>NZ_RJKL01000001.1:0-2400000 GCF_003751945.1 Couchioplanes caeruleus | reverse complement strand
ACTGAGGTAAATGCTGGATCCGCCGGTCTTGCTGAGCGACTTATCGAGGCGACTGATTGGGGCAGTTACCGGAAGCTCGAAGGCGTTTCGGCGGCGGATGTGGGGCAAGCTCTAATGTCGCTTCTTAAGTCGGATCGGGAAAGGATTGATACCGCCGAAGACTCTCTCGAAGACAAGATTGTGCCTCAAGCCGATCTTTACAGCGCGGCTGAGCCGGCGGTCGGCGTCTTGGCGGCCTCGCTGGTCGACCCCCGGCCGCGCTGGGTTCGGATTGCAGTGCTTGAGTTGATGTATCTAATCCTGTCCGGCGCTCCAGCCAGTGACGAGGTCGAACGTGGAAACGGTGCGCTCCTCGAACGGTGCGCCGCTCGTGTTCGGGAATCGCTCTGGCTAATTGTTCGGGAGGCGCTCGACGATGAGGCCTGCTACGAAGCTGCACTTGACGTGCTCGACATCGTTGACCCGGGTGGGACGGCGAACGAGCTTGCCCGGTCAGTCCGTTGACATGGCGCTTAGTGCATCGTGATGCTGTTGCCTTTTACGTGACGTTGGTGTGGTTGGATGGTCGAGTGGACCTGACGGCGGATTAGCGAGCTGAGCTTCGTGCTTGACGACCAGCACGGAAGTGTCGGCGGCAGTCGGGACGCGGGCGCAGATCGCGTTGTGGCATGCCGAGGGTCGGACGAAGAAAGACACTGCCGCTCTGGCGGGAGTGTCTCGGCCGACGGTGGACCTGTGCTGGGCCGGTACGCTGCGGACGGCGCTGCCGGCCTGCTGGGCCAGCAGGCCGGCAGCGCCGCTCGCGAGCAGGTTCGCGCTGACGTCCGCTCGAAGGTTTGGCTTTGACACGCACGACGCCGCGACCGAGCGGTTCATGGAGTTCGCCGAGACCTGGGGCAGGAAATACCCTGGCGATCGTGAAGCTCTGGTCCGACGCATGGGCCGAGTTCGTGCCGTTCCTCGCCTTTGACGTGGAGATCCGCAAGGTCATCTGCTCGACGGATGAAATCGTCAAGTCGCAGCACGGGTTTTCGCGGGATTGTGTGGTTGCCAGTGCGCGACGAAGACTTCGTAGGCGTGCTCGGCCTGCTCGGCCACTGCGGTTTCGGCGGCGCGTCGCTGTTTGTCGTTGTAGGCCGCACCCGGGATGCGGAAGTTCCCGCGCCGTGACGGTGCCCCGGCGGTCAGTTCGAGTTTGCGTCGCTTGTGCGCGGTCAGGCCGGGCCGGGCGAAGGCGTAATTTTGCTCCTTGGTGACGAGATGCCAGGCGAGGGTGGTCATCTTACGGGCGGTCGCGACGATCGCGGTTTGGAAGCCGCGGCGTGCCTTGACCCGCTGGTAGAAGGCGCGCAGCGGTCCCGGGGCGTGGCTGGCCGACCAGGCCGCCTCGACGAGGACGCCACGGACGTGGGCCCGGCCGGCCTTGCTGATCCGGCCATGCACCGGGGCGGAGTTGCCGGACTGGCGGACCTTCGGGTTCAGCCCGACATAGGCGACCAGCTTGTCGGCGTCGGTGAAGCGGGTAAAGTCGCCGACCGCGGCCACGATGGAGATCGCGGCGATTGCGTCGATGCCGGGTATGGTCATCAACCGGGTCACCATCGGGTCGGCGAACGCCTCGACGGCGAGTTCCCGGTCGACGATGGCAAGCTCGTCGCCGTGGAAGTCCATCTGCCGTAGCAGCGCCTGCACACTGGCACGCTCATCGGCGGGTAACACCTGCCGGGACAGCCAGTGCCGGCCGGTCTTGCCGAACAGGTCGGACACCGGCGGCGTCGGCGCGAGATTGCGAGCCAGGATGGCGTGGACCTGGTTCTTGACCCGGGTGCGCTGACGCACCAGATGCGCCCGGCGGGTCACCTGCCGGCGCAGCCGGCGGATCCGTTCGTCGGGCAGCCACACCGGCGGCAGGAAGTCCGCCGCGAGCAGTTGGGCCAGGATCCGCGCGTCGACCTTGTCGGTCTTGACCTTCGCCTCTGCGATCACCCGGGTCTTGGACGGATTCGACACCACCACCCGCGCCACGAGAGGGATCAGCAGGTTCGCGATCGCGTCGCTGTTACCGGTCGCCTCCAACGCGATCTGATCATCCGCGGAGCCCAGCCGCCCAGGCCCGCAACGCCTCCGGCGTCACACCGATGCGGCCCTCGTCTCGAGCCAGCCCGTCCTCAAGGACGGCCAGTTGCGCGAACTCGCGGTGCACGTCCATCCCGATATAACGAACCATGGCGGCGGCTCCCTTCACCGATCGACTGGGTGGGGAACCGCTGGGACGGAACGACACCTACGGATACGCGCTCGCAGCGCAGCCGGACCAGTCGCAGGGGCGGCCAACTACTAACACGGGCTCGCAGCCCACAGAGCAAGAACGGCCTGCCCATACGTGTTCCCCGAAGGCCCCTGTTCCGGACGGTCACACCGTATGCCCGACCACGATCGCCGGGCCAGCGGAACACCACGCGGGCCTCCACCGGATTTCATACCGGGTACGAACGCGATCGACAGCGTCAATGCTCGTATCCGCAAGGCGGTCCTTGGTCGGCGACAGCCCACTGGCACGTGGGCTGGCCGCCGGACCACGGTGTCGCGTGTCAAAGTGATGGCGGCCGGGTGCCGCTTCGAGCCACTAGTGGGCTGGGCTGGTCGGCGTCGTCATCCGCCGTTCGTCGCTGATGCCGGTCGCGCGCAGCCTTGTGGGCGGCGTCGAGCAGGCTCAGCGCCTCGGGGAGTTGTGTGTCGGGGTTGACGACGGACAGCCACCCCGCCCCGCCGTAGACCGGATGGGGGAACCACGTGTCGCGGACGTGGGCGTCGTGGTGGGCTTTCATGGCATCTCGAGGCGATGAGCCGATGACTCGCGCGAACTGCGCCTTGGGCGCGGCGATGTTGAGTCGAAAGGTGCCTGGCTGGTCCAGACCAGAACGGGGCTCGTCGGGGTAGTCCTTCGTCACGATCGTGGCGAAGGGTTGTGTCGCCGGGATTACACCGTCGGGCGCGTAGTAGATGAACGTGTCTCCCCAGCTGACTTCGGGCGACGCGTCGCCGGGTTGCGGTTGCAGGACGAGTACGTCGTCCAGAACCTTCGCGTGGTTGATGATGTCGTCCATGTCCATGTGTTCCAGCGTCACATTGAACTGCTAGTGGAGACTTTTGATCGTGAGGCCTCGACGATGACGGCGGCAACTCTCCACCACCCCTTGCGGACTGCCGACGTGGCCCGACACGCTGGCTGCTCCGTCCAGCAGGTGCGCAACCTCGAACGTGACGGGGTACTGGAGCCGCCCACGCGTACTCCGTCGGGTTATCGCATGTGGACCGAAATCCACGCGCTAGCGGCAGCAACCTACGTCGTCCTCGCCGGAGGTGTGGGGGCCGCCGAGGCGAAGAAGCTCATACGCATCGCACGCGCCGGCACGGAAAACGAGGTGCTTGCGCTCGTCGACATGGCGCACGCCTGCCTGCACGCTGAGCGGCGGCACGTCGAGCTAGCTAGAGCTGCGGTCGCCGCGATCAGGGCCGAACCCCTTGACGACGTCCGCCCCAACGACGCCATGACCATCTCCGAACTGGCTTCCGCGCTGGGAGTGCCCACCTCGACGTTGCGGTACTGGGACCGGCAAGGCCTGCTCACCCCCACTCGAGCAGTTCGCGGACGTGCACGCATCTACACCCCAGCCGATGTCCAGGACGCGCGGATCGTGCACCAATTGCGCCTTGCCGGCTATCGCATCCCGCCGCTGCGCGCGCTCATGCCGGCCCTGCGGCAGCGCGGGCGCACTTCCGACATCACCGCCGCTCTCCGGGCACGGGACGCGCACATCAACTCGCGTTCGCGCGCCCTTCTCCGAGCGGCGTCTGGACTCCTGGCGCTGACATCTTCCGGGGAGCCCCAGTCGGGTCCGTCGGAAGCCCAGAAGTGACAACGCTCGGTGGGGCTACACCGTCATCCGCGGAGAGCCCCTTAACCCCCAGCCGTAGGGGCACTCCTTCAGAGCAGCTCCCTGGCGGGACCGGCTGCGCCAGTCCCGCCAGGGGCAATGTATGCCGCTAACGGCGAGCGATCACAGGTTCGAGGTGAACGCGGCGTAGGTGCCGAGAGCGACCAGGAGCGTCGCAGGGATGCCCCACCAGCGCACCCTGGGAAGCAGATACCTCCATGCGATCATCGGTACGGCAAGGGTGACGAGCAGGAGGATCCCGTAGCCGGCGGCGGCCAGGTCGTTGCCCGTGCCTTCGATCGGACGCACCTCGAACGCGATTGCCAGATACCAGCCCACCGAGAAGAAGCCCCCCATGACGGCCAGCCCGACAGCGACCACTGCGCGGCCGATCGCCATGATGTGCCCGCGGGCCGGGTGCTTATCCGTCATGGTGGTCATTTCAGCACCCGAACGCGGTCGGTACCGACGAATGGCACTCCGCTGCGGAGCGTTGCGGCCACGGGTAGGACGGCGTCGCCCGCGCGGAGACCGATGGCTTGTGTCGAGACGTGGATCAGAAGGTCCACGCGACTGTCGCCGTTGACGTCCTCTCGCTGCGCCTTGGTGATCTTCGCGGTGGTCCGGCCGACCCGTACGGACTCGGACTGGATCCGCGTTGCGTCGAAGCCGGCGTCGCCCAGGAAAATGGTGTCGCCGAACCAGGCCGCGTCCGCGAACGTCGCCGTGTGGAAGCTGGTTCTTCCGGCGAAGTTGCCCTCACCGAACCAGGCGCTCGCGGCGAAGGTCGCGTCGTCGAACACCGCCTCCGCCGCGAATGATGCCCGGCTGAACTCGGCGATCCCGTCGAAGGTGGCGGCGCGGAGGGCGGTGTCGCCGGCGAACGCGGCGGTTCGGAATCGGGCGTCGGCGCCGAAGTGCGCCTTGCCGAACCAGGCGACGTCACGGAACCGCGTCTTGCGGAACCAGGCGTTGCCGCAGAACGTGGCCTCGCCGAACCAGCCGCCGCCCGAGAAGATCGCCCGGTCGAAGTCCGCCTTGGCGGAGATGACGGCGTCGCGGAAGCCGGCGTTCTCCTGGAACGTCGCCCGGCGGAAGTCTGCCTCGAGGCTGAACGCCGCTCCTCGGAATTCGGCGTTGACGTGGAACGTCGCGTCGCGGAACCAGGCGCCTCCGGAGAAGGTGGCCTCCGTGAAGTCCGCGACGCCATGGAAGGAGGCGTGCCGGAAGCCGCGTTCGGTGGCGTCGACCTCGGTGTGCGCGTGCTTGCGCAGCTCGAGCTCGTGAGTGTGCTCCGACAGCCGCTGACGGCGTACGGCCAGGAGCAACGCGGCCGCCGCCCGCCGGCGGCGAAGAAGCCGAGCCCGTACTTGATGGCCTCGATCTGGAGTTTCGCCCGGTCGGGCCCGCGGACGTCGGTGGCGATCGGCAGCATCATGACCGAGGCCAGGATCCCGACGCCGACGACCACGCAGGCGGCGGTCAGCAGCCCCCGGGTCGGAGAGGAGCCAGGGCCAGCGGAGCGAGTGCGTTGCTGCACCGTCGACGGCGTCGACAGAACGTCGACTTTTCACGGACATATCGTTCAAACGGACACAACGCCGCCCGTGACTCGATCCCGAGGGGGTCGCCGAGGTGCCCAGAGCCGGCGGCGAGGCGCCCGGGTCAGCGGGGGCGCTGCTGGCGGAACGCGCCCTTGCTCGGCCGCATGTTCTTCGGGATGGCGCCCTTCGGCATCTGAGGGCGGGCCAGCAGGGCGCCCAGGCGCTTGTCCAGAGCGTTGACGTCCTTGCCCGTCAGGTTGCGGGGGAGCTTCATCATGGTCGTCCGCAGCTTGCGGATGGAGAGCTCGCCCTCCTCGGCGCCGATCACGTAGTCGTACATCGGGGCGTTGCCGATGACCTTGGAGAGGCGGCGCTTCTCCTGACCCAGCAGGGTACGGACGCGCTGGGGCTGGCCCTCGCCGAGGAGGATCACGCCGGGGCGGCCGACCACGATGTGGATCATGTCGAACTGGGTGGTGGAGCTGGCCGCCGGGCGTACGCGCCAGTCGCCGCGCATGTTCTCCATGATCGAGGCGGCGGCGCCGGGCTGGCCCTCGGCCGCGTTCATCATCGCCGCGTTGGAGCGCAGGTTCAGCACGATCAGCACGGCCAGCAGGGTGACCATGATGCCGATCGGGATCCAGATCCAGCCGAAGTCCAGGAGGACGAACAGCACGGTGAGCGCCAGGGGAATCAGCACCGCGCCGACCACCAGCGGGACGAACCATTTGTCCTGCCGTGCCGTGAACGCGAAGACCTGGCCGATCTGCTTCAGGCGCTCGCGGAACGGAACCTTCTCCTCGGGTTTTGCCATAGCCGAAAGTGTAAGGGCCGGAGCCTCTCCGTCAGCCGCGGGCCTCCAGCGCCTGGCGGTAGAGCCGGCCGGCCCGGTATGACGAGCGGACCAGCGGACCCGACATCACGCCGGCGAAGCCGATCTGCTCGGCCTCCTCGCGCAGCTCGACGAACTCCTCGGGCTTCACCCAGCGCTCCACCGGGTGATGGCGCGGGGTGGGCCGCAGATACTGGGTGATGGTGATCAGCTCGCAGCCGGCGGCGTGCAGGTCGCGCAGGGCCTGGGAGACCTCGGCGCGCTCCTCGCCCATGCCCAGGATCAGGTTGGACTTGGTGACCAGGCCGGCCGCGCGGGCCTGGGTGATGACATCGAGCGAGCGCTCGTAGCGGAAGGCCGGCCGGATCCGCTTGAAGATGCGGGGCACGGTCTCGACGTTGTGGGCGAGCACCTCGGGTGCCGCGCCGAAGACCTCGGCGAGCTGGTCGGGCTCGGCGTTGAAGTCGGGGATCAGCAGCTCCACGCCGCAGCCCGGCTGCAGCTTGTGGATCTGGCGCACCGTCTCGGCGTAGAGCCACGCGCCGCCGTCGGGCAGGTCGTCGCGGGCCACGCCGGTGACCGTCGCGTACTTGAGGCCCATGGTGGCGACGGACTCGCCCACCCGGCGCGGCTCGTCGGCGTCGAACTCGGCGGGCTTGCCTGTGTCGATCTGGCAGAAGTCGCACCGCCGCGTGCACTGGTCGCCGCCGATGAGGAAGGTCGCTTCACGGTCTTCCCAGCATTCGTAAATGTTGGGGCAACCCGCCTCCTGGCAGACGGTGTGCAGGCCCTCCTTCTGGACCAGCCCGCGCATGTGCGTGTATTCCGGGCCCATCTTGGCCTTGACCTTGATCCACGGCGGCTTCCGCTCGATGGGAGTCTCGGCGTTGCGTGCCTCGATGCGCAGCATGCGGCGGCCCTCGGGAGCAATAGTCACGACTTTGAGGTTACGCCGAATGCAAGATCAACCGTCGCAGGGGCGACGAGGCTCACGTAGGCGAATCTGTGAGGGCCCTCACGCGGGCTTCAACAACCTCGTGGGGTGACCGAAGCCACATTGTTAACCTCCAGTCACGGCGACGACGCAGACCGTCGTCGAGGTCACGGCTACCGTCACCGCGAACTCCGGCGGCCGGGTTTTTCCTTGATCCTTTTACTGGGTTCCTTCTCCTTCATAAGTACGGGCACAGGAAGTCCGCGTGGCACACGCCGCGCATCTGCCGTCCCGGCCTCGTCACGCCGCCGCCGGGCGACGGGGGTGGTCGCTGAGCTGGCGCCGGGCGGGCGCCGACGGCAACGGCCGTCGGGCCCGGTTGTTCATCTCGGCCCGGCCGGGGCGGGCCGGGGCGGGCCGGGGCGGGCCGGGGCGGGCCGGGTCAGGCCGGGTCAGGCTATGACGGCGATGGTGACGCCGACGACGATGACCAGGGGGAGGATCGTCATGAGGATGAGGATCCACCAGGCGATCGGGTGGCCGAAGTTGAGCGAGACGCCGCCCGCCTTGTTGGGGATGAAGACACGCTTGTCGCGCGGGTTGTTGTAGAGCTTCACAGCAGCGTCGGCAGGTGTCGTTCGACCACCGGCAGGACGTCCGCGACGGCCACCGGGCGGCCCAGCTCCGCGGTGAGGGAGGTGACGCCCGCGTCGCGGATGCCGCAGGGGACGAAGCGGTCGAAGTGCGACAGGTCGCAGTCGCAGTTGAGGGCGAAGCCGTGCTGGGTCACGCCCCGGGCCACCCGGATGCCGATCGCCGCCACCTTGCGGTCCGGGCCGCGGTCGTCGGCCCGGACCCAGGCGCCGCTGCGGCCCTCGACCCGCTCCGCCGTCACGCCGAACTCCGCGCACACGTCGATGAGCAGTTGCTCGATGCGGCGCACGTACGCCACCACGTCGACCGGGTCGGCGAGCTTGACGATCGGATAGCCGACGAGCTGACCCGGCCCGTGCCAGGTGATCTTTCCGCCCCGGTCCACGTCGACGACCGGGGTGCCGTCCGACGGGCGGTCCATCGGCTCGGTGCGCTTGCCCGCGGTGAAGACGCTCGGGTGCTCGAGCAGCAGGATCGTGTCGGGCCGCTCGCCCGCCACGACGGCCTCGTGCAGGCGCCGCTGCTCGTCCCAGGCCTCGCGGTAGTCGACCAGGCCCGGACGCAGGACCTGCAACGTGGAAGTCGTCACCATCCCAGCCTAGTCCCTCGCCCGACGCGCCGACCGAGCCCGCTTACGCCGTCGCGCCGGCCGGATGCCCGGGCTCGGACCCTCAGGGGAAGGCCCACAGCACGGAGGCGGCGGCGACCGTGCCGGCGAGCGCCGCGCCGTAGCACGCCGCGGCGATGATCGGGTCGAAGCGCCCGAGCTGGAACGCGTGCTCGACCGTGAACCGCAGCCGGTGGGCGGCGTGGACGAGAGCGAGCGCGCAGACGCCGAGCAGCCCGAGCCGGGTCAGCGGATGGCCGAGCACGGCGAGCAGGTGCGCGTGGTCGGGCGCCGGCACCCAGCGCAGGGGGATGGCCACGCCGAACAGCACCAGCAGGACGGGCAGCACGAGCGCGGCTACCATCCCGCCCGCGCTGAACAGCAGCCAGACGAACGGCTCCGGCCCGGCCCGGCCCGGCGGGTGCGCCATCTAGCCCACCACCAGCCAGGCCAGGAACCCGGTGACCCCGAGCCATCCGAGGTAGACGCCCGCGAGGACGACGCGCGACGGCACCGTCCGGTCGCGGACCCGCACGACCATCGCACGGGGTGTGAGGTTGGCGAAGGTGACGGCGTGCAGGAGCACGAAGGCGAGCGCGACGAGGTTGAGCGCGATCACCGCCGGGTTCGCCATCGTGCCCAGGAAGTTCTCGTACGCGCCGGCGCCGTGGGCCACGGACCGCACGAGCAGCAGGAGCTCGACCACGAACAGGGCGACGAACACGCTGGACAGCTCGCGCAGCACGAACGTCGTGTAGGACCGCCGCCGTGCCCACCACCACCGGGGCATGCGCCGCCGGTAGTACCGCGCCTCCCATGGCGAGATCATCGAGACCGCCACGGCAGGACGAGTGACTTCACCGCGTCCAGCGCCGCGGCGAGCTTCACCTGCTGGATCGCGCCCGCCGGATCGACGCCCTTGGGGCAGGCCGCGGAACACTCGCCGACGAACGTGCAGTCCCAGACGCCGTCCGGCTGGGCGAGGATGGTCAGCCGCTCCCGGTCGCCCTCGTCGCGGGAGTCGAGGTCGTAGCGGTGCGCGAGGGCGATCGCCGCCGGGCCGACGAACGCGTCGTCCAACCCGTACACCGGGCAGGCCGCGTAGCAGAGCATGCAGTTGATGCACATGCTGAACTGCTTGAAGTTCTGGAGCTGGGCCGGCGTCTGCAGGTATTCCCCCTGCTCCACCGGCTGTTCCTCGTCGCGGATCAGCCAGGGTCTGACCTGGCCGAGGTGGTGCAGGAAGTCGGTGAGGTCGACGACCAGGTCGCGGATCACCGGGAAGTGGGCCAGCGGCTCGATGCGTACCGGCCCGGGCGTGAGGTCCGACAGGAATGTCGCGCAGGACAGCCGCGGGTCACCGTTGATCATCATGCCGCAGCTGCCGCAGATGCCCATCCGGCATGACCAGCGGTAGGACAGGGTGCCGTCCAACTCGTCCTTGATGTGGTTGAGGCCGTCGAGGACGGCCCAGTCCGCTCGCAACGGTACGTCGTAGTCGGCGAACGCGGGCGCCGCGTCCTCCTCCTCGGGCCGGTAGCGGGCGACCCGCAGCGTGATCTGCTCGGACACGTCACCTCCCGTAGACTCGCTCGCCCGGCGGCCAGCGCGTGATGGTGACCGGCAGGCGCGAGATACGCGGTGAGCCGTCGGGCTCCCGGTGCGCCAGTGAGTGGGCCAGGAACTTCCGGTCGTCACGGCGCGGGAAGTCGGTGCGCTGGTGCGCACCGCGAGATTCCTCGCGGCGCAGGGCACTGTGCACGATGCACTCGGCCAGCTCGAGCATGCCGGCGAGTTCCAGGCCGGCGATCCGCTCGGTGTTGAACCGGCGGCTGGTGTCGTCGATCGCCGCGGTCGCCGCGCGCTCCCTGAGCTCCCGGAGCTTGTCGGTGGCCTTGGTCAGGCTGTCGCCGTCGCGGTAGATGCCGGCGACGTCCTCCAGGATCTCCTGCATCTGCCGCCGCAGCGCGGAGATCCGGTCGGGGCTGTCGCCCCGGCGCACCAGGTCCTCGTCGAGCCGGCGCCGCTCGTCGTCGCCCTGCGCTTCCACGGCCGCGCTCGGCGGCCGGGCCTCGGCGGCGTGCCGCGCGGCGGCCTGACCGGCGCGCGCGCCGAACACGAGGCATTCCGGCAGGGAGTTGGAGCCCAGCCGGTTGGCGCCGTTGATGCTCACGCAGGCGGTCTCGCCGGCGGCGTAGAGACCCGCAAGCGCGGTGGCGCCGTCCAGGTCGGTGTGCACGCCGCCCATCATGTAGTGCACGACCGGACGCACCGGGACCAACTCGTGGACCGGGTCGATCCGCTCGTAGTCGCGACACAGTTCGCGCACCATCGGCAGCTTCGCGTCGATGACCTTCTCGCCCAGGTGGCGCAGGTCGAGGTGGACCACCGGCCCGTACGGCGAGCCGATCGTGCGTCCCTTCGCCGCCTCGTGGACGAACGCCTGGGAGAGCCGGTCGCGCGGACCCAGCTCCATGCTGCGCAGCACCGGGCCCGGCGCGGGCCGGCCGAGGTCGTAGTCCTGCAGGTAGCGGTAGCCGTCCTTGTTGAGCAGCCAACCACCCTCGGCGCGGGCCGCCTCGGTGATCAGGATGCCGGTGAACGGCAGCCCGGTGGGGTGGTACTGGACGAACTCCATGTCCTTGAGCGGGGCCCCGGCCCGGTAGGCCAGCGCCATCCCGTCGCCGGTCTTGATGGCCGCATTGGTGGTGAACGGGAAGACCCGCCCGCCTCCGCCGGTCGCGATCACCACCGACCGTCCGGTGATCGTCTCGATCAGGCCGGACATCAGCTCCAGCGCCACGACGCCGCAGACCCGGCCGTCGTCGACGATCAGCCGGGTGGCGTACCACTCGTCGTAGCGGGTGATGCTCGGGTACTTCAGGGAGGTCTGGAACAGCGTGTGCAGCAGATGGAAGCCGGTCTTGTCGGCGGCGAACCAGGTGCGCTTCTTCTTCATGCCGCCGAACGCGCGCACCGCGACATGCCCGTCGGGCTCGCGGCTCCACGGGCAGCCCCAGTGCTCGAGCCGCAGCAACTCGCGGGGAGCCTCCGCCACGAAGGCCTCGACGGCGTCCTGATCGCAGAGCCAGTCGCCGCCGGAGATCGTGTCGTACGCGTGCTCGTCGAGGCTGTCGTCGGCGGCGATCGCGCCGGCCGCGCCGCCCTCGGCGGACACGGTATGGCTGCGCATGGGGTATACCTTGGACACCAGCGCCACGCTGAGGCGGGGGTCGGTCTCCGCGACCGCGATGGCGGCGCGCAGCCCGGCCCCGCCCGCACCCACGATGACGACGTCATGGGACACGCTCATGGCTGTCGTCAGACCGGGTGCTCGGAGTGCTCATCGGAGATGAGCTTGTGCCGGCGTCCGTGCCGGATCGCCTGCGTGGTCACGGTGCCGTCGTGGTACTCGTGCCTACTGCGGCGGCAGCCGCAGGAGTAGAAGAGGTCATAGACGACGAGGCCCTCGCCGTCCGTGTCGCGGTAGCAGTCGCCTCCTACGGTCTTACCGCACGGGGCCTGCTCGGGTTCGAAGGCGGATCGGGAACCGACCATGCTTCCCCCATCGGCGTCGCGGGGATCGAGCACGTCCAGACTCCCACTCCGCGGACATGAGCGGAAGACGCCGTATTTCACCGAGGAATCGCCGCGCCGACACTAGTCGGTGGGCCGGGGCGGCCCGTCGGGCCCGTCGCCCGGCACCGGCATCGGGTCGATGCCGGGACGCACCCGCCAGAGCAGCACGTCGTCGACCCGCTCGCCCGGCCCGAACAACTCGGTCATGGTGCGCACCAGGGCCGCCCGGAACATCACGCCGTCCTTGCCGATGATCCGGTCCGGGACGAACAGCGCCCTCACCTTCCAGTACGCGAGGTCGCTGCGCACCGTGTACCGGTCCCGATTGTCGATGGCGTAGGCGTGGCCGGTGACGGCGGTTCGGGTCCACATCCCACCGGTCCGCCGCCCCGGCGCGCCGACCCGCCCGGCGCCGTTGCGCCCGCCGGGGCCCAGGAAGTAGCCCTCCGGGATGCGGAACTGCCGTCCGCCGCGGGCCATCGTGTACGCCTGCCAGCGCTGCGCGTCCGGCGCGACGGCCGACCCGTGCGGCAGCGCGGTGATCACCTCGCCGTCGGCGGCGAACCTCTTCCACGTGCCGTCGGCGATGAACCGGGGTTCGGCCGTGCGCTCCACGGTCAGCACCGGGGCCGGCAGGAGCGGCACGAGCGCCAGCGCGAGCCCGGCGCCCGCGAGCACCCGCAGGTGGATCGCCGGCGGGTGGCGCAGCAGCCGATCGGCGAGCAGCGCCAGCGTCGTCCCGATCACGCCGACGACCGTCAGGGCGAACCGGCCCGGCAGCGCCGCGTCGAACAACGGCAGGCCGGTCAGGGACGCGTACGGCAGCGCTATGTCGTACTCCTCGCCGAGCCAGCGAAGCCGTGGCCCGAGGGACAGCACCGCGAACAGCACCCCGACCACGGTCAGCGCGCGCATCAGCGCCTTGCGCGCCCGATCGGCCCGCCACCACAGCAGCACGGTGCCGGCGAGCACGAGCACCAGCAACGGGGCACCGAAGAACGAGGTCCCCTCGGTGGGGTTCGGCGCCAGGTCGCCGCGCTGCACGCCGAGGAGCGCCGCGACCGACCGGTCCGGCCAGACCAGGAAGGCAGCCGCGTCCTCGGCGAAGAAGCGCTGCCGGAAGGCGGTCCCGCGGAACGATCCCGGCCCGGCGAAGTGCAGGTACAGCGGATAGGCGAGCAGGGTGCCGGCCACCAGCGCGCCGACGCCGGCCGCGGCGAACGCGGTGGGCGCCGCCGCACGGGCCCGCGGCCAGGTGCCCCGTCCGCAACTCCAGACGATCAGGAACACGCCGGTCGCGAGCGCGATCTGCATCAGCATCTCGGCGGCCGTCAGGAAACCGGCCGCGAGCAGTACGCCGAGCACGACGCCGTCGCGAAGCCAGCGCCGCGTGGGCGTGCGCCACCGCAGGACCCACCCGAGGACCACCGGCGCCAGCCACCCCGCCGTCCAGTTGAGATGGCCGTTGGCGTGGGAGATCCAGCCGGGGGCGAAGCCGCAGAACAGCCCGCCCAGCACGGCCGCGGCGCGGTGCCGTACGGCGTGACGCCGCAACAGCAGGTACCACGCGAAGGCGGAAGCGGCGAGGTTGAGGGTGAGGATCACCACGTAGCTGATCTGCGGTCCGGCGACCCGGGTCAGCGGGGCGAAGACGACGGCGTACACCGTGATGGAGGTGTTCGCGGCCAGATTCACGCCGCCCGGCGCGTTGAGCAGGTCGGTGCGGAAGGGATCCGCGCCGGCGGTCACGATCCGCACGCCGTGGCCGAGCAGCCACTCGAAGAACGCGTGGTCGCCCTCGTTGTGGGCGACCGTACGCCCGAACGGGTCGGCCCACAGCCCGCAGGTCACCCAGACGCTCGCGCCGAGACACACGGCCGCGACCACCGCGTGCCGCAGCCATTCCCGGCGACGCCCGTGGGGATGGCCGGCCGCGGTCGTCGTCGCGGCCTGGCGTGCGGCCGTCAGGCGCCGCCGTCCCGGTCGACGGGGTCGACGCCGGGCCGGATGCGCCACAGCAGCACCCCGCCGACGCGTTCCGGCTCACCCAGCAGGGTCGTGGCGGTGGTCTCCACCGCGGAACGGAACAGCGTCGTGTGCGAACCGGTGATCTGCTCGGGCAGGAACACCGCCTCGACCCCCCAGAACGCGAAGTCCTCGCGGGTGCGCCGCCGGTCGGCGTCGTCGATCGCGGCCACGGTCCCGTAGTAGCCCGCCTGGAAGAACATCCAGTCGGTGTGGCGGGCCGGCGCGCCCATGCGCCCGGTGCCGTTCGGGCCGCCGGGGCCCAGGAAGTAGCCGCCGGGCATCCGGAACTGCGTGCCGCTGCGGGCCATCGTGTACGCCTGCCAGCGCTGCCCGTCCTGGGTGTCGGTGGTGGCGAACGGCAGCGCGGTCATGACCCCGTTCTCGCTGACGTAGTCGCGCCAGATCCCGTCGGCGATGAACGCGGGCTCCACCGCGCGCTCCTTCGTGGGCAGCGGCAGCGGCAGCAGGGGTACGAGGGCCAGCGCGAACCCGGCCGCCCAGGCGGTGCGCGTGGGCAGCCGCAACCGCGGCGTGCTCAGCAGCCGGTCGACGGTCAGGGCGAGCAGGATGCCGATCACGCCGACGACCACGAGGGCCAGGCGGGCCGGCAACGCCGAGTCGAACAGCGGGAGGTGACGCAGTGCCTCGTACGGCAGCGTGACGCCGGTCTCCTCCTTGAAGAGCTTCAGCTTCGGCCCCCAGGACAGCACGAGGAAGACCAGGCCCACCGTCGAGACCGCGGCCACCGTCGCGCGCCGGCCGGGTGCCGCGTGCCGCCAGAGCGTCACCGCGGCCACGACCGCCAACACCATCAGGGGTACGCCGAAGTACGACGTCTCCTCGGTCTGGTTGGGAGCCAGATCGCTGCCCTGCCCCAGCCACCCGGCGAGGGACAGGGTCGGGTATTCGAAGTAGGCCGCCAGGTCCTCGGCGAAGTAGGCCTGATTGAAGCCCGTACCGGTGAAGGTGCGCGGCCCGCCGAAGTGCATGTAGAGCGGGTACGCCAGCAGCAGACCCGCGGTGAGCGCCGTGACGCCCAGCCCGGCGAGCATGGTCGGCGCCGCCGTCCGGGCCTCGGCGCGGGTCGCCGGCATCAGCGACCAGACGAGCACGAAGACGCCGCTGGCGAGCGCGGTGAAGAACAGCCCCTCGGCGGCGATGGAGAAGCCCACCGCGTTCAGGCAGCCGAGGATCAGGCCGTGCCGCAGCCACCGTCCCGGCTCGCGCAGCCGCAGCACCCACCACAGGATCACCGGCGCCACCCACCCGGCCGACCAGTTGAGGTGGCCGTTGGCGTGCGAGACGAAGCCGGGGGCGAAGCCGCAGAAGAGCCCGCCCAGCATCGCGGCCGCCCGGCGCTCGACGAAGAACCGCTGCAGGAACAGGTACCAGGCGAAGGCCGAGCCGGCGAGGTTCAGGGTCAGGATGGTCACGAAGCTGACCGGCGGCCCGGCGAGGAACGTCAGCGGAGCGAACAGCGTCGTGTAGACGGTGATGGAGGTGTTCGCGGCAAGGTTGACCCCGAGCGGCGCGTTGAGCAGCCAGGTGTAGAACGGATCCGCGCCGTGCCCGAGCGTGTACACCCCGTAGCCGAGCAGCCACTCGAAGAAGGCCTGATCGCCGAGGTTCTCGGCGAGGCCGCGCCCGGCCGGATCCCGCCACAGGCCGTTGGTCACGTACGTGGCCAGGGCCACTGCGACGAACGCGACGATCAGATGCGAGCGCCAGCCCGCGGAGCCGCGGCGCGTCGGTGACGGTGCCGGCGGCTCGGCGGACTCGGACGGGGCTGCGGCGACGACGGACACCAGCCGGAGGTTAGCAAGACCACTCACGGGCCGGCATGCCGGTAGCCCGTCAGCCCCGACCAGGCATCCCTCACCCACCACGCCCTTCCGCCACCCCACGACGGCGTTCCACTCACCCGGCCGAGCGGGGCCGCCCGGCAACAGGGAGTGGTGCGTCAGGCGGCGGGGGCCATGGGCGGGGGCGGCGGCGCTGCGCTAGGCGGCGGGGGCCATGGGCGGGGGCGGCGGCGCTGCGCTAGGCGGCGGGGCCACGGGCGGGGAGGCGGCGGTGCGTCAGGCGGCGGCGGGTGAGTCGTCGTTGATGGCCGCGCGGAGGGCCGATTCCAGGGTGGGGTGGGCGAAGGGGAAGCCCGCCCGTTCCAGCACTCCGGGCAGCGCCCGCTGACTGCGCAGGGCCTCGTGGGCGAACTCGCCCAGGGCGACCTGCAGAGCGATGCCCGGCACCTGCAGAAGCGCCGGGCGGTGCAGGATCTTGGCCAGCGTCCGGGTGAAGGTCGCGTTGGTGACCGGCTGCGGGCCGACGAGGTTGACCGGGCCGGCGAGGTCGTCGCGGCGCAGCAGGAACTCGACGGCGGCGAGCCAGTCGTCGAGGGCGATCCAGGGCACCCACTGCTTGCCGCCGCCCAGCCGGGCGCCGGCGCCCAGGCGGAACAGGGGCATCTGCGGCTTCAGCAGGCCGCCGTTGGCGTCCAGGGGCAGCCCGGTGCGCAGCAGGACCACACGGGAGCCGGCGTCCTCCGCGGGGCGGGCCGCGGCCTCCCATACCCGGCACACGTCGGCGAGGAAGCCGGTGCCGGCCGGAGCTTCCTCGGTCACCTCCTGGTCGCCGGTGTCGCCGTACCAGCCGACGGCGGAGGACTGCAGGAGCGCCCGGGGCCGGTCCTCGGCGGGCAGCAGCCGGACCGCGCGGGCGATGGTGCCGGTGCTGTCCACGCGGCTGCTGCGGATGAGGCTCTTGTAGCGAGCGGTCCAGCGCTTGTCGCCCACCCCGGCGCCCGCGAGGTTGATCACGGCGCCGGCGCCGACCAGCAGGGTGGGGTCGAGCTGTCCGCCGGACGGGTTCCAGGTGGCCTCGTCGGCGGCCTCGGCGGGGCGCCGGACCAGCCGGACGACCTCGTGCCCGCCGCGGCGGAGCCGCTCGGCGAGGGTGGTGCCCAGGAAACCCGACGAGCCGGCCATGACGATCCGCATGTCCCCATCATTCCCGACCGCGAACCCTCTCAAAACAGAAGAAGGGGCGCCGCAGCGCCCCTTCTCTGTGATCTACGGCCCATCCCGCGGAACGGGCCTGCGGTGATTCAGCCGTGCAGGCCGAGGTCGCCCTCGAACTGGCCGGCCTCGAGCCGTTCCTTGATGGTGACCAGGAAGCGGGCGGCGTCCGCGCCGTCCACGATCCGGTGGTCGTAGCTCAACGCCAGGTAGATCATCGAGCGCGGCACGATCAGCTCGCCCAGGTTGGGGTCGTCGACGACGACCGCGCGCTTGACCACCGCGCCGGTGCCGAGGATGCCGACCTGCGGCTGGTTGATGATCGGCGTGTCGAAGAGCGCCCCGCGGCTGCCGGTGTTGGTCAGCGTGAAGGTGCCGCCCGACAGCTCGTCAGGGCTGATCTTGTTGTTGCGGGTGCGCTCGGCCACGTCGGCGATCCGCTTGGCCAGGCCGGCCAGGCTGAGGTCACCGGCGTCGCGCAGGACCGGGACGACCAGGCCCTTCGGCGTGTCGACCGCGATGCCGAGATGCTCGCCGTCGTGGTACGTGACGGTGCCGGCCTCCTGGTCGATCGAGGAGTTGACCACCGGGTGCTGGCGCAGCGCCTCGACCGCGGCGAGGGCGAAGAACGGCAGGAAGGTCAGCTTGACGCCGTGCTTGGCCTGGAAGTCGGCCTTGGCGCGGCCCCGCAACTGGGCGATCTTCGTGACGTCCACCTCGACGACGGTGGTGAGCTGCGCGGAGACCTGTAGCGACTCCACCATGCGGCGGGCGATGGTCGCGCGGATGCGGGTCAGCTTCTCCGTGCGGCCGCGCAGCGGGCTCGGCGCCGGCGTCGCCGCGGGCGCGGCCGGTGCCGCGGAGGCGGCGGGTGCCGGGGAAGCCGCCTTGGCCGCGGCGTCGGCGGCCTCGATGACGTCCTGCTTGCGGATCCGGCCGCCGACGCCGGTGCCGGTGATCGACGCCAGGTCCACGCCCTTCTCCGCCGCCAGCTTGCGGACCAGCGGGGTCACGTAGCCGGCGTCGCCGGCGCCGTTGCCGCTGACCGCCTCGGCGGCGGGAGCGGCGGGCCGGGCCGGAGCCGTCTCGGCCGCGGGGGCCGGGTCGCCGTAGGAGCCGCCGGGCTCGATCGACGGGGCCGGCTTCGACTCGATCGCCGGCTCGGGCGCCTGCTGCGGCGCGGGAGCCTGCGGGGCCTGTTGCTGCGGGGCCTGCTGCTGCGGGGGAGCCTGCTGCTGGGGAGCCTGCGCCTGCTGCGGCGCGGGGGCCGACGGGGCGGGCTGGGCGGCCGGGGCGCTGCCCGGGGTGCCGATGATGGCGAGGTCGGCGCCGACGTCCGCCGTCTCGTCCTCCTGGACCTTGATCTCGAGGACCGTGCCGGCGACCGGCGACGGGATCTCGGTGTCGACCTTGTCGGTGGAGACCTCGAGCAGCGGCTCGTCGGCCTCGACCGTCTCGCCGACCTGCTTGAGCCAGCGCGTGACGGTGCCCTCGGTGACGCTCTCGCCCAGGGCCGGCATCTTCACGGCCGTGCCCTCGCCGCCGGTGTTCTGCGCGGTCTGCGGCGCCGGGGCCTCCTGCTCGACCGGCTTCTCGGTCGACGGCGCGGCCGGCGCGGCCGGCTCGGGCTCCCGCTGCTGCTGCGTGGGCGCCGGGGCCTGCTGGGCTGCGGGCTGCTGGGCCTGCTCCTGGGCGGGCTGCTCGGCGGCGGGCGCCGGGGCCGCGCCACCGGCATCCTCGCCGTCGCCGGAGATGACCGCCAGCTCGCTGCCGACGTCGGCGGTCTCGTCCTCGCCGACGACGATGCGCGACAGCACGCCGGCGGCCGGCGACGGGATCTCGGTGTCGACCTTGTCGGTGGAGACCTCGAGCAGCGGCTCGTCCGCCTCGACCCGCTCGCCCTCCTGCTTGAGCCAGCGCGTGACAGTGCCCTCGGTGACGCTCTCACCCAGCCGCGGCATGGTGACCGATACCGGCATGTCTCAGAACTCCTTAACCGCTTGATCGGGCCTTTAGTCCGGTCAGGGGTGGTGGTGGGGTAGTTGGCTTGACCGGGTCTTCAGCCAGGTCAAGGGTGGTCGGATGGATGTCAGGCGTGCGCGTGCAGGGGCTTGCCCGCGAGAGCCAGGAAGGCCTCGCCGAGCGCCTCGTTCTGCGTCGGGTGAGCGTGCACGAGCTGGGCCACCTCCGCCGGGAAGGCCTCCCAGTTGTAGATCAACTGCGCCTCACCGACCAGCTCGCCCATCCGGGCGCCGACCATGTGGACGCCGACGACCGGGCCGTCGGCGACCCGTACGAGCTTGATGAAGCCCTGGGTCTTGAGGATCTGGCTCTTGCCGTTGCCGCCCAGGTTGTAGTTGTAGGTCGTGATCTTGTCGGCGCCGTACTGCTCCTTGGCCTTGGCCTCGGTGAGACCGACCGAGGCGACCTCGGGGTCGGAGTAGGTGACCCGCGGGATGCCGGCCTCGTCGATGACCGCCGGGCGCATCCCCGCGATCTCCTCGGCGACGAAGATGCCCTGCTGGAAGCCGCGGTGCGCGAGCTGCAGGCCGGGCACGATGTCGCCGACCGCGTAGATGTTGCCGACGCCGGTGTGCAGCCGCTCGTTGGTGATCACGAAGCCGCGATCCAGCGTGATGCCCTGCTCCTCGTAGCCCAGGCCCTGGGTCGTCGGACCGCGGCCGACGGCGACCAGCAGCACCTCGGCCTCGACGGTCTCGCCGCCGGCGATGGTGGCGCGCACGCCGTTCTCGGTGTGCTCGACCTTCTCGAACGGCTTGCCGACCTTGAAGTTGATCTTCCGCTTCCGGAACGCCCGCTCGACCGCCTTCGAGACCTCTTCGTCCTCGGCGGCGACGAGCCGGGGCAGCGCTTCCAGGATCGTCACGTCCGCGCCGAAGGACTTCCACACGCTGGCGAACTCGACGCCGATGACGCCGCCGCCGAGCACGATCGCCGAGCTCGGCACCCGGTCCATCTTGAGGGCGTGCTCGCTGGCCAGCACCCGGGTGCCGTCGACCTCGAGGCCGGGCAGGCTGCGCGAGTACGAGCCGGTAGCCAGGATGATGTTGCGGCCGGTGTAGCGCTGGCCGTTCACCTCGACGGTGTCCTTGGCGACCAGCTTGCCGGCGCCCTGGACGATCGTGATCTTGTCCTGCTTGAGCAGGCCCTGCAGGCCCTTGTACAGCCGGGAGACGACGCCGTCCTTGTACGCGTTGACGCCCGCCATGTCGATGCCGACCAGATCGGCCTTGACGCCGAACTGCTCGCTCTCGCGGGTCTGGTCGGCCAGCTCCGCGGCGTGCAGCAGAGCCTTGGTCGGGATACATCCGCGGTGCAGGCAGGTGCCGCCCAGCTCCGCCTTGTCGATCAGCGCCACCGAGAGGTTCAGCTCGGCCGCACGCAGGGCTGCGGCATAACCGCCGCTTCCCGCGCCGAGGATCACGATGTCGAAGGTTCCGCCGGGCTGGCTCACGTCTACTCCCAGATCGCGTCGTTGCCACATGGGTCGCATGGTGGAAACGGTCACAGCTTTCCAGGCCATCTTGTCACTTGACGAACCAATCGATGCAGTCAGGTGCCCAACGACACGTGGGTTCGTCGTACCCTTGCCGCAGTTGACCCGAAGGAGTCGTCCGTGGCCTGGTTCCGGCGACGCAGAGAACCGGTCCGCCGGAGCGGCCGGCCTGCGGATCGAGCAGATCTGGAGCACCTCGCCGAGTTCATCCGCTCGCGCCGCGGCGTGGAGGCCTACATCGAGCCCCAGACCACCGTGACCGAGACCACGATCCTGCTCATCGCCCATGACGGCGAGTGGACCCGCCGCCGCATCGAGTCACCCGAGGCCGCCCGCCGCTTCGCCCACCAGCAGGCCATGCCCATCTACGACATCCGTCTCATGGGCTACCCGCAGCGCATGCGCGACTACAACGCCCGCCAGAAACGCCGTCCCGCCTCATAAGCCCACACCAACGCGGCCGGCAACAGCCCAGCAGCGGCAGCAGCCGTAGCCGTAGCCGTAGCAGGCGCCGTAGTGGGAGCAGGCGGAGGAACCAACCCACCTCCGCCGGCGGCGGCGTGATCAGGCCGGGACGGCACGTGCGCGGCGTGTGCCACGTGAGCTTTCTGTGACCGTACTTATAGGAAAAGCGCCACCCGGCACGGAGCCGGGCAGCGCTTTCCCCAGAGCTGGAAGAAGATCAGCCGTTCATCGCGACGTCGTCGACGAGGGCCAGGAGGGTGCGGACCGGGACGCCCGTGCCGCCCTTCGTCCAGTGCCCCGTCGGCTCGCCGGTGTGGTACGACGGCCCGGCGATGTCGATGTGGGCCCACTCGACGCCCTCGGCGACGAACTCGCGCAGGAAGACGCCGCCCTGGAGCATGTGCCCGGCGCGGTCCATGCTGGCGTTGACCTGGCTGATGTCCGCGATGTCCGACTCCATGCCCTTGCGGACGTCGTCGGGCAGCGGCATCGGCCAGGCCGGTTCGCCGGTGGCCTCGCCGGCCGCCTTGACGCGCTCGCAGGTTTCCGGGGAGCCCATGACGCCCGCGATGCGCTTGCCCAGCGCGACCACCTGACCGCCGGTGAGGGTGGAGGTCTCGAAGACGTAGTCGGTGCCGTCGGCGCAGGCGCGGGCGATGGCGTCGCCCAGGACCATGCGGCCCTCGGCGTCGGTGTTGAGCACCTCGACACGCTTGCCGTTGAACATCGTGATGACGTCGCCCGGGCGGTACGCGGTGCCCGACGGCATGTTCTCGGCCATGGCCAGGTAGCCGGTGACGGCGACCTCCGGCTTCAGCGCGGCCACCGCGAGCATCGTCGCGCCGACCGCGGCGGCGCCGGCCATGTCCGACTTCATCTCCCACATGCCGGCGGTCGGCTTGATGCTGATGCCGCCGGTGTCGAACGTGATGCCCTTGCCGACCAGCGCGACCCGCTTCGGGTTCGCCACGCCCTCGGGGGTGTAGGTGAGCTTCACCAGCCGCGGCGGCGCCTCGGAGCCCTGACCGACGGCGACGATGCCGCCGTATCCGCCGGCCTTGAGCTGCTCGAAGTCCAACACCTCGACCTCGAGGCCGGTGCCCTCGGCGGCCGCGGCGACCGCGTCGGCGAAGGCCGGGGGACGCAGGTTGTTCGGGGCGGTGTTGACCCAGTCGCGGGTCAGCCGGACCGCCTTGGCGACGGCGGCGGCGCGCGTCACCTCGGCGTCCGCGGCGGCGTCGGCCGCGTCCGGCACGACCACCTGCAGGGCCTCCACCGGCTCACGGCGGTTCGGCTGCGGCTTGGTCTTGTAGCCGGCGAACCGGTACGACCCCAGCAGCGCGCCCTCCAGGATCCCGCGCAGCACGCCGGCGCCGTCCGCGTCGTCGGGCACGGGCAGGGCGAGGGCAACCGTCCGGCTGCCCGCGAGCGCGCGGACGGCGGCGCCGGTGCCGCGGCGCAGGGTCTCGGGAGCCGGCGCGGAGCCGGACGGCTCGTCGCCGAGGCCGACCGCGACGATCAGCGGCGCGGCGACCGTGCCGAGGGTGGCCAGCTTGGTGACCTCCCCGGGAGCGCCGGTCGCGCCCAGCAGGGACAGGGTGGCGATGAGCTTGCCGTCGAACGCGGCGGCGATGCTCTCCGCGCCCGCGGCCGGCAACAGCGCCCCACCCTCCTCGGGCTGGCTGTGCAGGCCGATGACGAGCGCGTCGACGGCGAGTTCGGCGGGGTCGCTGTCGACCAGGCTCACTGAGGGGGCGGGATGGGTCACTCGGGCTCTCCGCGACGGCTGGGGCCGGGGCTCCCTTGTGGGCGGCTCCGGCGGCGTGGCTGCGTCCGGCGCGGGTCGCGCCGGACGGCGGTGTGTTGTCCCGCCGATGCTAACCACATGCAAGGTCACGGGTAAGTTGCCACTCATGTCCACCGACACCACGCCTCTGCTCCGTTCGCCGCTGCACGAGCGTCACCTCGCTCTGGGCGCCAAGTTCGCCGCCTTCGGCGGCTGGGAGATGCCCCTCGAGTACGCGGGGGGAGGAGTCCTGCGCGAGCACGCCGCCGTCCGTGAGGGTGCCGGTGTCTTCGACGTGTCCCATCTCGGCAAGGCGCGGGTGTCCGGCCCGGGTGCCGCGGACTTCGTCAACTCCTGCCTCACCAACGACCTCGGACGCATCGCGCCGGGCAAGGCGCAGTACACGCTCTGCTGCGACGACGCGACCGGCGGGGTGGTCGACGACCTGATCGCCTATCTGGTGGGCCCGGACGAGGTCTTCCTCATCCCGAACGCGGCCAACACCGCCGAGGTGGTCCGCCGCCTGGTCGCGGCCGCGCCGGACGGGATCACCGTCACCGGGCAGCACCGCGACTACGCGGTCCTCGCCGTGCAGGGGCCGCAGTCGGCCGAGATCGTCAAGGCCCTGGGCCTTCCGGTCGAGCACGAGTACATGTCGTTCTCCACGGCCGTCCTCGACGGGGTCGAGCTGATCGTCTGCCGCACGGGCTACACCGGCGAGCACGGGTACGAGCTGGTCGTGCCCTGGGACGACGCGACGCGGGTGTGGGACGCACTGGTCGCCGCCGGGGTGCGCCCCTGCGGCCTCGGCGCGCGCGACACGCTGCGCACCGAGATGGGGTACCCGCTGCACGGCCAGGAGCTCTCGCTGGAGATCACCCCGGTGCAGGCCCGCTCCGGCTGGGCGGTCGGATGGTCGAAGCCGGCGTTCTGGGGCCGCGACGCGCTGCTGGCCGAGAAGGCGGAGGGCCCCCGGCGGGCGCTGCGCGGCCTGGAGCTGACGGGCCGCGGCATCCCGCGGGGCCACATGCAGGTGTACGCCGGCGACACGCTCGTGGGCGAGACCACCAGCGGCACGTTCTCGCCCACCAAGAAGGTCGGCATCGCGCTGGCGCTGCTGGACACGGCGGCCGGTCTGGCCGAGGGCGACCTGGTCGAGGTGGACATCCGCGGCCGCCGGACCGAGGCGAAGATCGTGAAGCCCCCGTTCGTGCAGACGTCGGTGCGCTGAGCCCGGCTCAGAGCGGGACGAGGAGCCCGGCTCAGAGCAGGACGAGGGCGACCAGGGTCAGGGTCGTCGCCAGTTCCGTCGCCGCGCCCAGGACGTCGCCGGTGATGCCGCCGAAGCGCCGGGTGGCATGCCGCAGGAGCAGCAGCAGAACCAGCACCACCCCGGCCACGACCGCCGGGCCGGCCCACGGCCGGCCCGGCACCGCCGCGAGTGCTCCGGCGGCGACGGCGACGGTGAGCGCCGCCGCCACCGGGCCGGGCACGGTCGAGGCCACCAGGGCGCCGAGACCGCCGGGCCGTGCCGCCGGGACGCCTCGGCGGCACGCGAGGGTCACGCCGAGCCGGCCGGTGGCCCAGGCCGCCACGATCGCCCCGGCCCCGGCCCCGGCCCCGGCGCCGGCCTCGGCCACGGCGGCGGTCTGGATCAGTAGGGTGAGGGTGATCGCCGCGACCCCGAACGGCCCGATGTCGGGCTTCTTCATGATTTCCAGGGCGGCGTCGCCGGACCGGTAGGACCCGAGGGCGTCGACCGTGTCCGCCAGCCCGTCCAGGTGCAGGCCGCGGGTCAGCAGGACGCCGGCCGCCACCGTGAGCGCGGCGCCGAGCAGGCCGGCGGGCAGCACGGCGTGCACCCCGGCCAGCACGAGCCCGAGCAGGGCGCCGACCAGTGGGGCCAGGCTCATCGCCACGGCCGCCGACCGGCGGTCGATGCGCCCGGGCTTGACCGGCAGGACGGTCAGCGTGGTCAGGGCCAGGCGGAGCCCGTCACCCACCGGGTCGGTACCCGCCCTCGTGCGGCCCGTTCTCCGCGGCGACGTCAGCACCCAGGCCGCCGTCGCCGGGTGCGGTCAGCAGCGCCGGATGGACCGGCAGGGCGCCCGCCAGGGCGATCGCCGTGCGCAGCAGCGGCAGGGCGGCCAGGGCGTTGGCACCCTCGCCCAGGTCCAGTCCGAGCTCGAGGACAGGGGTCAGGCCGAGCACGTCCGCGCCCTGCCGGACGAGCTGGTCCGTCCCGGCGTCGGCCAGCAGGCACCAGTGCCGGCTCTGCGAGGCCAGGTCGCGGGCCACCAGGCCGGCCGCGATGCCGACCGGGCCGTCGAGCAGGACCGGCATGCGGCGGGCGGCCGCGCCGAGCACCGCGCCGGTCGCCACGGCGATGTCCGCGCCGCCGAGCTGCACCAGCATGTCCTTCGCGCCGCGCGACTGCTGGCGGATCCGGTGCATCGCGTCGCGGACGGCGCCGCAGCGCCGCATCCACGCCTCGTCGTCGTAGCGGGCGCCGGGCACCAGCACGCGGGGCAGGATGGCGACCGGCTCGGCGCCGGTGATCGCGGCCACGACCGCGGTCGCGGCGCCCTCCGTGCCCGTGCCGCAGGCACCGATGATCAGCGCCTCGCGCCCGTCCGCGGCGGCCGCGCCGGCGAGGTTCCAGCCCTCTTGCAGCGCCGCGTCCACGGCGGCCCCGTCCAGCACCGGGCCGTCCTCCATCGCCCCGGAGGGCGGCACCCGCACCACGGCGATGTCGGCGTCCGCGGTGGCGGCGAGCCGGGCCAGCGCCCCCTCGCCCGCCTCGGCCTGCGCGGCCCGCCGGTCGGCGTCGCCCGCGTCGGTTCCGGCCGCCACCCCGCCGCCGTGCCGTCCGTCGAGGAGCAGCACGCGGACCGGACCCCAGGGCCGTGGGGTCGCGGTGCCCTGGGTGCCGGCTGCGAACTCGACGGCCTCCAGCAGGGCGCCGATGCCGGCCCCGGCAATGTCGAGGCGGTCCAGGCGGTCGCGGGCGTCGGGGCCGGCGTCGCCGTCGGGCAGCGGCAGATCCATGCCGGGCTCGATGACGATGCCGGACAGATCGTCATCGTCCGGCACCTGCCGGTCGAGCGGACCCTGCTGAGTCAGCGGAGCCGCCGCCGTCGCCGCGGTCACCCGAGCCGCCGCCGCGGTCACCCGGGCCGCCGGTGCCGCGGTCGCCGTGGCCTCCGCCGTGGCCTCCCCTGCCTGGACGTCGGTGACGATGCCGGGCTCGTCGGGGGCCGACTTCAGCCACGTCGCGCGGCCCGCCACCACGAACGCCACGCGGTCGCAGGCGTCGGCGAGGGCCTGGTTCGCCGTGCCCAGGGCGTCGGCGAACGCGCGACCCACCGGCGTCGTCGGGACCAGCGACAGGCCGACCTCGGGGCTGACCACGACCACCCGGGCCGCGCAGGCGCGCACGGCCTCGGCCAGCGCCACCACCGTCGCCACGTCGTCGTTGGGCTGCCAGGCCGGATCGAGCAGGGTGGCCACCCAGCCGCCGAGGTCGTCGACCAGCAGCGTCTCGCCGGGCTTCGCGTCCGCCAACACCTCGGCGAGGCGGGCCGGGTCGGCGCCGGTCTCCTCGGTGCTCCAGGACTGGGGACGCCGCCGCTGGTGCGCCTCGATGCGGCCGCGCCACTCCGGATCGTCCTCGCCGCCTGCCGCGGTGGCGACGTAGCGCACCGAGGGCGCGTCGGCCACGAGGGCTTCGGCGAACGCGGATTTTCCGGACCGGATCCCGCCGAGCACCAGGACCGAACTCCACCCGTCAGCAGACATGCCCCGTACCTTAGATCCGCGCGCGGCGATCATGCGGGCCGACCCGGCCTCCGCCCGGCACCACCTGACTCAGCGGAGCGGCGCGCACACCGTAGGGTGGGACGCAAGCAGTGTCCGAGATCGAGGAGGGCGACCGGATGGCGTGGAGTTGGCGGTACGAAGGCGTCGACGGGCAGCCGGTGGACGGCCCGGCCGAGACGTTCAGCAGCCAGGCCGACGCGGAGTCGTGGATCGGCCAGGCGTGGCGCGAGCTGGGTGCGGGCGGGGTAGCCCAGGTCACCCTGGTCGAGGACGACCGGGTCGACTACACGATGAGTCTGCTGCCGGCCGAGTGAGCGGTTTCCAGGTCCGCCGCGGGGCGCCGCGCAGCGCCTTCGTGCCGAGCCCCGTCTTCGTCGGCATCCTCGCGCTCGTCGGGGTCAGCGGCTGGATGACCTGGACCGGGTACGGCAACGTCCGCGTCGACGTCTTCCTGCTGGTCCTCTCCGGCTGGGTCCTGTCGCTCTGCCTGCACGAGTACGCGCACGCCGTGGTCGCCTACTTCTCCGGCGACCGGGGCGTCGCCGATCGCGGGTACCTGCGGCTCGACCCGCTGAAGTACAGCCACCCCCTGCTGTCGATCGTGCTGCCGCTGGTCGCCGTCCTGCTCGGCGGCATCGGCCTGCCCGGCGGCGCGGTGTGGGTGGACCACGCGCACGTCCGCAACAAGGTCAAGGAGACGCTGATCAGCGCCGCCGGGCCCGCCACCAACGTGGTGTTCGCCCTGCTGCTCGCGGCGCCGTTCGTGTTCGGCGCCGGCGACGACCTGGGCTTCGTCCGCGACGGCTCCGGCGAGATCGTGGTGGTCGGCGAGCACGGCGCCTTCTGGCTCGCAGTGGGCGCGCTTGCCTTCCTCCAGGTGACCGCCAGCCTGCTCAACCTGCTGCCGGTGCCCGGCCTCGACGGCGGCAACATCCTGCAGCCCTGGCTGAGCCCGCCCTACCGACGGACCTACGACCTGTTCGCGCCGTACGGCTTCATCCTGCTGTTCGTGCTGCTCTGGCAGCCGCAGATCAACCAGATCTTCTTCGCGGCGGTCGACTGGGCCGGCGCCGCGATCGGCGTGCCGGAGATCGGCCGGTACGGCCTCGAGTACATGCGCTTCTGGTCCGACTTCGGCTCCTGATCCGCCCTCACGGGCGGCGGGCCGGGCTCACCGTCTTCGCCGGGTCCCGCTCGGCGATGCCGCCGACCACCTCGTCGATGGCCGCCATCAGGTCCGCGCCTAGGCGCACGCCGGAGGCCTTCGCGTTGTCGCGGACCTGCTCGGGGCGCGACGCCCCGATGATCGCCGAGGAGACGTTCGGGTTCTGCAGCACCCAGGCGACCGCGAGCTGGGCCATCGACAGCCCAGCCTGCTCCGCGAGGGGCCGCAGCCGCTGCACCGTGCCGAGCACCTCGTCGGTCATCAAGCGCCGGATGAAGTCGGCGCCCGACTTGTCGTCCGTGGCCCGGGAATCGACCGGCGGCGGCTTGCCGGGCTCGTACTTGCCGGTCAGCACGCCCTGCGCGATCGGCGACCAGACCACCTGTCCCAGCCCCAACTCCTCACACGCCGGCACGACCTCGGCCTCGATGACCCGCCACAGCATCGAATACTGCGGCTGGTTGGAGACGAACCGGAACTTGAGCTCCCGCGCCAGCTCCCATCCCGCCCGGATCTGCGCCGCGGTCCACTCCGAAACGCCGATGTAGAGCGCCTTGCCGGAGTGCACGATGTCGGCGAACGCCTCCATCGTCTCCTCGAGCGGCGTCGAGTGGTCGTAGCGGTGCGCCTGGTACAGGTCGACGTGGTCCACCTGCAGCCGGCGCAGCGAACCGTCGATCGACGACATGAGATGCTTGCGGGACAGGCTGCGGTCGTTGGGGCCCGGCCCGGTCGGCCAGAAGACCTTGGTGAAGATCTCCAGGCCGTCGCGGCGCTCACCCCTCAGCGCCCGGCCCAGGACCTCCTCGGCGCGGGTCCCGGCGTACGCATCCGCGGTGTCGAACGTGGTGATCCCCACGTCGAGCGCCGCCCGGACACAGACGGCCGCGGCGTCCTCCCCGACCTGGGAACCGTGGGTGATCCAGTTGCCGTACGCGATCTCGCTGACCAGCAACCCGGAACGGCCGAGATGACGGAACTCCATGTCCGCCGACGTTACCCGCTCCTGGAGCACAGGCCGGGTGTCACTCGCTCTTACAGAACGGGCCGGGTGTCGGCGAGCAGCCGGTCTATCTCCCGGACGACGTCGGCGGGCTCCGGGTGCACCACGTCGACGATCGGCTCACCCTGCCGGTCGAGGGCACCCCACCGGCCCTCCGGGTCACCGATCACGTACGCGACCGGGTGGATGAGCACCCGCGCGTGCACCGCCGGCACGAGCAGTTGCCCCGTACGGTCGACGACTCCGAACCGGTCCTCCGCCCCGACCACCGCGAGGCCCTCCTCGGTGAACCCGTCGGCCTGGTGGCCGGCGGGCGTCAGCGCGGTGGCGAAACCCTGGTACGCGAGCGGCACCACGATCCGCCCGTGCCGGTCGAGCGCACCCCAGCCATCGCGGCGCACCGGGGCCACACCCCGCCGGAACGGCCGTACCTCGTCGAATCCGCCCGGCACGATCACCCGGTTGTGCCAGTCGACGGCGAACCAGCCACCGTCCGGCTCCCGCGACACCCACGCCAGCCCGTCCGAGAAGGGCAGCACCCGCACGTACGCGGACGCGCCGTCGATCAGCAGCGTCCCCGTCTCGTCGATCAGCTCCCACGCGTCGGCGTCCGGGCGGCGTACCCATGCGGCGCCCTCGCTGAACGGCTGGGCCTGCGCGTAGTCCGCAGGGATGACGAGATCGCCGTTGCCGTCGGCGTACCCCCGCAGCCCCGTCTCATGGTCCGAAGCCGGCTGCGGCGGACGGCTCTGCTGCAGAATCTCCTCGCGCGAGCGCGGATACGGCCCCCACCCGGTCTCCTGCACCCGGGCCATGACCGCGTCCAGCGCGGCCTCCGTCCGGGCCACGAGATCGGGATCCTCGACCCGCCGCAGCTCCAGCGCCAGCTCGAAATGATTGCAGGCCTCGAGATAGCGCCCCTGCTCGTAGCAGGACTTTCCGGCGTTGACGTGCATCTCGGCCCGCAGCAGCCCCGGCAGCTCGACGGAGTTCGCCTCCTCGTAGAGCCGGTCGGCCTCGGCGAAATCGCCCCGCCAATGCTGCACATGAGCGAGCCTGGCCTGCACGACCGCGATCCGCCGCAGCTCACCGGTGGCCTCGGCATGCCGCAACGCCTCCCGCGCGTCGGCCAGCGCGCGGCCGTACTCGCCGAGCACCCGGCTCACCACGGCCCGCAGGCTGAGCAGCCGGGCCCGCACGGCGTCCCGCTCGGCATACTCCAGCTTGTCGGTCAGCCGATCCCGCACGGCCCGCATCCGGTCCGGCTCGGCGGCGGTCTCCCGCAGGGTGACCGGATCGACTTCCCAGGGGTACGCGGAAAGCACCTGCTCCGGGTCGGCGAGGCTAGGCACGGGCTCAACCTCGGGCTCCGGCGGCGGAACAACGGAGACGGTCGGAAGCTGCATGCTGGGCGCCCGAACCGTCCGCTCGGCACGACCGGCGGCATCCTTCTCGGACACGGCGCTACCCGAATCCGATGTCTCGCCCCGCACCTGCGCCGGCGTCGTGACCTGTTCCGCGGCCGGTGTCCCGGCGTCCGTCTCGGCGTGCTCCTCGGCCGGCGCCTCGACCTCCGCCTCGGCTTGTACCTGAGCCCCCGCCTGGGCCTGTTCCTCGGCCGGCGCCCCAGTTTCCATCTCGGGCTGTACCTCGGCCCGTTTCTCAGCCGGGGCTTCGATCTGCGCCTCGATCTGCGCCTCGATCTGCTGCTCGATCTGCGCCTCGATCTGCTGCTCGATCTGCTGCTCGATCTGCGCCTCGACCTGCGCCTCGGCCGGCGCCTCGACCTGCTGCTCGGCCGGCGCCTCAGTCTGCTCGGTCTTGTTCTCGGCCCGCGGCGCCGTCAGATCGTCGTCCGCTGTGTCGGCGACGACCGGCTGGTCGGTGGTCGCCCCCACGGGCTCGTCGGCGACCTCGGTCGGCACGTCCGCGACCTCGGTCGGCACGTCCGCGACCTCGGTCGGCACGTCCGCGACCTCGGTCGGCACGTCGACAACCTCCGTCGGCTCGTTCGCATTCTCGGTCAGCTCGTCCGCAGCCTCGGCCGAGGACGAGAACCAGTCGGACTTGATCGAGGCGCCACTGGTCGGCGCGCTGCTGACCGGCGCGCCACTGACCGGAACGCCGCTGATCGGAGCCGCGCTGACGGGGCTTTCCGGGATCGCGTCGGCAGCCGCGTCCGGAGCCGGTGACACAGGGACAGGACTGACGGCGCCCAGACCGCTCAAGGAGAGCAGCCACCCGAGACCACGGCCATTCTCCTCTGCATCGGCGACGGCCGCCTCTTCCGCGATGCTCTCGGCTTCCGGAATGCCGGACGCAACAGGCTCCGCGGGGACCGCGGGCACATCGGGCGCGGCAGAGACCGGCGTGACCGGCTCAGGCGTAACGCAGGCGGCCTCAGACCTGGCGGTCTCGGGCGCGACAGGGACCGATGCGGCGGCCTGGGGCGCGGCGGTCTCGGGCGCGACAGGGACCGATGCGGCGGCCTGGGGCGCGGCGGTCTCGGGCGCGACAGGGACCGGCGCGGCGGCCTGGGGCACGGCGGCCTGGGGCGCGGGGGGCTCGGGCGCGACGGGGACCGGTGCCGCCGGCGGTGCCCACGGGTGGGGTGCCGCCGGGGTCTGCGCGGCCTGCGGCTCGGAGAGCGGAGCCGACAGTTGCTGGGTGGTCTCCGGCGGATACCAGGCCTGGCGAGGAGTCTGCGCATCCTGCCGGGCCTGCAGCGGTGCCGGGAAGCGGGGATCGGTCGGCGGCTCGGCGTTGTGCATGCCGCGTCGCGCTGTGGGCGGGCGCAGGTCCGACAAGTCCGAGCGGCGCGTGTCCGACAGATCCTGACGGCGAACGTCGGCTGGTTGGTCCGGGCGGTGCATGTCGGCCGGCTGGTCCGGGCGGCGCGTGTCCGCCATGTCGGGCCGGTGCGTGGCCGGTGGCATGGGACGGCGAGGGTCCGGCTGCGGGTAGGCGCGTGGTTCCGGCCGTGCCGGGTAGGCGGCGCCGGACTGCGGTGCGTTGTGGGGCTCTGCATAGCGCGCAGGCGGGCGGTGCGGCTCCGGCTGCGGCGAATGCGGTGGCGGGGGAGGGGCCGGATGGCCGGTCTCGGGTCGGGACGCCGGAGGTCCCGGGTCCCGGTGAGGGCCCGCATATCCGGACTCGCGATAGGGAGCCGCGGGGCGCGGATCCCCGTAGGGCTTCGCGGACCGCGGCTCCGGGCGGGGTCCGGCGAACCGTGGCTCACCGTAGGGCGCATCCGGGCCGTAAGGCGCGCCCGGGCCTTGAGGGCGTGCTCCCGGGCCCTGGGGGCCGTGGGGCGCCGCCGGGTCCTGATGGCCGTAAGGGGCCGCCGAGTCGTGGGGGGCGTAAGGGCCTTGAGAGCCGTAGGGGACTCCTGGGCCGTGGGGGCCGTAAGGCGCCCCCGGGCGTGGCGCATCCTGCTGGGGCGCCCGGTGCGTGCGCTCCGGAGCCGGCGGAGGCGCACCGGGATAAGGCCGAGGATGCTGACCGGGACCGTGCGGGCCGTTCAGGCCGTTCGGGACCTGGGGGTAACCGGCGGGTCCACCCCGGCGCGGGCCGGGCTGGCGTTCGGTGTCGGGCAGGCGTTCCGGCACCGGCATGGGCCGGTTCCAGGACGGCTGCTGCGCTGCCGGCGGCGGCTCGGGTGGCGCCGTCCATGACGGCGGGGGCTGGGGCGGCCGGCCCACCGTCGCGCGCCCCGCGGCCGGGGAGACGGGACGTCCTGCGTCCGGGGAGATCGGGCGTCCGCCGGCCGGGGAGACGGGGCTTCCGCCGGCTGGGGAGATCGGGTAATTCGCGGCCGGGGAGATCGGCGGGCCCGGGACACCCGGCCCGCCGGACCATCCGCCCGGCGACCGAGGGGGCGAGCCGGGGTGAACGGGTGCGGGCCGGCCCGGTTCGGACACGGGCGGTCCCGAGGCCTGGGCGATGGTCCGGAAGTCGGCGTCCCACGATGCCGCGGCTTCGGCGGCCGCGGCGGCGTCGTAGACCGGGTGGTGGACGGCTCGGCGGCGGCCCGGGTCGCCCGGGTAGCGCTGGCCGGGGAGGGGTTGCCACTCCCAGGTGATCTCGTACACCCAGGCCGGTTCGTCGTCCCAGGCGCCGGCGCCGACGTGTGAGCTCCAGCCGTTCATTCCGAACCCGTACGGGTCTCGGATGTCTGCCTACGCTGCGTCACGACGACGTTCCACCTTGTCGAAAATTGCTCGGTGGCGGGGCGGCGCACCGGATACAGTCGCCCGGCTCCACTGCGGGTGAGAACTGCTGGTTGTGAGAACTGCTGGTGATGAGGGACTGCGGGATCGTGAGAGGAGATTAACGGCGTGGACGGGCTCGACGCCAGGGTGCCTGCGATCTCTCCCCGCCGTCCGTTACGGGATTCTGTCACTACGTTCGGTGCGCTTTCGTGGTCGGGTTTCCGGAGGTACGCGACCTACCGGCAGGCGACCATAGCCGGATCGTTCACGAATATCGTCTTCGGGTTCCTCCGGTGTTACGTGCTGCTCGCCGTGGCCGCCGGGGCCGCCGGGGGGCGGCCGGGTGGATACGACACCACTCAGCTCACCACCTTCGTCTGGGTGGGGCAGGGTCTGCTCACCGTGGTGTCGCTGTGGGGGTGGACCGAGCTCGCCGACCGGATCCGCTCCGGCGACGTGGCCGCCGACCTGCTGCGCCCCGTACCCGTGGTGGGCGGTTATCTGGCTTCCGACCTGGGCCGGGCCGGCCATGCGATGATCTTCCGCTTCCTGCCGCCGCTCGCCGTCGGCGCGCTCTTCTTCGATCTGTACGTCCCCGGCCGGTGGTTCACCGTCCCGCTGTTCGCGTTGTCGATCGGGCTCGCCGTGGTCGCGAGCCTGGCCCTGCGATTCCTGGTCAACGCGACGGCGTACTGGCTGCACGATGCGCGCGGCCCGATCATCCTCTGGACCCTGTCGAGCGGCATCCTTGCCGGTCTGTACTTCCCGCTGCGGTTCCTGCCGGACTGGTTGGCGGTGACGATGTGGGTCGCCACCCCGTTCCCCGGCCTGCTGCAGACGCCGCTGGACGTGCTGGTCGAGCGCGACCCGGCGCCGGTCCAGGTGGGCCTGGTCGCCCTGCAGGCGGTGTGGGCGGCGGCACTGCTGGCCCTCGCCGCACTCGTCCAGCGACGCGCCGAGAAGCGACTGGTGGTCCAGGGTGGCTGAGCCGGGAATGCCGGGCCGGCGGGCCGGGGTGGCCGTGCGCGAGGTGCCGGGTGGCTGAGCCGGGAATGCCGGGCGGCGGGCCGGGGTGGACGGGATCGGGGGCGCGTCGTGGCTGAGCTGCGGGCGTACGCGGCGCTGTTCGCCGGGCAGTGGCGGTCGCTGGCCTCCTACCGGGCATCCTTCATCGTGGAGCTGGGCACCAATGTCGTCGGCGGGCTGCTCGACGTCATCGCCGTGCTGGTGTTCTTCCGGACGGCCGGGACCATCGCCGGCTTCACGGTGGCCGAGGGGCTGCTGGTCGTCAGTCTCTCGTCGTGCGGGTTCGCCGCGGCCGACTTCGTGGTCGGCAACATCGATCGGCTCAAGACCTACGTGCGCACCGGCACGCTCGACGCCGTGCTGGTGCGCCCGCTCGGCGCGTTGCCGCAGCTCGTGCTCATGGATCTGCCGATGCGCAAGGCCCTGCGCATCGTGGTCGCCGTCGCGGTGCTCACCGTCGCGCTGCGCCTCAACGACATCGAGTGGACCGCGTTCCGGCTGGCGCTGATCGTCGCCGCGCCGGTCGCCGGGGCGCTGTTCTTCGGGTCGATCTTCGTGGTCAGCGCCAGCCTCGCCTTCTGGTGGGTCGAGTCGGGCGAGGTCGGTAACGCCTTCACCTACGGGGGCCGGGACTTCTCGGCCTATCCCACGCCCGTCTACGCCGGCTGGTTCCGGGCGCTGTTCGCGTACGGGATGGGCTTCGGGTTCGTGGCCTACCAGCCGGCGCTGGCCCTGCTGGGCCGCGCCGATCCGCTCGGCCTGCCCGCCTGGGCGGGCTTCGTCTCACCATTGGTCGCCCTGGTCGCCATGGGCGCCGCCGCCGTCGTGTGGCGCGCCGGGATCAGGCATTACCGGAGTACGGGTTCATGATCGAGATGCGGGACCTGCGCAAGGAATTCACCGTACGCGTCCGCAAGGGCGTCCTGCGCCGCGAGAAGCGGACGGTGACCGCCGTGGACGGCATCGACCTGGTCATCGCGGAGGGCGAGATGGTCGGCTACATCGGCCCGAACGGCGCGGGCAAGTCGACGACGCTGAAGATGCTGACCGGGGTGCTGGCCCCATCGGCGGGCTCGGTGTCGGTGTGCGGGCTGACCCCGGTGCCGCAGCGCACCCGCCTGGCGCTGAGCATCGGCGTGGTGTTCGGGCAGCGTTCGCAGCTCTGGTGGGACTTGCCGCTGCGCGACTCGTTCGCGCTGCTGCGCCACGTCTACCGGGTGCCGGCGGACGCGCATGCCGCCCGGCTGCGCCGCTGCCGTGCGCTGCTGGAGCTGGACGAGTTCCTGGACATCCCCGTCCGCCAGTTGTCGCTGGGCCAGCGGATGCGCGGCGAGCTGACCGCCGCCCTGCTGCACGGGCCGTCGGTGCTGTTCCTGGACGAGCCGACGATCGGGTTGGACGTGGTCAGTAAGCAGGCGGTCCGCTCGTTCCTCGCCGAGCTCGGTGCCACAGGCGCGATGACGCTCGTGCTGACCACCCACGACCTCGCCGACATCGAGCGGTTGTGCCGGCGGCTGGTGGTGATCGACCACGGCCGGGTGGTGCACGACGGGACGATCGAGGCCCTGCACTCCCGGTACGGCTCGCGCCGCCGCCTGGTCGCGGACCTGGACCTGCCGTTGCCGCCGGGCTTCACCGTGCCGGGGGCGGAGTTGGTGTCGCTGGAGGCGGACGGGCACCGGGCGTCGTTCGATCTGCTGTCCTCGTCGGCCGGTGCGGTGGTGGGCGAGCTGACCGCGCTGGCGTCGGTGCGCGACCTGTCACTCGTCGAGCCCGACATCGAGGACGTCGTGGCGCGGCTCTACCGATCCTGAGCGGCGGTGCTCGCGTGCGTCCTCGGCGTCGCGGCGTCGACTCCGGGAACGTACTGGCTCTACCGATCCTGAGTGGCGGTGCTCGCGTGCGTCTCTTGAGCGGCAGCGGCGGCGCCTGGTGGCGCGCCGGGGCGTGAAGCTCGTCTAGCGGTGCTCCATCAGCAGGACCGCCCACGTGCCGGGTTCGAGGGCCTCGTAGTGGTGCGGGACGTCGCCGGGGAAGGCCACGTAGTCGCCGGCTCCGAGCTCGACGAGCTCGCCCGCCGGGCCGGCGCTGAGCCGTCCGGCCGCCACCACCACGTGTTCGACGCTGCCGGGAATGTGGGCCTCGGCCTCCCGGGGTTGGCCGGGCTCCAGCTCCAGGACGTAGAGGTCGCGGCGGGCGTGGGTGGAGCCGGCCGCAAGCAGACTGGCGGCGAAGTCGGCCTGGTCAGCCCGGAGGCGGACCTGGTCGCCGGCGCGGACGACGCGGACGGTGGGCGCCGGAGGTTCGACGAGCCGGCTGAACGGCACGCCGAGCGCGACGCCCAGCGACCAGAGCGTCTCGATGCTCGGGTTGCCGCTGCCGTTCTCGAGCTGGGACAGGGTCGACTTGGCCAGCCCCGCCCGGCGTGCGAGCTCGGCGAGCGAGATGCCGGCGCGTTCCCGTTCGCGGCGCAGGGCGGCGGCGATGGTGGCGGTGGGTGCGTCGTTCGGGGCCATCGCGATCGCGTACGGGCTGCCGGCCTGGGTGCCCTTCGCGATGTCGACCGCCGTGTTCGCCGGCGGTTCCCAGTTCCTGGCGGTCGGTCTCCTCGCGGCGGGCAATCCGGTCGCGGCCGTCTTCGCGGGCCTGCTGCTCAACGCCCGCCATCTGCCGTTCGGTCTGGCGGTTGCCACAACGATCGGCGGCCGGTGGCGGGACCGGTTCGTCGGCAGCCACCTCATGACCGACGAGGTCGTGGCCTTCACCCTGCGCGAAGAGGATCCGGCCCGGCGGCGGCGCACCTACTGGCTGATCGGCGTCACGCTGTTCACGTCGTGGAACGCCGGCACCGCCCTCGGGGTCCTGCTCGGCGGCGCCACCGGCGACCCGGCCGCGCTGGGGCTCGACGCGGCCTTCCCGGCCGGCCTCATCGCCCTGATTCTGCCGTCCCTGCGCGACCGGGCTACGCGCACCGCGGCCCTCGTCGGGGCGGCGGTGGCAGTGCTACTCACCCCGGTGCTTCCGGCGGGCCTGCCGGTGCTGTGCGCCCTCCTGGGCCTCCTCACAATCTTCAGGCCCCGCCGGCGAAGTCCGCGCAGGCCGAGTCCAAGCCGGCGGAGTGCCCAGGAGCGGAGTGCCCGGGAGCGGAGTCCCCGCGGGCGGAGTCCCCGCGGGCGGAGTCCCCGGCCGGTTCGCAAGGAGGAGGCGCCGTGCTGATCGCGTCGATCGTCGTGCTGGCCGTGGGCACGTATGTCATGCGGCTGAGTGGGGTGCTGCTCCGCGACCGGCTGGAGCTCTCCGACCGGCTCCAGCGCCTGCTCCCGATGGCCGCCGCGACCCTGCTGGCGGCCCTGGCCGGCACCGCGGCCCTGATGGAGGGGGGCGCGTTCGCGGGCGTGGCGCGCCCGGCCGGGGTGGCCGTCGGCGCCCTGCTGGCCTGGCGCCGCGCGCCCTTCGTCCTGGTGGTGCTGGCCGCCGCGCTCACGGCGGCCCTGCTGCGACAGGTCGGCATCGCCTAGCCGGCCGCGCCGGCCGCCGCGCTCACCGCGACCCGGCTGCAGCCTTCGGGAAACGGTGGCCCTGCTGCGGCCACCCCGAATGGCGGCCCCGCTGCGGCCCTCGGGAAACAGCGGCCCTGCGGCCCTCCCGGAACGGCGGCCCGCTCCGGCCTGGAGGGCTCAGACCTTGTCGCCGAGCTCGACCTGGGGCTTGGGGACGCGCATGCGGCGGAACGTGAGGCCCCGCATGATGCCGTAGAGGTAGAGCGAGCCCATCCGCTGGGTGGTGTTCGGGAAGCGCTCGGTCACCAGCTTCTTGATCCGGCGGGAGATCAGGATGCTGTCGATGATCACCGTGATGGCCAGGACGGCCCAGAGCACGTTGGAGCCGATCCGGACCGCCATCGGCATGTTGCCGGTGGAGCCGATGAACACGATGATGGCGCCGACGAAGAACCACGTGCCGGCCGTGCGGCGGGAGTCGACGATGGCGCGGACCAGGGCGCGCTCCGGGCCACGGTCGCGGGCGAGCAGATAACGCTCGTCGCCGGCCCGCATGCCGGCCGACGCCTCGGCGCGCTCGGCGCGCTGGCGTTCCCGCATCTGCTTGTACGCCTCGCGGCGGTTGGCCGGGGCCTGCACCGCGTCGTGCCGCCGCTGGACACTCTGCCGCTTGGGCGTCTGGAGTCCGAGCTCCTTCTTGGAAGGCGTGTAGCCCTTGGGCCGCGGCGTGGCGGGCTCGGGCGTCACCTCCTCGACGGCGTCGGCGACGAGATCGGTGGACTTTCGGCGAAACAGCGAGGGCACCCCAGCAGAGTAGCCAAGCGCCGCCGGAAAGCCGAAACCGCGCCGCCGATCCGGAGATCGGCGACGCGGCGTGACCGAGAGATGACGCTCAGAGGCGTTCGGTGTGCGCGCCCAGCGCGGCCAGCTTGGCCTCGAAGTCCTCGTATCCGCGGTTGATCAGGTCGACGCCGTACACCCGGGAGGTGCCCTCGGCGGCGAGCGCCGCGATGAGGTGGCTGAAGCCCGCGCGCAGGTCCGGGATGACCAGGTCGGCCGCGTGCAGCTTGCTGGGGCCCGCGACCACGGCGGAGTGGATGAAGTTGCGCCGGCCGAAGCGGCAGGGGGTGCCGCCGAGGCAGTCACGGTAGACCTGGATCGTCGCGCCCATCGAGTTGAGCGCCTCGGTGTAGCCCAGCCGCTGCTCGTAGACGGTCTCGTGCATGATCGACAGCCCGCGGGCCTGGGTCAGCGCGACCACCAGCGGCTGCTGCCAGTCGGTCATGAAGCCGGGGTGTACGTCGGTTTCGAGCGCCACCGCCTGCAGCTCGCCGCCGGGGTGCCAGAACTTGATGCCGCCCTCCACGCCGCTCACGCCGGGCCGGGGCACGCGGGCGTCGGTGACCTCGAACTGGCCGCCGATCGAGCGGAAGACGTTGAGGAAGGTCATCATGTCGGCCTGCTGGGCGCCGAGCACCTCGATCTCGCCGCGGGTGGCGAGCGCGGCGGCGGCCCAGCTAGCGGCCTCGATCCGGTCGGGGATCGGCTTGTGGTTGTAGCCGCCGAGCCTCGGCACGCCCAGGATCTCGATCACCCGGTCGGTGTGCACGGTGATGATCGCGCCCATCTTCTGCAGCACGCAGATGAGGTCGACGATCTCCGGCTCGATGGCGGCGTTGCGCAGCTCGGTGACGCCCTCGGCGCGGACGGCGGTGAGCAGCACCTGCTCGGTCGCGCCGACGCTGGGGTACGGCAGCTCGAGCTTGGTGCCGTGCAGCCCGTTCGGCGCCGTCAGGTGCATGCCCTCGGGCGTCTTGTCGACGACCGCGCCGAACTGCCGCAGGGCCTGGATGTGGAAGTCGATCGGCCGCGGGCCGATGTGGCAGCCGCCGAGGTCGGGGATGAACGCGTGCCCGAGCCGGTGCAGCAGGGGGCCGCAGAACAGGATCGGGATCCGCGAGGAGCCGGCGTGCACGTTGATCTCGTCGCTGCTGGCGCTCTCCACGTTCGTGGGGTCCATCACCAGCTCGCCGTCGTCGGCGCCGTCGGTCACCTTGACGCCGTGCAGGCCGAGCAGGCCGCGAACGACCTCGACGTCGCGGATGCGCGGGACGTCGTAGAGCCGGCTCGGGGACTCGCCCAGCAGGGCGGCAACCATGGCCTTGGAGACCAGGTTCTTGGCGCCTCGGACCCGGATCTGCCCGTGCAGCGGCGAACCGCCGTGTACGGCCAGGACGTCGTCGGTCAACGCAACCTCCAGAGTCGGACGCGGGGGGCGTCCGGAGCGGGACTAGGTGCTGCGCGTGTGATGGGTCCCGCGGCAGCCGCCCGGGCAGCATAGCGCTGCGTGACCGTTGCAGAAATCATCACACCGCCCAAGGTGGCACGAATACCGGATGATTAAGGCAACAAAAAGACAACGGCGAGCACAGGGCTCGCCGTTGGTTACAGAGAGTTAAGGACTAAGGGAGCGCCAGCATCTGATCGAGGGCGATCCGGGCGAACTTCGCGGTGTCCTCGTCGACCGTGATCTGGTTGGGCACGCGGCCCGCCACGAGCTCCTCCAGCGCCCACACGAGGTGCGGCAGATCGATGCGGTTCATCGTGGAGCAGTAGCAGACCGTCTTGTCGAGGAACATGATCTGTTTGTCCGGGTGGGCCAGGGCCAACCGGCGGACCAGGTTGAGCTCCGTGCCGACCGCCCACGCCGAACCGGCGGGCGCGGCATCCAGCGCCTTGATGATGTATTCGGTCGAGCCGACCATGTCCGCGGCGCGTACGACGTCGTGCCGGCACTCCGGGTGGACCAGGACGGTGACGCCGGGCACCCGCTCGCGGACCTCGCGGACGCTGTCGATCGTGAACCGCCCGTGCACCGAGCAGTGCCCGCGCCACAGGATCATCTTGGCGTCGCGGAGCTGCTCCGGGGTGAGCCCGCCGTGCGGCTTGTGCGGGTCGTAGAGCACGCAGTCGTCGAGCGAGAAGCCCATCTCCAGCACCGCGGTGTTGCGGCCCAGATGCTGGTCGGGCAGGAAGAACACCTTCTGACCCTGCTCGAAGGCCCAGTCCAGGGCGCGCTTGGCGTTGGAGGACGTGCAGACCACGCCGCCGTTGCGGCCGACGAAGCCCTTGATGTCGGCCGAGCTGTTCATGTAGGTGACGGGGACCACCTGGTCGACGATGCCGAGCTCGGTGAAGTGGTCCCACGCCGTCTCGACCTGGCCCAGCACGGCCATGTCGGCCATCGAGCAGCCGGCCGCCAGGTCGGGCAGGACGACCCGCTGCGCGTCGGTGGTGAGGATGTCGGCGCTCTCGGCCATGAAGTGCACGCCGCAGAAGACGATGAACTCCGCATCGGGCTTGGCGGCGGCCTCGCGGGCCAGCTTGAAGGAGTCGCCGGTGACGTCCGCGAACTGGATGACCTCGTCGCGCTGGTAGTGGTGGCCCAGCACGAACACGCGGTCGCCGAGCGCGGCCTTGGCGGCGGCGGCCCGGGCGACCAGGTCGGGGTCGCTCGGCGCGGGGAGATCCCCGGGGCAGTCGACGCCGCGCTCACTGGCCGGGTCGGTGCCCTTGCCGAGCAGCAGCAGCGCGAGAGGGGTGTTCGAGGGTTCGGTCCAGGTCGACGTCACACAACCATGTTTCCACAACTCCGCCGCCTGTCAGGATGGCCGAGGCGGTGTTGTGGACCACTAGCGGCGGCGGTTCTGCAGCCGGGCGATCAGTCGCCGCAGCCGGGCCCGGTTCTCCGGCTTGGCAAGCTGGCGCTGGCCCTCCGTGATCAGGCGCTGCCCCTGGGGGCTGCGGAGGAACTTCTGCAGGCGCTGTACGAGGGTCGGCATAGAGACAAGGTTGCCCGGCGCGCCTGTGCGAAACCTGTACTTTCTCCTCGTGCGTGTCCTCATCTGCCCCGACAAGTTCGCCGGAACGCTGAGCGCCGCCGAGGTGGCCGCCGCGGTCGCCGATGGCTGGCGCGAGACGGCGCCGGCCGACGAGGTCGTGCTCCGGCCGCTCTCCGACGGCGGTCCCGGCTTCACGGAGGTGATCGGCGGCGCCCTGGACGGCCGGCGCGTCACCGTCGCCACCGTCGACCCGCTGGGGCGCCCGGTGCACGGCGAGGTCCTGCTGGTGGGGGCCACCGCGTACGTCGAGAGCGCACAGGCCTGCGGGCTGCACCTGCTCACCCGGCAGGAGCGCGATCCCGGCGCCGCCACCTCGTACGGGCTGGGCCTGCTGCTGACCGCCGCGGTCGAGGCGGGCGCGGTCGAGGTGGTCATCGGGCTGGGCGGCTCCGCGGTCAACGACGCCGGCGCCGGGATGCTGGCCGCGCTGGGCGCCGGGCCGGTCGACGTCGGCGGGTACGCGCTGCCGTACGGCGGTGCCGTCCTCGGCGCGGCGGACCGCCTCGAGGGCCCGCCCCGCCTGCGCCAGGTCCGCCTGGTCGCCGCCACCGACGTCGACAACCCCCTGATCGGCCTGCACGGCGCCAGCAACGTGTACGGCCCCCAGAAGGGCGCGACCAGGGAGGACGTGCTGCGCCTCGACGCCGCGCTGGAGCACTTCGCCGGCGTACTCGAACGGGCCTTCGAGGTCGACGGCCTGGCGGCGATGCCGGGTACCGGCGCGGCCGGCGGGGTCGGCGCCGCCCTGCTGGCCCTCGGCGCGCGGATGGTGTCCGGTATCGACCTCGTCACCCGGATCATCGGCCTGGAGGAGCAGCTCGACCGGGCGGATCTGGTGATCACGGGGGAGGGATCCTTCGACCACCAGTCGCTGCGTGGCAAGGTGGCCGCCGGCGTCGCGAACGCCGCCCGGGACCGCGGCCTGCCCTGCGTGGTGGTCGCCGGGCGCAACGAGACGGGCTACCGCGAGGCGGCCAACGCGGGCGTCACCGAGACGTTTGCGCTGCTGGAGCACTTCGGCTCCGAGGAGAGAGCGCTGGCCGAGCCGGCCCGCGGGCTGCGGGAGATCGGGGCGCGGCTCGCCGGGCAGTGGAGCCGATGACCGCGGAGCCGGAGCCGATGACCGCGGAGCCGGTGACCGTGGGTGTCAGACATCTCGCCGTACCGAATTGGGAATAAGGCCCGGCAGAGCTAGCGTTAGCCGGTACGGCACATCACCGGACCGGCAGGGAGAACCGCACGTGACCACTGAATCGCACACCGAGTCGACCGAGGCCACCAAGGCCGCGCCGACCGGCGTCATTTTGACCGATGTCGCGGCGACCAAGGTCAAGGCCCTGATCGAGCAGGAAGGCCGTGACGACCTGCGTCTGCGCATCGCCGTGCAGCCCGGCGGCTGCTCCGGCCTGCGCTACCAGCTCTTCTTCGACGAGCGTTCCCTCGACGGTGACGTGGTCACCGACTTCGACGGTGTCGAGGTCGTCGTCGACCGGATGAGCTCGCCGTACCTCGCCGGTGCCACGATCGACTTCGCCGACCGCATCGACGCCCAGGGCTTCACCATCGACAACCCGAACGCGCAGAATTCCTGCGCCTGCGGCGACTCCTTCCACTGAGCCGTACCCGCGGGAACTTCGAGGGCCGTCCACCCCTTCCGGGGTGGGCGGCCCTTGCCCGTGACGCGAAGATGTCGGGGGTGCGAACGGCCGGTAGGCTCCGGGGGTAATCGCACCCGACCCCCGAGGGCCGACATGAAGATCGCCGTCACCGGCTCGATCGCCACCGACCACCTGATGCACTTCCCCGGCAAGTTCGCCGAGCAGCTCATCGCCGATCAGCTCCACAAGGTCTCGCTCTCGTTCCTCGTCGACGACCTCGTGGTGCGCCGCGGCGGCGTGGCGTCGAACATCGCGTACGGCATGGGCAAGCTCGGCCTGCGGCCGCTGCTGGTCGGCGCGGTCGGTGCCGACTTCGCCGACTACCGCTCGTGGCTCGAGCGCCACGGCGTCGACTGCGACTCGGTCTACGTCAGCGAGGTCGCGCACACCGCCCGCTTCGTGTGCACCACCGACGACGACCTCAACCAGATCGCCTCGTTCTACGCCGGGGCGATGTCCGAGGCCCGCAACATCGAGCTGGAGCCGGTCGCCGACCGCGTCGGCGGCCTCGACCTGGTCCTGGTCGGCGCCAACGACCCGGCCGCGATGATCCGCCACTCCCAGGAGTGCCGCTCCCGCGGCTACGCCTTCGTGGCCGACCCGTCGCAGCAGCTCGCCCGCATGGACGGCAGCGACGTGATGACGCTGATCTCGGGCGCGGAATACCTCATGACCAACGAGTACGAGCGGTCGCTGCTGGAGACCAAGGCCGGGCTGAGCGCCGACCAGGTCCTCGAGCACGTCAAGATCCGGGTCACCACGCTGGGCAAGGACGGCGTGGAGATCAGCGGGCGCGGCATCGAGACCCTGCACGTGCCGGTCGCCCGCGACGTCGTGCCCGAGGACCCGACCGGCGTCGGCGACGGCTTCCGGGCGGGCTTCTTCACCGCGATCAGCTGGGGCCTCGGCCTCGAGCGGGCCGCGCAGGTGGGCTCCCTGCTCGCCGCCCTGGTCCTGGAGACCGTCGGCCCGCAGGAGTACGACGTCCGCAGCGACGACTTCCTCAAGCGCTTCGCCGACTCGTACGGTGACGCGGCCGCCGCCGAGATCCACCCGCACCTCCCCGCGTAAAGGCATGGTCCTCGCCGTCTTCGCCGGCCTGCCGGGCGTCGGAAAGAGCACGCTCGCCCAGCAGGTCGGCGCGGTGCTGCCGGCCGCCGTGCTCGCCGTCGACACCGTCGACGAGACCCTGCAGGCCTACGACGTCACCGAGCCCCGTCCCGGCCATGCCGCGTACGGGGTCGTGGCGGCGCTCGCCGAGACCCAGCTCACCATGGGCCACAGTGTGATCATCGACGCGGTCAGCCCGGTGAAGGCGGCCCGGCAGCTCTGGACCGAGCTGGCCGAGCGCCTGGGCGTCCCGCTGCGCGTCGTCGAGGTGGTCTGCGGCGACGACGCCGAGCACCGGCGCCGGGTCGAGGCCCGCTACGCCCAGCGCACCCACGACGGCATCCCCGACTGGGTGCGGGTCGTGGAACGGCAGAGCGAGTACGAGCCGTACCTCGGTCCGCGCCTGGTGGTCGACACGTCCCTGGCCGTGGACGCGGTCGGGGCGGTCGCCGACTACCTCAGGTGACCCGCCGGACGTCGTAGGCGTCCGGCGCGGGGCTGCCCAGATATTCCTGACCCTTCATCCGGCACCACGCCGGGATGTCGTTGGCCGCGGCCGGGTCGTCGGCGAGGACGCGCACCACCGCGCCGACCGGCACGGACGGCATCCGCCTCGCCAGGTCGATGATCGGCAGCGGGCAGCGCCGGCCGCGGGAGTCCACCTCGATCACATCCCCGCCTCCTCCCGGATCCCGGCCACCACGCCCGGGAGCACGGCCAGGAAGCGGTCCACGTCCGCCTCGGTCGTGCCGCGGTGCAGCGACACGCGCACGTTGCCGTGGCTGAGCACGCCCATCGCCTCCAGCACGTGGCTGGGCCGCAGCGTCGACGCCGTGCAGGACGAGCCCGACGACACCGCGAAGCCGTGCCTGTCCAGGGCGTGCAGCAGCGCCTCGCCGTCGACGTACAGGCAGGAGAAGGTGACGAGGTGGGGCAGGCGCTCCACCGGGTCGCCCACGATCTCGACGTCGGGCACGGTCGCCGCGACGCATCCCCGGATGCGGTCGACCAGGGCGCCGAGGCGTACCCCCTCGGTCTGGGCCTCGGCGAGCACGGCCCGCAGGCTCGCCGCCGCCGCGACGACCGCGGGCAGGTCGAGCGCGCCGGGCGGGTGCGGCCTGTGAAGATCATCACCGGGGTACGGGGACAGCCAGCGCGTGCCCTTGCGGACCACGAGGACGCCCACCCCGCTCGGCCCGCCCCACTTGCGGGCGCTCGCGGTGAGCAGGGACCAGCCCGGCGGCACCGGCACGCGCCCGATCGACTGGGCGGCGTCCACGTGCAGCGGCACCCCGGCCTGCGCGCAGGACTCCGCCGCCGCGGCGACGGGTTGCAGCGTGCCGACCTCGTGGCTGGCGCTGATCAGGCTCGCCAGGGCCACGCCGGGGCGGGTCACGGCGGCGTGCCAGGCGTCCAGGTCGAGGCGCCCCGACCGCGCCACGCCGACCTCGGCGGCCGTGCCGTGTCGTGCCGCCGCGTGCAGCACCGAGGAATGCTCGATGGCCGAGTGAACCAGCGTCTGCCCAGCTCGGGCGCGTCCCGCGAGGCCACCGAGGACGGCGGCGTGCACGGCGGCGGTGCCCGAGGGGAGGAAGGTCAGTTCGTCCGGGCGTACGCCCAGACACTCGGCCGCGGTGGCCGTCGCCGCGTCCCTGAGCTGTTGCGCCCGCCGGCCCGCGGCATAGAGCCGGTCCGGGTCCGCCCAGCCGTCCTCCAGGGACGCGAGCAGCGCCTGCCGGGCCACGGGATGCATCGGGGCCGCGCTGGCCGCGTCCAGGTACGCGGGGCGACCGGCTTGTTCCGCCGTGTATTCCACTCCGGGAACGGTATCGTCCACAGGATCAGGGGTATTGCTCGCCCGGTCGAAGATCCGACCCCCGGTAGCCAGGCGGCGTCGCCAGGTCGAGTAGTGTGCGACCGTCGGTGACACCTTGCCGCCGGTGTCCGAATTCAGTCGCACCGGGCGGTGCTCTAGGGAGGCAGGAGCAGGTGGTCTCAAGGAGTTCGGTCGCACGGCCGCGCGTCGTACGGCTCGCCGGGCTCGGTGTCAGTGGTGCCGCACTGCTGGCCCTGCTGTCCGGCTGTTCCCCCATTGACATCGGTGACAAGCTCGGCGGCTTCGGCTGGCCGCGCCACGGCATCACCGAGCAGGCCCACAAGATGTACGACCTCTGGATCGCCTCGACGATCGCGGCCCTGGTCGTCGGCTTCTTCGTGTGGGGCCTGATCTTCTGGTGCGTGATCCGGTACCGCAAGCGGGGCGACACCCTGCCGGTGCAGACGCGGTTCAACATGCCGATGGAGGTGCTCTACACGGTCACGCCGGTGCTGATCGTCGCGGTGCTCTTCTACTACACGGCGATCGTGCAGACCGATGTGGACAAGCTGTCGGCCAAGCCGGACCACACCGTCGAGGTCGTCGCGTTCAAGTGGAACTGGCAGTTCAACTACCGTGACGCGCCCGGCGCCGACGCCAACACCGTGGCGTCGAACCTCGGCTCCACCGACGTCATCCCGCTGTTGGTGCTGCCGACCGGTAAGAAGATCCGGTTCGAGGAGACCAGCCGCGACGTCATCCACTCGTTCTGGGTGCCGGAGATGCTGTTCAAGCGCGACGTCTTCCCGGGCAACGTGCGCAACGTCTTCGAGGTCACCCTCGACCGTGAGGGCCGCTACGTCGGCCGGTGCGCCGAGCTCTGCGGCACGTACCACGCCTTCATGCAGTTCGAGCTCGTGGTGGTCTCGCCGGAGCGCTTCGACCAGTTCCTCGCGGCGAAGAAGAAGGGTGCGAGCACCCAGGACGCGATGGGCGCCATCGGCTTCTCCGGGAACGAGCGCTTCGCCACGACGACGGAGCCGTTCGACACCCGTCGCCAGGGTCAGTCGTGGAACCAGCCCATGGCCGCAGGGAAGTAGGGGAACCTCAGTTGAAGACCGAATACAAGATCTTCACCGGCGTCGCCGTCTTCCTCTTCGGCGCGGCCCTCGTGTACGGCCTCTACACCAACGGCGTCGGCCAGACCGAGTGGGTCGGCACCGTGGCGCTGATCCTGTCGGGCCTGCTCTGCGCGATGTGCGGCGGCTTCTTCTGGTTCGTCGCGCGGCGCATCGACCTGCGCCCGGAGGACCGCGAGGACGGCGAGATCGCCGAGGGTGCCGGCGAGATCGGCTTCTTCAGCCCGGGCAGCTACTGGCCGTTCGGCCTCGCGCTGGCCGCCTCGATCGCCGCCATGGGCCTGGTGTTCTGGATGTGGTGGCTGCTTGCCCTGGGCCTGGTCATGGTGATCTTCGCCGCGTGCGGCCTGCTCTTCGAGTACTACTCGGGCACCCGGCACCCCGCCGAGCACTGACCGCACCGCTTCGCCTCTTCGAAGGCCCGCACCCCGCTCGGGTGCGGGCCTTCGTCGTGTCAGAGGATCCAGGTCAGGAACCGCTGGAACAGCTCGGTGGCCGGGGTGGGTGGCAGGTCGCGTACCGCCTCCTCGAGGGCGTCCCACATGAAGCAAGCGAGCCGCACGAAGTCCATATCGGCCGCGAGCGCCTCGCGCGCCGGATCGCACGGCCACGGCCTGCCGCAGGCGAGGCAGTCCCACGAGGGCTTGTGCGGGGCATGCGCCGTCGCCGTCACCGTGGCCGGCTGCGCCACTGCTGGCCTCGGGTCATCAGCGGGCGCTGATTCCCCCGCGCCGCCGCATAGTAAGCGGTCGGCATGTTCCACGTCGGATCGGCGCGCCCCAGGGACTGCGCGACCGGCGGATGGTCGACCGTGACCGCGTCGGGGCAGGGAAACCAGCCACAACCGCAGGCGCACCGTTTCTTCCAGGGCTTGAACCACATCCGTACGGGACGGTGCCGTCGCACGCTCGTCTCCTTCCGTGGAGGTGGCGTAATTTTGCGCGCGCATTTTATGCGCGTCAATCACACAGATGCATGTTGGCATCGCCAGAAGTGCCGACGTGGGACTGGCCGGGCGCGCCGGATGGTGCACAATGTGGCGAGTGGACAGTCCGACGTTCCTGAGGTTCCAGCTCGGCGCCCAACTCCGCCGGCTGCGCGACGAGGCCAAGGTGACGACCGAGCGCGCCGCGGACGTCATCGAGGTCTCACCCAGCACGCTGCGCCGGATCGAATCGGGCCGCGTCGGCGTCAAGGGCCCGGCCCTGAACGCCCTGCTCGACGAGTACGGCGTGGACGACCCTGAGCTGCGCGAGACGCTGCTGACGATGGCCCGCGAGGGTAAGCAGCGAGGCTGGTGGGCCAAGTACAGCGACCTGCCCCCGGTCTACCGCCAGTACATCGGCCTCGAATCCGCCGCCGTCGAGATGCAGAACTTCGAGACGATCGTCGTTCCCGGCCTGCTCCAGACCGAGGCCTACGCCATTGCCATCACCAGTAGTGAGGCATCCCAGCCGACCGGCGAGGCCATCGAACAGCGGGTCAAGGCCCGCCTGGAGCGGCAGAAGCTCATCAGCGAGGGCAGATTGCGGCTGGTAGCGGTCATGGACGAGGCGGTGCTCCACCGGCAGATCGGTGGACCGCAGGTCATGCACGAGCAGCTCACCGCCATGATTTCCGCGGCCAAGCTGAGGAACGTGACCCTTCAGGTGATCCCGTTCCGGGAGGGCGCCTACGCGTCGATGCTGTCGAGCTTCGCCATCCTCAGCTTCCCGGCAAACCCGGGGGTGGTCTATATCGAGGGTCTGACCGGAGACCTCTACGCTGAGGGTGAGGACGTGCGGCGCTGCGAGGTGGTTTTCAACGACCTTCGCTCATCCGCATTGTCGCCCCACGCGTCAGTTGAGATGATCCAACAGATCCGCGACGCGGAGCACCAGCCTTAGGAGTCGACATGCTCAACCAGAACTGGCGCACCAGCAGCCGCAGTGGCGGCAACGGCCAGTGCGTCGAGGTCCGCCGCGTGGAGGACGCAATCCAGGTGCGTGACAGCAAGGACCGGTCCGGTCCGGTCTTCTCGTTCTCGCTCGGCGCGTGGGAGGCCATTGTCGCGGGCGTGAAGGCCGGGGAGTTCGACCTCTGATCCACTTCATCCGGGCCTTGGGCCGGGAGTGATGCTTCAGGCCCGCACCGGACGGTGTGGGCCTGAAGTGTTCGTCGAGGGCGGGTCAGGCGGCGCGGCGTTGCAGCGGGGCGATCCGGTCGACGCCGGGCCGTAGCCACACGCGGACCTCGAGCGGTGCCAGGATCTCGGCGGTGTCGCAGCGGGTGCAGACCAGCTCCGGGCAGTCGTCCTCGTGCCCGTCCACGCAGGGTGGCACCTCGAACGTCATCTCCGCGTCGCAGATGATGCAGCGCAGCTCTCGTTCGTGCACGGGTGGCTCCTCTTCATCGGAAGGTGGGATTACCCGAATGTCATTCGAACGTTGTCACGTGTCGGCCCGGCAGCGGTGGACGCGCCCCGGCGTGTTGTGACAAAAGCGGGCCTTTTCACATAGTGGTCCTTTTTGCTCCGCGAGCGTGCATTGCCGGGGCCGCCCGGGAACCCTCGGCGGACCCGCGGAAGGCCTCAGGGCGTGCTCGGTGGCTCCGCGGAGGCGTCCCAAGGCGGGCTCGGCGGCCTTCGCGGGAGGCGTCCCAAGGCGGGCTCGGCGGCCTTCGCGGGAGGCGTCCCAGGGCGCGGCTCGGCGGCCTTCGCGGCAGGCGTCTCAGGCGGGCTCGGCGGCCTTCGCGGCCTTGGCGGCCTGCACCCAGCGGTGCAGCAGGGCGGTGGCGGCGCCGGAGTCGACCGCCTGGGCCGCGCGGGCGATTCCCTCGCGCATCGTGTCCGCGAAGGTTCCGGGGAAGCCCGCCTGGGCGGCGAACGCCGCGGCCGCGTTGACCAGCACCGCGTCGCGGACGGGCCCCTGCTCGCCGGCGAAGGTCCGCATTGCCGCGTCCGCGTTGAAGGCCGCGTCGCCGCCGCGCAGGTCGCCGGGGTTGCTGCGCGGGACGCCGAGGTCGACCGCGTCCACCACGGACTCCGTGACCGTGCCGTCCTTGACCAGCCAGACCCGGGTCGGTGCCGCCGTGGTGAACTCGTCCAGGCCGTCCTCGCCGCGCATCACCAGCGCCGAGTCGCCGCGGCGGGCGAAGACCTCGGCCATCACGGGGGCCATCCGCTGGTCGAAGCAGCCCACCGCCGCGTTGCGCGGGCGGGCCGGGTTGGTGAGCGGACCCAGGACGTTGAAGAAGGTGGGGTGGCCCAGCTCGCGGCGGGTGACCGCGGCGTGCCGCATGCCCTGGTGGTAACGGGCCGCGAAGCAGAAGCCGATGCCCGCCTCGGCCACCGTGCGTCGCACGCCCTGCGGCCCGAGGTCGAGCGGGATGCCGAAGTGTTCGAGCAGATCGGCGGTGCCGCAGGCCGACGAGGCGGCCCGGTTGCCGTGCTTGACGACCGTGACACCCGCCGCGGCGACGATGATCGCGGCCATGGTCGAGATGTTCACCGTGTGGGCGCGGTCGCCGCCGGTGCCCACCACGTCGACCGCGCCGGCGCGGACATCCTCGGGCAGCTCCACGGTCGTGGCGTTGGCCAGCATCGCCTCGACGAGCCCGGACAGCTCCACCGGCGTCTCGCCCTTGGCGCGCAGCGCCACCGCGAAACCGGCCACCTGCACCGGTGACGCGTTGCCTGCCATGATTTCGCCCATGGCCCAGGCGGTGTCCTGCGCCGGCAACTCCTCGCCCCGCAGGAGGGCGCTCAGCAGGTGGGGCCAGGTGGGTGCGCCCATGAGGGGCCTCCGAGGGGCGAGGTGCGGGCGGGGGAGTGACCGGCGGTGACCCCGGCGCGCGGCCGGTGCGTCAGCCTGGGTGCGGCCGGTCGGTCAGCCCGCGTGCGGGTGCGCCGGGTCCGGCCACGGCGGGTGGTCAGCCCAGGGTGCCGAGCGTGCCGAGCGGCACCGCACCGTTGCGGCGGGCCCGTAGCATGCCGGCGATCGTCTGGCCCGTGGTGACCGGGTCGAGCGGATAAACCAGGGTCTGGTCGACCTGAGCGTAGGCCGCCAGCCAGCGGTCCGCCGCGCGGGCGATGACGACGCAGGTGGGCGGGGGAGTGGCGTACTCGTCCTTGGTCTGGCGGGCGATGCCGAGGCCGCCGGCCGGGCTCGCCTCGCCGTCGAGGACCATGAGGTCGATCTCGTAGTCGTCGAGCAGCCGCCGGCATTCCTCCCAGGTGGAGGCGTCGACGAACTCGACCGCCAGGTCGGCCGCGGGGCGCAGGCCGATCGCCAGCCGGATCCGGTCGCGGACCTTGATGTCGTCGCTGTACAGCAGGACCGTGTACGTGTCCGGCTTGGGCTTGCTGTCGTCGCTCATGATGTGCCCCGGTTCCCCACGCTCGTAGGTGCCCGCTGATCGTACCGAACCGGTCAGTCGGCGTCGGGCTGTGGGCGTACGCCGGGAGTCTCGTTTGTGATCTTGGTCGCGGCCTGCGACGCGGCCGCCCGGTCCTCGGCCTCGGCGCGGTCCAGGGCGCGGTCGATGCGCTTGGCCTCGCGTTCGGACTGCCTGATCCACTGCAGCACCAGGATGCCGAGCATGGTGACGCTGACGATCTCGCCGCCGGCCCACAGGATGCCGCCGGCCGTGACCTGGTCGGCGAAGGGGTCCATCCAGCTCAGGTGCAGGTTCGGATACCAGTCGCCGCCGAGCAGGGTCTTGCTCTGCATGATCGTCAGGCCGAGGACGGTGTGGAACGGCACCGACAGCACCATGAGCAGGGCGCGGGCGGGGTACGGCCACCGGTTGGGCAGCGGATCCAGCCCGAGCAGCGGCCAGAAGAACAGGCAGCCGGTCACGATGAAGTGCACGTGGATGAACTCGTGCAGCCAGGCGTGCTCGAGCGTGGCCCGGTACAGGCCGGTGAAGTAGAGGACGAACGGGTTCGCGATGAAGATCCCGAAGGCGACCAGCGGGAAGGTCACGACCCGCACCACGCGGCTGTGCAGGACGGCCAGCAGCATCTTGCGCCTGCGTACCGGCAGGGTCCGCAGCGCCAGCGTGACCGGCGCGCCGAGGGCCAGGAAGATCGGGCCCACCATCGACAGGACCATGTGTTGCACCATGTGCACGCTGAGGAGCGTTGTGTCGTACGCCTCGATTCCGGTGACCGTCACCGCCGCGATGCTGCCGAGTCCTCCGACGAGGAACGCGGCCGTGCGTCCCGGCGGCCAGTGGTCGCCCCGCTGCCGCATGCGGTGCGCGCCGTACAGGTAGACGGCGGCGGCCAGAAGCAGAAAGAGCGCGATCAGGCTGGTCAGAGAGATCTCGGAGAAGATCTGGGCGACGCTGAACGGCGGGGGAACAGTATTCCCTGCCGCGACCGCGACCGGGGGCGTTTCGGCGAGCTGCACCATTCGAGGCTAGGCCTTGCCCCCTGGTCCACCCGCCACGGGGCTGCGACACATGCCGGATTGGGCCCCCCGCGACATGTTGGAGTGATCGCGGGGCAATAATGAGCCCGTGACAGCGGCAGCCATCGACAAGAGCCGGATCCATTCGCTGACCCGACCCAACATGGTCAGCGTCGGGACCATCGTGTGGCTCTCCAGCGAACTCATGTTCTTCGCGGCCTTGTTCGCGATGTACTTCGCCATCCGCGCGGCGGACTACAGCCAGTGGGAGAAGCACACCCAGGTCCTGAACATCCCGTACGCGACGACGTTCACGGTGATCCTGGTGCTCTCCTCGGTCACCTGCCAGCTCGGCGTCTTCGCGGCGGAGAAGGGTGACGTGCACTCGCTGCGACGCTGGTTCACCATCACCTTCGTCATGGGCCTGATCTTCGTGCTCGGCCAGGCGAACGAGTACGTCGAGCTGGTGGAGCACGGCGTCAAGATCAACGCCGACGGCTACGGGTCGATGTTCTACCTGACGACCGGCTTCCACGGCCTGCACGTCACGGGTGGTCTCATCGCCTTCATCGTCTACATGATCCGCACCACCATGGGCCGGTTCACGCCGGCGCAGGCCACGTCCGCGATCGTCGTGTCCTACTACTGGCACTTCGTCGACATCGTGTGGATCGCGTTGTTCGCCATGATCTATTGGCTTCAGTAGTCGCCGCCGTCCGTGAGTTTCAAGGTCAAGATTCAGAGGGACACAGCCCATGACTTCTGACACCCCCGCCGGTCGGCGTTTCCGGGTGTTCAACAGGCGGCGGTCCGCGCCGAGCCGGGCGCGCCGGCGCCTCGGCGCCGCGTTCCGCATGGTCGCCGCCCTCGCTCTCGCCGGAGGCGTCTACACCGCCTTCACCCCGGGAGCGTTCGCCGAGGACACCCGGCAGCTCTCCGCCGCCGCCCAGGAGGGCAAGGCGCTCTACGACAACAGCTGCATCAGCTGCCACGGCCGTAACGCCGAGGGTGTCGAGGGCCGTGGTCCCAGCCTGGTCGGCGTCGGGTCCGCCTCCGTGGAGTTCCAGGTGGGCACCGGCCGCATGCCGATGACCCGCCAGGAGGGCCAGGCCGAGCAGAAGACGCCGCAGTTCGACGAGGACCAGACCAGGCAGCTCGGGCAGTACATCCAGGAGCTCGGTGGCGGCCCGCAGATCCCGCGGGGCTCGCTCACCCAGGACCTCGAGGAGCACCCCGACGCGCTGGCCAACGGCGGTGAGCTGTTCCGCATCAACTGCACGTCCTGCCACAGCTTCGGTGGTGCCGGTGGCGCGCTCTCGTCCGGTAAGTTCGCGCCGGGCCTGCACGACGCGACCGCGGAGGAGATCTACGCGGCGATGCTGACGGGCCCGCAGAACATGCCGGTCTTCGGCGACAACGAGATCACGCCGGAGCAGAAGCGCGAGCTCATCACGTACATCACGCAGCAGCTCCAGGAGGACAAGGACCCGGGCGGCGTGTTCAACCTCGGCCGGTACGGCCCGGTCACCGAGGGGCTGGCCATCTTCCTGGTCGGCATCACCATCCTGGTGTTCGCGGCGCTGTGGATTGCGGGGAAGTCATGACGGTTACGAAGCACGGGGCGCACGGCGCCGGCACCGAGCCGGTCGACGTCCAGGACCCCCGGCTCTCCCGCTTCGACATCGTGCGGGAGGGCGCCCGGCGCGACGACATCGAGATCGTCACGTACGAGTCGCAGTTCGAGGGCACGAACTCCAAGGCGGAGAAGCGCGTCGTGCGCAACATCGCCCTGCTGTTCGTCATCTCCGGGCTGGCGGCGACGGCATTCGTGGTCTTCTACATCGTGTGGCCGTGGGAGTTCAAGCTCGGCCACGCGATCAACGACTACTACACGCCGGTCCTCGGCATCAGCCTCGGCATCTCGCTGCTCGCCCTCGGCTTCGCCATCCTTGCCTGGGCCAAGAAGCTGCTGCCGCACGAGGTCTCGATCCAGGACCGGCACAACAGCCCGTCCAGCGACGACGACCGGCTGATCGCCGGTCAGACCCTGGCGTACGTGGCGGACGAGCTGGGCGTGCAGCGGCGGCCGCTGCTCAAGGGCGCGATCGCGCTCGGCATGGCCCCGCTCGGTGTCGCCGCCGCGGCGCCGCTGATCGGTGGGCTCATCCAGAACCCGCACAAGGACGACGAGCCGATGATGTACCGCACCGGCTTCGACCCGGTGCCCAACCACGGCAAGCCGGTGCGCCTCACCCGTGAGGACGGCACCCCGATCCGGCCCGAGGACGTCAGCGTCGGCGGCCAGATCACGGTCTTCCCCGGCGTCCCGGGCGGCGCGACCAACCACTACGCGGATTCGCCCACCCTGCTCATCCACCTTCGGGCGGACGACGCGGAGAAGGCGCGCACCGCGGCCGACAGTGACGCGGTCAACAAGGGTGCGATGTGGGGCAACTACGTCGCGTACTCCAAGATCTGCACCCACGCCGGCTGCCCCGCCAGCCTGTACGAGCAGCAGACCAACCGCCTGCTCTGCCCGTGCCACCAGTCGCAGTTCATCATCACCGACAACGCCCGTCCGATCTTCGGCCCGGCCAGCCGTCGCCTGCCCGCGTTGCCCCTCGATGTAGACGCAGAGGGTTTCTTCGTGGCAGCGTCTGACTACCGGGAAGCCATCGGACCCGACTTCTGGGAGCGGCCGTGAAGCGCCGAAAGCTGGACCTCGCACAGGTCCCCGCTGCCGTCGGCAAGGGAGTTGACGACCGTTTCCAGGCCGCGACCCCGTTGCGGGCCCTGCTGAACAAGGTCTTCCCCGACCACTGGTCCTTCCTGCTGGGCGAGATCGCGCTGTTCTCGTTCATCGTCCTGCTGCTCAGCGGCGTGTTCCTGACCCTCTTCTTCGACCCGTCGATGACGGAAGTCGCGTACAACGGCTCGTACACCGCGCTGCGCGGCATCGAGATGTCGAAGGCCTACGAGTCCTCGCTGCACCTGTCGTTCGAGGTGCGCGGCGGCCTCTTCATGCGGCAGATGCACCACTGGGCCGCGCTGCTGTTCATGGCCTCGATCGTCGTGCACATGGCGCGCGTCTTCTTCACCGGCGCGTACCGCAAGCCCCGCGAGGCCAACTGGGCGATCGGCGTCACGCTGTTCCTGCTCGGCTTCCTCGCCGGCTTCACCGGCTACTCGCTGCCGGACGACGGCCTCTCCGGCACCGGCCTGCGCATCGCCTCGGCGATCATGCTGTCCATCCCGGTCATCGGCACCTGGCTGTCGGCGTCGATCTTCGGCGGTGAGTTCCCCGGCGAGCTGATCATCGGGCGCTTCTACATCGCGCACGTGCTGCTCATCCCGGGCGGTCTGCTCGCGCTGATCAGCATCCACCTGGGCCTGGTCTTCAAGCAGAAGCACACCCAGTGGCCCGGGCCGATGCGCACCAACGACAACGTCGTGGGCGAGCGCATGTTCCCCCGGTACGCGCTCAAGCAGGGCGGCTTCTTCATGGCCGTCTTCGGCGTCATCGCGCTGATGGCCGGCCTGTTCCAGATCAACCCGATCTGGCTGTTCGGGCCGTACCGTGCCTCCGAGGTCTCCTCGGCGAGCCAGCCGGACTGGTACGTCATGTTCATGGACGGCCTGGTCCGCCTCATGCCGGCCTGGCAGATCGACATCCCGATCGGCGACGGCTACGTGATCCCGCCGCTGTTCTGGCCGGCCGTCGTCGGCCTGGGCGCGCTGACCACGGTGCCGATGTTCTATCCGTTCATTGAGGCGCGACGCCTGAAGGACACCCAGTCGCATCACCTCCTCCAGCGCCCGCGCGACGCGCCCGAGCGCACCGGCCTCGGCGCGATGGCCTTCACGTTCTTCGTCGTGGCGACCCTGTCCGGCGGCAACGACGTCATCGCCGACAAGTTCCACATCAGCCTGAACGCGATGACCTGGGCGGGCCGCATCGGCCTCGTGATCCTCCCGCCGCTGGCCTACTACATCGCCGTACGCATCTGCCTCGGCCTGCAGCAGCACGACCGCGAGGTCCTGGCACACGGCGCGGAGACCGGCATCATCAAGCGCCTGCCGGACGGCCGGTTCGTGGAGGTCCACCAGCCGCTCGGCCCGGTCGACGAGCACGGCCACCCGCTGCCGCTGGAGTACGCGGGCTGGGTCGTACCGAAGAAGATGAACCGCCTCGGTGCCCTGGCGCCGGCGGTGAAGGGCTTCTTCTTCCCGGTCGAGAAGCCGGCCGAGGCGCCGGTCTCGCCGGCGGTGCCGCCGGTGACCGGCAAGGACGATCGCCAGGAGATCACCTCCGGACGCTGAGCAGTAACGGAGAAAGGGGGCCCGTTCCCGGGCCCCCTTTCTCGTGTCCGTGCTCAGTCGGCCTCGGGCAGGCCGATCGCGAAGGCGTCCTCGAGGTCGTGCCGGGAGTACGCCCGGAAGGCGATGTGCGACTCGGTGCCGACCACACCGGGAGTCTTCGAGATCCGCCCGGCGATCACCTCGGCGATGTCGTCGAACCGCGACACCCGCACGATCGCGATGAGATCCACGTTTCCGGCCACGGAGTAGACCTCGCTGACCCCGGGCAGCGCGGCCAGCGCCTCAGCGACCTCCGGAATCGAGTCGGTGGCGCAGTCGATGTGCACGATCGCGGTGTTCACGGAAGCTCCCTCAGGTCGGCGTCGGTTCATGCTAGCGATCCCCACCCGCCGTCCGGGAAGGTTGTCGGCACGGTCATGTCGTCGCCCGCGCGGATCGCCTCGATCAGGTCCTCGCCGGCGGCCACGCGGGCAGCCGGCCAGACCACGGATCGTCGCACCCGCCCGGCCACCACGGCCCCGGCCCCGACCACCGACTCCTCGGCTGACCCGGTGACCTTCGCACCGGGGGCGATCAGACCGCCGCTCGCACCGGCGGCGTGCAGGTTGGCGGCCAGGTAGGTGGCAGGTGTGCCGGTGTCGAGGTAGACACCCTCGTACGGGATCAGTTCCAGGTCTCCCGCCGCCTCCGCCGGCCGCCACACCGTGCGGACGAGGTCGGAGAACTCCGGGCCGAGGTCACGGACGTAGCGCCACGGCAGCAGCGAGAAGCCGGCGAAGCGGCGCCCGCTGAAGCCGCCCGTGTCGCCCGGCGTGACCGGCTTGGTCAGCATGCGCACCGTGTCGCCGTTCCACCCGTCCAGCAGGGCTGCGATGTCCTTGCCGGGCTCCCGCAGCGGATCGGCCAGGTACGCGTCCGCGTTGCCGGCCAGCACCCCCCGCCCGCCGATCCAGTCGCGCAGCCGGCCGATGCCGCCGGACGTGCCCGCGGGACCGTCCGGTTCCACGGAGAGATGCGCACGCCCGCCCACGTGCGCCACGATCTGGTCGGCCAGATACGCCGCGTTCACCGCCACCGAGGACGGCCCGTGCAGACCCAGACCGGCCACGCGGTCCAGCGCCCGGTCCAACAGCGCCACGTTGGCGACCGGACACAGAGCCTTCGGTACGAGCGTCGTCAGAGGACGAAGCCGCTGCCCCTCCCCGGCGGCCAGGATGACGGCCGACACGGCCACCTTCGCGACGGTCATGGTGGTGTCAGGGGGTCTGCTGGGCGGCGTGCGGGCCGATGCCGTAGATGCCGAGTAGGTAGGCGGTGCTCGGGGTCAGCGGTGGCAGGTCGTCGAGGGGAAACCAGTCCGCCTCCAGCACCTCGCCGCCGTCGACCACGAGCGGGTTCGTGGAAGCCGGGACCGTCGCCAGGAAGACGGTGTCGACCCACCCCTTGGTGTGCACGATCGCGTTCGGGACCGCCGGCGTCAGGTCGGCGGGGTCGATGTCGACGCCCGACTCCTCCCGCAGCTCCCGGGCGGCGCCGACGGCCGGCTGCTCCGCCTTCTTGAGCAGGCCGGCGGGAAGACCCCACCCGCGGCCGGGCGGCTGGCGCAGCAGCAGGAGCCGACCGGGGTCGGCCGCCTCGGCGTCGCGCACGATGCAGACCGCCCCGACGAGATACTTCGGCACGATGAACCGCACGATCCGCCGGCGCATCGAATGCGGCAGCCGGTAGAACGCCTGATACGCGGCGCCGCGCAACCGCCGAGGCATTTTCACGACCCCAGGCTAGCCGGACCATGTCCGGCCCTTGGCCGCGGTGGTCATCCGATCCCCCGGAGCGTCATCCGAGCGGTTACCGGCTGCCTGCACCGACGGCGCTGGTGGTCAGGGCTTCGTGGCGTTCCGCCATCGGGCCGGTCCGGTCAGTCCGGGTGGTCCACCAGCGCGATGAGTTGCTCGACGACCTGATCCGGTTCCAGGTTGCGCTCGGTGACCGCTACCAGCATGGTTTCCAGGTCGGGGTAGCCCAGTTCGTCCGCGAGCCGGCGCAGCGGGACCTCGCTGGCCAGGCCGCGGTCGTGTTTTCGCAGGGTCAGGCCGATGGTCGCGCGGCCGAGGCGGACCTTGTCGGCGATGCTGATGCCCGGAGCGTTCTCTTCCGCGAAGTAGCGGTTGATCTGCATCTGGGCCTGCGTGGATTTGACGAAGCCGAGCCACTCCTTGCGGGGGCCGCGCACGCCGGTGCCCGGACCGGCGTCGGTGTGGCCGTCCGTCTCAGAAAAAATCTCCACGACGTCGCCGTCGCGGAGCTGCGAGCTGAGGGGGGCCAGGCGGCCGTTGACCGTCGCGGCGAGCGTCTGGTCGCCCTGGTCCGGGTTCAGTTCGTACGCGAGGTCGACCGGGGTGGAGCCCGCCGGCAGCTCGACGGTGCGGCCCTTGGCGAAGACCGTGATCTGCGCCTCGGCGAGGTCGCAGCGCAGCGAGGCGAGGAACTGTCCCGCGTCGGTGGTGTCCTGCTCCCAGTCGAGGACCCGTTTGAGCCAGGTGAGCTGGTCGGTGCCGGGGGCGGTCTCGGAATCCGACTTCGGATAGCGGTAGCCGGTGGCCACGCCGTACTCCGCGCAGCGGTGCATCGAGACCGTACGGATCAGCACCTCCACCAGGCGTCCCTCGGGGCCGGTGACCGTGGTGTGCAGGGAGCGGTAGAGATTGTTCTTGGGTGAGGCGATGAAGTCCTTGAAGCGACCGGCCACGGGGCGCCACTTGCCGTGGATCGCGCCGAGGGCGGCGTAACAGTCGGTCTCCGGCCCGTCGACCACGACGGCGATGCGGGGCAGGTCGAACGGCACGGTGTGCCCGCCCGCGACCGTGTCCTTCCAGATCGAGTAGTAGTGCCGCGGGCGCGCCTTCACGTCGGCGCTGACCCGCTGGCGGCGCAGGGCCGTGCGGGCCTGGGCGGAGACGCCGGCGAGGTATTCGTCCCAGCCCGGACGGTTCTTGACGTGCTCGTCGATGCGGGAGAACGACTCCGGCTCGAGGTGGTAGAGCACCACGTCGTCGAGGTCGCGCTTGAGGGCCTGGATGCCGAGGCGGTCGCAGAGGGGCACGAGCACGTCCAGCGTGGCCGTCGCGATGCGCGCCCGGGAGGCGGGGGAGCGGGCGTCCAGGGTGCGCATGTTGTGCAGCCGGTCGGCCAGCTTGATCACCAGGACCCGGACGTCCTTGCCCGCTGCGATGATCATCTTGCGGATGGTCTCGGCCTCGGCCACCTTGCCGTAGAACGCCTTGTCGAACTTGGTCACGCCGTCGACCAGGTGGGTCACCTCGGGGCCGAAGTCGCCGTGCAGCGTCTCGAGCGTGTAGCTGGTGTCCTCGACCGTGTCGTGCAGCAGGGCCGCGACCAGCGTCGTCGTGTCCATGCCGAGCTCGGCGCAGATCTGCGCGACCGCGAGCGGGTGGGTGATGTACGGGTCGCCGCTCTTGCGGAACTGGCCGCGGTGCATGTTCTCCGCGACGGCGTAGCTGCGGCGCAGGACGCCGGCGTCGGCCGACGGGTGGATGGCGCGGTGGGTGCGGGTCAGGGTGGTGACCGGATCGTCGTCATTGCCCTGAAAGCTCAGGAACGATCGCAGCCGCTGGGACAGCGGTGCTGCCGGCAGGGCACGTCCAAGCGCGGCGCCGTGGCCGGCGTCGACGTCCACCCGGACACCCCCTCACCGATCGACCACACCCTACGCGTGGAAGCCGCCGATTGCTCGGCTTCACGGCCGCGTCCTTACAGCCTATGCGAGCGAGCGTCGTCCGAACGGTCAGTTACCGATGAGCGAATGGACGAGTCTCTTCTCGACGCCGCGGCCTCAGCCTTGCTGAGCAGGGTAGTAAAGCGCGCTGCGCCACGCGCGGGTGACACCCAGTCGCCGGAAGTTTCCACCAGCCGGGTGTCGGGTCGTTCCAGCCATGCCAAGATCCGCTCGCTCTCCTCGGCCGAGGCCGCCGGGACCGGCCCCGGTCCGGGTAGGACCGTCTCGGCCGTCGCCCGCGCCAGGTCGAGGGTCGGCCGGGGATGCAACCGCGGGGGAGACGTCGCGGCGGCGGCCAGGCGGCCGTGCCGGACCACGATGATCTCCCATCCGTACGCCTCGTTGCGCCGTGCCGCGACCAGCTCGCCGAGCCGGGTGAGCGCCCCCAGCTTCTGCATGCGCACGGTGGCTCGCAGCAGCGCGACGAGGCGGGACCGCACGACGGCCGCCTCCTCGTAACGCTGCCGCTGCGACAGCGCCTCGATCCGGACCATCAGGGCTTCCACCAGTGGCTCCGGGTCGCCCTGGGTCGCGGTGCTGAAGGGCAGTGCGGCGCTGAGGGTGTACGCCTCGGGGGTGATGCGGTGCTCGCAGGGCGCCGCGCATCTGCCCAGCTCGGCCAGCGCGCAGGCCGGCGTGGTGGTCCGGGTGGAGAGCTTGTGGGTGCACTGGCGCAGCGGCACGGCGTCGTAGACCCCGGCGGCGGCCAGTTCGGCGGTGCGCCGCGACGAGAACGGGCCCAGGTAGGCGGCGCCGTCGTCGGTGAACTGGCGGACCACCGACAGCCGGGGGTACGCCTCCGCGGTGAGCTTGAGCCAGACGACCCGCTCCGGATACTTCGACCTGCGGTTGTACGGCGGGGCGTGCGAGGCGATGAGCCGCAGCTCGCGCACCTCGGCCTCCAGCGAGTGTGCGCACTCGACGGCCTCCACCCGGGTGGCGGCGGCGATCATCTCGGACATCCGGGCGCGCTTCTCGCTCGCCGTGAAGTAGCTGCGGACCCGGGTGGCGATGTCGACCGAGGTGCCGACGTAAAGCGGGCGGTCGTCGGCGGCGCGGAACACGTAGACGCCCGGCACGTGCGGCAGGTCGTCGGCGAGGTGGCGTTTGCGCCGTTGGGTAGGGGTGACCGCCTTGGCGAACTCGATCGCGTCGCCGAGGGTGTGGACCTTGAAACTGCCCAGCCGCTCGATCAGCCCGTGCAGGACGTCGACGGTGGCCTTGGCGTCGTCGAGCGCCCGGTGGGTGGGCTGCACGCGGGCGTGGAAGAACTGGGCGAGCGTGCCGAGCTTGCGGTTGGGCACCTCGTCGCGGGTCAGCGCCCGGCGGGCCAGGGCGGCGGTGTCCAGAACGCGCAACTGCGGCCAGACGTGCCCGTGCCGCGCGCAGGCGGCCTTGAGGAACCCCACGTCATAGGGCGCGTTGTGGGCGACCAGCACCGCGCCCCGGAGGAACTCGAGCAGGCTCGGCAGGACGGCCTCGATCGGCGGCGCGGGCGCCAGCATCGCCTCGGTGATGCCGGTCAGCACGGTGATGAACGGCGGCAGACGCTCGCCCGGGTTGACCAGGGTGCCCAGCACGCCGAGCTCCTCGCCGCCGCGCACCTTGACCGCGCCGATCTCGGTGATGCCACCGCCGTCCGGCGCGCCGCCGGTCGTCTCGAGGTCGAGGACCACGAACGTGGTGTCCCGCAGCGACAGCGCCGCCGGATCGACCGAGCCGTCCGCGCTCAGGAGGGTGTCCAGAGTGCCCTGGACGTATGCCGGTTGTGCCACGGCGGGGAATGTAGGGGTGGGGTACGACATTCTGCCGGGTCCGTACCCGAAAAGATCACTTGCCTCCGCAAGCTTTCCGCAGCCCACGGTGGGAGAATAAGAAAATGTCCGCGCCGCACGAGTACGCCGACCGTCCCTCCGAGGAGGAGGCGGCGTCCCTCGGTGCGCCGGAGGACGACCCGGCCGGCCGGCGCGGCCCCGGCGCGGCAGATGACGATCACTCCCCGGCTGCCGCGGGCGCCGGGGATGATCGGGCCCCGGCTGCCTCGGGCGCCGGGGATGATCTTCGCGCTGAGGGTGGGGACGGCGATGCGTTCGAGGAGGATGCCGGCCTGCCGGAGCCGGTGTTGCCCGAGCCGGTGCGTCAGCGGATCACCACGCTGACGGCCGCCGCCCTGCCCGGCATGCCCGCCGACGAGATTCCCGTCGCGTTGCGGAGGGTGGCCCGGTTCGCCCCGAATCGTCGGGCCCGGCTGGGTGGTGCCGCGCTCGCCGCCCAGCTCGCCGCCGATCCGTTGTTCCGCCAGCGCATCGGCGTCCGGGTGGTCACCGAGAACGGAGACCTGGCCGCCGCCGTCGCGGCCGGGATGGCGCCCGCTGCGGCCGACCCCGTCGAGGTCGCCGCCCTCGCCTATCTGGCCCGGCCCGCAGGCTGGCGCGACCTGGTCACCGCGGCCGGGGAGTCGGTGCGCGCCGAGGCGGACAGCGCGGCCGTGGCCCACCAGATCCGCGAGGCCGAGCAGCGTGCCGCCCGGGCCGAGCACGACCGTGCCGTCGCCAAGGTCGAGGCGGACAAGCTCCGCGACGAGCTCGCCCGGGTGCGCGAGGAGCTGGGCCAGCTCCGCGAGGAGGCCCGGAGCGCGGCCCGGGCGCTGCGCGAGACGCAGGCGGCCCACAAACGGGCCACCGATCTGCTGGCCACCGAGAAGGGACGCACGGCCAAGGTGGCCGCCGACCACGATGCGGAGGTACGGCGGCTGCGCACGCGCCTGGCGGAGGCGGAGGCCGCGGCCGCCTCGGGTAAGCAGAGCGCCAAGGACGCCCGGGCCGCGGACGACGCCCGCCTCTGGCTGCTGCTGGAGACGATCGGGCAGGCCGCCTCCGGCCTGCGCCGCGAGCTTGCCCTCGGGCCCGCCGACAAGCTGCCCGCCGACTTCGTGGCGGACGCCGCGGCCGACCGGCCGGGCGCCGCGGAACGGTCGCGCCCCCGCGCCCAGGACACCGACGACCCGGGCCGCCTGGACCAGTTGCTGGCGCTGCCCCGCGCCCACCTGATCGTCGACGGCTACAACGTCACCAAGCGCGGATTCGCCGAGATGTCCCTGGAGCACCAGCGCAAACGGCTGATCACCGGGCTCGGCGGCATCGCCGCGCAGACCGGGGACGAGGTCACGGTCGTCTTCGACGGGGCGGAACGCGTCCACGGGCTGCCACCCGCGCCCCGCGGCGTACGCGTGCTCTTCTCCCGCAAGGGCGACACCGCCGACGAGCTGATCCGGCAGTTGGTCCGCGCCGAGCCGGCGGGCCGGCCGCTCGTCGTCATCTCGTCGGACCGGGAGGTCGCGGACGGCGTGCGCCGGCATGGTGCGTACCCGATGGGCGCCGACTCGTTGCTGCGCCGGCTCGCGCGGTCCTGATTTTTGTCGTACCCCCTCCATAGCGTGACTGTCACCGATGGTGGTCGGTCCGCGACAGGCACTTCCCCCGGATCGTGGCCGGGCCACCATCGGCACGAGGAGGAAGTGATGATCATCGACTGCGGCCGCTGCCCCGGTAGGGGACGTGGATGCGAAGGATGCCTGATCAAGGCCATGGCCGACACCCCGGACGGCATCGGCGACCTGACCCCGGGCGAGCTGCGGGCGATCGAGGTCTTCGAGCTGGCGGGGTTCGAGGTCGAGCTGTTGGAGACCCCGGAGCCGCCGGTCTCGGTCCCTCTCGTCCGCCGCCACGGACACGTGGCGTGATCATGAACCGCTCGGCGACGGCGCGCCGCGCAGGCCGCGCGCCGACGCAGCCTGGGTGACGGCGGGTCCGCACGGCGACGCGGCGTGGGCGGGGGGTCCGCAGCGCGATGCGGCGTGGGTGGCGGGTCCGCACGGCAGTGCGGGAGTGCGTGTCGGGTGCCGGTGGCGACGCGGCGTGGGTGGCGACGGGTCTGCCCGGCGGCGCAGGCGTGGGTGGCGGGTCCCGGTAGCGATGCGGCGTGGAGGGCGGCGGGTCCCGGTGACGTGATCATGCCTGGGTGCGCGCCTAGGATGGGCGGGTCCTCGCGCGTGGGTCGGCCTGCGCGGGTCGGTCGGCGGCAGCACCGGCCGTAGCGGTCGGCGACGGCGCCGGCCGGAGGGACCAGGATGGAGGCACGAGCGTGACGCCACGGCTGTGGGCCGCATGCACGCTGGGTGTGCTGCTGGTCGCCCTGATCGTCTACGCCGCGGTGACCGTTCCGTGGCAGCGGCCGCCCGCTCCCCGGGCCGACCAGATCGCGGCGCTGGCGGAGCTTCCCGCCGATCGGGTGGCCCGGGCCCGGGAGTTCCATTCCGCGCTGCGGCCCGGTGCATACGGCGGGCTGGCGATCGGCCTCCTGGGGGCGTTGCTGCTCGGCCTCACCCCGCTGGGCTCGCGGCTCGTGTCGTGGGCCGGCCGCCCGTTCGGCGACCACTGGATCGCCCAGGCCGTCCTCGGCGGGCTGCTCATCGTCCTGGTCGCCGAGATCCTCACCCTGCCCTTCGCCGCCTGGCGGCACACCGTCGTCGTCCGGTACGGCATCTCGACGCAGACCTGGGGTCCGTGGGCGGTCGACGTGGCGAAGTCGTTCGCCGTCGGCGCGGTCATCGGCGCGGTGGCGCTACTCGGCTTCTTCACCGTGACCCGCCTGGCGCCGCGGTGGTGGTGGGCGTTCGGTGCGGTGGGCGCGGCCGCTCTGGTGGTGCTGCTGTCGTTCGTGCTGCCGGTGGTGGTCGAGCCGGTCTTCAACAAGTTCACCCCGATGGCCGCCGGACCGCTGCGCACCGAGCTGATGGACCTTGCGGCGCGCGACGGCGTACCTGTCAAGGATGTTCTCGTCGCCGACGCGTCCCGGCGGACCAGGGCGGTGAACGCGTACGTGTCCGGCTTCGGGCCGACCCGGCGGATCGTCGTGTACGACACGCTGCTCACCGAGGCGGCGCCCGCCGAGGTGGTGTCGGTGGCCGCGCACGAGCTCGGTCACGCCAAACGCCACGACGTCCTCACCGGCACCGTCATCGGCGCCCTGGGTGCCGCCGCCGCGGTGATCGCGCTGTATCTGCTCGGCTCGCTGGGCTGGCTGCTGCGCTGGGCCGGCGTCGACGCGATGGGCGAACCGCGGGCGATCGCGCTGCTCCTCGCCCTGGTGACGCTCGCCGGCCTGGCCGGAGGCCCGGCGCAGGCGCTGGTCTCCCGCCGCGTCGAGGCCCGCGCGGACGCCCACGCGCTCGCCCTGACCGGCGACCCGGCCGCCTTCGAGGCGATGCAGCGCCGCCTCGGCAGCGTCAACCTGTCCGACCCCGACCCACCGGCCTGGGAGTACCTCATGTCCGCCTCGCATCCGTCCACCGTCGAGCGGATCGCCGCCGCCCGCGCCTTCGCCCGAGGTGAGCGCTGATGCCGGACCTGTGCGGGGCCGGAGTCGTCGCACGCGCCTGCGGCGGGGGTGAGCGGTGATGTCGCGGACGCTGCTCGTCACCAACGACTTCCCGCCGCGGCCCGGGGGGATCCAGCAGTTCGTGCACAACCTCGCGGTGCGGCAGTCGTCCGGGTCCGTGGTCGTCTACGCCTCCACGTGGCGCGGGGCCGCGAAGTTCGACGCCGAGCAGCCGTTCGAGGTCGTCCGGGAGAAGACCGGGGTGCTGCTGCCCACGCCCGCCGTCGCGCGGCGGGCGGCCGAGATCGCGCGATCGTACGAATGTGACAGCGTCTGGTTCGGGGCCGCGGCGCCGCTGGGGCTGCTGGCCGGTGGGCTGCGCCGGCGGACCGGCATCACCCGGGCGGTGGCGCTCACCCACGGGCACGAGATCGGCTGGGCCGCCCTGCCCGGCGCACGGCAGTTGCTGCGGCGCATCGCCCGGGACAACGACGTGGTGACCTTTTTGACCGAGTTCCAGCGGATACGCCTCGACCGGGCGCTGCGCGGGCTCACCTCCCTCGAACGGCTCACGCCCGGGGTGGACGTCGACGCGTACCACCCGGACGTCGACGGCGCCGCGGTGCGGGCGAGGCACAAGCTCAGCGACCGGCCCGTCGTCGTGTGCGTCTCGCGGCTCGTGCCCCGCAAGGGCCAGGACATGCTGATCCGCGCGCTGCCGTCGATCCGCCGGCGCGTCCCGGGCGCGGCGCTGCTGATCGTCGGCGGCGGGCCGTACCGGGAGACGCTCCAGGCCCTCGCCCGCGCCGAGGGCGTCGAGTCCGATGTGGTCTTCACCGGCTCGGTGCCCTGGGAGGATCTTCCCGCGCACTACGCGGCCGGCGACGTGTACGCGATGCCGTGCCGCACCCGCGGCGCGGGCCTCGACGTCGAAGGCCTCGGCATCGTCTACCTCGAGGCGTCGGCGACCGGCCTGCCCGTGCTCGCGGGCGACTCCGGCGGCGCACCCGACGCGGTCCGCGAGGGGGAGACCGGGCACGTCGTGGGCGGCAAGGATGTCGCCGCGATCGCCGACCGGCTCGCCGAGTTGCTGTCCGATCCGGACCGCGCGAGGCGGATGGGCGCGGCGGGCCGGGCCTGGGTCGAGCGCGAGTGGCGCTGGGAGACCAAGGCCGCAGGCCTCGCCGACATGCTGAAGCAGCCGTAATCGGTTGCGGTCGGTGGGAGCCTCGCATAGAACTGGTGGCCGGATCTTCGAGAAAGGAGGGCTGAGCCGTGTACGCCATGAATACCGCGCTCGTGTCCTCCCGGGGTTATCAGCCGCGCTGAACCCGGAATGGGCGGGGCGCCTCCACAGGGGGACTGCCTTGACTTCGACCTTGCGTCCGATCTCCGGACCCGATGAGCTGGACCTGTTCAACCGCCTGCCGTACGTGCTCAACGACGAGATCGCCGCCGACCTGGCCGCCGGCCGCCGCCGTCCGGAATGGTTGTGGCTCGCCCTGCGTGGTGATCGCGTGGTGGCTCGGGCCGGATGGTGGTCGAGGGCCGGTGACCAGCACCCGTTGTTGATGGACATCTTCGACATAGACGGCGATGTGGACGACGGCGTGCGATTGTTGACGACCGCGCTGGCCGCCGTGGTGCCCTCCGGCGCGACGCCTCCGGAGTACGGCCGGTTCCTTCCGCCGGACTGGCGTGACCACCGGCGCACGCGGCAGCCGGTCGAGGACCGGATGGAGGCGCTGCACCGGGTCGGAGCGAAGCTCTTCGTCGAACGGCTGCGGCTGGAATGGCGTCGGGGCACACCGATTCCCGCACCCGGCGGGCGGCTCGCCTTCCGGCCGGTGCGCGACCCGGACGAGCTCATCGCCCTCATGACGCTCGTGCTGGACGGCACGCTCGACGCACACGGGCGCGACGACCTGACCCGGATGACCGCCGAGCAGGCCGCGCGGGAGCAGTACCGGCAGGAGCTCGCTCGCTACGCCAGCCCTCACGAGTGGTGGCGGATCGCGACGCTGCCGGACGGGGAGCCGGTCGGTTTCGTGATCCCCGCGCACAACGGCTACAACCCGATCATCGCGTACGTCGGCGTGGTGCCGGCGCACCGCGGTCGTGGCTACATCCACGACGTGCTCGCCGCGGGTACGAGCCTGCTCGCCGCGCAGGGCGTGCCGCGGATCCGGGCGGCGACCGACGTCGGCAACGTGCCGATGGCCGCGGCCTTCGCGAGGGCCGGCTACAGCACGTTCGAGCGCCAGATCGAGATGATCTGGCAATGACGGCCACCCGCCGGACCTGATCGAACTCAGGCCCGGCGGATGGCGCCCGCCCGCCGGGCGGACGGCTCCGACGTCACCGCTCCGGTGCGCCGCTCAATGTCGGGGCCGGGTCGGGCAGGGGCGGCAACGGCAGCGGCAGGGCGGGCAGCCCGTCCAGACTGGCCGCGATGAACTCCTTCTTCTCGAAGTAGGAGTTCAGCGACGCATCGTCCTCCCGCGCGAACCGCTGCCCGTGCAGCTCACGATCCCCGTCGTAGGTCATCAGCGGGACGGCGTACCCGCAGCTATCGCGGATCATCTCCGCGCGGACCACGATGATGGTGCGGACCCCGTGCGACGACTTGTCGATCTCCGGGAAGGAGGAGACGTACTGCGTCCAGCGTGGATCGTCGCGGAAGATCGGTTCGCCGCGGCCGTGGATGCGGATGATGGTGGGTGGTCCCTGGAAGGAGCACCACATCAGCGTGATGCGGCCGTTCTCGCGCAGGTGCGCGATGGTCTCCGCGTTGCTGCCGGCACAGTCGAGGTAGGCGACGGTCAGCTCGTCGATGACGGCGAACGATCCGGTGAGCCCCTTCGGCGACAGGTTGACCGTGCCCGCCCCGTCCAGCGGTGCCGTCGCGGTGAAGAAGATCGGTTGTGCCTCGATGAAGGTCCTTAGCCGTCCTGAGATCCGCTCATACGTTTTCCCCATGGCCTGCATTCTGTCAGCCGGCGACCGGCATCGATGGCGTCCACAGCCCGCAGTGGTGCTCGGCCGCCAGGTCGACGCCGCCGGGTGCGCCGGTCGCCAGGCTCCGCACGTACGGTGTGGCGGCTCCGGATCGCAGCCGTGGCCAGCCGGTCTCGCCGGCGGTGGCGAACCGGGACCAGGCGTCGATCATCTGCTCGGCCAGGGCCGGCTGCGGCGGTGGCGGGGACGCGTACGCCTCGACCGATACCGCGCCGCCACCTGGTCGGCCCGGTCGCCGAAGGCGGCGTTCAGCGGGAACGGCGCCGCCCGCCACCCTCGACGGGTGACGGGCGGTTCAGCGCACGCGAGTCCTAGAACTTCGGCGCGTCCGGCGCCTCGAGCAGGCCCAGCCGCAGCGCCGTCATCAGCGCCTGGGCCCGGTTCGCCGCGCCCAGCTTCTCGTACAGCTTGGAGATGTGGGTCTTCGCCGTGGACTCCGACACGAAGAGCTGCTTGGCGATGCCCGCGACGCTCATGCCGTCGGCGAGCAGGCGCAGGACCTGGCCCTCGCGGGGCGAGAGCTGGGGCCCGGACGGGGCGAGCCGCCGCTTCATGGCCTCGGCGAGGTCGGCCGCCGTGAACGCGCTCGGTGCCGAGGCGGCGTGCCGTGCCGCCGCCACCACCTCGTCGGCGGGGGCGGTCTTGGGCACGAAGGCGCTGGCTCCCGCCTCGAGGGCACCGAAGAGCTGGTCGTCGCCCGCGTACATGGTGAGGACGACGATGCCCATGTTGGCGTTGTTCTTGCGCAGGGCACGGGTCGCCTCGAGACCGCTGCCGTCGGGCAGGCGCAGATCCATGATCACCACGTCGGGCTGGAGCGCGCCGGCCTGGCGGACGGCCTCGGCGGCCGTGGCTGCCTCACCGACCACCTCGAACTGGCGGTCCCGCTCGAACGCGTGCCGCAGCCCCTTACGGATCAGGTCGTGATCGTCGACGAGGAGCACCTTGGTGCGGGTCGTCGGCATCGGACTGGTCGACATGCTCGGGTTACTCCCCTTCTGGTGCGGAAACGCTATCCCGCACGCTATCGCGCCGAGCCGAGGTTCCGAGCACTACCGCAACGGTTGTCCCGCTGGGGTGTCGTGGTCTGATCTCCAGCCGGCCTCGGATACGTTCCGCCCTCTCGGCCATGATCGCAAGGCCGTACCGCCCGTCCGGGCGGTCGTCGGCGAAGCCCTTGCCGTCGTCGGAGACCTCGATCTCCGCGTACGGCGGGTCGACCGTGCAGGTGACCCACAGGTTGGACGCGCCGGCGTGTTTACGGGCGTTGGTGATCGCCTCCTGGGCGATCCGCAGCAGTTCCGCCTCGGTGGCGGCGGGCAGCCGCGCGGTGGACTCGTCGAACGTGAAGTGCACCCGCAGGCCCGCGGACGTGCCCAGGGTGCGGGCATACTCGGCGATCGCCGCCGCGAGCCCGCCGTTGCGGTCCACCTCGGAGCGCAGCTCGAAGAGGCTCAGCCGCAGCTCCGTGATGACCCGGGTGACCTCGCCGCGCAGGGTACGCAGTTCCTCGGCGGTCTCGTCGGCGCCCTCGGGCAGGGTCGCCTGCGCGTTGTCGATGCCGTACCCGACCATGACGAGCTCCTGCGCGACACCGTCGTGGATCTCGCGGGCGAGGCGCTGACGCTCCTCATTGGTCGCCAGTGAGCGGACCTCGTCGAACAGCAGCGCGGCCTCCAGCCGCAGGGCGGCCGGGCCGGTCACCTCGGTCACCCTCGCGATCACCGCCGACGGGTACGCGCTGGGCACGTCCGCCTCGAGGATCACGAGCCCGATCGTGCGTACGCCGGCGACCAGCGGCACGACCAGCGACGACGCCTCTCCGCCCTGGTGCGAGCGGGCCTGCGAGCGCGACGCGGTCTGCGGCTGCTGGCTCGCCCACGCGTCGGCGATCGCCGAGTCGGCGTCGAGGGTGACCTCCCAGTCGACGCGTTCCGCGCCGGTCTGGGCGAGCACGACCAGCCGCCCGCCGCCGCTGGCCGACAGCACCGCGGCCCGGTGACCCGGCGCGACCACGCGCAGTTCCTCGAGCAGATGCTCGGAGATGCCGCCCGGGTCGAGGGTCGCGCCGGGCAGCGATCGGGCGACGCTGCGGAGCTGGGTCAGCAGGCGGGTGGCCTCCGCGTACGGCTGCGGCTTGTTCTCGGCCGGCGCCATGAGCTGCCGCATGGTGTCGGCGGCGAAGGTGACGATCGCACCGAGCACCAGCCACTGGCCGCCGGCGGCCAGATAGCCCGGCTGGGTGATGATCGATTCGCTGTACTGGACGATCACCCCGCCGATCACCATCGCGACGGCCGCGACGCCGAGCAGCGCCGCCCCCTCGGTCGGACGCCGGCGCAGCGCCGCGGTCAGCAGCGGCACGGCCAGGTACGGCAGGACCGCCTCGGCGCCGAACCCGGCGTCGACCGTCCCGGAGACGTTCGCGGCCGCGGCGACCGACCCGGCGGCCAGCCCGGTGATCGCCACCTCGGCGACCCGCCCCAGCGGCGCGGCGATCCGGTGATGCGGCAGAAAGAACGCCGGCAGCGCCGCAACCAGCAGCAACGCGATCCAGCGCAACTGCCCCGCGTCCTGCGTGGCGATCAGAGTGAGCGCCGAGACGAGCGCGAGCATGACGAGGCGAGCGGCCACGGCAAGCGGGTGGACGCGCACGAGAGCGCTGGCTGAGGCGGGCACGTGACGGATCGTAGCCGCACCGTCGGGAATCGGCCCATCGCCCGATGCGGCCGCGCCGTCCCGGCGCCGCCCCGGCAACGGCGTCGGGGAGCGAGCGGAGAGGGCGTGAGTCGCATTCCACCGGGCACGCGGTAGCCTGCCTGCCATGGCGGACACCTCGACGCAGTCCATCCAGGTCCAGGCGCCCCTCGACCAGGTCGCCGCGGTCATCTGCGATTTTCCCCGCTATCCCGAGTGGGCCGACGCGATGAAGCGGGTGGAGGTCCTCGAGGAGTACGACGACGGCTACGCGGCCCAGGTCCGGTTCGTCATCGACGCCGGACCGCTTTCCGACGACTACACGCTCGAGTATGCGTACGCCGACGATCTGTCGCGCATCGAGTGGCACCTCGTGACACCGTCGAAGATGCAGAAGATGTTGAACGGTTCGTACGACCTGGTCGACGCCGGCGGCGGCACGACCGAGGTGACGTACTCGCTCGAAGTGGAACTCAACATCGGCATGCTCGGCATGTTCAAACGCAAGGCCGAGAAGATGATCATGGACACGGCACTGAAGGAGTTGAAGCGCCGCGTCGAAGGCCAGAAGGCGTAGGACGGCGCGACGGCACGACAGCGACGGCGGCCGGGCGGCGGCACGACAGCGACGGCGGCCGGTCGGCGGCATACAGCAGGGGGCAGTGCGATGACAGGGACGACCGGGACGGCACGCCAGGAGGCCGAGCGGCTCGTCGCCGCCCTGCTCGCCAGGGCCACGCAGGGCGGCCGCGACGGCCTGGGAGACCTGCTCGGCTCGGCGGTGGGTCAGTTCCTTTCCGGTACGGGCACACCGCAGCACAGAAGCAGCACCGGCTGGGCCACCGGCACTGCCGAGTGCTGCGTCTGCCCGATCTGCCGGGCCATAGCCGCCCTCCGCGACCCGACCCCCGAGACCGCCGAGCGCCTGGCCGCGGGCGCCGGCGATCTCGCCACCGGCCTGGCCACCCTGATGCGAGGCTTCTCCGCCGTCGTCGGCGCCGCCGGAACTCCCCACCCCGAACCCACCTCCCACCAGACCCCGAACCCGGATCAGGCCTGGTCCGCCGCGACACGCGCCGGGAACGAGCCGGTCGCGCCGCCGGTCGACGAGAACGCCGACCCGTGGGCCGCGGCCACCCGCAGCCCGGCCGAGACCCGGCAGGAAGCCAAGGCGCGTCCCCGGGCGCGGCCCTCCAGAAAGGCCGCGTCCGCGTCGAGGCAGACGTCCGCCGCTGCTTCTGAGGACGCCGTCGCCCGTACGGAGAAGAATGCGGGACCCGACCCCTGGGCCGCAGCGACAAGAAACGCCGCAGCGGAATACGGGGAATCGCGGCGGGAAAGCGCCGTGGCGGGATCCGACGGCGTAGATCATGATGTGTCGGACCAGGCCAGGACGTCCACCGGCGACGTGTGACGCAACAACGTGTCGGCACGACAGCGTGTGACACAACAGAGGGGACGGCATGACGCTGACCATCGGAGTCGACGTCGGCGGCACGAAGGTGGCCGGCGGGGTGGTGGACGACCAGGGTGTCGTGATCGCGCAGACGCGCCGCGAGACTCCGGCGGACGACCCGGCCGGCACGCGGGACACGATCGTGGCGGTCGCCGCCGAGCTGGCGGCGCAGTATCCGGCGGCGAAGGCGGTCGGGATCGGTGCCGCCGCGTGGATCGACGCCGCCGGTGCGACGGTGCTCTTCGCGCCGAACCTGGCCTGGCGGGACGAGCCGGTGCGCGACTATGTGGCGAAGGCCGTGGGCCTGCCGACCGTGCTGGAGAACGACGCCAACGTCGCCGCCTGGGCCGAGTTCCGGTTCGGCGCCGCCCGGCACGCCGACGACTCGATGGTGATGATCACCGTCGGTACGGGCATCGGCGGCGGCATCGTGCTCAACGGCGCGCTGTGGCGCGGTGCCAACGGGATCGCCGGCGAGCTCGGCCACATCCAGTCGGTGAACGGCGGGCATCCGTGCGGCTGTGGGCGGCTGGGCTGCCTGGAGCAGTACGCGAGCGGCAACGCCCTGGTCCGCTTCGCCCAGGCCGGTGCCCGGCAGGAGCCCGAGCGCGCCGGGACGCTGCTGGAGCTGGCCGGCGGTGACCCGCTGGCGATCAGCGGACGGATGATCACCGAGGCGGCGCAGCGCGGCGACGGGGTGGCCCGCGACGCCTTCGCGCAGATCGGCTACTGGCTGGGTGTGGCGATGGCCGACCTGGCGCAGACGTTCGACCCGCAGGTGCTGGTGGTCGGCGGCGGCGTCATCGACGCGGGGGAGCTGCTGATGGGGCCGACGGTGCGGACCTATCGGGAGCAACTGGCCCAGCGGGGACGGTTCCCGGTCGCGGAGATCAGGGCCGCGGAGACCGGCAACACCGCCGGGGTACTCGGCGCGGCCGACCTGGCCCGCCGGATCTGAGGGAGACGACGTGTCCGGCGTACCGCTGCGGGTGCTCAGCTACAACGTGCACGGTCTGCGTGACGACCGGGCGGCGCTGACCGAACTGGTCCGTGAGCTCGCCCCGGACGTCGTCGTCGTGCAGGAGGCGCCGCGCCGGTGGCGCTGGCGGCACAAGTGCGCGGCCCTCGCCGACGACTTCGGCATGGTGGTCGCGGCCGGCGGGCTGCCCTCGCTGGGCAACCTGCTGCTGGTCAGCCTCCGGGTACGGGTGCACGAGACCTGGTGTCTGCGCTATCCGCTGACCCCGGGCCGACACCTGCGCGGCGCGGCCTTCGCGCGCTGCTCGGTGCGCGACGGACGGTTCACCGTCTCCGGTTCGCACCTCGCCACGGATCCGGCCGAGCGCCCCGACCAGGCGGCGTGCTGGAAGCAGGCTCTGTCCGCCGTGGAGGGTCCGCTGATCGCGGGCGGCGATCTCAACGAGGGGCCGGGCGGGGGAGCGTGGCGTACGGTCGCCGACGGCCTGGTGGACACCGGCGCCCGGGGCGGCGCGGCCCTGACCTTCCCGGCGACCCTGCCGCGGCAGCGGCTGGACGGGCTCTTCGTCTCGCCGGACATCGAGGTGGTTCGCTACGAGGTGGTCGACTCCGACGCCGCGCGCCGGGCCAGCGACCATCTGCCGGTGCTGGCCGACCTCACGCTGCCTCCCGATTGACCCTTCCGGGGGTGCCGGGGTTCTGCGAGGATTCCCCGATGCACGACACCCCGGACATCGCCGACCGGCACGACGCGGTCTGCGTGATCGGTGCGGGCGGCAGCGGCCTCGCCGCGATCAAGAACCTGCGGGAGCAGGGCTTCTCCGTCGACTGTTACGAGCGGGAGGCGTCCGTCGGCGGGGCCTGGAACTGGCGCCACGACCGCAGCCCGGTCTCCGCGGGCACCCACCTGATCTCGTCGCGGCCGCTGACCGAGTTCCCCGACTTTCCGATGCCGGACGACTGGCCGGACTATCCGCATCACAGCGCGTTCCTGTCCTACCTCGAGCGCTACGCGGAGCATTTCGCCCTGCGCGACAGCATCTGGTTCGGCACCGAGGTGGTCGCGGTGACCCCGGTAGGCGACGGCCGTTGGGACGTGACGACCCGTGGCACCGGCGGCGGCGCCGAGCGGGTGCAGCGCTATGCCGCCGTCGTGGTCGCCAACGGGCACAACTGGTCGCCGAAGCCGTTCGGTGTGGATTCGTCCGGCTTCCGGGGAGAGGTCATGCCCGCCTCGGCGTACAAAGATCCCGCGCAGTTGCGCGGCCGGAGGGTGCTGGTCGTGGGCGGCGGCAACACCGGCTGCGACATCGCGGTCGACGCGGCCCAGCATGCCGAGGCGGTGTGGCACTCGACCCGCCGGGGTTACTGGTACGCCCCCAAGTATGTCTTCGGCCGCCCCGCCGATCAGGTCGGCGCCCGTCTGCAATCGCTGCGCCTGCCGCTGTGGCTGCGGCAATGGATCTACCAGCGCATGGTGCTGCTCACCGTCGGCGACGTCACCCGCTTCGGTCTGCCGGCGCCCGACCACCGGCCGTACGAGAGCCATCCGGTGGTCAACAGCCAGCTCGTCTACTACGTCGGCCACGGCCGGATCACCCCGGTGCCGGACGTCGTGCGGCTCGAGGGTGCCACGGTGACGTTCGCCGACGGCCGGCGCGCCGAGCCCGACCTCGTCGTCACCGCCACCGGCTATCTGCCGCGGTTCGATTTCCTCGCGCGAGAGGCGCTGGACATCGACGAGGACGGCAAGCCCGACCTGCACCTGCACGCGTTCGCCCGGCGCCATCCGACCCTGGCGGTGGTCGGGCTGGTCCAGTCCGACCACGGCCTGCTGCCGCTGGCCCACTGGCAGAGCGTGGCCGTCGCCCGCTGGTTGCGGCTGCGCCGCGAGGACCCGGAGCGGGCCGCGGCGGTGCAGCGCAAGGAGTCGGCGCGGCCGCTGCGCTCGTGGACCCGGCCGCGGGTCGTCCCGTCGTCGCGGCACTGGTTCGAGGTGAGCGCGGTCAGCTACCTGCGTGCCGTCGGGGAGCTGCTCGAGCGCCTGGAGAAGGCATGATCCTGCGGTTCGAGGACTGGACCGATCCGGTGCCGCCGGCGCGCCGGGAGGTCCTCAGCGCCCTGCCGCATCCGGACGAGGGGCACCCGCCGCTGCTGTTCGTGCCGAGCCTCGGGCACGGCGCGTGGGCGTTCCGCGAGCACTGGCTCGGCCACGCCGCGTCGCGCGGATTCGCCGCGTACGCGCTGAGCCCGCGCGAGAACGGGACGCTGCGCGCGTACGTGCACGACGTGGTGCAGGCCGCCGCCGGGCTGCCGCGCCAGGCCGTGCTGATCGGCCACGGCACCGGCGCGCGGATCGTCGCGCACGCGCTGGCGCGCTACCCCGCCCGGGCCGCGGTCCTCGCCGCGCCGGTGCTGCAGGGCTGGCCGGTGCTCGGCGCGGCGCTGCGGACCAACCCGCTCGGCACCCTGCCGGCGCTCTTCGGCGGCGGCCTGAGGCTCCGCGCCCGGCAGCTCTTCAGCGCGGGGTTCGCCGGCGCTGACGCGTACGCCGCGCGGCTTGCCCCGACGCCCGCCGGTGTCTGCCGGTCCCTGCTGACGGGGCCCGCGCCGGCCCGGCCGGCGGGTGCGTCCCCGGTGCTCGTGGTGGGCAGCCCCGACGACCGGATCGTCACCCACGGGGCGCTGGACCGGGCCGCGGCCCGCCACGGCGGTGCGCCGCTGCTGTTCCCCGGGATGGGGCACGACCTGATGCTGGACGCCGGCTGGCAGGAGCCGATCGACGCGGTCCTGGACTGGCTGGTGAAGGAACTCTCGCCCTGAGACCCTTTACCCCGGCGATACCAGTTCATCCGGTACTGTCGGCGGCCATGGTCAGTCCGGTCACCTCCGAGCGCCCGCAATCCGCCGAGGAGGCGCAGGCGCCCGTCCCGTCGCGATGGCGTCGCGCACGCTCGCACCTGCCCGCGGCGGGGGCCTACCTCGGGCTCGCGCTGATCGTCATGGGCGGCTACCTGGCCGACCCGGCCGGACGGGTGTCGGGGCACCTGGCCAGCGACAACACGTGGTTCCAGTGGTTGCTCTCGCACGGGGCGTACTCGGTGCGGCACCTGAGCAACCCGCTGTTCTCGCACCAGCAGAACGCCCCCGACGGCGTGAACATGATCGCGAACACCTCGGTGCTGGGCGTCACGCTGCCGATGGCGCCGGTGACCATGCTCTTCGGGCCGCGTATCGCGTACCTCGTCTGGATGCTCGGTGCCCTCGCCGGCACGGCCTTCAGCATGTACTGGGTGCTGCAGCGCCACCTGGTCAAGTCGAGGGTGGCGGCGTTCATCGGCGGTGCCTTCGCCGGCTTCGCCCCCGGCATCGTGCACCACGCGAACGGGCAGCCGAACTTCGTCTCCAACTTCCTGCTGCCGCTGATCGTGGCCCGGGTGGCCCGCCTCGGCCTGGACGGCCGGTGGCGCCGCGACGGGGTGATCCTCGGCCTGCTGGTCACCTACCAGCTCTTCCTCAACGAGGAACTGCTGCTCATCACGGCGGTCGGCTGCCTGTTCCTGACCCTCGGATACGCGGTGCTGTGCCGCGCCGAGGCGCGCCGGCGGGTGGCGGACTTCGCCCGGGCGCTGGGGCTCACCGCGGTCGTGGCGGGTGTGCTGTGCGCGTACCCGATCTGGTTCCAGTTCAACGGGCCGGGGTCGTTCTCGGCGCTGCCGTTGTTCGTCGACTGGGGCGAGGACCCGCTGGCGTACCTGACCTTCGCGCGGGACACCATCGCCGGCACCAAGGCGTCCGAGCTGACCGTCGGACGCACCGAGCAGAACAGTTGGTTCGGCCCGCCGCTGGTGGTGATGCTGCTCGTGCTCTCCGTCGTGCTGTGGAGCCGGTCGGTGCCCGCCCGGCTGGCGGTCGTGACCGGCATCGCCGGTGGGCTGCTCTCCCTCGGCCCGGCGCTGCGCTTCGCCGGCATCCTCACCGAGATCCCCGGCCCGTTCGCCGCGATGCCGGAGCACATGCCGGTGCTCGGCCTGCTCATGCCGAGCCGCCTGACCTTCGTGGTGATCGCCGCGACGGCGGTGCTGCTCGCCCTGGGCTGGGAGCATCTGCGGTGGCAGGCGGGCAGGGTGCCGGTCGCCCGCGTGCTCATCGCCCTGGCGGTGCTGCCGCTGGTGCCCAAGCCGATCCCGGCCCGGCCGGACTGGCCGACGCCGGAGTTCATCAGCTCGGGCGCCTGGCGCCCGTACGTGAAACCCGGCCAGACGCTCGTCCCGGTGCCGCTGCCGAGCGACTGGGCCGGGCGGGAGACGCTGAGCTGGAGCGCGGAGGCGCAGCACGAGTTCGCGGTGCCGGAGGGCTACTTCCTCGGGCCGGATCCGGCGGGGATCGGCAAGATGGGTCCGGCACAGGGTAGCTGGTTCACCCACTTCGTCCTCAAGGTCCGCAAGGAGGGGGTGGCTCCCCAGCTCACCGACGCCGAGCGGGAGACCGTCCGGGCCGAGGTGCGGCGGTGGAACGGCGGGGTGCTGGTGATGCGGGCCGACGCCCGGCATGAGCAGATGCGCGCCCTGGTGGAGCAGGTCTACGGGCCCGCCCGCCAGGACCGGGACGTCTGGGTCTGGGTTCCCTGATCCTCGCTCAGCGGCGCAGCCGCGCCGCGACCCGGCCGGTGCGGTCCAGCGAGGTGAGGTAGGCCCGGGCCCACGTCACGATGTCGTGGCTACTCAGATGCGCCCGCATGGCGGCCATCCGGCGTTCCAGATCCGCCGGGTCGGCCTCCATCGCGCGCAGCAGCGTCTCCTTGAGCCCGTCGACGTCGTGCGGATTGACGAGGAATGCGTCCGGGAGCTCCGCGGCGCAACCGGTGAACTCGCTGAGCACCAGCGCGCCGGAGGCGTCCGCGCGGGCGGCCACGTACTCCTTGGCGACCAGGTTCATGCCGTCGCGCAGCGGGGTCACCACCATCACGTCCGCGGTCTGGTAGAGCGCGGCCAGCTCGGCACGGTCGAACGGCTGGTTGAGGTAGTGGATGGCGGGCTCGCCGACGCGGCCGTACTCGCCGTTGATCCGTCCGACCTCGCCCTCGATCCGGTCGCGCAGCACCCGGTAGTTCTCCACCCGCTCCCGGCTCGGCACCGTGACCTGCACCATCACCGTGTCGCGGACTTTCACCCGGCCGTCGTGCAGCAGCTCGCTGTACGCCGTCAGCCGGTGCTCGATCCCCTTGGTGTAGTCGAGGCGGTCCACGCTCAGCAGCACCCGCCGCGGGCGGCCGAGGTCGGCGCGCAACTGCTGCGCCCGGTCGCGGACGTCGGGGCGGGCGGCCAGCGCCTGCATCTCGGCCACGTCGATCGAGACGGGGAAGGCGCCGGTCCGCACCGTACGGCCGTCGAGGGTGATCTGGTCGTTGGCGGTGACCCGCGCGCCGAGCAGCTTCACCGCGAGCTGGGCCACGTTGTGCGCCGCCTGCGGGCGCTGGAAGCCGACGAGGTCCGCGCCGAGCATCCCGCGCAGCAGCTCGTTGCGGCGGGGGAGTTGCATGAACAGCTCCGGCGGCGGGAACGGCACGTGCAGGAAGAAGCCGATCAGCACGTCCGGCCGCAGCCGCCGCAGCAGGTCCGGGACGAGCTGCAGGTGGTAGTCCTGCACCCAGAGCACGCCGCCGGGCTCGACGACCTCGGCGGCGTGCTCGGCGAAGCGCCGGTTGACGTCCCGGTAGGTCTCCCACCAGCCGCGGTGGAAGATGGGCTGCTCGACGGCGTCGTGGTAGAGCGGCCACAGCGTCGAGTTGGCGAAGCCCTCGTAGTAGCCGCGCAGCTCCTGCTCTGACAGCGCCATCGGTCGCAGGCGCAGGCTGCCGATGTCCGGCAGTGTGGGCGCGGTGCCGACCCCGCCCGCCCATCCCACCCACGTGGCCGGGGTCTGCTGCAGGATCGCGTGCAGGGCGCTGGCGAGGCCGCCGGGGCTGCGTCGCCACTCGCAGGCCCCGTCCGGCGCGGCGCTGTCGTCGAGGGGGAGGCGGTTGGCGACGACCACGAGCGAGCTCTGGCGCATTCACGAGAGGTTAGTGGATGACTACCGAGAGATACAACGTCGATGATCTATGCCGGGCGGCGGCGAGGCGTCAGACGACCGCCCCGTCGTCGAACTCGTCATCGTCGTCGCCGGAGCGCAGCCGCCACACCAGGGTCACCGCGCCCGCGACGATCGCCGAGAAGCCGATCAGCGTGACGAGGTTGCGGTCGACCGGGAGCAGCCACGGGAACAGGAACAGCACGAACCCGAGCACCACGCCCGCCACGCCGGCGATCGCGTACTTGGAGATGTGCGGCAGTGGCGGCGGAGGCGGCGGCACGTAGCGCTCGTCGTCGTCCTCGCCGCCCGGGCCGGTGCCGAAGGTGTCCAGCCCGTCCAGCAGCGTGGGCTCGTCGATGCGGTCCGTGCGGCGCCGGTTGAGCTGGATGCCCGCGACGTCGGTGGCCGAGGTGAGCTTGTCGCCGGGCTCGGCCGGCGGCTCCGGGGCCCGGGCGCGGTCGATGCCCTCGGCGGCCGGCCACGGCGGGGCGGCCGGGTCGACGGCGGTGTGGAATCCGGCGACGATCTGCGCCCAGGCGGCGTCGACCTCCTGCTGGTCGCCCTTCGGGCGCTCCTTCGGCGATGCCGCCGGCGAGGTGGTGCCGGCGTCGCCGGTCAGCTTGTGCAGGTGCTCGCGGGCGGTGTCGAGGTGGGTGCGGTCGACGTAGAGCCGGTCGGTGGGCCGGGCCGGGAGCGTCGTGGCCCGCAGGATCGGGTTGAGATCGGCGGAGGGCTGCAGATAGGCGGCGATGCCACCGGCCGCCAGCACGTCGAGCAGATGCTCGCCGACGCGTGGATCCACGTCGCCCGCGGCCGCGTAATCGGCCGCGTCGAGCCCGTTGTCCCGCCGCCCGCGACGGGCACCACCCGCAGACACCCCTGCACACTCCTCGCCCCGCGCCGCTCGCGCGTGCCTTGAATGGTGACACGACAGGTGCCGCTTGCGGGAGTGCGTTGTGGCGTGCCGCTCCCGCTTCGTACGCTTTCCCCTGCCTCATGACCGCGGCGTGCGGGAAAGGACCTAAGTGTTCTACTGGCTGCTGAAGTACGTGGTTCTCGGACCTGTCCTGAAATGCCTTTTCCGCCCCGATGTGACGGGGCTCGAGCATGTGCCGGCGACCGGTCCGGTGATCCTGGCCTGCAACCACCTGTCGTTCTCCGACTCGATCTTCACACCCCTGATCGTGAAGAGGAAGGTGACATTCGTCGCCAAAGCGGAGTACTTCACGGGTAAGGGGATCAAGGGCTGGCTGATGCGACAGTTCTTCGTCGGCACGGGGACGATCCCGGTCGACCGTTCGGGAGGCAAGGCGGCCCGCGCGGCCCTCGACACCCAGTTGCGGGTGCTTCTCGCAGGCTCCATCGCCGGCATCTACCCGGAGGGCACCCGCTCGCCCGACGGCCGGCTCTACCGCGGCAAGACCGGCGTGGCCCGCCTCGCGCTGGAGAGCGGCGCGCCGGTGGTGCCGGTCGCGCTGCTGAACACCGACGAGATCCAGCCGACCGGCAAGCTCATCCCGAAGATCAAGCGGGTCCGGCTGCGCTTCGGCGCCCCGCTCGACTTCTGCCGGTACTCGGGCTCGGTCGGCGACCGCTTCGTCGAGCGTGCGGTGACCGACGAGATCATGTACGAGCTGATGACGCTGACGGGCCGCGAGTACGTCGATGTCTACGCCGCCTCCCTGAAGACCTCGGTCGAGGCGCCCCGCCCCGCCGCCGGTGCGTTTGAGCCCCTCGAGGACCGGGCACGGTGATCGGGTCAGAGCGAGGAGGTTCGACATGCCGGCACGTGAGGACATGCCCAGCACGCTGAAGCGGTCACCCAGGAAGGCACAGGACACCTACGCCAAGGCCCACGACTCGGCCGTCGACCAGTACGGCGAGGGCGAGCGTGCCCACCGCACGGCGTTCTCCGCGGTGAAACACTCGTTCGAGAAGGTGGGCGACCACTGGGAGCCGAAGGCGAACAAGGGTCCCAGCGACGCCAAGGCCGCCGGAAGCCGCGGCACGAAGGCCCAGACGAAGGGCGGCGTCGACGCCAACGCCAGCAAGGAGCATCTGCTCGACGTCGCGAAGCGGCTGGAGATCCGCGGCCGCTCCCGGATGACCAAGTCCGACCTGGTCGACGCCATCCAGAAGGCCAACAAGCGCAGCGACCGCAAGGCACGCGCCAAGTAACGCCTCAGATCCGGCGCCCGGCCGAGCGTCCCCAGGCGAGGTAGGCGATCGGGCCCAGCGGCTGCACGAGGAGCCCGGCCCACCAGAGCGCCTTCGGGCCGCGGACCTCGGCCGACGGGCGCCGGATCAGGTCGGCGACGGCCAGCGCCGTGAGAACGATCTCGGCCGGGGCGACGATCAGGGTGCCGGCCTTCTGCCAGCGGGGAAGGTCGCTCCAGTGCGGGTTCGCCATGCTCGTCACCTCCGCGTCGAGGGCCACCCTATCGTCACCGCGGTGGCCGGCCCCCGTCTTCCATGGCCTTCCAGCGGGCGAGATTGTGCCGGGCGTCCACCAGCGCGTCGTGCCGGCCCTCGGCGCTCGGCAGGGGAGGGTTGCCCACGTCGTCCCAGCGCTGGCGCAGATCCTTGGTGAAGCGCGGTATCTCCCGCGGCAGGGCCGGCATCGCACCCCAGAGCTGGGCGAGCGCCACGTGGTCGTACGCGGCGTACCACGCCCACAACTCGATCTGCTCGTCCCGGCCCTGGATCGGCTCGGTGAGGAACGCGTACAGGTCGTCGCGGATGCGTTCCCGGGAGCGCCAGGCGGGGTCCGCCGGGGACGGCAGCTTGTCCAGCACGTTGCGGCGTACCCAGGGCACCGCCCGGGAGTCGTCGAACTGGGTGGAGACCGCGTAGAACGTGCGGCCGTACTCGTCGACGACGCCGATCGACACGAGGTCGACCGTGCGGCCGTCCTCGATGAATTCGCAGTCGTAAAAATAGCGGTAGACCATCGCGGCCCATCCTCGCCTACCGCGGATCGGCCTCGGCGACCAGGGCGGCCTGCGCCCGGCGCAGCACCTCCCGGTTGCCGTCGCCCTCGCCGGTGACGAGCCGCCGGGCCGCCCAGTCCGCCTGGACCGCCCAGCGGAAGCGCAGCATCACCGGCAGCGCGGCGTGCAGCTCGCCCTCGTCGACCGGGCTCGCCGCGAGATAGCCGTCGAGCAGCTCCGCCGCGGTGTCCGGGCCGCCCGCGTAGACCACGGCGGCCGCCACGTCGTAGAGCAGCGGGCCGGTGCCGCTCGCGCCGCAGTCGAGCAGGCCGGCCCGGCCCGTCGCCGGATCGACGAGGAAGATCTCCGGGGCCGGATCGCCGTGCAGCACCCCGTACGTGAGCCGGTCCGTGACCGAGAGCCGGGTCATGGCGGTGACCGCGCCGGCGACCGCCTCCCGCAGCCAGGGCTCCACGGCCAGATGCGGGGCGCCGGCGTCGAGCAGATTCCAGCGGCGCAGGCCCGGATGGTGGAACGTCTGCAGGGTGCGGTGCACGGCGCCCAGCCGGTCGCCCCAGAACTGCTGGTCGATCGGGTCCCGGCCGTCGAGGGTGCGGCCCGGCGCCCGGCGCAGCACGGCCATCGCGCCGTACGGGGTGTCGGCCGTCAGGCCCCCGGCCAGGGTCCGCACCGGCTCGCCGGCCTCGATGCCGGTGCTGCGCAGATGCTCGGCGGCGGCGAGCCCCGCCTCCACCGGCTGGCGGGCGGCCGGCTCGGCGAGGCGGGCGACGAAGCGCTCGCCGCCCGCCGTCACGTCCCAGCCGTGCGACAGCAGGCCCCCGGGCAGCGCCGAGATCTCGGCGGGCACGAGGTGCCACTGCTCCCGCAGCGTGGATCGAAGGAGGTCGTGATCCGGCACGGCCGCGATTATGTCGGCACACTAAGTAGTGGCGACGGACACCGTGGGTGGTTTGGGTGCGGGTTCGCCGGGTGGTCGGTACCGACCTCGATGCATTTGTTACCCCTCGCGATTGGGGCTATACAGCGAGCGACATACGCGAAATGATCGAAAGGCAGGCGCTGGAGGTATCAAATGGCGTTGATGGCGCTCTTCATGCTAAGAGTGATCGTTCACGTCCAGGGAGCGACGTCCGGCATGGCCGGCGATGGTCCCGACCGGGGGAAGGACTGACCGTGGATCATCGGCTGCCGGAGCCGGGTGACGCGCTCACGGGCGTGGAGATGTTCGCCGGGCTGGAGCCCGACGTGCGCCAGCGGGTGATCGCCGCCGCCGTGCCCCGAACGTACCGCAAGGGCCAGATCCTGTTCGTCGAGCACGATCCGGGCGATTCGCTGATCGTGCTGCGTCGGGGCGCGATCGCGGTGTTCCGCACCGCACCCACGGGTGAACGGGCCGTCCTGCACGTGGTGCGCCCGCCCGATGTGCTGGGCGAGGTCTCGCTGCTCGACGCGTCCACCCGCTCGGCCAGCGCCGAAGCGATCGAGGACAGCCAGGCGCTGGCGCTGTCCCGGGTGGCGTTCATGGACCTGGTGCATTCCAACCCGCGCATCCTCGACGCGGTGATGCGCTCGGTCGGCGGCCTGATCCGGCGCCTCACCGAGCAGAACGCCGACCACGTCTTCCTCGACCTGCCCGGCCGGGTGGCCAAGACGTTGGTCCGGCTCGCCGGCGACAGCCAGGCGCCGATGATCACGATCGAGCTCAACCAGAGCCAGCTCGCCGAGATGGCCGGCGGGTCCCGGCAGAGCGTCAACCAGGCCATCGGCTCGTTCGCGACCCGCGGCTGGCTGCGCACCGAGGGCCGGCGGATCGTGGTCACCGACGTCTCGGCGCTGCGTCGCCGGGCCGGCATGGCCGAAAGGTAGAACCGGCTCGTTTCGCCGTCGGGGCCGCGGGAAGTCTCGGAGGAAATCCGACGGAGGGAGCCCCATGGCCGAGCACACCGAGCAGGAGAAGCGCGACAAGCTCAAGGAACTCGTGAAGGACGCGCGGATCGGGATGCTCACCACGATGACCGCGGACGGCCGCCACGTCAGCCGGCCGATGGCGCTGCAGGACGTCGAGTTCGACGGCGACCTCTGGTTCTTCGCGTACGCCGACTCCGACCTCGTCGCGCAGATCCGGTCCTACCCTCAGGTGAACGTCTCGTTCAGCGACGCGAAGCAGCACGCGTGGACCTCGGTGTCCGGCGTCGCCGTGCAGACCGACGACCGGGCGAAGGCGGAGGAGTTGTGGAGCCCACCGCTGAAGGCGTGGTTCCCGGACGGGCTGGAGACGCCCCACCTCACGCTGGTGAAGGTGCACGCCGAGAGCGCCGAGTATTGGGAGGCCGCGCACAGCTCGCGGGTCGTCACCCTGCTCGGATACGTGAAGGCGGCGGTCACCGGGAAGACCCCGGACGCGGGGGAGCACGAAACCGTCCGTTTGTAGCGGGGCGGTGATGGTCCGGGGTGGGAGCGGCGACTACAGTGCGCATGCGGCCCGCCCCCGGACCCGGCAGCGAAGCCGGACGACCGAATCTCCCCGGGTGCCGGGCATCTCTCGCAAACCCGATAAGGGAGGACGAGTCATCATGCGTATCGGCGTGCTCACCGGCGGCGGCGACTGCCCCGGTCTCAACGCCGTGATCCGGGCGGTGGTGCGCAAGGGCGTCGCCGTCTACGGTCACGAGTTCGTAGGCTTCCGGGACGGCTGGAAGGGCCCGCTGGAGGGCCTGACGAAGCCGCTCGGCATCGCCGAGGTCCGCGGCATCCTGCCCCGCGGCGGCACCATCCTGGGTTCCTCCCGGACCAACCCGTTCAAGATCGACGGCGGCGTCGAGAAGATCAAGGCCAACCTGGTCGAGCAGGGCGTCGAAGCGCTCGTGGCCATCGGCGGCGAGGACACCCTCGGCGTGGCCACCAAGCTCACCGACCTCGGCGTCAAGGTCGTCGGCGTGCCGAAGACCATCGACAACGACCTGAACGCGACCGACTACACGTTCGGCTTCGACACCGCGGTCAACATCGCGATGGAGGCGATCGACCGGCTGCACACCACCGCCGAGTCGCACCACCGCACGCTCGTCGTCGAGGTCATGGGTCGGCACGCCGGCTGGATCGCGCTGCACGCCGGCCTCGCCGGCGGCGCGAACGTCATCCTGCTGCCCGAGCGCCACTTCGACGTGGACCAGGTCGCGACCTACGTGACCAAGCGTTTCCAGGTCGAGTACGCCCCCATCGTGGTGGTCGCCGAGGGCGCCCAGCCGCTCGAGGGCCAGATGGTCCTGCACAACCAGGAGAAGGACTCGTTCGGCCACGTCCGCCTCGGCGGCATCGGCCAGTGGCTCGCCGAGCAGCTCGAGGAGAAGACCGGCAAGGAGGCCCGCACGGTCGTCCTCGGCCACATCCAGCGCGGCGGCACCCCGACGGCGTTCGACCGGGTCCTCGCGACCCGCTTCGGCCTGCAGGCCATCGACGCCGTGCACGAGGGCGACTTCGGCAAGATGATGGCGCTGCGCGGCACCGACATCGTCCGGGTGCCGCTCGCCGAGGGCACCGGCGAGCTCAAGACCGTGCCGATCTCGCGGTACGACGAGGCCGAAGTCTTCTTCGGTAGCTGAGTCCGATCCATCAGGGGCGGGCGGGCGACGCCCGCCCCTTCCGGCTTCCACGGAGGACGTATGACCGTCGTCGCGGTGCTCGGCGCCGGCAAGATCGGTGAGCTGGTGCTGTCCGGCCTGCTCCGCGCCGGCTGGCCGGCGGACAAGCTGCTCGTCACCACCCGCCGCTCCACCCGGGGCGAGGAGCTGCACGAGCGCTACGGCATCAGGGCGGTCGACAACGCGACCGCGGTGGCCGAGGCGGACGTGCTGGCAATCGCCGTCAAGCCGCAGGACGCGGGCGCGCTGCTCGCCGAGATCGGCGCGACGGTCCCGGCCGGCAAGCTAATCGTCTCGCTCTGTGCCGGCCTGCCGACCAGCTTCTTCGCCGCCCGGCTGCCCGAGGGCACCCCGGTGGTCCGGGTCATGACCAACACCCCGGCCCTGGTGGACGAGGCGATGACGGCGATCTCGGCCGGTCCGCACGCCACCGGTGACCATCTGGCGGTGGCCGAGGAGATGTTCAAGCCGCTCGGCGCCACCATCCGGGTGCCGGAGTCGCAGCAGGACGCGGTCACAGCCCTCTCGGGCTCCGGCCCGGCGTACTTCTACCTGCTGGTGGAGGCGATGGTCGACGCCGGCATCCTGCTCGGCCTGCCGCGCCAGGTCGCCCACGACCTGATCGTGCAGACCGCGATCGGGTCGGCGGTCATGCTGCGCGACTCGGGCGAGCACCCGGTCAAGCTGCGCGAGGCGGTGACGTCGCCGGCGGGCACGACGATCTCGGCGATCCGCGAGCTGGAGAACCACGGGGTCCGGGCCGCCCTGTTGGCCGCCCTCGAGGCGGCCCGGGACCGGGCGCGGGAGATCGCGGCGCAGAGCGCCTGACAACCGGCTTCGATGTGCTCCGCATCCCAGGGGGCGCCCGTGGATCGATACGGGGCCTTCGCCGGATGCCGGCCGACTCCTAAGATGATCTTGTAACTCCCCTCCGGCCACTGGCCGCAGCGAAGCCGATCCTGTGTTCGCCGACTTCGAGACCGGCACCGGCGGCTGGGCCGGCTACCAGACGAAGAGTCGCGTGTGGGCGGTCGAGGAGTGGGCGACGACGAGTCCCGGCCGGTCGCTCAAGGCAACGTCGACCTCGGCGCCGCACCGGCCCTCCTGTCCTGGACCGGCCGCACGGACCTGACGGGGCGCGACGCTGTCGGCGGCGGTCCGCACCGCCCCGTGGGGGTGATCACCGCGCGGGTACGAGCGCCAAGCTGTACGTGCGTACCGGATCGGCGTTGACCTGGCACGACGGTGGCAGTACCGCGGTCGTGCCGCACGGTACGGTGCTCTCCGTCGACCTGACGAAGGTGCCGGGGCGAAACGATGTCCGCGAGATCGGGGTGCGCTTCGAGCCCGCCGCGGGAGCGCACCGCGGCTCGGCCGTCCACATCGACGACGTGGAGTTGATCTAGCCCTAGTACCAGATCGCGATGCGGGCGCCGTTGGCCTCCTCGGGCGGGTTGGGGTGGCTCAGCGCCGTGCCGGTCGCCATCCGGTGGGCGCTCCACGCCACCGCGGCGGCGTCGAGGATGTCGTCCGGCGGCGCCTGCCCGGCCGGTCCGAGCTGGTCGGGAAGCACGATCCCGTGCCGGGCGAGCAGTTCACGCCGGCGGGCCTGACCGGTCCAGGTCTTCTTCGCGTACGCGAGCGGCTCGCCCGCCATCTCCCGGAACGACACCTCGGGGTGCGCCTCGAAGAGTAGGCCGGGGTGCCGTTCCCAGATCGCGTTGGCCTCGAGCAGCTTGGGCCGCATCGCCCAGGACTGGCGGCTGAGTCCGGCGCCGGTGAGCTCGCGGCAGAGCCGGTTGGCGGCCGCGAAGTCGGTCTCCTGCCACACCGCGCGGGGCGGGACGCGGAACACGCTGCTGCGCCGCGGGCCGAGGTGGTCGGCGGCCACGGTGTCGGCGGCGCGCCAGCGGTCGGGGAGCATGCCGAGCGGGATGTCGACGCCGATGACGGCGGCGCCGGAGCTGCCCGCGACGATCTCGTAGAGGGTGGACGCCAGCATCGCCCGGCCGAAGTGTCCGTCGCGCAGCTCGACGCCGACCCAGCCCAGGGCGTACGCGTCGACGCCGATCACGTGGAGACTCATCGGCGGCTCAGCGGGGGAGCAGTTTCTCGATGGTGGCGACCAGGCGCTCGTCCTCCGGCTCGGTGCCCGGATCGAAGCGAGCCGCGACCGTGCCGTCGGGTGCGACCACGAACTTCTCGAAGTTCCACTGGATGGCTTCCCCCTCGCCGACCAGCTCTCCGTAGAGCGGGTGCCGGTCGGGCCCGTTGACGTCGACCTTCCGCGTGAGGGGGAAGGTGACGCCGTAGTTGACCGAGCAGAACTGCTGGATGTCCTCGGCCGTGCCGGGTTCCTGGCCGGCGAACTGGTTGGAGGGCACGCCCAGGATCACCAGGCCGCGGTCCCGGTACTTTTGCCACAGCTTCTCCAGCCCGGCGTACTGCGGGGTGAGCCCGCACCGGGAGGCGACGTTGACCACGAGGACGACATTGCCGCGATACTGCCGCAGATCGGCGGATCCGCCGGTGAGTGCGTCGATGTCGACGTCGAAGATGGTCATGACGGCAGACTACGCGTAGTGCCTGTGTGAGTGCACGCTGTGGCACTCACTCTCGAAAAGTTAAGCGGTCCGTCAAACCTGTGTGACTTTCTTGACTGATGTTCATAGATGTGACTACCGTCTCTTCAACTTCCATTTGGAAAGTTTCCTAAAAGTTTGGGGAGGCGTAGTGAAGAAGACTCTCCGCCGCGCGCTGTGGGCCGGGGCGGTCGTGGCCGTGGCCTCCGCCACGCTGCCCGCGATCCAGGCGTCCGCGGCCGCGGCCTGTGCTCCCGCATGGAGCGCCTCGTCGGTCTACACCAAGGACATGACGGCTTCGCAGTCCGGCCACAACTACACCGCGAAGTGGTGGACCCAGAACGAGGCTCCGGCCACGCACAGCGGGCAGTGGGACGTCTGGGCCGACGCCGGTCCCTGCGGCGGCGGCACTCCGCCGACCACCCCGCCCACCACGCCGCCCACCACGCCGCCCACGACTCCGCCGACGACGCCGCCCACGACCCCGCCGACCAGCCCGGGTGCGAGCAAGTACCTCGTCGGCTACTTCGCGCAGTGGGGCGTCTACGGCCGCAACTACCACGTCAAGAACATCGTCACGAGCGGCTCGGCGGCCAAGCTCACCCACATCCTGTACGCCTTCGGCAACACCACCGGCGGCCAGTGCACCATCGGCGACTCGTATGCCGACTACGACCGGGCGTACACCGCGGCGGAGAGCGTCGACGGCGTCGCCGACACCTGGGACAACGGCGCCCTGCGCGGCTCGTTCAACCAGTTGCGCAAGCTGAAGAAGCAGTATCCGAACATCAAGGTGATCTGGTCCTTCGGCGGCTGGACCTGGTCCGGCGGCTTCACCCAGGCCGCCGCGAATCCGACCGGCTTCGCGAACTCCTGTTACAACCTCGTGAAGGACTCGCGCTGGGCCGACGTCTTCGACGGCATCGACATCGACTGGGAGTACCCCAACGCCTGCGGCCTGACCTGCGACGCCAGCGGGGCGGATGCGTACGACCGGGTGATCTCCGCGCTGCGGACCAGGTTCGGCAACTCCTTCCTGATCACCTCAGCGATCTCGGCCGACGGCTCCAACGGCGGCAAGCTGGACGTGGCCGACTACGCCTCCGGCATCGCGAAGCTGAACATGGTCTACCCCATGACCTACGACTACTTCGGTGCGTTCAACCCGCAGGGTCCGACCGCTCCGCACTCGCCGCTGACCTCCTACCCGGGCATCCCGCAGCAGGGGTTCTGGTCCGACGCGGCGATCCAGAAGCTCAAGAGCAAGGGCGTGCCGGCGAACAAGATGCTGCTCGGCATCGGCTTCTACGGCCGCGGGTGGACCGGCGTCACGCAGAGCGGACCGGGCGGCACGGCCACCGGCGCGGCGCCGGGCACCTACGAGGCGGGCATCGAGGACTACAAGGTGCTCAAGAACACCTGCCCGTCCATCGGCACCGTGGGCGGCACCGCCTACGCCAAGTGCGGCAGCAACTGGTGGGGCTACGACACCCCGGCCACCATCGGCGGCAAGATGACGTACGTGAAGAACCAGGGTCTCGGCGGCGCGTTCTTCTGGGAATTCTCCGGAGACACCGGCAACGGTGAGCTGATCAGCGCGATCAGGAACGGTCTCGGCTGAGACGCCGGCACACGGGACGCGGCGCCGGGGGGATCCTCCCGACGCCGCGTTCCCGCGCCTGGTTAGGCTGCTGACATGCGCCGAGAGTGGCATCAGCTCAGTCATCCCGGGGTCGGCGCGACGGCCCTGCAGACCTCCCGCCCCTCCACCGACTCCGCCGAGGACTCGGCGCTCGGCCTGGACCGATGGCGGGAGCTGCCGCGGGTGCAGATGCCGCCGTGGCCGGACCTCGGCGAGGTGGCGGAGGTCTGCAAGGTCCTCGACAACGTGCCGTCGATCGTGGCGCCCTACGAAGTGGACCAGCTCCGGCACAAGCTCGCGGAGGTCTGCGAGGGCCGCGCGTTCCTGCTGCAGGGCGGCGACTGCGCCGAGACCTTCGCCGACAACACCGAGAGCCACCTGCTCGCCAACGCCCGTACGCTGCTGCAGATGGCGGTCGTGCTGACGTACGGCGCCTCGATGCCGGTGGTGAAGGTCGCCCGGGTCGCCGGGCAGTACACCAAGCCCCGGTCGTCCCCGACCGACTCGCTGGGGCTGCCGGCGTACCGGGGCGACATGATCAACTCGCTGGAGGCCGACGAGGCCGCCCGGGTGGCCGACCCGCAGCGCATGATCCGGGCGTACGCGAACAGTGCCGCGGCGATGAACATGCTCCGCGCGTACCTGGCGGGTGGCCTCGCCGACCTGGCCGGACTGCACGACTGGAACAAGGACTTCGTCCGCGCGTCGCCCGCCGGGGAGCGCTACGAGGCCATCGCCCGCGAGATCGATCGCGCCCTCGACTTCATCCGCGCCTGCGGCATGACCGACGACGAGGCGCTGCGCACGGTCAGCCTGTACTGCTCCCACGAGGCGCTGGCGCTGGAGTACGACCGCGCGCTCACCCGCGTCTCGCAGGGCCGGGCGTACGGGCTCTCCGGCCACTTCCTGTGGATCGGCGAGCGCACCCGTCAGCTCGACCACGCGCACATCGACTTCGTCAGCCGCCTCGCCAACCCGATCGGCGTCAAGCTCGGGCCCACCACGTCTCCCGAGACCGCCATCGAGCTGTGCGAGAAGCTCAACCCGGAGAACATCCCCGGCCGGCTCACGCTGATCAGCCGGATGGGCAACGGCAAGGTCCGCGACGCGCTGCCGCCGATCGTGGACAAGGTGACCGCGGCGGGCGCCAAGGTCGTGTGGCAGTGCGACCCGATGCATGGCAACACGCACGAGTCCTCCAACGGCTACAAGACCCGCCACTTCGACCGGATCGTCGACGAGGTCCTCGGCTACTTCGAGGTGCACCGCGGCCTGCGCACCCACCCCGGCGGCATCCACGTCGAGCTGACCGGCGAGGACGTGACCGAGTGCCTGGGCGGGGCGCAGGGCATCGAGGACCTCGACCTGCCGGACCGCTACGAGACCGCCTGCGACCCCCGCCTCAACACCCAGCAGAGCCTCGAGCTGGCGTTCCTGGTGGCGGAGATGCTGCGTGGTTGACCTGGGCCAGGGCGCACCCGGCGGGCCGGTCCTGGCCGACCTGCGCTCGGACACCGTCACCCGGCCGACCGCCGCCATGCGCGAGGCCATGGCGACGGCCGAGGTCGGCGACGACGTCTTCGGCGACGACCCGAGCGTCAACGCGCTCGAGGCGCACGTGGCGGCCCTGTTCGGGCACGAGGCGGCGCTGTTCGCCCCGTCCGGCACGATGGCCAACCAGATTGCGCTCCAACTGCTCGTGCCGCGCGGCGAGGAGCTGCTGGCCGGGGCCGACGCGCACGTGGTCACGTACGAGCTGGGTGGCGCCGCCGCGCTGGGCGGCGTCTCCACCCGCACCTGGCCGTCGGTGGGCGCGGCGCTCGACGTCGAGGAGATCGCCGCCATGATCCGGCCGGCGGGCTACCCGTCGGTGCCGACCCGGGCGGTCGCGGTCGAGCAGACGCACAACCTCGGCGGCGGAGGCGTCACCGGCCTCGACACGCTGCGGGAGCTGCACAAGGCGACGTCCGCCGCCGGGGTGGCACTGCACTGCGACGGGGCCCGGATCTGGCACGCGCACGTCGCGGACGGGGTTCCCCTCGCCGCGTACGGTGAACTGTTCGACACCCTGGCGGTCTGCCTGTCGAAGGGCCTGGGCGCGCCGGTGGGATCGCTGGTCGTCGGCTCCGCGGAGCAGATCGCGCGGGCCCGGCCGCTGCGCAAGCGGATGGGCGGCGGCATGCGCCAGGCCGGCGTCCTCGCCGCCGCCGGGCGGCACGCCCTCGACCACCACGTCGACCGGCTCGCCGACGACCACGCCCGCGCCCGCCGGCTCGCGCAGGCCCTCGAGCCGCTCGGCGTCGTCGACGCGGCCGCCGTACGCACGAACCTCGTGCCGCTGGACCTGAGCCGCTCGCCGCTGGACGCGCCGTCGCTGGCCGCCGCGGCGGCCGAGCGCGGCGTGCTGATCGCGGCGATGCTGCCGCGCACGGCCCGGCTGGTCACCCATCTCGACCTGGACGACGACGCCGTCGACCGGGCGATCGACGTGCTGACCGCCCTCCTTCGCACCGGCTGATCTGGTTACATCGGAATTCTTACGCCGTCCGCGACCGCCGAGGAGCTCCCATGACCCGCCGTGCCACCGGCACCTTCTCCACCGTCTTCGAGCCGCTGCCGATCGACGACGACACGCTCGGCCGGACGCTGGTGCTGAAGACCATCGAGGGGGACTTGACCGGTAGCGGCCGCGCGGAGATGCTCTCGGTCGGCACTCCCATCGACGGCTCGGCCGGCTATGTCGCCATCGACCGCATCACCGGCACGCTGCACGGCCGCAGCGGCAGCTTCGTCCTGCAGCACTACGGCCTGATGAATCGCGGCGCGGGCACCCTCGTCGTCGAGGTGGTGCCGGACTCCGGCACCGACCAGCTCACCGGCCTCTCCGGCACGTTCCAGATCGAGAACGACTCCGAAGGGCACCGCTACACCTTCGACTACGAGCTCGCGCCGCACTGAGCCCGCAGGCCCTTCAGCAGGGCGATGTCGGCGGCGTGGCCCTCGTGTTCCGTGGTCGGCGTCTCCACGATCACCGGGACGCCGGCCGTGGCGGGGTGGGCGAACAGCTCGCCGAACGCGGCCGCGCCGATGCGGCCCGCACCGATCGTCTCGTGGCGGTCGCGGGTCGAGCCGCAGTCGTCCTTCGAGTCGTTGGCGTGGATCAGCATCAGCCGCTCCCGCCCGACCGTCGCCACCAGCTCGTCCAGGGTCCGGGTCATGCCGCCCGGGGTGGCCAGGTCGTGACCCGCCGCCCAGGCGTGGCAGGTGTCGAAGCAGACCCCGAGCCAGGGGTGATGCTCCACCGCCGCCAGGTACGCCCCGAGGTCGCCCATCTTCGACGCGAGGCTGCGCCCGCCGCCCGCGCTCGGCTCCACGAGCAGCCTCGGCAGCCCCTGCGCGGCCGCCACGTCCAGCAGGGGCAGCAGCGCCTCCTTGAGCTGGTGCAGCGCCTTGTCGTCGTGGGCCGGGTCGACCGAGCTGCCGGCGTGGTAGACGACGGCGGTGGCGCCGATGGCCGCGCCCCGGCGCAGCGCGTGCTCCAGGGTCTCCACCGACCGCGAGACCGTCAGCTCGGTGGGGGAGCCGAGGTTCACCAGCAGCGACGCATGGATGTACGCCGACAGCCCACGCGCACCGCACCCGTCACGGAACAGCGTGTCCTGCTTCGGATCACCCGGTGGCAGCGCCCAGCCGCGGGAGTTGGAGACGTAGACCTGCACCGCCTCGGAGCCCGCGGCGTCGGCGTAGGGCAGGGCCGCCTTCGCCAGCCCGCCCGACGTCTTGGCGTGCGATCCGATCGGACTGCTCAGAGGCAATTGAGCACGACCTCCGACTGCGGCGCGACCGGTGTGTTCGGACCGGGGCTCTGCTGGAGCACCTTGCCGTTGACGTTCAGGTTGACGGTCACCCTCAGGCCCATGCCCTCCAGCGTCGCCTTGGCCTGCGGGCACGGCTGGCCGGTGAGGTCGGGGACGATGACCTGCGACGGGCCCTTGCTGACCTCGAGCTTGATCTCGTCGTCCTTCTCCGCGCCGGTGCCCGGCCCGGGGGACTGGCCGATGACCTTGTCCGCCGGCTCGTTGCTGTCCTTGTACTGCTCCACCACGATCAGTCCCAGGCCCTGGAGCTGGTCGCGGGCGGCGGTGATGTTCTGGCCGATGACGGATGGCACGGTGATCGGGGCCTTGCCCTTGCTGATCACCACGGTGACCGTCTCGCCCGGCTTGAGGGTCTGGCCCGGCTTGGGATCGGTGGAGATGACCACGCCCTGCGGCACGGTGTCGCTGTGCTCGCCCGCCCCTTCCTTGAAGACGAGCTTGTTGGTTTCGATCTCGCCCTTGGCGGCGGCCCTCTCCAGGCCGATGATGTCCGGCACCTGGTGACGCTCGGGGCCAAGGGACAGGACGAGGGTGATCTGCCCGCCGTGCACGATCCGCTCGGTGGCCGGCGGGTCCTGCGCCAGGACCACGTCCTTCGGCACGTTCTCGTCGTAGCGGCCGTCGCCGAAGACGAGCGCGAAGCCCTTCGTCCGGGCCTCCTGCTCGACCTGCGTACGGGTCATGTTCACGAACTGGGGCGCCTCGGTGTAGCGGCCGAGCGTGACCCACCACGTGCTGCCGACGATCGTCAGCACCATCAGCGCGATGGCGGCCACGATGAAGATCTGGCGGCGGTCGCCGAACCGGCCGACCGGGGCCTCGACGAGCGGTGCGGCACGGCGCTGAGCGCGGCCGCCCTTGTTCTGCTCCGGCAGGCGGGCCCAGGTGGGGCGGTCCGTGGCGGCCGGATAGACGGAGGTGACGGCGGGCACGAGCGCGGTGGCGTCCGCGACCGGCGAGCGGGCGGGCACCTGGCGCAGCAGCGCGGTCTCGACGTTGGCGGCGCCCAGGTCGTCGCGCACCACCTGGACCTCGGCCAGCAGTGCGCCGGCGTCGGTCGGCCGGGCGCCGGGGTCGCGGCGGGTGGCCCGGGCGACCAGGTCGTCCAGCACGTTCGGCAGGCCCTTGACGACGTGGGAGGGGGCCGGCACGTCGTTGTCGACGTGCTGCCACGCGACCTCGACCGGCACCTCGCCGTCGTAGGGCACGCGGCCGGTGAGCATCTCGAACAGCACGATCCCGGCCGAGTAGACGTCCGTGCGGGCGTCGGCGTGCCCGTCGGTGACGAGCTCGGGCGCGACGTAGGCGACCGTCGCCATGAGCTGGCCGGAGTCGTCGGTGGTGCTCGCCTCGACCGCCCGGGCCAGGCCGAAGTCGGCCACCTTGACGACGCTGTCCACGAGGTTGGCGATGCCGCCGCTGGGCGCCTCGGCGACCAGCACGTTCTCCGGCTTCACGTCCCGGTGCACCAGGCCGGCGCGGTGCGCGGCGGCGATCGCGGCGAGCATCTGCTCGAGGATGGCCAGCGCCTCGACCGGGTTGAGCCGGCGTCGCTGGTTGAGCAGGTCGCGCAGGGTGCGGCCCTGCACGTACTCCATCACGAGATAGGGCAGGCCCTGATGGCGGCCCTGGTCGTAGACGGCGACGACGTTGGGGTGGGTGAGCCGGGCGATCGTCTTGGCCTCGTCGGTGAACCGGTCGACGAAGTGGACGTTGGTCGCCTGCGACGGATGAATGATCTTCAACGCGACCGTACGCTCGAGCCGCTCGTCCACGGCGGTATAGACGGTCGCCATCCCACCGCGCGCCACGCGCCCGGTGATCCGGTAACGCCCGTCAATCGTCGTGCCGATCAACGTGTCGGCGACAGTCGTGTCCATCGGCGTGAAGTGTATGTGCCCTTCGGGAAAAGGCGGACCAGGATGACCGAGCTGAGACCGAACGGGTACTGCACGACCTGCGGACCGGCGCATAAGGCAGAAAACGGCCCGCGGTGCCGGGCACCGCGGGGCGCTTTATCATGACAAATCGGATCAGTTCGCGCGAGTGAGGCGCGCCCTTTCCGTCCGCTCGCCGCCGTCGCCGGATCCCGCAGAAGCCGTCGAACTGGGCGAATCGGTCGGCGTCGGAGTGACCGGGTCGTCAGTGGAGGCGCTGGGCGACGGCGTCGGCGACGGCTCGTGCGAGGACGGTGCCGCCGTCGGGGTCGGCACCGGCGGGGTCAGGCAGTCACACGGTTCCGGCCGGGTCGTCGGAGCCGTCCCGGCCACCGAGGTCCGCCGCGGTCGCGGCGCGGCGGCAGTCGTGGGAGCCCCCGGCGCCGCGGCGGTCGCGGCCGGGTTCGGCAGCACCCGGATCGTGCTTCCGGTCGCCTCCGGCGCGGTCACCGGACCCTCGCCGGAACCCCGGCCCAGGCCCTGGTTCGACTCGTCGCCTCGGTCGCCGGGAGCCGCGGCCGCCAAGGGGTACGGCTCCGCGCCCTGCTCACCGAGCAGCGATCCCAGACCGTTGACCACCGCGACGTAGCTGCCCGTGGCACCGGCGACCGCCAGCACGCCGAACGCGGTGACCGCGACCAGCCGGCGCGGGCCGCGGGCGTGCTCCACGCCGTACGAGGTGTGCAGACCCCCGGTGACACCGGCGCCGCCGAAGGTGCTGAACCCCGTGGCCGTCACATCCTGATACGCGGCCCGGCGCGCGCCGGGCCCGGCGAGGGTCTCGCCGGCGCGCGAGGCCGCCGGCTCGGGGTCCCGCCGGCCCAGGTCGTAGCGCATCGACCGCCACGCTCCGGCCATCTCGGTGCGGGTTCTCCGCCACAGGGTCATTCGGACACCTCTCCGATCTGCTCGAGCCGGGTCCTTCCCGGCGTCGTCAGGGGTTCCGCGTGCGGCGGTGTGAAGGTGGCATGGCACGCTGGTCCGGTGACCGATGCAACCGTGGACCCGGCCGCCGGGCCGACCGACTGGATCAACCTGCCCGACGTGGCGGACCGGCTCGGCGTGTCGATCAGCAAGGTGCACCAGATGATCCGCGACGGCGTTCTGCTCGCCGTCAAGCGCGACGGCGTCCGGGTCGTGCCGGCCGAACTGGTGGCCAACGCCATCGTGCTCAAGCACCTCCCCGGCATCCTCAACTTGCTCCGCGACGCTGGGTACAACGACGAAGAGGCGCTCCGGTGGCTGTACGAGCCCGACGAGACCCTCGGCGGCTCGGGCGCGGTGGCGCTCGGCGGCGACCGGGCCCGTGAGGTCAAGCGGCGCGCGCAGGCCCTCGGCTTCTGAGCGCCGGATGCGCCATCTGTCGTACCTGGCCGTGCTCGCCGGCTGCCTGGCGTGCGCGATCTGGCTCGAACCGGTGCTCAAGGTCAACGTGCTGCGCCGCGGCCGGCGGCTGCTGCTGACGCTGCTGCCGGTGGCCGTCGTCTTCGTGCTCTGGGACCTCGCCGCCATCGCGGCCGGGCACTGGACGTTCGATCCGGAACAGACGACCGGCATCCTCTTCCCCGGCGGCCTGCCCCTCGACGAGGTGCTGTTCTTCCTCGTCGTGCCGGTGTGCGCGCTGCTGGGCTTCGAGGCCGTGCGGGCGGTGCTGCGCCGGCCGGCCGGGGACGGTGACGGATGAGCTACACGGTGGCCGCCCTGCTCGGCGTGGCCGCGGCGGTGCTGATCGACCTGTTCGTGCTGCGGACGAAGCTGGTGGGGCGGGTCGTGTTCTGGGCCACGTACCCGATCATCATCGGCTTCCAGTTGCTCTCCAACGGGATCCTCACCGGGCGGCGCATCGTCGTCTACGACCCGGCGGCGATCATCGGGTGGCGGATCGCGTACGCGCCGGTGGAGGACCTGTTCTTCGGCTTCGCGATGGTGCTGCTCACGTGCTCGGTCTGGGTCTGGCTCGGGCGCCGCGGGGTGCAGCGCGAGCCGCGGGCGGGGGAGGGCAGCGCGCTGCTGCGGTGGCTGCGCGAACGTTCCTGACGGACCCGCCTCACACCGCGCGGCGGGTGGCCGCGTCGGCCAGGTCCCGCAGCACCGCCCGGGCCTCCGGGTCGACGTCGGCGGCGGCCAGCGCGGCCAGCGCCTCCTCGGTGAGCGCGGCGATGCGCGCCTCGGTCCGCCTCAGCGCCCCGCTGGCCGTGATGATCTCGCGCAGCCGGGCGACGCCCGCCTCGTCCAGCGCCGGGTCGCCCAGGCCGCGCTCGATCTCCGCCCGCCCGGCCTCGGACACCGACTCGCACGCCGCCGCGATGAGATAGGTGCGCTTGCCCTCGCGCAGGTCGTCGCCGGCGGGCTTGCCGGTGCGGTCCGGGTCGCCGAAGACGCCCAGGACGTCGTCGCGGAGCTGGAAGGCCTCGCCGAGCGGCAGCCCGAACCCGGAGTAGGCCGCGCTCAGCGCCGGGCCGGCGCCCGCCAGCGCGGCGCCGAGCAGCAACGGCCGCTCGACGGTGTACTTCGCCGACTTGTACCGGGCGACCTTGCTCGCATGCGCCAGGGAGGTGTCACCGGTCACCGGGGTGAGCACGTCGAGATACTGCCCGACGGTCACCTCGGTGCGCATCTCGTCGAAGACCGGACGCGCCCGGGCCAGGTCCCCGCAGGCCACCCCGGAGCCGTGCAGCAACTCGTCCGACCAGACCAGCGCCAGGTCGCCGAGCAGCACCGCGGCGTTGTCGCCGAAGGTCTCCGCCGACCCGTTCCAGGCCGCGGCGGCGTGGCGGGCCGCGAACCGCTTGTGCACCGACGGTTCGCCGCGCCGGGTGTCCGAGCGGTCCATCAGGTCGTCGTGGATGAGCGCGCTGGCCTGCACCAACTCCAGCGCGGCCACGGCGGCGACGACCTGGTCGCTGTCGATGGCGCCGGCGCCGCGGTACCCCCAGTACGCGAAGGCGGGCCGCAGCCGCTTGCCGCCGCGCAGCACGAACGCCTCGAGGGCGTCCGCGACGTCGGTCAGCGCCTCGTCGATCGACAGCAGCTTGGCGCGCTGCGCCGCCAGGAAGGCGGCCAGGGCCTTGTCGACGCGGGGCCGCAGGCCGGCCCGTTCCAGGGGGGAGGTCACGGCGCCAAACCTAGCGGGTCGGGCTTCGGACGCCAGCCGGTAGACTCGGGGTGTGTCTCTCGGACTTCCCTCCCGCCTACCGACGTCTCCGGCGATCGGTGAGCTGATCCGTCGTCCGACTCCGACGTTCTCGTTCGAGTTCATGCCGCCGAAGACCCCGGAGGGCGAACAACTCCTCTGGCGCACCATTCGCGAGCTTGAGCCGCTGCGGCCCGACTTCGTCTCGATCACGTACGGCGCCGGCGGCAGCACCCGCGACACCACCGTCGACGTGACCGAGCGGGTCGCCTCCGAGACGACCCTGCTGGCCATGGCCCACCTGACCGCGGTCGGCCACTCGATCGCCGAGCTGCGCAACGTCATCGGGCGCCTCGCCGGGGCGGGCATCCGCAACGTGCTCGCCGTCCGGGGCGACCCGCCCGGCGACCCGAACGGCGAGTGGGTGCGCCACCCCGAGGGCGTCCTCTACGCCGAGGACCTGGTGCGGCTCCTGCGGGAGGCCGGTAACTTCAGCGTCGGCGTCGCGGCGTTCCCCTACAAGCACCCGCGCTCGCCCGACATCGACAGCGACACCCGCAACTTCATCCGCAAGTGCCGGGCCGGCGCCGACTTCGCGATCACCCAGATGTTCTTCGAGGCGGACGAGTATCTGCGCCTGCGCGACCGGGTGGCCGCCGCCGGCTGCGACACGCCCATCGTGCCGGGTGTGATGCCCGTCCTGCGGATGGCGACGATCGCCCGCTCGGCGCAGCTCTCCGGCGCGCCGTTCCCGCCCGCCCTGCTGAAGCGCTTCGAGCGGATCGCCGACGACGAGGCCGGCGTGCGCCGGCTCGGCATCGACCTGTGCAGCGAGATGTGCCGCAGGCTGCTCGACGAGGGCGTGCCGGGCATCCACTTCATCACCATGAACCGCTCTCCGGCGACCCGCGAGGTCTGGCAACACCTGACCGGCGCGGCCGCCGCGCCCGCCGCCGCCTGACGGTGACCTGGGAGCAGTACGCCGCCGCCTGGTCGGCACTGCACGGGGGTTTCGACCCGCGCACCGCCTCGCCGGTGGTGCGCGGCTGGGTCCGTCTGGCCTACCGCGGCGGCCGCCTGCTCGCCTCCCTGCGCGTCGGACCGACCGCGGTGACCGTCGCCGGTCTGCTGCTCTGCGCGGGCGTGCCGTTCGTGCCGCCGCTGGCCGGGGCGATGCTGGTGCTGCTGGCCGGGATCGCCGACACCCTCGACGGGGCGGTGGCCGTGGTCGCCGGGCGGGCCACCCGGCTCGGCTTCGTCTACGACTCGGTGGCCGACCGCCTCGGCGAGCTCGCCTGGCTGGGGGCGTTCTGGGTGGCCGGCGCGCCGGGCTGGCTCGTCGTGACCGGCCTGGCGGTGAGTTGGCTGCACGAGTATGTGCGGGCCCGCGCCGCGGCCGGCGGCATGGACGGCGTGGGCGTGGTCACCATGGGCGAGCGCCCGACCCGGGTGTCCGTGGCGGCCGTCGGCCTGGCCGTCGTCGGCATCGCGGGCCTGGTGCAGCCGGGATGGGACCGGCCCGCCGCGGTGGTCGCGGTGACCGTCTGGAGTGTCCTCTCGCTGATCGGTCTCGGACAGTTGCTGGCGGCCGTCCGCCGCGCGTTGATCGATTAATCCGTTGTCCGGCCCCCGCCGCTGCCCCTACCTTGTGAGGCGACGACGTGCCCGGGTCACCGGGCAGCGAGGAGAAGACATGACGGCCTGCCGGCACGGAAGCAGGGACGACCGACGCGGTTGACGCACACGCGGCAACCGCCGCCGCTCGTCCCGTGCTGTCCGGGGCCGAGCGGCCTTTTCATGTCCTTGAAGGACACGGGAGGTGGCCCGCCATGAGCGTGGTCCTCGTACTCAACGCCGACTACGGGCCGCTGCACCGGGTCAGCGTCCGGCACGCCATCCGCATGCTGTTCCGCGAGGTCGCGGTGGTGCAGGAGGTCCGGCCGGACGAGCGCATCGGCGTCTTCCCCATCCCGACCGTCGTCCGGCTGGTGAGCTACGTCGTGACCCGCTGGCGGCACAGCCGCGGCCCGGCCTGGTCGCGCGGCGGCGTGCTGAGCCGCGACGGGCGCCGCTGCGGCTACTGCGGCGCGACCGCCTCCACCATCGACCACGTCCTGCCGCGCTCGCGAGGCGGCGGCAACACCTGGGAGAACACCGTCGCCGCGTGCGGGCGCTGCAACCAGCGCAAGGGGGACCGCACGCCGGCAGAGGCGCGGATGCCGCTGCGCCGGGCGCCGAGGGCGCCGGGCTGGGCGGACCTGGCCGCGCACTGACGACGGCCGGCGGGACCGCACGGGGGCCCGCCGGTCGTCCCCGTCAACATATTGTTGACACGCGACGATCCTGGACCAGCTCGCCGAGATCGGACCCGCCCGGTCGCGCCTGGACGAGCGCGAACGGGAGCTGATCGACCGTGCCCGCCAGGCCGGCGACATCGGTGCCCGCGAAGACACCGGCCGCGACCGCAACGGTCTCACCCATCGGCGACCACCGGCCGGGCCAGGTTCGAGTTGTCGATCACCACGGACGCCCGCTTCCACGGTTCGCAGGCGGCGAAATAGTGGCGCTGTCCCTGCACGTACCGCTGCTGCGTGGGGTGGGTGGGATCCGGATGCGAGCCGTCCCGCGCCGCCATGCGGGGAACCGTCACCTCGAACGGCGCGGCGAGGAACACCGAGAAGTCCCAGAAGCCCACCAGCTCGTCGCGGTGCAGGAACAGCCCGTCCACCACGACGACCGCGCCCGCCGGCGCGGTGAGCCACGGCAGGTCGAGCACCTCGTCCGTGCCGACGTCGTGCACGGCCGTACGGTACCGGCGCGTGCCGCCCGGGCCGAACGGCGCCAGGACGTTCGCGATCAGCGCGTCGTGGTCGTACGAATCAAGCCAGAAACCCTCGGCCGAGTCGCGGCCGCGCCGGTAGCGGACCGTCCGGGGGTGATGGAAGCCGTCCGCGGAGACGTGGATCGCGGGTCGTCCGGCGGCTGTCAGCGCAGCGGCCAGCCCGCGCGCGTAGGTGGTCTTACCGACCCCGTCGACGCCGTCGACACCGATCCGGACCGCGCCGGCAGGCACCAGTCCCTCGACGACGACCGGCGACCCGTCGGGTGACGGGTCGCCGGTCGCGGGCTGTCGTGCGGTGGTGATCAGCGCTTCTTCATGGCCTTGCGGTAGTCGTTGTTGAGGCGGCCGATCAGCGTCAGCGGGATTCCCTTGGGGCAGACCGTGGTGCATTCGCCCATGTTGGTGCATCCGCCGAAGCCCTCCTCGTCCTGGGCTTCCAGCATGTCGACGACCCGGCTGTCCCGCTCCGGCTGGCCCTGGGGCAGCAGGCCGAGGTGGGCCACCTTCGCGGCGGTGAAGAGCATGGACGAGCCGTTCGGGCAGGCCGCCACGCAGGCGCCGCAGCCGATGCAGGTGGCCGCCTCGAAGGCCGCGTCCGCGTCCGGCTTCGGGACCGGGGTGGCGTGCGCGTCCGGGGCCGTACCCGTGGGGGCGGTGATGTAGCCGCCCGCCTGGATGATCCGGTCGAAGGCGCCGCGGTTGACGACCAGGTCCTTGACGACCGGGAAGGCGGAGGCGCGCCACGGCTCGACGTCGATCACGTCGCCGTCGTTGAAGTGGCGCATGTGCAACTGGCAGGTGGTCGTGGCCCGCTCGGGGCCGTGCGCCACGCCGTTGATCATCATGCCGCACATGCCGCAGATGCCCTCGCGGCAGTCGTGGTCGAAGGCGATCGGGTCGTCGCCGTCGAGGATCAGCTTCTCGTTGAGGACGTCGAGCATCTCGAGGAAGCTGGCGTCGGGGGAGATGTCCTTGACGTCGTACGTGACCATCCGGCCCTTGTCGGACGGGTCGCTCTGACGCCACACGCGTACCTGGATGTCCATTACTTGTAGCTCCGCGTGCTCGGGTGGACGTACTCGAAGTCCAGCTTTTCCTTGTGGAGGGTGGGGGTCTCGCCGTACTCCCAGGCGGCGACGTAGCTGAACTCGTCGTCGTGGCGCAGGGCCTCGCCGTCCGGGGTCTGGCTCTCGGCGCGGAAGTGACCACCCGCCGACTCGGCGCGGTGCAGCGCGTCGATGCACATCAGCTCGCCGAGCTCGAGGAAGTCGGCGACGCGGCCGGCCTTCTCCAGGTTCTGGTTGAGCTGCTCGCCGGTGCCGGGCACCTTGACCCGGGTCCAGAACTCCTCGCGCAGGCCGCGGATGAGGCCGATGGCCTTGGTCAGGCCCTCCTCGGTGCGCTCCATGCCGCAGTACTCCCACATGATGTGGCCGAGTTCGCGGTGGAACGAGTCCACGGTCCGGTCACCGTTGATCGAGAGCAGCTTCTGGATCCGCTCCTCGACCTGCGTACGGGCGGCGACGACCTCTTCGTGGTCCGGCGAGATCTTCTCGTACGGTCCGGAGGCGAGGTAGTTCGCGAGCGTGTGGGGCAGCACGAAGTAGCCGTCCGCGAGGCCCTGCATGAGCGCCGACGCGCCCAGCCGGTTGGCGCCGTGGTCGGAGAAGTTCGCCTCGCCGACGACGAACAGGCCGGGGATGGTCGACTGGAGGTCGTAGTCGACCCAGAGGCCACCCATCGTGTAGTGCACGGCCGGGTAGATGCGCATCGGGACCTCGTACGGGTCCTCGCCGGTGATGCGCTGGTACATCTCGAACAGGTTGCCGTACTTGGCCTCGACGGCGTCGCGGCCCAGCCGGGAGATGGCGTCCGCGAAGTCGAGGTAGACGCCGAGGCCGCCGGGGCCGACGCCGCGGCCCTCGTCGCAGACGTTCTTGGCGGCCCGCGACGCGATGTCCCGGGGGACCAGGTTGCCGAACGACGGGTAGATCCGCTCCAGGTAGTAGTCGCGGTCCCCCTCGGCGATGTCGCCGGCCGGCTTGCCGCAGTCCTCCCGGCGCTTCGGCACCCACACCCGGCCGTCGTTGCGCAGCGACTCGCTCATCAGCGTGAGCTTGCTCTGGTGCGAGCCGGACTCGGGGATGCACGTCGGGTGGATCTGGGTGTAGCAGGGGTTCGCGAACAGCGCGCCCTTGCGGTGCGCCCGCCAGCTCGCCGTGACGTTGCAGCCCTTGGCGTTGGTGGACAGGAAGAAGACGTTGCCGTAGCCGCCGGAGGCGAGCACGACCGCGTCGGCCAGGTCCGTGGTGATCTCGCCGGTGACCATGTCACGGACGACGATGCCGCGGGCCTTGCCGTCCACGATGACGAGCTCGAGCATCTCGTGGCGGGCGAACATCTCGATGTTGCCGAGGCCGATCTGGCGCTCCATCGCCTGGTACGCGCCGAGCAGCAACTGCTGTCCCGTCTGACCCCGGGCGTAGAAGGTGCGAGACACCTGGGTGCCGCCGAAGGAGCGGTTGTCGAGCAGGCCGCCGTACTCGCGGGCGAACGGCACGCCCTGCGCGACGCACTGGTCGATGATGTTCACGCTGACCTGGGCCAGCCGGTACACGTTGGACTCCCGGGCGCGGAAGTCGCCGCCCTTGACCGTGTCGTAGAACAGCCGGTGGATCGAGTCGCCGTCGTTGCGGTAGTTCTTCGCGGCGTTGATGCCGCCCTGCGCGGCGATCGAGTGCGCGCGCCGCGGGCTGTCCTGGTAGCAGTACGAGCGCACCTTGTAGCCGGCCTCGGCCAGGGTGGCCGCGGCCGAACCGCCGGCCAGGCCGGTGCCGACGACGATGACGCTGAGCTTGCGCCGGTTGGCCGGGTTGACCAGCTTGGCGGAGAACTTGCGACGGTCCCAGCGGGTCTCGATCGGGCCGTCGGGGGCGGCCGTGTCGGCGATCGGGTCGCCGTCTTTCCAGAAGGACTCGGTCATGTCAGTCCACCAATCCGGTGAGCACGGCGAACGGCACCGCGAGGTAGCCGACGACGAGGACGACGGAGAGCACGAGGGCGGCGGCGCGGGCGATGCGCTCGCCGCGCTGCGTCTGCTGGCCCATGGTGCGGACGGCGCTGAACAGGCCGTGCCGCAGGTGGAAGCCGACGCTCACGATGGCGAGCGTGTAGAAGAGCGTCACGTACCAGCGGCCGGGCGCGAAGTCGGCGACCACGTTCGCGTACGGGTGCTCCCGGTCGCCGACGGGGTTCAGCGTGCCGGTGGTCAGGTCGAGGATGTGGTAGACCACGAACAGCGCGATGATCACGCCGCCCCAGCGCATGGTCCGCGCCGCGTAGCTGCCCTGGACCTTGGTGCGGCGCGCGTAGCGCACCGGCCGGGCCTTGCGGGCGCGCCGGGTGAGAACCGTCGCGGCGACGATGTGCGCGATCAGGGCCAGGGTCAGGACGGCCCGCTGGATCCAGAGGTACCAGGTCTCCGGCAACAGCGGCACACCGATGGTGCGCAGCCAGTGCGCGTAGTCGTCGAAGCTCTTGGCGCCGACGAAGATCTTCAGGTTGCCGATCATGTGCGCGTACAGGAAGCCCACCAGGAGCAGGCCTGTGACCGCCATGAGCAGCTTGAGCGCGATCGAGGAGCGCAGGCCCCGCGGGCCACGCTTCGCGGGCGTCTTCGCCGGCTTGGCCGCGGCCTTCGGGGGACGAGTTCGGGTATCTACCGCCACACCCTGGACGGTAAGAACGCCGGCGCGATTCGTCTAATGCATGATCCTTTAGTTGCCCATAGACGTAGGCTATCGAAGTGCAGCTTCAGCAGCTCCGATACTTCCTAGCGGTGGTGGAAACCAGGCATTTCACCCAGGCGGCCGATGTGCTCGGCGTCTCACAGCCGACTTTAAGTAAGCAGATTCACACCCTCGAAACCACACTCGGCGCCCCTCTTTTCGAACGTGCGCGCGGCGCGGTGGCCCTCACCGCGGCAGGCGAGACCCTCCTCCCGCTGGCCCGCCGCATGATCGCGGACGCCGACACGGCCCGGGACGCGGTCCAGGAGATCGTCGGCCTGCGCCGCGGCCGGGTCCGGGTCGGCGCCACCCCCAGCCTCTGCTCGTCGCTGGTGCCGGCCGTACTGCACCGCTTCCGCGCCGAGCACCCCGACATCGCCCTGCACGTCAACGAGGGCAGCTCCCAGGACCTCATCGTCGACCTGCTCGCCCGTGACCTCGACCTCGCCCTCATCGTCCAGCCGGAGCAGGGCGTGGACGCGGCCCTGCACGCCGCGCCGGTGCTGCGCGAAAGCCTCGTGGTCGCCTCGGTGGCGTCCGGCCCGCCGCCGACCGTCTTCCGCGAGCTGGCCCTCACCGACCTGCGCGACACCCCGCTCGTCATGTTCCGCCCCGGCTACGACCTGCGCGACGTGACCCTGGAGGCGTGCCGGCGGGCCGGCTTCATCCCACGGTTCGCGGTCGAGGGCGGCGAGATGGACGCGGTGCTGGCTTTCGTCGAGGCGGGACTGGGCGTGGCGCTCGTACCGAGCATGGTGCTGGCCAACCGGCCGCTGCTGCGCGCGACCCCGCTGGCCCCGCCGGGCATGCGCCGCACGGTCGCGCTCGCCCACCGCAGACGGGCGGTCCTGCCCCACGCGGCCGAGGCACTGCGCGCGACGCTGCTCGACCACATCGCCACCGGCGAACTGCCGATCGGCGTCCAGCCCCTGTGACATCCCTAGGCGGGACCGATGCGATCCGCGACGATCTTGGCGGACAGCGTCACCATCGGCAGGCCACCGCCCGGGTGAGCCGACCCTCCGACCAGGAACAGCCCGTCGACCGGACCGCGGTTGGCCGGCCGCAGCAGCCCGCCCGCCGTGCCGTAGATCGCTCCGCCCGGCGCGGCCGTGGCGTCGGCGAAGTCGGCCGGGGTGCGGGTCTCCCGGAACGCCAGGCGATCGCGGACGTCCAGGCCGCGGGCGGCGAGGACGTTCAGGATGTGCGTACCGTAATCGTCCGCGAGACCGGGCCGGCGCCAGTCGACGGCGCCGGTGCCGGTGCCGTGCCGGGGTGCGTTCACCAGGACGAACCAGGCCTCCGTGCCCGGCGGGTGCACGGCCGGGTCGGCGGCGCGGGTGACGAAGACGGCAGGGTCCGACGGGGGCCGTGCGCGGCGGCCGTGGCCGGGGTCGCCGAAGACCGCGTCGAACTCCGCGTCGTAGTCGCGGGGGAAGAAGACGGTGTGGTGGGCGAGCCGCGGCGTCGCACCCCGGACGCCGAGCAGCATCACGAAGCCCGCGAGGCTGCGGTCCGTGAGCCGGGCGAGCCGGTCCGGGGTGGGCAGCAGGTCGCGATAGAGCGCGGCGGCGTCCACATCGGAGACGACGACGTCGGCCGGGACCTCGCCTCCGGGCGCGACCTCGACGCCGCTGACCCGGCCCCCGCTCGTGCGGACCGCGGTCACGGCCGACGACGTGTGGATCGTGACGCCGAGCGCGGCACAGCGTCCGAGCAGCGACGATGCCAGGACGCCGAGGCCGCCGGGCAGATACCAGCCGCCGAACGCCAACTCCGCGTAGGGGATCGCGGCGAGCGCGGCCGGGGCCCGGCGGGGGTCGGTGCCGGTGTAGGTCGCGTACCGGTCGAGCATCATCCGCAGCCGATGGTCGCGCAGGTAGCGCCGGCCGAGGGCGCGCAGCGAGCGGCCCGGGGCGATCGCCGCCAGGTCGCCCACCCGCCACGACAGTCGGGCCAGTGTCGCGAGGGAGACCTCGCGCTGCAGCACGGAACCCCACGACGCCCGCCAGATGCGCTCGGCCCGCCGCCAGAAACGCGTCCAGTCCGCGGCCGCCGCCGCCCCGAACGCGCCGGCGATGCGCTCGCGGAACACCTCCGGGTCGGACGACGAGTCCAGCACGCTGCCGTCCGGGAACACGTGCCGCACCACCGGGTCCAACGGCACCGGGTCCAGCGCGGTGCCGAGATCGGCGAAGACCTGCGGCAGCGTCAGCAGGCTCGGACCGGTGTCGAAGCGGAAGCCGTCGCGCTCGTACCGGCCGAGTTTGCCGCCGACGGTCGCCGCGCGCTCGTGCACGGTCACGTCGTGGCCCGCCGCCGCCAGCCGGACCGCCGCGGCCAGGCCGCCGACGCCCGCCCCGATCACCACGACCCGGCTCACCGCCGCCACCCGATCCCGCTCATACCGGCCGGCCGCGCCAGCTCAGGCGGCCGCGGCGGCGCAGCGCGAACGAGCGCGCCACCAGGGCCGCGAAGACCACGATGGACACCGGCTGGGCCAGCGGGTCGGGCCAGGTCCGCCCGCCCGTCGCGGCCGCGGCGATCACCCTTCCGAGGACACCGATTCCGTACGCGCACACACTCCACAACGCAAGATCCACGCTTGCGGTGATCAGGGCGAGCGTCGCGGTCACGGGCGGCGCCGCGTACAGGAGCAGCAGCAGGAGCACGACGGCGGCCGCACCGGCGGGCGACCCGAACGACGCCCACAATGACTTGCCGTAACCGTCGGCCAGCTCGCGCCACGAGGCGTACATGTGGCAGGTCGCCAGCCGTGACCCGTCCGCGAGCGCGACCCGCCCGCCGGAGCGCTTGACCGCCCGCGCCAGGGCGATGTCCTCGAGCACGTCGCCGCGCACGGCCGCGTGCCCGCCCGCCCGCTGATAGCCGGCCCGGTCGGCGACCAGCCACTGCCCGCCGGCGGCCGACAGCGACGGCCGCGGCGAGCGTTCCATCAGCCGCAGCGGCAGGAACGTGAGCCAGGACCACTGCAGCAGCGGTTGGACGAGCCGCCCCGCACCGGTGATCCGCGGGTACGGCGACAGCAGCGTGACCTGCGCCGACCGCAGCAGGGCGACGGCGGCGGCCACCGCGCCGGGCGCCAGCACGACGTCGGCGTCGACGAAGACCAGCACGTCGCTGTCGCGGGCCGCGTCGGCGAGCTGTGCGCAGGCGTACGGTTTGCCGAGCCAGCCCTCCGGCAGCGGCGCACCCGTCAGCAGCCGTACCCGGTCCCCGGCGACCCGGCGCACGACCTCCGCCGTGCCGTCGGCCGAACCGTCGTCCAGCACGACGATCTCCAGATCGGGGACTCCACGCTGACCGAGCAGCGCCTCCAGGCAGGGCGTGACCCGCCCCGCCTCGTCACGCAACGGCAGCAGGACAGCGACGCGCTCGGTGACCGTCGCGTGCTGCGGCGCGGACCGGCGCGTGTGGTGTCCGGTGGTGTCCGGGGCGGGCTGGTTTCCGGTGGGGTCCGGGGTGGGCTGGCGTGTGTGGTGTCCGGTGGTGTCCGGGGTGGGCTGGTGCATGTGGTGTCCGGTGGCGTCGGGCGTGAGCCGGCGCAGCAGGGCGGCGTTGACCAGCGTGTGCCCGGTCAGCGCGAGCAGCGGCAGCAGGGCGAACCAGATCATGCGCCACGCCGTGCGGCGGGGATCAGCGGCAGCACCACCGCACCCATGAGGACGCCACCCCAGAGCGCGGACCAGGGCAGTCCCAGGAAGACCGCGTGGGCGAGCACGGACGAAGCGTACGTCCACAGCCACAGCACCATCATCGGGCCGTCCCCGCCGTCGCGACGGTGGCCGGCCGGTCCGGTCGCGGCGGCCAGCACGGTCATCAGCAGCAGCGCGAAGCCCAGCCAACCCAGGTAGTTGCCGATCGGGACGCCGGGCACACCCGGCAGCGCCGGGGTGGGGGAGTCCCAGCTCCAGTACCCCTCGGCCACCATCTGCGGGTCCAGGAAGAGGTCCCAGGCGGCGAGGCCCGCCGCGGCCAGGGCGATCCGCGCCGGGCGGGAACGGGCCAGGCGCAGCGCGGCCAGCCACGCCGGCCAGGCCATCCAGGTCCAGGCCAGCGGGATGATCAGCGGTACGCCGAGCACCTTCGGGCCGAGCTGGCCGGAGTAGTCATAGGTGCCGAACGGGAACCCGGTGGCCACGCCGAGCGCCTCGATCGCGAACCCGCCCAGCGTCGCCGTGGCGACCAGCGCGAGGGCGGCCCGGGCGCCCCGGCAGCGCCAGGCGTGCGCGACCGACAGGACGTAGCCCAGCACGACGGTGGCGACGGTGAGACCGGCCCGGACCTCGCCGCGGGTGAGCGGATAGCAGATCTGCACCAGCACGAGGGCGCCGAGCAGCGCCCACAGCGGCCGGTCTTTCTGCAGCCGGCTTCTCAGCGGCCGGTCTTTCTGCAGCCGGCTTCTCAGCGGCCGGCCTTTCGGTGACCGGTCAGATGCCGACAATGCCGGGGGCGCCCTCGGCCGGGGCTTCCTCGGCCGGGGGCCGCTCGGTCAGCGGCAGGCCACGGCCGAGGATCGCGAAGGCCCGCTCGTCGCCGGGGAAGTAGAAGTCGCGTAGCACGTCGGAGAACCCGAAGCGGCGATAGAGCCGCCAGGCACGGGACCGCTGCTCGTCGGCCTCCGGCGTCGACAGCAGCACGGTCGAGCCGTCCGCCATCGCCAGCAGCGCCCGCAACTGGCGGGCGCCGATGCCGTGGCCCTGCGCGCTCGGGCGTACGTGCAGCTCGACCACCTCGAAGCAGTCGGACAGCCAGCGCTGCCGGGCGGTCTCGTCCAGCGCCGCACGGACCTGGTCGTGCCACCACTGGCCGGGGCCGGAGGCGTAGCCGTACCCGAAACCGGCGAGGTGACCGTCGGTGGTCAGCGTGGCCACGGCCCGGAAGCCGGCCCGGCGCACGTGCGCGCCGATGTACCCGCGGCGGGTCTGCAGCAGCTCGGCGCGGTAGCCCATCGCCTCGCCGTACACGCTCACCACGTCGTCCAGCCGCCGGAGCATGTCGTCCGGCTGCCAGGGGACGAGCCTCATCGCTCTCCTTCCCGCCAGCCCAGCACGGCCCTGTCGCCGCTGATGTCGAGCACCGCGAACCGGGCGAACAGGTCCTCGGCGTACCAGCGCACGGCCGTCGTCCGCGCGATCACCGCGCGGTGCTCCGGCTGACGGTACGCGAAGCGGGTCAGATCCGCCGCGCCGCGCCACAGGCTGACCGTGCCCTGCCAGCCGACCGGTGCCTCACCGATGCCGAACCGGGCCAGCAGCCCCGGCGCGGCGGCGAGCTCGCGGGCCACCGGCGGCACGGCCGTCCAGAACGTCAGCGCCTTCGCCGGCCGCAGCCGGGCCCGGGTGAGCGCGAGCACCGGCCCGTCGCCGCGGCGCGTCTCCTGGCGTCTCGCCTCGGGGCCCCCGGACGGCTCGCCGAACGGCACCGCCCCGGACCACCGCCCCCGGCTGGTCAGCGGCCGCAGGTCCACCCGGGCGGCGGCCGTCGCGATCGCCTCCCAGGCCGCGCCGACCCGCCCCAGGTCGCCGCCGCTGACGCGGTCCCAGGAGACCACGGCCGCATAGCGGGTCAGGTCGGCGTCGCCCGGCCCGAAGCTCGTACCCGTGCCGGTGCCGAGCAGCTTGCCGAAGCGCACCCCGGGCAACCGCCGCAACCGCCGCGGATCCATCGCCATCCGGACGAGAGCCCGGCCCACCGAGCGCCGCGGCACCCGCCACACGTGCAGCGTGACCAGCGGTGGGACGGAGACCATGCCGCCAACCTATCCTTCGCCCATGATGATCACCGATGGGGAGCTGGCGATCGCGGCGGCGCAGGCGGGAGCCGCCGTCGTCCTGGGGAAGTACGGTTCGGCGCTGACCCGCTTCGACAAGTCCGCCGGCGACTTCGCCACCTCCGCCGACGTCGAGGCCGAGCGGGCCGTCATCGACGTACTGCGCGCCGCCCGCCCCGGCGACGCCGTCACCGGCGAGGAGAGCGGCCGGGTCGATCCGGCTCCCCTTGCCGCGGCGGGCCGCACCGGCGAGGGCGGCCGGGTCGACCCGGCTCCCCTTGCCGCGGCAGGCCGCACCGGCGACGGTGAGCGAATGTGGCTCGTCGACCCGCTCTGCGGCACGCGGAACTTCGCGGCGCGCACCATGCTGGTCGCCGTGAACGTCGCCCTGCGCACCGGCTCGGAGATCACGGCAGCGGCCTCCGCCGACCCGTTCTCCGGCGAGGTCTTCTGGACCGACGGCACCGCCGCCCGGGTACGCCGCGACGGCGCCGACGAGCCGCTTACCCCGTCGGCGGAGTCGCGCCTGGTGGACGTCAACCTCGACCCGCCGTTCCCCAACGCGCCCCGCTTCCGGGCGGTGGACCTGCTCGCCGATCCCCGCTTCGGGCAACGGTTCGGGCCGCGGGTGGTGTCCAGCACCCTCGCCGTCGCCTGGGTCGCCGCCGGCCGGCGCGCCGCGTACGTCACCGATGGGCGGCTGCGCGACAGCGTCCACTTCGCCGCCGGGATCGCGGTATGCCGGGCGGCCGGCTGCGTGATCACCGATATCGAGGGGCAACCGGTGCACACCGGAGTGGGCGGTCTGGTGGTGGCGGCGGACCACGAGACGCACGCCACCCTGCTGGAACTGATGGGCGGTTTCAGAGGCTGATCGCCGTCGTGCTCGTCTCCTGGCGCTGGACCGCCTTCGTGCTCGTCTCCTGGCGCTGGATCGCCGTCGTGCTCGTCTCCTGGCGCTAGAGACTGATCGCCTTCGTGCTCGTCTCCCAGAGCCAGGAGGCGAGCGCCGGGTCGGCGAGCCGCTGGTCCGGCGCGGTGACGGCGTGCCCGACGTAGTACGCGCCGCTGCGCAGCTCCTCCGCCGGCGCGGTCGCCAGCCACGACAGCAGCGCGCCCGCCTTCTCCGGGGTGGTCAGGAACGGGGCGGCCTTGTAGAAGAACCGGGTCACCGGGTCCACGCCGAAGTTCGAGCGCACCACGCCCGGATGGAAGGCCACCGACAGGACGTCCGGCCAGCGCCGGGCCGCCTCCGCCGTGAAGAGGATGTTGGCCGCCTTGCTCGCGGCGTAGGCGCGCCAGGCGCCCCACGACGCCGGGTCGCCGGTGAGATCGTCGGGGTCGAGCCCACCCGGCTGGTGCCGCCGGGAGGCGGTGTTCACCACCCGGCCGCCACGCAGTCGCTCGCGCAGCAGGTGGGTCAGGAGAAAGGGCGCGAGGTGGTTGCTTGCCAGGGTCGCCTCGAAACCGTCCACCGTCTTCCGGTACGCCCCCAGCATGCCGCCGGCGTTGTTCGCGAGGACGTCGATCACCGGGTACGTCTCCAGCAGACGGTCCGCAAGGCGCCGTACCTCGTCCAGTGACTCGAAGTCGGCCCGGAACTCGTCCGGCTCGGGACCGGTGGCCGCCGCCCGGACCGCCGCCATCGCCGCTTGCAACCGGCCCGGATCACGCCCGACGACGACCACCTGGTCGCCCCGCGAGGCCAGCTCCGTCGCGGCGGCCAGGCCCACGCCGGAACTCGCCCCGGTGACCACGATCGTGCGCATGTCCCGATCCTTTCGCCACGGGTGCGGATGTCGTACCCGTATGCATCCTGGCAACCGGTACACCCCGGAATCAATGAGTCGCACACCGGCAACGGTCCCGCCCTGACACCGCTTCCCCCGGCGCTGGTGTCGTCTCCGCTCCGCCGCCTCCGGGTTGCCCGTCGGCGCTCAAATGGCCGACCAGCAGCCACCCTCCATTTCCGCCCCCGCGCCGACCCTTCCGCGCCGACCTTCCGCGCTGACCCCACCCGATCCCTCCGTCCCGACCCCTCCGCATCGCCCCCTCCGCATCGCCCCCTCCGCATCGCCCCCTCCGCATCGACCGCTCCGCACCAATGCCCCGAACATCGCTCCGCACCCGGTCCCGCAGGTCGCCGAGTGCGTCTGGGCTCCGCGACCCGACCCTTCTCGGCGTTGCTTTTTTGTCGGAGGGGAGTGTTACTCTCTCCGGTAGTTAGAACGAGTGTTCGATTAGTTCGAACGTTGTTCCCCGCCGGTCATATCCGGTCGAGGCGGCTGCCCGCCGGGCAGGTGCCCACGACCGGCCGGCGCGGGAACGGCTTTCCGGACCGATCGGCACCGGTCCGACTGATCGGGAAGCCGCGTTCGCGGCGTGGCTCCCGGGTGTGGCGCCCGCGAAGCGCCGCACGCAAGGTCCGGGCATTCGCGGGTCCGGGCCTGCACCAGGCAGGACCGTCGTCCGCCTCCCCCGACCCCCGGGCGGCGGACGACGGACCCGCCGGCGAAGTCCGGCCGGGTGTGGTGTGGGGAAGCTTCACACCCGGCCGGCAGCCCCATCCCGCTGTGCCTTCCTCCGCAGCGACCCGGTTCGACCAGCACGTCGGATGCGATACACGCGAGGAGAAACCATGGTGAGCAACCCGGCACCGGGCCTGAGCCCACCCGCCCCGCCGCCGAGCCGCCCAAATCCCGGCATCTCTGACCCCGGCTTCCCAAAGCCCGGCCTGTCGGAGTCTGACCCGTCGCAGTCTGGCTCGTCGGAGTCTGGCTTGTCGGAGGCCGGTCTGTCGGAGTCTGGCTTGCCGAAGTCCGACCTGTCGGAGCCGGGTCTGCCGGTGCCGCGGTCATTCGGCCTGGCACACGCCCCCACGGCTGGGACACAGGCGGCCCCGACGGTCCCCGCCAACCTCCTGCCTCACCGCACCCCGGCCCAACTGCTCGCGATCGCCCGCCAAGGCCTGATCGAGGCAGCCCGCACCCGCCCCGACGGCCTGCGCTACGCAGCGGCCCACCTGGCCGCCCTCCGAGCCGCCGCCGCGGTCCTTGCCGCCCGCGCCAGACCGGCCGCCCCGAGCCGCCGCAACCGCGTGACCAGCGTCTGGTCGCTCCTGGTCCTGGTGGCCCCCGAATTCAGCGACTGGGCCAACTACTTCGCCCTGGGTGCCGCCAAACGCGCGGCGGCCGAAGCCGGCATCCCCCGAGTGGTAACCACCCGCGAGGCGGACGACCTGCTGAGAGCGGCGGAGACCTTCGTGTCCTTGGTGCAGTCGGCACTCGGCCTCGCCTTTCAGCCCACCCTTGAAGCCGCCTAGCCGTCCATCCACCTAGCAGGCCATCGCCTAGCCGTCCATCCGCCTAGCCCTCCACCCAGCTAGCCGTTCACTGCCCGGCCTCCCGCCGAGCCGTCGCCGCTTAGCCGTCCACTTGTTAGCCGTCCACTTGCCGGGTCGTGCATGTGTTGGTCGCCCACTTACCCGGTCGTGCACACGTGCTGGTCGGCCGCTTCCTGGTGGTGCGCGTGTTGGTCGCCTACTTGCTTGGTCGTGTGCGCGTGCTGATCGCCCGCTTCCTGGTGGTGTGCACGTGCTGGCCGTCCACTTGCTTAGTCCCCGCCTGCCCGGCCGCCGTCTGCCCAGGGAGTCGCTGGTGACCCGAGGTGGCCGCTGGCCGACTTATCGGCTGAGCCGGGTTGCTTGCTGATGACTGGGCCGGACTTGCTGCTGGTTGCTGACTGGCTGATGCCGGGCTGGCTTGCCTGCGCGGCTGGCTGATGACGGGGCCGTCTTACTGACCGGTCGACTACTGATCTTTGGTGAATGTGTACAACGGGGCGGGACGATGGCCGGGCGCATGATCGGTGGGGCTGCGGCTCTTGCTGAACTGGTGCGGCCTGCCGGCGAGGTCGTCGAGAGCGGGATGCACCGGGTGCTGCCGGTGCTTCCCGAGTTGGGCGGGTTGCTGCCCGGGCGGGGGCTTCGCCGGGGCAGCACCGTCGCTATCGGACTTTCTTCCGATTCCGGTTCCCCGCACCGACCGGGGCACGGCTGGAGGCGCGATGCGGATCGCCGCGACCTAACCCGTGACACCCCGTGGTCCCTGTCCGGTCCACGCCGGACCGCTCCCGCTCCCACCCCGGTCTCCGCCGGTGCCGGTGCGGGAGCCGCCGGGGGCGGGGGTGCGAGCGCAGCGGCGATGACCAGGGCGGGTATGGCCGCAGGTCCCGGTGTCTCCGCAGGCGCTGGCGTCTCTGTGGGGGCGGGGAGTGGGAATACCTCTCTTCTGCTCGCCCTTCTCGCCGCCGCCTCCCGTGCCGGAGCGTGGTGTGCCGTGGTCGGCGTGCCGGCGCTCGGTGTGCTTGCCGCCGCCGAGAGTGGTATTGCTCTCGAGCGGTTGGCTCTGGTGCCGAATCCCGGTCCCGAGTGGCCCACCGTGGTTGCCGCGCTCATCGATGGGGTCGATGTCGTGGTCGTCGCCGTTCCCGGTCCTGTCTCCGCCTCCGTCGCCAGCCGGCTTGTCGCCCGGGCTCGGCAGCGGGGGTGTGTGCTCGTGCCGTACGGGCGGTGGGACGGGGCCGACGTCACCCTGCAGGTCACCCGGGGTCGGTGGGAGGGGGTCGGTGCCGGGCGGGGACGGTTGCGGCGGCGGGAGGTCACCGTGGTCGCCCGGGGGCGGGGAGCCGCCGCTCGGCCCAAGGAAATGACCATGTGGATGCCAGGGATCGCCGCGACACCCGCGCCCGTTTCACCCGCTTCCAGGCCGTCCGCGTCTGGGCCGTCCGGGCCTGGGAAGACCGTGTCCGGGTCGGGGAAGGCCGTGTCTTGGCCGGTGGGGGACGACTCGTCCTCGGCAGGGGAGGGTGTGCCGCCGGCAGGAGAGGGTGTGCCGCCGGCCGGGGGACGGATGTCCATCGTGGAGTCGGTGTGAGTGCTGCTTCTGGACCTCGGACCCTGCTTGTCTGGTGCCCGGACTGGCCGGTCGTCGCCGCCGAGATCGTGGAGGGGGTGTCTGCTGCCGGGCCGGTTGTCGTGCTGCGGGGCAATCGGGTTGTCGCGTGTTCCGAGGCGGCACGGGCCGAAGGGGTGCGGCGGGGGCTGCGGCGGCGGGAGGCTCAGGGGCGTTGTCCTCAGCTTGTCGTCGTCGAGCATGATCCGGGGCGGGATGCCCGGGCGTTCGAGCCGGTGGTCGCCGCCGTCGAGGAGGTTGCCGTCGGGGTCGAGGTGGTGCGGCCCGGTGCCTGTGCGCTGGCCGCGCGGGGGCCCTCGCGCTACTTCGGGGGCGAGGAGCGGGCCGCCGAGCGGATCGTCGAGCAGGTGGCGCAGGCCTGTGCCGTGGAGAGCCAGGTGGGCATCGCTGACGGGGTGTTCGCCGCCGGGTTGGCCGCTCGGGGCGGACGGATCGTCGCCGCCGGGCGTACCCGGGAGTTTCTCGCCTCCGTGACCATCGAGGCGCTGGAGCGGCCCGCGCTGGCCGATCTTTTGCGCCGGCTCGGGGTGGCGACGCTGGGTGACTTCGCCGCGCTGCCCGCCTCCGACGTGCTGACCCGGTTCGGATTCGACGGGGCGCTCGCGCATCGGCTCGCCGCCGGGCTCGACCATCGGCCGCTCGCCGTCCGGCAGCCGCCGCCCGACCTCGACGTGTCCGGCACCTACGACGAGCCGCTCGAACGGGTCGACGTCGCCGCGTTCGCCGGGCGGGCCCTGGCCGAGCGGCTGCACGACCGGCTCGCCGCGCACGGTCTGGCCTGCACCCGGCTGGGCATCGAGGCGGTCACCGCCGACGGCCAGGAGCTGCACCGGGTGTGGCGCCACGACGGGATGCTCACCGCCGCGGCCATCGCCGAGCGGGTGCGCTGGCAGCTCGACGGCTGGCTGACCGGCGCCCGCCGCGGCGCACCCGCCCGGCCGACCGCGGGCCTGGTCCGGCTGCGGCTGGTGCCCGACGGCGTTCTCGTCCACCTCGGACTCCAGCCCGGCCTGTGGGGTGACACGGGCGCGGAACGGGAGCGGGCGCATCGCGCGCTGAGCCGGATCCAGGGTCTGCTCGGCCCGGAGTCGGTGCTCACCGCGGTGACCGGCGGTGGCCGGTCCGCCGACGACCAGGTGCGGTTCGTGCCGTGGGGCGACGAGCGGGAGCCGGCCCGGCCGGGCACCCCGCCGATGCCGATGGAGAACTTCGTGGCGATCGCCGGCGAAGAGACCGGACAAATAAGTCAAGGAGAACATACCGAAAAGCCCGGGAAGGGAGAACAGGCGGGAAGGAGAGGAGAAGGGAAGGACGACCGTCCACCTTGGCCGGGTCGTCTTCCTGCGCCCTCTCCCGCGCTGGTCCTGCCGCTGCCCGCGCCCGCGGTGGTGCTGGACGAGACGGGTACGCCGGTCGGCGTCAGCGCCCGCCTCGAGCTGAGCGGCACCCCCGCCGTACTGATGATCGGTGACGAGCCCGCCGGGATCACCGGGTGGGCCGGGCCGTGGCCGGTGGACGAGCGGTGGTGGGCGCCGGCCGAGTCGCGCCGCCGGGCCCGTTTCCAGATGACCGTCGCGGACGGGCGGGCGTTCCTGCTGTCCCTGTCGTCGGGGCACTGGGCGATCGAGGCGATCTATGACTAGGGGTGCGTGATGGGCTTCCACAATCCACCGAAGCCATGGGGTGAACTGGAGAGCGCCCTCACCGGCAAGGCCAAGCGGCACCTGTACGTCGTCGACCCGCTCGCCGTCGACGGTGACGGTGGCGACTCGCCCGCCTGGAGCCGCAAGCGGCAGCCGTACCAGGCGCCTGCCCTGATCCGCGCTCGGCCTGAGGACCGGTACGCCGAACTGCACTGCCACACCAACTTCAGCTTCCTGGACGGCGCCAGCCACCCGGAGGAGCTCGCCGAGGAGGCGGTGCGGCTGGGGCTCACCGCACTCGCCGTCACCGACCACGACGGCTTCTACGGGGTGGTGCGGTTCTCGCAGGCCGCCCGGGAGCTCGGCCTGCCCACGATCTTCGGTGCCGAACTCTCCCTGGACCTGTCGAAACCGCAGAACGGCGAGGCCGATCCGGAGGGCCGGCACCTGCTCGCCCTCGCGCACGGGCCGGAGGGGTACGCCCGCCTTGCCCGGACGATCTCCCGCGGCCAGCTCGACGGTGCGGAGAAGGGCAAGCCGGCGTACGGGGAGCTCGAACAGGTCGCCGAGGTGCTGCGCGACCACGTGCTGGTGCTGACCGGATGCCGCAAGGGCAGCGTCCCGCGGGCGCTCGCCGCCGAGGGGCCGCGCGGCGCGGCGCGGGAGCTGGACCGGCTGGTGGACCTCTTCGGCGCCGGCAACGTCGCCGTCGAGCTGACCGACCACGGCGACCCGTACGACGACGACCGCAACGACGTGCTGTACGACCTGGCGAAGAGCCGCCGGCTGGAGATTGTCGCCACCAACAACGTGCACTACGCGACCCCGGGCCGGCGGCGGCTGGCCACCGCGCTGGCCGCGGTCCGGGCCCGGCGCAGCCTCGACGAGATCGACGGCTGGCTGCCCGCGGCCGGCGCCGCCCACCTGCGCAGCGGCGCCGAGATGAAGCGACGGTTCGCGGCGTACCCGGGTGCGGTGGAGAACGCCGCGATGTTCGGCGACGATCTCGCCTTCGACCTGCAGTTGGTCGCGCCGCGGCTGCCGGACTTCCCGATACCGGAGCCGGGGCACACCGAGATGAGCTGGCTGCGGGAGTTGACCATGCGCGGCGCCCGGGAGCGGTACGGGCCGCCGCAGGCGCATCCGAAGGCGTACGCGCAGCTCGAGCACGAGTTGCGGATGATCGAGGAGCTGGAATTCCCGGGCTACTTCCTGGTGGTCTACGACATCGTGCGGTTCTGCCGCGAGCAGAACATCTACTGCCAGGGGCGGGGCTCGGCCGCGAACTCCGCGGTCTGCTACGCGCTGCGCATCACCAATGTGGACGCGGTCGAGTACGACCTGCTCTTCGAGCGGTTCCTGGCGCCGGAGCGGGACGGTCCACCGGACATCGACGTGGACATCGAGTCGGACCGGCGCGAGGAGGTGATCCAGTACGTGTACGGCAAGCACGGTCGGGAGCACACCGCGCAGGTCGCCAACGTGATCTCGTATCGTCCGCGTTCCGCCGTACGCGACATGGCCAAGGCCTTCGGTTTCTCGCCCGGGCAGCAGGACGCGTGGAGCAAGCAGATCGACCGGTGGGGCAGCGTCGCGGCCGTCGACGTGGAGGACATCCCGGAGCAGGTGGTCGCGTTCGCGAACGAGGTGCAGGACTTCCCGCGGCACCTGGGCATCCACTCCGGCGGCATGGTGATCTGCGACCGGCCGATCATCGAGGTGTGCCCGGTGGAGTGGGGACGGATGCCGGGGCGCACGGTGCTGCAGTGGGACAAGGACGACTGCGCGGCGGTCGATCTGGTCAAGTTCGACCTGCTCGGCCTGGGGATGCTGTCGGCGCTGCACTATGCGTACGACATGATCGAGTCCGATTTGGATCTTGGCAACATGCGTCTCGACGATTCCGAGGTCTACGAGATGTTGTGCAGGGCCGATTCTGTCGGGGTTTTCCAGGTGGAGAGCCGAGCGCAGATGGCCACTCTGCCGCGGCTCAAACCGGATAATTTCTACGATCTGGTGGTCGAGGTGGCCCTGATCCGCCCGGGTCCCATCCAGGGCGGCTCGGTTCACCCGTACATAAGACGGAAGAACGGGCTGGAGGAACCCTCGGTTCCGCACCCGCTCATGGCCAACGCCCTGTCCAAGACCCTGGGCGTGCCGCTGTTCCAGGAGCAGCTCATGCAGCTCGCCATCGACGTCGCCGGGTTCGACCCGGCCGAGGCGGACCAGTTGCGCCGGGCGATGGGATCCAAGCGGTCGGTCGAGAAGATGGAGAAGATCAAGAAGCGACTGTACGAGGGGATGGCGGGGCGGGGGATCACCGGCGACCTCGCCGACGACCTGTTCCTGAAGCTGTCCGCGTTCGCCAGCTACGGCTTCCCGGAGAGCCACGCCATGAGCTTCGCCTACCTCGTGTACGCGAGCGCCTGGCTGAAGCGCTACCACCCGGCCGCCTTCTGCGCGGCCCTGCTCAACGCCCAGCCGATGGGTTTCTACTCGCCGCAGTCGCTGGTGGACGACGCCCGCCGGCACGGGGTCGAGGTCCGCCGGCCGGACATCAACCTCAGCGACGCCGCGGCGACCCTGGAGACCACGGCGACCACCCGGTGGAGCTCGGCGCCCGGGGAACCGCCGCACGCGTGGGGGCTGGGCGGGCCGGCGGTACGGATGGGGCTGTCGAGCGTCCGTACCCTCGGCGAGGAGCTGGCGAAGACCCTCGAGGAGGAGCGCCGTGCGCGCGGCCCGTACCGTGACATGGCGGATCTCGCCCGCCGGACCGGATGCGCGACCGCCCACCTGGAGGCCCTCGCCACCGCCGACGCCTTCGCGGGTTTCGGACTCTCGCGCCGGGAGGCGCTGTGGGCGGCCGGGGCCGCCGCGCAGGACCGGCCGGACCGCCTACCGGGCACGGTCACCGGCACCGACGCGCCCACGCTGCCCGGCATGGGCGATGTGGACAAGCTGGTCGCCGACGTGTGGGCGACGGGCCTGTCCCCGGACGCGCACCCCGCGCAGTTCCTCCGCGAGGAGCTGACCCGCCGGGGCGCGCTGCCGATCGCGAGGCTCGGCCGCGTCGAGGCCGGCACCCGCATCCGCGCCGGCGGCATCGTCACCCACCGGCAGCGCCCGGCGACCGCGGGCGGGGTCACCTTCGTCAACCTCGAGGACGAGACCGGGATGCTCAACGTCACCTGCTCGCCGGGGCTGTGGCAGCGCTACCGGCGGGTGGCCCGGACCAGCTCGGCGCTGGTGGTGCGGGGGCGGCTGGAGAAGGTGGAGGGGGTGCTGAACCTGGTCGCCGACCGGCTCGACGCGCTCACCCCGCCGGTCACGCCCGCGTCCCGCGACTTCCGCTGATCGGACACTATATTTCCGTTCTGCGTGTGCCGCACCTTTTGGGGCGTACACCGGATGCGCAGGGAAACGTACGACGGGGGAGCGACATCATGATCCGTACTTTCGGCCTGTCCGCCGTCCTGGTCCTCGCCGGTCTCACCGCCGTGACCCCGGCTTCCGCAGCGCCCCCGGTTCTTGCAGCGCCCCCGGTCTTTGCGCCCCCGGCATCCGCGGTGGCGTCGCCTTCCGCGGCTTCGGCTGCGGTGGCGGGCTCGGCTGCGGTGGCGGGCTCGGCTGCGGTGGCGTCGAAGAAAAAGAAGACCGAGTTGACCCTCAGTTACATGGCCGAGGCGGGCTTCGCCGCCGCGGTCGTGCTGCGTTGCAACCCGACGGGCGGCGCGCATCCGAAGAAGGGCAAGGCGTGCGCGGCGCTGGCCAGGGCCGGCGGCGACCCGGCGAGGCTCGAGCCCGTCGCCGGGGTGTGCACGATGGAGTACGCGCCGATCACCGCCGAGATCACCGGCCGGTGGAAGGGCGCGAAGGTCGACTGGACGCGGCAGTTCGGCAACCCCTGCGAGATGCACCTCGCGACCGGAATCGTCCTGGCCTTCTGAACTCCGGCGTCCGGCGATCGGGGGTGACCGGCCCGGCGTGGCGCCGGTCGCGAGCCGTCGGCCGATACGCTGCGCGGGTGGACACCGCACCGACGCGTAGCCCCCGACCGCCCGTCACCCCGCGCACGGCCGCCGTCTGGGCCGTGCTCCGCCGCGAGCTCGAGCGTCACGCCGGGCGGGAACTGACCGTGGTGGACGTCGGCGGCGGAACCGGAGGCTTCGCCGTACCGCTGGCCGAGGCCGGGCATCGCGTCACGGTCGTCGACGCCAGCCCGGACGCGCTCGCCGCCCTCACCCGGCGCGCCGCCGACGCGGGCGTCGCCGACCGGGTCCGCGCCGTCCAGGGCGACGGCGACGCGCTCGCCGGGCTGGTCGCGCCGGGCAGCGCCGACCTGATCCTGTGCCACGCCGTGCTCGAGGTCGTCGACGACCCGGCGGACGTGGTCGCCGCCGTCGCGGCGGCGCTGCGGCCCGGGGGAGCGGTCAGCCTGCTGGTCGCCGGGCGGGCCGCCGCGGTGCTCGGCCGGGCCTTCAACGGTCATCTGGACGCGGCGTCCGCGCTGCTCGACGACCCCGACGGCCGCGCCGGCGGGCGCGACACACTGCGCCGGCGCTACGACGCGGAGACCGCCGAGGCGCTGCTCACGGCGGTGGGGCTCACGGTCGAGGAGACCCGAGGGGTACGGGTCCTCGCGGACCTCCTGCCCGCCGCGGTGGTGGAGGCGGACCCGCGGACCATGCTCGATCTGGAGCTGGCGCTGTCCACCCGGCCGCCGTTCCGCGACATCGCGGCCCAGCTCCACGTCTTCGCTCGCCGCCCGTGACGCCCGGCTCCGGTCTGCCCGGCCCCGGATCGCTGGGTGGGTCCGGGGCGCTCGCGGTGGTGCGGCCCGCCTACGGTTCCGGGAGCCTTGCCGAGCTGATGCCGAGCGTGATGGCCGTGCTCGGGGTGCCCGGTGCCACGGACGTGCTGGGGCTCGGCGAGGTGCTCGGCGGCGTGGACCGGGTCGCGGTGCTGCTGGTCGACGGGCTGGGGGCGTACCAGATCCCGGTCGCGGCGGCGCACGCGCCGATTCTGACGCAGCTTGACGGACGGACGCTGACCTCGGGTTTTCCCTCCACGACGCCGGTCAGCCTGGTCACCCTCGGCACCGGCGCGCCGCCCGGCGCGCACGGCATTCTGGGCTTCACGGTACGGCGGCCGGACGGCGGCGTGCTGAACCACATCGTGTGGGGCGCCGACCCGGACCCGGCACTCTGGCAGCCGGTCCCGACGCGGTTCGAGACGGCGGCCGCCGCCGGGACCCCCACCACGCTGGTCACCAAGGCCGAGTTCGCGGGCACCGGGCTGACCGTCGCGGCCTACCGCGGCGCGAGGTTCACCGGGGCCGGTGACCCGCACGCCCTGGCCACGGCCATGCTGGCGGCGCTGGACGGGCCCGGCCTCGTGTACGGCTACCACCCCGACCTCGACCACCACGGGCACGCCTCCGGCATCGACTCCGACCCGTGGCGGGCCGCCGCGGTCACCGTCGGCGCGCTGGTCGCGCGCCTGGTCGACGGGCTGCCACCGGGCGCCGCGCTGCTGGTCACGGCCGATCACGGGCAGCTCGACATCCCGGCCGACACCCGCGTCGACCTGGCCGCCGACCCCGCCCTGAGCGCCGGGATCGTGGGTGTCTCCGGGGAGCCGCGGGTTCGCTACCTGCACACCCGGGACGGCGCGGCGGCCGACGTCGTGGCGGCGTACCGCTCGGTGCTCGGTGCGTCGGCGTGGGTGCTCACGCGCGAGGAGGCGGTCGGGAGCGGCCTCTACGGCCCGGTGCCGTCGGGCCATCTCGGGCGCATCGGGGATGTGGTGGTCGTGTGCCTCGATCGCACCGTCGTGCTCGCCGGCGGGTGGGAGCCGCCGACGGTCGGGCGGCTGGTGGCCTACCACGGCTCCGTCACCGCCACGGAGATGACGGTTCCGCTGCTCAGTTACGTCCGTCCCAGTGCCTGACCGCGTTTCAGACCTGCGGCCGGCCGGATGCGGTTCTGTCTGACCTCGATCGGGCCGGATGCGTTCGTGTCGGATCTTGGTAGGGCCGGATGCGGTTCCGTCTGACGTTCAGCAGGGCGGACGCGGTTTTTGTCAGACCCTCTGGCTAGTGTGCTGCCGTGGGACGCAGTCAGGCGATCGGGCAGGGGCGTGACCCGCGGTTCGGCCCGGACGCCGACGACGCGGGGTGCACGATCCTGCACGTCGACATGGACGCGTTCTTCGCCTCCGTCGAGGTGCGCCGCCGGCCCGAGCTGCGTGGGCGGCCCGTCGTGGTGGGCGGGGCGGGTCCGCGCGGGGTGGTCAGCTCGGCCAGCTACGAGGCCCGGCGCTTCGGCGTGCGCAGCGCGATGCCGGGCATGCGGGCGCGGGCGCTGTGCCCGCAGGCCGTGTTCCTGCCGCCCGACTTCAGCGCATACTCGGCCGCCTCCGAGGCGGTCATGCGGATCTTCCGCGACGTGACCCCGCTGGTCGAGCCCCTCTCGCTCGACGAGGCCTTTCTCGACGTGGCCGGCGCCCAGCGGCTGCTCGGGCGGCCCGCGGAGATCGCCCGGTCGATCCGGCGGCGGGTCTTCGCGGAGCAGCGGCTGACCTGCTCGGTCGGGGTCGCCCCGAGCAAGTTCGTCGCCAAGCTCGGCTCGACCCGCGCCAAGCCCGACGGCATGATGGTCGTCCCGTCCGGCCAGGTCCTGGAGTTCCTGCACCCGTTGCCCGTCGGCGCGCTCTGGGGCGTGGGCGAGAAGGCGGCCGCGCACCTGCACCGGCTCGGCCTGATGACCGTCGGCGACCTGGCCCGCGCGCCGGTGCGCATGCTGCGCGGCGCGCTCGGGGAGGCGTCCGCCGCCCACCTGCACGAGCTGTCCTGGGGGCGGGACCCGCGCCGGGTGGTCGCCGAGCACGAGGAGAAATCGATCGGTGCCGAGTTGACCTACGACATCGACGTCACCGACCCCACCACGATCCGCCGCAGTCTGCTCGCGCTCTCCGACAAGGTCGGCGCCCGGCTGCGCGCGAGCGGCAACGTGGGGCGCACCGTGTCCATAAAGATCCGGCTCGCCGACTTTCGCACGGTCAGTCGGTCTCGCACGATGCGGACGACCACCGATGTGGCACGCGAGATCTTCGAGATCTCCTGGGCGCTGTTCGAGGCGCTGCGCCCGGCCGAGCCGATCCGGTTGGTCGGCGTCCGGGTCGAGGGCCTCGCCGCCGCGGCGACCGCATCCCGGCAGCTCACCCTGGGTGAGCCGGAGCGTGGCTGGCGGGAGGCGGAGGCCGCGGCCGATGCGGTCGCCGCCCGGTTCGGCCGCTCCATCGTCGGACGGGCCAGTCTTTTGGGACGAACCGATCTCCGCCGGACCGAAAATCACCCGCACTCGACGGTCGTCCCGCTTTCCGACCCGCCAACCCCCTCGTAGACTTGCGGTAAGGCAGCCGGTCGGCTGCCTCGCACCATCGGCCCGCCCGCACCAACGCCGGAGGGCCGGACATGCGCCCGGGGAGGAATGCCGTGCCGCTCTCGGAGCACGAGCAGCGGCTGTTCGATCAGATCGAGCGGTCGCTTGCCGAGGACCCCAAGTTCGCCTCGGCTGTGCGAAACAGTGACCCGCGCTTCCACGCCCGGCGGCGGCTGGTCGCCGGGGCGTTCGTGATCGCCTTGGGTCTCGCACTGGTTGTCTACGGCACGGTGAGCAGCAATACGCCGCTCGGCGTGGCCGGTTTCGTGGTCATGCTGTCCGCGGCCGCGTTCGCGATGCAGACCCGCCGCAAGGGGCAGGCACCCGACCTGCACGCCGTCGGCGGCACCGCTACGCGCCGCACCCGGCAGACGCGCAAGGCGGGCATCATCGACCGGCTCGAGGACCGCTGGCGTCAGCGCCCCGAGGGCCACCGCTAACCCGGCGACCCACGGCGACACGATGGCGGCCACTCGGCCGCCATCGCCATATTCGCCGCCTCATCACCCACGATGAGCCGGCCACCACCCAGCGGCGCCCGGCCCGCGACGATACGACGGCGGCCCGGACGCCGCCGAACGCTGCTCGCCCATCGCGGCCGCCCGCTCGCCCATCCCGGCCCGCCGGCTTCGACCCGCTCGCCCACAACGCCGCTGTCCGGGCCGCTCACTCTTGCCGCGGCCGTGTCGGCGCTGCTCGTCACCGTGTTCGCGGAAGCGTTGACGGTCCCGCCCGCCTGCCCGCCTGCCGCTGTTGCGGTCCGGCCCGGCCCTTCGGCGGAGGACGCCGGTGCGGCTGCCTTCCCCCACGGCCCGGAAACGGCCCGCCGCCCCAGGTCATCGGGCAGGCGTGGTCTGCCGGTCCCGGGTGACCGGGCAGGGGCGTCGTCTGCCCCTGCCCGGTCACCCGTCGGCGGCCGCGGCTGTCGCTCGAAGGGGCGTGCTCAGCGGGCACGTCCCGCGAGCAGCCGGCGTGGGCTGAACCGGACCAGCACGTCGCGCGCCCGGCTGAACGAGCTCAGCCAGCGTGTCGACTGCTCGGCCAGGCCCATGCGCCAGCGGAGTATCACCGACGGCGGCAGGAGTACCGCCCTGAGCCGGGTCGGGCGTGTTGCCGTGGCGGCCAGGCCCTTGCGCACCTGCGTCAGGGCCGCCGTGAGCCCCTCTCCCTGCAGCGGGCGGCGGGCATACCGGGCGCGTTCCTCGGCGTGGCCCAGCAGGACCGCACCGTCGGCCGGCGCGCCGGCCAGCTCCGCCTCGCGGATCAACCGCTGGGCGGTGTGCCGGGGGGTCTCGGTCGGGTCCACCGGTACGCGGTAGTCGACCATCGTGTCCACGAGCTCGTCCCAGGCGGCGTGGGCGTCCTCGCGGGCGCGTACCGTCTCGGTCGTGACGGTGACGTCGCGGGTTCCCGGTGGGGATGCCGTTGCGGTCGCCGTCGTGACCGGGGCCGTCGCCGCGTGCCGGCGCTTGCGGACCAGGATCCGGCGGAGTGCCGGGACCAGCAGCAAGGCCACCACCAGTGCGGCGAGGCCGGTGATCAGCAGGCCGGTGGAGGAGCCGCCCGACGGGTTCTCGGCGCCGGTGGCGCCGAGGTTGTTCTCGCTGGGGTCCCGGTCGGGGCGGTTGGCGCCGCCCGGGCCGACGGAGCTGGAGGCGCCCGGTGCGCTCGAGGCCGTCGGCGACGCCGAGGGGGTGTCGACCCGGTCGATGTCGGGCGCCCACTCCGAGCGGCTGGAGCCGACGACCGACGCCTGCGGGGTGGCGTCGAACGGGATCCAGCCGAAGCCGTCGAGGTAGACCTCGGTCCAGGCGTGGGCGTTGCGGTTCGTGATGACGTACCGGTCGCCCTCGCGGCCGCCGCCGCGGGTGAAGCCGAACGCCACTCGGGCCGGGATGCCGGCCACGCGGGACATCCAGGCGAGCGCCGTCGCGTACTGCTGACAGAAGCCGGTCTTCTGTTCCAGGAAGGCGGCGATGGCCGAGGCGCCGCCCTCCGGTTCCGGCGCCTTCAGGGCGTACGAGAAGCCGTTGTCCCGGGAGAAGTGCCGGTAGAGCGCAAAGACCTTGTCGTACTCGGACTCCTTGTCCTTGGTCAGGCGTGCCACCAGGGCCTTGACGCTGGGATCGTCGGGGACGGTGGTGAACTCCTGGCGGATCGGGTCGTCGGCGGCCAGCGGCTCGGCCTGGCGGAGCTGGTCCGGCGTGTACTTGGCGCGGACGTAGTCGAAGGAGTACTTCTGGCTCTTGGTGGTGTTGCGCCGGGAGAAGATGGCCTGAGCGGTCGAGTCGTACGACCAGGCGCCGTCGAGACCGTCGACCTTGATGGTCGACGAGTAGACCGGCGCGAGGGTCTGCGCGTATTTGTTCGTGATCTCGACCTCCGCGCGGTACTGCTTGAGGTCCCCGGTGACGACGGGGTTTTCCCGGGGGTCGGGCAGACCGCGCGAGAGCGGGCTGCCGGTCGGCGTGCGGTTGGCGATGCCCTCGGCGGTGAGCAAGTCCGCGGTGCCGAAGCGCAGGTAGTACGGGTCCGGCTCGTTGGTCCTGACCTTGATGTAGTCGACGGTCTCGCTCTGGTTGAGGTCGCCGGTGAGCGAGGCGAAGAGGTTGACGCGGCCGCTGCCGCCGCCGCCCGTACCGCCGCCCACGCCCGTGCCCACCTGGGTGAGCCGGTTGAGCAGGCCGGTGTCGAGGCCGGGCACGGTCAGCGGGAGCAGCACCGCGGCGGCGACGCCGATCACGGCGAGCCGGCGGCCGGCCGCGGCCAGCGGCGACGGTTCCCAGACGTCGACGTCGCGGCCGTCGCCGGTGAAGCGGCGGCCGAAGCGGCGGACCCGGTCGACGTTGTCGGCGACCAGCAGCCAGAGGAAGCCGATCGCGCCCACGACGAAGGGGAAGACCGGGACGCTGTCGACGTACACCGCGACCGGCACCGAGTAGATGGCCAGCATCGGCAGGCCGGCCAGCGCGGGGCGGCGGGCCACCACGGTGAGCAGGTCGACGGCGATGGCGACCGCGCCGATGCCCAGCGTGGCGATGAAGAGCAGGCCGTCGCGGTCGGGGACCGGTACGCCGTACGACCGGGTGTCCGTGCCGGCCTGGGCGAACAGCTCGCCGAAGTGCTGGAAGGTCGGCGGCGTCGGGATCACCGACAGCAGCTCGTCGCCGCTGGGGAACATCCAGGAGAGCGTGAGCAGCAGCGTCAGCGCCATGCCCACGATCTGGGCCCAGGTGGGCAGGCGCAGGCTGCGGGTCAACACCGCCGAGCCGGCGACCAGGCTGACCGCGAGGATGCACTGCAGCAGCCAGGTCCAGGTGTCGAAGATCGCCGACAAGGGTGCCGCGGAGAGCAGCGTCGCCGCCGCGGCCACCAGTCCGAGTCGTCGTCGCCCGGTCACAGCAGACCTCCCGTCATCACATGCCCGCCACGGTCTCGGCCATCGGGGCCCGGACGGCGAAGCCCTGGGATCCGCGCCCGGCCGCCGGCCACAGCGTCGCGAGCGAGTCGCCGTGCTTCACCGGCACCGAGCGCCAGCCGCTGCGCACCAGGGCCAGCGACGCCGCCGCGTGCTGCCGGTCCGACTCCTGCCGGTCGGTGGGCGTCATGGAAACCCAGGTGGAGCTGTCCACGGCGAACCCGATGCAGGTGGCGCCGTTGCCGCGCAGGCCGGTGAGGATCTCGGCCTCGGCGACGGTGAGCGCGCCGAACAGCCCGATCACGAGTCCGCCGTCGGAGCGGCGCCGGACCATGTCGACCAGGACGGAGAGGTCGCCGTTCTGGGTCAGTTTCACGTCCGCGAGGGTGTCCAGCACGGCGCCCTCGCCGCCGGCCTCGATCGCGTCGAGGTCGATGCCCGTACCCGTGACCAGGCGGAGTTTGTATCCGGACTGGCGCAGGTGGACCGCGATGCTGGCGGCCGCCGAGACCGCCCACTCGAAGCTGGCCGTCGGGCCGTCGCCGCGGTGGGCGTAGAGCCGGGTGTCGAGGACGACGGTGGCCCGCGACTCCCAGGGCTGCTCCTCGCGGCGCACCATCAGCTCGCCGGTGCGGGCGGTCGAGCGCCAGTGGACCCGCCTCAGGTCGTCGCCGCGGCGGTACTCGCGGGTGGCCGCGTCGTCCTCGCCGTGCACGGCGACCGAGCGGGCACGGCTGTCACCGGTGCCCGCGTACTCGCCCGCCAGGCGCACCGCGGGCAGCGGGGTCACCTCGGGGATGACCGTGAGCCGGTCGACGCTGGGGAAGGAACGGGTCAGCTCGCACAGGCCGAAGGGGTCGGTCAGCCGGATCACCAGCGGGCCCACCGGGTAGCGGCCGCGGACGTCGGCGCGCACCGTGTACGCCACAGAGCTCGCCATGTGCGCGCCGAGGCGTTCGAGCACGACGCGGGGCCGGCTGCCCAGGGCGTACGGCAGCCGGTCCTCCATCAGCAGCGTGCCCGTGGGCAGCCGGGACAGGTTCTGCAGGCGCAGCACGACCCGCGCGCTGGAGCCGACCGGCGCCCGGCCCGGCTCCAGCGAGCGGGTGCAGGCCAGCTTGTACCGGCTGCGTCCGACATACGCCGCGGCCAGCAGCGGCAGTGCCGCCAGCAGGATCGCGACGCGCAGCAGGTCCTTCTCGCCGAGGATCACGGCGGAGACCCCCGCGGCGCCGGCCGCGGCGAGGAACGAGCGGCCGCGGGTGGTCATGCCCCGCAGGGCCTCCCGCATGTCAGAGCCCCCGCGACTCGTACTGCGTGCCTCCGCCGCCCGCGGCACGGGTGTCGTACGGCGAGCGGTTGCGGTCGTGCGGCAGCGGCAGCCGGTGCACGATCTCGGCCACGATCGCGTCCGTGGTGCGGCGGTTGAGCTGCGCGTCGGCGGTCGGGATGATCCGGTGCGCGAGGACCGGCACGGCCAGCGCCTGCAGGTCGTCGGGGAGCACGTAGTCGCGTCCCTCGAGCGCCGCGACCGCCTTGGCCGTGCGGATGAGCTGCAACGTGGACCGCGGCGACGCGCCGAGGCGGATCTCCGGGGCCTCGCGGGTGGCCGTGACCAGAGCGATCGCGTACTGCTGGACGGCCTCGGCCGCGTGCACGTCGCGCGCGGTGGCGATCAGGCGGCGCATCAGCGCCGCGTCCGCGACGGCCCGCAGGTCGTCGAACGGGTCGTGGGCGCCGTGGCCGTTGAGCATGGCCATCTCCGCACGCGGGTCCGGGTAGCCCATGGCGATCCGGGCGGTGAACCGGTCACGCTGCGCCTCGGGCAGCGGGTACGTGCCCTCCATCTCGATCGGGTTCTGGGTCGCGATGACCATGAACGGCGACTGCAGCTCGTACGTGGTCCCGTCGACCGTGACCTGCCGCTCCTCCATGCACTCGAGCAGGGCGGACTGGGTCTTCGGGGAGGCCCGGTTGATCTCGTCGCCGACTACGAGGTTGGCGAAGACCGCGCCCGGCTTGAACTCGAAGTCGCGCGTCTCCTGGTTGTAGACGCTGACGCCGGTCACGTCACTGGGCAGCAGGTCCGGGGTGAACTGGATACGGCGCACCGAGCAGTCGATCGAGCGGGCCAGCGCCTTGGCAAGTGTCGTCTTGCCGACGCCGGGTACGTCCTCGATCAGCAGGTGGCCCTCGGCCAGCATCACGGCGAGCGCGAGCCGTACGGTCGCGCTCTTGCCCTCGATGACCTGCTCGATGTTGGCGATGATCGCTTCGCTGGCGGCGCGAAAAGCGTCAGCCGGCAGCGGACCGCCGGGCTCGTCCCAGGTAGGGGTTGTCACGGGCCTCCTCCATGTCGTTCAAGCCCCTTCCCGGTGTTGACACCGGTAAGGGGCCGAAGGTTCGCGGGCGGCCGGGGTGTCCGTGGGCCTCCGGCGCCGCCGCCCGTTCTCCACAGGTTATCCCGGTCACACCAACTAGCCGAGTGGGGCGTTGGGCCTCAATTCGGCACTCGGTCAACCAGATACGCATATCGGATGGGTTACGAATCGGCGCGGACGATACCGGTCGTCGCGACCCAAGCGGGGCGGGTATCATCCCCCTATGGCCCGTGCCTTCCTGCTTCTTAGCTAGCCGTGCTGCTCGTCCGGCGGACGAGACTCAGCGCGGCGCCCCCTCCTGCGTAGGGGGCCTTTTTTGTGTCCCCAGGCAGGCCGACGAGAACGAGATGGTGACGATGAGCGAGTCCGAGACCGGCGCGGACGTCCCGCCGTACCGCTACACGGCCGCGATGGCGGCGGAGATCGAGCCGCGCTGGCAGGCGTACTGGGCCGAGAACGGCACCTTCTTCGCGCCGAACCCCACCGGTGAGCTGGCCGATCCCACGCACCCTCGGGCCGGGGCGCCCAAGCTGCACGTGCAGGACATGTTCCCGTACCCGTCGGGCGCGGGCCTGCACGTCGGGCACCCGCTGGGCTACATCGGCACCGACTCCTACACCCGCTACAAGCGCATGGCGGGCTTCAACGTGCTGCACCCCATGGGCTTCGACGCGTTCGGGCTGCCGGCCGAGCAGTACGCGGTGCAGACCGGCACGCACCCGCGCACCACGACCGAGGCGAACGTCGAGCGATACCGGGGACAGTTGCGGCGCCTGGGACTGGCGTACGACGAGCGCCGCACCTTCTCCACCACCGACCCGGACTATTACCGCTGGACCCAGTGGATCTTCCTGCAGGTCTACAACTCCTGGTTCGATCCGGAGCTGCGCAAGGCACGTCCGATCGACGAGCTGATCGAGGCCTTCGCCTCCGGCCGGCGGCCGGTGCCGGGCGGGAGCTGGGACGCGCTGTCGCCGGACGACCGGCGCAGGCTGATCGACGACCACCGCCTGGCGTACGTCAGCGAGGCGCCGGTCAACTGGTGCCCGGGGCTGGGCACGGTGCTGGCCAACGAGGAGGTCACGCCGGACGGCCGCAGCGAGCGCGGCAACTACCCCGTCTTCCCGCGCGCGCTGAAGCAGTGGATGATGCGCATCACCGCGTACGGTGACCGCCTGGTCGACGACCTGGACGCGCTGGACTGGCCCGAGCCCGTCAAGCTGATGCAGCGCAACTGGATCGGCCGCAGCCGGGGCGCCCACGTCGACTTCGAGGCCGGCGACGGTCGCATCCGGGTCTTCACGACGCGCCCCGACACCCTGTTCGGCGCCACCTACATGGTGCTGGCGCCGGAGCACGAGCTGGTCTCCGCCCTGGTGCCCGCGGCCTGGCCGGAGGGCACCAGGGACGCCTGGACCGGCGGCCACGCGACGCCGGCCGAAGCCGTCGCGGCCTACCGGGCCGCCGCCGCGGCGAAGACGGAGGAGGAGCGCACCGCCGACGCCAAGGTCAAGACCGGCGTCTTCACCGGCGCGTACGCGACCAATCCGGTCAACGGCGCGCGCATCCCCGTGTTCATCGCCGACTACGTGCTGGCCGGCTACGGCACCGGCGCGATCATGGCGGTGCCCGGCCAGGACGAGCGCGACTGGGCCTTCGCGGAGGTCTTCGAGCTGCCGATCATCCGTACGGTCGAAGCGCCGGAAGGATTCGAGGGAGCCTTCATCGGCGACGGGCCGGCGATCAACAGCGACTGGCTGAACGGCATGGGTGTCGCCGAGGCCAAGGCGGCGATGATCGCCTGGCTGGAGGAGCACGGCAAGGGCACGGGAGCCACCACCTACCGGCTGCGGGACTGGCTGTTCAGCCGGCAGCGCTACTGGGGCGAGCCGTTCCCGATCGTCTACGACGAGACCGGCCTGCCGGTCGCGCTGCCGGAGTCGATGCTGCCCGTCGAGCTGCCCGAGGTCGACGACTTCTCGCCGCGCACCTTCGACCCGGACGACGCCGACACCGAGCCGGAGACGCCGCTGTCGCGCAAGAAGGACTGGGTACAGGTCGAGCTGGACCTGGGCGACGGCCCGAAGACCTACACCCGCGAGACCAACACCATGCCGCAGTGGGCCGGCTCCTGCTGGTACGAGCTGCGTTACCTGGACCCGCGCAACGACAAGGCGCTGGTCGACAAGGACAACGAGGCGTACTGGATGGGCCCGCAGGGTCCGGGCGACCCCGGCGGCGTCGACCTGTACGTCGGCGGCGTCGAGCACGCGGTCCTGCACCTGCTGTACGCCCGCTTCTGGCACAAGGTCCTGTTCGACCTGGGCCACGTCTCGTCCTTCGAGCCGTTCCGCAAGCTGTTCAACCAGGGCTACATCCAGGCGTACGCCTACCGCGACGCCCGCGGGGTGATCGTGCCCGCCGGGGAGGTCGTCGAGCGTGACGGCAAGTGGTTCCACGGCGAGCAGGAGGTCGCCCGCGAGTACGGCAAGATGGGCAAGTCGCTGAAGAACGTCGTCACCCCGGACGAGATGAGCGAGCAGTACGGCGCCGACACGTTCCGGGTGTACGAGATGGCGATGGGCCCGCTGGACGTCTCGCGCCCGTGGGAGACCCGCGCGGTCGTGGGGTCGCAGCGGTTCCTGCAGCGGGTGTGGCGCCTGATCGTCGACGAGGACAGCGGTGCGGTGCGGGTCACCGACGACCCGCTGGACCCGAAGGTCCGCCGGGCGCTGCACCAGACCATCGCCGGGGTCCGCGAGGACATGGACGAGCTGCGCTTCAACACGGCGATCGCCAAGCTGATCCAGTTGACCAACACGCTGACGCCGCTGGAGACGACCTCGCGCGAGGCGGTGGAGCCGCTGGTGCTGATGATGTCGCCGTTCGCGCCGCACCTGGCCGAGGAGCTGTGGCGCAAGCTGGGCCACGAGGGCACGCTGGCGTACGCGGACTTCCCGGTCGCCGACCCGGCCCAGTTGGTCGCCGAGTCGGTGACCTATCCGGTGCAGGTCAACGGCAAGGTCCGAGGGCGGGTCGAGGTCGCGCCGGACACGGCCGAGGATGCCGTACGGGAGGCCGCGCTGGCCGCGGTGGCCGAGGTGCTGGCGGGCCGCGAGCCTCGCAAGGTCATCGTGGTCCCGGGACGCCTGGTGAGCGTCGTCGTCTGACCCGGGTCATGGAAAGGGCCCGTCGCGCAGGTGCGCGGCGGGCCCTTCTCAGTGGCTCTCTCAGGCGGCGGCCGCGGCGGCGCGGCGGGCGGTGAACCGCCAGCGGAGCACGATCGCGGTGGTCAGGCCGAAGCCGATGACGGCCGGCGTCAGGGTCAGCGGGCTCATCGACCCGGGTGAGGTCACCGCGGCGCCGATCACGGCGTAGGAGACCGCGGACGGGACCGCGGCGAGCGTCGTGCCGAGCAGGTAGCGCTTGCGGCAGACCGACGTGGTGCCGTACGCGTAGCCGATCAGGCCGTACGGCGCGAGCGGGAGGAAACGCACCAGCAGCACCGCGGCCAGCCCGCGGCGGTTGAGCCAGCCGTCGAGCCGGGCCATCCGGCCGCCGGCCTTCGCACCGAGCGCGCCCCGGCCCGCCCAGCGGCCCGCGTAGTAGGTGGCGATCGCCGCGATCACCGCGGCGGCCAGCGCGGCGGCCGCACCCGTCGCCGGGCCGAGCAGCGCGCCGCAGGCCAGGGTGATCGCCGTCCGCGGCACCAGCACCGACAACAGCAGCCCGCCCACGACCGCGACGGCGACCGCGGCGGCCGGGCCGAGGGACATGACCGAGTGGGCGATCGACTGCAGCGGGAGGACGGCGGCCGCGACGCCGAGCCCGGCGACGGCGACGGCGAGGACGCCGAACCGGGCGAGGCGGTGACGCCAGCCCATCGGCGTGTCCGGGGTCTGCTGGCTGGCCTGAGGGTCCGCGGCGGGGGAGTGGGCGCCCGGCGGGGCGATCAGGTAGTCAGTCATGCAGGCGTACCGCCCCTACTTCTCGTCGGTCCAGTAATAACTGCTGGTCAGGCGTGGAATCGGGTCATACGGCACCCGCTGCGGCGAGCCGCTCGCCCCGGAGCCGGTCGGCCCAGGTGTCGTCGAGCTGTTGAAGACTATCCGCGCCGGTCGCCCAACGCAGTAGCAGATCGGCTATCGCTGGGTTGCGAGCGAGCGCCGGGCCGTGCGCGTACGTGCCGAGGATCTTGCCGTGCCAGGCGCCCTCGGTCTGCCCGTCGTTGCCGATGCCGGCGGTGACCCGGGCCAGCGGCGCCACGCCGGGGCCGAGGTGGGTGCGCCCGCCGTGGTTCTCGAAGCCGGTCAGCGGGGGCAGGCCCAGGCGCGGGTCGATGTCGCCGCGCACCTCGCCGACCGCACGGGTCTCGCCCCGGTCGGAGCTGATGTCCAGCAGGTCGAGCCCGGCACATCTGGCGCCCTTGGCCGAGAACGAGGACCCGAAGAGCTGGTAGCCGGCGCAGATCGCCAGCACCGCTGCGCCCTGGGCCACCGCGCGGTGCAGGCCGCCGTCGGCGATGAGCCGCTGGGCGGCCAGCGCCTGCGGCCCGTCCTCGCCGCCGCCGATCAGATAGATGTCGGCGGTCGTGGGCATCGGCTGGTCCGAGCGGACCTGGTAGGTCTCGACCGGGATGCCGCGAAGCTGGGCGCGCCGCGCCAGGATCAGCATGTTGCCCCGGTCGCCGTAGGTCGACAGGAGATCGGGATAGATCCAGACGATCCGGAGGGTGCTCTCGCTCATGCTTCCGACCTCGGTTCTCCGCTGCGGGCAAGCTCAGTTGACACGATCCAGCTCCGCTCGGATGTCCTGGAACGCCGTGTAGTTCGCGATCACCTCGAGTCGGCCCGGGGGTGTGGCCCGCAGCGCCTCGTCGAAGGATTTAACGTGCCGGAAGGCCACATCGTTCACTTCCAGCCGGACCGCGAGGTCGTAGGCCCGGTCGCCGGTGATCAGGACGGGCCGTCCACGCAGGGGAGAGAAGTCGACGTCGTAGAGCCACGAGGTGTCGAAGCCGTCGGGGTCGCGCGCGTTGATGGAGAGCAGTGTCGGGGCGAGCTCGGCCATGTCGAAGGCCTCGAGCCAACTGGCCGGGTTCTTCGCCAGCAGCAGCCGGATGGTGCGCCCGTCGCGTTCCACCTGGGCGTAGCGACCGGCCACCGAGGCCACGCTCGCGAGCCGGGGCACCGCCTCGATGGGGCGTACGCCGAACTCCGCGGCCACGGCCAGCGCGGTGGCCGCGTTGCCGAGGTTGACCTGGCCCGGCAGTTGCAGCTTGACCAGATGCCAGTCACCTCGGGGGTCGACCACACCCTCCTCGTCGACCGTCCACTGTGCCTGCGGCCGGCGCAGCGGGCAGCCGGTGCACCACCAGTCGCCGTGTGCACGCTGGATGGACCCCCCGCATTCGGGGCAGACCCACGAGTCGTCCGTCCACCGCTGGCCGGCGCTGAACCAGGTGACGTGCCCGGCGGAGACGGCCGACCAGACCACCATCGGGTCGTCGGCGTTGGCGACGACGTGCACGTCCGGGTGGCCGGCGAGGGCGGTGCGCCACATCTGCGCCATCATCGCCACCTCCTTGGCCCGGTCGAGCTGGTCGCGGGAGAGGTTGAGCAGGGCGACCACCCGGGGTGCGGTCTCGTCGATCACCTGCGCGAGGTAGTGCTCGTCGACCTCGAGGACGGCGAAGGGGGTCGCGCCGGCCTTCGCCAGCGCGGAGGTGTGCCCGGTCGGCATGTTGGCGCCGAACGAGTTGGTGGCGACCGGGCCCAGGACCCCGAGCGCCGCGGCGGCGAAGCGGGTCGTGGTGGTCTTGCCGTTGGTGCCCGAGACGAGCGCGATCGCCCGGCCGGCGGCGAGGTTGCGTAGCAGGTCTGGGTCGATCTTGAGGCCGATCCAGCCGCCGATGACCGAGCCGTCGCCGCGTCCCGCGGCCCGCGAGAGCGCCGCCGCCGTGCGCGACACGGAGGTCGCGACCTTGGCCCGCAAGGGCATTTTCCCGTCCGTCACGGCGACGAGGGTACCGGAAACGGACACTACGTCGAGTGGCGGTGAGTGCGACGCTGCCCGTCCGGCGCCGGATGGGCCGAACGGTCGATCGGCATCGTGCGTCCGGAGTGGTGTTTGGCCCGGTGGGGAGGTTTTCGGTGGCATTCGCCCGACGTTGCACCCTTCCGTGGTCAGACGCGTCATCACTTTTTATGTGTTGTGATTCACCCGTAACCATCGACGGATAGTGATTGGTCGTGTGCTCATAGTGGCGGCATATGTCACAGACTGGTTGCGAACCGGACACTGTCCACTGTGCCAAATACGAAGAGTGACGGACAGGGGGCAAGCGGTGGATCAGAAAATCCGGTAGGCAGGGTGGGCCGGTGAGCGACCGCCCACCGCTCGCACCGCACGGATCACGCCGAGCCCTGCCCCGGTCCGCGCGGTACGACCACGGAGCAAGCGAACAACCATAAAGGCATACGGGGGCAGGGACGGGGGACCCATTTCCGGTCCGCGCCCGGGTCGTCTGGCCCGGCGGACCTCGGGGTGAAGTCGCCACCCGGCGACCGGGCACACCTTCCCGCCCGAACCCGACAGCTAACCTCGCAGGCGTGCCGGAGGGAATCTTCTACCGTGCACGAACGCAGTTCGAGCCGGGGCCGCCGCATGTCCGCCGGCACCGGAACCGTCGCACTGTCCCTGGGTCTCTGCCTCTGCGCCGGCCAGCTCATCGCGACGCCTGCGGCCTCCGCGGCCGCGGCACCCGTCGTCACGACGGTCACGGCGGCGAAGCCGGTCAAGCCCCGCATCTCCTCCTCGTGGAGCGCGCGCAAGGTCAACTGGGGCACGAAGGTTCGCGTGACCACCAAGCTGATCAACCCCAAGACCGGTAAGAAGGTGGTCGGCGGCTGGGTGCGGCTCCAGACGCATCAGAACGGCAAATGGAAGACCTGGCTGAAGAGCCGCAACACCTCGGGGGCCGTCACCTTCGCGACCGCGCCGCACGAGACGAGGTGGTTCCGCACCGCGTTCGGCGGAGCGGGCGGCGTCACCGCGGCCACGACCAGGCCCACCAAGATCCACATCCGGTCCAGCGGAGCGAGGATCCTCGCCGAGGCCAAGAAGCACCGGGGCGCCGCCTACGCCTACGGCGCGGAAGGTCCCCGGCGCTTCGACTGCTCGGGTTACACGAAGTACGTCTACAAGAAGGCGACCGGCAAGAAGCTGCCGCACAGCGCGAACTCGCAGCAGTACTACGGCAAGAAGGTCAGCAAGAGCAGCAAGCAGGTGGGCGACCTCATCGTCTTCCGCAACGGCTCGCACGGCTACCACGCCGGCATCTACGCGGGCGGCGGCTACATGTACGACTCGCCGCGGCCGGGCATGTCGGTGGGCAAGCACAAGATCTGGAGCAACAACTACGTCGTGCGGCGCATCGCCGCCTGACGCGGATGCGGTAGGAGCGGTACCGACGGTTCAGTGGGACGTGACCCGGTTCGGGTCACGTCCCACTGTCGTCGCCCCCGCCGTCGCGCGTTTCCTCCACGTCGCTCAGCAAGATCCCTCCACTTCCCTCCCCAAAGGGCGTTCCGCGCGCGCGGAACGCCCTTTTTCAGTGGAGTTTCGTGCCCGACTGGGCGGCTTGTCGGAAAGTGGACCATGATCGGAGCCGCTCCGCCCTCCACCCCGACCCCACCGCTTCTGACGTGCGGATTCATCCGCGAATCCGCTTCGCAGACGGGCCGATTCCGGTTGCGAGTGGAGGGAAGTGGAGTAGAGTGGAGCGCAGTGGCAGGGCCGGACCGGGCCTGCCGGCCCGAGCGAACCGGCGGACCGCGCTGAGCCATTCGAGAAGCGGCGCCACAGGGCAAGGGGGGTCGGCCGATGTTCCTCGGCACGCACACCCCGCGCCTGGACGACAAGGGCCGGCTGATCCTTCCGGCGAAGTTCCGGGACGAGCTGGCGGGAGGTGTCGTGATCACCAAGGGGCAGGAGCGCTGCCTGTATGTGTTCCCGATGCCGGAGTTCCAGCGGATCGCGGGGCAGTTGCGGGACCAGCCGGTCACCCACAAGGCCGCCCGGGCCTACAGCCGGGTGTTCTTCGCCAGCGCGCACGACGAGATCCCCGACAAGCAGGGCCGGGTCACCATCCCGGCGCACCTGCGGGAATACGCGGCTCTCGACCGTGAGCTCGTGGTGATCGGGGCGAGCACACGGGTGGAGATCTGGGACAGACAGTCCTGGGAGCAGTACCTCTCGGCGAGCGAGGACGACTTCGCCGACATCGAGGAGGGGGTGCTGCCCGGCGGACTGTAGGCGTCGTTACCTGTCGGCCGCCGAGGTGGTCCGGACGTCGCTGCCGCCGTACTGCGAGATCTCCAGCCGCTCCCGCTCCTGGCGCCTCTTCCCCGGTGCCAGGCGTGTGTCCGGTGGGGCGCGCCCGATGGCAACGGGCACGAGCGGATGGGGATCTGGCGGTACGGAAGACGATCGGATACGGATCAAAAGGTCGGCCGCGTGGCGCGCGGGAAAGTGCAGGGGCGATGGGGGTCGACATGGGGGAGCTTCGCGGCACGCACGTGCCGGTGCTGCTCGAGCGCTGCCTCGAGCTGCTCGCCCCCGCGCTCGACCGTCCCGGTGCGGTGCACGTCGACTTCACGCTCGGCCTGGGCGGGCACGCCGAGGCCGTCCTGGAGCGGCACCCGGCCGTGGTCCTCATCGGACTCGACCGGGATCAGGAGGCGCTGGCGCACTCCCGGCACCGGCTCCAGCGCTTCGCCGGCCGTATCCATCTGGTCCACGCCGTGTACGACGAGCTTCCCGAAGTCCTCTCGGATCTCGGCCGCCCGGTCTTCCACAGTGGGCTGTTCGACCTGGGCGTGTCCTCGTTGCAGCTCGACGAGGCGGACCGCGGCTTCGCGTACGCCAAGGACGCGCCGCTCGACATGCGGATGGACCAGTCGCGGGGCATCACCGCGGAGGAGGTCGTCAACGGCTACGAGCCGGGCGAGCTCGTCCGGATCCTGCGGGTGTACGGCGAGGAGAAGTTCGCGCAGCGCATCGTCTCGGCGATCGTGCGCGAGCGGGCGAAGGCCCGGATCGTCTCCTCTGCCCGGCTCGCGGACCTGGTCCGGGACGCCATCCCGGCCGCCGCGCGGCGAACGGGTGGCAATCCCGCCAAAAGAACGTTTCAGGCACTACGTATTGAGGTAAATGCGGAGCTCACCGCGCTCGAGTCGGCGGTACCGTCCGCGCTGGACCTACTGGCCCCGAAAGGGCGCCTTGTCGTCATGTCGTATCAGTCATTGGAGGACCGGATCGTCAAGCGTGCCCTGGCCGAGAGGGCGCGTAGCACCGGGCCGATCGATCTGCCGGTCGAGCTGCCCGGGACGGGGCCGAGCCTGCGATTGCTGACCCGCGGTTCGGAGCCGCCCACGGCGGCGGAGGTGGCGGAGAACCCGCGCGCGGCGTCGGTGAAACTGCGCGCCGCGGAACGGATCGAGGAACGAGACCAGGGACGAGGGGCCGCCCGCGAACGGCCCCGGATGTCCGTGCACGGGGGACGAGGGCGGCGACGCCCGGGGGAACACCAGGAGGGGGAGGGGCATTGAGCGAGCGCACGAGCGCTGCGCCGCGGTCGGGGGGCCGGACCGCGGAGCGGGCGGAGAAGGGCCGGCGTACGCCGGCCGGCACGAAGGGAACGGCGCGGGGGGCGCGCCAGTTCCCGATCCAGGGAACCACCGCGCTGAAGCTCGACGCCGAGCAGCAGCGGGAGACGGCCGCGGCGCCGCGCCTGCGGGTCGCGCCGCCCGCACCGATCAACGCGCCGCGGGCGCCGTTCATCGCGCTGGTCGTGGCGGTCGTCGTGGCCGGCGTGCTGGGCGTCCTGCTGATCAACACCAAGACGGCGGAGAACTCGTTCGAGCTCGACACGCTGGAGAAGCGGCAGGCCGAGCTGAACGCGCGGCAGCAGGCGCTGGAGAACGAGATCGCGGCCAACAACATGCCGGGCAACCTGGATGTGGCCGCGCGGCGGCTCGGCCTGGTCAAGGCCGACTCGCCGGCCTACCTGCGGATGCCCGACGGCAAGGTGTTCGGCGTGATGAAGCCGGGCAGCGGACCCAGGGCCGTGACCGCCCAGGACCCGGCCACCGCCGCCACGACCGCGGAGAAGAACGCGTCCCCGGCGCGGCCGGGCACGTCCACCCAGGACGCCACCACCCGGGACGTGACGCCGGGCGCCGCCAACCCGGCCGGTGTGCCGGGTCAGGCTGTGCCGGGTCAGGCTGTGCCGGGTCAGGCTGTGCCGGGTCAGGCTGTGCCGGGTCAGGCTGTGCCGGGTCAGGCTGTGCCGGGTCAGGCTGTGCCGGGTCAGGCTGTGCCGGGTCAGGCTGTGCCGGGTCAGGCTGTGCCGGGTCAGGGCACGCTTCCCGCAGCCGGGCAGTAGCGCGGTGACGCCGCGCTCGGACGAGACGCCGCGCCGGGGCTCCCAGCCCCGGCGCGGCGCTTCTTCACAGGACCAGACACCCGGCGACGGCGAGCCGGACCGCGGCTTCGGCGGCATCGGGGACGCGCGGGCCTACACCCCGCGCGGCCGGACCGTCCGCGAGGGCGACCAGCGCACCCGATCGCCGCGGGCCGGACGCACCAGCGACCCGTTCCGTCCGTCGCTGCAGGTGCTCGACGGCGGGCGCCCCGCGCCGGAACGCCGCCGTGACGCCGAGGAGGACCTGCCACCGCAGCGGCGTGGCCGCAACGACGGTGGCGCACAGGAGAGCACCCGCGGACGCAACCGTCGTGACCCGGATGACGCCGGCACCCGGGGCACCGGCCGGGGACGGGACGCCCGCGCTGACCGGGATGCCCGTGCAGACAAGGAGAGTGGCCGGGCCGGCAGAGAGGCCGGCCGGGGCGGCAAGGAGACCGGCCGCGGCAGCACGGCGGACCGCGGGCGCGTCCAGGCCGGCCGTGGTGAGCCGACACGCACGACCGCGGGTGCCGGCCGGGGGCGCCCGGCCGCGCGCCGGACCACCGCCGGGCGCACCGATGCGGGACGGGAACGCCGCGTCGCCTCCACCCCGGGACCACGTCGAGCGGGCGGGACCCGGGCCGGCGCCGCGCCGCCGCGGACCGCCGACCGCCGCCTGAGGCCGGTCGTTGCGCCCGAGCCACCGCGCCTGGCCAACAGCGCCAGGCGGCTGCGGCTGGGCACGGTGCTGGCGCTCGCGCTGTTCGTGATGATCGGCGTACGGCTGGTCGTGCTGCAGGTCATGGACTCGCCGGCCGCGGCACAGAGCCTGCTGGAGCAGCGGAAGAACCGGCTGACCGAGGTCGTGCTGCCGGCGCCGCGGGGCAGCATCCTGGACCGCTCCGGCGCCGTGCTGGCGCACAGCGTCGAGGCCCGCTACGTCTACGCCGATCCTGAGCTGGTGGAGAATCCCACTCAGGCGGCGGCCCAGCTCTCCCCGCTGCTCGGCGTGCCGCAGTCCGAGCTGGTGCAGCTCATGGCGAAGAAGAAGCGCCCCGGCGGCGGCGCCTCCCGCTTCGAGTTCCTCGCCCGCGGCGTCGACATCGCGGTCGCGGAGAAGATCGAGAAGCTGAACCTGGCCGGCATCGGGTCCCGCCGCGACGAGCGTCGCGACGTCCCCGGTGCGGACCTGGCCGCGAACCTGATCGGTTTCACCGGCGAGGACCACACCGGGCTGGAGGGCATCGAGGCCCGCTACGACGAGCTGCTGCGCGGCACCAACGGCATCAAGGTGTACGAGACCGGCCGCGGCAACCTCGCCAAGGAGATCCCCGGCGGCTACCGCCGCGAGACGCCGGCCGCGCCCGGCTCGTCGATCCAGCTCACCATCGACCGGGACCTGCAGTTCGAGGTGCAGCGCTACCTCAGCCAGCGGATGGAGAAGATCAACGCGACGGTCGCCGGCGCCATCGTGCTGGACGTGCAGACCGGCGAGGTGCTCGCGCAGGCCAGCTACCCGCCGTACAACGCGCAGAAGCCGTTCGACTTCACGCCGAAGGAGCGCGAGGACGCGGTCTCCAGCGTGATCTCCGACCCGGGCTCGACGCACAAGGCGTTCACCATCGGCGCGGCCATGCAGGAGGGCCTCGTCGACAAGAACTCCGACATCACCGTCGGCCGGGCGATGCGGCTCGGCGGCCGGCTCTTCACCGACACGCACCCCTTCCCGAACGGTACGAAGCTCAGCATTCCGCAGGTGCTGGCGTACTCGTCCAACGTGGGCTCGATCCGCATCGCCCAGAAGCTAGGCAAGGAGAAGCTGTACGAGTACCAGCAGAAGTTCGGGCTGGGCCGGCCTACCAACGAGGGCATGCCCGGGGAGGCGTCCGGCCGGCTGCTGCATCCTGACGAGTGGAGCGGTTCGGCCTGGGGCTCGGTGCCGATCGGGCACAGCGTCGACGCGACGCTGCTGCAGATGGCCGCCGGCTACGGCGCGATCGCCAACGACGGCGTCTACATCCAGCCGCACCTGATCAAGGCCACCATCTCCGGCCGGGACGGAACGGTCACCCCGGCCGCGCCCCCGGAGACGCACCGGGTGCTCGACACCCAGGTGGCCCGCGACCTGCGCGAGATGATGGAGGCGGTCGTCGACTCCAAGGGCGCCACCGGTTCGGCGGCCAAGGTCGACGGCTACCGGGTCTCCGGCAAGACCGGCACGGGCAGCCTGCTGGTCGACGGCCAGTACACGAACCACAACGCCGGGTCGTTCATCGGCATGGCGCCGGCCGAGAAGCCGCGCTTCGTCGTCGGCGTCTTCGCCGACGTGCCGAACGGCACCGGCGGCGTCATCGCCGCGCCGGCCTTCAGCAAGATGATGGGTTCGGCGCTGCTGCACTATCGGGTACCGCCCTCGGGCACGAAGCCGCCGACGTTCCGGTGGAAGGAGTGAGCCACGCGGATGGGGTTCGCCGCCGGGTCCACCTGACCGGGTAGGGTCTGACGCCGTGTCCGGCATTCCCCGTCCCCAGACCGCCCGGTCGTCCCGGCTGGCCGACCTCGCGGCGCTGGTCGACGCGGAGCTGGCCGGCACGGACGCCACGGTCACCGGCGTGACCCACGCCAGCGGCGAGGTGCGACCCGGCGACCTGTACGCCGCCCTGCCCGGCACCCACCGTCACGGCGTCGAGTTCGCCGGCGCCGCGGCCCGGGCGGGCGCCACCGCCGTGCTGACCGACCCGGCCGGGCGCGACACCGCGGCCGCCGCGGGGCTGCCCGTGCTGGCGGTGCCCGACCCGCGCGCGGTGCTCGGCAAGACGGCCTCCGCGATCTACGGCGACCCGTCCGCGAAGCTGACCGTCATCGGGCTGACCGGCACGGCGGGCAAGACCAGCACGGCGTACCTGGCCGACGCGGGCCTGCGCGCCGCCGGGCTGACGACCGGGCTGATCGGCACGGTGGAGACCCGCCTCGGCGACCTGTCGGTGAAGAGCGCCCGGACCACCCCGGAGGCCACCGACCTGCACGCCATGCTCGCCGTCGCCGTCGAGCGCGGGGTCACCGCGGTGGTGATGGAGGTGTCCAGTCACGCGCTGGCCCTGGGCCGGGTCGGCGGCGTCCGCTTCACCGTCGGCGGGTACACCAACTTCGGCCAGGACCACCTCGACTTCCACGCCAGCGCGGAGGACTACTTCGCCGCCAAGGCGAAGCTCTTCGACGGCCGCTGCCGCTTCGAGGTGCTCAACGCCGACGACCCGGCGCTCCTACCGCTCACCAAGCCGGACACCATCGGCTACTCGGCGTCCGGCGACACGGCGGCCACCTGGTACGCGACCGGCATCACCGGCGACGCCACCGGGCAGCGGTTCACCGCGCACGGCCCGGGCGGGGCCGTGCCGGCGGGGGTGGCGCTGCCCGGGCGGCACAACGTCGCCAACGCGCTGCTCGCGCTCGCCGTCCTGGTCGCGGCCGGCATCGCCCCGCGGGTCGCCGCGCGCGGCATCGCCGCCTGTCCCGGTGTGCCGGGCCGCCTCGAGCGGGTCCACTCGCCGGGCGACGTGACCGGCGTCGTCGACTACGCGCACAAGCCGGACGCGGTCGTTGCCGCGCTGACCGCCCTGCGTGAGGTCGCCTCGGCCCGCGGCGGGGCGCTGGTCTGCGTCATCGGCGCCGGCGGCGACCGCGACCGCGGCAAGCGGCCGCTGATGGGCGCGGCCGCGGCTCGCGGCGCGGACATCGTGGTGATCACCGATGACAATCCGCGGACCGAGGATCCGGCCGCAGTGCGCGCCGCGGTCCGCCGGGGCGCCGAACAGGCCGGCGCGTCGACGAAGATCATCGAGGTGGCGGGCCGCCGGGCCGCCATCGACGAGGCGGTACGGCTGGCCGGTCCCGGCGACGTCGTGGCCGTCCTCGGCAAGGGACACGAACGAGGCCAGGAGGTGAACGGCTCGGTGCTGCCGTTCGACGACCGGATCGAGCTCGCCGCCGCGCTGGCCGGGCGCCTGGGCGGTGCCGCGTGATCCGTATGACGCCGGGCGAGGCCGCCGGCCCGCGCCCCGACGACGTGGTGCTGGTCCAGGGTTCGCGCTACCGCACGTGGGAGGTGGCCGATGCGTTGCGCGTGCATGCGGCCGCCGAGGAGGTAAGCCCGTGAGGGCAGTCATCGTCGCGGCCGCGGTCGCGTTCATCATCTCGCTGTTCATCACCCCGGTCGCCATCCGCGTGTTCACCGCGCTGAAGGCGGGCCAGCCGATCCGCGCCGTCGGACCGGCCAGCCACCAGGGCAAGCAGGGCACCCCCACGATGGGCGGCGTGGCGTTCATCGTCGCGACCGTGCTGGCGTACGTGGCCGGGCACATCGCCCTGACCACGCTGCCGTCGCAGCAGATCGCCCAGGTCGATCCGACCATGACGGGTCTGGTGCTGCTCGGCCTGTTCGTCTTCTGCGGCGCCGTCGGCTTCCTCGACGACTTCCTCAAGGTGCGCAAGCGGCACTCCGGAGGGTTGAGCGCCAAGGGCAAGCTGCTCGGGCAGCTCCTGGTCGGCGGCGGCCTCGGCGTCGCGGCGCTCTACGTGCCGAGCACCAACGGGCAGACCGTGGCGAGCGAGCACATCTCGTTCATCCGCGACATCAGCTTCCTCGACGTCGGCAAGGTCGGGTCGGTCATCGTCTTCGTCTTCGTCATCATGTCGATGTCGAACGGCGTGAACCTGACCGACGGCCTCGACGGCCTGGCCACCGGCGCGTCGATCCTGGTGCTGGGGGCGTACGCGCTGATCGGATTCTGGCAGTACCGCCACTGGTGCGGCGACACCGCGTACACGGGAAACTACTGCTATGAGGTGCGCGACCCACTGGAGGTCGCCCTGATCGCCTCGGCCGCGGCCGGCGCCTGTGTCGGCTTCCTCTGGTGGAACACGTCCCCGGCGCGGATCTTCATGGGTGACACGGGCGCCCTGGGCCTGGGTGGGCTCATCGGCGGCCTCGCCATGGCGACCCGCACCACGCTGCTGTCGATCATCATCGGCGGCCTGTTCGTCATCATCACGATGTCCGTCGTCATCCAGATCATCTCGTTCAAGACCACGGGCAAGCGGGTCTTCCGGATGTCGCCGCTGCAGCACCACTTCGAGCTGGCGGGCTGGAGCGAGGTCAATATCGTGGTCCGCTTCTGGATCGTCGCCGGTATCTGCGTCGCGATCGGACTGGGGCTGTTCTACAGCGACTTCCTGCGCGTCATGGGATAGATCTCCCGCGACACGCCACGGCGTTATCCGAGGCGTGGCGTGTCGCGCCACCATGATGGTGGGCATGGGGGAGGACAAGCCAGAAACCCGGACCACGGTCACCGTGTCGCCGGCCGCCACCGTGCAGCCCGCGCCGCCGCCGGTACGGCCCAAGACGCTGAGCCAGCAGATGCTGCCCGCGGTGCACGGATTGCTCGCCCGGCCGCTGTCCTCGTACTACCTGCTGATCGCCAGCTCGGTCCTGCTGCTGGTGATCGGCCTGACCATGGTGTTCTCCGCGACCAGCGTCATGGCGTACGCGGAGAAGGGCAGCGCCTTCGGCGCCGTCCGCAACCAGTTGGTCTTCGCCGTGCTGGGCCTGGTGGGCTTCTGGATCTGCCAGCGCCTGCCGGCGGGCACGCTGCGTTTCCTCGGGGTGTACGTGCTCGGCGCCGCGGTCGTGCTGCTCGGCCTCCTGGACTTCCTGATGGCCCTCAAGGCCGTGGAGATCCTCAAGGAGCCGACGCTCGGCCCCTTGCACGCCGAGCTGCTGTGGCTCTACATCGGCCCGGTCGGCATCCAGCCCTCCGAGCTCGCCAAGCTGGGCGTGGTGCTCTGGGGCGCCGACGTCATCGCCCGCAAGGGCGCGTCGCTCGGCTACTGGCGCGAGCTGTCCATGCCGCTGTTCCCCGTGATCGGCCTGATGTTCGTCCTGGTCGGCTACAACGACCTGGGCACCATGCTGGTCCTGCTGGCGCTGATCATCGGCCTGCTCTGGGCGGCCGGGGTGCGGCTGCGGGTGTTCGCGGCGCTGGGTGTCCTCGGGCTCGCCGGCATCGGCCTGCTCATCGCCGCCGCCTCCCGTGGCGCCGGCTCCGGCACCGAGGGCGAGCCGAACTACCGGCTGCAGCGCCTGACCACGTTCCTGACGTCGCCGGAAAAGTGCGACTTCGACCTCTGCTACCAGATCCTGCAGGGCCGCTCGGCCATCTACGAGGGCGGCTGGTTCGGCGTGGGGCTCGGCAAGGGCGCCCTGAAGTGGAACTGGCTGCCCGCGGCCGACAACGACTTCATCTTCGCGGTGGTCGCCGAGGAGCTGGGCGTGGTCGGCTGCATGGTGATCGTGGCGCTGTTCGCGGTGCTCGCGTACACCGGCTTCCGGATCGCCCGCCGCGTCGAGGACCCGTTCCGGCGTCTCGCCGCGACCGGCATCACCACCTGGCTGGTCGCCCAGGCGGTCATCAACATCGGCGGCGTGGTCGGCCTGCTGCCGATCACCGGCCTGCCGCTGCCGTTCATCTCCGCAGGCGGCAGCGCGCTGGTGGTGACGATGGCCGGCGTCGGCATCCTCGCCTCCTTCGCCCGCGCCGAGCCCGAAGCCGCCCGAGCCCTGCACGCCCGTCCGCCCTCCCGGTGGGTACGACTAGTGTGGGCTCCGCTGCCGCCGCTCCCTCCGCCGCGGCGGCCGGGTCCTTCGCGCCCTTCCGCCCGCAAGGCGGGTAACCGGGCATCCGCTGACAAGGGGGGTGTGGGGAGACGGTGATGGGTGTGCTGCGGTCTGTCGTGCTCGCCGGGGGTGGCACCGGCGGTCACATCTATCCGCTGCTCGCCTTCGCCGACGCGCTGCGGCGTCACTTCCCCGAGGTGCGCATCACCACCCTGGGCAGCCCGAAGGGCATGGAGAACGACCTCATCCCGCCGGCCGGATACGACCTGCGGGTGATCCCGGCGTTCCAGCTCCCGCGCGCGATCAACCTCAACCTGCTGCGCACCCCGGACCGGATGTACAAGTCCGCGGCCGCCGCGGGGAAGATCCTCGACGAGGTCAAGGCCGACGTGGTGGTGGGCTTCGGCGGGTACGTGTCGGTGCCGGCGTACCTTGCGGCGTGGCGGCGCGAGCTGCCGATCGTCATCCACGAGGTCAACGTGCCGCCGGGCGTGGCCAACCGGATGGGCATGCGGTTCACCAAGAACGTCGCGGTGGGTTTCCCCAACCAGCCGAAGGCCGTCGAGTCGCTGCGCCACGCCAGGGTCGTCGGCGTGCCGCTGCGCACGGCCATCACCCGGATGGACCGCGCCGGGCTGCGCGCCCAGGCGCTGTACCACTTCGGCCTGCGCCCCGACCTGCCGGTGCTCTTCGTCTCCGGCGGTTCCTCGGGTGCCCGCACCATCAACCTGGCGGTGGCCGCGGCGGCCAAGAAGATCGCCCACGCGGGCATTCAGGTGCTGCACGTGCAGGGCGGGCGCAACGACCCGTTCGAGGTGCCCAGCGACCTGCCGGTGCCGTACGTCGTGGTGCCCTACCTGTCGGACATGCAGCTCGGATACGCGGCCGCCGACCTGATGCTGTGCCGCGGCGGGGCGATCACGGTCGCCGAGACCACGGCGATCGGCATGCCCGCCGTCTACGTGCCGTACCCGCACAGCAACCAGGAACAGAAGCGTAATGCCCTGCCGGTCGTTGAATCCGGCGGCGGGCTGCTCGTCGACAACGCCGAGCTGACTCCGGAGTGGATCGAGCGTACGGTCATCCCGCTGGCCCGTGACCCGCAGCGGCTCGCCGCGATGGGCCGGGCGGCGGGTTCCTACGGCCGCCGCGACGGCGACGAGGCGTTGCTGGACTTCGTGTGTGAGGCGGTCGCCCGCCGATGACTTATCTCGGATACAGGAGAGTGACGGCGTGAACACGGCGGAGCTGAAGCCGGCCGGCGGGTTGACCGCCGAGGACCTGGGCACCGTTCACCTCATCGGCATCGGCGGCGTCGGGATGGGCGGGCTGGCCCGCCTGCTGCTGACCCGCGGCGTCCCGGTCTCCGGCAGCGAGCTGCGCGAGTGGCCCGCCCTCACCGCCCTGCGCGCGCTCGGCGGGACGGTGCACATGGCGCACGAACCGGCCAACCTCGACGGCGTCGACACCGTCGTCTACTCCACCGCGATCCCGCAGGACCACGTGGAGATCGTCGAGGCGCGCCGGCGCGGCCTGCGCGTGCTGCACCGCTCCGAGGCGCTCGCCGCGGCGATGACCGGCCGTCGCACGATCGCCGTCGCCGGCACCCACGGCAAGACCACCACGACGTCGATCATGACCGTGATCCTGCAGCACGCCGGCGAGGACCCGTCGTTCGTCATCGGCGGCGAGATCTCCGCGGCCGGATCGAACGGGCACCACGGCACCGGCCCGTACTTCGTGGCCGAGGCCGACGAGAGCGACAAGTCGTTCCTGGTCTACCGGCCGTACGTCTCGATCGTCACCAACATCGAGGGCGACCACCTCAACAACTGGGGTGACCTGGACGGGCTCAAGGCGGGCTTCCTGGAGTTCGCCGAGCTCGCCCATCCCGACGGCTTCGTCGTCACCTGCGTCGACGACGAGGGCGTGCAGGAGCTCCTCGCGGCGCTGCGCGCCAAGGGCCGGACCGTCTACACGTACGGGGAGAGCGAGGACGCCGACCTCCGGCTGACCGACGTGGTCTCCTCCGTGCAGGGCGTGCGCTACCAGGCGACCCTCGACGGCAAGCCGCTGGGTGAGATCGCGCTCGCGCTGCCCGGCCGGCACATGGGGCTCAACAGCGCCGCCGCGGTGCTGACCGCCCTGCGGCTGGGTATCCCGCTCGAGAAGATCACCGAGGCGCTCGGGTCCTTCCCCGGCGTGCGCCGGCGCTTCGAGCGCAAGGGCACGGTCGCGGGTGTCCGGGTCTACGACGAGTACGCCTACCACCCGACCTCCGTCAAGGCGGCGCTGCGCACCCTGCGCGAGGTCGCGGGCTCCGGGCGTCTCGTGGTGGTGTTCCAGCCGTACCGGGTCTACCGCACCCGTGACCTGCAGGCCGAGCTGGCCGAGGGGCTGGCGATCGCCGACGAGGTGATCGTCATGGAGGTCTTCGGCCCGGGCGAGACCCGCGGACCGGGCGAGGGCGGTGTCGCGCTCACGGCCGCGATCGACCTGCCGGCCGAGCGCAAGGCGTTCGTGCCGTCCTGGGAGGACGTGCCGGCCGAGGTGGTGCGCCGCAGTCGGCCCGGCGACGTGGTGGTGACCATGGGTGCGCCGCCGATCTCCCTGATGGGCGACGAGCTGCTCGCCGCGCTGGCGGAGGGCTGATCCGACTTCGAGCCGCCGGCCGGCGGCGGCGACGGGACGACCGGGGGGTGCGGTGAGCGACGGGGGCGGACGCAACTGGCGGCTGGTGCGGGCGGACACGGACGCCGTCCCGCCGTCGGTGCGGCGGTTCATGGCCCGCGCCCGGCAGCGCCGGCTGCGCGCGGCGCTGCCCTGGGCCGTCGGACTGGGCGTGCTCGTCACCGTGGGCGCGCTGCTCTGGACCGTGTACGGCACGTCGGTGCTGGGAGTCCGCGAGGTACGGATCGTCGGCACCGACACGCTGACCCCCCTCCAGATCGAGGAGGCGGCCTCGGTCCGGATGAGCGAGCCGCTCGCCCGGGTCGACCTCGACGCGATCCGGGCACGGGTGCAGGCGCTGCCGGCCGTCGAGCGGGCGATCGTGTCGCGAAGCTGGCCCGCCACGGTCGAGGTGCAGGTCGTGGAGCGTACGGCCGTGGCCGCCGTACCCGTGGGCAAGGAGTTCTCGCTCATCGATGCCGAGGGGGTCGCCTTCCGGACGGTCGTGAAGCGGCCGGCGGGGCTGCCGGTGGCCAAGCTCGCGGCGCCGGGTCCGGCCGACGTCAACACCCGCTCCGCGCTGGTGGTGCTCTCCTCGCTCACCGCCGAACTGCGCGAGCAGCTCGTGTCGATCTCGGTGCCGGCGCCGGCACAGGTCAGGCTGGGGTTGCGCAAGGACAGGACAATCATCTGGGGCGACGACACCGAGAGCGAGAAGAAGGCTCAGGTGGCGACCGCGCTGCTGCCGCGCAAGGGCGACACGATCGACGTGAGCGCGCCGACGGTGGTCACCATCCGGTAATCGGACAAGACACGCCAAACGGCTTATTACGTCGAAGGTTACGGCTGAGTCGGATACTCGCCTCATCAGCGGACGCCGACACGCCGCGTTGGTCCTTGGATCGGGCGACACGTCCGCTTACGTTGCCCCGAGAGGTTCAGTAGTTGACATAACACTAAGCCTCTAGTAGAGGGTGAGGGTTTCCTCGCCCTCCCTTGTACGGAGCGGACGTCGATGGCGGTTCTTGGCCGGACCGCTGGGGCCTCGACGTCCGCCAATCCTGGAAGGGAAGGCTGAGCCCGATGACACCTCCGCACAACTATCTTGCGGTCATCAAGGTCGTCGGCATCGGTGGCGGTGGCGTGAACGCCGTGAACCGCATGATCGAAGTAGGGCTCAAGGGAGTCGAGTTCATCGCGATCAACACCGATGCCCAGGCGCTGCTGATGTCCGATGCCGACGTCAAGCTCGACGTCGGCCGCGAGCTGACCCGCGGGCTCGGCGCCGGTGCGCAGCCCGAGGTCGGCAAGAACGCCGCCGAGGATCACCGCGACGAGATCGAGGAGGTCCTCAAGGGGGCCGACATGGTCTTCGTGACCTGCGGCGAGGGCGGCGGCACGGGTACGGGCGGGGCGCCCGTGGTCGCGAACATCGCCCGCAAGCTCGGCGCGCTGACCATCGGCGTGGTGACCCGGCCGTTCTCGTTCGAGGGTAAGCGCCGCCAGGTGCAGGCCGAGTCGGGCATCGACGAGCTGCGCAACCAGTGCGACACGCTGATCGTCATTCCGAACGACCGGCTGCTCGCGCTCGGCGACCGCGGCATCAGCATGATGGACGCGTTCCGCCAGGCCGACCAGGTGCTGCTCTCCGGCGTGCAGGGCATCACCGACCTGATCACCACGCCGGGTCTGATCAACCTGGACTTCGCCGACGTCAAGAGCGTCATGAGCGGCGCGGGCAGCGCGCTCATGGGCATCGGCAGCGCCCGCGGCGACAACCGCGCGGTCGAGGCCGCCGAGAAGGCCATCTCCAGCCCGCTGCTGGAGCAGAGCATGGACGGCGCGCGCGGCGTGCTGCTCTCCATCGCCGGCGGCTCGGACCTCGGCCTCTTCGAGATCAACGACGCGGCGCAGCTCGTCACCGACGCGGCCCACCCGGATGCCAACATCATCTTCGGTGCCGTCATCGACGACGCGCTAGGCGACGAAGTGCGGGTCACGGTGATCGCCGCCGGCTTCGACGGAGGGACACCGTCGTACAAGCCGTCGGAGCCGGCCCGCAAGGTGGTGCAGCAGCCGACGGCGCCGCCCGCGGTGACGCCCAGCGTGCCCGCGCCGGTCAGCCCGGCTGCGGTGACGCCGCCGGCTGCGGCCGCGACCACCCCGCCGCCCCGCCGGGTGCTCTTCGACGACGTCGACGTGCCGGACTTCCTGAAGAACGGTTCCTGACGGCTTGCCGGAACAGGCACGCAGGGAAGAACTGGCCGCCTCGCTCGCCGAGGTGCGCGAGCGGATCGCGCGTGCCTGCACGGCGGCCGGGCGCGACCCGGGCAGCGTGGCTCTGGTCGCCGTGACCAAGACGTACCCGGCGGCCGACGTCGTGCTCCTGGCCGGGCTCGGCGTCACCGACGTCGGGGAGAACAAGGACCAGGAAGCCGCGGCGAAGGCGGCCGCGGTCGCCGAGGCGGGCGCCTCGGTTCGGTGGCATTTCGTCGGGCAGTTGCAGCGCAACAAGGCCGCCTCGGTGGTGCGCTACGCCGACGTCGTCGAGTCGGTCGGCTCGCTGCGGCTGGCGTCCGCTCTGGACGCCGCCGCCGGCAAGCATCGGGACCGGCCGCTCGACGTGCTGATCCAGGTGAGCCTCGACGGCGACCCGGCGCGTGGAGGAGCGGTCGACCCGGCCGCCGGCCGCTCGCCGGCCGGTGCCGCGGCGGCGGGCGGCAGTTCGCCGGCCGGCGGCGGCGCGGCTGCTTCGCCCGGGGCTTCCCTCGATCCGGAGCGGGATCTGTGGCGGATCGCCGACCTCGTCGCGTCCGCCGGGATGCTGCGGTTGCGCGGCCTGATGGCGGTCGCACCGTTGGGGTGGGAACCGGCGCGGGCGTTCGCGGCGCTGGCGGCGACCGCCGACCGGCTCCGAGCCGATCATCCGGATGCGACGGTGCTATCGGCGGGCATGAGCGGCGACCTCGAGGAGGCCGTCCGGCACGGAGCGACACACGTGCGGATCGGCACATCTTTGCTCGGGATGCGAAACACGCTGCGGTAGCCTTGCGGCGGGCAGCAAACTACATACGTGTTGTTTACGCGCGACGTGCTCAGGGCGGCGCGCCCGACGACGCAGCGTCGTTAGCGGGCGCCGGGGTCCGAAGGTTTGAAGATCACGGAATCCGTGCAAGGGGGGAAGCGGCACGCCCGGGGGCGCGGGCCGCACACGGATGGAGGTGGGGGCATGGACGAGCGGTTCGGCGCCGAGCAGGGTCTGGTGATGGCATGAGCGCGCTGCGCAAGGCCGGTGTGTGGCTGGGCCTGGTCGAGGAGGACGACCAGTACGACGACCGCGGTTACCGCGACGGCGGATACCGCGATCGGGAGCGCGACCGTGACCGCGACCGGGACCGGGCCCGGGAGCGCGACTCCGGTTACCGCTACGCCGACGAGTACGCCGACGACGAGGACGACGTCGACGACGCTCCCTCGCTGCCGCGGGCCCGCGCGTCCGAGCGGAGCAGCGGCCGGCTGGAGCGGGCCGCCGCGGCACTCGACCGCGAGGAGCACGACCGGGCCGAGCGGGGCAGTGTGCGCTCGATCACCCGTCCGTCCGCATCGGTGAGCGAGCCCTCGGGTGCGCTGAGCTACTCCACCCGCGACAATCTGGCGCTCGCGCCGCAGACGCAGGTGCACCAGCGGCCGGCCGAGGACGAGCAGCGGTACCAGATCACCACGCTGCACCCGACGACGTACCGGGAAGCCCGCACGATCGGCGAGCACTTCCGCGACGGCGTGCCGGTGATCATCAATCTCACCGAGATGGATGAGGGAGACGCCCGCCGGCTGGTCGACTTCGCCGCCGGACTCGCGTTCGGCCTTCGCGGTACGATCGAGCGCGTGACCAACAGGGTTTTCCTGCTCTCACCGGCCAACGTCCAGGTCACCGCGGAGGACAAAGCCAAGATCGCTGAGGGCGGCTTCTTCACCCAGAGTTGACCCCTAACGAGGGACCCGTCTGACGTGCTGTCGATCGTGTTTCAGATCATCTATCTGTTGGTCTATGTGTTCTTCCTGACCCTGCTGGCCCGGTTCGTGCTGGGTGCGGTGCTGCAGTATGGGCGGAGATGGCAGCCTGGACGGGGTGCGTCGGCGGCATTGGAATCGGTGTGGAGCGTCACTGATCCACCCCTCAAGGCGTTGAGGCGTGTGATCCCACCGCTTCGAATTGGTACCGTGAGCTTGGACCTGGCATCCCTGGTCCTGCTGGTTATCCTGTTCGTGCTTTTGAGATTCGTGTTAGAGAAGCTGATCTGGAACTTTGCCTGACCGCGGGCGCCCTGATCGGCTGCTCCCCACGCGGCCGCAACTGACCCGAGGAGTTTCGATGCCGCTGACCCCGGCGGACGTGCACAACGTCGCCTTCAAGAAGCCCCCGATCGGCAAACGGGGGTACGACGAGGAGGAGGTCGACGCCTTCCTTGACGAGGTCGAGCGTGAACTCGCCCGTCTGATCGAGGAGAACAACGAGCTGCGCGCCCAGGTGGAGCGCGGTGGACGGGGTGGCGCACCGGCCGGCCCGAGCGCCGACCCCCGCCTCGCGGCCGAGCTCAACGACATGAAGGCGCAGCTCGACCGCGTCCAGCGTGACAAGACGGCAGCCGAGCAGGCGGCCCGGCAGATGCAGGCCGAGCTCGAGCAGGTCCGCGCCCAGGGCCCGGTCGGCGCAGGCCCGTCGTCGTCCGGCAGCGGTGACGGCGAGCAGCAGGCGCTGCGCGTCCTCATGATGGCCCAGCGTACCGCCGACGACCACGTGTCGGACGCGCGCCGCGAGGCCGACAAGCTTCTCTCCGACGCCCGCTCCAAGGCGGAGGAGGTCACCCGCGAGGCCCGCGCCAAGGCGGACGCCCTCGAGCGGGACGCCCGCCAGCGTCACCAGGAGGCCATGGGCGGCCTGGACGCCAAGCGGTCCGCGCTGCAGAAGCACATCGAGGAGCTCAAGCAGTTCGAGCGGGAGTACCGCACGCGGCTGAAGGCTTACCTCGAGAGCCAGCTCCGCGACCTCGACGGCCGCGGCCAGGGCCTGGAGGCGGAGATGACCCGCGCCGACGCCAACCGCACGGTCGGCGGCTCGGGCGGCCTCGCCGCGGCGGGCCTCGCCGGCTCGTACGGCGGCAGCCGCGCCACGTCGATCGAGACGGGCCGCTGACCCCCTGCGTCACCCCTGAACGACGTATCCACTGCGGCGGGGATGAGCCATGATCGTTGCGAGTCTGCTGCTCATCCTCGTCGCTGTGGTTCTGCTCGTCCTCGGCCTGGCCGGTGGCTCGAGCACCCTGCTGATCAGCTCCATCGTCGCCAGCCTGCTGGCCGCGGTGGCCCTGGTCATCGGCGCCCGGCAGGCCACGGCCGGCCGTCGCGCCGTCGGCGAACCCCTCCCCGCCGACCTGGAAGACCCACCATCCACCACCGCTGCCGCCGACCGTGGCGAGCCGGTTTCCACTGGTCGTGGTGAGCCCGTCTCCGCCGTCCGCGGCGCAGGACAGGCCGCTTCCCCGGACCACTCCGCCATGGCCGCGGCTTTCGCGGAGGCGGATCTGCCCGTGCGGCCGGTCACTTTCGCGGAGCCGGACACATCCGGTTCGGCGCCCACAGCCACTTCGGACGCCGAGGATGCGCAGGCGTCGCCGGGCCACTCCCGCGACGACCGCGATCCGGCCTGGGACGCCGCCGTCGCTTCCGACAGCGAGCCGGACCGCGCCGCCGCCCACGCCGCGGGTCAGCGTGACAGTGGGGCGGACCGTGCCGGGGGTGCAGGGGGTGCCGGGGGTGCCGCGGGTCAGCGTGACAGCGAGGCGGACCGTGCCGCCGCCCGTGCCGCGGGTCAGCGCGACACCGAGGCGGTCCTCGGAGACCGGTCCTGGACCGCCGCCGGCGGCGCCGGACCCGACGTGACCCAGCGCCTCGAGCGCGACGCCGAGGGGCCGGACGTCCTCGGCGCGGCCCGCGCCCCACACTCGGGCCCGGACGCGGACCGTACGGCCGGGGACTATGACCAGGCATCGTCGATGATCGGCGGAGCCCGCGCGGAGGACGACGACTCGTGGCGCCGTGCCTCCGACGCCGCTCCCACCGTCGCCGACTCCTCTTCGGAGTCGTCGTGGTCCGAGTCCGGCAGGGCGGGGGAGCCGGCCTGGTCCGAGTCCGGCAGGGCGGGGGAGCCGGCCTGGTCCGATTCCGGCAGGGCGGAGGAGTCGTCGTGGTCCGGTCGCGGGGAGCCTGTCGCGGCGGGTGAGTTCGGCGACCCCGATCCCGACGACCCGGACGACGAACCGCTTCCACAGAAGGTCCGGCCCGCCGACGCGGTCCGGGTGGCCCGGCTCGACGCCGAGGTGGTGGTCGTGGACGGACGGCCGCGCTACCACGTCGCCGACTGCCCGCACCTGAGCGGCCGGCAAACCGAGGGGCTGCCGGTCGCGGAGGCGGTCGAGCTGGGCTTCAGCCCCTGCGGCCAGTGCCGGCCGGTCGATCGCCTGGTCGCGGCCGCCGTACGCCACTAGCCGGTCCGCTCGCGGTCCGCTCGCAAGCCGGGAGCAAGCCGGGACCGGGCCGGGAGCAGCCGGGAACCTGCCGGGACCGGGCCGGGAGCAGCCGGGAACGTGCCGGGACCGGGCCGGGAGCAGCCCGGATCGGGCCGGGAACGGGCCGGGATCAAGTTGTGAGTGTGCCGGGAGCGGGCCGGGAGCCGGAATCACGGTGGGTTGTCGGCCGACCCCGCTTCGGTGGCGCCGCGAAGATCGGCACAATGGGGCATGGCCAAGCGGCGTGTGTCCTCCTCCGAATCCGGTGTTACGGCACCGGCGTCCGGGGGTCCGGCCGCGTCCGGGTCGGGGGACTGCTCCGTCGCGGTACGGGTCCGTCCCGGTGCCGGGCGCAACCGGGTCGGCGGCCGGTACGACGGGCGGCACGGTCCCGCGCTGATCGTCGCCGTCGCGGCCCCGGCGGTGGACGGCAAGGCCACCGAGGCGGTCCGGCGGGCGCTGGCCGAGGCCCTGGGCGTGCGTCCCGGCGCCGTGACCCTCAAGGTCGGCGCCACCAGCCGGGACAAGGTGTTCACGGTCGCCGGTGACGTCGGGCCGCGGCTCGGGGAACTGCGCGACGGGACCGCATGAGCGGCGGGCTGGACCTCGCCCTGCTCGTCGGGGCCGCCGTCCTGCTCGTCGCGGTCGCCGCGGTCCGGCTGTCGACCCGGATGGGGGTGCCCAGCCTCCTCGTCTATCTGCTCATCGGGATGGCTCTCGGCGAGGCGGGGATCGGGATCCGGTTCGACGACGCCGAGCTCACCCGTACGCTCGGCTTCTGCGCCCTGATCATGATCATCGCCGAGGGCGGGTTGACCGCGCGCTGGAGCACCCTGCGCCCGGTGCTGGGCCTGTCCGCGGTCCTGGCCACCCTCGGGGTGGCCGTCAGCATCGCGGTCGTCGGCGCCGTCGTGCACTGGGTGCTCGGGCTCGACTGGCAGCTCGCCCTGCTCTACGGCGCCGTGCTGTCGTCGACCGACGCCGCGGCGGTCTTCGCCACCCTGCGGCGGCTGCGCCTGCCGCCGCGGCTGGTCGCGACGCTCGAGGCCGAGTCCGGCATGAACGACGCTCCCGTGGTGCTGCTGGTGGTGCTGCTCTCCACCGCCGGGTTCGCCCGGCCGTGGTGGCACGAGCTGCTGGTCGTGGCCTTCGAGCTCGCCGCCGGCGCCGCCATCGGGGTCACCGTCGGCCTGGTCGGGCGCTGGCTGTTGCGGCACGCCGCCCTGCCGTCGGCCGGGCTCTATCCGATCGCGGCCGTGGGCCTGACCGTGCTGGCGTACGCGGCCGGCGCCGTCGCCCACGCCTCCGGCTTCCTGGCCGTCTACGCGGCCGGCGTGGTCCTGGGCAACGCGCGGCTGCCCCATCGACGGTCCATCCTCGGGTTCGCGGACGGGCTCGCCTGGATCGCGCAGATAGGGCTCTTCGTCCTGCTCGGACTGTTGGTCTCGCCCCACGAGCTGCCCGCCGCGCTCGTGCCGGCGCTCGTCGTCGGAGGCGTGTTGGTGCTGCTCGCGCGGCCCCTGTCGGTCGGCGTCTCGGCCGTCGTGACCCGCAGCGTCGGGCGGCTCGGCTGGCGCGGCCAGGCCTTCCTCTCCTGGGCCGGGTTGCGCGGCGCGGTCCCGATCGTGCTGGCGACCATCCCGCTCTCCAGCGCCACCCCGGGCGCGGATGGGCTCTTCAACGCCGTGTTCCTGCTCGTGATCATCTTCACTCTGGTGCAGGCCGGGACGCTCGCCCCGGCCGCGCGCCGGCTGGGCGTCACGGCGCCGGCCGAGGCGGTCGAGATCCACGTCGAGACGGCGCCGCTGGAGCGGATGCGCGCCGACCTGTTGCAGATCGACGTGGCGCCCGGGTCCCGGCTCGCGGGGGTGCACATCGACGAGCTCAGGCTGCCGGTGGGCGCCAGCGTCACGCTGGTCGTCCGCGATGGCGCCGGCTTCGTGCCGGGACCGGACACCCGGTTGCGTACGGGGGACAGCATGCTGATCGTCACGACGGCGGAGGTCCGGGACACCGCCGAGCGCCGGCTGCGCGCGGTCAGCCGCCGGGGGCGGCTGGCCCGCTGGTTCGGCGAGGACGGCGCCGAGCGGCCGGGAGGCCGGTGACGCCGGCGTCGGGAATCCGACCGTGGGGGTGGGCGATTCCTCAGCATTTGACGCTCGGCCGGATCGGTGCGCCATGTTGTCGCCGCTCTTCACGTTCCGTATCCTTGCGAGCCTCCGGGGGTGCGCGGCAGAAACGGCCGCGCCTTTCGTGCACGTGGGGGCCGTGCACCGGGTCGCGCGGGGGCGTGACCCGTCGCGCGGGGGTGTGACCCGACGACACGCAGGGGCGGTGGGCGACCGCATCCTGCATTCACCGACACCGCCGATTTCGCCGCGCGCCTCGCGCGGCCCAGGGGAGCGACGATGGCCAAGGCAACCGAGAAGGCTGCGTCCGAGCGGACCCGCAGCGCGGCGGAGACCGAGAAGATCCGCGCCGCGCTGGTCGAGCGCCGCGACGAGCTGCAGGCCGAATACGACCAGTCGCTCACCGAGATCACCGAGCTGCAGCGGGAACGGCTCGCCGACTCCGCCGGGGATGACCAGGCGGACACCGGCACGAAGACGTTCGAGCGGGAGCAGGAGATCACCCTCGCCAACAACCTGCTGGAGCGCATCACCCAGGTGGAGCGTGCCCTCGAGCGCCTCGGCGAGGGCAACTACGGTTGGTGCGAGCGGTGCGGCAACGCCATCCCGGTCGAGCGGCTGGCGGCGTTCCCGGTCGCGACCCGGTGCGTGGCCTGCAAGCAGTTGGAGGAGCGACGCTGAACGCCGACAAGTCAGCCGGTTCCGGCCCGGAGCCGGCCGGCGCCGAGCCGGCGCCGGCGCCTGCGCCGGCCGGGATGCGGCGCAAGGCCGTGGTCGTCCTCGGCCTCACCGCGCTGTTCGGCCTCCTGCTCGACCAGCTCACCAAGGAGCTCTCCACCAACGGGCTCACCGAGGGCCACCCGGTGCGGATCCTCGGCGGCCTGGTCCATCTCTCCCTGCTGCGCAACAGCGGCGCCGCCTTCAGCCTGGGTAGCGGATACACCTGGGTGTTCCCGCTGGTCACGCTCGTCGTGGTCGGCTGGATCGGCGCGATGACGCTACGGCTACGCTCCGTGCCGTGGGCGGTGGCGCTCGGCCTCGTGCTGGGCGGCGCGCTGGGCAATCTCGGCGACCGGCTGTTCCGGGCCCCCGGGGTGTTCCAGGGGCACGTCGTCGACATGATCAGCCTGTTCGGGCCGTACGGTGAGTATTTCGCGGTGTTCAACATCGCCGATAGCTGCCTGAGCGTCGGGGTCGTGCTCGCCGTCCTGCTGGAGCTGACCGGCCGCCAGCGTGACGGCACCCGGCTGACCAAGCGTGCGACCGCCAGCGACGAACCGGGAGAGAAGACCACAGCATGACCGCGCGTTCCCTGCCCGTACCCGACGGCCTGGACGGCATGCGCCTGGACCAGGCCGTGTCCCGGCTGTTCGGGCTGTCCCGCACCGCCGCCGCCACGCTGGTCGAGGCCGGCGACGCCCTGGTCGACGGCGTGCCGCGACCCAAGTCCGACAAGGTCAGCGCGGGCGCGTGGCTCGAGGTCACCCTGCCCGCGCCGGTCACCGCACCCGTGCTCGTGGCCGAGCCGGTGCACGGGATGGGAATCGTCTACAGCGACGAGGACATCGTCGTGGTCGACAAGCCGGTCGGCGTGGCGGCGCACCCGAGCCCGGGCTGGACCGGCCCGACCGTGATCGGCGGCCTGGCCGCGATGGGGCAGAACGTCGCCACCAGCGGCGCCGCCGAGCGTCAGGGCGTGGTGCACCGCCTCGACGTCGGCACCACCGGGCTCATGGTCGTGGCGAAGAGCGAGACCGCGTACAGCGTGCTCAAGCGCGCGTTCAAGGAGCGCGAGGTCGACAAGCGCTACCACGCCGTCGTGCAGGGCCACCTCGACCCGCTGCGCGGCACGGTCGACGCGCCGATCGACCGGCACCCCACCGCCGACTACAAGTACGCGGTCATGTCCGGCGGCAAGCCGAGCGTCACCCATTACGACACGCTGGAGGCGTTCCGCTCCGCGAGCCTGGTCGACGTGAAGCTGGAGACCGGGCGCACCCACCAGATCCGGGTGCACTTCTCGGCCCTGCGGCACCCGTGCGTGGGCGACCTCACGTACGGCGCCGACCCGACCCTCGCCGCGCGCCTTCAGTTGGGCCGCCAGTGGCTGCACGCCCGCGAACTCGGCTTCGTCCATCCCCGTACGCACGATGAGGTTCGCTTCGTCAGCGACTACCCTGACGATCTGGGGTACGCGTTGGACGTGCTCCGCGACGCGAGCTGACGACCCTCCGCCAGGAGGAGGACACGCCCATGAGGCCCGGGGACCGGATGATGCCGGCGGCGGCGCGCAGCCTGCCTCCCGCCGTCGCCGGGCCGCTGCGGCTGTGGGTGCTGACCGGGCTCACCCTGTCGGCCGTCGCCCTGCTGGTCGCGGTCGTGACGATGACCGACCGCGGCCCCGACCGCGTGCCGGGTCCCGAGGGCGACGTCGTGCGGGTCGGCGTGGTCGAGGGCCAGTCCGTGTCGGGCTACCTGCGCTCCAGCGACCACGAGCTTGCCGCCCTGCTCCCGGCCTCGGGCGCGCCGGCGGCCGGGGAGACCTGGGCACTGGTGAGCCTGGTCTCCTACTACGGTGCCGACAAGCTGCCCGGCCTGCTGGAGGGCGCGGCGGTGGCCCAGGTGTACGCCCGGGTGCCACTGCCGAACGTCCGGACCCAGGTGGTGAAGATCCCGGTCTACCGGATGCCGCAGGACGTCGTCGCCGGGATGCTCAACGCCGCCCTGGCCCGCGACCAGGAGCAGGCCGACTACCGCAAGCTCGGCGGCGAGCTGGCCGGTGACGGCGTGGACGAGCTCCGGCTGCGGCGGGCGTACGACAGCGCCGCACAGACCGCCGCGGAGGAGGCTGCCGCCTTCCGTGCGCAGTGCGCCTGCGTCTTCGCCGCGGTCGTCCGGGCCGATCCGGCCGTGCTGGCGCGGATCGGCACCCGTGCCGAGGTCAGGGTGGTGGATCCGGCGCCGGAGGTGCGCCAGCTCGATCGCACCGAGTTCCGCCCGGTGCTGCCGGAGCAGACGACGACCGTGCACGAGGGCAAAGAGCCGCCTGTGCCGTCGCAGGCCGTGACTGTTGCCCCCGCCGCGTCCGCGCCACTACCCTCATCGACCGGAGCGGGTGTGACATCGGCCTCACCCGCCGACCCCGTCCGGGAGACCGGACCCGCTGCCACGGCACCGGAGGAGAGCGCAGCCGTGCCCCCTGCCCCGCCCGCGAACCCGGGTCCCGGCGTGCCGTCCTCGGCCTCGGGAGCATCCCGGAGCGCGTCCGGGCGTTAATTTTTCCGTCTGCGTCGGCCGGGACGCCCCTGCCAGCCGTATGAACCGGTGGACGTACCTGTCCGGCAGCTCGTGCATTTGGGGCTGTCAGGTGTGGCCCGAAGGGGGTCGGCGTCCGTAGCCTGTTGCAGGGCGGGAACGCTCGCCGAGGACACCGAGATCGAGTAGGCGCTGGGAGGACGAGCCGTGGACGGGACCGAGACCGGCTGGGGCCGGCCTGCGGAACCAGCCCCGCGTTGGCGGGGGCTGCTCGACCGCGCCCGGCATGCCTCCCGGACGGGCGACGACGCCGAGGAGGCCGAGGCCGAGGGGCGCCGCCCGGTGAGCGGACCGCCGCTGCCGAGCCGCCCCGGCCGTCCGTACAACCCTCTGGACCCGCGCATGCGCGACCAGGCCGGGCGCGAGCCGAACGGTTACAGCCCGGCGGAGCCGCCGCGCCGGCCGCCGATCAACCCGCTCGACCGGCGTCCCGGCCGGGCCGGCCTGGGCGAGCGTCTCGGCGCTACCGAGCCGCTGTCGCCGCCGGTCGATCCGCGCCTGGCCGAGCCCCGCCCGGCCCATTCCCTGGAGGGGCGCCGCCAGTCGCGCATCAGCGAGGGGTTCCACGCCCGGTCCGACGCCGAGCCGCACAGCTTCTTCAACCCGGCCACCCGCGCGGTGCCGCCGTCGATCGGCCGGGTCGCGCCGGAGCCCGGCATGCCGCACGGCCGCGGAGCGATCCCGGCCGGCTCGCCGTCGATGCTGCGCCCGCCGGCCGTTCCGCCGCAGGCCGCCGCCCCGCCGCTGACCGCACCGCCGCAGCGTCACCCGGCGCCGCACGCGCCCGCCGTGCCGCCGCAGAACCAGCCGCCGCACGGTCCCGGAGCGCTGCTCGGGGCGCCGTTGTCGCCGGCGCCCGGTGCGCTGCCGAGCGGGGCGCCGGCGCCCGTCTCGCCGCCGGCCGCGCGCATCGAGTGGCGCCAGACCCGGCCGGAGCCCGAGGACCGCGCCGCCGGGGTGCTGCGCCGCATCCTCGGCAAGCCGCGGGTGCTGGCCTTCGCCAACCCCAAGGGCGGCGTACACAAGACCACGGCGACCGTGCTGGCCGCGGCGACCATCGGCAGCGTCCGCGGCCGCGGCGTGCTGGCCTGGGACGACAACGAGCTGCGCGGCACGCTCGGCCTGCGCGCCGGCAGCGCCCGGCACGCGCGCACGATCCGGCACCTGGTCGGCGATCTGATCGAGATCGAGAACATGCACGGCAACGACCTGATGCAGTTCTTCGACGGATACCTGCGGCACGCCTCCGACGGGTCCTACGACGTACTCGCCGGCGAGGAGAATCCCCGCTTCGCCCAGCGGCTCGACCAGAGCACCGTGCGCCGGGTGATGGACCTCCTGCGGCGTACCCACGATGTGATCTGTGTGGACACCGGCAACAACGTCGAGAGCGTCAACTGGCAGACGGTGATGCGCAGCGCCGACCAGCTCGTCGTGACCACGGTGCCGCGCGAGGATGCCGCGTTCACCGCCGACTGGATGCTGGACGTGCTCAACGAGACCGGCATGGAGGACCTCGTCGCCAACGCGGTGACGCTGATCTCCTGCCCGTCGCCCGGCAAGCTGCCGCTCCTCGACGATCTCGCCAAGCATTTCGCCACCCGGACCCGTGCGGTGGCCGTCGTGCCCTACGACCCGGCGCTCGAGGTGGGCTCCTCGATCGAGTACACCGTGCTGCAGCCCGAGACGAAGCAGGCCTGGCTACGCGCCGCCGCGGTGATGATCGAGCCATTCGCCGAATAGCCGGGTGTCACCGGTGCCGTCCGCCGCGGCCGAAGGACTAGGCTCTCAGGGCTGGATCCGCCGCGGGAGTAAGGGGGCCCTGGGTGTCTGACTCGTTCGTGCACCTTCACGTGCACACCGAGTATTCGATGCTCGACGGCGCCGCCAGGCTGAAGGACCTGTTCACCGAGGCGAATCGCCTCGGCATGCCCGCCGTGGCGATCACCGATCACGGCAACATGCACGGGGCGTACGACTTCTACCAGCAGGCGACCGCGGCCGGCATCACCCCGGTGATCGGCATCGAGGCGTACGTGGCACCCGAGTCGCGACTGCACAAGGCCCGGGTCAAGTGGGGCCGCCCCGAGCAGAAGTCCGACGACATCTCCGGTAACGGCGCGATCACTCACAAGACGATGTGGGCGCGCGACGCGCGGGGCCTGAAGAACCTCTTCCGCCTCAGCAGCCGGGCGTCCATGGAGGGCCACTACGTCAAGTGGCCCCGGATGGACATGGACATCATCGCCGAGCACGCCGAGGGCATCATGGCGACGACGGGCTGCCCGTCCGGCGCGGTGCAGACCCGGCTGCGCCTGGGACAGGACGAGGAGGCCTACCGGGTCGCCGCGCAGTACCAGGAGATCTTCGGCAAGGAGAACTACTTCCTCGAGATCATGGACCACGGCCTCGAGATCGAGAACCGGGTCCGCGACGGGCTGCTCGACATCAGCCGCCGGCTCGGTATCCCGCCGCTGGTCACCAACGACTCGCACTACACGCACGAGTCCCAGGCCGAGGCGCACGACGTGCTGCTGTGCGTGCAGACCGGCAGCAACATCGCCGACCCCAACCGGTTCCGCTTCGACGGCGGCGGCTACTTCATCAAGTCCGCCGACCAGATGCGCGCGGTCGACTCCTCCGACGCCTGGCTGGAGGGTTGCCGCAACACGCTGCTCGTGGCCGAGAAGGTCGACACCGAGGGGATGTTCTCGTTCAAGAACCTGATGCCCCGCTTCCCGGTGCCGGAGGGCCACACCGAGGAGTCCTGGTTCCGGCACGAGGCGTTCGAGGGCCTCAAGCGGCGGTTTCCCGGCGGCATCCCCGAGACGCACATCAAGCAGGCGGAGTACGAGCTCGGGATCATCGTCCAGATGGGCTTCCCGTCGTACTTCCTCGTGGTCGCCGACTTCATCCAGTGGTCCAAGCGCAACGGCATCGCGGTGGGCCCGGGCCGCGGCTCGGCGGCCGGCTCGCTGGTCGCGTACGCGATGGGCATCACCGACCTGGACCCGCTGCCGCACGGCCTGATCTTCGAGCGGTTCCTCAACCCCGAGCGCGTCTCCATGCCCGACGTCGACATCGACTTCGACGAGCGCCGGCGCGGCGAGGTCATCCGCTATGTCACCGACAAGTGGGGCGAGGACAAGGTTGCGCAGATCGCGACCTTCGGCACGATCAAGGCGAAGGCCGCGATCAAGGACTCCGCCCGGGTGCTCGGCTATCCGTTCGCGGTCGGCGACCGCATCACCAAGGCCCTGCCGCCGGACGTGATGGGCAAGGGCATCCCGCTCTCCGGCATCTTCGACAAGGAGCACAAGCGGTACAGCGAGGCCGGTGAGGTCCGGACCCTGTACGAGCAGGATCCCGACGTCAAGAAGGTGATCGACACCGCGCGCGGCATCGAGGGCCTGATCCGGCAGACCGGCGTGCACGCGGCCGGCGTGATCATGAGCGCCGAGCCGATCATCGACCACATCCCGCTCATGCGCCGGGCCACCGACGGCGTGATCATCACGCAGTTCGACTATCCGACCTGCGAGACGCTCGGGCTGCTGAAGATGGACTTCCTCGGCCTGCGCAACCTGACGATCATCGACGACGCGGTGAAGAACATCCAGCTCAACCACGGCATGGAACTGGACCTGCTGGGTCTGCCGCTGGACGACAAGGCCGCGTACGAGCTCCTCGCCCGCGGTGACACGCTGGGCGTCTTCCAGCTCGACGGTGGGCCGATGCGGTCGCTGCTGCGGCTGATGAAGCCGGACAACTTCGAGGACATCTCCGCGGTTCTGGCGCTGTACCGACCCGGTCCGATGGGCGTCGAGTCGCATACCAACTACGCGCTGCGCAAGAACAAGCTGCAGGAGATCACCCCGATCCATCCGGAGCTGGAGGAGCCGCTCAAGGAGATCCTGGAGCCGACGTACGGTCTGATCGTCTATCAGGAGCAGGTGCAGCGCGCCGCGCAGATCCTGGCCGGTTACAGCCTCGGGCAGGCCGACCTGCTCCGCCGGGCGATGGGCAAGAAGAAGAAGGAGATCCTCGACAAGGAGTTCATCCCCTTCCGCGACGGCTGCCGGGAGCACGGTTACAGCGACGAGGCCATCCAGGCGGTGTGGGACGTCCTCGTGCCGTTCGCCGGCTATGCGTTCAACAAGGCGCACTCGGCCGCGTACGGCCTGGTGTCGTACTGGACGGCGTACCTCAAGGCGCACTACCCGGCGGAGTACATGGCCGGGCTGCTCACCAGCGTCGGCGACGACAAGGACAAGATGGCGATGTATCTGGCCGAGTGCCGGCGCATGGGCATCCAGGTCCTGCCGCCCGACGTCAACGAGTCCGCCGGCCCGTTCACCCCGGTCGGCCGGGACATCCGCTTCGGTCTCGCCGCGATCCGCAACGTCGGGCACAACGTGGTGGAGGCGGTCGCCCGCTGCCGCGAGGAGAAGGGCAAGTATCAGGATTTCTACGACTTCCTGTCCAAGGTGGACGCCGTCGCCTGCAACAAGAAGACGATCGAATCCCTGATCAAGGCCGGCGCCTTCGACTCCATGGGGCACAGCCGCAAGGGCCTGCTCGCCGTGCACGCCGAGGCGATCGACGCGTACGCCGACGTCAAGCGCAACGAGGCCGCCGGGCAGTTCGACCTGTTCGGCGCGTTCGGCGACGACGCGGGCGGCAGCTCCGCGACGGTGGCGATGCCGTCCATCAGCGACGGCGAGTGGGACAAGCGCGACAAGCTCGCCTTCGAGCGGGAGATGCTCGGCCTCTACGTGTCCGACCATCCGCTGGCCGGCCTCGAACAGGTGCTGGCCAATGCGGCCGACACCACGATCGCGGCGCTCAACGAGGAGGGCTCGGTCCCCGACGGGCAGGTCGTCACCCTCGCCGGCATCCTCACCGGCGTGCAGCGGCGCATCACCAAGCAGGGCCGCGCCTGGGCGTCGGCCACGCTGGAAGACCTCGCCGGCGGGGTGGAGGCGCTGTTCTTCCCCAACACGTACGAGGTGATCGGCCAGTACATCGCCGAGGACGCCATCGTCGTCGTGAAGGGCCGGGTCGACCGCCGCGACGACACCCCGCGCATCATGGCGATGGACATGTCGATGCCCGACGTCACCCACAACCCGGACAGCAAGCCGATCACCCTGACCATGCCGATCACCCGGTGCACGCCGCCGCTGGTCTCCGAGCTCAAGGAGATCCTGGTCAGCCACCCGGGGGACAGCGAGGTGCACGTTCACCTGCTCAACGGCAGCCGCAAGACGGTCATGCGCCTGGGCGGGTTCAAGGTCGCGCCGACGCCCGCGCTGCGCGCCGACCTGAAGATGATCCTCGGCCCCTCGGCGGTCGCCTGATGGTCCCCGGCGCCTCTCCCGCGGCACCTGGCAGGATCGGGGGGTGAATCCCAGTCCGGAGCCGGGCCCGCAGCCCCACGAGCAGCAGGAGTCCGTCCTCCCGTACGGGCCGGAGCCGGAGCTCGCCGGCTGGGCGCCTCCGCCGCCGTCGCGTCGGCCGTGGCGCCGTACCGTCGGCGTCGCGGTCCTGATCACCTCGGTGATGACCGTGATCGGCGCGCCGCTCGGCCTGCTCTGGTCGTGGCTCGCGCCCGCGGTGCCGGTGGTCAACGCCGGGCAGAACGGGATCGTGGTCAGCGACCCGTCGCCGGAGGAGTACATCGCCGCCGACGGCTGGTTCACCATCATCGGCTTCTCGTTCGGCCTGCTCGCCGCGATCGTGGCCTGGCTGGTGCTGCGCCGCGACCGCGGGCCCGGGGTGCTGCTCGGGGTGACCTTCGGCGGGTTGGCCTCGGCCCTGGCCATGTGGGGGACCGGGCGGCTGGTCGGGCTCTCCGGGTGGCGCGACTGGCAGGAGACCTCGATCGCGGGCGACACCTACGGCCGCCCGCCGGACCTGCACACCCACGGCGCGCTGCTGGTCGCCGCGTTCGCGGCGGTGATCGTCACCACGCTGTTGGCCGGCTGGTCCAACGACCCCGACCTGGACCGGCCGGGCGCGAAACCGGGCTACGGCCACGACGCCGGGGCCGAGGAGGATCAGGCCGAGCCCGTGCCGTTCAGTTCGGGCTCACCGGACGCGCCAGATCCGACAGCGGCACCGGCACCGCCCGCACCCTGGCCAGCAGACCCGCCTCGCGGTTGAGCAGCCGCAGCTCGGTGCGCAGCCGGCTGGCGGTGTCGGGCGCGGCGAGCAGCTCCTGCCGCTCGTCGGTGGTGAGCTGGGCGGTGGCCGCGATCAGGTGGGAGAGCACGGTCGGGTCGTCCGGCACCTGGTCGAGCACCTCGGACTCGGGGCGCAGCAGATCCAGGTAGGTGCGGAAGGCGGCCAGCACCCGGGGGGCGAGCAGCCCGGCGGTCTCGTCGGCCGGCTCCTCGTCCTGCAGCCACTCGACCTCGGCGGTCAGATAGGGGTGCGGGTCGGCCGCGATGCTCAGCACCCGGAAGCGCCGCCGCCCGACGGTGACGACGTCGAAGCGCCCGTCCGGCAGCTCGGTCACCTGGCGCAGCTCGGCGGTGCAGCCGATGTCGTAGAGCTGGCCGGCGGCGACCGGCGGCTCACCGGCCGGCGGCTCGCCGTCGCCGTCGCCGGACAGCACCTCCGATCCGTGCCGCAAGGTCACCACGCCGAATTCGTGCGGTTCGTCGCCCGTCGTGGCGACCAGGTCGCGCACGAGCGTGCGGTATCGCTCCTCGAAGATGTGCAGGGGCAGCACCAGGCCGGGAAAGAGCACCGTGCCCAGCGGAAAGACCGGGAGTATCGCGCCCACGATGCGAGCGTATCGGCATGGTCGCGGTCCGCGAAGGTCCCGCGGCGGTGATCTTTGCCCGGTGGTCGACAAAAGCCGCATAGTGGCCGGTCCCACTGCCTGGTACGGCCGCGGAGTCCCGCCGGTCCCGCCGCCTAGACTTGGCCGCGTGCTGAACCGGATCGACCTGCGCGGCGCCCGCCGTGACCCGCGCGGTCTGCTGCCCCGTGCCCAGCTCGACGTCTCCCAGGCGGTCGAGAAGATCAGGCCCGTCGTGGAGGCGGTCCGGCACCATGGCTTCGGCGCGATCCGGGAGGCCACCGAGAAGTTCGACGGCGTACGGCTGGAGCGCCTGCGCGTGCCCCGGGAACGGATCGCGGCGGCCCTCGACGCGCTCGACCCGGACGTGCGCGCGGCGCTGCTGGTGTCGATCGAACGCGCCCGCCGGGTGCACGCCGACCAGCGTCGCACCGACGTCACCACCCAGGTCGTCCCCGGCGGCACCGTGACCGAGCGGTGGGTGCCGGTGTCGCGCGTCGGCCTCTACGTCCCCGGCGGTCTCGCCGTCTATCCGTCCACCGTGGTCATGAACGTGGTGCCCGCCCAGGAGGCCGGCGTCGGCTCGCTGGTCGTGGCCAGCCCGCCCCAGCCGGAGAACGACGGGCTGCCCGACGCGCGCGTGCTCGCCGCCTGCGCGCTCCTCGGCGTCGACGAGGTGTATGCGGCCGGCGGCGCCCAGGCGATCGCCATGCTCGGCTACGGCTCGTCCGGCGCCGACGAGACGGACGGCTGCGCGCCGGTCGACGTCATCACCGGCCCGGGCAACATCTGGGTCACCGCGGCCAAGCGGCTGCTGCAGGGCACGGTCGGCATCGACGCCGAGGCCGGCCCGACCGAGATCGCCATCCTGGCCGACGACACCGCCTCGCCGGTGCACGTCGCCGCCGACCTGATCAGCCAGGCCGAGCACGACCCGCTGGCCGCCAGCGTGCTCGTCACCGACTCCCCGGCGCTCGCCGACGCGGTCGACGCGCAGCTCGCGGTGCAGGTGCCGGCCACCAAGCACGAGGCCCGGGTCCGCGAGGCGCTCGGCGGCACCCAGTCCGGCGTGGTCCTCGTCGACGATCTGGCGCACGGCCTCGCGGTCGTGGACGCCTACGCGGCCGAGCACCTCGAGATCCAGACCCGGGACGCGCGCGAGTGGGCGATGCGGGTCCGCAACGCCGGCGCGATCTTCGTGGGGGCGTACTCGCCGGTCTCGCTCGGCGACTACGCGGCGGGATCCAACCACGTGCTGCCCACCGCGGGCTGCGCGCGGCACTCTTCCGGCCTCTCCGTGCAGTCGTTCCTGCGTGGCATCCACGTCGTCGAGTACGACGAGGCCGCGCTGCGCGACGTCGCACCGCACGTGGTGGCGCTCGCCAACGCCGAGGATCTGCCGGCGCACGGACAGGCCGTGACGGCGAGGTTCGCCTCATGACCACCCTCGACGACCTGCCGTTGCGCGACGACCTGCGCGGCAGGTCCCCGTACGGCGCGCCCCAGCTCGACGTGGCGGTGCGGCTGAACACCAACGAGAACTCGTACCCGGTGCCGGACGCCGTCGTGGACGCCATCGGCAAGGCGGTGCAGGCGGAGCTGCGCGACCTCAACCGCTACCCCGACCGGGACGCCGTCGCCCTGCGCACCGACCTCGCCGCCTATCTCGGGCACGGGCTGACGCCCGCGCACGTGTGGGCGGCCAACGGCTCCAACGAGGTGCAGCAGCAGCTCCTGCAGGCGTTCGCCGGGCCGGGCCGCACGGCGCTCGGCTTCGGCCCGTCGTATTCGATGCACCCGCTGCTCGCCGCAGGCACCGGCACCCGCTGGATCGGCGCCCACCGCGACCCGGACTTCGGCCTCACCCCGGCATCGGCGCTGGCCCAGCTCGAGGAGCACGACCCCGACCTGGTCTTCCTGTGTTCGCCCAACAACCCGACCGGCACCGCCCTCGACCCCGGCGTGGTCACGGCGGTGCTCGGCGCGGCGCGCGGCATGGTGATCGTGGACGAGGCGTACGCGGAGTTCGCCCGCCCGGGCACACCGAGCGCCCTCGCGCTGCTGAGCGGGCATCCGCGACTGGTCGTGACCCGCACGATGAGCAAGGCGTTCGGCTTCGCCGGCGGCCGGCTGGGCTACCTCGCCGCGGACCCGGCCGTGGTCGACGCGGTGCAGTTGGTCCGTCTGCCGTACCATCTCTCGGCGCTGACCCAGGCCGCCGCCCGCGCGGCCCTCGCCGAGCGGGACGCGCTGCTCGCCACCGTCGACGCGATCAAGGAGCAGCGCGACCGGATCGTCGGCACGCTGCGCGCCCGCGGCACCGAGGTGGCCGACAGCGACGCCAACTTCGTGCTGTTCCGCACCGGCGCCGACCAGAGGGCGGCCTGGCAGGCGTTCCTGGATCGCGGCGTGCTGATCCGCGATGTGGGGCTGCCGGGCTGGCTGCGGGTCACCGCCGGCGATCCCGCCGAGACGTCCGCTTTCCTGACCGCCGCCGAGGAGATTCTGCCGTGAGCCGCACCGCGCGCATCGAGCGCGTCACCCACGAGACCAAGGTCCTCGTCGCGATCGACCTGGACGGCACCGGCGAGGCCGAGCTCTCCACCGGCGTCGGGTTCTACGACCACATGCTGCACCAGCTCGCCAAGCACGGCGGTTTCGACCTGACCGTGCGCACCGAGGGCGACCTGGAGATCGACGCCCACCACACCATGGAGGACACCGCCCTCGCGCTCGGCGAGGCCTTCGCACGGGCGCTGGGTGACAAGGCCGGGATCCGGCGGTACGGCTCCGCCACGATCCCCATGGACGAGGTGCTGGTCCGGGCCGCGGTCGACCTGTCCGGGCGGCCGTACGTGGTGCACGACGAGCCGGAGCTGGCGCCCTACATCGGCCCGGTCTATCCGACCAGCATGACCCGGCACATCTTCGAGTCGTTCGGCCACGCGGCGAAGGTGACTCTGCACGTGAGCGTGCTGCGCGCCGCCCGCGACGGCGGCCGGCCCGACGCCCACCACGTCGTCGAGGCGCAGTTCAAGGCCTTCTCGCGGGCGCTGCGCGAGGCCGTCGAGATCGATCCGCGCAACGCCGGTGCGTTGCCGTCCACGAAGGGTGTGCTGTGAGCAGCTTCGTCCCGGTCCTGCTGCTCATGGTCGCCGGCATCCTGGTCGGCGGGGTCATCTCGCTGGTGAAGCAGGGCGCCACCAAGTTCTCCATCGGCCTCGTCGCCGCGCTGGCCGTGCTCGCCCTCGTCGGCGGCGTGCTCTGGATGTTCCCCGGGAAGTCCACGTGACGCGGGTCGTCGTCCTGGACTACGGGTCGGGCAACCTGCGCTCGGCGGAGCGTGCCGTCGCGCGGACCGGCGTGGATGTCACCGTGACCAGCGACCTGGACGCCGCCGCCGCGGCGGACGGCCTGGTCGTGCCCGGTGTCGGCGCGTACGCGGCCTGCATGGCCGGCATCGAGAAGCTCGGCGCCGGCCCGGTCATCGCCGACCGGGTCGCTGCCGGCCGGCCGGTGCTGGGCATCTGCGTCGGCATGCAGATCCTCTTCGAGTCCGGTGTGGAGCACGGCGTCGAGACCCGGGGCCTGGGACTGCTGCCCGGTGCGGTGACCCGGCTGGCCGCGCGCCGCATCCCGCACATGGGCTGGAACACGGTGTCGGTTCCCGCCGGGTCGGTCCTGCTGGCCGGGCTGGCGCCGGACGCCCGGTTCTACTTCGTCCATTCGTACGCCGCCGCGGATCTGGCGGCCCTGGAGGCCGCCGGCGCCACCGTGACGACGGCCGCGCACGACGAGCCCTTCGCGGCGGTGGTGGAACACGGGCCGTTGTCGGCCGCCCAGTTCCATCCCGAGAAGTCCGCCGACACCGGGTTCGCGCTGCTGCGCGCCTGGGTCGCCGGGCTGCCCGGCACATGAGCAAGGAACGGGCTCGCAAGCGGGCCGAGCGTCTCGCCGTCCTCGAGAAGGAGAAGGCCGCCCGGGCCCGCCGGGTCGCCCGGCGGGATCGCCGCCGCGCCCTCGCCCGCCGGCTCAGGCCACAGCGGCGCGGCACCGGCCGGCTCTACCGGCGCGGCCGGGCGGAACGCGCCGGCATCGTCGTCGTCCCCCTCGCCGCGTCCGCCATGATCTGGTTCCTGGTGCCGGACATCTCCCTGCGGATCGTCCTCATCGCACTCATCATCCTCATCCTGCCCGCCCTGGTCGTCGTGATCCTGGGCCGCCGCTAATCCCGCTGATCGGAGTTCCGCCGTGACCCTCACCCTGCTGCCCGCCGTCGACGTCGCCGACGGCCAGGCCGTGCGCCTGGTCCAGGGCGCCGCCGGCTCCGAGACCGCCTACGGCGATCCGCTGGACGCGGCGCTGGCCTGGCAGCACGACGGCGCGGAGTGGGTGCACCTGGTCGACCTCGACGCCGCGTTCGGCCGCGGCTCCAACGCCGCCCTGCTCGCCGAGGTGGTCGGCCGTCTCGACGCGCACGTGGAGCTCTCCGGCGGCATCCGCGACGACGAGTCGCTGCGCGCGGCGCTGGCCACCGGCGCCGCGCGGGTCAACATCGGCACCGCGGCCCTGGAGGACCCCGACTGGTGCGACCGGATCTGCGGCGAGTACGGCGACCGCGTCGCGATCGGCCTGGACGTGCGCGGCCGTACGCTCTCGGCCCGCGGCTGGACCCGCGACGGCGGCGACCTCTACGAGGTGCTCGAACGCCTCGACAAGGCCGGCGCGGCGCGCTACGTCGTCACCGACATCACCAAGGACGGAACCATGAAGGGGCCCAACCTGGAGCTGCTGCGCGAGGTGTGCTCCCGTACGCCGGCCCCGGTGATCGCCAGCGGCGGCGTGTCCACCCTGGACGACCTGCGGGCCCTGGCCACCCTCGAACCGGTCGGCGTCGAGGGCGTGATCGCCGGCAAGGCGCTCTACGCCGGCGCCTTCACGGTGGCCGAGGCGCTCGAGACGCTGCGGTCGGCATGATCGAGCGTTTCGCCTCCGGTGGCCCCTGGGAGGAACGGTACGGCTACTCCCGCGTGGTCCGCGCCGGAGACCTCCTCGTCACCGCCGGCTGCACGGCCACGGTGAACGGCTCGGTGAGCGCGCTGGGGGACCCGAGTGAGCAGGCGCGGATCGCCTTCCGCATCGGCCTGGACGCGCTCGCCGGCGCCGGCGCGGCCCCGGCCGACGTCATCCGCACCCGCATGTACGTCACCGACCGGTCGTACGCCGGCGCGGTCACCGCCGTGCACGGCGAGATCTTCCGGGACGTGCGCCCGGTGACGGCGCTGATCGTGGTCGCCGGACTGCTGCACGAGGACCACCTGGTCGAGGTCGAGCTCGATGCGTACGTGGGCGGAAAGGAACGGGCATGACGGTGGCGGTACGGGTGATCCCGTGTCTGGACGTCGACGCCGGCCGCGTGGTCAAGGGCGTCAACTTCCTCGACCTGCGCGACGCGGGCGACCCCGTCGAGCTGGCGGCGGCCTACGACGCCGCGGGAGCCGACGAGCTGACCTTCCTCGACGTGACCGCGTCCGCCGACGGGCGGGGGACGATGCTCGACGTGGTCCGGCGCACGGCCGAGTCGGTCTTCATCCCGCTGACCGTGGGCGGCGGGGTCCGCTCGGTCGACGACGTCGACACCTTGCTGCGGGCGGGCGCGGACAAGGTCGGCGTCAACACCGCGGCGATCCACCGCCCGGAGTTGATCTCCGAGATCGCCGGTCGCTTCGGCAACCAGGTCCTCGTGCTCTCCCTGGACGTCCGGCGCGCTGCCGTCTCCGGACCGGGCCCGGTCGACTCGTCGGCCTCTTCGGGCTCGGGCTGGGAGGTCACCACACACGGCGGGCGGCGCAGCGCCGGCCTGGACGCGGTGGAATGGGCCCGGCGGGTGGCCGAGCTCGGCGCCGGCGAGATCCTGCTCAACTCGATGGACGCCGACGGCACCAAGGCGGGCTTCGACCTCGAACTCATCGCGGCGGTCCGCGCGGTGGCCGACATCCCGGTGATCGCGAGCGGGGGCGCGGGGGCGGTGGCCCACTTCCCACCCGCCGTGGCGGCGGGCGCGGACGCGGTGCTCGCGGCGAGCGTGTTCCACTTCGGAGAGCTGACGATCGGCGAGGTGAAAGACAGCCTCCGGTCGGCGGGACACCCGGTCCGCTGACCGCCCGTGACCGGTGCGGGCGCGGTGGGGGAGGTCAGCGGCCGTCGGCGAGGCGGAGCGAGTATTCGCGGACCGCGGCATGGTAGGTGCCCTCGTCGAGGCTCCACTCCGCGTCGCCCGGTGTCACCGCTCGGTTGAGCTGGGTCTGCAGGGTCACGACCGCCGACGAGAGGCCGCTGAAGGGGCGGGTGCGCCAGAGCTGCTCACCGGCCGGAGCCACCGCCACCAGGTCGTCGTCGATGGTCAGGAGTCCCGCGCCGGCCAGGCGGCGGACCGACTCCTCCAGATCTTCGCGGCTGGGCACGCTGTGGTGCAGGAAGTCGGCAGCGGCCAGCAGATCAGCCAGGGACGCGCCGGTCAGCGGAAGCGCGGCGTGCATCGCCCGGTCGCGCTCCAGCCGCTCGGCGATGACCGCTGATACGAAGATCCATGCGTCGTTCCAATGCCAGCCGCCAGCCCCCATGCCGCAATGATGCCGTCTGGCCGTCGAAGCGGAAAGCGCAGGTGTGGCAGATGTGCACCGGGCCATGCCCGGCGCCCGGACAATTCGCCCTCCCGGGGTCGCGGGTCCACCCAGGAGACGGCCCGCGACGGGGGATCAGACCCGGTCCGGGCGGCATGTCAGGGCAGGGCCGGGGCGAGGCGGGCCGGCGGGGTTCGCGGCGCGACCGTGAAGATCGGCAGGAACGCCTGGACCAGTGGGCCGATCACCAGCGCGTACGCGACCGTGCCGATCCCGGCCGTGCCGCCGAGCAGGAAGCCGGTCGCCAGCACCGTCAGCTCGATGGCGGTCCGGACCAGGCGCAGGGACAGCCGCGGGAAACGATGGGCGATTCCGGTCATCAGGCCGTCGCGGGGCCCCGGGCCGAAGCGGGCACCGATGTACATGCCGGTCGCCACGCCGTTCAGGAGGATGCCGGCGATCAGATATGTGACACGGATCGTCATCGATGCGCCGGGGGAGAGGAGGGCCAGGGCGGCGTCGACCACGACGCCGATCACGACCAGGTTGGCGATGGTGCCGAAGCCCGGCTTCTGCCGCAGCGGGATCCACAGCAGCAGGATCGGGACGCCCGCCAGGATCACCACCCAGCCGATGCTGAGGCCGGTGACTTCCGACACACCCTGGTGGAAGACGTCCCAGGAGGTCAGTCCGAGGCCGGACTCGACCATGAACGCCATGCTCACGCCGTACAGGATCAGGCCGGCGAAGAGCTGGCCGACGCGGCGCGGCAGGCGGCGCCCGGCGGTGGCCGAGTTGCTTGGGATCGTCATGAGTGCCACTCTGAAGGCCAATTGCGGCGGCTGACAGAGCCAATTTTCCGGGGGTGGCTATGACGACGTCGGTGCGCGGAGGCCAATTGGCCCGCCTGCTCGGCCAGTGGCACTCGCTTCCCGGGCGCCACCGGAGCCCGGACTATGCCGCGCTGGCCGGAGCGGTCCGCGGCCTGCTCGCCGACGGGCGGCTGCCGCTGGGCGTACGGCTGCCCGCCGAGCGCGAGCTTGCCGAGGCCCTGGGCGTGAGCCGGACGACGGTGACGGCCGCGTACCGGAACCTGCGCGAGACCGGCCACCTCACCAGCCGGCGCGGCGCCGGGAGCTGGACCACGCTGCCGAACGGCCACCGGGTCGCCAGCTCCGGCCTCTGGACCCCGGACGACGACATCGACATGATCGACCTGGGCGTGGCGGCCTCCGCCGCACCGGTCGAGCTGGTGCCCGCCGCCCGCGCCGCCGCCGACGACCTGCCGCGCTTCCTCGGCAGCGCCGGCTATCACCCGAGCGGCCTGCGGGAGCTGCGGGAGGCCGTCGCCGCCGCCTACACCGCCCGGGGCGTGGCCACCAGCGCCGAGCAGATCCTCATCACCAGCGGCACCCAGCAGGCGCTGGACCTGGTGCTGCGGCTGTCCGTCCCCGCGGGGGCGTCGGTGCTGGTCGAGTCGCCGACGTACCCGAACGCGCTGGCCGCCCTCGCCGCCCGCCGCGCCCGGATCAGCACCCACGGCCTCGACGCGACGACCGGCTGGGACGGCGAGCTGCTGCTCGCGGCGCTGCGGCAGACGCGGCCGCGGCTGGCGTACGTGATCCCGGAATTCCAGAATCCGACCGGCCACCTGATGCCGGCCGCCCTGCGCGAGCGCCTCGTGGCCGCGGCCCACGCGACCGGGACCGAGCTGGTCGTCGACGAGTCCTTCGTGGATCTTCCCCTCGACGGCGCCGAGATGCCGCCGCCCGTGGCCGTCTACGACCGGCACTCCCGCGTCGTGTCGATCGGGGGCATGAGCAAGGCCTACTGGGGTGGCCTGCGGATCGGCTGGGTGCGCGCGTCGGCGCCGCTCGTGCAGCGGCTGGCGGCGCTGCGGGTCGGGGTCGACATGGCCAGCCCGGTGCTGGAACAGCTCGTCGCCGTGCATCTGCTCGCCCAGGCCGAGACGATCGTCGCGGCGCGCCGCAGGCAGCTCGCGTTCCGGCGGGACGCGCTGATCGCCGCGCTGCGCGAGCATCTGCCGGAGTGGCGGTGCTATGTGCCCGGTGGCGGCGTGACCCTGTGGGCGGAGCTCGACGGGCCGATCTCCAGCGCGCTGTCGCGCGCGGCCGAGGACGTGGGCGTCCGGCTCGCGCCGGGACCGCGGTTCGGCCTGGACGGCACGCTGGAACGCTTCGTGCGGCTCCCGTTCACCCTGGCGGCGGACGACCTGACGGAGGCGATCCGGCGCATCGCCTCCGTGCGCCACGACCTGGACCGGGCGGCCCGCCCGGCCTGGCGCACCCCCGCGGTCATCGCGTAGGACCCCGTCGATGCACGGGTGCGGCCGGCACCTATCTTGGGCGCCGAGTGGATCACCGCCGAACGGGCGGGAGACCCCGAGGCAACCAAGGAGAAGGCTCCCTGTGACGTTTCTTTCCATCGCGCGCCGCGCGACGGCCGCGGCAGTGACCGCGCTGCTCGCCGCGGCCGCGCTCGGCACGGCCCGGCCGGCCGCCGCGGCCGATCCGGAGCCGCGGCAACCGGGCTACGGGTTCAGCAACCAGGATTTCGGTTTCTCCGAGGGTGGCAACCACCCCGACCTGCCGTCACGCTATCCGGCGATGACCGCGTTCCTCGAGGGCAGAACGCCGATCATTCGGATCGAACTGGAGTGGTGGCGCCTCCAGCCGACCCGGGAGACCACCAACGACCAGCTCAACTGGGGGCGGCTGGACAACGAGATCCGCAGCGCCAACGCCCAGGGACTCCGGGTGCTCCTGATCCTGGGCTACGGCGTGCCCTGGCTGGCCGGCGACAAGGCGACGACGAAGAATCTCGGCTCCTGGTTCCCGAGGGAGGACGAACCCTGGCGGAACATCATCGACCAGGCCATGGTCCGGTATTCCGGCATGGTGCAGGCGGTCGAGGTGTGGAACGAGCCGAACCTGAACGGCCGCCACGGCAACGACACGGTTGTCGAGCTGCAGCAGCGGTACTGGGAACTGACCCGGATCGCCCACCGGGCGGTCAAGGCGCGCTGCCCGGAGTGCACGGTCCTCGCCGGCGGGTCGGCGAACGGCCCGACGGAGGCACCCGCGGAGTCCCCGTCCGGCTGGCTCGACTACGGATACCGGCACGGATTCAAGAACGACTTCGACGCGGTCGCCTACCACCCGTACTGGGGCGGGTTCAGGGGCCGGGGACCGAGCACGCCGGCATGCCCGCCGGACCCGCGGATCTGGAGCCTGTTCGGACCGGCCGATCCGAAGTGCGGCGAGCTCGCCGCCACCCGCCAGCTCATGGTGCAGAACAACGACGGGGCGAAGAAGATCTGGGCCACCGAGTTCGGGGCGCCCACCGACGAGATCGAACCCGAGTACCGGCAGTCGAGGGAAACCGTCCGCGACCATATCGTCGAGGCCGTCCACATGTGGCGCGAGCGGGACTACACCGGCCCGATGTTCCTGTACTCCTACCGTGACGTGCAGCCCGTCTACGGGGACAACCCCAATCTCTGCGCCGAGAAGCCGCGCGACTCCCAGTGCAACTACGGCATCACCGACTCCGACGGCAAGCCGAAGGAGCCGATCTTCAGCGACCTGAAGGCCAAGGTGGCGAACCGGTATGAGCCTTCGATGCCCAACGGTACGAACCTGCGCCGCCTGATGGCGCTGAAGTCACCGAACGGCAAGTTCTGGTTCTGGTTCGAGGCGACGGGCAACGTGGCGGTGTACCGGACCCGCGACGCCAAGGTCCTCTGGGCGAGCGACACCCTCGGCACCGGGGACGAACTGCGCATGCAGAACGACGGCAACCTGGTGCTCTACACGAAGACCGGAGCCGTGGCCCGCTCGACGGGCAACCGGCCCCGGATCCTGCCCTCGAAGACGCACCGGCCGGTCGCCGAGCACCCGGTCGCCTCCCGGCTGTGGATGCAGGACGACGGCAACCTCGTGCTCTACCACGAGACCCCGAACGGCCCGAAGGCCGTGTGGGCAACGGATACCGCGGGCCAGCACTGAAACCGGAGGGGCGGAGGACCGCTGTTGCGGTTCTCCGTCCCATCTCGGCCCAGGATCAGATCTGCGCGAGCGAGCCCGCGTACATCTTGTCGATCTGCTCGGCGAAGTTGGACTCGACGCTGCGGCGCTTGATCTTCATCGACGGGGTGATCTCGCCGTGCTCGATGCTCAGGTCGCGGGGGAGGATCGAGAACTTCTTGATCGTCTCCCAGCGGTTGAGCTTGCCGTTGAGCTCCGCGATGAAGTCGGCGATCAGCTTCTCGGTCTCCGGCGCCGCGACGATCTCCGCGTACGGCTTGCCGGCCAGCGGGCCGCCCGCCGCCCACGAGGCGATCGCGTCCTCGTCGAGGCTGATCAGCATCGTCACGAAGTTGCGCGCCTGGCCGACCACGACCACCTGCGAGGTGTACGGGCAGACCGCCTTGAACATGCCCTCGATCGCCGACGGGGCGATGTACTTGCCGCCGGAGGTCTTCACCAGGTCCTTCTTGCGGTCGGTGATCCGCAGGAAGCCGTCCGCGTCGAGCTCGCCGATGTCGCCGGTGCGGAAGAAGCCGTCCTCGGTGAACGCGTCCGCGGTCTCCTGGGGCAGGTTGTGGTAACCGCGCATGACCGGCTTGCCGCGCAGCAGGATCTCGCCGTCGGCGTCGATGCTGACCTCGAGATCGCCGAGGGCACGGCCCACCGAGCCGATCCGCAGCTCGTCGCGGCGGTTGACGAAGTTGCCGGCGCTGCTCTCGGTGAGGCCGTAGCCCTCCGAGATCGGCAGGTTGGCCGCGGCGAAGAACTCGGCGATGTCGCGGCTCAGCGGCGCCGAGCCGGACACCAGCACGCGCAGCCGGCCGCCCAGGCGCTCCTGGAGCTTGCTGAAGACCAGCTTCTCGGCGACCGCGTACTGCGCCTTGAGCAGACCCGGGACGGGCTTGCCGGTCACCTCCAGGGCGACCTTGCGCTTGCCGGTGGCGACCGCCCAGGTGAAGATCTTGGCCTTGAGGCCGCCCGCGCTCATGGCGGTGGTGACCGTCTTGTTGTAGACCTTCTCGAAGATGCGCGGCGCCGCGCACATCAGCGTCGGCTTGACGACGGCGAGCATGTCGACCAGCTTCTCGACCCGGCCGTCGATGTACGTCGGCACGCCCACGTGCAGTATTCCGCAGAGCAGCGTCTTGCCGAACGAGTGCGACAGCGGCAGCCACAGGTACTGCAGGTCGGAGGACTCGAACAGGCCCAGCCCCGCCTGCGCGACGCCCTCCCAGGTCCAGCCGCCGTGCAGGAGCTGCACGCCCTTGGGCCGGCCGGTGGTGCCGGAGGTGTAGATCAACGTGGCGAGGTTGTCGGGGCCGACGTTCTCGGTGATCCGCTCGATGAGGTCGGGGGTCTCGGCGAGTGCCGCACGGCCGCGTTCCTCGAGCTCGGCGAGGGTGAGCTGGGGCGGCTGAGCGGAGGCGTCCGCGACGCCGTCGATGAGGACGACGTGGGTGACCGAGGTGGTGGCACCGGCGATCTTCATCGCCTGCTGGGGGTTCTCCGCGACCAGGACCTTCGAGTCGGAGTCCGCGATGATGTACGCGGCGTCCTCGGGCTCGGTCGTCGGGTAGACCGTGGTGGTGGCGCCGCCGGAGCAGTTGATGCCCAGGTCGACCAGCGCCCACTCCAGGCGGGTGTTCGACAGGATCGCGACGCGGTCTTCGAGACCGATCCCCAGCCCCACCAGGCCGGCCGCGATCGCCTTGGCCCGCTCGCCCACCTCGGACCAGGTCAGCCACGTCATGCCGGAGTCGTCGGCGGTGGGAGCGGCGAACGCCCGGCCGTTCGGGGTGGCCCGCACGCGCTGCAGGAACATATCGGGGATCGAGCGGTAGGGAACCTCGAGAACCATAAGGCGCCGCCTTTTGCGTCTAAGGGGGTTACAGCCGTGTTACCGGAGAGTATTGCCTCGGTAGGTGTGAACACCAGAGTCTCGTGGATCCCCTGATCAATCCTATCCGCCGGTCAGTACGCATTGCGGACACAAAACGGCTCAACAACTTTCGGCAAACTTCGTCAATGCGGGATCAGCGCGTCTCGAGGGAGGGGCGGCCGCCCGAGCAGACGACCGTGAACCGCACCCGGTCGTGGTTGTCGGAGGTGCTGCGGAACTCGCCCTCGTCACCCTCCTGCTCGTGCAGAGAGAAGCCCGCGCCGGGGACATGGAGACGATTTCGGGGGTGGCGGAATCACAGCGGGCGACGACAGTGCCACCCCGGGTGGTCAGGGTGCGGCTGGTGCCGGCGGCCGGCCGGCCCGGCTGCGCGGACCCCGGGGTCCCGGGCCGTGCGGACGACGGCTGCGCGGACGACGGACGCGTGGACGACGGCCGGGGCCGCGCAGACGGCGAACCGGGCCGGGTGGACGACGGCTGCCCGGCCGACGGGGCGGACACCGCGGAGGGCGGCAGTTCCGCCAGCTCGCGGGCCACCGGGGCCTCGCTGCGCGGACTGGTGCCGTCCGACGTCAGGCCGGCGCCGAGCACGCCGATCCCGGCGATCTTTTCGGTGACATCGGAGAATGGGCACGTGGACCTGATCATCAGCCTGGACGGCACGGACGGGACGACGGTCCAGGTCTACCGCGCGATCCGGCGGGCGATCGCGGACGGCCGGCTGCCCGTGGGACACCGGTTGCCGGCGACCCGGGTACTCGCCGCCGACCTGGGCGTGGCGCGCAACAGCGTGGCCACGGCGTACGAACGGCTCGTCGCCGAGGGTTCCCTGGTGGCGCGGACGGGATCGGGCACGTTCGTGGCCCCCGTCGCCACCGCGCCCGTGCCGCGCCGGGCCCCGGCCGACCCGCTGCGGCCCCGGGCGGGCTGGACCTTCGACCCGTTGCCCACGAGCGCCGGCACGCCCGCGCCGCGGTACGACTTCCGTACCGGCATCCCGGACGCGCGGCTGTTCCCGTTCGAGTCGTGGCGTCGGCTCGTGGCGGCCGAGCTGCGGCTGCGCGCCCATGATCCCGGCGGGTACGCCGATCCCGCCGGCCATCCGGCGCTGCGCTCGGCGATCGCCCGTTACCTGGGCTACTCCCGGTCGCTGCGGGCCGGGACCGACGACGTGCTGGTCACCAACGGCGCTCAGCACGCGCTCGACCTGATCGGACGGGTGCTGCTGCGTCCCGGTGACGTCGTGGCGGTCGAGGAGCCCGGCTACCCGCCGGCGCGGCGGTTGTTCGCCTCGCAGGGTGCGCGCGTGGTCGGCGTACCCGTGGATGCCGAGGGCCTGGTGGTCGACGCGCTGCCGCGGGCCGCCCGGGTGGTCTACACGACGCCGTCGCACCAGTTTCCGCTGGGCCGGGTCATGAGCGTCGCCCGGCGGCAGGCGCTGCTGGACTGGGCGGCCCGGCGGCAGGCCGCGGTGGTCGAGGACGACTACGACACCGAGTTCCGGTTCTCTGCCCGGCCGCTGGAACCGCTGTACGGACTCGACGGCACCGGACGCGTCCTATACGTCGGCACCTTCTCCAAGACCATGCTGCCCAGCGTGCGTACGGGCTTCGTGCTCGCCCCGGCCGCCCTGCGCGGTGCGCTGGCGGCGGCGCGGCAGCTCGGCGACGGGTTCGGGCAGATCGCCGTGCAGGCCGCCCTGGCCCGCTTCATCGACGAGGGACAGTTGGCCCGGCACGTGCGCCGGGCGGTGAAGGCGTACGCCGCGCGCCACGACCGCATCGTCGCGGCGTTGCGCGCGTGTCCCGGGCTCGAGGTCGTCCCGTCGGCGGCGGGGCTGCACGTGACCGCGCTGGCGCCCGGGTCGGCCCGGACCGTCGCCGCGGCCGCCGCCCGGGGCGTCGCGGTGGAGGATCTCGGCGCCTACGGCAGCGACTCGACCGGGTTCGTGTTCGGCTTCGGCGCGATCGACCCGGCACTGCTGGACGAGGGGCTGGGAATCTTCGGTGAAGTGCTGCGCCGGGGCCGGGAAGCGTAGGCGACCGCGCCGGCGGCGACGATCAGGCTGAGCAGGGCGGGCGGGCCGTTGAGGACCAGGAGGCCCAGGGTCGCCACGAACGCCAGGCCGGCGCCGCGGCGCGACCAGCCCCGGGGAAGCAGCCGGAGCGCGGCCGCGGTGCCCAGGACGTACACGAGCGTGAAGCAACCGGTGACCAAGAGCATCGAGGTGTGCAGGCTGATCGGCAGCAGCATCGCCACCAGACTCCCGGCGGTCACGACGGCCAGCGACCGGCGCGGGGTCCGGACCGGCCCGGCGGGCAGCGCGCCGTCGCGGGCCAGGGCGACCCCGAGCCGCGACGCCCCGGCGAGGTACGCGTTCACCGCGCCGATGGTCAGCAGCACGGCGACGACCGCGGTGACCGCGCGGACCGGCCCGCCGATCCCGGCGGCGAGCAGGTCGGCGAGGGGCGCCGGGCTGTCGCCGACGGCCGGGCCGAGCACGAGCACGCTCGCCGCGGCCACGGCCAGGTACAGCACGCCCACGACGAGCACGGCCGCGGCGGTGGCCCGGGGCACGTCCCGGCGCGGGTCGCGGTATTCGCCCGACAGCGACGAGACGGCCTCCCAACCCGCGAAGCCCCAGACCAGGATGGCCGCCGCGGCGCCGACCCCGGCCCAGCCGTGCGGGGCGAACGGCGTGAGGTTGGCCAGGCGGGCGTGCGGCAGGGCCGCCACGACGGCGACGACCAGCAGCGTGGCGAGGACGGCGGTGAGGTAGAGCTGCACCCGGCCGGAGATCTGCAGCCCGAACCAGTTCATCGTGGCGACGACGCCCAGCACGCCCAGGAACGTCGCGACGACCGTGGCGCGGCCGCCGCCCACGACGTCGGCGACGTACCCGCCCGCGAAGGCGGCGGCCGCGGGCGCGCCCAGCGGCACGGCGAAGTAGAAGCACCAGCCCACCGCCGCGGCGGCGCGCGGGCCGAAGGCGAGCCGGACGTACGTGGACACCCCGCCGCCGTCCGGATGGCGGGCCCCGAGCGCGGCGAAGGTCCACGCCAGCGGCGCCGACAGCAGGATCAGGGCGAGCCAGGCGAGCAGCGAGGCCGGCCCGGCCACCTCGGCGGCCAGCGCCGGCATGGAGATGACGCCGGTGCCGAGGACGGCGCCGACGCAGAGCGCGGTGCCCTGCGCCCGGGACAGGGTGCCGGTGGAGATCATGCGCCCACGGTAGGCGTCGATCGACTCCGGTTCCGAGCCAATTCCGCGCCGGTCGGAGGGGCCGATCTACATGCTCAGCCGCGCGGTGCGGATGCTCTCGTCGCCGGTCACGTCGACCCGCGCGACCTGCTGCCGGCCGGCGAGGAAGAGCGCGAGCTCGCCCGGGGCGCCGGTCAGGACGGTGGCCGGCGTGCCGTCGCCGACCTGGAACTCGCCGAAGCCCGGCGCCTGCACGCGGACCGGCCGGCGCAGGCGGCGCAGGGTGAGCCGCCCGGTGAACCTCGCCGCCCGCCAGAGCGCGGCCTGGTGGCCGTGGGGAAGCTGTCGTGGTTCCCAGTCCGGGCGGGCCCGGCGGACGTCCTCGTGGTGGATGAAGAACTCGACGGTGTTGGCGAGCTCGTCGGTCAAGGGGTTGCTGAGCGGGCTCCACCAGGGCGGGTTGCGCACGTCGTGGACCACGTCGGCGTACTGCCGGGCGGCGGTGGCCCGCCGGACGTGCTCGGTGTGCCCGGCCAGCGGCGGGACCAGGGCGCCGACCATCGCATCCGGGCGGCGCTCGCGGACGACGAGATGGGCGGCGAGGTCGCGGGCGGTCCAGCCGGCGCACAGGGTGGGCGCGTCCGGGCCCACCTCGAGCAGCAGGCCGGCGAGCAGCGACCGTTCCGTACGCGCATAGTCACTCATAGAGGCGATGGTAGGCAGGACCGGGACGATCCGCCCGACGGCCGCCGCGGGGCTGCGCCCGGGTGTAACGGCAGACACAATGGAAATCCCGTGGCAATGGACGGGAGGTTCGGCAGGATGGATTGGTAAGGCTGGAACGGCCGGCGGGGACTTACCAGGGGCGGGGATCTTGACCAAGAAGGCCAGCCGTGACGTGCTGGGCCGCGGCCTTCGCGTCCTCGGTCGCGCGATCCGCACCGAACCCCGCCTCTTCGTGATCGGCACCGTCGGCAGCAGCCTCTTCGGGCTGCTCGTCATCGCCAACGCGTACGTCGTCGGCGCCGTCATCGGTCACGTGGTCGTGCCCGCCTTCACCGAGCGCCGCGCCGGCACGGCCGTCCTGGCGACGATCGCGGCGGTGTTTCTCGGCATCGCCGTCCTGCGCGTCGCCGCGATCTTCGGCCGCCGGCTCGGCGCGGGCTTCATGCAGTTCCGGCTGCAGGCGCGCTACCGACGAGCGGTCACCCGGCGCTACCTCTCCCTGCCGCCGGCCTGGCACCAGCGGCACGCCACCGGCACGCTGCTGTCGAACGCGAACTCCGACGTGGAGGCCGCCTTCGTCCCGATCGCCCCGCTGCCGTTCGCGGTCGGGACGATCGTCATGATCTTCGCCGCGATGGTGTCGCTGTTCGTCACCGACTGGGTGCTCGCCCTGGTCGGCGTGGCCCTCTTCCCGGCGCTTTTCGGCCTCAACCTCGTCTACTCCCGCCGCATGTCGCCGCGGCAGATCCGCGCCCAGCGGCTGCGGGCCAAGGTGAGCGCGGTCGCGCACGAGAGCTTCGACGGCGCCCTGGTGGTCAAGACCATGGGCCGCGAGGCAGACGAGGCGCGGCGCTTCCGTGAGCAGGTCACCGAGCTGCGCGACGCGCTCATCTCCGTCGGCCGGCTGCGCGGCCTCTTCGACCCGCTGATGGACAGCCTGCCCAGCGTCGGCACCCTGGCCGTGCTGCTGCTCGGCGCCTGGCGGCTGCAGACCGGCGCGCTCAGCGTCGCCGAGCTGGTCAGCGTCGCGTTCCTCTTCACCGTCCTGGCGTTCCCGGTCCGCGCGATCGGCTGGGTGGTCGCCGAGCTGCCGCGCAGCGTCGCCGGATGGGAGCGGGTCCAGGCCGTGCTCGCGGCCGACGGCGACCTCGCGTACGGGCCGGTCGAGCCGGTGGGTCACGGCCCGGCGGCGCTCACCTTCGACCAGGTCCACTTCGCGTACGGCGAGGACGCCGAGGTCCTGCACGACGTCTCCTTCACCGTCCCGGCCGGCCGGACGGTGGCCCTGGTCGGCGCGACCGGCTCCGGCAAATCCACGATCGCCTCGCTGGCCGTACGCCTGGTCGACCCGGACAGCGGCACGGTCCGGCTGGACGGCACCCCGCTGCCCGACCTCAGCGAACGGGCCCTGGCCGCGGCGACCGCGCTCGTGCCGCAGGTGCCGTTCGTCTTCGACGACACCGTCCGCGGCAACGTGACGCTGGACCGCGAGGGCGTCGACGAGGCCGCGGCGTGGGCGGCCCTGCGGCTGGCCGAGGCCGACGGCTTCGTCGCGAACCTGCCGGAGGCGCTGGAGACCGCGGTCGGCGAGCGCGGCACCTCGCTCTCGGGCGGCCAGCGGCAGCGGCTCACCCTGGCCCGGGCCCTGGCCGGCCGGCCGCGCCTGCTGGTGCTGGACGACGCCACCAGCGCCGTCGACCCGCGGGTCGAGGCGGCGATCCTGGCGTCGCTGCGCGGCGCCGACGCCGGTGCCTCGATCCTCGTGGTCGCCTACCGGCGGGCCACGATCGCGCTCGCCGACGAGGTGGTCTACCTGGAGGACGGCAAGGTCGTCGCCACCGGAACCCACGCGCTGCTGATGGAGAACGAGCCCGGCTACCGCGCGCTCGTCACCGCGTACGAGAAGACCCACGCCGCCGAGGTGGTGCAGCCATGACCGTGGCCGTCGTCGAGGAGGGGATGCTCGCCACCCTGCGGCGCGGCATCGCGCTCTCGCCCGAGCTGCGGCCCGGGCTCGCCGGGACCCTGGCGCTGGCGTTCGTGTCCATGGCCGGCCGGGTCGCCGTGCCGATCGCGGTCCAGCAGGGCATCGACCGCGGCATCCGCGCGCCGGGCGGCCCGGATCTGGGCACGGTCGGCCTGATCGTCCTGCTCACCCTCGCGGTGCTCGCGGTCTCCACCGCCTGCGGGTACGCGATGACGCGCCGGCTGTTCACGGTCAGCGAGACCGCCCTGGCCGGGCTGCGCTCCCGTACGTTCCGGCACATTCACGACCTGTCCATGCTGCACCAGCAGTCGGAGCGGCGCGGCTCGCTGGTCTCCCGGGTCACCGGCGACGTCGACCAGATCACCCAGTTCCTGCAGACCGGCGGCGTCATGCTGCTGCTGAGCAGTGGTCAGGTGGTGGTCACCACCGTCGTCATGATCGTTTACTCGTGGCAGCTCACCCTGGTGGTCTTCGCCGCGTTCGTGCCGGCGGTCATCGTGATCCGGCTGTTCCAGCGGCGGCTCGCCGGCGCCTACCGGGTCGTGCGGGAACGCACCGGGGTCATGCTGGGCGTGGTCGCCGAGAGCGTCGTCGGCGCCACCGTGATCCGCGCGTACGGTGTCGCCGGGCGCACCGGCAAGCGCCTCGACGCGGCCGTCGAGGATCTGCGCGTCGCGCAGCAGCGAGCCCTGCGGACCAGCGTGATCAGCTTCTCGACCGGCGAGATCGCGGCCGGTGCCGCGCTGGCGGCGACCGTGGTGGTGGGGGTGCTGCTCGGGGTGGACGGCGGGCTCAGCATCGGCAAGCTCACCGCCTTCCTGTTCCTCGTGACCCTGTTCATCCAGCCGGTGCAGATCGCCACCGAGGTGCTCAACGAGGCCCAGAACGCGGTGGCCGGCTGGCGCCGGGTGCTGGACGTGCTCGACGTCAGCCCGGACGTGGCCGACCCGGGCGACGGCGGCGTGGCGCTGCCGGCCGGGCCGCTGTCCGTGCGGTTCCGCGACGTCTCGTACCGCTATCCGAGCGGTCCGGTCGTGCTCTCCGGGGTGGACCTGGAGATCCCGGCGCGGACCAAGGTGGCGGTGGTCGGCGAGACCGGCAGCGGTAAGACGACCTTCGCGAAGCTGCTCACCCGCCTGATGGACCCGGCCGACGGCGAGGTCCTGCTGGGCGGGACGCCGCTGACCGCCGTACGCTTCGACTCCCTGCGCTCGCGGGTGGTCATGGTCCCGCAGGACGGCTTCCTGTTCGACGCGACCGTGGCGGAGAACATCCGCTTCGCCCGGCCTGCGCTCACCGACGGCGAGCTGACGGCGGCGTTCGCGGAGCTGGGGCTCGCGGACTGGCTGGCCGGGCTGCCGCGCGGGCTCGCCACCCCGGTCGGTGAGCGCGGCGAGGCGCTGAGCGTGGGGGAGCGGCAGCTCGTGGCGCTGGTGCGGGCGTACGTCGCCGACCCCGACCTGCTGGTGCTGGACGAGGCCACCAGCGCCGTCGACCCGGCCACCGAGGTGCGCCTGCAGCACGCCCTGGACGCGGTCACCCGGGGGCGGACGACGGTGGCGATCGCGCACCGCCTCTCCACGGCCGAGTCCGCCGACGAGGTGATCGTGGTCGACGCCGGCCGCGTGGTGCAGCGCGGCCCGCACGCCGAGCTGCTCCGAGACCCGGAGTCGATCTACGCCAAGCTGTACGCGAGCTGGCTCGAGCAGACGCACTGAGGCCCCGGCGCCGTCGTCGAGCGCCGGGGTCCCAGTGTGCTCAGCGGGCGCCTCGATGTGCTGAGCGGGCGCCTCGGTGTGCTCAGCGGCTGTTTCGGTGTGCTGAGCGGGCGCGTCGGTCGGCTTAGCGGGCGCGTCGGTCGGCTTAGCGGGCGTAGAACTCGACGACGAGCTGCTCGTCGCAGACCACCGGCACCTCGGAGCGCTCGGGCTTGCGCAGCACCGTGGTGCGCAGCTCCTCGATCACCGTCGACAGGTACGGCGCGGTCGGGCCGTCGAGGTGCGCGCCGGTGGCCGCGATCTGGAACGGCGGCTTCTGCCGGCTGCTCTCGCGGACCTCGACCACCTGGCCGGGCTTGAGCCGGTAGGACGGGCGGTCGACCTTCTTGCCGTCCACCGTGAAGTGGCCGTGGGCGACGAGCTGGCGGGCCTGGTAGACGGTGCGGGCCAGGCCGGCGCGCTGCACGGTCGCGTCGAGGCGGCTCTCCAGCAGGGCGACCATGTTCTCGCCGGTCTTGCCCTCCTTGCGGTGCGCGTCGTCGTACGCCCGGCGCATCTGGGCCTCGCTGATGTTGTATTGGTGCCGCAGCCGCTGCTTCTCCAGGAGTCGCACCTGGTAGTCCGACTGCTTGCGCCGGCCACGGCCGTGCACGCCGGGCGGGAACGGGCGCCGCTCGAAGTACTTCACGCACTTGCGCGTCAGCGGGATGCCGAGTGCCCGCGACAGCCGGGCCTTGGGTCGGGAGTTGTTCACGGGCGATCTTTTCCTTCGGGACGGGATGCTACGGTTAGCCTCGCCTTACTAAGGTTAGCCTAACCGGTGCCCGGAGGTTCCTGACATGCAGCCCACCCATGCCGAGGTCGCGCGGACGCTCGCGGCCGGCCACCTGCCCGCCACCGCGCACATCGCCTGCCGTCCGGGCCCGCTCCCGGTGCGCCACGTGACCGACGCCCACGGCCGGGTGCTGCTGCTCTCGCCCCGCGACGGCGCGGTCACCGCCGCCCTCAGCCCGGCGCCGGGCACCGACGACACCGCCCTCGTCCTGGACATCTCCGACGTGCCGCCGGTGGCCGGCGCACCGTCCCTCGGCCGCGTGTGGGTCTCGGGCTGGGCCACCCTGCTAGCCGGAGACGAGGCCCGCCAGGCCGCGCTCGACTACGCCGACAGCGACCCGGCCTCCGACCTGCTCGACGTCGGCACCACGCAGGTCATTCACCGGATGGACGTCGCCGAGGTGCGCTACGAGCGCCACGGCGTCCTGGTCGAGGTCGACCCGGACGAGTTCGCGGAGGCGGAACCGGACCCGCTGCGCGCCATCGAGTTCGACCTCATCACCGACCTCGCCGACCACCATGTCGAGGAGATGGCCGGCTACGTGCGCCGCCAGCTCGGCCCGGCCGCCCGCCCCGGCGACGAGCCCCGCGTCGTCCGCCTCGACCGCTACGGCTTCCTGGTCCGCCTCGGCGCCCGGCTCGCCCGGCTGTCGTTCCCGCGCCCGGTGGCCGACCGCCACGACCTCGCCCACCTGCTGCATCCGGTGCTGTGCGGCCGGTGCGCGCACCGCGACGAGGCGGCGTAGCCCCCGCGGGAAGCCGCCGCGAGCGCCGGGCGCGTACCCCCCCCGCGCGGGAAGACGCCGCGCGGAGCGGGCGACGTAGCTCTCCCGCTGGACGCCGCGCGGACGGGGCGGGTAGCCCCGCTAGAAGACGCCGGGGAGATCCTCGGTGAGGTAGCGCTGCACGCTCGGGCCGACCGCGGCCACCAGCCGCTGCGGGTCGGCCGAGGCGACCGGCTCCGCCTTGAGTACGTAGCGGACCACGGCCAGCCCGGCGATCTGCGTAGCGACCAGGGCGGCACGGACCGGGGCCTCCTCCGCGTCGATGCCGAGCTCGGCCACCGCCCGGCGCAGGACCTGGGTGAGCACGAACTCGCGCATCAGTCGGGCGGTCCACTCGTTGCTCAGCGCCGAGCGCATGAGCGCCACCGCGGCACCACCGGCGGGCGAGTCCCACACGCTCAGCACGAGCGCGACCAGGCGCGCGCCGGCCTCCTCACGGGGCCCCGCGAGCGCCTTCGGTATCAGCTCGGCGGGGTTGACCGGCGCGTTCACGCTGGCCAGGAAGAGCTTCTCCTTGGTGCCGAAGTAGTGGTGCACCAGCGCCGGATCGACCCCGGCCTCGCCGGCGATCGCCCGGATCGAGGCCTTGTCGAAGCCGCGCTCGGCGAAGATGGTGCGGGCGGCCTCCAGGATGGACTGCTTGGTGTCCTGGTTGCCCGGACGCCGCCCGCTGCGCCGTACCAAAGAAGGTCTCTCCCGTCCGTCTCAGCCGGTGCGGCGCCGCAGCGTCGCGGCCGCCAGCACCAGGGCCACGATCGCGGCCCCCGTCACGATCGCAAGGTCGCGCCACATCGTCGCGGTCGGATCGGCATGCCGGCCGACCTGCATCAGGGCGTCCACCGCGTAGGACAGCGGAAAGGCGTCGCTGGCGGCCTGCAGCCAGCCCGCCATCTGCCCACGCGGCACGAACAGCCCGCAGAGCAGGAGCTGCGGCACGACCACCACCGGTAGGAACTGTACGGCCTGGAACTCGGTGCGGGCGAAGGCGCTGCAGAGCAGCCCCAGCGCCACCCCGAGCACCGCGTTGACCACGGCGATGAGCACCACGAGCCCGGAGCTGCCGACGGTATCGAGACCGAGCAGCCAGTACGCCGCCCCGACCGCCACCGCCGCCTGCACCGTGGCGGCCAGGCCGAACGCGAGCCCGTAGCCGAAGAGCAGGTCGAGCTTGCCGAGCGGGGTGGTCAGCAGCCGCTCGAGGGTGCCGGTGGTGCGTTCGCGCAGCATGGCGATGCTGGTCACCAGAAACATCATCACGAACGGGAAGATCCCCAGCATCGCCAGCGCGATCCGGTCGAACGTGGGCCCTTCGTCGTACATGTGGAACAGTAGGGTCAGCAGCGCCGCCGGGACGACGACCAGCAGCGCGACCGTACGCCGGTCGTGGCGCAACTGCCGCAGGATCCGGGCGGCCGTGCTGAGCGTGATCCGCAGGTTCATCGGGCGTCGACCTCCTCGCGGTCGCGGATGAGGCGCAGGAACGCCTCCTCGAGGTCCTCGGTGCCGGCCGTGGCGCGGATGGCCGCGGGCGAGTCGTCGCCGATCAGCCGCCCCTCGCGGATCAGCAGCAGCCGGTCGCAGCGCCCGGCCTCGTCCATGACGTGACTCGACACGAGCAGCGTCGTGCCCTCGGCGGCGAGCGCGTGGAACCTGCCCCACAGATCGGCGCGCAGCACCGGGTCCTGCCCGACGGTCGGCTCGTCCAGCACCAGCAGGCGCGGCTTGCCGATCATCGCGCAGGCCAGCGAGGCGCGGCTGCGCTGCCCGCCGGAGAGGTTCCCGACGAGCTGCCCGGCGGCGCCGCTCAGGCCGACGTCGGTGAGGGCCTGCTCGGCGTCGGCGGCGGACAGGCCGTGGAGCGAGGCGAAATACCGGGCGTTCTCGCGTACGGAGAGATCGGCGTAGATGCTGGGTGCCTGCGTCACGTAGCCGACGGTGCGGCGCAGGGCCGTCGCGCCGGCCGGCTGACCCAGCACGGTGACGGTGCCCGAGCGGACGATCTGCACCCCGACGACCGCCCGGATGAGCGTCGTCTTGCCGCTGCCGCTGGGCCCTAGCAGCCCGGTCACGCTCCCGGCCGGCACGGTGCAGGAGATCCCGTGCAGGACCCGCCGCCCACCGCGCTCGACCACGAGACCCCGGACCTCGATGGCGCTGGTCATGGTTGCCTCCGAAGAACTCATCAACTGTTGAGTTCAACGGTAGGTGAATTCCGTGGCCGGGACAATGACGCGTCGGAAAGCTGGCACACGGACATGACAAAGGCCGTGGTGCCGCACGAAGCGGGACCACGGCCTGAGGATGCAGGGACGGCTAGAGGGCCAGGATCTAGAGGGCCAGGATGCGGTCGAGGAACTCCCGGTAGCCGCGCATCGCCATGCGCATGCTCTCCGTGTCCGGGATGGAGGTGCCCCGCAGCGGGTCGAGCTCGTCCCGCTGCCTGAGCATCGACTCGGTCAGCTCGTGCGCGGCCTCGGTGAGCAGGTCGTGCGCCCGGGTCAGCGCGGCCACCGGATCGTCGACGAACTGCGCCTTGACCTCGTGCCACTCGGCCTGGAACCGCTTGCCGGCGGCCTCGTCCCAGAACGAGATCGGGTTGTGGTCCAGATCGCCGGGCCGCAGCGGCCCGCCGTCGTCCGCCACCCGCCGCCCGGCCGGTCCCTTCCCGGCGGCGCGCCGGCTCCCCGTCCGGGTCCCTGCCGCGTCGTCGCCCGTGGCCGCGCGACCGTCCGCCGTCACGTCCTGCTGGGCGGCGCGGCGCCCCGTTGTCTGCGGGGCTGCTTCCTGGCTCGTGGTGGCGGCGCCCGTCGCCGGGCGGATCCACTGATCCGGCTGCTCCGCCGCCGACGGCGCGGCCAGCGGGTCGCTTCCGGACGGGGTGAACGCGCCGGGGAACGGGTCGAGATCCGGGATCCGGTCGGCGGCACCGAGCGGGCCGGACGCGGTGGTGTCGCCGTGCGACGGCAGCGCCCAGGCGTCGTGCGTGCCGCTCCCGACCTCCCGCGCGTCGAGCCGGGGGTCGCGCGCCCCGGACCCGGCGTCGCGCGTTTCGGCCCCGGCGTCGCGCGGACCGATCCCGGCGTCGCGCGTTTCGGCCCCGGCGTCGCGTGCGTCCGGTTGCGCGTCCCGTGGGCCGAGCCCGGCGCCGTGCGTCCCGAAGCCGGGATTGTGCAGGCCGTGCCCGGAGCCGTGGGTGTCGAGGCCGGCGTCGGAGGTGGCGTACCGGCCCTCGCCCGCGGCCGTGCCCGGGGCGCCGGACGGGTGGCTCGGGGACGGCGGCACCTGCGCCGATCCGGTGGCCGGCGGCCCGCTCACCGGGCGCCGGGCGGAGAGGTCACCGTCCGGGTCGGCCGGCGGGTCCGGCAGCAACGGGTTTCCCGCCGCGGCGAACGGCGACGGTGCGTACAGTGGCGGGGTCTCCGGTGGAGGCGCGAACGGCGAGCGCGACATCGGCAGCGCGCCGTTGATCGCCGGCGACTGGCCGTTCAGTGGCGTGCCGTTGGCCTGCGACCGGCCGCCATGTCGTGGTCCGGTCTGTCCGTTGCGGTGCCCGTTCGTCTCCACGGGGTGGAAGCCTCCCTGATCGTTCCAGCGCGGTCCGTTGCTGATGCCGCTCGGCCGCGGCCCGGCGCTCCGCGGCCTCGGCACGCTGCCGCCGGTCTCCGGCTCGCGGCTGCCGAGCCGGGGCTTGTTGCTGCCGGTCTCGTGCTCGTCGGTGCTGCTGCCCGGCTCCCCGGCCCCGGTCGCCAAGGCATCGCGGCCCGGCGCGGGCCCGGTTGCCGGGCTGTCGCGGCCCGGCGCGGGCCCGGTTGCCGGGCTGTCGCGGCCTGGCGTGGGTGCGGTTGCCGGGCTGTCGCGGCCTGGCGTGGATCCGGTTGCCGGCCTGTCGCGGCCTGGGGTGGGTCCGGTGGGTGGCCAGAAGCGGGCGAAGTCACGGGACTGCCGGCCGTCCTCGGGGCTGGCCGTCGGCTCCATCTTCGAGACTCCCGTCGCGGTGGCGGCGCGACCGGTCCGGACGGGCCGGGCGGGCGCGGGCGCGCCGGCCGGGGCAGGCACGGCGCACGAAGACGGTACCGTCCCCGGCTACGCCGTCACACCCCCTGTGCGCGATGGTGACCGGATCGTGGGTTAGAGGGCCGGGGGAGTCTCGGCGCGCGGCCGCCGGAGCGCGTGCGGGACAATCTGGCACTGTGCCTGTCACAGACCTCCAGAACCAGCCCGCCCGGCCGTCCGCCCTCGACCCGGCGATCGCCGCCCGCCTGCGCCGCAACCCCGACGGCCTGGTCGCCGCCGTCGTGCGCGAGCATGCCACCGGCGACGTACTGATGCTCGCGTGGATGGACGACGAGGCGCTGCACCGTACGCTCACCTCCGGGCGCGCCACCTACTGGTCGCGTAGCCGCCGGGAGTACTGGGTGAAGGGCGCGACGTCGGGGCACCACCAGTACGTCCGTTCCGTGGCCCTCGACTGCGACGGTGACGCCCTGCTGGTCACGGTGGACCAGGTCGGGGCGGCCTGTCACACGGGGTCGCGTACGTGCTTCAACGACGAGTTGCCGGTCTCCGGCCCGGAGGAGAACTCATGACCAGCGGTGCCGTGACGCCCGACGAGGCCGGTTTCGTCGCCGAGGCGGCGCGCCGGCGGGTGGTGCCGGTGACCCGGCGGCTGCTGGCCGACGGGGAGACGCCCATCGGCGTCTACCGCAAGCTCGCCGGCGGCCCGGGGACCTTCCTGCTCGAGTCCGCCGAGCAGGGTGCCGGGTCCGCGGCGTGGTCGCGCTACTCCTTCGTCGGGGTGCGCAGCGCCGCCACGCTGGTCGAGCGCGACGGTGCGGCGGTCTGGCTGGGCAGCCCGCCGGCGGGCGTACCGATGGACGGTGACCCGGTGGTCGCCCTGCGGGAGACGGTCGCGGCCCTCGCCGCGCCCGGCGGTGAGCCGGCCGACGACGGACTGCCGCCGCTGACCGGTGGCATGGTCGGATATCTGAGCTACGACCTGATCCGACGGTTCGAGCGCCTGCCCGCCACCGCCGCGGACGACCTGCCCCTGCCCGAGCTGGGCATGATGCTCGCCACCGACCTCGTGGTCCTGGACCACTTCGACGGCTCGGCGATCCTGGTCGCCAACGCGGTGCTGCCCGGCGACGCCGACGGGGCCACCGCACGCGCCGCGTACCACCAGGCGGTGGGACGCCTCGACGCGATGACCACCGCGCTGTCCCGCCCCACCCCGCCGATGATCTCCACGGTGGAGCGGGTGCCGCCGGGCGACGTGGTCAGCCGCACCGCGCCGGGCGACTACCAGAAGGCGGTTGCCACGGCCAAGGAGGCGATCCGGGCCGGCGAGTGCTTCCAGATCGTCGTGGCCCAGCGCTTCGAGCGGGCCACCGACGCCGACCCGCTGGACGTCTACCGGGTGCTTCGGGCGACGAATCCGAGTCCGTACATGTATCTGCTGCGGTTCGACGACTTCGACATCGTCGGCTCCTCGCCGGAGGCGCATCTCAAGGTCAGCGCCGCGGACGGGGGCGTACGCCGGGCCCTGCTGCACCCCATCGCCGGCACCCGCTGGCGCGGCGCGACCCCGGAGCGCGACAACGCCCTCGCCGCCGAGCTGCTCGCCGACCCGAAGGAGCGCGCCGAGCACGTGATGCTCGTCGACCTCGGGCGCAACGACCTGGGCCGGGTCTGCCGCGCGGGCACGGTCGAGGTGCCCGATTTCGCGCGCATCGAGCGCTACAGCCACGTCATGCACATCGTATCCACGGTCGTCGGCGAGCTGCGCGACGACCGGACGGCCTTCGACGCGCTCGCCGCGACGTTCCCGGCCGGCACGCTGTCCGGGGCGCCGAAGGTACGCGCCATGGAGATCATCGAGAGCCTGGAGCCGACCCGTCGCGGCCTGTACGGCGGCACGGTCGGCTACTTCGGCTTCGCCGGCGACATGGACATGGCCATCGCGATCCGTACGGCGCTGATGCGCGGCGGCACGGCCTACGTCGGCGCGGGAGCCGGCATCGTGGCCGATTCCGACCCGGCCGCCGAGGAGCAGGAGACCCGCAACAAGGCCGCCGCCGTGCTCGCCGCGATCGCCGCCGCCGAGACCCTGCGCGCCGCCCGGTGACCGGTCCCGGCCGCAGGCTCGGCGTGACGGTCCTGTGTTGCGCCGCGGGCGCCGGCCTGGCGCTGTACGGCATCACCCGCGCCTGGGCGGTCGAGGTGACCACCCGGCCGGGCCTGCCCGACCTGACGACCGCGCGCACCGGCGCCGACCTCGCACCCTGGGTGGTCGGTCTGGCGCTGGTCGCCCTGGCCGGCGGTGGCGCGCTGCTCGCCACCCGGGGCACGGCCCGGCGCGGCCTGGGCGCACTGCTGGCGCTGACCGGCGCCGCGGTGGTGGCCGGAGCGGTCGGAGGCCGCACCGGGGCCGACGCCGGAGCGGCCGGGGCCGGCGGCACGCTGTGGCCGGTCGTCTGCGTCCTCGGCGGGCTGCTGGTGGTGGCCGGCGGCTGGCGGGCGCTGCGGCACGGCCACGAGTGGCCGTCCATGGGCGCCCGCTACGAGCGCCGCCCGGCGACGGCCACGCCGCCGCCGGCGAACGAGGATGAGCGGGTCGATACGAGGACGGCGTGGGACGCACTCGATCGCGGAGACGATCCCACCGCGCCCTGAGCCGTGGCCGCCGGAAGGCGGCGGGCCCGGGTGTGTCAGCGGGCGGGGTGTGTCAGCGGGCCGGGTGTCAGCGGGCCGGGTGTCAGCGGGCCGGGTGTCAGCGGGTCGAGACGAGCGTGCCGGGGGCCGCCTTCGCGCGCGGGGTGGCGCCGTGACCGGCGTTGCGCCGGCGGGGCCGGGCGGCGAGGGTGGCGACGAGCGCGTCCAGGTCCGCGCGTGCCTGGGCCCGGGCGCGGTCGGCGCACATCGCGGCCCAGGCGTTGCCCTGGGCGGTGCGCACGTTCTCCTCCCCGACGAGCCTGCGCTCCACGCCGGCGATCAGCACGGCGGCATACGAGACGACGGTGCGGGAGACGGCGGCGAAGCCGTTCTCGTCGCTGGTCATGGTCACCTCCACAGTGCTCGCGCGAGGTCCGCGGGGCGTTACGCCGCGGACCAGTCTGCCCGAGACCCATGGTGCCGGAGTCGTATTTCCGATTGATGACACGGCCGTCAACGCAGGGGACCGTCAGCCGATCATCCAGGGGGTCCCAGCTAGTCGCGAGAGGGCGCGAGGGAGGATGTGACGAAGGAGATAAGCTCCGCCCGGCAGCGCATTATGCCGCAGCCCACCTCGTGAGGCGCGCCATACCCCGGGCGGCTGGACACGTCGGCGGCCACCTAGCATCGGGCCGAGGACACCCGGAGAGGGGAGTCATTAGGTGACATCCGATCAGCGTGGTGCGGGATCGCAGAACGTGCTCGAGGAGATCCTGGCGGGGGTGCGCGAGGACGTCGCGGCGCGCCAGGATGAGGTCTCGCTGGAGCGGGTACGCGAGCTCGCGGCGGCGGCCCCGCCGGCGATCGACGCGTACGCGGCCCTGCGTAAGCCCGGTGTGGCAGTGATCGCCGAGGTCAAGCGGTCATCGCCGTCGAAGGGCGCCCTGGCCGACATCCCCGACCCGGCGGAGCTCGCGGGCGAGTACGCGGCGGGCGGCGCCCGCTGCATCAGCGTGCTCACCGAGGGCCGCTGGTTCGGCGGCTCGCTGGACGACCTCGCCGCGGTGCGGGCGGCGGTCGATGTGCCGGTGCTGCGCAAGGACTTCGTCGTCTCCAGTTATCAGGTGCACGAGGCCCGCGCCCACGGTGCCGACCTCGTACTGCTGATCGTGGCGGCGCTCGAGCAGAACGTCCTGGTCGGCCTGCTGGAGCGGATCGAGTCGCTGGGCATGACCGCGCTCGTCGAGGTGCACAACGAGGAAGAGGCCGACCGGGCACTGGATGCCGGCGCCCAGGTCATCGGAGTGAACGCCCGCGACCTGCGCACGCTGGAGGTGGACCGGTCCGTCTTCGAGCGGATCGCGCCCGGCCTGCCCAACAACGTCGTCAAGATCGCCGAGTCGGGGGTACGCGGCCCGCACGACCTGATCCGGTACGCGTCGGCCGGCGCCGACGCGGTCCTGGTCGGCGAGGGACTGGTGACCAAGAAGAGCCCCCGCGACGCGGTGGCCGAGCTGGTGAACGCGGGCAACCACCCGGCGACACCCCGCCCGGTCCGATGAGCGACCGGAGGGAGCGAATCATCAGGCTCAGTGCGCATGTGCCTCATGGCGGTCCGGAGCGAAGCGGAGGATCGGCATGAGCGCTGAGACCCTTCCCGACCTGACCGGTCACTTCGGTCGGTTCGGCGGGCGTTTCGTCCCCGAGGCGCTCGTGCGGGCGCTCGACGAGCTCGATGCGGCGTACCGGGAGGCCAAGACCGACCCGGCCTTCCAGGAGCGGTTCACCGGCCTGCTGCGCGACTACGCCGGCACGCCGTCGCTGCTCTACCGCGCCGAGCGGCTCTCCGCGGAGCTGGGGGCGGAGATCCTGCTCAAGCGCGAGGACCTCAACCACACCGGCGCCCACAAGGTCCGCAACGTGCTCGGCCAGGCCCTGCTCGCCAAGCGGATGGGCAAGCCGCGGGTCATCGCGGAGACCGGCGCCGGGCAGCACGGGGTCGCCAGCGCCACCGCGGCCGCGCTCCTCGATCTCGAGTGCGTCGTCTACATGGGCCAGGTCGACATCGAGCGGCAGGCGCTCAACGTGGCGCGGATGCGGATGCTCGGGGCGACCGTCGTGCCGGTGACCAACGGCTCGCGGACCCTCAAGGACGCCCTCAACGAGGCGCTGCGTGACTGGGTGTCGAGCGTCGAGACCACCCACTACCTGCTCGGCACCGCCGCCGGCCCGCACCCGTTCCCGGAGATCGTCCGCGACTTCGTCGGCGGCATCGGCACGGAGGCGCGCGAGCAGTGCCTGACCGCGCTGGGCCGGCTGCCCGACGCGGTCGCCGCCTGCATCGGCGGCGGCTCCAACGCGATCGGCATCTTCCACGCCTTCGTCGGCGACGAGGGGGTCCGGCTCTACGGCTTCGAGGCCGGCGGCGACGGCGTCGCGACCGGTCGGCACGCCGCGTCGATCACCGGGGGCTCGACGGGGGTCCTGCACGGCACCCGCACCTACGTGCTGCAGGACGAGGACGGCCAGACGATCGAGTCGCACTCCATCTCGGCGGGCCTGGACTACCCGGGCGTCGGGCCGGAGCACGCCTGGCTGCACGACACCGGCCGGGCGGTCTACGAGCCGGTCACCGACGCCGAGGCGATGGCAGCGTTCCAGCTCCTCTGCCGCACCGAGGGCATCATCCCGGCGATCGAGAGCGCGCACGCCCTCGCCGGTGCCGCCCGCATCGTGCCGCGGCTGACCGAGGAGCTCGGCCGCACCCCGACGATCGTGGTCAACCTGTCCGGGCGCGGCGACAAGGACGTGCACACCGCCGGGGCCTACTTCGGCATCCTCGACGAGCGCGAGGTTCTCGTACCGGGGGAGCAGGAATGACGCAGCGCAGCGGAGTCATCGTCAGGCTCAGCGCATTCGTGCCTCGTGGCACCACGGAGCGAAGCGGAGTGCTGGCGTGAGTATTTCCGAGACCTTCGGCAAGGCGAAGGCCGAGGGACGGTCGGTGCTCGTCGGGTGCATGCCCGCGGGCTTCCCGACCGTCGACGACAGCATCGCCTCGATGGTCGCGATGGCCGAGGCCGGATGCGACGTCATCGAGGTCGAGCTGCCGTACAGCGACCCGGTGATGGACGGCCCGGTGATCCAGAAGGCCTCCGACATCGCCCTGGCGGGCGGCGTACGCACCCGGGACACGCTGCGCATCATCGAGGCGGTCGCGAACACCGGCGCCACCGTCGTGCTGATGACGTACTGGAACCCCGTCGAGAAGTACGGCGTGGACGCGTTCGCCCGCGACCTCGCCGCGGCCGGGGCGACCGGAATGATCACCCCGGACCTGATCCCGGACGAGGCCGCGGCGTGGATCGCCGCCTCCGACCGGCACGAGATCGACCGTACGTTCCTGGTCTCGCCGTCCTCGACGGACGAACGCCTCGCGATGACCGTCGCGAACTGCCGCGGCTTCGTCTACGCCACCGCGCTGATGGGCGTCACCGGCGCCCGGACGTCGGTGTCGTCGCAGGCCCCGGAGCTGGTCGCGCGGGTCCGTGCGGCCGACCCGGAGATGCCGGTCGGCGTCGGCCTGGGCGTCGGCACCGGTGCGCAGGCGGCCGAGGTGGCCTCGTTCGCCGACGGGGTGATCGTCGGCAGCGCGCTGATCCGCTGCGTGCTCGACGCCCCCGACCTGGCCACGGGCCACCAGCGGCTGCGCACGCTCAGCGCGGAGCTTGCCGCGGGCGTACGGGAGAGCAAACCCTCCTGACATCGCCGGCAGGAATCGGCGGTAGGGTGCGCGCGTGACCCTCACCGCAATCCCCAGCCCCGCAACATCGGTGTGGCACGTCGCCGGCATTCCGATCCGGGCGTACGCACTCTGCATCGTCGCCGGCATCGTCGTCGCCGTCCTCGTGATGGAGCACCGGCTGCGCCGCCGCGGCGTGGCGCCCTGGGCCTCGCTGGACATGGCCGTGTGGGCGGTGCCGTTCGGCATCGTCGGCGCGCGGATCTATCACGTGCTCACCTCGCCGGGTGACTACTTCGGCGACGGCGGCCAGCCCATCCGGGTCTTCCAGATCTGGGAGGGCGGCCTGGGCATCTGGGGCGCGATCGCCGGCGGCGCGCTCGGCGCCTGGCTGGCCGCCCGCCAGCTCGGCATCCCGTTCGCGGTGTTCGCCGACGCGCTCGCGCCCGGCCTGCCGCTGGCCCAGGCGATCGGCCGGCTCGGCAACTGGTTCAACAACGAGCTGTACGGCAGCGTCACGACGCTGCCGTGGGGCCTGCGCGTGCACGACATGGACCGCGCCGACCCGGGCCACGCCACGGTCATCGACGGCACGCCGGTCACCCTGCCCGACCTCTACCATCCGACCTTCCTGTACGAGGCGGTCTGGAACGTCGGCGTGGCGGGGTTCGTCTGGCTCCTCGACCGCCGGTTCAAGTTCGGCCGCGGCCGCGCCTTCGCGCTGTACGTGATGGCGTACACGGTGGGCCGCTGCTGGATCGAGATGCTGCGCATCGACGACGCCAGCAAGTTCTTCGGCGTCCGCCTGAACGTCTTCACCTCGATCGTGGTCTTCCTGGGGGCGCTGGCCTACTTCCTGCTGGTCAAGGGTCCCCGCGAGTACGTGGTGCCGATCGACGCGCCCGAGACCGAGCCGGTGAGCGAGCCGGCCGGCGACGTGAGCCAGGTCGACGTCGGCACCACCGAGCGGGTCGCTACCGCCCCGAAGGCCTATCAAGTCGTGAGCGAGGAACGGTTCCGGGCGTACGAACGTACGGGCGTGCTGCCGCCTGCCGAGAGCCCGCCCGCCGAAGCCGACGCGCAGGAGCCGGCCGCGGACGGCGACGACGGCTCCCGCCCGGCCGCCTCCGCGTCCGCCGACGAGCGTTAGCGACCGGGCCGGCGACATGCGCACGGCCGTGGTGGTGGGGGCGGGCATGGCGGGCCTCGCCGCGGCCGGCGCCCTCGCCCGCGAGGGCTGGCAGGTCACCCTCCTCGAACGCGGCGAACGGGTGGCCGCGCCGCCGACCGCGCTGGTGCTCTGGCCCAACGGCCGCCGCGCCCTGGAGTCGCTCGACCCGGACGGTGGCTGGCCCGCCATCGCCGCGCCGCTGCCCGACGGCGGCGTCCGCCGCCCCGACGGCCAGTGGCTGGTCACGCCGCACACCCGCGCGGGTACCGGCCTGGCGACCCCCGCAGCGGTGCACCTCGAGGACCTGTACGACGCCCTGATGGCCGGCCTCGGCGAGCGCGTGGACATCCGTACCGGCATGGAGGTCACCCGGGTCCGGGCCCGGCGCGCAGCTCGCCCGGCGGTGGGCGACGGCCGGACGCTGTTCGAGGCCGACCTGATCGTCGCCGCCGACGGCATCGACAGCCCGGTCCGCCGCGCGCTGGCCCCCGAGGCGGTCGCCGTGGGCTCCGGCTTCGCCGCCTGGCAGGCGGTCGTGCCGGGCTTCCGCGCCCCCACCCTGCCCCCGGACCACCGCGCCGGCGGAGAGACCCTCGGCGCGGGCTACCGCTTCGTCTCGGTGCCCCTCGGCGACCGCGCGGCCGGCCGCGGCGGAATCTACTGGGTGGCGACCGCGGCGGGCGCACCCCGCCCGGAATCGCCCGCGACCCAACTGATGCTGCTCCGCCGATGGTTCGCCACCTGGCACGAGCCCATCGGCGAGCTGCTCGCCGCGACCCGCCCCGAGGATCTGATACCGCAGGAGGTCCGGGAACTGCGACCGCTGCCCCGCACGTACGGCTTCCGCTGCGGCACCGGAGGCGTCGTCCTGCTCGGCGACGCCGCCCACGCGATGCCCCACCATCTGGGCCAGGGCGCCTGCCTCGCCTTCGAGGACGCGGCGACGCTGCGCTCCCTGGTCGCGACGGCGGAGCCGGGGCCGGCGCTGGGCCAGGCCGTCGAGGCGTACGACCGGGTGCGCCGGCCGCGCACGACCACGGTGGTGCGGCAGAGCCGGCGGATGTCCGCGGTGGTGCAGGCGCGGGGCCGCCTGGCGCTGCGGGCGCGGGACGCGGCCCTGGGCTCCCTACGGCCGCGGATCCTGGGCCATGCCCACGGCCCGGCCGCGGACTGGAACCCCCCGGACTAGCGGGCCCGGGGGTCCGTCACGTTCGGCGGTGACTATTTCCCTGCCAGCTCGCCGAGATCCACGACCTTGTCCCCGGCCGGCGCCTTGATGTCTGTGAACGCCGCACCGAAATCGCTGAAAACCATCCCGGAGTCACCCTTGCCGGTCAACTGAAGAGGGTACGGCTCTCCGGTCGTCGCGACATAGAGCACCGAGTCGGGGTCGCCGGCGTCCTTGAGCCCGATCGCCGGAACACCGCCGACCTCCTTCTCCTCGCCCTTGCTCAGCGCCCCCGTGGGCTTGAGGAACGCCTCGATGGAACCGACCGTGAACAGGTCCGCGAACGACTGGTCCTTGTCGGCTCCGGCCACCCACCGGTCACCGATCGTCCGGGCCAGGGTCCTGCCCTGCTCGGCGTCGGTCGACATGATCCAGAACTTGTCGTTCGGCCGCAGGTACTTCTTGCCTCCGACGGCGAGGAGCTCGACCTCGGCCCCACCGAAGGACATGGAGCCGGTGAAGTTCTCCCCGCTGACCTTGAGGTCGATCGTGGTCTTCTGGCCCTCCATGTCCAGCATGCCCTTCGCCCGGTAGGACTTCGCCCGGGTGAGTGCGGCCTTCGCCCGCTGGAGGATCTCGTCCGCGCTCAGCGCCGCGACTCCGGATGTGGCGGATACCGGCGATGCGGCGGGCCCGGCGGCCGGCTGCACCGTATCCGCCTTGTCGCCCTGACAACCGGCGAGCGTCGTCGCCGCGGCGGCCAGCGCAATCAACGCGACCTTGGTGGACAAGCTTCGCATAGTGTTCTCGTTCCGTGAGGTATGAGGTGACGACGGCCGGCATCGAACGGGCATCGTCGATCCGGCCGGATGTTGATCATTTGAGCGCCGAGACTGTACCGCCGCGGCTGCCGGGTCGCATACATCTGGCCGGGGGAACGCCGTGGTGAACGCGTCGGCGAGCGGCACCGTGGAACCTGTGAGCCGGTCGGAGGAGGAGGAGCCACAACCCGCAGGTCATCGCCGCGCCGGCGAGTGCCGGTCCCCGCCATTCGGGGCGGGTGGCGACGCGGGTGGAACTCAGACCGCGACGACGGCGGGGGAGCCGATGCAGGCCGTGCCGATGCGGCGGAAGCCCACGCGGGAGTAGAGACGGGCCGTGTCGTCGTCGCCGGCCGAGAGGAACACCAGGTCGTCGCCGGCCTCGAGGGCGCGGCGGGCCAGGCTGGCGGTGAGCTGGGACGCATATCCGCGACGCCGGGCCGACGGGAGCGTGGCCACGCCCGCCACCTCGGCGACGCCGCCGACGCGTTGCACGGCGCCGGTGGCGAGGATGCCCTCGGTCGGGGACTCGACGACGCCGGTGAGGAAGCGGCCGGACGCGTGCCGGCGAACCTGGTCGGCGATGACATCCTCCGGCAGGGCCGGTACGGCGTCCCGCTGTGCGGGATCCGCCGGCTCCACCACCAGCGCGCCGGCGCGGTCCGTCGCCGGGGCCGCTCCGGTCGCCGACGCGGGCGCGCCGAAGCCGAGCTGCGCCACGGCGCGGCTGGCGGCGATGTCGGCGGCGAAGTCCGCCGACGCCGGGTCGAGGAAGCGGATGGCCGCGCCGGCGACGGGCAGGTCCGGCACCAGCGCGGCCCGGTCGAGCACCATCAGCGGGGCGAGCAGCACGTCGAGCCCGGCCGAGCGGGCCACCGCGAGCAGGTCGGAGGTCGTCTCGTGCACCCATTCGAAGGCCTCGGGGACGCCGAGGTCCCGTTGCCGCATCCGCACGGCGGTGATGTCGGCGGCGGACGGTGTCCCGCCCCCGATCCGGGGCCGCGCGTAGTAGTGCCAGCCTGCCCCTTCGCGGACGAAGAGCACGAACTGGCCGATGTCCTCCGTGACGGTGGCATCGCGGGGCACGGCATCGTAGAAACGTTCCAGCCGGGGGAAGATGTCGGTATCCTCTAGCGCCACCGCGCGAGACTACCGAACCCGCCACCACAAAGTGTGATCCATCCGTACCTGGCGGAGATCGGTGACTCCTAACGTAGTATCGAGAGACTCTGCTGGGCCGACGTCGTCCCGACCTCAAGGAAACCCGTGACGATCGGAGGCCCGGTGGCTTTTCCGCACCCCCAGGGTTTGTACGACCCGCAGCACGAGCGCGACGCGTGCGGTGTCGCCTTCGTCGCCGATCTCCACGGCCGGCGATCCCACGATGTGGTAGCCAAGGGTCTGTCCGCGCTCATCCGCCTCGATCACCGGGGCGCGCGCGGCGCCGAGTACAACACCGGTGACGGCGCGGGAATCATGATCCAGGTCCCGGACGCCTTCCTGCGCGAGGCGGTGGACTTCGCGCTTCCCGAGCCGGGTGCGTACGCGACCGGCCTGGTCTTCCTGCCCACCGACGTCTCCGAGGCGGCCCGCGCGATCGCCGTCTTCGAGAAGTACGCCCTGGTCGAGGGCGGCGACATCCTGGGCTGGCGCGACGTGCCCGTGGACCCGTCCGGGCTGGGCGAGACCGCGGAGGCGGCCCGGCCCGCGATCAAGCAGGTCTTCCTGGCCGCGCGCCGGCTCACCGGCACCGGGAACGGCAAGGCGGGCGAGCAGCTCTCCGGCATCGAGCTCGACATCGTCGCGTACTGCATCCGCAAGCAGGCGGAGCGGGAGACCCAGCAGCGGGGCATCGGCGCCTACTTCCCGTCGCTGTCCGCGCGCACCATCACCTACAAGGGCATGCTCACGCCCGACCAGCTTCCGGAGTTCTTCCCGGACCTGACCGACGAGCGCGTCGACAGTGCCATCGCCCTGGTCCACTCGCGCTTCTCGACGAACACGTTCCCGTCGTGGCCATTGGCGCACCCCTACCGGTTCATCGCCCACAACGGCGAGATCAACACGATCCGTGGCAACCGGAACTGGATGGCCGCCCGCGAGGCGCTGCTCGCCTCTCCCGCCCTGCCGGGCAGCATCAAGCGGCTGTTCCCGGTGTGTACCCCGGAGGCCTCCGACTCGGCCAACTTCGACGCCGTGCTGGAGCTGCTGCATCTCGCCGGGCGCAGCCTGCCGCACGCCGTACTGATGATGATTCCCGAGGCGTGGGAGAACGACCCGGGCATGGACCCGGCGCGGCGTGCCTTCTACCGCTTCCACGCCAGCCTGATGGAGCCCTGGGACGGCCCGGCCAGCGTGGCGTTCACCGACGGCACGGTCATCGGCGCGGTCCTCGACCGCAACGGCCTGCGCCCGGGCCGCTGGTGGCACACGAGCGACGGGCTGGTCGTGCTCGGCTCCGAGGCGGGCGTGCTCGACCTCGACCCGGCCACGGTCGTCGCCAAGGGGCGGCTGCAGCCCGGCCGCATGTTCCTGGTCGACACCGCGTCCGGCCGCATCGTGCACGACGACGAGATCAAGGCCGAGCTCGCCGCCGAGAAGCCGTACGACGAGTGGCTGCACGCCGGGCTGATCGACCTGCGTGACCTGCCGCCGCGCGAGCACGTCATCTACACCCACGACTCGGTCATGCGCCGCCAGCAGGTCTTCGGCTACACCGAGGAGGAGCTGAAGATCCTGGTGGCGCCGATGGCCCGGGCCGGCGCCGAGCCGCTCGGCTCGATGGGCACGGACACCCCGATCTCGCCGCTCTCCACCCGGCCGCGGCTGCTGTTCGACTACTTCCACCAGTTGTTCGCGCAGGTCACCAACCCGCCGCTGGACGCGATCCGCGAGGAGCTGGTGACCAGCCTGTCGTCGACCCTCGGGCCGGAGGGCAACCTGCTCGACCCGGGCCCGGCGAGTTGCCGCCAGGTCGTGGTGCCGTGGCCGATCCTCGACAACGACGAGCTGGCCAAGCTGCTCTCCATCGACGAGGACGGCGACCTGCCCGGTTTCAAGGCGGTGCGGGTCTCCGGGCTCTACCCGCTGCGCGACGGCGAGGAGGGCATAAAGGCCCGCATCACCGAGATCTGCCGGCACGTCTCGGAGGCCATCGAGGACGGCGTACGCATCCTCGTGCTGTCCGACCGCGACTCCAACGCCGACCTGGCGCCGATCCCGTCGCTGCTGCTCACCGCCGCCGTGCACCAGCATCTCGTGCGGGAGCAGACCCGCACGCAGGTCGCCCTCGTGGTGGAGAGCGGCGACTGCCGGGAGGTGCACCACGCGGCCGTGCTGATCGGGTACGGCGCCGCCGCGGTGAACCCGTACCTGGCCTTCGAGAGCGTCGAGGACCTCATCGCCACCGGCCCGCTCGCCGGCATGGAGGCGGGCAAGGCGATCGGCAACTACGTCAAGGCGCTCGGCAAGGGCGTCCTGAAGATCATGTCCAAGATGGGCATCTCGACCGTGTCGTCGTACTGCGGCGCCCAGGTGTTCGAGGCGGTCGGCCTCGCCGATGAGCTGGTGCAGCGCTACTTCGCCGGCACGTCCGGGCGGATCGGCGGGTCCGGGCTCGCCGAGATCCACGCCGAGGTCGCGGCGCGGCACGCGAAGGCGTACCCCAGCAACCCGGCCGAGCGCAGCCACCGCCGCCTCGAGGTCGGCGGCGAGTACCAGTGGCGCCGCGAGGGCGAGGTCCACCTGTTCAACCCGGAGACCGTCTTCCTGCTGCAGCACGCGACCCGCAGCAAGCAGTACGACGTGTTCCGCCAGTACACCGCGAAGGTGGACGAGCTCGCCGAGCAGGCGGGCTCCCTGCGCGGGCTGTTCCGCTTCGCCTCCGATCGGCAGCCGGTGCCGCTGGAGGAGGTCGAGCCGGCATCGGAGATCGTCAAGCGGTTCGCCACCGGCGCGATGTCGTACGGTTCCATCTCCGCGGAGTCGCACGAGACCCTGGCGATCGCGATGAACCGCCTCGGCGGCAAGTCCAACACCGGCGAGGGCGGCGAGGACGTCGAGCGCCTCTACGACCCGGCGCGGCGCTCCAGCGTCAAGCAGATCGCCTCCGGCCGTTTCGGCGTGACCACGGAATACCTGGTCAACGCCGACGACCTGCAGATCAAGATGGCGCAGGGCGCAAAGCCCGGCGAGGGCGGCCAGCTTCCCGGCAACAAGGTGTGGCCGTGGATCGCCAAGACCCGGCACGCCACCCCCGGCGTCGGGCTGATCTCTCCGCCGCCGCACCACGACATCTACTCGATCGAGGACCTCGCCCAGCTCGTGCACGACCTGAAGAACGTGAACCCGGCTGCGCGCGTACACGTGAAGCTGGTCTCCGAGATCGGGGTCGGCACCGTCGCGGCGGGCGTGGCCAAGCTCAAGGCCGACGTGATCCTGATCTCCGGCCACGATGGAGGGACCGGCGCGTCGCCGCTGAACTCGCTCAAGCACGCCGGCTCCCCGTGGGAGCTCGGCCTGGCCGAGGCCCAGCAGACGCTGCTGCTCAACAAGCTGCGCGACCGGGTCACCGTGCAGGTCGACGGCCAGCTCAAGACCGGCCGCGACGTGGTGATCGCGGCGCTGCTCGGCGCCGAGGAGTTCGGCTTCGCGACCGCGCCGCTGATCGTCTCCGGCTGCATCATGATGCGCGTCTGTCATCTGGACACCTGCCCGGTCGGCATCGCCACGCAGAATCCGGTGCTGCGCGAGCGGTTCACCGGCAGGCCGGAGTTCGTGGAGAACTTCTTCCTGTTCCTCGCCGAGGAAGTGCGCGGCTACCTGGCCGAGCTGGGCTTCCGCAGCATCGACGAGGCCATCGGCCACGCCGAGGTGCTCGACGTGGCCCCGGCCGTGCACCACTGGAAGGCCCAGGGCCTCGACCTGTCACCGGTGCTGTATGTCCCGGAGCTGCCGGAGGGCGCCGCCCGGCGCGGCGTCGTCGCGCAGGACCACGGCCTGGACAAGTCGCTGGACAACGAGCTGGTGGCGCTCGCGCAGCCGGCGCTCACCGACGGCCGTGAGGTCCGCGCGGAGCTCACGGTCCGCAACGACCACCGCAGCGTGGGCGCGATGCTCGGCGGCGAGGTGGCCCGGCGCTACGGCGGCAACGGCCTGCCCGACGACACCATCGCCTTCACCCTGCGGGGCACCGGCGGCCAGTCGTTCGGCGCGTTCCTGCCGCGCGGCGTGACGTTGCGGCTCATCGGGGACACCAACGACTATGTCGCCAAGGGCCTTTCCGGCGGCCGGGTGGTCGTGCGGCCCGCCGAGGAGGCGCCGTTCGCCGCCGAGGAGAACATCATCGCCGGCAACACCATTCTGTACGGCGCCACCGCCGGCGAGGTGTTCCTGCGTGGCCGCGCGGGGGAGCGCTTCGCGGTGCGCAACTCCGGCGCGTCGGCGGTCGTCGAGGGCGTCGGCGACCACGGCTGCGAGTACATGACCGGCGGTGTCGTGGTGGTGCTCGGCGCGATCGGGCGCAACTTCGCCGCCGGCATGAGCGGCGGCAAGGCGTTCGTGCTCGGCCTGGACCAGACCCTGGTCAATCCCGAGCTGGTCGACCTGGCGCCGCTCACCGCCGACGAGCGGGAGCTGCTGCACGGCCTGGTGGTCAAGCACCACGTCGAGACCGGTTCCGCGGTGGCGCAGCGGCTGCTGCGCGACTGGTCCACCGCGGTGACGGAGTTCACCGCCGTGGTGCCGCGTGACTACAAGCGAGTGATGGAACTGATCAAGACCGCCGAGGCTGCCGGTCGCGACGTCGACGAGGCGGTCATGGGGGTCTCTCGTGCCTGATCCGAACGGTTTCCTGCGCTACGAGCGCCAGCTTCCGGCCCGGCGCCCGGTGCCGGTGCGCATCCGTGACTGGCGGGAGGTCTACCCGCCGGCCGGCGAGGAGCTCATCCGCGACCAGGCGACGCGGTGCATGGACTGCGGCATTCCCTTCTGCCACGAGGGCTGCCCGCTCGGCAACCGCATCCCGGACTGGAACGACCTGGTGCGCACCGGCGCCTGGGCGTCGGCGGCGGAGAGCCTGCACGCCACGAACAACTTCCCGGAGTTCACCGGCCGGCTCTGCCCCGCCCCGTGCGAGGCGGCCTGCGTGCTCGGCATCGCCGACGACCCGGTCACCATCAAGCAGGTCGAGGTCGAGATCGCCAACCACGCCTTCGACCACGGATACGTCCGGCCACAGCCGAGCGTCGCCCGTTCCGGCAGGTCGGTGGCGGTGGTCGGCTCCGGACCCGCCGGGCTGGCCGCCGCGCAGCAGTTGGCCCGCGCCGGGCACGCGGTGACGGTCTTCGAGCGCGACGACCGCATCGGCGGCCTGCTGCGCTACGGCATCCCCGACTTCAAGCTCGAGAAGGAGCGCGTCGACGCCCGCCTCGCGCAGATGGCGGCCGAGGGCGTGGTGTTCCAGACCGGCGTGAACGTGGGCGTCGACGTGACCGCCGAGGATCTGCGCGAGCGCTTCGACGCCGTGCTGCTGACCTGCGGTGCGCTGGCCGGCCGGGACACGCCGGAGACGCCCGGACGGCAGCTTGCCGGCGTACATCTGGCCATGGACCATCTCGTTCCGGCCAACCGGGTGGTCGCCGGACTGCAGGAGTCGACCCCGATCGACGCCAAGGACCGGCACGTCGTGATCATCGGCGGCGGCGACACGGGCGCCGACTGCCTCGGCGTCGCCCACCGCCAGGGCGCGGCCGGCGTCATCCAGCTCGACCAGTACCCGCTGCCCCCGGACGTTCGCGCCGCCGAGCTGCACCCGTGGCCCACCTGGCCGGTCATCCTGCGCAACTACCCGGCGCACGAGGAGGGCGGCGAGCGCGTCTTCGGCGTGGCCGTGCAGGAGTTCGTCGACGACGGGCACGGCAACGTCGCCGCGGTCCGCGTCGCCGACGTCGTCGTCGAGCGGATCGACGGCCGCCGTACGGTCACCGTGACCCCCGGCTCGGAGCGCGACCTGCGCGCCGACCTGGTCCTGCTCGCGATCGGCTTCGAGGGTACGGAGCAGCAGCCGCTGCTGGACCAGTTCGGCGTGACCCGCAACGCCCGTGGCGCGGTGGACGCCGACGAGAACTGGCAGACCTCGGCGGACGGCGTGTTCGTCGCGGGCGACATGCACCGCGGCGCCTCGCTGATCGTGTGGGCCATCGCCGAGGGCCGGTCGGCGGCCGCGGCGATCCACCGCTACCTGGGCGCGCCCGGCGAACTGCCGGCACCGGTACGCCCGTCGTCGCAGCCTCTGGCCGCCACCCGCTGACCCACGCCGCCGCGCTCAGGTGATGGCGGGCACCACGATCGTCGCGGCGCCCGCCCACATGAACAGGATCGAGACGGCGATGAAGCCGACGATCCACGTCTCGTACCACCGCCAGAAGTTGCGCGGTTGCGGCGAGCGCCGGAAGCCGGGCCGAACGGCGGTCTCGGTGAGCTCGCACTCCTCGCGCCGGTAGTCGAGCCAGGTGAACGCCCCGACCACGATCAGCATGATCGTGAAGAGCGCGATGACGGTCACCAGGACGTCTTGAGCAGTTCGCCCGCCTCCCGGGCCGCCGTCTCGACCTTGGCCGCCTCGGCCGGGGCATTCCGCAACACTTCCCCCAAGGGGCCCAGTCGTGCACGTATCCCTCCCTGGACCCAGACGTGTCGTCACATGGGCATTGCGGACTGTAGTCCCTGGCCGCATGGCCCGCGATCGGGGGAGGAGTCGGGAAATCGACCGCCGCGACGCGGGCCGGTCCCCGGCCGCGGCAACCGGCGCACCGATAAGCTGGGGTCGTATCGCGGTCGCCGACGCCCGCATCCGCTGCTCCACCGAGGCAGCTCGCTCCGCCGAGCGCCGAGGCAGCTCGCTGAGCCGCACGCCGGGTGGCCTCGCGGAGCGTCGCCCCCCGCGTCGTCCCCCGCACGGGGGCCGGTCAGCGGGCCGATCCGGAAAAGAGACTAGCCTGATGGCTGTGACACGCCGCGCAAAGATCGTCTGCACCATGGGGCCCGCCACCGCCTCCACCGAGCGCATGCTCGGCCTGGTCGAGGCGGGCATGGACGTGGCCCGGATGAACTTCAGCCATGGGACCCATGAGGACCACCAGAAGATCTACGAGCTGGTGCGCACGGCGGCGAGGCAGACCGGTCGGGCCGTCGCCGTCCTCGCCGACCTGCAGGGACCGAAGATCCGGCTGGGCAAGTTCGCCGACGGTCCGCACGTGTGGAACAGCGGCGACGCCGTGACCATCACCAGCGACGACATCGTGGGCACCCGCGAGCGGGTCTCCTGCACGTACAACAAGCTTCCGGAAGAGGTCAAGGTCGGCGACCGCCTGCTGATCGACGACGGCAAGGTGGCCGTCGAGGTCTCCGCGGTGCAGGGCGCCGACATCCGGTGCCTGGTCACCGAGGGCGGCCCGGTCTCCAACAACAAGGGCGTGTCGCTGCCCAACGTCGCCGTCAGCGTGCCTGCGCTCAGCGACAAGGACGCCGAGGATCTGCGCTTCGCGTTGCGGCTCGGCGTCGACCTGGTGGCCCTGTCGTTCGTGCGCTCGCCCGACGACATCAAGCTCGTGCACCAGATCATGGCCGAGGAGGACCGGTCCGTCCCGGTCATCGCCAAGGTCGAGAAGCCCGAGGCGGTCACCCACCTCGAGGCGATCGTGCTGGCCTTCGACGGCGTCATGGTCGCCCGCGGCGACCTCGGCGTCGAGCTGCCGCTGGACGAGGTGCCGCTGGTGCAGAAGCGTGCCGTGCAACTCTGCCGGGAGAACGCGAAGCCGGTCATCGTGGCGACCCAGATGCTCGACTCGATGATCGAGAATTCCCGGCCGACCCGCGCCGAGGCCTCCGACGTGGCCAACGCCGTCCTCGACGGTGCCGACGCGGTGATGCTCTCCGGCGAGACCTCCGTCGGCAAGTATCCGGTGCTCACCGTCAGCACCATGGCGAAGATCGTCACCACGACGGAGAACGGCGCCCTCGGCGTCCCGGTCCTGCAGCACGACCCGCGTACCCACGGCGGCGCCCTGACCGTGGCGGCCTCGCGCATCGCCCGCAACATCGGGGCCAAGGCGCTGGTCGCCTTCTCGCAGACCGGCGACACCGTGCGCCGCCTCTCCCGGCTGCACTGCGAGCTGCCGCTGCTCGCGTTCACTCCGGTCGCCGCGGTCCGCGACCAGCTCGCTCTCTCGTGGGGGGTCGAGACCTTCCTGACGGACTTCGTCGAGCACACCGACGACATGTTCCGCCAGGTCGACCAGAGCATGCTCGGCCTCGGCCTGGCCAAGCCCGGCGACTACGTCGTGGTCGTCGCCGGCAGCCCGCCGAACGCGCCCGGCTCCACCAACACCCTGCGCGTGCACCAGCTCGGCTCGCTCGTCGACCCGAGGACCGTGTGACCGCCGACCGGGGACAGGCCGCGGTCGACCAACTGCTGGAGGTGCTCGACCTCAAGCAGCTCGACGCGGACCGGTTCCAGGGAGAGAGCCCGCAGACCGGCGCCCAGCGCGTCTTCGGCGGCCAGGTCGCCGGCCAGGCGCTCGTCGCCGCCGGCCGTACGGTCGACCCGGAGCGTCCGGTGCACTCGCTGCACGGCTACTTCGTGCGCCCGGGCGATCCCACGGTCCCGATCGACTTCACGGTCGAGACGATCCGCGACGGCCGCTCCTTCTCGGTGCGCCGGTGCACGGCCCAGCAGCACGGCAAGGCCATCTTCCTGATGTCGGCGTCGTTCCAGGTGGCCGAGGAAGGCTTGGATCACCACGCGGCGGCGCCGGAGGGAGTGCCGGGCCCCGAGGAGGTCCCCACGACCCGCGACTGGCTCGCCAGATACCCGGAACGCCGGGCGGCGCTGAGCTTCGGGCCGCAGGCGATCGACGTGCGCTACGTGAACACCCCCGGCTGGGTGCCGCCGGGCGACCGCGACGCCGCCAAGGAGCAGCGCGTCTGGATGCGCATCAACGGCAAGCTTCCCGACGATCCGCTGATCCACGCGTGCGCGCTGACGTACGCCTCGGATCTGTCGCTCTTGGACTCGGTGCTGTCGGTTCACGGCGAGGTGTGGGGACCGGGCGGCGTCATCGGGGCGAGCCTCGACCACGCGCTCTGGTTCCACCGGCCGTTCCGGGCCGACGAGTGGTTCCTCTATGACTGCCGCAGCCCCTCGGCGAGCGGCAGCAGGGGACTCGCGAGTGGCCGGCTGCTCACCCGCGACGGGGTGCACATCGCCAGCGCGGTCCAGGAAGGGCTGCTGCGCCGCATCGGCTCCTGAGCGTCCTCTGTCCCGTCGGCGGAGCCGGCTTCGTCGCGTCGCCGGGGCCGGCTCAGACACTCCGGCTTCGGTTACGGGGCCCGGCCGGAGCGGGACCCGGCCGGCGACTGGCCGTCGTGCTGGTCCCACTCCGGCGGGCAGGGGAGATCAGTCCACCAGCCGTCCGCGCGTGATGATCGACGTGTCGTCCATACCCGGCATCGCGGCGCGCGCGGCCTGCGCCGTCGGGTCCAGCAGGGGCAGCGGTCCCTCCTCGCCCGGCGGCTTCTGCCGTCCGGTCGCGGTCGTCCCGAGGTTGCTCGCGGCGTTCGCCGGCGTGCTGAAGTTGCTCGCGGCGTTGCGGGGCGTGCCGAAGTTGCTGGCGGCGTTTCCCGGCGCGCCGACGCTGCTCCCGGCATTGCCGGGCGATCCGGTGCCGGCCGCGTGGGATCCCGTCGCGGGGGCGGTCGTGTGCGCCGTCGCGTCTCCGGGCCGGCCGTGCCGTCCCGTGATCTCGGGCCGCGCCGGCTGCTGCGCGCTGGGCGAGTCCGGCGGCAACTCCGCGCCCTCGGCGGTATCCGGCACCTCGACCTGCTCCGCCTCGGCGGCCTGTGCCGCCGCACCCGGGACGGCCGCGCCGGTCACACCGGCCAGCGCCAGCATCGCGTCCAGATCCGCGGTGGTCCGCAGCACCTCGTCGTGGAAGCTGCCCGTCCGAGCGCCGGTCGGCCCGGGCGTGGAGAGATCCGCCAGGGCGGCGGCCTGACCCGGCCGCGGCCCGGACAGGTCGTGCGTGCCGCCGGCGGAAGTTTGCGGCATGGCCCGGTGCCGCGCTCGCGACGCCTGCGTCGGCCCCTCCTCGAAGTCCGTCATGCCCGCCGAGTAGCCGGCCACTCCGACCGCCCGCTCCGCGGGGAGTTCCAGCAGCCGCCCGGCGCGCGCCGACACCGACACCTCGCGCAGCCGCAGGGACGCCACCAGATCGGCGACCCCCCGGATCAGCGCCGCCCCGCCGAGGATGACGGCGACCATCTCCGCCGTACGCGCGAACGAGCCGGCGGCGAAGAACCCCAGTCCGAGCTCGGCGAGGCCGACGACGGTGAGCAGGCCCCAGATCCGGTCGGTCTCCCGGGTCATCATCGAGATCGCGAGATCGGCCGCGCCCCGCACCATGAGGTACCAGCCGATGAGCGCGGCCGGTGTCGTCCAGGTGTCGTTCCCGTCGCTCATCAGGACCACCCCGGTGGCGACGAACAACAGGGCCATACCCGCGTTCAGCCACCACGTCCGTGTCCCGGCGAGGGCGCGCACCGCCTCGGTCACCGCGGCGAACAACACGACCGGCCCGGCCACGTCCGCGATGTCGGCGGGTTCGAGGCGCAGCACGCTCCAGGCGATCGCCAGCCACGCCACCCCGGCGAGCAGAAGGAATCCCCACATCCCGTCTCGCACGACGGTCAGGGGCGACGAGCCGGACCACAACATGAAGCCTCCTGGCAGTGCTGGTACTGCCATGACAACATCGAGGACCCCGGCAAATCGGCCGTTCCCGCAAACCCGGGACTCTCGCCGGCCGCAACGGTCACCATGGGGCGCGCGAACCCCACCGTCCCCTGCCGCCTCGTGGTCGGTGCCTGGTGTCCCCGGTGGGATTCGAACCCACACTGAATGGATTTTGAGTCCATCGACTCTGCCGATTGGTCTACGGGGACGAGTCGTGCGCGGCCGCGCCGAGCCGGAGTACACCCTACCCACTCCGGCCCCAGGGCGGACATCCGGATACCGGAGTGTCGCAACGGTCCGAATCATGGAATTGCCCGGCCGGTCACTGCGCGGCAGGCCCGGTTCCCGGCACCCTCTACGCTGTCAGGGGCGATGTCCGGATACCCGGGTGTCGTGACTTCGCAGAGCAGTGGGGGTAGGGGTTCCGTGGCCGACACGCAGGCGGATGCCGAGCGCAGGCGGGTGTTGATCGCCGAGGACGAGGCCCTCATCCGGCTGGATTTGGCCGAGATGCTCGTGGAGGAGGGCTACGAGGTCGTCGGTGAGGCCGGTGACGGTGAGACCGCCGTGCGGCTGGCCGAGGAGCTGACGCCGGATCTCGTCATCCTCGACATCAAGATGCCGATCATGGACGGCCTGGCGGCCGCCGAGCGCATCGCCGGCGGTCGGATCGCCCCGGTGGTCATCCTGACCGCCTTCAGCCAGCGGGACCTGGTGGAGCGGGCGCGGGCGGCCGGCGCGATGGCGTACCTGGTGAAGCCCTTCCAGAAGTCGGACCTGGTGCCGGCGATCGAGATCGCCCTCTCGCGGTACGCGGAGGTCGCCGCGCTGGAGTCCGAGGTCGCGGGCCTGACCGAGCGGTTGGAGACGCGCAAGTCGGTCGAGCGGGCCAAGGGCGAGCTGATGACGAAGTACGCGATGACCGAGCCGCAGGCGTTCAAGTGGATCCAGCGCACCGCCATGGATCACCGCATGACGATGCGTGAGGTCGCCGACCGCATCCTCGCCGAGGGTCAAGAGCCCTCCGACGCTACCGCTGAGTAACCGCATCTGTCCCAAGCACTGCCTGTTTGTTACACCTTTCTCGTTCCGGCATCACGGGACGTAACGGTTCGGTGAATGCCCGTGTGAACCCTTACGAGTTCACCGGAAGGTGGGATAGCGTCCGGCCCCATGACGGGCGGCGTTGTGTCGTGGAGCACTGCAAGTGCCAATCGACCTGCGGTGGCTCGGTGGGTTCGGTATGGAGGAGGGTTCCAACCTTGAGGCAGGTTCTCGCACGAGCCATCGGCGGACTGGCCGTGATCGGCCTCGTCGCCGGTGCCGCTGCCTGCAACAGCAGCAGCAGCTCCACAGACACGGCCAGTGGTAACTGCGGCTACGAGCTCGCGTTCTTCGGCGCCCTGACGGGATCCGCTGCGAACCTCGGTGTGAACATCGAGCAGGGCTTCGAGCTCGCGATCCAGCAGTACAACACCAAGAAGGGTTCCGAGTGCATCAAGGTGCAGAAGTTCGACTCGCAGGGCGAGCCGGCCGTCGCACCCGGTGTCGCTCGTAGCCTCGTCGCCAACAAGAAGATCCTCGGCATCGTCGGCCCGCCGTTCTCGGGTGAGTCCGAGGCCGCGGACCCGATCTTCGAAGAGGCCGGCATCCCGACGATCACCCCGTCCGCGACGCGGGTCTCCCTGTCCTCCAAGGGCTGGAAGACGTTCCACCGCGCGGTCGCGAACGACGACGCGCAGGGCCCGGCCGCCGCGAACTACATCAGCGACGTGCTGAAGGCCGAGCGGGTCTTCATCGCCGACGACCAGTCCGCGTACGGCGCGGGTCTGGCCGAGGTCGTCAAGACCAAGCTGGGCGCCAAGGTCGTCGACACCGACAAGACCGAGGCGGACGGCAAGCAGACCGACTTCTCGGCGGTCGTGCAGAAGGTCGTCGCCTCCAAGGCGACGGCGATGTTCTACGGCGGCTACTACCAGAACGGTGGCCTCATCCGCAAGCAGCTCACCGCTGCGGGCTGGAAGGGTACGCTGGTCGGCGGCGACGGCATGAAGGACCCGGGCTTCGCCAAGTCCGCGGGCACCGCCGCCGCCGTAGGTACGGTCGTGACCTGCCCCTGCTCCCCGCCGGAGAAGGCGGGTGGCACGTTCGTCGCCGACTACAAGGCCAAGTGGAACGTCGACGCTGGTACGTACAGCGACGTGGCGTACGACGCCGCGAACATCTACCTGGCGGGTATCGACGCGGGCAACACCACCGTCGAGAAGATGAACACCTACCTGTCGACGGTCAACTACACCGGCATCGCGAACACCTACAAGTTCACCTCGACCGGTGAGCTTGACCCGGCGTCCATCAAGGTGTGGGCGTTCAAGTTCGACGCAGCGGGCAACACGGTCGCCGACCAAGAGATCAAGACCGCCTGATTCTGTAGTAACTCTCTGTAGGGCCGGTGTGGCCGGATGATCTCCGGCCGCACCGACCTTCTCGTTTCAGGAGCCCCTTTGAACTTCACCGGCCTGATTGAAAACTTCGGGCCGTATACGATCACGGGCCTGGCCCAGGGCGCGATCATCGCTTTGTTCGCGCTCGGGTACACCCTCGTGTACGGCGTGCTTCGCCTTATCAACTTCGCGCACTCCGAGGTCTTCCTGCTCGGGTCCTACGCGTGCCTCGTGGTCTGGGGCATGTTCGGGCTCGACCAGAACTCGGCTACTCCCAACATCTTCGCGGTCATCGGCCTGCTTCTCCTGGGGCTCATCGGCGCGATCGTCATATCCGGCCTCACCGCACTCGGCGTGGAGCTCGTCGCGTACCGGCCGCTGCGCAAGCGCAACGCGCCGCCGCTGGCCTTCCTGATCACCGCGATCGGGGCGTCGCTCTTCATCTCCGAGACGGTCGGCGTGGTCACCCAGCGCAACATCACCGGTGTCCCGCCGCTGATCCGGCCGACCGACGTCGTCGTGATCGGCAACATGCACGTGACGAATCTGCAGATTCTGATCATCGTGCTGGCGCTCGTGGCGATGTTCGTGCTCGACCGCTTCATCAACCGTTCCCGGCTCGGCCGGGGCATCCGCGCGGTGGCGCAGAACCCGGACAGCGCGGCGCTCATGGGCGTCAACAAGAGCCGCGTGATCGCGCTCGTCTTCCTCCTCGGCGGCCTGATGGCCGGCGTGGCGGCGGTGATGTACGACCTCAAGATCGGCGTCACGCGTTTCGACGCCGGCTTCCTGCTGGGCATCGAGGCGTTCACCGCGGCGGTCCTCGGCGGCATCGGCAACCTGCGCGGCGCCCTGCTGGGCGGTCTGATGCTGGGCGTGCTGCAGAACTACGCGGCCGGCCTGTTCGGCACGGAGTGGCTGCACGCCGCATCGTTCGTGCTGCTGGTGTTGATCCTGCTGGTCCGTCCGACGGGTCTGCTGGGCGAGTCTCTCGGGAGGGCTCGAGCATGAGCGAAGCGACCACGACTCCGGCCTCCGCGCCGCAGAAGAAGAACTGGCGGGAGTCGGGCGGCACCCGCGGCTGGTTCGGCCGGCAGCACTGGGCTGTCCGGTTGGTCCTGGCCATCACGTTCGCCCTGGTGGCGTACCTGCTGCCGTACGTCGGTCAGGTGCCGGTCATCGGCCCCCAGATCATCACTCAGGGCGTCGACTGGCCGAGTGCCCTGTTCTACATGTCGTACTACGTCCTGCTGGCCCTGGGTCTGAACGTGGTGGTGGGCTTTGCCGGCCTGCTGGACCTCGGCTACGTCGGCTTCTTCGCGGTGGGTGCCTACACCGTCGCGATGTTGACCTCGCCCGACAGCGTCCTGCACACAGAGTGGGGCTGGCTGGCGTCCATCCCGATCGCGCTGGCGATCACGATGGTCTCCGGTCTGCTGCTGGGCTGGCCGACGCTGCGGCTTCGCGGCGACTATCTGGCGATCGTGACGCTCGGCTTCGCCGAGATCATCCGCATCTTCGCGACGAGCTCGGAGACGCTGCGCGGTGACCGGGGCTTCTCGAGCATCCCGCACCCGCCGGGCGAGTACGCCGACGGCAAGCCGTGGTTCGGCGTGGCGGACGCGACCCCGTACTACTGGCTGGGTCTCTCGGTGGTCATCGTGGTCATCCTCGGCGTGCGCAACCTGGACCGCAGCCGGGTCGGCCGCTCCTGGCTCGCGATCCGCGAGGACGAGGAGGCCGCCGAGATCATGGGCGTGCGGACGATCAAGTACAAGCTGTGGGCGTTCGCCATCGGCGCCTTCATCGGCGGCCTGGGCGGCGTCATGTTCGCCGGTCAGCAGGGCTTCATGAACTCGCAGACCTTCATCCTGCAGTTCTCGATCCTGGTGCTGGCGGGCGTCGTCATGGGTGGCTCCGGGAACATCTTCGGCGCGATCCTCGGCGGTGCGTTGATCTCCTACATCCCGGACCGCCTGCGCGGCATCAAGGACCCGGTCTGGGACACCGATCTGTACGAGTACCGCTTTGCGATCTTCGGTCTGGTGATCCTGGTGATCATGATCTTCCGGCCACAAGGTCTGATCCCGAGCCGTCGTCGCGCGATGGAGCTCAAGGACCGTGAGAAGGAGGTGGCTCCCCAGTGAGCGAGCCACACATCGAGTCTCCGCAGGAGCTCGACGAGAAGAACGCGCGCCCGGTCGACCGGGCCATCCCGACCGGCAAGGGGACGGGTGGCACTCCGGTGTCGCACGCGGGCGCCGGCGACGCGCTGCTCGAGGTCCAGAACGTCACGCTGCGCTTCGGCGGCGTCGTGGCGCTCAACGACGTCAGCTTCAGCCTGCGCAAGGGTGAGATCTTCGGTCTGATCGGCCCGAACGGTGCCGGCAAGACCACCTGCTTCAACGCGATGACCGGCGTCTACCGGCCCACCAGCGGTGCGATCCGCTTCAACGGCCAGTCGATCGTCGGCAGGAAGAAGCACGAGATCACCCGGGGCGGCATCGCCCGTACGTTCCAGAACGTGCGGCTGTTCCCCGAGATGACGGCGCTGGAGAACGTGATGGTGGGCGCGGACGCCCACCACAAGACCAGCGTCATCGGTGCCCTCTTCCGCCTTCCGCGGCACTGGAAGGAAGAGAGGCTGGGCCGGGAGAAGTCCATGGACCTGCTGCGCTTCGTGGGCATCGCCCACCGCGCGGGGGAGGTCTCGCGCAATCTGTCGTACGGCGAGCAGCGCCGCCTGGAGATCGCCCGCGCGCTGGCGACCAACCCGACACTGTTGTGTCTCGACGAGCCGGCGGCGGGCTTCAACCCGGCGGAGAAGGTGGAGCTGCTCAACCTGATCCGCAAGATCCGTGACACCGGGGTCACCGTGCTGCTCATCGAGCACGACATGCGCCTGGTCATGGGCGTCACGGACCGGATCGTGGTGCTGGAGTTCGGCAAGAAGATCGCCGAGGGGACCCCCGCCGAGGTGCGGGACGACCCGAAGGTGATCGCGGCGTACCTGGGGGTCCCGACCGATGCTGCTTGAGTTGCAGGACCTGACGCTGCTGTACGGCCGCATCCAGGCGCTCCACGGGATCAGCCTGACCGTCGGTCAGGGTGAGATCGTCGCCCTGATCGGCGCCAACGGTGCCGGCAAGTCGACGACGATGCGGGCGATCTCGGGATTGCGCCCGATCGCCGAGGGGCGCATCATCTTCGACGGCGAGGACATCACCAGAATGCGCGCCGACCTGCGGGTCGTCCGGGGCGTGTCGCAGTCGCCCGAGGGCCGGGGGATCTTCCCCGGCATGACGGTGCGCGAGAACCTGGAGATGGGCGCCTACACCCGCCGGAACCGGTCCGAGATCAACGAGGACATGGATCGCGCCTTCACCCTCTTCCCGCGGCTCAAGGAGCGCGAGAAGCAGGTCGGCGGCACGATGTCCGGCGGTGAGCAGCAGATGCTGGCGGTCGGCCGCGCACTGATGAGCCGGCCCAAGCTGCTGCTGCTCGACGAGCCCTCGATGGGGCTCGCGCCGATGCTGATCCAGCAGATCTTCGACATCATCGTCGAGATCAACCAGCAGGGCACGACGATCCTGCTGGTGGAGCAGAACGCGCAACAGGCCCTGTCGCGGGCGCACCGCGCGTACGTGCTGGAGACCGGCCGGATCGTCAAGTCGGGCACCGGCACCGAACTGCTGCACGACCCCTCGGTGAAGGACGCCTATCTCGGCGTTGCCTAGCCACACCCCCTAAGGAGTATTTGACGATGTTCCGCATCTCATCTGGCCGTCGGGCGGTTCTCGGCCTGGCTGCCGCGGCGGCGATGACCGTGTCGCTCGCCGCCTGCGGCGAGGAGACCACCTCCGGCACCGGCACGGGAGCCCCCGTCCCGTCGGCTGCCGCCGACGCCGCGCTGGCCGACAAGGTTCCGGCCGCCATCAAGTCCGCCGGAAAGATCATCATCGGTACGGACTCCACGTACGCGCCGAACGAGTTCCTCGACGCGGACGGCAAGACGGTCAAGGGCGTCGACGTCGACCTGTTCAACGCGGTCGCGCAGAAGCTCGGCCTCACCACGGAGTGGCAGTCCGCGAAGTTTGCGGACATCATCCCGGGCGTCAGCAGCAAGAAGTACAACATCGGCGTCTCGTCGTTCACCGTGAACGCCGAGCGCATGAAGGAGACCACGATGGTCTCCTACTTCTCGGCCGGTACGCAGTGGGCGACGAAGTCGGGCTCGACGATTAACCCTGACGACGCCTGCGGCAAGAAGGTCGCTGTCCAGGTTGGCACCGTGCAGGTCGATGACATCACGGCCCGTTCCAAGAAGTGCACGGAGGCCGGCAAGCCGGCAATCACCGTTGACCAGTACCAGGCGCAGAGTGACGCGACCAACGCGGTCATCTCGGGCAAGAACGATGCGATGCTCGCCGACTCTCCGGTGTGCGCTTACGCGGTGAAGCAGACCAACGGCCAGCTGGCCTTGGTCGGCGACATCTACGACTCGGCGCCGTACGGCTACGTCCTGCCCAAGGACCAGGCCGACTTCGGAGGGGCGATCGAGAAGGCGCTCGAGGCGCTGATCGCCGACGGCACGTACAAGACGATCCTCACCAAGTGGGGCGTCGAGGCCGGCGCCATCGCCGACCCGGCCGTCAACCCTCAGGTTTCCTGAACCAGGCGCCTGATGACGACGGAGATGCAATCCGGACGGGCACGACCCGAGGCCATCAAGGCCGTGCCCGTCCGGCACCCCGGGCGCTGGTTGGCGATCGCAGTCCTCGCCGTACTTGCCGCGATGTTCGTTCACCTGCTGGTGACCAATGACCGCTTCAACTGGCGGTTCATATTCGTCAGCATCGGCGACGGTAAACGCGGCGTCATGTTCACGGGTCCGGTGTTGGAGGGCCTGCGCGGCACAATCCTGCTGACCGCGCTGGCGATGTTCATTGGCGTCGGCCTGGGCATCGTCGTCGCGATCATGCGGCTGTCGACGAATCCGGTGTTGTCCTGGGTCGCCTGGTTCTACACGTGGGTGTTTCGGGCGGTGCCCCGGCTCGTTCTCGCGATCCTTTTCGGAAACCTGGGTATTCTGTGGGATCGGATCGGCTTCGGCCTGCCGTTCGACCGGCAGATCGGCAATCTGTTCGGCATCCATGACCTGAACGCTCAGATCTTCAGCATCAAGGCCACTGACCTGCTGTCCGGATTCGTCGCCGGTGTCCTCGCGCTGGGATTGTCCGAGGCGGCGTACATGGCCGAGATCGTCCGTGCCGGCATCCAGTCGGTCGACCCCGGGCAGGCGGAAGCGGCGTCGGCGCTCGGTATGTCGCGCGGCCGGGTGCTGCGCAGGGTCGTCCTGCCTCAGGCCATGCGAGTCATCGTTCCGCCCACCGGCAACGAGACGATCGCCATGGTCAAGGACACCTCACTCGTGGCGTTCGTACCCGTCACCTATGAGTTGTTCTTCCAACTGCAGGCCATCAGCTCCCGTACGTTCATCGTGCTTCCCGTGCTGGTTGCTGCCTGTCTCTGGTACCTGATCCTGTGCAGTGTGCTGATGGTGGTTCAGTTCTTCGTCGAGCGTCATTTCGGGCGCGGCTACGGGGCCACCGATCGGGCCAAGCTGCGTCTGCGGGCGGTCGCCGCCGAGCAGGGCGCGGTGCTTCCTGCGGAGGAAGGCAGTAGGCAATGACCGACGAGATGATCCGCGCCGAGAACGTCCACAAGTCGTTCGGTGCGCTCGAGGTGCTCAAGGGCGTCGACCTCGTGGTCCGGCCGGGTGAGGTGTGCACCATCCTGGGCCCGTCGGGCTCGGGCAAGTCGACCTTCCTGCGGTGCATCAACCACCTGGAGAAGATCAACGCTGGCCGCATCTTCGTGGACGGCGACCTGATCGGCTACCGGGAGCGCGGCGGCAAGCTGCACGAGCTGAGGGACTCCGAGGTTTCGGCCCAGCGCCGGTCCGTCGGCATGGTGTTCCAGCGATTCAATCTCTTTCCCCATATGACGGTCCTGGCGAACGTCATGGAGGCGCCCTGCGGGGTCAAGAAGGAGGACAAGGCCGAAGTACGCGAGCGCGCACTCGCCCTGCTGGACCGCGTCGGTCTCGGCGCCAAGCGGGACAACTACCCCGGTCAGCTCTCCGGCGGTCAGCAGCAGCGGGTGGCGATCGCCCGGGCGCTGGCGATGCGGCCCAAATTGATGCTGTTCGACGAGCCGACCAGCGCGCTGGACCCGGAACTCGTCGGCGAGGTACTGGACGTCATGAAAGACCTCGCCCGCGACGGTATGACCATGGTAGTGGTGACCCACGAGATCGGCTTCGCCCGTGAGGTGGGCGACTCGCTGATCTTCATGGACGGCGGCGTCGTGGTCGAGCAGGGTCCGCCGCGCGAGGTCATCGGCAACCCGCAGCAGGAACGCACCAGGGCATTCCTGAGCAAAGTCCTGTAGAACAGGCGCTTCGGCAGGCGGGGCGGTCGGCGGAGTTGTCGTACCCCGGGACTAGAGTTCTCGGACGTGAGCGACGACGCCCAGACCCCCCGCTTGCTGCTGCTCGACGGCCATTCGCTGGCCTACCGAGCCTTCTTCGCGCTGCCCGTGGAGAATTTCTCCACGCAGACGGGGCAGCCGACCAACGCCGTGTTCGGCTTCACCTCGATGCTGATCAACATGCTGCGCGACGAGAAGCCGACCCACATCGTGGTGGCGTTCGACGTCTCGCGGCAGTCGTTCCGCACCGAGAAGTACGCCGATTACAAGGCCGGCCGCTCCGAGACCCCGCAGCCGTTCCAGGGCCAGGTCAGCCTGGTCAAGGAGGTGCTCGAGGCGCTGCGCATCCCGGTGGTGGAGAAGCCCGGCTACGAGGCCGACGACGTCATCGGCACCCTCTCCTGCCAGGCCCGCGACGCCGGCTTCGAGGTGGTCATCTCCACCGGCGACCGGGACGCGTTCCAGCTCGCCGGCGAACACGTCACGATCCTCTACCCGGTGCGCGGCGTCTCCGAGGTCTGGCGGATGACGCCCGACGCCATCGAGGCCAAATACGGCGTGCGCCCCGAGCGCTACCGCGACAAGGCCGCGTTGGTCGGTGAGACCAGCGACAACCTGCCCGGCGTCCCCGGCGTCGGCGACAAGACCGCGGCCAAGTGGATCAATCAGTACGGCGGCCTCGACGGCATCATCGCCCACGTCGACGAGATCAAGGGCAAGGCGGGCGAGAACCTGCGCGCCCACCTGGCCGACGTGATGCGCAACTACGAGATCAACGCGCTGGTCTGCGACCTCGAGCTGCCGCTGCGCCCCGAGGACGTCAAGTGGCAGGGCTGGGACCGCGAGGCGGTGCACCAGGTCTTCGACGCGCTCGAGTTCCGGGTGCTGCGCGAGCGGCTCTACTCCTACCTCGAGGCCGTCGAGCCCGAGGCCGAGTCCGGCTTCGACCTCTCCGGCACGGTGCTGTCCACGGGCCAGGTGGCCGCCTGGCTGACCGAGCACGCCCGGGAGGCCCCGGTCGGCGTCGCCGTCACCGGCCGCTTCGGCCGCGGCACCGGCGCGCTGACCGGCATCGCCGTGGCCACCGGCGCCGGCCCGGCCGCCTGGTTCGACCCGGCCGCCCTCGACGCCGGCGACGAGCAGGCGGTGGCCGCCTGGCTCGCCGACCCCGAGCGCCCCAAGATCATTCATGACGCCAAGCCGGCGATGCTGGCGTTCCGCGCGCACGGCTGGACGCTGCAGGGCGTCCGTGTCGACACCGCCCTCGCCGCCTACCTCGCCAAGCCCGACCAGCGGGCCTACGACCTGACCGACCTCGCCCTGCGCTACCTCAAGCGCGAGCTGCGCGTCGACGCCCCCGACGACGGCCAGCTCACCCTCGACGGCCTCGGCGACGAGGGCGCCGCGGAGCAGAACGTGATGCTGCGCGCCCGCGCCACCCTCGACCTCGCCGACACCCTCACCGAGGAGCTCTCCCGCGACGACGGTGCCTCGCAGCGCCTGCTCGCCGAGGTGGAGCAGCCGCTCGAGATCGTGCTGGGCGAGATGGAGCACGTCGGCATCGCCGCCGACACCGACTACCTCTCCGAGCTCGAGGCGCACTTCGCCGCCGAGGTCAAGGCGGCCCAGCAGGCGGCGCACGAGGTGGTCGGGCGCGAGTTCAACCTCGGCTCGCCCAAGCAACTCCAGGAGATCCTCTTCGTCGAGCGCAACCTGCCCAAGACCAAGCGGATCAAGTCCGGTTACACCACCGACGCCGACGCGTTGCAGAGCCTGTTCGCGCAGACCGGCGACCCGCTGTTGGAGCACCTCCTGCGGCACCGCGACGTGGCCAAGCTCAAGTCCACCGTGGACGGCCTGCTCAAGTCGGTCTCCGAGGACGGCCGCATCCACACCACGTTCAACCAGACCGTGGCGGCCACCGGTCGACTCTCGTCGACCGACCCCAACCTGCAGAACATCCCCATCCGCACCGAGGAGGGCCGCCGCATCCGGCGCGCGTTCGTCGTGGGGGAGGGCTTCGAGTCGCTGATGACGGCCGACTACAGCCAGATCGAGATGCGCATCATGGCGCACCTCTCCGGCGACGAGGCGCTCATCGCGGCCTTCAACTCGGGCGCGGACTTCCACGCCGCCACCGCCTCGTCGGTCTTCCACGTCCCGCTGGACGAGGTCGTCCCCGACCAGCGGCGCAAGATCAAAGCCATGAACTACGGCCTGGCGTACGGTCTGAGCGCCTTCGGCCTGAGCAACCAGCTCAACATCTCCACCGAGGAAGCCCGCGGCCTCATGGCGGAGTACTTCGAACGCTTCGGCGGCGTCCGCGACTACCTCCAGGCCGTCGTCCGCCGCGCGGTCCAGGACGGCTACACGGCGACGATCCTCGGGCGCCGCCGCTACCTGCCCGACCTCAGCAGCGACAACCGCCAACGCCGCGAAATGGCCGAACGCATGGCGCTGAACGCACCCATCCAGGGCTCGGCGGCCGACATCATCAAGGTCGCCATGCTCCACGTCGACGCCGCGATCGGCGAGGCGGGCCTGGCCTCCCGCATGCTCCTCCAGGTGCACGACGAACTCGTCTTCGACGTAGCCCCGGGCGAACGAGAGGCCCTCGAAACCCTGGTCCGACGAGAAATGGGCGCCGCCTACCCCCTGTCCGTCCCTCTCGAAGTCTCCGTAGGCATAGGCCAAGACTGGAACGGCGCCGACCACTAGCACCCCCGACGCCACCCGCCACCCGGGGCGACCCGCCAGCCCGCGCCCCGGGCGTGACCCGCCTGTTCCAACCCGGGCGTGACCGCTGCCGGGCGTCCGGTTCTGACCCGGGCGTGGCCGTCGCGCGCTGCTCCGCCGCGCTGCCCGCCGCCTGTCGCCGCGCCGCGCTGGCCGCCGCCTGTCGCCCGCCGCGCTGCCCGCCGCCTGTCGCCCGCCGCGCCGCCTGGCCGCTGGTGCCGCCCGCTGCCAGGCGCCGCGCCCGCTCCGCTCGCCAGGACGGCGTCCGGTGCCCCCTGCCGCCTGGGGCCGCCCACCGTCTGGGTCGCGGTGTGATCCGCCAGTCGGCGCCTGGCGCGGCCTGCCACCCGGTTGCCGCGCGCTCCCGGCGCCGGTCTCCGACGTCCATCTGGGTCCTCGAAACCGCCTGCTGGCAGGCTGTCTGCCCACATCGGAGGGTTCCCTGAACGGTCGCTGAAGGAACGCCTGCCCGTAGGTCCTCAATCGCTTGCCCGAACACTCTTCGCGTGACACCAAACTTTGCGCCCACCCGATCGTGGAGCTCCCACAAAATGTGATTCATGACCCAATCGGCCACCGGCCGCAGCCATTCCGGCTACAGATCGTTGCGTCCATTCTCTACTGGCACCACCGCATTCCCCGCCGTCGGGTACCGCCTCCCACCTGGGAATACACTCTCGAGGCGGTCCTGCAGCGATGGCTTGCGGCACCCCGGGAACCCACATGTGCCGAATGCATTCTGGCGCTCTGCAACCGTGATCTCCCCAGCGAAGGCAAGCTGTCGGAATTCCGGCGTCCCGGACTTGCCCGGCTCTGCAAGGGTGGTTTCCATGCCGAGCAGTTCCATCGAGATGACATCGCTGTCGGGCGCATGGGCGCCCGTAGTGCGCCGGCCCCTCGCGGCCGACCAGGCCCGAGTGTTCGCGCCGATGTTCAAGGCCCTGGGCGACCCCGTACGACTGCGGTTGCTATCCATGATCGCCTCCGCCGGCGGCGGCGAGGTGTGCGTCTGCGACCTCACCGGTTCCTTCGACCTGACCGGCCCGACGATCTCGCACCACCTCAAGGTCCTCCGCGAAGCCGGCCTGGTCGACAGCGACCGACGAGGAACCTGGGTCTACTACCGCATGGTCCCGGAAGCCCTCACCCTCCTGGCCGGCCTCCTCGACGTCAGCGCCGCAACCACCCCCGCCTGACCCCAACCCCACCGGCTGTCACCCTCCGAGCTCGCACCTTCGTCGGCTCGGAGGTGGCGCCCGCCGCAAAGGCCGGGCCAACCCGCGCTGGTCGAGGGGTGGTGTCCGCGGCGCGGACCCCAGAGCCGACCTCACTTCGACTCCGCGATGGAAGCCCGGCACCTGAGTCCGCCGGTATCACCTCGACTCGTGCTCAAGCTGTGCCCCGAGCACCCGCATCAACCCGCGCTCGGTGCCCATCATCCAGCCAGGCGCGCACAAGCCGCGCTCGGTGTCCACCATCCAGGCCCGCACAACTCGCCGCATGTCATTTCTTCAGCGGATCATGGCCCCAGTTCATCAGCGAGTACCGCCACTTCATGTCCGCCACGTCGCCCGAGGGGCGCTGCGCCAGGTGGCGGTGCACGTACCCGACCACCTTCCGCACGTGTGCCTCGTCCGCATCGCGCAGGTCGCCCTTTTCGTGTGCAGGATCTCGATGATCTTCCGGCCGCTGTCGTGGCCGACCGACTCGCCGCCGCTCGGCGGCTTCTGGCCGACGTCCGTCGACTCGTCCGTCGTCAGCCACTTTTCAAGCTCCGAGGCGGTCATGTTCACCGCATCCCGGAACTCCGCGTACGTGTCACTTGCCATGCTTCAGCGCCTCCGGCTTGTGCACCGCGGTACGCCCCGTCTTGCCGCTTTTGACCACGTACTGGGGTGCGGCGGTCGCCGAGAGTCCGATGCTGCTCCGCAGACGCCGGCATTCCCACGGCCACCTGCTTGTCGCCGGCATCCGTGCACCTGCCGTGTGAACCGCTGATTCGCGAACGCTGTGATCGCGAAGGAGGCCAGTCGCAGTGGCGCGGAAGCAATCTCGGACAACGCGCCGGTTGACGGGTCGTGTCATGATCGCCGGACGATCACTCGCAACCAGACAGGGCAACGCCATGAATGACCCTCGCCGACGCTGACGTATCGGCGGATGAACTGTTCGTCGTTTCACGGCATTGAGTGACATCGACCGACTGTCACGAGAGTGGCAATAGTGCCGGTCTATGATCCTGATCATGGCGACTGCATGACTGCACGGATCGAGCGCGAATATCATGCCACGGCTGTTCGGGTGAGTCACTCTGCGTCAGATTCCTGAAGCAACTGCGCTCATGGGATCTGGGAGAGTTGCGTTCGTCGTTCGCTTCTGTTTATATGGTGCCCGATTTTTGCGGGCGATCGAAAAGGGTCGCGCGACGGGAAGAAGAGGATCCACATCCGGAGTGTGTCGTGTCGATACCTCTACGTCGCTGACACCCGCAATGCAGGAATGCCGAGAAAGGGACATGAATGAGAAGGATGGTTTCCAGGCCTGTAGCGTGGGCTGGTATGTTGGCCGCCGTCGTGGGCGGGCTCACCGTGGTGCAGCCGTCGCCTGCAATGGCTGGTGACTGCGCCAAGCCGCGGTGTGGCGGGGTGGTGCGCAACGCATCAAGCAGGATGGTGCAGATCGCGAACTGCTGGAGTGGAAGCCCGAACGTGTACGTCGGCACGAAGCCGCCGTGCGCGACGGTCTTCTCGCAGAATCTTCCGAAGGCCTATTACTTCCTCAACAAGAATCAGAGTTCCACGAGTCTCGGCAAGCGCTACTATGATGTGGACGCGTTCCGCGCCGAGGCTGGCTGTTACACCAAGCTTCAGGAGAATGGCAGCTCCTGGGCCTACGACAGGCGAGGCAAGGATCACTATTGGGTCAAGATCAGCAGTGACCGGAAGGATGTCGTGATCACTTCGGTCACCTGCTGATGCATACGCGGCAGTGCCGGTGATTGATCCGGGCAACGAATTTCGTTGCCCGGAATCGCACCCGGCGGATGCAGATGAGTAAGCTCGTGGCAACTGCCAGCTTTGGCAGTCGGCACGCTCCCGCATGCGAAACGTGTGGTTGTCCGCGTTCTTCGCTGGGCTGGCAGAAGCGTCGACCTATGAGTCGCGGACGGCCGGACTTTCTGGCACGTGACTGACGAATATCGCCGTCCCGGGGAAGAGTCTGCCGCGCAGGGGGCTCCATTGCCCCCAGATCTGTTCGTGGCCCTCCGGCCATTCGGGCTCGATGAGATCGGTCAGCACGAACCCCGCCGCCACGAGCTCGCGGATGCGGTCGCCCAGGGTCCGGTGCTGTTCCACGTATGTCGGCATGCCCGCGGCGTCCTGCTCCACATATGGCCGGCGGTCGAAATAGGGATGGATCGCCCGCAAACCCTCCTCTCCCGGTTCGTCGAGAAAGATCCAGCGCATGGGGTGCGTGATGGAGAACACCCACGTACCGCCCGGTCGCAGGACCCGCGCTACCTCGCGCATCACCGCCGCGGAGTCGGCGACGAAGGGGACCGCCCCGAACGCCGTGCAGACCACGTCGAATACGGATGTCGCGAAGGGCAGCGCGAGGGCGTCCGCCTGCACGAGCGGCACCCGTACCCCCGCGCGGTCTGACGCTTGCTGCGCATGGCGCAGCATTCCCCCACTCAGATCCATTGCGACCACGTCGGCGCCCTGCCCGTCGAGCCAGCGCGCGGCCGAGGCCGCACCGCACCCGAGCTCGAGCACCCGCCGGCCGCGCACGTCGCCGAGCAGGCGCGCGTCAGCCTCCCGGAGACCCTCGGGACACCAGACGAAATCCACGTCACCGAGGAACGCGCCGTGCTCCTCCTGGTAGTCGTCGGCATCCAGGTCCCACCAGTGCCGGCTGGCGGCGCGGCTCTCGTCGTCGGTCACCGCCCGGCGTAGCGCGGCGGGGTGGGCGGTGGGTTGCGCTTCGATCACCAAGTCACCGTACGGGGGAGCACGACACTTTCCCCACGGCGGCTCGACGGGTCGACCGCCGCCCGGCCGCGTCGCCTTCCGTGTGGCGGGGCCGTGCCGCCTCCGATTTCGATGCGGAGATCTGTGGCACACCTGCCCGCTGACCTCGGACATCGACGCCGATCTCCGGGGCGTCCCGCGCGGAGGCCGCCCCTAGGTGCATAAACGCCGCAAAACGGGCGCTATGGCCGGCTCGGCGAGAACAATATGCCTCGGTCATCAGGAGGGCTTGCAACCTGTGGTAATGCGCACGGTAAGCTAGTCGATGCGCTCGCGGATCGTGTGCCTCGGCAGGGAGCAGGTTCCGCAGTCGTCGGTCCCAGCATGATCCTGCTCGCTTGATCGCTCTCGCTTGATCGCCAAGTTCCAGCGTTGTGATCACCGGATGTTCGTGCTGTGCCCGCCGGCAGTTCCGCGGCGCGCAGAGACACCACGAAACCATCCGTTCGGAGCAACAGTCCACATGACGAGCAGCATCGAGGCCACCTCGAGCGCCAACAGGGTCACGGTCGACGATCTCGGCTCGGAGGAAGCTTTCCTCGCAGCCATCGACGAGACCATCAAGTACTTCAACGACGGCGACATTGTCGAAGGCACCGTCGTCAAGGTCGATCGGGACGAGGTCCTGCTCGACATCGGCTACAAGACCGAGGGTGTCATCCCCTCGCGCGAGTTGTCGATCAAGCATGACGTGGACCCCGCGGAAGTGGTGTCGGTCGGTGACCACATCGAAGCCCTCGTCCTCACCAAGGAGGACAAGGAAGGCCGCCTGATCCTCTCGAAGAAGCGCGCGCAGTACGAGCGCGCCTGGGGCACCATCGAGAAGATCAAGGAGGACGACGGCGTCGTGCGCGGCTCCGTCATCGAGGTCGTCAAGGGTGGCCTCATCCTCGACATCGGCCTCCGCGGCTTCCTGCCGGCCTCGCTGGTGGAGATGCGGCGCGTGCGCGACCTCCAGCCGTACGTCGGCCGGGAGCTCGAGGCGAAGATCATCGAGCTGGACAAGAACCGCAACAACGTGGTCCTGTCCCGCCGCGCCTGGCTCGAGCAGACCCAGTCCGAGGTCCGCACCGAGTTCCTCAACAAGCTCCAGAAGGGCCAGGTCCGCAAGGGCGTCGTGTCCTCCATCGTCAACTTCGGTGCCTTCGTGGACCTGGGTGGCGTGGACGGCCTGGTGCACGTCTCGGAGCTCTCCTGGAAGCACATCGACCACCCGTCCGAGGTTGTCGAGGTCGGCCAGGAGGTCGAGGTCGAGGTGCTCGACGTCGACCTGGACCGCGAGCGCGTCTCGCTGTCGCTGAAGGCGACCCAGGAAGACCCGTGGCGCCAGTTCGCCCGGACCCACGCGATCAACCAGATCGTGCCGGGCAAGGTCACCAAGCTGGTTCCGTTCGGTGCGTTCGTCCGCGTGGACGACGGCATCGAGGGCCTGGTGCACATCTCCGAGCTGGCCGAGCGTCACGTCGAGCTGCCCGAGCAGGTCGTCCAGGTGGGTTCGGACGTCATGGTCAAGGTCATCGACATCGACCTGGAGCGTCGCCGGATCTCGCTCTCGCTCAAGCAGGCGAACGAGAACTTCGTGGAGGGCGAGGAGCACTTCGACCCCACCCTCTACGGCATGGCCGCCACGTACGACAACGAGGGCAACTACATCTACCCGGAGGGCTTCGACCCGGAGACGGGCGAGTGGCTCGAGGGCTTCGACAAGCAGCGCGAGGCGTGGGAGAAGCAGTACGCCGACGCCCGCGAGCGCTGGGAGGCCCACACCAAGCAGGTCCAGGCGTCCCGCGAGGCCGACGCCGAGGCCGCGCTCAACCCGGCTCCGGCCGGCGGCGTGACCACCTCGTCCTCCTCCACCTCCACGAGCACGTCGGCCCCGGCGCGCGCCGCGGAGGAGCCGGCCGGCACCCTGGCCACCGACGAGGCCCTCGCCGCTCTGCGCGAGAAGCTCGCCGGCGGCAAGAGCTGATCACGGCATCACGGTGACACCGGCCCTCGGGCCGGCGAACCCGACACCGGCCTTCGGGCCGGGCTGACGAGGGAGACCCCGTCCATCTGGCCTATGGGCCCGGTGGGCGGGGTCTCTTCGTTCTAGTCCATGCGTCTCTTCGTTCTAGTCCATGCGAACGACATCCTCCTGCGCAACGCCCCTCCTGCCGGCCACGCCGTCCTGCTGGCGACCCCTTCCGGCTAGCGACGCCCATTGTGCTGGACACGCCCGTCCCGCTGGCGGTCCCTTCCGGCCGGCGACGCCCGATCCTGCCGGCCACGCCCGTTCCGCTGGCGATGCCGTCCTGCTGGCGGCGCTCGTCGCGCCGTCACTTCGTGCGTTATCCACAGGTCGCCGGGGTCGCAATGACACCAACCGATCCAGCCGCGATACTGATCGCGTGCTCAGAGTGGGATTGACCGGAGGGATCGGCGCGGGCAAGAGTGCCGTCGCGCAGCGGCTGCACGAGCTCGGTGCCGTGATTCTCGACGCCGACAAACTGGCGCGCGACGTCGTCGCCGCCGGCACCGATGGCCTCGCCGCGGTCGTGGCGGCCTTCGGGCCCGAGGTCCTGGGCGTCGACGGCGAGCTGGATCGTCCTGCCCTGGGCGCGCGCGTCTTCGGCGACGAGCCGGCCAGGCGCCGCCTCGAGAGCATCATCCATCCCCGGGTGCGCGCCCGCACGGCGGAGCTGGCGGCGGCCGCCCCGGCCGACGCGATCGTGGTCAACGACGTGCCCCTGCTGGTGGAGACCGGGCTCGCGCCCACCTTCCACCTCGTGATCGTCGTCGATGCGGCCCCGGAGGTGCGGATCGCCCGGCTTGTCGGTTCGCGGGGGATGACCGCGGAGCAGGCCGCCGTCCGCATCGCCGCTCAGGCCGACGACGCCGATCGGCGCGCCGCCGCCGACGTGGTGATCGACAACAACGGCGGGCTCGACGAGCTCACCGCCCAGGTCGACGAGCTGTGGCGCGCGCGGCTCCGGCCGTACGAGAGGAATCTCCGGCTCCGCAAGCACGCGCCCTTCGACGCAAGCCTGCGCATCGTGGCGTCGGATCCGGCCTGGCGCGGGCAGGCCGCCCGGCTGATCGCCCGGATCAACCAGGCACTGCGCCCGCAGCTCGGCGGCGATGCCGACGTCTCGCACATCGGATCGACGGCCGTGCCGGGCCTGCCCGCCAAGGACCTGATCGACCTGATGCTCGCGGTGCCGACGCTCGAGCTGGCCGACAAGCTCGCCGACACGCTGGCCGGCGCGGGCCTGCCGCCGAGAGACGGCGAATGGTTCGACAACGCCTGGGGCATACCGGGCAAAACCTGGCCCAAGCGCCTGCATGGCAGCGCGGATCCCGGCCGCTCCGTCAACCTCCACGTCCGGGTCACCGGCTCCCCAGGCTGGCGCTTCGCCCTGCTGATGCGCGACCACCTCCGCGCGGTCCCCGAGGCGCGCGACGAATACGCGGCGGCGAAGGCGCGCTGGGCCGAGATCCACGGCGACCCGGAGGGGTACGCGGCGGCCAAGGAACCCTGGTTCGACGCGGAGGCCACGGCGGCACACGAGTGGGCGGAGGCGACGGGCTGGCAGCCACCGACCCGGCCCTAGCGTCATCCTTTCCGGAGCGCCGCGCCCCGACCGCCTCGGGTCTGAGCGGTGCCTTCCTGTCCTACTGCGTCCTCGGGTTTCGGGCGGCGTGCCCTGTCTGGCTGCCTCACCGTGTTCGCGCGGCCGCGCTTCGCCTGGTGTGCCCTTGCTCGACTACGACCGTCCCGCATCCGGCGGTGGTGTTTCCCCGCGTGCTGTCCCGTGGTCGCTTCCACTCGTTGCTGCTTGTCGCGCGACGCCGCTGGTGTCATCGGCTTGCCGGAGGCCGGCTCATGCACCGACAGGGATTTTTCAGGCGGCCGACCCGGCTCGACTCGTCCGAGCCCGGACAGCCAGTGGCGCTCGCGGCGGCCGGTCGACGCCTGTCGCGTCACCTTCGAGATGCGCTCTCCGGCGTCGCCGGGGCTGCAGTCTCGTCCCGTCCGTGGCGCCGTGTGGTGGCGCCGGGTCGGCCGGGCGGCCGCCGCGAGCGGCCTACCCGCCCAGGGTAGACGCGCGGGGCAAGACCGGACAATGCCCGGTGCCGAAGCCGAATGTGCACTCTCCGAACAGCGTCCGTCCGAGCCGGCCCAAACTTGTCACACCCCCGACGTACGGTGGTCAGCATGGCGCTCGACATCCCACGACTCGACGGCACGTTCAAGGTCGTCAGCGACTACCAACCGGCTGGTGACCAGCCCACGGCCATCGCCGAGCTCGAGCGCCGGGTGCGCCGCGGGGATCGCCACTCGGTTCTGCTCGGCGCCACCGGCACCGGCAAGAGCGCGACCACCGCGTGGCTCATCGAGAAGCTGCAGCGGCCGGCGCTCGTGCTCGCCCCCAACAAGACGCTCTGTGCCCAGCTCGCCAAGGAGTTCCGCGAGCTGATGCCGCACAACGCCGTCGAATACTTCGTCAGTTACTACGACTACTACCAGCCCGAGGCGTACATCGCCCAGACCGACACCTACATCGAAAAGGACTCGTCGATCAACGAGGAGGTCGAGCGGCTGCGCCATTCCGCGACGATGTCCCTGCTGACCCGCCGCGACGTCATCGTGGTGGCGACGGTTTCCGCGATCTACGGTCTCGGCACACCGCAGGAATACCTCGACCGGGCCGTCAGGGTGAAGGTCGGCGACGAGCTCGACCGCGACAAGCTGCTGCGCCGTCTCGTCGACATCCAGTATTCCCGCAACGACATGTCCTTCCAGCGGGGCACGTTCCGGGTCCGGGGCGACACCCTCGAGATCATCCCGGCGTACGAAGAGCTCGCCGTCCGCCTCGAGCTCTTCGGCGACGAGATCGAGAAGCTCTACTACCTGCACCCCCTCACCGGCGAGATCGTCCGCGAGGTGGACCAACTGGTGATCTTCCCGGCGACCCATTACGCCGCCGGTCCGGAGCGCATGGAGCGCGCCATCCGCGACATCGAGGCCGAGCTCACCGAGCGCCTCGCCGAGCTCGAGCGCCAAGGCAAGCTGCTCGAGGCGCAGCGGCTGCGGATGCGCACCACCTACGACATCGAGATGATGCGTCAGGTCGGCTTCTGCAACGGCATCGAGAACTACTCGATGCACATGGACGGCCGGTCTTACGGCGATCCCGCCTACACCCTGCTCGACTACTTCCCGGACGACTTCGTCACCGTCATCGACGAATCGCATGTGACGATTCCGCAGATCGGCGGCATGTACGAGGGTGACGCCTCCCGCAAGCGCATCCTCATCGAGCACGGCTTCCGCCTGCCGAGCGCCGCCGACAACCGCCCGCTGCGCTTCGACGAGTTCCTCGAGCGCGTCGGGCAGATGGTCTTCCTCTCGGCGACCCCCGGCCCGTGGGAGCTGCAGCAGTCCGGCGGCGAATATGTCGAACAGGTCATCCGCCCCACCGGACTGGTCGACCCCCAGGTTGTGGTGAAGCCGACCAAGGGCCAGATCGACGACCTCATGCACGAGATCAAGGAGCGCACCGAGCGGGACGAGCGGGTCTTGGTCACCACGCTCACCAAGAAGATGGCCGAGGACCTGACCGACTATCTCCTCGAGAACGGCATCCGCGTCCGCTACCTGCATTCCGAGGTTGACACGCTGCGCCGGGTGGAGCTGCTCAAGGAACTGCGCAAGGGAGACTACGACGTCCTCGTCGGCATCAACCTGCTCCGGGAAGGACTCGACCTTCCGGAGGTCTCCCTGGTCGCGATCCTCGACGCAGACAAGGAAGGCTTCCTCCGCAGCGGCCGCTCGCTCATCCAGACGATCGGCCGCGCGGCGCGAAACGTCTCGGGCCAGGTCCATATGTACGCCGACAAGATGACCCCGTCCATGCGTGACGCCATCGAGGAGACCGACCGCCGCCGCGCCAAGCAGATCGCCCACAACGAGGCGCACGGCATCAGCCCGGAGCCCCTGCGCAAGAAGATCCACGACATCCTCGACGACATCTACCGCGAGGCCGAGGACACCGACACGGCCCTCGGCGGCCACGGCCCCGGCGGCCACGTCGTCGGCGGCGCCGGCCGCCAGATGTCCCGGGGCAAGGGCCCCGTGCCCGAGACCCGCTCCAAGGCGAGAACCTCGTCGGCCCCGGCCCGCGAGGGCATGGCCCGGGCGGAGCTCGCCCAGCTCATCCAGGACCTCAACGACCAGATGCTGGCGGCCGCCCGCGAGCTGCAGTTCGAACTCGCGGCCCGCATCCGCGACGAGGTGTCGGAGCTGAAGAAGGAACTCCGAGGAATGGACGTCGCCGGAGTGAAGTAGACGAGAGAAGCGCAAGCCCAGGGCCGAACGGAATCGGCCAGCCACATGCCGGACGTCCGCTCGTCGTTCGTCGGGTCGGTCGGTCTCAGCCGTCCTACCTGGCGTGTGTGCTCAGCCGTCCTACCTGGCGTGTGTGCTCGGCCGGCTTGCCTGGTGGTCGGTTGGTGCTCGGCCGGCCTGTGCGGCGAGCCGTTCGACCTCGGGGGGTAGCTGGCAGGTCGTTCGAGCTCCGGCGGGATGCCCGCCGGGATCCTGTTGCGGAACTCGGTGGGGATCGAACCCGAATCTCACTAGGCTCGCGCGCGTGTTCTCGATTGACGCCGTGGAATGGACCGTCAGCCCGGTCGCCGTCGAGGCGGAACTCGTTCCGCTCGCCGAGCGATGCCTCGAAGCCGACGGCGGCCTGCCGATGTCCGCCGACCCGGACTTTCTCCGGCGCCGGTGGACGGGAGGCGCCGTGACGACCGTGCAGATCTGTTCGACCCGTGAGCCGAGCGATGACGCGACAGAGCTGCCCCGCGGACCCACGGACGCCGTGGCGTGTCCGCCGGTGCCCCATCGACCTGTGGGCCGCCTTCTCGCGGCGGGAGCTGTCCGGCCGACGTCCGGCGACGGTTCGGACCCTTGGGCCGGCGGCGCCACCTTCGTCGGATTGGTCGATCCGGAGGTTCGGGCGTGTGGTCTGGGAAGCCGGCTCCTCGACTGGGGGCTGGCCGAAGGCCGCCGCCGCGGGGGCTCGGTGACGGTCGAGACCGAATCGCTGACCGGTGAGTCGCTGCGCCTGTTCGAGGGACGGGGGCTGCGACAGGTGTTTGCGGAAGACGTCCTGCGGTTCGGGTTCGATGTGGGTGCTCGGCGCGTACCCGAGGCGGTGTGGCCCGGCGGCACCACCTTCGCGGCGTGGTCGGATGCAAATGCCGAGCGGTTCTTCCGGGTCTATGAGGCCGCGTTCCGGGAGCGGCCCGGTTTTCCCGGGTGGAACGCCGAGCGGTGGATCGCCTGGGTGACCGGGGATGACGAGTTCCGGCCCGAGTGGTCCGTGCTGGCGACCGTTCCCACGCTGGGCGGTGATGCCGGGCTGGGTGGTGATGTCGGGCTGGATCATGACGTCGGCTTCGTGATCGCTGCGGTCGGCTGGATCGTGCAGGTCGGCGTCGTTCCCGCGGCTCGGGGGCGCGGGCTCGGCTCGGCGCTTGTGACAGAGGTTCTGCGGCGGATGCGGGCCGGGGGAGCGGACGAGGCGTGGCTCGATGTGAACGTTGACAACCCGGCGGGCCGGTTGTACCGGCGGCTCGGCTTCGAGGATCGCGGCCGGCGGGCTCGCTTTCGCGCCGGCTGAACGCGGGCCACGGCGAACAGGTCTCGAGCCCACGAACATGTGGGGCGCGGGGCCGACAGAGAGGGCGGATCAAGGATGGCGGGCGCGCGAAGAGCGCATCGCCGGCGCGCCGCCGCGCTCCGCGCGCACAGCGCAGGCACAACCTGGGCAATCCGAGCAGCGTCGAGGCAAGCGAAGACGAACTAGCCTCCTAGGAAGCCGGAGACGGTGTGGCGGCGAAATCTCTGAGCTGGGGGACCGTGCGCGAGAGCCCTGCCACGATTAACCGGGGTGACGTGTCATGGGAGCCTCCGATGCGACACAATGGCTTCCGTAGGAGGGGAGTATTCCTCTGCGCCGGTCTCGTCAGCACGGTCAGCGCCCTTGGGGCGCCCCCGGGGCCGGTGGTCTTCGCTCGCCGGGCGGAGGCGGAAGAGACCTCCGACAGTCACTTCGCCGCTTCGGATTCTGTTTCCGATGCGGCGTTGAACCGTGTCTGCCGGAGGTCCTCGTTGAACGTCTCCACCTGGGTGTGGCTGGTCACCCTCGCCGCCCTCATCGTCATGCTCGCCGTCGATCTGCTGATCGTCGGGCGGCGCCCGCATGAGCCGTCGATGCGGGAGGCCGGCGGCTGGGTCGCCTTCTATGTCGGCCTCGCCCTGGCGTTCGGCGTCGGGTTGTGGATCACCTCCGGGGGAGCGGCCGCGGGGGAGTTCTACACCGGGTGGCTCACCGAGTATTCGCTGAGCGTCGACAACCTGTTTGTATTCATGATCATCATGGCGCGGTTCAACGTGCCGCGGCAGTACCAGCAGAAGGTGCTGCTCATCGGCATCGTGCTGGCGTTGCTCATGCGGGGTGCGTTCATCGCCGCCGGCGCCGCGTTGATCCAGCAGTTCTCGTGGGTGTTCTACATCTTCGGCGTCTTCCTGGTCTACACCGCGATCACCCTGGTGAAGGGTGGCGAGAACGACGAGGACGACTTCAAGGAGAACATCCTGATCCGCTGGGCCAAGCGGGCGCTTCCGATCTCCAGCTCCTTCGGTGACGGCAAGCTGATGGCGGTCTCCGAGACCGGCAAGCGGGTCTTCACGCCGCTGCTCATCGTCATGATCGCGATCGGGACCACCGACCTGATCTTCGCGCTCGACTCGATTCCGGCGATCTTCGGCATCACCAAGGAGCCGTACCTCGTCTTCACCGCGAACGTCTTCGCCCTGATGGGTCTGCGCCAGCTCTACTTCCTGCTCGGCGGGCTGCTGGAGCGCCTGGTCTACCTCAACATCGGGCTGGCGTTCGTGCTCGCCTTCATCGGGGTCAAACTGTTCCTCGAGGCGCTGCACACCAACTCGCTCGGGTTCATCAACGGTGGCCGTGGGGTGCCCTGGGCGCCGGAGATTCCGATCTGGCTCTCGCTGCTGGTCATCATCGGGACTCTGGGCATCGCCACGGTCGCCAGCCTGGTGAAGTCGTCGCGCGACCAGAAGAAGGAACCGCTCAAGACCTCCGCCTGACCGGACAGGAAAGGCCCCGCTGTCACGACAGCGGGGCCTTTCCATGCGCGGGTACGGTGCCGAGCACCGTACCCGCGATCGGTTCTACTGCTGGTGCTTGCGCCGGGCCGCAGCCCGGCCGCGGGTCTGCTGGTCGAGCACCACCTTGCGGATGCGCACTGCGGCGGGCGTCACCTCGACGCACTCGTCCTCGCGGCAGAATTCGAGGGCCTGCTCCAGCGACAGCTTGCGCGGCGGGATCAGCTTCTCGGTCTCGTCGGCGGTCGACGAGCGCATGTTGGTGAGCTTCTTCTCCTTGGTGATGTTGACGTCCATGTCGTCCTGGCGGCTGTTCTCGCCGACGATCATGCCCTCGTACACCTCGATGGTGGGCTCGACGAAGAGCTGGCCGCGCTCCTGCAGGTTGGTCATGGCGAACGCGGTGACCACGCCGGCCCGGTCGGCGACGAGCGAGCCGTTCTGGCGGGTGCGCAGCTCGCCGAACCACGGCTCATAGTCCTCGAACAGGTGGTGCATGATGCCGGTGCCGCGGGTCTCGGTGAGGAACTCCGTACGGAATCCGATGAGACCGCGGGCCGGCACCAGCCACTCCATCCGCAGCCAGCCGGTGCCGTGGTTGATCAGCTCCTGCATCCGGCCCTTGCGGGTGGAGAGCAACTGGGTGATCGCGCCCATGTACTCGTCGGGGGCGTCGATGGTGAGGCGCTCGACCGGCTCGTGCACCTTGCCGTCGATCTCCTTGGTGACGACCTGCGGCTTGCCGACGGTCAGCTCGTACGACTCCCGCCGCATCTGCTCGACCAGGATCGCGAGGGCCAGCTCGCCGCGGCCCTGGACCTCCCAGGCGTCCGGGCGCTCGGTCGGGAGCACCCGGAGCGAGACGTTGCCGATCAGCTCCTTGTCGAGCCGGTCCTTGACCATGCGGGCGGTGACCTTGGCGCCCTTGACCCGGCCGACGAGCGGCGAGGTGTTCGTGCCGATGACCATGGAGATGGCCGGCTCGTCGACCTGGATCAGCGGCAGCGGCTTCGGGTTCTCGGCGTCCGCGAGGGTCTCGCCGATCATGATGTCGGCGATGCCGGCGACCGCCATGATGTCGCCGGGGCCGGCGCTCTCGGCGGGCTTGCGCTCCAGGCCCTCGGTGATCAGCAGCTCGGAGATGCGGACGTTGCTGATCGTGCCGTCGGTCTTGCACCAGGCGACGGTCTGGCCCTTGCGGATGGTGCCCTCGTGCACGCGGCACAGCGCCAGACGGCCGAGGAACGGCGAGGCGTCGAGGTTGACGACGTGCGCCTGCAGCGGCGCGTCCTCGGTGTATGTCGGGGCCGGAATGGTGTCGAGGATCGTGCTGAACAGCACCTCGAGGTCGGTGCTGTCCTCCGGGACGGTGCCGTCCTTGGGCTGGGTCAGCGAGGCGATGCCGTCGCGGGCGCAGGCGTAGACGATCGGGAACTCGATCTGGTGCTCGTCGGCGTCGAGGTCGAGGAAGAGCTCGTACGTCTCGTCGACGACCTCCTTGATCCGCGCGTCGGGCCGGTCGACCTTGTTGATGATCAGGATGATCGGCAGCTTGGCCTGCAGCGCCTTGCGGAGCACGAACCGCGTTTGCGGCAGCGGGCCCTCGGAAGCGTCCACGAGCAGGGCGACACCGTCGACCATGGTGAGGCCGCGCTCGACCTCGCCACCGAAGTCGGCGTGGCCGGGGGTGTCGATGATGTTGATGGTGACGGCCTCGCCGTCGGCGGGCTGGTAGCTGATCGCCGTGTTCTTGGCGAGAATGGTGATGCCCTTTTCCCGCTCCAGGTCCATGGAGTCCATGACGCGGTCGGCCATCTCGCCCCGCGCGTGGGACTGGCTCCCCTGGCGCAGCATGGCGTCGACCAGGGTGGTTTTGCCATGGTCGACGTGGGCGATGATGGCGACGTTGCGTAGGTCGGTGCGGGTCTGCATGGCCCCATTGTCGCCGGTCTTGGTTGCCGCGGGCGCCTCGGGGTTCAGGTACGTGATCGGTGTCAACCCCCGTCCCGTACGTCCCTTTTGTCGATGAACTTCGGCAAGGGGCGAGGTGGCCGGCGGACCCCGCGGAGGCCGCGATACACTGGCAGGTGGAACCCGAGACTGTGCACCCGCTTACTCTCCCGGTGGCGTTTTGACCCGTGGCCGAGCGCGGTAGTAAGGTCTCGGGGTTGTCGTGCGTTGATGATGCTGGCGAGCTCCTGACTTTGGCCCGTGCAGCACACACTAAGGAGCTTTTGCGCAATGCCGCCCAAGAAGAAGACCCATGAGGTGACCCTCGCGCTTGAGGCGGGTAACGCCGCGATGGTGGACCTCGGCAAGATGCTCGGCCCCACCGGCGCCAACATGCGTGCCGTCAAGGTCGAGTACGACGAGGCGACCGCGAAGAACCGTGGCGAGATCATCCCGGTCATCGTCAGCGTCTTCGAGGACCGCTCCCACCAGCTCACCTACAAGACGCCGCCGACGAGCTTCCTGATCCGCAAGGCTCTGGGGATCCAGTCGGGCGCGTCCAATCCGCTGACCCAGACGGTGGGCACGCTGAGCGCGGACCAGATCAAGTCGATCGCCGAGCGCAAGCTCCCCGACCTGAACGCGAACGACCTCGACGCGGCCGTCAAGGTCGTCGCGGGCACGGCCCGGTCGATGGGCGTCAAGGTCGCCGAGTAATTCCGGTCACTGTTCTCTCCGCGGCGCGGTTCCCTCCGGGGAACCGCGCCGCGGTGTTTCCCGGGCTAGCGGGGTTTGCCCGCGATTACCTCCTCGATGAGGCCGTAGTCCTTCGCCTCGTCCGCCGACAGCATCCGGCCCGCCGACAGATCGTCCTCCACCCGGCTGCGGGTCTGCCCGGTGACGTCCACGAGGCGCAGGATCACCTCCTCCAGCTCCCGCAGGTGCTGCCCGGCCGCCGCGGCGACCTCGTCCGCCGTACCCGTGACTCCCGCCGCTCGGGGCTCCGCGAGTTTGAAGCGGGCGTGCCGGTAGGCCGACCGCCGCTGCGCGGCCGCGAGCACCGCGACGACCGCGCCGCCCGCCTCCGAGGTGACCACCGCGTGCACCGGCGCGGCCATCGCGTCGATCACGTCGATGACCGCGTGGGCCGCGTTCAGCTCGCCGCCGCCGCTCGCCATGTGCAGATGCACCGGCTCGGGACCGGCCGCGTCCAGGGTGAGCAGCGCCGCGGCGATGCCGGTGGCGGCCAGGCCGGTCAGCGGACCGCGGATCATGACGATCCGCTGGTCGAAGAGGCGCTCCTCGAGCCAGCCGGGGATGGCGGGGCCGCCTGCGCCCGGCGAGGCGCCGGGCCAGGGTTCGGGGGAGGGCGGAAACGGCTGCCAGCGCATCGGGTCGTGGCGCAGATCCATCGGGACCTCCGGAAGGCTCGAGGGGTGCTCCGACCCTACGTCCGGACCGGGCCCGGCCCGGAGCGTTTCCGCCCAGGGCTGACCGGCCCTGGTCACCAGCCGCGGGCGTGCCATTCGGGCAGGTGAGGGCGCTCCGCGCCGAGCGTCGAGTCCTTGCCGTGGCCGGGGTAGAACCAGGTGTCGTCGGGAAGCCGGTCGAACAGCTTGGTCTCCACGTCGCCGATGAGCGACCTGAAGTTCTCCGCACCGCTCGTGGCGCCGACACCTCCCGGGAACAGGCTGTCGCCCGTGAAGAGGTGGGCGATGCCGTCCGGCTCGCGATAGAGCAGCACGATGGACCCCGGGGTGTGGCCGACCACGTGGATGACCTCGAGCGTGCAGTCACCGACCGCGATGGTGTCACCGTCGCGGACCGTGTCCGTCACGACCGGGATCCCCTCGGCGTCGTCGGCACCGGCCACCGAGCGTGCACCGGTCGCCTGGACGATCTCGGCGAGCGCGCCGTGGTGGTCGTAGTGCCGGTGGGTGGTCACCACCGTCGCGAGGCCGGCGTCACCGATCAGCTTCAGCAGGGTGGGCGCGTCGTTGGCGGCGTCGATGAGCACCTGCGTGCCGTCGGAGGCGCAGCGCAGCAGATAGGCGTTGTTGTCCATCGGACCGACCGACACCTTGGTCACGGTCAGGCCGTGCAGCTCGCGGACCGCCGGGACCGAACCCCGGCTCACGTCTCCGGTGTATCCCATGATCACTTCCACTTCGGTACGGCCGGCAGTTCGCCGTCCGGGGACACGGTCAGGTCGGCGCCGTCGGCGCGGCCGGCGAGCCAGGCGGCGATGGACCGGGTGGGGCCGATGACCGCCGGGGAGGTTTCGGTGGCCTCGCCGATGGTCAGCGGGTGCTCCAGGCCGTGCGGGCGCAGCACCAGCGCCGGCGAGTCGCTCGTGACTCCGCCGACGATCTCGCGCAGCAGCCGCAGCGCGAACGCGTCCGACCAGTCCTCGGGGGTGTAACCGCGGCCGACGTCGACGTGGTGCACCTCCACCTCGCGCAGCCGGGCCCATGGCACGTACGCCGCGGACCGGTCCCACGACGGCAGGTGGAACGCCCACGCCTGCGCCGGCATGGCCGCCGCGGCGTCCGCGAACCGCTCGTGGGACTCGCGCAGGTCGGCGATCTGTTCCGGGAGGGGGCGGCTCCGGCCGGCCTCGATGCCCTCGTCCCGCGCCGTCGGCGTCGCGTACTGCGGCGTCTCCACGCCGGTGCGCGCCCAGGTCAACAGGTTGGTCAGGGAGTCGGCGTTGCGGGCGACGTGGGTCAGCACGTGCCCGATCGTCCAACCCGGCAGCGGCGACGGCGCGGCCTCCGCGCCGGGCTCCAGCCCCTCGGCCGTCCGGATCAGGCGGGCGGTCGCCTGGTCGACATCGGTCATCAGCACAAGTGGATCGATGGTCACCCCCTCAACCTAGTGGGTGGCCCGCGCGGACAGCGACGAAGAAACTCGCTTTCGGCGCGGTCGCCGGCGACCGTACCGTTCGGGGCAGACGCGTCGCAGACCCGCGGAGGAGGTGGGAACCGTGCTTTCCGTTCGTGCGTCCCGACTTCGCCCGGGAGCCCGCGCCTGACATCCGTCGGCGCCGCTCCCCACACCACAGAGGGTTTCCCATGTCTGACCTGCCCGCCCTGGGCTGGGACGCGACGCTCGCGTCCGCCTACCGTCCTTTCGACCGCGCCGACGCCGTCCCCGCCCGGGTGCTGCGCGCCGACCGCGGCGTCTGCACCGTGCTCGCCGCCGACGGCGTGCACCGCGCGAGTCTCGCCGGCAGCCTGCTGATCGGCGCCGCCGCAGACCCCGCCGGCCTGCCCTGTTCCGGTGACTGGGTGGTGCTGCGGCGCTGGCCGGACCGCCGGCTGACGATCGAGATCGTGCTGCCGCGGCGCACAGCGCTGATCCGGCGTACCGCGGACAAGGACTCCACCGGCCAGGTGCTGGCCGCCAACATGGACACCGTCGCGGTGGTCGAGCCGATGCACCCGACGCCCGACGACGCCCGCGTCGAGCGGCTGCTGGCCCTGGCCTGGGAGTCCGGCGCACAGCCGGTGATCGTGCTCTCCAAGAGCGACACCGCGCGTCATCCGCAGGCGATCGCGCGCCAGCTCGGCGAGCTGGCGCCGGGGGTACGGGTGCTGCCGGCCAGCGTCCGCACCGGCGCGGGCCTGCCCGAGCTGCGCGAGCTCGTGGCGCCCGGACGCACCCTGGCCCTGCTCGGCCGCTCCGGGGCGGGCAAGTCCACGCTCGTCAATGCGCTGGCGGGCACGGAAGTGATGGGCGTACAGGAGATCCGGCGGGCGGACGGCAAGGGACGGCACACGACCGCGTACCGGAACATGGTCTTGATTCCCGGTGGCGGTGCCGTGATCGACACGCCCGGCATCCGCGGAGTGGGCCTGCTGGAGACGGCCGCGGGCCTGGACCGGGCGTTCGCGGACGTCGCGGAGCTGGCCGGGCACTGTCGCTTCGGTGATTGTCGTCACGACGGCGAGCCCGGCTGCGCGGTGGAGTCCGCCCTGGCCGACGGCACGCTGGTGCCGCGACGGCTGGAAAGCTGGCGCAAACTGCAGCGTGAGGTCGCCGTGGAGAGCGGGCGCCGGGCCGAGCGGCTCGCCGGGGCGGCCGGGCCGGACCGGCGACGGCCGCGACGCTGACCGTCCGTCTGTGGGATGTTCGAGGTGGGTTCACTCGCCGGGGTGACGGGAATTCGAGGTCCGGGCGGGGTGCTGTACCTCGGCGGGCTCAAAAATGTCGTACCCCGCGGTTAGGGTGGCGGCGCCCATCGAACTGACGTAAACGGAGTGGCTGGCTGTGGCCGACCGACTGATCATCCGCGGCGCGCGGGAGCACAACCTGCGCAACATCAACCTCGACCTGCCCCGCGATGCCATGATCGTGTTCACCGGGCTGAGCGGCTCGGGCAAGTCCAGCCTCGCCTTCGACACGATCTTCGCCGAGGGACAGCGGCGTTACGTGGAGTCGCTGTCGTCGTACGCCCGGCAGTTCCTCGGCCAGATGGACAAGCCCGACGTCGACTTCATCGAGGGCCTGTCCCCGGCCGTCTCGATCGACCAGAAGTCGACCTCGCGCAACCCGCGCTCGACCGTCGGCACCATCACCGAGGTCTACGACTACCTGCGGCTGCTCTTCGCGCGCACGGGCATCCCGCACTGCCCGGCCTGCGGCGAGCGGATCAGCAGGCAGACCCCGCAGCAGATCGTCGACCGGGTGCTGGCGATGCCCGAGGGCACCCGGTTCATGGTGCTCGCCCCGGTCGTGCGCGGCCGCAAGGGCGAGTATGTCGACCTCTTCGCCGAGCTGCAGTCCAAGGGCTATGCCCGGGCCCGGGTCGACGGCGTGGTCCACCCGCTCGCCGAGCCGCCGAAGCTGAAGAAGCAGGAGAAGCACACCATCGAGGTGGTGGTCGACCGGCTGAGCGTCAAGGCGAGCAGCAAGCAGCGGCTGACCGACTCGGTGGAGGCCACGCTCGCACTGTCCGGCGGCATCGTCCTGCTCGACTTCGTCGACCTGCCGGAGGACGACCCCGGCCGCGAACGCCGCTTCTCCGAGCATCTGGCCTGCCCCAACGACCATCCGCTCGCGATCGAGGACCTCGAGCCCCGGGTCTTCTCCTTCAACGCGCCCTACGGCGCCTGCCCGGAGTGCACCGGCCTGGGCACCAAGAAGGAGGTCGACCCGGAGCTGATCGTCCCGGACGAGGAGCGCAGCATCCGCGAGGGCGCCATCCAGCCCTGGTCCGGCGGCTCGACCATGGATTACTTCCTGCGTCTGCTGGAGGCCCTGGCCAAGGCCGAGGGCTTCAGCGTCGACACCCCGTGGCGCGCGCTGCCGAGCCGGGCGCAGAAGACCATCCTCTACGGCTCCGAGGACCAGGTCCACGTCCGCTACCGCAACAAGTACGGTCGCGAGCGCTCCTACTACACCGGCTTCGAGGGCGTGGTGCAGTGGATCGAGCGCCGACACGGCGACACCGAAAGCGACTGGTCGCGCGACAAGTACGAGGGCTACATGCGCGACATCCCCTGCCCGACCTGCGGCGGCGCGCGGCTCAAGCCCGAGGTGCTGGCGGTCACGATCGCCGGCAAGAGCATCGCCGAGGTCTGCAACCTGTCGGTGGGCGAGTGCGCCGAGCTGCTGGCCACCATCGAGCTCGACGACCGGCAGAAGATGATCGCCGAGCGGGTGCTCAAGGAGATCAACGCCCGGCTGCGCTTCCTGGTCGACGTCGGCCTGGACTACCTGTCGCTGGACCGCGGTGCCGGCACCCTGTCCGGCGGCGAGGCGCAGCGCATCCGGCTCGCCACCCAGATCGGCTCCGGCCTGGTCGGCGTGCTCTACGTGCTCGACGAGCCCTCCATCGGCCTCCACCAGCGCGACAACCACCGGTTGATCGAGACGCTGGTGCGCCTCAAGAACCTCGGCAACACCCTGATCGTCGTCGAGCACGACGAGGACACCATCCGTACGGCGGACTGGATCGTCGACATCGGCCCGGGCGCGGGGGAGCACGGCGGGCAGATCGTGCACAGCGGGTCGGTGAAGGGCCTGCTGGCCAACAAGCAGTCGCCCACCGGGGCATACCTGTCGGGCCGCAAGTCGATCCCCACCCCGGTGACCCGCCGCCCGCAGACCGCCGGCCGCGAGCTCGTCGTGCAGGGTGCCCGCGAGCACAACCTGCGCAACCTGACCGTCGGCTTCCCGCTCGGGCAGTTCATCGCGGTGACCGGGGTCAGCGGCTCCGGCAAGTCCACGCTGGTCAACGACATCCTGTACACCGTGCTGGCCAACCAGATCAACGGTGCCCGGATGGTTCCCGGCCGGCACACCCGCATCACCGGCCTCGAGCACGTCGACAAGGTCGTCGGCGTCGACCAGTCGCCGATCGGACGCACCCCGCGCTCCAACCCGGCCACCTACACCGGCGTCTTCGACAACGTCCGCAAGCTATTCGCCGAGACCACCGAGGCCAAGGTCCGCGGGTACGGTCCCGGCCGGTTCTCGTTCAACGTCAAGGGCGGCCGCTGCGAGAACTGCTCCGGCGACGGCACGATCAAGATCGAGATGAACTTCCTGCCGGACGTGTACGTGCCGTGCGAGGTCTGTAAGGGCGCGCGCTACAACCGGGAGACGCTCGAGGTCCACTACAAGGGCAAGACGATCTCCGAGGTGCTGGAGATGCCGATCGAGGAGGCCGCGGAGTTCTTCCAGGCCATCCCGGCGATCCACCGCCACCTGCGGACCCTCGTCGACGTCGGCCTGGGTTACGTGCGCCTGGGGCAGCCGGCACCCACCCTGTCCGGCGGCGAGGCGCAGCGCGTCAAGCTCGCCTCCGAGCTGCAGAAGCGCTCCACCGGCCGGACCGTCTACGTGCTCGACGAGCCCACCACCGGCCTGCACTTCGAGGACATCCGCAAGCTGCTGCTGGTCCTCAACGGTCTGGTCGACAAGGGCAACACGGTGATCACCATCGAGCACAACCTCGACGTGATCAAGACCGCCGACTGGCTCATCGACATGGGCCCCGAGGGCGGCAACAAGGGCGGCCTGGTGCTGGCCACGGGCACGCCCGAGGAGATCGCCGACGTCGCCGGCAGCCACACCGGCCACTTCCTGCGCCCGATGCTCGGGCTGAGCGGCGAGCCGGCCGGGGCGGACGCCGCGGTGGCCCGCGCGGCCAAGGCGAACGGCGCCGCCAAGACCCCCGCGAAGGCCGCCGCCAAGCCGCGGGCGAGCCGGTCGCGCGCCAAGACCGCCGTCTGATGGTTGAAGGGCACAGGTAACTCAGAGCTACGACGCCCGTCCCCGTTCCCGCCCGCCGGCGGCGGCGCCCACGGGGACGGGCGCCGCGCGGTCGTTGGCAAAGCCGCCGGAAATCAGGCCTTCCCCCGCGGATAATTTCTCCGTTGCCCATGAACCACACCGGCGGAGCGCGCGTACATACAGACAACGCCGCGTGACGTAAGCGCGGTCCAGGGGTTCTGGAAAGGGTTTGGCGAAAGATGACTGACGTGCAGCGGCCCCACGCCGAGATCACGGGCACTCGCGAGGCCACCGGCATGGTCGCCTCGCGTCGCGTCGTACTCTCGGGCGCCGGCGCGCTCGGTGCCGGGTGCCTCCTCGCCGCCTGCGGCACGGACACCAAGAGCGGCGTCGGCGCCGACGGCGGCGACTTCAGCAACAACCCCCTTCCCGCCGGCAGCGCGGGTCCGGATGGCGGCGGTTCCGACAGCGGCGGCTCCGACAGCGGAGACTCCTCCTCCGGCGGCGGCGGCAAGACCCTCGTGGCGGCCGTCGACGTACCCGAGGGCGGCGGCATCATCAAGGGCGACTACGTCATCACCCAGCCGGAGAAGGGCACCTACAAGGCGTTCAGCAAGATCTGTACGCACCAGGGCTGCCCGGTGACCAAGGTGGACGGCGGACAGATCACCTGCCCGTGCCACAACAGCAGCTTCTCCATCACCGACGGCTCGCCCACGGGCGGACCGGCCCGCAAGGCCCTTCCGGAGACGAAGGTCAAGAAGGACGGCGACAACATCGTCGCCGCGTGAGGACGTGGGGCCGGCCTGAGTGACCGCAGCGGCCACGGGACGCGGCGGCCACGCCCTGCCGGCACGGCCGGCCCCCATCACACCCTCATGATCTTCACCGCGTGGCCTTCTCCGCGCGGTTTTCACCGTGCGGTCTTCACCGTGCGGCCTTCACCGTGCGGCCGGAGGCCCGTCGCCGTGGCGGCGGCAGCGGGCCTCCGGTCGGGTAATCATGTCAGGGGTCGGCACTAGTGTTGAGACGTGCCTGACCCGTCCAGCTACCGGCCGGCGCCCGGGACCATTCCGGACGCTCCCGGCGTCTACCGTTTCCGCGACCCCACCGGCCGTGTCATCTACGTCGGCAAGGCCAAGAGCCTGCGCAACCGGCTGAATTCCTACTTCGCCGACACCTGGAGCCTGCACGCGCGCACCCAGCAGATGGTCACCACCGCGGCCTCCGTGGACTGGGTCACCGTCGGCAGCGAGGTCGAGGCGCTGCAGCTCGAGTTCTCCTGGATCAAAGAGTTCGACCCGCGGTTCAACGTCAAGTACCGCGACGACAAGTCGTATCCCTTCCTCGCCGTCACCCTCAACGAGGAGTTCCCGCGGCTGCAGGTCATGCGCGGGGCCAAGCGCAAGGGCGTGCGGTATTTCGGGCCGTACAGTCATGCCTGGGCGATCCGGGAGACCCTCGACCTCCTGCTTCGGGTCTTCCCGGCCCGCACCTGCTCCGCCGGGGTCTTCAAGCGGGCCGGTCAGATCGGCCGCCCCTGCCTGCTCGGCTACATCGGCAAGTGCTCCGCGCCCTGCGTCGGCTCGGTAACCGCCGAGGAGCACCGCGCGATCGTCGACGACTTCTGCGACTTCATGGCCGGGCGCACCGACACCTTCGTCAAACGCCTCGAGCGCGACATGCTCGACGCCTCCGAGCAGCTCGAGTTCGAGAAGGCCGCCCGGCTACGCGACGACATCGCCGCGCTGCGCAAGGCGATGGAGAAGCAGACCGTCGTGCTCGGCGACGGCACCGACGCCGACGTCGTCGCGTTCGCCGAGGACCCCCTCGAGGCTGCGGTGCAGGTCTTCCACGTCCGCGACGGCCGCGTGCGCGGCCAGCGCGGCTGGGTGGTGGAGAAGGTGGAGGACCTGACGACCGGAGACCTCGTGCACCACTTCTGCAGCCAGGTGTACGGCGACGAGCACGGCGAGAACGACGTCCCCCGCGAACTGCTGGTGCCGGAGCTCCCGCCGGACGCCCCGGCGCTCGAACACTGGCTCTCCGAGCATCGCGGCAGCCGAGTGACCCTGCGAGTGCCGCAGCGGGGCGACAAGCGCACCCTGCTCGAAACCGTGGCCCGCAACGCCGGCGAGTCCCTCGCCCGCCACAAGCTCCGCCGCGCGGGCGACCTGACCACCCGCAGCAAGGCGCTCGACGAGATCGCCGAGGCGCTGGGAATGGAGACGGCGCCGCTGCGCATCGAATGCTTCGACGTCTCCCAGATCCAGGGCACCGACGTGGTGGCGAGCATGGTGGTCTTCGAGGACGGCCTGGCGAGGAAGAGCGAGTATCGCCGCTTCGCGGTGCGCGGCAACCCGGACGGCAGCGGCACCGACGACCTGGCGGCCATGAGCGAGGTGATGCGGCGGCGGTTCGCCCGCTACCGCGCCCAGTCCCCAGACGCCGCCGTATCGGCCTCCGACGACCTCCCGCTCTCGGCCTCCGATGATCCCGCGCTGTCGGCCTCCGATGCTTCGGATCTTGCGGTGGCCGAGGTCCCCACGTCCGGTTCTGTCGCTGCTGGCTCTTTCTCGGCCGGCTCTTCTGCGGCCGGCTCTTCTGCCGCCGGGTCTCTTGCGTCCGCTTCCGCGTCGGTGGCCGGGGTCGGTGAGTTGGCCACCAACGACCTGCCCGGCGTCGACCCGCTCACCGGGCGGCCACGCCGGTTCGCTTATCCGCCGCAGCTCGTCGTGGTCGACGGCGGCCAGCCCCAGGTCAACGCCGTCGCCGCGGTGCTGTCCGACCTCGGCATCACCGACGTGGCGCTGTGCGGGCTGGCGAAGCGGCTCGAGGAGGTGTGGCTTCCGGGCGAAGACTTCCCGGTCATCCTGCCGCGTACGTCCGAGGCCCTCTACCTCCTGCAGCGGGTCCGCGACGAGGCGCACCGCTTCGCCATCACGTTCCACCGTCAGCGGCGCTCGAAGCGGATGACGGCGTCCGCGCTGGACAACATCCCGGGCCTGGGGGAGACCCGCCGCAAGGCGCTGCTGCGGCACTTCGGCTCGCTGAAACGACTGGCGCAGGCCAGCGCCGAGGAGATCACCGAGGTCCCGGGCATCGGCCGCCGCACCGCCGAGGCGGTCCTGGCGGCCCTCGCCTCCCCGAAGGACACCCCGGTGGCGAGCACCGGGGCTTCCGGGAGCGCCCCGCGGCCTGCGTCGGCAGCCGGCTCGCCGGCCTCGGACAGCGGCTCCGGTGGAGGTTCCGTTGTGGCCGGTGGTGGCTCGGGCGGTCCGGACGATGGTTCTGGTGTGGCGGACGGTGATTCCCGTGATTCGGGCGCTGGTTCGGGTGTGGCCGGTGGTGGCTTGGGTGGTTCAGGGGTCTCGGCTGTTGGCTCCGGTCCTTCGGGCGGTGGCTCTGGTGTGGGGGCCGCGGATGCCGTTGGGCAGGGGGATGCTGATGGCGGCGACCGGGTGACCGACGGAGTGTCGGCAGCGGCGATACCGGCGGGTGGTGCGGGGCGGACCAGGGCGGGGGCGAACCGGTCTCGGGTGGCCCGTCCGCTGCCCCGGCCCGCGGCGGACGAGGACGGAGGCTAGGTGAAGGTGCTGGGCCACGGCTGGCGGCTTCAGTGCCGCCTGGCCGGCTGCCGTCGACGGCCTGCGGCGATGCTTGGTCGGCTGTCCTCCTCGGTCGCTGCCGAGGGCTGCGGTGGAGCCTGATGAGCTGGGGAAAGGTGGAATAGGGGTGGCCGGGTGCATCGTTGGCCGGGACGGATGAATCGCGGCGTCCGGGGGTCCTCCGGGAGACCCGGATCGGGTACCGGACATGATGTCCGGCGGCCCCCCGGGGTTGCGTCGGCCTAGGATGCAGTGTCCACCCGGCCGGGTGGGGCAAGCAGTGCGGTGCAGGAGGAGTGCGTGACCGAGTCGATGCCGGAGTTCGCTCCGGAGCCGTCTCCCGACGAGGCCGCCACCGATCTCGTGGTGGTGACCGGGTTGTCCGGCGGGGGTCGCAGCACGGTCGCCCGCGCTCTGGAGAACGTCGGCTTCTATGTCGTCGACAACCTTCCTCAGGCGCTGATGCTGGACATGGCCCAGCTCGCGTTCGAGGCCGGCGGCGCCGCTCGGCGTACAGCGATGGTGCTGGACGTGCGCAGCCGGGCCTTCTCCACCGACCTGGCGGGCGCCGTCCGGGCGCTCAAAGACCGCGGATTCTCGCCGCGGGTGGTCTTCGTCGACGCCGACGACGAGGTGCTCATCCGGCGCTTCGAGTCAGTGCGCCGCTCGCACCCGTTGCAGGGCGACGGCCGCCTCGCCGACGGGATCGCCGCCGAACGCAAGCTGCTCGAGGAGGCGCGCGAGCACGCCGACGTGATCATCGACACCAGTCACCTCAACGTCAACCAGCTACGCCGCCGCGTCGAGGAGCTGTTCGGCGGCGAGGACGCGCGCAAGCTGCGGATCACGGTGCTGTCCTTCGGCTTCAAGTACGGGCTGCCGCCGGATGCCGACTATGTGATGGACGCCCGGTTCCTCCCTAATCCGTTCTGGGTGCCGGAGCTGCGCGACCACACCGGCATGGAGGAGGGCGTCAGCACCTACGTCCTGGGCCAGGAGGGCGCGAACGACTTCGTCGCCACGTACGCCGAGCTGATCGCGTCGACCGCGCCCGGCTTCGAGCGTGAGGGCAAGCGCTACCTCACGGTGGCGGTCGGCTGCACCGGCGGCAAGCACCGCAGCGTGGCCATCGCCGAAGAGTTGACCACCCGCCTGTGCGACATCCGTCTCTCCGCCCACTCTTCGCACCGCGACCTGGGCCGGGAGTGACGGCGGAACACGCCGGGCCGTCCAGCGACGCGCGCCGGCCGATCGACGCGGGGCACGCCGAACCCTCCGGGGAGAAGGGCCGGCCGATCGAGGCGGAGCGCGCCGGGCCGTCCGGGGACAGGGGCGTGGGCCGGCCGGTCGAGGCGGAGCGCGCCGGGCCGTCGGACGATGGGCGCCGGCCGGTCAAGGTGGTGGCCTTCGGTGGCGGGCACGGTCTGGCCGCCTCGCTGCGGGCGCTGCGGCTCTGCTCGCCGCGGCTGGAGCTCGACATCACCGCGGTCGTCACCGTCGGCGACAACGGCGGGTCGAGCGGACGGCTGCGCGCGGAGCGGGATGCCCAACTGCCCCCGGGTGACCTGCGCATGGCCCTGGCCGCCCTGGCCGACGACGACCCCGCACACCAGACGACGGTCAGACTCATGCAGCACCGGTTCGCGCCGGTCGGCAATTCGGACCGCCGGGCCGCATCGGCAGCGACACCGACCGGCGACGACGCCGGCGAGGGAACTGGAGCGGGACCGCTCGACGGGGCGGCGACGGGCGGAGCTGCGTTCGGGAGGACGGCGGGCGTCGAGGAAGCGGCGGGGTCCGGTGGTGCCGCGTTCGGGGTGGCGGCGGCGTCGGAAGAGGCGGCGGGGTCCGGTGGTGCCGCGTTCGGGGAAGCGGCCGCGCTCGGCGAAGCGTGCGGCGATGAGGGCGAGGGCAAGGCCGGCTGGGGAAATGTCGACCGCCGGATCGCCTCCCTCGGCGGTAAGCACGACCCCCTCGCCGGCCATGCCGTCGGCAACCTGTTGCTGCTCGGCCTCCTGGAGCTCATGGACGATCCCGTCGAGGCGCTCGCGCATGCCGGGAGGATGGTCGGGGCGCAGGGGCGGGTGCTGCCCATGGCGTCGCATGCGGTCGGCATCGAGGCCGAGGTGCGGGGCGGGGATCCGTCGCGGCCCGGGGATGTCGTCACCGTACGAGGGCAGCATGCCGTGGCGATCGCCTCCGGGCATGTGGAGGCGGTGCGGATCGTTCCCTCGTCGCCGCCTGCGTGCGCGGCGGCGGTGGAGGCGATCCGGGATGCCGACTGGCTGATCTTCGGGCCGGGGAGTTGGTACACCAGTGTGCTTCCCCACCTTCTGGTGCCCGAGCTGGCCGCCGCGATCGTGGCGAGTCCGGCACGGCGGCTCGTCACGATGAACCTCGCCGCGGACAACGAGACGCTCGGGCTCTCCGTGGCCGAGCACCTGGACGCCCTGCACTGGTACCTGCCGGAGCTGCGGATCGACGTCGTGCTCGCCGACGCCAAGTGGGTCGGGGAGCCGGATCCGGTGCACCAGGCCGCCGAGGCGCTCGGGGCTCGGCTGGTTCTCGCCCCGCTGGCCGTTGCGGATGGCAGTCCCAAGCATGATCCTGAGTCGTTGGGCACAGCGTTGGTGCCGCTCCTGGGCCCCGATCGTTAAGCAACTGGCTATGGGATCGGCGAGCACAGGGCGAGGGGTCCAGCAGTCGGCAACGGGCCGGCACGACACAGACCGCGTAAGAAGACCGCAAGAACAGCATGAGGTGACTTCGAGATGGCGATGACGGCAGCGGTCAAGGACGAGCTGAGCCGGGTCGACGTACCCAAGCCGTGCTGCCGCCGTGCGGAGATGGCCGCCCTTCTTCGCTTCGCCGGGGGCCTGCACATCGTCTCCGGGCGGGTGGTCGTCGAGGCCGAGCTGGACACCGGCGCCGTCGCCCGGCGGCTGCGGCGCGAGATCGCCGACGTGTACGGCTACCCGAGCGAGGTGCACGTCCTCGCCTCCGGCGGCCTGCGCAAGGGAAGCCACTACATCGTCCGGATCGTCAAGGACGGCGAGGCGCTCGCGCGGCAGACCGGCCTGCTCGACGTCCGGGGCCGTCCGGTGCGCGGCCTGCCCCCGCACGTCGTCTCCGCCAACGTGTGCTGCGCCGTCGCCGCCTGGCGCGGGGCCTTCATGGCGCACGGTTCGCTGACCGAGCCCGGTCGCTCCAGCGCGCTGGAGATCACCTGTCCGGGTCCGGAGGCCGCCCTGGCGCTGCGCGGCGCCGCCCGCCGCATCGGCATCACCGCCAAGGAGCGCGAGGTGCGCGGCGTCGACCGGGTCGTGATCAAGGACGGGGACGCGATCGCCGCGCTGCTCACCCGCGTCGGCGCGCACGCGAGCGTGCTCGCCTGGGAAGAGCGACGGGTACGCCGGGAGGTGCGTGCGACAGCGAACCGCCTCGCCAACTTCGACGACGCCAACCTGCGCCGCTCGGCCCGCGCGGCCGTGGCGGCGGCGGCCCGGGTGACCCGCGCCCTCGAGATCCTCGCCGACGAGGCCCCGAACCACCTGACCTCGGCCGGTCGGCTGCGCCTGGAGCACCGCCAGGCCAGCCTGGAAGAGCTGGGTGCGCTCGCCGACCCGCCGCTGACCAAGGACGCCATCGCCGGCCGGATAAGGCGTCTGCTCGCCCTTGCCGACAAGCGCGCCCGCGACCTGGGTATCCCCGACACCGAGGCAGCGGTCACCCCGGAGATGATGGCCTGCTAGATCCCGCCCAGCGCCGGGTGTAGATGGCGGCCCGAGTGGCGTGGGTCGGGAACGGCGCGGGGCTGTGTCAGGAGAAGCGGGCTGCTGCCTCTTCCACCTGGGGTTCGGTGATCGGGAAGCCGGGGAAGCGGGACAGGCGCTGCAGCGGGATCGCCCGCATCATCTGGCCGTTCGCCGGGTCGAAGAACATGGCGTCGACGATGCCGTCGCCCAGCCGTTCGCGGAGCCAGGCGCCGGCCGCCGGGTGGGCGAGCCAGGCGTCCACCGTCGCTTCCGGGGTGAGCGGGGTCGTCACGTCGTCGCCCGGGAGCTCGATCGTCGTCTCCAGGCGGATGTCCCGTGACGACGCGCCGACGCGGATGCCGAAGCTGCCTCCCTCGACCGTCCAGCGCCGCAGCACCGGGTGCCAGTAGGCGAACGCCCGGTCGCCGAGCGCCACCGTTGCCGTCCGGCTCTCGCCCGGTGCCAGCGTGATCCGGGTAAAACCGCGCAGCTCCTGCTCGGGGCGGTACACCCCGGCCACGGGGTCGGTGACGTACACCTGGACGACCTCCGTGCCGGGCCGCGGGCCCGTGTTGGTCACCGTCAGCGTCACCCGCACGCGGTGACCCTCCACGGCCACCGCGAGATCGTCGTACGCGAAGGACGTGTACGACAGCCCGTGCCCGAACGGGTACGCCACCGGCAGCCGGTGTGCGTCGTACCAGCGGTAGCCCATCAGCAGGCCCTCGCCGTACCGGACGTGGCCGTGCTCGCCGGGGAAGGCGCCGATCGCCGGGTTGTCCTCGTAGCGCACCGGGATGGTCTCGGCGAGTTTGCCGGCCGGTGTGGCCGTGCCGAGGAGCAGGTCCGCCGTGGCTGCGCCGCCGGCCTGGCCCAGGAGCCAGCCCTCCAGGACGGCGCCGGCGCGGTCCTGCCACGGTGCCACGGTGACCACCGAGCCGTTCGAGAGCACCACGACGACCCGGGGGTTGGCGTCGGCGACGGCGTGCAGCAGCGCGATCTGGTCGGCGGGCAGGTCCAGGTGGGTGCGGTCGTAGCCCTCCGACTCGGCCGCGGGCGGCAGTCCCAGGAAGACCACGGCCACCTCGGCACCGGCGGCGGCGCGGACGGCCTCGTCCACCAGCGCAGAATCGGCGGCACGGACGCCCACACCGGCCCCGACGAGACCGGCGGCCGCGGGGGCGTTGTCGGTGGTGGCACCGTCACCGCGGGCCGCGGGGGCGTTTCCAGTGGAGGCGCCCTCACCGGCGGGCGGCTGGATCGTGAAGCCGGGGGCGAAGACGACTTCCCGGGCACCGTCCAGGGCGTCACGCAGTGCGTCCAGTGCGGTGTCGACGCGGGTCGGGTTGACTTGCGAGGAGCCGGCCCCCTGGAAGCGGGGGGTCCGGGCGAATTCGCCGATCACCGCGATCGGGCCCCCGGTGCGGGCGAGCGGCAGGATGCCGTCGTTCTTGAGCAGTACCGCGCTGGCCGTCGCCGCCTCGCGGGCCAGCGTGTGGTGCGCGCCGACGTCGAAGGTCTGTCCCGGGCCGAGTGCCGGCAGCGCGCGGTCGATCAGCTCGAGGACCCTGATGGCGGCACGGTCGACGTCCTTCTCGCTCAGGGTGCCGGCGTGCACGGCGTCCAGGATGATCCGGGTGCCGGCACCACCGGAGGAGGGCATCTCCAGGTCGAGGCCCGCGGCCAGGCCCGCGTCGCGCCGGTGGACCGCACCCCAGTCGGAGACGACCAGGCCGCGGAAGCCCCATTCGTCGCGCAGGACGCCGGTGAGCAGCCAGGGGTCCTCGCTCGCGTATGTGCCGTTGATCCGGTTGTACGCGCACATGACCGTCCACGGCTGCGACCCGGTCACGATCCGCTCGAACGCCGGCAGGTAGATCTCCCGCAGCGTCCGCTCGTCCACGTCGGCGGAGACCGTCATCCGGTCGGTCTCCTGGTTGTTCGCCGCGAAGTGCTTCAGCGACGTGCCCACGCCCTGGCTCTGGACGCCGTCGACCAGCGCCGCGCCGAGGTCGCCGGCGAGCAGCGGATCCTCGGAGAAATACTCGAAGTTGCGCCCGCACAGCGGCGAGCGCTTCATGTTGACGCCCGGGCCGAGCAGCACGGCGACCTCCGCCGCGCGGCATTCCCGGCCGAGGGCCGCGCCGACGCGGGTCAGCAGCTCCGGATCCCAGCTCGAGGCGAGCCCGGCGGCGGGTGGGAAGCAGGTCGCCGGGACGCTGTCGTTCAGGCCGAGGTGGTCCGTCTCGCCGGCCTGCTTGCGCAGGCCGTGCGGGCCGTCGGTGACGGTCACCGCGGGGATGCCGAGGCGCTCCACGGCTTGGGTACGCCAGAAGTCGGCGCCGTCGAGCAGCGCGGCCTTCTCCTCCAGCGTGAGGGCGCCGATCAGGGCGGGAATGTCCAGGGGTGTGCCGGGGTGGGGGCCCATACGGTCAGCGTAGGGGGATCACGGGTTTCCCGCCCGGCTCGCGGGACCGGGCCGCTCTTCAGCCCGGAACCGGGCTGCTCCCTCAGCCCGGAACCGGGCTGCTCCCTCAGCCCGGAACCGGGCTGCTCCCTCAGCCCGGAACCGGGCCGCGGCCTGGACCGGCGACGCGCTTTCCGCCCTGATCAGGTGCGGTCGGTGTGGCTTTTGTGCACTCGTGTGCCCGTACCCGAAAAGAAGCCTGAGGTAACGATAAGGTTGCGCCCCGACGCGAGGGCGACCGACGTTCTCGGCTAGGGTCTTGGTGGACGGCGACGGTGCCGGCAGCACGGCCGGACGCGCCGGGACGCCGCGACCGGCGCGGTTCGTCAACGGCAAGCGCGGCCCACCCACAGCCGGCCTTCGAGCCATTGGTCGGCACTGCACACCTCCGCCGGTCGCAGCCCGGCGGACCGAAACGAGGAGATCGACCTGTGACCATCCGGGTTGGCATCAACGGCTTCGGCCGTATCGGCCGTAACTTCTTCCGGGCCGTGCTCGCCTCCGGCGCGGACATCGAGCTCGTGGGCGTCAACGACCTCACCGACAACGCCACGCTGGCCCACCTGCTGAAGTACGACAGCATCCTGGGCCGCCTGCCGCACGAGGTGAAGGCCACCGCCGACGAGATCACCGTGGCCGGCAAGACCTTCAAGGCGTTCGCCGAGCGTGACCCGCAGAACCTGCCGTGGGGCGATCTGGGCGCGGACGTGGTCATCGAGTCCACCGGCTTCTTCACCGACGCCACCAAGGCGAAGGCGCACGTCGACAAGGGCGCGAAGAAGGTCATCATCTCGGCGCCGGCCAAGAACGAGGACATCACGATCGTGATGGGCGTCAACGACAACCTGTACGACGGCGCAAAGCACACGGTCATCTCGAACGCTTCCTGCACCACCAACTGCCTCGCGCCGATGGCGAAGGTCCTCAACGACACGATCGGCATCGAGCGTGGCCTGATGACCACGATCCACGCCTACACGCAGGACCAGAACCTGCAGGACGGCCCGCACTCCGACCTGCGTCGCGCCCGTGCCGCCGCGCTCAACGTGGTGCCGACCTCGACCGGTGCCGCCAAGGCCGTCAGCCTGGTGCTGCCGGAGCTCAAGGGCAAGCTGGACGGCTTCGCGATGCGCGTGCCGATCCCGACCGGCTCGGCCACCGACCTGACCTTCCAGGCCGGCAAGGAGACCTCGGTGGACGAGGTCAACGCCGCGATCAAGGCCGCCTCGGAGGGTGCGCTCAAGGGCATCCTGACCTACACCGAGGACCCGATCGTGTCGGCCGACATCGTCACCGACTCGGCGTCCTGCATCTTCGACGCGGGCCTCACCAAGGTCATCGGCAACCAGGTCAAGGTCGTCGGCTGGTACGACAACGAGTGGGGCTACTCGAACCGCCTCGTCGACCTGGTCAAGCTGGTCGGCTGAGTCCCGTGAAGGCTCTCGACGACCTGCTCGGCGAGGGTGTGTCGGGTCGGCGCGTGCTGGTGCGCGCCGACCTGAACGTCCCGTTCGACAAGAGTGACCCCACGGTCATCAGCGACGACGGCCGCATCCGCGCGGTGCTGCCGACGCTGGTGGCCCTGCGCGACGCGGGCGCCCGCGTCATCGTGTGCTCGCATCTCGGACGCCCCAAGGGCGCGCCGGACCCGAAGTTCACGCTCGCGCCGGTGGCCGAGCGCCTCGGTGAGCTGCTCGGCAACCCGGTGGTCTTCGCCGAGGACACCGTGGGTGCCTCGGCGTCGGACGCCGTCGCGGCGCTGCTGGACGGCCAGGTGCTGCTGCTGGAGAACCTGCGCTTCAACGCGGGCGAGACCTCCAAGGACGACGCCGAGCGGGGCGCGTTCGCGGACCAGTTGGCCGCGTTCGCCGACGCCTACGTGGACGACGCGTTCGGCGCGGTGCACCGCAAGCACGCCTCGGTGTACGACGTGCCGGCCCGGCTCCCGCACTTCGCCGGCGGCCTGGTGCAGCGCGAGGTCGAGGTGCTGCGGCGCGTGACCGAGAGCCCGGAGCAGCCCTATGTGGTCGTGCTCGGCGGCTCGAAGGTCTCCGACAAGCTCGCCGTTATCAAGGCGCTGCTGCCCAAGGTGGACAAGCTGCTCGTGGGCGGCGGCATGTGCTTCACGTTCCTCAAGGCCCAGGGGCACGAGGTCGGCAAGTCGCTGCTGGAGGAGGAGATGATCTCCACCTGCGCCGATCTGCTGGCGGAGGCGGACGGCCGGATCGTGCTGCCGGTGGACGTGGTGGCGGCGTCGGCGTTCGCCGCGGACGCGGACCACGACGTGGTGGATGCTTCCGCTATTCCGGGCGATCGGCTGGGGCTGGACATCGGTCCGCGGTCGGTGGCGCTGTTCGCGGAGGCCATCGGCTCGGCGAAGACCGTGTTCTGGAACGGGCCGATGGGCGTGTTCGAGCTGGCGCCGTTCGCGGCCGGCACCCGGGGCGTGGCCGAGGCGATCACCAAGATCGACGGCTTCTCCGTGGTGGGCGGCGGCGACTCGGCCGCGGCCGTGCGCACGCTGGGCATCGACGAGTCCGCGTTCGGACACATCTCGACCGGCGGCGGCGCGTCGCTGGAGTACCTCGAGGGCAAGACCCTGCCGGGTCTCGCCGCGCTGGAGAGCTGAGCATGGCGGACGTCACCCGCCGGCCGATCATGGCCGGCAACTGGAAGATGAACCTCAACCACCTCGAGGCGATCCTCCTGGTGCAGAAGCTGGCGGCCAGCCTCACCGAGCAGCAGCTCACCGACGTCGAGGCGGTCGTGCTGCCGCCGTTCACCGACCTGCGCAGCGTGCAGACGGCGATCGACGGCGACAAGGTGAAGATCGGGTACGGCGCCCAGGACCTGTCGCAGCACAAGGGCGGCGCGTACACGGGGGAGATCTCCGGCGCGATGCTCGCCAAGCTGGGCTGCTCCTACGTGGTGGTCGGGCACTCCGAGCGCCGCGAGTACCACGGCGAGGACGACGCCCTGGTCAACGCGAAGGTGAAGGCGGCGCTCGCCAACGAGATCACGCCCATCCTGTGCGTCGGCGAGGGGCTGGAGATCCGCGAGGCGGCGGGGCAGGTCGAGCACTGCCGCGGCCAGCTCGACGGGGCCCTCGAGGGACTCAAGGATTCGGACGTCAAGAAGATCGTCATCGCATACGAGCCGGTGTGGGCGATCGGTACCGGCAAGACCGCCACGCCCGACGACGCGCAGGAGGTGTGCGGCGCCATCCGGGCGCGGCTCGCCGAGAAGTACGGCGCCGAGACGGCCGACGCGGTGCGGATCCAGTACGGCGGCTCCGTGAAGGCGGCGAACATCGCCGCGATCATGGCGCAGCCGGACGTGGACGGCGCGCTGATCGGCGGCGCGAGCCTGGACGCCGAGGAGTTCGCCTCGATCGTCCGATTCCGCGAGCACATCCAGCGCTGAAACGTAGGATGAGGAACCGGCTTTCACGGCTCGGTTCCCCGTGAGCGGCCCGTAGGAGACGTTGTACGGAACCGGCCCGGCCCCCCAGCTTCACGGCTCGGTTCCCCGTGAACGGCCCGCAGGAGACGTTGTGCGGAACCGGCCGCCCCCAGGGCGGTCGGTTCCTCCTGCGCCCGCTATTGTAGTGGCGCTGCAGTGCCCTTCGAGAGGAATGACCGGACCATGCCGATCGCGTTCGCGTACACGTTGATCGTGTTGCTGATCATCACCAGCATCCTGCTGACCCTGCTGATCCTGCTGCACCGCGGCAAGGGCGGCGGCATGTCCAGCATGTTCGGCGGCGGCGTCACCTCCAGCCTGGCCGGCTCCTCGGTCGCGGAGAAGAACCTCGACCGCTACACCGTGCTGGTGGGCATCGTGTGGTTCGCCTGCATCGTGGGCCTCGGCCTCTGGCTGAAGCTGGCCCAGACCACCACCTGAGGACGACCAGCTTCTTACGGTTTGTCAACAACCCTTCCTGAGGCGCCTGAGGGAGTCGTAGACTCTGCCGCGCGGTCCGGTCCGTCCGGGCCGCGCGGTTGTTTTTCACCGCTGTACTACCGCCCCTGAAAGACAGGAGTCACATCCGTGTCCAGTGGCAGTGCCATCCGTGGCAGCCGCATCGGCTCCGGCCCGATGCGCCCCGATGAGCGCAGCGAGCCTGCACCCCGCCGGGAGGTGAGGTACTGGTGCTCGGCCGGGCACGAGGTGGACGTCCGGTTCGCCGCCGACGTGCCTCCGCCCGAGACCTGGGACTGCACCCGATGCGGCCAGCCGGCCGGCCTCGACCCGTCGAACCCGCCGGGGCGGATGCGGGTCGAGCCGTACAAGTCTCATCTTGCGTATGTGAAGGAGCGGCGTTCGGAGGCGGACGGGGCGGCGATTTTGGCCGAGGCGCTCGCCAAGGTCCGTCAGCGGCGCGGGGAGTAGGTTCTGGTTTCTGAGGCCGGGCCGGGTTCCGGGGCCGGGCCAGGGTTCCGGGGCCGGGCCAGGGTTCCGAGGCCGGGACAGGGACAGCCAGGCCGGGCTTGGGGTCGGGCGAGCGGTCGGGCGTGCGCTTTGAGCGGACATGGCCGCGCTCCGCGCGGGACACCCTTGCGGACCCTCTCGGGTCGGGCATGGACGGCTTGGGCGTTGCCTCGGCGCGTCGGTTGCGGTCGTTCACCACGGTGTCGTGTCGCGGCCCATGTAGGTGACCGTGGTTGCCGCCGGGACGTTCAGTTCGACGAAGCCCAGCCGGTGGTAGAAGGCCCGCGCCGCGGTGTTTGTCGACACCATCCCCAGGTGGACGCGGGGTACGCCGGCCCTGTGGAGTCCTTGCAGGAACGTTGCGATCAGGCTGCGGCCCCAGCCCTTGCCCTGCCAGTCGGGCAGCAGGTCGATGTGGAGGTGCGCGGGGTGGTCCGCCAGCTCGGGCACGATCATGTGCTCCGGGTGGTGGTGCAGAGCCAGCATCTCGTCGTCGGGTGTGACCGGGGGATCGTTCGGCTCGGGGTAGCGCCCGGCCGTCGCCGGGAGCCACTCGTCTCGGTAGCGGCGGGCGAAGCGTGCGGTGTCGGCCGTGCCGAGTACGTAGCCGACCGCCGCGCCCGTGCCGTCGTCGAGGATGTGGGCGTGCTCGGGTTCGAGGACGACGTAGGGCGCGGCGAAGATGTCGCCCATCAGTGTGTCGGAGGAGTAGCGGCCTCGGGCGTCGCCGCCCGCGTCGGCGGTGCGGACGCAGATGTCGTAGACGGCGTCGAGGTCACCCGGACGGTATGGGCGGATCACAGGCTGCACGGGCGGACAGTCTAGGCGGCCAAGATCTGTGACCGGCGTCACCATGGCGCGGCCAACCTTTTCTGTGCCCGCGCGTCCCTGTGATCGAGACCTTGTCACCGAGCCGCAGGAGCCACCCCGATGCGCCTGACCCGCCGTGCCGCCACGTACACCGTCGCCGCGACCGCCGTCGTCCTCCTCGGCGGAGGATTCGCCGCCGCCTCCGCGTTCGCGGGAGCGAGCGGGCCAGGTGCGGCGCCGAGCGCGCAGCCCACCCCGCCGAGCCCCGGCATGCCCTGTGACCGCGAGTCGTCGCCGTCGGCCTGGCCCGAGACTCCGTCGCCGTCATGGCCGGCCCCGCCTAAGAGCCCGTCGGCTCAGCCGGAGATCCCGTCGCCGTCATCGTCGGTATGGCCCGAGCCGTCGCCGTCGTCGAGTTCGGTGGGGAAGCCCGAGGCGTCGCCAACCCACCCGCCCTGCCCGATGCCGAGCGGCCCCGCCCCCGAGCCGACGCCGACCGGTCCCGCCCCCGAGCCGACGCCGAGTGGCCCCGCCCCCGAGCCGACGCCGAGCGGGCCTGCCACCCCCGAGCCGATGCCGACCGTCTCCGCGGTCCCTGAGCCCGACGGGGTGTCACCGTCGGCTCGCCCGAGCACGATACCGTCGCCCACCTGGACCCGCTGACCCCCAGGCCACGCCCTATGTCGCTCGCCCTGCCCCTGGCCCGCCCCCTGCTGCGGTGGTGGCGTTCCGCGCTGTCCGGGTCCTCGACGCCGGCCCGGGGCATGGCGTCCTCGGGATCCTCGGCCATCAACCAGTCGTCCGGGCCTCCGGCCATCAACGAGCTGTACCACGCTCGTCGGCTGAGGCTCGTGCGTCTGGCCGTGCTCATGGTTGACGACCTGGGCACGGCCGAGGACATCGTGCAGGACGTGTTCGCCGCGCTCTACCGCCGGCATGGGGCGCATCTACATACGGTCGAGGACCCCGACGCCTACCTCACCTCGGGGGTGATGAACGCGGCGCGCTCGGCGCTGCGGCGCCGCCGCACCGCGCGGGCCTACGTGCCGCCGCCGGCGGGCACGGTCCCGGCCGCCGAGGACCAGATGTTGCTGAGTGAGGGAGACCATGAGGTGCTGACGGCGCTGGGGAGGCTGACGGTACGGCAGCGCCAGGTGGTGGTGCTGCGCTACTGGTCGGAGCTGTCGGAGCAGGAGATCGCGGACGTGCTCAACGTGTCCCGCGGCACCGTGAAGTCGACCGCGCACCGGGCTCTGACCCTCCTGCGCGGTCTGTTGGGGGAGCGGCGATGAGCGCCTTCGAACGGCGGCTGCGCGCGGCGCTGGACGCCCGTGCCCGCTCGGTCACGGCCGCCGACCTGTCTCCCGCCGTTCCGCCGACCGCGATGCCGCTCCGGCGGCGGCATCCGGCCATGAGGTGGCGCCTGGGCGCGGTGACGGTCGGCGTGACCATCGCACTCGCCGCGGTCGGCGTCGCCGTGTTTCCGGTGGGGGACGACGGTCGCGGTCCGGCGCCGAATGCGCCTCACGCGCCGGCAGGACCCGGCTCGGTGGAGCCGAGGCCGTCCGGTTCGCCGGGTCCGTCGGGGGTGCCCACGTCGCCGGGTCCGTCGGGGGTCTCCGGGTCATTGGAACCGTCCGGACCATCCGGTTCGCCGGGTCCTTCGGGGTTGCCGGATCCGCCGCCGCTCACGGGGCAACCGACGCCGTCGGTCGGTGGGTTCGTGACGGGCGATCCCGAGAACGTTTCACCCACCACCTCGCCCTGATCCCGCCCCGGCGTCCTTCGGTCGAGGGTCCACGGGCTGCCCGCGTACCTGTCAGGATGGGCCGGTGAACTGGACGCTGGAAGTGGTGATCGTTCCGGTCTCGGACATCGACCGGGCGAAGGAGTTCTACGCCGGCAAGCTCGGCTTCGTCGTCGACCACGACACCGTGATCGGCGACGACGCCCGGATCGTGCAGCTGACGCCTCCGGGCTCGGGCTGCTCGATCGTCATCGGCCGGGGCGCGGTGCCGGAGATGCCACCGGGGTCACTGAGGGGCCTGCAACTGGTGGTGCCGGACATCAACCGGGCCCATGCCGAGCTGGTGGAGCGCGGTGTGCCGGTCAGCGACGTGCAGAGGCTGGGCGAGAACCCGAGCCCGACGCCGGACCCGCTCGACAACGTCGGATTCCTCTTCTTCAGCGACCCCGACGGGAACGGCTGGGCGGTGCAGCAGATCTCGTCCAGGGCCTGACTTGAGGATTCCGCCGGCGCGAACCTGACTGCAACCGTGGTGCGACCGTTGTGCACTCGTCGGGGCGCCGTGGGACCCGAAGAGGATGGCATGACGGACACGCAGATCGTTGAGCTGGGACTGCAGGCCATGACCATCGCGGCGAAGATGAGCGCGCCGACGCTGCTGACGGCGTTGCTGATCGGTTTCGCGATCTCGTTGTTCCAGTCGGTGACGCAGATCCAGGAGGCGACGCTGTCGTTCGTGCCGAAGGCGATCGCAGTGGGTGCGGCGATGCTGTTCTCGGGCAACTGGATGCTGCACGAGATGATGACGTACACGACGCAGCTCTTCGAGAAGCTTCCGACGCTGCTGATGTCCTGATCTGAGAACGTACGAGAAGGCCGCCCCGCACGCAGCGGGGCGGCCTTTCTCGTGCCGTCAGCGCTTGGCGGCCGCCGCGGCGTCCAGCAGCCAGACGGTCCTCGTCGCGCCGGTCGCGCGGGCGGCCGGCAGCGCGGTGTCCCCGCCGAGGGCCGCGCCGACCGCGTCCGCCTTGTCCGGCCCGGCCGCCACCAGCCAGACCTGCGCGGCGGACCGGATCGCCGGCATGGTGAGGGAGATGCGCGTCGGCGGCGGCTTGGGGCTGTCGTGCACCGCCGTCACCGTGCCCTCGGCGGTGGCGTCGGGGTGGCCGGGGAACAGCGACGCCACGTGCCCGTCCTCGCCGACGCCGAGCATGAGCACGTCGAAGGTGGCGCCGCCGGCCGCGAGCTCGTGGGCGTAGCGGGCCGCCGCGGCCGCCGCGTCGTCACCGTCCGCGCCGTCCGCCGGCGGCATCGCGTGCACCCGTTCCGGGACGAGGGGCAGAGCGTCCAGCAGGGCCTCGCGGGCCTGGGTCTCGTTGCGGTCCGGGTCGCCGGAGGGCAGGAAACGCTCGTCGCCCCACCACAGATCGACGCGGGACCAGTCGATGGCCTCCGCGGCCGGCAGCTCCTTGACGGCACGCAGCACCTTCGCCGCGACCCGGCCGCCGGTCAGTACCACGTCCGCCCGGCCGCGCACCGCCTGCGCGTCGATGATCGTGGTCACCAGCCTGGCCGCCACCACCGACGCCAGGAGGTCGGCGTCCGGAACCACCACCACAACGGTCTCGCTCATCGGACTCCTCGTCACATGGGCGCCATGGGCGCGGGGCCGCCCGCCCGAGATGGCGGAGCGGCCCCGTCGATCTTAGTGAGTCAGGCGGCGGAACCGCCGGGGCCCGCCATGGCGTCGGCCTCCTCGCCCGCGCGGGCGGCCAGCGCCGGGTCCTTCCACACGTGGACGCGCATCGCCGCCTTCCGGTCCAGGTCGGGCAGGCCGGCCATCGCGCCCAGCGCCTCGCCGTAGATCTGGTCGGGGTCGAGCCGGCGCAGCTCCTCGGCCAGCTCGTCGCCGACCGGCCGCTTCGGCAGCGGCATGTAGCGCGGCTCCTGCCCGGTGCGGCTGAAGAGCGCCGTACCCTCCTCGCGCGTGACCGTGACGCAGTCGCCGTTGGCGCAGCCGAGCTGCACCGAGTGCATGCGCGGGGCCTGGTCGGTGTACTCCCACTTGGGCTCGATGCCCAGCCGGGACTTGAGCCACCCGCACATCAGGGCGGCGGTGGGGTCGTGGGCCGGCGCGACGACCGTGGCGCCGGTGACCCGCTCCTCGGTGGTGTCGAACGCGCCCGCCACGAGCGTGCGCCACAGCGTGATGCGGGTCCAGGTGAGGTCGGTGTCGCCGGGCGCGTAGTCGACGGCGCGCTGCCGCAGGGCGGCGACCGGATCCGGGGCCAGCTTGCTGTCGGTGATGCGGCGGTCCGCGACGACGCCGAGGAAGTCGTTGGCGATGACGTCCGGCGGCTCGCCGTGCCACCACGTCACCACCGGCACGTCCGGGGCGAGCAGCGGCATGACCACCGACTCGGCGTGCAGGGCGAGGCGGCCGTACATGCGCATCACGACCGCCTCGGCCGGGCCGAGCCGGCCGCCCACGACGATCTCCGCGTCCAGCCGGCTGCGGCCCTCCAGGTCCGAGCGGACCACGATGAGCAGGCGGCACGGGTGCGCGGACGCCGCGATGGTGGCGGCGGCCTCCGCCTCGCGGACCTTCTTCTCCTCCACCACGGCGACCAGGGTGAGGGCGAGGCCGGAAGCCACGCCGCCCGCGCTGCGCCGCTCGGCCGCGAGCGCCTTGACGACCTCGTTGCCGGTGGTGTCCCACAAGCCGATCATGCCCGCCTCCAAGCCCGGCCCTCGAGGGCCAGCATCTCGTCCGAAGCGCGCGGGCCCCACTCGCCGGCGCGGTACGGCTCCGGCTTGGTGCCGGTCCAGGCCTCCTCGAGGGGGTCGATGACGCGCCAGCTCTGCTCGACCTCGGCCGCATCCGGGAACAGGGTTCGGTCGCCCACGAGCACGTCGAGCACCAACCGCTCGTACGCCTCCGGACTGGACTCGGTGAACGCCTCGCCGTACTGGAAGTCCATCGCGATGTCCCGGACCTCCATCGTGGTGCCCGGCACCTTGGAGCCGAACTTCAGCACCACGCCCTCGTCGGGCTGCACCCGGATGACGAGCTGGTTGTTGCCGAGCATCTCGACGTCGGCCGGGTCGAACGGCAGGTGCGGCGCGCGTTTGAAGAGGATGGCGATCTCGGTCACCCGGCGCGGCATCCGCTTGCCCACCCGGACGTAGAACGGTACGCCGGCCCAGCGGCGGTTCTGGATGCCGAGGCGTACCGCCACGTACGTCTCCGTGGTGGAGCCCGCCGGCACGCCCTTCTCCTCCTGGTAGCCCACCGCGCGCTCGCCGGCCACCCAGCCTTGCAGATACTGTCCGCGCACCGAGCCGGCGGCGATGTCCTTCGGCAGGCTGATCGCCCTGAGCACCTTGAGCTTCTCGGCGCGGATCTCGTTGGGGTCGAAGCTCGTCGGCTCCTCCATGCCCACCAGCGCCAGCAGTTGCAGCAGGTGGTTCTGCAGCACGTCGCGGGCGGCGCCGGCGGAGTCGTAGAACGCGGCGCGGGTGCCGATGCCGACGTCCTCGGCCATGGTGATCTGCACCGAGTCGACGTACTTGGAATTCCACACCGGCTCGAACAGGCTGTTGGCGAAGCGCAGGGCCAGGATGTTCTGGACCGTCTCCTTGCCGAGGTAGTGGTCGATGCGGAAGACGTCCTCCGGTGTGAAGACCTCGTCGACGAGCTGGTTGAGCGCCATGGCGGTCTTCAGGTCGTTGCCGAACGGCTTCTCGACGACGACCCGGCGCCAGCCGCCGGACTTGGCGTTGTCGGCCATCCCGGTGCGGTTGAGCTGGTTGAGCACCAGCGGGAACGCGGCCGGCGGGATGGAGAAGTAAAAGGCGGCGTTGCCGGCGATGCCATTGCGCTCGCGCAGCTCGTCCAGGGTGGCCGCCAGGTGGTCGAAGGCGGCGTCGTCGTCGAAGGAGCCGGGCACGAACTGGAACTGGCTCGACAGCCGCTGCCAGACGTCCTCACGCCACGGCGTCCGGGCGCCCTTCTTGGCGGCCTCGTAGGCCAGCGACTCGAAGTCGCCGTCGCCCCAGTCACGGCGGGCGAAGCCGAGAACCACGAAGCCGGGCGGCAGCAGGCCCCGGTTGGCGAGGTCGTAGACGGCCGGGATCAGTTTCTTCCGCGACAGGTCACCGGTGACGCCGAAGATCACCAGAGCGCACGGCTCCGGGATCCTGGGAAGCCGTCGGTCCTGTGCGGTGCGCAGCGGATTACCCACGTGTCCCATCCTGCCAGCTTTTCCCCATACCGCAGGCTTACCCGGAACGACCCAGGCACCCGCTCCCGGCGGCGTTGCGCCGGGAGCGGGCCGGGTGGTCAGCGTGCGGCGGCGTCGAGCGACTTCTTGACGTCGACGAGCAGCTCGGCCCAGCTAGTCTCGAACTTCTCGACGCCCTCCTCCTCGAGGACCTTGAAGACGTCCTGGAGGTCGACGCCGACGGCGGCGACGTCGTCCATCACCTTCTGGGCGTCCGCGTAGGAGCCGGTGACGGTGTCGCCGCGGGTCTCGCCGTGGTCGTGGAACGCCGTGATGACCGACTCCGGCATGGTGTTGACCGTGCCGGGGGCGATCAGCTCCTCGACGTAGATGGTGTCCTTGTAGTCGGGGTTCTTCGTGCCGGTCGACGCCCAGAGCGGCCGCTGCGGGTGCGCGCCCGCGTCGGCCAGCGCCTGCCAGCGGGAGGAACCGAACACCTCGGCGTACGCCTGGTAGGCGAGCTGGGCGTTCGCGATCGCGGCCTTGCCCCGCAGCGCCTTGGCCTCGTCGCTGCCGATCTTGTCGAGCCGCTTGTCGATCTCGGTGTCCACCCGGGACACGAAGAACGAGGCGACCGAGCCGATCTGGGTGAGGTCGTGGCCGTTGGCCTTGGCCTGCTCCATGCCCGCCAGGAAGGCGTCCATGACGGCCTTGTACCGCTCCAGCGAGAAGATCAGCGTGACGTTGACGCTGATGCCCGCGGCCAGCGTCGCCGTGATCGCCGGCAGGCCCGCCTGGGTCGCCGGGATCTTGATGAAGAGGTTGGGGCGGTCGACGAGCCACCACAGCGTCTTCGCCTCGGCCGCGGTCTTCTCGGTCTCGTGCGCGCTGCGCGGGTCGACCTCGATGGACACCCGCCCGTCGACGCCGTTCGACGCGTCGTACGCCGGCTTCATGACGTCGCACGCCCAGCGCACGTCGTAGGAGGTCAGCAGCCGCACCGCCTCCTCGACGGTGACCTGCTGCGCGGCGAGGTCCTTGAGCTGCTCGTCGTACGCGTCGGCGTGGGCGAGCGCCTTGGCGAAGATGGTCGGGTTCGTGGTCACGCCGACCACGTTCTGCTCGCGGCGCATCTTGTCCAGCGAGCCGCTCTGCAGGCGGACCCGGGAAAGATCGTCGAGCCACACCGCCACACCTGCGGCGGAGAGGTCTGCCAGCCTGTCGGTCATCGCTACTCCTCAGTTTCCGGTCTTGTGACCGGTGATTTCGCCGACCTTGGCGAGGGCGGCGTTGGCCTTGGCCACCACGTTGTCCGCGGTGAACCCGAACTGCTCGAACAGGATCTTCGCCGGGGCGCTGGCGCCGTAGTGCTCGATGCTGACGGCCTCGCCGGCGTCGCCGATCAGGCGGTCCCAGCTCATCCGGATGCCCGCCTCGACCGAGACGCGTGCCTTGACGCCCCGGGGGAGGACCTGCTGCTGGTACGCGGTGTCCTGCGCGAAGAACCACTCCTGGCACGGCATCGACACGACCCGGGTCGGGGTGCCCTCGGCCTCCAGGCGCTCCTGCGCGGTGAGGCAGTACTGCACCTCGGAGCCGGTGCCGATGAGGATCACCTTCGGCTCGCCGCCGGACGCCTCGGAGAGGATGTAGCCGCCCTTCAGGACGCCCTCGGCCGACGCGTACTTGCCGCGGTCGATGGTCGGCAGGTTCTGCCGGGAGAGCGCCAGTGCGGTCGGGCGGTCGGTGTGCTCCAGCGCGCCGCGCCAGGCCCAGGCGGTCTCGTTGGCGTCCGCCGGGCGTACGACGTCGAGGCCGACGATGGCCCGCAGCGCGGAGAGCGTCTCGATCGGCTGGTGCGTGGGGCCGTCCTCACCCAGGCCGATGGAGTCGTGCGTCCACACGTAGACGACCGGCAGCTTCATCAGCGCCGACAGCCGGACCGCGCCGCGCATGTAGTCGCTGAAGACCAGGAACGTGCCGCCGTACGGCCGGGTGCCGCCGTGCGCGGCGATGCCGTTGAGGATCGAGCCCATGCCGTGCTCGCGGACGCCGAAGTGCAGGGTGCGGCCGTACTCGTGGCCGGGGAACGCCTTGGTGGCGTACTCGGCGGGGATGAACGAGGGCTCGCCCTTCATCGTGGTGTTGTTGCTCTCGGCCAGGTCGGCCGAGCCGCCCCACAGCTCGGGCAGCACCGGCGCGAGGGCGTCGAGCACCTTGCCGGAGGCGGCGCGGGTGGCCAGGCCCTTGTCATCGGCCGGGAACTCGGGCAGCGCCGCGGTCCAGCCGTCGGGCAGCGAGCGGGTGGCGAGGCGGTCGTACAGCTTGCTGCCGTCCTCGTTGCCGGCGGCCCAGGCCGCGAAGGCCTTGTCCCACTCGGCGTGCGCCTCGCGGCCGCGGGCCGAGACCTGACGGGCGTGCTCGAGCACCTCGTCGGCGACGGCGAACGTCTCGTTCGGGTCGAAGCCCAGGATCTCCTTGGTCGCCGCGACCTCCTCGGCGCCCAGGGCGGAACCGTGGATCTTGCCGGTGTTCTGCTTGTTCGGCGCCGGCCAGCCGATGATGGTGCGCAGCACGATGAAGGACGGCTTGTCGGTGACCGCCTTCGCGGCCTGGATCGCCGTGTAGAGAGCCTCCACGTCCTCGTGGTAGTCGCCCTTGTCCGGGTCGCCCTGGCGCCAGTCCACCGTCTGCACGTGCCAGCCGTAGGCCGCGTAGCGCGCGCCGACGTCCTCGTTCTTGGCGATGCGGGTGTCGTCCTCGATGGAGATCTCGTTGTCGTCGTAGATCACCGTGAGGTTGCCGAGCTTCTGCACGCTGGCGACGGCGCTCGACTCGTGGCTGACGCCCTCCTCGATGTCCCCGTCCGAGCAGAGGGCGAAGACGTGGTGGTCGAAGACGGAGGTGCCGTCGGCGGCGTCCGGGTCGAACAGGCCGCGCTCGCGGCGGGCCGCCATCGCCATGCCGACGGCGTTGCCGATGCCCTGGCCGAGCGGGCCCGTGGTGACCTCGACGCCGGGGGTGTGCCCGTACTCCGGGTGGCCGGGGGTGAGCGAGCCCCACTGCCGCAGGGATGCCAGGTCGTCGAGCGCCAGGCCGTATCCGGAGAGATAGAGCTGGATGTAGAGAGTGAGGCTGGAGTGGCCACAGGAGAGCACGAACCTGTCCCGGCCGGCCCACAGCGGGTCGGTGGGGTCGTGCCGCATGACCCGGTTGAACAGCAGGTAGGCGGCCGGCGCGAGGCTCATGGCCGTGCCGGGGTGGCCGTTGCCGGATTTTTCGACGGCGTCCATGGCGAGCACACGGACGGTATCGACCGCCCGGCGGTCGAGGTCGGACCAGTTCAAATCGTCAGTGGCAGCCACGTCGGTCGATCTCCTCGGGCATCGTGTGGGAACCCTTCGAAAGTGACCCTATCCAGTCCGTGTAAACCACCGCCGCGGGAACGCCGCAGGCCCATACGCTGAGAGCGGACACACCGGCTCCTGCTGTGACGCCGTGCACCCCCGACGGGTCGCCCGGGCAGCGCCTCGGGCTGCGCGTAGGCTGTCCGAACGTGCCAGCCCGTCCACACCGGTGACGGCTGACGAAATGCGCCCTCGCCGATGCCGGAAGGTGGCTGTCCGTGAGCATGATCACCGAGCGTCCCGCCCAGGGGCGGTCGCCGGGTCTGAAGGAGGCGGCGCCGCCGGCGGCCGGCACCACGGCCCGACGCGACATCCGCGCCGTGCTCATGGCGTACGTCTCGCTGACCAAGCCGCAGATCGTCGAGCTCCTGCTGGTGACCACCATCCCGGCGATGATGTTCGCCGCCGGCGGGCGGCCCGACCTGGGTCTCATGGCGGTCGTGCTGGTCGGCGGCTCGCTGGCCGCGGGCGCGGCCAGCGCGCTCAACTGCTACATCGACCGCGACATCGACCAGCTCATGCGCCGCACCAAGCGCCGCCCGCTGGCGACGCACAGCCTGACGCCGCGCGCGGTGCTGATCTTCGGTCTGTCTCTGGCCGCGGTCTCGCTCGTGCTCATGGCAGCCCTCACCAACTGGCTGGCGACGGCGCTGACCGCGGCCGCGATCGTCTACTACGACGTCGTCTACACGCTCTGGCTCAAGCGGCGCACCCCGCAGAACACGTTCTGGGGCGGCATCTGCGGCGCGGCTCCCGTACTCATCGCCTGGGCCGCGGTGACCGGCACGGTCGCCCCCATCGGCTGGGCGCTTTTTGCCGTTGTCTTCTTTTGGCAGATGCCGCATTTCTACCCGCTCGCGATCAAGTACAAGGACGACTACGCGCGCGCCGGCATCCCGATGCTGCCCGTAGTCCGCTCTGCACGCCGGGTGAACGCCGAGATCCTGATCTTCACGGTGCTGACGGTCGCGGCCTCGCTGGCGGCCTGGCCGCTGGGCATGGGCCCGATCTACGGCGGCACGGCCCTCGTCGCGGGCGCGCTGTTCCTCCTCGAGGCTGTGCGCCTGGTCGGCCGCTCGCGCCGCGGAGAGCCGCTCAACGCGATGCGGCTCTTCCACTGGTCGATCACCTACCTGACGATCCTCTTCATCGCGGTCGCGGTCGACGCCCTCGTCTGACGCACAAAGTGTGCGATCGCATTGAGTGACGCCATTGCGTCTCGTCGCACACAATGCCCGTTTTTCAGGCTCGTTCGGTGACACTCTGTCGCTCGATGGAGTGGACCTGGCTCGGGGATAAAACGGACTATATCGGGTCATACCAATGCCCTGATCCGCCAAACCTGCAGGTAATTGGCATCACAAAATGCACCCGTCGTTACTTGCTCACGGCCGAAGTCTGCCTAGGCTTTGCCCCATGGCAGAAGGTTCCGATACGACACTGACCGCGGACATCCGGTCGTTCGCCTCCGGTCACGGCGGAGCGAAGGCGGTCATCGAGTACGTCGGCAAGCGTGGTGCCCGCATCGTCCTGGTGGGCGAGGACGGGGAGTGGACGGACCAGTTCGCCGCCGCCGGCACGGACGTGGCCCGCAAGGCCTGCGAGACCGCGGGCGTCGAGGTGGAGAACGAGTGGGAGCGCGAGCTCATGGAGCAGATGCGCCCCAGCAACGACCTCTGGCGGTCGATGTCCCGCCGCAGCATGGCGAGGTAGCTTTTTCCATATTCAGTCGGTGCGGCCCGGGCCTTGTCCGGGCCGCTTTCGTGCGGTGCGGTTTTTTCAAGATCAAGTTCAAGGGCTTGATGTCGTAGGTGAGTGGGTGGTACTAGCCGTCGCTCACGCCGAGGCCGGGCCCGAAGGGCCAGTCGCCTGGCGGCTCCTGGACGGCCCTTCGCACCCTTCGTTCTGCATGCGTGGCTGAGCTCGAACCCTTCACCCCGCGGCCCGGCGCCGGCCGTAGGGAGTGCTCGAGGCCCGCGTGCCCTTCGTCCGCCTGGGGTTTGGTGCCGGCTTCGGTCAGGCGACCGTTGCGGGGGCGGGTGCCGGCTCTGCGGCCGTGGTGGAGGGCGAGGTGGGGGCGGGTGTCGGGCGGTCGCGGAGGCGCCAGAGGGTGTTGAGGGTGGCTACCCAGACGAGGCAGGCGCCGAGCATGTGGGCGGCCACCAGGATGACCGGCAGGTGGGTGAAGTACTGCACGAAGCCGATCAGGCCCTGGGAGAGCTCCACCGCGACGAAGACGGCAGCCGCCCGGATCGCCGGGGCGGGTGCGCCTGCCGCGCGCAGGGCGAACCACAGCGCCACCGAGAGGCCGAGGAGCAGGAAGACCAGGTCGGCGTGGATCTGGGAGATGGTCGCCGGGTCGAGGCCGTTGCGCTTGGCGTCCTCGTCGCCCGCGTGTGGGCCGCTGCCCGTGACGATCACGCCGGCCACGATCACCGCCGCGCTGACGAGGGCGGTCAGGACGGCCAGGTGGCGCAGCGGCGGGGCCACCAGCGCCCGCGTGGGTGCGTCGCCTTCCTTCGTGCGCTGCCAGAGGGCCCAGGTGACCGAGATCAGGGCCATCGACAGCAGGAAGTGCAGGCCGACCACCCAGGGGTTGAGGTCCGTCAGGACCGTGATGCCGCCGATGACCCCCTGGCCCGGGATGCCGAGCCCGGCCGCGAGCGACAACAGGATCAGCGGGCGGCGGCGGGGCTTGTGCCACAGCGCCGCGACGAAGGTGGCGAGGGCGATCAGGCCCAGCGCGATGCCGAGCAGCCGGTTGCCGAACTCGATGACGCCGTGCACGCCCATCTCGCGGGTGGTCGTGTACGACGCGTCGGTGCACTTGGGCCAGGTGGGGCAGCCGAGGCCGGAGCCGGTCAGCCGGACCGCCGCGCCCGTCACGACCAGGCCGATGTTGGCCACGAGGGACGCGAGGGCCAGACGGCGCAACAGGGTGGGCTCGCTCACGCTCGGGATCGTACGCCCGGAATCGGACGTGTCACCGAGCCCTCCGCGACGCGGTGTCCTGGATCACCGGAGCGCCGGTTTGCAGGCACGGAGCGAATTACGTAACGTTGGCGTAGTGAAAAACGGAGTGCTGTCGCGGAGCAGCCGGGTGGCCGTTGCGGCCGCCGGCTCCGGCGCGCCCTCCGCAGAGGGTAAAGGCGTCGATGTGCGCACCCGCGACCGGGTCGCGCAGTTGCTGCTCGAGCGGGGCACGGCCACCGCGGCCGAGCTCGGCGCGCAGCTCGGCCTGAGCCCGGCCGCGATCCGCAAGCATCTGGACGCGATGCTCGCCGACGCCCTGGTCGAGGTCCGTGAGACGCCCCCGCGCGGCCCGCGCGGGCGCGGGCGTCCCGCCAAGGTCTTCGTGCTCACCGCCGCGGCCCGGGAGAGCTTCCCGCACTTCTACGACGGCATCGCCACCGCGGCGCTGCGCTGGATCGCCGAGCACGGCGGTCCCGAGGCCGTCGAATCGTTCGCCGCCGCTCAGCTCTCCGCGCTCGAGGAGCGCTGCCGCGCCGCGATGCTCGAGGCCGGTGACGCACCGATCGCCCGGGCGGAGGCGCTCGCCGAGGCCCTGACCGCCGAGGGCTACGCTGCCAACGCGACCACGATCGCGTCCGGCGGGCAGCTGTGCCAGCACCACTGCCCGGTGGCCCACGTGGCCGCCGAGTTTCCCCAGCTGTGCGACGCCGAGACCGCGGTCATCTCGCGGCTCATCGGCACCCACGTGCAGCGCCTCGCCACCATCGCGCACGGCGACGGGGTGTGCACCACGCACATCCCCGCCCCGCAGTGCCCACCCCATAACCACACCACGGTTAGGAACGGATAATGACCGACCAGATCGTCACTCAGGAAGAGCACCTGGCCGCTCTTGGCAAGTACGAGTACGGCTGGGCCGACGCCGACGTGGCCGGCGCTGCCGCCACGCGTGGCTTGTCCGAGGCCGTGGTGCGCGACATCTCCGCGAAGAAGAACGAACCGCAGTGGATGCTCGACCTGCGGCTCAAGGGCCTGCGCCTGTTCGACCGCAAGCCCATGCCGAACTGGGGCGCCGACCTCACCGGCATCGACTTCCAGAACATCAAGTACTTCGTGCGCTCCACCGAGAAGCAGGCCACGAGCTGGGAAGACCTGCCCGAGGACATCAAGGCGACCTACGACAGGCTGGGCATCCCCGAGGCGGAGAAGCAGCGCCTCGTGGCCGGCGTCGCGGCGCAGTACGAGTCCGAGGTCGTCTACCACAAGATCCGTGAGGACCTCGAGGAGCAGGGCGTCGTCTTCCTCGACACCGACACCGCCCTCAAGGAGCACGAGGACATCTTCAAGGAGTACTTCGGCACGGTCATCCCGGTCGGCGACAACAAGTTCGCCGCGCTGAACACCTCCGTGTGGTCCGGCGGGTCGTTCATCTACGTGCCGAAGGGCGTGCAGGTGGAGATCCCGCTGCAGGCGTACTTCCGAATCAACACCGAGAACATGGGCCAGTTCGAGCGGACCCTGATCATCGTCGACGAGGGCGCGTACGTGCACTACGTCGAGGGCTGCACCGCGCCGATCTACTCGTCCGACTCGCTGCACAGCGCGGTCGTCGAGATCATCGTCAAGAAGAACGCCCGCTGCCGGTACACGACCATCCAGAACTGGTCGAACAACGTCTACAACCTGGTCACCAAGCGCGCCACCTGCGAGGAGGGCGCGACCATGGAGTGGATCGACGGCAACATCGGCTCCAAGGTGACGATGAAGTACCCGGCCGTCTACATGACCGGCCCGCACGCCAAGGGCGAGGTGCTGAGCGTCGCGATGGCCGGCGAGGGCCAGCACCAGGACGCCGGCGCCAAGATGGTGCATGCGGCGCCGTACACCTCGTCGACGATCGTCAGCAAGTCGATCGCCCGCGGCGGCGGCCGCACCTCGTACCGCGGCCTGGTGCAGGTCATGGACGGTTCGCACCACAGCGCCAGCACGGTCAAGTGCGACGCGCTGCTGGTCGACACGATCTCGCGCTCGGACACGTACCCGTACGTCGACATCCGCGAGGACGACGTCAACATGGGTCACGAGGCGACCGTTTCCAAGGTCAGCGAGGACCAGCTCTTCTACCTGATGAGCCGGGGCCTGACCGAGGACGAGGCCATGGCGATGATCGTGCGCGGCTTCATCGAGCCCATCGCCAAGGAGCTCCCTATGGAGTACGCCCTCGAGCTGAACCGCCTCATCGAGCTGCAGATGGAGGGCGCGGTCGGCTGACCGCGATCCCTACCCGACGTTTCCCGCTGCGAAGAACTAGGACGAGATGACTACCGAGGCCATGGCCCCGCCGAGCACCAAGTCGCAGGTGCTGCGTTCCTTCGATGTCACCGACTTCCCGGCCGTCAACGGCCTGGAGGAGGAGTGGCGCTTCACCCCGATCAAGCGGCTCGGCGCCCTGATCACGGCGACCTCGCTCACCGGTGCGGCGCCCGGGTACGCCCCGGGCGACCTGCCGGCGGGCATCTCGGTGACCCAGGTCGATGCGGGCAAGGTCGACGCCGTGCTCACGCCGTTCGACCGGATCAGCGCCCTCGCGTACGGCTCGGCCGCGGAGGTGACGCTGATCGACGTCGCCGCGGAGACCGTTTCCGAGACCGCCGCCGTGATCCGCGTCGTCGGGCAGGGCTCCGAGGCCGCGGCCGCGCGCACCTACGTCCGGGTGGGCAACTTCGCCAAGGTCACCATCGTGCTGGAGCAGACCGGCACGGCGACGCTGGCGGACAACCTCGAGGTGGTGCTCGGCGACAGCGCCCAGCTCACCCTCGTCACGATCGCCGAGTGGGACGCCGGCTCGGTCCAGGCCCAGCACGTCAAGTTCAAGGTCGGCAAGGACGCCCGGGCGCAGCACGTGCAGGTGGCCCTCGGCGGCGACCTGGTCCGCCAGTTCACCAGCGTCGACTACGCGGGCCGGGGCGGCGACGCCGAGCTCTGGGGCCTGTACTTCGCCGACGCCGGCCAGCACCTCGAGCACCGCCAGCTAGTCGACCACAGCGTGCCGGACTGCCGCAGCTACGTCGGCTACCGCGGCGCGCTGCAGGGCGCGTCGGCGCACACCGTCTGGGTCGGCGACGTGCTCATCCGCGCGGCGGCGACGGGAACGGAAACGTACGAGATCAACCGCAACCTGGTGCTGACCGACGGCGCCCGGGCCGACTCGGTGCCCAACCTCGAGATCGAGACCGGCGAGGTCGCCGGCGCGGGCCACGCCAGCGCCACCGGCCGCTTCGACGACGAGCAGCTCTTCTACCTGATGGCCCGCGGCATCCCCGAGTTCGAGGCCCGCAAGCTGGTCGTCCGCGGCTTCTTCGCCGAGCTGGTCAACAAGATCCCGGTCGAGGAGCTGCGCGAGCGCCTGGGCGACGCCATCGAGGCCCGGCTGGCGAAGGCGGGGGCCTGAGCCATGTCCTTCGAGCTTGTCGGGCCGGCCGCCGAGGTGGCGAAGGGCACGGCGATCTCCGTCGAGGTGAACGGCGTCGACGTCGCGGTCGTGCATGCCGACGACGACAACTTCTACGCCGTACGCGACGAGTGCAGTCACGCGTCCGTCGCGCTCTCCGAGGGCGAGGCCGACGGCTGCACCCTCGAGTGCTGGCTGCACGGCTCCCGCTTCGACCTGCGTACCGGTGAGCCCTCCGGACCGCCCGCCACCGAGCCGGTGGCGACCTTCCCCGTCGAGATCCGCGACGGCGACATCTACGTTTCGACGACACCGAGTAATGGAGTAGAGCCGTGAGCACCCTGGAGATCCGCGACCTGCAGGTTTCGGTCAAGCTGCCCGAGGGCGAGCTGAAGCCGATCCTGGCCGGGGTCGACCTCACCGTCAAGGCGGGCGAGACCCACGCCATCATGGGCCCCAACGGCTCCGGCAAGTCCACGCTGGCCTACTCCATCGCGGGCCACCCCAAGTACGAGATCACCGGCGGCACGGTGACCCTCGACGGCGCGGACGTCCTGGAGATGAGCGTGGACGAGCGCGCCCGGGCCGGCCTCTTCCTCGCGATGCAGTACCCGGTCGAGGTCCCCGGTGTGTCGGTGGCGAACTTCCTGCGTACCGCCAAGACCGCGATCGACGGCGAGGCGCCGAAGCTGCGGACCTGGGCCGGCGAGCTGCGCGGCGCCATGGAGAAGCTGCAGATGGACCCGGCGTTCGCCCAGCGCAACGTCAACGAGGGCTTCTCCGGCGGCGAGAAGAAGCGTCACGAGATCATGCAGCTCGAGCTGCTCAAGCCCAAGGTGGCGATCCTCGACGAGACCGACTCCGGCCTCGACATCGACGCGCTGCGCATCGTCAGCGAGGGCGTCAACCGGGTCCGCGCGACCGGCGAGACCGGCCTGCTGCTGATCACCCACTACACCCGCATCCTGCGCTACATCAAGCCGGACTTCGTGCACGTCTTCGTGGCCGGCAAGATCGTCCAGGAGGGCGGCCCCGAGCTCGCCGAGCAGCTCGAAGCCGAGGGGTACGAGCGGTACGTCGCCGGCGCCCACGCCTGAGCCGAGCCTGTCCCAAGGAGATCAAGATGACCTTCGACGTGGCCCGGGTTCGCGCCGACTTCCCGATCCTGGGCCGGGAGATCAACGGGCATCCGCTGGTCTACCTGGACAGCGCCAACACCTCGCAGAAGCCGCGCCAGGTGATCGACGCCATGCGTGATCACCAGGAGCGGCACAACGGCAACGTGTCGCGCTCGGTGCACACCCTGGGCACCGAGTCGACCACCGCGTACGAGGCGGCCCGCGCGAAGGTCGCCGCCTTCATCGGGGCGCCGTCGCCGGACGAGGTGATCTTCACCAAGAACTCCACCGAGGCGATCAACCTGGTCGCATGGACGGCGGCGGAGTTCCTGTCGCTCGGCCCCGGCGACGAGATCGTGGTCTCCGAGATGGAACACCACTCCAACCTCGTACCGTGGCAGCTCCTCTGCCAGCGCACCGGCGCGACGCTCCGCTGGTTCGGCGTCACCGACGAGGGACGGCTCGACGAGTCCTCACTCTCCGAGCTGGTCAACGAGCGCACCAAGCTCGTCTCGGTCGTCCACATGTCCAACATCCTCGGCACGATCAACGACCCGGCGCGCATCGTCGCCCGGGCGCACGAGGTCGGCGCGCTGGTCATGCTCGACTGCTCGCAGTCGGTGCCGCACTTCCCGGTGGACGTGCGCGACCTCGGCGCCGACTTCATCGCGTTCACCGGGCACAAGATGCTCGGACCGACCGGCATCGGCGTGCTCTGGGGACGGATGTCGCTGCTGGAAGCGATGCCGCCGTTCCTCGCCGGCGGGTCCACGATCGAGACGGTCAGCCTGGGCGCCACCACGTTCGCGCCGCCCCCGGCCCGCTTCGAGGGCGGCACACCGCCGATCACCGAGGCCGTCGGCCTCGGCGCCGCCGTCGACTACCTGACGGCGCTCGGCATGGAGAACGTGCACCGCCACGAGCAGGAGATCACCGCGTACGCGCTGAAGGCGCTCACGGACGTCCCCGGCGTACGCATCTTCGGACCCGCCACGCCGGAAGGGCGCGGCGGCACGGTGTCGTTCGAGGTGGAGGGGGTACATCCGCACGACGTGGGGCAGATCCTCGACAGCCTCGGCGTCGAGGTGCGAGTGGGCCACCACTGTGCACGCCCGGTGTGCACGCGGTACGGGGTGCCGGCGATGACCCGCGCCTCGTTCTACCTCTATACGACGACCGACGAGATCGACGCCCTCGCGCGCGGTCTGGAGCAGGTGCGGAGGGTGTTCGCCTGATGATCGACCAGCTCTACCAGGACATCATCCTGGACCACTACAAGCACCCGCACGGGCGCGGGCTGCGAGACCCGTACCAGGGCGAGGCGCACCACGTGAACCCCACCTGCGGCGACGAGATCACCGTCCGGGTCACCAGCGACCTGTCCGACATCTCGTACGACGGGGTGGGTTGCTCGATCAGCCAGGCCTCGGCATCGGTGCTGCACGAGCTGCTCAAGGGCCGCCCGGTGGCGGAGGTCTTCGCGATCCACGCGGAATTCGTGGATCTGATGCAGAGCCGAGGTCAGAAGGAACCGGACGAAGAAGTACTCGGCGACGGCATCGCCTTCGCCGGCGTCGCGAAGTACCCGGCCCGGGTGAAATGCGCGCTGCTGCCATGGATGGCATTCAAGGACGCCGCGGCGCGCGCCGGTGTGGGCATCAACCCGGAGGTGAAGGCATGACGGACAGAACTGTCGAAGAGATCGCCGCGGACGCGGCGGATACGGCCGGACCGGACGACGCGACGTCGCCGGCCTCGACGGCCCCGGTCGCTTCGGACGGACCGGCCGAGGCTGGTGCCGCGGCGTCCGGTCCTGCGGCGTCTGATGCTGTGGCGTCCGGTTCTGTGGCGTCTGGTGCTGTGGCGTCCGGCGGCGGTTCGGGTGCCAAAGCCGCCGTGGCCGACGTCGAGGAGGCGATGAAGGACGTCGTCGACCCGGAGCTCGGCATCAACGTGGTCGACCTCGGTCTCGTCTACGACGTCCACGTCGACGACGACAACGTGGCCACCCTGGACATGACGCTGACCTCGGCGGCGTGCCCGCTGACCGACGTCATCGAGGACCAGACCCGCCAGGCCCTGACCACCGGCCCCGGCGGCGGCCTGGTCAAGGACTTCCGGATCAACTGGGTCTGGCTCCCGCCGTGGGGCCCGGACAAGATCACCGACGACGGCCGCGACCAGCTCCGGGCGCTCGGCTTCAACGTCTGACACCCGCCGGGCCGGCGCTTTCCACGCGCTGGCCCCGGCATCGTCGCGTCGGTCCGCGCGTCCCTGCGCCGGCCGGCGCGTCTTTGCGTAGGGGCTGGCATGTTCTTGCCTGGGCTGGCGTGTCCTTGCGTCGGGGATGGCGTGTTATTTGCCGCGGCGTGCCCTTGCGCCGGGGCCGCCGGGGCTTCGCGTGGACCGGCACGCTCCTGCCTCGGCCTCGCGTGGTGCGACTCCTGAACTTCGCTGACCTGCGGTTCCAGGAAATGTCGGTAGCCGGTGGTAGACAACGGGCATGACCTCGATGCCGCCCTACCCGGCCCTGCTGGACCAGATCGACGAGCGCGCGACCGCGTTCCGCGAGGCCGTGACCGCGGCCGGCCTCACGGCCCCGGTGCCGGGCTGCCCGGAATGGACAGTGCGCGACCTCACCGCACATCTGGGCAGGGTCCACCGCTTCTGGGCGGCAACCGTCGCGGCAGGACCCGCCGACGGCCCACCGTCCGCCGAAGCCATCGGCGACACCACCCCGCAACCGGACCTGCTCGCCTGGTCGGCAGAGTCCACGCACCTGCTGATGGAAGCCCTGCGATCCGCCCCACCCGATCGCGACTGCTGGACGTGGTGGGGAGCCTCGGAGGCGCCGATGACCGTCGCAGCGGTCGCCCGTCACCAGGCCCAGGAGGCGGCCGTGCACACGTACGACGCCCAGGAGGCGGCCGGCAAGGCAGAGCCCCTCCCCGCCGCGATCGCCGTGGACGCGATCTCGGAGTTCCTGGTGGCAAGCCTCGGCAGCCTAGGCCCATGGCCACACCGCCCTGCCCGCATCGCGCTGTCCGCGGTGGAAGGCCCGACCTGGCTCGTCGACCTCACCCCCGCCGGCGCCAAGGCCAACCCGGCCCCCAGCGGCGACCCCCTCGCTACAATCCACGCCTCCGCCAGCGACCTCCTCCTGCTCCTCTACGGCCGCATCCCCACGGATGCGGTCGTCATCAAGGGAGACAGCTCAGCCGTCGCCGAACTCCTCGCCTGGACCGACAATGACTAAGCCACCCTGAGCCCCACGCCTACCCCACCGCCCTGCGCCGCCTCCTCGCCGGCGCCACCTCGCGCAAATGCCTTCCCGCGCGGCGCGGCGTCATACCGTGGCTGTGCTCGTGGGGGCGCCCGGCGACGGCTCTTACACCGTGTTCGGCTTCGCGTCGTGTTCGGTTCCTTGCGGCGTGTGGTTCCGCGCCGCCTGTGGTTGCGCGCTGTCCGCACTAACCGCGTCCGCGTTTCGCCGCGCCGGGCCCTGTGGGTTGGGCATTGGGGTGTGGCGTGTCTTGCTGCACCGGGGTGGGTCAGAGGTGCTTGGCGGCCTCTCGGATGGACAGCGGCGACAGCAGGTGCCCGTGGTCGCAGAGGTAGGTGCGGACTGCCTCGGCGTCAGTCCGGGCGTATTGGCGTAGTGCCCAGCCGATGGCCTTGCGTATGAAGAAGTCCGGGTGTCCCGCCTGCCGTGTGCAATAGCCGAAGAGTCGGTCGGCGTTGGTCTTCCGGCCGTACTGCAACTGGTGCAGGATCGCCGTGCGGATGACCCACATGTCGTCGTCTTCCACCCACGCGTCCATTTCCGTGGTGAGGTCCGGATGGCGGGCGACGAGACCGCCCACGAAGTGGGCCGCCAGCGTGTCGACGGTGTCCCACCACGACTTCGTGGTGATCAGAGCGCGGGCCGTCGGCAGGAAGTCCGGTCCGGGGACGGCCGCGTGCTTACGCAACCAGTCGCAGGCGAAGTACTGGTATTCCCTGCCCTCCTGCTCCCAGCAGGCCGCCGCCACCGCGCCGAGGTCCTTTCCGGTGGGCCTGGGAAGTCCGGCCACCACGGCGCGGTCGAGTGCGCGGCGGGCTGGGCTCGCGATACCGAGGAAGGCGAACTGGTCACGCATGTAGGCCGCCGCCTGCACGGCGCGATCAGGGTCCCGGGCGGCCTCGTAGGACCGCGCCAGTCTTTCCAGGACCTCGTCGGCCAGCGGTCGCGTCATGAGCTGGATCATGCCATTCCGCCGCGCACGGTCGCGGCAGTAAAGGCGCCGCCCGCGCCGCCGCCCGCCCCGTCGCGCCATCCGCCGCCTGCCCCCGTCGTGCTGCCGGTCGTGCCGCTCGTCGCGCCGCCCCGTCGCGCTGCCTGCCCCGTCGCGCTGCCGCGGTGCCCGTCGCGCTGCCGCGGTGCCCGTCGCGCTGCCGCGGTGCCCGTCGTGCCGCCGCCCGCCCTCGCCGCGCTGTCGCGCTGCCTGTGGCGCTGTCGCGCGTCCACCGCGCTGCCGAAGCCGCGGGCCGCGCCGAAGCCGCCGCCCGGTGGGGATCTCGGGGCGGACCGCGCCGCCGTACGCTAAGGCTCATGAGCGCACGTCCGGCGGCCGGCGGGGGACGGTGGGTCGATGTGCCCCCGGAGCGCCTGGCCCGGTGGGTGGAGAACTTCTCGTCCCGTCACGGCGGCCACACTGTGCACGGTCTGGTGCTGACGGGCACGGACGGCGCCACCGCCGAGCTCTCCCCGCCGCCCGGCGCGCCGCCCGTGGCCGACCTCGATGACCTGCATCTCCAGGCGTCGGCGCCGCGCCGGATCGGGTTGCTGCTGGCGCGCAAGGGTGCCGTCGCCGCCGGGATCGCGGACGGTCCCGAGCTTCTTTCTTCCAAGGTCGACACGCATTACGTTCAGGGGCGCACCGCGGCCGGCGGATGGTCGCAGCAGCGTTTCGCCCGCCGTCGGGACAACCAGGCCAAGGCCGCCGCCGCGGATGGCGCGGCCGTCGCGGCGCGGGTCCTTCTTCCCGGGGCCGGCGCCCTGAGCGTCCTGGTCACCGGCGGCGACCGTACGGCGGTGGACACGATCCTCGCCGCCCCGGCGCTCGCCGCCCTCGTGCCGCTGCGCCACGATCGTTTCCTCGACGTGCCGGAACCCCGGCGGGCCGTACTCGAGGAGGCCGTCGCCCTGGCCCGGGCGGTCCGGATCCTGGTGCGCGACGCTCGACCCGTACGCTGATGATCGTGGATGTCGTCGCCGAGCTGGTGCTGATCCGTCACGGGCAGAGCGCCTCCAACGTGGCTTTTCCCGAGGCCGATGCGGCCGGCTTGCTGGAGTCCGGACTGTCCGGCCGGGACGCCGACGTGGCGCTGACCCGGTGGGGAGTCGAGCAGGCGCGGGCGGTCGGCGCCTGGCTCGCCGCGCTTCCTTCCGCTCGGGTGCCTCAGGTGGTCGTCACGTCGCCGTACGTGCGGGCCCGCGAGACCTGGCGGATCGCCGCGGAGGCATCCGGGCGGGAGCTGCCGGCTCCCGCGACCGACGATCGGCTGGTCGACCGGCTGCTCGGGGATCTGGAGATGCTGACCCGGGCGGCCGTCGCCCAGCGGTTCCCGGACGAGCCCGGGCGGCGGGCGGCCGTCGGCGAGTACCGCTACCGGCCGCCGAACGGGGAGGCGTTCGAGGATGTCGCGGCGCGCGTGGCCGCCTTTCTCGACGATCTGCACCGGGAGCATGCAGGGCGGCGGGTGGTGGTGGTCGCGCACGACTCGGTGGTGCTCATGATGCGGTTCGTCATCGAGGGTCTGGACTGGGACGGCGTGGCCGCGGTGGCCGACGCCGGTCCCGTCCGCAACGCCTCGATCACCCGGTTCGACGGGTCCTCGGGACGACTTGTTCTCGCGGGCTACAACACCGTCGACCATCTCGCGCCCTGATCGCCGTCATACCACCAGAGCGACGGCGAGGACGGCGATCACGGCGCTGGACGCCAGCGCGGTGATGAGCCGGGCGCGGCCGCCGGTCAGGAAGCGGCCGGCGAGGGCGCCGCTGGCGGCGATCAGCAGTTGCCAGCTCGCCGAGGCCAGGAACGCTCCGAGGACGAACCAGGCGCCCCCTCCCTCGCCGCCGCGGCCGAGCACCAGTGCGGCGAAGTAGACGACCGTGGCCGGGTTGAGCAGGGTGAGACCCAGGATGCCGGCGTACGCCGCCATCGGGGTGGTCCGGTCCGTCTCGCGGGTGGTCGCCGGCTTGGTGAGCGCCGACCAGGCGGTGTGCGCCGCAAGCAGGAGCAGCACCGCGGCGGCGGCCCAGCGCAGGGGAGCGGCGATCGGCGCGATGAGTCCGGCGAGGGCGGCCCCTCCGAGGACGGCGAGCAGGGCGTACACGCCGTCGGCGGTGGCCGCGCCCAGTCCGGCGGCCGCACCGACCCGCAGGGAGGTGCGCGCGGTGAGGCCGGCGATCAGGACGGCGATGGCGCCGACGGGCACGGCGACGCCGTAGCCGGCGATGACGCCGGCCAGGAAAGCGCCGGTCATGACACGGGTACGGGGACCGCAGGGCCGCCGGGACCACGCTGCTGTCGCGTCACCCGGACGGGTGCGGCGGCGGCAGTGGGCTTCAGCAGGCTCAGTACGGTCACGCGCCCATGGTGTCGCCCGCCCTCACCCTCGGACAACGGGTTTTCAGGACACGGCCCCCGCGGCGAAGGTGTCGCAGCTCTTCGGCGAACCGCTCCCGAATCCCGTCTGGAACCACTGTTGCCGCTGGGCGCTCGTGCCGTGGGTGAACTCGGCCGGGTTGATGGTGCCTCCGCCGCGCTTCTGCAGGGTGTCGTCGCCGATCTGAGCGGCGGTGTCGAGTCCCTCCTGGATGTCCTGCTGCGTGATGCTCTTGAACAGCTTGCGGCCGCTGCGGTCGTCGGCGCCGGTCGCGTTCTTGGCCCAGACCCCCGCGTAGCAGTCGGCCTGCAGTTCGAGTTTGACCGACAGCGGGTTCGCCTGGTCGGGGTCGCGCTGCTGGGCGCGGCGCATCGCGCTCTCGGTGCCGGAGATGTCCTGGATGTGGTGCCCGTACTCGTGGGCGAGCACGTACGGCTGTGCGAACTCGCCCGGCGCCCCGAGCTGGTCCGCCAACTGCCGGTAGAACGTCAGGTCGATGTAGACCTGGTCGTCCGCGGGGCAGTAGAACGGGCCGACGCCGGAATCGGCGGCACCGCACTTCGTCCTGACGGCCCGGGCGAAGAACACCGTCTTGGCCGGCTGGTACGGCTCGCCGAAGTGCTGCGGGTACGCATCCACCCAGTAGTCCTGGATCGCGTTGACGTACAGCGCGTTGCGGCAGTCGAGCTGCTGGAGCTTCTGCGTCTGCGCGCACTTCTGCTGCAACTCTGTGTTGTCGCCGCTCTGCGGTGCCCCGCCGTCGCCGCCGAGGGTGTTGATCCCGAAGTATCCGCCGACGACGGCGATCAACACGGTCACGATGATGCCGGTCAGGCCGCCGCCGCCGATGGGTAGGCCGCCGAAGCCGCCTCCACCGCCTCCGGAGGAGCGCCGGTCGTCGATCTGGCTCGTGTCGATCTCGGCGTTCTCGTTGAGTTCCATCTCGTCCTCCCGGGCACCGGCACGCGTACTCGGCACGTGTGCGGGAGCGTGTACCCGATGATCACGCCACCTAATCGGGTAGGTGGCCGCGCGGGCCGCCCGGTACACTAGTCGCGTGCTGCTCTGCGAAGGCTGATTTGCCCCGCGCCGACCGCGTGATATACCGGCCGGCGCTTCCGCGTGCCCTGAGCCAGCCTTCTCCCCGAGAGCGAGACGTCTCCCCATGATTACCGCCACCGGACTCGAACTGCGCGCCGGCGCCCGCATCCTGCTGTCCCCGGCCACCCTGCGGGTGCAACCGGGAGACCGGATCGGCCTGGTCGGCCGCAACGGCGCCGGCAAGACCACCACCCTCAAGGTCCTGGCCGGCGAGGGCCAGCCGTACGCGGGGGAGGTCAGCCGGACGAGTGAGGTCGGCTACCTGCCCCAGGATCCCCGTACGGGCGATCTGAACGTCACCGGCCGTGACCGGGTGCTGTCCGCCCGCGGGCTGGACGTGATCCTCGCCGAGATGCAGAAGCTCGAGGTCGAGCTGGAGGAGAGCGCCGACGACAAGCTGGTCCGGCGTTACGGCACCCTCGAGGACCAGTTCGCCGCGCTGGGTGGCTACGCCGCCGAGGCCGAGGCCGCCCGGATCTGCTCCAACCTGGGCCTGCCCGATCGCGCGCTGGCGCAGACCATCGGCACCCTCTCCGGCGGTCAGCGCCGCCGGATCGAGCTGGCCCGGATCCTGTTCGCCAACTCGGGCCAGAACGGCAAGGGCATCCTGCTGCTCGACGAGCCGACCAACCACCTCGACCAGGACTCGATCGCCTGGCTGCGCGGCTACATGGCGCAGCACAAGGGTGGACTCGTGGTGATCAGCCACGACGTGGAGCTGCTCGACGCCGCGGTCAACAAGGTCTGGTATCTCGATGCCAACCGGTCGGTCGTCGACATCTACAACGTCGGCTGGAAGAAGTACCTCGAGTCGCGCGAGACGGACGAGCGCCGTCGCCGCCGCGAGCGGGCCAACGCGGAGAAGAAGGCCGGCGCCCTGATGGCCCAGGCCGACAAGATGCGCGCCAAGGCGACCAAGACGGTGGCCGCGCAGAACATGGCCCGCCGCGCGGAGAAGCTGCTCGGCGGGCTGGAGGAGGTGCGCGCCTCCGACAAGGTGGCCAAGGTGCGCTTCCCCAACCCGGCCCCGTGCGGCAAGACCCCGTTGACCGCGGCCGGCCTCTCGAAGTCGTACGGTTCGCTGGAGATCTTCGCCGACGTGGACGTCAACGTCGACCGGGGGTCCCGGGTCGTCATCCTCGGCCTGAACGGTGCCGGCAAGACCACCCTGCTGCGGATCCTCGGCGGCCTGCTCAACTCCGACACCGGTGAGGTACGGCCCGGGCACGGCCTGCGGCTGGGTTACTACGCCCAGGAGCACGAGACCCTGGACGTGGACCGCACCATCCTCGAGCACATGCGCAGCGCCGCCTCGGAGCAGACCGACACCGAGCTGCGGAAGATCCTGGGCGCGTTCCTCTTCTCGGGCGACGACGTCGACAAGCCGGCGGGCGTGCTCTCCGGCGGGGAGAAGACCCGGCTGGCGCTGGCCACGCTGGTCTGCTCGGGCGCCAATGTGCTGCTGCTCGACGAGCCCACCAACAACCTCGACCCGATCAGTCGGGAGCAGGTGCTCGACGCGATCGCCAACTATCCGGGCGCGATCGTGCTGGTCACCCACGACGCCGGCGCGGTGCAGGCGCTGAAGCCCGACCGGGCGATCCTGCTGCCCGACGGCGACGAGGATGCCTGGAGCGACGACCTGCTGGAGCTGGTCGAGCTGGCCTGACCCGGTCCGTCGCGGCCCACACGGCCGCGCTTGATCGGGGATCATGGGCATCGTCAGTTGTCAACTGGTGCCCACACAGACAGTGCGACGTCGATCGGGCATCCATCCCCGTACGGCCTCACGATGGCGTGCCCGGACCGGGTCGGCGGGGCCCGGTGAGCTCAAGATCGTATCTCAGGGTGAACGTTCGTTAGACGCTGCGTGACAGCGTTGTCGGTCCCTCGGCCGGATGATGTTTGTGCAGGTCAACAACGCTTGATCGGGTCGGTCGGGGCGGCGCCTGAAGCGGTGCCGGAGCTCCCGCGAAAGGCGTCCGAGGCGCTTCATTGGCGCTCGATCGGGACCCACTGGCAACTGTCTGACATTGATGAGCGTGGTCATCGTCGGGTTCCTGACACCGCCAAAAGGGCACGTTCGCTAAGCCGAGATACCTAGCGCATGATCGTTGGAGGCGGTCTAATAGGTGGGACCGTATCGAACCGCACAGTCTGGGACGTGAGGATTCAACATGGCAGCCACGGGCACAGCCACCAGCACTGAGAAGGGTCGTCGAATCGTCGGAAGCGAGCGCCAGACGCTCGCCAAAGACCTGGTGAAGCGCTACACCTCCGGCGAGAGCATTCGTGCCCTGGCCGCATCCACCGGACGGTCGTACGGCTTCGTGCACCGGGTGCTGACCGAGTCCGGCGTGCAACTGCGCCAGCGGGGCGGCGCACGGCGTCGGAAGAAGGCGTGACGACCAGCGTAACCCCCGGATCCGAGGCCGGTGTTCGGTATGAGCAGGACGGGCCGGTCGCGACGGTGACGTTGAACCGGCCCGATGTGCTCAATGCGCAGACGCCGGCCATGTGGTCCGAGCTCGTCGACATTTCCCGGAAAATGCCGGGGGAGGTCCGAGTCGTCATTGTCCAAGGAGCGGGACGCTCTTTTTCCGCCGGACTCGACTTGTCGGTGGCGCGGGGAGAGGGCGATTCTTCGCTACCCGTCCTAGCCCGCTTGTCGCCGGAAGAGTGCGCGGATCGGATTGCCGGCTTCCAGGAAGCCTTCACATGGTTGCGGCGGCCGTCGCTGGTCACGATCGCGGCCGTCCAGGGGCATGCCATCGGCGCCGGATTCCAGCTCGCCCTCAACTGCGACATGCGGATTCTGGCCGACGACGCCCGCTTCTCCATGGCCGAGGTGACCCTCGGTCTCGTCCCGGACCTCGGGGGCACCAAGCGGCTCACCGAGCTCGTCGGTCCGTCCCGGGCGCTGGAGATCTGCGTCACCGGTCGGCGGATCGCGGCGGACGAGGCGGACCGGATCGGCCTGGCCACCGCCGTCGTGCCCCGCGACCAGCTCGACGGCGCGGTCTCGGACCTCGCCGCGGCGGTCCTGACGGCGGACGTGGGTGCGGTCGCCGAGATCAAGGCGCTGCTGGCCGGGGCGCCGGGACGCTCGTACGACGAGCAGGACCGGGCCGAACGGGAGGCGCAGACGCGCCGGCTGCGTGATCTGGCGGGGATGGAGTAAGGACCGCGCCGGAACAACGGGGTTACCGCTCAGGTTGTCATACCCAGCGGGCACACTTGTGGCCTGCTGAGCAGAACGACGCCTGGGAGGTGACGCATGGGGCCTATGTCCGGTGGATCGAGCTGGGCCATGCTGCGCTCGATTCAGAATTCCGACCGGGTCACCCAGCACCGGCTCAGCCAGGGCACGACCCGGCGCATCCTGCGGTTCGCCCGGCCCTACCGGCGCGACATCGTCGTCTTCCTCGTCACTGTCGTGTTCGCCGCGGGCATCGGCGTCGCCACTCCGGTGCTCGCGGGTCACGTCATCAACGCGATCACCACCGGCGGCGACGACGCCGCGTCGGCCGTCGTCCGGCTCGCGCTCGCCATCGCCGCGCTGGCGGTCGCGGACGCCTTCCTGTCGCTGGCGCAGCGGTGGTATTCGGCCCGCATCGGCGAGGGCATCATCCTCGACCTGCGCACCCGGGTCTACGACCACGTCCAGCGCATGCCCCTGCAGTTCTTCACCCGGACCCAGACCGGCGCGCTGGTCAGCCGCCTCAACAACGACGTCACCGGCGCCCAGCGCGCGTTCACGTCCACACTGTCCGGCGTGGTCAGCAACGTGATCCAGCTCGTGCTCACCGCGGCCGTGATGTTCACTCTCTCGTGGCAGATCACCGTGCTCTCGCTCGTGTTGCTGCCACTCTTCATCATTCCGGCGCGCCGGGTGGGCAAGCGGCTCGCCGAGATCACCCGCGAGTCCTACAACCTCGACGCCAAGATGAACGCCACGATGACCGAGCGCTTCAACGTCTCCGGGGCGCTGCTGGTCAAGCTGTTCGGCCGGCCGGAGACGGAGGCCGCCCGCTTCGGCGAGCGCGCCCAGCGGGTCCGGGACATCGGCGTGCAGCAAGCCATGTATTCCCGCACCTTCTTCGTGGCGATGCTGCTGGTCGCGTCCCTCGCCCAGGCCCTCACGTACGGCCTGGGCGGCTGGCTCGCGGTCACCGGCAGCGTCACCGCCGGCACCGTCGTGACCCTCGCGCTGCTGCTCACCCGGCTGTACGGTCCGCTCACCGCGCTCAGCAACGTCCGCGTCGACGTGATGAGCGCGCTGGTCTCCTTCGACCGGGTGTTCGAGGTGCTCGACCTCGAGCCGGGCATCGAGGAGAAGCCCGACGCCGTCGCCATCCCGGCCGGAGCGGGCCGGCTGGAATTTCGCGACGTGCACTTCCGCTACCCGAGCGCCGCCGAGGTCTCCCTGGCCACGCTGGAGGACGTGACGGCGCTGGACCGGACGGAGAACGCGCCCGTCCTGCGCGGCGTCGACTTCACCGTCGAGCCGGGGCAGATGGTGGCGCTGGTCGGCCCGTCCGGCGCCGGCAAGTCCACGACCTCGATGCTCGTGTCCCGGGTCTACGACGTGACCGAGGGCGCGGTCCGCGTCGGCGGCATCGACGTGCGCGACGCCACCCTCGACTCGCTGCGCGACACCATCGGCGTGGTCACCCAGGATTCCCACCTCTTCCACGAGACCATCAGGGAGAACCTGCGCTACGCACGCCCCGGCGCCACCGAGGAACAGATGTGGGAGGCGCTCCACGGCGCTCAGGTCGCCGCCCTCGTCCGTGCCCTGCCCGACGGCCTCGACACGGTGGTCGGCGAGCGCGGCTACCGGTTCTCCGGCGGCGAGAAGCAGCGCCTCGCGATCGCCCGCCTCCTGCTCAAGCAGCCGTCCATCGTCATCCTCGACGAGGCGACCGCCCACCTCGACAGCGAATCCGAGGCCGCGGTCCAGCGAGCGCTGTCCGCGGCACTCACGGGCCGCACCGCGCTGGTCATCGCCCACCGGCTCTCCACCGTCCGCGAGGCCGACCTGATCCTGGTCCTCGACGACGGCCGCATCGTCGAACGCGGCAACCACACCGACCTGGTCGCCGCCGGCGGCCTGTACGCGGAGCTGTACCGCACCCAGTTCGCCGACAGCAGCCCCCTCGCCCCGGAGGTGGAACCCGTCATCATCCCGATCCCGACACCGATCGAGCCCTGAGCCGCCCATCTCCGGCCGAGCCTTGATCCGGCCGATCTGCTCCGGGCCACCGCGACCCGGCGCCAGGCCGGCGCGAGGCCGCTGGGGGCCGGTGGGGACGTGGGCCGACGCCGCGGTCCGGTGCGGTCGGTCGGGTTCACGTGGGTGGATCGAGGCCGCCACGGCGTGCGGGGTCTGTGGACGCCGACGCCAGCCGTAGGATTTCGGCCGTCACCGCCTCCGGGTCGCACACCATGTGGAGGTGACCGCCGGTCATGGCATGCACCGGCCAGCCCCTGCCCCGCGCGTCGGCGAGCTCTGCCGCGTAGCCGTCGCCGAAGGCCAGGTACGCCGCCGGGACGTGATCCCAGCCGGCCGGCAGGTCGACCCTCGCGGAGAGGTAGCCGAACGGAACCCGCTGTTGCTCGGCTGCCACCCTGCGCCTCGTCGCCGCGTCGGGGAACAGCCCCGCGACGTCGTCCTCCGGCCACCAGTCGGTCCACGGCGGCAGCCGGCCGTCCGCGTCGACCCGGTCGCGGAGCAGGTCCTGCATCGGCGCCGGGGCCGTCGGAAGGTCACCGGTCGGCGGTGGCAGTACCGCGTCCACGAACACCACGTTGCGGACCCGCGGGTCGGTCACCAGCCCCGGCACGTAGAGCCCGGCGTTGCTGTGCGGCACGAGGACGAGGTCGTCCCGCTCCGGAAGCTGGTCCCGCAGGGTGGCGAGCACCACCGCGGGGTCGGCGACGGCGGGCACCGGCGGCGTGGGCACCACCGCCGTCAGACCGAGGCGACGCATCGCCGCGGCGACGGGCTGCCACGCGGCCGGACCGAGGTAGACGCTCGGGATCAGTACCGGCGTGCAACGCGTCGCGGACCGGGGGGTCACCGGCAGGCGGCCGTTCTGAGCTCGGCGAAGGCCGCGCCGAGGGTCTCGGCCGTGTAGTGGGCGTTCAGGCCGCTCGGGTTGGGCAGGACCCACACGGGGACGCCCGCGATGCGCTCGGCCTGCGGTCCCATCGTCGCCTTCTGCCGGGCGAAGGCGGTCCGGTACGCCGTCACGCCGAGCACCGCCAGGAACCGGGGCCGCCACTGGCTGACCAGCGCGGCCAGGATCTCGCCGCCGGCTACCAGCTCCGCGGTGGACAGTTCGTCGGCTCGGGCGGTCGCTCGGGCCACCACGTTGGTGATGCCCAGCCCGGCCTCCAACAGCGACCACTGCTCGGACGGGTGCAGCAGCCGGGGCGTGAAACCGGAGCGGTGCAGGGCCGGCCAGAAGCGGTTGCCGGGCCGGGCGAAGTGGTGGCCGGTCGCGGCCGAGTAGAGGCTCGGATTGATGCCGGAGAACAGCACTTGCAGGCCGGGACCGACCAGATCCGGGATCGTCCGGCCCGCTGCCGCGGCAACCTCCGCGGGCGTCGGCCGCACCGGCGGCGACGAAAGCGGCGGCGCGGGCGGTGACCAATGCGGGGACGCGGGTGGGGATGAACGCGGCGGCGCGGGCGGTGATGAACGCGGCGGCGCGGGCGGTGATGAACGCGGCGGCGCGGGCGGAGGCGAATGCGGCGGCGCGGGCGAGGACTGGGGCGCGGGCCGGGGCGTCATGCGGCGAGCCTATCCACCGAAAGTCGCAGACCCGCCGCTCGCATGATCTACCCGCGGACCGAGGTCGCGCTGAAAGTTCGCTGTGAGACTCGGGCCCGTTGGTCGATGGGCAGGGGGACGGGCATGGGGAGTGCGGTCACGCAGCGGCGGCTCGCGCGGGCCGACGTCGAGGAGGCGGCGCGGTTCCTCGAAGGGCGGGTGGTGCGGACGCCCGTCGTGCGCTCGGCGGCGCTCGACGCCCGGGCCGGGGCACGGCTGCTCTTCAAGGCCGAGAACCTGCAGGACGGGGGCTCGTACAAGATGCGGGGTGCGACCGTCGCCGTGGGCCGGCTGGCCGAGGCCGGGGGTGCCACCGGCGTCGTCTGCCAGAGCACCGGCAACCACGCGCTGGCCGTCGCGCTCGCCGCCCTTCGGCACGGGCTCGCCGCCGTCGTGGTCCTGCCGCCGGATGCTCCCCCGACCAAGGTGCGGCAGGCCGAGGCGGCCGGTGCGCGCGTCGTCGTGGGTGGCGCGAGCGCCGAGGAGCGGTTGCGGCTGGTCGGCAGCATCCACGCCGAGACCGGGTACGCCGTGATCGACGCGTACGACCATCCGGACGTGGTCGCCGGGCAGGGTACGGCCGCCCTCGAGCTGATCGAGGAAGCGGAGCGGGCCGGCACCCCGCTGGACGCCCTCGTCGTGCCGGTCGGGGGCGGGGGAGGCGCCGCCGGGGCGAGCCTGGCCGCGGCCGGCCGCGCCATCGACCTGTACGGCGTCGAGCCGATCGGCTGCGACTCCCTGGCCCGCAGCCTCGCCGCCGGTCGCCGGGTGCCGGTCGTCCCGGCGCCGACCCTCGCCGACGGTCTGCGGCCCACGTGCGTCGGTGCCCTGCCCTTCGACATCCTGCACGAGGCCGGCATCGGCGCGGTGCGGGTGGGCGACGACGCCATCTCCGAGGCGTTCCGCCTGGTCCTTTCCGAGCTGCGCCTCCTGGCCGAACCTTCCGGCGCGGCCGCGCTCGCCGGCGCGCTGCGGGTGGCCGAGCCCGGCATCCACCGTACGATCGGCGTCCTGCTCACCGGCGGCAACGTCGAAGGCGCCCTCGTCGCCGATCTGCTGGCGAGCGGCGGAAACATGACCCGGGAGGCAGCATGACCGTGTGGTGCGACGAGCGGACGTGGCACTCGACCGGCGATCCGGAGAAGCAGGTTGCGGGGGCTGCGACGGGACGGTGGTACGTGAACGAGCTCGAACGATGATCCTCCTCTCCGATCCCCGCGTCGCCGCGGTGCCCAGCGTGGACGGCGGCGAGCCGATGATCGACCTGCGCGAGGTGCCGGAACTGAGGCTCGACGGCCGCGTCGCCGACGCCGAGGGCTCCTACGCCCGGATGCGCGCCGAGGTCGCGTCGCGGCTGGTGGACGCGCAGCGCAAGCTTCCGGACGGACTGCGCCTGCTGGTCGTCGAGGGATATCGGCCGTACGCGGCGCAGCACGCCATCTGGACCCGCTACCGCGACGAGTTGCGCCGGCGCCACCCGTCCTGGCCGGCCGGGCGGCTGCTGGTGGAGACGAGCAAGTTCGTCTCCCCGGTCGAGGTGGCCCCGCACAGCACCGGCGGCGCCGTCGACCTCACCCTGTGCACGGCGGACGGCATCGAGCTCGACATGGGTACGCCGATCGACGCGACTCCCGTCGAGTCCGGAAACGCCTGCTTCACCGATGCCCGCAACATCGCGGCCGCGGCGGGCGAGAACCGCCGGCTGCTGATCGACGCGCTCTCCGCGGTGGGCATGGTGAACTATCCGACCGAGTGGTGGCACTGGTCGTACGGCGACCGCTACTGGGCCCTCACCACCGGCGCGTCGCACGCGCCGTACGGACCGGTCTGACCGATCAAAGCGTGCGCAGCGCGCCGCCGTCGACGGGCACCGAGATGCCGGTCAGGTAGCCGGCCGCGGGGGAGAGCAGGAACGCCGCCACCCGGCCGAATTCCTCCGGTTCCCCGAGCCGGCCGAGGGGTACCGACGCCGCCGCCTCGGCCGCCGCGCGTTCAGGGTCGCCGGTGGCCTCGAACAACTCCCGATTGCGGTCGGTCATCACCCGGCCGGGGAGCAGGCTGAGCACCCGGACGCCGCGGGGGCCGTACTCGTCGGCCATGTCCTTGGCGACGCCGGCCAGGCCGGGCCGCAGGCCGTTGGACAGGCCCAGGCCCGGGATCGGCGTGCGCGACGACGTGGACAGGACGAAGCCGATCGCGCCCCCGGCCGGCAGCGCCGCCGCGAAGGTCCGGGCGGCGCGCACCGCGCCGAGAAACACGGTCTCGAAGGCGGCACGCCACTCGTCGTCGGTGCGGGAGGCGGCCGTGCCCTGGCCCGGCCCGCCGACCGAGATGAGCGCGCCGTCGCAGCGGCCGAACCGTTCGGTCGCGGTGCGCAGCAGCAGGTCCGGCGTGCCCGGAGCGGTGAGATCGGCGGGAACTCCGGCGGCGGCATCGCCCAGGGCGGCGATGGCCGCCTCGACTCCGGCGGGTGACCGGGAGGAGATCACGACCCGCGCGCCGTCGGCCACGAGGGCCCGCGCGGTGGCGAAGCCGAGGCCCCGCGAGGCTCCGGTGAGGATGTAGACGCGGTCGGCGAGGCCCAGATCCATGCCCCGATCCTGCCATCACCGCCGGCGAGGCTCACCGCGACGGCACGAGTGCGACGGCACGCGGGTCACGACGGGTAGGGTGCCCCGATGCTCGACGTCCACGGGGTGAACCAGGCGGCATTGACCGGGAGGGATCCGGAGGCCCGCCTCGCCGCTGTGGGAGCGCTGACCGTGCGCTGCCAGGAGTCCCGGTCGGCGCCCGCACTGCTCGTACCGTTGCTGGAGCCTTTGGTGCGCGATCCGCGGGCGTGCGACGAGGCGGTGCTGGCGCTGCGCCGATGTGGCCGGGCCGCGGCCCGGTATGCCGGCTTCCTCGGCGAGGTGGCGGCCGCGTCGCCGGAGCTTGCCACCCGGCGCCGGGCGGTCGAGACGCTGATGCTCCTCGGCGATCCGCGCTGGGTCGACCCGGTGGTCCGAGAGGGAGAGGCCCTGCTGCCGCATTCCCTGATGCCGTTGCCGTGGCCGAGCGAGGTCCGCGACGCGGTCCGCCGGCGCCTCGCCGCCCTCACCGGGTCCGAAGGGGTTCTGTGCGAGATCGTCGCCCGGTGGGGGACCGAAGCCGCGGACGTGGTGCCGGAACTGCTCGGTGCGCTGCCGCATGCACCACAGGCGGCGACCCGGGCGCTGCTGGCGGTGGGCCACCTAGGTGCACCGATGGTTCCCGGGCTGCGGGCGGCCGCGTCCCGGCCCGGAGGACTGCTCGCCGCCACCGCGCTGTTCCGGCTCACCGGTGACCCCGCGCCCGCCCTGCGGGCCCTGCTGACCGCGCGCCCGCCCGTGCCGCCCGGCGTGGTCGCGCTGCTCGGCCCGCTGGCGATGCCGCTGGTGCCGGAGTTCGAGCTGCTGCTGACCGGGGAGGCCGCCGACAGCCCACCGCAATGCGCCGCGCAGCTCCTCGCGGCGCAGGTGGTGATCGCCGCGACGGGAGACACGACCGCGGCGCTCCCGACCCTGCACGCCGTCCTCACTGCCGGCGGGCACCGCGCGGTGCTGGCCGCCGCCGTGGTGGCCGACCTGGCCGGCTCGGGAATGAGCGGGGTCGGCGGGTGGCGCGGCGAGATGGCTGTCTGGAAGCCCGAGCTGCGGGAGCTGCTGGACGACCCGTGGGCCGGTGTGGCGGCGGCCGGTGCCCTGTGGCGGCTCGGCGCGCCGGCCGGTGAGCTGGTGCCGGTCGTGGTGCGGGCGATCGAGGAGGGCCGGCGCCCGGCCGCGGCGGTCTCCCTGCTGCACGAGCTGGGCGCGGCGGCGGAGGCAGCTCGGCTCGCCGCGCGCGACGAGCGCTTGCCCGTCGGCGGCGCCGACGACGACATCGTCATCAACGACGAGCTCCTGCGCGACCGACTCCTCGCGACGGCCGCATCCCGTTGAGCGCGACTCGAACCTTCAGCCGCAGTCCACTGCCGCCGAGAGGCGACGTTCGGTCAGCAGTCAGGCCTGATCACTGCCGACATGCCGACGATGGCCGGCGAACAGCGGTGAGTGCGACAGGCCGCTGCTGGCGGGTCACCTCCCTCAAGCCAGGTCGGCGACGAATACGGCCACCGACCGGGGCGGCACGGTGAGCAGGCCGCCGTCGGCGCCGGCGGAGCGCAGCAGCGGGTCCGCCGACGCCACGAGTTCCGGGTGCAGGCAGAGGCGGACGTCCGCCAGCTCCGGCACCGTCTCCTCGGCCGGGGCTCCGGTGGCGTTGAAGACCGTGACGACCGTGCCCCAGCGCGGGTCGAGGCCGGTGCCGTCGAGGCACATCACGATCACACCGGGGGTCTCGTCGGGGCCGCCGCGCGGGAAGGTCAGGCGCCGCTGCACCTCGTCGGCCGTGGGTAGGCCGAACACCGGTGTGGAGCGGCGGATCCGGAGCAGTTCGGCGTAGCGTGCCGCGGTGCGGTCCATGTGCTCCGCCGACGGGACCAGGGACGGCTTCGCGAGCAGCGGGCGGGCCCACGGCCACTTGTCCTCGTTGTCCTCCGCCGGGGGAAGGCCGCGGCCGAAGCCGTTGCCGTCCGCGCCGTTCCACAGAATCTGGTTGAACCAGTCGCCGGAGTTGTACGAGTTGCGGTCGAGCGACTTGGAGCGCAACCGTTCGGTGCCGAGCGTCACGAAACCGACGCCCTGGCCGAGGACCACCAGGGCGAGCGCGAGCACCTGCATCCGCGCCCGGTCGGCCATCGGCAGGCCGGCCGGCAGCTTGAACGCCATCGCGTCGTAGAGGATCTCGTTGTCGTGGGCGTCGACATAGGTCACGCACTCGCCCGGGGCGGCGGTGTAGCCGCTGGGCGAGCCGTTGTAGTCGATCTGCGCGCCGCTCAGCTCGACGCCGCTGTGGGTGGTGAACCGGTACGTGGCCAGGCCACCCGAGAGGCCCACCTTGATCCGGTCGTGCAGGGCGAGCGGGGTGTCCGCGCCGAGCCCGGTCGCGAAGCCGCGCACCGAAGGGTCGTCGCCGTGCGAACCGCCGCCGCGGACCGCGTCGCGCAGGCGGTCGTTGAAGGTGCCGATGCCGGTGCCGGCCATGTTGACCTGGGTCGCCTGGGCGAAGCGGGAGTCGTACGCGACCTCGCCGAAGTTCCAGCCCTCGCCGTACAGATAGATGTCACGACCGCCGTCGAGGCGGTCGAGGGCGGCCCGGGTCTCGAGGATGTTCGCCCGCGGGTGGTGCCCCATGAGGTCGAAGCGGAAGCCGTCGATCCGGTAGTGCCGCGCCCAGGTGAGGATCGAGTCGATCACCAGCCGGCCCATCATCCGGTGCTCGGGCGCGGTGTTGGAGCAGCAGGTGGACTCGGCGACGGTCCCGTCGTCCAGCAGCCGGTGGTAATAGCCGGGCACGATGCGGTCGAGGACGCTGAACGGCGCGAGGCCGTCGGCCATCGTGTGGTTGTAGACGACGTCCATGATCACGCGCAGCCCGGTGGCGTGCAGGGCCGCGACCATGCGGCGGAACTCGACGATGCGGGCGGTGCCGCAGGGATCGGTGGCGTAGCTGCCCTCGGGCGCCGTGTAGTGCAGCGGGTCGTAGCCCCAGTTGAAGCCGTCGTGATCGGCGACGGCCATGACCGCGTGCTGCTGCTCGGGCGAGTCCGGCGGGAACGACGCCAGGTCGCAGGTGGGCACGGCCTGGCTCGAGCGCCGGTCGGGCACGGTGGCGAAGTCGAACGCGGGCAGGAGGTGCACGTGGGTCAGCCCGGCGTCGGCGAGCATGCGCAGGTGCCGCATGCCGGCCGTCTGCTCGTCGGTGAAGGCCAGGTAGGTGCCGCGGTGCGCCGCCGGCACGGTGGCGTCGGCGATCGAGAAGTCGCGGATGTGCACCTCGGAGATCTGCATCCGGGCCGGCGCCACGGCGGGCGGCCTGGCCTGGGTCTCCCAGCCGGGCGGGCACAGCGCCGGGTCGTCGAGGTCGACGATCTGGCTGTGGGTGGAGTCGGCCGACAGCGACAGCGCGTACGGGTCGGTCACGCTGGTGGTCACCACCCGCTGAGCGGCCGGGTGCCACACCTCGACGCGGTAGCGGTAGTAGCGCCCGAACCACTTGCGCTTGCCGGCGATGCTCCAGACCCCGGTCGCCGGGTCGCGCTCCATGGGCAGGATCTTCGGCTCGTCGTCCGGCGTGCGGGACAGCTCGAGCGAGACCGCGCGGGCGGTGGGCGCCCAGACGGCGATGGTGGGCCGGTCGCCGTCGACGGTCATTCCCAGCGCGGCATCGGCGGCGTCCGCGTAGAGGTCGTCGAGCACGCCGGGCAGTTGCACGGCGGTGGTGGTGGCCACGTGCCCCGCGTGGTCGCGGCCGATCACGAGCAACTGCCCGCGCAGGAGGTGGCCGAGGGCCGCGTCACCCAGCTCCGGCACCGCGAACGCCCGGTAGGCCCGCAGGTGCGGGAACTTCCGGCTCTGCGCCTGGAAGAGCCCGCCGGGTCGCGGCGTCAGCGGCAGCATGATCCGCTCGCCGGACAGCTCGTCGCCCTCCCTGCGCAGGTCGCCGCCGGCCGCGGCGACCAGCGCGAACCCCTCGGCAAGCTCGGCGATCCGGGCGGGCAGGGCGATGGTGGTGCGGTCCACGAAGACCGCCAGCGCGCGTGCCGGGTCAAGCTCGGGACCCAGGGACCGCAGATCTGGACGTACGGGCGCAGGCTCCCCCGCAAGCAGCCACACCTCGCGCCCCACGGAGAAGTCCAGGCGCTGGTCGTCGGGCAGGTCCTTGTGGTCGTCGCGGTGGATGACGAAGCGCAGGCCCGCCGCGTCGGGCCGGACCGGCACCCGGAACACGGCGCCGAAGGCATCGAAGCGCGCGGGAGCCAGGGGGCGGTGCCAGACCGGCTTGTGGGGCGTGCCCTCCCAGGCGTGGACGCCCCAGCCGCGGTAGTCGCCGTCCGTGCGGCGGTAGTGGATGACTGCGACGTCGTCCTCCGCGAAGGGCAGGATGACGCCGGCTTCCGCGGCGCTCGCGTACACCCGGGGATCGCCGGACCGCAGCCAGATCTCGGGGGTGACCGCGGGGTCGACGTGGCGGTCCTCGGCGACGTCCTTCGCGCCCGCACGGTCGGCGACCAGGAAGCCGACGTCGCGGGCCCCCTCGGCGAGCCGGACCCAGGCGAAGCGCCCGTAGGCGTCCTCGCCGGCGAACGCTCTGCCGCCGGGAAAGTCGGTGACCGCGGCCGGATCGATGTCGCCCCACGCATACAGGACCCGGTCGTCGTAGCCCGCGTCGTCACGCCGGTAGTGCACGACCAGCCATTGCGGCCGGTGCGGCGCGGTGAGGGCGTCGGCCTGGGCGATCTCGATCGTGGTCACCTGGCCATGATGGCACCGGCGTCCGACGGTTTTCAGCGCGTGGCGATCACCGTAGTGATCCGCGGCCCGTCGACGTCGGCACGGATCAGGTAGCGGTAGCGCTCGCCGGGCACCGCGTTGCCGAGGCTGTCGAGGTACTCCCACTCGACCGCGACCAGCGCCAGCGCGTCACTGAGCCACTGCACATCGTGCAGTTGTGCGTGCGCGGCCACGATCTGCTGCTCCTGGTACGCCGGAGCCGCTCCGAGAAACGACAGCGCGACCGCCGCCGGAGAGGCGAAGGTGAAGCTATACGAGTCGGACACGACCAGGCCGGGCAGCGCGTAGCACCCCGCCACCGCCGCCACGTCGCCCCTGGTCAGGGCGGAGCCGTAGCGGCCGAAGAAGTCGGTGAGAGCGTCGAGCTCGGTAGAGGACTGCACGGAACGCCGTGTTCCCGATGATCACCGGCGGTAAACCTTCGGACCGGGTTGCACGCAATAACAAGACGGACGTACGGTTTACCGGAGACGTGAACCCTGAGTTAGGTAGCCCTAACTGGCGGGCGGCCGTGACCGGTGCGACAGACTGCTGAGGACTACTCACAGTCGCTGGGTGTGAAGGAGATGACGTGGCCAGCCTCGACACCTTTGGTGCGAAGAGCGAGCTGCGCGTCGATGACGCGAGCTACGAGATTTTCACGATCGACAAGGTGGAAGGGCACGACCGTCTGCCCTACTCCCTGAAGATCCTGCTGGAGAACCTGCTCCGCACGGAGGACGGCGCGAACATCACCGCCGACCACATCCGGGCCCTGGGCGGCTGGGATCCCACCGCCGACCCCAGCGTGGAGATTCAGTTCACCCCCGCGCGGGTGCTGATGCAGGACTTCACCGGCGTGCCCTGCGTCGTCGACCTCGCCACCATGCGCGAGGCCGTCAACGACCTGGGCGGCGACCCGAGCAAGGTGAACCCCCTCGCGCCGGCCGAGCTGGTCATCGACCACTCCGTCATCGCCGACCTGTTCGGCCGCGAGGACGCCTTCGCCCGCAACGTCGAGCTGGAGTACCAGCGCAACCGCGAGCGCTACCAGTTCCTGCGCTGGGGCCAGACCGCGTTCAACGAGTTCAAGGTCGTGCCGCCCGGCACCGGCATCGTGCACCAGGTCAACATCGAGTACCTGGCCCGCACGATCATGGAGCGCAACGGGCAGGCGTACCCGGACACCGTTGTCGGCACCGACTCGCACACCACCATGGTCAACGGCCTGGGCGTGCTGGGCTGGGGCGTGGGCGGCATCGAGGCCGAGGCGGCCATGCTCGGCCAGCCGGTCAGCATGCTCATCCCGCGCGTGGTCGGCTTCAAGCTCTCCGGCGAGGCGCCGGCCGGCACCACCGCCACCGACCTGGTGCTCACCATCACCGAGATGCTGCGCCAGCACGGTGTGGTCAGCAAGTTCGTCGAGTTCTACGGCCCCGGCGTCAGCGCCGTGCCGCTGGCCAACCGGGCCACCATCGGCAACATGTCGCCCGAGTACGGCTCGACCGTCGCGATCTTCCCGATCGACGAGCAGACCATCGAGTACCTCAAGCTCACCGGTCGCACCGAGGCGCAGGTCAAGCTCGTCGAGGCGTACGCGAAGCGCCAGGGCCTCTGGCTGGACCCGAACGCCGAGCCGGACTACTCCGAGAAGCTCGAGCTGGACCTCTCGACGATCGTCCCGTCGCTGGCCGGCCCGAAGCGTCCGCAGGACCGCGTCCCGCTGAACACCGCGAAGCCGATGTTCCGCGACGCCCTCAAGAACTACGTGCAGCCCGAGGGCCACGCCGACGAGGCCAGCGCCGAGTCCTTCCCGGCCAGCGACTCGCCGGCCAACGGCGTCGACGACCCGGCCGACAGGCCGCACGTCTTCAGCGCGGCGGCCGGCGCGAACGGCCGCCCCTCGAAGCCGACCCGGGTCAAGGGCGAGGACGGCGTCGAGTACGAGCTGGACCACGGCGCGGTCGTCATCGCCGCCATCACGTCCTGCACCAACACCTCGAACCCGCAGGTCATGATCGGTGCGGCGCTGCTCGCCAAGAAGGCCGTCGAGCGCGGCCTGACCCGCAAGCCGTGGGTCAAGACCACCCTCGCCCCCGGCTCCAAGGTCGTCTCGGACTACTACGACCGGGCCGGTCTCACGCCGTACCTGGACAAGATCGGGTTCAACCTGGTCGGCTACGGCTGCACCACCTGCATCGGCAACTCCGGTCCGCTGCCCGAGGAGATCTCCGCGGCGATCAACGAGGCCGACCTGACCGCGGTCAGCGTCCTCTCCGGCAACCGGAACTTCGAGGGCCGGATCAACCCGGACGTCAAGATGAACTACCTGGCGTCCCCGCCGCTGGTCGTCGCGTACGCCCTGGCCGGCTCGATGGACATCGACATCACCACCGAGCCGCTCGGCATCGGCGCGGACGGCAAGCCGGTCTTCCTCTCCGAGATCTGGCCGAGCGCCAAGGAGATCGACGACGTCATCGCCCACGCGATCGGCGCCGAGGGCTTCAGCACCGCGTACCAGGACGTCTTCGCCGGCGACGAGCAGTGGCAGTCGCTGCCCACCCCGACCGGCAAGACGTTCGAATGGTCCGAGGACTCCACCTACGTCCGCAAGCCCCCGTACTTCGAGGGCATGGCCGCCGACCCGAGCCCGGTGAACGACATCTCCGGCGCGCGGGTGCTGGCCAAGCTCGGCGACTCGGTCACCACCGACCACATCTCGCCGGCCAGCTCCATCAAGCCGGACTCGCCCGCGGGCAAGTACCTCGCCGAGCACGGGGTGCCCCGGCACGAGTTCAACTCGTACGGCTCACGCCGCGGCAACCACGAGGTCATGATCCGCGGCACGTTCGCCAACATCCGGCTGCGCAACCAGTTGGTGCCGGGCGTCGAGGGCGGCTTCACGGTCAACCACCTGACCGGCGACCAGACCACCATCTACGACGCGTCGGTGGCCTACAAGGAGGCCGGCGTCCCGCTGGTCATCCTGGCCGGCAAGGAGTACGGCTCGGGCTCGTCGCGCGACTGGGCGGCCAAGGGCACCATGCTGCTGGGCGTCCGCGCCGTCATCGCCGAGAGCTACGAGCGCATCCACCGCTCCAACCTGATCGGCATGGGCGTGCTGCCCCTGCAGTTCCCGCAGGGCCAGAACGCCGAGTCGCTCGGCCTCACCGGCACCGAGACCTTCTCCTTCGCCGGCGTCACCGAGCTCAACGAGGGCCGCACGCCGCGCACGGTCAAGGTCACCACGGACACCGGCGTGGAGTTCGACGCCGTCGTGCGCATCGACACCCCCGGCGAGGCGGACTACTACCGCCACGGCGGCATCCTGCAGTACGTCCTGCGCAAGATGCTCACCAGCAACTGACCGTACGCACGCGAAACGCCCCGTCGTCCCGGGTGGACGGCGGGGCGTTTCGCGTCGGCGTACCCGTGCCTGCGTCGCAGGCCGTAGGCTCACGCCATGGATGACAAGACGGTGCTGAACCGCATCCACGGCCTGGTGGACGAGGAGCACAAGCTGCGCGAGCAGCTCCGCCGCGGCGAGATCACCGGCGAGGAGGAGCGCACCCGGCTCCAGGAGCTCGAGGAGGCCCTCGACCAGTGCTGGGACCTGCTGCGCCGGCGGCGGGCCGCCCGGGAGGCCGGCCACGACCCGGACGCCGAGCGGGCCCACAGCACCGGCGAGGTGGAGAACTACCTCCAGTGACGCGGCGCCGGCTCCGGCCGCCGGGTGGCCGGCGGCCGCGGACCGAATCGCGCGCGGCCGACCGCCGGGATGGCCGGCGGCCGCGGACCGAGTCGCGCGCGGCTCAGCGCAGGCCCGCCTCGTAGGAGAGCCGCTCGATCACCTCGTCGACGTCCACCCGCAGCCCGCGCGAGGTGAACCAGGCCCCGACGTTGCGCACGTCGCGGGCGAGGAACTCGCCGCCCTGCGGGTTGGCGATCACGTCGACCACCTGCGGCAGGTCGATGAGGACCAGCCGGCCGTGGTGGACCAGCGTGTTGTACGGCGACAGGTCCCCGTGGGCGAGCTGCGCGCGGGCGAGCACGCTGAGCGCGTCCACCATCTGGGCCCACAGGTCCTCGAGGCCGTCACGGTCCGGGCGCACCTGCGCCAGGCGCGGTGCCGCCTCGCCGGTCTCCCAGTCGCCGATGAACTCGAGCATCAGCTCGGTGCCGAGGAGCTGGACCGGGTACGGCACCGAGATCGTGCCGCCCTCCTGGCCGACCTGCCAGAGCCGGGACAGCGCGCCGAACTCGGCGGCCGCCCACTGGCCGGCGATCAGTTCCTTGCCGAAGGCCGTACGGTTGGTCATCGCCCGCATCTCGCGGGACCGGCGCACCCGGCGTCCCTCGAGGTAGCCGGCGTCGCGGTGGAACAGGCGGTGGTCGCCGTCGCGGTAGCGCTTGGCCGCGAGCATGCTGACCTCGCCGGTGGCCGGGACCGCACGGCGGACGAGATGGACATCGGCTTCCTTGCCGGTCTTGAGCATGCCCAGCTCGGTGTCCACGGCGCCGTGCTCGGTGCGGACCCAGTCCGGTCGGGGTGCGGGACCGTGCAGGGCACCGTCCCACGTCGACCAGCGGTCGCCGGTCCCGGGCAGGTCGGGATCCTCGGTGAGCCGCGGCTCGAGCCGGCCGCGCCTTACGAAGTCGGAATCGTCGTCGTCGAACTTGCGGCGGCCGCGGCGCATGGTGGACGGGCCGAAAGAGTCGTGCTCGCGCACTGGAGGGTCTCCTCGGAGAAGGAAGAAGGAAGTTTCGGAACCTGGGCACGGCGAAGGACAACGACAGCCATGAGGGTCCACCCCCTTCTCTCTCGAGGAATCTCGCGGAACACGTACGGGAGCACTCTGTCGGGTGATCCCGGGTCACGCAACCTATTTAGCGGTCGCCATGATGGCGGACAGGCCCTGGATGACGTTGCCCACCACGCGGGTCGGCGCGAAGCGGTTGTCGATCCACTCCCGGCCTCGGTGCAACCACACGCTGGGTAGTCCCATCGCGGCCGCGCCGCCGATGTCGGCCTCGGGGCTGTCGCCGCAGATCCAGGCCCCGCTCAGCCGCATCCGGACCCGCTGGGCGGCGAGCGCGAAGATGCGCGGGTTGGGCTTGCTCACCCCGGCCTGCTCGGAGATGACCCAGTCGGCGATGTAGCGGTCCAACCCGGTGCGCCGGATCCGGGATTCCTGCTGCTCATGGGGACCGTTGGTGACCACGACCGGCACCCATCCGGCGTCACCGGCGATCTGCAGCGCGCAGGCGACGAGCGGGTCGAGGCGCTCGTAGGCGAGCGGCCCTTCATGCAGCTCCTCCATCAGATCGATGGAGGGGACGTCGAGCTGGTAGCGGTCGCGGATCAGGTCGGCGAGATCCCACCGGGAGGTGAGGCCGTCGGCGTCCACGGACAGTAACCAGTCGAGGTCTTCCTGTGGCGCCGCGATCTCGTCGAGGAACCCCTTCGCCCACAACTTGAACGCACCGCTGCGGTCGAGCAGGGTGTCGTCCAGGGCGAGGAAGACGAGAGGCACCCGGGCACTGTACGTGAGTGAATACGGCAGCGAACAGCCCACGAGTGCTAACTCGGGTCGGTCTGCCGGGTCTTTTTGCACCATCAGGAGGCTGAGGCCGAACTGCCAAGCCGTACGTACGGATTGCAAGCGCGACCGAGGGCGTGACACCATCGCTTCCGTGCCCAGGGTAAGTCAGGACCAGCTAGAGGCCCGCCGCCACGAAATCCTCGCCGCGGCCCGCGGATGCTTCGCGCGGTACGGCTACGAGGGCGCCACCGTGCGCCGCCTCGAGGAGGCCACCGGCCTGTCCCGGGGCGCGATCTTCCACCACTTCCGGGACAAGGACTCGCTGTTCCTGGCCGTGGCCGAGGACGACGCCGCCGCGATGGTCGAGACCGTCGCCCGTAACGGCCTCGTCCAGGTCATGCGCGACCTGCTGGAGCGGGCCGGGGCGAGCGGCGACACCGCCGGCTGGCTCGGCACCCAGCTCGAGGTCTCGCGCCGGCTGCGCACCGACCCCGAGTTCGCCAAGCGCTGGACCGAGCGGGCCGCCGCGATCGAGTCCGCCACCCGGGAACGCCTGCAGCGCCAGCGCGACGCCCGCGTGCTGCGCGACGACGTGCCGGTCGACGTGCTGACGCAGTTCCTCGAGCTGGCGTACGACGGGCTCGTGCTGCATCTGGCCACCGGCCGCCCGGCGGGGGAGCTGGGCCGGGTTCTCGACGTCGTGGAGGAAGCCGTCAGGCGGCCGTGACCTGGATGTTGCATAGATCTGCACAATGAGGGCCAGCAACCCTGCGAACCCGGGAGGTCACACATGGCCCTCGAAGCACAAGGCGACACCTGGGGCATCCCCGGTCCGACCTTCCTCCTGCTCTACGTCGCCGCGATGGTCGCCGTGGCGATCATCGCGGTCGTCCACCGCCGCATCCTGTTCGCCGGCCCTCGCGACGCCATCGTCAGCACGCTCGGGCCGCAGCAGATCGCCTACCTCAACGGCGGCGACAAGCTCGCGGTCTACGCGTCGCTCGCCGGGCTGCGCGCCGCCGGTGCCATCCGCAGCTCGGCGGGCAGGAATCTCGCTCAGAGCGGTCCGATGCCCGCCGGCGTGACCCCGCTCGACACCGCCGTCTACAACGCCGCGGGCCGCCGGATCCGCGCCCGCGAGGTGTTCACCGACGCCTGGGTACGCTCGGCGTTGGGCCAGCTCCGCGACGGCCTGGAGCAGAGCGGGCTCGCCGTCAGCGCGGCGAAGGCACGCGCGGCCAGGTCGTGGATGTTCGCCGGCCTGGCACTGATCCTGCTGGGCGCCGCCCGGCTCTACGCCGGATTCGCCGGCGACAAGCCGATCGGCTTCCTCGTCGTCGCCCTGATTCCCGCCGTCATCCTCACGATCGCACTGGGCCGGGTCACCCGCCGCAGGACCTACGGCGCCAGCAAAGCCATGGGTGAGCTCCGGCGCCGCCACGATCACCTTTCGCCCCGCCAGTCCCCGTCCTACGCCACCTACGGCGCGGCGGGCGCGGCGATGGGCGTGGCCCTGTTCGGCGCGGCCACGCTCTACACGATGGACCCGGCCTTCGCGGCGGAGGCGGAGATCCAGCGCGCCGCCGCTTCCGGCGGCACGAGCGGCTGGACCTCCACCTCTTCGTGCGGTAGCAGCAGTTCCTCCTCCTGCGGAGGCGGTTCCTCCTCCTGTGGCGGCGGTGGAGGCGGGTGCGGCGGGTGAGCCTGCCCGCGTACGGCGTCGGCATCGGCTGGCGCCCCGAGATCTCCGGCTACGTCGCCGGACTTCCCGGGCTGCGCTTCGCCGAGGTCGTCGCCGAGTCGGTGCACGCGCACGCGGAGCTGCCACGAGGCCTCGCCGAGCTGCGCGAACGCGGCGTCGCCGTGATCCCGCACGGCGTCAAGCTGTCCCTCGGCGGCGCGGAGCCGGTCGAGCCGGCCCGGGTCGCCCATCTGGCGGCGGTGGCCCGGCGGCTCGGCGCCCCGCTGGTCAGCGAGCACATCGCGTTCGTCCGGGCCGGCGGGGTGGAGGCCGGGCATCTCCTTCCCGTGCCCCGCAGCCGGGAGGCCGTCGACGCGGTGGTCGCCAATGTGCGGCGTACCCGCGAGGATCTGGACGTGCCGCTCGCGCTCGAACCGATCGCCGCGCTGTTCGACTGGCCGGACGACGAGCTCGACGAGGGTGCGTTCCTGAGCGAGATCCTCGAGCGTACGGACGCCCTGCTGCTGCTCGACGTGGCGAACGTGTACGCCAACGCGCGCAACCGCGGCACCGACCCGGCGGCCCTGCTCGACCGGCTGCCGCTCGAACGGATCGCGTACTGCCACGTGGCCGGCGGCTCGGCGCACGACGGCGTCTACCACGACACGCACACCGACGCCGTGCCGCCGGAGGTGCTCGACCTCGTCGCGGAGCTCTGCCGGCGGCACCGTCCCCCGGCGCTGATGCTGGAGCGCGACGGCGCCTACCCGCCGGCCGCGGAGCTGACGGAGGAACTGGACGCGATCGCCGCCGCATCCGGCTACCCGGCGATCACATGACGTCCCTGGCCGCGCGGCAGGCGGCGCTCGTGGCAGCGCTGACCTCGGGCGCGCCCGTACCCCCGGGTTTCGACGCCCGGCTGGTCGAGATCGCGCGGGTCGCGCTGCTGCGCAAGCGGGCCGGCGAGGTTGCGCGGCAGTGGCCCGAGCTGGCCACGGCCCTGGGCCCGCGGTGGCCGGGCGCGTGGGCCGGGTGGGCCGCGACCCGCCCTACCCGGGGTTCCCTACGCGACGGCTGGGACCTGGCCCGCGACCTCGCCGGACGCGGCGCCCTGCCGGCGGCCGCCGCGGCCGAGCTCGCCGCGCGGGAGGCGGCGATGCGCTACGACGGCCGGTCGGCGCCCCGCACCCGCCGCCTGCCCGCCCTGCGGCGCGTCGCCGGGTCGGTGGCCCTCCAGGCCGGTGGCCGGGTCCGCATCCTCCGCCGTCCCTGACTTACAGTTGTCGTCCGCTTACGGTTCCGCCGTGGTGTCACGGTAATGTCCGCCCCCGAGTCGGATGCATCGACATTCGTCGACGGCGATCGGGATGGACGGAGAATGCCAGATGGCGGAACGGGGTTTGGCGGCCACGGAGAGGCCCGGACCGGATGCCCCGAATCCGGAGCGGATCGTGACCCGGGACGACTTCGGCCGGGAGCTGACCCTGCTGCGCCAGGAGGCGGGGCTCAGCGTCCGTCAGGTCGCGGCCCGGACCGGTAGCTATCGCCATCACAGCACCATCGGAGACTGGTTCGCCGGCCGTGGCTTGCCCGCCGCGTCGTCGCGTGAGCTCTTCGTCCAGGTACTTCAGGCGTGCGGCGTCACCGAGCCGGAGCCGATCTCCGCATGGGTAGCGGTCTGGCAGCGCGTACGGCGGGCACCGGGTCCTCGTGCGCAGGGCCCGGAACCGTACCGGGGCCTGGCGAGCTTCGAACCCGAGCACGCGGAATGGTTCTTCGGACGCGAGACCCTGACCGCTCAGCTCATCGAACGACTCGCCACCGCGTACGAGGCGGGTGGCGGGATGCAGGTCGTCGTCGGCGCGTCCGGTTCGGGGAAGTCGTCGCTGCTGCGCGCCGGGCTGATCCCCGCGGTCCGGCACGGCAAGCTCGCCGGCGACGGTTGGTCGGTACGGCTGTTCACCCCCGGCCGGTCGCCCCTCGACGAACTCGCGGCCCAGCTCGCCGCCGCGACCGGCCTGCCGGCCGAGGACGTGGCGTCCGACCTGCGCGACCGCCCCACCCGCGCGGCGGATCACGCCCACCGCGCCGATCCCGACCGGCACCGCCTGCTGCTCGTGGTCGACCAGTTCGAGGAGATCTTCACCAACTGCCTCGACGGGGCGCAGCGGCAGGCATTCGTCACCGCACTGTGTGCCGCCGCCGAGCGGGGCCCGGCCCTGGTCGTGATCGGGCTACGGGCCGACTTCTACGCCCCGCTGCTGCGCCACCGCGAGCTCGTCGCCGCGGTCTGCGCCCACCAGCTCACCGTCACGCCGATGGCGGACGCGGACCTGCGCCGCGCGATCACCGAACCGGCCCGCAAAGCCGGCGTCGAGGTGACGGACGGTCTCGTCGAGTTGCTGCTCAGCGAGGTCGGCTCCGGCGGCCCTGGCGACGGTCCCACCCGGACGCCCGACGCTGCCGTACTCCCGCTGCTGTCCCACGCGCTGCTCGCGACGTGGCGGCACAGCCGCGACCGCCGGCTCACGGTCGCCGACTACCGTGAGGTCGGCGGAATCGACCGCGCCGTCGCGGCCTCCGCCGACGAGGTCTACGCGGAGTTCGACGAACATCAGCGCCACCTCGCGCGGCAGGTGTTCCTCGGCCTGGTCCACATCGCCGCGGACGCTCCGGACACCCGGCGCCGCCGCGAGTGGGCCGAGCTCGTCACCGAGTGCGACGGCTCGACGGGCCAGGTCACCGAGGTGCTCGACCGCTTCGTCGCCCAGCGACTGATCACCGTGGACGCCGACCGGATCCAGCTCAGCCACGAGGCGCTGCTGACCGCCTGGCCCCTGCTCCGCGGCTGGCTGGAGATCGACCGCGCGGGCATGCTCACCCGCCGCCACCTCGTCGAGGCCGCCACCACCTGGCAGCGTGAACAGCGTGACCCCGCAGCCCTGTACCGGGGTGCCCGGCTCGCGGTGGCACGGGATTGGGCGCAGCGCTCCGGCGCGCCGGCGCTGAGCCCGGTGGCCCGCGACTTCCTGGCCGCCTCGGTGTCCCGCGAGCTCGCCGAGCAGCACGCCGATCGGCGCCGGACCCGCCGCCTGCGCCAGTTGGTCGCCGGGCTCACCGTACTGTTCCTGCTTGCCACGACCATGACCGTGCTGGCGGTCCGGGCCCAGCGGATCTCGACCCAGCAGCGGGACGAGGCCGTATCCCGGCAGGTCGCCGAGGAGGTCCACCTGCTCCGGGGCGACAACCCGGCCCTGGCCAACCAGTTGAGTCTCGCCGCGTACCGCCTGGCCCGCACCCCGCAAGCGCGGGGTGCGCTGCTCAGCTCGTTCGCCGCGCCGTACTTCATCCGGTTGACCGGGCACACCGGGTACGTGCACGCCGTGAAGTTCAGCCCCGACCACCGGCTCCTCGCCAGTGCGAGCAGCGACCGGACCGTACGGCTGTGGGACACCACCCACCCGCACCGCCCCACGCTGCGGGCCGCGCTCGACGCGGCGTCGGACTACGTGTCGTCGGTGGCGTTCAGCCCGGACGGCGCCACCCTCGTCACCACCAGCGCCGATCGCACGGTAGGCCTGTGGGACGTCCGTGACCCGAGCCACGCGACCCGGATCACCGTCCTGACCGGTCATGCCGACGCCGTCAACCAGGCGGCGGTCAGCCCGGACGGCCGCACGCTGGCCACGGCGAGCAGTGACCGCACCGTCCGGCTGTGGGACGTCACGGACCGGCGACACCCTCGGCCGCTCGCCACACTCACCGGCAAGCGGGCGATGTTCTCCGTGGCGTTCAGCCCGGACGGCCGCACCCTGGCCGCCGGCGACGAACGTGATGTCCGGCTCTGGGACGTCACCGATCCGCTGCGTCCCGCCGTCACCGCCATGCTGACGGGACACACCGACGCGGTGAGCGCGATCGCGTTCGGTCCCGACAGCCGGACCCTGGCCACCGGAAGCTACGACCGCACCGCACGGCTGTGGAGCCTCACCGACATCACCGCACGGGCCGGCACCGCATCGAGCGTCCTGAGCGACCACACCGGCCTGGTGTACTCCGTGGCGTTCAGCCCGGACGGCCGGACCCTGGCCACGGGCGGCGGCGACGCCACGGCGAGGCTGTGGAACGTGACGAATCCCCGCAAGCCGGTGGCGGTCACCACCCTCGACCGTCCCACCGACGAACGCGGCGACACGAACGCCATCGCCGGCGTCGCGTTCAGCCCGGACGGCCGCAGCCTGGCCACCGGAAGCTACGACTACACGGTCCGGCTGTGGGAGCTGACCGGCCCGGCACCGACCGGCCAACCCGATGCGGTTCGTCAGCTCCGGTTCGGCCCGGAGAACCGCCGGCTGCTCCTCGGACCCGGCCAGACTCCGACGGTGAGGACCTGGACGGTCGACGACCGGTCACGGATGACCGATCCGACCGACGTCCCGGCGGAGGGTGCGGTGGCCTTCTGCCGCGGCTCCCGGCTGCTCGTCACCGCGACGGCGACCGCCGTACGGTTGTCCGACCTGGGCGACATACGGCACGTCACGGAGCTGGCGCGTCTGCCCCACGGCCCGGCCGACGACGTGCCCCTGCCCGTGTGCAGCCCCGGCGGGAGCCTGCTGGCCGTGCTCGGCGCGCGAAGCCGGACCGCTCGACTGTGGGACGTCACCGATGCCCGCCGCCCGGCCGCCCTGTCCACGTTGTCGATGTCGAGTCACACCAACGCGCTGAACACGGCCCTCTTCAGCGCCGACAGCCGGCTCCTCGCGACCGCCAGCCTTGACCACACGGCACGGTTGTGGGACCTGACGGACCCCCGCCGCCCGATCGAGGCGTCGACACTCGCCGGCCATACCGACGCGGTCAACACCGTCGCATTCAGTCCGGTCGGGCGGCTCCTCGCGACCGGCGCCAACGACGGCACCATCCGTCTCTGGGACGTGACCGACCCCTACCATCCGTCCGCCCTCGCCACACTGACCGGGCACACCAGTTACCTCGAGGAAGTCACGTTCAGTCCGGACGGCCGCACCCTGGCCAGCAGCAGTGGCGACCACACCGTGCGGTTGTGGGACGTCGGCGACCCCGGCCGGCCTGTGAAACTCGCCACCCTGACCGGTCACACCGCCACCGTCAACACCCTGACGTTCACCTCCGACGCTCACCACCTGGCCACGGCGAGCGCCGACGGCACGGTCCGTATCTGGGACCTGGACCCCGAACGGATCGCCGACCGCGTGTGCGCGCTCGCCCACCCCACCGTCACCCGCGCCGAGTGGGACCGTCACTTCCCCGGCATCGGCTACCGGCCGCCGTGCCGTACGGCCTCGTCCGGATAACCGTCCCACCTGGTCCGGCAGCCGTCCGGGCTCGTCCGGATAACCCCGCCACCCCTTTCCGGCCGAGCTCCGTGGGCCCGATCGTCAACGGCACGTCCGGCAACGAGGGCCGGCAACGAAAGGATCTCCACCATGGCCATGCAATCCGTACGGGCACTGAAGCGCGCGATCACCGGGGTCACCGCCGCTCTGCTCGTCACCGCGGGATTCGCCGCCACCGCCTCACCCGCCCAGGCGGGTCGCATCGGCGCCTGTGCCGAGATGCGCGCCTTCACCCTGACCCTCGGGTCCGGGGGTGACGACCTGCGGCACAACTCGGAGGTCGTCGTGTGGCTGACCGGCACGCCCGGTGGCGACACGGAGCTCCAGCACGTGTGGGGTGGGATCCCGAACTGGAGCAACCGTACGTACTCGATCTCGTACCAGAACACCAACTGGCACGTGAACAGCTGCTCCGTGACCGGCATCAGGGTGCGGATGATCTCCCACAACGGCACCTTCGAGACCAACGACAACTGGAACATGCAGTCGATCACCCTCCACGGATTCTCCGACGGGGGCGCGCCTGCGTACGCGATCTCCGCCAACGGAGACCCGGTCAAGCGGTTCACGGGCAGCGCTCCCGAGTGGACCCGTCGCGGCTGACGCCGGCGTAGGCGACGCGGGGACCGCCCCCGACCGGCACGGTCCGGCCGGGGGCGGTCGTCTTTCAGCGGCCGAGGACCCGCGGACCCGGGGCGCCGGGCGGGCGGAAGATCACGCCGCCGCCCTCGCTGACCACGCCGGCGCCGTACGAGAACTGCAACCCGTCCGTGCCGTCGGCGTTCTCGATGCCGATGGTGGCGCTGCCGCCGTCGGAGAGGGCACCCTGCAGGCCCCGGTGGTGCACGGCGATCGTGCCGTCGCGGCCGAGCACCACGCTGATCGAGATGCGCTGCGACGGGTCACCGTAGAACCGCACGTTGCGCCACTCGATGACCACCGTGTCGGTGCCGATCCCGGTGTAGATGCCGCCCAGCTCGTCGACGTAGAGGTCGTCCCAGAACGCGGAGATCATGTGGTTGGGTGGCAGCGGGTCCGGGATGGCGAGGTTGGTGAACGCGGTCTCCGGCCCGCCGAACGCGATCTGGCCGTTGGTCGACACCCACGCCGCCGACTGCGGATGCCCGTAGTACGTCATCGGGAACGGCAGGTCGATCCGGGCCGTTCCGTCGTCGGGAACGTCCGGCTCCAGCCGTCGGGTGCCCTCGGCGTAGCCGCCGGTGGTCGCCCCGCACGAGTACCCGTAGGCGTCGCGGTGGGCCGGCAGCGTGAGGTCGACCGACATGTCGGCGGTGAAGTCGACGCCGCGGGTACGGACGCCGTCGCAGCCGTCGCGCGGCTCCACCCGCAGGTCGTACCGGCCCGTCGGCGCGGTCAGGCCGAACCGGCCGTCCGCGTCGGTCCGGGTGGCCGCGGGCGTGCCGGCGAACCTGACCGTCGCGCCGGCCACCGGCCCCTGCGCACCGGTCACCGTCCCGGTCAGGGTCGCGACCGGTGCAGGGTCGAGGGTCGCGTCGAGCCGGGCGGTCTCCCCGGCATCGACGACCACCGTACGGGTGGTGGCGCGGTAGCCGTACCGGGTGACGGTGGCCTCGTAGGTGCCCGGCGGAAGGAGCGCCAGCCGGTATGCGCCGTCGGCCCCGGCGGTGCCCTGCCGCGCCACCGGGCCGGAGACGGAGACCGTCGCCCCGGACAGTGCGGCGCCCTCCGCCATCACGGTGCCGATGAGCACGCCGGACGGCTGCCGGGCCCCGGACACCGCCGCGTACGCGTCGAGCCGGCCCTCGCCGTACACATGGTTGTCGGCCGGGGTGCCGCCGCACGACGTGTCGTCGGTGTCCGTGGCGGTGGCGTCGAGCACCTGCCGGGTCGTGGCGACGTCGCGTCGCAGGCCCGGCACCGCCGACCAGAGCAGGGCGACCGTCGCCGCGGTGTGCGGCGACGCCATCGAGGTCCCGCTGAAGCTGGCATATCCGCCGGGAACGCTGGAGACGACGTCGACCCCGGGCGCGGCGATGTCGGGCTTGACGGTGTCGTCCTGGCCGCCACCCCGGCTGGAGAAGGAGGCGATCGCGCCGGCCGCGTCGTGGGCGCCGCTGGCGTACGCCGCGGTGTAGTTGCCCGGAGAGCCGGCGCTGGCACACCCGGGCCCGGCGTTGCCGTTGGAGAAGGCCGGGAAGATGCCGGCCGCCAGCCACGCGTCGACGATCTGCGAGTACCAGGGGTCGAACCCCCAGCCGCCCCAGGAGTTGTTCACCACGTCGGGGGCGAGGTCGGGCCGCGGGATGTTCCCGGCCCGGTCGGTCGGCGCGACGATCCACTGGCCGGCGGCGAGCAGCGAGGCGGTGGAGCAGGCATGCGACTCGCAACCCTTGGCGGCGATCCACCGGGCGCCGGGCGCCACGCCGATCGCATGGTCGCCGTCGAGACCGACCATCGTGCCGGTCGTGTGGGTGCCGTGCCCGGCGTTGTCGCACGGTACGCCGTCCACGCACAGGCCGGTCGGGTCGAACCAGGAGTAGTCGTGCTGGAGCGTGCCGTCCGCCGCCCGGCCCCGGTAGCTCGCGGCCAGCGCCGGGTGGTCGTACTGCACGCCGGTGTCGACGGTGGCGACGATGACCCCGTCGCCGCGGACGCTCATGTCGTCCCACACCCGCGGCGCCTGGACGCGAGCGAGGTTCCACTCGGCATTCTGCGTGCCGCTGCGGACGCGGGGGAGCGTGGCGGCGGGCGTCAGCTTGGGCAGCGGGACCACCTTGTCCGCGAGCACCCGGCTGACCTCGGGCCGTTCGGCGACGGCCGCAGCAAGGCGGGCGTCCCCCGTGACCCGGATGGTGTTGGCGATCCAGTACGGCGTGAAGCGCGCCCCGCGGGACGCCAGCAGCGCGCGTACCGGAGCCTGGCTGCGCGCGGCGTGCTCGGTGGCGGCCCGGTACACGCGGGCGGCCCGCTCGTCGCGGGCGGCGCGCCGGGCCGGGCCCAGGTCGGCCCGATCCCTGAGCACCACCCAGAAGGTGGTGCTGCGGTTCTCCGCGAGCTGGGCACGCAGCTCCGGCTCGAGTTTGGAGTCGCCGGAGGCCGCGTATGCGGGCACCGCGACGGTGGTCAACGCCAGGACGAGCGCCGCAACAAGCGCACTTCCCGGCCGGCGGTGGACAGACAACGATCTACCCCCTCTGCGCGGCCGCGGTGTTCCCACGGCCGCAGGGGAGTCTCGCCGCATGTCGTTAAGTGACGGTTACCGATGCCTTGCCCATGTAAATTCTTCCGTAGCCCGCAAGAAATTAACTCGTGATGGAGGTCGGCCTCGACGGCGGTTCGGGTGATCCGTACGGCCTGCTCGGCGTGCGGCAATCCGATGCCGCCGGGCGCGGCGACGGTGACGGCTTCGACGGTGCGTGTCTCGGATCGGCCGTGACCGCGGTCGCGCGTCCGGTCACCGGCCGGGATCTGCGCCAGGGCAGCCGTTCGAGTTGTTCGAACAGGGTCGGCTGGTTGCTCTCCACCTGCACAGGGCCTGGGTTCCAGTCCGCCCCGGGGTCGATCGACAATGCCGATCCGCTGCGCGCCGGCGGCAAGGGCGCGGCGCCCGGAAACGACCAGTTCGCCGAGGCGATCGACGGTTCTTCATCGCTGTCGGTAAGCCTTGTACTACAGGCCCAGATCGTGAAAGGGGGGCCACTAGCACCGGGATCTCCTGCCGGTCGACCGGGTACTAATGTGGCGGCCATGAGTGATCCAGTACGGCGCACGTCCCACCGAACCCCGTCGCGGCGATCCCTGCTCAAGGCGAGTGCGGTCGGAGCTGGCGCGGTGGTCGCCGGGGCCGGTGCCACCATACTGGGTACCAGGATCTTCAACAGCGGATCGGCCCGCCCCGTGTGGCTCAGCGCGCCCTTCTCCGTTGCGGCATTGACTCCGGCGTCCTGGTCGCAGAACTTCCAGAAGGGCCATGGCTGGACCGCCACCGGCGGCAACGTCGAGAAGGTCATCCTCGACGACACCACCGAGTTCGTACGCGGCACGCAGTCGGTTTCGCTGACCACCGCCGGGAAGGCGGGCGAGGACGGGACCAATGCCGACCAGGCCAGCGTGGAGCGGCTGGGCGGCCCAGCGGTGAACCTGAAGGGTAAGGCCATCCGCCTGATCTTCAAGGTGTCCGACGTGAACAAGCTGCGCTGGATCAACTTCTACGTCGGTACGTCCGGCCTGGCCAACGCCTTCCGGTGGCGGGTGCACACGCACTCGAACAAGCAGAACTGGGTGCAGTCCGGCGAATGGGTGGCGGTCACCCTGCAGTGGGGTGACCTCAACGCCTCCAGCGGGACGTACAAGATCAATGCGGTCCGTGTGCCCTCCGTCCAGGCCGGGTTCACCGACATGCGGTTCTCGGTGATCGACGCCGGCACGGGCCCGTGCACCGTCCGGCTCCAGGCGGTCGAGATCGTCCCGGACACCAACTCCACCTATTCCAACGGGCTGGTGTCAATCACCTTCGACGACTCGTGGCAGGACGTTTTCACCAACGGCCGTCCGCTGATGGACAAATACGACTTTCGCGGAACCACGTACACGATCGCCGACCAGATCAACACGGGCGGCAAGTTCACGACGGACCAGCTGCGGGCGGCGCAGAACCTGTCCGGGTGGGAGGTGGCCGGGCACTCCTATGAAGGCGCCGTGCATGCCGCCCGCTACAGCGGTGTGAGCGCTGAGGTGGTCGACAAGGACGCCGGCGCGCTGCGCGGCTGGATGAGGGAGAACAACTTCCACAGCGACTCGTTCGCCTATCCCGGCGGCCAGTTCGGGAAGACGACCGACGGCCACAGCGTCGAGGCGATCGTGCAGCGTTACTTCTCTACCGGCCGGTCGATCCTCGCCGAGGACAACCGGGAGTGCACCCCGCCGCCGATGCCGATGCGGCTGCGCTCCCTTACCGGCATCAGCTCCACACAGAAGGGGATGTCGAACCCGGACACCCTGATCGGCCCGGGTGGCCTGCTCGACCGCGCCCAGTACGCCGGTGGCTGGCTCATCCTCTGCTTCCACCGGGTCGTCACGACGACACCGGCGAACAGCTCCGAGTGCCATCGGGACGACTTCGCGAAGATCATGCGGGCAATCAAGGTTCGGGGCATGGAAGTCCGTACGGTCGGCGAGGTGATGAGCTGACCGCCCCACGGGGAGGCACGCGCTTAGGCCGGTGCGGCGGGGGAGACGAGGAAGTGCCCTCGGCGCCCCGGACCGGCGGTGGACAGCCACGGTGAGTGTCGGTGTGCACGCCGGGTGCGAGGCCGGGCTGACCAGCGGCCCGGCCCCGTGCGGGAGCCGGGCCGGGGCTTGCGTCGGCGAGAGCCGGGCGGGGCCGGCGTCGGCGAGGGCCGCCGGATCACTCCGGGAGGCGGGGGCCGGCCTCTCGCTGCGCGACCAGCCAGGACTCCACCTCGGCGGAGGAGCGGGGCAGGCCGGCCGACAGGTTGCGGCAGCCGTCGGCGGTGACCAGGACGTCGTCCTCGATGCGGACGCCGACGCCGCGGAGCTCCTCGGGGACCAGGTCGTCCTCGGGCTGGAAGTAGAGACCCGGCTCGACGGTCAGGACGTAGCCCTCCTGGAGCGGGCCGTCGCGGTAGGTTTCCTTCCGGGCGGCCGAGCAGTCGTGGACGTCGATGCCGAGCATGTGGCCGAAGCCGTGCAGCGTCCAGCGGCGGTAGACCGTGGACTGCTCGGACATCGCCTCGTCGACGCTGACCGGCAGCAGGCCCAGGTCGTGCAGGCCCTCGGCGAGCACGCGCATGCAGGTCTGGTGGACGTCGTGGAACTTCACGCCGGGCTTGATCGCGTCCATGCCGGCCTGCTGCGAGGCGTGCACGATGTCGTAGACCTGGCGTTGCAGCGGCGTGAAGGTGCCGGAGACCGGGACGGTGCGGGTGACGTCGGCGGTGTAGAACGAGCGGGCCTCGACGCCCATGTCCATGAGCAGCAGCTCGCCCGGGACGGTGACGCCGGTGTTGCGGACCCAGTGCAGGATCGTCGCGTGCGCCCCGGCGCCGACGATGCTGCCGTAGCCGACGTCGTTGCCGTCCGTGCGGGCGCGCAGCGCGAAGACGCCCTCCAGCAGGCGCTCCTTGACGCCGCGGTCGGCGGGCAGGATGCGCGCCACGTCCTCGAAGCCGCGGACCGTCGCGTCGATCGCCTCCTGGAGCTGGGCGATCTCCCACTCGTCCTTGACCAGCTTGAGCTCGGAGATCACGCTGGCGAGGGCCCGGTCACGCCGGAGCGCAGGGTCGGGGTCGTAGGGCAGCACGGCCCGATCGACGGCGGCGTCGAGCCCGCGCAGCACCCGGGTGCGGCCCGGCGCGCAGTCGGCCAGCGCCCGGCCGAGCCCGGTGTAGGACGCGGTCTCGATGCCCAGCTCGGCCGACTTCTCGCCGAGGGTGTGCCGGCGACCGACCCACAGTTCGCCGTTGCGGCTGCGGAAGAAGGCGTCGGTCGCCTTGGAGTTGCGGTCGTGGGTGTAGAGGACCGCGTCGTGGCCCGAGCCGCTGGGGCGCAGGACCAGCACGCCGTCGGGGTCGCTGTCGCCGGTCAGGTAGACGAAGTCGCTGCCGGGCCGGAACGGGTAGTCGGTGTCGTTGGCGCGCACCTTCTCGTTGCCGGTGGGGATGATCAGCGTCTCGCCGGGGAAGGCGTCGGAGAGCGCCGCGCGGCGCTTGGCGTAGTGGGGCGCCTCGGGCCGGGCGGTGACGTCGAGCGCGTCCTCCCGCCAGCCGCTGCGCATGAATTGCAGGAACGCCTCGGGGAAGTCGGGGTCGTGCGATTCCGTCTTCGCCGCCGTCGTGCTCTCGCCTTGCTCGGCCATGGTGGCTCTCCCTTCTCCCGCGTGGCGTCCCTGACGTTACCGCCTCGGTGCGACGGATTTCGCGGGCGGAGTGCCTCGGCGGGCGAAGCGCGGCGTGATCGGCGACATTCAGCCGCGCAGGGTCAGGCAGGCCACTCGCGCACCGGCGGTCCCGGCCTTCCCGGGATCGGTACGGGTGAGCTGCGCATGCAGCACGAGCGACCGCGGAGGGCGCACCGGATCGAACGTCCAGCTCTGCTGCGCCGCGATCGTGGCGGCGCCGCGAGGATCGGTGGTGAAGTCCAGCCACACCTCGTTGCGAGGGTTGGCGAACGCCGGGTCGACCGACGGCTGCGAAGGGTCCGCCTGGTGCTGGTAGTGCGGGCCGGCGTCGTCCGGCACGGAGGTACAGGTCTTCGTGTGCAGGTGCGCCCCGTACGCCCGGCGGCTGACCAGGCCCGTGACGGCCAGCCGTACGCGGATCCCCTGGGTGGTCGTGGCGACGCTGACCTGGGCCGTCGCACCCGGCGGAACCGCCGTCGAGTCATAGGTGATGGCCTGGGTGCCCTCCGGGGCGGGCTGGAAGGTGCCGGACGCCGTGCCCACGGTCAGCGGCGCCTGGCCGGAGGGGGTCGGGAGCGGGGGGTTCGAGGCGTCCGGGTCGGGAATGCCGCTGGAGACGATCCAGGGGGTGCCGGCCGGCGGCGGTGACGGGGGAGTGGTGGCGGGGACGGTGCCGCCCGTCCCCGAGCAGCCGGCGAGCGCGGCCAGGGCGACGGTGAGGAACGGCAGAGGACGGCGCATGGGCGAAGTATGCCAAAAACCGGCATATCGGGCGAGCATCCGCCGAGTGCTAGCTTTCTCCCACCGCGGGCGGCAGGGTGACGGACAGACGGCGGTGGAACGTGGAGGGCTCGTACATGGGTTACGCGGTGGTGCTCGGGGAAGCGCTCGTGGATCTCCTGGAAACCGTGCGTGACGGTGAGCTGATCTACCGGCAGGCGATCGGCGGCGCGCCCCTGAACGTGGCGGTCGGCGCCACCCGCCTCGGCGGCGAGGTCCGCTACGTCGGCTCGCTCGGCAACGACACGCTCGGCGACCGGATCGCCGCGTTCCTGCGCCAGACCGGGGTCGGCACCGCCTCGACGACCCGGGTGCCGGTGCCCACCACCCTGGCGGTCACCACCTTCGAGGGCGCGGAGCCGACCTTCCAGTTCTACGGCGAACCCCCGTCGTATTCGCTGGTGCGCCCGGAGGACGTCGACGAGGCGACCGTCGCGGGCGCCGACGTGCTCTACGCCGGCTCCATCGCGCTGATGCGCGAGCCCTTCCAGGCGGCGGCCCGCAAGGCCTGGTCCGTGCCGGGTCCGCTGCGGGTCTTCGATCCCAACGTACGCCCGAAGCTCCTGCCGGACGCCGCGGCGGTCGGCGCCCTGCGCGACCTGGTCGAGGAGTTCTTCGCGACGGCGGACCTGGTGAAGCTCAGCTCCGCGGACGCCGGCGTCCTGTGGGACGGCGCGACTCCGGCGGCGGCCGCCGATCGCATCCTCGGGCTCGGCGCCCGCGCGGTGGTCGTGACCTGCGGCTCCCAGGGTGCCTACGTGGCGGCGGCGGACGGGTCGGCGATGCTGAACGCCCCGGCGGTCACCGCGATCGACGCGACCGGCGCCGGCGACTCGGTCATGGCCGCCCTCGTGCGCCGCCTGCTCGCCGGAGGCGTGCCGGACGGCGTTGCCGGCTGGCAGCAGTACGTGACCTTCGCGCTCGCGGTGGCGGGCCTGGTCTGCGAACGCCACGGCGGCGCGGTGGCCATGCCGACGCAGGACGAGCTCACCGCCCGCTGGGGCGCCCTGATCTGAGCCGGGGCCTCACGCCTCGCCCAGCGCCTTGGCGATGAACCGCTGGCGGTCGAGCATCACCCGCTCGACGCGGACCTCGGCCACCAGCTCCTCGCCGTCGCGGAGGACGACGTCGAAGTGCAGCGTGCGGCCGTCCACCTTGGCCAACGTGGCCAGGGCGGTGACGTGGCGCCCCACCGGCGTCGGCGCCCGGTGCTCGACCTCGGCGCGGGTGCCGACCGTCGTGACACCGCCCGGCATCTGCCGGGCCGTCGCGGCGACCGTGGCGGCCTCGGCAAGGGCCAGGACCCGGGGTGTGCCGAGCACCGGCACGTCGCCGGAGCCGAGGGACTGGGCGGTGTCGGCATCGGTGACGGTCAGCTCGACCCGTGCGCTGAGACCGGCGGTGAACTCCGGAAGCTCCATGGCACCAGCTTAGGGGTGTCGCGCGGCATCAGGTGTGTCGCGCGGACCGGCCGTCGTCGTGGACGTCAGTAGAGGCGCCGGGCCGCGGGCCGCGCGGGCCCGGATCGACAACTGCTCCGCGAGCCACCAGGCCTCCGCCAGGTCCCGGTCCTCGGCCACGCCGGATCGTCCGCCCGCGGTGTCCGCGTAGACCGACGCCAGGCCCAGCAGCCGCTGAACCGGCCCCTGCAGCACCCGCACGCTCTGCAGGCGGGCGTACGGCACCAGCGTCATCTCCCGGGTCAGCAGGCCCGAACGCGACACGAACACCTCGGCCGTCAGACCGATGCCGAGGTAGCGCAGGCCGATCGGGTGCTTCCAGCGGGCCCGGGGCGGCGGTGTCACGGTGGCCAGCGCCGCCAGGTCGACGCCGGGCAGCACCTGGAAGACCAGTTGCCGTGCCGCCTGGAAGTCGCCGACGGGCAGCAGCCGGTCCGAGTGCTTGGCGTCGCCGGACTGCGGTCCGCCGTACCCGGCGATGTCGAGGCGCAGGTGCAACCAATCCTTCACCCGCCACAGCAGCGGCCAGGTCACGCCGATGGTCTGCACCCGGTGCAGCGGCACGATCTGGCTGCGCGTCTCCAGCAGGCCGTAGTGGACCGCCAGCCGGCCCTCGGCGTCATGCGCCAGCCGGAAGTCCCAATCCTGCAGCACGCGGCGGATCGGCTGCAGGATGACGCCGGCCATCGCGGTGACGGTGCTCGCGATGCCGACGAAGGTCCACGAGCCGTCGAGGATGAACTGCATGACCACGAAGGCCACGCCGATGGGCAGGAAGAACGCCTGCGGGGTCAGTGACTGGCTGATCAACAGGTCCCGGTTGGCGACGCGGAACAGCGGCCGTTCGGGCGCCGGTCCGGCGTGCTCGGCGGCCGCCGGATCCGCGGGGTCCGGGGCCCGTCCGGCGAGAGCCAGCAGCCGTCCGCGCAGCGCGGCGGCCTCCCGTACGGTCAGGTAGGCCAGCGGCGCCTCGGTCTTGCCGCCGCCGACCACCTCGAGGCGCAGCTCGGCCAGGCCGGTGAGCCGGGCGAGCAGGGGGCGGCGCAGCTCGACGGCCTGCAGCCGGTCGAGCGGGATGGCCCGGTTGCGGCGCCACAGCAGCCCGTCCTGGATCCGTAGCTCGCGGCCGACGACGTGGTAGCCGGTGTTGAGCCACCCGACCACGGAGAAGACCACCACGCCGACCGCGAGCACGGCGACGACGAGGGCGAAACGCTCCAGACCGACCTGGGAGAGCGTCTGCCAGCTCAGTGCGGCCACGATGACGGCGATGGACTTGGCACCGTGCAGGAGCGGGCTGAGCGGGTGCAGGCGCTTGCGCGGTTCGTCACCCTGACGTACGGCTTCCGGCGGCGCGGTCACAGGCCCTCGGCCCGGTCCTCGCCGAGCGCGGTCAGGCGGTCGCGCAGCCGGGCCGCCTCCTCCGGAGGCAACCCGGGAATCCTGGCGTCACTCGCCGCCGAGGCGGTGTGCAACTGGACGGTGGCCAACTGGAACGCGCGCTCGAGCGGTCCGGCCGTCACGTCGACGAACTGCATCCGGGCGTACGGGACGATCGAGAGCCGGCGGATCACCAGGCCGTGCCGGACCAGCAGGTCGTTGTCGCGCTCGGCGTAGCCCCAGGCCCGGACGGCGCGCACGGTGACGAGGCAGCGCCAGATCCCGAGCAGCAGGACCGCCGCCATGGCCGCCGGCCAGAGCCGGGAAGCGGTGATCACCCAGCCGGTCGTCAGCCCGGCGAGCAGGACCACGATCCAGGCCGCGCGTTCGAGCAGCTCCACAGTGATCAGCTTCGGGGAGACCGGACGCCAGTCGACCGTGTCCGGCCACGGCTCCAGCGCAGTGATCGCAGGGAGCGGGCCTGGGGCGGCGGAGCCGGCGGCCGGGCTTGCAGCGGTGGGGTCGGCGGCCGGGCTTGCAGCGGTGGGGCCGGCGGGTGTCGGTGCCGGGGCGGCGGGGCTCACCGGTGCGCTGGGCTCGGTCACGACGCAAGCCTAGGCCGTGGTGCGGAACTCGGTCACCTCGCGCAGGAAACCCCGAACGCCCAGGAAGTCGCCGAGGGTTTCGCGGTGCCGCGCACAGGCGAGCCAGGTCTTGCGGTAATCCGGCGTATGCAGCCGGGGGTTGTTCCACCGCAGCTCCCACTCGGCGGCCGCGCGGCAGCCCTTGGCGGAACACTGGGGTGCAAGCTCCTCGACCACTCCGGGAGCCTATCGAGGGCCGGAGGGGAGTTGAGCGCCGGGCGACCACGGGGGAAGTCGCCCGGCGACGCGCTGAATGTTACACGGCTCATCCGGCCCGGCGTCTACCCGATGGGCGTGCCCGTCCGTGCGCATCGCGCAGAAAGATCGACATGTTCGTACCCTTGTGGTCGGCGCGTAATACGGCTCCGCCGGACCGCTTCGGCGCATGGTCGTGTAAGTCTTGAGCGTCGGCACCCGCGCCGGCGCAGACCGCGAAGTGCGACACGCTGTTGGAGGACCGGTGGCCGACCCGACCACACCCGAGGGCACGACCGGCGCGACCGGCATGACCGGCACCCCCGGCGCGACCGAGCCTGCCGGGGGTGCGCCGGTGCCGCCCGCGCAGGACGCCACCCAGCTCGAGCGGGCCATGTTCGAGGTGAAGCGGGTCATCGTCGGGCAGGACCGGATGGTCGAGCGGATGTTCGTCGCGCTGCTGGCCCGGGGGCACTGCCTGCTCGAGGGCGTGCCCGGCGTGGCCAAGACGCTCGCGGTGGAGACCCTGGCACGGGTGGTCGGCGGCACGTTCTCCCGCGTCCAGTTCACCCCCGACCTGGTGCCCGCCGACATCGTCGGCACCCGGATCTACCGGCAGTCCAGCGAGAAGTTCGACGTCGAGCTCGGTCCGGTGTTCGTCAACTTCCTGCTTGCCGACGAGATCAACCGGGCACCGGCGAAGGTGCAGTCGGCGCTGCTCGAGGTCATGGCCGAGCACCAGGTGTCGATCGGCGGCGAGAGCCACCGCGTGCCGGACCCGTTCCTGGTGATGGCGACGCAGAACCCCATCGAGCAGGAGGGTGTCTACCCGCTGCCGGAGGCCCAGCGTGACCGCTTCCTGATGAAGATCCTCGTGGGCTACCCGACCGACGCCGAGGAACGCGAGATCGTCTACCGGATGGGCGTCAGCGCACCCGAACCCAAGCCGATCTTCACGTCCGAGGATCTGCTCGGCCTGCAGCGCCGCGCCGACCAGGTTTTCGTCCACAACGCGCTGGTCGACTACACCGTGCGGCTCGTGCTGGCCACCCGCGCCCCGGCCCAGCACGGCATGCCGGACGTCGCCCAGTTCATCCAGTACGGCGCCAGCCCGCGCGCCTCACTCGGCATCGTGCGCGCCACCCGGGCCCTGGCGCTGCTGCGCGGCCGGGACTATGCGCTGCCGCAGGACGTGCAGGACATCGCGCCGGACATCCTGCGGCACCGGCTCGTTCTCAGCTACGACGCGCTCGCCGACGACATCCCGGCCGACCACATCGTGGCCCGGATCATGGCCAGCGTGCCGGCGCCGTCGGTGGCCTCCCGGCAGGACGCGGCGGTCAACGGCCACGTAGCGCCCGCATCCGGCATTCCGGCTCCGGCGAGCGGAGCCCCGGCGTTCGGCACCCCCGCGCCGGCATTCGGCACCCTCGCCCCGGGGAGCGGCGGCCCGGCGTACGGCGCGCAGCAGCACCCGCCGCACTCCGCGTGGCCGGGACAGCAGTGACGGTCCACTCGTGACGACAGCCGACATCCCGTCCCCGACCGCCGGGCCCGGCTCGGCGCGTGCCGAGGCAGTCCTCTCGCGCCTGCAACTGCTGGTGACCCGCAAGCTCGACGGGCTGCTCCAGGGCGACTACGCCGGCCTGCTGCCCGGGCCGGGCAGCGAGGCGGGGGAGAGCCGGGAGTACCGCCCCGGCGACGACGTACGCCGCATGGACTGGCCGGTCACCGCCCGCACGACGCTGCCGCACGTCCGGCGTACGGTCGCCGACCGCGAGCTCGAGACGTGGATGGCGATCGACCTCTCGGCAAGTCTCGACTTCGGTACCGCCCGGTGCCTCAAGAGCGACCTGGTGCTGGCGGCGGCCACCGCGATGGCGCACCTCACCGTGCGCGGCGGCAACCGGATCGGTGCCGTCGTCGGCACCGGCTCGGGGCAGGTGGCCGCCGAGCCCGGGGGCGGCGGCCTCGGCTGGCTGCGTCGCAAGCGCCCGCCCGCGGCCGTGCCCACGCCCGCGCCGGTCGTGCGCCTGCCCGCGCGACCCGGGCGCAAGGAGGCGCAGGGGCTGCTGCGGGCCATCGCGCGTACGGAGATCAGGCCCGGCCGCACCGACCTGGGCGAGCTGATCGACATGCTGAACCGCCCACCGCGCCGCCGGGGTGTCGCCGTGGTCGTCTCGGACTTCCTGGCACCGGTCGAGGGCTGGGCGCGGCCCGTGCGCAAGCTCGCGGTGCGCCACGACGTCCTGGCGATCGAGGTCGTGGACCCCCGGGAACTGGAGCTGCCGGACGTCGGCGTGCTGACCCTGGCCGACCCGGAGACCGGTGCGCTGCACGAGGTGCAGACGGCCGATCCGGCGCTGCGGGCCCGCTACGCCGAGGCGGCCGGGCAGCAGCGCGGCGAGATCGCGCGTGCGCTGCGCGCGGCCGGGGCCGCCCACCTGAGACTGCGTACGGATACCGACTGGCTGCTGGACATGGTCCGTTTCGTCGCGGCCCAACGACACGCTCGCACCCGGGGGACCACCCGATGATCCGTTTTCTGCAGCCGTGGTGGCTGCTCGCCGCGCTGCCGGTCCTGCTGGTGGTAGCCGCCTACGTCTGGCGCCAGTTCCGCCGGCGCCAGTACGCGATGAAGTTCACCAACGTGGACCTGCTGCGCTCGCTCGCGCCGAAGGGTCTGGGCTGGCGCCGGCACGTGGCCGCCGGGGCCTCCCTGCTCAGCCTGTTCGTGCTCGCCCTGGCGATGGCGCGCCCGTCGGTCGACCGGGAGGAGCCGCTGGAGCGGGCCACGGTCATGCTGGCGATCGACGTGTCGCTGTCGATGGAGGCCGACGACGTCGCGCCGAACCGCATCGAGGCGGCGCAGGAGGCGGCCAAGGCGTTCGTCCAGGAGCTGCCGCCGACGTACAACCTGGGCCTGGTGTCGTTCGCCAAGGCCGCGAACGTGCTGGTCTCCCCGACGAAGGACCGCGCGGCGGTGATCGCCGGCATCGACGGGCTGACGCTGGCCGAGGCGACGGCGACCGGCGAGGCGGTGTTCACGTCGCTGGACGCGATCCGCTCGGTGCCGGCCGACGGGGCCGACGGCGCGCCGCCAGCGCGGATCGTGCTGCTCTCCGACGGTTACCGCACGTCGGGGCGCTCGGTGGAGGATGCCGCGACGGCCGCCTCGGCGGCGAACGTCCCGGTCTCGACGATCGCCTTCGGCACGGACTCCGGCGTCGTCGACATCCGGGGCGTGCTGCAACGCGTACCGGTGGATCGGCTGTCGTTGCAGCAGCTCGCGGAGAAGACCAAGGGGTACTTCTACGAGGCCGCCTCGGTCAGCGAGCTCAAGCAGGTCTACGAGGACATGGGCAGCTCGATCGGGCACCGGGTGCAACCCGAGGAGATCACCCAGTGGTACGCCGGCGCGGCGCTGCTGCTGGGCCTCGCGGCGGCGTTGCTGAGCCTGCTCTGGACGTCGCGACTGCCGTGATCGCGGGTCGCGTGGCGCCGTCAGCCGGTAGGGTTGGCGGCGGTGCGCCGGGAAGTCTGGTCGGCAAGTGGATCGACCGACCCCGGAAACGGAGCCTTGTGACCCCCAACCTGTTCAGTCGCGGTTCGTGGCCCGAGGCCCGGCGGATCGCCGACGTGCTGCGCAAGGAGACGATCGGCGGGGCGCTGCTGCTCGCCGGGGCGCTGATCGCGCTCGTCTGGGCCAACTCGTCGTGGGCGGACAGCTATCACGCTCTGCTCGGTCTCAGGGTCGGGCCGGCCGCCTGGCACCTCGACCTCTCCCTGGCCACGTGGGCCGCCGACGGCCTGCTGGCGATCTTCTTCTTCGTCGCCGGTCTCGAGCTCAAGCGCGAGTTCGTCGCCGGCGACCTACGCGATGTACGCCGGGCGGCGGTGCCGGTGGCGGCCGCGGCCGGCGGCGTGGCCGTGCCGGCGTTGTTCTACACGGCCGCGAACCTGGGTGGCGCGGCCCAGGGCTGGGCGATCCCGACCGCCACCGACATCGCCTTCGCTCTGGCCGTGCTCGCGGTCGTCGGGCGCCACCTGCCGACGGCGCTGCGGACGTTCCTGCTCACCCTCGCGGTGGTCGACGACCTGCTGGCCATCGTGATCATCGCGCTGTTCTACACCGCCGATCTCGCGGTGCTGCCGCTCGGGCTGGCCCTCGTCCCGCTCGTCCTGTTCACCGTGCTGGTGCAGCGCCGGGTCCGGTCGTGGTGGCTGCTGCTCCCGCTCGCCTGCGCCGCCTGGGCGCTGGTGCACGCGTCCGGCGTGCACGCCACCGTCGCCGGCGTCCTCATGGGCTTCGCGGTGCCGGTGCTGCGCCGCGACGGGGCCGACGAGCCGGGCCTCGCGGAGCACTTCGAGCACCGGTTCCGTCCGCTGTCCGCCGGGTTCGCGGTGCCGGTCTTCGCGCTGATGTCGGCCGGCGTCACGGTCGGCGGCCTGGACGGGCTGTTCTCGGCGCTCACCGACCCGGTGGCGATCGGGGTCGTGCTGGGCCTGGTCGTGGGCAAGCCGGTCGGCATCACGCTCGCGACCTGGCTGGCGGCCAGGTTCACCCGGGCGACGATCGACGCCGGGCTGGCCTGGATCGACGTCGTCGCGCTGGCGGTGCTCGGCGGGATCGGTTTCACCGTGTCCCTGCTGATCGGCGAGCTGGCGTTCGGCGCCGGCACGGCACGCGACGCCCACGTCAAGGTGGCCGTGTTGACCGGCTCGCTGACGGCGGCGGTGCTCGCGACGGTCATCCTGCGTCTGCGGAACCGCACCTATCGGCGTCTGCACGAGGCGGAGCAGGTCGACGCCGACGGCAACGAGATTCCGGACGTCTACGAGCGGTGAGCCCGGTGCCCGGCCGGGCAGGGGAGGAGATCGGCCCAGACCTGCTTTCCGCCCTGGTGGTCGCGGACTCCCCAGCGGGTCGTCAGTGCCTCGATGAGCGCGAGCCCGCGGCCCCCGCAGGAGTCGGCGTCGCGGCGCCGCGGCACGACCGACGAGCCGTCGGCGACCAACAGGGTGACCCGGCCGTGGTGGCACTCCATGCTCACCTCGACGCACCCGCCGCCGTGGCGTACGGCGTTGGTCACCAGCTCGCTGATCACCACGGCCGCCTGGTCGAGCCAGATGTCGTCCCGATATCCCCAGCCCGTGAGCACGGCCGTCGTGGCGTGCCGTGCCGTGCGGGGCGCGTGGGCACCCAACGGCACGTCGAAGCGGGCAGTCAGCACACTCATCGTCGGATCCGGTCTTTCTCCCCGCCGCTGGTCACGCGGAGCAGCCGGTTACCCCGATGAGCGCGACGGCCAAACCTGCGAACGCCGTCATCGCACGATCGTGCGAGCCGGAGATCGACGACTTTCCGAGGACGGAACCTTTACTTTCGTCGGCCGCAACGCATAGATTGCTGTCAATTGATGAAAGTACCGGCCGGACGGAGTGCGCATGGACGACAACGTTGTCGGCCGGGCCGTGTCGCGCCGTGCAGTGCTCACCGCCGGGGCCGCCGGGCTCGCCGTGCCCGCCGTGGCGGCCGGCGCGTCCCTCGCCGGGCGGCCCGCCGGAGCCGCGGCCGGCGCCACCCGCAAGGTCACCATCTACGCCGAGGCGCTGCCCGGCGGGCTCTACGGTTACGGCCTGGCTCCGGGGCGGGCTACCGTACCCGGGCCGATCCTGGAGATGTGGGAGGGCGACACTCTCGAGATCACCCTGGTGAACCGCACCGACCAGCGCCTGTCCATCCATCCGCACGGCGTCGACTACAGCACCGACTCCGACGGCAGCCCGCTGAACGCGTCCTTCAACGGCCCGGGCGAGACGCGTACCTATGTCTGGCGCTCCCGCGAGATGGTCGCGGCGGAGGGGCGGCGGTTCCTGCCGGGCAGCGCCGGTTACTGGCACTACCACGACCATGCGATGGGTACCGAGCACGGCACCGGCGGCGTCGCCAAGGGCCTCTACGGCGCGCTGATCGTGCGGCGGCGCGGCGACCTGCTGCCGGAGAAGCAGTTCACCGTCGTCTTCAACGACATGCTGATCAACAATCGGACGGCGCCGGACACCCCGATGTTCGAGGCGAACCTCGGCCAGCGCGTCGAGTGGATCGCCATCGGCCACGGCGGCACCTTCCACACCTTCCACCTGCACGCCCACCGGTGGGCGGACAACCGGACCGGCCTGCTCGAGGGGCCCGCCGACCCGAGCGCCGTCATCGACACCAAGGACCTGAACCCCGGCGGTTCGTTCGGCTTCCAGGTGCGGGCCGGAGAGGGCGTCGGCCCGGGCGTGTGGATGTACCACTGCCACGTCCAGTTCCACTCCGACGGCGGCATGGCCGGGCTCTTCCTCGTCCGCAACGCCGACGGCAGCATGCCGCCCGGCGCCGAGGACGCCATCCACCGATTCCACGGCCACGCACACGCGGCGCATCACGAAGGGGTGCTGGAATGAGACATCGGATCGGCCTCGTGGCGACCGTGGTGGCCGCGCTGCTCGCGAGCTCGGCCCCGGCGGCCCCGGCCGCGGTGCAGGAGGAGCCGTTGCGGGTGCTCGTCTTCCACGGCCCGGCGGCGGAGCAGCAGGACCCGGTCGAGCGCGCCGCGCAGACCATCGAGGACCTGGGGGCCGCCGACGACATCGCGGTGACCCGGTCGAACGACCCGGCGGTGTTCACCGCGGCCGGGCTGGCGCAGTACCGCGCGGTGGTGTTCCTGTCGGCCACCGGCGCCGGCCTCGGCCGTGACCGGGAATCGGCGCTGGAGGCCTATGTCAAGGCCGGCGGAGGCTTCGTCGGCATCGGGGACGCGGCCCGGGCCCAGCTCGACTCCGCCTGGTTCACCGGGCTCATCGGCACCCGCCCCGCCGGCAGCATTCCCACGGCGGAACCCGTCGCGCGCGTCGGCGCCAACGCGGAGAACCCGCCCCAGGAGACCAAGGAGAAGCTGACCGACGGCGACGCCACCACCAAGTGGCTCGCGCGCACCCCGACCGCCTGGATCACGTACGAGCTGACCAGACCCACCGCGATCAGCGGCTACGCCCTCACCTCGGCCAACGACGCCCCCGGGCGCGACCCGAAGGACTGGACGCTGCAGGGATCCGCCGACGGGACCACCTGGACGGACCTCGACCGGCGCACCGGGCAGACGTTCCCGGACCGCTTCCAGATCCGCCGGTTCACCGTCGCCGCCCCGCGCGAGTTCGGAATCTACAGGCTCTCCGTCACCGCCAACGCCGGCGAGCCGCTCACCCAGCTCGCCGACCTGCGGCTGTTCACCGGTGCCGTGACCACGCCGCCGCCTCCGGCCGTCCGCGAGGCCGTGGTGGACATCCTCGACCGGCAGCACCCGGCCACCCGGGCCCTGCCGCCGACCGTGCGGCGGGCGGACCGCTGGACCAACTGGGACCCCAACCCGGTCGGCACGGTGCACACCCTCGCGCAGGTCGAGGAGCGTTTCTACGACCCGGGCCCGGGCGCCAACGGCCCGTTCCACCCGATCTCCTGGTGCCGGGACTACGACGGCGGCCGCTCCTTCTACACCGGGATGGGCCACACCGCCGACGGGTACGCCGAGTCCGGCTTCCGCGCCCACCTCGCCGGCGCCCTGCGCTGGACCACGGGCATCCAGCGCGGTGACTGCCAGGCCACCATCGCCGCCAACTACCGGGTCGAACGGCTCACCGCGGCCAACCAGGCCGGCCGGCTCGACCAGATCGGCGAGCCGCACGGGCTCACCATCGCGCCGGACGGCACGGTGTTCTACGTCGGCAAGGCCGCCTGCCCGAGCGGCCCGGTCGTCGACTGGTCCGACCCGGACGTGGGCCTGGGCTGCGGCACCATCCACGCGTACGACCCGGCGAGCAAGCGGGTCACGCTGCTCACCACGCTGCGGGTGATGGGCAACCGAGGCAGCGGCTCCGAACTCGTGAAGAACGAGGAGGGCCTGCTCGGCATCGTGACCGACCCCGCCTTCGCCACCAACGGCTGGCTCTACGTCTTCTGGATGCCGCACGAATCGATCGACCGCGAGAACCGGATCGGGCAGCGCACCATCTCCCGGTTCACCTACGACCGCGCGGCCGCGACCATCGACCAGTCCACCCGCAAGGACCTGCTGCGGTTCCCGGTGCAGATCCACAGTTGCTGCCACGCCGGCGGCGGCATGGCCTTCGACCACCAGGGCAATCTCTACGTCGGCTCGGGGGACAACAACTCCTCCGAGGGGTCGAGCGGATACTCCGGCAACAACTGGACCGCGGAGTACAAGGGCGTCTCCTACCAGGACGCGCGGCGTACGTCCGGCAGCACCAACGACCTCGCCGGCAAGATCATCCGCATCCACCCGGAGCCCGACGGCACGTACACGATCCCGCAGGGCAATCTCTTCCCGCCGGGCACCGCGAAGACCCGGCCGGAGATCTACGTGATGGGCGTCCGCAACATCGCGCGGCTGGCGATCGATCCGGTGCACCGGTGGCTCACCGCCGGCTGGGTCGGTCCGGACGCGCCCGCGCCCAGCCCCACCCTCGGCCCGGCCAAATACGAGACCGCCACGATCATCACGTCCGCGGGGAACCAGGGCTGGCCGTACTGCATGGGCAACCGGCAGCCGTACCGCGACCGCAGCGACACCGACGCGACGGTCCTCACCGGCTGGTACGACTGCGACGACCTGAGAAATACCTCGCCGCGTAACACCGGCCTGGTCGACATCCCGCCGGCCCGCGACAACATGATCTGGTACGCGCCCGGTGGCGGCGGGCCGGTCTTCCCCACCCGTACGGATGGCAGCGGCCTGCCCACCTACAACGCCGCCGACGCGACGTACACCCAGCCCTACCTGCGCGGCGGCGGTCAGGCGATCATGTCGGGGCCGACCTACCACCGGGAGCTCGTCGACACCGCCAGCGGGGTCGCGTGGCCGGCGTACTGGGACGACAAGTGGTTCATCGGCGACCAGTCGAACTCGCAGAACCGGGTGGCGGTCACCGTCGACCCGGCCGGGGTGCCGCGGCAGGCGCCGCCGCTCTTCGGCGAGTCCCTGCGCGCCATCATCCCGGCCGGCAGCGGCGACACCCGGCTGCAGAGCTGGATGGACGCCAAGTTCGGCCCGGACGGCGCGCTCTACCTGCTCGACTACGGCGGCGGATTCTTCAGCCTGCACCCCAACCAGAAGCTGATCCGGGTCACCTACCACGGCGGTCCCGCCACGCCCGCACCCTCGGCGTCGTCGGTGGCCGTGCAGAACAAGCCGTTGACCGTCGCCTTCGACGGTGCCCGCTCCGGCGGCGTCTCCCACCGGTGGGAGTTCGGCGACGGCGCCACGTCGGCCGAGGCGAACCCCCGGCACACCTACGTCCGGCCGGGCTCGTACCCGGCGAAGCTGACCGTCACGTACGCCGACGGCGAGACGGCCACGACGCGGATCACCGTGACGGCCGGCTGCGCGACGCCCGATCGCCGGGACACCGTGTGGCTGGGGGAGGCGGACACCGGGGTCCCCAATCGGTCCGCCGGCGGTGACTGCACGGTCGACGACCTCATCGACGACGAGAGCACCTGGCCGGACCACGACGGCTTCGTCCGCCACGTCACGGCCGTCGCCGACCGGCTGCGCGCCGACGGCGTGATCGGCGCCCGCGAGGCCGGCGCGCTGACCCGCACGGCCGCCGGATCGCCGATCGGACGCCCGGGCCACACCGGGTACGAGTCGCTGTTCGACGGCACCGCGGAATCGCTGCTCGCCTGGCAGCAGGCCGGGCCCGGAGCGTTCACCATCCAGCCGGACGGCTCGCTGCGCGCCGGCGGCGGCCTGGGCATGCTCTGGTACGCCCGGCGCCCGTACGGCGACTTCTCGCTGAAGCTGCGGTTCCGCGACGTGGCGCCGGGGACGGTCCGCGCCAACAGCGGCGTCTTCGCCCGCTTCCCCGACCCTCGCATCCCGCTGGACCAGCGCCCGCCCGACAGTTGCGGCACCGTCGGGGCGGCCCGCACGTCCGCGGCCTGGGTGGCGATCTACTGCGGACACGAGATCCAGCTCTACGACGGCGACACCGGCGAGCCGCAGAAGACCGGCTCGATCTACAACTTCGACCCGGTGCCGGTGCCCGGCACGACGCCGAAGAATCAGTGGAGCGACTACGAGGTCCGGGTCACCGGCCAGCACTACACGGTCGTCCGCGACGGTGTGGTGATCAACGAGTTCGACAACACACCCGGCAAGCAGTCCGCACGCGCCGGCGATCCGCCGACGGATCTGAGGCAGTTCGCCTCGGGTTTCCTCGGCCTGCAGAACCACGGGGACGCCGACCTCATCGAGTTCCGCGACATCCGGGTTCGCGAGCTCTAGCCATGGTGTCGCGAGCGCTGGTGAGCGTGCTCCTCTTCGTCGCCGCGGGCCTGGTCGCGCCGTCGCCGGCGGTCGCCGCCGCGGTCCTCACCTGGACCGCGGACGATGACATCACCCGCTACAAGTCCGCGCCCGCGCAGGCCGAGGCCGGGGCGGTCACGATCGTCTTCGAGAACAGCGCGGCGACCGGCAACGCCACCGGGATGCCGCACACCCTGACCTTCGACACCACCACGCCCGGCTACAACCACGACGTCAGCCTCAACATCCTGGCCGGGCCCTTCGACACGAACAACGGCCGCCACGAGGCGACGGTCACCCTCACGCCCGGGCGCTACCGATACTTCTGCGCGATTCCCGGCCACGGCCAGATGGCCGGCGAACTGGTCGTCACCGGCGGCGGGCCGGACACCACCGCGCCGACGGTCGGTGCCGAGGTCGCGGGGGAGCGGAACACTGCCGGGGACTACCTGGGCCGGGCCACGGTGACCGTTGCCGCATCCGATGAGGGGTCCGGTGTGGACACGATCGAACACCAGCTCGACGGCGGCGGCTTCGTGCCGTACACGAACCCGATCGAGGTCGGCGCGGTCGGCGACCACGTGGTGCGCTATCGCGCCACGGACCGGGCGGGCAACGTCAGCGAGACGGGCACGGTGTCGTTCCGGATCGTCGAGCCCCCGCAGCAGGACACCACGCCGCCGACGGTGACGGCCCAGGTCTCCGGGTCGCGCGACCCGTCGGGCGCATACCTCGGTACGGCAACCGTCACAATCTCCGCCACGGATGCCGGATCCGGCGTGTCCGAGGTGGAGTACAGCCTCGACGGCGGTGCGTTCGTCGCGTACGCCGCACCCCTGGTGGTGAACGGCGCGGGCGCGCACATGGTGCACTTCCGGGCCACGGATGCCGCGGGCAACAGGTCGGCGGAACAGATGGTGGGCTTCACCGTCGTCGTGCCGCCCGCGGAGGACACGACGCCGCCGCAGACCTCGGCGTCGGTGGCCGGCGAGCGGGATGCGACCGGCGCCTACCTCGGCCGTGCGACCGTGACCGTCGTCGCGTCCGACGCCGGCTCCGGCGTCGCCGCCGTCGAGTACGCCCTCGACGCGGAGGCATGGATGATCTACCGCATGCCGGTGGTCGTGTCGGCCACGGGCTCGCACACCCTCCGCTACCGGGCCACGGACGCGGCAGGCAACATCGCTTCGGAGCGGACGGTCGCCTTCACGGTGGTGCCGACGGGTGCGGACCCCTGCCCCGCCTCCGACACCCGAGCGACGGTGATCATCGGTTCCGAGGACACCGGAGTGCCCAATGTGGACACGGGAAACGGCTGCACGGTGAACGATCTGATCGCCGAGCATGCCCCGTACCCCGATCACGGCACCTTCGTCCGCCACGTCGAGGCGGTCACCGAACCGCTGGTCGCCGCCGGCACCCTGACCCGCCGGCAGCAGGGCGTCATCGTGCGGGCCGCGGCCCGCTCAGACGTCGGCACGCACATCCACCGACATGGAGTAGCGCAATGAGACGTACCGCCGCCACGCTGGCGCTCATGGGCACCGCCGTCCTCGTGTCGACGCTGGTGGCCGCACCCGGTGCCCACGCCGGACTGGTCACCCACTGCGTCGGCACAGGTGGTGCGGTGACCGTACCCAACGACCTGTACGTGCCGCCGGGCGAGTCGTGCGCCCTCACCGGCACGACCGTCACCGGCAACGTCAGCGTCGCCGCGGGAGCCAACCTCGTCGTCACCGGCGGACGGCTCAGCGGCGAGATCCAGGTCGCCGCGGACGGCTATTTCGACGCCACCGACACGACCGTCGGCGGCGCGGTCGAGCTGGCCTCGGGCGGCTACGGCGTCTTCCTCTCCAACGTCCGCAGCGGCGCCGTCAACGTCCGGGCCAAGGGCACCGCGACGATCGACAGCTTCCTGTTCGCCGAGCGCAGCACGATCGACGGCAACGTCACCACCCACGCGGGCGAGGTGCGCCTCGACCGGACCACGCAGGTCACCGGCAACGTCAGCAGTTCCGGCACCTACTACACGGACCTGCACGACTCATTCGTCGACGGCACGTTCTCGGTGCTCAACAGCGCCACCGGCAGTGTCGTCTGCGGCAGCGCGGTCCGCGGCAGGGCCACCTTCGCCGGCAATCTCGGCGGGGTGCAGCTCGGCCCGAACGGCAGCCTCGACGGCTGCGCGTCCGGCGGATACTGGGGTCGCGACGTCAGCATCACGAACACCACGGGCGGCGTCACCGTCGACGACACCATCATCGACGGACAGTTGACGGTGACCGCCAACAACCCGGTCGCGCGCATCGCCTCGAACAACCGCATCCGCGGCGGCGTCGTCGGCGAACAGGCCTCGGCAGCGGCCCGCTCCCGGGCCGCTCTTGACGGAGCCGCCGACCGAGGCGAGGCCGGTGACCGGCGTGCCGGCACGCGGCGGGCAGCCGCCGTCGAGGAGGCTCAGGTGGCCGGAGACGCCGGTCTCTGACTCCTCGGTCAGCAGGGGCCGTTGCCCGGTCCGCCGTACCGGAAGGTGCTGGGGCTGAGCGACAGGACGCCGTAGTGCGGATTGGTGCTGCGCACCGACGCGTTCGGATCGGGCCCGTTGACCATCTGGATCGTGCCGATGCGCGACGCCGTGCCGTCGGTGGGAGGCAGCCCCTTGCCCATGTCCGTACACGTGCTCTCGGTGGCGCTGGCGACCTCGCCGAACCACTGGGTCGCGCCCGCGCGGGTGAAGGTGCCGTTCCACAGCTTGTCGGGGAAGTAGCCGACCCACTCCGAGTCGTAGGCGATCCACCACGCCGCCCCGGACCGCTGGACGCCGAAGCGCTTCTGCACGCCGGTCGGCAGCGTGGCGCCGGGCTTGATCGTGGCCTGGCTGTAGACCTCGAACCCGCACGCGTTGTAACAGGTCGGCTTACCGTCCTTCCAGTGGAAGACGAACAGGTGAGGATCGTCGTCGCCGTTGACCTTGCGGTCCACGGTCCAGCCCACCTCGACGACCTGCTTGCCATCCGCGGACTGCACCGCGATCTCGGTCAGCGTGTGTGCGTCCGCGGAGGCGAGCTCGGGCTTGGCGACGTGGAGATTCGCCGAGGTCCCGTCCGTCGCACCGATCTGGGAGCCCGCCGCGTAGTGGTAGAACGTGCCGGACCGGTCGCCCCGGTTGCCTCTCTCGACCTTGGCAGCCGTCACGCCCGGGGCGCTCGTCGCGGCCCTCTCCGCCTGGGCGGCCCTCTTGGCCCGCTCCGCCAGGGCGGCGGGTGCCTGTGCGATCGTGATCCGCGTCGGCTCCTCGGACACCGCGACGTGGCCCTTGGGCGCGAACACGGGCTCGGGCTCCCGCGATTCGCCGGCCTCGGCCGGTGCGGCGTCCGCACCGGCGGCCGCGACCGCGGCACTGCTGAGGCCGGCCTGCGCGCTCTTCAGCCGGGAGGGCCGCTCGCCCCAGGGCAACAGGGCGGGCGGCACGGGCTCGCCCGCCTCGGCGGCGGCGACCGGGGGCGGTGCCTCCTCGGCGTACGCGTTCAGGGTCCAGCCGGTGCTCAGGGATCCGGCAACGACGGCGGTGAGGCCCGCGGCCAGCCAGCCGCGGCGGGTGTTCGACACGTGTCAGTCCTCGTTCATCGGCAGTGGCTGAGGCGTCGGTGACCATACAACGACCTGGATGTATCTGGCTGCCTCCGGGTCCGCATTCGAGCTGAACGGCTGAGCCGGCGGATCTTCGTACGACGCGACCGGATCCTGCCGCGTCATCTCGCCGAGGCACACTTGGGGAGCTAATTGTCGGATATATCCTGCTCCTATCAGCCGTCGACGGATGCAGCGCTTGTTCGGGACCGGGCCGCGCATCGCGGCCCGGCAATCCGCCGCGCTCTTCGCCCTCGCCGGGACGCTCGCACTCGTCGGCATCCGGAACGAGCCGGGGCGCGCCCACGATCTGCTCCTGATCGCCATCGCCGATCTCCTGCTGGCCGGCATGGCGTGGATCCTGCCGTGGCACCGGTGGTCGCGCCGGAGTCCCGCCGTCCTCGCCCTGCCGGGCCTCGCCGTCCTCGGCTTCTCCACCTGGGCTTTCGGCGGGGTGGCCACCGGCACCGGACCCTTCCTGGTGCTGCTCTACACCTGGGCGGCACTGCACTTCCCGCGGTGGATCCTGCTGGCCCTGCTCCCGCCGGCGGCAATCGCGTACGTGGTCCCGCTGATCGTCACCGCCCAACCCCCGGTCGTGCTCGGCAGCGCCCTCATCCTGCTGCCGGTCGCCCTCGCCGTCGCGCTGCTGATCGAGGCGCAGGCGCGGCACCTGCGTGACGACCGCGAGCGCCTCTCCCGGATCGAACGCTGGCGTGCCGCCATGATCGGCGCACTCGCGCACGACGTACGGTCGCCGCTGGCCACCGTACAGATGACTCTCGAGGAACTGCGCGACGGCGCGACCGGGCACACCACGCGGATGGTCGACGCGGCGCTGCGGCAGACCTCGCGCATCGACCGCCTGGCCGCCGGCCTGCTCGACCTGAACCGCATCGACACCACCGGCCACCTGCGGCTCGACCGGCAACCGACATCCGCCCGCGAGGCGGTGTTGTCGGCGCTGTCGTACGTCAGCTCGGCGGACGTACGGGTCCAGATCCCGCACGACCTCACGCTGGACGTGGACCGCGAACGGTTCGAGCAGATCATCGTCAACCTGGTGGGCAACGCCCTGCGCTACGGCGGCCCGCCGGTCATCGTGACGATCACGAGCGACGGGACCACCGACCGCCTGGAGGTCCGCGATCACGGCAAGGGCGTCCCGGAAGAAGTCCGGCCGCGCCTGTTCACCCGCTTCGGCGCGGGCGACCGCGAGGGCGTCGGTCTCGGCTTGTGGATCGTGCGCGAGCTCGCCCAGGCGCACGACGGGGAGGCGCATTATGAACCCGGCGATCCCGGGGCCCGCATGATCGTGACCTTTCCCGCGGCGGGCACCCGCGGTTAGGGCCTGCCCGGCGGCTGTTGCCGGACAGGCCCCTGGTGCCGAGATCAGCGTTTGAGCGTGAAAGTGAAGTCGCCGCAGAGCTTGCCGCTCAGCCGGACCGCCGAGACGAGCTTCCCCTCCGTGATCAGCCTCTCGACCTCGGCCCGCGAGAGACCGCAACCGTCGGCGATCAGTCGCACCGGCCGGACAGGAATCCGCGCCGCAAAGCGGACCGAGACATCGATCACTTCCCGGTCGAGATGATCCGATCCGCCGGTGTCGAGGCGCCAGGCGTTGTTCCAGTCCAGGGCGATGCGATTACGGCGCTGCACGAGCGGATCCTGGATCAGCTCGGCTGTCAGGCGAGGATCGTTGTCATGCAGTCGGTCCAGCAGCTCAGGTCGTATGGAGCGCACGTTCATCCGCTCCAGGAGCGTGAACTTTGCAGTGTCCCCGCAAGCGGTGCACAGCGCGAGGAGCCAGGCGTCGATGAGCTTGTGGTTTGCGTTGATGCGAAATTTGCCGCTCGCCCGGAAGCGTTCGGACGCGCACGCGTGGCAGCGGCGGAGGACCAGAGGTAGGCAGGTGGGCACGACCGCCCAGTTATTGAGCACAGAAGTACACCGTTTTCAGTGAGAAGTCCGCAGCAGGAAGAAGCGCGGCGCACATGCGCGACGCGCGACGAATCAGCGCTCGGGAGGTCTCACAGGGTGTACAACGGCACGTCCTTGCCTAGACGACGTGGTTCGGCAGCACGGTAGTGGCGCACAGCGGCGCTGTTCCACTGGTTTTCGAGCGCCTCACCGCCGGGCTCCGTTCCCGCGGGTCATGGCGGTGCCTAGGGAAGACGTAGTGGGCGCGTCGATGCGGCCTGCCCGGGTCGACGTCCGCTCGGACGCCCTGCTTCCGCACGCCGTTCGCCGACGAGCATTTGTGTCGCTCGTGGACGGTCCGCACCGTGTGCCAGCATCACACCATGCCTGAGTTGATCGTGCGCCCGATGCGAGAGTCCGAGTTCGACGAATGGAACGAGGCGACCAGAAAGGTGCTGGCCGCTTCGCAGGTCGCCATCGGCAACTGGTCCTCCGAAAACGCTCCGGAACTGGCCCGCAAGGCCCGCCGTGACCTGCTGCCGGACGGCCTCGCGACGGAGGGCATGCTCTTCCTGAAGGGCCTCCGGCCGGACGGCACCCCGGTAGGCGCGGCATGGCTGGGTCTGACCCACCCTCGCGGCGTTCCTGACTGCGCATTCCTGTACTTCATCCATGTTGATGAGGCACATCGCGAAACGGGCTACGGACGCGCTCTGCTCTCGGCAGCCGAGGAGGCCGCCTTGTCCCATGGGATGAAGTCGTTGGAGCTCAACGTATTCGGGTTCAACGCCCCAGCCATCCACCTGTACGAAACCTCGGGATACCGCGTCGTGACACAACAGATGAGGAAGTCCTTGGGCGCGTAAATGGCTGGTCTGAACTCGTGATCCCGGCTCGGTCCTGCGTCTCGTTGCTAACCGACAACGGACGCCAGTGCGTTTGATGTACGCGATGGGAAGTTGCACCCTGACGGTACGGTAGCGGCGTGATCTGGTTCGAGGCGTTCCGGCAGGTGGTCAGCGTGCTGACTGATGCCGGCCCGACCGGTCTGCTCGTCGGCACGGGTGCCCTCGCCGGCGTGCTGCTGATCGCTGTACTCGCCGCAGGCGTGGTGCTGAGCCGTCGCGCCACCTCGGTCACCCCGGTCATCACCCGCCGGGCGTTGCGAGAGTGCGCAGGGCGTACCGGCGTTCCACGCCATCGTGATCCCGATGCCGCAGGACGTACCCGGCCGAGAGGGCCCACGGGGCTCCTCGCGGCCGCCTGAGCGTCTTCGCCTCACTGCTCGAATCCCTTACCGCTCGTCGCGGCCGCTGGCGATTACCCATGTCCTGATCCGGCCACTGCCGTTCTTCGAGGGGTTCGTCATGCCCATTGTCCTGCCCTGTCTCGCCGCCGTCGGGTATCCACCCGGCAGCGGTCACACGCCTTCCGAATCCCACTCACGCCGAGCCTTGTCGCCGGCTTCCCACACCTTTCAACCCCGGCGGGTTGCGCGATGAGTGCACTGTTCAGCCCGCTGATGGCGGTGGTCTACTCGGCAATCTCCGCAGTCCTGCTGTTCTGGCACGCTGCCTGGGACACGGTGCTGGAGGGTGCGAACGGCTGGCACACGAACTGGTCCTGGGTGCTCGGCATCGTCTTCCTGGTGCTGACCGTCCGGACCGCACTGATCCCGATCGTGATCAAGCAGGTCAGGTCACAACGAGCGGTGCAGCTGCTGCAACCCAAGGTCAAGGCATTGCAGGGCAGGTACACAGGTGACCGGCAGACCCTGCACAAGGAACTCCGAAAGCTCTACCGAGCGGAGCAGGTCAACCCCCTGATGAGCATCCTGCCGATGCTGCTGCAGGCCCCGGTCCTGTTCGGGTTGCTCCACGTGTTGCGTCACCTCAGGCCGACCGTCACCAGCGACGCCTCCCGCACCCTGTACGGCTGGACTTCGGCACAGTTCGACAGCGCGGCGAACGCACAGCTTTTCGGCGCGCCGATCGCCGCGAGCTTCAGCTCGACCGGAGGCACAGTCAAGATCGTGGCGGCGGTCCTGATCGCGGTGATGGTGGCCACAACCTTCCTCACCAGCCGACAGATGATCCTCAAGACCGGATGGGCTCCGGACCCGCAGGCGAGAACGGTGCAGCGACTGATGCTGTTCGGCATCCCCTTGTCACTGCTCGTCTCCGGCGCGCTGTTCCCCATCGGCGTGGTCCTCTACTGGACAACGCAGACCCTGTTCGCCTACGGGCAACAGGCGTGGATCCTGCGCAGGTACCCACCAACGGACACCGCGAACACCACCGGAATGCGGATCGTTCCCGCCGAGAACACGAGCGGCCGAGCCCCGACATCCGCAGCACCCAAAGTCGGTGCCAAGCCGACGAAGCAGAAGAAGCCCTCCAACTAGGCGACGACCGTGCCGCCCGGTGTCGGGCAGGTGGTTGTGGTCACCTGCCCGACTGTCGTCATGCCGTGCTCAAGGGGCTCGAATAACGCCGGGAGGTCGCGGTAGCCGACGGCTTCACCGCATGCGTTAAGCGCTGCCTCCTGCAGTTCGCCTCGCCGTCGGCCACCGCCACCGCTGCAAGCCCCACCACCACCGCGACCGTCTGCAGCGGCCTCAACCGCGTTCCGGCCGCGCAAGTAATCGCCCGGCCAGCCGTGCCAGCCAAGCGGCGAAGCCGGCCGATGAGCGCACCTCGTCGGAGAATCGGCAACGAACGCCTTCGCCGGATTTCCCTGAACCGCGTTGCAGACGGCACCGTCGACGCGCTGCGCTGCGGCCACACCGGCGGTCCCGGGCGGGAGCCGGTCGCTTCCTGGCCGGGTGCTGGGTCGCTTCCGGGCGGGAGCCGGTCGCTTCCGAGGCCGAGAGCCGGTTGCTTCCTGGCCGGGCGCTGGTCGCCCCGAGCCAGCACCAACGGCAATTCGGCCGACGGAACCGCCACGATCGTTGCGATGACAGTCCTTTCCCTCCAATGCGCACGATCGAGGTGAACGTCTCGGCGCGGCAGGCTATGGGGAGCAGGTCAAATCGGATGCAGGCAGGTTGCCGCTAACTAGGTAGGTGTTCACGGCCGTATCGACGCATGCGGACCCTCGGAACAGATAGACGCCGTGGTCGCGGACACCGGCCAGAGTGATCATTCGGGAACCGGTGAGGGCGCGATGCATGGCCTGGCCCATCTCCAGGGTCGCGTTGATGTCGCCGGCGGCCTGCACGATCAGGGCTGGAACGCCCGTCCTGATGCGGGTCGCCCCCGCCCGCGGCAGCCTCGGCCAGAATGCACACGGGTTGATGTTGCTGGCCAATGGGCCGAACAGGGGTGCCTCGGCGCGTGCCGCCTGGACGTCGCGCCAGTATGTCTGGACGTTGCGCGATGCCGGCGAGTCACCGCACAACATGGCGGTCGCTGCGCTGCGCTGCGCGGAGTCCCGCCCGGTCAACTGTCCCTCCAGCGTGGCCGCGAAAGCCGGCGTCGGTTCGGCGCTGCCATTGTCGGTCGCCCGCGCCAGCACGCGCACCGTGGCCGCCAATTCGAGGGCGTTCTCCTCGCTGTCGCCGACCAGGAGTGTGCCGATGACACCGGGGATGATGGTGTCGTCGACCAGGTAGGCACCCACACGCAGAGGTGTGCGGGCGGCGGCCAGATACACCCGGTTCACCGTCTCGAGAACCCGTTCGGTCGTCGTCCCGAGGTGAACACTCGCGTCGTGCGCCGCGGCCCATCCGGCCCATTCCCGAAGTGCCGCCTCATGACGTGCGGTCGCCGTGCGGTCACGCAGGATCGCTACTCCGGGGCGATTCGGGTCGATGGCGCTGTCGAGGACGATGCGCCCGGCCCTCTGCGGGAACTGCGCGATGTACTGCGCGCCCAGATAGCTTCCCTGCGAGTAGCCGAGGAAGGACAACTTCGGCGCACCCAGCACGGCCCGGATGACGTCCATGTCGCGGGCGGCGTTCTCCGCGCTCGCGTACGGCAGGAGGTCGGCGTGAGCGCGGACACATCGGGAGGCCAGGTCGTTCGACATCGTGACCATCCGGCGGAAGCTTTCCCGGTCCGCGCCGGCGGAGCGCGGCAACCAGCTCGCCGGCCAGCCGCAGTCGATCGGCGTGCTGCGCCCGGAGAATCGGATGTCCATGCCGATGATGTCGAATCTGGCGCCGGTTTCGCCCAAGCCCTGCCTGGCCTCCGGAACGCGGGAGAGCACCGGGTTCGCGGGACCGCCCAGGTTGATCAGCAGCGGCCCGGCGTAGTGAGCCGGGTCGGTGGCCTTGCTGCGGGCCACAGCGACCGTGATGGTGCGCCCGCGCGGCCGGTGGTAGTCCAGTGGTACGCGGACGTCACCGCATTGCACTCCCGCCTCGTCCAGAGCGCGTCCGTCGGCGTCGTCCACGCCGTGCTGACACGACTTCCAGTCGATGGCCTGGTGATGGAACCAAGCGAGTCCTTCGTCAGCGTCCTGCGTCGTACCGGCCTGAGCGGGAACGATTCCCACCCCCGCCGTAGTGGCCAACACTGCGGCCAGCACCGCGCCCAACCGTGGTCGTTTCATCGAATTCTCCTGATAGGGGTGGCAGCTCAGGCATCCCGGCGGCGCAGTTGCCACGCGGCCAGCCCGAGCACGATTGCGGTGTAGAGACAGAACAACCCGAATCCGGCCCACGGAGCGAGCGTGACCGGGTCTCTGTAGACGCTGCTGACGGCCGCGCCGGCCGGGGTCGGCAGATACCGGTAGGCCGCGTCTGACATCGACTCCGGCAGCAGCCCGAATACGAGTTGCGGGGCGAAGAGGAGTCCGAACAAAGCCGAGATCCCGGCGGCGGTGTTACGCAGCAGCGCGCCCAGACCGAGGCCGAGCAGGCCCACCGCGGTGAGGAACAAAGCACTGCCGAGCACGGCCCGCATCACGCCAGGCTGGCCGAGGCTGGTGTCCAGGCTTTCGGCGGCCAGGATCGATTGGCCGGCGAGGAACGCGACCAGCACGGCGGGCACTGCCAGCAGGAGAGTAGTGAGGCCGAACGTGATTGCCTTGCCCCACAACATTGGCAGGCGGCCCGGCACCGCCGCCAGGCTTGCCCTGATCGATCCCGTGGCGTATTCGCCGGTGATGAACAGCACGCCCAGTACGCCGATTGCCAACTGTGCAAGCTGTACACCGGCAAGGCTGACCGCGGTGGAATCGAAGGTGGACGGATCGGCCGGCGGCCGGGCGGCGCGCAGGCTGGCGTACGCCAGCCCGACGCCGATGACGAGCGCGACGGTAGCCGCCAAGCACCAGATCGTGGATAGCAGAGAACGCAGCTTCGTCCACTCGGACCCGATCACGCGGAGGTAGGTGACACGCTGTTCGTGGCTGTAGGGCGGAAGGAAGAGACTCGTCACGACGGCGCTCCGACGGTAGCCGCGCGGTATTCGACCGCGTCGCCGGTCAGGTCGATGAAGGCGTCCTCCAGCGAGGAGTGTTGTGCGGTGAGCTCGAGCAGCGTGATCCCCGCCGCACCGGCGGCCTTGCCGATCTGGTCGGTGGTCAATCCGGACACGGTCAGTGCTTCGTCCGGCTCGAACGAGACCTCGATGTCGGGCCCCGTCAGGTGGGTGATGAGCGCATGAGGTTCGGCGGTGCGTACCCGCACCACGCTGCGAGCGTGAGCTCGTAGGAACTCCGCCATACCGGTGTCGGCGATCAGGCGACCCTTACCGACGACGATGAGATGCTGGGCGGTAAGTGCCATCTCGTTCATCAGGTGCGAGGAGACGAAAACGGTGCGTCCCTCGGCGGCGAGGCTTTGCAACAGCGCACGCACCCAGCGGATGCCCTCGGTGTCGAGACCGTTGAGTGGCTCGTCGAGCACGATCGTGCGCGGGTCGCCGAGCAACGCCGTGGCGATGCCGAGCCGCTGCCCCATCCCGAGCGAGAACCTGCCGGCCCGCCGCCGTGCAACGTCGGAGAGACCGACAGCCTCGATCACGTCGTCGACCCGCGAGCGGCGGATGCCGTTGGTGCGAGCCAGTGCCAGCAGATGGTGGAACGCGGTGCGGCCGGGGTGGATCGAGCGTGCCTCCAGCAGCGCGCCCACCTCGTGCAGCGGTGCCGGGTGTGCCCGATATGGCCTGCCGTTCACCAGCACCGAACCACTCGTGGGCGTGTCCAGGCCGAGAATCATCCGCATGGTGGTGGATTTGCCGGCGCCGTTGGGGCCGAGGAAGCCGGTCACCAGGCCTGGGCGGACAGTGAACGTCAGCTCGTCGACGGCAAGCTTCTCGCCGTACCTTTTCGTCAGGTTGCGTGCCTCGATCATTGGTTGCTCCTCATGTCGTCAGGCCGGTGTTGACGCTGCCAGTGCACGAGGGCGCTGTAACTGGGGTTGGCAGCCCCATCGCCTTGGGGTTTTCCCTACCCTGAGACGTGGGGTACGCCCGATGGCCGACTGGCGCCGGCATCCCTACCGTGAACGCATGACCCGCAGCTCGAACGAAGTCGCGACGCACCCGAGGCCCTCCAGGCCCGTGATGCTGCTGCGCTCGCTGGCTTCGCCGGAAGCCTGGCGCGCGACCTTCCATGTGGTGACCGGGATGCTCTTCAGCGCCGTGACGGGCGCCACTATCTGGCTTCTGGGTGTGGTGTGGTGGGCGTCCCTCGCCAGCCTTGTCGTCGGGCCGACCGGTCACTGGCTGCTACCCGTTCTGTACGTAGCCGTCACCCTCACCAGCCCGCTGGCACTCCTCGGCTGTGTGCGGTTCCTCAGCGCGATGCAACGGGAGCGGTTCCGGGCCGTGCTCGGTCTCGACATCGCCGCGCCGATGCCCGACCCGGGCACGGGTTGGCACCGCATTCTCCGGCCGTGGACCGCCGCCTCCGTGTGGCGGCAGCTCGCCTACCATCTGCTCGCCCCGCTGCTGGGCGGCCTCGGCGGGGTGGTTGTTCTGTTCTGTTGGTTTGCGCCCGTGCTCGCGATCCTGTCCGGCGACAATCTGTCTCTGCGGAGCTCCGTGGTGTGGTTCGGCGGCGCCGCGGTGCTGCTGTTCGCAGCGCCGTGGGTCGCGCGCGGCGTCGCCGTGGCCGACACGGCCGCGGCCCGACGCCTGCTTGGTCCTGGCCGTGCCGAAAAGCTCGCCGAGCGGGTCGAGTCGCTGGCACGCAGCAGGGCAGATCTCGTGGACGCCGCCGACGCCGAACGGCGCCGCATCGAGCGCGACCTGCACGACGGTGTGCAGCAGCGCCTCGTCTCGCTCGCGATGAATCTGGGCATGGCCCGCGCGACACTGTCCGACCGGTCACCGGACGTGCAGGAGGTCGTTGCCGCTGCCCACGAAGAGGCCGTGACCGCGCTGGCCGAGCTGCGTGACTTCGTCCGCGGCCTGCACCCGGCGGTGCTCAACGACCGGGGACTCGATGCGGCGCTGTCCGGCATCGTCGCCCGGGCACCCCTGCCGGTGAAGCTTCGCGTCGATGTCGCACAGCGCTGCTCGCCGAGCATCGAAGCGATCGCCTACTTCGCCGTATCCGAAGCGCTGACCAACGTCGTCAAGCACGCGAACGCGAGCAGGGCCGAGGTCGTGGCGGAACGCCTCGGTGACCGATTGATCATCACGGTGACCGACGACGGGCACGGCGGCGCATCGGTGGACGGCACCGGCCCAGCCTCCGCCTCCGTCTCCGCCTCGGGCTCGGGCTCGGGCTCAGGCAGGGGCTCGGGCACAGGCTTGCGCTCGGGCATGGGCCTGCGCACGGGCACGGGCACGGGCTCGCGCTCGGGCATAGGCACGGGAACGGACTTGGGTTTGGGCAACGGCGTGGGCGTGGGCAACGGCGTGGGCGTGGGCAACGGCGTGGGCGTGGGCAACGGCGTGGGCCTGAGTAGCGGCGTGGGCACGGGCACCGGTACCGGCACGGACTTGGGCACCGGCACCGGCACCGGCACCGGCACTGATCTGGGCTTGGACATGGGCGCCGGCTTGGGCTCGGGTTGGCCCTCCGGCTCCGGTCACGGCTTGAATTCCGGCTTCGGCTCGGGCGGCGGCGCCGGCACCGGGCTGCGAGGGCTGGCACAGCGGGCGGCGGCCGTCGATGGAAGTCTGACAGTGGTGAGTCCCCCGGGAGGTCCCACGACCGTTACCGTGTCTATCCCATGCGAGTAGTGCTAGCCGAGGACTCCGTTCTCCTGCGAGCGGGTCTTACGAAGTTGCTCACCGATGGTGGCTTCGAGGTCGTCGCCGCGGTGCCCGACGCCGACCAGTTGCTGGGCGCCGTCGATGCGTACCGGCCCGATGTCGTGGTGATCGACGTGCGGATGCCACCGACCTATACCGACGAGGGGATTCGCGCCGCCCTTGTCATCCGGCGGCAGCATCCGGAGATCGCGGTGTGTGTGCTCTCGCAGTACGTGGAGGAGCGGTACGCCACCGACCTGCTCTCGGTCGACACCAGCGGCATGGGTTATCTGCTGAAGGACCGGGTCGCGCACGTGTCGGATTTCCTGGACGCGCTGCGCCGTGTGGCTGCGGGCGGCACGGCGTTGGACCCCGAAGTCATCTCCCAACTACTCGTGCGGCACGACGACCCGATGCGGCGTCTGACACCGCGCGAGCAAGATGTGCTCAGGTTGATGGCAGAGGGCCGCTCCAACGGCGGCATCACCGAGGCGTTGAAGGTCAGCCACAGCGCGGTGGAGAAGTACGTGAGCCACATCTTCGTCAAGCTCGACCTGCCACCGACCGACACGGACCACCGCCGGGTCCTGGCCGTGCTCAAGTATCTCGGGAGCTAGGGGTGGTCCGTGGCAAGGCATACGGCGGCCTTCATCTCCTGTCGGCCGAGCCGCGCGATCTCAGCATGCAATCGGGTGTGGGCATCGGAGAGGCGGACGCGGACCACCAACTGGTGCAGCGCCCGGTCGGTACGGTACCTCTGGTGGTGAATCTGACGAACCTCCGGGACCGGATCGCGACGGCGGGCACGGGGGCGGTCCTGCGGGTGTCGCTGCTTTGGGCGGTGATGTGCCTGTCCCTCGCCGTGAGCTCAACGGGCGACGGCCGTCCGTGGTGGAGCCTGGCGCCGAGCGTGGTCGCGATCACCGCCGGGTTGTGGTTGAGCCGTTTCCGTCCGCTCGCCGCGGTGCTGGCCGTCCTGACCGTCAGCGTGCTGGACTGGCGCTTGTTCGTCGCTGTGTTGTTCATGGGCTACCACGCCGGGCGGCGCCGTCCGGTGACTGCCGGGTCGCTCGGCGGGTTCGCCGCAGTGGCAGCCATCGGCAGTATCGTGCAGTCACTGCAGGGCTCGGATCTCTACACGATGCTGGTGTGGCTCGGCGGCGCAATCGTTCTCGGCCTGTTCCCGCTGCTGATCGGGTCGTCGCGCCGGTTGCGGGCCGAGCTGGTGATCTCCGGCTGGGAACGGGCCGCCCAGCTCGAGCGTGAGCAGCGCATCGTGGCAGAGCAGGCGCGCCTGCAGGAGCGGGCGCGCATCGCCCGGGACATGCACGACTCTCTCGGGCACGAGCTGAGCCTGGTCGCCCTCCGCGCGGGCGCGCTCGAACTTGCCGAGGGGCTCGAGGCGCGGCATCGCGCAGCGGCCTCCGAGCTTCGGGCCGGGGTGGCGACCGCCTCGGAACGGCTCGGCGAGATCGTCGGGTTGTTGCGTGATGAGGCCGACGAGGTGCCTCTGTACCCGGTCGACGAGCAGATCGAGGAACTTGTTGTCCGTGCCGCGAAGTCTGGCGTCCCGGTGACTCTGCACGTCGGTGGCGAATACGACGACGTGGCACCGATGCAATACCGCGCTGCTTACCGCGTGGTGCAGGAGTCGCTCACCAATGCGACCAAGCATGCCCCGGGCGGTTCGGTGAGCGTGAGCCTCGGCCGGGTGGAAGACGAAATTGTGGTGTCCGTGCGGAACAAGGCGTCCCCGCACCGCGCCACCGTGTCACCCATGACCGGCGGGCGCGGCCTTGCGGGGCTACGAGAGCGGGTCAGCCTCGCCCGTGGGGTGCTACGCGCCGAGCCTTGCGACGGCGGCTTCGAGGTCGAAGCGCGAATCCCCGCGAATCCAGATCCGGATCTCGTATCGGCTGGCGAGCCGGAACCGGCACGCATAGGTCCGGGCAGGCGTGAGGTGTCGGCTGGCGGGTGGGGGGCGGCTCGCGTGCGTGGGGGCGAAGGCGGGGTGTCGGCTGACGGGTCAGGGGCGGCTCGCGTGCGTGGGGGCGGGCGGGTGTCGGCCGGCGGACGAAAGTCGGCAAGCCAGCGTCCGGGGCGGGCTCAGGTGTCGGCTGGGTCGGAGCCGCTAGCTGTGGCTCCTGCGTACGCGGCCGGATTTCGTGACGCCGACCGCAATGCGCGACGCGGGCTCGTGCTTGCCCTCAGTGTCCCGTCGGTGCTGGTCGCGGTCCTCGTCGGCACCTTGATGCTGGTGTACGCGCACGACAGCCTGACCTCGCGCCTTGCCCCGGCCGACTTCCGCGCCCTGCAGCTTGGCGCCGGCCGCGATGAGGTCGCCGACCGGCTCCCGGGCCGGCAGGTGCCGGAACGGCGCGATACTGCCGGCCCGTTCCCGCTGCCCGGCGCCACCTGTGAGTACTACCGGTCCGCCGCGGGTTTCGTGCCGGCTCCCTTCGACGTCTACCGGCTGTGCTTCCGCGACGGCCGGCTTGTCACCAAGGACGTGCTGCCGCCGCCGGGCGGGTGAGGGCGCTGCTGCCGGGTCGCGGCGGTGGCGTGCGGGGGCGCGGCGGTGGCGTGCGGGGGCGCGGCGGTGGCGTGCGGGGGCGCGGCGGTGGCGTGCGGGGGCGCGGCGGTGGCGTGCGGGGGCGCGGCGGTGGCGTGCGGGGGCGCGGCGGTGGCGTGCGGGGGCGCGGCGGTGGCGTGCGGGGGCGCGGCGGTGGCGTGCGGGGGCGCGGCGGTGGCGTGCCGGCGCAACCGGTGTATCTGCCGTGCTCCGCGCGGGACACGCGGCGGCTCAGCGGAACGTGTCCCGGTGTGGCGACGATACGAGGAAGGTGTGAATGTGATCCGGGTGTTGCTGGCCGACGATGAGGCGATGATCCGGGCCGGGGTGCGGGCCATCCTGGCCAGCGAACCGTCCATCGAGGTCGTCGCCGAGGCCTCAGACGGACACGATGCCGTCGAGCGGGCGCGGCTGCACCGTCCCGACGTTGCCTTGCTCGACATCCGGATGCCTCGGCTCGACGGCTTGCAAGCGGCCGCGGAGATCCGCCGGCTGGTCCCGGGGACCGCCGTCATGATGCTGACGACGTTCTCCGAGGACGAGTACATTGCTCGTGCGCTTGCCGAGGGTGCCGCCGGATTCGTGCTGAAGACGGGCGATCCGCGGGAGCTGATCGCCGGCGTGCAGGCGGTGGCGGACGGTGGCGCCTACCTTTCGCCCAAGGTTGCCCGGCGCGTCATCACCCACTTCAACGGCGGGTCCACCAGCGGGCACCTGACCCGGGGAGCGGCGGCGCGCACCCAGCTCTCCGGGCTCACCCACCGTGAGCGCGAGGTGCTGCGCCTGGTCGGACATGGTCTGTCCAATGCGGAAATCGCCGCTCGCTTGCAGCTCGTCGAGGGAACCGTGAAGACCCACGTCAGCACGATCCTGAGCCGGCTCGGGGTGCGCAACCGGGTGCAGGCGGCGCTGCTCGCGTATCAGGCGGGGCTTGCCGACCCGGAGATGTGAAGATCTCGGCCGGTAACAGCCCGTGGTCACGGCTGTGTCGTGCGGTGTGCCGGAGATCAGCGCCGTTCGGCGGGGGACATCGTGGTGTCGTGCGGTGTGCCGGCGGTCAGGAGTCTGCCCACAAGCGGCCTCCCGCGCATCCTGCCGACGAGGGCGGTTGACGGGCGGACAAGGGACGGTGTCAGGACCAGGACGGTAAAGGCGCCCAAGAGGAAGCCGGCCGCGACATCGTGCGGGTAGTGCACTCCCACGAACACGCGGGAGAACGCGGCCGCTGCGCCGATCGGCACGGCCGGCAAGCCGACGCGCCAGGATGCGAGCAGGATCGCGGCGGCCAAGGCTCCGGCGATCGTGGAGTGGTTACTCGGGAACGACCAGTCACCGGTCGGCGGGCACTCATTGGCGATGATCACGACGTCGGCGAAGGTGCGGCAGGGGCGTTCCGCCTCGAGGTAGGTCTTGGCCCATTCGCTGAGCGCGTACGAGACCACCACGCCGACGCCGCCGAGGAGCGTGAGTGCCATGGTGCGGTCCGCCTTGCGGCGGGCATGCCACCACACGAGCGCGAGCAGCCCGGCGAGCAAAACGATGGCCAGCTCGGTGAAGTGCTCCATAAAGGTCTGGATCGGCCTCGGCGTGCCGGCGGCGAACTTCACGACGGCGAGGTACCACTCCCCGAAGATGTCGGGCACATTCGTGATCGTGACGGTTCGGACCTCGGCGAAGGCGAACGCCGGGGACGGCGCCGTGCCGACCACCGTCAGCGCCGTCAACCCGACGCATGCGGCCACATGATTCGATGTCGTCGTCATACCTACGCTCTCTGCATGCCGTGAGCGGTGTCCGCGCATGTACGTCGACCGTAGGGCGCCTTCACGGACCCGCCATCCGGCGTTGGTCAGGGTGGACCCCTTACTTTCGTAAGGCCGAGGCGGCCCCGGAGGCGACGCGCCGACCACGACAGAAAGCCGGCCGACCACGACAGAAGCCGGCCGACCACGACAGAAAGCCGGCCGACCACGACAGAAAGCCGGCCGGCCGCGGCGGAAAGCCGGCCGGCCACCGCCGACGGGTCGGCGTCAAATCGCGGCGGGATCCACCGCGCTCTCCCGATTGCGGCGGAAGTCCGGCTGAGCCTCGGGTATGCCGAAGTAGTAGCCCTGTGCCAGCCGGTACCCGAGGCGTTCGAGCTCCGCCGCCTGCTCCGCGGTCTCCACCCCCTCGGCCACGGCCGTCAACCCCAGACCGTCGGCGACCTGGATCAGGGCCGTGGCGATGACCGCGTGCCGACCCGCCATGGTGATGGTGTCGACGAAGCTCTTGTCGACCTTCAGCACGTCGACCGGCACGGTCTGGAGCAGCCCCAGCGACGAATGCCCGGTGCCGAAGTCGTCGAGCGCGATGCGGACGCCGAGGTCGTGCAGCCGGTGCAGGGTGTCGACGGCCGGCCCACCCTCGAACACCGCGGTCTCGGTGACCTCGATGGTCAGCCTCGTGGCGCTCAGACCGCTGTCCTCCAGCGCCGACGCCACCAGGGCGGCGAAGCCGCGGTGGGCGAGCTGGCGGGCGGAGGCGTTGACGCTGATGTGTTCCGGTGCGACGTCGCCCAGCTCGGCGTACCAGCGGGAGGCCTGGTGGCAGGCCTCGCGGAGGATCCAGGCGCCCAGTTCCATGATGAGGCCGTTGCGTTCCGCGACCGGAATGAAGTCGACCGGGCTGATGAACCCGCGTTCGGGATGATCCCAGCGGACCAGGGTCTCCACGGCCTTGATGCGGCCGTGCGGCAGTTCGACGATGGGCTGGTAGACGAGCCGGAACTGCCCGGAGTCCAGGGCCGTGCGCAGCTCCGCGCCCAGCCGGGCCTCCTCGCCCGCCTGCTGGTCCAGCTCCGTGGCGTACCAGCGGCAGGTTTCGCCGCTGGTCTTGGCGGCGTACATGGCGATGTCGGCGCGGCGGACCAGTTCCATGGCGTCGGTGGCGCCGGTGGCGTCGGCCATGCCGACGCTTCCGTTGACCAGTAGTTCGTGGCCGCCGACGCGGAAGGCGTCGTGCAGGGCCGCGGTGATGGCGTCGACCACGGCGGCGGCCGAGTCGGGGGTCGCATCGTCGATCAGGATGGCGAACTCGTCGCCGCCCATGCGGGCCACCTGGGCACGGTCGTCCATGCCGGTGGACAGGCGCCGGCCGACGGCGACGAGAAGTTGGTCGCCGACGGCGTGGCCGAGCTGGTCGTTGACGGATTTGAAGCCGGTCAGGCCGAGCAGTGCCACCACGGGCCGGCCGCCTCTGTGCAGCGCCTTGCCGAGGTCGCGTTCGAAGCGGCGCCGGTTGGCCAGGCCGGTCAGGTCGTCGCGCATGGCCATGTCGGTGAGCTGCCGGGCCTGGCGCTGCACCTGGCCGACGAAGCCGGACATGCGCAGCAGCACCAGGAGGAACAGCACGATCGCGCCGATACCGATGGCGGTGCGGTCGTTGACGTTGCCGCCGATGCGGGGCACGAGCAGCAGCGCGGGTCCGAGCAGCGAGCTCGTGGCCAGTAGCAGGATGCGTCCCGCGGTCATCCGCGACTCGACTTGGGCGACGGCGACGCGGGGGAACATCGACGGATGCAGGGCGGCGGCGCCCCACGTCACGTACGAGAGCATGAACGCCGCGTCCAGGAGGGTGCCGTCGGAGTCGGTGTACAGGTCGAGCAGCGAGTAGCCGGTGTCGGCGATGAGCAGCAGCACCACGCCGACGGCCAGCAGTCGCATGGTGGGTGTCCAGGCCGCCATGCCGAAGGCGAGCCGCGCGAGCAGGGCCAGCAGCAGCACGTCGACGGCCGGGTAGGCGACGCTGACGAGGCGTTCCAGCATCGGCGCGGTGGAGTCGGAGGCGACGGGCTCCATCATCGCGACCCAGAACACCAGTCCCAGGCCGGTCGCGAGGATGGTGGCGTCGACCAGGCCGGCGAGGTCCCGCCTGCCGTTGTCGCGGGACATCCGGTGCAACGCGAACAAGATCATCGGGTACGCGCTGAGATAGAACGCGTCGGCGGCCGAGGGGTACGGCGCCTCGACCTCGGTGTACTGGTAGTACTCGTAGACGATGTCGCCGACGACCCAGACGGCCTCGGCGGCGGCGAACCAGTACCACATCGCCGGGTGCGGCGGCCGGTGCAGCCGGATGGCCAGCACGATGCCGAGCGCGGAGGCCAGGCCGATCACGTTGTAGACGATGTTGCGGCCCATGCCGCCTTCCGGCAGCAGGTAGTAGCTGCCGGTGGCGAGCGTTCCCACCGTCAGCCACAGCCACCAGAGCCTGCTATGCCGCACGCCCCGACATCGGCGTCGGAGAGTGGCACTTGAGGGATCCGCCGAGATCACGCCTCAGTACCGGAGGTGGCTGACAAGTTGGTGCAGGCCGGTAGACATCCGTGCCAGCTCGTCGGCAGCGTGCCGGGCCTCTTCGACCTCGCTGCGGGTACGCCCGGTGACGTCGGCCACGTCGTCGGCGGCGGCGGCGGAGGCGATCTCGGTGCTGCCCCGGGCCGCCCCGGTGATGCCCCGGCTCACCTCGGCGCTGGTGACGCTCTGCTCCTCGACGGCGGCCGCGATCGTCACCTGCTGGCTGTTGATCTCGCCGACCACGGCGCCGATCCGTTCGATGCCCTCCACCGCGGCGCCGGTGTCCGTCTGGATGGCGTTGACCTGGGCGACGATGTCGGCGGTGGCGCGGGCGGTCTCCTGCGCCAGCTCCTTGACCTCGCCGGCGACGACCGCGAAGCCCTTGCCGGCCTCGCCGGCCCGGGCGGACTCGATGGTGGCGTTGAGGGCGAGCAGGTTGATCTGCATCGGCGATGCTGGTGATCAGCCCCACCACGGCGCCGATGCGTGCGGAGGACTCGCCGAGGCGGCGCATGGTGCTGTCGGTGACGGCGACGATGTCGACCGCCTGGGCCGCCGCGTCGGCGGCGACGCCGGCGCTGCGGGCGATCTCGGCGATGGCCGCGTCCATCTCCTCGGCGCTGGCGGCGACCGCCTGCCCGCTGCCGGAGACCTCGTCGGCCGCGGTCGAGGCGGTGGCCGCCTGGCCGGCGGCGTCGGTGGCGTCGGCGGCCAGCCGGTCGCTGGCCTCGGTGAGCTGGGCCTCGGGAAGCGAGTCGAGCAGCTCCAGTACCTGCGCCTTGCTGGCGAGCAGGCCGTATCGGCTCGTGTCGGGGTTGTTCCCGTCCAGGTACTCGACGCCCCACTGAACGACCTCGCCCCAGACGTACCCCTGCCAGCCGTTGATGTCGTTGTCCAGGAACCGGAGCTCGGTGACCTGCTTGACGAGCGCGTTGAGGCGCACCATGTCGGCCTGCAACGACGATTGTCGTCGGGCGCCCCACAATCCGGCCCCGGCGACGCCGGTCATCAGCAGACAGACGGCCCAGGAACGCCATGCCCAGCCGAGAATCGACAGACAAATTCCTCAGGCGCCGGCGCATGTGCCGCTCTTTCCCTCAGACGATTCGAATGCATCTGTCAGATTGGCCTGACCGTTGGTGGACTGAGAGTCATGGTGTTTGCGCGGATTGCTCCGGATATGCGCTTGCCGGCTTAACATTCGGTGAACTACGTATTTTTTCGCTCCCGGCCGCCGATGCAGACCTTGCCGGGTGATCGGTCCGGCCAGAGACGAAAGCGGGGCAGCGGTGCGCGCTGGAAGTTGGGTACGGGACCGCCGTGTATCGGCGAAGATCCTGGCAGTGGCCGGTGTCGCGGTCGCCGGCACGGTGATCACCGGGATACTGAGCCTGGTCGGCATCGCGGACCTGCAGAGCACTCGGGCGCAGGAACTACAGCGGGCCGTGCCGTACGTCAGCCATCTCAACGAGGCCGCCCTCGCGGCGAAGGCCGCGGCCAACGACGAGCGCGGCTATTTCATCGGTGGGGACACCAAGTTCCGCGACGAGGCGCTGGGCCGCAAGAAGACCGTCGACGAGGGCCTGGCCGCCGCGCGATCGCTGGGCGGCCCGGCCGAGCAGGCCACCGTCGATCAGCTCAAGAGCAAGACCGACGCCTGGTTCGCCGCGGTGGAGGCGGAGTTCAAGACGTACGAGACCGACCCGAAGGCGGCGGTGGCCGCCGCGATGGGCCCCAACCGGGACCTGCGCAAGGCCTACGAGACGGCGATGGGTGAGGAGATCGACCGGGCCAGCGACGCGGTGGTGGCCGGGCATGAGTTCGACTCCACCGTGACCACCACCCGCACGGTCGTGCTCGTCTCACTGGTGGTCGCCGTGGCGCTCGCGATCGCGCTGGCGCTCGCCGTGTCCCGGATGATCCTGGGCCCGCTGCGCCGGGTGTCCGGCGTGCTGGACGCCATGGCAGCCGGCGACCTGACCCGCGACGCCCAGGTCGACCAGCGTGACGAGCTGGGGCAGATGGCCGGCAACCTGCGCCGGGCCACGACGACGCTGCGCGAGGCGGTCGGCGACCTGGCCCGCCACTCGGGCGAGCTGGGCACGGCGGCGGACTCGCTGGCCCGCACCAGCCGCGACAGCGCGGCCGGTGCGGAGGCGGGTGCCCGGCAGGCCGGTTCCGTGGCGGAGTCCGCGGCGCTCATGTCGACGAACATCCAGACCGTGGCCGCCGGCGCCGAGGAGATGGGCGCCTCGATCCGCGAGATCGGCGAGAGCGCCACCCAGGCCGCCGGGGTCGCCTCCCGTGCGGTGGACGTCACGGCGGCCACCAGCGGCGTGATGGCCAAGCTCGGCGAGTCGTCGATGGAGATCGGCAATGTCGTCAAGGTCATCACCGCGATCGCGGAGCAGACCAACCTGCTGGCGTTGAACGCGACCATCGAGGCGGCCCGGGCCGGCGAGGCGGGCAAGGGCTTCGCGGTGGTGGCCTCGGAGGTCAAGGACCTCGCGCAGGAGACGGCCAAGGCGACCGAGGACATCAGTCAGCGCGTCGCGGCGATCCAGGCCGACACCACCGGCGCGGTCACCGCGATCGAGGAGATCAGCGAGATCATCGCGCGGATCAGCGACTTCCAGACCACCATCGCCTCGGCGGTGGAGGAGCAGAGCGTGACCACCGCCGAGATGAGCCGCAACGTCGCCGAGGCGGCGACCGCGGGCGGGCAGGTCGCCTCGACCATCACCGACGTCGCCCACTCCGTGCAGCTCACCACCGTCGGCGTCGGCGAGGCCGACCGGGCCGCCGGTCAGCTCGCCGCGATGTCGGTGGACCTCAAGCGCATCGTGGAGCGCTTCGTCGTCTAGCCGGGGGGCCGGGCGTCCGGGCCGTCGTCGGTCATCGAGCCGGCGGCGGTCCGGTCCGCATCGCGCTCGGCGTGCGCGGCGTCGGCGCCCGGCGCCGCGAACATGCGATCCTCGTCCAGCGCCGAAGTCTGCACCACGAGGACGTCGCAGACCGCGTTCTTCACGACGCCCCCGGGCACCGATCCGAGGAGCTGGCCCCGGCTCGCGCCCAGCCCGCGGTTGCCGACGACGATGAGGTTCGCCGGGTTGGCGCCGACCGTGTCGAGCAGTGCCTGGGCCGGATCCCCGGCGACGAGCCGCTGTTCGATGAAGCGCGCCCGCTCCCGGGTGAGGCCGGTGACCGACTTGTCCAGGGCCTCGCGTGCGGCGTCGACGCCGTAGATGTCGCGGCGCGCCCCTTCTCCGGGTGCGGCGGCGGAGGCGGCGTCGTCCTCGCGGTATGCCGTGACGACGACCAGTTTCGCCTGGGCGGCCTGCGCCACCTCCGCGGCGCGGTCCACGGCGTACAGGCTGGTGGGGGTGCCGTCCGAACCGACCACGACCCGGTCGTACACGGTGATGCTGCGCTTGCTGCCGAGCGGGACGATCGGGGACTCGTCCGCCTCGTCGGGCGGGTTGACCCACAGCATCGCCACGGCGCCGATGGCCATCAGCACGCCGGCCAGGGTCATCGCGTTGCTGCCCCTGCTGTCGAGCAGGTGGGTGTAGATCCAGCCGAACGTGACCGTCTCGATCAGCATCGGTACGACGATCATCATGTTCAGGATGCCCATGTAGACGCCGGTGCGCTTGGCCGGCACCATGCTGGCGACCATCAGGTACGGTACGCCGACCGCACTGGCCCAGAAGATGCCGAGGCCGATCATCGGCGCCAGGGCGACGTACTGGTTGTCGATGCGGGCCAGCCAGATCAGCGCCACCGCGGCCAGGCCGAGGGCGATCGCGTGCACCCGCTTGGCGCCGAGCCGCTGCGCGAAGCCGACCAGGAACAGCGCGGAGATCATGGTGACGAAGTTGTAGGCGGCGTTCTCCAGGCCGCTCCAGGCGATCGCGTCGTCCCAGGCCGGGCCGCCCTGTTCGGGCGTGGCGCCGAACACCGTCTCACCGAGACTGACCGCCAGGAACTGCCAGTAGATGAACATGGCGTACCACTGGAAGAGGAAGACCACGCCGATCTTGTGCATGGCGATCGGCATCGCCTTGACGGCGTCCTTGATCTCGACGACCGCGTGGTGCACGCCCTTGGGCGCCGAGCGGATCTCCGCGATCTCCTCGTCCGAAGGGGTCAGTTCCTTGGTACGCGCCATCGCGGTCAGCACCGTGAGCAGGATGCACACCGTGCCGATCATGAAGCAGACGTACATCCAGTAGGGCACGCCGTTGCCGGCGGTCTTCTCCAGTGCCGTCACCTTCTGCAACAGGAACAGCGAGAGGTTCGCGAGCACCGCCCCGGCACCGGTGAACATGCTCTGGGTCAGGAACCCGCGCGCCAACTGGGACTTGGGCAACCGGTCCGAGATGAACGCCCGGTACGGCTCCATCGAGGTGTTGTTCCCGGCGTCGAGCAGCCAGAAGCAGAGCACGGCGATCCAGAGGACGCCGACGAAGGGGAACGCGAACAGGATGATCGCGCAGAGGATCGCGCCGGCGGTGATGAACGGGCGGCGCCTGCCCCAGCGGGGATGCCATGTCCGGTCGCTGATCGCGCCGATCAGCGGCTGGATGATCAGGCCGGTGACCGGCCCCGCGAGGTTGAGGATGGGTAACTGGTCGGGGTCCGCCCCGATCAGCAGGAAGAGGGGGTTCACCGCCGACTGGGTGAGGCCGAAGCTGAACTGGACCCCGAAGAAGCCGAGGTTCATCATCAGCAGGGCGGTGCCCGTCATCAGTGGCCTGCGTTCGGCCTGGCCGGCACCGGTCGAGACGGACTCCGTCGTCGTGGCGGTCATGGCGACCCCTCCGGACTATGTGATCCAAGTCACCTGCGCCTCGACGCTAAGCCCGGCGTGTGGGGGCCGCAACAGATGTCGATGGCCGCGCGGCCGTCACCGCACATCGTGGAGGATGCGTCCGCTCGGATGGCGGCCCGGCGGGAACGCGCCCACCATGAGGGCGGTCGACACTGGAGAGGAGACGACCGTGGGCGAGTGGAAGACCATCGTGGTCGGCGTCGACGGATCACCCGGCAGCCGCAAGGCGCTGAGCTGGGCCGCCGCCGAGGCTGCGGAGCACGGTGCCGATCTGGTGGTCCTCAACGTGTGGGAGCACACCCTGCTGCCGCCGGCGGGCAGCGTCAGTGTGTCGGAGCACTACGTGCCCGACCCGAGCCAGCGTACGGCCGAGGACCTGGTCCAGGTCATCAAGGAGGAGCTCGGCGAGCGGCCGCCGGTACTCGTCAAGCCGCAGGTCAAACAGGGCAGGGCGGCCAAGGTCCTGATCGAGGAGTCGGAGGGTGCCGACCTGCTGGTGGTCGGCAAGCGCGGTCACGGCGGCTTCGCGGGCCTGGTGCTCGGCTCGGTCAGTCAGCACGTCGCCGCGTACGCGAACTGCCCGGTGACCGTCGTCCGCTGACGCGGACGACGGTACCTCGCGGCCCTAGGCGGTGCAGGTGTTCAGGGTGTTCTGCAGTGCGGTCCTCTCGGACGACTGCAGGGTGAGGTCCCAGTGCGACTTCACGGCGATCCACATCTTGGCGTACGTGCAGCGGTAGCCGCTGACCGGCGGAAGCCAGGTGGACGGGTCCTGGTCGCCCTTGGCCTGGTTGACGTTGTCGGTGACGGCGATGAGCTGGGGCCGGGTCAGGTCGTTGGCGAAGCTCTTCCGCTTGCTCGTCGTCCAGGAACTGGCGCCCGAGCGCCAGGCCTCGGCCAGCGGGATCACGTGGTCGATGTCGACGTCGGAGGCGGCGGTCCAGGTCGCGCCGTCGTACGGGGAGTACCAGCGGCCGGAGGTGGCGGCGCAGGCCGCATCGGTGGTCACCGAGCTGCCGTCGCGCTGGAGGACGGTCTCGCGGGTGTTGCAACTGCCGCTGACGGTGCCCCAGTGCGGGAACAGGTCGCGCGAGTAGCCGCTCATCGAGCCCTGCGCGGCGACCGTCAGCGCGTGCAACTGGGACTGGGCGGTGGCCTTGCTCGGGATGCCGGGTGGCGTGGCGGATGCCGGCGCGGCGGCGATGCCGACGGTGGCCACTGCGGCTGTCAGGATCGCGGCGAACAGCGTCTTGCCTCGGCTCATGGCCGGCTCCCATCAGAGTCTCAGCGGTGCCGTGGCCGGCACCATCTGAGGTATAGATGCGAGTCAGTGTCGAGCAGAGTGTTGCTTGTGTGAACATCTCATTGCGGTCGTACGACGGAGAGCCGTCTCCCGTCGCTGGTGGTGGGCCCGCGAAGGTAGACGGCTGGTGTCCGAAGTGTGAACCGGGTGGATCTCAGGGTGCGTGGTGGACCAGGACGAACACCACCACGATCCAGGCGGCGGCGATCGTGAAGCTGAGCGGGGCGACGAAACGGCGCATGGCAAGACTTTCCGGCGAGAAGCGGAAGGGAGAGGTGCGCACGGGAGAAGTCGCGGCCGGCACCCTGCTCCGTCGCGGCGCGGCACGACAGCACCGGGCTTCGTACGGAATGCACGAAGCCGCGCTGGGCAGGGGAGCGGGGTGGGTTCTCGTCAGCGGGAACGGCGGTGACGAGCGGCCCGGCCACGACTGGGAGGATCGCTATCTCGCACAGCGATCACCTCCGTCGGTCGTGCGGGCGTCTGAACCGTCGACGAGCGTACCGCTTGCCGGCAACCGGACGAACCGACACCCCGTCGGTGTCATCCACCACGTGTGCCCGGTTCCGCCTACCCGTAGGTAACGCCTAGTCTTCGAGCGGTTCGTATCTTGCACAAGGCGAGGAGAGGAGCAGCGCGTGGCCCGCACCGTGTTGGTGACCGGAGGTAACCGCGGAATCGGCCTGGCGATCGCCCGCGCGTTCGCGAAGCAGGGCGACCGGGTGGCCGTCACGCACCGGGGCAGCGGCGCCCCCGAGGGACTGTTCGGCGTCCAGTGCGACATCACCGACGGTGCCGCCGTCGACGCGGCCTTCACCACGGTCGAGAAGGAGCTGGGCCCGGTCGAGGTGCTCGTCGCCAACGCCGGCATCACCGACGACACGCTGATCATGCGCATGTCCGAGGAGCAGTTCACCCGGGTCCTGGACACCAACCTGACGGGCGCGTTCCGCTGCGCCAAGCGGGCCAGCACCAAGATGCTGCGCGCCAAGTGGGGCCGGATCATCTTCATCTCCTCCGTCGTCGGCCTCTACGGCGGACCGGGCCAGGTGAACTACGCGGCGAGCAAGGCCGGCCTGGTGGGCATGGCCCGCTCGATCACCCGGGAGCTCGGCGGCCGTAACATCACGGCGAACGTCGTCGCGCCGGGCTTCATCGACACCGAGATGACCGACGTGCTGACCGAGGCCCGCCGGGAGGAGATCCTCAAGGCCATCCCGGCCGGCCGGCTCGCGGCTCCCGACGAGGTGGCGCAGGCGGTGACGTTCCTCGCCGGCGACGGGGCGGCGTACATCTCGGGTGCGGTCGTGCCGGTCGACGGCGGCCTCGGCATGGGTCACTGACCCTCGACTTCAGGAGAGAGCGTGTCTGGACTGCTGGCCGGTAAGCGGCTGCTCATCACCGGCATCATCACCGACGCGTCGATCGCGTTCGCGGTGGCGAAGCTCGCCCAGGAGAACGGCGCCACCGTCGTGCTGACCGGGTACGGCCGGCTGTCGCTGGTCGAGCGGATCGCCAGGCGGCTGCCCGAGCCCGCGCCGGTGATCGAGCTGGACGTGACGAACCCGGAGCAGCTCGCCGGGCTGGCCGGCAAGGTGCGCGAGCACGTCGACGGCCTGGACGGCGTGGTGCACTCGATCGGGTTCGCGCCGCAGAGCTGCCTCGGCGGCGGATTCCTGGACGCGCCCTGGGAGGACGTGGCGACGGCGCTGCAGGTGTCGACGTACTCGTACAAGTCGCTGGCCACGGCCTGCCTGCCGCTGATGGGAGAGGGCGGCAGCGTCGTCGGGCTGACGTTCGACGCGACCAAGGCCTGGCCGGTGTACGACTGGATGGGCGTCGCCAAGGCCGGGCTCGAGTCGGCGTCCCGCTACCTCGCCCTGCACCTCGGCAAGCAGGGCGTACGCAGCAACCTGGTGTCGGCCGGGCCGCTGCGGACGATGGCGGCCAAGTCCATCCCGGGCTTCGAGCAGTTCGAGGAGGCGTGGGCCGACCGGGCGCCGCTGGGTTGGGACCTGACCGACCAGGAGCCCACCGCCCGCGCGGTCTGCGCCCTGCTCTCCGACTGGTTCCCCGCGACCACGGGCGAAATCATCCACGTCGACGGCGGCTACCACGCCTTGGGTGCTTGAGTATTTGGCCTCCGCTTCGCTCCGGCGGGCACTGCGCCCTCCTCATCGGCGGGCGCAGTGCGACTTTGGTCGCGGTGGTGGGGAAGGGCAGATGACGGGCGTGTAGGTTTCGTCCGGTGGTGTATGACGCGTTTGTGCTGCTGTCGTTCGGGGGGCCTGAGCATCCCGATGAGGTGATGCCGTTCCTGCGGAATGTGACGCGGGGGCGGGGCATTCCCGAGGAGCGGCTCGCCGAGGTGGCCGAGCACTACTACCACTTCGGCGGCGTTTCGCCGATCAACCAGCAGTGCCGGGACCTGCTCGCCGCCGTGCGGGTCGACTTCGCCGCGAACGGGATCGGCCTGCCGACGTACTGGGGCAACCGCAACTGGCAGCCGATGCTCGCCGACACCGTGGCGCAGATGCGCGACGACGGCATCACCTCGGCCCTCGGCTTCGCCACCAGCGCGTACGGCGGGTATTCCTCCTGCCGGCAGTACTGGGAGGACATCGCCCAGGCACGGGAGAAGGTGGGCCCCGGCGCGCCGGCGATCACCAAGCTGCGGCAGTTCCACGATCACCCCGGTTTCGTACGGCCGCACGCCGACGCCGTCCGCGCCGCTCTCGCCACCCTGGACCCCGGCCGCCGCGCCACCACCCGGCTGGTCTTCACCGCGCATTCCATCCCGGTGTCGATGGCCGCGACCGCCGGGCCGGACGGCGGCCGGTACGAGGCGCAACTGCAGGAGACCGCCGCGCTGGTGCACGCCGCGGCCGCGCCGGAGCTGCCCTGGGACCTGGTGTGGCAGAGCCGTTCCGGCCCGCCGCAGGTGCCCTGGCTGGAGCCGGACGTCAACGACCATCTCGGGGTGCTCGCCGGCAAGGGTGTCACCGACGTCGTGGTGAGCCCGGTCGGCTTCGTCTCCGACCATCTCGAGGTGATCTGGGACCTCGACAACGAGGCCCGGGACACCGCGGCCCGGCTCGGCCTGGGCTACGCCCGCGCGGCCACCCCCGGCACCGACCCCCGGTTCGTCGCCATGGTCACCGAGCTGGTGCGGGAGCGGACCGCCGGCGTCGCGCCCCAGCGGCTGGGTACGCTCCCCGTCTGGGACGAGTGCCCGGCCGCCTGCTGCCCGGCACCGCAGAGACGAGGAACTCCATGACCGAGCGCAAAGCCATCGAGAGCTGGCTCACCGACATGGACGGCGTGCTCGTCCACGAGGGCCAGCCGGTGCCCGGCGCGCCCGAGTTCGTCAACCGGATGAAGACGTCGGGCAAGCCGTTCCTCATCCTCACCAACAACTCGATCTACACACCGCGCGACCTGCAGGCCCGGCTCGCCCGGATGGGCTTCGACGTGCCCGAGCAGTCGATCTGGACGGCGGCGCTGGCGACCGCGCAGTTCCTCGCCGACCAGCGCCCGGGCGGCACGGCGTACGTGATCGGCGAGGCCGGGCTGACCACCGCGATGCACGCGGCGGGCTACGTCCTGACCGAGTTCTCGCCGGACTACGTGGTGCTGGGCGAGACCCGCACCTACAGCTTCGAGTCGATCACCAAGGCGGTCCGCCTGATCAACGGCGGCTCCCGCTTCATCTGCACCAATCCCGACGCGACCGGCCCGTCCACCGAGGGCGCGCTGCCGGCGGCCGGGTCGGTGGCGGCGATGATCTCCAAGGCGACCGGGGTGGAACCGTACTTCGTGGGCAAGCCCAATCCGATGATGATGCGCTCGGCGCTCAACGTCATCGGCGGGCACAGCGAGAGCACGGCGATGATCGGCGACCGGATGGACACCGACGTGCTGTGCGGCCTGGAGGCCGGGCTCGAGACCATCCTCGTGCTGACCGGCATCAGCACGCGGGCGGAGAGCGAGCGGTATCCGTACCGGCCGTCGCGCGTGGTGGACAGCGTCGCCGACCTGATCGGGGAGATCTGAGCCGTGACCCGACGACCGGGCGACGCCGAGGCGCCGCGGGCAACCGTCTCCGCCGAGCATTTCCTAGGGCTGTATCTGGCGAAGGACGACCCGTGGGACAACGCGACGAAGTGGGACGACCAGCGCAAGTATGCGGTCGCCGTGGCGAGCCTGCCCCGCGAGCGCTACCGCCGCTGCTACGAGCCCGGCTGCTCGATCGGGGAGCTGACCCGGTTGCTGGCACCGCGCTGCGACGAGGTCCTCGCCGTCGACTGCGTCGACGCGGCGGTGGACCAGGCCCGCGAGGCGGTCCGGGATCTGGCGAACGTACGGGTGGAGCGCGCGATGCTGCCCGCCGAGCTGCCGGACGCCACCTTCGACCTGATCGTGGTGGGCGATCTGCTCTACTACCTCTCCGCCGAGGACCTGGACCGCCTGCTCGACGGCCTGGTGGCCCGGCTGGAGCCGGACGGGGACATCGTCGCGGTCCACTTCCGCGACCGGCGGCACGGCGGCAACTACGACGGCTTCAACGTGCACGCCGCCCTGGCCGAGCGCCCCGGGCTCGAGCGGCGGGTCCGCCACGAGGACGAGTGGTTCGTGCTCGACGTCCTGCGGCGGCTGCCCTGACGCACGCCCCGCCGGGGCTAGGCTGCCGGCATGGCTGAGGACCTCGCCGCACTCGTGCAGAAGGTGCTGTCGGCGATTCCGGCCGGGTGCACGTGGCTGCTGCCGGTCACCGGCCCCGGCGGCGAGATCGTCGACTTCACGATCGCCGCGACCAGCGACCGGGTGGCGGACCTCTACCACCGGGGGTCGAGCCGGCGGCAGGCCCGGATCGCCGAGCTGTACCCGTCGATGGTCGGCGGTCCGCTGTGGAACCTTTATCAACAGGTGCTCGCGGACGGTGTCCCCGGCGAGCTGAGGGACTTCGTCTACGAGGATCACCACGCGGGTGTGGTCGCGCAGTCGCACTTCGTCGTCACCGTGCAGCGGGTGCTCGGCGGCCTCATGGTGTGGTGGCAGCGCTCCGACGAGACCCAGCGCCGGATGGAGCGCACCGAACTGCTCGGCAGCCTGGGCTGGACCGAGTACGACCTGGTCACCGGCCGCAGCGACTGGTCCCCGGGGATGTACCGGATCTTCGGACGGGACCCTGAGCTCGGGCCGATGAGCTGCACCGAGCAGGGGGCCGCGATGCTCGCGGAGGACCGGGGGATCGCGGAGACCGCCTGGCAGACCCTCGACACCGGCGCGACCTCCGACGTCACCATCCGCTTCTGCATCGGTACGGCCGTGCGGCACCTGCGCATCCTCTCGGACGCGGCCCGCGACGCCGGCGGGGTGCCGGTGAAGATCTACGCCGTCGTGCAGGACGTCACCGCGCGGGAGGAGTCGCGGTCGGCGATCCAGCGGCTGGCCGACCGGTTGCGGACGCGCGAGACGACCGCGCTGGCCGAGCACCGCCTCGCCGCCCAGCTCCAGCAGTTGATCCAGCCCGTACCGGCGGAGCCGATCGCGCTGCCCGGGCTGGAGGCGGTGGTCGGCTACCTGCCCGCGGAGAAGGCGGTCCGGGTGGGCGGCGACTGGTACCACGCGCAGACGCTGCCCGGCGGGCACGCGCTCCTGGCGGTGGGCGACGTGGCGGGTCACGGGCTGGAGGCGGCCAACGGGATGGCGCATCTGCGGTTCGCGCTGATGGCGTGGCTGTCGATCGGGATTTACGACCCCGGCACGCTGCTCGGGCACATGAACCGGTTGTGCGTGCAGCTCGGGCTCACCGGCACCGCCGTGGTGGGCCGGCACGATCCGGTGACGAGGCGCCTGTCCTGGGCCCGCGCCGGGCACCTGCCCCCGCTGCTGGCCCGCGCGGGGACCGCGACGGAGCTGCCCCCGCCGCCGGGAATGTTGCTCGGCGCCGACGCCGACGCCCGCTTCCCGGCGGCCGAGGTGCCGCTCGTGGAGGCCGACCTGGTCCTGTTCTACACCGACGGCCTGGTGGAACGCCGGGGCGCCCGCGCCGTGCTGCCGGACGTCAAGCGGCACCTGTCGGCCGTGTCGGCGAGCCCGGGCCCGGATCCGCTGGTCCGGCTGCGGGGCCTGCTGCACGCGGCGAACCCGGACGACGACACGTGCCTGCTCGCCGTACGCGCCAGATCCTGACCGGTCAGAGCCGCAGCCGGATGCGCACCCGGGTGCCGTCCTCGACGGCGGTGGTCTCCACCTCGTCGCAGATGTGGGCGACGATGGCGAGCCCTCGGCCGCCCAGGGCGTCGGCGGCCGGCATGCGACGTCCCCACTCCCGCATCGGCCCCTGGTCGACGACGTCGCAGACGACCACGCCCGGCCGAGCGAACACCCGGACCCGGCCGCTGCCCGCGGTGTGCTGCAGCGTGTTGGTCGCCAGCTCGCTGACGGCCAGGACGAGCAGCTCGGCCCGCCGGTCGCCGAGGCCGAGCGCGGCCGCCCGGGCGGCGACGAAGGCGCGGACGGTGCTCAGGTCCGCGGGTTGGTGGTAGTCGAGCGAGTCGGCGTCGGCGACGAGCGGCGGGTCGAAGACGGGATCAGCCATGGTCGGCCTCCCGGGGACCGGTCTCGGGCGGGGCGAGCAACTGCGCCACGCCGGTGATCTCCAGGACGGTCGCGACGGGTCCCCGGGCGTTGACCACATGCAGTCGCCCGCCGGCCCGCTTCGCCGCGTGGTGGGCGGTGACCAGGGCGTGGATGCCGCTGGAGTCGACGAACGTGACCGCCTCCAGGTCGACGACCACCAGGTCGGCGCGGTCGATCGCCCCCAGCAGCAGCTCGCTCAGCCGGTCCCGGCCCTCGAGGTCGCATTCCCCGGCCAGCGCCAGTACGAATCGGCCGGGTGCGGTGGAGGTGGTGGCCTCGAAGCGCGCCATCGTGGTCAAGCACCCTTCGCTCGCAACGGGAGGACCCGCACATCATGCCACCGGCCCGCTGCTGTGGCGCGCACTGTACGGCCTGAGCGGGAGGAGCTGCCCACTGTCCACCGTGCTCCAAGGTCGTCATAATGCGTGTCATGGTGACGACTGTGGGTAGTGGACCCGCCAGGGTCCTGGCACTGCACGGCTGGTTCGGCTCGGCCCGGGGCTGGGGATACCTGCCGGACCTCATCGACCGCGCGCGCTTCACCTGGGCATTCCCGGACTATCGCGGATACGGCGACCGCCGCGACGTCGCCGGAGAGCACACCATTGCCGAGATCAGCCGGGACGCCCTGGCCGCCGCCGACGACCTGGGCTGGGACCGGTTCGCCGTGGTCGGTCACTCGATGGGCGGCAGCGCCGCGCAGCACGTGCTCGCCGACGCGCCGGAGCGGGTCACCCACCTGGTCGGCATCAGCCCGGTCCCGGCCGGCGGGGTGCCCTTCGACGAGCAGGGCTGGGCGCTGTTCGACGGAGCCGCGGGCGACCCGGCGAACCGGAAGGCGATCATCGACCTGACCACGGGGAACCGCCTCTCGGCGCACTGGCTCGACCGGATGGTCCGGGAGAACCTGGAGTCGTCCACCGCGGCGGCGTTCGGTGCCTACCTGAGCGCCTGGGCGCGTACGGACGTCACCGACCGGGTCAAGGGCAACCCGGTCCCGGCGCTCGCCGTCGTGGGCGCCCACGATCCGGCCCTGGGCGCGGCGACGATGGAGGCCACCTGGATGACCACGTACCCGCATGCGCGGCTGGAGGTCATCGCCGAGGCCGGCCACTACGCGATATACGAGACGCCCGTGCGACTGGCGACGATCCTGGAGGAATTCCTGACGATCTGAGGCCTGCGTCACAAAAACGGCTCAACTCTGGCGTTCTCCCGTCGATAAGTCGGACATGTTCTCCCTGCTGGATCGGGTGCCGCCCAAGCTCCGTACCTTGATCGCCATGCTCTGCTTCGTCGGCGGGTTCGTGGTGCTCGCGGTGGTCACCCGGTCGCTGGCCGGTTCGGTCGCGCAGACCCTGCCTGCCGGCTCATCCAGCCGGGAGGACCTCGAACTGGTCGCGAGCCTCGCCCTGTGGGTGCCGCTGGTCGTCGTGCCGCTCGTCCTGATCCTGCAGGTGTCGGTGGTGTCCAGCCTGGTGCGGGTCCTGAAGATCTGCGCGAACGTGATCAAGGACGCGGCCGCCGGCGACCTCGCCCCCCGGATGCCCGTCGTCGGCAAGGACGAGCTCGGCCAGATGGCCGTCGCCTACAACGCGATGATGAACCGCTTCCAGGATACGGTCGACGGCATCCGGCAGGCGGTCGCCGAGCTGAACTCCTCCACGGGCACCCTGGAGCAGGTCAGCACCACCATGACCCGGGCGGCCGAATCCACCGCGGGCGAGCTGGAGACCGTGGCGCACTCGGCTCGGCGCACCAGCGACGAGGTCGGCTCGATCGCCGACGGCACCCAGCAGATGCGGGTGGCCATCGAGGAGATCAGCACCAACACCTCCGACGTCAGCCGGATGACCGACGAGGCGGTCTCCGGGGTCGCCGTGGCCACCGAGAACGTGTCCCGGCTGCGCGACTCCAGCCAGGAGATCAACGACGTGCTGCGGTCGATCAACGCGATCGCCGCGCAGACCAACCTGCTGGCGCTCAACGCCACCATCGAGGCGGCCCGGGCCGGCGAGGCGGGCCGCGGCTTCGCCATCGTCGCCGGCGAGGTCAAGGAGCTCGCCCAGGCGACCGCCCAGGCCACCGAGGAGATCGCCCGCCGCATCGAGGGCATCCAGCACGACACCGGCGAGACGGTCGAGGCGGTCAGCGGCTTCTCCGCGATCATCGGCTCGATCGCCGAGCACCAGATCACCATCTCGGCGGCGATCGAGGAGCAGACCGCCACGACCGGCACGATGGTCCAGGGCGCCAGCCTCGTCAGCACCGGCACCGCGCAGATCAGCCAGGCCATCTCGGCGGTCAGCACGGCGGCCAACGAGGTACGCGGCGCGGCCGCGGACACCCAGCGCTCGGTCGGCCAGTTGACCGGCACGGCTGCCCGCCTGCAGAGCCTCGCCGCCGTCTTCCACTCCTGACCGGCGCGGCCGTCGCTCTCTACAGCCCGGCGGGCCACCCGGGCTCCAGGCCAGCGGCCGCCCGGGCTCCTACAGTCCGGCGGCCACCTGGGAGAACCAGCGGTCGGCCACCCTGGTGTGCAGCTCGAAACCGAGCGGCCGCGGCCCGTCCAGCACCAGCCGTTCCCGGGTCTCGTCGTTCGGTGGCGCCTCGGGCAGGTCCGTGGCGGCCGCCAACGCCGGGAAGAGGCCGAAGATCAGCAGGGTGCCGTCGGGGGCGCTGAGCGCGTCGTACAGGCGTACCGAATCGGCGTCCGCCCGCAACCCGGTCTCCTCCCACAGCTCGCGCGCCGCGGCCTGCTGCCAGGTCTCGCCGACGTCGATGAAGCCGCCCGGCAGGGCGAGCCGGTCCCGCGCGGGCGGAATCGCCCGCCGGACGGCGAGCAGCCCGCCGGCCACCGGCTGGACCGCGACGGCGACCGGCGCCGGGTTCTGATAGCTCGTCTCACCGCACGCCGCGCAGCGGCGGGGCCACGGCTGGTCGGGGGTGAAGCGGGCACCGCAGAACGTGCAGTGCGCGAAACGATCAGGCATGCAAGGGAGAATTGCACGCCGCGACGAGCGCCTGCCGGCAGGCCGTCGTCAGCGGCCGCAGGGCCGCGTCGCGCTGCTGCGCCTCGTAGCCGTTGACGGCGCCGCCGGGCGCGTTGTGCTCGGCCAGCGCGAGCACCTGGTCGAGGATGCTGGCGCGGGCGAAGAGCCGGCGCGACCGCGGGTCGAAGCCCGGCGGCAGCGTCGCGGTGCTCTCCGGGCGGCGCAGGGCCTGCAGCGCGCCCGCCAGCTCCGGGCGCCACTGGGCGACGTCGAGGCGGGTCAGCCGGCTGGTCGCCTCGGTGAGGGCCTGGGTCAGCTCCGCCTCTGCCTCCGCCGATCCCATCTGGAACACCTGCCGGTATTCCGTGACGGGGAAGAAGCGCCACAGGACCGTCTCGAACGTGACCCCCGAGCCCGACGTGTGTCGGCGCACCTCGGGAACGACGCCGAACCCGGGCGTCATCACCGCCTCGCCGGCCACCAGGGCGGCGCCGGTCAGGTCGCCCGGCCCGGGCAGCCCGCGCGGGTCGCCGGGCACCGGCAGCACCAGGCGGATGTCGTCGGGATGCAGCTTCGTGAACGCCGGCAGCGCCTGTCCCAGCGGCACGTCCGTCCAGGTGCCGGGGGCGTCGGCGACGAGGTGCTCCTCGTCGCCGGAGATCTCGTCGGCCAGCTCGTCGAAGGGAACGAGGCCGGCGCGCCAGGCGCGCACCCAGGCGACGAACCGGGTCGACCGGCGCGCCGTGAGGGTCGCCGCATCTGCTGCGGGGGACATGCGAGCAAGGGTACGTGTCCCGCGCCGACGTTGTCTCGGCCGGAGCGTCGGTTACGGCGTGTCCGCGCGGACGAGTTACGGTGCGCAGATGTATGGGGAGGACGTACTTGCCGGCAATTGGCGACGCCGCTCGGTGATACCTGAGGTGGACGCCGAGCCGGGCCTGGTGGTGGAGGACGCCGACGCCGGTTTCTGCGGTGCGGTGGTCGGCTTCGAGTACGGCGCGGTGGTGCTCGAGGACCGGCACGGCCGGCGCCGCAACTTCCCCCTCGCACCCGCCGGCTTTCTGCTCGACGGCAAGGTCGTCACTCTGCGCAGACCCGCCGCGGCCCCGGCCGCCCCGCAGCGCCGACGTACGGCCTCGGGCTCGGTGGCGGTCCGCGACGTGCGCGCCCAGGTCGCCAAGGCCAGCCGCATCTGGGTCGAGGGCATCCACGACGCCGCTCTGGTCGAGCGGATCTGGGGCGACGACCTGCGCATCGAGGGCATCGTCGTGGAACCGCTCGCCGGCATCGACGACCTCGCCGGGGCGATCCGCGACTTCCGCCCGGCCCGCTCGCGCCGCGTCGGCGTCCTCGTCGACCACCTCGTACCGGGCTCCAAGGAGAGCCGCATCGTGGCCGCGGTCGACGACCCCGACGTGCTGGTCACCGGCCACCCGTACGTGGACGTGTGGCAGGCGGTCAAACCGCAGCGGGTGGGACTGCGCGAGTGGCCGGTGATCCCGCCGGGGCAGTCCTGGAAGGAAGGCGTCTGCCGGGCGGTCGGCGTCGCCGAGCCGGCCGACATGTGGCGCCGGATCCTGGGCAGCGTGAACAGCTACAAGGACGTCGAGACGCCTTTGATCAACGCCATGGAACGCCTCATCGACTTCGTGACGGAGCCTGTCGACGAGTGAAGCAGTGCTCACCACGAGGTCGCTTGGTGTAGCGGACGACGTGCAGAAGGTCTCCTCGGCTCGGGCGTTCGGACGAGCGGACGTGCGCCGGCTCGCCACGGTCGTCCGTCGAGTGGCCACGGGGCAGGCCGAAGGCTAAGGGGTTTGCACGGGGCGGTCGATGCGGGTGCCCGTGCCCGGCAGGTTGCTGCTCGGATGCAGGCCTGTCAACGTGCCGCCGGGCGCCTCTTTCCGCACCCTGGCCCCGTACAAATGGTCGAACCTGTTCCTCGGCTGGGACGAGGAACTGATGCCGTTCGGCGTCCGGCGACATTTCTGGGCGCTACGCCAGGTGGCGGGGGTCGCGGGCGAAGACGAAGGTGGCGATGTCGAGCTTGTCGACCGTGCCGTCCGCGGAGCGCAGCACCGCGAGGACCTCGCCCGCGTTGACGCCCTTCGTGCCGCGCCAGCGGTCCGGTGCCTCGCGGGCGAAGCGCCACGGCTCCCGCGCCGAGTAGCCGACCGGCGCCATCACCAGCTCCTCGCCGTCCGCGACGACCTCGTACTCGCCGCCCATCCACCACCAGCGCCCGCAGAGCTCGGAGGCCTCGCCCTGGGGTGCGGGCGCGGGGCGCCACGGCTGCGGCGGCGCCGGCTCGGTGTCCAGCACCGTCGTCAAGGTTTCCAGGGCCACCGCGCGGATGGAGGTGCCGCGCAGGCCGTAGGAGTTGGCGAAGGCGACTACCCCGGTGCGGCTGGGGCGGTGCACCAGCAGGCTGGAGACGTACCCGGGCATCGATCCGCCGTGGCCCGCGTACACCCGCTCGCCGACCCGGTGCAGCTCCGGGCCGAGACCGTGGCCGGCGGTCCAGGTCTCGTCCTGCATCACCACCGGCGTGCACATCTCGTCGACGGTTCCGCGGCTCAGCACCGTGGGCGCCGGATCGGCGAGGAACGCGGCCCACTTGGCCATGTCGGTCACCGTGGACCAGAGCTGCCCGGCCGGAGCCATCGCACCGGCGTCCGGCCGGGGCTCCTCGTGCAGGGTGCCGTCGAGGGCGTGGACGACGTAGCCGCGGGCGTACGGCTCGACGGGGGAGTAGGTGGTGCGCTTCATGCCGAGCGGGTCGAGTACCCGCTTGCCGACCAGATCCCGCCAGGACTCCCCGGTGACCCGCTCCAGCACCGCCCCCAGCAGCCCGTACGCGAGGTTGGAGTAGTGGTACGTCCGGAACGGCGGCCCGGCGATCTTGTCGAAGCCCAGCTCTCGGAGCAACTGCTCGACGTCGCCGCCGTCGCGGCGCTCCCACCACGGGCCGTCCGGCTCGCGTTGCAGCCCGGAGACGTGGCCGAGGAGTTGGCGCAGGGTGAGCCCGCCGACGGGGGTGCCGGGCAGGTGCCGGTACAGCAGGTCGTCGAGGGCGAAGAAGCCCTCGTCGCGCAGTTGCATGACCATCGTCGCGGTCAGGGTCTTCGTGATCGACCCCAGCCGGTACTGCGTCTTCGGATCCGGTGGCGGCGTCTCGCCGGCGCCGGTGAAGTGCAGCAACGAGCGGTCGCGGACCACTGCCAGCGCCAGTGACGGCGCCCGGCCCGCGGACTGCGCGCGGGCGGCGATCTCGGTGACACGTCGGCCGGTTTCCGGCAGCAGGGACACGGTGAGCCTTCCAGGAAGAGGAGTCATGGGTCTAACTGCGTGGAAACGGATATGGCTACGCCGGCAATGGTGCTGACGCGGTGTCGCCCCGCGTGCGCGAACGTGTCACGATCAGGGGATGGAAGCCGTCCTCTGGTTGGTCCTCGCCGTCGCCCTCGCGATCGCGGAAGCCTTCACCGCGACCTTCCTGATCATCTTCTTCGCCGCCGGCGCCCTCGCGGCGGCCGGCGCCGCGGCGCTCGGCGCCCCGGTCCTCGTGCAGGCCATCGTCTTCGCGATCGTCTCCGGTCTCTCCGTCGGCGCCGTCCGTCCCGTCATCATGCGCCATCAGCGGCCGGCGCTCGAGTCGGGCGAGACGCCGTTCGGCATCGAGGCGATCGAGGGCGCCCAGGCGACCGTGCTCGAGGAGGTCGACGCCGACCACGGTCTGATCAAGATCGATGGCGAGCTGTGGTCCGCCCGCTCCTTTGACGGGACCGAGAAGTACCTGCCGGGCGAACATGTCCGGATCATCAAGGTCAAGGGCGCCACGGCCATCGTGTGGCGCGATGACACGCCCCATATCTAGAGAGGCACCCATGGAAGTCGTTGTCGGTGTACTCGTTTTCGTGATCGCGCTGTTCGCGGTGATCACGTTGATCCGGTCGGTCCGCATCGTCCCGCAGCAGCGGATGGACGTCGTCGAGCGACTCGGCAAATACAAGCGCACCCTGTCGCCGGGCCTGAACCTGCTGGTCCCGTTCGTCGACGCGGTCCGCACCAAGGTCGACATGCGCGAGCAGGTCGTCAGCTTCCCGCCTCAGCCGGTGATCACCTCGGACAACCTCGTGGTCAGCATCGACACGGTGCTCTACTTCAAGGTCGTCGATCCGGTGCGTGCCACGTACGAGATCTCCAACTTCCTGCAGGCCATCGAGCAGTTGACGGTCACCACGCTGCGCAACGTCATCGGCTCGCTCGACCTGGAGCGCGCCCTGACCAGCCGCGAGGAGATCAACCGGCACCTGTCCAGCGTGCTCGACGAGACCACCGGCCGGTGGGGCATCAAGGTCACCCGGGTGGAGATCAAGGCGATCGAGCCGCCGCCCAGCATCCGCGACTCCATGGAGAAGCAGATGCGCGCCGAACGCGAACGCCGGGCGACGATCCTCAACGCCGAGGGCCACAAGCAGGCGGCGATCCTCACCGCCGAGGGTGAGAAGCAGTCGCAGGTACTGCGCGCCGACGGTGACCGGCAGGCCCGCATCCTCCAGGCCGAGGGCCAGGCGAAGGCGATCCGGACGGTCTTCGACGCGATCCACACGGCCAACCCGTCCCAGAAGGTCCTGGCCTACCAGTACCTTCAGGCCCTCCCGCAGATCGCCAACGGCACGGCCAACAAGGTCTGGATCATCCCGACCGAGCTGTCCAAGGCCCTCGACGGCCTCGGTGGCGCCCTCGGCGGCCTGGCGAACATGGTCGGCGACCAGCCGTCCGAGTCGGTCGACGCCGGCGCGGTCGAACGCGAGGCCGCGGCGGCGGCGCAGGAGGCGGCGGCCGAGGCGGCGGCGGTCCACGCGCAGGTCCGGGCAGCGGAGGCCGAGGCCTCCGGCGACACCGGCGCCAAGGGGCTGCCCGCGCCCGAGGCGATCCCGCCGTCGGCCGCTCTCGGCGCCGCGGACTACAACGGGGCGGGCGAGCCCGAACGAGCCTGACGCCCCCGGCCGGTCGTCCCGGCGACCGGCGGTCCCGCACCCGGGCGGGTGCGGGATCGTAGCGAATATCGCAAAACCCCGCGCCGATGCGCGGGGTTTTGCCATGGTGGTTTCAGGATTCCGACCGGTGCCCCCGGCCGCTCGGCTTGAGCCCACCAAGGCGGAGCCATGAGCATCAGTCAGTACCAGACCGCCAGTGGCCGCCCGTTGCGGGTGGCCCCGGCCTGGGTCGGCGCCCCGAGCACGGCGGCCACCGACGACCATCTGCTGCCGGTGCGCGAGGCGGTCTGGATCTGGTCCGTACGCCGATATGCCCGGGTCGCCCTGTGGGCCCTGCCGGCCGGCGCGGCGCTCTACGGCTGGTCGACCCTCGGGGTCCCGGCCTGGTCGGCCGTCGGGGTGTCCGCCCCGGCCGGGCAACTGGTGGTCGAGGTCGCGGCCGGCTGGCTCTGCACCCTCGCGATGATCGCGCTGGCGGGGCTGCTGGCCGGGTCGCGTACCCGTCGCCCGGCGGTGGCCGGACTGCTGATCGGGCTGGCCGGCGCGCTCCTGTGGCTGCCGCTGCTGGCCCTGCCCGCCGGCGGGTCGCCGGGACCCGGTCTGACCCCGGCGCAGATCCACACGGCGTCCACGCTGGCCGCGGCCGTCATGGGCCTCGGCTGGCTGCTCCTCGGCTGGGCGGTGCTTCGCTCCAAACTGGTCAATCCGGCCGACGGCGTACTGCTCATCCTCGCGGCGGTGTCCATCGGGGCGGGCTCGCACGCGGTCACACCACTGCCGACGGTCGGCGCGCTGCTCCTGCTGGCGGCGGGCATGGGTCTCGCCTGGACCGGCTCCCGCCTGATCCCGCCCGCCTAGATCGTCAGAAGCCCGCGCGCGTCCCGCATCCGGCCGGGCTGGGTGGCTGATCGGGGAGCCGACGTCCGGCGGTACGGTGCCCGCACCGTGCCGCCGGGGCTCAATGCGGGCGGCTGCGCCTGATGCGGTAGACCACCGAGCGGCGCAGAGGTCCCGGCGGGACCGTGGGATCGTCGAAGTCCTCGGCCGGGTCGTGGGTCATGCCGAGCCGGTGCATGACCGCCCGCGACCGTTCGTTGCCCGTCGCGGTGATCGACAGGATCTCGGGCAGGTCCAGGACGTCGAAGCCGTAGTCGAGGCAGGCGTGCCCGGCCTCGGTCGCGTACCCCTGGCCCCAGGCCGAGCGGGCGAGCCGCCAGCCGACCTCCACGCCCTGGAACGGCAGTCCGGGTTCCACCGGGTCGAGGCCCGCCATGCCGACGAACTCGCCCGTCGCCGCCACCTCGAGCGCCCACCAGCCCCAGCCTCGCCGGGCCAGTTCGTCGCGGAAGGACGACGCCGAGGCGGCGCTCTGCTCATAGGTCAGGATGGACGGAAAGTGTTCGCGGACCAGGGGGTCCGCGTTCATCGCCGCCCATGGCAAGGTGTCGTCGTCGCGCCACTGGCGCAGCATGAGCCGCGCGGTCTTCAGCTCATAGATCGTCATCGCGTCCCAACTCCCAGAAGGCCACCGCCGCCGCCGCGGCCACGTTGAGCGAGTCCACGCCGCGGCGCATCGGCAACCGTACCGGGACATCGCATGCGGCCAGGGCGTGGCGGGACAGTCCGGGGCCTTCCGCACCCAACAGCAGGGCCGGACGGGCACGCTGCGCCGCGTCCAGGCGCTGCATCGGCACGGCGTCCGGCGCCGGGGTCAGCGCCAGCACCGAGAAACCGGCCTCGCGGACCCGGGCCAGGCCGTCCGGCCAGGGCTCGAGGCGTGCGTACGGCACCGCGAACACCTCGCCCATGCTCACCCGTACGCTGCGCCGGTAGAGCGGGTCCGCGCACGACGGTGACAAGAGGACGGCGTCGATGCCGAGGGCCGCCGCGCCGCGGAAGACGGCGCCGATGTTGGTGTGGTTGTTGACGTCTTCGAGGATCGCGACGCGGCGGGCGTCGGCGAGCACCTCGCCGGCGTCGCGCAGGGGCAGCCGGTGGAAGGACGCGAGCACGCCGCGGTGGACGTGGAAGCCGGTCGCCTGCTCCAGCACCGCCGGGGCCGCCGCGTAGACCGGCGCGTCGTCGAGGTCGTCGAGCTGGTCCACCCGCTTGGCGTCGACCAGATAGGACCGTGGCCGGTAGCCGGCCCGGCGCGCCCGGCGCAGGACCAGCTCGCCCTCGGCGATGAAGAGCCCGTGCGGCGGCTCCCACTTGGTGCGCAGCTCGAGGTCGGTGAGGGACCGGTAGTCGCCGAGGCGCTCGTCGGACGGATCGGTGATCAGGTGGACGTCGGGCACGCCGCGAGCATGCCACCCGGGTAGCACCGGACCGGGCGCCGGGGCGGCCCCGGTGCCGGTTTCCGCCCCGGGCAGGCGAGGATGGGCCGATGATCGTCGATTCGCTCGATATCCTTCGCCGGCGGCGCAGCGCGAAGTGGCGTGCCTACCCGGACGACGTCCTGCCCCTGTTCGTGGCGGAAATGGACGTGCCGCTCGCGCCCGCGGTCGCTGATGTGCTGCGCGCTGCCGTGGAGGCCTCCGACACCGGTTACTCCGCGGCCGGGCCCGAGCTCGGTGCCGCCGTCGCCGGGTTCGCGGGTCGGCGCTGGGGATGGGAGGTCGACCCCGGCAGGGTCACCCCGGTCGCGGACGTCGGCGTCGGGGTCGTGGAGCTGCTGCGGGTGCTGACCCGCGCCGGCGACGCCGTGGTGATCAGCCCGCCGGTGTACCCGCCGTTCTTCCACTGGGCCGCCGAGGCCGGGGCGCAGCTCCGCGAGGTGCCGCTGACCAAGGACCTGCGGCTCGACCTCGCCGGGCTCGAATCCGCCTTCGCGGCCCGTCCGGCGGTCTACGTGCTGTGCAACCCGCACAATCCGGTCGGCCGGGTGCATTCCCGCGACGAGCTGGCCGCGCTGGTCACGCTGGCTTCCCGGTACGGGGTGACGATCGTCAGCGACGAGATCCACGGCCCGCTGGTGCTGCCCGGCGCCACCTTCACGCCGTTCCTGAGCCTGCCCGGGGCGGCCGAGGTCGGCGTCAGCCTGGTGTCGGCGAGCAAGGCCTTCAACCTGGCGGGCCTCAAGTGCGCGGCCGTGGTCGAGGGCAACCGCCCGCTGACGGCGTCCTTCCCCCCGGACGTCCGCTGGCGGACGGGGCACTTCGGCCTGCTGGCCACGGTGGCGGCGTTCACCCACGGCGACGAGTGGCTGGACGGGCTGCTCGGCTTCCTCGACGAGCGCCGTACGCACCTGGATGAGCTGCTGCATACCCAGATGCCCTGGATCTCCTGGCGACCGCCGCAGGCGACCTATCTGGCCTGGCTCGACTGCCGCGCCGGGGATGCGGACGGGGAGCCGGCCGAGCTGTTCCTGGAGCGGGGCAGGGTGGCGCTGGAGCCGGGTCTGAAGTTCGGTGCGGCCGGTGTCGGGCACGTTCGCCTCAACTTCGGGACGAGCGGGGCGATCCTGGAGGAAGCGGTGACCCGCATGGCCCGCGCCGTCCGCTGACCGGCGGCACACTGGGTAGGGGCGGCGGATCACGCCGGGCGGCAGTACGGTTGTACTGTTCGCGTCGTTCTGCGGTCGGGGGTGTGCAGGTGTCATCCGGTTCCGGTTCCGACCCGCACATGCTCGCGCTGCTGCGGGCCATGCGACTGCGTTCGGCCGCGCCCGACGCGGCGGCCGCGGGGGAGCGGGACGCGGCGGCGGCCCTGACCGGCCGGGCCCGCAGGGACCGCGACGACCAGGATCCGAGCCGCGATCGCGAGGGCCAGGAGCGGGAAGCCCGCAGCCCGGAGGGCGCCGCCGAGCCCGTGCATCCCGAGGGTCGGCTGCATCCGGACTGGCCGGCCCGCGCGGACGACGGCGCCGCGCTGCGGGACACCTCGCCGTCCGCGACCGGCAGGCCGGAGCTGCCGTCGGCGCACCCCTTCCGGGAGCTGTCGACACCCGGCATCCCCCAGCCCGAGGAGGCTGAGCAACTCGGCGCGGTTCAGGACCAGCGCTCCGGGACGGCCGGTGGCTTCCGGGCCTCGGTCGGACCCGTTCCGTCCGGTCCGCGGTGGCCGCAACCGACGGTTCCCGGCACGACCGGCCCGGCGTCGCCCGGACCCGAACCGTCCACGCCGGTTCCGGACACATCCGGCTCCGCCCCGGCGGCTCCGGCGGCGACGCCCGGCACCACCTCTCCGGGCGTCTGGTGGCCCGACACCGCCACTTCGGGCACGCCCTACACCGCCACGCCCTACACCGCTACTGCGGGCACGTCCACGCCCGGCAGCGCCTCACCGAGTGCCACCCCGCCGGGAACGACTCCGCCGGGTGCCGACGACGCGGCTCCGGCCTGGTCTCCGAACGCGACCCCGCCGGACGCGGACGGCCCGACCCTGCCCCCGGCCCGCACGCCCGGCGTCGTCCCGCCCGGCTTCGTCCGGCCCGGCGGCGATCCGGCGGCGCGGACCCCGGCCACCGACGTCGATCCCGGCCATCTGATGGACCTGCTCCCGGAGGACCTGACCCACCCGGCACCCACCCGGCAGTTTCCCGCGACGCCGCTCCCGGGCGCGATGCCGTCGGCGAACCCGGCGAACCCGGCGGCCCCGACCGCCCCGGGCGCATCGGTGCCTCCGCCGGCTCCGGGCGCGCCGGCCGCTCCAGGCGCACCCCTGCCTCCGCCGGCTCCGGGCGCGCCGGCCACGCCGGCCGCCCCGGGGGCCCGTCCGGCTGTTCCGGGCGCGTTGCCGGCCGTTCCGACTGCTCCGGCGGTCGGTCCTGGCATCCCCCCGCCCGTCCCAGGGACGCCCGTGACCGGTCCGGGGGCGGCGCTGCCCCCGATCCCGCCCGTTCCGGGAGCCCTGCCGTCCGTCCCGGGCGGGTCACTGCCGGCGGTGCCGCCAGTTCCAGGAAGCCGGCCGGCCGTTCCGGGCGCGACGCCGCCGGCGATCCCGCCCACTCCGGGGCTTCCGGCCGCCGCTTCCGGCGCGGTGCCCGCCGCGCCGACGAGGCGCCCGACCATTCCGTATCCGCCCGGCGCCGGTCCGTGGGCCGTGGGCCTCCCCGGCGCCTCTACCGACCCGATCGGCGCGATTCCCGCCGTCGGCGGCCCGCGCGTCGCCGGCCCGGCGTGGCAGGGCGACCTTCCACCGATCGGCCCGCTGCCGCCGGTCCGGCCGCCGGCCGCCGGTCGTCCCGCCGCGCCCGTCGACGGGATGAATCCGGCCGACGACGCCGAGCTGCATGCGGTGCAGCGCCTGCTGATCAGCAGCCTGGAGCAGGCCGGCGGGCAGGTGGAGGTGGCCACGCGCCTGCGGGCCGCGCTCGCGCAGGCCGGACCCGCCCTGTTCGCCAGGATCCCCGGCGGCCCACTCGCGCAGGTCGAGCAGCTCGCCGAGGGGCTGGCCTGGCTGGCGCAGCACACCGATCAGCCGCCGGCGCTGGTCGCCGGGTTCGGTCGGCTGGGTGCCGTGCTCGCCGAGTGCGGGATCGCCCCGCAGCAGTTGCAGCTCGCCGGCGCGGCGCTGGCCGAGGCGATGCGGGCCGGCATGGCCGCCAACGGCTGGCGGCAGGACTACGACCAGGCGTGGCGGTCGACCTGGCAGCACGCGTACCAGTGGATCGCGCACGGCATGGTGGCCGCGCAGTACCGGCCGGTGACCTGGACCGCCGTGGTGGTGTCGCACGAGCGTCGGCGGGAGGATCTCGCCGTGGTACGACTGCGGCCGTACCTGCCGATGCCGTACAGGCCGGGGCAGTTCGCCCGGATCGAGGTGCCGGAGCTGCCCGGGGTCTGGCGGCCGTATTCGCTGGCCGGTGCGCCGCGCCGGGACAACGTCGTCGAGCTGCACGTGCGGGCGAAGTCGATGGACGGGGTCAGCGGCACGCTGGTGCACCGGACGCAGGCCGGCGACAAGGTGAAGATCTGGCGCGCCGAGGGGAAGATGACCCTGCCGCCGTCCGGCCGGGATCTGCTCATGATCGCGGGGGACACCGGGATCGCGCCGCTGAAGGCGCTGCTGACCGAGCTCGCGGAGACGGGCGATCCGCGCTCGGTCGTGCTCTTCTGGGGCGCGCGGACCCTCGACGAGCTGTACGACATCGAGGAGATCACCGCGATCGCCCGGGCGGCGCGGCGGGCCACCATCGTGCCGGTGATCTCCGAGGGGCCGGCCGGTCCGTACGCGTCCGGCCTGGTCACCGATGCGGTCGCGGCCTACGGCGAGTGGTCGGGCCACGAGGTCTACCTGGCCGGTCCGCCGCTCATGCTGACCGCCACCGCGCTCGCGCTCTACGAGCTCGGCGTCGCGCCCGAACGGATCCACCACGACCGCCCCGAGTGACCGGCGCGTGGGTCGGTCAGGGGTCGCCGGGCGTCGCGGCGACCCCGCAGGAGCTCGACGCGTCCATCGAGCAGGCCGCGTTGCGGGCCGGGTCGGTGGTGCTCGTGCGGTCAGAGCATCTGGGCGAGGGCCTTCGCGTACGCCGGTGGCACGAAGGTCTGCCCGCCCGGGGTGAGCACCGACTCCCGGGACGCCTCGGCCCAGGCCGCGGCCGGGACGGCGGCGCGCAGCGCGGTGACCACCGGCGCGTCGCGCCACTGCGGGTCGTCGGCGAGCATGGTGAGGGCTACCAGCGACTCCTCGACCTCGCCGACGCACTCGAAGGGCTTGTGCGCGTCGATGCCGAGCAGCTCCAGATAGCCCGGGACCTGCGCCGGGTCGGCGAACAGGTCGCCGCCGAAGATGCGGGTCAGCCGCTCGCGGGACATCGACGGCGCCATGGCCAGGGCGACGAAGCGGCACTTCGGGCAGTCGCCGCACCAGCGGGCCGTCGGGTCGTGCAGCTTGAACGCCTTGTTGCAGCTCGTGACCACGTCGTCGTACGCGGTGAACCGGGCGAAGAGCTGGGCGATGTGCAGCTCGGACAGCGACCGCAGCAGTGAGAAGTACGGCTCGGTCAGCCCGGTGTGCGCGGTGACGGCGGCCCGCAGCAGGCCCTCGGCCGCGACGCCCTTGGACCACTGGTGGTTGATCGGGTGACCGTTCCAGATCAGATTGGGGTCGGAGGCGGAGCGCTCGTTGGACATCACCACCGGGCCGAGCCCGTGCAGGGTGGCGGTGGCGATCGCGATGAGCGAGTTGATCGCCGTGACCGGGATGTGGCCGTTGCGGGCGCCGGCCTTGTTCAGCGCGAACAGGTGCGGGTCGAGCTTGCGGCGGGCGGCCAGCGCAGTCAGGCCGGATGCCGCGTTGACGTTGACGATCACCGGGTTGGGGTTGACGGAGAACGGCACCGGGTCGAGGCCGGCGGCGCGGAGGATCTCCAGGGTGACGATGGAGTCCTTCCCGCCTCCGACGGCCGACAGGGGGCGCCCGCCGGAGTTGTCGACCGGCGGGGCCGGCGGGGCCACCGCGGGCACGTGCACGGTCATGTCGAGCACGTACGGGAGCTGGTTCACGTACGCGTACTCGCCGAGGCCCTGGCTGTAGACGGCGTCGAACAGGGCGGCGGCCTCGGCCGGCACGGCCGTGGGCGCCTCGATGCGCTCGGGCGCGCCGACCTTGTAGTAGCTCACCCCGGCGACGACGTGCAGCAGGTCGAGCACCCGGAAGAAGCTGTCCGGCACGTCTGCGCCCGCGGGGACCGGGAAGGTGATCGTCTCGGTGAAGGACTCGGGCTCCGGGCCGTCGAGCAGGTAGTCGAACGTCGCGACCCCGGTGGTGGGGTCGTATGCGTACGAGGGAAAGCGCATGACGTCGAACTGCACCCGCGAACTCCTGTCACTGGACCGACGGGCAATACTAGTGCGAATCGACCGAGGGAGTATTCCAGTGCGCCTGGCAGACCTGCGCGGACGTTCCGTAGCCGTCTGGGGCACCGGCCGTGAGGGCCGGGCCGCCGTGATCGCGATCGCCGCGCACGGGCCTGCCCGCCTGATGGCGGTGGACGACAGCGCGAACTTCCTCTCCGTGCCCTGGGAGGGCGAGCTGGCCGCGCTGGCGCCGCTGGCCGGCGGCGACCACGCCTTCCCCGCGCTCGCCGCCGCCGACGTCGTGGTCCGCTCGCCCGGCGTGCCGCAGACCCACCCGTGGATGGCGGAGCTGCGCGGGCGTGGCGTGACGGTCACCGGTGGCAGCGCGCTGTGGATGGCCGACTACGCCCGGCGCACCGTGGGCGTCACCGGCAGCAAGGGGAAGAGCACGACCTCGGCGCTGATCAGCCATCTCCTGGCCGGCGTGGGGCGCCCGAACGTCTTCGGCGGCAACATCGGCGTGCCGCTGCTGGACCTGCCCGAGGCGCAGCAGTACGTGCTGGAGCTCTCCAGCTACCAGTGCAGCGACCTCACCGATTCGCCTCGGGTCGCCGTGGTCACCTCGCTCTTCCCGGAGCACCTCGACGCGCACGGCGGCGAGCGGGAGTACTACCGCGACAAGCTCAACCTGCTCGCCCACGGACCGGAATTGATCGTGGTGAACGGCGCCGACCAGCGCCTGGTGCGCGAGACCATCTCCGTCCGCGACCTCAACGGCTTCCCGGCGATCCCGGCGGGGTCCGGCGACTCGCGGTTCCGGGTGGACGACGACGACCTCGTCTACTGCAGCGACGAGCCGCTGTTCCCGCGGGACGCTCTCCGCCTGCGGGGCAAGCACAACGGGCGCAACCTGTGCGTGGCGCTGGCGGTGCTGGACGGCATGGGCATCGACGTGGTCGCTCAGGCCGAGGACGTGCGTACGGCGGTCGAGTCGTTCGAGGGACTGCCGCACCGCCTGGCCGAGATCGAGGATCCGTCCGGGCTGACCTTCGTCGACGACACCTTGTCCACCAGTCCGTATTCGGCCATGCATGCGATCGACGCGTACGAGGGCCGCCCGCTGACCGTGCTCGTCGGCGGCACCGACCGGGGGCTGGACTACACCCCGCTGCGGGAGCATCTGCGCGGGCGGGAAATCACCGTGATCGGGTTGCCGGACAGCGGGCCGCGGATCTTGGAGGAGCTGGCCGGGCTGCCGGGTGTGCGCACCGAGCCGGCGGAGGACCTGCCCGCCGCCGTACGCCTGGCCCGCAAGGTGACCCCCGCCGGCGGAGTGGTGCTGCTGTCGCCGGGGGCGCCCAGCTACGGCCGTTTCCGCAACTTCGAGCACCGCTCGGAGGTCTTCGCCCAGGCGATCCGCGACAGCGCCTGACCGCTTCTGGGCATTATTTTCACCGCTCCCGGAACGCCCTCGCCACCGTGCGAGGGCGTTCCTCGTGGTGTGCCGCGGATCGATGATCCTGCGTCGCGAATGCGGACGAAGCGCTGTTAGTGACGCCGGTCACCCATTAGTGGGCCTATGGGATTGCCGACCGTTGATCCGGCACGCGCTCTTGGTAACGACATGAAAACTTCGCCCACGGTCTTGACAGAAGGGGGGTCGCAGTAAGAACTTTTACCGCGACAGTTAACTCTCCTTTCTGAGAGGACGGCCCATGGCCGAGCCGGACGTGGACGGCACCGCCTCAACCGTGGTGGCCGATCCGCTGCTGCGCGATCAGGCGCCCGCCCCCGCGCCGCCCACCGCGAGCGACGGAGTGCTGGTGCGCGTGCGCACCCTGCTGCCGGAGTTCACCGGTGCGCTCCAGCGCGTCGCCGAGCAGGTCCTGGCCGACCCGGCGGCCGCCTCCCGCGCCACGATCGTCGAGCTCGCCGAGCGCAGCGGCACCTCGCCCGCCACGGTCACCCGGTTCTGCCGGGCGATGGGCTTCGACGGGTACGCGGACCTGCGGCTGGGCATCGCCGCCGAGACCGGTCGCGCCCGCTCGGCCGGCTGGACCATCGACATCGGCCGCGAGATCCAGCCCGGTGACCCGCTCGAACGGGTCCTCGCGCAGATCATGGCGGCCGACACCCGCGCCATGCACGACACCGCCGCGCTGCTCGACCTCGCCGAGGTCGAGCGGGCCGCGGTGGCGATCGCGGAGGCGCCCCGGGTCAACATCTTCGGTGCCAGCGGCAGCGCGCTCGTCGGCGAGGAGATGCAGTTCAGCCTGCACCGCATCGGCGTCGCCGCGTGGGCCTGGACGGACGTGCACAACGGCCTGGCCAGCGCCGCGCTGTCGCGCCCGGGCGACGTCGCGCTCGGCATCTCGCACTCCGGTGAGACCGGGGAAACCATCGAGCTGCTCGCCGAGGCCAGCAGCCGCGGCGCCACCACCATCGCGCTGACCAGCTTCCCCCGCTCGCCGCTGGCCGAGCTCGCGGACATCGTCCTGCTCACCGCCACCCAGGCCACGACTTTCCGGCCGGACGCGCTCTCGGCGCGCCACCCCCAGTTGGTCGTCCTCGATCTGCTCTACGTCGCCGTCGCCCAGCGGACCCACGAACGTTCGCACGCGGCTTTCCAGCGCACCGCTCAGGCCGTCCACGGCCACAAAGCCGCCAAGGACGGGAGCTCGGCACCATGAAACTGCCCTCCCACCCCATGTGTGACCTCGTTTTCAGGAGGAAAGCGTGAAGCGCAGACTCGCGGTCACCGCGACGCTCGCCGCGACGCTGCTGGGTGCCGCCGCGTGCGGCTCGAGCGGTGGCACCGGCACCACCCCCAACGCCAACGCGTCGGTCGACGGCGCGGGCAAGACCATCAAGGTCTGGCTCATGGTCGACGCCCAGTCGGCCTGGTCGGACGTCGTCAAGCAGGCCGGCGACCGCTTCACCCAGGCGACCGGCGCGCAGGTCCAGGTCGACTACCAGCAGTGGACCGACCACCTGGCCAAGCTGGACACCACCCTGGCCGGCAGCGAGGTGCCCGACGTCGTCGAGCTGGGCAACACCGAGATGCCCAAGTACGTCTTCAGCGGCGCCTTCGCGCCTCTGGACAAGGGGCAGTTCGAGAACTCGGGCCAGTGGCTGACCGGCCTCTCGGCGCCGTGCGAGCTGGACGGCAAGACCTACTGCGTGCCGTACTACGCCGGGGCGCGGGTGCTGGTCTATCACACCGAGATGTTCCAGAAGGCGGGTCTGGGCGTACCCAAGACCTATGACGATGTGGTCGCCGCCGCCCAGGCCCTCAAGAGCAAGAACGGCAGCGACAAGCAGTTCTCCGCCTTCCACATGCCGGGCAAGTACTGGTACGCCGCAATGGCCTGGGTGAAGGGATCCGGCGGCGAGATCGCCCGCAAGGACGGCGACAAGTGGGTCGGCGCCCTCTCCGAGCCGGCCTCGCAGCAGGGCCTCACCAAGTGGGCCGAGCTCGCCAGGACGTACTCCAGCGGCGACCCGACCAAGGACGAGACCGACCAGGCCGCGATCTTCGCGCAGGGCAAGACGGCGATGATGTACGCCAACGGTTGGGAGGTCGGCGCCGCTCAGGAGCAGCCGAAGGACCCCAACAAGCCGGAGGCCGGCAAGGTCAAGACGAAGGTCGACGGCAAGGTCGCCAGCGCCGCGATGCCCGGGATCCCGTCCTTCCTCGGCGGTTCGGACCTCGCCGTGACGGCGAAGAGCAAGAACGCCGACCTGGCCGCCAAGTGGGTGCAGATCTTCACCGACACGAAGTCGCAGGAGGGCCTGATCGCCAAGAGCGTCCTGCCCAACGCGACCAACCTGCTCGACAAAGCCGCGGCGACCAAGGGCAACGAGGCGGCCGCGCAGGCCGCCAAGGAGACCTGGTTCGTGCCGATGGCGCCGAAGTGGTCCGAGGTCGAGTCCGCGAACGTCCTGCAGAACATGCTGGTCGCCATCGCCACCGGCAAGTCCACCGTGGCCGCCGCCGCGAAGGACGCCGACACCAAGATCAACGAGATCCTCAACGCCAACTGACGCACGGCGCCGCCCGCCCGGGCGGGCGGCGCACCGAATGACCGCGAGAGAGGTGAGAACCGATGTCGGTCGTCGACTTTCCGTCCGCGCCGCCGGCGCCGGTGCCACCCGCCGCGAGCCCGGCCGGAACGGCCGCGGCACGCAAGCGCCGCAGGACCACCGGCGGCAAGGCGCCGTACGTGCTGGTGCTGCCCTGCCTGGCGCTGCTGGCCGCCCTGCTCGGCTATCCGCTGGTGCGGATGGCCGTGCTCTCCTTCCAGCAGCTCGGCCTGCGGCAGCTCTTCGGCGACCTGCCGCCGGAGAACGTCGGGTTCGACAACTACGCGCGGATCTTCACCGAGCCGGCCTTCTACCAGGTGGTGGGCCGGACCGTGGCGTTCACCGTGGTGTCGGTAGGACTGACCGTCCTCATCGGCCTGGGCGTGGCCCTGCTCATGCGGCGCGTCGCACCGAGCGTACGGATCATGATGATCGTCGCCATGATGTTCGTCTGGGCGATGCCGCAACTGGTCGCCACGCAGACGTTCCGATGGCTGGTCGACTCCGACTTCGGAGTCCTGAACTGGCTGATCGACCGGATCCCGGGCGTGGACTTCGCCAACCATAGCTGGTTCGCCGACCCGGTCCAGGGCTGGATCGTCATCACCTCGATCGTGGTCTGGGCCGGCATCCCGTTCATCGCGATCACCCTCAACGCCGGCCTCACCCAGGTGCCCCGGGAACTGCTCGAGGCGGCCGTGATCGACGGCGCCTCGTCCTGGCAGGCGCTGCGCCGGGTCACCATGCCGATCCTCAAGCCGCTGATGGTGATCGTCACGACGTTGTCGGTGATCTGGAACTTCGGCCTCTTCACGCAGGTGTGGGTGGTCCGCAACGGCCGGCCCGAGGAGGAGTACCAGGTGCTCGCCACCTGGGCCTACAGCCTCGCGTTCAAGAACAACGACTACGGCCTGGGCTCGGCGATCGCCATCGTCACCGTCCTGCTGATGCTCGGCGCGATGGTGTTCTACATGCGACAGATGTTCAGGATCGGAGATGTGGACTGATGGTCGCCGTCGCACCGCACTCCGCCGTCCGCAGGCGCCGCCGTAAGGCGCGCGAGTCCGACACGCCCACCGTCGGGCGCAGCCGGGCGGGCACGATCGCGGCCAACGCGGCCGGGATGCTCTTCGCGCTCGTCATGTTCTTCCCGATCTACTGGGTGGTGAACACGGCCTTCAAGCCGGCGCCCGAGATCCTGCAGTTCGATCCGACCTTCTATCCGCACGGCTTCACGCTCGACAACTTCTCCTCGGCCTTCCATGCGCCGTTCTTCCAGCAGGATCTGATCAACGGCGTCCTGATCACCGTGGGAGCGGTGCTCGGCGCGCTGGTCGTCGGCTTCCTGGCGGCGCTGGCGATCGCGCGGTTCAGGTTCTACGGCCGCAAGGCGATCATCCTCGTCGTCCTGTCGGTGCAGATGGTGCCGCTGGTCGCGGTCCTGATCCCGCTGTTCCTGATGCTGCAGGACTTCCGGCTCACGAACAGCCTGCTCGGTGTCACTCTCGTCTACATCGTGCTGATCCTGCCGTACACGGTGTGGACGCTGCGCGGCTTCGTTCAGGGCGTGCCCCGCGAGCTCGACGAGGCCGCCGAGATCGACGGCGCCAGCCGGTTCCAGGTCTTCTGGCGCATCATCCTCCCGCTGACCGGGCCCGGCCTGGTGGCGACCTCGGTCTACGGCTTCATCCAGGCCTGGAACGAATTCATCATCATCAATACGCTCAACGAGCAGGCCAACCAGAACCTCATGGCCTGGCTCATGCAGAACCAGACGAGCAAGGGGACCTTCTGGGGGCCCCTGATGGCCGGGTCCATCCTGACCGCCCTCCCGGTGGTCGTCTTCTTCCTGATCGTCCAGCGCAACATCGCAACTGGCCTGACGGCCGGCGCCGTCAAGGGCTGAACCGGCACCGCATCCACACCCCTGAGGAGAAAGCGCATGACCGACATTCTTAAGCCCCAGGTCGACCGCCGGACGCTGCTGCGCCGCGCGGCGGCCGTCGGCCTGGTGGCCACCCCCGCCGTGAGCATGCTGAGCGCCTGCGTCGGCGGCGGCGGCAGCGAGGACAAGGGGGACAAGCCGAAGGGCACCGTCTCGGCGACCAACCCGCTGGGCGTCAAGGAGGACGAGCCGCTGGAGATCATCATCTTCAACGGTGGGCTCGGCACCAAGTATGCGACCGACGTCGACATCCCCTCGTACAACAAGCTCTTCCCGAACTCCAAGGTCACCTTCAACCAGACCGAGGAGATCTCCACCGTGGTGCAGCCGCGGTTCACCGCCGGCAACCCGCCGGACATGATCAACAACTCCGGCTCCAAGCTGATGGACCAGGGCGCCCTCGTGCAGGCCGGCCAGGTGCAGGACCTCACCGAGCTGTACGCCGCGCCGTCGGTGGACATCCCGGGCAAGACCGTCAAGGACACCCTCATCCCGGGCACCGTCGAGCAGGGCACGTTCAACGGCAAGCCGTACGTGCTCAACTACGCCTTCACCGTCTTCGGCCTCTGGTACTCGGCGAAGCTGTTCAAGGACAACGGCTGGACCGTGCCGAGCACCTGGGCGGACTTCACCGCGCTGCTCGACAAGATGAAGGCCAAGGGCATCACGCCCTACGGGTACGCCGGAGCGAACGCGCCGTACTACCAGTACACGGTGATCCTCGCCAGCGCCGCCAAGATCGGTGGTGCCGACATCCTCAAGAACATCGACAACCTCGAGGACGGGGCCTGGACCAACGACGCCGTCAAGAAGGCCGCGGCCGCGTGGGCCGAGGTCGGCGCGAAGTACTCGGACAAGGCGTTCCTGGGCCAGAAGCACACCGAGGTCCAGCTCAAGCAGAACCAGTACAAGGTGGGTCTCTACCCGTCCGGATCCTGGTTGGAGAACGAGCAGGCCAAGGACGCCCCGGCCGGCTTCGACTACCAGCTCATGCCGCTGCCGAGCGTGACCACCGCCGACAAGCTGCCCGTCACCGCGCTCTACGCCGCTGCCGGCGAGCAGTACTTCGTCGCCAGCAAGGGCAAGAACCCGCGCGGCGGCATGGAGTTCCTGCGCCACATGCTCTCCAAGGCCGGCGCCGTGGGCTTCACCCAGCTGACCAAGACCCTGACCGTGGTCGCCGGAGCCACCGACGGCATGGAGATCAGCCCCGGCCTGACCTCGGGCAACAAGGCCCTTTCGGCAGCGGGTGCGGACACCTTCAGCTTCCGCTTCGACACGTGGTACAAGAAGCTCGACGACGAGGTTCGTGCCGCCACGAACGAGCTGATGTACCAGGGCGGCAGCGCCGACAAGTTCTGCGAGCGGGTGCAGAAGGTCGCCGACGCGGTCAAGAAGGACTCCTCCATCGAGAAGTTCAAGCGCTGACCCTCATCCCTTCGATTCAGACCGCGATCACGGACGGAGCACAGAACCATGAAGCACGGCAGGTACCCGTTCATCATCGGCTTCCTGATCGTGCCGGTGGCCATCTATGGCACGTTCGTGGTCGCGGCCTACCTTCAGGCCTTCCAACTGTCGTTCACCAACTGGCGGGGTTTCTCGCCGGAGGTGAACTACATCGGGTTCGACAACTTCACCAAGCTGTTCGAGGACACCACCTTCTGGAAGGCGATCCGGCACCACGCACTGCTGCTGATCTTCCTGCCGCTGCTGACGATCATCCTGGCGCTCTTCTTCTCGTTCCTGCTCAACGTCGGCGGCGGCTCGAAGAGCGGGCGTACCCAGGGGGTCTGGGGGTCGAAGTTCTACCGGGTGGTGTTCTTCTTCCCTCAGTTGCTCGCCCTGGCACTGGTGGCCGTGATCTTCTCCCGGGTCTACTCGCCCGACGACAGCGGCCTGATCAACGGCCTGCTGAACCAGTTCGGCGCGGAACCGATCCTGTTCCTCGCCGACAAGGACCTGGCCCTCTGGTCGATCCTGGCCGTGCTCGTCTGGCAGGCGGTCGGCTTCTACGTGGTGCTCTTCTCCGCCGGCATGGGATCCATCCCCACGGAGATCTACGAGGCGGCGGCGCTGGACGGCGCCACCCGCGGCACCCTGTTCTTCAAGGTGACGCTGCCGCTGCTCTGGAACACGCTCCAGGTCGCGTGGGTCTACCTCGGCATCGCGGCCTTCGACGCCTTCGCCCTCGTCAACGTGATGTCCGTGGACCGTGGCGGCCCGGACGGCGCGACCACGGTGCTCGGCCTGGAGATCTTCCGCAACATGCAGGACTACGCACAGTTCGGCTACGCCTCGGCGATGGGCGTCGTGCTGTTCTTCCTGACCCTCACCTTCGCGGCGCTGACCCTACGGGTCACCCGGCGCGACGCCGTCGAGCTCTGAGCCGTACCGGGAGCCTGAGATGACCAACCTGCGTACCGACGTTTCCACCCCGCCGCCCGGCACGGTGCCCTACCCGGGGGCGCGGCATTCCGCCTCCGCGGGCCGCGACAAGCGCGAGATCAAGCTCTTCAGCGGCTTCGCCCACATCGCGCTGGCGATCTGGGGGCTGCTCGTGATCGCGCCGCTGATCTGGGTGGTCCTGGCGTCGTTCAAGAGCAACACCGAGATCTTCACCCACGCGCCGTTCAGCCTGCCGAGCAAGCTGTCCTTCGAGACGTACAGGACGGCCTGGACCGAGGCCCACATCGGCCGCTACTTCCTCAACAGCGTCTTCGTGGTCGCCCTCAGCACCGCCGGCACCATGATCTTCGGCTCGATGGCGGCCTACGTGCTCGCCCGCTACAAGTTCTTCGGCAACCGCTTCATCTACTACCTGTTCGTCTCGGGCCTGGCGTTCCCGGTGTTCATGGCCATCGTGCCGCTGTTCCTGATCCTGCAGAACCTCAACCTGCTGAACACGTACACCGGCCTGATCCTGGTCTACATCGCCTACTCGCTGCCGTTCACCGTCTTCTTCATGACGGCGTTCTTCAAGACGCTGCCGAACCAGGTCGCGGAGGCGGCGGTCGTCGACGGCGCCTCGCACACCCGGCTGTTCTTCCAGGTCATGTTGCCGATGGCCCGATCCGGGCTGGTGAGCATCACCATCTTCAACGTCGTCGGTCAGTGGAACCAGTACCTGCTCCCGGTCGCGATCATGCAGGGTGCGGGCGCGGACGAGAAGTGGGTGCTCACCCAGGGCATCGCCAACATCTCGGTCTCGGCCGGTTACCAGGCCAACTGGGCCGCACTGTTCGCGGCGCTCACGCTCTCGATCCTCCCGATGATCCTGGTGTACGCGTTCTTCCAGCGCCAGATCCAGTCCGGCCTGACCGCGGGTGCGACGAAGTGAAGGGCCGTTCGTCGTGGCGGCGTGATACATCTTTTTCATGAAGCCGACGCATCTCGTCCTGGCCGCCGTCAGCGGCCTCGCCACGACGTGGTTGACCGATCAGATCATGCGGAGAGCGTCGCTGCCGGCGGTGCTCCGGCCGGTCGTGAGCATCGCCGCCGGCGCCGCGGTCGCGAAGGCGGTCCAGCGCCTCCGCTGATCCGCCGCGTTTCTGTCGTACCTCTGATCCAGAATGTCTTTGTGCTGGTAGCGGTGGTGTCGGACGACGGGAGCTGGCGGGGTCGCGGGCGGCTCCGGTCGCTGCATCCCGACGGCACCCCGGCGTCCGCGCCGGAGCCGGTCGCCGACCTGCCTGCCGCGATCGCCGCCCGGGAGGCGGCCGATCGGCCGCGCTGGGTGTGGGCTTCCACCGCCGACTGCTATCCCGTCCTGCTGCGTGCCGGGGTGCGGGTCGGGCGCTGCCACGACATCGAGCTGACGGAGGCCCTGCTGCTCGGCCACGCCGGCCGGTGGGGCGAGCCGCGGTCGCTCGCCGCCGGGTTCGCCCGGCTCACCGGGGCGCCGGTCCCGCCCGATCCGCCGCCGCGGGCGGCCGAGCCGCCGGGCTTCGCCCAGGGCGCGCTCTTCGAGGCCACCAGCGGTCCGCCGGCCGCCGCCGGCCCGGTCGTGCTCGACATCCTGACCCGGGTGTACGCCGACCAGCACCGGCGCATCACCGCTGCCGGTCGATCCGATGTGCCCGGGCACTCTCGGGTTTTCGGAGCGTCTCCTGCCGCGGGGGAGGTCGGTGGTTCCGGTCGATCCGGACGTTTCGGGCTGCTGGTGGCGGCCGAGTCGGCGGGCGCACTGGTCGGCGCCGAGATGGGCCACGCCGGCCTGCCGTGGCGCGGCGACATCCATGACGAGCTCCTGCGCGACCTGCTCGGGCCGCCGCAGCCGGTCGGGCCGCCCCGCAGGCTGGCCGAGCTGGCCGCAGAGATCAACGCCGCGTTCGGGATGCACGGCCTGCACCCCGACTCCCCGGCCGAGGTGCTGCGCGCCTTCGCCCGGGCGGGCATCGACATCCCCAACACCCGCGCCTGGGTCCTGCGCCGCGTCGACCACCCGGCGGTCAAGCCACTCCTGGAATACAAGGAGCTCTACCGCATCTGGACGGCACACGGCTGGACCTGGCGCGACGCCTGGGTCAGCGATGGCCGCTTCCGCCCCGAATACGTCCCCGGCGGCGTGGTGTCCGGCCGCTGGGCCACCCGAGGCGGCGGCGCCCTCCAGGTCCCCAAGGTGGTCCGCCGCGCCGTGGTGGCCGACCCCGGCTGGCGTTTCGTCGTCGCCGACGCGGGCCAACTCGAACCCCGGGTCCTGGCCGCCGTCTCCGGCGACGCCCGCCTGGCAGCGGCCGGCGAGGCCGACGACCTCTACGCGGCCCTGGCAGCGGACGCCTTCGCCGGAGACCGCCCCAAGGCCAAGGTGGCCCTCCTCGGCGCCATGTACGGCCAGACCGGCGGCGCCGCGATCCCCGCCCTCGCCGTCCTCCGCCAGAGCTACCCGACGGCCTTCGAATACGTCGAGGCCGCCGCCCGCACCGGCGAGGCGGGAGGACTGGTCCGTTCCTGGCTGGGCCGCACCTGCCCCCCGGCCTCCACCGCCTGGCGAGACCCGGGCCTCGACCCACCAGAGGAAGCAGGCTCGGCGGAGCTTCCCCAGGGCGGCGCCACAGGCCGGGCCCGAGGCCGCTTCACCCGCAACTTCGTCATCCAGGCCACCGCGGCCGAATGGGCCCTGGTGCTGCTCGCCACATTGCGCACCGCCCTGGCGGACATGCAGGCGGAGATCGTCCTCTTCGTCCACGACGAGGTGGGAGTGCACTGCCCGAAAGAGGAAGCGGACCAGGTGGTCGAGGCGATCCGCGCGGCGGCCGCCCAGGCGGGAAGGCTCCTGTTCGGCGACACGGCGGTCCGCTTCCCCCTCGACGTCTCCGTCGTCGAGTGCTACGCCGACGCGGCCTGACAGCTCCGTCGTGGAGCTCGAGGCCCGGTGCAGGCCGGGCGGAACCACCCCGCCTGCGCGGGGAGCATGACGTCACCGCGAAACTGACGTCCGCGAAGTGGGGACCATCCCCACGCGGGTAGGGAGCAGAGTCCCCGCCTCCGGAACTGTGTGCCGTATTCGGGACCACCCCCGCGGCACGGCCTCTTCCCGCTGTGGGGATCACCCTCGCGTGCGCGGGGAGCACGACATCAGGTTTCGAACCGGGAAGCCGGGTCTACACGAGCCGATACCTGGACCGGGCGCTGGAATGGCTGGGCGCCTACGGCGTCCCGGTGGTGGTCCTCTCGGCCACACTGCCGGCACGACGGCGGGCGGAGATGATGCGCGCCTACGACGACGGCCGCCTCGCGCACCCACTGACGGCGCCTCAGGTGACCACGCCTGAGGTAACCGAGCCTCAGGTGGCGGCGCACCAAGCGGGGGCGCACCAAGCGGGGGCGCACCAAGCGGGGGCGCACCAAGCGGGGGCGCACCAAGCGGGGGCGCACCAAGCGGGGACGCACGAGGTGGTGGCGCATGTGCCGGGTTGTGCGTGGTGCCGTGGCTCGAGGAGTCCGGTGGGAGGCCGGTGCCGATGGACACCGTTCCGCCGCCCGGGATGGCCCGGGCAATCGCCTCCTGCGCGGTGTCGTTGCCGGCCGTCATGGTGTCCGGGCCGGCGATGGATCGGGTGATCGCCGAACTCGCCGGACGGAACTCCGTCAAGGCCTGGGAGAAAGACCCGTGGCTCGGCGGTGAATTGTTCCTCGATCTCGATTCCGGAGGTGATGCGGAGGTCGCCGGGTTCCGGGTGCATGACGACCGCGATGACGGGCTTGCGCGTCGCCCGTACGACACCGCACGAGTGAATTCTCTTTGTCGGTAACGCGACAGCGAATATTCCTCGACGGGCGTGGTCCCCGCCGCGGTGAACTGCGAAATCCCCGCCTCGGCGCGGGGAGCACGTACCTCGATGAGGCAGTAGTGGAACACCCCACCGCAGTGGTGGGAGGGAGTAGCTTCGGGCGCCCGGATCGATTCCATTGTGGGAGGGAGAAGACTTCTCATGCGGAGCATCGGATCGACCTTCTCTCTGATCGACGAGCCGTGGATCGTGGTGCTCGATCGCGGTGGGCGCCAGCAATTGGTTTCGCTGCGGCAGTTGCTCGCCGACTCGCACCGGTTCCGGGCGGTGGTTGGTGATCTCCCGACTCAGGCATTCGCCATCCTACGACTGTCATTGGCCGTGCTGCACCGCGCGATGGACGGGCCCACCTCGGAGCGTCGATGGCGTGACCTGTGGCGACGAGAGGCACTGCCCGCCGAGCCGATCGACGGATATCTTGACGGATTCCGGGAGCGGTTCGACCTCCTGCATCCGGTCACGCCCTTCTACCAGGTGGCCGACCTGCGGACCGCCAGGGACGAGCCCGTGGGACTGGAGCGGCTGCTCGGGGACGTGCCCAACGGGCTGCCGTTCCTCAGCGCGCGGCTCGGTTCCGGCCTCGCGCGGATCACGGCGGCCGAGGCGGCGCGGTGGCTGGTGCACTGCCAGGCGTTCGACCCTTCCGGCATCAAGTCCGGCGCCGTCGGCGACCCGCGGGTCAGGGGCGGCAAGGGTTATCCGATCGGGACGGGATGGTGCGGGGCGCTTGGCGGCGTCTTCCTCGAAGGACCGTCGCTGCGCGACACGTTGCTGCTGAACCTGCTGCCGGAGTCGTCTCCCCACCTTCGGTGCGGCCCGGAAGACGCGCCGGTCTGGGAACGTGCGCCGCTGGGCGCGGCCGAGGAGGACGTGCGTGACCGGGGGCCGTTCGGCCCGCTCGGCCTCTACACGTGGCAGTCCCGGCGGATCAGGCTGGTCGGCGACGAGCGTGCCATCACGGGAGCGTTGATCGCCAACGGCGACCGGCTGGACCCGGCCGACCTGCATCGCGTCGAACCCATGACGGCCTGGCGGCGCAACCAGACCAGGGAGAAGGAGCTCAAGCGCACTCCGGTCCGCCTTCCGGCTCGACATGATCCCGGCCGTGCCCTCTGGCGGGGCCTCGAAGCCCTGCTGCCGGCGACCCGCCGCCCGGACGCCACCCGGCTCGGGCCCGCCGTCACCGAATGGCTCGCCACCCTGCGCGTCAGCGGCAGCATCCCCTCGGACGCGCGGGTGACCCTGCACGCCGTCGGCGCCGTCTACGGCACCCAGCTTGCGGTGATCGACCAGATCGTCGAGGACACCCTGACCATGCCGGTCCAGGCCTTCCACCCCGAGGCCGCCCTGCGCACGCTGATCGTCGACAGCGCGGCCGATGCCGAGGCCGCCGTCCGCCACCTCCGCACGCTCGGCGCCAATCTCGCCCGGGCCGCCGGCGCCCACGGTGACGCACCCACCCACGCCGCCGCGGAGGCGGCCGGTGCCGCCTTCGCCCTGCTGGACCGGCGCTTCCGGGCCTGGCTCGCGACGCTGCGGCCGGACACCGATCCGGTCACCGGTCGCCGCGACTGGCAGCACACCGTCAGGGACGCCTTGCTGACGTCCGGATCGGCACTGGTCGCCCAGGCCGGCCCCGCGGCCTGGGCCGGTCGCGAGACCGGCGGTGGCAGGTCGCAATACCTGTGCTCCTCCCTGGCGGACCTGTGGTTCCGTCGCGGCCTCGCCAAGGCCCTCCCGCTGACCGTCACGGCCACCGCTTGCCAGGAGGTACCGGCATGACAATCCCCGCACCCACGCCGCCCCGCGTCCGGCGGCGCCGGCCCTTCGGCCAGCACACCGCCCAGACGGTCTTCGCGTTGCAGAACCGCATGCTCGGGCGCCGCGACCCGGCCGCCGTCGCCGTCATGTCCAAGCTGCGCGGTGCCGTGACGAGACCGCCGGGATCCGAGTACGCCGTCCTCGACGTCACCAGCGTGCCCGACCGATTCTTCCGGCGCCCGCCCGGCGACGCACCGGTCGACGAGGAATGGGCCAAGCACACCGCCCTGACCCTGTACGCGGTGCACCAGCAGTCGCTGAGCTCGCCCATGCACGCCGACGGCGTCAGTCTGGGCTCCGCCCTCAGCAGACTCGCCCGCGAGGCGGAGAGCGGCACGGCCGTGCGCCGCCGGTTCACCGCCCTGGGCAACGCCATGACCTACGAGGGCCTGACCTACCACCTGCGCGGCCTGATCGGCCTGTTGAAGCAGCGGCGCATCCCGCTGGACTACGGCCTGCTCGCCGACGACCTGCTCGACTTCCGGCATCCGGACGGCAGGGACCGCGTACGCGCTCTGTGGGGACGTGACTTCTACCGCACCTCCCAGGACGCCGCCGAGGAGCCCCGGAGCGTCGCCGGTGAGGCATCGTGACCCGGAGCATCATCGACGTCCACATTCTGCAGACGGTGCCGCCGAGCAACCTCAACCGGGACGACTCCGGCTCGCCGAAGACGGCGGTGTACGGCGGCGTGCGCCGGGCGCGGGTCTCCAGCCAGGCCTGGAAACGCGCGGTACGCCTGGCGTTCGAGGAATATCTCGACGACGCCGATCTGGGGGAGCGGACCAAACGCGTCGGGGAGGCGATCGCCGCCCGGATCAGCGGTCTCGACCCGGCACTCGACAGCCGGGCGGCCGCGCTCGCCGTAAGCGTACTGAAGGCCGCCGGCCTGCTGAAGAAGGAGCCCAGGAAGGACAAGCCGGCCGAGACCGACTACCTCCTCTTCCTCAGCCACCGCCAGCAGCAACGGCTCGCCGAGCTGGCGGTGCGCTCGGCCCACGACGACACCACGATCGACGCCAGGACCGCCAAGGAGGCGGCGAACACCGCGCACTCGATCGACATCGCGATGTTCGGTCGCATGGTCGCCGACGTCAGCGACATCAACGTCGACGCCGCCGTCCAGGTCGCCCACGCCATCAGCGTGCACCACGTCGAGAACGAGTTCGACTACTTCACCGCCGTCGACGACCGCAAGTACGACCTCCAGGAGAGCGGCGCCGGCATGATCGGCACGGTCGAGTTCAACTCCTCCACCCTCTACCGGTACGCGACCATTGACGTCGACCGCCTCCACGACACCCTCGGCGATCCCGCCGCCACCCGCCGGGCGGTGGAGGCGTTCCTCCGGGCGTACGCGTTGAGCATGCCCACCGGCAAGCGCAACACCTTCGCCAACGGCACCCGTCCCGACGCGATCGTGGTGCACCTGCGCGACACCCGCGCGATCAACCTCGTCGGCGCCTTCGAGGAACCCGTCGGCCGCGCCGACGACACCCGGGGCCGCGTCGCCCAGGCGGCACGCACACTGGCCGCCTACACCGCCGAGGTCCACGATGCGTACGGGGAGAGGCCGGCCGCGACCTGGATCACGCATGTCGGCGACCGCACCGGGGCCCTCGCCGCGCTCGGCACCGTCCTGCCCCTGAACGAGCTGACCGAGGCGGTCGGCGCCACGATCGCCGGGCGGATCGGCCCGGGACGATGAGCGTCCTGCTCCTGCGGCTCGCCGGCCCGTTGCAGGCCTGGGGGACCCGCAGCCGCTTCGCGCACCGCCACACCGACGTCGCCCCCAGCAAGAGCGGCGTCATCGGTCTGCTCGCCGCCGCACGTGGCCTGCGCCGCACCGACCCGCTCACCGAGCTGCTCCCACTGCGGTTCGGGGTCCGCATCGACCAGCCCGGCGAGATCCTGCGCGACTTCCACGTGGCCCGCACCCTCGACGGGCGCACCAGCATGCCGCTGACCTACCGTCACTATCTTGCCGACGCGGCCTTCCTCGCCGCGGTGAGTGGCCCGCCCGCCCTGCTCGACAGCCTGCAGCAGGCACTGTCCCGGCCGTATTTCCCGCTGTTTCTCGGCCGCCGCTCCTGCCCGCCGGCGGGGCCGGTCAGCCTCGGCGTCCACGACGGCATGCTCCGGGAAAGGCTCGCCACGTGGCCCTGGCAGGCCGCCGGGTGGAAGCAGCGCAGGCAACGCGGGCACCCCGCCGTACGCCTGGAGATCCTGCGCGACGCCGAGTCCGGCGACCCGCTGACCGAGACCGCCCCCGACCAGGCCGTCAGCTTCGACCCCCGGCACCGGAGGCATTCCTGGCGCTCGGTGGTCCGCGAGCACACCGACATCCCGAACCCCGCGCACCACCCGGCTCCCGGCCACGACCCGATGGACGTCCTCGAAGGATGGACATGTTCCTGACCCGCCTGCGCCTCAACCCCGCCCGCCGCGACGCCCGCAAGCTCCTCGGTTCGCCGCAGGTCATGCACGCAGCGGTCCTGGCCGGCTTCCCCCGCCCACAGGACCAGATCCAGCCCCACGCCCGCACCCTCTGGCGCCTCGACCACGGCACCGACACCCGGGTGACGCTCTACGTGGTGAGCCCCGGCAAACCGGACCTCACCCACCTGGTCGAGCAGGCCGGCTGGCCGACCGCCGACACCTGGCGCACGAAGCCGTACCGGCCCTTCCTCGACACCCTCGAGCCCGGCCAGCGTTGGGCCTTCCGCCTGACGGCCAACCCGGTGCGCAACGGCCGCCCCGCGCAGGGCGGCGACACGCAGCGATACGGTCACGTGACTGTCGACCACCAGATCCAATGGCTGCTGAACAGGCAGCAGCGCAACGGCTTCGCCATCGCCGCCCAGGGCGACGGCCGTCCCAACCTGGCACTACACCGCCGCCAGACCCTCACCTTCGCCCACGGCCGGGGCCGACGTCCCGTCACCCTGGCCACGGCAACCTTCGGCGGCGTCCTGACGATCGAGGACGGCGGCCCGTTCCGCGCCATGCTCATGACCGGCATCGGCCACGCCCGCGCCTACGGCTGCGGCCTGCTCACCCTCGCCCCGCTCTCACCGCCATGACCGTCCCGCGTCCCGCACAGCGATCCGTTGCTCACATGCATCCCGCGCGGCCGTGGGACGGTCCGCAGACCACCGAAGTCAAGGGCGTGTATCGAAGTCGGTGGTTGTGGACTGGTAAGAGCGCGTCTCATTTGGATGGTTGTGGATCTGCGGCATGATCTGTGATCCGTGATCGAAGACATGGTCCGCACCTGGGCGCCGGACGATCTCTGGGACATCGCGGAGCCCCTGATCCCCACCCCGCCACGCCGCCAACGTGTCGATCAGGCGGTCGAGCATGGTGATGATCTGGTCGAGTTTCGCGCCGTGGTCCTGGCGTAGCGCGGTGACCGCTTCGGCGAGTTCGCGTAGGGAGGTGGTGTGTTCGGTGGCCCGCCACTCGACCAGCGCCCACTTGTCGGCCTCGCGCCGGCAGTGCGCCGGGGAACGCCATCAGCGCGACCTCGGCGCTGTCGTCGACCCCGGCGCCGGCGGTGCGGGCGGCGTCCTCGGCCCGGCTGGCGTGCGCCTCGACCACGCCGACCAGGGCGTGGGCCAAGCGCGCGGTGACCCGTTCGGGGCTGACCCCGCCGGCGGCCGCTTCGCTCAAGTCGTGGGGACTTGACGGATGCCCTGGTCACGGGAGGGGGCTGGCGAGGATCCGGGCGACGGCGGTGCTCAGCACTCGTACGCCGCGGGTGGAGCCGGGCTCCAGCCCGGTCAGCTCGCGCACCCGGGCCAGTCGGTAGTCGAGCGTGCGTGGGTGGATGCACAGGGCGGCCGCGGTGCGCAGCCGGTTCATGTCGTGCTGGTAGTAGGCGTCCAGTGTGGCGACCAAGTCGGGGCCGCCGGTGAGCTGCTCCGCCACCGCCTGGAGCCACTGTCCGACCTCCGCCAGCCGGGCGGCGCCCAGCTCGGCGAAGACGTCGGTCACCGCGTACGCGTGGCGCGGCACGGCACGCAACGGTGCCACATCGCTGACCTGCCGGGCCAGCGCCACGGCGTCGCCGAACGCGTGCACTCGCCCGGGTGCGGTGCCGACCGCGCACGGCCGCCCGACCATGCCGGCCACCTCGCGAGCCAGCGCAAGCACGCGATCGGCCGCCGCCTGCTGACCGCCCGGCGCGCTGGGGATCAGGGCGACCACCTCGTGCGGATCCTGCCAGCTCAGCGGCGCCCAGTGCGTCTTCAACAGCATGCTGGCGAACTCGTCCCGCGACGCCTGGTCCGGCCCGGGGGGCCCGCCGGCCACCCGGACCACCGTGGCGAGGACGTGGTCGGGGACGGACATGTGCAGGCCGCGCGCCAGCTCGGCAGCGTCCTTATCGTCGGCCAGCAGCATCACCGTGAGCAGTCGCACCTGGGCCACGGTCGACAGCGTGCGCTGCTGCCCCTCGATCCAACCCCGGGTGAACGCCCCCTGGGCGGCCAGCCCGGCGGGAGCCAGCCAGGCGAGGGTGTGCATCGTCGCGTCGATGTCGCTCGGGCCGGCCGCCTCGTACACCTCGCGCAGCGTCAGCCGGGTGTGCAGGAGCAGCCCCTGCCGCTGCGCGGTCAGGGTGAGTCCCTTCTCGCCGCGCTGGCGGCCCATCGCGGCCATGAACTCCAGATCGTCATCGGGAAACGGTGCGCCGTCCGCCGCGAGCTCGACCGTGCGCTGGCGCAGGAACACCGCGAAATCGAGCATTTCGGAGCGTCCCCGCGGGCTGCCCGCGAGGTTGCGGTACTCCAGCAGCTCCTCCTGGTAGGCGTCCACCGCCCGGCGGGCGTTGTCGGTTACCTGCTGGCGCCACAGTCTGAACAGGTCCCCCATATCGATACATGCTAATGGATGATTCACGCCACGTTGGCCGGCTGATGGGGACCTGACAGCCTGCGCGAAATGACGAAACCCGCGCCCGTCCGGCCATCCGATTTTCGCGGAATCACGAAGACCGCGCCACCCGCTCGCTGCCACGCTGGGCCCGTCGTGTACGGAGAGGGGACCGGACGTGACCAGAACGACCATTCCGTCGACCTATGTGGACATACGAGCCGAGTGGCTGGTTTCGATGGCCGGCACAGCGACCGAAGTGGTGGGGACGGCGGCGGGCGCGCCGGTGGGTGATGCAGTCATGCTCGCCGGCCCGTCCGCCGCCCGCGACCTGTGCGGCGCGCCGGACGACCACGCCCGGCCGCTGGGCCACGAACCGCTCACCCTGGTTCGCGCGCTGGAACCGGCCTTCGCCAACGGCGTGATATCGGTGATCGCTGTCCGGGTCGCCGACCCGACCCGGGCCTTCGCCTTCTTCGCGGTCAGGGACGCGGCCGGCGACTCGGTGGCCGCGCGTCGCCCCGAATCCGATCCATCAGCGCCTCCACCGAGACCGCGTGGCCCGCCTGCTCCGCCAGCGCCACTCCCTACCGTGCGCCCAGTGATGGCGCGCGTGCTCGCCTAGCGATCTTTGGTCTCCAGGTTCTTCATCGCCAGCAGCAAGGCAAACCTGCTCCTCCAAGGAAAGGGAAAGGGAGCGTCATGCAAAGTTTGATTCGTAAGGTCTCTGGACTGCTGTCGTTAATCCTCCTCGGCATCATGCTGGCTCCCGCAAGTCCATCGCACGCGGCATCGATTTCGCTGTCCCCGACACCGGGAACCTACAACCTCATCAACGATTGGCACAACAGGTGCCTGGCCGGGCGCGTTACCCGATCCGTTGTCATTTTCGACTGCATCGACAGTTACACCGATCAGGTTTGGCAAGTCGAGCCGTTCGGAGCCGCCGGCCACGTCCGGCTTCGTAACGTTCACACCGGCCAATGTCTGGCGATGCCGGGCTGGGACAACGGGTCCAAGGCGGCAATGTACGACTGCATCGACAGTTACTATGACCAATGGTGGGCTCCCGAGATCACACCGAACTCCACCTACCGGCTCCGCAACTACAAGACCGGCAAGTGCCTGGCCGTGAGCACCACGTCGACAGGTAACGGCCGACCAGGTATCCAGTACACATGCACATTGAACTTCAATGACCAATGGTGGCATTTCTGGCCGGTCGCCTAGCCCCAGGCCCCTTCGGCAAAGAATCATCTGTGATTCTTTGCCGCAACGCAAAAGTGCCTAGTTTAGGGACCTATGGAGAAGATGATCAAGCATGCCGGCGTGCTGGGGAATCGCTTCCTAGAGGACCCCGTAGGTGCGTACCAACTTCGTAGACCGGGGGAAGGCGTACATGAGATTGATTGCTGCGGCGTTTCGGCTGTTCACGGCCGGCGTGACGGTGCCGGCATGCCCCGCCCAGGCCGTCACCGGCCCAGCCCCTGGCGGGGCCAACCGGTCAGATGAACGTCAGCCCCATCGCCGAATCCGCCGACAACCAGATCATCAGCACCCGCATGGTCAAGAAACAACGGATGCGCCCTCGGTCTCGAGGGCGTCCTCGCCCAGGAAGGAGCTCCGCATGAGGAGAATCGCGTTCGCCTGCACTGCTGCGTTGGGGGTGCTGCGATGAGATTTGTCAGGAGACGACTGTTGGTCGCGGCCGCCGCACTGGTGGCCGCAATTGCCGCGGCACCAGTGCCCGGTGCGCACGCCGCGCCCTCGGCCGGCACGCCGGCCACCCCCGCGGCCCCAGGACCGCGTTTCGCCAACGTGCAGACCCGGGCCAGCACATCGATTGACGCCATCATCGGGTCGGTGGCGGTCGACGGTACGCGTCCGTACGTCTTCGTGCGTGGCGGTGACGGCAACCTGTGGGTCAACTGGTGGAGCGGCTCCGCCTGGAGCTGGTCCAACCAGGGACGTCCCGCCGGGGCCGCGATCGACGCCGGCATCGGTGTGCTCGCGGTCGACAACGCCAGCCGGCCGTACGCGTTCGTGCGGGGCAGCGACGGTCAGCTCTGGACACACTGGTGGAGCGGATCGGCGTGGGCGTGGAGTCCCCTCGGCACGCCGGGCGGGACCTCGATGGGTGCCGGGATCGGCGTCGTCGCGGTGAGCGATTCGCGTCCGTACGTCTTCGTGCATGGCGGTGACGGCAACCTGTGGGTCAACTGGTGGAGCGGCGCCGCCTGGAGCTGGTCCAACCAGGGACGTCCCACCGGAGCCGCGCTGGGGACCGGCGGCAGCGCGATCGCGGTCGACAACGCCAGCCGCCCGTACCTCTTCGTCCCCGGTAGTGACGGCAACCTGTGGGTCCACTGGTGGACCGGCTCCCGGTGGCAATGGGCCAACCAGGGCACACCACCAAGCGCCTCCATCACTGCATATATCGGGGCCATCGCACATCTCGGTTCGCGTCCGCAGATCTACGTCCGTGGTAGTGACGGCAGCCTGTGGCACAACTGGTGGAACGGTTCCCGGTGGAACTGGAGCAGCCTGGGCCAACCGTCCGGCGCTCCGGTCGACGCCGGTTACGGCGCCGTGGAGGCCGGCACGCAACCGTACGTCTTCATCCGCGGCGGGGACGGCAACCTATGGACGCACTCCACGAGTTGGTCGAACCAGGGTCGACCCGGGGGCTTCGTCCCATTGCAGGCCAACGGCACCGCGCTCGCCGTCCGAGACCCGCTGAACAACGTCAGCGCGCCCTACGCCTACGTGCTCGGTGGCGACGGCAACCTGTGGGCCAACTGGTCGACCGGCTCCAGGTGGCTGTGGGGCAGCCAGGGCGCTCCGTAGGTGAGCCGGACCTGACCCTGAAACACCGGCCGGAGCATGATCCGGACGCAGGGGGCGCTCGACGGGTGTCAGGCGACCCACCCGGCGCGGTGTGGGGATCAGGACAGACCAGACCGGATCAAGATCGGCTCAGGCCCGGCTCGGCTTCCGGTTGCATCCAGGTCAGTACGCAGTTGCATCAGTCTTCGTCAGGGCCAGGCGCGAGGCTGAGCAGAGAAGACGGACTGGATCCGCGGAGCAAATGGGATGGTTGCGGCCCATACAGGTAGCCCGATCCACGCTCACCCCGACCCGCCGGCGATCTCCCGGTCGGCGGGTCGGGGCGGGTATCGGCCGTTGGCTGTCGTGGGTGTTAGCGGCCGAGATCAAGACGGTCAGTGGGATGCCGGTACGGCCGCACAGGACCTGGATCTCGAGCCGGATTTGCCTCGATCGACTGGGTTTGGGCCGGTCGGTACGCCCCCTTTTCCGCCCGTACGTTGATCGCGTCGACCACGGCCCTCGACCAGTCGATCTTCCCGATCTCGCTGAGTTGGTGCAGCAGTTGCTGGTGCAGGCGCACCCACAGGCCACTGGCGGTCCACTCGGTGAACCGGCGGTGCGCGGTCGCCCGGCTGACGCCGAACATCGCGCCCGTGGCCACCCGCTTCGAGAAACTCGCCGTGCGCTACGCAGCAACCGTGACCATCGCCGCGATCAACGAGTGGCTATGCTCGATACACGCCCTGGGAGCCTCCGGGAGAGATCGTCGTCATAGCGCAGGCCCGTTCGCGGGGGCACGGTGATTCGGTGACAACAGTGCAGTGGTATCGCGACAGCCGTGGAGGCGGGTGATGAGGTCGATCCTTTCGACGCCGCCCGCCGTCCCGGCCGGGACACTCGCCGGCGGCCCGCAGCCGGTGCTTTCCGCCTCGGATGGTCTGTTCCTCCGGCCTTGGGAGGACACCGACGCCGCGGTGTTCCTCTCGGCCTACCGGGATCCCGAGATACAGCATTGGCACACTCGTCGACCCGCATCCGAGGGACAGGTCCGGGAGTGGTTCGAGCACTACCGCCAGGACTGGATGCGGGAGACGGGTGCACATTGGGCGGTGGCTGACGGCGCCGGCGAGGTTCTGGGGCGCATCGCCCTGCGCGGGCTGAATCTCGACGATGGTGTCGCCGGATGCGCTTACTGGGTGCTTCCCGCCGCCCGCGGCGTGGGCGTGGCCTCCCGTGCGCTGACGGCCCTGAGCGTCTGGGCCTTGGGTGCGGCGGGATTCCACCGTCTGGAACTGGACCACTCGACTCGCAACGGCGCTTCCTGCCGGGTCGCCGTCAAGTCCGGGTTCGTCCTGGAGGGCACCAAACGCAGCGACGCCGTCCACGCCGACGGCCGGCACGACATGCACCTGCACGCCCGGATCCGGGGCGACTGACAACGGCCGGGCCCCGAACTGAAGTCCGCGCCCGGCCGGGTGAGAACACGACCTCGGGTGGTCAGTTCAGGGGGCCGCCGAGATGTCCGCGGCCTCATCGTCGGATCCGCCGGATGCGTTTATCCATCCTGGACATGGCCCACTTCTCGGTACTTGACAGCGGGAGGACGTGTCGTCACGCGGTGTCGCCGGGCCGTACCCGATAGCGTGCCCGGCGGGGAGTCCGGCCTGGCAAATGAATCGGGGGACAATGCGCCGCATCGCGTTCGGACCGCACGTGTGCGGGAGTCTCGACGAGGGCGCCCTGCGGGAATGGCTGGTCACCGACGGGCGGGGCGGCTACGCGATGGGCACCGTCAACGGGCTGCGGACGCGGCGCTATCACGGCTTGCTCGTCGTCGCCGGGGAGACGCCCGCCCGCCGGCGGCTCGGACTGGTCTCGCTCGATCCGGTCGTCACCCTCGCCTCCGGCGCGGTGGTGCCGCTCGCCGCGCACGAGTGGGCCGGTGGTGCCGTCGAACCGCGGGGCTACGAGCTGCTGTCGGGATTCGAGCTGGTCGACGGGCTGCCGCGGTGGCGGTGGCGGATCGGCGACGTGGTGCTCGAGCGGGAGATCGCCATGGTGTACGGCCGCAGCAGCGTCGCCGTCGTCCACCGGCTGCTCACGGGCGGGCCGATCAGCCTGCATCTGGAGGCGCTGTGCACGTGGCGGGACGTGCACGGCGAGCGGACCGACGGGGGACCCGCGCCGGTGGTCGACGAGGTGGCCGGCGGGTGCGTCGTCGACGGCGCCTACCGGATCTCGGGGCCCGACTTCCGCGGCGCAGGGGAGTGGTACCGCGGCGTGCGGCACCGCGAGGAGGCGGCGCGCGGGCTCACCCCCACCGAGGATCTCTGGTACGCCGGAAGCTTCCACGCCGAACTGCGCCACGCCGGATCCACCGCCTCGGTGTCGGCGTGGGCGGACGACCTGGAGGCGGCGCCCCCACCGGCGGAGGAGGTCGTCGCCGCGGCCCGTACCCGGCATCGGGCGGTCGCGGCAGCGGCCGGACCGGCCGACGACGTGCAGGCCACCCTGGCGCTGGCCGCCGACGCCTTCGTGGTGCAGACCGCGGCCGGACCGGACGTGGTCGCCGGATATCCGTGGTTCGGCGCGTGGTCGCGCGACACGATGATCGGCTACGAGGGACTGTTCCTCGCGACCGGGCGGGAGTCGCTGGGCCGGTCCCTGCTGCGGCACTACGCGGCGACGCTGTCGCAAGGGATGCTCGCCAACACCGCGGACACCGGCAGCGTCGAGTACAACACGGTCGACGGCACCCTGTGGTTCCTGCACGCGGTGGGGCGGCACGTGGCGCTGACCGGCGACACCGACCTGGCCGCCGAGCTGCTGCCGGCCCTGCGCTCGGTGGTCGACGCGCATCTCGCCGGTACGCGGTACGGCATCGGCGCCGACCCGGCCGACGCACTGCTGCGGCAGGGTGCCGACGGTGAGGCGCTGACTTGGATGGACGCCCGGGTCGACGGCGTGCCGGTCACGCCGCGCGCCGGCAAGCCGGTCGAGGTCAACGCGCTGTGGATCAACGGGCTGGCGATGGTGATCAAGCTGGCGTGGCAGGCGCGGACGAACGCGGGCGCGGCCGTGCGGGCCCATCCTGCGGCGCTCGCGTCCTTCGCGCGGCGGTTCCCCATCGCCAGGGCCGGCAACGGGCTGCTGTACGACGTGGTCGACGGCCCGGGCGGCGACGACGCGACGCTGCGGCCCAACCAACTGCTGGCGTGGTCGCTGCCGTACGCGCCGCTGCGCCCCGAGCCGGCCGCGTTGCAGGCGATCGGGACGGCCCTCATGACGCCGTTGGGACCGCGCAGTCAGGCGCCCGGGTCGCCCGGATACCGCGGGCGGCACCGCGGCACGCCCGCCGAGCGGGACTCGGCTTATCACACCGGTACGGTCTGGCCGTGGCTGACCGGCCCGTACGTGGCGGCCTGGCACCGGCTCGGGGTGTCGGCGGAACAGACCCTGTCGGACGCCGACGGCCACCTCGGCGAGTACGGGCTGGGCTCGGTCTCCGAGACGGCGGACGCCGACGCCCCGCACGGCGCGACGGGCTGTCCCTTCCAGGCCTGGTCGGTCGCTGAATCGCTGCGCGCCCGCCGGCTCTCCGGGCCGTAAGGTAGCCCGCGTGCCTGCATCGGATTACGTGAAGAACCTGCGCGCCAAGGTCGGCCACGACCTCATCATGTTCCCCACGGTGAGTGCCGTCGTGCTCAACGACCGCGGCGAGATCCTGCTCGGCCAGCGCAGTGACAACGGGCAGTGGTCGCTCCCCGCCGGGTTGATGGACCCCGGCGAGCAGCCCGCCGAGGCCATCGTGCGCGAAGTGCTCGAGGAGACCGCGGTGCAGATCAAGGTGGAGCGCCTGGCCGGGGTCGCGTTGCACGAGGTCACCTATCCGAACGGCGACCACTGCCAGATGCTCAACACCTGGTTCCGGTGCCGGGCGGTCGGTGGCGAGGCCCGGGTCAACGACTCCGAGTCGATCGCGGTCGGCTGGTTCGCGATGGACGGCCTGCCGGAGCTGAGCCCGTTCGCCCACCGGCGCATCCGCACGGCCCTCGAGGACGGTGCCCCGGCCTGGTTCGCCCAGCCCGGCGAGACTCCGTAACCGCTCAGGCCAGCCAGCCGGGGCGGATCAGGCCCGCTTCGTACGCGAACACCACGAGTTGCGCCCGGTCGCGGGCGCCGAGCTTGACCATCGTGCGGCTGACGTGTGTCTTCGCCGTCGCCGGGCTGATCAGCAGCCGGCCGGCGATCTCGTCGTTGGACAGCCCCTCGCCGACCAGCACCATCACCTCGCGTTCCCGGTCGGTGAGCTGGTCCAACCGGCGATCGGCCCCGTCCGGCGGCGTGCCGGCCCGGCCCCGCCCGGCCGCCGTGGCGAACTCGCCGATGACCCGTCGGGTGACGCTGGGCGACAGCAGGGCGTCGCCGGCCGCCACCGCCCGGATGCCGCGCAGCAGGTCCACCGGCTCGGTGTCCTTCACGAGGAAGCCCGACGCGCCGGTACGCAGCGCCTCGAAGACGTACTCGTCGAGTTCGAACGTGGTGAGGATGACCACCCGGGTCGCGGCGAGCGCGGGCTCCGCGACGATCCGGCGGGTCGCCTCGAGGCCGTCGACGCCGGGCATGCGGATGTCCATGAGCACCACGTCGGGGCGCGTCTGCGCCGCGAGGCTCACCGCGGCCAGCCCGTCGCCCGCCTCGCCGACCACGTCGATGTCCGGTTCTGCGTCGAGCAGGGCCCGGAAACCCGCCCGGACCAGCGCCTGGTCGTCGGCGAGCAGCACCGTGATCACGTATCCCCCTCGATGGCAGCGGTGGGCAGGGTCGCCGTCACGAGGTAGCCGCCCTGCGGCAGCGGGCCCGCGCTCAGCGTGCCGCCCAGGCTGGCCGCGCGGGCGCGCATCCCGGCGATCCCGGATCCGGACCCGTCCGGCTCGCCCGCCGCGGCGCCGTCGTTGCGGATCCGCAGGCGCAGCTCGGCGGGGGCGTACTCGATCGCGACCTCGGCGGCACCCGCGGCGGCGTGGCGGCGCACGTTGGTCAGGGCCTCCTGCACGATCCGGTACGCCGCCCGGTCGACCTCGGCGGGCAGCGGACGCCTGCCCCCGGACGTGGTGGTCGTGACCGGCAGCCCCGCATCCGCGGTGAGATCGTCGAGCCGGTCGAGGCCGAGCGCCGGCTGCCGGGGAGCCGCCTCCTCCTCGGGACGTAGCACGCCGAGCACCGCCCGCACTTCCCGCAGGGCCTCGGCGCTCGCAGTCTTGATCGCCGTGAGTGCCTCGCGGGCCTGCTCCGGGCGGTTGTCCATCAGATGCAGGCCCACCCCGGCCTGCACGTTGATCAGCGACAGGTGGTGGCCGAGGACGTCGTGCAGCTCGCGGGCGATCCGGAGCCGCTCGTCGGAGGCCTGGCGGCGCTCCTGCTCCTCCCGGGCGCGCGCCCGCTCGGCGTGGACCTTGGCCAGCCCGGCGAGGTACTCGGCCCGGGACCGCGCCGCGCCGCCGAGGAAGACGATCAGCGCCAGGGCGAGCGCGGTCAGCACCGCCACCCGCAGCCCCGGCCGGGCGACCTCGCCCACCCCGAGCGGTCCGGCGAAGAACAAGGTGACGCAGAGGTACGCGGCGTAGAGGGCGCCCGTCACCGGGACCGCCGGGCGTGCCCGGCCGGCCTTGACGGCGCCGAACAACGCGATGGCCGGGGCGACCGCGAACGTCCACGAGGGCGGGACCTGGGTGGCGAACCCGATGCTCGCCGCGCCGGCCACCGCCAGGACGGCGATCGGGGCCTTGTCGCGGCGGCTCAGCGCGAGCGGTCCGGCCAGCAGCAGCGCGCATGCGGCGAACCCTGCGGGACGTGGCAGGTCCACCGCCTGCGACCAGTTGCCGAAGACGTGGAAGCACAGCGCCGCGACGACCGCGCCGTGGCGGCCGCCGTGCCGCGCGGCACCCGGCCGCCACGGAGGCCGGTGCCGGCGGTGGTCTTCCACGCCGACGACGCTACGGCACCCCGGCCGGCCGGGCATCGGCGTGCGGGCGGGTTCCCCGCTGCCGCGCCGGGAGTACCACGGGCCGGTCACGTACTCCCGGTGGCGTATGCCGGTGCGCCTCGGCTGCGTCGCTCGCCGCGTCCGCGAATGCTCCGCCGGGGCGACGCCTGCCGGCGGCGCAACGGCCATCCTGGATCCAGATGCCACACCCAGGAGGTCAACATGCATCCCAGCGACGCACCGTGGTCCGGCCCGCAACGGCTCCGGACCTCCGACGCAGAGCGCGAGCAGGTCGCCACGATCCTGCGCGCCGCGATGGCCGAGGGCCGCCTCACCCTGGACGAGGGCGAGGAACGGCTCAGCGCCGGGTACGCCGCCACGTACCGTGACGAGCTCGTCCCGCTCACCGCCGACCTGCCCGACGGCGGCCGTCGGGCGCTCGCCGAGACGCCACAGGCCCGCGCCGCGACACGCCGGGACGTGCGCCGCCACGCCGGCATCGTGGCGCTGCTGGCGGTGCTTCTCACCGGGCTGTGGGTGCTCTCCGGCGCGCACTTCTTCTGGCCGGCGATCCCGCTCGCGTTCCTGGTCATCGGCCTGATGAAGCACGCCCGACACGGCGCGGCCCACCGCGACCGGTACTACCGCGCCCATCTCGCGCCGCACCATCGGTGATCTTACGCACTCCAGAGTGGACGTGGCGGTCGTTGCCTGCCCCATCCCTCGATGCGACAGTGGTCGCCCTACGGGGAGGGGTGGGCACAACCATGATGGGTCCGTCGCACGCACTGTCGGGTGCGTCCGTCTGGCTGGCCGGATGCTGGGCCATGGACCACTTCGGCGGGTACGGCCAGAGCCCGCTCGCCGTGGCGGTCGGCGCCACGGTCTGCGCCGGCGGTGCTCTGCTGCCCGACCTGGACCTGTCCGGAAAGGTCACCCGCAACCAGGGCGGCGCGACGGTGGCCCGCACCTTCGGCGTCTTCTCGCTCTTCGTGGCGGAGGTCGTCGAGAAGGTCTCGCTCGGCGTCTACACCGCGACGAAGCTCAGCCGCGACCCGCGCCGCACCAACGGGCACCGGACGTTCACTCACACGCTGCCGTTCGCAGGCCTCGTGGGCTGGGGCACGACCACGCTCTGCGCCTCGTACGGTAAATGGGCGGTCGTCGCGGTCGTCTTCCTCATGGCCGGCCTCGCCCTGCGCGGCCTTTTCGACGAATGGGCCGAGCGCGCCGGCTGGCTGATCGTGACCCTGACGTCCGGCGCGATCGCCTGGTTCACGGCGGCCCACCTCCCGGGCGACCGCGGCTACCCGATGCTGGGAATGGCGGTCGGCGTCGGCTGCGTCGTCCACCTCTTCGGCGACATGATCACCAAGAACGGCGTCCCCATCCTCTGGCCCATCCCCACCGGCCGCCGCATGTGGCGCATGGTCGGCGTCCCGAACGGCATGGCGGTCAAGGTCGGTGGCAAGGGCGAGACCCTGGTGCTGCGCTCCCTCTTCACCCTGGTGGCGGTCCTGGCCGTCCTGGGCATGTTCGCCCCCCACGTGCTGAACAATCTCGACCTCGAGAAGTGGGCGGGAGATTAGCCGGTCGCCGCCCACGGCACGCTCGACCAGATCATCACGATGCCCGGCCGCTCATCGAGCGAGACGACAACGGTCGCCCCGGCGAGTAGTCACCCGGTATGCCCTGCCCTCGCCGAGGTCGAGCGGACTGCCGCGCCGTCCGGGGGCAAGGCGAGCCTGAGCGGATGGGTCCCTTTGCGGCCGCGAATCCGGTAGTCGATCAATAAGGTGACGGTGTCCGTTAGTGTCGGGTGCAGCGGCTACCGCGGTGGGACGGTCGAGGAGGTGGGGGTGAGCTACGGCGTGGCGGAGCGGGAGCGCCTGGCGCAGGCGGACTCCGGGGAGCAGCCGTGGCGAGCCTGGGGGCCGTACCTCGCCGAGCGGGCCTGGGGCACCGTACGGGAGGACTACAGCGAGCACGGCACCGCGTGGGACTACTTCCCGCACGATCATGCGCGCTCGCGGGCGTACCGGTGGAACGACGACGGCATGGCCGGCATCTGTGACGACCGGCAGACGTTCTGTTTCGCCCTCGGGTTGTGGAACGGCCGGGATCCGATCATCAAGGAGCGGATGTTCGGGCTCGGCGGCGACGGCGGCAACCACGGGGAGGACGTCAAGGAGTACTGGTGGTACCAGGACTCCACGCCCACCCACTCGTGGATGACCTGGCGCTACCACTATCCGCAGGCCCCGTTTCCGTACAACGAGCTGGTCACCGTCAACGGGCGGCGCTCCCGGGACGAGCCGGAGTACGAGCTCGTCGACACCGGCGTCTTCGATGACGACCGGTTCTGGGTGGTGACCGTCAACTACGCCAAGGCCTCGCCGCGGGACCTGTGCATCGTGATCAGCGTCGCCAACCGGGGGCCGGACGAGGCGACCCTGCACGTTCTGCCGACCCTGTGGTTCCGCAACACCTGGTCGTGGGGGCTGCCCAACCGCCGGGTCCCGGTGCTGGCCGGAACGCCGGGCCGCCTCACCGGCCTGCACCGCAGCCTCGGGTACCTGACGCTCGCGGGTGAGGGCGACCCACAGGCCCTGATGTGCGACAACGAGACGAACTCGCAGCGCCTGTGGGGGTTGCCCGGCACGAGCATGTTTCCCAAGGACGGCGTCAACGACTTCCTCGTGGCCGGGGCCCCCACGGTGAACCCGGCAGGCACCGGCACCAAGGGCGCCCTGCACTACAAGGTCACGCTCGGGCCGGGGGAGAGCCGCGAGATCCGGCTGCGGCTGACCGAGGCGGACGAACCGGTGGAGCTCGACCTCGGGGCCGGCTTCGCCGAGGTGGTCGCGGCCCGCCGGGCCGAGGCGGACGCCTTCTTCGCCGAGCTCATCCCGGCGGCGGCGTCCGCGGAGGAAGCCGCCGTCGTCCGGCAGGGCATCGCCGGGCTGATGTGGGGAAAGCAGTTCTACCACTTCGACGTCAAGCGGTGGCTGCACGGCGATCCGGGGTCGCCGCCGCCGCCGCCGGGTCGGCGCTACGGGCGCAACAACGCCTGGTGGCACATGAACAGCTTCGACGTGATCTCCATGCCCGATCCCTGGGAGTATCCCTGGTACGCCGCCTGGGACCTGGCGTTCCACTGCGTGACGATCGCCCGCGTCGATCCGGGCTTCGCCAAGGCGCAGCTCCTGTTGCTCTTGCGCGAGTGGTACATGCACCCCAACGGCCAGATCCCCGCGTACGAGTGGGCGTTCGGTGACGTGAACCCGCCGGTGCATGCGTGGGCGGCGCTGAAGGTCTTCGAGATCGACGGCGGGCACGACCACGACTTCCTGGCCCGGATCATGCACAAGCTGCTGCTGAACTTCACCTGGTGGGTCAACCGCAAGGACGTCGGCGGCATGAACGTGTTCGAGGGCGGCTTCCTCGGCCTGGACAACGTCGGCCCGTTCGACCGCTCGGCCGCCCTGCCGGTGGCCGGCGTCCTCGAGCAGTCCGACGGCACCGGCTGGATGGCGATGTACGCGCTCAACCTGTTGGACATGTCGGTCCACCTCGCGCTGCACGACCGCGCCTACGAGGACATGGCGACCAAGTTCTTCGAGCACTTCGCGTATATCGCGGAGGCGGCGTACCGGCAGGGCCTGTGGGACGAGGAGGACTGCTTCTTCTACGACGTGCTGCGCCTACCGGACGGCCACAAGCTGCCGCTCAAGGCTCGCTCGATCGTCGGCCTGCTCCCGCTCGCGGCGACCACCCGGCTGAGCGCCGGCACGCTGAACCGGCTGCCGGAGCTCGGGGCCCGGTTGCGCTGGCTGCTGGCCAACCGGCCGGACTACGCCGACGTGATCAGCGCCCGGCGGCTGTCGGCGGACGGGCGCCAGCAGCGCCTGCTGTCGATGGTGGGTCAGGACCAGTTGCTGCGGGTCCTGGCCCGGATGCTCGACCCGGAGGAGTTCCTGTCCCCGTACGGGTTGCGTACGCTGTCGCGCTCGCACCTGGAGAAGCCCTTCACGGTGTCGCTGGGCGGCTCGGACTTCACCGTCGGCTACGAGCCGGCGGAGAGCACCAGCGGCCTGTTCGGCGGCAACTCGAACTGGCGGGGCCCGCTCTGGATGCCGGTGAACTTCCTGCTCATCGAGGCGCTGCGGGACTTCGCCGCGTTCTTCGGCGACGACCTGCAGGTGGAGTACCCCACCGGCTCGCAGACGAAGATGCCGCTCAGCCGGGTTGCCGACGACCTGTCCCGGCGGTTGGTGTCGCTGTTCGTGCCCGACTCGCAGGGCCGGCGGCCGATCTACGGGGCCTGCGAGCTCCTCCAGAACCACCCGGCCTGGAAGGACCTGATCGTCTTCCCGGAGTACTTCCACGGCGACAACGGCGCCGGGCTGGGCGCGTGGCATCAGACCGGCTGGACCGCCCTGGTCGTCGACCTCATCCTCACCCTGCACCGGCCGACCACCTAGTTACCGCTGAGTACGACGACTCAGGAGTTCCGCGGCCCGGGCCGCGAGGATCTACGGCGTGACCTCGTACCCGTGCCCCTTCTGCCGTACCGAAGCCTCGCTGGCCACCGGCTGCCCGGCCTGCGGCCGCGGCCCGGACCCCGACGCCGCCGAGGTCGTTCGCCTCGACGCGGAGATTCCCGTGCTGACCGCCAGGCTGGTGGCCGCTCGGGAAGCGGTGACGGCCGCCGACGGGGCGCTGCGCCGGGCCTGGACCGGGCGCGAAGCCGCCGCCGCGCGGGTGCGTGCCGCCGTCTCCACCGCCGCGAAGGCCGCGCCGCGGCCGGCCGGCGCGCCCGCGATGACCGCGCCGGTGACCACGGCCACCGCCGAGGCCTCCGCCCGGCTGGTGACCGAGGCGTCCACCAAGCTGGTGCAGAACACCCTGTTCTCCCTCGGCGGCCTGCTGCTGGCCATCGCCGCGATCGTGTTCACCGCCGTGGCCTGGTCGCAGTTCGGGCTGAAGGGCCGCGCCGGGCTGCTCGCCGTCGTCACCGTCGTGGCCCTCACCGCGCCGCTGGTCGCGCTCCGCCGGCGGCTGACCGCCACCGCGGAGACCTTCGCCGCGGTCGGCCTGCTGCTGGTCCTGCTCGACGGGTACGCGGCCTGGTACGTCAACCTGTTCGGCATCGCGGACTACTCGGCGCTCGGCTACGCGGGGGCCGTCTGCGCGGTGACCGCCGCGGTCGCCGCCGGATACGAGCACGTCACCGGCCTGGTCGGCCCGCGCTTCGTCGCACTGGCGGTGGCCCAGCCGGTGCTGCCGCTGTTGGTCGCGCCGTTCCACCCGGACGCGGCAGGGTGGGCGTTCACGCTGAGCGCCGTCGCACTGGTCGACCTGGCCGTCGTCCGGCTGCGGCCGTCGGCGGTGGGCGCGGTGCAGATCGCCGCGTACGGTCTCGGCGCGCTGGCGGCCGGTGTCGCGGGGCTCGCCGGGCTGACCGCGCTGGCGCTGGCCGGGACGGCCGGGAAGGCCGCGGTGGCGGGCGCGGCGCTGGTCGTGGCGGCGCTGGTGGTGCTCGCGGGCACGCGGGGGACGCCGTGGCCCGCCGTGCGGGCCGGCGCCGGCGCCCTGGTGGTGGTCGCTTCCGTGATCGCCGGCGGTCGGTTCGCTGCGGTCGCCGGTGGCGACCACCTGGCGCCCGTCCTGGTCGCCCTGGTTGTGACGGCGTCGGCGCTGGTGGTGCGTCTGCTTCCCGTCGCCGTCCGCCCGGGGCCGCGCCTCGGTGCCCTCGCCGTCGGGGGCCTGGCGGCACTGGTGGCCGTGCAGGAGACGGGGACCGCGGTGCTGACCGGGGACGCCGACTGGCGGCTTCCCGCGATGATCGCGGTGCTGACCGCGGGTGCGATGACCCTGCTGCCACTCGTCCCGGCCGGACTCGCCGGGGCGGCGGTGCTGGCGCTGGCGGTACCCGCCGGGTTCGGCCTGCCCTGGTGGAGTGCCTCCCCGCTGGACCTCGCGGTCGTGGTGGCCGCGCTCCTGCTGGTGGCACGCGGTGCCGGCTGGGCGTCCGGCGTCGCGGCGCTGCTGACGGCGCACGCGGTGGTGGTCTCGTGGCAGCGGCCGGGGGTGGCCGCGGCGACGCTCGTGGCCGTCGCCGCCATCGCGGCGGTGACGACGTGGCGAGCGCCCCGATGGATCGGGGGCGTGGCCCTCGCCGTGGCTGTCCCGGCCGTCCCGGCGGCGCTGTGGCAGGCCGCCGCGGAGGCCGGCTGGTCCCCCGCGGTGCAGAGCCGGGTGGCCCTGGCCGCCGCCGCGGCGCTGGTCGCGGTGGTGTACCGGATCGACCGGGGGTGGGCGTCGTCCGCGCTGCTGCTGGTGGTCGTGACCGCGCCGGCGTGGGCGCTGGCCTCGGGCGACTCGCCCGCGATCTACGCGGCCGCCGGTCTGGTGCTGACCGCGTCGATGGTGCCGGCGGTGCGGGGACCGGAGTCGTGGCGGGCCGGGGTTGCCGGGGCGGTGCTGGGTGTCACGCTCCTCGCCGGGGTGGCGGATGGTCTGCTGACGCTCTTCGCCGGACCCTGGCTGCACGCCGGGTCGCGGTGGACCGGGTTCGTGGCGTGGGCCGACGTCGCCGCCCTGGCGATCGCCGCGGTCGCGGCGGCCGTCGGCGCCCGGCTGCTGCGCGGGTGGCGAGCGGCGCTCTGGACGGCGGCGCCGGTCGTCGCGGTGGCGGCGGTGCTTGCCACGGCGGCGGCGCGGGCACCCTGGCCCGGCGTGCCGGGTGCGGCGCTGCTCGCCGGCCTCGCGGGTCTGGTCGTGGCGGCGCTGCACGGCACCGCCCGGCGTGCCGCGGTCATGACGCCGGTGGGGGCCGGGCTGGTCGGCGCCGCGCTTGCCGGGGCACTGGCCACGCACGCGGCGACGCTGGCCGCCTTCGGCGCGACGCTGGTCGCGGGTGTGGCGGCCGGTGCCGGCGGCCGGGCGCTCGCGGCGCGGGTCGCCGGATGGGCGGGGGCTGCGGGGTCCGCGCTGGTCATGGCGTACACGGCCGGGCGGGCTGCGGCGCTGCCCGTGGAACGCACGGCTCTCCTCGTGCTGGCCGCGGCGGCCGTGGTGCTGGCGGCCGGCGTCCTCCTGGCGCGCGGCGCGGCGGGCGTGTCTTCTCCGGTGGGCGTGCTGTCCCCGGTGGGCGTGCTTTCCGGGGCTGGCGTGCTTTCCCGGGCGGGCGTGCTTTCGGGGCGCCGCGCGGTGGAGGGGCGTGTGGTGCAGGCGGCGGCGCATGGCGGGGCCGGCGTGGCGCTGCTGCTCACGGTCGGTTCGATCCGGTATGCGGCCGCCGTGTGCACCCTCTGGGGCGTGGCGTTGGGCGTCCGCGCGCTGGTCCGGAAGGCGGGCGGACGGCGCTCGCACGTCGTCGCGGCGGCCTCGGTGGAGCTCGGCGGGTGGTGGCTGCTGCTGGCCGCGGAGCAGGTCGCGGTCGTGGAGGCGTACACGATCCCGGCGGCCGCGGTGGCGCTGCTCGCCGGCTGGCTGGCCCGCCGCCGCGCCGCGATGTCGAGCTGGGTGGCCTACGGTCCGGCGCTCGCCGCCGCGCTGCTGCCCACCCTGGCGTCGGTGCTGATCGCCGACGGCGAGCCGGTGCGCCGGCTGCTGCTCGGGGTGGCGGCGCTGGCGGTGGTGCTCGCCGGGGCCCGGGCACGCCTGCAGGCGCCGGTGGTGACCGGCGGGGCGGTGCTGGCGCTGGTGGCCCTGCACGAAGTGGTCCTGGTGTGGGACCTGCTGCCGCGCTGGATCCCGCTCGCCGTCGCCGGCCTGCTGCTCGTCGGCCTGGCCATGACCCTCGAACGGCGCCGCCGGGACATGAGCCGCGTCCGCGCCGCCCTCACCCGCATGGGCTGACCGGCCCGGCCGGCGACCCCGCCACCCGGGTGCGTGACCGGCCGGCGACCGCGCCACCCGGGTGCGGTGACCGGCTGGTGGCCCGTCACCCGGGTGCGATGACCGGCCGGCGGGATCAGGCTTCGCGGACGATGGCCTCCGCGACGCGGCGCAGCTCGCGCTGGTCCGGCACGAATCCGTCGGCGATGTCGCGGTGCAGGCCGGACTTCGTCTCGTCGAGCAGCTCCGTGGCGACCTCGTCGACCGGCTCCCCGGCGTACTCGTCGCAGACCCGCTCGGTCGCGGCCTGCAGGGCCGAGGAGAGCTGCTTCTCCAGCGGCCCGCGGAGCTTCTCCTCGACCGGGCTCAGGCTGTTCGGGTCCAAGGTGACGTGCGGCTCGACCATGGCGGGCCTGTACCCGCCGGGAAGCGGCCCGCAAACGCCGAGGTCAGGAATGGCCACGCTGAAGGGTGAAGAAGGTGTCGCTGCGGGCCAGCGGCACCACCGCGTCCCAGATCGCGAGGGCCTCCTCCCGAGCGGGCACGTCGCCGATCACCGGGCCGTGCACGGCCCGGGCCGCGCCCTCGACCAGCAGCACCGGCGAGCCGATGTCCGGCCCCGCCGAGCCGAACGCCAGCTCGTGCGACTCACGGACGGCCTCGTCCCACGAGGCGTCGTCCAGCACCGCCTCGGGGTCGGCGATCCCGGCGGCCGTGGCCGCCTGCACCACGATCTCGTCGCTCAGGGGCGTGCCCGCCTCGTGCGTCCGTGTGCCCATCTCGGTGTAGAACGCGGCGACGTCGTCGTCGCGGTGATCGGCACGCAACGCCTCGACCAGCCGCAACGCCCTGCTGGACGCCGCCGCCACCGCCCGGTAACGCTCCGGGATGTCGTCACCGTTGAGGATGGACAGGCTGAACGCCCGCCACCGCACCGTCAGATTGCGCTCCGGCGCCACGGCCACCAGCCACCGCGACGTGCGCCAGGTGAACGGGCAGGCCGGATCGAAGAAGTAGGTGACGTCCATGCCCTGCGATCCTAGGGGCGCTCCGGCGCTCGCACACCCACCGTGGTGAACATCAGGTAGGACGAGATGACGAAACGGGGATCGATGAGTAGCTCCCGGAGGGTGGTCAGCTCGTCCTCTGTGAAGCCGCCCAGCAGCAGGTGGGGCTGAAGCTGGATCGTGTTGCTCCGATGGAGGAGGCAGGCGCCGGTCCCGCCCGCCCACGACCGGGCGTGGACGGTGGTGGTGACGTCCGTGAGGCCGGCCCTGCGCATGGCGCCGTTGGCCCGGGCCGCCCACCGGGGATCGATGCCGACCGCCGGGCTTCCCGCCAGGCAGGTCTCGAGGAACCGCTGGAACACCCGGGTGCCGTTCTCGTCGGGGCTGTCCAGCACGAGGTCCAGATGACTGGTCTCCCAGTCGGAGACCACCAGGATGCCTCCCGGCTTCAGCGCCTCGACCAGCCGGCCGAGAATCTGCTCCCGCGCCGGCAGGTGCATCAGCAGGAGCCTGGCATGGATGAGATCGAAGCGGTCCGGCGGAAAGGGGTCGGTCCGTACGTCGTGCCGGAGAATCTCCAGGTTGTCCTGAACCTGAACATGCTGCGGCTTGATGTCGGTTGCCAGGACGCGCCCGTGCGGCCCCACGCGTTGCGCCAGCCACCGGGCGATGGACCCCGAGCCCGCGCCGACGTCCCAGCAGGTCGAGCCGGACTTCACGCCGAGGGTGTCGAGCACGGCGATGGAGTGGGGATCCACGGTGTCACCGATGTGCCGGAGCTGGTTCGCCGCCTCGGAGACGTCGTTGTCGAAGGCATATGTCACCGCAGGCGGCTCGGTGGTCATCCGCGACTCTCTCCCTTGTGGACGACGATCTGCGTGGCCACCGTAGCTCGAGGGAGTCGATACGTATACCGCCGGGACGCCGACACGGAGGGCGGCGGGTCCGGCTGGGACCGGCCGCCCCACGGCGTCAGTGCAGCATCACCGGCGCGGCGCGGTCACCCTGCTCGTCGTCGAGCAGGTGGGACTCCTCGCGCCTGCGCGGCAGGAAGAACGCCGGGATGAAGGTCACCAGCACCAGGACGAAGCCCACCCAGAACGTCGTGGCGAAAGAGTCGGCGACGAACTCCAGCCCGCGCTGCAGGAGACCCGGCTCGACCGGGAACTGCTGCGCCAGCTCCGGCTTCTGCTGGACGACGATCGCCAGGCCGGCCTCCGTGACCGGCTCCTTGGTGACCGGGTCGACGACACCGGGGATGGCCGGGGAGTCGTTGAGTTTGCTGGTGAGGATCACGGACATGAGCGCCGAGCCGACCGAGCCCGCGATCTGCTGGAGGATGTTCAACAGCGTGGAGCCGCGCGCCACCTCGTGGTTGGTGAGCGTCTTCAGCGCGGAGGTCATGATCGGCATCATGGTGCCGCCCATGCCGAGACCCATGACGAACAGCGAGCCGCACAGCAGCACGTACGACGTGTCGGTGCCGACCTGGGTGAAGCCGAAGAACCCGACCGCGAGCAGGATCAGTGCGAACGGCACCGTACGCCCGACCGGGATCTTGTCGGCCAGCATGCCGGCGATCGGCATGGTGACCATCGCGCCGATGCCCTGCGGCGCCATCAGCAGACCGGCATCGAGCGTCGTCTCACCGCGCACCTGCAGGAAGTAGCTGGGGAACAGCAGCCCGGCCCCCATGAAGGCGACCATGAACACGGCCATCGTGATGGAGGCGACGCTGAGGTTGCGGTTGCGCAGCAGCCGCAGGTCGAGCAGCGGATGCTGCGGCTTGAACGAATAGAACACGAACCCGACGACGAGCAGGCCACCGAGCAGCATCGGCACCCACACCTCGGGATCCGACATCGTGCCGGCCTCGGGCAGCGTGGAGACGCCGTACAGGAAGGCGGCGAGGCCCGGCGAGAGCATCAGCATGCCGAGGAAGTCGAAGGACTCGGACGGCTCCGGGGCGTCCTTGGGCAGCGCCCACGCCGCGTAGACGAGCCCGATCGCGCCGATCGGCAGGTTGATCAGGAAGATCCACTGCCAGCTCGCGACGTCGATGAGCCAGCCGCCCAGGATCGGGCCGCCGATCGGGCCGAGCAGCATCGGAATGCCCAGCACCGCCATGAGCCGGCCGATCCGGTCAGGACCGGCCGCCCGCGTCATGATCGTCATGCCGAGTGGCATCAGCATGCCGCCGCCGAGGCCCTGCAGCACCCGGTAGCCGATGAGCTGGCCGATCGAGTCCGCGGTGGCGCACAGGCCGGAACCGAGGGTGAACAGCAACAGCGCGGCCATGTAGAGCCGCTTCGTGCCGAAGCGGTCGGCGGCCCAGCCGGTCAGCGGGATCACTGTGGCCAGCGCCAGTGTGTACCCGGTCATGGTCCAGGCGACCTCGGCGTACGAGGCGTTGAACTTGGTCTGGAAGGTGGGCAGCGCCACGCTGACCACGGTCACGTCGAGGATCGACATGATCGCCCCGAGGACGACCACCCCGGCGACCTTGAGTACGGCGGCATCCAGCTTGTCTGGCGCCGCCACGGGTTGACTACTCACAGTGAATCTCCTGGTGTGGCCGTTCGGATCCCTGCCATTGTCAGTGCTGGAGGATCATCCGCGGTCCCGGTCGCGAGAACGCGTGACGGCGGCCACCTCCGCGGGCCACCATGCAGGCTCCGAATCCCCCTCGCAAATCCTTTTGGGTACGCGCGGACGCGCATAGGTCGGGCTTTTCGGCTGCACGTACCGGAGAGATAGCTGGTCACACCACGCCGACCTCGATCCACACCATGAGGACGCGCCGGATGCCGGTGGATCTGGTGACCGTCGCCACAGCATCGTCGACGGTGAGGTGCCCCGTCTTCAGGGCGGCGCCGGGAATGTGCAGCGACCATCCCTCGGGTGCCGGTGCGCGGTGGCGACGAGACGGCTGGCCAGCGGGCGGGGTTCGTCCGCGTCGCGGAACGTCACGATGGCGTCGGCCCCGATGCCGGTCATGGTCGCCGCCCGCCCTGCCCTCGCGCGGCCTGCCCTCTCGTCATCAGCGGCCGGTAAGAGGCAGTAGGTGCATTCCATCCGGGCCATCGATCGGGGTAGGCGATCTTGATCACCCGTTCCCGGGCGGCGGAGCGCTCGGTCGCGTCGGCGGTTTCCGCGGCGGCGAGATCCGCGGTGCGATCGCGCCGTATGCGGTGGCGTAGGCACGTCGTCCAGCCCATCGGTTCCTCCCATGTCGTTGATGCCCGGTCGTCCTGTGCGCCGGGTATTCACCCCATCTGGCGGTACCGTCATCGGTGGAATAGGTGCGGGTTGCCACGGTGGCGCCGGCAACCCCCGCAACAGGTGGTCGGGGAGGTCACTGTGGCGGCATTCGCGCAACGGGTCCGCGCGGCGCGGATCGAGCGCGGGTGGTCGCTGTCGGAGCTGGCCGCCGTCGTTCCGTGCGACAAGGGGCATCTGTCGCGGATCGAGAACGGAGGGCGTCGCCCTACGGCGGAGCTGGCCCGGCGTATCGATGAGGTGCTGGGCGCACGGGGTGACATCGTGGCGGCGTCTCATCTCGACGCGGTGGCCGCGGATGATGCGCGGCCGTGGGAGACGGCCGAGCTCCTACGTCGGGTGCAGGCCAACGACGCGGGTCCTGCGACCGTCGAGGCGTTGCATGCCACCGTTGTCGAGCTCTGTTGTCAGTACGCCACCCAGCCGGCCGCCGAGCTGCGTGGAGAAGCCCACGGGTGGATGCGGGAGGTGGCCCGGCTGTTGCACCGGCCGACCGGGCTCGCGGCGCACCGCGAGCTGTTGGTGGCCGCCGGGTGGCTGGCCCTGCTCGTGGGGTGCGTGGAGTACGACCTGGGCATGCGGGCCGGCGCCGAGGCGACCCGCACGGCCGCACGGCAGTTGGGTGACGAGGCCGGGCATCCCGAGATCATCGCGTGGGCACAGGAGATGGCCGCCTGGTTCGCGTTGACGCAGTCCCGCTACCGGGATGTGCTCACGGCCGCGCAGGCCGGACAGGCGGTCGCGCCGAGCGGCTCGGCGGCCGTGCAGTTGGCCGGGCAGGAGGCGAAGGCTTTCGCCCGCCTCGGGGACGTCGCCGGGGTGCAGGAGGCACTGGGCCGGGGCCGGGCGTTGCTGGACCGGATGCCGGCGCCGGATCGGCCGGACCACCACTTCGTGGTGGACCCCGACAAGTGGGATTTCTACGCGATGGACGCCTACCGGCTGGCCGGGGACGACGAGCGGGCCGCGCGGCACGCCCGGACGGTGCTGACGCTGGGCGCCGGGCCGGACGGCGAGAGGGCGCCCATGCGGATGGCCGAGGCGCGCCTGACGCTGGCGGCCGTCGCGGCGCGCGCCGGGAACCTCGAAGAGGCGGTGTCGACCGGGGTCGGGGCGTTGGCCGCGGGCCGGAGGTCGCTGCCGTCGCTGCTGATGGTGGCCGGGGAGCTGGATGTGGAGCTGCACCGGCGGTTTGCGGGCGAGCCCGCCGCCGACGGCTTCCGGGAGGCGTTGCGCGACGTCCGCTAAGGGGTCGTCACGGTGGGGGGTGCGGCGGGCCCGGCCAGGGCGACAGCCAGCATCCGGTGGAGCTTGGCGGCCCGGGCCGGGTGGCGGTGGGAGACCCAGGCGACCCGGCCTCGCAGGTACGCGGGGAAGTCGTCGTGTCCCTCGCGGTTCGCCACGAGGGGGCCCCGTCGGGCGGCGTCGTGCAGCACCGCCCGGAGCCGGTCGTAGTCCTCCCGGGAGGCGGCCGGTCGTTCGTTGACCACCAGACCGGCTAGACGCTGCCGGTCGCCTCGGCCTCGGACGCGGGTCTTGCGCGGGTGTACCCGGAAACCCTCGTCGGCGGCGATCGTATGGACCGCGGCGATGAGATGGGCCGGCTCGCCTCTGCCGAGGGTGCCGGAGAAGGCCAGGTCGTCGGCGTAGCGGGTGTAGTGCAGCCCGAAGCGGTCGGCCAGACCGGTCAGCCGCCGGTCGAGGCGGTACGCGACCAGGTTCGCCAGGGCGGGCGACGTCGGCGCGCCCTGGGGAAGATGGGGGCGGCGCAGCAGCGCGGCCCGGTGCGGGTCCGTGCGTCCGCGCAGCACCGCCGCGGGGGTGGCGGTCGTCGTGAGGGCGGTCAGCGTGTGGGCGACCGGCTCGGGGTAGCCCGCGGTGCGGAACAGGCCGTGGATCCGGGCGGCGGTGATCGAGCTGAAGAACGCGGTCAGGTCCAGGCCGATGACGAGCTTCTGCCCGGCGTGGGGTGCGGCGAAGGTGTGCACGCCGCGGCCGGGGACGAACCCGTGGGCGTGGGGGTGGACCGGCAGCCGTCCGAGGAGGTCGTCGAGGAGCCGGCGCTGGAGGGCACGCAGGCGGGGCTTCGGAGCCTCGATGAGGCGGTGGGGCAGCCAGGCGTAGCGGTAGTGCCGGAGCCGCTCGTCGCGGGCGTGGCGGTTGAGGTGCCGGCGGTCGGCGTACCAGTCGAGGTGGTCGCCGTCGACGCCGAGGAAGTCCGCGAGCGCGGCGAGGTCGTCGATGCGGGGAGTGTCCCAGCGCATGCGCACGATCCGGACCGGGGTGGCCCGGCGCAGCCGGATGGGATGGCGGCGCACCAGGGGGCGTCCGGAGCGTTCCAGACAGGACAGGAAGGCGGCGAGCTCGCGCGGACGGTCGGCCGGGGCGTGCCGGTACGCCCGCAGCACCGCGACCACGGCGATGCGCAGCCACGGCGGCCGGCCGCCGAGCACCGCCGTGCCGGTGCGCTGCAGGGGGCCGGGGCGCCAGCGGCTGGTCAGGAGGGCGTCGGCGAGCGCGGCCGACACGCGTACCGGTGGAACAGCGTGCCCCGACGTTGCCCGGTCGTGCCTGCGCTGTCCCGCGCGGAGCGCGGCGGCGCGCCGGCGATGCGCTGCGTGGCTCAATCTCTCGCCCCCGGGGGTACCCCGGAGAGGCCGTCGGCGGACCGGCGGCCAGCTCGGGGACACGCTGCCACCGGTGGACGAGTGTAGAGGGCCGGTGGCCCAAGCGGAGGCTCTCGATCCGCTTGAACCACCGACATCCCTAGCGCTACCCGCTCGCCGCCGGACTAATCGCCCGGGAGAGAAGTGGTGGGAGGAGTTCCGCGAGGACGCTGAGGCCGTCCGCGCTGAGCACGGATTCCGGGTGGAACTGCACCCCGGCGAAGCCGTCACCGCGCAGCGCGTGGACGGCTCCGTCGGCGTCCGCGGCGATCTCCACGCCGGGCACCGGCGCGTCCAGCGCGGTGAAGCTGGAGTAGAAGCCGACCCGCCGCCGGGTGCCGAACAGATCGATGTCGCGCGCCAGGCCCTGATAGGGCGCGTGCCGGCGGCGCAGGCGCAGGCCGAGGGCCGCGGCCAGGATCTGGTGGCCCAGGCACACGCCCAGCAGCGGGCGCCGGTCGGCGAGCGCGCCGGCTACCAGGGAGCGCAGGGTGCTCATCCGGTCGTCGTCGGCGGCGGGGTCGCCGGGGCCCGGGCCCATGATCAGCAGGTCGGCCGCCGGGACGACCGGGACCGTCCAGGGCATCACGGTGACGGTCAGGCCGAGCGCTCGCAGTTGGTGGGCCAGCATGGCGGTGAAGGCGTCCTCGGCGTCGACGACCACCGCGCTGCGGCCGGCGAGCGCCGGCATCGTGAGCGCGCCCGGCCGGCGCTGGTCCAGCCAGAATCGGGCGAGGCCGTCGTTGCGGGACGCCAGTGCGGCCCGGATCGCGGGGTCGTCGGGCTCCGGGCGTACGGAAGTCGTCATGCGGGTGGCACCGAGTGCGGCCAGAACGCCCGCGGCCTTGGCGTGGGTTTCCGCGATCTCGCCCGTGGGCGTGGAGTGCCGCACGAGCGTGGCGCCGACCGGCACGCGCAGCCTGCCTGCGGGTGAGATCTCCGCGGTGCGGATGAGGATCGGCGCGTCCAGCGTCTGCCGGCCCTCGTCGTCGTGCCCGAGCAGGGCCAGCACCCCGGCGTAGTAGCCCCGGCCGCGGCGCTCGTGGCGGGCGATCACCCGGCTGGCGTTCGCCACCGGGCTGCCGGTCACTGTCGGCGCGAACATCGTCTCGCGGAGCACCTCGCGCACGTCTCGCGAGCCGTGCCCGGCGAGCAGGTACTCGGTGTGGGTGAGATGCGCCATCCGCTTCAGGTGCGGCCCGATGACCTGGCCGCCGTGCTCGGCGACGGCGGCCATCATCTTGAGCTCCTCGTCGAGCACCATGGCGAGCTCGTCGATCTCCTTGGGGTCGGCGAGGAACTCCACCAGGTCGCGCTCGCCGTCGTGGCGGAAGGTGCCGCTGATGGGATTCATCATCGTCAGCCCGGCGTCGACGCTGACGTGCCGCTCGGGGGTGGCGCCGACGAGCGTACGGGTGCCGGTGTGCACCAGGAACGTCCAGTACGCGCCGCGCTCGCCGGTGAGCAGGTTGCGGAACGCCGCCCGGGCGGCCTCGAGCGGGTCACCGGAGAGGGTCGCCTCGAAGACCCGGTGGACGACGAAGTTGGCGCCCTCGCCGCGCCCGATCTCGTCGTGCAGGACCGCCTCCACGATCCGGCCGTAGTCCTCGTCCGGGATGTCGAAGCCCTGGCCGGTCAGGCGCGGCGGCGTGGCGGGCAGAGAGTCGATCATCTCGGCCACCGGTACGGTCCGGGCCGCCCGGATCCGCAGGCATTCCAGCGGCGTGCCGTCGTCGATGCAGGCGAAGCCGCGTTCGGCGATCTGGCGGTAGGGGACGAGGGCGAGCGTCCGCGGTCCGCTCCCGGCGGGCAGAGGTATGTCGGCGAGCGTCGGCACCGTGACGACGTCGCCGTGCAGGATCTCGACGTGCTCGGCGCCGTCGCGATGCAGCAGGGCGAAGGGTTCCATGGGTTCCTCGATCGGCTCAGGGCCGCCCGGCGAGGAATCCGTCCCTACGACGACGGCCGCCTCGTCGGAGGCGGCCGCGGTGGTGGGTTACGCGCGGGAGGGTGTGGCCGCCGGGTCGGCGGGCCACCACATGCTCGGTTGCGCGTACATGGCTGGGAAGCTTACGGGCCGTCGCGGTAGCAGCGCCACCCCGTGGGATCCCTGGAGACGTGCTGGGCGTACGCGCCGGTGCCGTAGCGCCAGCCGCACATCGCGTCCATGTCGATCGGGGCCGGGTCGCGGGATGCGCGGCCGCAGACCCATACGCCGCCGGTGAGCATGGCGATCGTGTGCTTCCCGGCGGTGTCCTGGCAGTAGGAGCCCAGGAGCGGGGGCAGCCCGGCGGCGTCGGACGGGCCGAGCAGCACCGGAGTCGCGGGAGCCGGGCTGGGCGTGGCGGTGTCGGCCTTGCGAGCCTGGGTGACCGCCCGCAGCGGCTGCCGGGAGCCCGGGGGCGGGTCGGCCGTGGGCGGCTGCGGGATCGAGACGGCCGGCAACGGTACGGCGGCCTGCGGCGTACCCGCGTCGCGCAGCAGCAGGGGAATCGTGGCGGCCAGCGTGAGCAGCGCCGCGGCGACCACCGTCCAGGGCCACCGGCGCGACCGGACCGCCCGGTGCCGGGCCCTCATCCGCTGCCGCACGACTTCCGCCCCTTCCCGGCTGTCCGCCGGTTACCGGGCGGAAACATCACCCACCGTAGGTGCACCGGTGAGCGCTTACGTCGGCCTTTCAGGTGTCCGTGGGCCGCCCGTCCGTACCGCGCGACGGCTCAGCGCGGATAAGTACGACTACTCACGGTCGTCGGCCCGGCCGCCCGCAGACTGTTTGAGCACGTCAACCCCGCCCTCCACGTGATTCGGAGAAATGCCATGACCGCTCAGCCGTCCTTCTCGGTCAAGCCCACCGCCGCCTTCGTCGGCGCCTCCTGGGCCGCCCTGTTCCTCGGCGTCCTGTGCTACGCGGTCGGGCTGTGGAACGCCGAGATGACGAAGAGTGAGAAGGGCTTCTACGCCTCGGTCCTCGTCCTGGGCCTGTTCGCCGCCGTGTCCCTGCAGAAGTCGGTGCGCGACAAGGCGGAGGGTCTGCCGGTGTCGGCGTTGTACCTCGGCCTGTCGTGGGCCACGGTCGGCCTCGGCGTCGTGATGCTGGTGGTCGGCCTCTGGAACAGCGGGATGCTGCTCAGCGAGAAGGGCTTCTACGGGCTGGCGTTCGTCTTGACCTTGTTCGCCGCGGTCGCCGTGCAGAAGAACGTGCGGGACATGCTGCTGTTCCGGGCGCCGTCGCACGCCGCGTCGCCGGCGCCGACGTCGTACGCCGTGCCGCCCGCGGCGGTCACGACCACCACGACCGTCACGCGGTGAGGTCAGGCGGCCTCGAACGCGCTGCGCACCGCCCCGCGGGCCCACCGCATCCGGCCCAGCGCGCAGTCCGGGTGCTCGCCGAACTCCTGCGCCACCAGCTCGGCGCAGCCCTGCTCGCCGAGGCGGTCGACCGTGGCGCTGACGGCGGCCCGGATGAGCTCGGGCGACGGGTGCTGAGAGCTCTGCAGGTCGGAGACGAACAGCGCCTCGGAGCGGATGTCGTCGGTTTCCACAGCGGTCATCAGATCCTCCTACCGTGCGCTCGCGGACGGGCGTCTGCGTCCAGGACACCCGGATGGGGCTGCATCTGCGCTGCACGGCAGTTGCCATGCGGTTGCGGCGAGCGGCAATCGCAGAGCGGACTAAACGGATATCGTGCTAATAACGAGCGAAACCCATAGGGGGAACCGTGCCGGTGGTGCTGGTCGCCGACGACGACGCCGACATCCGGGACCTCGTCGCGTTCAAACTCGAACAGGCCGGCCTCGAGGTGATCGCCGTCGAGGACGGGCAGGCCGCGGTGGAGCAGGCCCGGGCCCGGCGACCCACGCTCGCGGTCCTGGACGTGTCGATGCCCGGCCTCTCCGGCATCGACGTGTGCCGGATGCTGCGCGCGGATCCCGTCACCGCCGGGACGCTGATCATCATGCTCACCGCCCGGGTGCAGGATCAGGACGTCGAGGGCGGGTTCAGCGCGGGCGCCGACGACTATGTCACCAAGCCCTTCAGTCCGCGCGAGCTCGTGTCGCGGATCCAGGCATTGCTGAGCCGGACCCCGGCCTGACGGGACCGGCCGCCCATGCCCCGGGAGCGGACCGTCGGGCGCTTGCTGACGAGGGCGTTCGGCGTGCTGGTCGTACTGATCGTGTGCACCGGCGTCGCCGAGACCACCGCGCTGGTCATGCAGCACCGGGTCGTCGACGAGCTCTCCACCCGCGTCCAGCCGCTCCAGCTCGCCAACGCCGACCTGCGTAGCGTGCTCGCCGACGGCCAGCGCGGCCTGCGGGGCTACCTGCTGACCGGCGACGGCGAGCTGCTCGCCTCGTACGGGGCGGCACGCACCGACTTCGAGCAGGTCGCGGCCACGCTGCGGAAGCTGTCCCGGGACGACGAGAAGGACGCCGTGGCCCGGCAGCTCGCCAAGGCCGGCCACTGGTGGGCGCTCGCCGAGCGGCAGCGCACGGCCCCGCCGCGCAGCTCCGCGGCAGCGGGGTTCGTGGCACAGGGCAAGCCGCTCTTCCAGGCGTTCCACTCCGAGAACCAGGCCTTCGACGCCGCGCTGGCCGCCCGCGCCGCCGACCTGCGCGAGCGCAGCGCCACCCTCGGCGTCGTGACGACCGCCGTCGTCGTGGCCCTCACCGTGCTGGCGGCGATCACCGCCGTCCTCGCGGCGGTGCAGACCGCCCGCAAGATCACCCGACCGCTGGCGCGGATCATTTCCGTCATCGGCCGGCGGCGCTCCGGGGAACTGGACATCCGCGCCGACGCGACCGCGGGACCGGTCGAGATCCGGGCGGTCGCGCAGGCGATCAACGAGATGGCCGAGGTCGGCGACCGCATCCGCGCCGCCGAGAAGGACTCCGCGCGGCTGCGCGCCGAGGTCCGGCAGCTCGGCTACCGCATCCGCGCGCACCTGTGGGTCGGGGACGCGCTGACCGAGGCCGTACGCGGCCTCGCCGAGATCTTCCACGCCGATCACGTCCTGGTGCGGATGGCACCCGGGCAGACCGACGTGCCGCCGCTGGTGAGCCTGCGCGACGAGCACGCCGGCGGGGTGCTCGAGGAGCTCGCCGGATGCGACGCCTCCTGGCTCGGCAGCGGCGACGTCTGGACCACCGACGAGCAGGCCGCGGCCGGCCAGGCGGCACCGCCCGAGCCGGAACGGCGGGCCTGGGCCGCGGTCGGCGACGGAACGGTCCTGACCGCGGCGGTCAGCGTCGGCGACGAGCGCCTGGGCGCGCTCACCCTCATCCGCGACGGCGGGCCGGCCTGGACCCCGGCCGACGTACGGCTGGTCGAGGCGGTCGCCGCGGACCTGGGCCGCGGGGTGCACCACGCCCGCCTGTTCGAGCGGGAGCAGCATCTGGTGGCCCGGCTCAAGGAGCTGGACACGGCGAAGAAGGACTTCATGTCGACCGTCTCGCACGAGCTGCGTACGCCGCTGACCAGCATCGCCGGCTATCTGGAGCTGCTGCTCGACGCGGACGCCGGCGAGCTGGCACCGCCGCAGCGCAAGATGCTGGAGGTCATCGGGCGCAACACCCGGCGGCTGCGGGAACTGATCGAGGACATCCTCATCCTGTCCAAGATCGAGTCTGGGTCGTTCCGCGCGTCCCGCCGCCCCGTCGACCTGACCGAGCTCGCCGAGAGCGCGGTCGCCGGGATGGCGCCGGCGGCGGCCAAGGGCGAGGTCGAGCTGCGCAGCGAGGTGGACCGGTCGCTCGAGCTGACCGCGGACCCGGACCAGCTCGACCGCGTCCTGACGAACCTGCTGTCCAACGCGGTCAAGTTCACCCCGGCGCGGGGAACGGTCACCCTGGTCGTCCGCCGCGAGGCCGACGAGATCCACGTGTCCGTGTCGGACACCGGCATGGGCATCCCGTCCGGCGAACAACAAGGGCTGTTCTCCCGGTTCTTCCGGGCCAGCAACGCGGTCCACCGGGCCATCCCCGGTACGGGCCTCGGACTGGCCATCGTCCACAAGATCGTGGAGAACCACGGCGGGCACATCTCGGTGCAGTCCGTCGAGGGATCCGGCACGACCGTCACCATCCGGCTGCCTGCCGGATGAGGAGGACCTCGCCCCGTGGCGGACCGTCCCCGCCGGGTCCCGACCGGCGGGGACGGCCGGGCTCAGCTGATGCCGACGAGGTCGTAGGCGCGGCGGATCGCCGCCATCTTCGCGTCGCGCTGCGGGCTGCCGCCGAAGTACGTCGCCGCCACGTCCACGATCGACCGCAGCGCCTGCGGGAAGGTGGCGAGCGGGACCAGCCGGGCCATGCCCAGATAGGTCAGCACGGCCACATCCTGGACGGTGAACACGCGCGTGCCGTTCTCCTCCATGGTCAGCAGGTTGTGCACCGCCTTGTTGTGGATGTTGCTGTTGACGTGCACCCAGCCCGAGTCGTTGCGCTGCGGATGCGGCAGCTCGCCGGGGCGCAGGCGCTTGAAGTCGCGCATGTGCGCCGGATCTCCCAGCCGGGCGGGATCGGCGAAGTCGCGCAACGGCAGGTTGTCGCCGCCCAGGCCCGCGCCGATCTCCCAGTTCCACGTACGGACGTCCTCGCGGTCGGGAGCGGTGTACCAGTTGTTGATGATGACCCCTGCGCAGTCGGCGAAGGACTCGTTCAGTGCGCCCGACTGGGTCGCGTACACCAGGTTCGAGGTCGACTCGATCACGCCGTGGGTCAGCTCGTGGCCGATCACGTCCAGGTAGCGGGAGAGGCTCACGAGACGGCCCTGCGCGTCGCGGGTTTGGCCGTACCACATCCGGCCCTGCGACCAGAACGCGTTCTTGAGCTCCGGCGGCGTGCCGAAACCGGAGGCGGTGGTGTTGACGATCGAGACGAGCACCATGCCCTGCCCGTCGATGCCCTCACGCTGCAGGACCGACTTGTAGAAGTCCTGCACCCGGGAGGCGTTGAGGTGGGCGGAGACGGCGGCCCGGTTGGTGGAGCCGTAGTCGCTGGACGTGGCGGCCACCGCCCGCTGCGGCAACGGCGGGCCGTCGAAGATGTCCGCGAACTCGATGTCGTACGTGCGGACGTTGCGCAGCGGGTCGTCCATCTGGCAACCGGCGCCGTCGGCTTCCAGACGGCCGAAGAAGGTCTGCTTCGTCTCGTCCTCGTCGACGCCGGTGCACTTGGTCGGCGGCGGGATCGGGGCGCCGGTGGCGATCGCGCTGTAGCAGAAGAGGATGCGGCCGTCGTGGGCGTCGACGAGGTAGTTGACGCTCTCCGGGACCGGTCGCGGACCGAGGCCGTGCCCGCGCAGGATCGCCGGGTCAGGCTCGTCGGGAGCCGGCGGCGAGGCCGGCAGGGCCTTGAAGAACCATGCCAGGTGCCATTCCCCGGACTCGTCCTCCTTGTAGTACATGAGACGGCCGTCGACGCCGGCCTCGGCCGGGATCGTCTTGCCCGTCCAGGTGGCCACCTTCTCCAGCGCCTCCATGCGGCTCAGGCTCTCCACCGGGTCGACGCCGGTGACCTCGTCGAGCTGGGCGGTCACGCTCACCAGATCGCGGTCGCTGGTGAGCTCGACCACGGCGCCGGCGCCGAAGACCGGGATGCTTCGGTGCGTCTGGGTGAAGCGGACCTGGCGCGTACCCACGGCCGGAAGGTCCTCGTCCTTCTTGACGACCAGGCCGGGCACGCGCTCGGGCCGCTCGGGCGCCACCACGGCCTGCATGGCCGGGCGCTCGTCCCGGCGCAGCAGCTCGTCCAGATAGAACCGGGCCGCCGCCTCGTTGCTGGTGAACATCGGTCCCGCCGATGCGGCGGCATCCGTGCCGGCATCCGGGCCGGCGTCCGCAGCGCCGAACGAGGCGGGCGTGCGCGAGACCGCTTCCCGCTCGGTGTCCGTGTCCTCGGCGGCGCTGTAGTGGAATTCCTGCAAGGGGACAGCCATGCGAACCACTCCTCGTGTCGTCCTGCCGTTCAGCAGACGCCCGCGAGGCTCCGGGCACCATGGTCGCGTCGCGCGGCGGACAGCGCGAATGGCCGATCATCCGCCGGCCCGCGTACGGAAGGTGGACCTTCTGTTACTGCTGGTATGTCTCGAGGAAGCGGCGCAGGCGGTCGGTCGCGTCGTCGAGCACGTCGACCGGCGCCAGGAAGACCATCCGGAGGTGGTCCGGCGTGGGCAGATTGAACCCCGTGCCGTGCGACAGCAGCATGAGCTGCTGCTCCAGCAGATCGATGATCAGCCGCTGGTCATCTCGGATCTTGTGCACCTCGGGATCGAGCCGGGCGAAGAGATACAGCGCGCCCTCCGGCTTCACGCAGTCGACGCCCGGGATCTCGGTCATCTTGCGCCAGGCGTGCTCGCGCTGCTCGTACAGGCGGCCGCCGGGCCGGATGAGCGTGGTGATGCTCTGGAATCCGCCCAGGGCGGTCTGCACGGCGTGTTGGGCCGGCACGTTCGGGCAGAGCCGCATGTTCGCGAGCAGTTGCAGGCCCTCGAGGTATTCGGTGGCGTGGGTGGCCGGGCCGCTCACCGCCATCCAGCCCGACCGGAAACCCGCCGCCCGGTACGTCTTCGACAGCCCGCCCATGGTGAGCACGAGCAGGTCCGGGGCGAGCGCCGCCGCGCAGAGATGCCGCGCCTCGTCGTAGACGATCTTGTCGTAGATCTCGTCGGAGAGCACGAGCAGCCCGTGCCGCCGGGCGATCTCGAGCAGGCCCAGCAGGGTCTCCCGCGAGTAGACCGCGCCGGTCGGATTGTTCGGGTTGATGATCACGAGGGCCCGGGTCCGGGAGGTGATGGACGCCGCCACGTGCTCCAGGTCCGGCTGCCAGCCCTGCGCCGGGTCGCAGCGGTAGTGCACCGGCTGCCCGCCGCACAGCGTCACCGCGCCGGTCCAGAGCGGGTAGTCGGGGCTCGGCACGAGCACCTCGTCGCCGGTGTTGAGCAACGCCTGCAGGGACATGACGATGAGCTCGGAGACGCCGTTGCCCAGGAACACGTCGTCGGGCTGGACGTGCTCGACGCCGAGGGTCTGGTAGTACTGCGCCACCGCGACCCGGGCCGAGTAGATGCCGCGGGCGTCGCTGTAACCCTCGGCGGACGGCAGGTTGTGCACCATGTCGGCGACGATCGCCTCGGGCGTGTTGAGTCCCCACGGCGCGGGATTGCCGAGGTTCAGCTTGAGGATGCGGTGGCCCGCGTTCTCCAGCTCCTGCGCGCGCCGCAGCACCGGGCCGCGGATGTCGTACCGGACATTCTTCAGCCTGCTCGCCTGGGAGAACATACGCTCGAGCCTAGGCCTCGCCGGACGTGAGTCGCGTCATGGGAGCCTCTTCTCCGCTCATCTGTCCCGTACCGCCTGCCGACAGGCCTTCCGTGCCCGCAAAGTTCAGACGATTCATCCCGGTCATCGCCGCGCTCCTGGGCTGCGGCGCCGGCTTCCTGCTGCTGCGCAACGTGGCGACCAGCGCGTTCGACGGCCTGGAGGCGCGTCAGGTGGCGCAGGACGCCGACCGGATGCGGATCGGCCTGGACACCCAGGCCCGGCTGCTCATCACGTTCGGCGCCACCAACGCGGTCTGGGACAACGCCTACCAGGACGTGGCGAAGGAGGACGCGGAGACCTTCGCCGAGGACTTTTACTCCGATCCCGCCGATAGCGGGGGCAACTATGACGGCGTCCTCGGCGTCAGCCGTGACGGCCGGCTGGTAACCGGTGGCACCCTCAGCGCGGACGGCTTCCAGAGGCCGGCGGCGCAGCTCATCGACCCCGCGGTGCTCAGCGGCCTCTACGACCCCGAAGGTGAGGCCGGCAGCGCCCGCTGCGGAGTCGTCGCCGCCGACGTGATGTACCTCTTCTGCGGCCTGCCGGTCTACCCCAGCAGCGGCGAGGGCAAGTCGTCCGGAGGCCTGGTGATCATCCAGCGGCTCGGCGCGGAGCGGATGGCGCAGTTCGGCAAGGAGATCAACCTGCCCACCACCGTCGCCGAGCAGCCGCGCGGCGATGCGGTCACGCAGTCGCTGCCGAGCCTCGTCGGCACCCTCGACGTGGGAACCACCGTGCTGAGTGGGGACAGCATCGCGCTGCACGCGAGCATCGCCACCGTCGACGGCAAGCGGCTCGTCCTCGAGTCGGTGCAGGGCCGCCCGATCCACGCCGCCGCCACGAGCACCGCGGTCAAGCTGTTCGCCTTCATCGCCGTCGCCACCCTGCTGATCGTGGTGCTGGTCGCCTGGTCGGGCCGGCGGGCGGTGAGCCGCCGGGTCCGCCCGTTGCGGCAGACCACCGAGCAGATCGTCGCCTCGGGCGACTACGAGTTGCGGGTCGACGCCACCGGCAGCGACGACATCGCCGCACTGGGCCGCACCATCGACGCCATGCTCGACACCATCGCCGACCGTGACCGCCTCCTGGAGACCGAGCAGCAGCAACGCCGGGAGGAGCTCGAGCGGACGCACGAGCGGCAGAGCGCGGCGGAACGGGAGGCGCAGGAACAGGCCCGCGCGCTGGTCGACGAGACGTCGGCCTTCGTCGCCCGCCAGCTCGGCGACGTGTCCGACCGGGCCGCGACGGTAGGCGAGGCGGCCGGGCGCATCGACGAACGCGTCCGCGACGCCCGGCTGGCGGCGAGCCGCCTGCTGGAGAACAACACCGCGGCCAGCCAGGCCGTCGGGACCCTGCACGAGAGCCTGCTCAAGGTCGGCGAGGTCGCCCAGTTCATCGGCGGGATCGCCAAGCAGACCAACCTGCTGGCGCTCAACGCCACCATCGAGGCGGCCCGCGCCGGCGAGGCCGGCCAGGGCTTCGCCGTGGTGGCCAACGAGGTCAAGAACCTGGCCGGCACCACGGCCGAGTCCACCGAGACGATCAGCGCCACCCTCGGCGAGCTGAACCAGCACGTGACGGCGGTCGTGGAGATCATGACCGCGATGAGCGACACCATCTCGGCGATCGACCACACCACGGCGGACGCCCAGGAGCTGACCACCGAGCAGGAGTCCGTCGTCGCCGACCTCACCACGCGGGTGACCGACGCGGGGGAGCGGCTGGAGGCCTTGATCTCCCGCCGCTGACGGGGTCAGTAGAGTCACCCGGTGCCGCCGCCCCGCCTGCCGACCGCCGATCTCGCCCGCGCCGCCGGACGGGTGATGGCGCCGTCGGCCGTGACCGCCGGCCTGGTCGCGGTGCTGGTCGGCGTCACCAGTTCGGCCGCGATCGTCTTCACCGCCGCAGAGGCGGCCGGTGGCACTCCCGGGCAGATCGCCTCGTGGATGCTCGCGCTCGGCGTCGGCATGGGCGTCACCTGCATCGGCCTGTCGCTGCGCTACCGGGCCCCGGTGGTCACCGCCTGGTCGACCCCCGGCGCCGCCCTGATGGCGACCGGCCTGGACGGGGCCACGATGCCGCAGGCGGTCGGGGCCTTCCTCGTCTCCGCGCTGCTGATCACCCTCAGCGGTCTGACCGGCTGGTTCGAACGGGTGATGGACCGGGTGCCGGTGCCGCTGGCCTCCGGACTGCTCGCCGGGGTGCTGGTCCAGTTCGGCACCGGGCTGTTCGGGGCCCTCGACGACGACCTGCTCGTGGTGCTGCCCATGTTCCTCGCGTACCTGGCGAGCCGCCGCTGGCTGCCCCGGTACGCGGTGCTGGTGGCGCTCGCCGTCGGCGTGGTGGCGGCGACCCTCGACGGCTCGCTGCATCCGGGCGCCGTACGCATAGCCCTCGCCGAACCCGTCTTCACCATGCCCGCGTTCGACGCCCAGATGATCGTCAGCGTCGGGCTGCCGCTGTTCGTGGTCACCATGGCCTCGCAGAACCTGCCCGGCGTCGCGGTCCTGCGCAACGCCGGTTATCAGGTACCCGTCTCGCCGTTGATCGGCTGGACCGGCGCGGTCAACACGCTGCTGGCCCCGTTCGGCTGCTTCGGCCTCAACCTGGCCGCGATCACCGCGGCGATCTGCACGGGGGAGCAGGCCCACCCGGACCGCCGGCAGCGCTACCTGGCGTCGGTCTGGGCCGGAGCCTTCTACCTGGTCGTCGGCCTCTTCGGGGCCACGGTCGCGGCCCTGCTCACCGCGCTGCCCGCGGTCCTCGTGCTGGCCATCGCCGGGCTGGGCCTGCTCGGCACCATCGGCGGCTCCCTCGCGTCCGCCCTGACCGACGAGCGCTGGCGCGAGCCGGCCCTGGTGACGTTCCTGGCCACGGCGTCCGGGGTGAGCCTGCTCGGCATCGGCTCGGCCTTCTGGGGCCTCCTCGCCGGCGTCCTCACCGCCCTGGTGACCCGCCGCCGCTGATGGCGACACGGTCGTGGGTGGACGGCGATGGCTACTCTGTCGCGCGTCCTGCCGCCCTCGCGACAACCGCAACGGAGAGACGTCCCGATGGCCGACAGCCGCGACAGGTACGTGATCCACAGCGCGTTCCGGCGCCGGCTGACCTCCCGGGCGCCGCGCGGGCCGTGAATCACAAGATGCGGCCGGTGCCTACTTCAGATGTGCGAACCCTTCGGCCGTGCGGGCGGGAACGAACTCCGTCACCGCATAGTCGGCGAGGCCGCGCTGGTGGAAAGGATCCGTCGCGAGCCTGCGCTCGAGGTCTTCCCGGGAGAGGTTCCGGGCCAGGATCACGCCGCCGACCCGGGGCACCCGAGGGCCGGAGGCGATGAACACCCCGTCCGCATACTGCTGATCCAGCCAGGCGACGTGATCTTGAAGCGCTTCGTCGATCTGGGTGAGGTCGGTGCGGTAGGTCAGTGTCACCACGAACATTTCAAGATCATATTTCGCGGCGACGTCGACGCCTCAGGCGAGGTCGGCGGCGAAGAGCTCCGTCTCCGGGGCGGGAGCGGTGGTCGCGGCGGCGACCGTGAACCAGAAGATGCTGCCGCCGCCGGGGTTGGGTTCGCGCGAAGCCTGGTCGAGCTGCGCGGCGGCGTCCTCCACGAGCATCTCGGTGACGCTCGCGATCGTGTGCAGCGGGGCGTGTAGACGCTCGCCGGCCGCGGTCGCGAAGCCGGACAACTCCGCCTCCCGCTCCCGCACCGCATCCTCGGCGGCCAGGAGCTGGTCGCGCGCCGCGCGGGCCTCGTCGTTCGCCGCGCGGGCCCGGTCGTTCGCCGCGCGCTCCCGACCTTCGGCCGTGCGGGCGTCGGCGGCCTCGCGCCGGGCGCGCGCCGCGGCCCGGTTGCGACCCGCCTCGGCGGCGAGCAGTCCCGCGGCGGCCAGCAGGCTGACGACGACCGCGCCGAGCATGGTCAGCGGCGCCGCGACCGTACGCCCGGTGCCGGCCAGTGCGGCCGTCGGGCGGACGAGCACGTGCCACACGGTCCCGGCGACTTCCACGTCGACGGTGTCCCGGAGGCTGCCCACCGGGCCGCCGTCCCCGGTCCACCGGGCGATCTCGTGTGAGCGGCCGTCGGTGGCGGTCCCGGTGACGACGGCGGTCACGCCGGTGACGTCCGCCGTGCGCAGCGACTCCCGGAGCAGCTCGGGTGCGCGGACGGCGACCACGATCCAGCCGCGGAACCCGGTGCCGTACACGGGCGCGACCAGATCGAACGCGGCGGGCCGTCCGGCCGCCGGCAGGCCGCGGTCGGCGGGCAGGACGTGCACCGGCCCGGCGACGAGGCGGCCGTTCTCCCGGCGAGGCGCATGGTCTCGGCCAGGCGCGGCTCCGGGTCGAGCGCGGTGCGCGGGGGCGGCGTGCTGCCGTCGACGGTGTGCTGGGCCAGGATGCCGCCGGCCGCGTCGGTGACCACGACCTGGTGCGCTCCGGCGAGCCGGGCGCCGGCGATGCGCGCGACGGTGGGCGACAGGGTGGCGGCGGGCTGGGTGGCGGCGGCCGCGGCGATGTCGTGCACCGTGTCGGCGTACCGTTGGAAAGCGGTGTCGAGGGCGGCGTGCACGCCGGCGCTGCGCAGGGTGAGCGCCGCGGTCGTGGCGTCGCGTTCGGCGGTGGCGATTCCGGCGGTGGCGGCCGCGCCGGTGCCCAGCCCGAGGGCGAGCGTCGCGGCGGCGAGGGCGGTGCCGCGCGGGCCGGCCGCCCGCATCCACCTGGTGAACGTCACGTTGCCTCTATCGGAGCCGCCGGAACGCGATTGAGAGGCGGCGCGGGCGGTTGCCGCTTTGCTCCCGTTCGCGGCGAGGGAAGCTCACATAACGGATATGTTGGGCAGGTGAGGGGCCGGTCCGACGATCCGGGGGGGGGGGGCGATGAGCACCATTCTCCTCGTCGAGGACGACCCGGACATCCGGCATCTGGTGTCGCACAAACTCGGAAAAGGGGGCTTGGACGTCGTCGCCGTGGCCGACGGGGTCTCCGCGCTCCGCGCGGTCCGGGCGCAGCCGCCGGACCTGGTCCTGCTCGACGTCCGCATGCCGTGCATGTCGGGCATCGAGGTCTGCCGCGAGCTGCGCGCCGGGCCGCTGACCGCCGACGTACCGATCATCATGCTGACCGCCCGCTCGCGGCCCCAGGACCTCGAGCAGGGGTACGCGGCCGGCGCCACCGACTATGTCGTGAAGCCGTTCAGCCCGCGGGAACTGCTGGAACGCGTGGAGGCCGCGCTCGCGCGGGTGGCCCGGTGATGCTGGGCCTGTTCACGGTCGTCATCGCGATCCTCGCCGCCGTGGTCGCCGTGACCGCCGCCGGCATCATCGTCGTGCGCGTGACCCGCCGCGTACGCCAGTAGAAGCGCGCCCGGCTCGCCCCCCCCGCCCCGCAAGGCGCTGCTCGCCTTCGTGGCCGACAACGGCGAGGAGGGCGGCGACGAGCTCGTGGCCATCCCCGACGACGCTTGGCGTGCCGCCGAACCGCACGCCCTGGCGCTGCTCGGCAAGCTCCGCGGCGAGGCCGCTGGTGAACCTGCTAGGCGACGATGCGTTCCAGGTCGCCCACGAGGCCGCGCACGCGCTGCGCCGCAGCGGCCCCGCCGGCCTCGAAGCCCAGCGCGACGTCATCGCGGCAGACCGGGCGGCGGCCCAGGCCGCGGGGATGGGCGCGCACGACCAGCGGTCGGCGGCGGCCTCGCACGCCGAGGAGGCGCTCGCGCTCGCCGAGGTGCGCAGCGACGAGCGGGTCGGAGCCGCACGGTGACGGAGGTGGTGCGCGAGGCGCTGCGCTACACCGACCTGGCGATCTTCGGGTACTTCATCGCACTCAACAGCAGCTACCTGGTGCTGATCGCGCTGGCCGGCCTCGAGTTCGGCAGGCATCTACGGCGCATCCCGTTCGCCGGCGCCGACGATGTTCCGCAGCCCCGCGGACCGTGCCGGTGTCGGTGATCGTCCCCGCGCACAACGAGGGCGCCGGCATCGTCGCCGCGGTCCGGGCGATGACCGCGCTGCGCTACCCGCGCTACGAGGTCGTGGTGGTTCGTCGAGCTGGCGGCCGTCCTGGAGAACTTCGGCTACCGCCAACTGCTCGCCTTCTGGCAGGTCGCCGGCGTCCTCGGCGCCTGGCGTGGCCGCACGGCGGTGTGGGGCACGATGCACCGCGAGGGCTTCGGCGGCGACATCGACTCACCCGAGATGGTCAGCACCGGCCGGAGCTGACCCGCCCGGCGCTTCCCGGTCCGCAACGGTGGCGGTCGCGGGTTCGCCGGTCCGCGGATGCCGCAGCCCCGGATGGTCGCCGGGCAGGCTGCGCCGGATCACCCACCAGCTCACCGCCAGACACGCGGCGACCAGCGGCCAGGTCAGCACGGCCCGCGCGACCCCGAGCGCCACCACGGCATGGGCGGCCCACAGCGGCACGAAGACCGCTAGCCGCACGACATACTGCAAGACCCAGATCCAACTGCCGCGTCCGTACGCCCGGAGCAGGTCAGGATCGCGCCGCCACCGCGTCTTCTGCCCGAGCACCGCCCCGACGACCAGACCCAGCAGCGGCCACCGGATCACGATGCTGACCGCCCACAGCAAAGCGCTCGCGGCATTGCTGACGATCTGCAGCAGGAAGAAATCCTCGGCCCGTCCGGTCCGCAAGGCGACCAGCGCCGCGACGCACACGCCGAGCAACCCGACGAGCACGGCCCGCGGACGGTCGCCCTGCCGCAGCCGCATCCCGGCGACGACCAGGGCAGCCACCAGAGCGGCCCCCGCACCGACCCAGATCGAGCGTCCCCCGGCCAGCCAGCCACCGACGAACACGACGGGCGGCACGGTCGCGTCGAGGGCGGCCCGGCGCCCGCCCAGCACCTCGGCCAGCGACTCCGGTTCCGCCACGTCCCACCCCGCTCTCGAAGTTAGGACAGCCTACCTTCCGCTTCCGCTCGGGCCACCGCGCGGCCGCAGGTCTTCTCGGCTCCGCGGCCCGCCGTCGGAGCACGCGGGCTCTGGGCGGACCGGCGACCCGAGCATCGACGTCTCGGCCCTCTGCGGCGTGGGAGAAGCGAGTCCCTGGTCCACCGAGCTGCGCTTCGACGTCTCGGGCCTCTGCGGCGTGTGGGAAGCGAGTCCCTGGTCCACCGACCTGTGCTTCGACGTCTCGGGCCTCTGCTCTGCGTCGTCGGGGGTGAGTCCCCGGTCCACGATGGACCCGAGGCCGCGACGGGTGAAGGCCATCGTCGTTGCGGCCAGGAGTGCTACGCCGAGGAGCCAGCCGGCGATGACGTCGCTGGCGTAGTGCACGCCGAGGATGATCCGGCTGATCCCGGTCAGGGCCGCCACCAGGATGGCGCCGGCCCAGAGCAGGCGGCGGTGGCGTACCACCGGGAGCAGGACCAGAACGAAGACCCCGGCGGCGAGGGTCGCGTTGAGGGCGTGGCCGGAGGGGAACGAGAAACCGGTCGCCCGTGCGACCGGGTCGAGCAGGTCGGGACGATGCCGGCCGAAGAGCAGTTTCAGCAGGGCCCCGAGCAGGCCGCCGACCGCCATGGTGGTCACCACCCAGAGCGCCGTCTGCCGGGCATGCCGGCGGAGGAGCCAGATCACCAGGAACAGGGCGGCGAACCGGAGGGGAAAGGGGGCGAAGACGGTGGTCCACCAGGCCGTGGCGCCGGTCCAGCCGGGATGTTCCAGCGCCCACCTGTGCAGCGTGTCGGTGAGGCCGGCGTCCGCCTCGTGCAGCGGTGCCCAGCCGCCCGCCACGAGCGCGGCGAGCAGGGCGAACGGCACGAGCACGCCGATCGCCAGCGCGGAGGCGGTGGTGAGCCGGAGGCCGAGTCTCATGCTCAATTCCTACCCGCGGTCGGCGGGCTTACGCCGGGGACCGGTCAGCGGCGGGGTGGGTGCCAGCGCAGCGGGCCCGGGTGCAGGCTCCACCACGCGCGCCGCCACCAGGATCGGCGCTGCCGCAGGGCGGTGGCGTAGGCGACCGCTTGGCCGCCGGCGCGCTGCGCCTGGTCGTCCGTCGCCGACGCGGGGGCGAAGGCCACCGTGTTGACGGCCGTGACCAGCGCATCCAGCGGCGGCAGGCCGGCGTCCGCCGAGGGCGCGGCGCGGCGCAGGGGCGGCGCCTCGGCCGAGGCCTCCTCATGTGAGGCGTCCCGGGTCTCGGCGGTGTCCGGGGCCGTCGCCCGCGAAGGGAAGGCGTTGGCGGCGAAGGCTGCCGCCTCGGTGGCGGCCAGGTGGGTGGGTACCGGGCTGCCGGCCAACCTGAGCGCGTCGGTGAACTCGAACCAGGCGCCGGTGATCCGCTCCGCCGCGCCGCCGGTGGACAAGCGGCGGCGGCGCAGGCTCCGGCGCATCGACAGCAGTGTGGCGGCGGCCGCGGCGAGGACCAGCAGTGTCGCTCCGCTCGTACCCGAGGCCACCAGGACCCGGGACGGCCCGCCGCCGGTGCGGGCCGGAGGAGCGGCCACCGCCGGCGGCGCCGAGGAGCTCGGGAGGTCCGTCGCCGGCGGCGGTTCCGAGGCGGGTGGCGGAGGCGAGGGTTTGGGCGTGAAGTCGTCCTCGACCGGGCGGGGTGGGTCGTCGCTCTTGGGCAGGGGGTCGAACGCCACCCAGCCCAGGTCGTCGAAGAGCACCTCCGGCCAGGCGATCGCGTCGCCGCCGGTCACCGGGCCGCCCGCCTTCGGTGCGTCGAAGCCGACGACCACCCGCGACGGCAGGCCGGTGAGGCGCGCCAGCAGGGCGAAGGACGCCGCAAACTGCTCCGAGGTGCCGCGCTGGCCGCCGCGGTCACGGGGACCGAACAGGAAGTACGACAGATTCGGGTACGCGTGACCGCTCGGCGCGTCCGCCACCATGCGGTAGTGCTCGGCGAGGAACTCCTCGATCGCCATCGCGCGGTCGTAGGCGGCGCCGTTGCCGTCCGCCAGGTCGTCGGCGAGGCGCTGGATCGGCTCGGGCACGCCCGCGCCGACGGTGAGGAAACGGGCCACCGCGTCACCGGTGGGCGAGTCGGCGGTGGGCAGCAGGTTGAAGTCCGGCTCCTGGGTGTCCGACGTGACGGTGTAGCGCAGCCCGGGCCGCAGCTCCTCCGGGCGGATCACCGTGCCGGTGGCGGCGTCGTACGCGATGCGGGTGCCGTCCACGCCGGCCGGGGTCGGCACCACCGGCAGCAGCCGTCCGGTCAGCTCCTGCACCGTGATGTCCTGGGTGACCCTGGTGACGGGCACGTCCGGCAGCAGCGGCGCCCGGGGCAGCACCCGTCCGGCATTGCGGTACGTCGCCCCGACCCGCCACGTGATGCCGTCGTAGTCCGGGAGCACCGCGAGCCGCAGCCGCATCTTGCCCTTGCCCGCCACGGCCGGGCCGACCTCGAGCAGCTTCTGCTCCGGGGCGAGCGCCCAGCCCGAGATCCGGTTCAGCGGGCTTTCGTCCAGGCTGTCCACTCGCGGCGGTTCGACGTACCGTCGCGGGTCGACCGGGGTCGCGGTGACCCGGCCGCCGACCCACGGGCCGAGCGCCGCGATCAGGCCGACGAGGACCGTCAGGCCGGCGGCCGACCCGGCGAGCGCGCGGCCCCGCACCGCGGCGCGGGTCTTCGCCGGCATGCCGGCCAGCGACGGGCCGCCGGCGGGACGCGCGGTGACGGCCAGGGCGGCGACCACCGCGCCGGCGAAGGTGAGCGTCGGCCATCCGGCGCTTCCCGCGTTCGGCCCGACGACGTAGAGCGCGCCGCCGTACAGGGCCGCCGCCGGTACGCAGCCCAGCAGCACCCGGCCGGCGCGGACCGCGACCTCGCTCCCGGCGAGCCCGGCCAGCCAGGCGGCGATCACCGGTACGACCACGGTGTCCGGCGTGGCCTCCACCGGGATCATGGCGGTCAGCAGCCGCGGAATGCCGTTGACCAGGGCGTCGGTGACGATCTGCGACAGCGGGTCGGTGAGCGCGGCGTGCCCGGCGGCGATCTTGAGCGCTCCGACCGTGTACCCCGCCAGCGCCACGACCGAGATCGGCGCGACGGTCCACGACGGCAGCCGCCGCACGGCGACGCCGACGCCCACGGAACCCAGCGCCGCGCCCGCGACCAGCCGCAGCAGCAGATCGTCGGCATAGATGCGCCCGAGCACCACCCCGGACAGGGCGATCAGGACCGTCAGGGCCAAGGGTACGACCGCCGCCCGCAGCCACCTCACCATCCGCGGACCCCGTCCCAGGCACCCGCGAACTGCTCGCCGTCCTCGGCCTCGATGACGATCATCCCGCCGCCCGCGGCGACCGGTGCCGCGTCAGGGTCGCCGAACAGGCCGGCGATCACCACCGGGTACGGCCCGTGCAGCGCGCTCACCGTCCCGAGATCGGACCGGCCGCCCGGTCCGGTGAGGTAGACGAGGGTGTCGCCGAGCCGGCTCCGGCGCAGGCTGCGTACGGTCCGGGTGAGGTCGCCGTCGCGCAGCCCGGCCTCGGTGAGGACATCGAGGAACGGTCCGGTGACCGGGCCCGAGACGAGGTGCAGGGCGACGGGCAGATCCTCCCGGACGGCGGCGGCGACGATCGAGGCGGCTGCCTCGCATGCCGCCTCGAACGACTCGGCGACGCCGTCGCGCTGCGCCGGGTGCGCCGCGGCGCGGTCGTCGAGCACCACGACGATCGTCGGTTCGCTGGTGTCGAGCTGCTCGCGGACCATCAGCTCGCCGACCTTGGCCGAGCTGCGCCAGTGCACCCGGCGCAGCTCGTCGCCGACGACGTACTCCCGCAGCGAGTCGAAGGTGATCGTGCCGTGCGGCACCTTGTCGATCCGCCCGTCGAGGCTGCGCGCCATCCCCGCCGGTACGGCGCGCAGCAGGTGGATCCGGGGGTGCACCCAGACGGTGGTGGTGCCGCCGTACGCCCGCGACAGCGTGAGCAGCCCCAGCGGATCGTCACGCGTGACCCGCAGCGGCCCGACCGGCACCACCCCGCGCCGGGTGGTCGGCACCGGGTATTCCACGGTGGTGTCCCGCCCGGGGCGCAGGTGTAGCAGGGGCACCGGCACGCTCGCCGGACCGCACCGGTCGGTGGCGACGAGGTTGGCGGCCCGCAGGCGGCTGGTGTTGCGGACGGTCAGCGTCATCGACGCGGGCTCGCCCCGGGGGACGCGGTCGGGCTCGGCGACCCGGTCCACGCCGAGCCGGGGCCGCCACAGCCCGAACGCCACCGCGCAGAGAACGGCCGTGGCCGCGGCCGCGCCGAGCAGTGCGAGGTCGGGATAGCCGAAGAGGAACCCGATCGCGAGCAGCATGACGGCGGCGGCGACGACCCCGGCGCCCCGAGCGGTCATCTTCGCGCCGCGCCCGGCGGCCCCGGGACGACGCCCGGCAAGCCCGCGGCGCCCGGCAGGCCCGCGGCGCCCGTCAGGCCCGCGGCGCCCGGCAGGCCCGCGGCGCCCGGCAGGCCCGCGGCGCCCGTCAGGCCCGCCGCGTTCGGCAGGCCCGCGGCCGGTGGCAAGCCCGTCGCGGTGCGCGGTGAGCTCGGATCGGCGGGCGGCGAGTCCGAGCAGGCGGGTAAGGAGCCCGCGCCGGGGGGTGCCGCTGCCGGGTCCGGGCGCGGTGAGCTCGCTTTCGCGGGTGACGGTCTCGCTCACGTGCGCAGTGGTTGCGCTGCGGCGGGTCGTGATCTCGGGTCCGGCGGTGGCCCGCGAGGTGCCGCGAGTGGCGGTCTCGGGTCGGGGGGCGGGTCCGGAAGCGGTGAGCCCGCTCGCTCGGGTGGTGGTCTCGGTCCCGCGCGTGATGGTCTCGGCTCCGGCGGCGGGTCCGGGGACGGCGGCCTCGGTGCTGGGGGTGAGGGTGTCGGGGGTTGAGGGGTGGGCACTGACGGTGTCGGGGGTTGAGGGGTCGGCGGTGACGGTGTCGGGGGTTGAGGGGTGGGCGGTGAAGGTATTGGGCACGGAAGTGTCGGGGATGGGGGGTGTCGGTCGCCGGGGGCTTCGGCCGGGGAGGCGGAGCCGGGGGCGGGGGCCGGGTGCGCTCACGCTCCGGCGCGCTGGTTGTCGGGCAGCGGGACCGGGACCGAGCGGACCGCGTCGTCGAGGACCTCCGCCGCGGTCACGCCGCGGAGCTGGGCGTCCGGCGACAGCAGCACGCGGTGGGCGAAGACCGGCTCGAGCAGCGTCTTCAGGTCCTCCGGGAGGACGAAGCCGCGTCCGTTGATGAGCGCCCAGGCCGAGGCCGCGCGGGTCAGGGCGATCACGCCGCGGGGGCTGACGCCGACGCGGACCTGCGGGTGGTCGCGGGTCGCGGCGGCGAGGCGGACCGCGTACGTGTAGAGCGGGTCGGCGATGTGCACGCGAGACGCCATGCGGACCATCTCGCCGACGGTGGCCGTGTCGGTGACCGGTTCGAGCGCGTCGGGGGAGCGCAGCGCCGCGCCGCGCAGCACCTCGACCTCGACCTCCTCGGCCGGGTATCCCACGGAGAGCTTGACCAGGAAGCGGTCGAGCTGGGCCTCGGGCAGCCGGTAGGTGCCGTCCATCTCGACCGGGTTCTGCGTCGCCACCACGAGGAACGGCTGCGGCACCGGGTGCGGTACGCCGTCGACGGTGACCCGGCGCTCCTCCATGACCTCCAGCAGCGCGGACTGCGTCTTGGGCGAGGCCCGGTTGATCTCGTCGGCGATGACGATGTTGGCGAAGACCGGGCCGGGGTGGAACTCGAAGCCGCGGCTCGCCTGGTTGAAGATCGTGACGCCGGAGACGTCGGAGGGCAGCAGGTCGGGCGTGAACTGGATGCGGCGCCACTGGCCGCGGACGGCCGCGGCGAGCGCCCGGGCCAGCGTGGTCTTGCCGACGCCGGGCACGTCCTCCAGCAGGACGTGGCCCTGGGCGAAGAACGCGGCCAGCGCGAGCCGGACGACGTCGGGCTTGCCCAGCACGACCGTGCCGATCCGGTCGGCGAGCTGCGCCGCGATGCCGGCGAAGCCCTCGATGTGCGCGGGCGGTAGGGGTTCGGTGCTCACAGAGACGTCCTCAACACGTGGGCAGGTCGTTCACATTGTCGCCACCGTCGAGGTTGAGCCACGCGAACGGGATGTAGTTCTTGCCTTCGTAGTTGACCTGGATCCACCAGGTGCTGCGCTTGTCATTGTTGTAGATGTAGGCGTAGACCTCTTCGCCCTGCTTCTTGCAGTACGCCTCGAGCCGGGTGCCGGGCTTGGCCCAGCCGACCTGCCTGCCGTTGTCCTGCCGGGTGACGCTGAAGATCTCGTTGCCGTTGCGGCCGGCGCGATCCTCGTCGCAGTAGGTGGCGGTGTCGCCGTTCCTGCCGTTGTTGCATGTCGCGGTGCCGAAGAGGGCGTCGGTCCTCTGCTCCCGGGTCTTCGACTCCTCCCCGGCCGCGTTGCGCGCGCTGACCGTGAACGTGTAGGCCGTGCTGGGCTTGAGGCCGGTGAGCTGAAGGCTGGTGCAGCTGCCCGTGGCGGTGCCGCCGCCGTCGGAGGCCGAGATCGAGCAGGTCGCCGTGCCGCCGCCCGCGTCGACGGTGAAGGTCACCGTCGCGCTGTTGAAGGTGGCCGAGGACCCGGTGATCGTCACCGCGGGCTTCGCCACCGTGCGGGCGGTCGCGGAGCCCGGCTCACCCGGGCCGGCCTCGTTGACCGCGCGGACCTCGACGGCGACGGTCTCGCCCTCGCCGAAGCCCTCCAGCGTGGCACCGGTGCCGTCGGTGACCTCGGTGGTGCGGCCGCCGGCGGCGACGACGTACCTGGTGATCGGGCGGCCGTTGTCAGCCGGGGCGGCCCAGGAGACCCGGATGGTGCCGGGCCGGTCGCCGACCGTCGCGGCGTCGACGCCCTCGGTGCGGCCGGGCCTGGTGAAGGGCACCACGCTCGCGCTGACCGGCGACGCCTTCGAGCCGGCGCCGCGCTCGTTGACGGCGACGACGGTGAACGCGTACTGCTTGCCGTACTCGAGCTGGCCGCCGGGGACGGTGAACGACGTGCCGTCCTTGGCCTCGCCCACCGGCGAGCTGCCGCCCTCGCTGATCGCGGTGACCGCGTAGCGCTCGATCTCCAGTCCCTGCCCGTTGGCGGCGGGCCAGCTCACCACGACCGTGCCGTCCGGCTTGGCCTCGGCGTTGACGGCCGTCGGCGCGTCCGGCACCTCCGCCGTGGGCGTGACCGCATTGCTGGTGCGGGTCGGGCCCTCGCCCTTCTGATTGACCGCGCGCACGGTGAACTGGTACGTCTCGCCGTTGGTCAGCCCGGTGACGTCGAGAGACCGCTGGTTGGCGCCGACCGGGAAGGTGCGCTCCGCGCCCTCGACCACGTATCGGGTGATGGGCGCGCCGTTGGCGGGTGCCGCCTGCCAGGTCACCCGCACCTGGGCGTCGCCGGCCGCGGCCCGCACGGCACGGGGCGCGCCGGGCTTGGTGACCGGCGGCTTCTTCGGCTTCGGCGGGGGTGGCGGCGGGTCCGCCGGGGTCGGCGGCGGGTCGCCACCGAGGACGTCGTCGGCGTACTTGTCGACCACCCGCACGGTGTGCGCGCCGTCGACGACCCGGGCGGTGGACGCGCTGGGCGCGTTGATGAACAGGTAGCTCTCGCGGACCTCGAGCTCGAGCGGGCCGCCGGGGTCGGTGAAGCCGATGTCCTTGCGCACGCGCCCGGCCTGGTCGAAGACGTGCACCGTGCCGGTGGACTCGTCGGCGACGTAGAAGAAGCCCTCCCAGGCGACCGCGGCCTGCAGTTCGGGGCCGTCGCCCGGCACGGGGAAGTCGGCGGTGGTCCGGCCCTGGCTCACGCCGTAGACGCGCCGGGCGTCGGGGACGGTGACCGGGATGACGTCGCCCTCGGTGTGTGCGGGCAGCGAGCCGGGACCCTCCAGCGGCAGCTCGACGGTCTGCTTGGCGGCGTCGCGCACGGTCGTGAGCTCGTTGGTCGTGCGGTTGAGCACGGCGACGCCGCTCTCCAGCGTGGAGATGGTGAGGTCGTGGTTGCCCGGGGCGACCGACTCGGTGCGCACGAGCGCGGGGCCCGCGGCCGCCTTCCCGGCTCCCGCGGCCGACCCGGCGCCGGAGCCGCTGGTGGCGGCCTCGTCGGGCAGGGGCGCGGGAGTGATCACCGACACCGTGCCCTCGCTGGGCACGGCGATCCACAGATTGCCCTTGCCGTCGAAGACGCCGCCCGTGATGCCGGGCGGGAAGCGCAGCGACTGCCCGACCGGGGTCAGCGTGCGCGGGTCGAGCTGGCGCACCTCGCCCTGCACGGCGTCGATGATGAAGGCGGCGTCCTCGTCGAGAGCGACCCGCACGCCGAGGCCGGAGGTGGTCTGGGCGGTCGCCGCCTCTTTGAGGGAGACGAGATCCATCGTGCTCACCACGCCGGTCTGCACGTCGCGCAGGATGACGAAGCGGTCATTCTGGGTGACCTGGACCTGGTGCCCGCGGGCGCGTGGCACGTCGACCCTGGTGTCCACCCGGGCGGTGACGCCGTTGACCCGGGCGGCCTCGCCCTTGGTGCGGCTCCACACCCAGGAGGCGGCGTCGAAGCTGGCGACGGCCTGATCGGCGGCGCCGAGGCCCAACACGGTGAGCCCGAGGCCCGCGACGAGGGCCAGCACCGTGCCGATGGTGACGAGCCCACCACGGCCGCGCCAGCGCTTCCCACGCCGGTCGGTGACGGCGTCCTCACTGGACGCTTTCGCACTGGCCACGGTTCGCATCCCTTCCGCTGCACCGGCTTTCATCGCCGAGGACGCAGGCCATCATAGGGGCACGCGGAGCGACTTGGGCATGCGGCAAGTCACGGTTGTGGATTGTAATGATCGCGCACGGTGATCATCTGCGCGGTTGCCCGGGGCTGGCGTCACTCTGCGTACGGTTGGTGCACGCCTGCGGTGACGTGGCGAACTGGCTGGTGCTGTAGACCGCCACCACGGCGAAGCAGTAGTCCAGCCCGGCGTTGAGACCGTTGAGGTCGAACGAGGTCGTGGCGGGCCCGACCTGGCCCATCGGCTTGAGCTGCTCGCCGCGGCGGCCGCCGGTGACCAGGAACGACGTGCGGCCGTTCGCGGGGTCCGTCCAGGTCAGCCGCACCGACGATCCGTAATCGCGCATCCGCACATCGGTGGGCGCCGGCCCGCTCAGGGTCGGCACCTCGGAGTCGTCGCCGCCGTCGTCCGGCTTCGCCAGGACGACCACGAGCGCGACCACGGCGATGATCACGCCGAGGACCGCGGCGATCGCCGCGAACAGGGCGGGAGCCTTGCCGGCGTACGAGGACCGGCCGGTATCGGACGAATCGGACGGCGCCGTGGCGATCGCCGGCCCCGGCTGCTCGAACCGCGACGGGCCGGAACCGGGCTCATGACCCGCGCCGGTCGAGTCGGGCCCGGCCTGCGGGGCGGTGAAGACCGGCCGGGCCGGCGGGGCGGTGAAGGCGGACCCGGGTGGCGGGGCGGTGAAGGCGGACCCGGGTGGCGGGGCGGTAAAGCGATCGGGCTGCGGGGCGGCAAAGGGATCGGGCTGCGGGGGAGCGGGGGAGGGCTCGGGCTGCCGCTGCACCGGCACCGACGGCGGGGCGGACGAGAAGGCGGCGGCGACCGGCGGCGGGGCGGGCGAGTATGGGGCGGCGACCGGCAGGGCGGAGGCTGGAGGCGGGGGCGAGAAGGGGGTGGACGGCGGGGGGACCGGGAGCTCGATGCGTACGGTAGGAGGGTCCTCTCCCAGGTAGGAACGCGCCTGCGTGACCGTCCAGTGGTCCGGGCCGAGCACTGCCGGGCCGTGCGCGGCCACCCGGCCGAACGCCCGGCGCGCTTCGTGGCGGTTCTCCATCTCCTCGGCGACCGTGCCCAGGTCGAAGGAGATGCCCAGCATCACCGGATCGGCGTCGCCGAGCCGCCACTGCCCGGCCGCGTGGGCCTCCTCGAGCACCCGGCGGGCGGACGAGGGGTCGCCGGCCCGTCGATGTACGGCGGCCAACTGCTGCGCCGTGGCCAGCACCTCGGGGTCGTCCTCGCCGAGGTTGGCCCGTCCCAGGTCGACGGCGTGCTCGAGGAGCGCGCGGGCCCTCACGAGATCGCCGGAGTCGGCGAGCGCCTGGGCCTGCTGGCGGGGAGCCAGGAGCGGGGACGGCTGGGACACCCAGCCATGCTGCCTAAAACCCGGACCTTCCGCCAGTGCCGCACCTCGGAGTGGGACTTCGGGACCGTATCCCGGCGGAGGACGGCACAGCGGCGGGCGCCGTTGAGACGAGCCGGCACCGCCGAACGGTCAGAACTGCGGACGCGTAGCCGACGCAGCCGTTCTGCGCTGGTCACGACCGGGAATACGGTGCGGGAAGGCCCGGGTCTCGAGCCTTCCGACGTGGGTGGTGAGGTCGCCATGACCTATACGGTGCTGACCGGACAATTCGTTATTCGTTACGCGGATCTCCCGCGCCAGGGCCCGGAACCGGATGGGGACACCGTCAAGTTCCGCCCGGATTCGCCGGCGCTGGTGGAGAGGCTGCCCCGGCCGTCCGGCACGCCGCCGGACCTGAATGCCCGCGGGATCTCGGTACGCCTGGAGGCGATCGACGCGCTGGAGACTCATTTCGGCGAGACGCACCAGGAGCTCGCCGGTGCCAACGCCGCGCGCGACGAGATGCTGCACCTCCTGGGGTTCACGGGTGTGGAGTTCTTCGACGACCTGCCGAACAAGGTGCGCGCCGCCGACCGGGACAGCATGCGGGGGCACGTGCTGTCCAACGGGATCGACGCCAACGGCCGCATGATCGGCTTCGTCTACCCGGACGAGCCGCCGGGGCCCGCCGGCGGCACCGTCTTCCTCGACGACGCCGGTGCCGACCGGTCGGTCAACGCGCGGCTGCTCGCTGCGGGCCTGGCATATCCCGCGTTCTACGCCACGTTGCCGGCGACGCTGCGTACGCATCTCGCCGGGGTTTCCCGTAAGGCCCGCGCCGAGGGCGCCGGGATCTGGCCCGTCTCGACGGCCGACCCGGACGGCGCCGCCACGGTCACCGATCTGGTCGGCCTGCAACGGCTGGTCTGCTGGCCGAAGCTGTTCCGCCGGCTGGTGCCGTTCCTGGCCGCGGGCGCCGCGAACTTCGACGGCTTCGACGCCTGGCTGCGCTCGGATCCGGTCAACCGGGACGACTCGCTGTTCCTGCTGGACCGGCTCGAGAGCGGCAATCTGCACGACGTGATCGAGGCCGCTGGGCACCGCATCCGGATGACGGTGTGGCCCGAGGACTTCATCATCGACCCGGATCCGGCGCCGCCGGGCGCGCCGACGCTGCCGCCGGCGCTGGCCGCGGGCGACGTCCTCATCGTGGCGGCCCTGCCGGACCCGGCCGGGTCGGACCGCGGCAAGGAGCGGCTGACGCTGCTCAACACCACCGCCGGGCAGATCGACCTGACCGGGTGGACGCTGCGGGACCGCAACGGCCGCGCGCAGCGGTTGACCGGCACGCTGGGTGGCGGCGTGGTGGCCCAGATCGCCGGGAACGGCTCGTTCGCGCTGGGCAACACCGGGGGGACGATCACCCTGCTGGACGCGCTGGGCACGCCCATCGACGAGGTGACTTACCGCGCCGGGCAGGTCAAGGAGGGCCGCACCATCGCCTTCGGCCGCTGAAAGCCGGCTGCTGAGAGCCGGTCCGGGAGAGCCGGTCCGGGAGAGCCGGCCCGGGAGAGCCGGCCCGGGAGAGTCATCGGCGGGCGGCGCCGGCGGCGATGACCGGGAGCAGCGCCAGAGCGAAGACGCCGCCGGCGGTGGCCAGGACGGAGTAGCTCGCGGTGGCGACCACGACGCCGGAGGTCATGCCGCCGGTCGCCCCGGCGAGGGCGATGGCGACGTCGACCAGGCCCTGCGTCCTGGCGCGGGTCTCCAGCGGCAGGGCGTCGGTGACGATCGCGGTGCCGGAGACGATGCCGAGGTTCCAACCGGCGCCGAGCAGGCCGAGCGCCAGGCCGAGCGCCGGGATCGAGCCGCCGGGCGCGGCGGCGGCGACGATGCCGGCGGCCAGCAGCGTGACCGCCCCGGCGGCGGCGATGGGGCGGCTGCCGAACCGGTCGACGAGCCAGCCGGTCACCGGCGACGGCAGGTACATGGCCGCGACGTGGACGGCGATGACCAGCCCGGAGGCGGCGATGCCGAGGCCGTGGTCGTGCATGTGGATCGGCGTCATGGTCATGATGCCGACCATGACGACCTGGGTGAGGACCATGATGGCGGCGCCCACCATCACGCGCCCGGGGCCACCGCCGGGGGAGTGCGGCTCGGCGGTGCGTCCGGAGCCGGGCTCGGCGGTGGCGAGGGAGCGGGCCAGCAGCAGCGGATCGGGGCGCAGCCAGCGGGTCAGGGCGAGCGCGGCGAGCGCATAGGCGGTGCCGGAGAGCAGGAACGGCCCGGCGAGGTGCGGGATGCCGAGGGTACGGGCGAGGTCGCCGGCCACCGGGGCGAGGTTCGGGCCGACGACGCCGCCGACGGTGGTGGCCACGAGGACGGTGGACACGGCGCGGCTGCGGTGGGTGCGGTCGGCGAGGTCGGCACCGGCGTACCGGGCCTGGAGGTTGGCGGCGGTGCCGGCGCCGTACAGGAACAGGGCGGGGAACAGCAGGACGGCGCTGCCGGCGACGGCGGCGACGATCACGCCGGCGCTGCCGACGGCCCCGGTGAGGTAGCCGAGGACCAGGCCGGGCCGGCGCCCGCGGGCCTGGGAGAGACGGCCGACGACGACCGAGGCGAGGGCGGAACCGGCGGTGAACAGCGCGCTGGGCAGCCCGGCGAGGCCGGTGCCGCCGAGCATGTCCTGGGCCAGCAGCGCGCCGACCGTGATGCCGGCGGCGAGGCCGGCGCCGCTGAGGATCTGCGAGGCGACCAGGACGGACAGGATGCGGCGTTGGGTCGCGGCGCGGTCGTGGGTGCCGGGCGGAACCGTGGGGACAGCGCTCAAGGGACCTTCCGGTCTTCGGGGGGACTCGGCACGCGGATGGTATCGCCGGGCGCTCCTCCGTTCGGCCCGGCCGGTTCCGGAACCGGGGCGGGATGTCCGCATGCAGACCTGAATGTGGGGGCGGGAGAGCGCTCCCTGCCTTGACATCGGCCCTCGCCTATCGCTTGCTGTGACCTGGTTCCTGGCATACCTAGGGAAAGGACCACCCCGTATGACGACTCGCCCTCCCGGGCGCCGGCGACCCGGCCGGATCCTCGCCGCCGGTCTCGCCCTGGTGACCGCCGGCGCGCTGACGGGTACGTCCGCGTCCGCGGCACCGGCCCTCGGCGCCGCGCCGGCCCTCGGCGCCGGTGTCACCGTCTTCGACCCGAGCATGCCGGTCGAGCAGATCCAGGCCGTTCTGGACGCCACCCATGCCCGGCAGGTCGACAACGAGATGGGCACCGACCGCTACGCCTACCTCTTCAGGCCCGGCACCTACGGCACGGCGGAGAAGCCGTTGCAGATCAAGGTCGGGTACTACACCGAGATCTCGGGGCTCGGCGCCTCCCCGTCCGACGTCGTCATCAACGGCAAGGTCGAGGTCTACAACCGCTGCCTGGCCGACGGCGGCACCGCCAACTGCCTGGCGCTGGTCAACTTCTGGCGTACGCTCTCCAATCTGACGATCAACGTCAACGGCGCGGGCCAGGACGGCTGCCGTGCCTCGGCCAACTTCTGGGCCGTGTCGCAGGCCGTCTCGCTGCGCCGGCTCGACATCAAGGGCGGCAATCTGTCCCTGATGGACTACTGCACGGCCGGTCCGCAGTACGCCAGCGGCGGCTTCATCGCCGACTCCGCGCTGCCCGACGTCGTCAGCGGCTCGCAGCAGCAGTGGCTCACCCGCGACAGCTCCGTCAAGAGCTGGTCGAACGGCGTGTGGAACCAGGTCTTCTCCGGCGTCGAGGGGGCGCCGGACGACGCGACGTTCCCGGTGCCGCCGTACACCACCGTCGCGCGAACGCCGCTGAGCCGGGAGAAGCCGTACCTGTTCGTCGACGCGCGGGGCCGCTACCAGGTCCGGGTGCCGTCCGCGCACCGCGGCACCGCGGGCACGTCCTGGGGTGAGGGGCTGACCGCCGGGCGTACGCTCCCGCTCAGCGCCTTCTTCGTCGCCAGGCCCTCCGACCCGGTGTGGCGGATCAACGCCCAGCTCGCGCTCGGCAAGCATCTCCTGCTCACCCCCGGCGTGTACGACATCGACCGCAGTATCGACGTGTGGCGTCCCGGCACGGTGGTGCTGGGCATCGGTCACGCGACCCTGACCGCGGTCGGCGGCGCGACTCCGCTGACCGTCGCCGACGTGCCGGGCGTCATCGTCGCGGGCGTGACCATCGACGCCGGCACCGAGGAGTCGACGACACTGTTGCGGGTCGGCCGCAAGCACGGCATCGGGATCAGCTCGCCGGACAACCCGACGACACTGTCCGACGTGTACTTCCGCGTCGGCGGCCCGCACATCGGCAAGACCGACACGGCACTCGAGGTCAACAGCGACAACGTGCTCATCGACCACACCTGGGTGTGGCGCGCCGACCACGGCGTCGAGGGCTTCACCGAGGGCGTGAACGGCGACACCCAGCGCTGGCGCACCAACACCGGCCGGCAGGGCGCGGTCGTCAACGGCGACGACGTCACGGCGACGGGCCTGTTCGTCGAGCACTTCCAGCGCTACAACACGACCTGGAACGGCGAGCGCGGCACGACGATCCTCTACCAGAACGAGCTGCCGTACGACCCGCCGACGCAGGCGGACTGGATGAACGGGACGGTCGAAGGCTACGCCGGCTACAAGGTCGGCGATCGGGTACGCACCCACACCCTGCACGGCGCCGGCGTCTACGTGTTCAACCAGAACAACCCGTCGATCCACACCGAGAACGGCTTCGAGGTCCCGCGGCGGCCGGGCGTCAAGCTGCACCACATCATGACCGTGAATCTCAGCGCGGGCACCATCGACCACGTCGTCAACGGCGTGGGCGGCCCGGCCGACACCGGCCACGTCGGCGTGCCGGTCTACGTGAACGACTACCCGGCGCCCTGAGTGCCGTCCGGCCGTGTGCACCGCGACCCTGGGCGGTGCGCATGGCCGGTGCCTCATCGAGGGTTTGTTTGCCGGTGGGCGCAGCACCCGTTGTCGGGACGCCGCGGCGGCGCTTACGGTGCCGCCGTGCACTACTGGGAGCTGGCGTACGACCGTTACGGCACGCTGACCGTGCCCACCGAGACGACCTTCCTCGACGACCTGGCCGCGCACGGCATCACCGACCTCTTCGTGTTCGCCCACGGCTGGGGCAGCGGCGAGCAGCGCAGCCGCGGCCTCTACCGGTCGCTCTTCCCGCTCATCGAGGGCATGGCGCCGGGCACCGCCGGCTTCGCCGGGATCTTCTGGCCGGCGTTGTGGTTTCCCGACCCGCCACCGGAGGCCGAGGAGCGGGTGCGGGCGGCCATGGAGGCCAACCGGCCGGGCGTGGCGGACGCCGTGGTCTCCGGCGCGGAGATCGCCCGCTCCCTCGTGGACTCCTTCGAGGAAGGCCTGCACCCGGCCGTGACGCGGATGGGTGAGCTCGTCGACGAGGGCGTGGCCGGCGTCGGCATCGACGGTGCGGAGATCCAGCAGGCCCGGCTCGACGAGTTCCACCGGCTGCTGGGCACGGTCTTCGTCACCGCGCCGCAGGCTCCGGAGGACTCGGGGGAGCAGGTGCTGCTGTTCGCCGATCGGCCCGAGGTGGCGTACGCCCGCATCGCCGACATCCTCGGTAGCGCCCCGGCCCGCGGCGACGAGCGGGGCTTCGGCGACCTCTGGGGCAAGGTCTGGAACGGCGCCCGGGACGCGCTGCGGATGGCCTCCTACTACGAGATGAAGGGCCGGGCCGGCGACATCGGCCGCCGCGGGCTCGGGCCGCTGCTGGAACGGTTGGGCCGGCGGCTGCCCGGCGTGCGGGTGCACCTGGGCGGGCACAGCTTCGGTGCCCGGCTGATCTCCTTCGCGCTGGCCGGGATCGGCTCGGCGGCGGCGAGCCCCGTCGCCTCCGTCTGCCTCGTGCAGGGCGCGTTCTCGCATTACACCTTCACGCCGCTGAGCGCGATGCCGTTCGGCTCGGCGGGGGCCCTGCACCGGGTCGCCGACCGGGTCGGCGGGCCGCTCGTGGCGACGTTCACCCGGCACGACTGGGCGCTGGGCCGCTGGTATCCGAAGGCGTCGTTCCTCGCCCGCGACGACATCGCGGCCCGGGTGGACCCGGCCCTGCGCTGGGGCGCTCTGGGGGCTGACGGTTTCCGGGGCGCGACTCCGGCGCGGCGGCTGACGGTGCTCCCGGCCGGGGCGGCGTACGGTCTGGCCGCGGGAACGTTCCACAGCGTCGATGCGGCCCGGGTCATCGCCGACACCCGGAAGTCGGCGTTCTCGGGGGCGCACTCCGACATCGTGCACGCGGAGATCGCCTGGCTGGTCGCCGCGGCCGCGGCCCGCTGAAACGCCCGGGAGCCGGTCAGTCGATCTTCACGGTCCCGGGCGCGGGCCGCTCGGCCGCCGTCGCTGAGGGGCGCCGCCCGGCCGGGCGGGTCAGCCGGGCGATGATCCGGCGGGCGCTCGGCCGGCGCCGGGTGGCGACCAGGGCGAGCGCGACGAGCGCGGCCGGGATGGGCATCGGTGACCCCGGTCCCTCGGCGCCGCTGGTGACCTGGGCACAGGTCTCGACCACCGCCGCCACCGCGCCGAACAGCGCCGCCGGTTTGCCGGCCCCGGCGGTCGCCGCGACCACCACCGCCAGCCAGACCGTGCACCGCAGGGTGGCGTCGAACGGCTCGTCCGGGCGCAGCAGCGGCAGCGCGGCGAGAGCGACGGCGCCGCCGAGCGGCAGCAGGGTGAGTGCCGGACGCAGCCTCGAGGAGAAGCGCGACGGCCGGTCATCGCGCGCCGTTGCGGTCATGATCGGAGAATATACCGGTGGACTGAGTATGCGAAAACCTCGACCGTTTGATCGGGGAAAGCCGGGAGATCGCCCTTTTTATCGTGTTTCCCGGACCGTCGCGGGGGCGCCGCCGGAGGATGCGGGGAGGGCCGGTTCCTTGAGTCCGCGGTCCCGGTGTCGATAAGAGTGCCGATGCCGTCAGGTAGGGAGCTTTGATCATGCAAACCGCGTCCGCGCGGAGCACGGCGACTCCGGACACCGACGTCACGATCGGTGTGGTGCTGCAGGGGCGGCTGGTCCAGCCCTTGTTCCAGCCGATCGTCGACCTCTCCAGCCAGGCCGTGGTGGGGCTGGAGGCGCTCGCCCGCGGCCCGGCGGGCACCGCCCTGGAGTTTCCGGACCGCCTGTTCGCCGCCGCCCGGGACGCGGGCCGCCTCGGTGAGCTGGACATGCTCTGCTCCGAGCGGGCGCTGGAGTGCGCCGTGGCGGCGCCGGCCCCGCCGCCGCTGCTGTTCGTCAACGCCGAGCCCGCCGCGCTGAACCAGCCCCTGTCACCCCGGCTGATCGAGCTGGTGCAGGGTGGCCTGCCGTTCCGCGAGATCCTCGAGTTCACCGAGCGGGCGCTGCCCGCCGTACCCGGCAGCATGATGCGCATCGCCGCGCAGGCGCAGGACTGGGGCACCGGGCTGGCCCTCGACGACGTGGGCGTCGACCCGATGTCGCTGGCGCTGCTTCCCGTGCTGGAACCGGAAGTGATCAAGCTCGACATGAGCCTGATCCGCAACCCGGACACCGAGCACACCCGCGCGGTCTGCGCCGTCGTACGCTCGCAGGCCCGGCGCACCGGCGCCGTGGTGATCGCCGAGGGCATCGAGACCGAGGCGGACCTGGCCACCGCGCGCATGCTCGGGGCCATGTGGGGGCAGGGCTGGTTGTTCGGCCGGCCGGCCCGTCTCGACCAGATCGACCCGCGCCGCTACGACGCCGCGGGGGCCCACGCGCTGCGCCTGCCGCGGCCCGGTTTCCACCGGCCCACCGGCACGACCTATGAGACCGCCGAGCGCCACACCGCCGCCACGGCCGCCACGCCCGAGAGCATCTCGCTGGCCCTCGCCCGGCTCCGGGACACCGCGGTCGCGCAGGACGCCGCCATCGTGGTGGCCTCCGTGCCGGAGAGCCGACCGGAGCTCACCGTCCCCCTGCAGGAACTGGCCGGCCAGGCCCGGTCGGTCATCCTGCTCGACCACCCCGACGACGAGCTCACCGCCGTCGTGCTCGGGCCGGGACAGGGGTACGCACTGTGCACCCGCGGGGAGCACCTCGTAACCCTCGACGACCTGCCGCCGGTGGCGGCCGTGACCCGCATCCTGCTCAACCAGCTCGCCTGAGCGGTCGACGGCGGAGGTACGGTCGGACCATGACGGCGCCGACCGCCACCGTGCTGCTCGTCTTCGGGCGCGGCGTGCTCCGCTGCGGCGACGGGTACGCCCTCACCTCCGGAAGCGCCGCGCGGGTGGACGCCGCGGTCGCCTACGTGCAGCGCCACCGGGATGCCTTCCTCGATGCCGCGACGGCCGGCGAACCGGCCCGGATCGTCTTCAGCGGCGGTTGGGCCGAGGCGTGCGAGGGGGCGGCGGAGCCGCCCGTGGGCTGCCGCGAGGGCGATCTGATGCTGCGCCGCGCGCTCGCCTCCGGCATCGGCCGGTACGCGGACCTGCGCGCCGAGACCCGCTCGCGCAGCACACTGGAAAACGTCCTCCACGTCGCCGCGGAGGGTTTGCTCGCCGACCTGCGGGAACCGCTCGGTCTGGTGTCGCACTCCTGGCATCTGCCGCGGGTGCGCTACCTCACCGGCAAGGTGCTCGGGCTGCGTGGTGCGGGGCTGGTCGACGTACCGGTGCCCGGCGGGGAGGAGAATGCCCGGCGCGGGGAGCGGTGGGCGTACCTGATCTCCCGCGTCTTTCTCCTGGGCACGCGCGATGCCGCCGCCCTGCTACGGCGCGAGCGCCGCCTGGTCGCGGGGCTGCGCCGGGCCGAGCGGATGCTGCGCCGGACCGAGCGGATGGTGCGCCGCCGGGCGCCGGCGGCCGACCCGGTCGCCGCGGAGGTGCTCGATCGGGTCACTCGCACGCGTTCGGCGCTGGACGGGCGGGTATAGGACCCCACGACGCGGACGAGCGGCATCGAAGGGGGCGCCGATGGAGTCGGCCGAGGACTCGGCGGTGGTGCTGCTGCCGACGTACCAGCCGGGAGGCCACCTGCCCGAGCTGGCCGACGGCATACGCGCCGCGCGGGCGGGAACGGCCGTGGTGGTGGTCGACGACGGCAGCGACCCCGCGGCGGCACCGATGCTGACGGCCGTCGCCGGGCTGGGCTGCACCGTGCTGCGTCACCCGGTGAACCGGGGCAAGGGTGCGGCCCTCAAGACGGGCTTCCGGCACATCGCCGCCGCGTACCCGGGCCGGGACGTGGTCTGCGCCGACGCCGACGGGCAGCACAGCGTGGCGGACGTGCTGCGGGTCGCCGACCGTACCCGGGACGCCGGCCGGGCCGTGCTGGGCGTGCGCCGCTTCGCGCACATGCCGCTGCGCAGCAGGATCGGCAACACCGCCACCCGGCTGCTGTTCCGGGCCGCGACCGGGCGGCGGGTCGGCGACACCCAGACCGGGCTGCGCGGATTCCCGGGCGAGCTGCTCGGCTGGCTGGGATCGGTGCCCGGCGAGGGTTTCGACTACGAGATGAACGTGCTGCTGTACGCGTCGCGCCGCGGGCTGCCCTTCGACGAGATCACCATCGCCACGACGTACCTGGACGACAACGCGTCCTCGCACTTCGACCCGGTGGGCGACGCGGCGCGGATCTACTGGCGGCTGCTGCGCTTCGCGGTGTCGTCACGGGCTCCGGCCCGGGTCCGCTGAGACGGCGGACGGCAGCCGGACCGTGAAGACGGTGCCGGCGGCCGGCTCGCTGGTCACGGAGATCTCGCCGCCGTGGGCCTCCACGAGCTTGCGGACGATGGACAGCCCGAGCCCGCTGCCGCCCGTGGCCCGGTTGCGGGAGCGGTCCGCACGCCAGAACCGGTCGAAGATCTTCGGCAGGTCCTCGGCCGCGATGCCGGTGCCGGTGTCGCGCACCTCGACGGTGAGCCCGGCGTCGTCGGTGGCCGCGCTGACCGTCACCGCGCCGCCCGCCGGGGTGTGCCGGATGCCGTTCGACACCAGGTTGCCGACGAGCTGACGCAGGCGTACGGGATCCGCCATCACCTGCGGATCGTCCGCGACCTCCATGCTGAGCCGTACGCCCGCGGTCTCGGCCGCGCTGCGGTGCGCCTCCGCGACCTGGGCCAGGATGTCGCGGACGTACACCTCGTCCCGATGCACCCGCAGGTTGCCGGCGTCGGCCGCCGCCAGGTCGCTCAGGTCGTCGATGATGTGCTGGAGCTGCACCGCCTCCTCGTGCAGCAGCTCCAGCAGCCCGGGGCCGGTCGTGGTGAGGCCGTCCTGGGCGGCTTCCAGCCAGCTACGGATGTTGGTCAGCGGGGTTCGCAACTCGTGCGCGACGTCGCTGACCATCGCCCGGCGCAGGCTCTCCGAGCGTTTCCGGCGCTCGGCGAGGTCGTTGAGGGCCCGGGCCAGGTAACCGATCTCGTCGGCGGTGGTCACCGGCACCCGGGAGTGGTGGTCCGCGGGCCCGTCGGCGGCCGCGGTCAGGGCGCGCAGCGGCCGCACCAGGCGCCGTCCCGCCAGGATCGTCACCAGGACGGCGACGACGAGGACAGCACCGGTCACCACCGCGATCCGCAGGGTGTTGGTCCGCGACAGGTTGAACACCGGCTGCCCCGCCTTGTCGTCCGGGTCGGTGACGAAGAGCAGGGCCGGCGGGGCGACGTACTGCTTGAGCTGCGCCTGCCGGGCCCTCTCGATGCAGCGGGCGGCCTTGTCCGCGACCGAGGTGTCCTGCAGCGATCCGCCGTTGGGCAGCTTCAGCACCCGCGCCGTGAAGTCGGTGTCGATCCGCAGAAAGCTCCGGTCGTCCAGGCCGAGGCACGGCGCGGCCCGCCGCTCCAGGTCGGAGAGCGCCTTCTCCTCCGTGCGGGTCCGGCCGAGCTCACCGAGCCGGTCGCAGCTCACCCCCACATCCAGCTCGGCGATGCTGCCGCTGGTGCGCACCGACGGGCGCCCGGTGGGCGAGTTGACGAGCTCTCCGCCGGTGCCGGACTCCCGCAGGCAGGCGAGCTGATCCTGGGCGGCCTTGTCCAGGGCCGTCCGTTCGTCGGCGGGCAGCCGGTACGGGCCCACGACGCGGGGATCGATGCGCACGTCGCTGCCGGTCAGGGCGAGGTCGAGGCGCAGCGGGTCGACCGTCGCCGACGGGCGCGCGGCGGCCAGCGACGGGCCCGGCGCCGAGTCGGCGATCGGCCGTCGGTCCTCGGTCATCAGGGTGATCCGCCGGCCCAGCTTCGCCGCGCGCTCGGCGACGACGACGTCCACGCCGGTCCAGTCGCGGTGGGTGGCGGCGAAGCCCACCAGGGTGTCGTAGACGCTCTTGTCGTCCGCGAGCGAGCGGCCCTGCTCCTGCTGGATCGCGCGGGTGACGGTCTGGGTGGCCAGCCAGGCGGTGGCCACGATCGCGGCGACGGCCACCAGGACGGAGGTCGCCAGCAGCCGGGTGATCAGGCTGCGGTGCAGCGGAACCCGCCGGGCGCCGGCCGCCCTGCTCACTCCGCGCCGCCGGTGAGCTTGTAGCCGATTCCGTACACGGTCAGCAGCAGTCCGGGCCGGCGCGGATCCGCCTCGATCTTGCGGCGCAGGTTCTTCACGTGCACGTCGATGGTGCGTTCGGTGGAGCTGCGGTCGATGCCGCGGGTGTGCTCGAGCAGTTGCGCGCGGGTGAAGACGCGTCCCGGGTATGCGGCCAGCGCCTTCAGGATGGCGAACTCGCCCGGGGTGCAGCCGACCGGCGCGCCGTGGGCCCGCACCTCGTGGCGGGCCGGATCGACGGCGAGCGGGCCGACCCGCAGGACCGGTGCGGTGGGCGCGCCGGTCCGGCGCCCGCTGCGGCGCAGCAGCGTCCGGATCCGCGCCATCAGCTCCCGCGGGCTGTACGGCTTCGTCAGGTAGTCGTCGGCGCCCAGCTCCAGGCCGAGGAGCAGGTCATCCTCGGTGGAACGGGCGGTGAGCATGAGCACCAGCAGGTCGGACTCCTGGCGCAGCCTCCGGCACACGTTGAGGCCGTCGAGGCCCGGCATCATGACGTCGAGGACCAGCAGGTCGGGCGGATCGCGGCGGGCGCGCTCGAGGGCACTGCGGCCGTCGTGCACCACCGAGGCCTGGTGACCCTCCGCCTCCAGGTAGCGGCGCAGCACCTCGGCCTGCCGGCGGTCGTCCTCGGCGACGAGTACGTGGGCACACACGTCGGCGACTATAGGTGCGATCGGCCAGCGGGCCGAAGAACGCCGGCGATACCTGACAGGATCCTCATAATCGATGATCAGGATGCCCGCATGGATGTGACGTCCGAGGCGCCGACCGAGCTGATCCCCCTGGTGTCCGCACCCCCCGCCGAAGCGGACGCGCCGGCACCCCCGCGCCGCCGCCGGGTTCTGGTCGTGTTCGCCGTGGTGGTCGTGGTGCTGGCCGGCGCCGTGGCGGGGTTCTGGCGGTGGCGCGCCGCCGACGCGGCGCGTCGGCCGGCCGACGCGCCGATCGCGGTGCAGAGCGTCGCCCTCGTCCGGCAGGACCTCTCCACCAGCGAGTCGATCTCCGGCAAGCTCGGCTACGGCACCCCACGGACGCTGACCGGAAACCGGGAGGGCACGGTGACCTGGCTGCCCCGGACCGGGACCAAGGTGACCCGCGGCAAGCAGCTCCTGCGGGTGGACGACAAGCCGGTGCCGCTGTTCTACGGCACGATCCCGCTGTTCCGGACGATCTCCGGGCGCAACACGGTCGGCCGGGACGTCCGGATCCTGGCGGACAACCTCGAGGCGCTCGGCTACTCGATCGGCTACCAGCCCTCGCCGGGGGAGCGGGTGGCCCAGAGCCGCTCCGCGCCGCCTGCCTCCACGAAAGAGAAGGGCAAGACCGTCACGGAGTGGGTGACCGTCCGCAAGGGCGAGGGAGTCCTCACTTCCCCGCTGATCGCCGCGGTCAAGCGCTGGCAGGCCGACGCCGGGATGCCGGCGACCGGCAGCGTCGCCGTCGGCGACGTCCTGGTGCTCGGCGGCGCCGTCCGCGTCGACTCCGTCGCCGTGCAGCCCGGCGCGCCGGCGAACGGCCCTCTGCTCGCGGTCACCGCGACCGACAAGGTGATCACCGTGCCCCTCGAGGTCGCGCAGGCCGGCTCGATCCGACGCGGCGCCAAGGTGACCGTCTCCCTGCCGGACGACAAGACCGTGCCCGGCAAGGTCACCGCCGTGGGAACCGCCGCCGCGAAGCCGGAGGAGGGCGGCAACACCGAGCAGAGCCCGAAGGTCACCGTGACCGTCACCGTCGACGACCCCAGGACGGTCGCCGGCCTCGACTCCGCCGACGTCGAGGTGCTCTTCGCCGCGGAGACGCACGAGAACGTCCTGGTCGCACCGATCGGCGCGCTGCTCGCGCTCAGCGAGGGCGGGTACGCCGTCCAGGTGCGCGGCGGCGGCCTGGTCAGGGTCGAGACCGGCATGTTCGCCAAGGGCATGGTCGAGATCAGCGGCGCCGGCCTGGATGCGGGCATCGAGGTCGTGACGACCTCGTGAGCGCGGAGACCGTCCTCTCCCTGCGCGACGTCAGACGGACGTACGCCGGTGGCGTCACCGCCCTGGCCGGCGTCTGCCTGGACATCGTGGCCGGGGAACTGATCGCCATCGTCGGGCCTTCCGGTTCGGGAAAGTCCACGCTGCTGCACATGATGGGTACGCTCGACCGGCCGACCACCGGCTCGGTCCACATCGACGGGCACGACACGGCCCGGCTGCCCGACCGCCGCCTCTCCGCGCTGCGCGGCCGCCTGCTCGGCTTCGTGTTCCAGCACTTCCATCTCACCGACGGCCTGACCGCCGCGGAGAACGTGGCCACCGGCCTGCTGTACGCCGGCGTACCCCGGCGGCAGCGCCACGGCCTGGCGAAGGAGGCGCTGGCCCGGGTCGGCCTCGCCCATCGGATGGGACACCAACCGCGCCAGCTCTCCGGCGGCGAACGCCAGCGGGTCGCGATCGCCCGCGCGCTGGTCAACCGGCCGGCGCTGGTGCTGGCCGACGAGCCGACCGGCGCCCTGGACACCGCCACCGGGCAGGCCGTCCTCGCCCTGCTGCACCGGCTGCACGCCGACGGGACCACCATCGCGCTGATCACCCATGACCGGGACATCGCCGCGTCGCTGCCCCGCCGGGTCGAGATCCGCGACGGGCGGCTGGTCGCCGACAGCGCCCGCGCCACGACATCGGTGGTCCCACGGTGAGCCGGCTCCGCGAGGCGACCCGCCCGGTGCGGCTCTCCCCGCTCGACCTGCTCGGGCTCGGACTGATCGGGCTGCGGACCCGCAAGCTGCGGGCTGCGCTGTCCGCCCTGGGCATCTCCATCGGCATCGCCACGATGATCGTGGTCACCGGCATCCCGGCCTCCAGCCAGGCCGCGCTGTCGCGCGAGCTGTCCGCCCTGGGCGCCGACGTGTTGCAGGCCATGCCGATGCCGGACCAGGATCCGCCGGTGCTGCTGCCCGAGGAGTCGGTCGGCATGGTCCGGCGCATCGCCCCGGTGACGGTCGCCAGCGCGGTGGCCAACACCCACACCGTGGTCCGCCGCTCCGACCGGGTCGATCCCAAGGAGGGCTCGGGGCTGACCGTGCTGGCGAGCCGCCTCGACCTGCTGCCGGCGATCAACGCCCGGGTCCGGTACGGGAACTGGCTCACCACGGTCACCGCCACCTTCCCCGGGGTCGTCCTCGGGTCCGAGGCGGCGGCCCGGCTGGGCTTCGCGGACCTGCCCGCCGGCGCGCGGCCACCGCAGGTCATGATCCGCGACGAGTGGTTCACGGTGGTCGGCATCCTCGCCGCCACACCGCTGTCGCCGGACATCGACCGGTCGGTGCTGGTCGGCTGGGACGCGGCCCGCAGCCGACTGAGCTTCGACGGCCACCCGACCGTGATCTATCTGCGGGCGCAGGAGGCGCAGCTCGAGGCGGTCCGTGCCGTCCTGCCCGCGACGATCTACCCCGAGCGGCCCGGGCAGGTGATGGTCACCCGGCCGTCGGACGCGCTCGCGGCGAAGCGGGCCACCGAGAACACCTTCTCCTCCCTGCTGCTCGGGCTGGCGGCGGTGGCGCTGCTGGTCGGTGGCATCGGAGTCGCCAACACCATGGTCATCTCGGTGCTGGAGCGGCGCAGCGAGATCGGCCTTCGCCGGGCGCTGGGCGCCAACCGGGGCCAGATCCGGGTCCAGTTCCTCACCGAGGCCGTGGCGCTCGCGGCCCTCGGCGGCATCGCCGGCACGGTCCTCGGCGTCCTCGCGACGGTGGCGTACGCGGCGTACCACGGCTGGCCGGTCGTGGTGCCGGTGCCCGCGGTGCTCGCCGGAGTCGGCGGTGCCGTCCTGGTCGGCGTCGTGGCCGGCGTGTACCCGTCCGTCCGTGCCTCCCGGCTCACCCCGACCGAGGCGCTCGCCTCGGTCTGAGATCTGTCTCCCGCCGCTGCGTCCGGCGGGCGGCGCGCCCCACCCGGCGGGGCGCGCCCGGCCCGCGCGGGTTCCGGCCCTCCCCGGCCCGCGCGGGCCCTCAGTCCTCGCAGCCCAGGCGGGCTCTCGGCCCGCCGGTGCGCGGTCCGCCGCGAGCGGCTTTGCGCGGCGGCATAGGATCGATCCCCGTACGGTCGCCGAATCCAAGGGAGCGCGATGCCGCTGACTCCGGCCGACGTCCACAACATGGCCTTCAAGAAACCACCCATCGGAAAGCGGGGGTACGACGAGGAAGAGGTCGACGCCTTCCTCGACGAGGTGGAGCAGGAGCTCATCCGGCTGCTGGAGGAGAACGGGGCGCTGCAGGACCAGGTCCAGCGCGGCGGCGCATCCGGCGCTGCCGCCACGACGATGGTGCTGCCCTCCGAGTTCGCCGACGTCGCGGCGAAGCTGGAGCGGATGCAGGAGGCACGCGCCCGGGCGGAGCAGAACGCCCGCAGCCTGCAGACGCAGTTGGAGCAGGCCCGCACCGCGGCGCCGGCCGTGCCCGCGTCCGCCGGCGACGACGAGCGCCACGCCCGGGTCCTGATGATGGCCCAGCGCACCGCCGACGATCACCTGATCGACGCGCGGCAGGAGGCCGAGGCGCTGCTCGCCGCCGCCCGCGACCAGGCCGCCCAGCTCACCGGGGAGGCCCAGTTGCGGGCCGGCACGATCGAGGGCGACGCCCGCCGCAATCATTCCGACGCGATGAACAGCCTGGGCGTCAAGCGGGAGGCGCTGCTCGACGAGATCGACCGGCTGGCCCACCTCGCGCAGAGCTACCAGGTCGCGCTGCAGAACCACCTGATGCACCAGATGGAGGAGCTCGACAGCGAGCCGAAGCTGCCGCCGGACCACGCCCTGGGCTGACCGCCGCCCGGTCGCCGCTACGGCGCGGCCGGGAGGGTGTCCTCGTGCGGGGGATGGGTCTCGCGGAAGACACCGTCGAGCATCAGGTCGATCGAGCGGTCCGCGGCCGCGCGGGCTGCCGCCGTGTCGTCGCCGGTGGTGGCCACGCTCTGCACCATCGCGAAGAGCAGGAGCAGATCGCCGGGCACGAGATCCCGGCGTACGTACCCATGGTCCTGGGCGAGCCGCAGAGGCTTGGTGAAGGCCTTGATCATCCGCTGCTGGTAACGCCGGACGGTGCCGGCATCGAGCCCCTCGGCGAGGGCGATCAGGGCGCGCATCTCGATCAGCCAGTGCAGAACCGTGCGCAACAGCGGCCGGAACGTGGCGGGACGGTCGGTGCTCGCCGCGGCGGCCTCCTCGAGCTGATGGAGCTGGTGGCCGATGACGGCGGCGGTCAGCGCGTGCCGGTCGGGGAAGTGGCGGTAGAGGGTGGCCAGGGCGACGCCCGCCCGGCGGGCGATCTCCGGCATGAGGGCGGCGGATCCGCGACCCCGTAACACTTCGATCGCGGCCTCGACGATGGCCATGCGATTACGCCGGGCATCCCGCCGGAGCGACGTCCGGGCACCGTAGAGCACCACTGAACCGCCCCCTCGAGTCGGCGTACATGTTACCGAGAAGTAACGAGAATGTCACCGGCTTCAATTTCTCGGTACCGGCTCCTACGCTGCCGCCACTGACGCGCTGCAGCTCGCCGCCGCCCCCGACCGGGGGCGATGGCCGTCGGCAGGTCCATCGACACCCGACACCCTCAGGAGTGCCCATGGCGCCCCGTCGCCCTGTCGTGCCCGCTCTCGTGCTCTCGCTGATGACCGCCACCGTCCTGGCCGGCCCACCCGCCCCGGCCGCCGCCGCGACCACGTACACCCCTGTGGCGGCCCCCGCCGCCGCGGCGGCGCGGTCCACCACCGGCATCAAGTTCGTCGACATCACCAGCGGCGACGCGGTGCTCAAGGCCAACGTCGTCGCGCCGGCGGTCGCCGGCCGGTACCCCGCCCTGGTCCTGCCGTCGAGCTGGGGCCTCAACGACCTCGAGTACGCCGCCCAGGCCCAGACCCTCGCCGGGCGCGGGTACGTCGTGGTGTCGTACACCCCGCGCGGATGGTGGTTCTCCGGCGGTCAGATCGACACGGCCGGCCCGAAGGACATGGCCGACCTGTCGCGGGTGATCGACTGGACCCTCGCCAACACCCCGGCCGACCCGAACCGCATCGGCACCGCCGGCATCTCCTACGGCGGAGGGATCAGCTTGATCGGCGCGGCCCACGACAAGCGCATCCGTGCCGTCGTGATGATGAGCGGCTGGACCGACATCGTGTGGTCGCTCTACGCCGAGGAGACCAGGCACCGGCAGTCCGCCGGATTCCTGAAGATCGCCGCCGACACGCTGGGCGATCCGAGTCCGGAGCTCGACAAGGCCCTCGACGACTTCTTCGCCAACCGCAACGCGGCCGAGGTCGCCGCCTGGGGCAGGTCCCGGTCCGCGAAGACGTACCTCGACGGCCTCAACGCCAACAAGCCCGCCGTGCTGATCGCCAACGGCTGGGGCGACACCTTCTTCCCGCCGAACCAGCTCGTCGACTTCTACGGGGCTCTCGAAGGTCCGAAGCGCCTCGAGCTGCGCCCGGGCGACCATGCGATCGCCGAGCTGACCGGCCTCGCCGGCCTGGACAACGCGGTGTGGAACAGCCTGTACCGCTGGTTCGACCACTACCTGCGCGGCGTCGCCACCGGCGTCGAATCCGAGCCGCCGGTGGAGATCAAGCCGCTCAACGCGGCCACCGAGAAGTACGCCGACTGGTCCGCCCTCTCCGGCGACAACCGCCGCTACGGACTCGGCTCCATCCGTACGTGGGACGGCACGGGCCTGCTGGGCGGTGCCCCCTCGACCGGCTGGAGCAAGACCCTGCCGACCGACAAGGACACCTTCGCCAACGGTGGCATCGCGCTGATCACCAACGGTCTCGCCGCCTTCACCGGATGGCAGCCGTGGGTCTGGCTACCGACGGTGGACCGGTCCCGTGCCGGGGTCTGGGCCTCCGAACGGCCGTCCAGGACCCAGCGCATCCGGGGCATCCCGAAGCTGCACCTCGAACTCACCGGCACCGAGCCCAAGGGCACCCTCGTGGCGTACCTGTACGACCTCGACATCTTCGGCAACGCCTGGCTGATCAGCCACGCCCCGACCACCTGGCTCGACACCAAGGGCGGCGCCCGCACGGTCGACCTTCCCCTCACGGCGACCGCGTACGACCTGCCGGAGGGTCACTCCCTGACCCTGGTGATCGACACGGTCGACTCGCTCTACTACGACGAGAACGCGCCCCACAAGTCGATCACCATCACGGGCGGCTCCTACCTGGACGTCCCGATCCACTGACCCGGCCCGGTCCCGGCGGCCCGCCCACCGCGGGCCGCCGGGCTCACCGGCCGCGCTTCCAGCTCCCCGTCCCGGTCAGGGCCCCTGACGGTTGTCGATCTAGGCCCGGATACTGTGTGGCTGACCTGTCAGCGCTCGGTCCGGAAGGGGTGCCCCATGCGACGGTCGGCCGGGGTGGGTTTCGGGCTGGCGCTGCTGTCCGCGGCCACGTTCGGCACCTCCGGGACGTTTGCGCGCTCGCTGATCGATGCCGGGTGGTCGGCCGATGCGGCGGTGGCCGCGCGGGTCGGTGCCGCCGCGGTGATTCTGCTCGTGCCCGCGCTGTTCGCACTGCGGGGACGGTGGCAGGTGGCGGGCCGGTCGCTGGGTGACATCGGGCTGTTCGGCCTGCTGGCCGTCGGCGGGGCGCAGGTCGGCTTCTTCAACGCCGTACGGTATCTGCCGGTCGGGGTGGCCCTGCTGCTGGAGTATTCCGGGATCGTGCTGGTCGTGCTCTGGATGTGGGCCCGCCACGGTGAGCGGCCCCGCGGGCTGACCGTCGCCGGCGCCGCGGCGGCGGTTGCCGGGCTGGCGCTGGTGCTCGATCTCGCCGGCGGGGGTGCCGAGGTCGATCCGGTCGGGGTGCTGTGGGGGATGGTGGCGGCGGTCGGGCTGGCCGCCTACTTCGTGCTGTCCGCGCGGGTGGATCCGCGGCTGCCGTCGATCGCCCTGGCCTGCGGGGGGATGGCCAGCGGAGCGATCATCCTGCTCGTTCTGGGCGCGGTCGGGGCGATGCCGATGCGGGCCACCTTCGGCACGGTCGTGCTCGGCGGGCATGTCATGAGCTGGATCGTGCCGGTCGCGGGTCTGGTGCTGGTGGCCGCGGTCGTCGCGTACGTCGCCGGCATCGCCGCCGCTCGCGTGCTCGGGGCCGCACTGGCGTCGTTCGCCGGGCTCACCGAGGTGTTGTTCGCGGTCGTGATCGCCTGGCTGGTGCTCGGTGAGCTGCCGAGCGTGGCGCAGGGCGTCGGCGGGACCTTCATCATCGCGGGCATCGCGCTGGTCCGCCTCGACCAGCTTCGCCACCCCGCGCCGCCGCGCGACGAGGACCCGAGCGCGGCATCCACTCTGGCCCGTCAGGGAAACCGGGCCGGGTAAGCCGGTCAGAGGTCGTGCCACGGACCCGCATGCAGCACCGGCGGGGCCCACGCCGGCCGGGCCGGATCCGCCCGGCTTCCGGCGAGCTCGCGTACCGGCGGCGCGGTCCGGGTGGCGAGCTCGCGTACCGGCGGCGCGGTCAGGGCGGCGAGGGCGCGGCTCGGGGGTATCCAGATGGGTGGCGGACCCCACCAGATGATCCGTTGCGCCTCGGGGACGCGCGCCGGTTGCGGGGTCGTGGTCGGCGGCGGCAGAGCCATCGCGTTGGTCGCGGGTGCGGTGGCCAGCAGCACCGCCGCACCGATGGTGACCAGTCCGGCGACCGCGGCCGGCAGGTGCCATCCGGACCGGACGGTGTCGCCGAGCAGCACCAGGGCGACCGCGGACGGCGCGACGACCTCTGCGGTCCAGTGCACCGCCGTCACCGGCCCGACCTGACCCTTCTGCAAAGCGTGGGCGTAGAGCATCATGCCGGTGACCGCGAAGGCGAGCAGCGCCGGCATGAGCGGCTCGGTGAGCAGGTCCGTCGCCGCCGGCAGGGAACGGCCGGTCAGGGCGGCGCCGCCGAGGCAGAGCCCGCCGAGCGCGGCGACCACGCCGGGCGGGCAGTACCGGGCCGCGCCCCAGCCGGCCAGGGCGAGCACGACCGCCGCCATGCACAACCAGGCGCGTACGTCGCCCGGCGCCACCTCGTGCTGGGGGCCGGCCGACAGGGCCAGCACGGCCAGCGCGGCGATGCAGAGCACGACGGCGGCGACGTCGCGCCGGCGCAGCCGGGACTTGAGGACGATCCGGGCGGCGATGACGGTGACCGCCAACGAGCCGGCGAGAATCGACTCGACCAGGTACACGGCCAGCTCCCGCAGGGCGACCATCGAGCCGACCCAGGCCAGGACGTCGCAGCCGATGCCGAGCAGGTACAGCGGGTGGCCGAGGGTGCGCACGGTGCCGGCGCTGCGCCGGGCGGCGACGGCCTGCAGGATCGACGCGGTGCCGTAGCTCAGCGCCCCGAGCACGGTGATGCCGAGTGCGACCCAGCCCGCGGTGGTCATTCGCCGATCCGCAGGATCGTGATGGTGTCGTCGTCGCCGTTCGACACGTACGCGAGGCGGCCGTCCGGCGCGACCGCGATGGCGCGGGGGCTGCGTCCCACCCCGACGGTCGCCGTCGCGGCGCCGGTCGAGGCGTCCAGCACGGTCACCGAGTTGTCGCCCTCGTTGACCACGTACGCGTGCCCGCCGTCGCCGGCGAACGCGACGGCCTGGGGCTTGTCGCCGACCCTCAGCGGCCCGGTGCGCCGTAGGGTCCGCGCGTCGATCAGGTCGGCGGTGCCGGCCTCGTAGCCGGCGACCAGGACCCTCGCGCCGTCCGGCGACACGGCGACGCTGTGCGGGGCCCGGCTCACCGGTACGGAGCGCAGCACCCGGGACGTGGGCATGTCGATGACCGCGACCGCGTTCGACTCGTGGTTGGCGGTGAAGGCGCGCCGCAGAACCGGGGAGAAGGCGACGGCGTGCGGGTTGGGCGGCACGGCCATGCGCCCGTCCGCGCGCTGGGTGCCGCCGGTGGCGTACATCTCCACCCGGCCGCTGCTGTGGATCGGCACCCACAGGCGGTCGTCCGGGCCGACGGCCAGCGTGAACGGCTGGACGCCGGTGGCCAGGTAGCGGACCACCCGGCGGCTCGCGGCGTCGACCACGGCCACGCCGCTGCCGGACATGTCCTTCTCGTACATCGAGACGAAGACCAGGCCGCCGTCGCGGGAGGTGGTGACGAAGCGGGGGGTGTTGCGCAGGCGCACGGAGGTGGCCCGCCGGGTGGCCGCGTCCACCACGGAGAGGATGCGGGAGTTCTGGTTCGCGACGTACACCGTCCGGCCGTCGGGGGAGACGGCGACGCCTTCGGGCTCCGCACCCACCCGGATCGTGCCGACGGCGGTGGGTTTGGCGACGCTCGCCGCGCGCAGCGCGAGCGGCTGTCTTGCCACGGCCGCCGGGGCGGGCGCGGCGGTCGCCGGATCGGACGCCGCCGTGGTCAGCGGTCCGGGGGTGGCCGCGGGCAGGGGCGCGGCCACCGGCGCCCGGTCGCCGGGCAGGCCGGTGGTCAGCGCCACGGCGACGCCCGCGCCGCCGAGCAGCACCAGGGCGGTGAGCCCGGCGATCAGCAGGGTGCCGCCGGCGCGGCGGCGTGCGGGCGGGGGAAGCACGGTCACCCGCGTGGCGGGCAGGGCGCCGACGCCCGCCTCCGCCGCGAGCCGCTCCTCCAGCGTCGGCGCGGTCGCTGCGACCGGCGCCGGGCCGGTCGCGTCGACCTGACCGGTCACGCGGACGTCGGCCCAGCCGGCCGGGCCGCGGACGGTGACGGATCCGTCGAGCCAGTCCGAGGCCGGCCGCCACTCGATCCGCAGCCGGTGGCCGGCGAGCGTGGCGTGCAGACCGGGACCGGCGGCGGTCACCGTGGCCGCGGCGACAGCCAGGGGCGGGCCGTCCACCAGGACTTCCGAGACGAGCAGCGGGGTTTCCGGCGAGACCTGGCCGAAGTCGACGCGGTCCGGGGTGATGCGCACCGCCGTACGTCCCAGGGCCGCGGCCGCCGCCGCGGCGACGCTGCGGCTGTCGTCATCGGTGAGATGCCGCAGGGCGAGCCGTGCGGCGGCCGCCACGGCGAGGTCGGCGCTCATGGCGAGTTGGGCCAGCTCGCCGACGCCCAGGAGGCGGGCGTCCCGGCTCGCGCTGGCGATCTCGGCCCTGACGTGCGGTGGCAGGTCGTAGTCACTCATAGTGCCCCCTCGATCAGCATGCAGTGACGAGGGGGGTCAGGGGAACCCGTGGGACTAGATTGGCATTCTCTTCCCTCTCGCTGGACCCGCACTCAGGTCGGGCCGGTGGCGGCCGATCAAGGAAGCGATCGGCGACGAAAGGAGCTCCCGATGCCCCGGCCTCGCGCCACGGCACCGGCCTGGCTCGTACACGCCGGATTCCTCGCGGTGCTGGCCGTCGCCGGTACGGCGTACGCGCTGGCCGGACCGGCCGGGCGCCCGACGGTCTACACGCTGGTCACGGTCCTGCCGATCGTCACCTTCGTGGCCGCGCTCGCGAACGGCAACCTGCCGGACCGCCGCCCGTGGCTCATCGCGGTCGCCGGGCTCACGCTGCTCTTCGTCATCCAGTTGATCTGGCCCACCTGGATCGTCGAGCTGCATCTCGGCCGGGCCGAGGGCTCGCTGACCGACCTCACCCTGTCGACCGCCCACACCCTGTTCCTGGCCGGCACCGCCGCGGCGCTGCGCCGCCGGGCCAGCGCCGACCCGGGCGGCATGATCGACGCCGCGCTCTTCGGGCTCTGCGCCGGCGGCCCGCTGTGGGAGTGGGTGCTCCGGCCGCACCTTCCGCCCGGTGCGTCGCCGGAGGGGCAGTTGCTGATGCTGGCCGACCTGCTCGTGCTCTGCGCCGTGGTGGGCTGCCTGCTCCGGATCGGCATGATGGCGGCGGCGGGGCGCGGCACCCTCGCGTACCTGGTGGCCACCGGCGTTCTCACCCTCGCGGGCACGATCACCTCGACACTGGCGCCGGGCGGTACTTCCTTCTGGAGCGCCGAGCTCATGGTGGCGGCGTTCCTGGCCATCGCCGCGGCGCCGCTGCACCCCGGGGCGGCCTCGCTGACCGTGCCGCCGCCCGCCGTGGACCGGACGGTCCGCAAGCAGCGGCTGTGGTGGCTCGCCCTCGCGCTGAGCGCCAACCCGGTCATCGCGGCGGTGCAGGTGATCCGGGACGAGGGTTCCTCGAGCCTGCTGCTGCCGGTCGGGACGCTGCTGGTGGTACCTCTGGTGCTGCTGCGGATCCGGCTGCTCTCCGCCCAGCGGGACCGGGCCGAGCGGACCCTGGCCTACCACGCCACGCACGACGAGCTGACCGGGCTGCACAACCGCCGGCACATCACCGCCGAGATCGACCGGGCCCTCGCCGATCTCGACCGGGGTGCGCTGGACGAGGTGACGATCATGCTCTGCGACCTGGACGGGTTCAAGCCCGTCAACGACCGGTACGGGCATCCGGCCGGCGACGCCGTGCTCCGGGCCGTCGCGGCCCGACTGACCGCCGTCGTCCGCTCCGGCGACCTGGTGGGGCGGCTCGGTGGCGACGAATTCCTCATCCTGTGCCGGGGCAGCGCGGGTCTGGAGGCGCCCGCTCTCGCCACGCGGATCGCCGACGCCGTACGCGCGCCGATCCCCGTACCGGGAGCCGAGGTGTCCGTGGGTGTGACCACCGGCGTGGCCCAGGCGCGGACGGGCGATGCCGTCGACCGCGAGGCGCTGGTCGGCCGGGCCGATGCCGCCATGTACGCCGGCAAGGCCGGACGCAGCCGGACGGTGCAGGTGGCGCGGCTCGGCTGACGTCGTCCGGCGTCAGCGGCGGAAGCGGTCCGAGACCAGCCGGAGCTGGTGGGACAGGTGCGCGAGCTCGATCGCGGCGGACTCGGTCTGGTTCGCCGCCTCGTGGGTCAGCGACGTCGTGCCCGAGACCCGGCCGATGGAGCCCGCCACGGCCGCGGCGGACCGCTCGGCGACGTCGACGTTCGCGACGATCAGGCCGGTCGCGCTGATCTGCGCGTCGACCGCCGCGGAGATGGAACGCTGCAGCTCGTCGATGCGGTCGATGACCTGGCTGATCCGGCTGATCGCCTCGAACGCACCGGCGGTGTCCGCCTGCATCGCCGTCACCTTGGCGGAGATGTCGCCGGTCGCCGAGGCCGTCTCCCGGGAGAGGTCCTTGACCTCGCCCGCCACGACCGCGAAGCCCTTGCCCTGCTCACCGGCGCGGGCCGCCTCGATGGTGGCGTTGAGCGCCAGCAGGTTGGTCTGCTCGGCGATCGCCGTGATGATGTTGACGACGGCCGAGACCTCGTCGCTGGAGCTGCGCAGCCGCTCGATCATGCGGTTGGTGTTGACGGCCAGGTCCACCGCCTCGCGGGCCACCGCGTCGGCCTCGCCGACCGCGGAGGTGATGTCCTGGATGGAGGTGTCCAGGCCGCGCGCCGCCTGGGTGGTCTGCCCGACGCTCGTGGTGACCTGGTCGATGTCGCGCCTCGCCTCGGCGGCCTCCGACGACGCCGTGCCCGCCCCCTCGGAGAGGTGCCGGCTGGTCGCGGTCAGCTCCTCCGAGGCGGCCGCGACGGAGGTCGCGTTGTCGCCGATGTCGGTCAGGGCGGTCCGCAGCGACGCGACGATCGCCTGCAGACTGCGGCTGAGCTGGGCGAGCTCGTCGCTGCCGCCCAGCGTGGCGTCGTTGGTGAGGTCGTAGTCCGCGATGGACTGCGCGCTGGCCAGGCAGTAGTCCACCCGGCGGGCGATCCGGCGGGCGAGCAGCAGCGCCGCGCCGCCCAGCACCAGGGCCGCGAGCAGGCCGGTGACCAGCGTCGCCGCCTCCGCGCGCATGGCCAGCGAGTCGGCATCCTTGCCGGACTTCGTGACGCGCTCGGTGATCGCCGCCTGGAGCACGTCGATGGTCTCGGCCACCTTGGTGTCGACCGTGTCCATCGCGGGCCGGGCGGCGAGAGCCGCCGTCCGGGTAGGGTCGGAGGCGACCCGGCTGGCCAGGGTCACGATCCGCTGACCGGACGCGATCAGCTCGTCGAGGACCGGCAGCACCGCGTCCGCCTGCGGGCGCAGCTCGGGCACGAACTTGATGACGTCGTCGAGGCCGGTGCGGGCCTGGCTCACGTTCTGGCCCAGCTTGTCGAGGACCTCCTGACGCTCGGTCGCGTCGTTGGTGACCAGCGCGGCGAGCACGTTGCCCCGGAACAGCGCCCGCGCCAGGTCGGCCGACTGCACGGCCTGCAGCGCGGAGGCGGCGTCGCGGACCGTCTGCTGCTGGTTGGCGAGCGCGCTGGTGCCGGTGAAGCCGATGACGCCGGCCGTGATGACGAGCAGGAAGCCGACCACTGCGAGCGCCGCGATCTGGCGCCGGATGGTGAACGTCACGGTTTACCTCCTCGAATCCACGGTATGGCCAACCCCCGCATCCGGTGGCCGCTTCGGCTCAGTTCGGTGCAGGACCGGCCGAAGAGGCCGTCATGGGGCGACGCATCGTTTCTCTGCTTCTCGCCGGGCTGGTCCTCGGCGCGAGCGTGGCGGGCTGCGGCGGCGGGCCGGAGACCGGTAAGGCCGTGGACCGCCTCGCCGAGGCCAAGGCCGCGTTGCCCGCCTCCGTCAAGGAGTCGGGCGTGCTGATCGGCGGCACCGACCCGACCTTCGAGCCGATGACCTTCAAGGACGGCGAGACCTTCACCGGTCTGGACGTGCAGCTCATCGAGGCGATCGCGGCGAAGCTCGGACTGACCGTCAAGTGGCAGGCCATGGGATTCGGAGAGCTGCTGGACGCGGTGGAGGGCCACAAGATCGACGTCTCGATCTCCTCGATGTTCGACCGCGCCGAGCGCCAGAAGAAGGCCGACTTCGTCAACTACCTCAACGCCGGCACCTCCATCGTGGTGGCCAAGGGCGTCGGTGACATCGGCGGCATGCCCGGCCTGTGCGGGCGGCGCGTCGCCGTGCAACCCGACACCGTGTACGTCGAAATGGCGCAGGCGGCGTCCGACAAGTGCAAGGGGAAGAAGGCCGTTCTCGTGCGCTCGGACACGCCGTCGGCCACGGTGGCGAAGAAGGACGCCGACGCCGCCCTCAACGACTTCCCGATCGCCGCCCTGGACGTCCAGAAGGACGGCAGCCTCGAGCTCTCCGGGCCGCAGATCGAGGCCATCCCGTACGGCATCGGCGTCGCCAAGGACCGCAAGGAGCTGACCATGGCGATCCAGACGGCCCTGTACGCACTGATCAAGGACGGCACCTACGACGCGTTGCTGACCAAGTGGAAGGTCACCGAGGGTGCCCTGCGCACCGGTGCCATCAACGGCGGTGCCTGAGCCTTCTAGCTTGACCTTTGTACGCTGCGCGCAATGCGCGCCGTCGATTCGATCCTGATCGTGTTGGTCCTGGTCTCCGCCGTGGCGGGATACCGGCAGGGCCTGCTGTTCGGCGCGCTGTCCCTGGCCGGCTTCTCCGCCGGCGCACTGCTCGGCGTGCAGGCCGGGCCGCTGGTCGCCGGCCCGTTCACGGGCGTCCCGCGGGTCGTGGTGTCGCTGGTGACCATTCTCGTGCCGGCCGTGCTGGGCCAGTTCCTCGCCGCCCGGTGCGGCCTGCGCCTGCGCGACGCCGTCCGCGGCCACCCGCTGCGCCGCCTGGACGAGGCGGGTGGGGCGGTCATCTCGGCCCTCGCCATGCTGGTCCTGGCCGCGCTGGTGGTCGTGCCCCTGCGGGCGTCCTCGCCGGCGTGGCTCGACCGCGAGCTGCGGGGGAGTGCCCTGCTCGCGGGCGTGGGCGAGCTGCTGCCCGGCCCGGCCCGGGCCCTCTCCGCCGATCTCGCCCGGGCGCTGGACGCCGACGGTCTTCCCGCGGTGTTCCACGGGCTCAGCCGCATCTCGGCGGAGCAGGTGGACGTCCCCGACCCGGGACTCGCGGGCGCCTCGATCGTCGCCGCCGCCCGGAGTTCGGTGGTCAAGGTCCGCGCCACTCCCGGCGGGGGACCGCACTGCGCCCGCGGCACGGTCGGATCGGGATTCGTGTACGCCCGCGAGCGCGTCATGACCAATGCCCACGTCGTCTCCGGTGCCCGGGAGGTCCGCGTCCGTAACGGGCGGGCGGAGCTCGACGCCACGGTGGTGGCCTTCGACCCGGACCGCGACGTCGCCGTGCTGCACGTCCCCGGCCTGACCTCGCCGATCCTGCGGTTCGCCGACAAGCCGGTACGGTCCGGCGCCGACGCCGTCGTGCTGGGCTTCCCGCTCGACGGCCCGTACGACGCCCAGCCGGCCCGGATCCGCAGCGTCGGCCGCGTCGAGGGGCCGGACATCTACGGTGCCGGCGCGGTGGACCGGGAGATGTACGCCGTCCGGACAGTCGTCCGCGGCGGCAACTCCGGCGGGCCGCTCGTCGCTCCCGGCGGTCAGGTCCTCGGCGTCGTCTTCGCCGTGGCCGACGAGGATCCCGGCACCGGCTTCGCCCTCACCGCGGCCGAGATCTCGCACGTCGCGGAGCTCGGCGCCGTCCGGGCCCAGCCGGTCGACACCGGCCCCTGCCGACCGCGTTGACAATCATCGATGGGTGGGATGGGGTGGTGGCATGTCACCCCGACAATGCTGGGCGGCATTCGCCGCCGTGCTCGCCGCGACCGCCATCCTCCTGCCGCCCGCGGCGCAGGCGGCGCCCGCCCCGGTCGCGGAGCCGGTCCCGGCAGCCGTGCCGGTCCAGCTTGCGGCGCAGGAGCGGGCACTCGTGCGCTTCCGGCTGCCGGACGAGGCGGCGCTGGACCGCCTGGTCGGCGCGGGTGCCGACATCGCCGCCCGGCCCCGGACCGTCGCGGGCGCGGTGCAGGCCGACATCGTGGTGGACGGCGCCGGGCTCGCCGCGCTGACCCGCGACGGCGCCGTCGCCGTGCGACTGATCCAGCGCGAGTCCGTCGCCGCCCAGCGCTCGTCCGTCGCCGACCGCCGCGAGGCACCGAGCCGGGCCGCCGACACGCTGCACTTCCTCCAGGCGTACTGGTGGACCACCGCCGGGCGGACCTTCGTGCAGACGCAGGTCGCCACCACCGCGACCGACGACCCGGACGTGGAGATCACCGTGACCTGGCGCACCGCCGACGGCGCCACCGGGTCCTACCCGCTGGTCCGGTTCTCCGACGCGGGCGAGTACCAGTACCACTACGCGCTGCCGCAGCCGCTGCCCGCTCAGCCGGTGCAGGTGAGCGCCCGGTCGAGCCTCGGCGGCCAGACGCGGGCGGTCACCCCGGCGCGGTGGCCCGGCGCCGAGCCGCCCGCGCAGCCCGCCGGCTACCAGAGGGACTTCATCGACGCCTACCTGACGCCCGTCGACATCAAGGCCCGTATCCAGCGCCTGGCCCGGCAGTATCCGCGGCTGGTCGACGTCATCGACCTGCCGCACCGGACCCAGGGATACCGGCGTACGGCCACGGCGTACCTCGGCGACCCGGCCGTCGCCGCCGTCGTGGTGGAGTCCGTGCGCTTCGGGGACGAGGGGATGAACGGCGTCCAGGCGCGTACCGTCGATCCGGGCGGGCCCGACCGGCCGCTGTCGGCCACGTACCGGGACCGGGTCCTGACCGTCCGGCTCGCCACCGACGCCGGCGGCAAGGTGACCAGCACGACCGACGACGTGGCCGCTCTCGTCACCGCCCGCTTCCCCGACCTGTTCCGGGCCTTCGTCGAGGAAGGCTCGGCGGGTCTGCCGATGCCGGTCGCCGGGCCGGTACGCCTCGACGACGGCCTCCAGGGCGCCGAGGTGCCCCGCCGGCCGTGGACGGTGCAGGCCCTGCGCCTGGCCACGGTGCGCGACGGGTCCCGGACGGGGGTGCTCGCCTACTCCCAGGAGCACGCCCGCGAGTGGGCGACGCCGCTGGTCACCCTGGAGTTCGCGGAGCGGATGCTGGCCAACTACGCCACCGACCCGGCCACCCGCGAGCTGCTCGACGCGGTCGACATCTTCGTGATCCCGACCGTCAACCCGGACGGCGCCAACTACTCCTTCCACGACTTCGGTTTCCAGCGCAAGAACCTGGTGAACCACTGCACCGGCACCAACCGGGACCCGCGGTTCCGCAACAACTGGGGCGTCGACGTCAACCGCAACTACGCGGTCGGCTCCTACTTCGACGGCTACGTCGGGGGCAGCCCCAACTGCCTGTCCGGCACCTACACGGGCACCGCCGAGCTGTCCGAGGCGGAGAGCGGCAACGTGATCGCGCTGGCCCGGGCACATCCGAACATCAAGTTCGCGATGAACGTGCACAGCTACGGCGGGTACTTCATGTGGCCGCCGGGCGCGTACAAGGCCGACGGCCGGGTGACGCTGCCGCGCCCGTCGATCGACGAGTCGGCGTTCTTCCTCGACAGCGCCCGCCGCATCGTCGGCGCGATCGCCGCCGAGCGGGGCACGGTCACCTGGCCCTCGTACACCGGGCCGGTCGCCGATGTCCTCTACTCCGCGGCGGGCAACTCGGCCGATCATCTCTACTACGATCTCGGCATCGACGCCTGGAACTTCGAGGTGGGCAACGACCGCTGGAACGAGACCACGCAGCAGTGGGAAGGCGTGGGATTCCAGCCGCCGTTCGACGAGGCGCACGCGGAGTCACAGGAGTACGCGGGCGGCCTCGTGGAACTGGTCCGGATCGCGGCCGCTCAGGAGAGCCCGACCGGCGTCCACGACGGGAACTTGGCGCTCCGGTGATCTCCGGACGACCGCCCGCGCAGGCGCCGGTGGATCCACGGCAGCACGTGCTCGCGGTAGTAGCGGGCCTCGCCGAGCAGGCGCCGGCCCCCGGTCCCCGCCGGGTCGACCACGTGGGCGGCGGTGGGGTGGCCCATCGCGCTGAGGATGATTCCGGCCGCGCGCTGATGCCCGGCGGCGTTGAGATGGAGGCGGTCGGGTGACCAGTAGCCGGCGCGGCGGATCTCGGTGTCCTGGAAGACGTTCGCGAAGTCGAGGCCGTAACGGGCCGCCAGCCCGCCGAGCTCCGCGGTGAGCATGTCCCCGCGGCGGCGCATGACGCGGCCGAACGGCAGCCGGTCGGACGGGTCCGCGCCGCTGATCAGCACCAGTCGCACGCCCGCGTCGGCGCAGCGGCGTACGGCCCGCTCGGTGAGATCGATGAGCCGCTTCATGTCGCCGCCCGGGCGCATCATGTCGTTGCCGCCGCCGTTGAGCGTGATGAGCGTCGGCGCCGGAGTGAGCGCCAGCGCGGCGTCGAGCTGTTCCGTGACGATGGGCTCGAGCAGGCGCCCGCGGATGGCCAGGTTGGCGTACTCGACGGGCTCCCCGGTGGCTGCCAGCCCGGCGGCGACCCGGTCCGCCCATCCGCGCACCGTACCGTCCGGCAGCTCGTCGCCGAGCCCCTCGGTGAAGCTGTCCCCGATCGCCACGTACCGCATCTGTCCCAGCCTATACAGGAGGTGAACCGGGCCATGATCACCCGTCGCGTGCTCGGCACGCTGGCCGCGGTCGCGGCACTCGCCGCCGTCGCGGTACGCCGCCGCGCCGTCGCCGGCGTGCCACCCGAGCTGCGGCACCCGGCCCTCTACCTGCCGCTGAACGTCACCAACGCGGCCACTCTCGCCGTCGGCCGCCGACTGAGATTCCCCGGCGCCCGCATCCGGCCCGGCGTCCGGGTCGAGCGGCGCACCGTGCCCGCCGGTCACGGACACCCACCCGTCGGCGTGGTCGTCTACCGCCGCGCCGGATCCGCCGCGGCCCCCGGCGCCCTGCTGTGGATCCACGGCGGCGGAATGGTCCTCGGCACGCCGGCGATCGGCCACGCCTGGTGCAGCCGCGTCGCCGCCGAACTGGGTCTGACCGTCGTCAGCGTCGACTACCGGCTGGCGCCGGAGCACCCGTTCCCGGCCGGCCTGGACGACTGCTACCGCGTGCTGCGCTGGCTGCACGACGAGGCGCCGGCCCTCGGCATCGACCCGGCCCGGATCGCGGTCGGCGGCGACAGCGCCGGCGGCGGCCTGGCGGCGACCCTGGCGCAACGCGCCCGCGACACCGGCGTGGCGGTGCGCCTCCAGTTGCTGGTCTATCCGATGTTGGACGACCGTACGGTGCTGCGCGAGCGCCCGGACCGTCCGGTGTTCACCTGGACGCCCGCATCCAACCGCTACGGCTGGACGGCGTACCTCGGCCACCCGCCGCACGAGGACGACGACCGCCCCTACATCGCCGCGGCCCGTCGCACCGACCTCACCGGCCTCGCCCCGGCCTGGATCGGCGTCGGCGACCTCGACCTGTTCCACCGCGAGGACGTCGGCTACGCCCACCGGCTGCGTGAGGCCGGCGTTCCCTGCGAGCTCCTGGTCGTCCCGGGCATGTATCACGGCGCCGACGCCCTCTTCGACCGCCGCGAACCCACCATGACGGCCTTCCGTACCGCCATGCTGAAGGCCCTCCTCGCCGCCCTGACCGACGCCCGGCCGGCCGGCTCGCCTCAGTAGCGGAAGCGGGAGACCAGGCTGGTCAGTTCGCCCGACATGCGAGCGAGTTCGGCGGTGGCCTGACGGGTCTCCGTGATGCCCTCGCTGGTGGTACGGGCCGACGCGGCGACGCCGTGGATGGTGCGGGAGATGTCCTCGGTGCCGGAGGCCGCCTCGCCGACGCTGCGGTTCATCTCCGCGGTCGTCGCGGTCTGCTCCTCCACGGCCGAGGCGATGGTGGTCTGGAAGTCGCTGATGCGGGTGATGACGTCGGTGATGGTCTCGATCGCGGTGACCGCGCCGCTCGCGTCGGCCTGGATCGCCTGGACCCGGCGGGAGATCTCCTCGGTGGCCCGGGCCGTCTCCTGGGCCAGATCCTTCACCTCGGCCGCCACCACCGCGAAGCCCTTGCCGGCCTCGCCCGCCCGGGCGGCCTCGATGGTCGCGTTGAGGGCGAGCAGGTTGGTCTGGCCGGCGATCTGGGTGATCACCTTGACCACGTCGCCGATCTCGGAGGACGACACGCCGAGCTGGTTCATCGTGGCCGAGGTGGTGGTCGCCGCCTCGACCGCCTCCTGCGCCACCTGCGCCGCCTGCGCGGCGTTCACGGCGATCTCCTGGATCGAGGCGGCCATCTCCCCGCCTCCGCCGGACACGGTCATCACGCTGGAGGACACCTGCTCCGCCGACGACGAGACGACCTGCGCCTGACGTGAGGTCTCCTCCGCGGACTCGGCGATCTGCCGGGCGGTCTCCGACATCTCCTCGGACGCCCCGGCCAGCGAGACCGCCTGGCCGTCGATGGTCGACACCGTCTCCCGCAGCCGGGCGACGGCCAAGTCCAGCGCCCGTCCCATGCGGCCGGGCTCGTCGAGGGCGGTGAGACCGCTGGTGTGCGTCAGGTCCCCGTCGGCGAGGGCGTTGCAGACCTCTTCGACCCGGGCCAGCGAGCGGACGATGCTGCGGGAGACGAACACCCCGGCGAGGACGGCGGCGACGAGGCCGCCGATCAGCAGGCCGAGCGAGAGCGTACGGCTGGACTCGTACTCACTCTGCGCCGACGCGGCGGCCCGCGTGGCGTCTTCGGTCTCCACGGCGACGAGCTTGTCGACCTTCGCGGTGATCTCGGACATGAGCGGCACCACCTGGGTGTCCCGGACCTTCGTCCAGGCCTCGACGTCCTGGCTCTCGCTGATCGACATCAGGTCCGATTCCACCAGGCGGGTGTAGGTCTGCCACTTCGACTGCAGTTCGCTGACGGTCGCGGTGTTGCTGCCCGGATGGTTCCCCTGGTACGCCATCAGGGCGTCGTTGAACGCCCGGACGTCGGCCAGGAAGGCGTCCCGGAACGCCATCTTCGTGTCCGGGGAGGGAGCCAGCGCCTGGTTCGCGACGTTGACCTGCGCCTGGACCAGCGCGGCACGGACCTCGCTGATGGCTTTCACCGCCGCGACGTTGCGGCTGCCGATGCGCTGCGCCGACTCGCTCACCCCGGCCAGCGCGTGCATGCCGACCAGGCCGACGGTCAGGGCCACCAGCGCCGCCGTACCCACGGCGGTCAGGATCTTGACGCCGGTGGGCAGGTCGCCGAACCGGCGCGGCATCCGGAGCCGCTTCGGCATGTTCGGGAGGCGGAGCCGCTTCGGCGTGATCCGGAGGCGGAGCCGCGGGCGTCGGCGATGCGACGTCACGGTGGCCTCAGTGGGCGCGACGCGCTCGGCGGCCTCGACGGGCTCGGGCACAGTGGGCTCGGCAGGCTCAATCGGCTCAGCGGGCACGGCAGCGCTCGTCACGGCGGCTCCTGTCGGGTGATCCGGCGGCCCGGAGCAGGCTGCTGGTGCCGGATTCATCGTCAAAGCCCCGGCATACTTGACAGATTGGCACCACCGCCGGAATTCCGGTTGCCGTTCGCGGACCGGCTACGCCAAGGTGGTGCCCATGACGTTCTGACGGACATCCCTCGCTTTCCGCCTTTCACATATGCACCCGTCCGTAGGAGAACGTCCTTGTCTCAGCAGGAGCCCCTGCCGCAGTCCACCCGCGCCACGGTCACCGTGTTCGCCTCCCCGTCGAGCTGGATCGAGTCCGGCGCCGTGGCGCAGTGCCACCAGGTGGCCGCCCTCGACGGCATGATCCACGTCGCCGGGATGCCCGACCTGCATCCCGGTAAGGGCGCACCGATCGGCGCCGCCATGGCCTCGACCGTGTTGTACCCGTTCCTGGTCGGCTCCGACATCGGGTGCGGCGTCGCGGTGTTCCCGATCAGGCTCAAGCGCGCCGTACCCGAGAAGCTCGCGGCCCGCTTCCCGGACCTCGACCGCACGCCGGAGCCCGGCGACCCGGCCTGGGCGGCGGTGCCCGACGACATCCCGGCGGGGTACCTGGAGGGCCTGGGCACGGTCGGCCGCGGCAATCACTTCGCCGAGCTGGCCCGCGTCGACGCCGTCCTCGCGCAGGAGCACGCCGACCGCCTCGGGCTTGCCCTCGGTGACCTCGTCCTCATCGTGCACAGCGGCTCCCGCGGCCTGGGCGAACGGATCCTGCGCGCCCACACCGAAGTCCACGGCGCGGGTCCGGCCCCCGATCCGGCCGCCTACCTGGCGCGTCACGACGAGGCCGTGCGCTGGGGATCGCTCAACCGGCGGCTGATGGCGGCCCGGATAGCCCACGCCCTGGGCGCCGAGCCCACCGCGCCGATCGTCGACGAGTGCCACAACTCGGTCGAGATCCGCGACGGCGTCTATCTGCACCGTAAGGGAGCCGCCCGGGGCGACGGCCGCGACGTGCTCATCGCCGGCACCCGCGGCACGCACTCGTACCTCGTGGCGACGCACGCGGGCCCGGAAGCGGGCCACTCCGTCGCGCACGGCGCCGGTCGCAAGATGTCCCGGGCGGACGCCCTGCGGCGGGGCAAGGCCAAGCACACCGTCGAGGAGCTCCGCCGCACCCCGGTCGGTTCCGTGGTGGTCTGCGGCGATCGACAGCTCTTGTTCGAGGAGGCGCCGACGGCGTACAAGCGCATCGAGCAGGTCGTCACCGACCTCACGGATCACGACCTGGCCACCCCGGTGGCCACGACCGTCCCGCTGGTCACGTACAAGACGGCTGCCCCGGCGTCCCGCGACCACCGGCGCGACCGCCGTCCGGCCGGGCGGCGCTAGCCGTGCTCGCCGAACGGCTCGATGAGGTGCCCGGCGTCGAGATGATGCAGGAGCCATCGAATGTGTGCGCGGGGGTGGCGTAGGCAGTACGCCGCCCCCGTACCGGTGACCACCTGCCTCAGTTGCAGGAACATGCGCGCGCCCGCGATGTCGCAGAACTCGAGGCCCGCGACGTCGATGACGACCTGCCGGACCGGGCGGCGGTCGAGGATCATCCGCATCCGTGCCGACAGCGCCGGGGCGGAGGCGCAGTCGAGGTCGCCTTCCAGCGCGATCGTCAGCCGGGCGTTGACCGGGTCGGACACCACGGTCATCCGGGGAGACGGCGGGACGGTGGCGAAGCATTGGCTGCTGCTGGTCATCTGCGGCGTGCCCAGGGGTAGAGGGTGGCCCAGACCATCTTGCCGTCGCGGGTGGGCAGGGAGCCCCACACGGTGGCGGCCGCATCGACGAGCTGCAGGCCGCGGCCGCCCGACGGCTCGGTCGGCAGGTCCTCGGGCAGGGGGAGGTGCGCCGGAGTGGCGCGCGGCGCAGGTGGCCGGGGCAGGCGCGGATCGCCGTCGGCCACCACCAGATGGATGCCGGCGCCGCGGCGGGAGATCAGCACGGTCATCGGCGTACGGGCGTGCAGCGCGGCGTTGGCGACCATCTCGGAGATCACCAGCCGGCCGCGGTGCAGCAGCGTCGGCTTCTCCCACGCCGTACACACCTCGGTGATCAGGGCACGGGCGGCCCCGGCGGCCTCGACCTCCGGGGGCAGGACCAGCCTGCGGCGGCAGGCCAGCGACGGAGGTCCGGTCGCGTCCGCCCACGCCTGGTCCACGTTCTCGCACACCGGCAGGTACCGGGGAGCACCGATGCGGCGCAGCCGGTCCGCGAGCACGGTGTCGGTCGATACGCACACCAGGACCCGTACCGACGGGTCCATCGCCTGGCCGACGCGGCAGGCGGTGAGCCAGGCGGTGAGGCTGGCGGCGTGCGGGTCGTACATGCCTTGCAGATCCACGATGAGCGTGCCGGGATGCTCGCTCATGCACTTGTTGAGAATGCGATGCGCCTCTGCGCCGAGGCGCCGGTCCCAGTTTCCGTGTACGGCCATGACCACCGTCTCGGTCTCGATGTCCGCGCTGACGGTCAGCATGGGGTGCTCGCGGACATCGCGGTGGCCAAACCTCTGAGGGGGCTCACGTCGGCACAACGGAGAACCGGCGTGCGAGTGACGGCCGTTCACCCGTCCGGGTGAACGGCCGCGCGGCGATCAGGCCGGTCCCGCCCCGTCGAGGACGGGAATCAGCTCCTTCTCCTCGTAGTCGAGGTGGCGTTCCAGAGCGGAGGTGAGGTCGTCGACCCGGGCCTGCAGCTCCGCCTGCCCGAGGGCGGCATCGCCGAGGACCGCCTGGAGTTCGGCGAGGAGTGCGGCGATCTGCTCGTGCTCCACGCGCAGCCGGTCCAGCACCGGGGCCAGGTCGGGCCGCTGCCGGCCGACGCCCGCGAACATCGCGGTGTCCTCCATGGTGTGGTGGTTGTGCAGGCCCTTGCACACGGTCAGGCAGTTGACGCGCAACTGTGCGCCGAGCACGGGGCCCGACTTCGCGACCTCCTCGCGGATCAGCCGCAGCTCCCGGCGGAACGCATCGTGGATCAGCGTCAGCGCACCGCCCGCCGAGGTGGCGCTCGTCCGGGGCGGGCCGGGAATCTCGGTGAGGGCGACCACCGGCAGGACCCGGGTGGTCTTGGCCTGGTACTCGGCCCAGCCCGGGTCGTCCTCGACGGCGCGGGCGAACAGCCGGTCTCGTTCCTCCCCGGTGAGGACGGTCGCCGTCGCCTCGTACGTGAAGACCCCGTCCTCGACCGTCACGACCGGGTTGGCGAGCAGATTGAGGTACCAGTCGGGGTGCCGCGGTGAGCCGGCGGCCGAGGCGATGACGAGGACGCGGTCGCCGCCGTCGGGCAGGTAGCCCACGGGCGCGGTGTGCGGGCGGCCGGACCGGGCCCCGGTCGTGGTCAGCAGCAGCAGTCGGGCGCCTTCGAACCAGCCGCCGACGCGGCCGTTGTTGGCGCGGAACTCCTCGATGATGGGTGTATTGAAGTCGTTCGGCATTCTCAGCTTTCTGAAAAAGGGCAGCAGGGATCCGGGCGGCGACGAGCCGCGGAGAAGGGAGAAAGATCGTGTGACGGGCGTACGGCGGTGCGCGGGCAGCAGGCGGCGCTCGGGGCCGCCCGGCGGTCACGCGTCGGCCGGGTGCCCCACTCGGTAATGGCGCAAGGCCGACCCGGCAGTCACGCCAGCCACGCTAGCCGCATCGCGCACCTCTGTGCAAGATCCAAAGTGGCGCTTACGGCCCGGAACACGCGGATTCCCGACTCGACGCGCGTCGCCTGTGCCGATGACGCTCATACTGCCCTGACCATCAGCCGCAATCGTCCTCGGAGGCAGTCATGCGGCGTCTTCGATTCGTCACCGTCCTCATCGCTCTGCTGGCCCTGACCGTGGCCGGCTCGGCGGGCGCCACCGCGTCCCGCCCGGCGCACCGGCCCGCCGCGGCCGCCGCGCCCTACTGCGGCATCACCTGGGGGAGCCTGCCCAAGGCGGGCGGCGTCCACAGCGTGGCCTCTCTGCTGCGCGTCACGACGAGCAGGCAGGAGTGCTACGACCGCACCGTCTTCGAGTTCACCGGTCCGGCGAACGGCTACCGCGTCGAGTATGTCGACGCGGTGCTCACCGGTGGAGAGGGGTTCGACGTCACGCCGTACACGGCCGGCGCGGAGCACCTCGAGGTCGTGCTGCTCGCGCCGGTCTACACGACCGACGGCGTGATCACCTACAACCGCAAGCTGGGCGACCACGCCGTCAACGTGGTGCGCTACAGCACGCTGCGCGACATCCTGTACGCCGGCAGCTACGAGGGCTACACCACCTTCGACCAGGGTGTCCGGGCCCGGCTGCCGTTCCGGGTGACCACGTCGACCGGCTCGGACGGCAAGGGCCGGATAACCGTGGATGTGGCGCACCGGTGGGAGTAGCGGCCCGAGCTTGAAGCATCTTCCCGGAGGGAAGTGCCACATTTAAGGCAAAAGCCGCCATGAGGTACGTAGCTGCGAGGACTGAACGGCTGACCTGTTCGCGCTCGCGGCTACCTGCCGTTGCTAGCCATGGCGTGATGGCGCACGCGCTGTCGTTCCACCGGCGCACCGACGTGTCCATGATGGCCATTGCCCGCGGAGTTCAGGAACTGGAGCTCGGCCCGCGGGGTGAACCCCGGTCAATTGTTCTCGTCGAGAATTTCGCGCACCTGGGAGAACATCCGGAAAATCTCGACGCGGCCGTCGAGGAAACCCATCCGGTAATCCGCTCCCGTCTCCGGATGCTGCGCCTTCTCCCCGTCGCGGCATCCCGCCAGGGCGTCGTCGCGGCCGGCGGCGTACGCCAGCAGCGCGTCGTCCACGAAACCCTCCTGGGGTGTCACCAGTTTCCGCCTCCCGCACCGATTCGCGCGACAATGTCGCACGGCGCGGCGCAGCGTGACACCGGCTGTCCGCCCGACCCGGCACCGCCCGATCCGCCAGTCGGTACACCGTCGGTGATCGATCGATTACGCATACGCGCCGCACGGCCGACGCCCGGCTCATTTCTGAGCCGCACGGCCGACGCCCGGCTCATTTCGAGCCGGGCGTCCGGCAGTGTGCCCGGCGAGCCCGCAGCCTGCGGGTTCTCGCCCGGCAGGGAGAATCAGAAGTCGAAGATCGGGCCCGTCTGGCGCAGCATCTCGCAGCGGTTCGAGAAGGTCTCGCTGTAGCGGACCGGGCGCCCCTCCCAGTAGCCGAGGGCGCTCGCGGTGACCGGCTGGTATTCGCGGGTGCACGCGCCGTTGGGGTTCAGGTCGAGCACGCCGAGGTGACCGTTGACGGTCGCGACGGCGGTGCACGCGCCCGCGGCCTGTGGGTGCGCGCCCCCGGCCGGCTGGCAGGTGAGCAGCGCCATCCGCGGCTCCGCGCCGGTCTGGTCGTGCACCATCAGCGCCAGGGTGGACGATGCGGCGGCGGGCGCCGCCACGGCGGGCGCCGCGGTCGCGGCGAGGACGCCGGTGCCCATGGCGCAGGCGGCGAGCAGGCTGAGGGCGCCGCGCGCGAGGGTGTTCATGATTTTCCTCCTTGGCTGGGGTCCGTCGTGGGGACCGTGTCGCCCGACCGTCGTGTGGTCCGGGCCGCCGGTGAGCCTAAACGGCTATTGCGTCGTTCCAAGGAACTGTCTGTTGCTTTCCTTGAGGCGGGCTGTTAACGGCGAAAGACAATTCACGGGTCATTGTGGAGGAAAGAAAAATGATCGGAGCCGGGCGGCCTTCATCATCGTGGAAAATCGAATGACCGGACGCGGGCGGAATCATGGAGATCTGCCCGGCGGGGACCGGCGGTCAGGACAGAGGCGTCCGGGCGATCGCCTTCTCGGTGAGGCTGCCGAGCCACAACGTGTCGCCGTGCTGGCGCACCCCGGTCGTCATCACGTACCGGCCGGCCGGGCCGTGCAAGGTCCGCAGCACGGTGCCCTCGCCGTCGACCAGAGCGGCGATGGTGTGCGGCTGCGGCTGCGGCTGTAGCCGCTCGGGCAGCACGGCCGCCAGGCGGCGCAGCATCGGATGCGGCAGGAGCCGCTCGGCCACGGCCACCCGCGGGCTTGCGAGGGCGATCCAGTAGGTGCCGTCGCCGACCGCCGACATGTTGTCCGGGTACGCCGGCAGATCGCCCAGCACCCGTACGGTGCCGTCCGGCAGCGACAACCGCAGCAGCCGGTGGGCCACCGTCTCGCAGAGCAGCAGCGCGTCCTCCTCCGGGGTGAGCGCCACCCCGTTCGGGAAGTAGAAGCCCTCGGCCACCACGTCGGTGCGGTCTGTGCCCGGGTCGTAGGCCAGTACCCGCCCGTTGGGGCGGTGCTCCAGCAGGTCCCGCCGCCAGTGCGAGACGGGGAACCGGTGCGAGCTGTCGGTGAAGTAGACGACGCCGTCGCGGGCCACCGCCGCGTTGTTGCAGAACAGGATGCGGCTGCCGCCGGCTCGGTGGGCGAGGTCGGCGATGATGCCGTCCGGGGTCACGCGCAGCAGGCCCCGATAGGCGTCGCAGACCACGAGGCTGCCGTCGCGGGGGTCGATCTCGATGCCGAGCGGGCGGCCGCCGGTGTCGGTGAGCTGCTGCGGCACCGCGCCGGGACGCGCGTCGGGTGGCCAGCGCCAGATGCGGCCGTCCTCCGTACCGGAGAAGACATGCCCTTCCAGGCTGACCACGACGTCCTCGGGGCCGTGGCTACCGGGCACGTTCAGTACCTCGACGTCGTCGAGCCGGGTGTCGGCCGGAGCCCACGCGCCGGTCAGCGGTGGCGGGGTGGTGGCCGGGAGCTTCACGGGCCGGATGAGCCAGGGCGCGGGAGGGCGCGGAACAGTCATGACATGCATGATGCCCCCCCGGATGTCGACATGTATCGATCGCCACACCGCACCGGGACGTTACGGGGTCTCCAGGTTCGGCAGTGCGGGCAGGTCGGTGACGATGCTGTTCGCAACGTCGGCCAGTGACTGCACGATCCGCACATCGGCGTCATCGAGCTAGTGTGCTGCGCCGGAAATTCGCCTGATAAGTCGGTGTAGGGTGGGTTGATGGCACGTACCGGGCGCCCGACTGCACCGCTGGTGTTGACCGATGAGGAACGCGCGACGTTGACCCGGTGGTCGCGTCGGGCGAAGTCTTCGCAGGCCCTCGCTGTGCGATCGAGGATCATCCTGGCGTGCGCCGAAGGTGCCGCGAACACTGATGTAGCAACGGCTCTGGGCGTACACCTGTCCACTGCGGGTAAGTGGCGGCGGCGGTTCCTGGCCGAACGTCTCGACGGTTTGATCGATGAACAACGTCCGGGCCGGCCGCCGTCGATCGCCCTGGACAAGGTCGAAGAAGTCGTCGTCGCCACCCTGGAACAGACACCGCGTAACGCCACTCACTGGTCACGCGCGTCGATGGCGGAGAAGTCCGGGCTGTCGAAGTCGACGATCGGCCGGATCTGGCGCGACTTCGGCCTCAAGCCGCACCGGGCTGAGACGTTCAAACTGTCCACCGACCCGCAGTTCATCGAGAAAGTCGTCGACGTCGTCGGCCTCTACCATCATCCGCCCGAACGAGCCGTGGTGCTGTGCGTGGACGAGAAGTCCCAGATCCAGGCCCTCAACCGCTCCCAGCCGGTCCTGCCGATGATGCCCGGCATGCCCGAACGCCGCACCCACGACTACCACCGCAACGGCATCACCAGCCTGTTCGCCGCGTTCGACACCGCCGACGGCACCGTCATCAGCGAACTGCACCGCCAGCACCGCGCGACCGAGTTCAAACAGTTCCTGATCACCATCGACAAGACCGTCCCGGCCGACCTGGACGTGCACCTGATCTGCGACAACTACGGCACCCACAAAACCCCCGCCATCCGGGCCTGGCTGACGAAACATCCCCGCTTCCACATGCACTTCACCCCGACCGGCTCGTCCTGGATCAACCAGGTCGAACGCTGGTTCGGCTTCCTCGCCGACCAGAAGATCCGCCGCGGCACCCACAACAGCGTCCAGGCCCTGGAAGCCGACATCCGGTCCTGGATCGCCGACTGGAACAGCAATCCGCGACCGTTCATCTGGACCAAGACCGCCGAAGAGATCCTCGAATCACTCGCCCGATTTTGTAGGCGAATTTCCGGCGCAGCACACTAGCGGTAGTTTGTCGTCTTCATGGGGGTAAATAGAGGTTCAGGGCATGTCCGTTTCCGACGGCGTTCAGGAGTTTTTGGAGTTCGGCGGGCGGTGGTTTCTTGCTCCACGCTGTCCAGTAGCGGTGCAGTTGCAGCCATGGCGTGAGCCAGGCGCGGACGGCGCGGAGAGCTTTGGGCCAGCTCGGGTGTTCAGCCGTGTGGCCGGCTGTGGTGCCCCCTCTCTCCGGAGTCGTCGGGGACGGGCTCCGCAGGAGTCGTTACGTTGTCGTTTGTGGATGGTGGGTCGAACCAGGTGTTCCAGCAGAACGAGAACGCGCAGTTCACCAGGGTTTGGTGGCGGCGGATCGCGGTGGCAGAGCGGACTTGGAAGTCCGCCCAGCCGAGTTCGTCTTTTACTTGTTTGTAGCTTTGCTCGATCCAATGTCGGATTCCGTAGAGCCGCACGACTTCGGTCAAGTCCGCCGGTTCGTGGGCTGCCTCGGGGATGTCGTGTGGACCGCCGGGGCGTGCCAGGTTGGTGGCCAGATACCAGGTTGCCTTGTCGGGCAGGGTGGCCGGGTCGGTCGTGGCGATGACCAGGCGGGTATGTCCGTCGGGTCCCCACCAACCGAGCCGGGCGTCGGTGGCCCACCATGTTTCGGTGTGCCCGTCGCGGAACCGGCGCTGGACCGGTTGCCAGCCGCCGGGATGCTCAGGCCCGCCCCACGGCACGGTTCGGGCGGCGTCTTTCGGTGTGTGGGCGTCAGCGCCGTACTGCCAGGTGCCCCGGGACGGCTTGAGAGCCATGACGAAACCAAGGCCGCTCTGGCGCAGTGCGCCGCGCAGGTCGTCGTGCTCGCCGTAGAAGCTGTCCGCCACCACTGCCCGGCAGACCACGCCGGCGGTAAGCGCCTTGTCGATCAGGTCCGCGGCGATCTGCAGCTTGGTCCGGAAACCGGGGTCGGCCTGCTTGCGGGCGAAATGGGAGGCAGGGGTGTAGGCCTCGGCGTGCAACGGATAGTAGACACGTTCGTCGGCCCACACCGTGGTCACGGTAACGATGCCGTTGTCGGTCTTGCCGTAGCGGCCCAGCCACTGCCGCCCGACATGCGCGGTGCGGGTGCCATCCTTGCGGTCGCCGGAATCGTCGATGGCGATCACCCCGCGAGCATGCGGGGCGGTCACCGGAGCGTTCACCAGCAGCTCCAGCCGCCGCCGGTTGACCTCATCCGCGTCCCACGTGGACTGCGACAGGAAGTACTGCAGCCGTTGTACCGCAGCGTGTTGCGCCCCCTCGACCGGCTCCGCGCCGGCCAGGCCCGTCAACGTCTTGTTGCGATCGCGAGGCGCGAGCAGACCAGTCAAATACTCCCGAAACCCCCGCCGCTGAGCCAGCCGGGAGAACAACTCATCGAAACAAGCTGCATAATCCTCTAACGGACCCGCAGCCGGCGGACACACCGCACGAACCACCAGCACCCCACCCGCTCGACCCGACACCAGCCGGTGCAACGCCGCAGAGCGAAGGAAGGTTACGAAGGCGACAAACTACCGCTAGTCCCGCGCCGATGCCGGGCGGGCCGCCCGCGTTCCCCTGCGACGCGCCGGCGAGCCCGGCGCCGACCAGGCGGGCGGCGGCCGCCGCCCGCCGGGAGACGCCGAGCTTGGCGTACGCGCGTCCGACGTGGATCGACACCGTGCCCGGGCTGAGGAAGAGCCGGCGCGCGATCTCCTTGTTGGTCAGTCCCTCGGCGACCAGCGTGACCACCTCCGTCTCCCGCACCGTGAGCGCGGCCAGCCCGGTGGCGGCCCGGTCCGGCCTGGCACCGGCCGTCGCTCGGACCGGTGTCCGCGGGCATGGCGGTGCCGGGCCCGCCGATGCCGCCAGGGTGGCGTTCAGCCGGTCCCAGGCCTGCCGCGCGCCGAGCGGGTCACCGGCCCGGGCCAGAGCGTCGGCGGCGCGGCGGGCCGCACCGGCCGACGCCGCCGGATCGGTGCCGAGCAGCGAGTGGGCGGCGGTCAGCTCCGCGTATCCCCGCAGGCGGCGGCCCGGGATCCGGGCCGCGAGGTGTCGTGCCGAGGAGGCGCACGCCGTCGCGGCGGCGGAGAGCCGGCGCTCCGCGCAGGCCCGGGCCGCCAGTTCGAGCCAGCGGACCCGCACGAGGGGATCGCTCGGCGAGGATTCCAGGCCCCGCCAGAGGCGGTTCGCGGCGGCCGCGTCGGTGCCGAGCCGCTGCCACGCGCGGACGGCGCCGCCGCCGATCAGCCGGGACGCCACCGGGCCGTCCTGCTCGTGGGCCCGCGCGGCGAGCCGGACGGCCTCCGCGGCGTCACCCTGCCACAGCGCGAGCCAGGCCCGGCAGGCCGTCGCCTCCGCGACCCTGATCGGACTTCCGCTGCGCCGGGCGGCGGCGTCGGCGCGGTCGAAACCGTCGGCGGCCCGCGACAGGTCGCCGCCGAGCAGCCGGGCCCGGGCCGTGATGCCGTGCAGCGTGGCCAGCATGTCGTGCCGTCCGGCCTCGCGGGCGACGGCGATCATCCGGTCGGCGTGCCGCAGGGCGTCGTCGAGCCGCTCGGCCGACAGCTCCGCCTCGGCCAGCCAGCCGGCGAGATCCATCACGGCGACGAGCTCGCCGTCGAGCATCGCGTCCACCGACCCGGCCGCGTCGTCGAGGCGACCGGCCTCGAGGGCGGTGCCGGTCGGGCGTCCGGCCGGCGTGGCGGTGCCGGTCGGGCGTCGCGCGGCGGTTCCCGGGCTTTCGGCCGGCGCGGTGGGGCAGCCGCCGGCGCGGCCGGAGAGGGCGGTCGCGCGGTCGGCCAGCACCCACAGGGCCGATGCGGCGACGCGGTCCGCGCCGTCCGCGGCGTGGTCGAGGACCTCGGCGGACCACCGCCGGGCCGCGGCGGCGTCGCCGCGCAGCATGGCGCCGCAGGCCAGCGCGGCGGCCAGTCCGGGGTGCGGCGCCCGGCGTACGCCGCGGAGCAGCGCGTCGGCCTCGGCGTGCCGGCCCAGCAGTTGCTCCGCGCGGCCCGCGAGCACGGCGGCCGGCGCCCGGCCGTCGGGTGGCAGCTCGGCGAGCAGCCGGTGCAGGTGCCCGCGACCCTCCTCCGGGCGGCCGGCCAGGAGCAGGGCCCGCGCGTATGCGAGCCGCAGCCCGCTGCACCGCTCGGCGGTATCCGGACCCTCGGGCAACAGCCGCAGGGCGGTGGCGAGCCAGCGCGCGGCATCGGCCGGAGCCCGATGCAGGGCGCCGGACGCGGCCCGGCTCAGCGTCTCGACGGCAGCCTCGTCCCCCGGGGCGGCGCATTGTTCGAGGTGCGGGGCCCGCTCGGCCGCCGGTGCACCGCGCCCGCGCAGGGCCTCGGCGGCCCGGGCGTGCGCGGCCAGCCGCCAGCCCGCGGGGGCGGACTCGTACGCGACGCTCCGCACCACCTCGTGCCGGAACCGGAAGCCCGCCCCGGACGGGCGCAGCACGTCGCCCGCGACGATCCGGTCCAAGGCCCGGTGCACCACCGCCGGTGTGCACCGGGCGACGGCGGCGATCAGGCCGGGATCGGCGTCGTCGCCGGCCACCGCCGCGGCGCGGACCACCAGCCGCTCAACGGGGGAACCGGCGAACAGCTCCGGCAGGAGGGCGGCACGGACACGTTCCGGCACCGGCGCATCCGCGGGCGCGAGCAGGTAGAGCGGGTTACCCTCGCAGCCCGGCCGCTGTCGCGACGCGGGCAGCAGGGCGGCCGACTCGGCCGGGCTCAGCGGTCCCAGGGTGACCCGCTGGACCACGCCGGCCACCGCGGCCGTGGCCAGGGCCGCGGCGAGGGCGCCGGAGAGCTGCCGCGGCCGGTGCGCCAGGACCAGCAGCACCGGGCCGGTCGGCGGATGCCGCACCAGGCCGGCGAGCCGCTCCGCGGTGGCCGGATCGGCACGGTGCACGTCGTCGGCGATCAGCACGACCGGGCGGGTCCACGTCGGATCCGCCGCCGTGGCGAGGGCGGTCGGCGCGGACAGGACCTGCCAGCCGGCGCCGGACGCATGGCTGCCGAAGCGGGCCAGCAGCGTGGACTTGCCCATGCCGGGATCTCCCGCGACCTCGACGAGGATCCAGCGACCGCCGGGCCGGCACCGGTCCAGGGCCTCGCGCAGCGTGCCCAGTTCGCTCGCCCGGATCCCGGCGGCGTCGCTCGCGTGCTGGTCGTCGGGGCCGTCGCGCATCATCGTTCTCCCACACCGGCCACCCGGTGTGGCCCAACCGATCACGCTGTCAGGTGCGAGCGGCGCACGCATCCGTGTGCGCCCGCATGCCGCCGACACGTACGCGGGCTTACCGCGGGTTCAACGCGCCAGCCGGTTCCGCGCGTCAGCCGGCGGCCCGGCGCGCCAGCAGGCGGCCCGGCGCGCCAGCAGGCGGCTCAGCGTGCCAGCCGGCTCACCGCGGCGGCGCGGTGGCCGACGCCGAGCTTGCCGTAGATCCGCGACACGTGCGTCTCGACCGTGCGCACGCTCAGGTACAGCTCGGCGGCGATCTCGGCGTTGGAGCGCCCGGCGGCGATCAGCGTCGCGATCTCGCCCTCCCGCCGGGTCAGCGCGGCGACCCCCGTGACAGCCGGCACCGCCGCGTGCGGCCGGAGCCGCTCGGCCGTGCGCCGGACGGCCGCCGCATAGTCGGCCGCGTCCGTATGCCCGGCTATGTCCTCGGCGTGGCCGAGAGCGTCCCGCGCGGCCCGCTCGTCGCCCGCGCGCAGGCGCAGGGCGGCCGCCGCGAGCCAGGCGCGCCCGGCCACCAGCAGCAGTTCCGCGCCGGTCAGCAGGGCGCCGGCCTGTTCGGCGAGCTCGGCGGCGCGATCCGGGTCGTCGGGGGCGACCGCGTACACCCGGGCCAGCAGCGCCAGTCCGTGCCCGACCCGCAGTCCGGGCTCGGCGATCCGCTCGGCCAGGTCGGCCCAGTGCCGTGGTGACTCGGGCTCGCCCAGGTTCGCCGCGATCTCGCTCAGCGCGGTGCAGGCGATCAGCCGGTTGTGCGGGTACAGCGCGGGCAGCTCGCGGCCGTTCCCGGCGCTCACCAGGTCGGCGGCGCCGCGGCGTACGTCGCCGGCCGAGATCCGGCTGAACGCCAGCATCGCCCGGGCCGTAGCGAGCCAGCCGCTGCTCGCCGCCGCGGCGGCGACCGCCTGCTCGCCCGTGGCGATGGCCGCCGCATGCTCGCCGGCGCAGCGGTGCAGCCAGCACTGGGTGAGCAGCGCGAGGGCCAGCGGCTCGTCGGCGGCGAGCAGCCGCGAGATGGCGACGGCCTCGTCGGCGGCGCCCGTCGCCGCGCCGATCCGGCCCAGCCGGGCCTCCATCAGCGCCTGCATGGCCAGCAGGTAGGGCAGCACGAAGTTGTGCCCGACCCGGACCGCCACCCGCCGGCAGCGCAGGAGCCGGCGCAGCGAGTCGCGCGGCCCCTCGGCGTCGAGCCCGGTCCAGCACAGCCAGGCGAACAGGTCCAGGCGGCGGCCGATGTCGTCGTCGTCGAGCGTGTCCAGCAGGGCGGCCGGGCAGGCCTGCGGCGCGTCGGGCCGGTACGCCGGCCCGGTCGCGTACCCGGTCATCGGCCGCATGGCCCGAGCGATCGCCGCGGCCGCGCTGCCCGGCGCCTGCGCGATCGCCTGGCACAGCCGCTCGTCGGCCTCGCCGAGCCGGCCGCGCATCAGTGCGTACGTGGCGATCTGCAGCAGCACCTCCGAGTGGTCCGCGCCGGGCCGGCGTTCCAGCTCCGCGGTGAGCAGCGCCTGCGCCTCCTCGGGACGGCCGAGCAGCCGGCTGAGCACGCCGGTGTACGCGACGGCGGCCGGGCGCGCCGGGTGCCCGGCCGGGAGCAGCTCGTCGAGGACCACGCCCATCGTCCGGCGCGCGTCGGCGAGACAGCCGGCCGCCGCCTGCCGTTCCGCGAGGTAGGCGACCAGCTCGGCGCGCTCGGGCAGGCCGGCGCCGGAGGTGTCGCCCGGCAGCAGGCGCAGCGCGGTCCGCATCCACCCGGCTGCGGTGGCGGGCGCCTGCGCGCCGACCGCCCGGGCCGCCGAGACCAGCGTGGCCGCCGCGCCGGCGTCGCCGATCGCCGCCGACCGGGCGACGTGGTGGGCACGGGCCCGGGGCGGCGCGCCCACTCGTTGCAGGTGGGCCGCGGCTCGGGCGTGCGCGCCGAGGCGCCACCCGGCGGCGGCCGAGGCGTACACGACGTGCCGCACCAGGGGGTGCCGGAAGCGGAACCGGCCGGTGCCGGCCACAACCTGCACGAGGTCGCGTGCCACCAGCTCGTCGAGGCAGCGCAGCACGGCGGGCAGGGGCAGTTCGGCGATCTCGGTGAGCAGGGCCGGCTCGCACTCGTCACCGCCGACGGCGGCCGCGGCGGCCAGCAGGCGGCTGTCCGGTCCCACCGACTCCCACTCCGCGCCGAGCGCGGCCCGCACCTCGGCGGGCAGTGCGGCCAGGGCGGGGTCGAGGTCGTCCGGGGTACGCGCGGCGCCGAGCGCGGTCGCCCCGCAGCGGCGCAGTGCGTCCACATAGAGCGGGTTGCCGCCGCTGAGGCGGAATAGCTGGGCCGCGTCGCGGGGATCGGCGCCGGGTCCCAGCAGGGTCGTCACCTCGTCCTCGCGCAGCGGCGCCAGCGCGAGCCGGCGGTGCACGCGTCCGAGGTGGCCGGTGGCCAGGGCGGCCGTCAGCCGGGCCGGTGCCTGCGCCGGCCGGTAGGCGAGGGCAAGCAGCACCGGGCCGGCGGGCGGGCGGCGCAGCAGATAGTCGACCAGGTCGACGGTGGCGGGGTCGCACCAGTGCACGTCGTCGAGGATCAGCACCAGCCCGTCCGGCTCGGCGAGGATCTCCAGCAACCGGCGCAGCGCGCGCAGGGAGCGGTAACGCTCGGCCGCGTCGCCGGGCGATGCCGGTGCCGGCCCGGTGCGCAGGCCGTCGAGGATCTCGCCCAGGCGGGCCACATCGTCGGCGGCGAGGCGGGCGCGCAGGGACTCGCCGTGCCGGCGTACGTGGTCGTCGAGCGCCTCGACGACCAGGGCGAACGGGATCTCGGACTCGAACTCGGTGGCGCGGCCGGTGAGCGTGAGCCGCCGTCGCTCGCGCGCGTGGCCGGCCAGCTCGGCGAGCAGGCGGGTCTTGCCGATCCCGGGCTCGCCGACGACCTCCAGCACCCGGGCGCCGTCGCCGAGGGCGTCGACCGCATCGACGGCCGTGCGCCACTCGGCGTCCCGGCCGATCATCGCCGGCATCCGCCCGCCCCCATTCCCCTGCGCCACGGGCCGCCATTCTTGCAGCCCGTCCGCGGCGGTGTGGTCCCGTGGGCGGCCGGAAACGCGATCCGGCGGCGCTGCATGCGCAGCGCCGCCGGAAGATGGCCTACCGGACGTCCGGGTCCGTCACCGCACCCTGATGGTGAGCGCCCGACCCTGATGGTGAGCGCCCGGCCCTTGCCCGCGCCGGCCGCCTGACGGCCTGGACGGTGCAGCGGTAGCGGCTGTTCGCGCCAGTGAAGGTGAACGAGCGGACCTTCCTGGACCCGGCCAGCGACGCCCTTGTTGTCATCGGCGTCGATGTCGTCGATGCCGTACGGGTGGGTGATGCGGTAGCGCTCGCCCGCGGGGGCGTCGAACCGGATCCGGATCCGGATCCGGCCGAAGACCATTTCTTCATGGGACTCCTCAGATGTATCCGGAGCGTCACACCTTGCCGAGGAGTCCCGTGGCCCGCCTGAGGCCGGCCTGAAGCCGGCCTGAAGTGCGTTCCCTACCTGCCGGCGGGGGCGGGAGAGACCGGCACCGGCGGTGGCCGGCGGCGGCCGCGGATCGCGCCGGCCGCGATGTCGAAGAGCAGGAACGCCGCGAGCGGGATGCCGAACAGCGGTAGCGCCCAGCCCAGCGCGAGGACCAGCGGCACCCCGGCCACGATCCCCCAGGCCGGAAGCTGCTGCCATGCCCCCCGCGCGGGCGGCGCCCCGGCGAGCGCCCGGCGGCCGGCGCGGGTGGGGCGACGCTGCCACCACATGCGGTAACCCCACACGATGACGCAGATCAGGCCCACGGCGAGTGCGGCGAGCAGGAGCTGGTTGACGAGGCCGAACAGGGTGCCCATGTGGGCGTTGATGCCCCATCGGGTCAGCTTGGCGAGCAGTGGCCAGTCGGCGAAGTCGACCCGGTCCACGACCTTGCCGGTGGCCGCGTCGACGGCGATGACGTCGCGCCCGACCGGCCACTCGTTGCGGATCTGGCCGACGGACCACGCCGTGGCGGCGCCCTCGGGGACGGTGATCTCCAGGGGACCGGACAGGCCGTTGTCGCGGGCCACCTTCATGACCGCGTCGGCCGCCGCGGGGTCGACCACCGGAGTGCCGGTGCCGGTGCCGCCGCCGTGGTGGCCGCCCGGTGTCTCCGCGGCGCCGCCGGTGAGGCTGGTGGACACCGAGGGTCGACTGCCCTTGAGGGCGTCCACCGCGACGCTGAAGTTGTCCCCGGCGTAGCGCGACCAGGTCAGGCCGGTGGCGGACAGGACCAGCAGGCCGACGGTCAGCCAGACCCCGGTGGCGGCGTGCCAGCCGCGGGTACGCCGCACGCCCTTCTTCGCGCTCAGGTCCGGGGTCAGCAGCTTGCGGGCGGTGCGGTTGCCGCGTTGACGCCGCCACCACAGCATCAGGCCGCCCAGGGCGATCACGCCCAGCCAGCTCGCGGCGAACTCCGAGTAGTGCCGTCCGAGGTCGCCCAGATGCAGGTTGCGGTGCAGGTCGTCCAGCCAGGTCTTCAGCGGGGTGGTGGCCCACCAGGTGGTGAGCTGGCCCGTGACCTTGCCGGTGTACGGGTTCACGTACACCGTGTGCTGGTGTTCCTCGTCAAGCTCCGGCGAGGTGAAGTCGATCTGCGTGGTGGCGTCGCCGTCGCCCGGCCGTACCGTGATCAGGGCGCCCTCGGGGTGCGCGGCGCGGGCGGCGGCGATCTGCTCGCCGAGTGGGCGCGGCTGGGCGCCCGGGTCTGCGACGACGAGCTCGTCGGCGTAGACGATCCGTTCCGCCTGCGGCGCGAAGACGTACGCCAGTCCGGTCAGCGCCGCGACCAACAGGAACGGCGCGACCAGGACCCCGGCGTAGAAGTGCAGGCGCAGCAGGAGCGGACCGAAGCCCCCCGCCGGCCGGACCCGGCGCTGTTCGGCCGGGGGTGCGGCGGAGGGTGGTGCGGTGGTGGTCATGGGAACTCCGGTCACGATCGGCTGCGAGGGACTGCAGCGTTGGTCGTCCGTGATCAACGGTTGGTTCCCGCGGGTTCTCAGCCCCGCAGCGCGGTGGTGAGCGACGCGGCGTTGGCGCGGAAGACGCCCAGCAGGTCGAGGTCCTCCTCGGGGTAGTTGACGAGGTCGACGCGGGTGGCGCCGGAGATTTCGGGGTTGCCGCTCGGCAGATGGGCGTTGGCCAGGACGAGGCCGGGCTCGGTGGCGGTCAGGGCGGACAACTGCCCGGCGCTGACCGGTTGGGGGCCGTAACTGCCGGTGACCTTCAGACCCGCGAAGTCGGCCCAGTAGCCCAGGAAGGCATGCGTGACCGCCGTGGGTGCCGGGCTCGGCCGGGCGGCCTGCACACCGCCGGACAGCTTCGCGTACTCGGCGTCGAACGAGGTCAGCCAGGTCCCGGCCGCGGCCTGGGTGCCGAACATCGCGGCCAGGCGGGTCACCTCCGACCGGATCCTCGCCGGGGTGTTCTCGAGCGCGACGGTCACCAGCTTGCCGTCGCCCCCGGCCGCCTCCTTCAGCTTGGCGGCGAAGCCGTCGAACTCGGCGTACAGCACGTGGGTCGCGCCGGCGACGGCGGTCAGGTCGCTGGGCCTGGGGTCGTAGTCCGGCGGGTGCTGCACGCTCGGCGGGGCGATGACGGTGATGTCGCGGGCGCCGGCGGCCTTCGCGAGGGCGCCGGCCCAGGTGGTCGAGGCGACGACCTTCGGCCCGGCCGTCACCGGGGCGGCCGCGGCGGGTGTCCGCGTGTCAGTGCTGGTGCAGCCGGTCGCGGACAACGACATCAGCGCCAGCGCCGCCAGCGCGACGGCCCGGAATGATCGCATCGAGAGCTCCTTCGGGAATCAGATAGGTGAGCAGGGTCAGGACGCCGGCCGTCAGCACCAGCACGGGACCCGGCGGTTGGTCGAAGGCCAGCGCCGCGGCGAGGCCGGCCGCGTTGCCGACCACGCCGAAACCGATCGCGAGCGCGACCATCGAGGTCAGCGAGCGGCCCAGGTTGCGGGCGGCCAGGGCGGGCAGGATGGTGAGCGCGTCGACCAGCAGGGCGCCGGTGAGGCTGATGGAGGCGCCGATGGCGACCGCCACGACGACGAGCAGGGCCAGCATCAGCGGCCCGGCCGCGACGCCGGAGCACAGGGCGAGCTCACGGTCGAAGAGCAGCAGCGTGAGCTGCCGGCGATGCCGCCAGAACAGCACGTGCACCGCCACGGTCAGTACGGCCAGGATGATCAGGTCGACCGTGCGGGTGGCCAGGATCGAGCCCCAGAGCAGCTCGAACGCGCCGTTGGCGTTGACGCCGGAGGCGGAGAGCACCAGTAGCGCCCCGGCGATCGCGAAGGTCATCAGCAGGCCCATGGCGCCGGACAGGCCCGCGGGCCGCCGCGCCAGCGGTGCGACGCCGGCACCGGCCAGCGCGCAGGCCAGCAGCCCGCACAGCGTCGGGTCGAGCCCGGTGAGCAGGCCGAGCGCGATGCCGAGCAGGGCGACGTGCATGACGGCGAAGCGGACGGCGATGATGTCGAGCCCGATGATGAACACGCCGACGATCGGCAGGCCGATCGCGGCGACGGCCAGCCCGATCGCGGAGCGCTGCACCGCCGGCAGGGTGAGCAGGTCGAGGATCTGGTTCACGACGCCCGGATCACCCGCAGGCGGCCGGCGGCCATCTCGGCGACCCGGTCGCAGGCGCCGGTCATGGCCCGGTCGTGGGAGACCACGACCACGGTGACCGGCAGGGCGGCGATCATGCCTGCCACCTGCTCCTGCCCGGCGAAGTCCAGCGCGGCGGTCGGCTCGTCGGCGAACAGGACGCTTGCTCCCGCCGCCACCGCACCGAGGGCGCGGGCCAGGAACACCCGCTGGAGCTGACCGCCGGAGAGTGCGTGCAGCGCCCGGTGCCGCAGCCCGCCCACGCCGAGCCGGCCGGCCGCCTCGTCGGCGGCCTCGGGGTGCCCGCCGCTGCGCAGCAGCTCGCCGACCAGCAGCGGAAACCGGCCCGCGGTGAGCCGCTGCGGCATCCAGGCGATCCGACGTCGGCGATCGGTCCACTGCGCGGCGGTGGTGGCCGTGGTGCCGTCGACCGTGACGGATCCCGCCGCCAGCGGGTGCAGTCCCAGGGCGGTCCGCAGCAGCGTGGTCTTGCCCGAGCCGTTGGCGCCGGTCAGCGCGACCCGCTCCCCGGCAGCCACGTCCAGGTTCACCGCCGTCACGGCGGTGCGGCGGCCGTACCGGCAGGTGACGCCGGTGAAGAGGACGGCGGCGCCGGTCACGTCGCGGATCCGGCGAGGTGTTCGCGCAGCCACCGCTTGTCGATCTTTCCGGCCGCGGTCAGCGGCAGCTCGCCGAGGACCGCGAGCCGCTCGGGGAGCTTCGCCGTCTCGAGCCCGTGCACGCCGCTGAGGTAGGCGGCGAGCGTGGTCAGGGTGGGCGGTTCGGCACCCTCCCGGACGGCGATGCAGGCGCCCATCCGCTCGCCCATCAGCCGGTCCGGCACGCCCACGCAGGCGACCTGGCGTACGGCCGGATGCTGGGCCAGCAGCAGCTCGACCTCGACCGGCGACAGGTTGCGCCCGCCCCGGATGACGATCTCGTTGCGGCGGCCCACCACGTGCAGGTAGCCGTGCTCGTCGATGCGGCCGAGGTCGCCGGTACGGGCCCAGCCGCCGTCCGTACGGTAGCGGCCGTCGAATTCCGGGTCGACGTAGCACAGGGGACTCATCGGCCCCAGCCCCCAGATCTCGCCGACCTCACCGGCGGGCACGTCGCGACCGTTCTCGCCGACGATGCGGATCGCCGCCACGGCGCTGTTCGGGCGGCCCACCGCCTCGTGGATCTCCCTGGGCGGCTCGGCCGGGTCGGTGGTGCAGTTGACGCCGTCGGCGGAGCCGTAGCAGTTGACGACCGCGCAGCCGAACCGCTCGCGGACCGCCGCGACGGTGGCCGGGTCGATGCGGGAGCCGCCCGCCACCATGGCCCGCAGCGACGACGTGCCGGTCCGGGCGAGGCGTGGATGGTCGAGCATCATCGCGAACATCGTCGCCACGCCGAAGACGAGGTGGGGCTCGTGCCGGTCGATGAGCTCCAGGGCCCGGCCGGTCTCGAACCGGCCCGCCACGATGAGTGTGCCGCCGTGCCGGGCCAGCGTCACCGCGGTCCCGGAGGAGCCGAACGACGAGCCGAGCGGCACCAGGAACAGGTTGCGCATCGGCCGGTCGCCGTCGTGCAGCGACCCGATGAACGCGCCCCGGCCCCCGGTCAGCGCGTCGTGGGAGTAGACGATCATCTTGGGCGCGGCCTCGGAGCCGGACGAGACCAGGATCCGCGCCGGTCCCGACGCGTCGACCGGCGGCAGCGCCTCGAGGCGGCGCCCGGCGGCGAGCGCTTCCAGGCTGTCTGGACCGGATCCGCCCGCGACGACGACCGTCCGCAGGTCCGGCAGCCGATCGCGCAGGGCGTCGAGCTGGTCGGCGTACGCGACGTCGCCCGCCTTGGCCGCCACCACCGCGACCGCGGCCCGGGAGCGGACCAGCAGCGCCAGCGTGTCGCGGCGACCGCGGCCCACCGGGTACGCCAGGACCACCGCACCGAGCGCCGCCGCCGCCAGATCCACCGCCACGGACTGTCGGCCGCTGGGCAACTGGGTGGCGACGACCTCGCCGGGGCGCAGGCCGAGGTCACGCAGGCCGGCGGCCAGGCGCAGCGCCAGGTCGTCCAGCTCGGCGTAGCTGATCTCCCCGTCGTCGTCGATGACCGCGCTGCGGTGCGGATGGGCGCGGGCGTGCCGCGCGAACAAGGCGTAGATCCCCTCGCCCGGGTAGTACCCGGCCTGTGCCCACCAGCGGCGTAGCGGGGCGGGAACGAGATCGTGCGTGGCGAGCACCGTCATGGCAGGAACCTCCAGGGCGCGCGGACGAAGGCGCAGCCGTCGATGTCGAGCAGCGGACGTACGGCGGGATCGGCGGCCAGCTCGGCCAGGTCGGTGCGGACGCGGACGGCGGGCACACCGTCGGCGTGCAGCGCGCGGAGCGCCTCGTCGGTGCTCACCTGTGCGAGGGCCACCGGCAGCGCGGGATCGTCGTATCCGGCGGGCGTCCGCGGCGCCACCACGTATCCGTCGCGGGTCGCCACGGGGGCGCCGAGCGGTCCCCATGCCGGTCGGGCCGGCCGCCGCCCGCTCAGCGTGGGAGTCTGCAGGACCCCGGAGGCGGAGAGCAGGCTGCTGTCCACCCGGCGGCCGCGTCCGTCGATGTGCCGGGCGACCAGCGCGGCGAGCACGCCTTCGGCCGCGACCAGCCCGCCGAGCACGTCGAGCAGCGTCATCAGCGATCCTGCGCGCGGCTCGTCGCGGGGGCGCAGATACTCGCCGAGCCCGGCGTACGCCTGCACGGTGAAGTCGGTGCCGGGTGGCGCGCCGGGACCGCGCGCGTCGCCCCAGCCGGACGCGTACGCGTACACCAGAGCGGGGTTGACCTTCGCCAGGTCCGCGCTGTCGAGGCCGAAGGCGGCGGCCTTGCCCGGCGCCCAGTTGTGCAGGAACACGTCGGCTTCGGCGGCCAGCTCGCGGACCGCGTCCTGACCTGCCCTGGTGCGCAGGCGGGCCGTCACGACCCGCTTGCCCCGGTTGAGGGCGAGGAACCGCGCCGAGCAGTCGTCCACCATGGGCGGCATGCCGCGCAGCGGATCGCCGCCGGCCGGCTCGACCCGGATCACCCGGGCGCCGAGCAGGCCCAGCAGGTGCGCGGCGAGCGGGCCCTGGATGCGCCGCCCGGCCTCCACCACGGTCAGGCCCGCCAGCGGCAGGCCGCCGGGGTGCGCCGCCGCGGCGGGCCGTACCGCGTCGGTGGTGACGCTGATCGACCAGGGATCGTCGCCGACGTCGGGATCGGTCAGCCGTTGCGCGTGCGAGCGCACCGGCTGCACCGCGACGCCGGACGCCCGGGCCGCGCGCACCAGGTCGGCGTACGTCAGCCCCGCGACGGCCTCGTGCAGCTCGGGCGGAAGCGGCGCGGCCGCGGTCGCATAGCGGGTCACGAAGGCGCGCCACCCGGCGTCGACCAGCCGGGGCGCCACCTGCAGCCCGGTCCACAGTGTCCACCACGGCTCGGGGTCGAGCGTCTCCAGTTCGACGCGGATCCCGTCGATCGTGCAGAACGGCGGTGGCGTGCCCGGCTCCTCGAACCGTTCCGTGTGCTCGGGGTCGGCCGCGGTCGCCGCGGCGAGATACTGCGAGACGGTCAGCAGGGCGACCGAGGCCGGGTCGACCGAGACGTGTGCGACCGGGCGTCCCCGCAGGCCGGACAGCTTGGCGGCGAGGGTTCCCTGGGCGGCGACGATCAGGGTCGCGGCGGTCAGATAGTCGACGCCGATGCGTTGCGGGCGGCCGGTGGCGCGGCCGTGCACGGCCATCAGCCCGTACGCCGCCTGAGCGCTCACCTCGTCGAACGCGCCGATCCCGGCGGTGGCCCCCGGGTGCTGTGTCGTGTCCACGGTTAGAGGGTCGGAAGCCGGCCCGCTACGGTTCCCGGAAGATGTCACCCGGAGGAGATCCATCGTGGACGCACTGACCGAGCGAATGCGGGCGTTCATCGGCGCGCACGTCGTGCCCGCCGAGAAGTCCCTGATGGCAGGCGACGCCGCGGCCCTGCGCCGGGCTCAGGAGCGGGCCCGGGCCGCCGGGCTGTGGGGGTTACCACTCCCGGTCGCCCTGGGCGGGCAGGGGATGGCGCTCGCGGACTACGCCGACGTGGCCATCGTGGAGGGACACAGCGACGCGGGGCCGGCCGTCTGCGGCTCGGATCTCCTCCTCGACACCACCATGCTGGACCGGTACGGCAGCCCGGCCATCCGGGAACGGTACGTGCGGGCGATGGTCGCCGGAGACGCGTCACCGAGCTTCGCCATGACCGAGCCCGGACAGGCCGGCTCCGATCCGTCCGGGCTGACCACCACCGCCGTCCGCGACGGGGACGCGTACGTGCTGACCGGGCGCAAGTGGTTCACCAGCAGGGCCACGCACGCCGCCTTCACCACCGTGGCCTGCCGCACCGAGGACGGCGGCATCTCGCTGATCGTCGTGCCGGCCGGCGCCGGGGGCCTGCGGATCGTCCGGGAGGTGCCGGTCCTCGGCGCCGGTGGACAGTACGAGCTGGCGCTCGACGGCGTCCGCGTGGGCGCCGAACAGTTGCTCGGTGCTCCGGGCGAGGGCCTGGCCATCGCCGGTGAACGGCTGGCGCTCGGCCGCACTCTGCGCTGCCTGCGCTGGCTAGGGCAGGCCCGGCGGGCCTTCGACCTGATGGTGGCGCGGATGCGCGGCCGCGTCGTGCGCGGGCGGCCGCTGGCCGATCGCGAGCTGCTGCATCAGTACGTCTTCGACAGCCACGCCGAGCTCGCCGCCGCCGAGGCCCTCACCCGCGCCGCCGTCGCCGCCCTGACCGAGGGCACCGGGGTCAAGAACGCCGTCGCCACGGCGAAGGTGGTCACCGCCCGGGCCTACGGAACCGTCGTCGACCGGGCGATCCAGGTGTACGGCGCCGAGGGCCTCACCGACGACACGCCGCTGGCCATGTTGCACCGCGGTGCGCGCGCGGCCCGCATCCTCGACGGACCCGACGAGTCGCACATCTCCGCCGTGGCGCGCCGCCTGCTCACCAGCCCCGCGGCAGCCGTCCCGTCCTGACCGCGATCGCCGCGGTCAGGAAGTAGGTGCCCCAGATCAGCTCGTGCGCGCACGCCACCCCGGCGGCGAGGTCGTAGCAGCCGCCGGTCAGCACGCCGTCCGGGCGGAGATGGCCGGCGACGACGGTGTCGATGATCGCCCCGGCGGCCGCGTGGTCGCCGAGCGTCCACAGCCCGGCGGCGGCGATCACCGCGGCCGATGTATCGACGGAAGCGGCCGTGCCGAACGCCGCGGGCGGCACCCCGTGCCCGGCCAGGCTCAGCCAGCGCTCGGCGACCCGCTCGGCGACGGCCCGGTGCCGGCCGCCGAGCCGGTCGGCCGCGACGGCGAGGCCCAGCACGCCCCAGGCCTGGCCGCGGGACCAGAGCCCGTCGACCGCCGGGGGCGCCGACCCGGTCAGGTCCGCGTGCGGCCGGACCTCGCCCCGGTCGTCGACGAGCAGCGGCACGAGGGCGTCCACGTGGCGCACGGCGGCCGCGTGCCGGCCCGTCTCCTCCAGCAGGGCCACGACGGCGGCGAGCGCGTCCACCCCGGCGCGCGCCGCCCCCGCGCGCCCGAAGGCCGTACCGACCGGGATGAGGCCGGAGCCGGGCAGGGCCGAGGCGGCCACCGCCCGGGCGCCGGCGGCGGCGATCTCGCCCGCCTCGGCCTCGCCGCACCAGCGGTGGCCGAGCCCGGCGCCGTACCAGAACGTCATCGCCCGCGTGTCCGTGTCGTCCGCGGCGCGGGGCGGCAGCCGGGCCGTCCAGCGCCGGGCGATCTCGAGGTCCCGCGGCCGGCCGAGCGCCGCGGCGCGCAGCCACAGCAGCCCGGCCCAGAACCCGCCGGTCCAGGAGCCGCGCCGGGTCGTCGTCCAGCCCTCGTCCCCCGCGTGGAGCGGGAAGCGGTCGCCCACCGCGGCCTCGATCGCCGCCGTCCGGGCCTGGAGCGCGTCCCAGGCCCACGCCGCTGTCACGCGGGAACCGCACGGCGGTCGCTCACCCGCAGCGCAACTCCCGCGGAGGCGAGGAACACCGCCGCGACGGCGAGCCACGCCGGGCCGTAGCCGCCGGCGTCGGCGAGCAGGCCGAACAGCGTCGGGCCGAGCACGAACCCCGTGAAGAACCCCAGCGACACCAGGCCGGACGCGTGCCCCGTGGCGCCGCCCCGGCGTACCACCGCGAGCATCGACACCGCGTTCGCCGCCGTCGCCGACCCGCCGACGCCCACCGTGCCGAGCCAGATCAGCGGGGTCCAGACCGGCGCCGCCAGGCACACCAGAACCGCGAACCCGGCCGCCGCCAGCGACAGCCAACGCAGTGCCGCCGTCACGTCGGCCATCCCGTCCGCCACCCGGGCCCAGCCGATCCGGGCCACCAGGCCGGAGACGCCGAAGACGGCCAGCACGGCCCCGGCGGCCCCGGCGCCGAGGCTCAGCCCCTGAGCGGCGTAGAGCGGAAGATAGGTGTTGACCGCGGCCAGGCCCGTACCGAGCAGCAGCGAGTAGCCCATCAGCCGGGCCAGCCACGGCGACGGCCTGGACCACCGCCACCACGAGCCGCCGCCGGCGGGGCGCTTGTCGCGCGGCACCAGCCACATCACCGTGATCAGCAGACCCAGCGGCACGACCGCCGACCAGCGCAGCGCGGCCTGCCAGCCCACGGCGGCGCCGAGCACCGGCAGCACGACACCGGCGGCGAACGCCGCGAGCTGCACGCCGGACTGCTTGATCCCGATCGCGGTGCCGCGGTGCGGCCCGGGCACCACGGCCGCGACCAGCACGTTGGTCGCGGGATTGGCCAGCGCCTGCGCCATGCCCGCGACGGCCAGGGCCGCCAGCAGCCAGGCGTACCCCGGCGCGAAGGAGGCCGCGACCAGCGCCACGGCGACCGCCGCCGCCAGCACGAGCAACGACCGGCGCGGGCCGGCCAGGTCGACGACGCGGCCGGCGACCAGCGACACCGCGGCCGCGACGGCGAACGTCGTCGTGATCAACAGGCCGACGGCCGCACGGTCCAGGCGCAGGTCGTCGGCGAACAGCGGCGCGAGGGCGCTCGTCGCGTACAGCACGAGCATCGAGGCGGCCATCGCCGCAGTCGCCACCACGGTGCCTGCCGAACCCCGGCTTCCGGTCATTCCGGTCCTCCCTCCGACCCCCAACCAGCAGTCGTTCGGGTACGCCGGAAAGTTCCGCCCGGACCGATCGTCAAGTACCGCGGTCCGGTGCCGAAGGACAGCCGACGGAATCAGGGCCGAGCCGCCAGGAGGCGCTTGCAATGTCGCTCACCAGTCGTCTGTCGGTGTCGGGGGTGGCGGCCCTGATGATCACCGGGACGCTCTTCGCGCCGGCCCCGGCCGCCTCGGCGGCACCGGCGGCCCCTCGCGTGGCGGCGGCAGCCGCCGGCGACGTGACGAGCCCGGAGGAGGCCGCGCGGGTCGACCGCGTGCCGGTGTCGGAGCCGGCCTGGTACAACTGCTACGGCGTCGGCCAGTGCGCCACGGTCGCGGTGCCGTTGGACTACGACGACCCCACCGGTCCCACGGTGGAGATCGCCCTGCTGCGGGTGAAGGCCCGCAAGCCGCAGAGCCGGATCGGCAGCCTCTTCGTCAACCCCGGCGGCCCCGGCGGATCCGGCACCGCCATGGCGGCGGCGTCGTCGATGTTCCTCGGGGACAGCATCCTCGACCGGTTCGACATCGTCGGGTTCGACCCTCGCGGCATCGGCTTCAGCGACACCGTCGCCTGCTTCCCCTCCACGCGCGCGCAGAGCATCGTGATGGCGAAGATGAGGATGCTCTTCCCGTACGGCACGCTGCAGGAGGGCGCCTTCGTCAAGTCCGTCCAGTCGATCGGCCGGGGCTGCTCCACCACCGGGGCGACGCTGGCCGGGGCGATGTCCACCGCCGAGGTGGCCCGCGACATGGACGTGCTGCGCCGCTCGGTCGGCGACACCAAGCTGACCTTCCTGGGCTTCAGCTACGGCACGGCGCTCGGGCAGTACTACGCCAACATGTTCCCCGACCGGGTCCGCGCCCTCGCCCTCGACGGCGTCATCGACCCCGTCTCCTGGACCGGCACGCCCGAGACGCAGGACAAGCTCCTGGACGACCGGCTGCGTTCCGCGGACGGCGCCTACCGGGCGTTGATCAAGCTGCTCGGGCGCTGCGACCGGGTCGGTGCCCGGGGCTGCGAGTTCTCGGCGGGCGATCCCGTGAAGCACTTCGCCGCCATCGCCCGCAAGCTGCGGGCGAAGCCGCTGGTCCTCAGGTACGACGGCGGCAGCCTCAAGGTCACCTACGCCGACTTCATCAGCCTGGTGCTGAGTAGCCTCTACAGCCCGTACGCCGGTGAGATGGTCACCGGGATCGCGGCCTCCGTGGAGACCCTGTTGGCCGCGCCGGGGCAGGTCAGCGCGAAGCAACGCGCGCTGGCGCGGGAGGCCGTCCGGGACCGGATGGACCGGCTGCGGTCCCCGAAGCGGGACTTCCCGTACGACAACACCGCCGAGGCGTTCGCCGGCGTGATGTGCACCGACGCCCGGCACCCGGCCGACGCCGCGCGATGGCCGGTCCTGACCGCCCGCGCCGACGTCCGCGCGCCGTACTTCGGCCGGGCCTGGGGCTGGGGCAGCGCCGCCTGCGCCGAGGACACCTGGACCGTCCGCGACGAGGACGCGTACCTGGGCCCGTTCGACCGCAAGACCGCCGCGCCGGTGCTGTTCGTCGGCAACTACTGGGACCCCGCGACCAACTACCGCGAGGCGGTGTCGGCGTCGCGGCGGCTGCCCGGCAGCCGGCTGCTGTCCAGCGACAACTGGGGCCACACCGCCTACGGCACCTCGACCTGCGTCACCCGCGCCGTCGACACCTACCTGCTGAATGGCACCTTGCCCGCGGCCGGCACGCTGTGCCGCTCGTCGATGCAGCCCTTCGGGCGTAACACCAAGGGCGCGGTGGAGACCTCGACCACCATCCGGGTGGCGGCCGCCTCGACTGCGGGGGAGACCAAGTCCCTGCCGCCGGTCGCGGGCCTCTATCCGGCCTCGGTGCTCCCCATGAACGGCCGCTGACCGCCCTGTCGGTGCCATCCATCCGCCTCATCGACGCGGATGGATGGTACGGTGCGACGGAATGTCATTTTTGGCATACGGTCCGTAACACATGGTCCCTAGGGTGGGCATCTCGGTGTCCGAACACCGTCACAGGGGATCGGAGGGGTTGCAGCTGTTCGATGATTCTGCTGAGACGGAGCCGTACGAAGCCTACGTATTCACCGACGAAACCTACGACAACCTGCTCACCGCCCGGATGAGCCCGTTGTCGGTGATGGAGGTGCTGCACGCTCACGGGGTGGTACGCCGCCACATCGGGTCGGCCATGCAAGTCGCCGGGCAGGATCGCAAGGGAGACTGGCTCGTCGTGGCACTCATCGAGGACAGCGATGACGTCTACACCGTCGCCTCGGCCCGGTACCTGGACGATGAGGAGATCGAGGCGATCGCCCGGATCAAGGGGGACTGATGAGCAGATTCGAGGACGCGGCGGCGTCCCTGAACGACCGGGACTGGAGCACGGCACACCGGGACAACGGCCACCGTCCCGCCGCCGTCGTGCATGCGGTCTCGATGTCGTATGAGATCACCGAGCGCCTGGTCACCCTGGCGCAGAGCCGGGGCATCAGCCCCAACGAGGTGATCCGCGAGGTCGTCGAGGACTACTTGGACAACGACGCCGACGAGCTGATCACCATCCGGCGTGCCGACCTGCATCGGGCCATCGACATCGCGGTGAAGAACGCCACCTAGAAAGGCCTCCCGTACCGGGATCGTATTTCGGGCCGACCGGCCGAACCGAGCGCGTACCCCCCTTCAGGGGCGCAGCACGGTGATCGACGAGTCGGCTCCGGCGGACCTCCACGCCACGATCACCAGCATGCCGTCCCGCTCGAAGACCTGCGACGTGTCGCCCTCCGCGGCGACCGACCGCGGCCCCTCGGCGACCACCGTGGCCTTGCCGGTGTCCGCCGCCAGGCGCACCAGCTGTGGCCGGCTCGATCGGCGGTTGGGATGCCACAGGAGCAGGCCCGTGTCGTCCGCGCGGATGATGGCGGGCCGCCCGTCGCCGTCGTCGCTGGACACCCATCGGAGCTTGCCGGTGCCGAGGTCGACGGCGGCCACCCTCTCCTTCGACGGCCCCGCCCCGGACTCGACCCTGGCCGGCAGGTAGACGGTGCCGGCATGGAGGGCGTACGGACGGATCTCCAGGCCGCGTACGGACAGCGTCTCGTTGATCGAGGTGGTCGCCAGCTCGGCGCCGTCGATCTTCTCGGCGAAGCGCCCGGTCACCGTGCCGCGGTCGTCGAACACGAGGTACTCCTCGACGCCGATGCCGGGACCGGTGATCATGGGCTTCGCCGACAGCAGATAGCCCGGCGCCTGCTGCGACTTCGGCAGCGCCTTGTCCACACGGGTCTTGCCGCTCGCCGGGTCGAGCGTCAGGATGCGCCCGCCGCCGAGGGCGCAGCCGACCACGATCGCCACCACGGTCTCCGTGGCGCGCACGTCGTTGAAAGAGCAGTCGCCTGCCGTGCGCTGCCACTTCTGCCGACCGTCGGAGACACCGTATGCGAGCACCCGCCCGGCGGTGTGGACCACGACGACGCCCTTCGACGCGAACAGGCGCGGCGCGATGATCATGGAGGGCCGGTCGCTCTTCTCCGCCGGCACCTTGACCCGCCAGGTCAGCTTGCCGCTCCTGGCGTCCAGGCCGGCGACGGTGTCGCAGGTCCCCTTCGTCCCGAAGGCGACCGCACCCCGGCCGTCGCTCAGGAACTGGGTCGCCGCGCACAGGCTCGTGCCCTCCGGGGCGGGGACGCCCCAGGCGCGCCCCCCGTCGGCGAGCCGGTAGCCGATCACGCCGTCCCCCTGGGCGCGGGCGACGGTGTCCCCCAGCAGCCAGGCGCCGAGCGTGTTGAAGTCGTCGAAGTCGCCCTTGTCGTCCGGGTAGGGCGCGGTCCAGGCGACCCGGAGGCCGCCGGTGGACTCACCGTCGCTGACGACGGCCTGGTAGACCGCCCAGCCGGTGCCGGTGCCGATGGCCAGCAGCACGACCAGGGCGAGCGACACGAGGAGAGCGCCGGGCCGCCACGCCGGTGGGGACGCGGGCGCGGGCGCGGGCATCGCACCCGGCGGGGGAGCGTACGGCCCGGCCCACCCGGCCGGCGGACCGGGCGGCGACGGCTGCGGGGAAGGGGTGGTCATCCGGTCGCCTCCGCTGGTCATCGCGCCTGGGCGCGCACGAACTGCGCCCAACCCTGCTCGAACTGCTCCTTGCTCTGGCCCGTCGCCTCGGTGATCGCCTCGGCGTCGCTCTTGCCCCGGTAGTGGGCGGCGACGAGCTTGAACACGGCCGGCTCGCCGTACTGCCGGGCGGTGTACTCCATCGCCATGTGCCCGAGCCAGTAGCCGAAGTTCACCTGGGCGAGCGAGCCTTGGTAGATGTCGCCGACCGGGAGCCGGGCGGTGAAGCCGCCCGCCGCGATCTGCGCGCGGGCGGCGCTGATCTTCTGACTGGGCCCGTCGACGCCGCGGTAGGCCATGTAGTCGGCGAAGCCCTCGCGAATCCAGCCGTCGCGGTCCTGGAACAGCTTCGCGGCGTCCAAGGGGGTGACCATCGAGTGGGCGAGCTCGTGCCGGAAGATCTCCCGGGGTCCGCTGCTGCCGCCGGTGGTGAAGAACGACGACTGGATGTCCACCACGATCCGCGACCCTCCGAACGCGACCGGGTCGTCCGGAGTGAACCGGCCGCCGCTCATGGTGATGGAGACCCCGGCCTCGAACACCTTCTCCCTGGTGTCACGGAACAGGGTCCCCAGCTGCTTCTTACCCTTGACCAGTGCGATCAGATAACCCGTGGGAATCTCCCCGGCGACCCCGCCGGCCTTCCAGGCGGCGAGGTTGTCGGCCACGGCACGCTCGGCGATCGGGGCGTACTGTCGCGCGCTGCCGGCCGCCGCGGGTTCGGCCAGCACGATGGTGTGGGCCGTGCGCACCATGGCGATGTCGTCCCACTTGTCCCACGGCGCCGGATAGTTGACTGTCTTCGAATCGCCGTACGCCGAGGCGGGGGCCCCGGTGACGCCCTTGATCACGAGCCGGGCGTTCCGGTCCGCCTTCGTGACGGTCCAGCGGTACCACTCCGCGACCGGCCGCAGATCGATGTCCTTGATCTGGTGGACGAACGCCACGTCGAGGTCGAACCGCACCCCCCGGCCGAAGCCGTCGGCCGCCCGGCCGTCCTGCCCGACGGTCTTGAAGCCCACCTCGCTGAAGGGCATCTTCTGGAGGTTCTTGAACAGCCGCGTCTGTCCGGCGATCAGCTTCTTGTCGCTGGGGTCGAAAGCCGCGAGGAACCGCTTGAGGTCCTTGGCCTTCAGGGCGTCGCTCTGAGCCTGGACGAGCTTGTCGGTCTCCTCGCGGGTGACCTGGACGAGATTGCCCTGATCCTTCGCCACCGGGACGGCGTCGTCCCGGCCGCCGTTGTGCACGACGCCCGCCACCAGGCCGACGCCGGCGCCCAGGGCCATCGTCACCAGGACGGCGACGAGCGACAAACCGATCCACCGGCCACGGCCCGACCGCGCGGGCGGCTGCGGTGGCATCCAGCCCGGGGCACCGAACGGCGGAGCCGGATACCCCGGCATCGGCTGGCCGGGGATCGGCTGCCCGGGAACCGGATACCCGGGGATCGGCTGCCCGGGAACCCGTTGGCCGGGAATCGGCTGCCCGGGAATCGGCTGCCCGGGAATCGGCTGCCCGGGAACCGGCTGCCCGGGAATCGGGTGCCCGGGAACCGGATGGCCGGGAACCGGATGGCCGGGGGCCGGGGGCCCGGAAGCCGGGTGGCCGGGTCCCGCCGGCTGGGCCGCCGCGGTTTCACCGTGGGGATGGTCCAAGGGGCCGGAACCATGGCTCATCGGGCACCTCGTGCGATAGGGGGTCGCTGGCATGCACGCGCACGACAGAGCTGCCGTCCCCGTGGCGGCAACATCATGAACGGTCGTGATCGCCGGGCCAAATTCAGGTGCAAAACGGGCCGGCCGGTCAGCCGGGTCCCTCAGCCGAGCGGATTCTCCGTGTCACGCAGGGTGTCCAAGGCCCGCGCGTACATCCGGGCCTTGATCGTGCCGAGCGTAGGGCCGGCCTTGCCCGCCAGCGTCTCGGCCAGGGCGATCGCCGTCGGACGCACCGCCTCCTCCTCGACCGCCTGGTCGACGATGCCGGCCGCGGCCGCGTCGGAGCCGCCGTAGCGGTGCGCGGTGGTCATCGCCCGGTGCGCGGCCTGCGGCGAGAGCCGCGACTGGATCAGAGCGGACATCCCGCGCGTGAACGGGATCTCGATGTCGGCCTCCGGCAGGCACCAGTAGCCGCGGTCCGCGCGCATCACCCGGAAATCGTGCGCCAGCGACAGCATCGCCCCGGCCGCGAAGGTGTGCCCTTGCAGCGCCGCCACGGTGATCACGGGCAGGGCGAGGACCCGGGCGAACAGTTCGTGGACGCTCGCCGCGTACTCCTGGAACTTGTCGGGGTGGGCGCCCAGCCACTCCAGGTCCAGCCCGTTGGACCAGATCTTGCCGGTGGCGACGGTGACCAGGGCGCACGGACTGCCGGCCTGCTCGACCTTGTCGAGGGCGGCGTGCACGCTCGCGATCCAGTCGGGGTGGAACCGGTTCTCCCCGTTCCCGAGGTCGAGAACGAAGACATCGTCGTGGCGGTCGAGAGCGGGCACGGCGGACTCCTCCTGGTCGGTGGCCGGCCGTATGTTACTTCCAAGTAACTTCGTCGCGCCAGTCAGATCCGGCGCAGCACCGAGACGACCCGGCCCAGCACCACCGCCCGGTCGCCGTCGATCGGCTCGTACGCCGGATTGCGCGGTTCGAGCAGGACGTGCCCGCCGCGGCGGCGGAAGACCTTGACGGTGGCCTCCTCGTCGATCATCGCGGCCACGATGTCGCCGTTGTACGCCTCGCCCTGGCGCCGCACCACCACGATGTCCCCGTCGCAGATCGCCGCGTCGACCATCGAGTCGCCCTGGACCCGCAGGCAGAACAGCTCGCCGCGGCCGACGAGGTCGCGGGGCAGCGTCAGCGTCTCCTCGGTGTACTCCTCCGCCAGCATGGGAGTGCCGGCGGCGATGGTGCCGACCAGCGGGACGCCCACGGTGTCGGCGGCCCGGGGAGCCGGCGGCTGGAGGAACATGCGGACGTCGACCGGGCGGGTCGCACTGCGGCCCCGGCGCAGGAAGTCGCGCTCCTCCAGGACGCGCAGGTGCCGGCTCACCGACGACGTCGACGCGAGCCCGACCGCGTCGCCGATCTCGCGGGTGGACGGCGGGTAGCCGTACCTGATCGCCCAGTCCCGGATGACGGTCAGAATCGCCCGCTGCCGCGGCGTCAGCGTGGACGTGTCGAGATCCTCGGCCAGTGACATCTGAAGATCTTGACTGATGCACGGCCTCCGCGCGGTCAGGCGCGCCCCAGCGACTCAGCCGAGGTGATCGACCAGCGCGCCCACCACGGCCGCCGTGCCCGCCGTGCCGCCGAGATCCCGGGTCCGGGTCGCCGGGTCGGCCAGGGACGCCTCGATCGCGGCCACGACGTCGGCCGCCGCCGCCGGATGGCCGAGGTGCTCCAGCATCAGCGCCGCCGACCAGACGGCCCCGACCGGGTTCGCGGCACCCTGGCCGGCGATGTCCGGCGCGGAGCCGTGCACCGGCTCGAACATCGACGGGTACGTGCGGGTGGGGTCGAGGTTGGCCGAGGGCGCGATGCCGATGCTCCCGGCGACCGCCGCGGCGAGGTCGCTGAGGATGTCGCCGAACAGGTTGGAGGCGACTATCACGTCGAAGCGCTGCGGATCGAGCACCAGCTTGGCGGCCAGGGCGTCGATGTGCTCGGCGTCCCAGCGCACCTCGGGGAACCGGGCGGCCCGCTCGGCGACCACCTCGTCCCAGAACGGCAGGGTGTGCATGATGCCGTTGGACTTCGTCGCCGAGGTGACGTACGAGCGCCGGCCCGCGGCCAGCGCGAACGCATGGTCGGCGATCCGGGTCACGCCGGCACGGGTGAACACCGATTCCTGGACCGCGAACTCGTCCGGGAAGCCGCGGTTCATCCGGCCGCCGATCTCGCTGTACTCGCCCTCGACGTTCTCGCGGACCACGACGAAGTCGACGCTGCCGGGCGCCGCGTGGCGCAGTGGGCTCGCCACGCCGTCGAAGACCCGGACCGGGCGCAGGTTGACGTACTGGCGGAAGGCCCGCCGGATGGGGATGAGCAGACCCCAGAGCGAGACGTGGTCGGGCACGCCGGGCCAGCCGACCGCGCCGAGCAGGATCGCATCGTACGGGCGCAGCACCGCGATGCCGTCCGGCGGCATCATCGCCCCCTGCTCCATGTGCCTGCGGCAGGACCAGTCGAACTCCTCGTAGGACAGCTCGAGCCGGTGCCGGTCGGCCACCGCGTCCAGCACGGCCCGGGCGGCGACGGTCACCTCCACGCCGATGCCGTCACCCGGGATCACCGCGATGCGCTGCGGTGCCATCAGCCACCCAGCCCGACCGCCGCCACCATGAGCGGCAGCAGGAGCAGGATGAGGATCGCGCCGAGGACGTCGAAGGAGACCCCGGAGCGGATCATCGTGGTGATCGGTACGACCCCGGAGCCGTACACGACAGCGTTCTGCGGCGTGGACACCGGCAGCATGAAGCCGAACGACGCGGCGAACGTCGCCGCGAGCGCGGGCACCAACGGATCGACGCCCGAGGCCACCGCGATGGGGATGATGATCGGTACCACCACCGCTGCCGACGCGGTGTTGCTCGTGGTCTCGGAGATGATGATCGCCAGCACCACCGCGAACGCCGTGATGGCGAACGTGCTGGACAGCCCCAGCGCGCCCGCGCTGCCTCCGCCGATGGTCTCGGCCAGGCCGGTCTTCGCCAGCAGCGAGCCGAAGATGATGCCGGTGCCGAACAGCAGGATGGTGCCCCAGTCGATGCGCGCCGCGTCGCTCCAGCTCAGCGTGAACTCGCGCGAGCGCCAGTCGGTGGGCAGCAGGAACAGCAGCGAGGCGCCGAGCACCGCCACGATGCCCTCGTTGAGCCGGTCGCTGATCGTCTCGTACGCCGCCGACTCGGCGCCCGCGATCAGCGCGACGATGCCGGGCAGGATCCACAGCGCGACGGTGACCACGAAGGCGATGAGCGTGTTGCGCTGGGCGCGGGTGAACGGGCCGAGCTCGGCGCGCGCCGCCGCCACGTACTGCTCGACGCCCTCGATCCGGCGGATCTCCGGCTTGTTCAGCAGCAGCAGGACCACCGCGAGCACGACGAACATGCCGAGGCAGATCGGTGCCGCGACGGCGGTCCACTGGGCGAACGGGATCCGCTCGCCGGTCGCCTCCTCGATCAGGCCACGGCCGATCAGGTTGGGCGGGGTGCCGACCGGGGTGAGCAGGCCGCCGACGCTGGCCCCGTACGCGAGCATCAGCATCAGCGCGGCACCCACCCGCAACCGGGTGGGGTCGAACCGCGCGGCCACCAGGCCGCGGTCCTGCATCAGCTTGGCGATGACGGACAGGATGCCGAGCGCGGTGGGCAGCAGCATCGCCACCGTGGCGGTGTTCGACACGAACGCGGACAGCGCGCAGGTGATGAGGCCGAACGCGACGATCACCCGGGCGGTGGACCGGCCGACGCCGGGCAGCGACAGGACGCGGAACGCGAACCGGCGGGCCACTCCGTGCTTGAGCATGGCCTGGGCGAGGATGAAGGCGCCGATGAACGTGAACACCGTGGACGAGCCGAACGGCGCCAGCACGTCGGCCGGCGGGGCCACGCCCAGCACCACGATCAGGCCGACGCCGATCAGGCCGCCCACCGGGATGGGGACGGGCTCGGTCACCCAGAGCACGATCACGCCGAGCAGCACGCCGGCGAGCGTCTGCTGGCTCGGTGGCAGGTCCAGCGGCAGGGCCAGGAAGACCAGCGTCACCACCGGCGCCAGGAGAAGACCGATGGTGCGCCGGCCGCGCTCGAAGCGCTCCTCGGCGGGGGACAGTTGCTGTTCGCCCAAGCTGCGGTACGTGCCGCCGCCGAGCAGCCGGCTCTCGACGTCGGTACGCGCGGTGTCGTCCGAAGTGGACATGCTCCCGCCCGCCTACGGCAGCGGCGGGATGCGCCGGCGCACGTCCTCCACGGTGGCCGGGCCGGGCTGCCACGCGGCCACCCAGGCGGCGTCGGACGGCGGCGCTATCACGCCCTCCTCGAGGAAGGCGTAGCGCCCGTCCAGCGCCCGTCGCGCCGCCTTCACGTCCAGCGCGTCGGTGTTGTCCCAGAGCGCGGCGAAGAGCGCCTCCGCCCGCAGCCGCGCCTGCCGGCAGAAGAGGTCGGCCAGCTCCATGCCTTCGGGGGCGTCCTGGCGCTGCGCACGGGCACGGACGCACACCGCGGACATCGCGAACAGCTCCGCACCGATGTCCACGATGCGGCCGAGGAAGCCCTGCTTGTGCTCGAGTCTGCCCTGCCAGCGCGACATCCCGTAGAACGTCGACCGGGCGAGCTTGCGGGAGGCCCGCTCGACGTACCGGAGGTGGTGGGCGAGCGGGCCGAACTCGGCGTACCCGCCTGGCACCTGGCCACGGCCGACGGCCAGGGTCGGCAGCCACCGCGCGTAGAAGGCGCCGGCACGTGCCCCCGCCCGGGCCTTGCGACCGAGCCCGGCCTCCGGGTCGATGATGTCGCCGGCGACCGCAAGATGGGCGTCGACCGCCTCGCGGGCGATGAGCAGATGCATGATCTCGGTGGAGCCCTCGAAGATCCGGTTGATCCGCAGGTCGCGCAGGAGCTGCTCGGCCTCGGACGCGCGCTCGCCGCGGGCGGCAAGCGAATCGGCGCGCTCGAAGCCGCGGCCGCCGCGGATCTGGACCAGTTCGTCGGCGATCCTCCAGGCCAGCTCGCTGGCGAAGAGCTTCACCAGCGCCGCCTCGATCCGGATGTCGTTGCGGTCGTCGTCGGCGATGACGCAGCAGAGGTCGAGCATCGACTCCATCGCGTACGTGGTCGCGGCGATGAAGGCGATCTTGCCGGCCACGGCCTCGTGCCGCCCGACCGGGCGGCCCCACTGCACCCGCTCGGCCGACCATTCGCGGGCGATGGCGAGCGAGCGCTTGCTCGCGGCCACGCACATGGCGGGTAGCGACAGTCGACCGGTGTTGAGCGTGGTCAGAGCGATCCGCAGGCCCTTGCCGAGACCACCGATCACATTCTCCGCGGGGACGAGCACGTCGTGGAAGCGGGTCACGCTGTTCTCCAGCCCCCGCAAGCCGAGGAACGAGTTGCGTCGTTCCACGGTGATGCCCGGCGTGTCGCCCTCCACCACGAACGCGGTGATGCCCTTGCCGGGAACCCGGGCCATGACGACCAGCAGGGTGGCGACCGTGCCGTTGGTGGCCCACAGCTTCACCCCGTTGAGCCGGTAGCCGCCCTCGACCGGCTCGGCGACGGTGCCCAGGCGCGCGGGGTCGGAGCCGACGTCCGGCTCGGTGAGCAGGAACGCGGACACCTCGCCGGCCGCCAGCCGGGGCAGGAACGCCTGCTTCTGCGCCGGAGTGCCGAAGATCTTGAGCGGCTGCGGGACGCCGATCGACTGGTGCGCGGAGAGCAGCGCGGAGACCGCGGGGCTCACCGAGGCGACCAGCGTGAGCGCCTTGCAGTAGTGCAGGTTCGTCAGGCCGAGGCCGCCGTATTCCTTGTCGATCTTCATGCCGAACGCGCCGAGCCGGGCGAGGCCGTGGAAGACCTCGTCCGGGATCCGGTCCTCGCGCTCGATGCGGGCACCGTCGACCTCGGTGCGCAGGTATTCCGCGAGCCGGCCGAGGAACTCGTCGGCGTCGGGGCGGGGCTCGGCGGCGGGCCAGGGATCGATCAGGTCGAGCGGGAAGCGGCCCAGGAAGAGCTCCCGGCCGAAACTGGGCTTCCGCCATTCGGACTCCCGGGCGGCCTCGGCGACCTGTCGTGCCTGCTGCTCGGAGACATGGCCCGGTGTGCGCTGCGTCGTGGTCACGGTTTTCCCCTTCGACCCGGTACGGCTCGCTAGGCGACACGCTACTCACGTCTGTTACCGAGCGGTAGCCCTGCGTGCAGCCTCCCGCGCCCGTCCCCGACCGCGATGGGACCCCGATCGCTCCCGAGGCGGGCTCAGGACGGCCGGGCGCGCGCCGATCGGTGAGCTTGCAGCAACGATCGAGCGGGTGGTGCATGAGCGAGAATGACGGGCGGGCGATCCCGGCCCTGGGCGGCGCGGGTGACGCGGGGTTCCAGGCGTTGGTCGAACTGTCCCCGGACATCATCTTCGTGATCTGTGATGGGTACCACGTCTTCGCGAACGCCCGCGGGCTCGCGTCGATGGGTGCCCGTACCGTGCAGGACCTGCAGGATCGTCCGGCGATCGAATTCATGCACCCGGACTACCGGAGCCCGGGAACCGAGCGGATGCGCTCGCTGACCGCCGACGGTGAACCGTTGCAGTACGTCGAGGAGAAGCTGGTCAGCCTCGACGGCAGGGTGATCGACATCGAGGCGGCGGGCACCCCGCTGGAGTTCGACGGGCGCCCGGCGGCGCTCATCGTCGCCCGCGACATCACCGCCCGCAAGCGCGCGGAGGCCGAGCTGGCGGCGGCTCAGGAGCGCTTCCACGCGGCGTTCCGGCACGCGCCCACCGGCATGGCGATCCTCGACGGCCAGGGTGCGGTCACGGAGGCGAACCCGGCGCTGGAGGAGCTGCTCGCCATACCGGCCGAGGAGATCGTCGGCAAGACGTACTGGCACTGGGTCGACGTGACGGACCGGCAGCTTGCCCGCGGCGCCTTCCGCGACCTGGCCCACAAGACGGTCGACTCCTGCCGCGGCGACGTGCGCTTCCGGCGGGCCGACGGCTCGAGCCGCTGGGTGCACGTCCGCATGGCCGCGCTCGCCGACAGCGGCGCGTTCGTGGCCCACCTGCACGACGTGACCGCCGCCAAGGCGGCCGAGCAGGAGCTCACCCAGCAGGCCCGGACGGATGCCCTCACCGAGCTGCCCAACCGGGCGGCCCTGCTGCACCACCTGGCCGACGCGCTGGCCATGCGCATGACCCAGGTGGCGGTGCTCTTCCTGGACCTGGACGGCTTCAAGCAGATCAACGACGAGTTCGGGCACGCGGCCGGCGACGAGCTGCTGCGGATGATGGGCCGGCGGCTGCGCGGCGCGATCCGGACCGAGGACATGATGGGCCGGCTCGGCGGCGACGAGTTCGTCGCGATCCTCACCGGCCCGGACTGCGAGCAGCGCGCCCGCGGCATGGCCGCCCGGATCCGCGGCGTGGTGCGGCAGCCCGTGCTGCTCGGCTGCGGCGTGGTGTGCGTCGGCGCGAGCGTCGGCGTGGCCGTGGGCAACGGCATGGACTACGAGGCGAAGGACCTGCTGGCCGCCGCCGACACCGCGATGTACCGGGCTAAGACCGCCCGGTACGCCGCGGCGACGCCGGCTACCGCCGGAACGGCCCGGTGACGCAGTACGTGATCCCGCCGGACGACAGCCCGCTGGTGCCCCGCTGCGAGGAGAAGTAGAGGCGGTCCCCGGCCGGGGTGAAGGCGGGACCGGTGATCTCGGAGCCGTTGTGGCCGGTCACCCGCAGGAACACCGAGACCTTGTCGTCGGGCGTGATCAGGCAGATGTCCATGGTGCCGCCGTCCTCGGCGACGTAGAGGTCGCCACCCGCGGTACCGGTGATGTTGTCCACGCCGGTCAGCGGCGCGGGGCCCGGGTTGACCAGGTCGTCGTCGTAGGCGAGCTCGTAGGTGCCCGCGGTCAGGTTGACCTGCCAGATCCGGTTGTCGCCCTTGGTGGTGAACCAGACCGTGTCGTCGGCGTAGTGGCAGCCCTCGCCGCCGTTGAACGTCTTCGCGCCGGAGACCTGGCGGCGGGTCGCCAGGGGTGATCCGTCGGGGTCGGGGACCCGGGCCCAGGTGAAGGTGCCCGAGGTGGCCGTGCCGGCCCGCATCACCTCCAGCGTGCCCGCGGACAGGTCTCCCCAGGTCGTCGGGACGAAGCGGTAGAACTTGCCGTCCGACTCGTCCTCGGTGAGGTAGATGACCTTCCGTACCGGGTCCGCGGCCGCGGCCTCGTGCTTGAAGCGTCCCATCGCGAGCCGGGCGACCGCCGCGCCGCCCAGGGGATAAGTCTCGTACACCCGGCCCCGCGACACCTCCTCGCAGGACAGCCAGGTGTTCCAGGGCGTCTTGCCGCCGGCACAGTTCACATTGGTGCCGGAGAGGATGCGGGACGCGCCGACGACCGCCCCGGACGAGGAGAACAGGATCCGCGAGGCGCCACCGCCGGCGAACGCGGTGACCTCGGAGTTCGAGACGTAGATCCACCCGGTGCCGTTCGCGAAGACCGCGCCGCCGTCGGGGGCGTCGTGCCACACATATGACGTTCCCGGCACCGTCTGCCGGGAGCGCGCGACGACCGTACTTGTGAACCCGGCCGGCAGTTGGATGCCGTTGGCGTCCGGGGGAAGAAGCGGGCCGTACGGCCCGACAGCATTCTGCGCCGGTGCCCCGTACGCCGCCGACCAGGCGGTGAACGGCAGAGCCACCGCTGCCGTACCCACCACGGTCGCTCGTAACATCGTGCGCCGATCCATGGAACCTCCTCGATGGTTGTTTCGGGAATGTAGCCTCCTGTTTCTTGACGGCGGCGAGGCGAAAAATGAACTTCTGGCACACGGTGCCTAATCACCTCGCCGGGGATGCGGGATGCCGCGTCTTGCCAACCGTGCCGGGGAGGGTGAATCTGAGGCTGTGCCGCCGTGCCTCGGGCGGCGGCGACGGCTGACCCTGCGACTCGCCAGGAGGCGACCATGGTCAAGACTCGGATAGTGGTCGGCGTCGACGGTTCCGCCGGCGCGGTCGCGGCGGTGCGGTGGGCCGCGGCCGAGACCCGGCTCCGCGGTGCCGACCTGCGCGTGGTGACCGCGCATCACCGGAAGTCCCCGACTGCCCGGTCCACGGCGGACGAGGAAGCGGCGGCCGGCATCCTGCACACCGCGGTGACCCAGGCCCGCGCGATCGCCCCCGACATCGAGGTCCGCGTCCTGGCGCTGCCCGGCTACGCGGTGCCGGTGCTGCTGCACGCCGCCGAGGAGGCCGCCCTCCTGGTCGTCGGCAGCCGGCCGGGCAGCGGTCTCCCCGGGCTCCCGCACGGATCGGTACGCACCCAGGTGGCCACCCGGGCCAAGGGCTCGGTGGTCGTCGTGCGCGGCCGCTCCGGCCCGGACGCCGGCCCGGTGGTCGTCGGTGTGGGCGAGGACGGCAGCATCGCCGCGCCGATCATCGGCCGGGCCTTCGAGGAGGCCGCACTGCGCGGCGCCCCGGTGCTGGCGGTCACCGCGCAGGACGGCGCCCGCCGGCCCGGCCCGTCCGCCGCGGAGACGCTGGGCGACGATCTCGACGACCTGCTCGACCCGTGGCGCCGGCGGTTCCCCGGCGTGCCGGCAGCCCGCGAGTTCACCGGCGGCGATCCCGGCAAGGTGCTGGTGGAACGCTCCCGGCAGGCCCGGCTAGTGGTGGTGGGGCCGCGCCGGCACGGCTTCGAGGGGGTCATGCTCGGCGCCGCCGGGACGCGGCTGCTGGAACGCGCCGACTGCCCGGTCCTGATCGCCCGCTGACGCCCGCCGCCGCGCGGCGTCAGATCGCATACGGCGACCGGAACAGCCGCTGCGGGTCGACGGCGGCCCGGATGCGGCGCAGCCGGGCAAGCTGTCCACCGTGGTAGAGGGGGAGCAGCGCCGGGTCCGGCTCGACGTAGTTGACGTAGCGACCGGCCGACCACCGCGCCATCGCGCGATGCCCTCCGTCGATCCACCGGTAGGCGTCCGCCACCGTCGCCGCGTCGGCGGTGGGGGAGTCGACGAGCCACTGCAGCATCGTGTACGCGCCCCGCCAGGCGAAGGCGGTGGCATCGGGCCTGACCCGCCCCAGCGCGCCGGTCATCCGCTTGAGCTTCGCCATCCCCGGACGGCGCTGCCGGGCACGACGCTCCACGGTGGCCAGCAGCGCCGCCACACCCGCAGCCGGCAGCACGCGCCGGAAGATCTCGCTGCCGACCAGCTCGGTGGACCGGGCCGCGCAGGACGCGGCGTCGGTGCAGCCCGCCCGGTCGTGCACCACCTGCAGGTAGGGGCGGCGGTGTAGCGCCGCGGACCGCGGCTCCCGCCCGATCGCCCGGACGATGGCCGCCACCTCGGCGTCCGCGTCGCCGTCGAGCACGACACCGGCGATGCGGACGGACAGCCGCCCGCGCGCGTCGGCGGCGAACTGGCACGACGACCAGGTCTCGTCCGGCGCGACCGCCAGCCGGGCCTGCCAGCCGGCGGCGGCCCGGGCGGCGTCGCTCCAGGGGTACGTGAGCACGAACCTGCCGACCGGCGTCGCCCGATGGGTGCGCATGCGCCAGGCGGTGACCACGCCGAACTGCCCGCCTCCGGCGCCGCGCAGGGCCCAGAAGAGGTCCGGTTCCCGGGTGGCGTCCACGGTGCGGCGCCGGCCGTCGGCGGTCACCACCTCCGCGGCGGTGACCACGTCGCAGGTCAGCCCGTACGCCGAGGCGGCCATGCCGATCCCGCCGCCGAGGGTGATGCCGCCGACGCCCACGCTGCCGCACGAGCCGGACGGGATCGCCACCCCGTACGCGCCGAGCCGGTTGTAGACGTCGATCAGCCGTGCGCCGCCGCCGATCGTGGCGCCGCGAGTCGCGGCGTCGTACGCCACGGCGTCGAGGCGGCGCAGGTCGAGGACGACTCCGGTCCGGGTGGTCGACGCGCCGACGTACGAGTGGCCACCGCCGCGGGGCACCACCGGCAGCCTCATCCGGCGCGCGAACCGCACGACCTCGGTGACGTCGGCGCCGGTCGCGCAGCGCACGACCGCGGGCGGGCGGACGCCGTCGAAGCGGGGATCGGCGAGGCGGCGGGCGGCCTCGTAGGAGCCCGTGCCGGGCAGCTCGACCGTGCCGTCGAGGGAGGCGTCCAGCGCCCGCCAGTCCGCGGGGGTCGGTCCCGTACGGCCCGCGGCCTTTCCGGCGGCCGTTCCTGCGGCCTTCTCAGCGGCTGTCGCCGAGGCCGGCAGGGCTGCGGCGGCGAGACCGGCGGCACCGGCTCGGATGATGGCGCGGCGTGACATCGGCATGGCGAAATCCTCGCATATAGGCCATACCACCCAAGAATGCTCCCCGTTTGCGTCCTCGGCGTGATCTCAGGACGTCAACGTCGGCAAGCGGCTCGGGTTCTCCTTCTGCTGTAACGCTGCGACACCCCGCCCGCCGGTGGTCCACCGGCGGGCGGTTCAGGCACCTCCCGGTGTCCGAACGGCCAGGTCGTGGTGTCAGTCTCCCGTCCCGATCTTTCGCCGGAGCTAAATCGCTCTATGGTGTGGCATATATCTGGAGCGGGGGCCATTGGGAAGAGAGCGTCATGGTGCCCTTGTCCGCCGCCGGCGCAGCGTTGCTGGATGAGATCGTCGAGATCGCGCTGATGCCGGGTGGCCCCACCGAGCGGGCCGAGGCGCTCGTGGAGCCGCTGCGGCGGATCACGCCGTGCGACGCCGTCCTCGTCACCGTCTTCGACCCGGAACGCCGGCTCCAGGCGCCGCTGCTGAGACACGGCTACAGCGCCGCGGTGTCCCAGGCCCTGGAGGCGCCGCAGTTCAGCGAGGACGTCGAGCGGGCCGGACTGCTGGGTCCGCGTCCGCCCGTACGGCTGTGCGACCTGCCCGTACCCGCCGAGACGCTGCCGACGTGGTCGCGATGCATGTATCCGGCGGGACTCCGCGAAGGCCTGGGCGCGGGCCTGTTCACCCGCGACGGCCGGTATCTCGGCGTCGCGGGCACCCAGAGCGCCGACCCGACACCGGCCACCGAGGAGGCGGTCGCCCTGCTGGACCACGCCGGGCCGTGGATAGCCCACGCGATCGACCCGCTGCGTACGGTCAGCGCCATCGCCGCGCTGGTCAGTGACGCGATCGCCGGAGTGGCCCTCACCCGGGCCGGCACCACGGCACCGCTGAGCGGCCTGCCCGGACACCCGCTGCTGCGCCTCGGCACCCCCCTGATCACGGCGGCAACCACCCCCGCGTCCGCCGAGAACCCTCTCGCCACCTTCCTGTGCCCGGCTGACGACAACACGGACGCCGAGACCGATCTGTTCCGGGTCAGCGTCCTCAACTGCCCCCCGGAGCCACCCGGCTATCTGCGCAAGGTCGTCCTGCTCTCCCCGGCGCCGTACCCGTACGGGCTGTGTCGCGAGGAGCTCGAGATCCTCGGCCTGCTGATCGAGGGATGGCCGCACATTCGGATCGCCGCGACCCTGGGCACCAGCACCCCCCTACTGGCGGACTGCATCCACAAGATCCAGACCAAGCTCCACGCCACCTCCCACCACCTGGCGGCGGCCCGAGCCCTGCGCCGAGGTCTCTACGTCCCGGCCGCCCTCATCACCCGGGCCCTCTCCGAACGCTGCTGACCAGCCCCGGGTAATGCCGCGGTGTCACATACGGGGGCTCGGCGGTGCTTCGAAGATATGGAGGAAGAAGCCGAGCTTGCCGGGCGCCGGGGTTCATCGCCGGCGGCGGTTCTGGCCGCGGGTGGTCGCGGTGGGGTGACCGGGCGGGCGCAACGGAAGGACGGCGGTGCCGTGACGACTCTGCCGCGGCCGGGGGGCTTCCGGGGTGATCTCGAGGTGGTCTTCCGCTCGGCCTATCCGCGGGTCGTGGGGGTCGCCGCCCGGGTGCTGGGATCGCGGGACGAGGCCGAGGACGTGGCTCAGGAGGTGTTCCTGAGTTTCGCCCGGTCGTCGGTGCCCGCGGGTGAGGCGATGGGGTGGCTCTCCGTCGCCGCGGCGCACACCGCGCTCAACCATCTCCGGTCCGGCCGCCGCCGCGCTGCTCGGGAAGAGTCCGCCGGGGTGGAGGACGTCGTCGCGGGGGACGTCGCCGACGCCGTGGTGACGCTCGACGAGCGCCGGCGGGTGCGGGCGGCGTTGGCGCGGTTGCCCCGCCGGCAGGCCATCGCCCTGGTGTTGCGGCACAGCGGCCTCAGTTATGCCGAGGTGGCGGCCGCTCTTGATCTTTCGTCCGGCAGCGTGGGCACCACCGTGCGGCGCGCCGAGTCCGCTCTACGCGAGGAGTTGATCCGTCATGCGTCATCCGACTGACGGCATCCTGCGCCGGCTCGTGGACGAGCCGGCAGGTGTCGCCCAGGCCGACCGCGAGCACGTGGCGGGCTGTCCGGCCTGCCTTGCCGGCCTGGCCGCCGCCCAGCAGGACGCGGCGGTCACCGGCGCGGCGCTGCACGTCGCGCCGGCCGTCGACGTCGACGCGGGGTGGGAGCGCCTGTCCCGGGCGGTCTCGGGGGAATCCCAGGCCGTCTCCGGCGAGGGAAGTCGGCGGGGACCCGCCACGGCCGCGGGCCGTCGCTGGCACACGGCGCTGCGTAGCCCGGTCATCGCCGTGGTGGGAGTCGTCGCGCTGCTGGCCGGGGCCGGGGCCGCGGCCGCCGCCGACTGGTTGCCGATCTTCCGTGCCGAGAAGATCGCTCCGGTCACCGCCCCCGAGGCCGACCTGGTGAAGCTGCCCGACCTGTCCGCCTTCGGCGAGGTGCAGGTGACCGAGAAGATCAGCCTCCGCGGGGTCGACGACGCCGCGGAGGCGGAGAAGATCACCGGATTGTCCGTCCCGCAGATGGGCGCGCTGCCCCGCGGCGTCTCGGGCGAACCGACGTACCGTGTCGGCGCCCGGGCCAACGCGGTGTTCACCTATTCCGCGGAGAAGGCCGCGCAGACCGCCGCGGCCGCGGGCCAGACGCTGCCGCCGCCTCCGGCCGGCCTCGACGGCACCCGGTTCCGGCTGTCCGCCGGTCCCGGGTACGCCGCGATCTGGTCGCAGGGCCGCCCCGTGCCGGCCCTGGTCGTGGCGCGCGCGGTCGCGCCGACCGCGTACTCCTCGGGCGTGCCGTTCGAGACGGCCCGCGACTATCTGCTCTCGCTGCCCCTGCTGCCGGAGAATGTCGCGTCGCAGTTGCGGACCTTCTCCGCAGACGGGACGACGCTGCCGCTGTTCATGGCGGTCGAGGAGATGACGAGTTCCACCGCCGACGTCAACGGGAGGCCGGCCACGGTGCTCGCCTCGCGCGACGGTGTGATGGCCGCCGTGGTCTGGGTGGACGACGGCGTCGTCACCGCGGTGGCCGGTTCGCTCAGCGCCGACGAGGTGCTGGGTGTGGCCCGGGGGATGCGGTGGAGCCGATGACGGGCCCCACCGCGCCCGCCGGGGCCTCGCCCTCCGGCGGCGCGTCCTCCCTCGACGCCGCGCGGCAGTTGCTCACCGAGCTGCCCCCGGCGCCGGCCGTGTGGTGCTCCGGCCTGCGCAAACGGTACCGGCGGCGGACCGCGGTCGACGGTGTCTCGTTCACCGTGGGCCGGGGTGAGGTGCTGGGTCTGCTCGGGCCCAACGGGGCGGGCAAGACCAGCGTCATCAAGATCCTGCTCGGTCTAGTCCGGCCCGACGCCGGGGAGGTGCTGCTGCTCGGCCGCCCGTCGGGCGAGCCGCAGGCCCGGGCCCGCGTCGGCTACCTGCCCGAGCTCTTCCGCTATCAGCCGTGGCTCACCGCCGCGGAGGTGCTGGCCCTGCACGTCCGGCTGTCGGGGGCCGCGGTGCCGGCCGCCGAACAGCGCGAGTGCCTGGGCACCGTCGGGCTGGCCGACCGCGCCGGGGACCGGGTCGGCGGCTTCTCCAAGGGCATGCAACAGCGCCTGGGGATGGCCGTCGCCCTGGTGGCTCGCCCGGAACTCGTCGTCCTCGACGAGCCGACCAGCGCCCTGGACCCGATCGGCCGGGCCGATGTGCGGGATCTGCTGCTCATGCTCAAGGCGCGTGGGGTGGCCGTGCTGCTCAATTCCCACCTCATCGGCGAAGTGGAGCGCGTCTGCGACCGGGTGGTGATCCTCGACAAGGGCCAGGTCGCCGCCTCCGGCACCCTCGAGGAACTGCTCGGCGGGCGGGAGCTGCGGCTGCGGCTCGGCGCGGTCAGCGCTGCGGCGGAGGCCAGGCTGGCGGCCGTCGGCAGGCTCACGCGCAGCGGTGACGCGTTCACCGTCGACCTGCCCGCCGAGCCGGATCACGCGACCGTGCCCGAGCTCGTGGCCGACCTCGTCGCCCTGGGCGTGCGCGTCCACGCGGTCGAGCCGGCGCGGATCAGCCTGGAGGAACGGCTGCTGGACATTCTTCGTACCGGTCCCAGCGAGGAGCACCGATGACCGTCCGTACAGTGTTCGCCGTCGCCGCCCTGACGTTGCAGGAGGCGGCCCGCCGACGGGTGCTGCGGTCGCTCGCCATCCTGACCGTGGTGCTGCTCTCGCTCAGCGCCTGGGGTTTCGCCCGGCTGGACGCGGAGTTCGGCGGGCTCACCTCGGGCGAGGCCAAGGTGGCCGGCTCCACGGTGCTGAACCTGGTGATGTTCGGCCTCAGCCTGATCGCGGCGCTCGGCACCGCGTTCCTCGCCGGGCCGACGGTGGCCGGAGAGATCGAGTCGGGGATCGCGCTGTCGGTCCTCGCGCGCCCGATCCGCCGTTCGGCGGTGCTGGTGGGCAAGTGGCTGGGACTGGTCGTCTTCGGCAGCGGTTTCGTGTGCGTGGCGGGGCTCGCCCAGTTCCTCATCGTCCGCACGACCGTCGGCTACTGGCCGCCGCATCCGGCGACGGGCCTGACCCTGCTCGCGGCCCAGACGACGGTGCTGCTCACCCTCGGCCTGCTGCTGTCGACCGCGATCTCGCCGATGGCGTCGGGCATCGTGGCGGTCGGACTCTTCGGCGCCACCTGGATCGCGGGCGTGGTCGGGTCGGTCGGCGACGCCCTCGGCAACCACAGCGTGGCCCAGGTCGGCACGGTGTCCCGCATGCTGCTGCCGACCGACGGCCTGTGGCGCGGTGCCATGAACTCATTCCAGGATCCGACGCTGCTCCTGCAGGTCGGCTCCGGTATCGAGGAGTCGCCGTTCCTGAGTATGGCCCCGCTCGCCGGCACCTATCTGGTGTGGACCGGCGTGTGGATCGCCCTCGTCCTGGGTCTGACGGCGTTCGCCTTCCAGCGACGAGACCTGTAAGCCGGCTTATTTACATACATAGGCGTTCATAACGTGTACGCCGGATTGACGGCCTTCGCGCGGATATGAACCGGCGCCTGAAAAAATTTTCTCAGATCTTTTTCAGCCGTCTTCATTCATCTGTCCTTCTTGGACTGTTAAGGACGGCCGTGACGGACGGTGACGCCGCTCACCCAGGCGCCCACCCGGCCGGGCGAGGCGCGGGCGAATCGCCTGCTCACGCGGCGGGTTCCGGAAGGCTCGGCCGCGGTTTCCGCGAGACATCCGTCCCGGAGTCTGGGCGCGCTCCCAGCCGTGCCGCACCGCCCCTCCGGGCGTCGGGCGGATGAGCGATCGGCGGGCGTTGGCCCACGTTTCGGCGGTTGTGAATATCGACCGATTGTTATTAGCGTGCCAACCACTCAGTTGATCCTCTCCACCAAACGGGCAGCTACAGCCGCCCGAATGGGGGAGGTGGCAGGTCAGGGAGGCACGTTGCGAGATCGCAGGAAAATGACGCGTCGGGTGTGGGGTGCGACGACGGTGGCGGCCGGGGCACTGGCCGCCGCGGGAGTGGTGATGCCGGCCAGTGCGACGACGACGCCGCAGCCGGAGGCGGCCGGCACGGTCCAGGGGGCCGGTGCGGCCGATGCCGTGGCGGACCGCTACATCGTGGTGCTCAAGCCCGGCGCCGACAAGGTCTCGGCGGCTGCCACCCGGCTGGCCGACCGGCACGACGGCACGGTCCAGCGTACGTTCAGCCACGCGCTGCGCGGATTCTCGGCCACGATGAGTGCCGCCGAGGCGCAGCGGCTGGCCGCCGACAAGAGCGTGGCCTCGGTCCAGCAGGTCCGCCGGCTGCACACCATGGACACCCAGACCGACGCCGGCTGGGGCCTGGACCGCATCGACCAGGCGGCGCTGCCGCTGGACAAGTCCTACACCTACCCCAGCACCGGCAAGAGCGTGCACGCCTACGTCGTCGACACCGGCATCCGCACCAGCCACGAGGACTTCGGCGGTCGCGCGGAGAGCGGCTTCGACGCGATCGACGGGGGTACGGCCGACGACTGCAACGGCCACGGCACGCACGTCGCCGGCACCATCGGCGGCACGAAGTACGGCATCGCCAAGGAAGTGAAGCTGGTCGCCGTACGGGTGCTGAACTGCGAGGGCTCGGGCACCACCGAGCAGGTCGTCGCCGGCATCGACTGGGTCGCCGGCAACGCGGTCAAGCCGGCCGTGGCGAACATGAGCCTCGGTGGCGGCGTGGACGCGGCCATCGACTCCGCCGTGAAGGGCGCGGTCTCCTCCGGCATCACGTTCGTGGTGGCCGCGGGCAACGAGAACGCCGACGCCTGCGAGGGCAGCCCCTCCGGGGTGGCCGAGGCGATCACGGTCGGCGCGACCGCCGACACCGACGCCCGCGCCGACTTCTCCAACTTCGGCAAGTGCCTGGACGTCTTCGCCCCCGGTCAGGACATCGCCTCGGCCTGGATGGACGACGACACCGCCACCAAGACGATCAGCGGTACGTCGATGGCGTCCCCGCACGTGGCCGGCGCCGCCGCCCTCGTGCTGGACGCCAAGGCCGAGGCCTCCCCGGCCGAGGTCGCCACGGCACTGACCGACGCCGCCACCGGCGACGTGGTCACCAGTCCCGGCACCGGATCGACCACCAAGCTGCTGCGCGTCGGTAGCTGACTCCACGGCTCCACCCCCGCGGCGGCGGGCCTCCGGCTCCCGGAGGTCCGCCGCCGCTCTCTCTGCACGCACCTTCCCCTACCCGAGCCGACCCCTGGAGAACATCGATGCGCCTTTCCCGTGTCACCGCCGTCGCCGCCGCGGCCCTGGCGGCGACCGCCGCCGTCGCCATCCCCGCCTCCGCCGAGGACGTACCCGACGTACCCGCCGTGCCGTCCAAGGCGGTCGCGCAGGAATATCTGAACGCGCTGGCCGTCGACGCCGAGGGCGGCGGCGACGGCTACTCCCGCGAGAAGTTCCCGCACTGGGAAGACGTCGAGGGAAGCTGCAACACCCGCGAGACCGTCCTGCAGCGCGACGGCGACGGCGTCGTCGTCGACAACGCCTGCCAGGCCACCTCCGGCACCTGGCTCAGCCCGTACGACGGGCAGACCTGGACCGACGCGGCCGACGTCGACATCGACCACCTCGTACCCCTGGCGGAGGCCTGGCGCTCCGGCGCCGCCGACTGGACCACCGAGCGCCGCGAACAGTTCGCGAACGATCTGACCACCCCCCAGTTGATCGCCGTGACCGACGACGTCAACCAGGCCAAGGGTGATCAGGACCCGGCCGAGTGGCTGCCGCCCCGCACGGACTACCGGTGCACCTACGCCAAGATGTGGATCACCGTGAAGCACTCCTGGCAGCTCACCCTGCAGGAGGCCGAGAAGTCGGCGCTGCAGGGAATGCTCGACGACTGCACGTCCTGACCCACGCCGCCCTCGGAGGTCCTCCGGTGCGGATTCGCCGGGGGACTTTCCGGGTATGAGTAGATCTTGCCCGGGTGAGGAGGTCGGATGCGGCGAGGCGTCAGTCTGCTCGTCGTGGTGCTGCTGCTGGTGGGCGGGTGCGGATGGCCGCGCGACACAGGCAGCACCCTCACGGACGTACGCGACGGCGTCCTTCGCGTCGGTCTGACCGAGAGCCCGCCCTGGGCCTGGGCGCCCGACCAGGGTGAACCCCAGGGTGCCGAGGTGTGGTTGGTGCAGCGCCTGGCACAGCGGCTCGGGGCCAGGATCGAGTGGTATCCGGGCTCGGAGTCGGCGCTCATGCCGGCGCTGAAGGACCGCGTCCTGGACCTGGTGGTCGGCGGCCTGGACGCGCAGTCGCCGTGGATCGAGCACGCCTCGCTGACGCGCCCCTACGTGACGATGCGAACGCTCGTCGCCGCGCCGCCGGGCGTAGCGGTTCCGGGCGACCTGTCCGGTGTCAGGGTGGCGGTGCCGGCCGGTACCGCGGAGGTGGCGGCGCTGACCGCGGAGGAAGCCGTCGTCGTGGCGGTCCCGGAGGTCACGGGCGCGGAGGGGCTGCCGGTCGTGGTGGGGGAGTGGCGGCTGACCGAGTTGCGGTTGCAGCCCTCCGGGCACGAGCTCGGCAAGCAGGACCATGTGTGGGCGGTGCCGCCGGGCGAGAACGCCTGGCAGGTGCAGGTGGAGGATTTCCTGCTCCGCCTGTCGCACGCCGACGTGAACGAGCTGCTGGTGCGGGCGGAGGCGGCGCAATGAGGGTCTCCGACCGGTTCGAGCTGCCACCCGACAAGGCCGCGCTGCACCGCCGGGCGGTACGCCTGGAGTGGTGGACGATCGCCTTCTTCGTGGTCGCGGTCGCGCTGCTGGCCGTCACGCTGGGGCAGTCACAGGCGATGAAGGCGGCCTGGATCGAGGACATGCTGGGCCTGGTGCCGCCGGCGGCGTTTCTCATCGCCGCCCGCTATCGGACGCGCGCACCGACCAAGCGCTTCCCGTACGGATATCACCGCTCGGTGAGCGTCGCCTTCCTCGCCGGGGCCGTCGCGCTGTTCGGGCTCGGCGGATACGTGGTGTACGACTCGGCGGTGCGGCTCCTCGCCCGCGAGCGCCCGCCGATCGGCCTGGTCGAGGTGTTCGGTCAGCAGATCTGGCTGGGCTGGCCGATGATCCTGGTCCTGTTCGCCACGATGGTTCCGGCGATCGTGCTGGGCCGGATCAAGCAGCGGATCGCCCGCGAGCTGCACGACAAGGTGCTCTTCGCCGACGCCGAGATGAACCGCGCGGACTGGCTGACCGCCGGTGCCGCGATCCTGGGTGTGCTGGGCATCGGCGCCGGCTGGTGGTGGGCCGACGCCGTCGCCGCCCTCGTGATCGGCGGCGACATCGTCCGCGACGGCGTACGCACCCTGCGCGGCGCGGTGGCGGACCTGATGGACAGCCGACCCCTGGTGGTCGACGGCAGCCGCCCGCACCCCCTGCCGGACCAGTTGCTCGCGGCGGTTCTCGACCACGACTGGGTGGCGGATGCCTGGTTGCGCCTACGCGAGGAGGGCCACGTCTTCGTCGGCGAGCTCGTCGTCGTTCCCCGTCCCGGCACCGACGGCCTGGTGGAACGGCTCGAACGGCTGGAGAAGTTCGCCCGCGGCTTCGACTGGCGCATGCACGACCTGGTGATCGCGCCCGTCTCCGCCGTCGAGGGCAAGCCCTGAGTCAGACCCGCTCGCTCGTCCGCGGGCCGGAGCGCCGCTCGGCGTAGCCGAGGAGATCGATCAGGTCGCCCGTCGCCTTCGCGAAGGCTTCCTGGATGTCGTCGTCGAAGTGGTTGCGCCAGTCGCCGGGCTGGCCCTTGCGATAGTGCGACACCGTTCCCGCGCCCGCACGGCTGTTCATCTCCGAGAAGCTGTACCGGGAGAGGAGGGTCGTCAGCTCGGGCTGCGGAATGACGATCCCGCAGTGGCGCATCAGCCGGTCCACCTGCTCCCTCTGCCCGGGCCCGGTCAGGTCCTCGTAGCGGAAGAGCTGGACGGCGCCGTCGTCAGGGGCGGTCGCCCAGGACCGGAGCGCCTTGAACGTGCCCTTCTTGGCGAGATGGTGGATGAGGTACAGCATCCCGTCCTTGAACGGCCGCTCCTCGAGCTCCTTGCGGACCTTCGGGATGTCGCCCATGGGTGCGTGCGACTTGCGCGTGGAGAAGTAGCTCGACACGACCATGTCACGCGGGTCCCGCAGGACGAAGAACGCCCGGTGCTCCTCGGGCTTCGGGATGGCGTCGAAGCGCTCCCGGGAGAAGAAGAGCGACAGCGCCACCCGGTCGCGGGGGCAGACCTGCGGATGGCTCCAGTTGTAGAACCGAGGATCGTAGGTGAGCAGCCCGCTGTGGCGATAGACGATGGGATCACTGAATAGTGCCTTGATCCATTGACTGGCCGTCTTGCGTACCGCGCAGTGATAAATGTTCACGTATTCGCAACGCGAAACCACCGGGACGGTCAGCCGCAATCTGGTGTTGTGCGCCTCGAGCATGGTGCGGCGCATCACGACCCGCATGGAATTGGGTGTGTGCTGCTTGGCGTACATGACAGTGCGATTCAACATGGTCCAGGCCCTCGTCCTACCGCGCAGAAAAGATCGCCGCACTCGGCACCCCGCAGGTAGCGCAGATTACATCACTAACTGACGGACAGCCAGCGTTGCGGCCGAGGGATGCAGCGCGCACAGAAGATCACGGATAAGCGGCCGGGACGGTTCATCGAAACCTTGTTAGATGCGAACTGCCCGTGGCTCTCAGGAGCGGACGAACATGTTGATCTCCGCGACACTGCCGACGGTGAGCGCGCTCGCCGAGGCCGGAGGATCTCTGCGGACGCACCCGCCGGACTTGCCGACCAGCTTCAGGCCGGTCAGGTCCCCGGCACCCCAGACGGCCTTCTTCCGGGTCATCCTCGGGTACATGATCTGCTGCTGATCCTGGATCTCCGGGTGGTCCAGGCCCACCGCGTGCCCGAGCTCGTGCATCAGCAACTGACCGCGGGTGCCCTGCCAGCCCACCGTCGGGCCGGCGCCGAAGCCACCCGTCAGCGTCACCTTGGTGTTCAGGACGACACCCGCCCACTGAATGAGGCCGACCCTCTTCCCCTTCGCGGTGTAGCCGGTGCTCCACGCGGGCCCGCCGACGCCGGCCGGACCGTTCTTCGGCAGCCATTCGCTCTGCTTGCCGGGATCCACCCACGCGATGACGAGCTGGGTGTTGGCCGGGTAGTCGCGGTTGTACCCCTTCTTGGCCTGCGGCACGGCGGTGGTGGTGCCCCGATAGGCGAACTTCAGGCCGGTGGCACTGCTGATCCGCCGGATCGCCCCCTTGAGATCGGTCAGCGCACCCTTCGGCGCCCGTGCCGGATTGAAGCGGTAGCCGATGACCGCACACGGGTTCCAGCGGGCCACGGGGTTGCCCATGGTCGCGTAGGCCTTGCGGTTGCCCGGCGCGGCGGCCCAGGCCGACGCGGTCGCGGCCGGGGTGGCAGCGGCGGGTGCCGGAGCGGCGGCCGAGACGCCGCCGGTGGCCACGACGGCGGCGAGGACCGCGGCGACGCGGTGCCGGAGGGTGAGCGACATGGCCGTCCTGATCGGCAGCCCGGTCCCGGATCTGTAGGAACTTCGCCGGGGCGGTCCGCAACCCAACGGCACCTGTGTCACTCCTGCACTGCACCGGGTCCGGCCCACGCTGGGCTCGCGTCCTGCCGTTCCGGGCGGCGCGGGAAGGTGGTCGCCGGATGTCCCTCGTGATGCGTCGCTTCGCCGTGGCCGCGGTCGCCGCCGGTGCGCTGGCCGCCGCCGTGGCGACCGTGCCGTCCAGCGTCGCCACCACCGCGCCGCCGGTCGCCTCCGGCGCGGCGCCCGTCTGGACCCCCGTGACGTCGGGGCTCACCGAGAGCCCGGACGAACTGCTGCCGGAGCGGATCAGTGCCGACGAGCCGGTCAGCATCGTCAGCACGGTGCGGGATGCGACCGGCCGGCCGGTGGTGACCACCCGGCGCGCGACCGGCCGGGAGCAGGCGCAGCGGCTGATCCGCGCCGGGCAGCGAGCGCCGGGCGCGCTTGCCGTCGAGCTCGACGCCCCCGTGCGGAAGCTGGACGTCCCGACCGGCACGGACCCGCTCCGCGGCTCGCAGTGGGACTTCGCCAAGCTGCGGATCGCCACCGCGTGGCAGCGCTCCACCGGCGCGGGGGTCACGGTGGCGGTCATCGACAGCGGCGTGGAGGCCACCCATCCCGACCTGGCCGGTCGCGTCCTGCCCGGCGTCGACCTGGTCGCGGGCACCTCCGGCACCAGCTCGGACCCCAACGGCCACGGCACCCACGTCGCCGGCACCATCGCCGCCGTCACCGGCAACGGCGTCGGCGTGTCCGCCATCGCGCCGGACGCGAGAATCCTGCCCGTCCGGGCCCTCGACGCGCAGGGCAGCGGCTTGATGTCCGATGTGGCGACCGGCATCGTCTACGCCGCCGACCACGGCGCCCAGGTCATCAACATGTCGCTGGGCTCGTCCAGCCAGGTGGCCTCGGTGAGCAACGCCATCGCCTATGCCCGCGCCCACGGCGTGGTCGTGGTCGCGGCGGCGGGCAACTTCCGTGACGCCGGCAGCCCCACGTCCTGGCCGGCCGCCGACGAGGGCGTCATCGCGGTCGCCTCCACCGACTCGACCGACGGCTACAGCAGCTTCTCCAACCGGGGCAGCTACGTCGACGTCGCCGCGCCGGGCTCCCTCATCTTCAGCACCGTTCCCGTCGCCACGGGCACCTACGGCTACATGAGCGGCACCTCGATGGCGTCACCGCACGTCGCCGCGGTCGCCGCGCTGCTGAAGGGCGCCGACGCCGCCCTGACCCCGGACGCGATCGAACAGGCGCTGACCGCCACCGCCACCGACCTGGGCGCCGCCGGCCGCGACCCCGACTACGGTTTCGGCCGGATCAACCCGGTGGAGGCCCTCGCCACCGTTGCTACCGAGAGCGCGCCGACGACACCCCCGGCCACCGACCCGGTCGTGTCGCCGACCACCCCAACCGCGGTGCCGCCGACCACCGCCCAGCCGTCTCCGAGCGAGACGGCGACCGCCACGCCCGACCCCGTCACCACACCGACTTCGAGCCCGACGGCGACGCCGGTGCCCAGCGGCACACCGGCGCCGGGCGTGACGACTCCGGTCGTCACCGGTAAGGGCTCGGCCCGCACGGTGGACTACGGGACGGTGGTCACCACGACGTTCACCGTGACCGCCGAGGGCCGGCCGTGGGCACGCCAGCGGGCGTCGATCTGCGTCGCCGCCGCGATCGGGGGCTTCCGCTGCGCGGCGACCACCACGTCGGACGGCGGCACCGTGCGCTACACCCGGGCCGTCACGAGCCGTTACTCGGTGCGGCTGGTGGTGTCCGCGACGGCGAGCTCGCACCAGGTCTCCTCGGCGACGTTCGCCTATGTGCCGCGTGCCGTCGTACGGCTGGCGAAGAGCGGGAAAGGCGCGCTGACCGCGACCATCCGGGGTGCGACCCGGCAAACCGCGTCGCTGCAGCGCTACGACGGCCGGTCGTGGGTCACCGTGGTCGCCTACCGCGCGACGGAGCGGCGCACCGTCTCGCGCCTGCGGACCGGATGGCGCTACCGGGCCGTGGTGGGGACGACGGCTGCCGTCGCCGGCGCGGTCAGCGCGACCGTACGCCTCTGACCCGCCTCAGGGGCGCTGCGAGGCGCCGCGGCTCAGCAGGGCATGCACATGCGACCGGAGCCGGGCGGGACTGAACGGCTTCTCCAGCCAGCGGTCCACCGAGAACAGGTCGCCCTTCCTGTCTCTGCCCCGATCATGAGGGACGAGACGGCGGCTTCGGCTGTTCGCCTACTCCGCAACCGGCGCCTGGAAGCCGTCACGGTCAGCGGCACATCACCAGGAAGGGGCCCACCAGGCAGCATGAGCCGGCGACCGACGCCATGACGACGCCCGCCGCGCGGGCCGCGCCGGACGCGCCGCCCCGGTGCCGCCGGGTCCGCGGCAGCACCTGCTCGATCAGCACCAGCACCACCCAGCCGAGCGCCAGCAGCGGAAACCACATGTCCCACGCGGCATCTTTGAAGGGGCTCGCGTTGCCTGCCGCACCGTAGTTCGGGCACTCCGCCGGCGTGGTGGCGGGCTGGAGGATCACCAGCAGGAGAGCGAGCACGGCGCCGCCGGTGAACAGCGCCCACAGACCGCTGTACCGGTTCATTGCGGGGGGCTGAGGCGTGCCGGAGTCTTGTCGTCCCGGCCGGCTCCGGCGGTGAGCGTCCGGTTCAGCCAGGCGAACAGGTCGGGTAGCACTCCCTTCCAGGCGGCGAAGTTGTGTCCGCCCGGCCGGTCGTCGACGACCTGGAGCGTGTCCGGGGCGTGGACCAGCGGTGCGAAGGCCTTCAGTTCCTTGAGGGCCTCCCGGTCGCCCGTGCCGGCGAAGAGGAAGAAGTGCGTGGGTGCCGGCCGGCGCTGACCGATCAGCAGCCGAGGGTCGTTGGCGCGGCGGAGGTTCAGGTCGTCCTTGTAGAGATCGCCGGTCGAGCGGTCGATGATCGGCCGGAAGTAGCCGGACAGCACTCCGGCGGCGGAGAACTTGTCCGGGTGGCGCAGGGCCATGTTGGCCGCGCAGAAGCCGCCGGTCGAGTAGCCGACCACCGACCAGTTCTGGCGGCCGCTCGCCGCCCGGAAGTGGCGGCTGACCACGTCGGGCAGGTCGCTGGTGAGGTACGTGTCGGCCCGGACGCCGTGGGCGGAGTCGACGCATTCGCTGTCCCGGCCGCGGATGGGATCATGCTCGGCCAGAACGCCGATCACCGGCGCCAGATGTTTCGCGCTGATCGCCTGGTCCAGCGCCGCCGGCACGCCCATGCTCTTGGACCAGCTGTAATGGGTGCCCGGGTAGCCGGCGAGGAACAGTACGACGGGGAACTTCTGGGTCGCGGGGGCACTGGCGTATCCCGCGGGCAGGTAGATCTGCGCCGGGAGGCTGTATCCGGTGCGGGCGCCGGTGAGCATCGCCGGGATCACGGTGCCCTTGCCGGGCTTGGTGGGGTGGTCGGCGATCCAGCGGGCGACACCGTCCTCACCGGTGCCGTCCGCGGACAACGTCGGCGCCTGCGGCGGGATCGAGGCCGCGTAGCCGTCCTCCTTGCCCTGGCCGAACAGCTCGCCGAGGGTGACGTAGAAGTTCGCCCCCCGGTTGACCACCGTGCCGATGCTGAGCAGCACCAGCAGTTGGACGACGAGCAGTCCGATGGCGCGGTGCACGGTGCGGAACCGGCCCCGGTCCCAGAACTTCGCGGTGACCACGGCGGCGACCACGGTCAGCCCGATGACCACGGCGACCACCCAGCCGCTGGTGATGACGATGTCGCTCATCGGGACACCCCCGTCGGGGCGACCGTGCGGGGCGGGACCGCCGGCGAGACGGCCTCGGCGCGGGCCGTCGGCGCCACCGCGCGGCGGCGTCCCGGCGGCGTGACGAAGCCCTCGGCGATGGCGGCGCCCACGGCCACCCTCGGCAGGTCCCGTCCGCGCGGGTAGCAGATGAAGCGGGGCATCCAGGCGGGCTGGTACTTCACGTTGGCCCGGTAGAGCGACTCGAGCTGCCACCACCGGGAGGCGAACAGGAGCGCGCCGCGCCACCCGCGCAGCAGCGGGCCGGCACCGAGCTGCTCGCCGCGGGCGAAAGTGGAACGGAACATCGCGAAGTTGAGGGAGATGCGCGCGACGCCCATCGCCTCGGCCCGCGCCAGCAACTCCACGATCATGAACTCGAAGATGCCGTTGGGGCTCGCCGGGTCCTTGCGCATCAGGTCGAGCGAGAGGCCGTCGGCGCCCCACGGGACGAAGCCGAGCACACCCGCGGGGCGGCCCTCGGCGTCGCGCACCTCGACCACCACGTACTCCAGGTCGTCCGGGTGGGCGAAACGGCCCAGGGCCATGGAGAAGCCGCGCTCCACGGACCCGTCCCGCCACTGGTCGGCGTAGCGCGACAGTTCGTCCATCGTGCTGGGTGCGACATCCCCGACACGGTGGATGTGCACCTCGTAGCCGGCCCGCTGGACGCGGTGCACGGCCTGGCGGACGGCGCGCATCGGCCGACCGTCCAGACTGAACTCGCCGGTGCGCAGCACCGCCTCGTCGCCGATTTCCAGCACCCGCAGGCCCCCGCGGGAGTAGGCCCGCGCCCCGGCCGTGCTGGCGCCCAGGACGGCCGGGGTCCAGCCGTGGGCCTCGGCCTCCTCCCGCCAGGCAGCGATGGCACCGGACCAGTCCGCCTGCACGCCGATCGGGTCGCCGGAGGCGAGGCTCACCCCGTTGACGACGCGGTAGCAGACGGCCGACTTGCCGGTCGCGGACAGGATGGTGGTCTTGTCGTCGCGCAGGGCGAAGTAGCCGAGCGAGTCCTGACCGCCGTGCGCGGTGAGCAGTTCGCGCAGCCGGGGCTGCTCGGTGCTGGCCGCCCGCTCGGTCGCCCGACCCGGACGCAGGCCCAGGTACGCGGCGAGGATCACGACCGCGGCACCGGCCACGCCGATGCTCACCGGAATCCAGCCCGGAGGAGTCGCGTCGAGCTGCGGCTGCCGGATGCCCACGAGGCCGCGCACCAGATACCAGGCGCCGCAGACGGCGCGGTGGGTGCCGCTGGCGGTACCGGGGCTGAACGCCGTCAGCATCAGCCAGCTCGCGACCGGTCCCAGCACCGCCAGCGAGGCCAGCAGCGCGGTGGCCGACCGGCGCGCCCGCGGCCGGGCCACGGTGAACTCGCCGCCCGCGGCCAGCACGGCGGCCAGCAGCAGCACGCCGATGCCCAGGCGCAGCCCGGTGCCGTGCCCGCCGTAGCGGTGACCGCTTTCCACCAGGGCTCCGGCGGCCGTCAGCACGATCGTGACCGTCATCAGGCAGACCAGCCACACCCAGGCGGTGCGCTGCCGGCGGCTCAGGCCGCGGGCCACGATGAGGTACAGGACGCCGCCTGCGGCCGTACTCATGGCGGGCAGGCCGGACCACAGCGATGCGTCGCCGGCGAATTCGGCCCGGACGGCGCCGAGGGCCGCCAGGATCCCCAGCGTGCCGACGAGGCCACACAGCACGGCGGCGACCGCCGGCACCCGCCGGCGCCAGCTCAGCCAGCGAGCGGACCGCAGCGCGGCCTGCTCCTCCCCAGCGGGCGTACCGCCATCCTGTCGCGCCACAATGCCTCCCCGTCGAACCGACTGATTACCGGCGATCCGCGTCGGGCCATCGACGCCAAGATCGGCCAGTCGACGAGAGAGTGCCATCAGCGCGCTACTCCGGGCATCGGTCGAAGAGCAGACCCGTCGCGCGGCTTCTCCACCGTTAGGTGGAGCAGACCCCGAAATCTGTACGCAGTGGCGCGCGGCCGCTCACGCACCGTCGCCTACCGGATGCCGCCCTCCGGCCGGGCCGGCGGTCGCCGAGGCGTGTCCACAGTGCAGCGACAGGGGCCGGGTCGGCCGGGTGCCGAGCGACGGTCACCACCCCGGCGACCTTCCCCTCCATCACGATCGGGGCGGTGGCGGTCATCATCGGCACGTCCTCGCCGTTGATCGGTGGACGAAAGTGCCGAATCCGGTCCGGGTGCCCGTTGTGAAGATCGGCACGGCGGACTCGATCGCTGATCCTGCAGGATGCAGTGCACAATCTTGCGATGATCGCCGCGCTGCCGTTCGAGGAGAACACCGCCGGGTCCGCCGTCCTCGGCGTGTACCGGCAGGTCTTCGCCGTCCTCGCCCGCGAGGCGAACGGGATGGTCGACGATGCGGAGTCCGTCCGCATCGACGAGTCGATCCTGCAGGCGTTCGCGGACGCGGGCCCGGCCGGGCTGACGGTGGAGCAGATCGTCGCCGCCTGCGCAGACACGCCGGCGGTGGCGGTCCGGCGCCGGTTCGAGGTGTTGCGCTCGTACCGGGCGGTGACCCGGGTCAACGAGCGTCCGCACGAGATGTACTACCAGGCCGCATTTGCACCGTACGTGATGCTGCTGTTCCTGCGGCGCCTGGCGCGGACCGGCGGGCTCGGCGAGCTGCACCGGATCCTGTCGATCGCCCGGCTGGCGGTCGACGACGCCGCCACGACCCGCGACGAGGCGCGGGCGCACCTGCGCGAGATGACCAACGTGTTCCGGCTGCTCGCGAACCCGATCATGCAGCTCGCGAAGGGCGGGACGGTGGAGTCGCTGCGCTCGCAGGCGCAGCCGATGCTGGGCAACAGCGAGATGCTGGACCAGGCGCGGCTCTACCACGACCGGGCCGCGATCCGATGGCCGGAACTGCTGAACGAGTGCACCGCCCTGCGGATGGCGCTGGGCGCATACCGGGACGCGGTCACCACGGCCGCGCGTCGGCTGATCGACCAGGCCGGCCGGACCCGGGCGCTGGGGCTGCTGCCGGCCGAGCGATGGCGCAGCTTCGCCCGGGACGCGGGCGTCGACGAGCTCGCGGCCGCCGCCGACGGCCTGCTGTTCGACGCCCCGGACCCTTGTTTCACCGCCGACGACCTTCTCGACGCGGTCGAGGAGGGACTGCGCAGCGACGCGGGCCGCACGCCGCCGCCGCGACCGCGGATCGACGACGACGGCCCGGCCCCGGGGCACGCCGACACCGAGGCGGAAGCCCTCGCCGCCCGCGCCGAGCGGCTGCTCGGGAGCCGCGAGCAGGTCAGCGTCGCCGAGTTGCTCGCCGCCGCGGGGAACTGGCCGGCCGCGCGGCGGATCCTGTCCGACCTGACCGCGATCCAGTTGCGGTCCGAGCTGCCGTACGTGCTCACCTGGGAGGACGGGCTGCGCATCGATGCGGCGTCCGAGCCGGCCTGGGTCACCGACGGCTGGTTCCGCCGCCGCGGCGGGGAAGCGGTGCCGGCGTGACCGAACGGGAGACCGCCCTGTGGTGGGCGAAGGTCCGATCCGGTGGACCGCAGCAGGCCCCGGCCGGCACCGCGTCCCCGGCGGGGATGCGGCGGCTGATCGAGCCGGACGCGCAGTCGGTGTGGTTCCTGCCGGCCGTCGCGCCCGGCGCCGGCCCGCAGGTCCTCGCCGAGTACGGGCAGCCGGCGTCGACGCTGCCCGACAGCGCGGGCACGCTGCGGGTCCTCGCCGCCTGCCTGCGCTGCTGCTGGCCGGATCCGGGTACGGATCCGTGGCCGGGACGGCCCGCGGACCTCGCGCACGTCGACCGGGTCCTCGAGCTGCTGCACCCCGGCCGGGACCGGACCAGCCGGCAGCGCCTTCTGACCGCCGGGCTGCGCCGGCTGGAGACGGCCCGGTGGGTGCTGCAGGCGCCGGGCACGGTCCGGCTCGGGCCGCGGGTCGCGACGTGGGGCCCGCTGGAACTGAGCACGGTCCGGGAACTGTGGCGGCTGATCCCCGCTCCGGATCTCGACGAGCCGCAGGAGGCGCGGTGACCGGCCCGAACCCGGTGTTCGACGCGGTGCTGGGGTCCCTGAGCGACCGCCAGCGCGAACAGGTGGAGGCGGCGTACGCGCTGCTGGAGTACGCCCGCGAACCCGTACACCGGCAGGAGCTTCCCGCGTTGCGGGATCCGACGAGCCGGGACCGGCTCGAGCGGCTGCTGAGCCGCACGGGCCGGGTGCTCGTCCAGGTCGACGACCTGCGGTTCACGACGGGCTACGACGACACCGTCGCCGGGGAGCTGACCGCCGGCGGCTGGCAGCCCCTGACCGCGGTCGAACGGGCGGTGCTCGTGCTCGTCCTGGTGTACTCCGTCGCGATCCCGCGCAGCGAGGAACGCCTCGGCCAGGACGAGTGGACGAGCACCTACCCGGCGACGGAACAGGACGTCCTGCGGGCCGGCAAGGTGCCGCCGGTGGCCGCCAAGGCCGCGCTGAGCAAGCTGGTGTCGGCCGGAGTGCTGCGCCGGGTCCGCGGCGGCGACACCGACGGCGGATACGTGCCCGGCCCGCAACTGCTGCGCCTCACCCCGGCAGCGCGGGCCCGGCTGCAGGACCAGTTGATCCTCGCCGCCGCGCCGGACCATCCCCTCGCCGCCGCGATCCGCCAGCGGCGGGGCAGAACCACGAGCAGGGAGAACAACCGTTGACGGCAGCTGGTAGCGGCCCGGACGTGGACGACCTCGTCGGGCCGAGGGTGCTCGCCGGCATCCAGATGATCAACATTTCCCGGTTGTCGACCCATCCGGTGCCGATCACCTCCCGCGGCCTGATCACCGTCGCCGGGCAGGGGCCGTCGGACTCCAACGGCGCCGGCAAGTCGTCGTTCATCGCCGGGCTCAGCCTCCTGCACGCCGACGACCAGTGGCGGCTGCAGTCGGGGGCGCAAGCCGCCGCCGAGCTGTTGTTCACCGCGGAGCTGGCCGGGCAGGAGTCGCTGCACGCCAACGCCGACCGCGGCTACATCGTCGGCGTCTTCGTCCCGCCGGGCAGCCACTCCGTCGCCGAGCTCGAGGCGGACACGCTGACGGTGTGGCTGCGGATCAACCGCCAGGCCCCGCACGTGGAACTGCGGTGGGCGCCCCGGCTCCACGTCGCCTACGGCGACACCGAGAACGAACGCGCCGCCGGCGCCGACCGGCTCTGGACCGAGCTGCCCCGCAGCAACGGCCGGACCGACATCCGGGCCAACCGGCTCGCCCGGACCCTGTACGGCGGCGCGGTCCGCTGCGTGTCGTTCCTGTCCACCTCGGTGCGGGCCAGCCTGACGGCGAACCTGCTCGCCCAGCCGCTGAACGAGCTCACCCCGGAACGCATCTTCGACGCGGTCGGCGCGCTGACCGGCCTGAACCGGGAGATCGACGACGAGCAGCAGGCCCGGCAGCAGGAACACCAGCATGCCGTCGACGCGCGGCAGGCCCAGCAGGAGTACGGCCAGTGGAGCGACCGGATGGCCGTCGTCGAGGACGCGATCCGGTCCCGGGAGCAGGCCCGGACGCTGCTGGCCGAGGCGCGTGACGGCTGGACGTCACGGTGCGCCCGGCATCTGGTCGACGGCGTCGCCCAGGACGCCGACCTCGCGGCGGACCTCGACCGGCTGGCGACCCGCCGCGAGGAGCTCGAGCAGCAGATCGAGACCGCGGCGGGCGATCTGGCCCGGCTGACGGACGACACGACCTTCGAGGCGAGCTACCGCAAGCGGGTCGCCGAGCACGAGGACGCAATGGCCGCCGCGGAGGACCTGCGGACCCAGCAGAGCCACAATGTCGGCCAGCTCGAACAGTTGACCGCCCGCATCCGTACGCTGCGGGCGACCGCGGCCGCCGCCGACGGCCGGACCCTCGCCGAGGCCGACGCCGAGATGCGCGACGCCACCGATGCCATCCGCGACGCCGAACGGCACAAGGGCGTCACCCAGCAGGCCGTGATCGACGCCCGCGAGGCCCTCGCCGCGGCGGAACGAGGCGAGGACGTCGCCGACACCCAGGTACGGGCGCTGCGCGCCGCCGGGATCACCGGTGTCCCGCTCGTCGACGCGATCACCCTGACCGATGAGCAACGAGCGGTCTGGGAGGCGCGGCTGCTGCCGTACCGTCATGCGGTCGTGGTCGCCGACGTCGGCACGGCGGTCAAGGCCCTCGCCGACGTTCCCGGGTCGCTGCTGGTCGAGGCGGACCCGCGGGGCGTGACCGCCGAAGGGCTGCCCGCCGCGGCCGACCCGGCGCTGACGGTCCACCGGTTCCTCGGCGTGCTCCGCGACCGCGCCGGCGACGCCGCGCACCACCTCGACACGACGGCCGGTGTGCACGGCACGGCCGGATCCGGCGAGGCGATGACCGGACGGGCCGGCCGCATCCACGCCGCCCGGGAGGCGCTGCACCGGGCGTCGCTCGCCGACGAGGCGGCCGACGACGGCATCCGCAGCGCGAAAGGGGACCGCGACCGCGCGGGCGAGCACGTGCGGGCCGCCCGGGCCGCAGTCGAGGCCGGCACGCTCGACGCTCAGGTCGCCGAGCTGCGCGCGCTCAACGCCAGGATCGCCGAGGCGCTGGAGTCGCTCGCCCGCCAGCTTGCCCGGACGAAGGCCGGCTACGAAGCCGCGCTCGGCGAGCGCAACGCCCGCGACCAGCGGATCGCCGCTTCCCGGACCCAGCGCGACAACCTGCGCCGCGAGCTGGAGTACCAGCACGCCTCGTGGCGCCTGAAGACCGAGGAGCGGGCCGCGCTGGACCTGCCCGGCCGGCACGACGCGTGGCAGGGGACCGTCGCCTCGGCGGAGCGGCACCTGCTCACCCTCGACGAGCGCGAGCAGAAGCGCACGACGGCGGAATGGGACGACCTGTGCGCGTACCGGGCCGACCAGGCCCGGCGTGCGTGCTTCCCCGCGGACACGCCCGAGGAGCAGATCCCGGAGGAACTGCAGGTCGTCGACGAGCGGCGCCGCGACCGCCGGTCCGGCGCCTACCTGCGGCTCATCCCGCAGGTGCTGCGGATCGTCGGCGCTTACCTCGACGAGCTCGCCGAGATCGACCAGCAGACCCTCGACCAGATCCGTACCGAACGCGCCACCCGTACCCAGACCCTGCACAGCGCCGAGACGCACCTGCGTGAGGCGCAACTCGCGTCGGCCGCCCTGCGGGCGACGCTCGCCACGGCGATCAAGGCCAAGCTGCGGCAGGTCGCGGCCGAGTTCGACAACCTCGACCAGGCGTACGGCGGGTACGGCGCCGGCCTCGACTTCCCCGAGCCGGAACCGCCGGCCGACCCGCAGAAGCCGTGGCAGTGGACGATCACCCCGCGCTGGCGCCGGGGCGAGGGAAAGCCGCTGTCGTCCTACCGGCTGCGGGGCAACACCGCGCAGATGGACGACAAGGCGGTGAAGCTCGTGTGCGCCGCGGCGCTCGCCGGGTCGCACGACCGGCCGCTGCTGCTCGTCCTCGACGAGCTGGGCCGCAACCTCGGCTCCGCGCACCGCCGCGACGCCGTCGCCCTGTTCGAGAACATCGGCCGGGACCGCGCGATCAGCGTCGTCGGCGCGCTGCAGGACGACATGGAACGGTACGCGATCGGCTCGTCGAGCCTCTACATCAAGCTGCGGCGCACCTCGGACGCGTTCCCCTACAACCAGGCACCGGTCGTCGTCGGCAGCGAGGCGGAGTCCGCCCGCATCGCGCTGCTCGCCGACTGGATGACCTCCTACCGGCCGCCCCCGCGGAAATACATACGTAGTTGATTGTTGGAGTTGGCCGTCTATTTCGTAGCAATTGCGTAGCCGTGTTCGGCGTACGACGGCTTGCCTTCGCGCTTGGCATTGATGGCGGCGTGAAGGCGCCGAGCCAGTCGTGCTGGCACGTGCTCGTCCAGAGCGGATGGGTGCACGAACCGCCACTCGGTCAGCTCATTGTCAACAAGTTGGATGGTGCTCCGGCCGTCGTGGCTCAGCGCGCCCGCATCGAAGATGAAGAGGATCTTGTCGCCCTCGTCATCGGCGGGAGCCCAGTCGACGACGAGGTGATTCCCCAGGGCCACCGTTAGGCCGACTTCTTCTTTCACCTCGCGGATGCAGGCGGCTCTGGGGGATTCGCCGGGTTCGACGTAGCCACCCGGGATTTCCCAGCCGTCTTTATAGCTTGGCTTCACGAGGAGGATGCGACCCTCCTCGTCGAAGAAGAGGGCGCCGGCGGCGACGCGGGGAGTGGCCATGGGCGGGGGCTCTGGTGTCGTCACATCGAGCAGCCTAGAGCTCGTGGATCAGTCGAGCACCCGAAGCCGACGTGCCAGCCCGACGAGCGCAGCCGATGGCTTCGTGCGCTGCTGTCGGATCCATGTGAGCACCAACTGTCGCCCCAGGTAGTGATGCCGAACCCTGCTCCGGCGCCATCTGCTCGGCGTGCAAAAGCGTGGCCAGCGCTTCCTCCTGTCGGTTCCACGAGCTGTACGCCCGCGACACCTCCAGCGCATGACGGACGCGACGCTCCATCGGCATCGCGGCTGTGTCGACGCGTGGTCCGAGGTCGATAGCGACCTGGATTTCGCCGAGTTCGCCGATCTGGCGTTGACCAGCGGCAGCCACGTTACGAAGAGACCTGCCCCGAGCCGATGCGGGTGGCCGTGTCCCTGCGGTCCGTCGGCGCCACCCGGCCCGGCGATAGCACGCCCGGATCATCCGTACGACGGGGCAGTAAGTCATACCGAACCGGCGACCGAGCAGTCCGCGGCTGGAGACGATCAAAGGTAACGGGGGTGGTGGTGGGCCGCGGACTCGCTGATGGTGCGGGGCGTCTATCCGCTGGTGGGTCCCGGCTTGTAGAGTCGGGAACGGCTCGGGCGGTTGTTCACATGGATAACCAGCCGCCCCGGCGTCAACCGTCAACCATGTTCCGGCCCGGAGAGCACGGGTCCGGGGAAACATGTACGTGAAGACGGCTGACGGGAGCTGATCATGGGCGCCGCCATCAAGGTCAACGGGCGCGACATCGCGATGGGGGACGTCGCGCCGCACACCAGCGCGCTGGAGTGGCTGCGGGAGCAGGGGCTTACCGGCTGCAAGGAGGGCTGCGGCGAGGGCGAGTGCGGCGCCTGCTCCGTGCTGGTCGCGCGGCCCGGCGTCGACTCTCCCACCGAGTGGGTGGCGGTCAACGCCTGCCTGCTGCCCGCGCTGGGGCTGGACGGCCAGGAGGTCGTCACGGCCGAGGGGCTGGGCGGCCCGGAGCGCCTGCACCCGGTCCAGCACGAAATGGCGGTCCGCGGCGGCTCCCAGTGCGGGTACTGCACGCCCGGCTTCGTCTGCAGCATGGCCGCCGAGTTCTACCGGCCCGGCCGCGCGGCGGCGCCCGAGGGGACAGCGGCCGGCCAGGACCACGGGCCGAACGGGTTCGACCTGCACGCGCTCAGCGGCAATCTGTGCCGCTGCACCGGATACCGGCCGATCCGCGACGCGGCGTACGCGCTCGGGCCGCCGGCGCCGGACGATCCCCTCGCCGGGCGCCGGCGGGAGCCGGCGGCACCGGCGCGGCCCACCTGCGTACGCAGGGACGAGGGTGAGTTCATCCGCCCTGCCGCGCTCTCCGAGGCGCTCCGGCTGCTGCGGGAGCAGCCCGGGGCGACCGTCGTCGCGGGCTCGACCGACTGGGGTGTGGAGGTCAACCTGCGCGGCACGCGCGCCCGGTGCGTCGTCGCGATCGACCGGATCCCCGAGCTGCGGGAGCTGACGACCGGCGCCGAGCACATCGAGATCGGCGCCGCGCTCACCCTCAGCGAGATCGAGCGCCGGCTCGACGGCCGGGTGCCGCTGCTCGGCCAGCTCTTCCCCCAGTTCGCGTCCCGGCTGATCCGCAACAGCGCCACCGTCGGGGGCAACCTCGGCACCGGCTCGCCGATCGGCGACCTTCCACCGGTGCTGCTGGCGTTGGGCGCCGACGTGGTGCTGGCCGACGCCGACGGCGAGCGGTCGGTGCCGCTCGCGGACTACTACACCGGCTACCGGCGCAGCGTCCGGCGTGCGGACGAGCTGATCCGGGCGGTGCGCATCCCGCTGCCGCTCGCCGGTCTCACCGCCTTCCACAAGATCGCCAAGCGGCGCTTCGACGACATCTCCAGCGTCGCCCTGGGGTTCGCCCTGGACGTGGCCGACGGGACGGTCGTGCGGGCGCGCATCGGTCTGGGCGGCGTGGCGGCGACCCCGATCCGGGCCCGGGCCACCGAGGCCGCGCTCGAGGGGCAGCCGTGGACCGCGGAGACCGCGGAGGCGGCCGCGCGGGTGCTGCGCGGGGAGGGCACGCCTCTGGACGACCACCGGGCCAGCGCCGGGTATCGCGCCGCGATGCTCGGCCAGGCCCTGCCGAAGCTGTACGCCGAGAACCCGAGCCCGCAGGAGGTGGCCGGATGAGCGAGCTGTCCGAGCGACCGGAGAACCCCGCCGTCGGCGTCGCCGTGCCGCACGAGAGCGCGGCGCTGCACGTCACCGGCGAGGCGCTGTACACCGACGACCTGATCTACCGCACCAAGGACGTGCTGCACGCCCACCCGGTGCAGGTGCCCCACGCCCATGCCCGGGTCACCGCGCTGCGGGTCGAGCCCGCGCTGCGGGTCCCCGGCGTCGTCCGGGTGCTCACGGGCGCCGACGTCCCCGGGGTCAACGACGCCGGGGTCAAGCACGACGAGCCGCTGTTCCCGGACGAGGTGATGTTCTTCGGCCACGCCGTCTGCTGGGTGCTCGGCGAGACGTACGAGGCGGCGCGGCTGGGCGCGGCCGCCGTCGAGGTCGACGTGGAACCGCTGCCGTCCGTGGTGAGCCTGCGGGACGCGATCGAGGCGGAGAGCTTCCAGGGCGCCACGCCGCAGATCGTGCGCGGGGACGTCGACGCCGGGATGGCCGGCGCCGCGCACGTGTTCAGCGGCGACTTCGAGTTCGCCGGGCAGGAGCACTTCTACCTGGAGACGCACTGCTCGCTGGCGCACGTCGACGAGGCGGGGCAGATCTTCGTGCAGAGCAGCACGCAGCACCCCACGGAGACCCAGGAGATCGTCGCGCACGTGCTGGGCCGGTCCAGCCACGAGGTCACCGTGCAGTGCCTGCGGATGGGCGGCGGCTTCGGCGGCAAGGAGATGCAGCCGCACGGCTTCGCCGCCATCGCGGCGCTGGGCGCGACGCTCACCGGCCGTCCGGTGCGGCTGCGCCTGACCCGTACGCAGGACCTGACCATGTCCGGCAAGCGCCACGGGTTCCACGTGGACTGGCGGGTGGGCTTCGACGAGTCCGGCCGCCTGCAGGCGCTCGACGCGACGCTGACCGCGGACGGCGGCTGGAGTCTCGACCTATCCGAGCCGGTGCTGGCGCGGGCGCTGTGCCACACGGACAACGCCTACTGGCTTCCGCACGTGCGGCTCACCGGCCGCGTCGCGCGGACCCACAAGACCTCCAGCACGGCCTTCCGCGGCTTCGGCGGACCTCAGGGGATGCTGGTCATCGAGGACATCCTCGGGCGCTGCGCGCCGCTGCTCGGCCTCGATCCGCTCGCGCTGCGCCGGCGCAACTTCTACCAGGCCGGACAGAGCACACCGTACGGCCAGCTCGTGCGGCATCCGGAGCGCCTGTCCCGGATCTGGGACCAGGTGCTCGACAGTGGTGCGATCCGCGCGCGGCAGCAGGAGATCGCGGCGTTCAACGCCGGGCACCCGTACACGAAGCGGGGTCTGGCCGTGACGCCGGTGAAGTTCGGCATCTCGTTCAACTTCACGGCGTTCAACCAGGCGGGCGCGCTCGTGCACGTCTACAAGGACGGTTCGGTGCTGATCAACCACGGCGGCACCGAGATGGGCCAGGGCCTGCACACCAAGATGGTGCAGGTCGCGGCCACCGCCCTGGGCCTGCCGATCGAGCGGGTACGGCTGGCGCCGACGCGTACCGACAAGGTGCCCAACACGTCGGCCACCGCGGCGAGCTCGGGTGCCGACCTCAACGGCGGCGCGGTGAAACACGCCTGCGAGCAGATCCGCGAGAGGCTGGCGCAGGTCGCCGCCGCGATGCTGGGACTCAACGCCGCCGACGTCCGCTTCGCCGACGGCGTCGCGCGAGGCATCGGCGCCTCCACCGGCGTCGCCTGGGACGACCTCGTCCGCGCCGCCTACTTCCAGCGCGTGCAGCTCTTCGCGGCGGGCTACTACCGCACCGAGGGGTTGCACTGGGACTCTTCGGTGATGCAAGGCTCGCCGTTCAAGTACTTCTCGTACGGCGCCGCGGCCGCCGAGGTCGAAGTGGACGGCTTCACCGGCGCCTACCGCACCCGGCGTGTCGACATCGTGCACGACGTGGGCGACAGCCTGTCGCCGCTGATCGACATCGGTCAGATCGAGGGTGGATTCGTGCAGGGCGCGGGCTGGCTGACGCTGGAGGACCTGCGCTGGGACGAGGGCGCCGGCGCCACCCGCGGGCGGCTGACCACGCAGGCGGCCAGCACGTACAAGCTGCCCAGCTTCTCGGAGATGCCCGAGGACTTCCGCGTCACGCTGCTGACCGACGCCGAGGAGGACGGGGTCGTCTACGGCTCCAAGGCGGTGGGGGAACCGCCGCTCATGCTGGCCTTCTGCGTTCGGGAGGCGTTGCGCCAGGCGGCCGCGGCGTTCGGCCCCGAAGGGGTCAGCGTGGAGCTCGCCTCGCCGGCCACGCCCGAGGCCGTGTTCTGGGCGATCGAGCGGGCGCGCTCCGGCGCCGGGGGAGACCACACGGTGGAGGCGGACGTCGCCCCGCCCGGGCCCGGTGCCGACGCGCATCCCCTGCGGCCGGAGTCGGAACGGGTGGGCGAGGCGGTGAGTCGTGTCTGACCGCGGCTGGCTCGGCGCGGTGACCCATCTGAGGGCCGTCCGCGAGCCGGGCGTCCTCGTCACGCTGGTCGCGGTGCGCGGGCACGCGCCCCGGGCCGCCGGCGCGAAGCTCGTCGTGGGCGCCACGAGGACCTGGGGATCCATCGGCGGCGGCAATCTCGAGGCCGTCGCGATCGACCGGGCCCGCGCGCTGCTGGACACGGGCGGCGCGGCGCCGGAGACGTTCACGCTCGCGCTGTCGGACAAGGCGCCGTACCAGCACGGCGTGCAGTGCTGCGGGGGAGAGGTCACGGTGCTGCTCGAACCGCTGCCCGTGGTGCCCGCGGTGGCCGTCTTCGGCATCGGCCATGTGGGCCTGGAGCTCGCCCGCATCCTGGCCCGGCACGACATCGAGCTGCATCTCGTCGACACCCGAGCGGAACAGCTCTCCGACGAGAGGCTGGCGGTGCTCGCCGACGCGGTGGCCGGCGTGCACGTCCACCGGGTGGCGGTGCTGCCGGAGATCGTGCTGGGGGAGCTGCCGCCGGGCACCCACGTACTGATCATGACCCACGATCACGCGGAGGACTTCGCGCTCTGCGACGCGGTCCTGCGCGGCGGCGAGCTCGGTTCCGTCGGCCTGATCGGCTCGGCGGGCAAGTGGGCCCGGTTCCGCGCCCGGCTGGCCACGCAGGGCCACGACGACGCGACGATCGCCCGCATCACCACCCCGATCGGGCTCGCGGACATCCGCGGCAAGGAACCCGCCACGATCGCCGTCAGTGTGGCGGCCGACCTGCTGCGCACGATGGAGCGGGAGGCAGCCGCCGCCGTTCCCCTGACCCTGGATGCCGACACATGACCCTCTACCGTGCCCAGACCATCGACACCCCGCACGACCCGTTCCGCGGTGGCGCGCTGCGCGCCGACGCCGACGCCGGCCTGCTCGTCGAGGACGGCGTCATCGTCGACCGGGACGGCTTCGCCCGGCTGCGGTCGCGGCACCCCGAGGCCGAGGTGGTCGAGCTGCCCGGCGGCGTCCTGCTGCCCGGCCTGGTGGACACCCACGTGCACTTCCCCCAGGTACGGGTCATCGGCGCGCTCGGCATGCCGCTGCTGGAGTGGCTGGAGCGGTGCGCCCTGCCCGAGGAGTCCCGACTGGCCGAGGTGGACTACGCCCGCGCGGTCGCCGCCGAGTTCGTCGGCGCGCTGATCGGCGCAGGCACCACCACGGCCCTGGTCTTCGGTTCCCACTTCGCCACGGCGGTGGACACGCTGTTCGAGGCGGCCGCCGCGAGCCGCCTGCGCATCACCAGCGGCCTGGTGGTCAGCGACCGAATGCTCCGCGAGGACCTGCACACCACCGCCCAGCGCGGATACGACGAGGGGCGCGCCCTGGCGCAGCGCTGGCACGGCACCGGGCACAGCCGGTACGCGGTGACCCCGCGGTTCTCGCTCTCGTGCAGCGACGACCTGCTCGCCTCGTGCGGGCAACTGCACCGCGAGCTGCCGGAAAGCTGGTTCACCTCGCACATCAACGAGAACCTCGACGAGGTCGCCACCGTCGGCCGGCTCTTCGAGGACGGCACCTACCTCGACAGCTACGACCGGCACGGGCTCGTCGGCCCGCGCAGCGTGCTGGCGCACAACGTGCACCCGACCGACGCGGAGTTGAAGCGGCTGGCCGAGGCGCAGACGAGCGTGGCGCACTGCCCGACCAGCAATGCGGTGCTGGGCAGCGGCATCTTCCCGCTGCAACGCCATCTCGTCCACGGGGTGCCGGTCGCGCTGGGCTGCGACGTCGGGGCCGGCACCGGCTTCTCGCTCTTCAAGGAGGGGCTGCAGGCGTACATGCTGCAGCGGTTGAGCGGCCCGGACGGCGTCGCGCTGACCGCGGCGCACCTGCTGCATCTGGCCACCGCGGCCGGGGCGGAGGCGCTCGGGCTGCGCGATCAGATCGGCGACCTCAGCGTCGGCAAGCGCTTCGACGCCATCTGGGTACGCCCGACGCCGGGTACACCGCTCGACATCGGCATGCGGCACGCGAGCGGACCCTCCGACGCGCTCGCGAAGGTGTTCGCGCTCGGCACGCCGCACGACGTGGCCCGGGTCTGGATCGACGGCGCCCCGGTGGAAGCGGCCACCGCCGAGCGGGGGTGACCCGCGGTCCGGAGCTCGTAGCGCTGGATGCCGCCGAGTCTTTGCGGTAGTGGTCAGCCTTCGCGCGGGGCGAGCCGCCGCAGGATCGTCCAGGTGCGATCCAGAGCGGGCGAGAACGCCACGACGGCGGCGACGGCCGTCGGCGCCGCCTGGTGGAACTGTTCGTGGGATCGCCGAGGCCAGTTGCTCGGACGTCGCGAACCGGGACTGCTCGTCGCGGCCGTCCGTGAGCACCACGACGAGGGTGACGGTGCCGGGTCCGGCCGCCGCGCCTTGTCGGTGACGGGCTGGTGCATGGAGCCCGACGAGTCGGCCAGCAGCAACACCTGGAAGTGCCGCTTGTACCGGGACCACTGCAGCGCCGGCCCCAGCAGCTTGCCGGCCTGCGCCGGCACCGGCATCACCCGCGCCGGGGCCGCCGTCGAGAACCCGGCCGCGGTCAGCGCCGCCGGCTTGATCGCGGCGCGGAGCCGGGCGGCCAGCTCCGGCTGCTCGACCGTCTTCGCTACCGCGTACGGATAGTCCGCCTCGACGGCGCCGTCGGCGGGAACCGCGGCGACCGGATGGGCGGACAGAGGGGCGGCCGCCGGGGGAAACTGGTCATCCATGGTCGTCTGCGTCGCGTTCCCGTTGACTCGGCGCGCGGTCGCCCGCGGGGTGCGGGGTGAGGCGAACAGGTCACCGTCCCGGCCAAGCGGCCGGGAGAAGGGTCAGGTGGCGGGGAGCGTATCTCACGTCCGCTCCGCGGGGCGGCGCAACTTCATCGGTGTGGAGCGGAGCAGGTATACAGAGCATGGTTCGCCTCCTCGAGTAAGGAAGACATGACCGACGACAGCACCTGGTTCCGGCGTTTCCAGCCCGCGGACTCCGCGGCACACCGGCTCGTCTGCTTCCCGCACGCGGGCGGCGCGGCGAGCTTCTTCGTCCCCGTGGCCCGGGCGCTCGCCCCCGGCATCGACGTGTACGCCGTGCAGTACCCCGGCCGCCACGACCGCCGCGACGAACCGTGCATCGACGACATCGCCGCGCTGGCCGACCGGCTGCACGCCGCCATGGCGGCGTGGGATCCCCGGCCCCTGGCGCTCTTCGGGCACAGCATGGGGGCGGTCGTCGCGTACGAGGTGGCCCGGCGGCTGCGGCGCGACAACCCGGACCTGCCGTTGCACCTGTTCGCCTCCGGGCGGCGCGCCCCGCACCTGCAGCGGCCTGAACGCGTGCACCGGCGCGACGACGCCGGAATCGTCGCCGAACTGCGCGACCTCGGCGGCACCGACGCGGCGCTGCTCGGTGACCCCGAGATCCTGCAGCTCGTCCTCCCCGCGCTGCGCAGCGACTACCGGGCCGTCGAGACCTACCGCTGGGAACCGGGCGGCCCGCCGCCGTGCCCGGTCACTGCCCTGACCGGCGACCACGATCCGCACACGACGGTCGAGGAGGCACGCGAGTGGGCCCGGCACTCGAAGGAGCCCTTCAGCATCCGGATCTTCCCCGGCGGGCACTTCTTCCTCCTCGAGCACGCCCCGGCCGTCCTGACGGTGATCCGCGAACGCCTCTCCACGATGCCGCGCCGCGACGGCTCGGCGACCTTCCCGAGCGGCGGACGATGCGCAACTGGCTGATCGGCCTCGCCGTCGCCGTGGCGTGCCTGGTGGCGAGCTGGGCGCTCCTGGTCCTGTTGGCGCGCCGGCTTCCTCCCGGGGTCGTGCGGGACCTGGCCGCGTTCATCCCGGACTGTGTCACCACCGTGCGCCGGCTGCGCAAGGACCCGCGGGTGCCGCGCCGGGCCCGGGTCGCGATCGTGATCGCGGCGTTGTGGCTGGCGAGCCCGATCGATCTGATTCCGGAGTTCCTGCCGGTGATCGGTCCGCTCGACGACATCGTGGTGGTGGCGCTGGCGCTGCGCTACGCGGGCCGGCAGGTTCCCCGGGAGGTGCTGCTGGCCGCGTGGCCGGGCGAGCCGTGGCTGATCGAACGGCTTCTCGGCCCGCCCCGGCCGGGCGTCGCACCCACGGCCTGAGCACCGCACGCGACACATCTCACCGGTTGCCGGACCCGCCGGGCAGGGTGGCGGCGGCGAGCTGCAGCGACAGCTCCTGGACCAGCTCGTCCATCGTCTGCCCGGTGGCATCCTTGACCAGGGTCAGCGCCAGCTCGGCCAGGATCTGGAAGCCCCGGGTACGGGTGGCCTCGTCGGGGAACGCGGCGAGCAGTGCCTCCGCGCCGGCCAGGTCGCCGCGATGCTTGGCCGCGACGACCCCGGCGGCGCGCTGCGCTGCCCGGAAGGCCGACGACGCGTCGGCTCCGGTCACGGGACGAGGGGATTGCCGGCGGCGCGGGCCGCGTCGAACCGCTTGATCACGTCAGCCCAGTTGACCATGTCCCACAGCCGGTCCACATAGTCCGGGCGCACGTTCTTGTACTGCAGGTAGTAGGCGTGCTCCCAGGCGTCGAAGACCAGGATCGGGGTCGAGCCGTGACCGACGTTGCCGTGGTGGTCGTAGATCTGCTCGACGATCAGCCGCTGCGACAGCGGCTCCCAGGCCAGCACGCCCCAGCCGGAACCCTGCACGCCCGTGGTGGCGGCCGACAACTGGGCGGCGAACGCGTCGAACGAGCCGAAGTGCTCGTCGAGCGCGGCCCGGAGCTCGCCGTCGGGGCGGTCGCCGCCGTCGGGCGACAGATTGTTCCAGAAGATCGAGTGCAGCACGTGCCCGGACAGGTTGAAGGCGAGCGTCTTCTCCAGGCCGACCAGCGCCGAGTAGTCGCCCTTGTCGCGGGCCTCGGAGAGCCGGTCGAGCGTGTCGTTGCTGCCCTTGACGTACGCGGCGTGGTGTTTGCCGTGGTGCAGCTCCAGGATCTGCCCGCTCATGGCCGGCTCGAGCGCGCCGTAGTCGTAGGGCATGTCGGGAAGCGTGTAGACGGCCATCATCGATCCCATCTGCGTTGAGTTGGCTATTGCCAGTATTTTGCAGGAAGCTTCGTCCCGGCGTCGAGCGGGGGTCGAGGGGGCTTCGCCATCATCGGCAGGCATGAACCGCCGGCCGGAGCCGCCCGTGACCGACAGCCTCAGTGCGCTCGCGTACGCCGGTGCGCGCGGCGACCATGACGCGCTGAGCGACCTCATCCGCGCCACCCAGCAGGACGTGTCACGCTTCCTCGCCCGGCTGAGCGCTCCCGGCGACATAGCGGACCTCACTCAGGAGACCTACCTGCGCGCCATCAGGGCACTGCCCGACTTCGCCGGACGTTCCTCGGTCCGCACCTGGCTGTTCGCCATCGCCCGCCGCGTCGCCGCCGACCACGTCCGCACGGCCGTCCGCCGCCCCCGGCTCACCGTCCTGCCCGAGTGGCGGCAGGCCGCGGACACCGCCGGCCCGCACGCCCGGCACCGCTTCGACGAGTATCACGCGCTGACCGACCTGCTCGCCCGGCTGGATCCCGACCGGCGCGAGGCGTTCCAGCTCACCCAGGTCGCCGGCCTGTCCTACGCCGAGGCGGCCGACGCCTGCGGCTGCCCGATCGGCACCATCCGCTCCCGGGTCGCCCGTGCACGCGAAGACCTGATCTCCGCAATGGACAACCGCGCACCACGCACCGCGGCCGGCTGACCCCGGTCGCCGCAACCGCTCAACGGGCCAGGACGAGCTCGTGGAGGGAGCACACCCGGGGGACGCCGGCGCCGCGGTGGGCGTCGGTGCGGTCCACGAGAACCGCTTGCAGGCCGGCGGCTCGTGCGGCGAGGACGTCCTTGCGGAGGGAGTCGCCGACCATCAGGACGTCGGAGACGTCGAGTCCCAGGAGCGCGACCGTGTGCTGGAAGGCGCGTGGGTCCGGCTTTCCCGCGGGCACCATCGAGGACGCCACCATCAGGTCGATCTCGGCGCTGAGGGACAGCCGGTCCAGCTTGCGGCGCTGCTGGGCCTCGTCGCCGTTGGTCAGGACGGCGACCGGCAGGCCGGCGGCGCGGGCGCGCCGGAGCGTGGGAATCGCGTCCTCGAACGCCCTCCAGCCGGCCTCGTAGCGCACGAGGTAGCCCGCGAAGAGGTCATCCGCCTCCCGGTCGGTCAACGGGCCGGGCAGGAAGTCGCGCACCCGCTCGCGTCGCTGCTCGCGGAAGGTGAGCTCACGCCGCTGATAGCGGGCCAGGTGCCGGTCGGAGACGCGGGCCCAGCGCCGGGGAACCTCCGGATCGGTGATGCCGAGCTCGGACGCCCAGGCAACGACCGCCTCGCGGGCGGCGCTCTCGTGGTCGATCAGCGTGTCATCGAGGTCGAACAAGACGGCGCGCAGCACCGGAAGATCATGCCATGGGGACGCGCACCTCCCGGTCCAGCAGATGCAGGGGGGCCGCGCGGACGCCCGCCGCGTCCAGGGCGTCCCAGTAGGCGGCGGCCGACGCCGCGCCGACCGGGCCGCACACCAGCGGCAACCCCGGTGTCGTCGCGTGCAGCAGCGACTCGAGCTGGCACGACGCCACCGTGCCGGGGAGGCCGGGTCGGGCCACGGCCGGCAGCCCGGCGGCGATCGTCCGTTCGACCGGGCCGCAGTGCAGGAGCCCGCCGCCCACCACCAGCACGTCTCGCCGGTCGCGCATCCGGGCGAGGGCCCGCCCGGTGTCGAAGCAGTGCGGGAAGGAGTCGTCCACCACGACGGTGCCCGGCCGCAGCCGGTCGACGTCGAGGATGCCGGGGCCGCCGCTGGTCGCCGCCACGATGACGTCCGAGCGGTACACCGGGTCGGGCGCCGCAGGCCCGGCGGTGACGACGTCGATCGGACCGGCGTAGCCGTCGGCCACGATCGCGGCCGCCAGCTCCGCGAGCCTGCCGGCGGTGGCCAGCAGGTCGCAGAGCAGCAGCCCGGCCGGTGCCTGTCCGGCGCGGGCGAGCAGCAGCCGCAGGGATGCGGTGCCGATGGAGCCCACTCCCACGACGGCCACGACAACGTCCGCCAGCCTGCGGCCGCCGGCGGTGACCGCGGCGAGCGTCGTGCGGACCACCGAGGCGGCGGTCACCGCGTGGCCGCTGGTCACCCGGCCCGCCGAGCGTACGTGGCGAGCCACGCCCGTCCCGTACCCGGTGAGCGACGGGATCATCCCGGCCAGGGACGCGCTGCGGGCGCCGTGGGCGGCGGCGAGGTCGACCGCCGCGGCGCTGTGCGCGGCGAGGTTCGCGCCGGTCAGCTCGTCGGCGAACCGGGGCAGGCACACGAATCCCGACCGGCCGAGCGGCGTCAGGGTGGTCTCCAGCAGGCGCGGGCCGCCGTCCGGGAACAGGGCCGCCCTGATGCCCTCCCGGTCCAGGTTCGGCAGCGCGTCGCGTACCTCCGCGGGAAGGTCTCCCGCCAGGGCCGCAAGATGCGCGGGGGCCGGAAGGTAGCCGACCAGAGCGGCATCCAGTCGACCGGCCGCCTGGTCGCGCCGCGACCGCGGGCCGGCCGCGTGCTCCAGGCGCGACCGCAGGTCGGCGGCGAGCCGGTCGAGGGTGTCCGGTGTGGCGCGGCCGCGCAGCGTCAGCCGCAGACCGCCGTCGACCGGGCGGACCGCCAGCAGCGTCTCCGTGCCGGGCGGGACCGCCAGCTCGGCGTCGGCGTCGTCCCAGGACAGGCGGAGGGTCTCGCCCCGCGGCGGCCCGAGCGCGTCGAAGTCCAGGTAGGTGAAGAAGAACCGCCATCCGCGCGGCGCGATGAAGGTGCGGGTCCGGGCCTGAAGCACCGCGGCGGCCGTGCGCCGCAGGTCGCCTCCGTCCCCGGCCGGAGCGGGGCGCACGGCGACAGCCGTCGCGCACGGGCCGAAGATGCGGCCCAGGTCGGGCAGGGCATGGTCACGGCCGGTCACCGCCACGCCGACCAGCGGGTCCGGCTGCCCGGTCACCGTCGCGAGGCTCTTCCGGTACGCCGCGAGCACCGGCACGAACGGCGTCACACCGGCCGCGGCGCCACGGTGCCGTAGCCCGGCCGTGACCGCCGCGGGGAGCGTGAAGCCGGTCGTCACCACCGGGCCGAAGGCATTCCCGTCGTTCTCCACGGGAACGGCGGTGAGCCGGTCCAGCAGTGCCGCGTAGTCGCGGAACGTCGACCGCAGGGGCGGCAGGGCGTCCGCACCCCGGTCGTAGACCGCCAGCAACTCGCGGGCCAGCAGCGCCACGCTGTATCCGTCACCGACCAGGTGGTGCGCGTGCAGGACCAGGACGTGCTCCTGCGCGCCGACCCGCAGCAGCCGCAGCCGCACCAGCGGCCACCGCGCGGGATCGAACCGGTGGGCCCGTTCGGCGTCCAGCTCCGCGGCGAGCGGCCCCGGTGCCGGGTCGTAGCCGACGATCACCCGGACGGACGGCGGCAGCTCGTGCTGCGTCGGCGGGCGGGCGTCGCGGCGGAACGCCGTCCGCAGCATCGGATGCCGCGCGACGAGCACGTCGACGGCCCGCTGGAAGCGCTCCGGGTCGAGCGGTCCGTGCAGCCGCGGCGCCGCCAGCCAGGCCGACGGGGCACCGACCGCGTCGGCGAGCAGGTATCCGCGCTGACCGGGGGTGAGGGGAAACTCCGCGTCGTCTCCGGTGTCCGTCGCCGCGGGCTCGGCAAGCGCGGCGGGCTCGGGGGGCTCGGCGGGCTCGGCGCCTGCCGCGTCGATGGCGGCGGCCAGGGCGGCCAGCGTGCGATGCCGGTAGACCACGGTCGGGCGGGGGAGCGCCGGCAGATGCGGCTCCAGCCTGGCGAACAGGTCGAGGACGCCGATCGAGTCGCCGCCGAGGGCGAAGAAGTCGTCGTCGCGTCCGACCTGCGGCACGCCGAGCAGGCTCGACCACACCTCGGCCAGCAGCCGTTCGGTCGCCGTGGCCGGCGGTGCCTCGGACCCTGCTGCCGCGCCGCCCGGCGCCAGCAGCGCCCGGTCGACCTTGCCGGTCGCGGTGAGCGGCAACGCCGCCACGACCTCGATGCGGGCGGGCACCAGATACGGCGGCAACAGTTCTTCCAGGTACGTACGCAGCTCGGCGCCGCCCGGCCGCAGGTCGCCCCGGGGCTGCACCCAGGCGACGAGCCGCCCGTCGTCGACGCGTACGGCGGACCGGTCGACCGCCGGATGCCCCCGCAGCACGGCCTCCACCTCGCCCGGCTCCACCCGGTACCCGTGCAGTTTCACCTGGTCGTCCACGCGTCCCCGGAACCACAGCACGCCGTCGCGGTCGCGGTGGGCGCGGTCGCCGCTGCGGTACCACCGGTGCCCGTCGCGGTCCACGAACGCCGCCGCGGTCAGCTCCGGATCGTCGAGGTATCCGGCGGCGACGCCGACGCCGCCGATGTGGAGCTCGCCCACCTCGCCGGGTCCGCAGCGGCGTCCGTCGGGGCCGATCACCTCGGCCAGAGCGCCGCCGATCGGCCGTCCGATGGGCACGTGCACCTCGTCGTCGCCGGGGCGCCGGTCGATCACGTGGGCGGTGGCGTTGATCGTCGTCTCGGTGGGGCCGTACAGGTTGGCGAGGCGCGCGCCGGGGCCGACCAGGTCGAACCAGCGCCGCACGTGGGCGGCGGACAGCTCCTCGCCGCCGACGTGCACCCAGCGCAGCGCCGAGAGATCCGGCCGCCGGGCGCGTTTCTCGGCGGCGCCGAGCAGCCGCTCCCACAGCGTCGGTACGGAGCTCCACACCGTGATCCGATCGCGTTCCACCCGGCTCAGCAACTCCCCGGGGTCGCGTACGGTGTCCCGGTCCCAGGCGACGACGGTCGCCCCGACCAGGAGCGGCGCCAGCAGTTGCCGCACCGAGGCGTCGAAACAGATCGACGCGGTCTGCGCCAGCCGGTCGCCGGCGCGGTAGCCGAACGCCGCCACGGCCCAGTCGAGATAGTTGGCCATGGCCCGGTGGTGGACCACCACGCCCTTGGGCCGCCCGGTCGAACCGGAGGTGAAGATGACGTAGGCGTCGTCGTCCGGCCCGGTGGTCACGGGCAATACCGGGGTTTGATTTCGATTCTCCGCCGCGGGAGGGTTCTGTGGGGTTTGATTTCGGTTTTCCGCCGCGGGAAGGCTCGGCGTGCCGTCCGCACCGTCTCGCGTCTCGATCAGGGTGAGGTCGCCGAGGGCTCCGGCCGCGTCGCGGGTGCTGTCGTCGTGCACGACCACGCCCACCCCGGCGCGGGCGAGCTGCGCGGCCAGGCGGGCGGCGGGGTACGAGGCGTCCAGCGGCACCCACGCCGCCCCGGCCTTGAGGATGGCGACGACGCCGACGACCGTGCCCGCACCCGGCCCGGTGAGCAGGCCGATCCGGCGCGCACCGGTCGCCGCCAGCCGGACGGCGAGCCGGTCGGAGGCGGTGTCGAGGTCACCGTAGGTCAGGGGCACGCCCTCGGTGAGGACGGCGACCGCCTCGGGCGAGCGACGGCACTGCCGCCGGATCCGCATCGCCACCGGGACCGGTGGCGACGCCGCACCGGCGAGCTCACCGATCTCCGCCAGATGCTCCGCGGCGAAACGTTCCACGGTGGCCGTGGTGAACAGCGAAGTGGGGTAGTTCCAGGAGAAGTGCAGGGCGCCGTGCGCCTCGAAGCACACCAGGCCCAGCCGCGTCGCGGCCGATGCGGTGCCGGCGGTGGTCGCCACGACGTGGCCGCTCGTGCCGTCCGCATCGGGGAACCGGGCGAAGCTGAAACTCGCCGGGCTCGCCGCCCGCGGCGCGGCACCGTCCGCGGCCAGCATCCGGGCGAGGTCCACCGTGGAGACCGAGTCGTGCCGTTCGCTGTCCAGCCACGCGTCCCGCAACCGTCCGGCGAGCGCGAGCGCCGACTCGCCGGGCCGCAGCTCGGCGAGCACCGGAAGCGTGTCCGCGAAGGGGCCGACCATCCGCTCCACCGCCGTGAGCCGCGCGGTGCGCCCGGCGCGGGCCACCATCACCGGCACCGCGGACTGGCCGCTCCACCGGGACAGGCACCGCACATAGCCGGCCAGCAGCAGATGGAACGGCGACACCCCCGCGTCCCGGGCACGCTCGCTCAGCCGCGCGGTCAGCGCCGGATCGGCCGTCACCTGCTGGACGGCGTACGGCGGCTCCGGCTCGCTCCCGGCGTCACCGTCGAACGGCAACGCCAGCCCGGGGTACGCCGCCAGCGCCTCCCGCCAGTACGCCAGGTCCGCCGCGTCCGGTGCGGAGCGCGCCGCCTCGTGGTCGGCGAAGGTCGCGGCGGGTGCCGTGGGCAGCTCCTGTCCGGAGTAGAGCGCCCACAGCTCGTCGCCGAGGATCGCGAGGCTGTAGCCGTCGGCGGCGGCGTGGTGCGCGACCACCAGCAGGTGCGACAGCTCCGGGCCGGCGACGGCCAGGACCGCCCGGATCGGTGCCTCCCGGGTCAGGTCGAAGAGGCGGTTGCGCAGGGCGGCGTCGAGCGTCTCCACCGGCTCGGCGAGCGTGGTCACGCCGAACCACGCGGGCCGCCCGGTCCCCGGCGCCGTGAACCGCTGTCCGCCCCGGTGGAACCGCACGCGCAACATCGGATGGCGTCGTTCCAGCTCCGCGAAGGCCCGTCCCAGCCGATCCGGGTCGACCGGGCCGGTCACGGTCTGCCGGACGGACGCGTACGCGGGAACGCCGGGATACAACCGGCCGGTGGTGACGAAGGCGCGCTGCACCGGGCTGAGCGGGAAGTCCGCCGCGGCCGCGAGGTGCCGGGCGACGTCGCCGACCGTCCGGTGCTCGAAGAAGAGCGTGGTCGAGCACGTACGGCCGAGCCGGGCTTCCAGCTTCTTGACCAGGTCGACGGCGGTCAGGGAGTCGAGCCCGAGGTTGAGGAACGGCTCGTCGATGCCGATCGTCGCCGCTTCGACGCCCAGGGGACCGGCCAGCAGGTCCCGCACGATCGTGACGATCTCGTCGTAGCCGATCCCGGCCGTCGTGGTGCTGTGCTCGAGCGCCCCGGTCTCGCTCATGCGGGGCGCCGATGCCGGGACTCCGGATGCCTCCGGGGGTCGGCGCGGCGCGCTGACCAGCACCTGCGATGCGCCCACGGCGACGGCCGTCCACAGAGTCTCCGGCAGCCGGTCGAGTGGAAGCCCGTCGCCGGCCGCGGCGGGGACCCCGGTGACGAGGTCTTGAGCCGCGGCGAGCCCGCCGCCGGTCAGCATCGGCAGGTTCACCGCCACGAACCGCCGTCCGGCCGCCCGCTCCGCCGCGGCGAACGCGTCGAGATGGGCGTTGCCGGCCACATAGGCGCCGAGCGCACCGGCGAGCCCGGGCAGCACCGACGAGACCGACGACAACGCCACGACCAGCGGATCCTGCTCCCGCAACGCCTCGGCGAGCAGGCGCGTGCCCCGGACCTTGGCCGCCAGCTCGGCCGCGATCTCCGCCGGGGTCCCCGACCGCAGGCTGCCCGGCCGCACCACCCCGGCCGCGTGCACCACCACATCGAACTCGTGCCCGGCGACCAGCGCGACCACGTCCGCCTCCACCGACACGTCGGCCCGGCGGTACTCCACCGCCGCCCCCAGCGCCCGGAGCTCGTCGAGCAGGGCGGCCGGTGCCTCCGAGCGACCCGCGAGCACGAGATGCGGGCGTCCCCGGCGGGCCAGGTCCCGGGCGACCGCGGTACCCGCCGCGCCGGCTCCGCCGACGATCAGATACCGCCCGTCCGGCGGCAGGCTCACCGGCCCGGTCGCGGCGGCGCCGGCGAACCGGCGCTCGAGCCGCCGGCCGCCCCGCCAGGCGACGAGCCGCGCGGGCCCGGGCACCGGCGGGTCGGCCGACTCCCGCGCGACGGCGTCCCGCCGGGCGGCCGCCGGATCCGTCGAGGACAGATCGACGATGCGGACGCCGAGGCCCGGGCTCTCGTCCGCCAGCGCCATCGCCAGGCCCACCCAGACGGCGTGAACCGGGTTCGGCCGCTCGGCGCCGGCACCGGTGACGTGGACGTCCTCGGTGACGACGAGGAGGTGTCCCGATCGTGGTGCGTCCGCCAGCACCCTCGCGGCGGCGGCACCCACGTCGTCGACCGTGGCGGGTCCGGCCGTCACCACCGTCACCGGCGCGGTCGCGGTCGCGGTAGAGCCATCCGGGTCGGCAGGGTCGCCCGAGCGGGCCGCCGCCGGGGCGAGAGGCGCGTCGACCCACCGCGGCGTCGCCAGAACCGACGGCGCGTCGCTTGGCTCAGCCGTCGCCGATGCGGCGGTCCCGTCGGTCACCCAGTAGCGTCGCCGCTGGAACGGATACGTCGGCAGCTCCACCCATCGCGTGCCGGCGTCGAGCCGGGTGCGGTCGAGGGGAGCGCCGCGCTGCCACAGGTCTCCGGCCGTCGCCAGCAGGGCTCGGGCGTCGCCGCCGGCCGGGCGGACCGTTGCCGCCGGGATCAGCGGTGCCAGCGCGACGCTGGCGCCCACCTCCACGAAGGTGTCGAAACCGGCGCCGCGCAGCCGGTCCACCGCGGCCGCGAAACGCACCGGCCGCACCGCCTGAGCCGCCAGATAGGCCGCGTCGTACGCCGCACCCCAGTCGCCCGTCACCGTGCTGAGCAGCGGAATCTTCGGGATCCGCACGGCCGGGGCGAGGCGGCCGAGCGGGCCGGCCACGGGGGCCATGGAGGGGGAGTGGAAGGCGTGCGAGACGGCGAGCCGGCGGACGTCGATGCCGAGGGCGGCCAGCCGCCGGCTCGCCTCCTCGACCGCCTCGACCGGCCCCGCCAGCACCACTTGGTGGGTGCCGTTGTCCGCCGCGAGGACCACGCCGGCGTCCAGCACCGGCGCCACCGCGCCGGCGTCCGCGGCCACCGCGACCATCGCCCCCGGCGTGGCCAGCTCCGCGGTCAGCCGTCCCCTCTCGGCGGCCAGGAGCACCGCCTCCACCGGGGTGAGCATCCCGGCGGTCGCCGCGGCGGCCAGCTCGCCGATGCTGTGCCCGGTGACGGCCTCCGGCCGGATCCCGTTCGCGAGCAACTGGGCCGCCTGCGCGAGGCCGAACGCGACCACCAGCGGCTGGGTGATCTCGGTGCGGGCGAGGTCGCCGGCCGGCACCGCCGGGTCCGTGCACCACTCGCGCAGGGTGCGGCCCGCGACCGGACCGGCCGCCGCGGACACCTCGTCCAGGACCGCGCGGAACCGGGGCGCGGAGGCGTACAGCGCGGCGCCCTGGCCCGGACGTTGGGTGCCCTGCCCGCCGAAGAGGAGCGCCACCCGGGGCGCGCGGCCCACGGGCGGTCCGCTCGCCGCGGCCGCCAGCCGCCCGGCGAGGTCGCCGTCGGCGACCAGCGCGACCCGGTACGGCCCGTCGTCGCGGGCGGTGGAGGCGGTCGCGCACACGTCCGCCTCGCGCAGCCCGGAATGGGTCCGCAGATGCTCCGCGAGGTCGCCGGCCGCCGCCCGCAGCGCGACCGCGGACCGGGCCGACAGTGTGAGCAGGTGCGGCCCGTCCGCCGGCCCGGCATCCACAGATTCGGGTGTGGGCACGGGCGGCGTGGCCAGAATCGCGTGCGCGTTGGTGCCGCCGAAGCCGAACCCGTTGATCCCGGCGACGGCGGGACCGGCCCACGGCCGCCGCGACGTCACCACCTCGAACCCGGCCCCCGCCAGGTCGAACCGCGGCGACGGGCGATCGTGGTGCAGCGACGGCGGCAGCTCCCGGTGCCGCAGCGCGAGGACCACCTTCACCAGACCGGGCAGTCCAGCCGCGTGCAGCAGATGCCCGATGTTGGTCTTCACCGAGCCGAGCAGTCGGGCCCGCCCGTCCGGCGCAGGCGGGAACGCGTATGCCAGCGACTGCGCCTCGACGGGGTCGCCCACCACCGTCCCGGTCCCGTGCGCCTCCACGTAGGACACCTCGGCCGGGTCCACACCGCAGTCCCGGTACGCCCGGGCGATCACCTCCCGCTGCCGCAGCGGGTTCGGTGCCATCAGGCTCAGCGAGCGGCCGTCGTTGTTGACGGCCGTGCCGCGCACCACCGCCAGCACCCGGTCGCCGTCCGCGTCGCCGAGCCGGGTGAGCACCAGCGCCGCGCCGCCCTCGCCGGGCACGAAACCGTCGGCGTCCGCGGCGAACGCCCGGCACCGCCCGGTCGGCGACAGCGCCTGCGCCCCGCCGAGCAGCCGCTCGCCGGTCGGCGTCAGGTGCAGGTTGACCCCGCCCACCACCGCGACGTCGCAGTCGCCCGCGGCGAGACTGCGGTAAGCCAGATGCAGCGCGACCAGCGCCGACGAGCAGGCGGTGTCCACCGCGAGGGCCGGGCCGCGCAGATCGAGCAGGTGGGCCACCCGCGCCGGCAGCAGGCCGCGCATCGTGCCGGTCATCGCGTGCGGCCCGGCGGCCCCGCTCCGCGCCACCAGCTCCGCGTATCCGCTCTCGCCCACGGCCGCGAACACGCCGATCCGGCGCTCGTGGCGGCGCGGCCCGGCGAGACCGGCGCGCTCCAGCGCCTCGTACGCCAGCTCCAGGAAGATGCGCGCGTGCGGGTCGAGGTAGCGGGCCTCGGCGTCGTCGATGCCGAAGAACCCGGCGTCGAACAGCGCCGGGTCGCCGAGGAAGGCGCCGTGGCCGCCACCGGGCCACCGGGTCACCGGGGCGACGCTGTCGCGGCCGGCGAGCAGGTTGCGCCAGAACTCCTCCGGGGTGTCGGCGTCCGGGAAGCGGCACGCCATCGAGATGACCGCGAGCTCGGTGCCCGTGGGTTCCGTGCTCGGAGCCGGGCCGGGCGCCGGTCGGGCGGGCGGAGCGGCCAGCAAGCGGTCGGCCAGGGCGGGAACGGTCGCGCAGTCGCGCAACAGCACCGGATCGAGCGTACGTCCGAGCGTGTCCTCCAGCGCCGCGAGCACCTCCATGGCCGCCAGCGACGAGCCGCCGATCGCCAGGAACCGGTCGGCCGGGCCGATCCGCTCCTGCGGGATGCGCAGGACCCGGGACCACACCGCGCGCACGGTCCGTTCCATGTCGGCCCGGCTCTCCGGCATCCGGCCGGGGGAGGGCGGGGCCACCGGAGGCGCGGCCGGCGTCGCAAGTGGCGCCGGGATCTCGTCGGCCCCGATGCGCTCCCGCATGGCCTGGCGGCGGAGCTTGCCGCTGGTGGTACGCGCGAACGCCCCGTTGGGGACCACCCGCACCTCGACACCGTCGTACCCGAGCGCCTCCGCGACCCGGGCCCGCACCCTCGCGCCCACCTCCGGGACCGCGCGCACGGCCGGCGCCGCCAGGAACACCACGACCCGCTCCCGGCCGCTCGCCGGGTCGGTCGCGCCGACCACCGCCACCGGCCCCGCCCCGAGTCCCGGCGTCGCGGCCGCCACCTCCTCCAGGTCGCAGGCGTGGAAGGTGCGCCCGTGGACGAACACCACGTCCTTCTCCCGGCCGGTGACGCAGAGCCGGCCCGCGCGCAGGAATCCGGTGTCGCCGGTGCGCAGCCAGCCGTCGGCCAGCGCGGCGGCGCTCGCGGCCGGGTCGAGATGGTAGCCGCGGGTGACGTTCGGGCCGCGCACCTGGATGTGGCCGACCAGGCCGTCCTCGACCGGCCGTCCGGCCTCGTCGACGATCCGGATGCGGCAGCCCGGCACGGCGCGGCCGGCGTCCATCAGCTCCACGGCAGGGGTGTCCGCCGCCGCGTCCACGGCGACGCCGCGGGCCAGCGCCGCCCGGCTCAGCCGCAGCGGTCGGGCCAGCTCACCCGGCGGTGTGAAGGCGACGGCCACGCTCGCCTCCGCCAGCCCGTACACCGGCCGCAGGGCCCGGGGGTCGAGCCGGGACCGTGCCATCGTGTCGGCGAACGTCCGCCACACCGCGGGGGAGATCGGCTCGGCGCCCACCATCATCAGCCGGACGCTGCTCAGGTCGATCCCGTCGAGCGTCTCGCCGGCCACCCGCCGTACGGTGAGGGCCAGAGCGAAGTTGGCGGCCGACAACACGGTGGCCCGGTGTTTCTCGGCGGTGCGCAGCCACGTCTCGGGTCGCTTGGCGAACGTCAGCGGGCTGAGCCGCACCTGCCGGCAGCGCCGGTGCAGCGGCACCAGGTGGGTGCCGATCAGGCCCATGTCGTGGAAGTAGGGCATCCACGTCACGACGACGTCGTCGCCGTCCAGGGCGCTCGCCCGCGCGGCCTGCTCCAGGTTCGCGACCAGGTTGGCGTGGGTGAGCTCGACGCCCTTCGGTGTCGCGGTGCTGCCCGAGGAGAACTGGAGCATGGCGAGGTCGCCGGACGTGACCGGGACCGGCGCGGCGAGCGGCGCCGAGCGCCGCAGCGTGGACGCGGAGAGCACCCGGGCGCCGTCGAGCACCGCGTCGCCGGCCAGCGGCGGCCCGCCGAGCAGCGTCGCCACGGCGGCCAGGCGGGCCGGTTCCGGCGGCAACGGCACGGGTACGACGCCGGCCAGCACCGCGCCCCAGAACAGCGGCAGGAACTCGGCGCTGTCCTCGGCCACCACCAGCAGGCAGTCGCCGGCGGCCAGCCCCTCCCGGCGCAGGCCGCCGGCGATCCGCAGCGCGTCGGCGTACAGCTCGGCGTGGGTGGTGAGTCGCTCGGTCCCCGCGTCGCCGACGTGGACCACGCCCCGGTCCGGTGCGCGGGTCGCGGCCCGGACCAGCACGTCGGTCAGCGTCATGAACACTCCTGGCAGGTCTCGCTCGGCACGCAGCGCCGCCACGGTAGCTCCCGCGGGATATCGAAGTACGCTGCGGGGATGACGGTGCCGCTTCTGCACGAGCGCTTTCCCGCGATCGTGGGACGCCTGCCGTTCCGGCGGCTCGGCACCGCCCCGACCCCGGTCCGCGCGGTCGCCGGCCTGAGCGGCGTGTGGGTCAAGGACGACGGCGGCTACGGCACGCTGTACGGCGGCAACAAGGTCCGCAAGCTGGAGTGGACGCTGGCCGATCTGCTGCGGCGCGGCCGTCGCACGGTGGTGACCGCCGGCGGCACGGGCAGCCACCATGCCGTCGCCGTGGCCCGCTACGCCACGGCGGCCGGCCTGCGGGTGGCGGTCGTCGCGCTGGAGCAGCCGTACGACGACCACGTGGCCCGGCAGGCCGCCGCCGTGCGGGCGACCGGCGCGACCGTACGCCGGGTGCGCAGCGTCCCCGCCGGCTATCTCGCCGCCGGTCTGCTGCTCGCCCGCGCCGCGGTCACCGGCGGGCGCCCGGGCCTGCTGCCGATCGGCGGATCGAGCCCGCGCGGCTGTCTGGGCTATGTGGAGGCCGCCCTGGAGCTCGCCGCCCAGGTCGCCTCGGGCGAGCTTCCGGCGCCGCGGCAGGTGGTCGTGCCGGTCGGTTCGGGCGGTACCGCCGCCGGGCTGGCCCTCGGCCTGGGCCTGGCCGGTCTGCCCACGCAGGTCGTCGGCGTGCTGGTCAACGACCAGACCCCGATGGGCGAGCCCCAGGTGCGTCGCCTCGCCGAGGCGACCGCCCGCCTGCTGCGCCGCAGCGGCGCCCGGCTGCCGGCCCCGGCCCCGCTGGCGCCGCTGACAGTCCGCGCCGATTGGCTAGGCCCGGGCTACGGCCTTGCGACGCCCGCATCGACGGCCGCCGCTCCCTGGCTCGCCGACCATGCGGGCGTCCACGCCGAGCCGGTCTACACGGCCAAGGCCGCGGCGGCCCTACGGGACCTGACCGGCGCGGAGCCGGGTCACGGCCCGGTCCTGTACTGGCACACCGCGGACGACCTGCACCTCACGTAAGAGTTCGTCCCCGGCTCGGTGGGCGGGAACCCGGCGTTGACAGTGATAGTTTTCGATGCGTTCCAGGGAGCTCTCTCGTCCGGAGGTTACGCATGAAACGTTCCGTCGTGCGCGTGAGCCTGACCGCCGCGCTGCTCGCCGCCGCCGCTCCCGGCGGCCCGGCGGCCGCCGCTTCCGGCGCCCCGGCCGCGGCCCCGGGCGCTCCGGCCGCCGCGGTGCCGGTCCCCAAGCTGCTCGTGGTGGGGATGGACGGGCTCAACTGGGACAGCGTCGTGGCGGCGAACGCGCCGAATCTCGACGCCCTCGCGGCGCAGGGCGTGCTCGGCCGCAGCCTGGTGCAGTGCCCGTCGCTGGCCGACTCGTCCAGCGGCCCCGGCTGGTCGAACATCGCCACCGGCGTCTGGCCCGACCGGCACGGCGTACGGAACAACAGCTTCGCGGGCAAGCGCTACGACGCCTGGCCGGACTTCCTGACCCGCCTGGAGCGGGCGGACCCGGCCCTGGCGACGTACTCCGCCGTCGACTGGGCGCCGCTGCACGACCAGGGGACCTTCTCGACGGCCAGCGACACGCGGGTCACCCTCGACGGGGACGCCGACGGCTACGCCGGGGAGGACGAGAAGATCACCACGGACGCGGTGACCCGGCTGGGCACCGGCGATCCGGACGCGTCGTTCGTCTACCTGGGCAACACCGACGTGGTGGCGCACGCCGTGGGCACCGGCACGCGCTACCGGGCCGCCATCGAGAAGCAGGATCAGCAGCTCGGCCGGATGCTGGCGGCGGTGCGGTCGCGGCCCACGTACGCAGGCGAGGACTGGCTCGTCATGGTCACCACCGACCACGGCCACCGGGTGCCGTTCGGCGGGCACGGCGGCTGCCGCCTCGACGAGCGCGGCACGTTCCTGCTCGCCGCCGGCTCCGGGATCGCCGCCGGTGCGCGACCCACGGACGTCCGGCAGGTGGATCTCGCCGCGACGGCGTTGCAGCACTTCGGTGTCGTCGTGGCCCTGGACGGCACGAGCGTCCGGTCGCGTGCCGCCGACCGGTTCGACGGCCTGGCCCTGCGGACCCGGGTGGACGAGACGGGCATCCCGGCCACCCTGGCGGGCTGGACCCCGACGCCGCCGGCCGGCTGGTCCGTGGACCGTGGCGCGATGCCCACCGGCGGGGTCACCGAATGGCGCGGCTGGACGTTCGCCACCAACGAGTTCTGGAGCCAGACGCAGAGCGGCCAGGAGCGGGAGAACGCCGTGCGGGCGCGGGGCGTCTTCGCGGTGGCCGACAGCGACGAGTTCGCCGACAGGTCCGGCGGCACGAGCTTCGACTCGACCCTCGTCTCGCCGGCCTGGCCGGTCGTGGCGGGCGGCACGGCCCGGGTGAACTACGTGACCCACTACCGGCAGGAGGGCGCGCAGAAGGGCGACGTCCTCGTCTCCTTCGACGGCGGCGCCGACCAACTGGTGAAGCGCTACTCCGCGGACGCCCTCGCCACGGTCGAGTCGGTGCCGGTCCCCGTGCCGGCCGGGGCCACCTCGATGACCGTGAAGTTCCGCTTCCACGATGCGAGCAACAACTGGTACTGGGTGATCGACGACGTGACGGTCGTGCCCGGAAGCTGACGGTTCGCGGCGGGCGGGCCGGCGCCCGTCCGCCGCGCGAAGCCGCAGGCCACCGTGGTTCCGCTTGTACTATCGCCCCATGTCGTGGTCCTCGTTCCGGCCATACCAGGCTGTTCTGGTCGATCTGGCCGTGGCCGGATCGGTGGCTCTCACGGCCACGTACTGGTGGCACCAGTTCCGCGAGGGCGGCCTGATCTTCGGGCTGCTCGTCGGGTGTGCGCTGATGTGGCGTCGGCACCGGCCGGTCGCCGCGTTCGTCGCGGTGGCGCTGCTGTCGATGGCGATGCTGCCGATCGAGGTCCACGGCTCGCACCTGCACGAGGGCATGCTGCTGGTCTCGATGGCGGTGGCGATGTACGCGGTCGTCGTGTACGCCGCCCGTCTGAAGACGGGCATCGCGGCCGGTGTCGCCGCCGCGCTCCTCGGCACCGTCGCCCTCACCGCCCGCACCAGCCTCGAGTACAGCCACGAGCTGCCCGGGCTGGCGGACGTGCAGACCGGCCTGCTGTTGTCCGTCGGCTACGGCATCGTGATCTGGGCGGTCGCCTACCTCGCCCGGGGTCGGCGCCTCTCCTACGCGCAGGCCGAGGAGCGCGCGGCCACCGCCGAGCGCGAGCGTCAGCACCTGGCCCGGATCGCCGTCGCCGAGGAGCGCACGCGGATCGCCCGCGAGCTGCACGACATCGTGGCGCACTCGCTGTCGGTGATGATCGTGCACGCCAACGGCGGCGAATACGCGCTGGACCGGGACCCGGAGCGGGCGCGCGCGGCGTTGCGGACGATCGGCGCGACCGGGCGGGACGCGCTCGTCGAGATCAAGCAACTGGTCGAGATGCTGCGCAGCGACGAGCCGGACGCCGACCGCACCCCGGCCGGGCTGGAGCAGGTGGGAGCCGTGGTGGAACGGGCGCGCGGCGCGGGCCTGGCGGTCGATCTGGTCGTGGACGGCGCCCCGCCCGCCGTGTCCGGCGGCGTGGCCCTGGCCGTCTACCGGATCGTCCAGGAGTCGCTGACGAACACCCTGAAGCATGCGGGCCCGGCCCCGACCGCGACCGTACGGCTGCGGTACCGCCCGGAGGCCATCGAGGTGGACGTGAGCGACACCGGCACCGGCACGGTCCCGGCCGCGCCGGGCGGGCACGGGCTGGTCGGGATGCGGGAACGGGTGAGCCTCTACGGCGGCGCGTTCGACGCCGGCCCCCGCCTCGACGGCGGCTGGCGGGTCCGCGGTCGCATCCCGCTCGCCGAGGTGCAGGCATGAGTGCGCCGATCCGGGTGGTGCTGGTGGACGACCAGCATCTCGTCCGCGCCGGGTTCCGGATGGTCCTGGACTTCCAGGAGGACATCACGGTGGTCGGGGAGGCCGGCGACGGCGCCGAGGCGCTGCGGCTGCTGCGCGACACCGCGGCCGACCTCGTGGTCATGGATCTGCGGATGCCGGTACTGGACGGCGTGGCCGCGACCCGCCAGATCTGCGCGGCCGGCCCGTCGCCGCGGGTGCTGGTGCTGACGACCTTCGACACCGACGAGGAGGCGTTCGCCGCCCTGCAGGCCGGGGCGAGCGGGTTCCTGCTGAAGAGCGTGCCGCCGGAGGAACTCCTGTCGGCGATCCGGGTGGTGGCCAGCGGTGAGGCGGTGGTGGCGCCCCGCGTGACCCGGCGGCTGCTGGACCGTTTCGCCGACCGGCTCGTCCCCGGCCGGCCGGGGACGAGCGACCTGACCGAGCTGACCGACCGCGAGCAGGAGGTGCTGCTGCTGGTGGCCCAGGGAATGTCGAACGCGGAGATCGGCGGCAGACTGCACGTGGCCGAGGCGACGGTGAAGACCCACGTCGGGCGGATCCTGGCCAAGCTCGGACTGCGCGACCGGGTGCAGGCGGTGGTGTACGCGTACGAGTCCGGACTGGTGCAGCCCAGCGGCAATACCTGAGGGGGACGCCGGCGGCCCGGTGCGACCTGAGTCGTACCCGGCGATCGATCTTCGAGGGGACGCGCCGGGGCGAGGGGCGACCATACGGTCGTGGCATGTCGTCCCTCACCTCCACTCCGCCCGGCGGGCCCGCCGTCGAGGCCGTCGACCTGCACATGGCGTACGGCACCGGCGACGCCTCCGTCGACGCCCTCGCCGGCGTGAGCCTGGCGCTACCGGCGGGCATGTTCCACGCCGTCATGGGGCCGTCCGGCTCGGGCAAGTCGACGCTGCTGCACTGCCTGGCCGGGCTGGACCGGCCGACTGGCGGCACCGTGCGCATCGGCGGCACCGACCTGACCACGCTGGGCGACCGGCGGCTGACCCTGCTGCGCCGCGACCACGTCGGATTCGTGTTCCAGAGGTTCAACCTGCTGCCGGTGCTGACCGCCGCGGAGAACATCACGCTGCCGCTGACGATCGCCGGGCGGCGGCCGGACCGGGCGTGGTTCGACCGGGTCGTGACGGCCGTCGGCCTGACCGACCGGCTGGGCCACCGGCCGTCCGAGCTCTCCGGCGGCCAACAGCAGCGGGTGGCCGTGGCCCGGGCGCTGATCACCCGCCCCTGGGTGGTGTTCGCCGACGAGCCGACCGGCAACCTCGACTCGCGCAGCGGCACGGAGGTCCTTTCCCTGCTGCGCGACGCGGTCACCGACCTCGGCCAGACCGTCGTGATGGTCACCCATGACCCGCAGGCGGCCGCGCGCGCCGACCAGGTGGTGTTCCTGCGCGACGGCCGGCACGCCGGCACCCTGCCGCGGCCGACCGCCGACACCGTCCTCGAGGCGATGCACCGCCTGGAGACCGCCGGCGCCTCCCCGGCGGGGCGGTGGTCCGCATGATCCGGCTGACCCTGCGCTCGCTGCGCGCCAACGTCGCCCGGCTGCTGCTGTCCTCGGTGTCCATCGTGCTCGGAGTCGCCTTCATCGCAGGCAGCCTGATGTTCACCGACGGGCTGTCGCGGGCCATGACCGATCAGGCCGCCGCGCAGTACCGCACCACCGACGTCGAGGTCACCCCGGTCGGGCCGTCGGACGCTCCCGGCTCCGCCGATCTCGTCGGCCGGATCCGGAAGGTGCCGGGGGTTCGCGCCGCCGAGGGCGTCGCGAGTGCGACCTCGTTCGGCATCGTCGGCAAGGAGGGCCGGCAACTGCGCGGAGCCCACCGGGCCACCACCGTTGCGGTCGACCCGGCGCTGCGCATGCTGGATGCGAGCCAGGGCCGGCTGCCCCAAAAGCGCGGCGAGATCGTTCTCGACGAGGGCACCGCCCGCCGGGAAGGCCTGCGGGTGGGCGACGAGGTCCGGATCGGTGGCAGTGACGCAGCGGCCACGGCGTACCGGCTGGTGGGGCTGACGCAGCAGAGCAAGGGCGCGGTCGAAGCGCGCGGCGCCGTCGTCGGCATGGTGCTGCGCGACACGCTGGCGCTCAGCGGGGACGACCGGCCGCAGCGCGTCCTCGTCGCCGCCGGCGACGGGATCGCCGAGTCCGACCTGGCCGGCCGGATCCGCGCGGCGATGGGCGGCGGCGCCGAGGTGCGCACCCACGACGAGCTCGTCAGCGCCGCGCTGGAGCGGGCCGTCGGCGACGCCCGGACGTTCCGGACCGCGCTGCTCGGCTTCGGGCTGATCGTCGTGGCCGTCGCCGCGTTCGTCATCGCCAACACCTTCACCATCGTGCTGGCCCAGCGCACCCGGGAGACGGCGCTGCTGCGACTGGTCGGCGCGACCCGCCGGCAGGTGTTCCGGTCGCTGGTCGTCGAGGCGGCGGTGCTCGGCCTGGCCGGATCGCTGCTCGGCCTCCTCGTCGGCGCCGGGCTGGCCTACGCCCTGCGGGCGGGGTTCGCGGCGCTGGGCGCGAGCCTGCCCAGCGGCCTGACGCTCACCCCGGCGACCGTGGCGATCTCGGTCGCGGTCGGCGCGGGCGTGACCGTGCTCTCGGCGCTGCTGCCCACCCGCCGGGGCACCGGCGTGGCGCCGGTGGCCGCGCTGTCCGACACGGCCGTCCAGGACGCCCGCCGGACCGGGCGCGGGCGCCGAGGGCTGGGCATTGCCGCATTCCTCGGCGGCACCGCGGCGCTCACCGCCGCGGCCACCACCGGCGTGGTCGAGGCGGTGGTGGCCGGCACGCTGCTGGCCTTCGTGGGTTTCGTGCTGCTCAGCCCGGCCGTGGTGCCCGCCGTCGTGCGCTTGCTCGGCGTCCCGGCGGCGCGCCTCGGCGGGACGACCGTGTCCCTCGCGCTGCGCAACGCCGTACGCAATCCCCGCAGGATCGCCGCCACCACCAATGCGTTGGTGATCGGGGTGACCCTGGTGTCGACGTTCACCCTGATGAACGAGAGCGCGAAGGCACCGGCCGAGGGGAAGGCCGACGCGCGGTTCGGCGCGCACTTCCTGGTGACCGACGGCGGGACGCTGTCGGTGCTGCCTCCCGCCCTGGTCGACTCCCTGCGCCGGATGCCGGAGCTGGGCACCCTCTATCCGCAGTGGGAGGCGTTCGACGGCGGCGAGGACGACTTCCTCGCCGTCCACGCGGGCTACCCGGTCATCCTGAGCCGCGGCTATCCCGAGCATGACGGCTCGATCGCCGCGCTCACCCCCGGCACCGCCGTCGTGACCCGGGAGACCGGCATCCCGGTGGGCCAGAAGGTCACCGTCCGGGGCCGGGCCTTCACGGTCGTCGCGGCGGTCCCGGACACCGAGGACTCCGCCGTGCTGGAGCGGTCGGTGTGGTTGACCCCGGACGATCTCACGAAGCTGTTCCCGAAGCCGAGCCTGTCGCAACTGCAGGCCGACCCGGCCTCCGGCGTCCCGGCCTCGGCCGCGCGAGCCGCGCTCGACCGTGCGGCCCGCGACTTTCCGACGATGACCGTCCACGACCGGGCGGCGTACGTGGCCGAGCTCAACGCCCCGCTCGAGCAGATGCTCGCCGTCGTGACCGGACTGCTCGTCCTCGCCGTGGTCGTCGCGCTGATCGGCGTGGCCAACACCCTGACGCTGTCCGTACTGGAACGGACGCGGGAGAACACCCTGCTGCGGGCGGTCGGCCTCACCCGCCGTCAGTTGCGCGGCACCCTCGCCGCCGAGGCCCTGGTCATGGCCCTGACCGGCACCGTGCTGGGCGTCGTGGCGAGCCTCGTGATCACGCGGACCCTGCTGTCCGCGATCGGGCGGCGGGGCGCCGACCTCCCGCTCGTCGTGCCGTGGGACCGGCTCGGCGTATTGCTCGCCGTCGCGGTGGTCGCCGCGCTGGCCGCGTCGGTGCTCCCCGCCCGCCGGGCCGCCCGCCGTCCCGTAGCCGAGAACCTGGCCGGCGAATGAGGGGCTCGCCGAACCGGGGTCCCGCCGCTAATCTGAGCCGAACTCGCATTCGAGGAGGCCGGAACCGTGGTTGCCCTGCCCAACTTCCCCCCTGACTTCCTGTGGGGCGTCTCCACCGCGTCCTACCAGATCGAGGGCGCCGTGCGCGACGACGGGCGAGGAGTCTCCATCTGGGACACCTTCAGCCACACCCCGGGCCGGGTCCGCGACGGCGACACCGGCGACGTGGCCTGCGACCACTATCACCGCTGGCCGCAGGACGTGGACCTGCTCGCGGAGCTGGGCGTGGGTGCCTACCGGTTCTCCATCGCCTGGCCGCGGGTGCAGCCCACCGGCACGGGCCCGGCCGTCGCCAAGGGGCTGGACTTCTACGACCGGCTGGTGGACGCGCTGCTGGGCCGCGGCATCGCGCCGGTGCCGACGCTGTTCCACTGGGATCTCCCGCAGGCCCTGGAGGACGCCGGCGGGTGGCTCTCCCGCGACACCGCGCACCACTTCGCCGACTACACGGCCGCGGTCGCCGACCGGCTCGGCGACCGCGTCCGCCGGTGGATCACTTTGAACGAACCGGTCGTGCACATGGCCGAGGGGTACGCGCTCGGCACCCACGCGCCCGGCCGCGAGCTGATGCTCGACGCCCTGCCGGTGGCCCATCACCAGCTTCTCGCCCACGGGCTGGCGGTGCGGGCCTTGCGCGAGCGCGGCGCCGCCGAGGTGATGATCACCAACAACTGCACGCCGGTGTGGCCGGCCGGCGACGGCGAGGACGACCTCGTGGCGGCCGCGGTCTACGACGGCTTCCACAACCGGCTCTTCCTCGACCCGGTCCTGCGGGGCGAGTACCCGCCGTTCGCCGCGGGGCTCGTCGACGCCGGCGTCGTCCGCGACGGGGACATGGACGTCATCGCGACGCTGATGGACGCGCTGGGCATCAACTACTACAACCCCACCCGCGTGAAGGCGGCGCCGGACGGCGCGCCCCTGCCGTTCGAGACGGTCGAGATCGACGGTGTCCCGCGGACGGCGTTCGGCTGGCCCGTGGTGCCGGACGGCCTGCGGGAGCTGTTGGTCGGCCTGCACGAACACTATGCCGGCGTGCTGCCGCCCATCTACATCACCGAGAACGGTTGCTCCACCGTGGATGTCTCCGGCGACGACGGCCGGGTCCACGACGCCGCCCGCGTCGACTATCTCGACGCGCACCTGCGGTCCCTGCATGAGGCGATCGTCGCGGGCGTCGACGTACGGGGGTATTTCGTCTGGTCGCTGCTGGACAACTTCGAGTGGGCGGAGGGCTACAGCCAGCGGTTCGGCCTCGTCCGGGTGGACTACGACACCCAGCGGCGTACACCCAAGGACTCCTTCGCCTGGTTGCGCGCCGCCCTCGCCGAGCAGCGGTGACCGCGTACGCCGGCCTCGCCGACCCGCCGCGGGTGGGCGGGCGCTGGATCTCGCTGCTGTCGGTGGCCAATCTCGGCCTGTGGGTGGGCTACTACGCGCCGTTGCAGGTGTTGCTGCCGCTGCAGGCCGAACAGGTGGCGGGCGCCGACAAGGCCACCGCGCTGGGCGTCATCACCGGCGTCGGCGCGCTCGTCGCCGTCGTGGCGGGCCCGGTCGCCGGCGCGCTCTCCGACGCGACGACGGCCCGGACCGGGCGGCGGCACACCTGGACCGTGGTCGGCGCCCTGATCAGCCTCGTCGGGCTGATCCTGCTCTCCGGGCAGCACACCCTCCTCGGGCTGACGCTGTGCTGGTGCCTGGCGCAGGCCGGGCTCAACCTCCTGCAGGCGGGGATCACCGCCATCGTCCCGGACCGGACGCCGGTGGCTCAGCGGGGCAGCGTCTCCGGCTGGGTGGGGCTGGCCCAGTCGTCCGGCGTGGTGCTCGGCGTCCTGCTGGTCACCGCCGTGGTGAGCGGGATGAGCGCCGGCTATCTGCTGACCGGTGTCGTGGTGGTGCTCGCCGCCGTCCCGTTCGTGCTGCTTACCCGCGACCCGCCGGTGGCGGCGGAGCTCGCACCGCGGTTCACCGTCCGGTCGGTGCTGTCCGGGTTCCGGTTCGCGGCGGGCGAGGCCCCGGACTTCGCCTGGGCGTGGGCCACCCGGTTCCTCGTCCAGCTCGGCAACGCGATGGCGACGCTGTATCTGCTCTATTTCCTGCGGGACCAGATCCACCATCCGGACGCCGAGCAGGGTGTGCTCCTGCTCGTCCTGGTCTATACCGCCGGGATTCTGCTGACCGTCGTGGCCGGGGGAGTGGTGTCGGACCGCACCGGACGGCGCAAGCCGTCGGTCATCCTGTCCGGATACGTGATGGCGGCCGCGGCGCTGCTGCTGGCACTCTGGCCGACCTGGCCGGGGGCGATCGTCGCGGCCGCCCTGCTGGGCCTGGGCTTCGGCGTCTACCTGTCGGTCGACCAGGCCCTGATCACGCAGGTCCTCCCCGGGGCGCGGGACCGTGCCCGCGACCTCGGCATCATCAACATCGCCAACTCCGCGCCGCAGGTGCTCGGCCCGGCGCTGGCCTTCCCGATCGTGGCCTACCTGGGTGGCTACCCGGCGCTGTTCCTGTCGGTGGCCGCGGTGACCCTCCTCGGATCGGTGCTGGTGACCCGCATCCGCTCGGTGCCCTGAGGTCGATTACCACCGGTGCACTTGGCATATATACAAGCTACTTGTATATTCGGCAGCCATGAGATCAAGTTCGCGCGCCTCCCTGCGGGAGCCCTCATACTTCGTCCTTGCCGCGCTCCTCGACGGACGGCTGCACGGATACGCGGTGGTCAAGCGCGTGGCGGAGCTCTCCGGAGGACGCGTCAAACTCGCCGCCGGCTCGCTGTACTCGGTGATCGATCGGCTACTCGGCGAGGGCCTGCTCCTCGCCGACGGCGAGGAGATCGTCAACGGCCGAGCCCGGCGCTACTACCGGCTTACCGACAGCGGTCAGGCGGTGCTGGCCGAGGAGGCGGACCGGCTCGCCGAGGCGGCCCGCGTCGTGCACGACCGGCTGCCGAACCCGACTTCCCCCCGGCCGGAAACCGGCCGACGATCCACCCGGAGGGCCCTGCCAGCATGAGCAACGACATCCTCGAGCGCCGCTATCGGGCGCTGCTGCGGTCCTACCCGGCCGGCTACCGTCGCGAACGCACGGATGAACTGCTGGAGATCCTGGTCAGCGACGTCTCGGCCACCCGTCGATGGCCGGAATGGCGGCAGGCGGTCGCCCTGGTGCGCGGCGGCCTGCGAGTACGCGCGGGCAGTACGGCGGAGCGCCCGACGGCTGTCCTGTTCTGGCAGGGGATGCAACTGGCCGCCATGGCCGTGCTCGCCCTGGGCGCGTTGATCGGCCTCGACGACGCCGTGGAGCCCCTGGAGCTCGGCGGACTCGACTCGTTGCCGGCCGTGCTGGTGGATCACGGCCCGAACCTGCTCCTGATCCTGGCGGCTCTCGCGGCGTTGATCCTGGGCCGGCAGGGGCCCGCCGCCGGTCTGGTGGTCGCCGCGATCGTCGTACCGACCGCCGTCTCCGTGCATCTGTTCGCCAACAGCCTGCCGCAGTGGTGGGCCCCGGTGGTGGCGGCTTCCCTGGTGATCGCCGGCCTCCGTCGTCCCGCCGACGTCCCACCGGTCGAACGCGGCAACGCCGTCGTGGTCACGCTGGGCGTGCTGGTGCTCCATCTGATGCCGGTCGGCCGGCTGACGATGGTCGATCCGGTGCAGCGGTCCCTCGCGGCGATCGCGGTCGTCGCGGTGATGGCGGCCTTCCTGTGGGTCGCCTCGGCCGACCAGCGCATGCTGCTCGCGGCGGCGCCCACCTTCCTCCTGGTCACGCTGCACCAGGTCACGACGGATCCCGCGTCGATGATGTCGTTCTACCCCGCCGAAGGCCTGCCGTCGGTGATCGTCGGCGTCGCCATGGTCGCCGCCGCAACGGTCGCGACGTGGCGGCGGCACGCTCGCGCCTGAGATTCACCGTCCGCCGGGCGCCCGGTCCGACCACCTCGGCCGGTCCGGGCGCCCGATGCTCGAACGGCAGGCTCAGCGCGAGTACAGCTCCACTTCGTAGGCCGAGAAGCCGTAGGACGTGGCCCGGCTCTGCCCGGTCAGCCGCACGTACCGGGCGTCGGTCGCGGTGAAGGTGACGTTGTCGACCCCGCCGTTGCCGCCGGTCACCGCGGCGACCTGGGTCCAGGCGCTGCCGTCGGGCGAGACCTCTATCCGGTACGCGGTCGCGTAGGCGGCCTCCCACCGGATCACCATCCGGGCCACCCGCCTGCTGCTGCCCAGATCGATGCGCAGCCACTGGTTGTCGGACCACCGGCTCGCCCAGCGCGTGCCCCGGTCGCCGTCCACGGCGTGGGTGGCGGGATGGCCGGGTTGCGAGGTCGACGCCGTGACCGGGCGCCCGGCCGCCAGGTTGCTCACGTCGTCGCTGCGCCGTGCCGGGAACGAGACGACCTGCTGGTAGGTGGGCCGGTTCTGCCAGCTCGTCATCGGGTGGGTGATGCCGCCGAGCGGTGACTGCAGGATGGCGTCGGCGCACCACTGGTCGCCGGCCGCGCAGTGCGAGTCACCGGGATAGGTGGTGGTGGCCGGCACCGCCAGCGCCGCTGTGAGGCTCTCGAGCAGGGCGGCCCGGCAGGCGCCGAGATTGCCGTTCCCGCAGTACTTGCTCGGCCACCGGGGCACGCTCTCGCCGAGCACCGCACGCAGGTCCTTCTCCATGTAGCCCCACCAGCCGGACTGGAAGGCGGAGCCCTCGTGGCCCTGGCCGGTGGACGGCGACTCGTCGATCGGCAGGGTGTTCGCCAGCGCCTGGTAGAGCTCGTCGCCGAGGGGCGCCTTGAACTGCGCCGGCACCAGCCGCGGCCACCAGGCGTCGATGATGCGGATCGCGTCGGCGTCGCGGTAGGCCTTGCTGCCCGGCGCGGTCTCGACGCGCTTGGATCCGCCCTGCTGCCACGTGCGCAGCTTGGCGATCGCGGCGGCCTGCGCCGGGTCGGTCACCGGGGCGGTGTCGATGACGCGCAGCAGGTCGTCGAGGACCTCGATGCCGCGCAGGTCGGTGATCGCGGCGGTCTCCACGACGCTCAGCAGGCTGCCCCGGTCGAACTTGCGGCCCGCGGCCAGGGCCTCCCTGATCGGCCGGTCCAGCAGGTCGCCGCGGTGCACCGCGCCGAAGCTGAAGTTGCCGTCGGAGGCGGAGAAGCCGTCCGCCTGCTTGTTGTTCCAGCTCACGAAGTAGTCCTGGTTGACGGCCCGCGGATGCGCGGACGCGGGCTCGTAGGCGGCGACGTTGGTAGCCGGGTCCCAGCCGGACCACTCGTACGCGGGCCGGCCCCAGGTCGGCAGGTTCGGATCGGCGGCGGCGGACCGGACCGGATGTGCCCCGGAGGCGAAGTACGCCGCGTCGGCGGAGTTGACGTAGAACCAGTTGAACGCGAACGAGATCTGTGACGCCGCGGCCTGGAATCCCGCGGCCGTACCCATCTGGTCGGGTTCGTTGAACATCTGGAAGCCGAGCGCCGAGTCGGCCTCGTGCCGGTACGTCGCGCGCAGGCTGGTGAACGCGACCGGCTTGCCGCCGACCAGCCCGCGGTGCGACACCAGGCCGTACTTGGTCCGCAGCATGGTCAGGCGGTACGACCCGGCCGGGGTCGGGTCGGCGGTGCTGGGCTCCCACGCGTTGGACCTGGAGAGCGCCTCCATCGCGAGGCACTGGCCGTGGTAGAGGTAGTGCGTCGACGCGGTGGTCGGCGTGCCCCCGCCGGGTTCGCAGAGTTCCGCGGCGAAGGTGTCGGTGATGTCCTGGCCCGCGGAGGTGGCGCTCCACGCGTAGTCGGGCCCGCGGCCCAGCAGTGTGTAGAGGTTGAGTCCCGCGAAGGCGGCGCCCCGGCTGCTGATCCCCGGCCCCTGCAGCTCCTGCAACATGAGCAGTTGGGGAGCGAAGTAGCCGGTCTGCGGCCCGAAGACGGCGATCGGGTGGCCCGTCGCCGAGTGCGCGGCGGAAACCACCGCCGCGTTGGACATGCCGCGGCGGCCGTCGATGGTGAGCTTGCCGAGGGACTCGGCGATCTCGCTCCGGCCGTGCTTCCTGGCCGAGGTGGCCGTTCCGGACTGGTCGTAGACGAGTGGCTCTCCCGTGACCGTGCCCGGGTCGGGCATCGCTACCCCGGCGGCACCGCGGTTGTCCGGCGTGTACGGGAACGTCTGTCCGTGGTGCAGGGTCTGCACGGTCTCGGGATCGTTCTGCGAGCGGAATGTCGTCCAGACGGCGTCACCGGCGGCGTCGCCGTACTTGGCCCGCGCGGCGATCCGGACCAGGGCGGACTGCATCTCGCCGCCGCCACCCCCGCCGAACAGGCCGCCGATGACCCCGGCGACCGCGATCAGGTCGGTCAGCGTGAAGTCCTGCGGGCCCCCGGCGTTGGTGATCGGGTCGAGGTTGCCGGTGAGCACGTACTCGCCGGGGCAGTTGCGGGCGGCCATGCAGTCGGCGATGTAGTCGTTGACCCCGGCGACGTAGGCCTGGACGTCCTCGTAGAGCTGGTCGCCGCGCGGCCCGGAGGAGCGCAGCGCGTCGATCTGCGCCTGCAGATCCGCCTCGGTGTACGGCGAGTTGCGCCACACGCTCTGTTCCAGGGCGCGGTTGCCCGGGTTGCCGCCGGCGAACGGGGTGAGCTGGCCGCGGGCCACGTGCCGCATCAGGTCCATGAGGAACAGCCGGTCCTCGGCCCCGGCGTAGCCCGCGCCGAACATCGTGCCGGCCCGGGTGCTGCCGGTGACGTGCGGGACGCCGAGGGCCTTGTCACGGACCACGGTCACGTCGGGGCGGGGCTGATAGCTGCGCTCGACCTCGCCGGGCGCAACGCCGAACGAGGCGTCGTTGAAGAAGGTGCCGATCTGCTCCTCGGTGAGGCCGGTGTGGTGGTGCACGAGGTCGGCGTAGCGCCCGAGCTGGTCGCTGGAGTGCCGCGGCATGGTGCCGAGGGTCTGGTGGGCGATGATCTGCACGAGGTTGGCACTGCCGTTCGCCCCCGGCGGGAGGATGTCGTGGCACTCGCCGAGGCAGTAGTCGGTGTTGGTGGCGACGGCCGCGGTGGCGGGCGCGCGGGAGGCGGAGCCGACCGTGAGGGTGGTGGTCAGCAGCAGGGAGGCGGTCAGTACCGCGCGAACGCGCGGGGGGCGTCGGTGCATGGGCGGGGGTCCCTTCCGGGCCGCATGACGCGAGAAAGATTCATACTGCTAACCACCTGTTTACGTTCGGGGCAAGACTTTGACAAGAGTCGATTTCTTCGGCCTCCGGCAGATGCCGCGAACGGATCAGAACCTGTACGGCGTACGGAACTCCGGCCGCAGAATTCGGGTATGCGGCGACGCCGCCCGGATCGCCGCGAGGAACGCGTCCAGCCGGTCGCGGTCGGCGGGCGCCACCACCGGCGGGTTCTTCAGCGGCGTCTCGAAGTTGTCCCAGTGCACCGGCACCACCACGGCCGGGTGGTCGAGCGCCGCGAGGAGGCGAGGCACGTAGTCGAGGGTGGCGTTGCCGCTGTTGATCGGGATCATCGCGACGTCCGGCCGAATGCCGGTCAGGTTGCGCTCAACGAAGTCACTGGCGCCCATGAGGAAGACCGACGGCCCGCCGGGTACGTGGAAGACGTACGCCAGGGTGTCGCCCTCGGGCAGATCGGCGATGGTCGCCGGGGCGGCGGGGACCTGCACCCGGACGCCCGGGAAGGCCAGCGAATATCCGGCGTTGCGGCTGTGCAGCGCGGCGACCACCTCGATGTGGTAGTCGCCGAAGTCCAGCACCTCGCCACCCTTGACCGGGCTCAACTGCGCACCGGGTACGCCGGCGGCCAGACCCAGGTGGTAGGCGGTCAGGGTGCCCAGCACCCGCGCCCCGGTCGTGCGGGCCAGGTAGGGCACGTCGGCGAAGTGGTCCCAGTGGGTGTGCGTGACCAGTACGGTCTCCGGATCGCCCAGATCCGCGGCGGCGATCGCCCCGGGATCCACGGCCAACGGCGTGGCCGGGTTGAACGTGCCGCCGAACAGCCCGGTAGGGAAGCGGCTCACGTACGGGTCGATGAGGACGGTCCGGCCCGCGACGTCGATGCGCCAGCCGGTGGTGCCGAGCCAGCGGAACGTCGCGGTCCGCTTGCGCGTGGGCGCGGCGGCGGGCGCGGCGGCGGCCGGTGCGGGCAGCGCCGCGGGCAGTGAGGCCAGCGCGGTGCCGGCCGCGGCGGTACGCAGGAAGCCGCGGCGGTCGAAGGCGGTGCGAGACATCGGGGTCCTTTCGTCGAACGGACCCGCAGCACATCAGCGGCCCCGGCCGCGCGTCCAAGATCCCGTCGCCGCACCCGTCATAGCCGTCCGGATATCGGCCCAGCTCCCGGCGGACCCGCCGTACCTCTCGAGTGACGCGGCTCACTCGTCGCGCAGGTGCCGCACCGCGGCCGCGGCGGCCCGCCCGAGCAGCCGGTCCACGTCCATCCGGGACGTGTCGAGCCGGTGGGTCCGGACGAACACCGCCAGCGCGTACCGCCCGCCGTCCGGATACTCCGCCACGCCGGCCTCCATGTGCAGGCCGGGCAGCGTGCCGGTCTTGCCGGACACGCGGACGCCCGCCGGGAACGCGGCCGCGAGCCGAGTCCAGAACATCTGCCGCGCCATCAGGTCGCGCACCATCGCACAGGCCTCGGGCGTCCCGGCCGCGTCCCGCCAGACGAGCTGCAGCAGGCGGGTGATCTCCTCCGGCGTGCTCGACGTCGTCCGCTGCGGATCGAAGACGCGCAGCGAGCGCACCTGAGCGTCGGAGAGGGTGGGAAACACCCGGGCGAAACCGGCGGCGTCCGCCACGCCGACGTCGGCGAACATCGTCTCGAGCATCTCGCGGGGGCCGCCGACCACCCGGGTCCGCGTCAGGCCCAGCTCGGCGGCGAGCAGCGGCAGCAGGTCCGGCCCGACCCGGCGCAGCAGCACGTCCGCGGCGGTGTTGTCGCTGACCGACATGGTGAAGTAGGCCAGGTCGCGCAGCGACAGCTCGATGTCGTCGGCGCATCCGCCGGTGCCCCAGCCACCCAGCCGGTCGCCGCCGCCCACCGTCACCCGTTCCGCCGGGTCGAGCGCGCCCGAGGCCACCTGGCGGGCGAACTCCAGCGCCAGCAGAATCTTGAAGACGGAGCTGAGGACCACCGGTTCGCCGGCCCGGCACCCCATGGCGCGTCCGGTGTCGATGTCGCGGGCGTGCAGCCATCCCTCCACGCCACCGGCGGCGAACACGTCGTCGTCGAAGGGCATCGGACCACCCTAGGGTGGACGCCGTGGATCTTTTCCGGCACCTGCGGTACTTCCTGGTCGTCGCCGAGGAACTGCACTTCAGCCGGGCCGCGGAGGCGCTCGGCATCGCCCAGCCACCGCTCAGCCAGGCGATGCGCCGGCTGGAGCGTGAGCTCGGCGTCGCCCTCTTCGACCGGCTGCCCCGGGGCACCGCGCTGACCACCGCCGGTCAGGCCTTGGTCGAGCAGGCGAGGGAGCTGCTCGCGGCGGAACGGCGCATGCGGACGCTCATGCGCACCATCCGCGACGGTGATCTGGGCACGCTCCGGGCGGGCGTACCGCCGGACACCCCGGCGCCGGCCCTCGGCGAGCTTCTGCGCCGGCTGTCCGCGCACGCGCCCGGACTGGATGTGGATCTGCATGAGTTGACCACCGCCGAGCAACTTGACGCGCTGGCCACCGCCCGGCTCGACGTGGGCCTGGTGCACCGCCCGGCCGACCTGGTCGACCTCGACTCCGGCCCGGTTACCCGTACGCCGCTGGGCGTGGTCCTGCCTCGCGCCTCGCCGCTCGCCCGGTCCGCCACGCTGAGCCTCGCCGACCTGACCGGCCACGGCCTCGTCCTCTTCCCGCGCGCCACCGCACCCGCCTGCTACGACCACATCCTCGCGGTCGCCCGGGACAACGGCTTCGTGCCGGAGCGGATCCGGCATGCCCGCAGCCCGGAACTGCTCTGCGGCCTGGTCCTGGCGGGAAACGGCGTCGCTCTGCACCGCGAGGCCGTGGTACGCCGCGAACCCCGCATCGCCTGGCGTCCGCTGACCGGTGAGCCGCTGCACCAGGAGGTCTCCGCGGTCTGGCCGCGCCGCGGCGCGCACCCGGCGGCCGAGCGCTTCGCCACCCTGGCCGCCGAGGTCCTCACCGGACCGGCGTCACCGGCGGTGACCGCGCCGGTCGGCACGCCGGCGCCCTGGTCGGTCGTCTTCGACACGGTCCGCCCCGGCCGTTGACGGGTGCCGACCCGGGCGGGATCGAGCTTCAGGCGAGGTCGCGGTAGTAGAAGTACATCGGCTCGTCGGCTCCGGGCTCGGTGTGGGTGAAGCCGTGCGCCTCGTAGAAGCGCCGGGCGTCTCTGTCCTCGCCGTCGACGTTGATCTCGATGGTCTCCGCGCCGCGGTCGCGGGCCAGCCGGCAGGCGGCTTCCAGGAGGGCGTGGCCGTAGCGGCGGCCGCGGAGCTCCGGTCGTACGTAGAGCTCGTCGAGCAGCACCACCGGTCCGTCGCTCCAGACGTGGGGGCGCAGCGACAGGACGGCCACGCCGGCGGCCGGTTCCCCGGTCAGCAGGACCGCCAGCCGGCCGTCGGCGAGGAGTCCCGGCAGGCGCCGGGCGAGCACGGCGGGGCCCGGCGTCGGGGTGTCGAACTCGCGGTTGAAGGCGTCCAGCATCTCGGCGACGGTCGCCGTCTCGGCGGATGTCATCTCCCGTACGGGGTGGTCGCGCATCCCCGTACGGTCGCGCCCGCGGGCACCCGGCGCAACCGGTTTGCGGTCGTCAGCCGGCGCGGGTCACGGGAGAATCTCGGCGAGGATCACATCCGGCGTGGGCGCCGTGGTCACCGGCGGCGGGGTGGTGACCTGCGTGGACGGTTGCGGGACCGTGGTGGTCTCGACCGGTGGCAAGGTGGGCGGGGCCGTCGTCGGCTCCGTCGTCGGCTCCGTCGTCGGTGCCGTCGTGCCCGGCGGCGGCGTGCCCGGGGTATGGGTCGCCGGCGGCTCGGTGGCCGGGGCGGTGGTCGTGGGGTGCGGCGCCGGCCGGGTCCAGGTCACGGTGGCGGTCGGCGGCGCCACGATGTCGTGGATGGTGCCGGCGGGCGGCTTACGGACCGGGTGGTCCGCCTCCGCGGGGAGATCGCGCGCCGGCGCGCTCGTGGTCGGGCGCGGCATGACCTGCGGCGTCGGGGTCATGCCGGCGGCACCGGCCGCGCCGTCGGCGGCGGCCTCCGCCTGCCGTCCGTGCGGCGCCGCGCCGCCGTTGGCGATCTGGAGGCCGAGGACACTGACGATCGCCGCGGCGACGGCCATCGACGCGGTGGCGGCGGCGCGGCGACGGGACCGGGTCCGTCCGATCGCCCGGACACCGCCGACGACGGCGACCGGAACGCGGCCGAGGGCGGTCAGTGCCGGAGTGCTGCCGAGGGTGGCGAGAGCCGGGGCTCTGCCGGCGGCGGTGCGGGCCGCGGCGCTGCCGGCAGCGGTGGGAGCCGGCATCCTGGCGACGGCCGGGCGCACGGTCGGCATCCTGCCGATGGCCCGGCCGAGGATCTCGACGGCGGCCGCGGCCGACGGGCGGCGGGCGGCCTCCTCGGCCGTGCAGTCGTCGTAGAGACGGATGATCTCGCGGGGGAGGCCGGCGATGCGCGGCAGGCGCGGCGTCCGGCCCTCGGCCCGGGCGGCGAGAATCTCGCCGACCGTGGTGCCGGGCCACGCGCGCGAGCCGGTGAGGCACTCGAACAGCAGCAGACCCAGCGCGTACACGTCCGCGGCGGGGTAGGTCGGCTCGCCGCGCAGTTGCTCCGGCGCGAGGGTCGCCGGGGTGCCCCAGAGCCGCCCCTGGGTGTCGAAGCTGTTCTGTCCGGCGAGGGTGGCGATGCCGAAGTCGAGGACCTTGACGCCGCCCGGGGTGAGCATGACGTTGCGGGGCTTGACGTCGCGGTGCACCAGGTTGCGCACGTGCGCGGCGGCCAGGGCGGCGGCGGTGTCCGCGCAGATCGCGACGGCCCGTTGCCATTCGAGCGCGCCGGTGCGGGCAAGCTCGTCGGCGAGGGTGTCACCCTCGAGGAACTCCATGATGAGGTACGGGTGCCGCTCGTCGCCCTCGATCGCCTCGCCGTAGTCGTAGACCCGGGCGACGTTCGGGTGGCTGAGTCCGGCCGCGGCCCGCGCCTCCCGCAGCACGTCGACGGCGGGCTCCTCGGTGCCGTACCGGTACGGCGAGAAGAGCTTGATCGCCACCGGGCGCTTGAGCGTGCGGTCCCAGCCGCGGTGTACGACCGCGCTGCCGCCCCGCCCGACAGCGTCCTCCACCCGATAGCGGCCCGCGAGTGATCGCACCGTGATCCCTCCCCAGACCGTCGATCGACCGTGGCCTAACGCCACTACTCACCGTGAGATCCGCACCGGCTCGTCCCGGCGTCGCGGGATCGATCACGATGCTGATCGCCTCATGTGAATGGCCGACATCGTACCCGACCTGGGGAAGTGGTGCACCGACCGGAGATGGTAACGATCGTGAACGATTTTCACGGTCTGTGATGGCCGCCACAGTGCCCCGATCATCCCTCCCCGTCGCCGTAGGGCACCCCTCGCCCGGTTCGTTCCTCGAACACCAGCCAGGTGCGCGTGGTGCGTACGCCCGGAATGTCCTGGATGCGGTCCAGGACGACGTCTCGCAGCGCGGTGTTGTCCGGTGCCCGGACCAGCGCGAGGACGTCGTTGTCGCCGCCGATCAGGGCGAAATGCTCCACGTACGGGATCTCGCTGATCCCCGCCGCGACCAGGCGCCAGGCGGTCTGATCGATGGTGATCGCGACGTACGCGGTCGTGCCCAGCCCGACGCTGTGCGGGTCGACCTCGGCGGAGAAGCCGCGGATCGTGCCGTCCTCGACCATCCGGGAAACCCGGGTGTAGGCGTTCGACCGGGAAATATGGGTACGTTCTGCTAGCGCGCGGATCGAGATCCGCCCGTCGCGGCGCAGCTCCGCCAGCAGGGCCGCGTCGGTCGGGTCAAGCGGTCCGGCAGAACGTCCAGCCGGACCGTCCGCCGGAGGCCTCTCCGTGGACATGTTGCCGCTCCCGTCCGCCGGCATCGGCCATTCGTCTGAGATCATCCGGCGCTCTTGACCGTACATCGCCTCGAATCCACGCTGATGCGATCAGGCGTCCAGAGAGAGCGAGCGTCGCCATGCGGCTTGAGGATCTGCTGCCTTCCCCGGAACCCGTGCGTTTCGTCGCCGCGGACGGCACCGAGACGCCCGCTCCGGCCGGTCATGTGCGGCCGAGCGACGAGCTGCTCGTCGAGGCGCACCGGCGGATGGTGCTCGGCCGACGCTTCGACACCCAGGCCACCGCGCTGACCAAGCAGGGCCGGCTCGCCGTCTACCCGTCCAGCCGCGGCCAGGAGGCGTGCCAGATCGCCGCCGTCCTCGCGCTGCGCGACGACGACTGGCTGTTCCCCACCTACCGCGACAGCGTCGCCCTCGTCGCCCGGGGCCTCGACCCGGCCGAGGTGCTGACCCTGCTGCGCGGCGACTGGCACTGCGGCTACGACCCGGCGGCGGTCAAGGTGGCTCCGCAGTGCACCCCGCTGGCCACCCAGACCATCCACGCGGTCGGCCTGGCCGAGGCCCTGCGCCGCAAGGGCGAGGACGGCGTGGTGCTGGCGCTGATCGGCGACGGCGGCACCAGCGAGGGCGACTTCCACGAGGCGCTCAACTTCGCCGCTGTGCGGCGCGCGCCGGTCGTCTTCTTCATCCAGAACAACGGGTACGCGATCTCCGTGCCGCTGGCCCAGCAGACGGCGGCGCCCGCCCTGGCCTACAAGGGCGTCGGATACGGCGTCGTCTCCGAGCAGGTCGACGGCAACGACCTGCTCGCCGTGCTCTCCGTGCTCACCACCGCGGTGCAGCACGCCCGGTCCGGCCGCGGCCCCTACCTGGTGGAGGCGCACACCTACCGGATGGAGGCGCACACCAACGCCGACGACGCCACCCGGTACCGGGACGAGGCCGAGGTGACCCGGTGGGCCGCCGCCGACCCGCTCGCCCGGCTGCAGACGTACCTGCGGCACCGGGGTCTGATCGACGACGAGGCGGTGCGGACCGCCGAGGACGAGGCCGAGGCGTTCGCCGCCGAGGTGCGCACCAAGCTGAACGCGGACGTCGTGGCCGACCCGCGCACGCTGTTCGACCACGTCTTCGCCGAGCCGACCGCGCAGCTCGTGGAGCAGCGCGCGCAGCTCGTCGCCGAGCTCGACGCCGGGGAGGCATGAGATGACCACGGAACCCACCGAGCTGACCATGGCGCAGGCCTTGAACGCCGCTCTCTGCGACGCGCTGGGTGAGGACGAGAGCGTCCTGATCTTCGGCGAGGACGTCGGCGCGCTCGGCGGCGTCTTCCGGATCACCGACGGCCTCACCCGCAAGTTCGGCGAGGACCGCTGCTTCGACACGCCGCTGGCCGAGTCCGGCATCGTCGGTCTCGCCGTCGGCCTGGCCATGGGTGGCATGCGTCCCGTCGTCGAGATGCAGTTCGACGCGTTCGCCTACCCCGCGTTCGAGCAGATCGCCTCGCACGTGGCGAAGATGCGCAACCGGACCCGGGGCGCGCTGACGATGCCCATCGTGATCCGGGTGCCGTTCGCCGGCGGCATCGGCGGCGTCGAGCACCACTGCGACTCCAGCGAGGCGTACTACGCGCACACTCCTGGGCTGAAGGTGGTCACGCCGGCCACCGTCGAGGATGCGTACTGGCTGCTGCGCGACGCGATCGCCGACCCGGACCCGGTCGTCTTCATGGAGCCCAAGCGCCTGTACTGGAGCAAGGCGAAGGTCGACCTCGGCACCCGCTCGGCCGGCCCGATGGGACAGGCCGCGATCCGGCGCTCCGGTACCGACGCGACCCTGGTCGCCTATGGCCCCACCGTGCCGCTCGCGATGCAGGCGGCGGAGGCGGCCGCGGCCGAGGGGATCAGCCTGGAGGTCGTCGACCTGCGCACGCTCGTGCCGTTCGACGACGAGACCCTGGTCCGATCGGTACGCCGCACCGGCCGCTGCGTCGTCGTCCAGGAGGCGCAGGGCTTCGCGGGCGTCGCCGCGGAGATCGCCGCCCGGGTGCAGGAGCGCTGCTTCCACTCGCTGGCCGCGCCGGTGCTGCGGGTGACCGGGTACGACATTCCGTACCCGCCGCCGAAGATGGAGCACGCGCACCTGCCCACCGTCGACCGGATCCTCGACGCGGTCGACCGGCTCCAGTTCGACGACGAGCCGGACCTGCGGCACACCGGGACCACGGCATGAGCGCCGACCAGGTCTTCCGCCTGCCCGACCTGGGTGAGGGCCTGACCGAGGCGGAAGTCATCCAGTGGCGGGTCGCGGTCGGCGACACGGTGACCGTCGACGAGGTCGTGGTCGAGGTGGAGACGGCCAAGGCGGCGGTCGAGGTTCCCGTGCCCTTCGCGGGCACGGTCGCGGTCCTGCACGCCGAGGCCGGCTCGGTCCTCGCCGTGGGTGAGCCGCTGATCACCGTCGCCGCGTCCGCGGCGGCGCCGGACGGTGGCTCCGGTCCCGCCGAGCAGTACCGCACCGAGGAGCGGGCCGGCTCGGGCAACGTCCTGATCGGGTACGGCACCGGCCACGCCCCGGCCTCCCGGCGGCGTGCCCGCCGGGGCCGGACGGCGGGAACCGTGGCCGGCGTGGCCGCCGCCCCGGTGTCCCGCGAGCCGGCCGCGCCGAGGGTCATCTCGCCGCTGGTCCGCAAGCTGGCCCGCGAGCACGGCGTCGACCTCGCCGCGGTCGTGCCCGGCGGTCACGGCGTGATCCGGCGCCGCGACGTCGAGGAGGCCATCGCCGCCGCTACCGGGACGGCCGCCGTCGTCGCCACCGGACCGGCCGCCGCCGCCCGGCCGGTCGCGGTCGAGGCGGTCGCGGGGATCGAGCGCATCCCGTTGCGGGGAGTGCGGCGCGCGGTCGCCGACAAGCTGGCGCGGAGCCGCAGCGAGATCCCCGACGCGACCACCTGGGTCGACGTTGACGCCACCGGCCTCATCGAGGCGAAGAACGCGCTGGCGGACCGGGGCGTCAGCCTGCTGGCGCTGCTCGCCCGGATCTGCGTCGCCGGGCTGCGGCGCTTCCCCGAGCTGAACTCCACCGTGGACCTGGCGGCGGGGGAGATCCTGCGGCTGCCGTACGTCAACCTCGGCTTCGCGGCGCAGACCGACCGGGGTCTGATGGTGCCCGTGGTGCAGGGGGCGCACCTGATGAACGCCGCTCAGCTCGGCGCCGAGCTGAGCCGGCTGGCCGGGCTGGCCCGCGCCGGGACCCTGCCGCCCGCCGCGATGACCGGCGGCACGTTCACGCTCAACAACTACGGCGTCTTCGGCGTCGACGGCTCGAACGCGATCATCAACCACCCGGAGGCCGGTATCCTCGGCGTCGGCCGTATCGTCGACAAGCCGTGGGTGGTCGACGGGCAGCTCGCCGTCCGTAAGGTCACCCAACTGTCGCTGAGCTTCGATCACCGCGTCTGCGACGGCGGCGCGGCAGGGGGTTTCCTGCGTTACGTCGCCGACTGCGTGGAGAAGCCGGCGATCTTGCTCGCAGATCTCTGAGCTTGTGGAGGTAGACGTGACCGCGGTCGATCCCGCCGTTGTGCGGTTTGAGGGCGACGAGGACCGCTGGGCGGTGCTGCGCGAGGTGGAGCAGCGGGTGCTCTGGCTCGCCACCGCGATGATCGACCACGCCAACCGGGTCCGTCCCAATCCCGACGGGCTGAAGGTCGGGGGACACCAGGCGTCGAGCGCCTCGATGGCGACGATCATGACGGCGCTGTGGTTCGACCACCTCACCGCGAACGACCGGGTCTCGGTGAAGCCGCACGCCTCACCGGTGCTGCACGCGATCAACTACCTGCTCGGCAGCCTGGACGAGCGCTACCTGACCACCCTGCGCTCCTTCGGCGGCCTGCAGAGTTACCCGAGCCGCTCGAAGGACCCGGACCCGGTCGACTATTCGACGGGCTCGGTCGGCATCGGCGCCACCGCCCCGATCTGGGGCGCGCTGGCCCGCCGCTACGTCAACGCCTGCGGCGCCTCGACCGGTGCCGGCCGCCAGTATTCGCTGGTCGGCGACGCCGAGCTGGACGAGGGGGCGTGCTGGGAGGCGATCCTCGACCCGATGGTGGGCGAGCTCGGCGAGGTGTGCTGGATCGTCGACCTCAACCGCCAGTCCCTGGACCGGGTCGTGCCGCACGTCGCGGCGACCCGGCTGCAGGCCATGTTCGAGGCCGCCGGCTGGCAGGTGCTGACCGCCAAGTACGGACGGCTGCTCAGCGCCATCTTCGAGCGACCCGGCGGTGACGCGCTGCGCCGGCGGGTCGACGACATGTCCAACGCCGAGTTCCAGCGGCTGCTGCGCTGCTCGCCGGAGCAGTTGCGACTGCGGCTGCCCGGCGACGGCGCCGACGCGCCGGCGTTGCGGGAGCTGGTCGACGGCCTGGACGACAGCACCCTCGTGGCGGCGCTGCGCAACCTCGGCGGCCACGACCTGCGGACCCTGGGCGACACGCTCGCCGCGATCGACGACAACCGCCCGACCGTCATCTTCGCCTACACCGTGAAGGGCTACGGGCTGGCCACCGAGGGTCACCCGCAGAACCACTCCTCGCTGCTGAACGAGGCGCAACTTCGCGAGCTCGGCGCCCGCGTCGGCATGTCGGTGGAGGCGCCGTGGGCGCGCTTCGCGCCGCACTCGGCGGCCGGCCGGCTCTGCGCGGAGGTCACCGCCCGCCTGCACCGCGCGCCCCTGACCGCGGAGCCGGCTCCGGAGGTCCCCGTCGACCTGGGCCGGACCCCGTCCGGCACCTCGTCGACCCAGGCGGGACTCGGCCGGGCCCTGCTCGACCTGACCCGGCAGGCTCCCGCCGTGGCCCGCCGCGTGGTGACCGCGGCACCCGACGTGGCGTCCTCGACCAACCTCGGCGGCTGGATCAACAAGGTCGGCGTCTGGTCGACCGACAACCGCCGCAACTGGTTCGACGACGACCCCGAGACCATCCTGCACTGGCGCGAGCGCCCCACAGGACAGCACATCGAGCTGGGCATCGCCGAGGGAAACCTGGTCGGGTTGCTCGGCGAGCTGGGCGCCACCTGGAGCCGCTGGGGCCAGCCGCTGCTGCCCATCGGCGTGGTCTACGACCCCTTCGTGGAGCGCGCCCTCGAACCCTGGTCGTTCGGCATGTACGCCGGCGGGCAGTCGATCCTGGTCGGCACCCCGGCCGGCGTCACCCTCGCCGCCGAGGGCGGCGCGCACCAGTCCATCAAGACCCCGTCGATCGGGCTTGAGCAGCCGGGCTGCGTCAGCTACGAGCCCGCGTTCACGGTCGACCTGGAATGGACCCTGCTCGCCGCACTCGCCCGCCTCGGCAGGCCCGGCGGCAGCTCCGCGTACCTGCGGCTGTCCTCGCGGCCGGTGGACCAGGGCCTCGCCGACGTCCCCGCCGACCCGGCCGCCCGGGAACGCCGCCGCCGTCAGGTCGTCGCCGGTGCCTACCTGCTGCGCCGCGCCCCACAGCCGCCGGCGCTGACCATCGCCGCGATGGGGGCCATGCTGCCGGAGGCGATCGCCGCCGCCGACCGGCTCGCCGCGCTGGGCACGCCCGCCGACGTGGTCTGCGTGACCAGCCCCGGCCTGCTGTTCGCGGCCATGCAGGCCCGCGCCGGCCAGGGCGGCGCCGACACCTGGATCCTCGAGGCGGCGTTCCCCGCCGACCGGGCCGCGCCGCTGCTCACCGTGCTGGACGGCCACCCCCACACGCTCGCCTTCCTGGCCGGCGTGCACCGCCGGCCGGCCCGGCATCTCGGGGTGAGCACCTTCGGTCAGTCCGGTGCGCTCGCCGCGGTGTACCGCCACCACGGCATCGACACCGACAGCATCGTCCGCGCCGGTCTGGATCTCGTCTGACCTACCGCCGGGGCCGGGTGACCAGGGCGCGGGTCGCCGCGGTGGCCCGGTCGGCGACGGCGTCGGCGGAGTGCGCCTTGCGGGCGAAGAAGCCGTCCGCCAGCAGCGACGTGTAACCGTGGGCCACGGCGATCGTCGCCTCGACGAGCTGCAGAGCCTCCTGGAATGACGAGGAGCCGGTCGCCGTGGCCAGGTCGATCAGGGTGGTCATCAGGGCCCGGGTCTGCTCGCGGCGCGCGTCGTCCGGGAAGTCGTACAGCTCGGCGGCATAGATGACCTGGAAGCCGGCGCCCGTGCGGGCGACGTAGCGGACGTAGGCGCCCGCGACCGCCGCCAGGCGCTCGGCCGGGTCGGGGCCCGCCGCGTCGGCGGCGGCGGTGATCGCGGTGCCCAGGTCGCGGGCGGCGGCGGCGGAGACCGCTCCGAGCAGATGGGCGCGGTCCGGGAAGTGCCGGTACGGCGCCGCCGAGCTCACCCCCAGCCGGCGCGCGACCGCGGCGACGGAGAAGCGCTGCAGGCCGCCGTCGGCCAGCAGTTCGAAGCTGGCCTGGACCAGCGCCGTCCGGAGGTCGCCGTGGTGGTAGCCCCGTTCCGTCGACACGCCGGCCTCCCCGCTTGCCGATGGGTGAATGGGCTCTTACATTAGCAAGTGATAGCCCTCTTACATGGCGGAGGCACTGTGAGCATCCGGCTCGGATACCAGATTCCGAACTTCACCTATCCCGGCGTTGCCGTCGAGGACCTCTTCGGCGCCGTCGTCGCGCAGGCCCGGGAGGCCGAGGCGGCGGGGTTCGACACCGTCCTGGTGATGGACCACTTCTACCAACTGCCGGGCATCGGTGCGCCGGAGAACGCGATGCTCGAGGCGTACACGACGCTCGGCGCACTCGCCTCGGCCACGTCGACGATCCAACTGTCCACGCTGGTCACCGGGAACACGTACCGTAACCCCGCCCTGCTGGCGAAGACCGTGACGACCCTGGACGTGGTCTCGAAGGGCCGGGCGTTGCTCGGGATCGGCGCCGGCTGGTTCGAGCGCGAGCACCACGACTACGGGTTCGAGTTCGGGTCGTTCGCCCAGCGCTTCGAGCGGCTCGAGGAGGCGCTGACCATCATCGCCCCGATGCTCAAGGGCGAGCCCGCGACCTTCGACGGCAAGTGGTACACGGCGCGCGGCGCCATGAACAACCCGCGGCTGCGGCCGGCGATCCCGATCATGCTGGGCGGCAGCGGCGAGCAGAAGACGTTCCGGCTGGCGGCGCGCTTCGCCGACCACATGAACATCATCTGCGACATCGCGGACCTGCCGCACAAGGTCGCCGTGCTGCGCCGGCGCTGCGAGGAGATCGGCCGCGACCCCGCCACGCTCGCGACGAGCTATCTGGTCATGGGCCTGGTGGGCGACACGGAGCAGGAGCTCGGGGAACTCGCCCAGGCCGTACCCGAGGACCGCCGCAACCGGGTCTTCCTCGGCACGGCCGACCAGGTCGCCGAGCAGGTGCACGAGAAGGTCCTGGGCGCCGGGATCGACGGCATCACCATCAACCTGATCCGCAACGGCCACCGCCCGGGCGCCGTCGAACGGCTCGGCGCCGCCCTCCAACCCCTCGTCGCCGCCTGAGCCACGGGGCCGGTGCCGCCGGCCGCTAGGGGACGACCACCGCGTCCGTCGGGATGAGCCGCAGGAGCCGGGCGACGTGGGGTTGCGGCTTGCGCACGTGGCAGGTGGTGCCGTCCACCGTGAGCTGCCGGAGGATGCCGGCGAGCACGCGTATGCCGGCGGTGTCGCAGAAGCTCAGGCCGGCGAGGTCGATGACGACGTGCCGCGGGCTGCGCGCGGCGATGGCGTCGTGCAGCGCGTCGTGGACCGCGACGCGGTTCGCCGCATCGAGCTCACCCGCCACCGCGATCGTCAGCGCGTCGGTGGTCCCGACGACGGTGACGCTCGCGGGCGGCGGCGGTGCTGATGGTCCGGCCCATGGCTCAGTGTCCGTCACGGGCTTCTCCTTCCGGGACGCTGCGCCACCGGGTCTCCTCGCCCGAGGACGAGCGATACCCGAAGTGACGAGCGATACCCGAAGTCTGGCCCGAGGTGAGTGAGGCGGCAACCCGGAGGAGAGGAAAGGCCGCTCAGTCGGAGACGTCGAGCAGGTCGCCGCTCGTGAGGACCGAGCGCAGCGCCGGTGCTGCTCGCGATCTTCTCGGCCATGGCGACGTGCCCCTTTTACAGCCGATCCACAGCAGCTCTTATCCGGCTCTGGAGGAAACCCGGATCCGGCGGAGGATGGCGTCGGCCAGCCGGGCAGCCGCGCCGTCCGCGGTCCGCAGGAACAGCGTGGGCTCGGCGAGCTCGAGCTCGAGCAGCAGCGGGGCGCCGTCCTGGCCCGGGACCAGATCGATCCGGGCGTAGAGCAGGCGATCGGCGCCGCCCGGAACCAGCCCCAGCACGCGCTCGGCGAGATCCCGCTCCCGCGCCGAGGGGGTCCGGGTGGTGATGTCCTCGCTGTACTCGCCCAAGCGCTCGCCCCGGCCGTTCAGCAGGGGACCCTTGCGGATCGCGTGGCTGAAGGTCAGGGCGCCGGTGGCGTCCGGCAGGCACAGGATCGCCGTCTCGCCCGCGGTGTCGACCGCGGCGAGGTACGGCTGGACCATCGTCGTACGCCCCGCGGCGCTGAGCCGCTCCGCGAGTGCGCGGGCGGCGGTGAGGTCCTCGGGCAGCAGGTACCGGCCGGTGTCCCTGCTGCCGACGCTGATCGTCGGCTTGATCACCCACTCGCCCGCCTCCGGCGGCGTCCAGGCCTCGCCCGGCTCGACGAAGGTCGTCGGGGTGATCGGCAGGCCGGCGGCGGCGAGTTCGCCGAGATAGTGCTTGTCGGTGTTCCACTCCACGATGTCGGCCGGGTTGGCCAGCCGCGAGACCGTACGGGCCCAGGCGACGAACTCGTCCCGCCGCGACGTGTAGTCCCACGGTGAGCGCAGGACCACCAGGTCGTACCCGTCCCAGTCGGCGGCCGGATCGTCCCAGCGGACCGCGTCCACCGCCGCCCCGCGGGCCAGCAGCGCGTCGCGCAGTGGATGGTCGTCCTCGTAGAGGTCGGGAAAGATGTCGGCCGTGACGAGGGCGACCCGGGTGGCTCGCCCGCTCTTATCGTGGATCATGAAGATCTTGTACCCGGCTCCGCGGTCGTGTGCCAGCGCATTTTGATGACCGAGGCCGCCCGCCTCCGCCGTCATCCGGTGGTGCGGCTATGCCGCCGCGCGGTGCCCGATGTGGCGGAGCCGGTGGGCGGCCACGCCCGCGGCGGTGAGCTGCCCGGCCAGGGTGACCGAGGAGTAGTCGAGGAAGACGGCGACCTGATGGTCGTCGCCGAGGTGACAGGCGGCGGCGAGGGTGCCCAGGTTGATCGGGTCGAGGCCGTCGAGGTCGCCCAGGTCGAGGATCAGCCGCAGCGGGCGGATGTGCCGGACGGCGTGGATGAGAGTGCGGCGCAGCTCGACCGCATCCTCGGCGTGCAGGACGCCGTGGGGCTGGATGACGAGGCTGCCGTCGGACCTGGTGCCGACGTCGAGCGTCGTGCCGGTCATCGCGCTGCCTTTCGACAAGGGCTGTCCGAGTTAGTCAGAGTAGAGCGCGGGAGAACGGCGGTCGACGGTCGGGCGAAGATTTCACCCTCGTCACACGCTGCGGACCGTTCGCCCGAACGCGGACGTCAGCATGGCCAGGGCCAAGAGGAGTTCGGCGATGTCGCCGCCGTAGTACATGAGGTCGGCGCCCGCGCGGCGGTCGTCCGCGGGGACGTCCAGGTGGACGGCGACGCCCGCGTAGATCAGTTGGGCCAGCGTGGCATGGACGGCGATGGCCACGCCGAGCATCACCAGCCGGGCCGGGACCGACGGCCGGTGCGGTGCCGGATCGGGGCCGGCGATCACCCAGGCGAAGAGGTATCCGGCCGCCACGAAGTGAGCGTGTACGGCGTGGTGCAGCGGCGGGCTGGTCGTGGTCGCGGTGTACAGCGGCGTCAGGTACAGCGCCGGCAGTGCGCCGACGTTGAGCAGGAGTACGACAAGCGGGTGGGTCACCAGCCGGGCGGGCCGGCCGCGCAGGAGCCGGGTGATCTGCCGCGCGCGCCGTACGGGCAGAGCGCGCAGCAGCAGGGTGACCGGCGCACCCAGCGCCAGGCACAACGGGCCCAGCATGGCCAGCAGCAGATGCTGCACCATGTGCCCGTGGAAGCTGCGCTCGGCGTATCCGCTCACCGGCGGCAGCAATGCCACGGCCAGCAGCGCCGCTCCGGTGAGGAAAGCCGCGGTGCGATGGCGCGGCCAGCCCCGCCCGTCGCGCCGGACCGCCAGGACGTAGCCGACCGCCAGCAGCGCCGGCAGCGCCGCCGGGGCCAGGGTCGTCGCGACGCCGGTGGGGTGGCCGCCGTGCGCGAGGGGCGTCACGACCGGTTCACCGATCGGCGGCGTCGTACGGCTCCGCCCCCTCGCGGAGCTCCGCGGCGCCGCGTTGCAGCAGCCATCCGCCGCCGGTCAGGAGCGCCCCGAACGCCAGGAAGCCGAGGTCCCAGGCGAGTTGGTGCGGGCCGCCGCGGACGTGGTGGATTCCCAGGACGTGGTGGTCGACGACGCCCTCCACCAGGTTGAACAGGCCCCAGCCGACGAGCACCCAGCCCCACAGGGATCGCGACGACAGCAGGCCGGAGCGGTCGCGGCCGACCCGGGAGTACAACAGCGCGAGACCGCCCAGCACCGCCAGCCAGGTGAAGGTGTGGAACAGTCCGTCCCACAACGTGTTGATGCGCAACCCGTGCACGGTGTCCGCCGAATAGGACGTGCTGGTCAGCATGTGGTGCCACTGCAGCAGTTGGTGCAACAGGATCCCGTCGAGGAAACCGCCCAGGCCGATGCCCAGGATGATGCCGGGCGCCGTCAGACGTGGCCGCGCATCTGTCTGCATGAATCTGCGTCCTCCCGCCGTGGCGCCGGTCGGGACCGGCGCCGGATACCAGGCGCATGCCCACCCCGGCGGCGGCGAAACCGGACTTCCTCAGGGGACGGACGGTGAGGGTAGGCCGGACTCTTCGGCGGTGTTGCGCGCGGGCGCTCGGTGCATGATCGCCCCCAGGGCGATGCCGGTGCAGAGCAGGAAGATCTGCGGGTCCAGCTCGGTCTGGTCGAGGATGGTGAAGATCTCCCACCCGGCCGGACTCGGCAGCCCGAACCCGCTGCCGGTGAGGGCGGTGACCAGCCACAGTGGCGCCGACGCCGGGTGCGGCGTGCCGGTGGCGAGGAAGACCGGCACCATCACCGCGACGTCGGCGAGGGCCAGCGCGCCGAGCGCGCCGGTCCACCAGGCCCGCGCCCGCCGGCCGGTGGTGGCGAGCCGGGCGACGAAGTGGAGCAGCGCGCCGAGCCCGCCGAAGAAGATCAGGTACGCCGGACCGTGCGCCGCCAGCTTCGCGGAGTTGTCGGTGAGCGCGTACTGGAGGAAGCCGGCAGCGCACCCGGGCACCGTGACGGCCAGCACCAGCGCGGTCGTCGTGGCGCCGCCGACCGTCCACCAGCGGCCGAGCCGGGCGAGCACGACGGCGCCGGCGCCGAGGAGCAGCGCCACCGCCCCGTACTGGAGGCTGCCGGTGTCGGGCAGCAGGACGCCGGCGACGACCACCGCGACGACGAACATCGCGGCCGCCGTCAGCGGGGCGACGACGGTCAGCCGCAGGGCTCGCCCCATGGCCCGGGCCCGCACCGCGACGGAGGCGGGCTCGCGCGCGGGCCGGGCAACGGCGAGGCTCGCCGCGAACCGCAGCACCGCCCCGGGACGCTCCTCCTCGGCGAGCACGTGCAGCTCGGCTGCCCATTCGCGGCGAAGGCCGTCGCGGAGTCGGGCGGGCCAGCGACGGACGGCCAGCCCGAGCAGCGCCGTGGCGAGCCGCCGGATCACCATGCCGGCCTCGCCGTGCCGGGTGCGGCCGGGACAGTCGTCTGCGTCCGTAGCTCGGCGAGGGCCCGCCGTGCCTGCACCACGCCGTCGGGGGTCAGCCGGTAGAACCGGCGGGCCGGCCGGCCCTCGGCCACCGGGTCGATCTCCTCCCAGCGCGCGGTGAGCCAACCCGCGTCCTGGAGCCGGTGCAGGATCGGATAGAGGCTGCCGCTGGCCAGTCCGGTCGCCCGCATGAGATCGAGGCCGTACCGGTCGGTGCCGGGTTCGGCGAGGAGGGCGGCGAGCAGGCGCGCCGTGGTCACGGTCATCCGCATCGCCGGACTATATCTCATCTCTACATAGGGTCGCGGATTGCGGCGGGGTGGCCGTTCCGTGCCCGTCTGTGCCGCGAGCCCGTGCACGATGTCCGACACAACAGGTCACGGAGTGACTACGCGGAGGTAGACCGGGTTTCCACCACCCGTCGATTACCGCATCCGGGAGCTTCCATGACCATCGCCTCCGCGACCCTGCTCTACTCCGCCCATCCCACCATTGCCCGCGCCGAGGCCGTCCTGACGGCCGGATCGCCGCGTACGGGCGTCCTCGACGAGATCCGCGCCGAGACCGACCGCGCGCACGCCTTCGTGCTGGCCGGGAACTACCAGGCGGCCGTGCCCGTCTACCAGGCCGTCCGGAACCGGATCTTCCGGCTGCTGGCACCCGGCGGGCCCCGGGGCATCGGCGACCGGTACGCCGCCCCGCACGACCTGGCGCACCTCAAGGAGATGGTCCGGGCCAGCGCGACGCTGCTCGCCGACCTGGTCCCCGGCATCCCCGACCCACCCGTGATCCAGGCTGAGCTCGACCCCGGCTCCGTCCGCGAGTTCGCCGAGGGCGCCCGCGCCGTCCCGCAGGCCGGGACCGACAAGACCCGGCGGTTCGCCGACGTGGCGGCGCTCGGGCAGTTCGCGTTCGACAACGGCGACTACGAGACGGCGGTCAAGCACCTCACCGCCGCCGCGGAGCTGGCCGGCGACGACCGCTCCGCGCGGGCCGGCCTGCTGCTCAACGCCGGGGCCGCGTACGTGCAACTGGGCAGCCTCGACCGGGCCGAGCGGATGCTCGGCTCCGCCCTCGAGGGTTTCCAGGGGGCCCGGGACGAGCTGGGTGCCGCACAAGCCGCGCACAACCTGGCGGTGGTCAGCGCCGCCCGCGGCGACGTCGCGAAGGCCGACGGCGCCTTCAAGGAGACCGACGAGCGGTCCCGGGTGGCGGCCGGCACGGCGGGCATCGCCCTCGACGTGGTGCGTTCGCTGGGCCGCGCCGGCAACGGCCGGAACACCGGGCCGTCGATGGTCGCCGAACGGGTCGCCGGAGAGCTGGACCGCAAGGCGACCAGCGTCGACGTGCAGCAGACCCTCGGACAGGGCGCGCAGCTCATCGTCCGGGATCCGCTCGTGGCCACCGCCTGGTCCAGCCGAGCGCTGGGCGGCACCATCGAGCGGGCCGACCGGAGCGTCACGTACAGCGCCGGGGTGCTGATCGGCGCCGAGATCCGCACGGTGAGCTGGCAGAAGGCGAAGACGCCCACCGTCGAATCGCTGCTGTCCGCCGGATACGAGTCCCGGCTCGCCGCGAAGTCCCACGCCGACCTGCGGGCCGTCGTGCTCACCGGCGCGGACCTGTCGGTGCAGCTCGCGCACCTGTTCTACTACGTGATCCCGGTGGGGCTGGCCGAGGCGTACGCCGGGCTCGGCGACTGGGCCGCCGCCCGCACCTGGCTGTACCGGGCGGCGGACTACCCGTACCTGAACGCGGAGCTGGAAGCCCCCGCGCTGTGGCTGCGGATCGCGCAGACGCACCTCGGCGAGGGCGACGCCCTCTACAAGGCCGACGAGTTCGCCAAGGCCCTGGCCGCGTACGGGGGGATCGTCGCCACCGACGGCACCTCCGGTGACGCGGCGGTCTTCACCCATGCCGCACTGACCGCCACCGGCGCGCTCGTCACCACGCTGCTCGCCGACCCGGCGGCGCTGCCGGACGGCCTCGACGCGGGGCTCGGCGCGGTGGCGCTCGACATCGCCGCGAGGGTGCGCCAGCTCGTCGCGAACCTGGACTGGTTCGGGGTGCCGGCCGCGTTCGTGCCGCCGTTCACGTTCGACTATCTGCAGAACGCGGCCCGATTCCTGGGCCAGCAGGCGCAGGCCGCCGAGCGCGACTACATCCAGTTCATGGAGCGCTACGACTCCGGCAAGCTCACCCGGCTGCAGCTTCACCAGGCCGCCGCCGCATCCGCCGCCGACGAGGCCGTGGCCAAGCAGCAGGCCGTCGCGGCCCAGGCCGAGGTCACCCTCGCCAACACCGCGCAGTTGCTGGCAAACACCCGCAAAGCCAACGCGGACGCGGCCCGCAGCGCCTACCACACGATGGCGAACGAGCAGATTCGGCTCGAGACCGAGATGGCCTGGTACGGCTCGCAGAACAGCTGGGAGTTGAACAATCCGATCCCGGGCGACGGCCGGGACATCCACGAGGTCATCGCCGCCGACCGCAACCGGCTCGGTCAGATCAGCCGCGACTACGAGCTGCTGCGCATGCAGCAGACCGCGAATGAGCTCGGCATCGCCGCCACCCAGGCCGGAAACCAGGTCGCGCTCTCCCAGGCGCGGGCCCAGGCGGCCGTGCTGTCCTCGCAGGCCGCGACGCTGCGCCGCCAGCAGGCCCAGCAGCTCGCCGCCGCCTTCGAGTCGAGCGCGCTCACCCCGGAGGTGTGGCGCGCGCTCGCCGACTTCATGCAGCAGCAGGCCCAGCGCTACCTGTACTGGGCGACCCGGGTGGCGCGGCTGATGGAGCGGGCGTACGAGTTCGACTTCGACGCGACCGTCGACCGGATCCGCCTCGACTACTCCGCCGGGGCGGCCGCCGGGATGCTCGGCTCCGACCAGTTGCTCGCCGACATCGACTACTTCACGTACGACCGGATCACCCGGACCACCCACAAGATGCTGCGGGCGAGCCACCGCGTGTCGCTGGCCGAGCAGTTCCCCTTCGCGTTCGCGACCGGATTCCGGCGCACCGGCGAGATCCAGTTCAACACGCTCCTGTCCGATCTGGAACGCAGCTATCCCGGCTCCTTCAATCACCGGGTGCAGTCGGTCGAGGTCACCCTGATCGGCCTGGTGCCGTCCGGGGGCCTGCGCGGCACCCTGACCAACAGCGGCGTCTCGCAGTACCGGTCGCTGAGCGGCGATACCAAGTGGCGGCTGCAGGACATCGACACGATGCTGCTCAGCGCCTACACCCGCAACGACGCGATGATGTTCCGGCCGCGTCCCGAGCTGCTCGGCGTGTTCGAGGGTGTCGGGATGGCGTCCGGCTGGACGTTGCGGTTCCCGCCGGAGATCAACGACGTCGACTTCCGCTTCATCGTGGACGTCCAGGTCACCTTCCACTACGAGGCCCAGTTCGACCGGGCGCTCGCCGCCGACGTCGCGGCCCGGCCGCTGCCCGCCGAGGCGTTGCGGGCCACCACCTCCTTCAGCCTCGGCAACGACTTCCCGGACCGGTTCTACCTGTGGCAGCACTCGGGTACGGCCACTGTCACCATCGGACCGGAACATCTGCCGCACCAGAACCTCGATCCGAGGGTCCGGAGCGTCTCGGTGCAACTGCTCGGCGCCGGCACCAATCCCCCGCCGGTGCCGCTGACGATCACCGCACCCGGTGGCGCCGGCGCCGCGGTCACCCCGGACGCCGCCGGCCGCGTGCCGTCCGGCGATCCCGCGCTGGCCGCGCTGGCCGCCGCGCCGGTGGGCGGGCAATGGGTGCTGGCCACGACCGCCGGCCCCGGAGACCGGGCAGGCGTGGAGAACATCCTGCTGTTCATCGAGTACGACTTCACCCCGCGCGGTGCCGCGTGAACGGCACCGGCCCCGACGTGCTGGCACTGCCCAAGGGTGGCGGCGCCGTCGGGGGGATCGGAGGCAGCTTCACGCCGGACCTGAACACCGGGGGCGGCGGCTACGCCGTGCCGCTGGACCTGCCGCACGGCGTCGACGGGCACACCCCGCAGCTCACGCTGCAGTACAGCACCGCGTTCGGCAACGGTGAGTTCGGGCTGGGCTGGGCGCTCGGCACCGTACGGGTGGAGCGGGCCGGCGGCGCGTACACGCTCGCCGGTGCCGGCCGCCTCGTCGACGTTCCCGGCGAGCCGGGGCGTCTGGTGCCGGAGACCGACGGGCTCGGCTGGCGGATCGACCGCGACGGCGACGGCTTCGCGCTCACCGACCGCTCCGGCGTCCGCCACCTCGCCGGCACCACCGCCGCGGCCCGCGTCGCGGACCCGGACGACGCGACCCGGGTGGTCGCGTGGCTGGTCGAACGGTCGATCCGGCCGTCCGGCGAGGAGATCGTCTACACCTGGGACGGTGACCGGCTGCTGCGGTCGGTGGCCTGGGCGGCGTACCGTCTCGACCTCGACTACGAGACCCGGCCGGATCCGGTGCTCGACGGCCGTCCCGGCTTCGTGCGGACGATCAACCGCCGCTGCACCACGCTGGAACTGCACGCTCCCGCGCAGGCGTCGTCGCTGCTGCGGCGCTACACGCTGGACTACGCCGCCGGGCAACCCACCGGGCACAGCCTGCTCGCCGGGATCACCCTGTCCGGCCACGGCGCGGCCGGCGAGGTCGCCACGTTCCCACGGCTGGCTTTCGGCTACACGAGCTCGCGGTTCGGGTTACGGGCGGCCGGGACCGCGCTCGCCGCCGCGCTTGCCCGCCCGGACGCCACCGTCGCCGACCTGACCGGCGACGGGCTGCCCGACGCGGTCGTCCTCGGGGGCGTCCCCACGGTGGCCCGCAACCGCGGAGACCTGGCCTTCGACCCGCCGCGGCCGCTCGGCCGCAGCGGCCTGCCGGGCCTGGCATCCGGAACCGCGCTGTTCGCGGCCGACCTGACCGGCCGCGGCCGCGTCGACCTCGTCGGGATCGGCGCGGGCCTGCGCCACCGCTATCCGGTGGACGGCGCGGGCGTGCTCGGTGCGCCCGTGGTCAGCCCGTACGCGCCCACGTTCACCCCGATGGACGCCGGCGTACGGCTGCTCGACCTCGACGGCGACGGCGCCGCCGACCTGGTCAGCCTCGCCGCCGGGCTGCTCACCACCGCGACCAGCGACGGCAGCGGCGAGGACTGGCGCTCGGTCGAGCGCCGCGTCGTCGGCGACGACCCCCTGGCCGGGGTCGACCTGCGCGCACCCGAGATGCACGTCGCCCCGATGACCGGCGCCGGCCCGGTGGACCTCGTCGAGGTCCGCAACGGCCGGGTGCGCTACTGGCCCCATCTCGGCGACCACCACTGGGGTACCCCGCGGGACATGGCCGGCAGCCCGGTCCTACCCGCCGGATACCGCCACGACCGGCTGTTCCTCGCCGACGTCGACGGCGACGGCTGCGCCGATCTGGTCTATGTCGACACCGACGCGGTCCGGATCTGGCTCAACCGGGGCGGCACCGCGTTCTCCGACGAACTGACCGTCGGCCCGGTCCCGGGCCTGACGGCCGAGCGCGTCGAACCCGTCGACCTGCGCGGCATCGGCTGCACCGGGCTGTTGCTGTCCACCCGGCACGGCACCCGTCCGGCCGCGTACCACCTCGACCTGGACGCCAAGCCGTACCTGCTGCACCGGATCGACGACGGCCTCGGGCACGCGACGACGATCGACTACGCCACCTCGGTGGAGGAGTCGCGCCGCGACGCGGCGCGCGGGCGCACCTGGACGACGTCGTTGCCGTTCCCGGTGCCCGTGGTCAGCCGGGTCCGGCAGACCGACCCGGCCGGCGCGGACCGGGTCAGCCGGTTCCGCTACCACGACGGGCACTGGGACCCGGCGCTGCGCCGCTTCCTCGGCTTCGCCCGGGTCGACGAGATCGAGGAGGGCGACGACTCGGTCGCGCCCCTGCTCAAGCGCACCGAGTTCCACCTCGGTCGCACCCCGGAACGCGTCGACCAGCCACCCACCGACGCGGAGCGGCTGTCCGCCCAGGTGCTGCGCGGCCGGGTGGTCCGCTCCGCCGGGTATGCCGCCGACGCCGACCCGGACGTCGACGACCCGCTGTTCGAGGTACGCCAGGACTGGCAGGCGCACGGCGACGGCGTGACCGTCGCACCCCGGCTGGTCGAACGCCGCGAGGACCACCTCGACGGCGCACCGACCGCCTGGCGCAGCACCGTCACCACCACGGTGAGCTGGGACGCGTTCGGCAACGTCACCGAGCAGCGCCAGCGCAACGTTCTCGCCGCCGACCCGGGTGCCACGGCCGAGCTGCGCACGCTCACCACGTACGCGACCGACCCGGCGGCCTGGATCGTCGACAAGCCGGCCCGGATCACCCAGACCGACGGCGACGGAACCGTCGTCGATGCGCGGATCCTGCGCTACGACGGCCCGGCGTTCACCGGTCTCCCGGAGGGAGCGGTCGGCGCCGGACTGGTCACCTCGGAGGAGCGCCTCGCCCTGCGCGACGACCAGGCCGCCGCGGTCTACGGCGGCTCGGTCGACCTCGCCGCGCTCGGCTACCACCGCCGCGCCGGAGAGGACGGCTGGTGGGTCTTCGCCCGCCGCTACGACCGTTCCACCCCGGGCGTGATGGTGAGCCTCGACCCGCGCGGCAATCCGGTCACCCTCCACCTCGACGCCGACCGCCTCTTCCCGGTACGCCGGATCGACGCGCGCGGCAACGACATCGGCGCCGACGTCGACCGGCGGGCCCTGCGGCTGGCGAGCCTCGGCGACGGCAACGGCGGGTGGCGGCGCAACGCGTACGACCCGCTGGCCCGGCTCGTCGCCGAGTTCCGGCCCGGCGACGAGCCGGCGGCCCCGACGGTCACCTACCGGTACCTGCTCGATCCCGCCGGACCCGCCGTCGAGACCGACGAGCATCCGGCGGCGGACCGCGGCGACAAGGTCACCACCCGGAGGCTCCTGGATTCCGACGGCCACGACGTCGGCGTCGCCCGCCGCGACGGAGACGGCACCTGGGTGGTGGGAGAGGCGGTCACCCGCAACGCGCGCGGGCTCGTCGCCCGGGCGTACCTGCCGTACCGCAGCCCGGCCGGCCCGGATCCGCAGCGGCCCACCGCGGCGCTGCCGCACACCGCCACGAGCTACGACGCGCTCGGCCGGCCGACGAGGGTCGACCTGCCCGGGGGCGGGTTCCGGCTCGGCGTGCACCACCCGGGCCGCTCGGAGCTGTTCGACGAGGAAGACACCCGGGCCGGCGGCCCGCACGAGGGCACCCCGACCACGTTCCATCTGGACGCGGCGGGCCGGGTCGCCCGGGTGGTGTCGCGCAACGGCGCCGCCGAGGTCACCACCACGTACGCGTACGACCTGCGGGACCAGCCGACCGCCGTCACCGACCCGCAGGGGCGTACCTCGACCGTCCACTACGACCTGCTGGGACACCGCATCCGAGTGGAGGATCCGTCGGCCGGGACGGTGGTGTTCGTCCACGATGCGGCGGGCAACCTCGTGCGGCGCCGCAATGCCATGGGACAGCTCGCCGAGCAGGACTACGACGAGCTGAACCGGATCGTGCGGACCCGGGCCACCGGCCAGCCGGACGTCCGCTACCGCTACCTCGACCGCGCCGACGTGGGCGGCGGCGGTGCACCCGGGCGCCGGGTGGGCCGCCTGGCCGGCGTCGACGACGTCCGCGGGTCGATCAGCTTCGACTACGACGTGCGCGGCGAGGTCGAGACGCGGCGGGTGGTGCTGACCGGCGGGGACGCGTACACCGTGCGGCGGCGTACCGACCGGCTGGGCCGGGTCGCGTCGATCGGCTATCCGGGCGCGGCCGGGGACGTCCCCGGCCCGGTGCTCACGTACGCCTACGACCGGCGGGGATTCCTGCGCGCGATCTCCGGGGTGGTCGATGCGATCGACTACGACGAGGCGGGTAACCCGGTCCGGACCGCGTACGCCGGCGGCGCCCGCACGCACCGGCAGTTCGACGCGCTGTCGCGGCTGATCTCCGCGGAGACCCGGGACGCGGGCGACGTCGTGCTCGACCGGCAGGATCTGACCCGGGACCTCGCCGGGCACGTCACCGGCGCCACCGGGTGGGCGTACACGCACGACGACCTCCACCAGCTCGTCCGCGCGGAGCCGGCGGGCGGCACGGCGATCGACTACGCGTACGACCGGGCGGGCAGCATCCTCTCCCGGTCCGACGTGGGCACGTTCGTCTACGGCGAGCGCGGCGCGCCGCCGACCGCGGTGACCACGGCCGGTACGGGCAGCTACGACTACGACGCCTCGGGGCGGCAGGTCCGCGGACCTGCCGGAACGTTCACCTACGACGGCCGGGACCGCCTCGGCACGGTCACCGGCGCAGCCGCCACCGTCGCGCTGTCCTACGGCGCCTTCGACGAGCAGGCGGTGCGGGAGACGACCGCCGGCGGCACAAGCCGGCGGGTGGTGCTTCTGGACGACCTGGCGGAGCTGCGTGACGGCGCGCTGGTCCTGTTCGTCACGGACGGGCGTACCAGGATCGGGCAGCTCACGCCCGGGGGACCGGTGGCGCTGTGGCACACCGACCACCGGGGCTCGGTCACGCTCGTCACCTCGGGCGGCGGCACGGTGCTGCAGCGGATCGCCTACGACCCGTTCGGCCGGATCCTCGCCCTCGGGGCAGGGGAGACACCACGAGCGACCTACGACGGGTACGACCTGGTGAGCGAGTTCGGCATCTACCTGTCCCCGGCCCGCCCGTACGATCCGCTGCTCGGGCGTTACCTCGTGCCCGACACCGTAGCGCCGGACCTGTGGCATCCGGCGGGGCTGCACCGGTATGCGTACGCGGCCAACGATCCGGTCACCCTGCGGGATCCCGCGGGCCGCGCCTGGTGGCAGATCGCCCTCGCGATCCTCGCCGTGGTGGCGGTGGTCGTTCTCACCGTCGTCACGTTCGGCGTCGGCCTGATCGGACTCGGCGCGATGATCGGGGTGTTCGCCGCGATGGCGGCCGGGGCGGTGGTCGGCGGCATCGCCGCGGCTCAGGCCGGTGGCGACATCGCCCTGGGCATCCTGCTCGGCGCCGCCCTGGCCGGCGCCGCGGCCCTCGGAGGCGCCCTTGCCGGCGCCGGATTCGCCGCCGCGTTCGGGGCGAAGGCGCTGGTCACCCACCTGCTCGCGGGCGCGGTCAGCGGCCTCCTGCTCGGTGCGGCCACCGGGTTCGCCGCCGGCTGGGCGGGCGGGCAGGGCTCGGCCGGCGACATCTGGGAGAAGACCTGGAAGTCGGCGCTCGCCGGGTTGGTGACCGGCCTGGTGTTCGGGCTGGCCAGCTACGGCTTCGCCCACGGCTGGTTCGGCACCGGGAACATCAATCCGAGAATGCCCACCGGCGCCGAGTGGGAGCGCGCGGCCGCCGAGGGCGCCAAGGCGGCCGGGGAGGCCGGCAATGCCGGCGCGACCGCGGGCCAGGCAGCGGCGCAGGGTGCCGGGGCCGCGGCCACCAGCGCGGCCGGGGCGGCGGTGAACTTCGGGGCGTCGACCGGCTTCAACGTCCTGCAGACCTTCGTCTTCAACCCGGTGGCGATGACCCTGTTCATCGAGGCCACCGCGTCGCTGTTCGCGTTCGACCTGGTCGACGACATCATCGACGCGATCCGCAACAGCGGCGCCAAAACCTCCAAGAGCGGCACCTGGTGACAGACACGTCTGCGCCCCGGCTCCACGGCCGGGGTGCAGGCGTTTGTTCAGTTGCTACAGGTGGTGCCGGGTGCAGGGAGCTTCTGCGCGGTGAGGTAGGCGGCGGCGATCTTCTGCACGCAGGGCGAGAACAGCACCATGCTGTAGTCGTCGCCGTTGCGGGTCACCACGGTGCTGCCGGGAAGCTGCCGGCTCAGGGAGAGACCTTCGGCGTACGCGGCCAGCGACTGGTAGCTGGACTGCACGATGGGCGCGGGCGGCGTGTTGATGCACGAGAGCGCGTGGGCCCGCACCGGCGAGAGGGTGTCGTCGGGGCTGACGGCGAGCGTGCCGGCGTCGCCGGCGAGCTCCGAGGCTGGTGCTGGGCCGGCGGCTACCTCGATCCGTGCAGTTCGACGTCCCACAGGGCGGCGCACACGTCGTCGAGGCCCTGGCGCAGGTGCCGGCGGTAGGTGCTGAAGGCCATCCCCGCACGCCGGGCCGCCGCCTCCTGGGTGGGTGCACCCGAGAAGTACGTGGCGACCAGCGCCTCGTGCGCCTTGACGCCCTTGGCGTGGCGGCCCACCTCGTCGACCGCCCGCTGGACCAGGGCGCGCAGGTCCTCGACGGCGTCCGTGGAGTCCGCCACGAGCCGGGTCTTCAGCAGGTCCACGACGGCGAACGCGCGCGGCGACCGCCAGTGCTGGAGGGCCTCGCGGACCGCCTGGTCGAACGCCTCGCGGGTGGTGCCGGACGGGGCCGCCGGGGCCGGGACGTCCGTCTCGTTGATGACGTGGTGGAGCCAGGTCTCGAAGGGGACCTGGCGCCAGTCGTTGACGAACAGCGCGTACGTCCGGTCACCGACCCGGGGCCGCACCCCGGCGTCGGTCATGACGCCCTTGAGTCGTTCCGCCCACGCCTCGTGATCGTGGAAGACCAGCATTCCGTACGCGCGACCGCGGGCGCGGGCCACCTCGGAATGCGCCCGCGAGGTGTTCAGGTTGATCACCTGGGAAGGCACCTCGTGCGCCTCGGGGTAGATGCAGAACCGGGTCATGCTGATGTGTTCGCCGGGCCGCGCCGGAGCGGTCCTGGTGCAGAACTCCCAGGCCGCGGCGACGACCGGGTCGACCGCGATGTCCCGCTCGTCGGGCGGGAACGGCAGGTCCAGCCGGGCCGAGAACGCCACCGTCCGCCCGCTCGAGATGAGCCGGAAGACACTGAACGCCTCGGGCCGCTTGTCGATCCAGTAGCGGACCAGCGCGGCGGACTCGGGACCCTCGGTCGCGGCGGCCATCTCCACCAGGGTGTCGACGTCCTCGGGGCGCAGCGGATCGTCGTGCACCGCGTTCTCCCGGTCCCACACCTGGGTCCTCGCGATCGCCTTCACCTCGCGGAACAGGTAGAAGATCTGACCGGTGAGCCCGGCGGTGTGGTCCTCGGGCGCCTCGCGCAGCATGCGCAGGTACTCCGCGGTCAGCTTGCGCTTCATCGTCATGAACGCGGTGGGCGCCCGCCAGCGCAGGTCGGCGATGACGGCCTCGCGGGCGGCGTCGTGCGGGTAGATGCCGCGCGCCGTGGTTTCCATGAACGGCAGCCCGCGCAGCCAGGCGAACAGCGGGTGGGCATCCTCCTGCGGCAGCGCGGCCTGCAACAGCTCCTCGGTGGTGGTGTAGGCCTGCGCCGCCACCTCGAGCGCCCGCCGGTGCGCCGGCGACGGCACCTCGCCGATCAGGCCCGCGATGAGCGTGCGCAGCGTCCCCGCGGAGGCGGACCAGTTCCGGGCCGCACCGGGTTGCGCCGTGTCCACGGCCGCGGCCAGCGACAGCGCGAGCGGATTGCCGCCCGCGAGCCGCAGCAGGTCGTCCTGGCTGTCCGAGCCGACGCCGCTGACCGTCAGCAGCCTTCTCGCCTGCTCCTCGTCGAGCGGTCCCAGCTCGGCGACCCACAGCGCGTCCGCCCAGCCGGCGTCGGAGGCCCACGCGGCCATGGGTGCCTGCCGGCCCGCCAGGACCACCAGGGCGCCGTCGGCGATCCGCGGCAGGAACCGCTGCCACAGCCACGTCTCCAGCCACTGGCAATGCTCGAACGAGTCCACGACGAGGACGACGTCGCGGCGGTCCAGCACCGGCTGGGCGGAGCGCTCGAAGTCGGCGGGCGAGCGGCCGACGAACCGGCCGTCGAGCTCGACGAGCATGCGCCCGGCGTGCCGCGCCGCGTCGCAGAGCTGCCTGACCAGCGTCGACTTTCCGATGCCACCCGGGCCGTGCACGTACATGACCGGCGCTGCCGTCGGCTCGCCGCGCAGCGCCTCGTCGAACGCCGCCAGTTCCTCGCGGCGACCGACGAACGCCCGGGCCCGGGCCAGCCTCAACCGGTCGCCCAGCGACCGGGCGACCGGTGCCTTGTTGCTGTCGTCCATGTGCCCTCCCCAGGCAGGCATCCTGGCACGCCCAGCGGCGTCGATGATCACCGATGGGGATACCGGCAGGTAACGGAACCGGGGTGGGGCGGTCGGACGGGGGGAGGCCGGCCGCCCCGGTCGGGAGCTCTGGTCAGTCCCAGAGGCTGAGGGCGATGACGAGCATGAGCACGGGTAGTAGCAGCCACGGCTCGGCGAGGACCATGGCCGCCGTCAGGGCCAGGGAGAGCCAGGCCAGGGCCTTGGCGACCCGCCGCCGGGTCTTGCGCTTGGGGTGAGCGACGTACGCGGGAGTGGTGGTGGTCATGGTTCTCTCCTTCAGGCGGTGGGGTTCTCGGCGGTCTTGCGCAGTTGCTCGAGCCAGGAGGCGAGGGAGGCGTCGAGGGCCTCGCGCAGGTTGTCCGGGTCGGCGCGGACCGGGTTGCCGTCCCAGGACTCGGCGGTCCGCACGATCGTGGCGTCGCCGTCGGCGGTGAAGGTCCACTCGTGGATGCCGGTGATGCCGTGCGCGGGGCCGCCCCAGAGAATGCGGTGCGGGGCGTCGATCGCATACACGGTGGAGGCGATCTGCAGTCCCACGGTGCTCCAGTGGAACGTGGCGCCCGCCTGCAGCGGCCCGTCGGCGTACGCGGTGTCGATGTCGCTCTGCCATCCGGTCCAACCGTTGACGTCGGTGTGCAGGTGCCACACCCGGTTGATCGGGGCGGCGATCCGGATCTCGCGGCGTACGACGACGGTGGCGTTCTCTTCGATGGTCGTGATCATGATGCAACCTCCAGGCCGGAACAGCGACCCTCCGGTGGGTCGCACCGGCGTTCCCCGGTGCGCCATTGACTTTGCACCTCGCCACTGACCGACCGCGTGGTCACCAACTGCTCACTACTGCCCAGTGGTGCTCACGCAAGCCCTTGGACCAGGTAGAGCACCGCGAGGGCGATGGCGAGCGCGCCCAGCAGCAGCCGCAGGGCGGCCTCGGGCAGGCGGGGCTGCAGCCGGGCGCCGAGGTAGCCGCCGATGAGTCCGCCGGCACCGCAGAGCAGGCCGAGAGTCCAGTGCGGAGCGATGTCGCCGCTGCTGGTCAGGGCGAGGATGCCGTAGGTCGTGGCGCCGGCGACGGAGGTGACGAAGGTGGCGGTCAGGGCGGCGGGCGCGAGCGTGGTCATGGGGGTGCCGCGGCCGGCGAGGATCGGGCCGAGGAGGGAGCCTCCGCCGATGCCGTACACGCCGCCGACGGTGCCGACGACGAGGCTGAGGCCGAGGATGGTGGGCCGGGCCAGCGGCGCTCGGTCGGGCATGCCCGGTCGCAGGGCCCGGGCGCAGAGCCAGAGGCCGAGGGGGAGAAGGACCGCGGCGGCGACGAGGCGGAAGGCCCGGGGCCCGGGGAGGGCGAAGACCCGGATGAGCGCGCCGAGGACGACGCCGGGCAGGGTGCCGGCGATCAGGAGCCGGGCGAGCGGGCCGGTGAGCCGGCCGTTGCGCCGGTAGCGGACCAGGGCGCCGGGCCCGGCGACGACGTTGAACAGCAGGTTGGTCGGCGTGACCGCCGGACTCGGTACGTGCAGCACGCTGAGCTGGACCGGGAGCAGGAACACCGCTCCGGAGACGCCGACCGGCGCGGTGATGATCGAGAGCAGTAGTCCGGCGAGGAAGCCGGTCAGCCCGGCCTGCCAGGTCATGATCGGCCACGATATCGAGCGGTTGTTGCGGACTCTTTGCCGCAGGGCCCGATTCGGCGAGGGTCTGAGTCGAATCGGCGGATCGAGTCCCGGGCGGGGACTTCGTCGCCGGGTGGCCGCATTGTCGCCTCCCCGCCGTGAGCCCGGCGGCGCACCCCCGGATTCGTCCAAGAAGCGGCGCATTCCACCCACTGGGATGGACGCGAGAATATCGAGACCCCTCGCTCTCTGGGTAAGAGGCGCCCTGACGTGGGAAGACGCGCCGATACGGTCCACAGTGCATGGCTCGCTGTGAGGTGTTACATCTGACGCCGATCTGTACACCTGATCTTCGATGCGGTACTTGTCATCCCGCAAGGCCGCATCGATGGCGGCCCGCCCGCCGCGAGGGCGATCCGGGCGTAGCGCATCCACGACATCTGGAGGACGAGGTTGAAGCGAACCTCGAAGCGTTGGCCGTTGACCCTGGCGGTCGCCACCGCGGTGACCGGTGCGGCCAGCATCACGGTGGGCCTGGTCATCGCGCCGGCCGACCGATCGGCCACGGTCGCCACCGCGGCCGCCCCGGCGGGTCAGCCGGCCGCCGCGGCCGCCACTGTCGATGACACCTCCGGCACCGTGACGATCGCCCGGCCCGACGGGAACGGTGGAACCGAGCGTGTCGCCGGCGAGGAGCTGAAGCTCGCCTCCTACGACCCGCGCGCCGGCAAGGCCCGCCTCGTGGGCGCGGCCAAGCAGGGCGGCAAGCCGAAGGCCGGCAAGTCCGCGGTCCGCAACGGCGACGTGATCGCCAGCGGGCGTACGAAGGCCCTGCCCCACGGCGCGCTGGTGAAGGTCACCGACGACCGGACGGACGCCTCCGGCCAGGTCTCGGTCGCGCCGGCCACACTGCCCGACCTGCTGGGCGACCAGAAGGTCACCACCAGCACCCCGGTGCCCTCCACCGACGTGACGGTCAAGCCGCTGACCAAGGGCGTCACGGCCCGCATCGAGAAGGTCACCGGTCAGGCCGCGCCGCGGACCGAGGGCTCCGGCCCGCCCGTGACCCCGTCGTCGCCGGCGGCCACGCCTCCGGTCAGCCCGCCCGGGAGCCCGTCGTCGCCGGCCGCCGAGCCGCCGGTCGGCAAGCCGGCCACCGACGGCGGCCCGTCGGCCCCGGCGACGCCGTCGACCGGGGCGTCCGTCGCGCCTCCGGTCAGCCCGCCCACCCAGGCGTCGCCCTCGGCGCCGGCGCCTACCGAGTCGGCCACGACCACTGCGTTGGACGGCGCCACGCTGCTGCCGCCCGCCGCCGTCGCACCCGCGCCGCTGGCCGCGGCCGGGGGCAAGGAGCGGCACAACGTCGGCAGCGAGATCAAGCTCGACCTCGACGTGCCGGTCGGCGAGCTCGGCTTCACCGGCACCGAGCAGGGTGGCCCGACGCTGTCCGGCTGGGTGCGCCTGCAGCCGCAGGTCATCTTCAACTACGAGCGGGCGCACTGGTACAGCGTCGCCCCGTCCGCGGCGGCGATCGGCATCGGCGGCGCGTACGACTACGGCTGGAAGGTGCACGCCGGTCTGGCCGGCACGGTGGACACCGGGCGCAAGCCGCTGCGGCTGCCGTTCGCCGAGGTGCACGTGCACACCACGCTGCTGGTCGGCGGCTTCCCGGTGGTGGTCGACGCCGATCTGACGTACTTCTACCAGGTCTCCGCGTCCGGCAAGATCACGGTCGATGCCGAGCAGAAGACCACCGGTGAGCTGTCCCTCGGCGTGCGCTACCGCAAGGGCGAGGGCTGGTCGCAGCTTCCGCTGGCCACATCGCACGTGACGCCCGGCAGGAAGCTGGAGATCAACGGTGCGGCCGAGGCCAAGGCCACCATCGGCGCCCAGTTCGACGTCGCCCTGTACGGCTCGGTCGGCGCGGGCCTGGAATGGGCGCCGTACCTGCGCGCCGACGCCGCGGCGGGCACCACCACCGAGCCGCGCTGGGGCGTCTACGCGGGCTTCGAGGCCAAGGGGCGGCTCTTCGCCCAGTTGAAGATCCTCGGCATCACGCTCCTCGAGAAGCGGCTCGAGCTCCCGCCGCTGCGCAAGGAATGGCAGATCGCCGGCAGCAAGCCGCCGGCACCGGGCGGCGGCACGGCCGTCACGAGCTGACCCTCCCCACCACGACAGGGCCGGATCCCCGCGGGGATCCGGGGCCCTGTCGTGATGGTCGCCGGGTGGTCATCCACCGAGCCCGGACCGGCGGAACTCCAGGAAGGCGCGCTCGGTCTCGTTGCCGGCCAGGGCGATGGCCTCGTCGTAGGCGGCCGCGGCCTCCGCCTCGCGCCCGAGCCGGACCAGCAGGTCGGCGCGGGTCGCCGGCAGCAGGTGATAGCCCGGCAGCTCCACGCCCTCCAGCGCCGCGAGGGCCAGCGCGGGCCCGTGCACCTCGGCGACCGCGACCGCGCGGTTGAGCGCGACGACCGGCGTCGGGGCCAGGACCTGGAGCTGGTCGTAGAGGGCCAGGACCTGCGACCAGTCGGTGGCGGCCCCGTCGGTGTGCACGGCGTTGATCGCCGCCTGGATCTGGTACGGGCCCGGCCGGTTGCGCCGCAGGCACCGGCGGACCAGCTCGTGGCCCTCGGCGATCAGCGCACGGTTCCACAGTGACCGATCCTGGTCGCCGAGCCGCACCAGTTCGCCGTCCGGGCCGAGCCGGGCCGGCCGGCGCGCCTCGGTGAGCAGCAGGAGGGCGAGCAGGCCGAGGACCTCGGGTTCGTCGGGCATCAACGCGGCGAGCTCGCGGGCGAGCCGGACGGCCTCGGCGCACAGGTCGGTCCTGATCAGCGGCCCGCTGGTGGCCGCGTAGCCCTCGTTGAACATCAGGTAGAGCACGGTCAGCACCGGTGGCAGCCGGTCCGGGAGCTCCTCGGCGGCCGGCACCCGGTAGGGGATGGCGGTGTCGCGGATCTTCTTCTTGGCGCGCACGATGCGCTGGGCGACGGTGGCTTCCGGCACCAGGTACGCCCGGGCGATCTCCGGCACCTCGAGCCCGCCGAGCAGGCGCAGCGTGAGGGCGGTGCGGGCGTCCGGGGCGAGCGCCGGGTGGCAGCAGGTGAAGATGAGTCGGAGCTGGTCGTCCTGCACCGGTCCCACCTCCTCAGGCTCGGCCTGGTGGTGCAGCAGCATTGCCTGGGCGTGCCGTGCTTCGCGGGTCGACTCGCGGCGGAGCCGGTCGACGGCGCGGTGGCGGGCGGTGGTCACGATCCAGGCGCCCGGGTTGGGCGGCAGGGTCTCCCACTTCTCCAGGGCCACCGCGAACGCGTCCTGGACGGCCTCCTCGGCGAGGTTGATGTCGCCGAGGAGGCGGACGAGGGTGGCCACGCAGCGGCCGTACTCCGCCCGGTAGACGCCGTCGAGGTCCATGCCGGTGTGCCGGTCGCCGCTCAGCTCTCGGGCTCGTCTTCGAAGGGCCGCACCTCGACCGGCCCCATGCAGGCCTCGGCGCACTTGGCGGCCCAGGCCAGCGCCTCGTCGAGGTCCCGGCAGCGCAGGACCCAGAACCCGCCGAGCTGCTCCTTCGTCTCGGCGAACGGCCCGTCGGTCATGGTGGTCCGGCCGTTCTCGGCCCGCACGACGGTGGCGCTGTCCGGCGGCAGCAGGCCTCCGCCGAAGACCCACGCGCCCGCGTCCTGCAACTCCTTGTTGACCCGGTCGACCTGGGCGTAGGCGGTCTGCATCTCTTCCGGCGAGGGGGTCGGCTCGCCCTCGACCATGTGGACGGCCAGCAGGTACTGCTTCATGACGTTCCTCCTATGAGTTGTCGGCTGAAATGGTGGCAGAAGTGCGGTGACTGTGGACAGCGCGTCAGGCGGACAGGCGACGCGCGACGGCGGGGATCACGATCGCGGCGGCGACCAGGTGGGTGAGCATCAGCAGCGCCTTGGTGGCCGGAGTGGCCTGCACGATCACGTCCGGGACCAGCGAGAGAACGGTCAGCGCCACCGTCGTACGGACGAACGCGCGCCGCGGGTGGCGGACGGCGCGGGACAGAACCGAGGCGAGGATCAGGCCGACCAGCGAGCACAGCGCCGTCAGCACCGCGAATCCGGAGACCGGGATGGGCTCGCCGCCCACGTCGAGGCCGATCCCGGCGGCCCGGCCGGCCACGGCGACGGCCATGGTGGCGGCGCCGGCGACCGCCGTGGCGGCGAGACCGGTCCCGATCAGCGCGACGATGCGGGAGTCGGCGGTGCGGGCGGGCTTCGCGGTGATGGTCATGGTGCCCTCCGGTGTGTCGCGGACCGGCTCGGTGCCGGTCTCTCACCAGGGCTACGAACGGGCCCGGCGCGGATCGACAGGACCGCCGAAATTTTCCGGACTTTTCTTCTGGGACCGGCGGGGCAGGTGTGAACGGTGAGCGGCGCGCCGCGGCGGCCGGGGGCGATCCCGGTCGGGCGAAGCTCAAGACGGCGTCAATTCCGCCGATTGGTCCTGACAGCGGCGCGGGTGCCGCGGAGAGGAGGCGACGTGCTCAGCCAGCGTACGGAAGCGACACAGCAGCTCACTGACCTGTTGCGGACGGCCCGTCAGTCACTGGGCCTCGGCTGTGCCTTCCTCACCCGGTTGGACGGCACCCACCAGACCCTCGAGCTCGTCGACTCCACGAACCCGGACTCGTTGCGCGCCGGGATGAGCAACCCCCGGGAGAACTCGTTCTGCCAGGCGATCCTGGACGGGCGGCTGCCGCCGGTCATGGCGGACGTCACCGCCTATCCGGAGGCCATGAAGCTGCCGGGAGCCCAGATTCCCTGGATGCGCAGCTTCGTCTCGGTGCCGGTGGTCCTCAGCGACGGCACGGTCTACGGCACCTTCTGCGCGGCGGGCTTCTCCACCGACCCTGAGCTCGCCCCGCGGGACCGGGCGCTGATGGACGTGCTCTCGCACGCCGCCTCGGTGATCATCGAGCCCGGCCTGCGCGAGGCGGCCCGGCACGCCGAGATCGCCGCACGCCTCGGCCCGGTGCTGGACGCCGGAGGCCCGGTCGTGCTGCTCCAGCCGATCGTCGACCTGAAGAGCCGGGTCCGGGTCGGCGCGGAGGCGCTGAGCCGCTTCCCCCGAGCGTGGGACATGCCGCCGGACCGCTGCTTCGCCGACGCCCACGCCATCGGCGAGGGACACCGGCTCGAGCTGCTGGCGCTGCGCCGGGCCGCGGCCCACCTGGACCGCGTGCCGCACTACGTGACGATGAACGTCTCGCCGGCGACACTGATGACCCGGGCGTGCACCCGGCTGCTCGACCGCTTCCCGCTGGACCGGGTGGTGCTGGAGCTCTCCGAGCACGAGCAGGTCGAGGACTACGAGGCGCTCAAGGCCGTGCTGGCTCCGCTGCGGGCCCGCGGCATGCGGCTGGCGATCGACGACGTGGGCGCCGGATTCTCGTCGCTGCGCCACATCGTGCTCACCGCCCCGGACGTCATCAAGCTGGACCGCAGCATCGTCACGGGCATCGGCGCCGATCCGGTGCTGAGCGTGGTGACCCACTCCCTGGTCGACCTGGCCCGGGCCACGGGAGCCATCGTGGTCGCCGAGGGCGTCGAGACCGAGGCCGACGCCACGGCCCTGATTGCCGTCGGCGTCGACCTGGGCCAGGGCTGGCTCTTCGGCCGGGCGATCAGTCCGGAGGAACTGCGCGACGACTACGCGGTAGCCGTCGCCTCGTAAGCCCGCTGTACGACAAAGCGTCCCCGGGAGCTCCGCGCTCCCGGGGACGCTTTGTCGTGTGTCCGGACCTACGACACGGCCACGGTGGAGGGGGTGGAGTTCTCCGCCGCGGTGTACGCCACCACGTGGTAGGCCGCGGGCTTCGCCTGCCGCCGGGGCTCCGTCCACTGCTGGGTACGCGTGCCGGCGACCAGTCCGAGCCGGTCGACGAGATGCACCTCGCCGGCGACCGTGCCCTCGATGAGGTACCACGCCTGCACCGATACCGCGTCGGCGGGCGCCTCGACGGTGTAGTTGCTGGTCATCCAGCCGGTCGTGGCGTCGACGGTGGCCCGGTTGTTGGTCGCCAGGTTGTGGACCTTGCCGGTGGCCGTGGTGAACTTCAGACCCGCGCGCACCCAGCGGCCCGCGGCCTGTGCCTGGGCCGAAATGACCGAGGTGTAGAGCTGACCCGGGGTGGCGGCCATCTTCCTGCCGGCGAAGCTGACCTCGCCGGTGCCGCTGGAGGCCAGCGACATGGCGCTCGTGCCGACCGCGCCGGCGGTGCCGACCCGGGCCAGCGTGGTGCGGAAACCGGCGGTCCAGCCGGCGGTGCCGGCGGCGGCGTTCTCGAAGCTGGACTCGTCGGCGGTGAGCAGGTTGCCGGGGATCGTCGCGCTGCCGACCGGCAGGTCACCGACGACGCGGCCGTCGCGGTACACGCGGTAGCCGGCGATCGGGCGGCCCTCCAGCGCGTACGACTCCTCCCAGCTCAGCGTCCGTCCGTCCGCCATGAGGTTGTTCGGGGCCTCCGGGGCCTGGCCCACGCGGTGGTAGGTGGAGGCGATCACCCGGGTGGCCGTGTTGGTCTCGCCGGCCGGGCCGGTGAGCACCGTGTTCGTCGGCGCCGTGGGCGCGCGGCGGGCGCCCAGGTGGATGCCGTACCAAGTGGTCCGCTTCGCGGGGCGGTCGGCGATGGTGTTGCCGTAGATCCGGTCGCCGTCGCCGATCGACAGGCCGATGCCGGCGGTGTCGAAGAATCCGGCGCCGGTGTCGTAGCCCGTGGAGCCGCCCCAACCGGAGTTGCGCACCAGGTTGCCGGTGATGGTGTCCGGCGCGTCCTTGGCGTGCCCGTGGCTGCCGAGCACCAGGATGCCGGAGCGGCCCGCGTACTGGACCACATTGTCGCGGATGACGTTGTTGCCGCCGGGGCGCACGATGTGATCGGTGTCCACCGTGCTCTTGTCGTTCCAGCCTCCGACGGTGCCGGCCGTCTCGTCGGCGTCGCGGTAGTCGTCGTACACGACGACGATGCCCGCCTCCCCGGGGTAGCTGATCCGGTTGCCGGACACCACCGAGTCCCGCGGGTTGGTGATGTCCTTGTTCTCGCCGCTGTGCGCGTAGCCGCCGTTGGTCTTCAGGCTGATCTGGGCGCCGTGCAGCACGTTGTCCGCGACGGTGGCCTGCACCAGGCCCTCCAGGTACATGTTGCCGGAGCTCCACCGCTCGCCGCGGGCCGTGGCCACCGCGCCGTCGGAGACGACGGTGTTGCGGCGCACCGTGGTGCGGATGGCGTTGGTGAAGTCGAAGCTGTTGCCGTGGATGGTCTTGTCGAACTGGTTGTACTCGACGACGACGTTGTCGTTGCGGCTGCCGCCGCCCACGTTGTCCTCGTCGCCGGACTCGGCGCCGCCCCAGTTGTCGAAGCGGTTGTCGACGATCCGGACGTCCTTCACGCCGTCGCCGACCCAGACCTTGAAGTACTCCAGGTTGGTGAAGCGCACCTGACGGACCGTCCACCGGTCTCCGACGGCGATGCCGCCACCGGCGTTCGTGCTGGCCAGGTCGCCCTTCGGCCCGCGGAAGTCGCAGAACGCGCCCGGCCGGCCCGGCAGGTCCCGGCGGCTCGGGGCGCCGGCGCCCTCGCGGCAGTTGCCGTTCACGGTGAGGTCCGAGACCAGGTTGCTGCTGCCGGCCTGGCGGGTGTGGAAGTCCCAGCTGATCAGGTAGCCGTAGTTGAAGTTCTGCCAGTTCGCCGTGATCATCGAGACCGTGGTGTCCTTGATGCCCCGGCCGCGCAGGTTCACGTTGGGCGGCAACTGCAGGCCGCGGCTCAGCCGGTAGGTGCCGGACGAGAGCAGCACCGTCGCGGGCCGGGCCGGCGTGAGCACGGCCCCGCCGGCGTCCAGCACGGCCGGGACCGCCAGTTTGGCGGCCCGGTCCACCGCGGCCTTCAGCGCGGCGTAGTCGTCGCTGCCCGAGGGATCCGGCGCGAAGACGCAGGACGCGTCGGTGCGGCAGTCCCGGACCGACATGGCCGGCGGCGCCACCGTCGCCGTCAGCGAGTATCCCGGCGGCGTCGAGGAGGCGGCCTGCGCCGGCTGGCTCACCAGCACCGGCAGCGAGATCAACGGAAGCAGTGCGGCGGCGGCCAGCCGCTTGGCGGTGGCCGCCTCGCGGCGTCCTTCCCGACGGGACGCGCGGGGCCGGGCAGTGTCAGTCATGCGTACCTTTTCGATCGGGGAGGCGGCGCGGCGCGGAGGCCGGTCACCATGGCGGCGCAACCCATCGGCAACCGGCCGGCAATCGAAAGGGTTTTTCGCGAGAGTTACACCGCGGGCGCCCACCGCCGGACCGCTGCTGCCGCCGCCAGCGTCGATCCGGCCAGTAGCCCCCAGAGCAGCCCCGGACCGACGGACAGCAGGGTGGTCAGTACGGCGGGAGCGGCCGCGTTGCCGATCCCCGTGGAGAGCTGCCAGCGGGCCAGCGCGCGCCCGAGGGTCGCGGGTGGGGCGGCCGCGGCGACGAGGGCGGTGCCGCTGCCGGCGTACAGGATCTCGCCGAGGGTGTAGGGGACCGCGACCAGGGCGACCGCCGCCGGTCCGACCGGTCCCGCCGCCCAGAACCCGAGGTACGACGCGGCGAGCACCACGCCCGCGGCGGCCAGGACGGTCCGGCGGAGGAGGCGGTGCAGCCGGACGACCAGGAATACCTGGAGGGCGACGACGAGCACCGTGTTGCCCGCGAACAACGCCGCGGACCAGCCCGGCGCGGCGTCCAGATGGGTGACGAGCAGTGCCGGCAGCGCCACCTCCAGCACGCCGAAGCAGAGGGCGTACGGCAGGTTCGCCCACGCCAGCGGCCCGAGCCCGGCGCCGCCGCCGTCCGGCACCGCCACCCGGGTCACCGCGGGGCGTGGCAGGGACAGGATGAGTGCGCCCGCCAGGAGGTAGCCGGCGCCGTTGATCACGGCGAGCAGGCGGAGCACGTCCGTACCGCCGGTCACGGCCAGACCCGCCACCAGCGCGCCCACGCCGAGGCCGGCGTTGCGGATCGTCCGGGCGAGCGCGAGCGCCCGGTCCGCCGGCCCGTCGGTGAGCGCCGCGACCAGCGCCGCCTGCGCCGCCGGCAGCGCCTGGCCGCCCGCGCCGAGCAGCAGCGCCGCCGCGAGGTAGCCCGGCATTCCCTGCCCGGCGAGCAGCACCGCGATGCCCGCGGCGCGGACGAACATCGTCGCCGCCATCGGCGCCCGGCGCCCGCCCGCGTCGATCCAGCGTCCGAGCAGCGGGATGCCGGCGAGCCCGGCGAGCAGTCCGGCGCTCAGCGCCAGGCCCGCGGAGGTCACGCTCAGGTGCAGGACGCTGAGGCCGTACAGCAGGAGAAAAGGGCGCAGGAGGCCGGAGCCGAGGGCGTCGACCGCCAGGGCGATCGCGTAGCGATGCGAGAACATGCCGCCGACAGTCCACCGCGCGACCCGTGGCCGGCTCGTCGATTGACGGTTCCCGTCAACTGTCGCGGGGGCCCGCGCGGACCGGCGTCACAATGGGGCCGTGGCCCTGACCATCGACATCACCGGCATGCCGGCGGAGCGCCTCGCCGTCGCCGCCTCCCCGCTGGCCGAACTGGGCGCGATGCTGCACGTCCTCGCCGCGCCGGCCCACCATCCCGCGCTGCAGCCGTGGGCCGCCGGCGTCATGGCGGCCTGCAAACCGTCGTTCACCGATCGGCTGCTGGAGGCGGAATTCCTGTGGCATTCGTCACGCGCCGACTTCCTGGTGCCGGGCAGCCCGCGGGCGACCCTCGCCGAGGAACTGGACGACGTCGACGCGCTCAGCGACGAGACGTACGTGGCCGCCGCGCTCGTCACCACCTGCGGGTGCTCACGGCTGTCGTTCCGGCGCGGCGAGCCCGACCGGCTCAAGGACCTCGCGCGGGCCCGCGGGCCGGCCCAGGCCGCCTTCGCCGAACGGCTGCTCGACGATCCAGGCCCGGTCCGTGCCCGCGTGCGGCGCCTGCTGGAGGATTGTGTCGAGGAGTTCTTCGGCGAGGCCTGGCGGCGCGTGGCGTTCGACCTCGCGGCCGACGCCCGGCGCATGGCCGACCTGCACGAGCGGCAGGGCCTGGGCGCGGCGTTGGCGGCGATGTCCCCGGCCATGACCCTGGCCGGCTCCCGGATCGTGCTCGACAAGCTGCAGGACAGTTGGACCACCGCGGAGGACGGGATGACCTTCATCCCCACCGCGTTCGGACGGCCCCATCTGGTATCCGTGTATGCGCCCGGCTCCCGCCCGGTCGTGCAGTACCCCACCGCGGCCGACGAGTCGGTGCCGCTCGACGTGGTGCGGCGGCGGATCGATGCCTTCGCCCATCCCGTACGGCTGCGGCTGTGCCGGACGCTGGCGCGCGGGCCGCGGACCACGGGCGAGCTCGCCGAGGCGTGGCAGCTCAGCGCCCCGGAGGTATCCCGGCACCTGGCCGTCCTCAAGAAGGCCGGCCTCACGGTGACGACCCGGCGCGGTCGTTACGTCAGCCACCAGCTTGACTTGTCGGCGACGGCGGCGCTGGGCGTGGATCTGATCGCCGTTCTGCTGCGCTGAGACCCGCCGGCGCCGTGCCAGGCCCGCCGAGCGTGAGACCGGGCGCCCGATCGACTGGGGTGCCAAGCTGGGCCGGACGAACTCCGTCAAGGCGCTCGCGTTCAGCCCGGACGGGTACACGATCGCGGCGGCCGGCGGGACCGCCGGGTCGGCACGGCTCGCTCTGTGGCGGCTACGCGGCCGGTAAGAGCAAGTCTCGAGAAGTTCTCCGCGGGCGTCGCCGCTACCGTCGTGGCACTTGTGCTAGGACCGACGGAGAGGCTTCCCATGGCGCATGGCGGCTTCCTTGCTCCCCGCACCCTCAACGAGAACCACCACCGCGCCGCGCTGAACATCTTCATGCTGATCGTGCTGGCGCACTGGGCCGAGCACATCGTCCAAGCCGTCCAGATCTGGGGCCTGGGCTGGACGCCCCCGCAGTCGAGGGGCGTGCTGGGCATGCCGTTCCCCTGGCTGGTCTCCTCGGAGTGGCTGCACTACGGCTATGCGCTGGTCATGGTCGCGGGGCTGTGGATGCTCCGGGACGGATTCACCGCGGCGTCGCGCCGGTGGTGGCTGCTCGCCTTCGGCATTCAGGCGTGGCACCACGTCGAGCACCTGCTCCTGCTGCTCCAGGCACAGACCGGGCGGCCGCTGTTCGGCCAGGCGGTGCCCACCAGCATCCTGCAGATGGTGGTGCCCCGGGTGGAGCTGCACCTCTTCTACAACACCGTGGTCTTCGTCCCGATGGTCATCGCCGTCTATCTGCACCTGCGGCCCAGCGAAGCGGAGGCGCGGCGCATGCACTGCAACTGCCGGCCGTCGCCGGCGAGCGTCCGGCCCGAGCCGCAGCCGACGCCGGTCGCCTGACCACCCATGGTCCGAGCCGGCGGACTCATCGTCCTCGCGGTGCTGCTCACCGCGGGCTGCGCCGCGCCCACCACGACGCACCAGCACGGCCGCGGGATGAGCACGGCGGACGCGCTGCTGCTCGCCGGCAACGCCGTGCTGGTCGTCGTGGTGCTCGGCCTGCTCTTCCGCCGTCCGAGGGTGCGTGCGCGCGCGGACGGACGTTGGCGCCTGCCGGCGGCGGTCCGCGCGTCCGGTGACGACGCGAACCGGGAATCCGGTGACCAGGAGGCGGAATCCCCGCCCGGGGACGAGACCTTACGGCGCTGACCGCGGTGGGATATACACCACCGCGGACGGGCCGGCCCGCCATCCGACGCTCGGCCACATCAGACACTCGTCGGACAGGCTCAGCATCACGAACCTCGGGCCGTCCGGGACGGCGAAGCTGATGCTCGCGGAGCCGCCGGCGGCGGTGCAGCGCACGCCGCAGGTCTCCAGGGCCGCCTGGACCGCGTCGATCTCGTCGACCAGCAGGACGACGTCGCCGCGCGGACCGGCGTCCGCGGGGGCGGTGCTGTGGTCGAGGGACCAGTCGAGCACCAGGACGACGTCCTGCGCCTCGTAGCTGATCGACTTTGCGCCCTCCGCCACGACCCGCAGACACAGAGACTCGTCGAAGAAGCGCCGCAGCGCCGCCACGTCCTGGCGTGAGGCGTGCAGACATCCGATCCTCGGGTGCGTCGCCACCGTGATGCTCCTTGTGCCGGTCGTCCCCAAAGTCTGCAAGCCGCCGCCGTGGAGGGGGTACTCCCAGCTTGCTCATTTCGCCGCCGGTCGCCGCGCCCTAGGGCCTGTATCGAAGTCAGTCACAGCCATTCGTTGATCGCGGCGATGGTCACGGCGGTCACGACACTGCCCATCGAGGTGCGGCCCGTTGCGGGCTGATCAGGCGGCCATCGAGCGGGTGTTCCGGCAGGAATACGGACGCTCGGTGGCCGTGTCTGGTCCGCGTCCTTGGTGACATCGATCTGGCTGACCTCGATACCGGCCCTAGGTCGGCCGGTCCTTCTTGGGCAGGGTCTTGACGACCGCGTCGTACGAGGCGTCCACCGCCTCGCGCAGCTCGTCGTCCGGGATCGCCCCGCCGATCCGCAGCGAGTTCCAGCCGTACCGGCCGATGTAGGACGACGGCGAGGCGTCGTCCGGATAGCGCTTCAGCCACTCGTCCGCGGAGTCGCGGTCCTTGCCGCACTTGACGCCGACGGAGGTTATCTCCGCGCCGAGGAACGCGAAGACCTTCGCGCCCACCTTGGCCACGACGTCGCCCTCCCACGGCTCGTCCTGCCAGGCGCCGGGCTTGGACAGGCAGTACGCGAGCATCTCTTCCCCGGTCATGGCATCAGTCGTACGCCGTGGCGCCCGGACGCGCAACCACCGCCGCGCACCGGCGGCGATCTTCGTGGCCGAAAGAGCAACAGGAGAGAAGGCGTCAGGGGCGGCACCGGCCGAGCATGACGGAGACGGCTCCACGCCTGGAGGTAGCGAATGCTGACCGGTGCTCCCCTCGTCTCCCTGGTGATGTACGCGTCCAACGTCGCCGAATCCGCGGACTTCTACCACCGCCGGCTGGGCCTGCCCGTGCTCCCCGCCGAGCCGAACGAGGCACGGATCGGCGCGGGCGGCATCGACCTGTGGTTGCGTCCCGCGGGCCGCCACGGCGTGCAGTTGTTCGGCCGCCGCGACGACTCATCCGATGTGGTGTTCCTCGTCGAGGACATCGAGGCGACCCGGACCGCGCTCGAGGGCCGGGGGATCCAGTTCGAGCGGCGGCGCAGCTACGAGATCGGCTCGGTGACCGACTTCTACGACCCGAGCGGACACCGGCTGATGCTCTACCAGCCGTCGCCGACCGCGCTCGGCTGGCCGAGCGGACCCAAGGTGAAGGAGGTCTGGCGGTTGCACGGCCGCGGCGGTGAGGACGTCATCGGGCCCGCGGCGGGCCCGGCCGAGGGAACGCCCGCCCAGACCGGCCTGTCCGGCAATCCCTTGGTATATCTGTTCATGTTCGAGAACGACCAGACCGCCGCCCTCGACTTCTATCGCGACCAGCTCGGCCTCGAACTGCTCGAGCGGGTGCACTGCTGCAACCAGGACTGCGACGAGGAGATCGAGGGGATCGGCAAGTACGACGGTGGTGACGTGCTGCTGGCCACCCACCACATGCACGAGAAGAGCATGGTCTTCGACGACCTCGGCCGGCCGTACTCCCCGCGCGAGTTCACGCGAGCGCACGGCCAGGGCATCGCGCCGGTGTTCCTCGTGGACGATGTCGCCACGATGGTCCGCCGGTTGTCCGAGCGGGGAGTGGCGTTCCCCCTCGGCGCGCAGGCCGATCCGGCCGGCACACTGGCACGTTTCGAGGACCCGTTCGGCCATCCGTTCTTCCTCTTGGAGCGGGCGCAGGTTTCCGGTGCGAAGCAAAGCAAACCGCGAGAAGGCGCCGGCACCGTCCGCTGAAACAATTTGTACAGACGACTTCGTTGAACTCCCGTTGCACAAGCAGAGAGGGAACAGCCATGCCCGTCAACGTGTACCGCAATGAATCCCTGGTCCAGATGGAGACCTATGAAGCCGAGCCGGGCCAGGTCGACGAGCTCGTCGAGCAGGTCCGCGCCAAGTGGTCGCTGTTGCGGGAGCACGGCTTCGCCGGCGACTATCCCATCGAGGTGCTGCGCGGCGGCCGTAACGGCGGCAACATCAAGGTCGTCGAGGTCTTCCGGTGGAAGTCCATCCAGGACCGGATCAACGCCCAGAGCGACCCCGACTACGTCGCGCTGGCCGGCCGGATCTCCGGGCTCACCGCCACCGAGGGTCCCAAGGAAGCCTTCACCCAGGCCGTACGCGGCTTCAACCACAACTTCCCGCCGATCGGTGGGGTGGAACTGCTCAAGGGCGTCTGCTCCTGCCTGCTCACCATCGACGGGGTGGTGAAGGACTACCAGATGAGCGTGAAGAACGGCATCGTGCTCATGCACCGTAGCCCGCGCATGGACCTCGACGGCGACGGCAAGAACGAGATGTACCTGAAGATCCTCATGCACGGTGGCGAGATCATCCAGGCCGCCCTCGGACCGATCCGGGTCGAGCAGAACTTCAACCGGCCCAACGACGGCATCGTGAAGTCCAACAGCCCCGACGGCTCGGACTTCCCGGCCACGGCGATCTGGCGCGTGTCGTGGAAGATCCACACCCCGCTGGGCCCGGTCCTGACCGACCCCGACCAGCCGCTGATCTTCGGGCCGGCGACGGTCAACCACTACCCGCCGGTGGGCACGCACTTCCACTCGCCGACCGGTCCGGTGGCCCTGGTGCACGAGGAGACCGGCGCCCGGGTGGGCACGCTCACCCCCGGCGAGCTGACCGCCTTCGACATCGTCGTGACCAAGGACGACGAGATCTACGCCGACGTGCTCAACACCCCGCCGGCCGACATCTTCGAGGTGATGGCGGAATGGCAGGCACGGATGGGTGACAAGGAAGTCGAGCCTGTGGTGGCAGGGGCGACCGACGGCGTGATGTGACCGATCCAGGGGAGGGGCCGCCGACCAGTTGGCTGGCGGCCTCCGACCCGGACCCTTTCCCGGCACCGGACGCGCTGCCGCCCGCCGCCGACGTCGTGGTGATCGGCGGCGGTCTGATGGGCGTGTCGGCCGCCTACTGGCTCGCCCGCCGCGGCGGCTCGGTGCTGCTGCTGGAGGCGCGCCGGCTGGCGTGGGGGGCGAGCGGCCGCAACGCCGGGATCCACCTGGCCGGGCTGCAGGCGATGGAGGACGACACGGTGCTCCGCAAGGTGATCGGCGAGGAGGGCTTCGACCCGGGCTACCGGCGTACCGGCCATCTGTCCCTGGCCACGTCGGCGGGGGTGTGGGAGCAGTTCCGGGCCGAGGTGGCGAGGCGGCCTGCGACGGCCACCCCGCTGCACGCGCTTGATCGGGCGGCCTGTGCGGACCTGCTCCGGATGCGGATCGCGCCGCACTTCGCCGGTGGCCGGTGGATGCCGGACGGTCACGTGATCCAACCGGCGCGGCTGGTGCACGGACTGGCCGCCGCGGCCCAGCGGTACGGCGTCCGGATCGCCACCCGGACCCGGGCCCTGCGCGTGGTGGCCGGCCGCCGCGCGGGGATGCGCGTGCGGACCACCCGCGGCACGGTGGAGGCAGGTCAGGTGGTGTACGCCTGCAACGCCGAGGTCACCCGCTTCTGCCCCACGCTGGCGCGGTTCATCCGGCCGGTACGCGGACAGGTGCTGGCGACCGCACCCCTGCCCGCGCTGTTCGGCCCGGGCATGGCCACCGACTTCGGCAGCGTCTACTGGCGGCAGGCGAGCGACGGGTCGATCGTCATCGGCGGCTGCCGCTCGGCGTCGGCGTCGGACGACGCGGACGAGCGCCTCGACCTGCCGGTGCAACGTGCCCTCGAGAACTTCCTTCCCGCCGCCTTCCCGGGATTCCCGCGCATCGAGGTGCGCCGGCGGTGGGCGGGCGTGATGGACCAGACCGCCGACGGCCGGCCGGTGATCGGCGCCGTGCCGTGGGCGCAACGGCAGTGGGTGATCGCCGGCTTCGGCGGTCACGGCATGCCGCCCGGCATCGCCGCCGGCGCGGGACTGGCCGAGGCGATGGACACCGGGTGCCGGACCGGACCGGCGCCCGCCTTCGACCCCGCCCGCGCGGTGCCCGGCATGGAGAGACAAGCGGAGCCCGGCATGGAAGGACAACGATGAGCATCAAGACCGACGGCCTGGCCGACTCGCCGCTGATGTTTGTGTTCCTGGACGTCTCCTCGTTGCCCCGGCACCGCCGGCTGTACGAGGACGTGTTCGGCTTCCGCGTCATCGAGAACCAGTTCCACCCGCCGCACGAACACCACGGTCTGGTGAAGTACGACGCCGGCGGCACCATCCTGGCGGTCAACCTGTTCGCCGAGCGCAAGTTCCAGCGTCCGGACGCGGACGGCGTCACGCTCGTCTGCCGGGTCGCCGAGCCCGACCGGTTGCGGCCGCTGGCCGAGTACGGGCAGCGCACGGGCCGGGACTTCACGGACTCGGACGGGCATCACTACCGGTTCACCGACGAGGCGACCGCCGATCCCGGGCTGCACGCCGAGATCGCGGAACTGCGCGTGGCCGTACCGGATCTGGACGCCGCGGTGCCGTTCTACCGCGACGTGCTCGGGCTGCGTCCCGCCACGGTGACCGAGGACGCCGCGCGGTTCCGGACCGGAACGCTCGACCTGACCGTGTACCGCGGCGCGCAGAGTCCCGACGGGCGGCCGATCCGCTACAACGCCTGCCTGATGGTGTTCTACACCGGCGACGTGGTCGCCGCCGAGCAGGACCTGCGCGAGCGCGGCCTGACGTTCTCGCAGGGCGCCGGGTTCAGCGACATCGGTGGCACGGCACGCTTCCGCGACCCGTCGGGCCACGTCTTCTGCCTCTACCAGCCGTCGGCGGAGAGCCTCACCTGGGGCAGCGCCGACAAGGTCATGGAGCTCATGACCCACCGTGCCCCTACCCGCCGCTGAAGCAAGGGAGCCCTGCCCATGCCGACCGATGCTGCCACCCTGGCCGAGCGACGCGTCGTCTATCTCTTCCTCTACGTCCGTGACCTGGCCGTGTCGCGGGACTTCTTCGAGCGTGCCCTGCGCCTGCGCGTGCTCGAGGAGGACGACCGGTCCGTCAAGTACGACACCGGCGAGGTGATCCTGGCGCTGAACCGGGCGGACGACTACGGCATCACGCTGCCGAACGAACCCGACCACTCCACCGACATCGTGTTCCTGGTCGAGGACCTGGATGCCGCGCGCGCCGCGCTGGAGGAACGCGGCGTGGAGTTCACCGAGACCCACAACTACGAGATCGGCGGAATCAGCGACTTCTACGACCCGGACGGACACTGGTTCACCCTGTACGAGACGTCGGAGGAGTCGCTCACCTGGCCGAGCGGCGACCGGATCCAGGCGGTCCGCAGGCTGTACCAGGCCGACGGCAAGCCGGGCCTGGTGGGCCCGCACGGCGGACCGGACTTCAGCCTGGACGGCAAGCCGCTGATCTACCTGTTCCTGTTCATCCGCGACGCCGAGGAGGCCGTCAACGTCTACGCCGAGGGCCTGGCGATCCGCGACCTGGAGGGCGGGCCGTGCAGCCGCGCCTCCACGGCCGACGAGGAAGGCGTGATCAAGTACGACACCGGCGGGATCATCCTGACCACCCACTCGCTGGAGACGGTGCGGGAGGAGCACGAGATCGTCGACCACCCGTGCCCGCCGCGCACCGTGAACCCGCGCGAGATGGGTGGCAAGGCGGTGGTGTTCCACGCCCCGAACATCGAGGCGACGGTCAAGGAGCTGGCCGAGCGCGGGATCCAGTCACCCGAGGGAATCGTCCACTCGGAGATCGGCGCGACCGTCCGCTACACCGATCCGTCCGGCCACGTGTACTTCCTGTACGAGCCGTCCGAGGAGGCGTTGCGCACGCCGAGCGGCCGAAAGCTGCGGACGATCATCACGCGGACGTACTGAGCCGTGGCGGGCTCCGCCGGCCAGGCCGCGTACCGGGACCTGCGAGGACTGGTGCGCGGCCTGCTGCTGCGACCGGGCGACGACGGGTACGACGCCGCGCGCCGGGTGTGGAACGGCGCGGTGGACCGCCGGCCGATGGTGATCGTGCGGTGCGCCGACGCCGGCGACGTTGCCGGCGCGGTGCGCTATGCCGTACGCCAGGGCATCGAGCTGTCGATCCGCAGCACCGGCCACAACGTCACCGGCTGCGCCGTCAGCGACGGCGGTCTCGCGCTGGACCTGTCCGGGATGCGCGGGATCCGGATCGACCCGGACCGCCGGACGGCGGTGGTGGAGCCCGGGGTGCTCTGGGGTGACCTCGACCGGCGGGCGCAGGAGCACGGGCTGGCGACCACCGGCGGGCGCATCTCCACCACCGGCGTGGCCGGCCTGACCCTCGGCGGCGGCTTCGGCTGGCTGATGCGCCGCTACGGCCTGGCCGCGGACAACCTGCGCTCGGTGGATCTGGTCACCGCGGACGGAAAGCCGTCGCGTGTGGACGGTGCGAGGGAGGCGGAGCTGTTCTGGGCGCTGCGCGGCGGCGGGGGCAACTTCGGCGTGGCGACCTCCCTGGAGTTCGCGCTGCATCCGGTCGGTCCTCTGGTGACGGGTGGCGCGGCCTTCTATCCCGCGGCGGCGGCCGCGCGGGTGCTGCGGTGGTACCGCGACTTCATCCGGGATGCCCCGGACGTCCTGTCCGCGCAGTGCAACCTGTTGAAGCTGCCTTCCGCGCCGTTCGTTCCGGCGGAGCTGCACGGCATGCCGGCGGTGGCCGTCGCCGTGTGCCACCTCGGCGCCGAGGCCGATGCCGAGCGCGACCTGGCCGCACTCGGCGACCTCGGTCCGCCGCTGCTGCGCCGGATCGGCCGGATGCGCTACACCTCGCTGCAGCGCCTGTACGACATGGCGGGACGCTTCGGCTCCTTCGTGTACGGCCGCGCCGGCTATCTGCCGGCCCTGGACGATCGCGCGGTCGCGGTGCTGGACGGCCGCGCCGAAGCGGTCCCGTCGCCGCACTGCATCGTGATGATCTCACCGCTCGGCGGGGCGGTGGCCCGGGTCGGGCCGACGGAGACCGCGGTCGGCCACCGCGACGCCGCCTTCAGCGTGTCGGTGGACGCGGTGTGGCGGCGTCCGGCCGAGGCGCCCGCGCACCGTGACTGGGTGCACCGCCTGTGGGACGGGCTGCGCCCGTGCACGTCCGGGGTCTACGTCAACGAGCTCGGCGACGAGGGGCCGGAGCGGGTGCGCTCGGCGTACGACCCGGCGAGCTGGTCGCGCCTGCGCGCGGTGAAGGCCCGCCACGACCCGGCCAACGTCTTTCATCTCAACCAGAACATCCCGCCGGCCGACGGCGGGACAACCGCAAGCGCCGAGAAGACACCCGTCGCCGTGACCGAGAAGGTTGGGGTGACGAGCGTCCACGAACTCCGGGAGCGGCCATGAGTGCCGAACCAGCACCGACGTTGTCGGCAGCGCTGTCCGCGACCGCACAGCGATGGCCGGGCCGGGCGGCCCTGATCTGTCCCCGGCACCGGATGACCCACGCCGATCTGGTCGAGGCGGCCGGACGGCTGGCCGCGATCTACAGGAGGCTGGGCGTCGGTCCGGGCGACCGGGTGGCCTGTTCCGTGGGGAACCGCTGCGAACACCTGGTGGCGATGCTGGCGGCGTGGAGCCGGGGCGCGGTGCACGTGGCCACGGACCACCGGTTCACCGTCCCGGAGCTGGACGCGGTGGTCACGAGGACCGATGCCCGCCTGCTGATCTACGAGCCGGGCGACGAGCGGATGAATCCGTACGCGACCCCCTCCGCGCTGCGCCGCCGCCACCCGGACCTGCAGTTCGTCGTGGTGACCGGCCATCTCGCCCCGGCCGAGTTCGTCCGGTGGACGGTCGACGACCTGGGCGAGCCGGACCACGGTCCGGGCCCGGCGCCGGACGACCCCGCCGTCGTGTTCGTCAGCTCCGGCACGACCGGCACCCCGAAGACGACCGTCGGCTTCCACGGCAACCTGGCCGGCCGCTGGCGCGGGCTCGCTGGCTGGCTGGAGTTCCGGCCGGAGGACGTGCATCTCGCCCAGCTTCCGCTGTCGCACGGCTTCGGCATGATGATGGCGCTCGCCGGCCTGCTGGCCGGTGGCACGCTGGTGCTGCTCGACCGGTTCTCCCCGGAGGATGCCCTGCAGGCGTGCGGCCGGTACGGCATCACCGTGCTCAACGGCGCACCGGCGCACTTCTCCCTGCTGCTGGACCGCCTCGACCCGGCCGTACACAAGATCGACACGCTGCGGTTCAGCGTCGGCACCGCGGGCTCCTTCCCGCCGGAGCTGGTGAACGCGATCTGGGAGCGGCTCTCCGTCGACCTGATGGTCATGTACGGCTCCAGCGAGGGCATCGGCGTGGCGACCAAGGACGCGGAGGACGTGCTCCGTGGCTCGGTCGGGCGCCCCGACCCGGGCTCGGTCCGGATCGTCGGCCCGGACCGGGAGCCGCTGGCGCTCGGCGAGGTCGGCGAGGTCGCCTTCTCCCGGGCGGCGTTCCCGGTGCGGTACTACGGCGAGGCGCCGTCCCAGGACGCCTGGTACTACTCCGGCGACCTGGGCCGGCTGGACGAGCAGGGCCGCCTCTACATCCACGGCCGGCTGGCACACCGGATCGACCGCGGCGGTCTCAAGGTGGACCCCGTGGAGGTGGAGCGGGCGCTGCTGCGCTGCGCGGATGTGGCGGACGTGGCCGTGTTCGGCCGTACCGACCCGGTGGTCGGCGAGACGGTGTGCGCCTGCGTACGCCCCGCGGCCGGGCGGCATCCCGAGCTGACCGAGCTGCGCGCCGAGTTGAGCGAGCGGCTGGCGCCGTTCAAGCTGCCCGAGGAGCTGTGCCTGGTCGACGAGATCCCGCGGACGGAGATCGGCAAGGTCGACCTGCCCCGGCTGCGGGAGCTGGCCGCGGCGGCGCCGACCCAGCGCCTGGCCCGGCGGTGACCGGGGTGGACGCGGGCGCGCTCGTCGCCGACCACCTCGCTCTGCTCGCCGTGCCCGTCCAGGACGGCTGGGCCGACAGCGAGGTCCGCGTGCGCATCGATCCGGGCCCGGCCGAGCCGGAGGCGGTGGCCCAGGCGCAGGCCGGCCTGATGACCGTGCACGGGCGCGAGTACGGTGCGCCGCGCCGGCTCGGCCTCGACGTGGCCACGGTTGCCACCGGCATCCTCGCCGCACAGGGTGTGCTGGCCGCCCTGATCGCCCGGCGTCGCGGCCTGCCGGTGCGGGGTGTGACGGTGCGGGGTCCGGCGGGGGCGCTGCAGTTCGTCCGGCATCACCTGGCGATCGCGACCGGTGGCGGCGCGTTCCCGTACCGCCCGGCCGGCGTGCCCGGTCCGCCGTTCCGGACCGCGGACGGCGTGTGGGCCGAGATCGAGGTGCTGGCCGGCGACGACTGGGCGGCCTTCTGGAGGCGGCTCGGGCTCGACGGTGCGGGCGTGGTCGGCGCCGCCTGGCTGCCGTTCGTCTACCGCTATCTGGCCGGCGAGTGCCGGGTGCCGCCGGAGCTGCCGGCCGCGTTCGCCCGGCACACGCTGGCCGAGGTGCGCGCGGCCGCCGAGGCCTGCGGCGTCGCGGTCGTTCCCGTCCGCCTGACGCCGCTCGCGGGTGTCACGGAGCCGTGGACGGTCGCACCGCACGGTGCGGCAACGGTCGCCCGGCGCGCGGGTACGGCGTCGCCGGACGCCCCGCTGCACGGTCTACGCGTCGTGGAGGTCACTTCCCGGCTGCAGGGCCCCCTGGCGGGGCGGCTCCTGCGTCAGCTCGGCGCACAGGTGACCAAGGTGGAACCGCCGGGCGGCGATTTCGGCCGGCACAGCCCGCCGTTGGCCGGGGAGTACGGCGCCGCGTACCTGGCGTACAACGAGGGCAAGCGGATCGTCGAGATCGACTACAAGAACGCCGCCGGCCTCGCCGAACTGGGCGAGCTCGCCGCGGACGCCGACGTCTTCCTGCACAACTGGCGGCCGGGCCGGGCCGAGGCGCTGGGCCTCGACGCGGCCGCCGTCGCCCGGACGAACCCCGCCGCGGTGTACGCCCACGCATCCGGCTGGGACGGCATCAGCGACCCGCCGTGCCCGATCGCCGGCGACTTCGTCGTGCAGGCGCACGCCGGGTCCGGTGCCCTGCTCCACCCACCCGGCGCCGCCCCGCTGCCGAGCCGGCTCACCCTGGTCGACGTGGCCGGCGGCCTGCTGGCGGCGGAGGCGGTGCTGGCCGGCCTCCTCCACCGCGAGCGCACCCACCGGGGCTGCCAGGTCGGCAGCTCCCTGATCCGTGCGGCGGCGGTCCTCGCGGCGTCCGCCACGGCCCCCTGGGGTCCCCTGGACGGCCCGATCGAGACGGCCGCCGGTCACCTCGTGGTGGGAGCCGCCGACCCGGTCACCGCCCGCCGCTTGCGTGCCGCCTGCGGCCTGCCGGTGACGGCCACCGACGCCGAGGTCCGCGCCGGGCTCTGCCGGGGAACCGCCGCGCGGTGGGCGGACCGGTTGCCACCCGCCGGCGTGCCGGCCGTCGAGGTGCCGGTCGGGCTCGCCGCGGTGCCGGACGATCCGCGGCTGGCCGGTCTGCTGGAGCGGGCCGGCGACGCCTGCTGGGTGCCGGGTGTGCCCTGGAGTTTCGATGTTTGAGCCGGGCGCGCGCGTGCTGGTGGTGACCGCCCACCCCGACGATGCGGAGTTCCACTTCGGCGCTACCGTCGCGGCGCTGACCGACGGCGGCGCCGACGTGCGCTACCTGGTCTGCAGCGACGGCGCCCAGGGCGAGCCCGGGGACGGCCCGCTGGTCGAGGGTGTGGCCTCCGTACGCATGGCCGAGCAGCGCGCCGCGGCGGCCGTGCTGGGCGTGCGAACGGTGCGCTTTCTGGGCCTGCCGGACGGCAGCCTGGAGCCGACCCTCGCGCTGCGCCGGGAGATCACGGCACAGATGCGCCGGGACCGGCCGGTCCTGGTGCTCACGCACTATCCCCGCCGGGTGCTCGACATCCCCATCGAAGCCTCGCATCCCGACCACATCGCGGTCGGCGAGGCGACGCTGGCGGCGGTCTACCCGGACGCGGGCAACGCCCGTGCCTTCCCGGAGCTGGCGGAGGCCGGGCTCAAGCCGCACAAGGTCCGCGAGGTCTGGGTGCCCGGCTACGAGCGGCCGAACCACTTCGTCGACGCGACACCGTACGTGGACCGCAAGGGCGAGGCCCTGCGGCAGCATCGGAGCCAGACCGGCGGAGAACCGCCCGAGTGGGTGTTCGGGTGGATGCGCCAGGCCGGGCGCACCCCCGGGTACCGCTTCGCCGAGCACTACCGGCGCATCGAGATCGGCTGACGGGCCTGCCGGTCTTCAGCAGTCGGCGGCGGCGAGCGAGGTGTCCACGAGATCCGCGCCGGCGACCGCCATCAGCAGCGGCAGCGCCAGTAGGATCGGCGGGTCGGTCGGGCGGCGTCGGCGCAGCGGCAGTTCCACGGTGACGGGCGAGGTGGCGTCGTCAAGGAGGATCGGGCCGGGTGCGGCGGCGACGTAGCAGCGGTCGAGGTCGGTGGCGGCCACCGCCTCGCGAACCGTCACCGAGCGCTCGAAGCACATCGCGAGCGGCTGGCACGCCGTGTCCGGCGGAATGACGAGCCCGGCCGTTCCGGGGGTCCGGACCACGGCGCAGCCGGCCGGGCGGCGCTGCGGGATGGCGCCGTCGAAGAGTCCGATCACGGCCAGGGCCCCATCGCCCGGGCCCCCGTCGACGGACACCGTCACCTCGGGGTGCTCCGGCGGCGCGAGCGCCGCACCGAGCCGCTCCACGATGTCGTGGAACGGCACGTCCGCGTAGGCCTGCACCAGCCGGCGGAAACGTCCCGGCGGGACGCCCACCACGCGGGTGAACTGGGACGTGAAGGTGCCCAGGCTGGCGTAGCCGACGTGCATGCAGACGTCGGTGACGCTGTCGTCGCTGTAGGCCAGCAGGCGTTTGGCCTCGGCGATCCGCCACGCCGCGAGGAACCGGGCCGGGGTGGAGTCGGTCAGCCGATGGAAGACCCGGTGGAAGTGGAACGGGCTGAGCCAGGCCGCCTGGGCGAGCGTCCGTAGCGAGAGGTCGTCGCCTAGATGCTCGCGCATGGTGCCGATGGACCGTAGGACGGCTTGACTCCACATGTCCGCGGTGCGTTCGGTGACCGGCCGGCCCGCGGTCGATGTCAGCTCCATGACCTCTCCTCTCCGCCTGGCGGTGGCGGCTAGCTCCGCAGCGCCTCGAAGAGCGCGGGAATCGACTGGGCTTGAAAGTCCACCTGGACGTCGAAGTCGTTGATCATGCCTTCCAGGACGAGGAGCGACAGCAGCGGAAACACGAACTCCGGGTCGGCCGAGATCCGGTTCCGGCGCTGCAGGTCGAACAGCCGGGCGGCGAACGGTCCGAGCCGGAACTGACCGGCGCGTTTGCCGTGGTTCTCCCGGACGAGCTGGCTCAGGTCGCGCCGGAAGCCGTACAGGTCCGCGCCGGCCGGCAGCGCGCTGGCGCTGCGCAACACGATCTCCACGCACTCGTCGGGCCGGCCCAGGGCCAGGTTGAGGAAGAACTGGGCGAACAGCTTGCGCACCCTGGGGCTCAGCTCGACCACGAAGCCGGCGTCCAGCAGCACCACCTCGCCGCTCGTGCGCAGGTAGAGGTTGCCGGGATGCATGTCGCAGTGCACCAGGCCGTCGATGAACAGCATCTGGAACACCGCGCGCAGGATCTGTTTCACGATCGTGGATCGCTGGTCGCGGGTGAAGGAGGCCGGGCCGAACCGTTCCAGCCCGTCGAGGAACTCCATCACCAGCACGCCCTCGCCGGCCGCGTCGGGGACGGTGGCCGGTATCCGTACCATGGCGCCGAGGTTGAGCCGCAGCCGTTCCAGCATGACGGCCTCGCGCGCCAGGTCGAGCTGGTTGAGCACGGCGGGACCCACCTGGTCGATCATGCGCTGGGCGGGCAGGCCGCGCAGGCCCGGCATCCGTTCGCCCATCCTGGCGACCAGCCCGAGCAGCCGGAAGTCGGCCACCATCTGACGATCCAGGCCGGGGCGCCGCACCTTGACCGCGACCGCCTGCCCGTCGTGCAGGCGCGCGCGGTACACCCCGGCGATGCTGCCGCTCGCCACGGCCGTGTAGTCGAACTCGGCGAACGGCCACGGCCGGCCGTCGGGGTACGCCTTCGCCAGGGCCCGGCGGACGTCCCCGGCGGGCATGGCCGCCATCCGGTCGGTGAGCTGGGCCAGCGCCGCGCAGGACGCCGGGGACAGCAGGTCGGACCGGGTGCTCAGCAACTGGCCGCTCTTGACGAAGGTGGGCCCGAGCCGCACGAGCGTGGGCACGACCGACCGTCCGGGAGCACCCGGCGCCGGCCGGCGCAGCGCCCGGCCGACGGCCCACCGGGAGAGGGTGACCAGGAGGCCGGCGCAGGCCAGGGCCCACATGCTCAGGCGGGCGACCAGGATGGGCCAGGGGACGGTGGGCGCCATGCGGGCCTCCGGCGGACTGCGAGGTGCCGAGCTGTCTCGGTGCGATTCAACGGCGTGCCGACAGGCGCGGCAAGGTCGGGCGACGCAAGACCCCAAGCTGGAAGACCTGGTGCTCCGCGCCGTCAAGGATCCGTCAAGGTGATGGGTACAGACTCCGATGTCTCGGCGGCCCGACGCGAAGGGGGATCGTGTCCACGGCGACGGAGGCAGCAAGCAATGACACGCGGGCGGCCCACCTCGAAGCGGTCACCCGGGCGATCGGCGTCATGCGGAGGCGGCTCGCGCATCCGCAGCCCTTGCGAGCGCTGGCCGGCGTGGCCGCGTTCAGCCCCTTCTACTTCCACCAGATGTTCCGCGAGGTCACCGCGATGACGCCGGCCCGGTTCCTGGCGGTGCTGCGCATGGCCGAGGCCCGGCGGTTGCTGCTGCACTCGAACCTTCCCGTCCGGCAGGTGGGTGCCATGGTGGGCTACACCAGCCCGGGCACCTTCTCCGCCCAGTTCGCGCTGCTGACCGGCACGCCGCCGTCGCGTTTCCGCACCCAGGCCCGCGCGCTCGGCGATGTCCGGGCGGCCGGGGCGCGCTGGTGGTCGCGGTCGCGCCCGCCCGCGGCCGACGGCGCTCCGGTGGTGACCCTGTCCCGGGCGCCGGATCCCGGCTCGCTGGTCTGCGTCTGCCTGGTGCCGGCCGGCAGTCTGCGCGTGCACCGGGGAAGCTGGACCCCGTCCACCGGTTCGCCGTGGATTCCCGTGGGAGTGCCGCCGCCCTGCGGCGAGTACGCCGCGTTCTGCCTGGTGATCCCGGCGGGCGCGCAGGTCGTCGACGCCCTGGTGGACGACGTGCCCGGCAGCCTGCGCCTCGGCCGGGCCGCCCTGTCGGTCTGCGCGCATCCACCACCAGCGACGGCACGGACCGCGCTGCGCTGGCCGGCGCCGACGGATCCGCCGGTCACGGCCCTGCTGCCGCTGGCCAGGCCGCCCGGCGCGGCGGGGTGATCCGACGGCCCGCACCGAAGTGGACGGACGATTTGGATGATCGGCCACTCGAACCGATCGATGGCGGAAGGGCACACTCTCAATGCGGACCGGCGGGGCGGTGCTCGATGACCGTCGCCGGTGACGACCTCGACGGGGGAGCAGTCGATGTCCGACTCCAGGGCGATTCTGCGTATTTCGGCGCTAGGTTCGATGCAGGTGCACCGCGGTCCGGTGCCGGTCGATCTCGGTCCGGCCAAACAACGGGCGGTGCTGGCTTCGCTGGCCCTGCACGTCGGCCACGCCGTCTCCATCGACTGCATGCTCGGCATGGTCTGGGGGCCGGCGCAGCCGGTCAGCGCCCGGCAGTTGGTGCACACCTACGTCGCCCGGCTGCGTCGCCTGCTCGAACCCGATCTGCCGCCCCGGGGCCGCACCAACATCATCAGCTCCGGTCCCGGCGGCTACCGGCTCGTCACCAGCCGCGAGCTCGTCGACGTCACGCGCTTCGAGCTGCTCTACCGGCAGGCGAAGCAGTTCCTCTGCGCCGACGAGCCGCAACGGGCCTTCGAGCTGCTCGGCGAGGCGATGCGCCTGTGGCGGGATCCGGAGCTGGCCGAGCTCTCCGCACTGCTGAACTCCCCGGAGATCCTTGATCTGCTGCGCCGGCGGTGGTCCGAGGCCGCGCTGGACTACGTACGGGCCGGTCTCGACCTCAAGCAGGCCGTGGCGGTGCTGCCGGCGGCGCGTCGGCTGGCGATCACCGAGCCGATGAACGAGGTGGCCCAGGCGCTGTACATCGTGGCGCTGGAGCAGACAGGCCGCCGCGCCGCCGCGGTCCGGCACTTCGACGACATCCGGGTGATGCTCAAGGCGGAACTCGGCGTCCAACCCGGCTCGCAACTTTCCGACGCGTACCGCGCGGTGCTCGCCGGCGACGACATGGCGCACGGCCGGCCCGGCGGCCCGGGCCCGTCGGCCGAGCAGGTCCGGCCACCCTGGCACGGCCGGGGACCCGGCCTGGGTCCGCTGATCTACCGGGAGCGGGATCTGGACGCCGTGATGTCCCTGCTGGCCGAGCAGCGGCTGCTGACGGTCACGGGACCGCCGGGGTGCGGCAAGTCGATGCTGGCCCTGCGGGCGGCGGCCTGCCTGCGGGACAACCTCCTGGGTGGCGTCGCCGTGCTGGACTGCGCGGAGCTCACCACCCCGGCGCAACTCGACGCTCACCTCAGCGAGCTCCTCGGCGCCGAGCCGGGGACCCCGCCGTCCCGGCTGCTCGGCGACCAGCAGATGCTGATCGTCCTCGACGACGTCGAGCACGTGATCGACGCCTGCGTCGAGGTGGTGGACGAGGTGGTGCGCGCCTGCCCGAACGTGTCCGTCGTGGTCACCTCGCGGGAGCCGCTGGGCGTGCCGTACGAGACCGTCTGGCGGCTGCGGCCCCTGGCCGTGACCGTCGGCGACGAGGCGCGCTGGGGTGCCGAGCCGCCGGCCGTCCAGCTCTTCGCGCGCCGGGCCGCCCAGGTGAGCCCGGGCCTCCGGCTCGGCGCGGACGATCTGCGGACGGTCGCCGACCTGTGTGCACGGCTCGACGACCTGCCGCTGGCGGTGGAGCTCGCCGCGGAGTGCCTGGCCACCGAGACGCTGGACGAGTTGGTCCGGCGGCTGGACGATCCGCTGCGGGAGCTGAAGCCGCCGCGCCGGGGACAGCCGGTGCATCACCGGTCGCTGCAGGCCGCGCTGCTGCGCAGCCTGCACTGCCTGGACGGGCAGGAGCGGTGGTGCTTCCTGCGGCTGGGTGCCCTGCCGCTGTCGTTCCGTGCCGAGCAGGCCGAGGCCGTCTGGGCGGCGTCGCCGTACGGCCCGGTGGACGGCCGGTGGATGCTGATGCGCCTGGCCGAGAAGTCGCTGCTCTTCGTCCGGCATGATCTGGCCGGCCCGCTGTACGGCAAGCTCCGCCTGGTGCACCGGCTGGCCGCCGACCTCGGGGTGACCGAGCGGCGCCCGGTCGACGCGTCCGCCGTACCCATCCTCTGATCACCCGGCCACGTCCGCGCCCCGGCCGACCGGGGAGCGGTCCAGCTCGGCGATCCGGATGCCGATCCGCCCGTGCAGGTCATACGCCGCGCTGACCCGCGCCATGAGCACGGCCAGCGCCTCCATCTCCCGGCTGCTCTCGATGCCGCCGACGTCCACCGGCTCGAACCCCAGCCGCCCGGCCAGGTCGAAGACCGGCGGCTTGGCGTCCGCCGGCCCCGCCACCGGCAGGGTCACCGTGCCGCCGCCGATCCGGGTGGCGGCCAGATGCTCGGCCGGTACCGTGTTGAAGGCCTTGACCGTACGCCAGCCGGTGGCCGCGGACGCGATGAGCTCGCCGCCGGACAGCCCGGGCGGCACCACCCGGTCCCGGCAGAAGCCCGGGTTCGTGGCGTCGATCAGGATGCGGCCGTCACCGCAGCGGCCCGCCGGTCCCGAGACCAGCCCCACGGCCACCGGGAACGGCAGCGCGAGCAGGACCGGATCGGTGTGCCACAGCACGTCGTCCAGGGTGGCGGGCGTGCAGTCCGGCGGCGGGTCGGCCGCCGGGCGGTCGCACCGAGCGGTGCACAGGGCGGTCGGCACGCCGGCGGCGGCCAGCACGCGCGCCAGCGCCGTACCCATCCGGCCGGCGCCGATGATCCCCATCATCGTGACGTTCTCCGATCACCGGCCGGCCGGGGTGCCGGCCGGATCGAACGGGACCAGGGCCGCGCGGAGCTCGTCGGGGATCGGCATCGGCTCCAGCCCGTGCGCGGCGCGCCGCATGCACGCCACGGTCTGCCGGCCGCGGGCCAGCAGCTCCTCGCGGCCGTCACGGCAGCGTACGTAGTCGAACGTCATGGCAGCCCGGTTGCCGGTCATCCGGTCCAGCCCCATCCGGATCTCGATCTGGTCGCCGGCGAAGCCCTCCGCGTAGAACTCGACCGCGCAGTCCACGGTGACCAGCACCAGGTCGCCGGAGAGCTGGGCGATCACCCCCGGCGCACGGTCGAGCAGGAACCGCTCGCGGCAGTGGCCCTGCCAGCGTACGTAATGTGCGAAGTAGACGTTGCCCACCAGGTTGGTCTCGTCGAAGGTCACCAGGTGGCGGTGGACGAAGTGGCCGGCCATCGGCGTCACCCCACCCCGACGCAGATCGCCACCGGGCTCGCCGTGCCGGCCAGCACGATGCTGTGCAGGCCCACGTCCCCGGACCGGAAGGTCGTCCAGCCGTCCCGGGTCTCGGCCACGGTCAGCGGCGCGGACGGCGGCTCCCCGAGCTTGCCCAGCACCTCCCGACAGGTCCAGATCCGGAAAGCGGCGGTGGCGGCGCTCTCCGTGGCCACCTGGGCGGCCTCGGCGGCGACCGCCGTGTCCGCCGAGGACAGCGGCGGCGCCACCTCGCCCATCCAGGCCCAGTCGACACCGATCCGGCCGGGCCCGGCGGCCACCAGCAGGCGATCGCCGAGGTGGCTGGCCGACACGCCACCCGCCCCGGCGGTCACCAGGCGTCCGTCGTCGGCGTGCGTGACCGGCGTGCCCGTCAGCCAGCTCGCCACCGCGGCCGTGTGCGCCGGATCGGACCGGTCGGCCCGGGCGGTGACCAGGTCCACCGGCGGTGCCGACGGTCGGCGGGCCAGCGACCGGGTGAGATACGCCCCGGCCACTTCCAGCGGCCACCGGTGGAGGTCCAGTGCCCGCACGGCCCGCAGCCGCAGGCCGGTCCAGTCCTCCACGGGCGTGCCCGCCGGGTCGGTCACCGTCAGGTCGAAGACGAACCCGCTCGCGTCCTCCGACCGCTGGCAGGCGGCGACGATGAGCCGGCCGGCCGGCGGGCGATGCATGTGGATGCGGTCCACACCCACCGGGAGCACCAGCCGGTCCGGCACGCAGGCCTGCAGCAGGTGCAGGAACGCGTCGCGCGCCCCCGCGTCGCCCAGGCGCAGGCGCTGGTCCAGGAACGCCGAGAACCACGGTTCGCGCGAGCCGGCGTCGACGACGCCGACGCAGCGGTACGCACCGATCGCCCGGTAGCCCCGTACGCGCCGGAACCGGGGGCCGTGGAAGAACAGCGGCCCGTACAGATGCGCGGCCGGCATCTCGGAGCCGGGCAGCGCGGCGGCCGCCGGGACCGGTGCGGTGACCGGGCCGCCGTAGCGGGCGGTGAAGTGATCGGTGGCGAAGCCGGTCTCGTCGCTGCGGACCACCACGTCGACCGCGCCGTCGTCGCGGGTCAGGGCGGCTACCCGCAGCGTCCGGCGGTCCCGGTCGGGAACGGTGACCGGGTGGCTGAGTCGGACGCCGGTGAACTGCGCCGGCCCGGTGTCGCCGATCAGCACCCCGGCGCACTGGGCCATCGCCTCCAGGCCCATCACGGCGGGCAGCACGGCCGCACCGTCGATGCGATGGTCGCTCAGGTAGGGGTCGGTGCCGGTGGACACGTCGGCGGCCGCGACCAGCTCGGTGGCCGGCGTGTGGACGAGCGGCGTCTCCGGGAATCGCCCGGTCACCCCCTCGCCGCCGTGCCAGCGCAGCACCGGCCCGGAGGGCAGGCGGCCGGTCACCAGCACGGTCGGCGGCAGGTCCGGCGTGGAGAGCAGGCGCAGCAGGGTGGCCACTCCGGCGTCGACCGGGATCGGGTCGAGGCCGCGCCGGATCAGACCGTCGAGGACGCCCAGGCGTACACCCATGCCGGCGCCCGACCACGCCGACCATTCGATGTTGAGCCACCGGACGCCGGGGTGTTCGGCGGCAAGATGGATGCAGCGCCGGGCCAGCCACTCGTTGGCCACGGCGTAGTGCGCCTCGCCGGCCAGCCCGGTACGCGCGATCACCGAGCCGAAGGTGACCGCGAACCGCAGCTCGCCGAGGTCGAGGGCGGCCAGTACCCGGTCGAACCCGTCCGTCTTCGCCGCGGCGGCCGTGTGCATCGCCGTGACGTCGAGGTCCGGGATGAGCACCGGCACGTTCTGCCCGGCGGCGTGCAGCAGCGCCCGGACCCGGCCGTGCCGCCGGCGCACGTCGTCGAGCGCCGCGGCCACCGCGACACCGTCGGTGATGTCGACGGCGTGGTAGACCGCGTCCGGCAGCCGGGAGAGGGTGGCACGCACCGCGGGGTCGGTGCCCGGCGTCCGGCCCAGCAGCACCATCCGTGCGCCGGTCAGCTCGGCCAGCGCGACCGCGCATTCCGCGCCGATGCCCTTGGCGCCCCCGGTGACCACGCAGACCTCGCCGGGACCCAGCGGGATCCTCCCGGGATCGGCCGGGCCGAGCGGCACCGGCGCCATCGCCGGCACCGCGCGGCGGCCGTCGCCGGTGAGGACCACCTCCGCGTACGGCGCCGGCTCGCGGCGTGCCTCGGCGGCGGCCCGGGCCACGCCGGCCGGGTCCGCGGGAGCCTCGACCACCAGGACGGGAATCCGCGGCTCCTCGGCGGCCAGGCTGCGACCGACGGCGGCGCCGACGCCGCCGTGGTGCACGACCACGAGCGGGGCGCGGTCCCGGTGCGCCGACCGCAGGGCGGTCACCACGTCCGCCGGCGAGGCCTGCGCCGGCCACGGCGGCAAGGCGAGCACGTAGGCCGGGGTTGCGTCGCCGGCCGGGGTCTCGTCGCCGGAACGGCCGAAGGCGGCGCGGATCTCGTCGGCGAGCGGATGACCGGTGAGATCGCCGACCAGGGTGAAGGCACGGGCGACCGGAGCGGCCTCGGGTGGTGGTTGCGGAACGAGCAGCGGCGCGAACGCCCGTACCCAACCGGCCACCCCGGCAGGGGGAGCGTCCCGCTGGTCCGCGGCGGGCAGGCCGGCGACGGTCTCGGCCAGCTCGCGGACCGTCGCCGTGCTCAGCGAAAGCGGCGCGGCAGGCATGGCCCGGCCCAGGCGCGCGGCCACGGCGGTGGCGATCTGGGTCACCCGCAGCGAGCTGAGGTGCAGCTCCGCCAGCAGGCGGGCGTCCGGCGCGATGGTGTCGGCGTCCAGTTCCAGCGCCTCCGCGACGCACGCGACGGCGACGCTCAGGGGATCCCCGTCGTCCGCATCCGGGCCGGCCGGCCGGCCCGCAGCCGGCTCGGGTCCGGACGGCGCGCCCGGCACGGCCTCGCACGGGTTGGTCAGCAGCAGACGGTCCCGGTCGAGGGCGTACGGCCTGGTGAACCGGCCCGCGAACCAGGGCGTGAGCGTGCCGCACCGGCCCGCGGCGAACAGCGCCGCGGTGACCGAGGCGGCACCCTCGGCCGACGGCGACCCCGCGTCCAGGGAGACCGTCGTCGGCCCGGCCAGGCCGGCCATCATCCGGCCCGGTCCGACCTCGACGAACAGGTCGGCGGAGAGCCGGCCCAGCGCCTGCGCGAAGCGCACCGGCGTGGTGAGCTGCCGGACCAGCAGTTCCACCAGGTCCTCGCCGGCCAGCCAGTCGCCGGTGACGGTGGAGGCCACCGGCCGGCGTACCGGGCGCCAGCCGAGCGCCGCGGCGGCGGCCTTGAGCCGGGGCGCGGCCGGTTCCATGGCAGGGGAGTGGAAGGCGTGCGCGACCGGCAGCCAGGTCGCGCCGATGCCCGCGCGGGCCGCCGCGTCGATGACCCGGCCCACCTCGGCGCGGCCGCCGGACACCACGGTCCGGCGCTCGCCGTTGTCCGCCGCGATCACCACGTCGGTGCCCCGCAACAGGCCGGCCGCGGTGTCCGGATCGGTCTGGAGGTTCGCCATGCCGGCCCGGCCGGGGTCGGCCTCGGCCATGGCCGCGCCCCGGGCGCGGGCCAGCAGGTACGCGTCCGCCTCGCGCAGCGCCCCGGCCCAGACCAGGGCGCCGATCTCGCCGAGGCTGTGCCCGGCCGCCTGGTCCGCGTCGGCGCCGATCGCGGCGAGCCAGCGCAGCCCGGCGAGGATGCCGCGGACGATGGCCGGCTGGGCAGCGTCGGTGCCGACGGTGGTGTGGGGATCGTCGGGAAGCGGGAGCTTCTCGTCGTATCCGGGTGGCAGCGCGGCCAGGAGCTGCCCGAGCGCGCCGGGCCCGGAGTAGCAGGGCGCCGCCTGTCCGGGGAACAGCACCGCGACCCGGAGCCGGTCCGGGCCGCCCAGGAACACCCGGCGCGGCGGATCGACCAGCGTGGTGCCGCCGGCGGCCAGGTGGTCACGGGCCTGCCGGACGGCGGCCGCCAGCTCGTCCGGACCGGCTACCGCGGCGGCGAACCGGTACGGCGCATCCACCGTGGTGCCCGCCAGGGTCGCCGCCAGATCACCCAGCTCGCCGCGGGTCAGCGTGCCGCTCACCTCGGCGATGCGGGTCAGCTTCGCGGCCAGCTCCGCCCGGTCGGCGGCGGCGCACACCACCACCTCGTGGCTCGGGTGCGGGGCGGCGAGCCGCTGGTGGGCCGGAGCCAGCCGGCGGCGCCGGGCGGACGCGGTGCCGCCGACCACCACGTGCACGTTGATGCCGCCGAAGCCCATCGCGCTGACCGCGGCGTGCCGCCGGCCGGCGGGCCACGGCCGCGCCTCGTCGAGGATCTCCAGGCCGGCGCCGGGAGCGGTCAGCAGCGGATGGGGCTCCGCACACCCGGTGGTCGGCGGCAGCACGCCGTGGTGGACCGCCAGCACCGCCTTGAGCAGGCCGGCCACCCCGGCGGCCGCCTTGGTGTGTCCGATGTTGGCCTTGATGCTGCCCAGCGCCGCCGCTCGGCCGGCGCCGCGGCGCAGCTCCCGCAGCGCCTCCAGCTCGGCCTGGTCACCGACGGCGGTGCCGGTGCCGTGCCCCTCGATCAGGCTCACCGTCGCGCAGTCCAGCCGGGCGTGCTCGTACGCCCGGCGCAACGCCAGGCCCTGGCCGGCCGACTCCGGGCGGGTCAGGCCGCCGCTGCCGTCCGACGACATCCCCCAGCCCAGCAGGTGGCCGTACGTGCGCAGCCCGCGGTCGCGCGCGAACGACTCCCGGCACAGCACCAGCACGCCGCAGCCCTCGCCGGGCAGGAAGCCGGTGGGGCGCCGGTCGTACACCCGCATCCCGCCGCGCGCCAGCGCGCCCACCCGGGCGAAACCGACCAGCTCGAACGGGTCCAGGCTGAGGTCGACGCCGCCGGCCAGCGCCACCTCCAGCCGGCCGTCGGCCAGCGCCGTGGCGGCCGTGGAGACCGCCAGCAGCGACGAGGCGCAGGCACCGTCCACCGTGTATCCGAAGCCGTGGAAGTCGAAGTGGTTGCACACCCGGCCGGCGATCGTGTTGGCCAGCGCGCCGGAGAGGGTCTCGTCGGACGGCTCCGGAAACGGTGCCTTGTATGCACGCTCGATCGCCGCGATCAGGCCGGCCTGCTCGTCGGCCGGCACGGCGGAGCCGGCGAGCGCCGCCAGCACCGACCTGCGGACGTACGGCCAGCGGGTCCGCAGCGTGGCCGCCCGGGAGAACTCGCCGGTGAGCGAGTTGCCCAGCACCACGCCGGCGCGGGTGCGGTCCAGCCCGTCGCCGTCCGGGAACCCGGCGTCGGCGAGCGCGGCCGCGCTCACGTCGAGGGCGAGCCAGTGCGTGGTGTCCACGGCCCGGAACGTCGGGCCGGCCACGCCGAAGCGCGGCCGGTCGAACGTCCAGTCGCTGATCAGCCCGGCGTGGGTGACGTACGTCTGGTCCGCGCCGTCGCCGCCGTACTCGGCCAGCGGCAGCCGCCCGGGCGGCAGCGGGCGGAAGGATCGCCGCCGTGCCATGACGTTCTGCCACAGCCGGTGCGGGGAGTCGGCTTCCGGGTAGCGGCATGCCATACCGATGACGGCGATTCTCTCGGCCATGCTGGTCCTCCTAGCCGGCGACGTGGGCCGCTTCCGGCGCCGGGGCCGCCACGGGTGGCTGCGGCGACGGCGCCGGGCTCTCGTCCGGCCCGCGGCGGGCCCGGCGGACCACGGTGAACAGGAACCGTCCGGCGCACACGGCGGTCAGCGCGTAGAACAGCCCGAAGGTGATGTGGACGGCGACCAGGACGCCGTACACGCCGGCCGCGGCCGCGCCGAACAGGACCTGGTCGCGCGGGCGGGAGGGTGAGGTCTGCGGATCGGTGATCATGTAGTTGGTGAAGAGGATGAACGCGACGCCGGTCATCACCAGCAGACCGGAGGCCAGCGAGTCGGGGCCGATCGCTGCCCGGATCAGCGCCTGGAGGGCGAATCCGCCGACCCAGCCGAGGATCAGCGGCATCCGTCCGGTGAGCTTGGCGTTTATCATGGTGCCCGCGATCATGATCGCGCCCGGGAGCGCCCAGTCGATCACGGACCCGACGTTCTCGGTGAACTGGTACGGCGGTGCGATCGCCACCCAGCTGAACAGCACCAACGTGGCGCTGATCCCGAAGTTGCTCGGGTTGAGGAAGTGCTTGGGCACGCCGCCGATCCGGATCCGCAGCAGGTACTTGCTCGCGATGGCCAGGGTCACCGCGAAGACGGTGGGCATGAGCCGCTGGTTGCCGTACAGCAGCATGGCGCAGGCGAGCGCGGCGATGTGCGCGGGCAGCAGGAAATTGATCATGTTGACGGCGCCGCCGCGGTAGCGGGCCGGCCGGTGCTGCGCCCAGGCGTCCACGGTCTCCAGCAACAGGCTCAGGGAGTAGGACACCAGCATCGCCACGATCGGCGTCAGGTAGGCCTGCTCGAAGCCCAGGAACCAGTGGCCGACGACGGTGAACACGGTGATGGACACGGCGAACCGGCGCAGTGCGGTCAGTCCCTTGGCGGATCGGGTGGGCACGGAAGTCGTGGTCATCGCGGAGTCCTCCTGCGGCGTCGGGGGCCGGCCGCGTCAGGGGCCGAGGGTCAGGTCGTGCCAGCCGGGTGCCAGCGTGCGGGTGGTCGTGTGCGGGCCGGCGGCATCGCGCCAGGTGACCGTGACGGACACCGGGCCGCTCGCCGCCCCGAGGCCGAACAACAGCTCGGGCGCGTTCACTCCGGTGTGCCCATTGGCCGGATAGAGCTGGGAGCGCAGCACCGTGCCGTCGGCACGGGTGACGGCGACCGAGGCGCCGATGGCCGGCCGGGGACGGGCGTCCGGGCCGGTGGCCGGCAGCAGCAACCGCAGGCCCAGGTACGCGCGCGGCGCACCGGTGTTGTGCAGGAACTGCGAGCGCGCGAACTGGTTGGCGAGCAGCACGTCCGGGCGTCCGTCGTGGTCGACGTCGGCGACCGCGATGCCCCGGGTGGGACCGTGGTTCGCGATGCCGAGCTGCCGGGCGATGTCGACATACCGGCCGTCGGTGTCGCGCACGAAGAACGGGTCCCGTTCCCGGCCGGAGATGTCCGTGCCCGCCTCGAAGTTCGGCCACGCCGCCGGGAACCGCAGCACGTCGTCGTTGGCCATGGCGAGTTCCTGCAGGTTGGCCCAGCGGTTCACCCGGCCGCGGACGAAGCCGACCGCCTGGACCAGTTCGTCGGTGCCGTCGCCGTCGAAGTCGGCGGCCTTGACGTCCCAGCCCCAGCCGCTGCGGGAGAGCCCGAGTGCTTCGCTGTCGTCGCGGTAGGGGGCTTCGAGGTCGCGGAACGGGCCGGTTCCGGTGCTGACGAACGCGAAGTTGCTCTCCTCGAGGCCGCGCTGCACGGTGATGTTGCTGATCACGATGTCCTGCCGGCCGTCGGTGTTCAGGTCGGTGAACGCGACGCCCATGCTCTTGAACGAGTCGTCGCCCAGCGTCTTGGACTTGGGGGTGTCGACCGCCCGGGTGCCGCCGAGTTCGCGGAACGCCACCCGGCCCGGCGTCGACCGGTTGTGCAGAAGCTGGTCCGGTCCGAAGTCGTTGGCGACGTACAGCTCGGGCAGCGCGTCGCCGTCCAGGTCCTGGGCGCCGGTGGCCAGCGTCCAGGAGCGCGACTGGGTGGGGGTCAGGGCGGCAGAGGCGTCGGCGTAGCGGGGCACCCCCACACCGTCGACCAGGTCCACCCGCTCGAGCCGCAGGATGCGGTTGGTCCCGGCGTTGGCCGCCCCGGACATCGAGTCCTGCATGCGCATCAGCGGGTCGTCGCTCGCGGCGCCGTCCAGCACCCGGGCACCGTCCGGGAAGTAGTTGCCGATGAACAGGTCGAGGTGGCCGTCGCCGTCCAGATCCACCACGTTGGCCGTGGTGCTGTTCCAGATCTCGGTGGGATGCGGCGTGATGTCGGTGGCGCGGAAGGCGCCCGGTGCCAGCGGCGCGCCGGGCCGGCGCAGGTAGGCGATCGGCGTCCGTCCCCAGAAGTGCACGAGCACGTCGGTCCAGCCGTCCTCGTTGAGGTCGGCGGTCACGCAGCCCATCGGCGCGGTGGTCGCCGCGTCGTAGGCCACGCCGGTCGGGGCGAGCGGGAAGACCGCGAAGCGGCCGGCGCGTTCGGGCACGGGCCGGATGGTGACCGAGTTGTCGCGCGGATCGACCAGGCACGCCTCGCCGGGCAGTCCGTCGCCGTCCAGGTCGTCCAGGCCGGCGGCGGCGCCGACCGCGGAGATCCAGGCCTGGATCTTTCTCAGCGCCGGCTGGACCACGCGGTCGGTACGCCCGCCCACCGGATCCCGGTTGACGTCCTCGATCGCGAAGGTGAACCGCTGCGCCAGCGCCGTGGTGTCGGCGGCCGGGGCGGCCGGCACCCGGGTGAACCAGCCGGCTGCCACGCACAGTCCCGCGGCCAGCACGGCCACCAGCGCCGCCCGTCCGCTCCGTCGTGCCTTCATGCCACGTCCTCCGCACCCGCCGGGCCGACCGCGGTCGCGGTCGCCGACCGCTGGACGCGCAGCCGCCACTCGCGATAGTCGTCCGCCGTGTGGTCCGGGCCGGTCAGCCCCTGCCGGGCGGTCCAGGTCCATTGCGCGGCCACGGCGGGTGTGACCCCGGTCAGGATGGGCACCGCCGTGGCGGCGTGGTCCGGGGTGAAGCCGCTCAGCCGCCACGCCTCGGCGCCGAACGCGGCGCCCTGGGCGGCCGCCGCGCGATGGTCCGCCGCCCGCTCGGCCAGCAGTTGATACGTGTCCGCCCCGACGCCGCCGGCATAGACGGAGGCGAGGGCGATCCCGCTCCACACGTCCGCGTGGTGGTGGACGGGCATCGTGGCGACCAGGGCGGCCAGCCGGTCCGGATCGCCGCAGGCGCGGAACCAGAGGGAGCGGCCCAGACCCTGGTATTCGATCTCGCAGACCGCCGAACAGCGGCGGGCGTGCGTACGCCAGCGGTCGAGCGCGCGCGGCGTGGCGAAGAACGCCTCGCAGAACCCCTTGCCGTCGTAGGCCAGCCAGCGCAGCAGCGGGGCCTCGGCACCGATCCGGCCGAGGCGCCGGCGCCGCAGCTTGGCCAGGGCCCAGCCGCTGCCGACGTGCAGCAGATAGGCGTACCTCTCGCCGTAGGCCGCATGGAGCGCGGCGGTGCGCCGCGTCCCGGTGATCCGGCCGGCGTCCAGCAGGGTGGCGGCCATGGCGGCGCCCTCGGCGGCCAGGCCGCGGTGGTGCGGGAGCACGCCGGAGAGGTCGGGTGCGTCGTCCGGGGCGGTGGCCAGCTCGGCGTTGAAACCGTCCAGGAAGGACGTGGCCGCCGCCTCCAGCGTGGCCCGGGTCCCGGCCGGTCCTCCTGCGAAGCCGCGCGCCTGGAAGTCGACGAGGGAGTGTTTGAGCACCAACGGTCGCCGCCAGCCGAGTCGGCGCGACGAGGTCTTCGGTCCGGTCATGTCCGCCCCTCCCGGGAACACTCGGCCCGAAGCCAAACATGACCGGGTTGAACGCTTCTGGATCGTCCTGGACCGCACTGGACAGCCGCTGGAAGAGCACGGGAGCACGGCTCCACCCAGGGGCGGAGCCGTGCTCCCGTGCGGGTGGGTACGAGCTCAGTTCCAGGGCATGGTGGGGAACGCCCCGAACCCGAACATCGAGGGCACCCGGACGTCCCAGTACACGACGAGGAACGTGCCCAGCGCGACCAGCGCGACGCCGGCGATCTGCAGGGCGCGCTCGGGTCGCCGCGGACGTCCGGCGCGGCGGGACGCGGTGGCGCGGGCGACCAGCGCGATGAGGCCGACGAGCACGGCGACGATGAGCACGTTGCCGAGCGACTGCAGGATGAAAGCCAGGGCGCCGTACAGCGGGTTGCGGGTCTCCGCCGCGTATTCGAGCAGCTTGTCGAACAGCGGGTAGGGGCGTCCGATGAGGAAGCCGCCGATGAGCGCGCCGAGCGTCATCAACCGTGCCCGGGGCCGGCGGGCGAACGGGTCGGGGACCGCGCCGAGGGTGCACAGCCCCAGATAGATGAACGCCAGGCCGATCAGCCCGAACACGACGAACGACTGGACCAGGCGCTCCGGCACCCCGTTGGCCAGCACGCGGTCGGAGAGCTGTGGGAGCCGGTCGCCGAGCAGGACGGCGAGGAAGCCGTACCCGGCGGAGACCGCGACCATGCCGGCGGTCAGCCAGCCGAGCCCGGTCATCGCCGCGCGCGTGCGGCTGGTGGTGTTCCCGGCGAGCTGCGGCAGCGCACCGAAGACGGCGATGTTGCAGGCCGTGAAGGTGCCGGCGAGGCCGGAGACGAACGCGAACACGATGCCGGCCGCCGCCCCGCTGATCGCGGTCTCCTTGGCGTCGTAGCCGAGCAGCGTGTCGGCGGTGTTGTCGCCGATGACCCCGTCGACGAACCTGTACGACCAGACCAGGGCGAGGATCACCCCGAGCAGGATGCCGACGGTGACCGGTACGAGGCTCGGCGGACGGCGGGGCTCGGTGACGTCCGGGGTCTGCACCGGCCGCTCGGACAGGCTCATGGCGAAACGTCCTCTCGTACCGTGTCGAAAAGGGTGTCGAAGAGCTCGATGCGCCGTGCGGACAGCGGCACGGTGAGGTGCAGCCGCCCGGGCGCGGGCGGTGACGGGACCGGGGCGGGGGCGGGGAGCAGTCCGCGGATGCCGCGTCCCGCCAGCGTCCGACCGGCGGCGCCGTCCGCGTCGGCGACCACCACCCAGGGGATGTCGGGATGACCCGGCTCGACCGCGAGTCCGGCCGTGGTGAGCCGCTCGACGAACCGCGGCTTCACCGTGCGGACGCGCCGGCGCAGCGCGGCCAGGGGATCGCCGGCGGCCAGGACCCTTAGCGCCGCCAGCAGCGCCAGTTCGCCGATCAGCATCGGGGTCACCAGTTCGCGGACCCGGACGGCGATCGCCGGCGAGCAGACCGCGAAGCCGGCCCGCAGCCCGCCCCACGAGTACGCCTTGGTGAAGCCGCGCAACACGATCAGGTTGCCGGCCTCACCGACCACCGTGGCGGCACTGCCGGCCGGGCCGAGGTACGCCGCCGCGCTCTCGTCCACGACGACGGCCGCCCCCGCCTCCGCCGCGGTCCCGGCGAGTCGCACCAGGTCGGCGAGGCCGAGGATGCTCGCGTCGAACGCGGGCCGGTCGAGATGGACCAGGGCGGGCCGCACGCGCCGGATCTCCGCCGTCAGCCCGGCGACCGTGGCCGGTCCGGCGGCGATCTCGATCTCGGCGCCGCGGAACGCGGCCCAGGCCTGCAGGTCCGGGTGGGTGTGCGCGGGCGCGAGGACCGGGCCGCCGTCGGCGAGGCCGGCCAGGTCCCGCAGCAGAGAGGTCACCCCGGCGCCGAAGTACAACTGAGCGGGAGCCACGGTACGACCGAGGTACCGGCTGACCACCGGCGCGCCGCGCAGGCTGCCGAAGGGGTCGTCGACCGGATAGTGACCGGCGACCTCGTCCGCCGAGGCGGCGAGCCCGGCCCAGACCGCGGCCGGCGGGGGGTCCAGCAGTTCCGCTTCGTCGTCCGCGTACCGCAGGTCCAGCCGGGTGTCCGCTGACTCCTCGCCCCAGCCGGTGACGGCCAGGGAATCGGGCGGCGCGACCAGCGCCCGGGCCACGATCAGCACGCCGGGCGGTGCCGGCCCTTCCGCAGTCGAGGTCAGCTCCACGTGTGCTACCCGGAAGCCCGCGCCGCCGACGAGGGTGGCCAGCTCCGTCGGATGGTAGAAGCGCACCGGGCCGGCGCGTCCGGTCAGCGGGTCGAAGCCGGCGGTGGCGCCGGCCTGCTCGATGACGAGCATTCCGCTCGGCCGCAGCCGGCGGCGGATCTCGGCCAGGAACCGGCGGTGTGCCGCCTCGTCCCCCCGCCAGCGCCAGTCGGCGCAGACGGCGGCGTCGGATTGCGGTGCCTCGGCTTCCGGTGGCCAGACGCTGATCGTCCGGCCGGGCCGGGTGAGTGCGGTCGTCCAACCGGCTGCGTCCCCGGCGGCGAGCAGGATGCGCTCACCGGTGAGCCACCGGTCGATGTCGCCGGGGCGCATCAGCGGCCGGCCAGGATCTTGCGCAGCGTGGGGCCGCTGCCGTCGGCGAGCGCGTCGTCCGACGGCTCGTAGAGGCAGAACCGGTGCCCGGACGGGTCGGTGAAGCGGATGGTGCGGCCGATGTCCTTCGAGCCCACCCCGCGGCCGGTGAAGGTCAGCCCGGCGGCGGCCAGCTCGGCCGTGCTGCGGTCGATGTCCGAAGTGTGGAAGACGAGCAGGTACGTGTCGTATCGGATGTCGCGGCCGTCCGCGGCGAGCGGTGCCGGTTGCAGCACGATGGGCACCGAGCCGGTGGCGAAGGCCGGCGCCGCCGGATCGGGTTGCCGCAACCCGAGGACATCGCGGTAGAAGGCGACCGACGCGGCCACGTCCGCGACCCGCAGGCGCAGCTCGGCGACCGTCGCAGGCCGATCGCCGACCTCGAAGTGATGGCCGTGCGGGTCGGTCGTCAGCGTCGTCCCACCGGTGCACACGATGGTCAGTCCGTCCGAGCCGGACGTGCCGAATCGGGATGCGGGGGAGAGGTTGAGCGACAGGATCAGGGAACCGGCGTCGTACTTGACGACGCCGTGGCGGTGGTGGGGGTCCTCGTCGGTCTCGATGACGGCGAGACCCAGCCGGTGTTCCAGGAACGACCGCTGAGCAGCCAGGTCATGTGCCTCGAGGAAGACGTACAGCAGTGCCAGATCTCGAAAAGTCACCGGAACTCCTCGCTGTCCGTACCTGCGCAGAGCGTAGGCAGGGGACGCCCCGGCGGCTTCTCCGCGCTTGCTTCGTTCGGGTTTGCGGGTACCCGGACCGCCCATCTAGTGCCACTCTGGTCAGGACGGACGTACTCACCAGAGGGAGCACCCATGATCACCGGATCCCATGTGGTCCTGTACAGCGCCGACGCGGACGCGGACCGCGCCTTCCTCCGTGACAAGCTGGGGCTCGCCGCGACCGACGGCGGAGGCGGCTGGCTCATCTTCGCGCTTCCCCCGGCCGACGCGGCCCTGCACCCGGCCGAGAACGTGCCGCGGGGGGAGTCGGGCGATCTCAGCGAGTTCTACCTGCTGTGCGACGACGTCAAGGCGACGATCGCCGAACTGCGCGAGAAGGGTGTCGACATGTCCGGCGACGTCGACGACAAGGGCTGGGGACTGCTCACGTCGATTCCCCTGCCCAGCGGCGGCCGGATCGGCATGTACGAGCCGCGTCATCCGTCGGCACACGGCTGAGGTGTGACGGCGGGACCGGAAGACAAGCGGGCGCACCGGAGCGCGTCGCATGCGGCGTGGGTTCCGGGCGCCCGCATCCACAATGGGGCGCCGGACGGCTAGTCGAACCTGCTCCGGAGCATGCCGCCCTTGTTGTCGAGCGACCGGTGCTCGACCATCTTGCCGTCGCGGAAAGTCACCACGTCCTGCCCGGTGAAGCTGACCTTGCGGTTCGACGCCTGCTTGCCGAGGAACCTTCCCCGCTGGGTGCCTTCCAGCTTCCAGCGGAACGTGACCGTGTCGCCGTCGGACGTGATCTCCTCGATGCTGAACTTGCCGTCGGGGAACGCCGAGCGTAGGTGCTGGATCTTCAGCTTCAGGCCCAGCCTGTCGCGGGAAGTCCCGGGCATCGGCGTCTTCTCGACATCGTCGGTGTCTTCCACCAGCTCGTCGACGATGTCGACTTCGCCGGAGTTGAATGCCTCGGTCATCCGCCGGATCGCGCGTTCGTGATTCTTCTGCCTGTCTACCTGTGTCATCTCCCTACCTCCTGGACGTGCCGATATCGCGGAGCCTAGGCATGACAAGGGAAAAAGGCTTCTCCCACCTTGCTTGCTCAGTTGATTGTTTGTTCATCAAGGACCTGAGGGACCAGGTCGGCCCTGTCCGCCGCCACCTTGATGCGCTCCAGCAGGTCGAGCTGCTCGTCGAGCGGGGGCTGCCGTACGTTGGTGAACAGCACATGGTCGACGGCGAGCGCGGCGAGCTGCCGGAGATCCTCGACGACCTGGTCCGGCGAGCCGCCGAGGAACGGCCGGCCGAGCCCCATGGCGGACGGGGTGAGCGGGGTCGCGGCCCGCACCACGATCGACAGCCGGCCGGGGTCGCGCCCGGCGCGTGCGGCGGACGTCCGGAACCGCTCGATCGCCGCGCTCAGCCGCTCGAGCGACATCGACGTCGGATTGAACCCGTCGGCGATCCGGGCGGCCCGGTCGATGGCGGCGGGGGCGGCGGCGCCCACCAGGATCCGCGGGCCGCCGCGCCGATGCGGCTTGGGGTCGATGTGGGACGGCGGAATCCGGTAGTAGGGACCGTCGTAGGACACCGGGTCCGGCGACCACGCCGCGCGCAGCGCCGCGACGAAGTCCTCCAGCCGGGCGCCGCGCTGCTCGAACGGCACGCCGGCGACCTCGTACTCCTGCCGCATCCATCCCTGGCCGAGCCCGACCACCACACGTCCGCCGCTGAACTGGTCGAGCGTGGCCAGCCGGCGCGCCAGCAGGATCGGATGGTGCAGCGGCGCGGTCAGTACGCTCGTGCCGAGCCTGAGGCCGGTCGAGCGGGCGGCGACGAAGGACAGCGTGTCGAGGGGTTCGTAGGTCTTCCGGTAGTACATCGGCAGGGGCCGTGGCGGGCCCGGCGGCTGGTCGACGTCGCCCGCCGGATAGAGGACCCGTTCGTGGGTCCACACCGCGGCGTAGCCCAGGACCTCGGCCTCCCGGGCCATCCGGACGATCGCCTCCACGCAGGCATGCGGCCCCGAGGTCAGCAGGTCTATTCCCAGGTCCATCTCGGTCCCTACCGGCCTGCGCACTCGGCGTCGGCTTCGGAGAGCGCCCGGGCGATGGTCGCGCAGTGCTCGGGCTCCAGCCGCGGGTTGGTCTGCACGAAGGCGATCCGCTGGAGCAGGCCGAGGCTCTCGTCCATGAACCCCGGTGGATACTCGCGATCCGAGCCGGCCCAGGGGTCGTGGCGCGGATCGATGCCGACGCGGGCGACCATCGCGCGGAAGTTCGTCGCCCAGTGCGCGCCGGTGTTCGGGAGATAGCGGTCCGTGCTCATGGCCGCGTAGCAGTGCTCGATCTCGCCGCCGGCGAACAGCTCGCGCGAGGTCGTGACATGCCGGATCCCGCGGGCCCGGACGGCGCGGACGAAGGCCTGGCAGGCCCGCTCGTCGTCGAAGATGAGCGGGGTCATCCAGCCGGAGTCGCCCGCCGGGTCGTTCCCGGGCACCCGCCGGTACGTCCGTGCCGGCCCGGTCGCGTCGAAGATGAGGTCCCGCGCCACCCGGAGGCGGCCGAGCAGCTCGTCGAGGCGCTCGAGCTGCGCCAGCGCCACCGCCCCGGTCAGCTCGTTCATCCGCAGGCCGGTGGCGGGCATGATCCGGTCGCCGATCCCGATGTTCCGCTTGCGCGCCGGGAGGGTCCGGCCTCCCGTGTAGAGGACCGCGAACTGGTAGAGCTCGTCCGAGTTCGTCGCGAAGAACCCGCCGTCTCCCGCGGCCAGGAACTTCATGAACTTCGTGCTGAAGGCGGACGCGTCGCCGATGCTGCCCACCCGGCGCCCGCGATAGCTCACGCCCACCGCCTGGGCGTTGTCCTCGAGCAGGGCGACGCCGTGCCGGTCGGCGAGCGCGCGCAGGGCACCCAGGTCGCAGGCCGCGCCGAAGAGGCTGACCGCCATGACGGCCCGGGTGCGCTCGGTGATGTTGCGTTCCACATCGGCGACGGAGAGGCCGAGCGTCTCGTCCACCTGGGCGATGACCGGTACGGCGCCGCACAGGATCACGGCGTCGGCGCATCCCACCCAGGTCACGGCCGGAACGATGACCTCGTCGCCGGGACCGACGCCGATGCCCAGGAGCGCCGCGGTGAGCGCCGCGGAGCCGGAAACCGTGGCGTGCACGTGTGCGACACCGAGCAGCGATTCCGCGGCCTCCTCGAAGCGCCCGACGAACGAGCGGGCGGCCGGGATCTCGTATCGCCAGAGCCGCTTGCTCCGCAGGGCTTCGAGAACGTAGCGCTCCTCCGCCTCGCCGGTCAGATCCGCTCCCGTGCTCGTGTACGGGATGTCCAGATAGTTGCCCAGGCCCGCCGACCGCAGCGCGGCAGCGTAACGGTCGTCGCCCACCGCGTCGCGGAGCAGGGACAGCACGACAGCCACCGCCGGCGGGGCCGCCGTACCGGTGAGATGCCGGATCACCTCGGCGATCTCGTCGTCGTCCTTCGTGACGAACGCCTTGCAGAACTCCTCGTGGGCCTCGTCACCGGCGAGGGCCGCGTAAGCGGCCAGTTGGAGATCCTTGACCGCCTTGCGGGGCTCGGCCCGGCCGCCGTCCCCGGCCTCGTTCCCGGCGAGGGCGGCGAGCGCGGCGCGGAGGTCTTTGAAGTCCATGGTGTCCTCCTCCCCGGCGTCAGAGGTCCGCGCCGAGGATGCGTCGGATCTCCGCGCCGCCGGGTCCCGCCATGGTCTCTTCGGACGGTTCGCACAGGTAGTAGCGGTATCCGCCCGGATCCTCGAAGCTCGCCGTCGCCCCGATCCGGGACACCACCGGCTCCCCGCCGAAGGTGAGCCCGCGCGCGGACAGCTCGGCGGCGGAGGCTTTCAGATCGGCGGTGTGGAAGCCGAACGCGACACTCTTCGACCCTTCGGTGGCCACCTTGTGCAGCGCCGCGTGCTCACCCTCGCCGACGTGATGGGTGGTCAGGAGGACACCACCGCCGTCGTACTTCACGACGCCGTCGGCGACGCTCGTCACGCCGCGGTGACAGGTGTTCGTCTCCATCGGTACGAGGCCGAGCATGCGCTGGTAGAACTCCTCCGTCGCGTGCAGGTCCCGGACGTACAGGAAGACGTAGAGCAGCTCCTGGTGGTCGTCGCCGGGCTTGCGGTGCCCGGCGGACGCCTCGCGCAGCGCCTCGACCTTGCGGCCGCTCGGCCAGCCCATCGCTCCTTCGGACACCGCGTAGAGCGACAGCCAGTGCCCGTCCGGGTCGTAGAACTCCGCCATCGTGCCGGCCCGGGACGTCTGGGTGGGCTGCAGCCGGCCGCCGCGCTCCTCCATCGTGGCCCGTGTCTTCTGCACGTCGTCGACGAGCAACGCCAAAGTCAGGGACCGGTCCGGGTCGCCGAGAGGCACGGCGGAGTCCGGCGCGCTCTGCAGGCTCAGGATGACGTGGCCGACCGGATAGCTCACCGACGTGTCATCCGGGTCGAGGGCGCGCAGGCCCAGGACGTCCTCGTAGAACCGCCGCGACTCCGCGAGGTCGCGGACGTGGAGGGTGACGTACATCAGGCGCGATCTGGTTAGCATCGTTCCGGCTCCCGACCCTCGATGAGGCTGTAACCGTGCTTGGTCGACGTGATCCCGGCCAGCCGCAGACCCGCCGTACGGAAGAGGTCCGCGAAGTCCGCCGCCGTGCGCTCGCGGCCGTGACAGCCGACGAGCATCAACAGGTCCATCAGCAGGCCCGGGCTTGGTGCATTGTCGGGCGGCAGCACGAATTCCACGACGAGCAGGCGCCCGCCCGGACGCAGAGTGCGGCGGCAGTTCGCCAGGACCTCGGCCGCTTCCTCGTCGCTCAGGCCGTGCAGCACGCTCTTGAGGACGTACACGTCGCCCGGCGGGAGTGGCCGGTGGATGTCGCCGGCCACCGCCTCGCAGCGGTCGGCGACGCCGGCCCGGGCGAACACCCGGCGGGCCTCGTCGAGCACCCGCGGCTGTTCCACCAGCACGCCCCGGACTCCGGGCCGGGCGTGCAGAATCGCGGCGAGCAACTCGCCGTGGCCGCCGCCGACGTCGACGACCACCTCGACGCCGGCGAGGTCGTGCCCGGCGATCGCGCCCGCGACCGGTGCGGTGTGCCGCGACATCATCTCGTCGAACACCGCACCGGACTCGGGATGCTCGGCGAGGTATCCGAAGAACTCCTGGCCGAAAAGGTGCTCGAACGCGGGCTCGCCGGTGCGCACGCTGTGCTCCAGGGCACCGAACGCCTGGTAGCTGACGCCGCCGGACCAGAGCGCGAACGGCAGCACCGACCGCGGATCGTCGGAACGCAACAGTTCGCCGAGCGGGGTCAGGGAGAACCGTTGCTCGTCGTCCGCGGCGACGATGCCGTGACCGGCGAGCGCGCGCAGCAGCCGGTGCAGCGCATCGGGATGGGCGCCGACGACCTTAGCGAGCTCGGCGCTCATCCGGGGACCGTCGCGCAACTGGTCCGCGAGGCCCAGCCTCGCCGCCACGTGGACGGCCTGCTGGAGCTGGTTCCCGACGAGCAGCCGGGCGAGAGTCTGGGCGGCGGACGTCGTCGGTGCCGACGGGCTGGTCATCGTGACGGCTCCCCCTGATCGCCGGGTGCCGCGATCGTATGCAGACGAGTCGGGCGAAGCTTTCTCCTCGCTTGCTCTCTCGCGGCGCCCCCGGCTCAGGGCAGGAGTACGAGCCTTCCGCGCACACCACCGGCGGCGATCCGCTCGTGGGCCTCGGCAACTTGCGCCAACGGCAGCGTCTGCGCGACCCGGAGGGTGAGGTGACCGGCCTCGGCCAGGGCTGCGAGCTCCGCCAGCCGGGCGCCGTCGGCGTACACCTCCTGCACCACTACGCGGGTGCCGCGCAGCGGCGGCGGCGCGAACGGGGCGACCAGCGCGACGAAGACGCCGCCGCCGCGCAGCGCCTCGTGGGCCCCGATCCCCACGACGGCGGCGTCGATGACCGCATCGACGCCACCCGGCACCAGGTCCCGGACCGCGGCACCGAGCCGGTCCGTACGCGGCACCACGTGCTCGGCGCCCAGGCGCCGCAGCAACGGCTCGTCCGTGGCGTCGGCGGCCGCCACGGTCCGGATGCCACGGAGCGCGGCGAGCTGCAGCACGATGCCGCCCACGACGCCGGCGGCCCCGGTGACCAGCAGGGTCTGCCCGCGGCGCAGCCCGGTCAGCTCCAGCGACCGGTCCGCCGTCAGCCCGGCCAGCGGCAGGGTGGAGGCCTCGGCGTCACCCACACCCGCCGGGGCGGGAGCGACCGCGCCCTCGTCCAGCACCACCTGCTCGGCCTGGGTACCGGCGGCGGAGAGCAGGTCACGCAGCCCGATCACGCGGTCGCCGGCGGCGAATCGGGTCACGCCCGGCCCGGTCGCGGTCACCTCTCCCGCCACATCCCAGCCGAGGGCGACGGTGGGTGCCGGGGCGATCAGCCCGGCCTCGGTGATCCGGCCCGCCCGGGTGGAGAGGTCTATGCGGTTGACCGCGGCGGCGGCCACCCGGACCAGCACCTGCCCCGGACCGGGCCGGGGCGCGGGGACGTCGACGATTTCCAGAACTTCGGGGCCGCCGAAACGGCGGACGATGACTGCCTGCATGCCGTCGACGCTAGAAAGACTAGGGTGAATCGGTAAGGAGGCACCTCGAAGTGCCTGGGGCACCCGGAGGTAACGCATGGCCACCGTTTCCGCCGCCGAGCGCCGCGAGCGGGCGCGCCGGGCGTACAACGCCAACCTTGCCGAGTGCCCGGGCCACGAGTTGTTGTCCGCGTTGAGCGACAAGTGGCTCACGCTGGTGGTGAGCGCGCTGGCCGACGGGTCGCTGCGGCACGCCGACCTCGCCCGGACGCTCGCGGGAGCCAGCCAGAAGATGCTGAGCCAGACCCTGCGCAAACTCGAGCGCGACGGCCTCGTCAGCCGTACCGTCACGGCGACGGTACCGGCCCGGGTGGACTACGCGCTGACCCCGCTCGGCGAGGCGCTGCTGCCGCTGCAGCGTGCCATCAAGGAGTGGGCGGAGACCCACATCTCCCAGGTCCAAGCCGCCCGGGAGCGGTACGACGCGGAGCAGTAAACTTGATTTATTCCAGACTAGGGGCCTATGGTCGTCGGGTGACGTCCGACTTCGAGGCGCAGCTTCGGGCGGTCTCGTTGCGCGTGACCCGGCCCCGGCTGGCGGTGCTCGCCGCGCTGCACGACCACCCGCACGTCGACACCGACACGGTGATCGCGCTGGTCCGCGCCGATCATCCCACGGTCTCCCACCAGGCCGTGTACGACGTGCTGCGGGCGCTCACCGACGCCGGTCTGATCCGGCGCATCCAGCCCGCCGGCGCGACCGCGCGCTACGAGTCCCGGGTGGCGGACAACCACCACCACGTCGTGTGCCGCTCCTGCGGCGCGATCGCCGACGTCGACTGCGCCGTCGGCCACGCTCCCTGTCTCACCGCCTCGAACGACCACGGCTTCGTGGTCGACGAGGCAGAGGTCGTCTACTGGGGCACCTGCCCCGGCTGCGCGACCGACCGCACGCCCCAGAGACCCGAGTAGTCCGGAAGGAAACAGATGAGCCAGGACAACGTCCCCGCCAGCGCGCAGGGCGTGGACCAGAAGGCTGCGGCCGGCTGTCCGGTCGCGCACGACTCCGCCACCGCGCACGGCAGCGAGAGCGAGAACCCGGCGATCGACTCGCCGACCCCGAAGACCGGCGGCCGTCCCCGCACCAACCGGGACTGGTGGCCCAACCAGCTCGACCTGTCGGTGCTGCACGCCCACTCGGCCAAGGGCAACCCGCTGGGCGAGGACTTCAGCTACGCCAAGGAGTTCGCCAAGCTCGACGTCGAGGCGCTCAAGCGGGACATCGTCGAGGTGCTCACCACCTCGCAGGAGTGGTGGCCGGCCGACTTCGGCCACTACGGCGGGCTGATGATCCGGCTGAGCTGGCACGCCGCGGGCACCTACCGCATCCACGACGGTCGCGGCGGCGCCGGCGACGGCAACCAGCGGTTCGCCCCGCTCAACAGCTGGCCCGACAACGCCAACCTCGACAAGGCCCGCCGGCTGCTCTGGCCGGTCAAGCAGAAGTACGGCCAGAAGATCTCGTGGGCCGACCTGCTGGTGCTCGCCGGCAACGTGGCGCTGGAGTCGATGGGCTTCAAGACCTTCGGTTTCGCCTTCGGCCGCGCCGACGTCTGGGAGCCGGAGGAGATCTTCTGGGGCCCGGAGGACACCTGGCTCGGTGACGAGCGCTACCTCGGCGACGCCAAGATGTCGGACGAGGTCGGCGCCACCGAGATGGGCCTCATCTACGTCAACCCCGAGGGGCCGAACGGCAACGCGGACCCGCAGGCCGCGGCGTACTTCATCCGGGAGACCTTCGGCCGGATGGCGATGAACGACGAGGAGACCGTCGCCCTCATCGCCGGCGGCCACACCTTCGGCAAGACCCACGGCGCCGGCGTCGCCGACGACCACGTCGGACCCGAGCCCGAGGGCGCCCCGCTGGAGGCGCAGGGCCTGGGCTGGCTGAGCAGCCACGGCAGCGGCAAGGGCAGCGACACGATCACCAGCGGGCTCGAGGTGACGTGGACCGACCGGCCGACGCAGTGGAGCAACCGGTTCTTCGAGATCCTCTTCGGCTACGAGTGGGAGCTCACCACGAGCCCCGGCGGCGCCAAGCAGTGGGTCGCCAAGGACGCCGAGGAGATCATCCCGGACGCGTACGACCCGTCCCGCAAGCACAAGCCGACGATGCTCACGACGGACCTGTCGCTGCGCTTCGACCCGGCGTACGAGAAGATCTCCCGCCGTTTCCTGGAGAACCCCGACGAGTTCGCGCTGGCCTTCGCCAAGGCCTGGTACAAGCTGCTGCACCGCGACATGGGTCCGGTCAGCCGCTTCCTGGGACCGTGGGTTCCCGAGGCTCAGCTCTGGCAGGACCCGGTGCCGGCCGTCGGCCACGAGCTCGTGGGTGACGCCGACGTCGCCGCCCTCAAGACGAAGGTGCTGGAGTCCGGCCTCACCACCGCCCAGCTCGTCTCCACCGCCTGGGCCTCCGCCGCGAGCTTCCGCTCCACCGACAGGCGCGGCGGCGCCAACGGCGCCCGGATCCGTCTCGAACCGCAGCGCAACTGGGAGGTCAACCAGCCCGAGCAGCTCGCCACGGTGCTGAGCACCCTCGAAGGCATCCAGCGGGAATTCAACTCCGCCGGCGGCGCGCAGATCTCGCTCGCCGATCTGATCGTGCTGGCCGGATCGGCCGCCGTCGAGAAGGCCGCGCGCGACGCGGGCGTCGAGGTGACCGTGCCGTTCCACGCCGGCCGCACCGACGCCTCCCAGGAGCAGACCGACGTCGAGTCCTTCCGGGTCCTGGAGCCGCGTGCCGACGGCTTCCGCAACTACCTGCGGGCGGGCGAGAAGACCCAGCCGGAGGTGCTGCTCGTCGACCGCGCGTACATGCTCGACCTGACCGCGCCCGAGATGACCGTCCTCATCGGTGGTCTGCGGTCGCTGGGGGCCAACGTCGGCGGCACCCGGCACGGCGTTCTCACCGACCGGCCCGGCGTGCTCACCAACGACTTCTTCGCCAACCTGCTCTCCCCGGGCACCCGGTGGAAGGCGTCGGAGTCCGAGGAGCACGTGTACGAGATCCGCGACGTGGCCACCGACGAGGTGAAGTGGACCGCCACCGCGGTCGACCTCATCTTCGGCTCCAACTCCCAGTTGCGGGCCCTCGCCGAGGTCTACGCCAGCGAGGACGCCCGGGGCAAGTTCGTGGCCGACTTCGTCGCGGCCTGGACCAAGGTCATGGAGCTCGACCGGTTCGACCTGGCCTGATCCGATCGGCGAGACGGCCGGCGAGGCGACGCTTCGCCGGCCGCTTCGTCATCCACGCCTCATGGCGTCACGACGGCGTAGGCCCGGACCGGCAACGTGCCGAAGTCACGGACCCGGGGCGGCGCCGCGTGCAGGCGGGAGCCGGTGACCGGCAGGCCGGCCAGCCCGGTGAGGTGTTCCAGCACCGGGATTCCGGCCCCGAGCAGGATCGAGTGGGCCGGGCGCCCACCGCCGCCGTGGGTGTCGTCGATGTTGACGCTGTCGATGCCGACGAGGCGGGCGCCGGCCTCGACCAGGAACTCGGCGGCCTGCTCGGTGAGGAACGGCGCGGGGTCCCCGTACGCCTCGGTGCCCCAGTGCCGGTCCCAGCCGGTGTGCAGCAGCACTGCGGTGCCCGCCAGCTCGAGACCCGCCAGCGCCCGCGGTTCCACGCCGCGTTCCTGGCTGTCGGTAAGCCTGACAACCACCGCGGGCAGGTCCGCGACGGATTCCAGGGGCAGGGCGGCGAGGTCGGCGCCGTCGGCATAGCGGTGAAACGGGCTGTCCACGTAGGTGCCCGTGTTGCCGACCATGCTGAGGCGATCGATGGTGAACTCGACGCCCGGCGCATAGTGGGCGCGGGAGGCCTCGCGCGTCAGGTGGGGAGTGATCTCGGGCCCCGGCAGCCCCGGATAGGTCGTCATGCCCGCGGTGATCACGTGGTTGAGCTCCACCAGCCGGCGGGGCGCGGCCGAGATGCCGGCCGGCGGGACACCGCGCGAACCCTTGTGCGGCTCAGCCACCACTTCGGAGCGCACGATCCGCACCCGGTCGACCATCAACAGGCCGAGATGGCGGATCAGCAGCTCGCCGAGCTCGTCGTCGGTGACGGCGGCATGAGGAAGGTCGAGCCGGAATCCCTGCGTCTGCAGGCCACCACCGTTGAGGAAACTCACCTCGGCGTCGAACACCGCGCGATACTCGGTCATGCGTCCATGATCCACTAACTCGGCCGACGGGAGAAGTGATCGCGGGGCCACGGGACGACGATTGGCCGTGGACCGCCGGCGGCCCGGCGTGACAGTGTCGGCTCATGATCACGGTTGGAGCGGTACTCGGGGTCGCCATGGTCGCGCTCGGAATGGTCCTGACCCCCGGGCCCAACATGATGTACGTCGTCTCGCGCAGCATCACGCAGGGTCGCCGGGCCGGATTGGTCTCGCTCGTCGGCGTCGGCGTCGGCTTCCTCTGCTACGTCGCCGCCACGGCGTTCGGGCTCTCGGTCGTGTTCACGGCCGTGCCCGAGCTCTACACGGCGGTCAAGTTCGCCGGCGCCGCCTACCTGGGCTGGCTGGCCTGGAAGGCGGTCCGGCCGGGCGGCACGTCGGTCTTCGCGCCGGTCGACCTACCGCCCGACTCCGACCGGCGGCTCTTCGTCATGGGCCTGATGACCAATCTGCTCAACCCGAAGGCCGCCATCATGTACGCCTCGCTCATTCCCCAGTTCATCGACGTACGGGCGGGGCACCTGGTCATGCAGGGCTTCCTTCTCGGCGGCACGCAGATCGTCGTAAGCCTGCTGGTCAACGGCCTCCTGGTGCTGGCAGCCGGCGGCATCGCGGTCTTCCTGGCGAAGCATCCGGGCTGGCTGCGCGTGCAGCGGCACGTGACCGGCACGGCCCTCGGCCTGATCGCGGTGAAGCTGGCGACCGACCGCACCCCGGCGGCGGCCGCGTAACGGCGATATTCGTTTGCCCGGGGTCCCGCCTGCCGCCCAGGATGGGCAGCCACCGGACGGAAGGCGCCTATGGATGCCACCGATCGCCGCAAGCTCGCCCGCCGGGCGCTCGATGGTTACGTGAGTGGCCCCGCCGCTCCTCGGGAGGCGACGGCCCGCGCCCTGGCCAGGATCGGCCACGCCGGGACGGTGGCGCTGGTCGAGGGCATCAGCGACCAGATCGCCGTGGAGACGGCCGCGACCTGCCGTGGCCGGGACCTCGAGGCCGAGCGGGTCGTGGTCGTGCCGATCGGCGGTGCCCACGCGATCGGCCGTTTCCTGGCCGAGGCGGGACCGCTGCGCGCCGGGGTGCGGCTCGCGGGCCTCTGCGACCTGCGCGAGGCGGAGATCTTCCGGCGCGGACTGGCGGCCGCGGACGTCTTCGTCTGCGTCGACGACCTGGAGGACGAACTGATCCGTGCCGTCGGCGCCGCCGAGGTCGAGGCCCTCTTCGACTCGCAGGGCGACCTCGGGTCGTTCCGCTCCCTGCAGGCCCAGCCCGCCTGGCGAGGCCGGGAGCCCAAGGCGCAGATGCGGCGGTTCCTGGGCAGCGGCTCGCGCCGCAAGCTGCGCTACGCCCGGCTGCTGGTCGAGGCGGCCGTCGCCCGTGATGTCCTGCCGCACCCGCTCGACGGCCTGCTCACCGCCGTCTGCCCGCCGGGTTCACCGCCAGTTCGGCGATGACCGCGCGGATCATCCGACGGCAACCTTCGGCCATGCGCGGGAAGGTGTGCCGGTAGTAGTCGAGCCCGGTCAGCGCCGGCGCCAGGGCCCAGCCGCACGCGCGCCGCCAGGTAGCCCCGTCGTACCCCATCGCCTCCCGATATGTTTCCCGGGCCTGTGACCGGCCCCCGGACGGGTCCACCGCGTGCAGGGCACGGGCGAAGGCCGCCAGATCGCGGGCCAGCGCAATGTCGGCGGAGCCCTGCCGGGGAGGCGTGCTTCCACCGATCCACGGCACCACGGTCCATCGCCATGGATATCCCGCGCCGGGCCGGCCCAGATGGAGCGGAACCGGGATCCGCGCCGGGAGGTGGGACGCCAGCACGGGCAGCCACCGCGCGTCGGACTCGGCCTGGCCGACCGCCCAGCCGATCTTCGGCATCCGGGCGACGAGCTCGCCGCCGATCCGGAAGAGGACGTGGTCGGTGCCCTCCACCTCGTCGGGCAGAGGCGTCACCGAAAGGCCGGTCCACTGCGGGCACTGGGCCGCCACCAATCGACGCACCTGCCCAGCGGTGGCCCGGACCTCGTCATCATGCATGGGCACGGCCGCAGGCTATTGCCGCAACCGCTGTGGCGCCAACCGAATAACGGCCACCGAAATGCCTCGGCGTTAATTGGCTGGCGTCGCCCGCGAGCCGCATGCAGACTTTGCGTCGACGCCGACGTCGCCGAATGTTCCCGGAGAAAGGTCGAAATGCTTTTTGTCCACCCGCGCCGTTAGCTCAGCGGGTAGAGCAGCCGCCTCTTAAGCGGCATGTCGCAGGTTCGAGCCCTGCACGGCGCACTGCGGGGTAGAGGAGTTCGGTCGTCCTCGCCGGTTTCATAAGCCGGAGATCACGTGGTTCAAATCCCGTCCCCGCTCGCGTTCCGGTGGCTCAGTTGGTAGAGCGCCGCCTCGACAAGACGGAGGACCCTGGTTCGAGTCCAGGCCGGAACACGCACGCAATACCGATCCGGCGTCGCCCAATCGGCAGGGCAGCGGATTGTTAATCCGTACGGTGGTGGTTCGAGTCCACCCGCCGGAGCCACTACTCTCTCGTCCGGCGAGCTCCGACGGCGGATTCGACGGCGAGCGCGAGCAGCGCCCCGCCGGCCGCGGCGAGGAACGGCAGGACGAGAAGCATCCCGTAGTCCGGCCTGGACGAGCGGCCACGGAGCACACCCCATGCGGTAGCGAGACGGTACGTCATCGGCTCATTCCTCTCTCGGCTCGCGGCCGCACGGCGCCGGCGCCGTACCAGGCGCCGGCCGCGGCGATGGTCAGTCCCAGCAGCTCGACCACCAGGACGCCGGTCGGTGCCGTGCGGTCCGGCGTACGCATGCGCAGCAGCAGGACCACGGCGAAGACGACGAGTACGGCGAGGTCGAGCAGGAAGCGCTGCGGGCCGGCCGTACGGTCACGGGTGGCCAGGGCGTCGATCCACAGGGCACCCGCCGTCATCGCGCCTCCCACGAGTCCCGCGGCGATGGTGCAGTACGCCAGCGTGCCGACCAGATGCGGTGCGCCGAGGGCGCGGAAGACGTCCAGGATGACCGCCACGGCGAGCAGGCCGAAGGGGAACATCAGCAGCAGGGGCTGTACGGCGTTGCCGCGGACGGTGAGCAGGCTCGGCATGACGGTTCAGACCGACAGGGCGGAGGGGACCGTGGTTCCGGCGAGTGCTATGACGAACGCGGCGGGACACTCGGCGCGCGACCACAGGCTTCGTTGCCGATCCGCCCCGGTGCCCTCCCGGAGCTGGCGGAAGACCCAGGCGCGGACCTCGTGGAGGTCTCCGGCGGCGGCCAGAGCGGGCGTGACCTTGGATAGCAGTCGGGCGACGAGGCCCGCCGACGCCTGCGGAGGGCGCGGGGACGTGGTCCGCGTCCCGCGCTGGGCGGCCATGAGCAGGGCGGCGTCGACCGAGATCCGCGGCGCCGGATGCTGGGGCCGACGCTGCCGCTCGTCCTCGATCACCGTGGCGACCAGGGCGCGCACCAGGCCCGCGTACATGACGGCGTCCTCGCTGGTCAGGCAGGTGTCCGCGACGCGGACCTCCACCGTCGGGTACCGCGCGGAGGGCCGGGCCAGGAAGTACACACTCGCCTCGTCCAGCGCCGCGCGGCAGGTCACCAGGGAGTGCACGACCTCGTCGTACCGGCGGGCGTTCGGCCAGAACTCCGGCGCTCGGAAGGTCGGCCAGCGTCGCTGCGCCACGTAGCGGTAGCTGGCCCAGCCGGTGTCCGTGTCGGCGGTGTAGGGCGAGTTGACGGTGAGGGCCAACAGTGCCGGCAGCCAGGGGCGCAGGCGGACCGTGGCGGCGACAGCGAGATCGCGATCGGGCACGCCGACATGGACGTGGCAGGCGCAGGTGCCGCCCGCGGCGGTGGCCGAGGGGAACTGGCGGGCCAGCGCCCGGTACCGGGCGTGGTCGCTCAGCGCGTCGAGCGGACCGGCCCGGAACGGCGGTGTCCCGCTCGCGATCAGCCACACCCCGGCCTGCCGGGCACCGGCGGCCGCCCGTCGCCGGAGCGCCACCAGGTCGCTGCGCAGCTCGTCCAGCCCCCGGCACACGCGGCTCATCGTCTCGAGCTGGTAGCTCATGTACTCGGGGGTGATCCGGCCGTCGAAGCCGGCGTGTCGCGCCACCTTGGACGCCGCGGATGCCACGGCGCCGGTCCGGTCCAGCAGCAGGAATTCCTCTTCGACGCCCACGGTCAACATCGGTCCGCCTTTCGCGCCCGGCGAGGATGCTTAACACCCTCGTGCGATGCGGTTGACCACACCTCCTCCTTCGCGGATGAGATGCGCGGCGGCGCCGGTGTGGCAGCGTTGATCCGTGGCTGGAGGCGTGATTCGCTGGAAGGCCCTCACGCTCTCGAGGACGGTGCTGTTCTCTGCCGACGCGGATCGCAACCAGCCCAGGAGCACCCTGAAGCATGAGTTTCCATCGACGGTCTTCGATGGAATCCGGCTGCTGTCGAAGGGGAGGGTGGCGTGGAAGTCTTCGACAAGGCCGGACGGGCGACCGGCTCGCTGACCCAGGGGCGGCCGACCCGGCGACCGCGCCGGTGCCACGGGCCTTCGGCGCCCACCCCGGGTGATGGGGCGAAGGTGACCCGGCCGCAGATGTTCAGGGCGCACGTCCCTCGTCCGCGGCTGAGCCGCGTGCTCGACGCGGCGCTGCACGTTCCCGTGACGCTCGTCTGTGGCGGCGCCGGCTGGGGAAAGACCGTGCTGGTCTCGACCTGGTTGGACGACCGGCCCTTCCCGGTAGCCTGGCTCACCGCGGATCGCGCCGACGATGACGTGCAGTCCTTCTGGTCCGGCGTGGTGACGGCGTTGCGGGCGGCGGGGGCGGTGCCGCACGGTGATCCGCCGGAGGAGTGGCACGGTGTCCGCTCGGCCGCCCGGGTTCGCGCCCTGGCCGGCGGCGTCCTGCGGTTGCCGACGCCGACGGTCATGGTGATCGACGACCTTCAGGAATTCGAAAATGGTGAGGTTCTTCGCGAATTGGGCACGCTGATCGACCGTCCGTGGCCGAATCTGCATCTCATCCTGATCAGCCGATCAGAGCCCGCGCTCCCGTTGTACCGGCTGCGTCTTGCGGGAGGCCTGAGGGAGATCCGGGTCGTCGATCTCGCCTTCACCGCCGAGGAGGCAGCGCTGTTGTTCACCCGCCTCGACCTCCGCCTGGACGGCAACGACGTGGTCGCGCTTCTCGAGCGCACCCAAGGATGGCCGGCCGGCCTGCAGATGGCGGCCGACTTCCTGACCGCGCCGGGTGGGCCGCACCGGATCTCCGAATTCGCCGGCGACGTGCGGCCGGTCGACGAGTATCTGACGAACGAGGTCCTCGCCGAGCTACCGCCGCGGACGCTGCGCTTCCTGCTGTGCACGAGCATCTCTGAGCAGCTCTGCGGCGACCTGGCAGACGCGATCACCCTGGACGACGACGGCCGGCGGATCCTCGAGGAGCTCGAGCTGGCCGGCGACTTCGTCGTCCGGCTCGGTGCACGGCCGCTGTGGTTCCGCTACCACCGGCTTCTCCGCGACGTGCTGCGGCATCATCTTGCCCTGGAATGCGCCCCCCGCGTGCCGGAGTTGCACGGCCGGGCGGCACGCTGGCATCTCGCCCATGGCTCGATCCACCAGGCACTCGGTCACGCGTCCGCCGGCGGCGACTGGCCTCTGGTCGGCCGTGTGGTGGTCGCGCAGGCCGTCCCGCTGATCCTGTCGTCCGACGGGGCGGCGCTCGTCCGGGCCCTGCGGGGCATACCCGCCGCGGAGTCGGCGACGACGGCGGAGTTGACGGTGTGCGCGGCACTGCTGCTGTTCGACGCGGGGGACTGGGACGCGATCCCGGAACGTCTGGTGGCGGCGCGCGGACTTCTGCAGGGGCGGCCCGAGGAGGAACGGACGCCGGTCGAGACGGCGATCCGCGCGCTCGAACTGGGCGTCCACGGCGCGATCGGGGACATGCCGGCGGTCGTCGCGGAAACGACGCGGCTGCTGACCGCCCTCAGCAGGTTCGGCACCGCCGAGATACCTGCCGCCGCGCAGTATCGGGCGATCGCGCTGACCTTCAAAGGCGTCGGGCTGTTCTGGCTGGGACAGACGGATCTCGCGGAGCGGTTCCTGTGGAACGCGTCGACCGCCGCGCGAGCCGCCGGCACCGAGCTGGTCGAGATCAACGCGGTGGGACACCGGGCCCTGCTCGAGATCATGTACGGATCGGTCCAGGAAGCCACCCGCCTCGCCACGGCCGCCCTCGACCTGGCGGAACGGGGCGGCTGGAGGTCCGCGTGGCAGACCGTGGCCGCGCATCTGGCCATGACGCTGGTGCACGTCGGGCGCCGGGATCTGGCGCAGGCGGAGGGTGCCCTCCAGCAGGGCCGGCGAGCGCTCTGCCAGGAGCCGGAAGCCGCGCAGCAGTTGGCCTGGCTGGGCTGTCAGGCCGAACTGGCGCTGGCGCGGGGCGAGCCGAGTGTGGCACGGGCCGTGCTCGCGCAGGCGCGCCGGCAGCAGGGCTCACGGATCAGGGCACCCGCCCTCGACCGGTGGCTCCTGCTGATCGAGTCCCGGGTGGACCTGCGGACGGGCGCGTACGAGGCGGTCGAGGAGCGGTACGCGCGGGTCGGCGTACCGACCTTCGCCGAGCGGGTGTGCCAGGCCCGGGCTGCTTTCGCGGTGGGTGAGCTGTCCCGCGCGGAGGTGTTGCTCGCCGGGTCGCCCGCCCCGCTGTCCGAGACGGTCACCACCGTCGAGGCGCATGTGCTGACCGCCCTGATCGCCGACGCCCGGAGGCAGGGCCTCCGCGCCGCCGCCGCGCTCGCCGGTGCCTTCGCCCTGGCCGAGCACGAGGGCCTGATCGCACCGTTCGTCGCCATGGCGGGCGGTCGCCTGGAGAGGCTCGTCCGGCGGCAGAGTCTGCTGACGTACCGGAACACGGCGTTCGTGTCGGACGTCCTGAAGGCGATGACGGCGACCGGCGCCGGCGAGAACGCCGCCGTCCAGGCCGGAGAACTCAGCGAGCGGGAGCGGGAGGTGCTGAGTTACCTGCCGACCATGCTGACGGCCGGCGACATCGCCGCAGAGCTCGGCGTGTCGATCAACACCGTCAAGGCGCATCTCAGGTCGATCTACCGCAAGCTGAACGTGGCCCGGCGCCGCGAGGCGGTGACCCACGCCCGGGAGCACGGGCTGATCTGAGCGGCGGACGGCACGGCCGGGTCAGTGGAGCAGCGCCTTCAGGACGATCATCGCCACGCCGAACAGCCCCGCCACCACGGTGCAGACGAGCTGTTCCCGCGTGGAGAGCCGGCCCTGCCGGCCGATACGCCAGCCCGCCAGGCAGAGCAGGACGGTGCTGCACACCAGCGCCGACACCACCGCCGTGCGCAGGTCACGCCGCGTCAGCCACACCACGACGAGGACGCCGAGCGGCAGGAGCGAGGCGGTGATCATCTCCCATCCGGTCGTCATCTGCCTGCGGATGGTGTCCCAGCGGGGGCGGTGACCCGCGTGGATGCGCTCGGCGAGGATCCGGGCGTAACGCTCGGCGGCCCAGTAGACCGTCAGGGTGACGACCACCGTCACCACGGTGGCCCCGGCCGTCGGCGCGTGCGAGGCGGCCATGACGGCGGCGCTCACGATGATCCCGTAGAGTCCCGCCGCGGTGGCCTCCTCGACGTCGTGCGCCGGCCTCACCGCGGCGCCCGCTCAGCCCGCGCTCGTGGCGGCGCCGCCCGGCCGGGCGGCCACAGGGACGGCCGCGCTCGTCGCGGTCCGGCCCGGCCGGGCGACCACCGTGACGCCCACCTCGTACACCGCCAGCACCAGCGCGACCACGAGCAGGGAGGTCCAGGAGGACATCAGCAATGCGAGCACGGCGGCCGTGACGACACCGCCGACGCGCAACGCGTCCCGGTGGGCGGCAATCCAGCCGGGGCCACGCGTGACCAGGGCGCGACCGCCGGCGCGGGTCGCCCGCCAGGCGGCGCGCAGCCCGGCGGCGGCGTGACCGCGCAGCCACCTCGGCCATCGGCCCGGACCGATCAGGTACATCACCAGGGCCAGCACGGCGCCCAGCACGATGACCTGCACACCCCGGGTGCGCAGCGGCCCGAAGACACTCGTGAAGGTCGCCGCGACACCGTCGCGATAGACGCCGGCCGGGACCCTGTCGAGCAGTTCGGCGCGGACGACGCGCAGCGCCGCGGTCACCGCCACGGCGGCGACGACCAGCCAGAGACCGAGTTGCAGCAGCGTACGCCGGCGGTGCGGCGATACCAGGAGCGCGAGGGCCAGCAGGACGACCGTGCCGATCACGCCGAGGAGCAGATCGCGTTTGGCCGTCGCCACCGCCTGCTGGGCGGCCCAGAGCTGCCCGGAGTCGTAGACGGTGAACTGCGCGAAGTTCTGCGGCAGCGTCACCCCGAGCGCCTCCTGCACCCGGACCCGCAGATTCTCGGGGATCTCACCGCTGGTGAGGTCCGGGAGCGAGAGCTGCTTGCCGAACAGCTCCGGCAACTGGGCGCTCAGTTGCCGGAGCACCTGGTTGATCAGGGGTAACAGGTCGATCTCGACCCGGTCCGTCCGGCCGACCACGACGGTGCTGGTCCCCTCGATGACGGCGAGGGCGCGCTGGTGCGCCCGGCGGTTCAGCTCGGTCCAGATGCCGGCGAAGCGCTCGCTTTGGAGGATGTCGTCGACGGTCGAGCGTACGGTGCCGCGAAGCTGGCCCGTGGCCGGCGCCGCGAGGAACGCCGCCTGCTCGGGGAGGACCGCACGGACCCGCTGCTCCACGTCGACGGCCTCGAACATCGTGGTCGTGGTGTACTCCGCGACGGCCGCGGAGATCTGGGGATCCCGGGGCAGCGGCGCCACCGTCGCGACCCAGCGGTCGGTGTCGAGCACGGTGGTGGCCGCCCAGACCCCCACCACGCTCGCGACCAGGGCGAAGGCCGTGAGAGCGACGAGGACGGCGGCGGTGACCCGGCGCAGTGCGCTGACGGCGGCCGCGCGCCGCTGCCGGGTGTCGAGCCGGGCGTGCAGTGTGGAGATCTCGGCGCGCAGCCGCGAGAGCTCGTCGGAGGCGGCGGGATGCTCGTACATGTCCGTCATTTTCGACCGACCCGCAGCGCCCTGGCCGCACCACCGTGGACGATCAGGGCATAGATCGCCGACACGTCGAAGCACACCGCGAGGATCGTCCAGGTCGGGTACGCGGTCGCGAACCCCAGATTCACCAGGGCGTTGATGGACGCCACCACCACCCCGACGACCCGGGCCCACCGGTAGCCCAGCACGACTCCCGCGCCGGCGAACAGGAGCGTGATACCGAAGATCAGCAACGCCCATCCCCACACCACGTAGTCGACGTCGACCACCAGGGCCGACGTCGACGCCCGGTAGAAGCCGTCGTCGAACACCGCGACGAGACCCTGGACGGCGTTGATCAGGCCCGCGGCGCACAGGAGGATGCCGATGAAGACCACCCAACCGAGCCACGCCGTCGTCACCTCAGGTTCCTCAGCCTGGAGTCGTTGACTGTGTGTCATGACGCGTCCGTTCCTGTCAGTACCGGCGCGGCGCGGGCACGGTGCGGACGGCCGTGTGCGCGGAGCCCGCCACCAGCGAGCCGATGGCGACGCCGAGGATGAAGTTGAGGCCCGCGGTGAACATCCGGGAACCCAGGTCGTTGTCGGTGACGAACGGCGCCAGCATCGCCACCACCGTCGCCAGCGTCATCACCCAGCCGAAGAACAGCATCGGCCGCGGGGTGAACAGCAGCAGCAGGTGCATGAGACCGGTCGCCACGAGGCTGAGCATCGCCGCGCCGAAGGCGTACCAGAAGGTGCTGGCGTCGCCCCAGATGCCCGCGCCCTTCGGGGCGAGGACCTCGACGCCGAACAGGCCGCGACCGACCAGGATCCCGACGATCGCGATGAGTGCCGCCACGACGGCGGTCGCCCCGCCACCGGCCCAGAGCCGGCCGGCACTGACCATGGCGCGCGGCTGGGGGCTCGCGGACTGGTGCATCGCCGTCATGGTGTCCCTCCTCGCCCATGGCGGCGCCTACGGCCGCCCGTGGGTCGACGGTCCCGGGCGGGCGCCGGACGTGCCTCATCCGGTGGGGATGAGGGTGGCCGGCGGGTCACCGGCCACGATGGGATCGGCAGGTCCCGGGCGGTACGGCGCGGGGCACACCGAGACCGGGAGCCGGCGATGACAACGTTCACCGTGTGGAAGTTCGACGACGCGGACGGCGCGGACCGCGCCGAGCACATCCTGCGGAGCGCGGAACTGGACGGTCTGGTCAAAGTGGAGGACTATGCGATCGTCCGGTGGCCGTCGGACGCGGACCACCCCACGACCGCCCACGGGCGCCAGGGTATGTGGCAGGGGGCGGGCTGGGGCGCGGTGTTCGGTCTGCTGATCGGCACCCTGTTCTTCGTGCCGCTCGTCGGTGGCCTGGCCGGGGCCGCGCTCGGCGCCCTCGGCAGCGTGATCGAGGATGCCGGCATCACCAAGGACCAGCTCGAGAAGATCCGCTCCGAGGTGACCGCCGGGACGTCGGCGCTGTTCGCCGTCACGGAGCAGGGCGACCTCGACCGGCTGGGGGAGCGGTTCCGAGGCATGCGGAGCACCCTGATCGCCACCAACCTCACCGACGCCGAGCGCGACGTCCTGTTCGAGACGTTCGGCGGTCAGAAGGGCGTGGGAACGCGCCGTACCGACACGTCGGGCTCGCGGTAGCCGCCGGCCTTCTGCCCCTTCGGCAGGGTCACGTCGCTCGGCGGCAGCGGCAGGTAGGGAACGCGGCTGAGCAGATGACTGATGATGTTCAGACGGCCGCGCTTCTTGTCGTCGGTGTCCGCCACGTACCACGGTGCCCAGGCGGTGTCCGTGGCGCGGAACATGGCGTCGCGCGCCCGGGAGTAGTCGTACCACCGAGCGTACGAGCGAAGGTCGAGATCGGACAGCTTCCAGACCTTGCGGGGGTCGTTGATGCGGCTCTCCAGGCGCCGCGTCTGCTCCTCCCGGCTGACTTCCAGCCAGTACTTGAGCAGGATGACGCCGGAGTCCACGATGGCCCGCTCCACGCCCGGCGCGGCCTGGAGGAAGTCGTGGGTCTGCTGCTCGGTGCAGAAGTCCATGACCCGTTCCACCCCGGCGCGGTTGTACCAGCTCCGATCGAAGATCACCACGTCGCCGGCGCCCGGAAGATGTGGCACGTACCGCTGAAGGTACATCTGGGACCGCTCCCGTTCGGTCGGCGCCGGCAGCGCGACGACGCGGAAGACCCGAGGGCTGACCCGCTCCGTGATCGCCTTGATCGTGCCGCCCTTGCCGGCGGTGTCGCGACCCTCGAAGAGGATGCAGATCTTGGCACCGGAGGCCTTCACCCACTCCTGCATGGCGACCAGCTCTCCGTGCAGGCGGCGCAGTTCCCGCTGGTACGGCTTGTTCTTCATCCGTTCCTGCCTGGTCATGAGCTTCTCCTCATCGCGCCGGTCCGGGCTCTCGCGGGTGCGATCGCGCGTCCGGCGTCGAGGCCCACCCGCGGTGCGTGGACGCGCCGGATCCCCTTCGCGACCTCGACGGTCAGCGGCAGCGCCAGGGCGAGCAGGAGGCAGGCCAGCCACTGCCGTCCGGTCAGCGCCTGGGTCAGCAGGCTCTCTTGCAGGAAGTCGACGCGTGTCGCCAGCACGACCAGGCCGATCGGGATCAGTGCGATCGCCGCGGCCTTGAGCACCGGCGGCAGCAGCCCACCGGCGGGATCGCGGCGGTTGACGAGGGCGTTGCCGACGGTGCTCAGGCCCATGACCACGAAGGTCATGGTCATGGCGGCGCTCGGCGCGTCGGGGCGCGGCCGGTCCGGGCCGGCCACCAGGGGCGCGAACGCCGCGAGGAAGAGCACGGCCGCATAGAGGATCCAGAACAGGACGGCGGCGCGATTGGTGATCGGGACCGCGGGGTTCCGAGGCGGCCGGTGCATGACCTCGGGGTCGCCCGGATCGACGGCGATGATGACGACACCGACGGCGGTGGCGCAGAAGAACAGGTAGAGCACCATCGACGGGGTCAGCGCCACACCTTGGTTGACGTTGAAGGCGGTGGCCGCCACGAACAGCATCACCAGACCCAGGAGTTGAGTCATCTGGTAGCGCACGTACGCGACGATCTTCTCGTAGACGCGGCGGCCGATCTCGACGGCGCGGACCAGCGTGCCGAAGTTGTCGTCGGTGAGGATCATCCGCGCGGCCTGCTTCGTGACCTCGCTGCCGCTGCCCATCGCCACGCCGATGTCGGCCTGCTTCAGCGCCGCGGCGTCGTTGACCGCGTCCCCGGTCATCGCGACGATCAGGCCCTGCTCCTGCATCGACCGGGCGAGGCGCAGCTTGTCCTCGGGCGAGACCCGGCCGAAGACGTGGAGCTCCGGCAGCCGCCGGGCCAACTCGTCGTCGGACAGCTCTCGTAGCTCGCTGCCGCTGATCGCGCCCGGTCCCAGTCCGAGGTTCGCACCGATGGCCTGGGCCGTGACGGCGTGGTCGCCGGTGATCATCCGGACGTCGATGCCGGCCGCCAGCGCGGTGCGTACGGCGTCCCCGGCCTCCGCGCGCAGCGGGTCGATCATCCCCGCCATGGCGACGAAACTCAGGTTCCGTATGAGCGACATCGGGTCCGTGGTGAGCGCCGGAACCTCGTCGGGGCCGATGAGACGGGCCGCGAAGGCGAGCACCCGCAGCCCCTTCTCGCCCATGCGCCGATTCGCGGCGGCGATGTCGGCGCGGGCCGCCTCGATCGGCACCGGCGAACCGCTCAACGGGCCACCGGCCGTGGCGCAGCGCGCCAGCACCACGTCCGGGGCACCCTTGACCAGGGCGACGACCCGCTCGGTGCCGGCCACCGTGTACCGGTGGAACGTGGCCATGAACTTGTAGTCCGAGTCGAACGGCACCTCGGCCAGCCGCGGATAGCTGCGCCGCGTCTCCGCGGCGTTCACGCCGAGCTTGGCGGCCAGCACCACCAGCGCGGCCTCGGTCGGATCGCCCACCACGGCGCCGTCGTCGCCGACGGTCGCGTCGCTGTCCAGGGTGAGCCCCAGGGCCAGCCTGGTGAAGTCGGGTACCGGAGCCCCCGCCGCCGACGTGATGGTGCCGGACTTGCGGTAGCCCTCGCCACTGACGGTGTACCAGGCGTCGTGCGCATAGAGGACCGAGACCATCATCTCGTTCATCGTCAGCGTGCCGGTCTTGTCGGTGTTGATGGCGCTGGTGGCGCCGAGCGTCTCGACGTCGGTGAGGTTCTTGACGATGGCCTTCGCCTCCGCGAGGCTCTTGGCGCCGTACGAGAGCAGACCGGCCACGAAGGCCGGCAGGCCGGTGGGGATCGCCGAGATGGCCATGGCGGTGCCCAGCAGCAGGAGCTGGTCGAACGGCATGCCGCGCCACCAGCCCACGATCACGATGAAGGCGACCGCGCTCCAGGCGACGATGCCGAGGACCTTGGTCAGCGAGTCGAGCTCGCGCTGCAGCGGCGACCGGGTCCGGTGCACGGTGCTCAGCATCGTCGCGATCCGGCCCATCTCGGTGCGCATGCCGGTCGCCGTGACGACCATGGTCGCCGTACCCCGGGTCACCGAGGTGCCCTGGAACAGCATGCTCGTCCGGTCGCCGAGCGCGACGTCCTCGCCGGGCAGGGTACGGGCGTCCTTGGCGACCGGCGCGCTCTCCCCGGTGAGCGCCGCCTCCTGCGTCTCCAGCGTCGCGGAGCGCAGGATGCGCCCGTCGGCGGGAACCAGATCGCCGGCCTCCAGGCGGACGATGTCGCCGGGAACGACGTCGACCGCGGGCACCAGCGTGAGCTCGCCGTCGCGGAACACCCCGGCCTCGGGCACCTGCATCCGGGACAGGGCGTCCACGCTGGCCCGTGCCTTGAGCTCCTGCCGGGACCCCAGCACCACATTGAGCATCAGGAGCAGTCCCACGATGATCGAGGTGGAGATCTCGCCGATCAGGACGCCGGCGACGACGACGGCCACCAGCATGATGTTCATCGGATCCCGCATCTGCCGCAGCGCGGTGGCCCACGCCGAGGGTGGCTTCTCGGCGGCGATGCGGTTGGGACCGTACCGGCGCAACCGGTTCGCCGCCTCACCACGGCCCAGCCCCCGGTCGGCGTCGCTGCGCAACGCCGCGACCGCGGCGTTCGCCGCCCGGGCGAACCAGGGCTGGCGTCCGTCCGCGGGGTCGGCGCGCGGGTGGTCGATCGTGCTGGTGCCGTCGCTCATGGCGTGCCCCCTGCCGATGCCGGCCGGGAACCGCCCGGCCGGGCTCCACCTTCGTGGCCGTCCGGAGGCGATCCCTCACCCGGCGGGGATGGTTTCCCTGCGGGCCGCCCGCAGCCCGGCGATCGCGCCGAGCACCTGGACGATGCCGACGAAGACCAGGACCGTGGCCCCGACGGCGACGAACGTGGCGAGGCCGAGCCTCGGCCACACCAGGACGGCGATCGCGCCGAGGATCATCAGCAGGCCGCTGCCGATCCGCCAGCCCGAGCCGTGGGCGGCCGGGGTGCCGATGGCCGTGAAGAGCTCCACCAGGCCGTCCAGCAGCCAGCCGATGGCGATCACGACCAGCAGCAGGATCACCGAACCCGCGACGTTGCGCAGGCACAGGATCCCGACGATCCCGGTGAGGACGCCGAAGACGATGCCGACGACGCGGTAGATCAGCGGGTAGTCCGGGACGAAGAACAGCAGCGCGGCCCGGATGAAGCCCGTCACCACCAGATTCAGTCCGAAGAGGAAGCCGACGACCTGGACGGTGGCGGAGGGCCAGGCGAAGGCGGCGGCACCGACGGCGATGGCGAACAGGCCGAGGATCAGTCTCAAGGTTTCGCGATGCATGGATCTTCCTCCCTCGAGGGGTTTCCCGCGGAGATCAGCGAGCCGATCCAGCGCGTCGCCGGGTCGATGTCCACCAGCAGGCCCTTGGCGAGCAGGCTCAGCGGGATCGCCAGCAGGGCACCGAGAGGCCCCATCACCCAGCTCCAGAACACCAGGGACAGGAAGGACATGGTGGCCGAGAGGCCGACCGCAGCTCCGACGATCTTCGGCTGGATCACCGACTGGATCACGAAATTGATCACGCAGTACAGCACGATTACCATCATCATCTGCTGTGGACCGCCCTCCAGCAGTGCGAGCAGCGCCGGTGGCACCAGACCCACCACGAAGCCGATGTTGGGGATGTAGTTCGTGATGAAGGAGAGCAGCCCCCACAACAGCGGCAGCGGGATGTCCAGCGCCCAGAGGGCCAGGGTGTCGATGACGGCGACGATCAGTCCGAAGACCGTCGACACCATCAGGTAGCGACGGGTCCCCCGGGCGAAGGAGCGCAGCGCGCCGACGACCTCCGGCCGCTCGGCCGCGGCGACCTCGAGCCGGGCCGGGAACCGGACGGCGTCGAGGCACAGGAACAGCAGGACCGCGACCAGGAAGACGCCGTTGGACAGCACCCCGAGCACGCCGCCGAGCGCGGCCTGCACGAGATCGGCGACACCGCTCGGATCGATCATCTCCGCCACGTTCCGCAGGCGTTCCGCGTCGACGCCCAGGGCGCCGAGCGCGCCGGTCACGTCGGCCCGCAACTCCGCGAGCTGGCTCTGGTAGGCCGGCATGAGGTCGATCAGGCGGGCGACCGCGAGCACCACGGCGCCACCCAGCCCGAACAACACCAGGTACACCGTCGCGACGAGGGCCGCACCGGCCACCCAGGCCGGCGCGCCGAGCCTGCGCAACCAGGTGGTCAGCGGGCTCGCCGTGACGGTGAGCATCAGGGCCAGGGCGACCGGGGCGAGGAGGTCGGAGACCGACCGCAGGCCGGCCACCGTGACCACGACGCACGCCAGGCCGAGCAGCACGACCACCCCGCGCGGCATGACCGGCACGCCGCTCTCCGTGGTGCCGGGCAGGTGATGGTGTGGCGCCGTAGTGCGATTCACCATGCATCCTCAGCGGGACCTGACCTCGCGGCCGTGCACCGCCAGGGCGTAGATGATCAGGATGTCCATCGCGATGACGATCGTGCACCAGACCGGGTACGCCGGCAGGAACGCGATGTTGGCCAGCGCGCTCAGGACGGCGATCACGATGCCGAGCACGCGCGCCCACATCTGGCCGAGCAGGATGCCGAGTCCGACGGCGACGGCGACGAGCCCGAGGAACAGATGGGTCCAGCCCCACGCCGTGTAGTCGATGGTGAGAACGAGGCCGTCCTCGGCCACCAGGTAGTAGCCGTCCTTGAAGAGCGCGACGAAGCCCTCGATGGCCTGGAAGCTGCCCATCATCAACAGCATGATGGCGCCGAAGAACACAAAGCCCACCCAGGCGGTGGCTTGGCGGCCACTCGGCACCTCGTACGGCTCGTCGGGGGTGTAGCCGGGCGGCCTCTGCTGCGTGTCCGACATGGTGATGTCACCTTTCCTCTCCTCGGTCCGGTCGTCCGGCCGTGCGGCCGGACGTCAGGTCTGACGCCGGCGGATCGGCGCCCGGGGCAGGTCGTTGACCGCCGCCGCCACGTACGGCCCGACGAGCGCCAGGCGCGCCTCGCCGTCCGTGGCGATCTCCATCCGGCAGCCGTCCGGAATCAGCAGGCAGACGGCGATCGGGTGCGGCCCGCACCGCCTCGCATCGCCGGTGGCGAGGGTGTAGACGCCGGCCGACACCCGCGCCCGCAGCGAGATGACCCGGCCGAACACCGGTCCACGACGGACCGTCAACACGTCGTCGATCCAGGTCGCCCACATCCGCCGGGACCACCGCCGGCCGAGCCGGGGCCAGGTCGACGACGGGTACCCGCAGGTACGGATCCGGCACCGGAAGGCCTCTCCGGAGTCGACGAAGCGCCGCCGGCTGCGCCACGCGGCGATGTCCGCGCCGATGGCGGCGGCGAGAAGGGCCACGATCACCAGTGAGATCAGCACGGGACCTCCTCCGCTCGGCTGTCGCCGTATGCTCGCCCGGCGGTGAATTCCGCCGCGCCATCCGCCGCGAGTGAGATGCGGACGCCACCATTCGCGGCGGACGATCCACCCGCCGGCGTCCCGCGCTGAGATGGGTCGTGACCTCGAGCGCCCTCGCACTGATCGCGGTCGCCGTGTTCGCCTGGGGTGCCTTCTCGGCCAGGCTGGAGCGCGCCGATCTGACCGCGCCGATCGCCTTCGTCGGCCTCGGAGTCTTGCTGGCGGCGCTCTCGGACGTCGATGCGGACGCCGGCGCGGCCGGCGTCGCGGTGCTCACCGAGGTGACGCTCGCCTGGGTGCTGTTCTCCGACGCGGCCCGGGTCGGCGTCCGGGAGCTGCGCTCGGACGCCGGCGTGTACGGCCGGCTCCTCGGCCTGGCCCTGCCGCTCACCGTGGTGGTGGGCGCCGCCGTCGCCTGGGCGTTGCCCGGCATCGGGTCGCCGTGGATCGCGCTGCTGATCGGTGCCGCGCTCGCCCCGACGGACGCCGCGCTCGGCGCCGTCGTGATCACCCATCCCGCGGTGCCGGTCCGGATCCGGCGCATCCTGAACGTCGAGAGTGGCCTGAACGACGGCTTCGTCACGCCGATCGTGATGGTGGCGCTCGCCGGGGCGGCCTCGGCTCCCGGGCATGCCGACGCGAACGCATTCGCGGCCGTGCTGCAGCTCGTGGCGGGCGCGGTGATCGGCGCGGTGATCGGAGCCTCGGGGGGATGGATCGTACGGGTGGCGAGCCGGCGGGGCTGGACGGACGAGAGCTACGCGGGCCCCGCGGTCCTCGCGCTCGCTCTGGTGGCGTACGCCGGAGCCCTTGTCGGTCAGGGCAACGGGTTCGTCGCCGCCTTCGCCGGGGGCATCGCGTTCGGGCACGTCGCCGGGCGCGGCCGCCCGCGCGCGGTGTCCTACGTCGAGCAGACGGCCGGCCTGGCGTCGCTGCTGGTCTGGCTGCTCTTCGGTGCGATCGCCGTACCCCTGCTGTACGGACGAATCGACACTATGACGGTCCTCTATGCCGTGCTGAGCCTGACGCTGATGCGGATGGTCCCGGTGGCCCTGAGCCTCGCCGGTGCCGGTTTCGGGGCTCGCGCCGTCCTGTTCGTCGGCTGGTTCGGCCCTCGCGGGCTCGCCTCCGTCGTCTTCGCGCTGCTCGCCGTGGAGCATCTCGGCGGGCGCGCCGCGCCCGCGGTCGCTGTCATCGTCGTGACCGTGCTGCTCAGCGTCGTGGCACACGGGCTGACCGCCGATCCGTGGGCGACCCGGTTCGGCGCCCGGGTCGCGCCGCGCGGGGAGCCGGCACCCGGGGAGCCGGCCACCGGAGAGCCGGGAACCCGGGAGCCGGCCGCCACCGAGCGTTTGCGGCGGTCGCCGGCGGCCACGACGGGGCCGTGACCGTGGCGCGCGGATCAGCGTGCGATGCCGGGCGGCGGCACCGGGTCCTCGTCCGCGGGGAGCCGCCGTACCTCGACCAGGCGCAGCCCGAGACCGTGCAGGCGGGAGATCAGGCCGACGACCGCGGACTGGTCCGGCAGGCAGCCGTGCAGCACGGTTTCCGGCGGTTCGACGCTGACGGTCAGGTCGTGTAGTTCCGACAGCAGTTCGGCCGGGATCACCCCGGAGACCCTGACCTGGTATGACGCCTCGGACATGAGCCTTCCCTCCGTCGTCGGGTGCGCCGATCCGTCATCCCGTGAACCTGCCGCTGCGCCTGCGCTGGGCTTGCATCAGGGCGACCTCGTCCGCGCCCGGGACGACGATCAGCGGGTCCGGGCGGAAGTCGAGATCCGTCGCCCGCTCCTTGTAGTCGACCGCGTTGAGGATGACCTTGATGGTGTTCAGTCGTGCCCGTCGCTTGTCGTTGGAGCGGACGATCAGCCAGGGAGCAGCCTTGATGTCTGTGCGCACCAGCATCTCGTACTTGTGGTTGGTGAAGTCGTCCCATCGGTCCTGGGCCTGCAGGTCGATCTCGCTGAGCTTCCACCGGCGCAGCGGATCCGTCAGGCGCCGCTCGAAGCGGCGGGCCTGCTCCTCCTTGGTGACGCTGAAGTACAGCTTGACGAGGACGGTGCCCTGACGGACGAGGTCCTTCTCGAAGCCGGTGACGCCCCGCAGGAAGTGCTGGTACTCCCTCTGGCTGCAGAACCCGAAGACCCGTTCCACCATCGCGCGGTTGTACCAGCTCCGATCGAACAGCACGATCTCCCCGCCGGTCGGGAACTGGGCGACGTAGCGCTGGAAGTACCACTGGGACCGCTGGTCCTCGGTGGGCCGCCCGAGCGCGACCACGCGGTAGCGCTTCTCGTTCATGTAGCGGGTGACCCGCCGGATCGCCCCGCCCTTGCCCGCGGCGTCCCGGCCCTCGAACAGCACGATCATCCGCAGATCCTCGGCCTCCAGGTGGCGCTGCAGCTTGAGCAGCTCGACCTGCCACGGACGCAGACAGTGATCCGCCTTCGCGGGCATCGTCGTCCTCCTTCGGCCGGCCGGCACTCAGCCTGGGCCGACCCTCGTCGTGGTACGTCATCCCGGGCGAGTGACGTCGCCGATCAGGCCCAGCGAGCGGGCCCGGCGCACCGCCTCGTTGCGTCGCGAGGCGGAGAGTTTCCGCAGGATGCTGCGGACGTGGGTCTTGACCGTGTTGACCGAGACGTACAACGTGGCGGCGATCTCCTCGGTCGGCAGCATGGCCGCCATGCCGTGCAGCACCTCCATCTCGCGCCGGCTCAGCGTCTCGACGATCACCACGCCGCCGGCATCCGTCGCGCGTACGCCCGGGCGTGGAACCGCGGGCGTCTCGCCCTGCAGGAGCCGGTACTGCTGGGCGAGCTCGTCGTCGTCGCGCAGCACCCGGCGTAGCCGTGCCCAGACCTGCTGGACGGCGCGGCGCTGGAACTCCGGTCCGGCGGCGCGCAACGCGTGCCGCAGGGAGTTGCGTGCCCGCTCGACCTCGCCGAGCTGCTCGGCGATCGTGGCCATGACGAGCCAGGCCTCCACACAGGTCGGTGGGGTCAGCGCGGTCGAGGCCAGCACCGGCACGAGGGTCTCGGCCGCCTGCTCCGGTGCCCCGCCGGCGGCGAGGGCCGCGGCATGGAGCACGACCACCTCCGCCGGATGCGGCGTGGCGAACCGGCCGACGGTCTCGACCGCCTCGCCGGGCCGACCGGTGACGATCAGCAGGTGGCCGTGCGACACGGTCAGCTCCCGCGCGAGCCACTCCGGAGGCGGGGGACCGGGCGCCGTCAGAGCCTCCTCGAGCAGTCCCATGGCACCTCGCAGCTCGCCACGCGCCTGCAACCGGCGCGACTTCACCAGGCCGTAGGCGGCCGCTGCGACACCGTCGGTCCGCGGGTGATGCCTCGGGTCCGAGGCCCGCAGATGACGTCCGGCCGCGTCGACCTGGTACCGCTCCATCGCCACCCAGGCCAGGGTCAGATGGGCGAGCACGGGTCTGCGGGCAGGTTCCAGCCCGCACTGGTCGGCGGCCTCGAGGGCCTCGGTGGCCAGCTTGCCGGCCCGGTCGAGCCGCCCCCGGTAGGCCTCGACGAGCGACAGATGGGCGAGGGAGTCGATCGCCAGGCCCCGGCAACCGGCCGCCGTGGAGGTCGCGACCTGCGTCAGGCACGTCGCGGCCGCGTCGACGGCGCCGAGGTGGCTGTGGGCCGAACCTTGGGCGGCCGTGGTCAGCAGCCGCAGCTCGGGACGGTTCGTCAGCACCGCGGCCGGCACCCGGCCGAGTGCCTGCTCGATGGCCGGGCTGAACTGCAGCACCTGGGGATGATCGTCGCGCGCCGCCGCGAGCAGGACGCCGAGGACCGAGTCGGCCAGGGCGAGGGCCTCGGTGTACTCCCACCCGCGGCGGATGACCAGGTCCTCGGCTCGGGCAAGATGCCGGGCACAGCGGTCGACGGAGCCGTCGGCCAGGGCCAGCGCGGCGGCCACGACGGCGGCCTCGGCGTCCTCGCAGTCGTCCGGAAGCTGCCCCAGCAGGGCACCCAGCCGGCAGCTACGGCCCTCGAGCACCAGCCGGCCGATCATGTAGTGGTCGATGGCGATCGTGGCGGCCGCGTGCCAGTCCCGCGCCTTGACGGCGTGGCTGACCGCCTCGACGGTCTGGCCGTGCGCCGCCAGCCAGACCGCGGCGTGACCGTGGAGATTCGCCGTCCGTTCCGGGGCCTCGCACATGAGCTGGGCACGCAGCAGCTCGGCGAACAGGCGGTGGAACCGGTACGTCGCCGAGTACTCGGCCGCCGGCTGGACGAAAGCGTTGCGCCGCTCGAGCTCCGCGAGCAGCCGCCGGGCGTCGGCCCGCCCGGTGACGGCCTCGGCCAGCTCGGGAGTGAACGTGTCCAGGATGCTGGCTTCCAGGAGAAATGCCCGGACATGCGGTGGCTGGACCCGCAACACCTCGTCGACGAAGTACTCCGCGATGGTGGCCTCATTGCCGGTGATGGTGTCGACGAGATGTTCGGCGTCGCGGTGATCCTGCAGGGCCATGGCGAACAACCGCAGGCCGGCCGCCCAGCCCTCGGTGTGCTCCAGCAGCGACGCCAGCCTCGGCGGGCTCAGCTCGACGCCGTGCAGCGCGAGGAGCTCGGCCGCCTCCTCGGTGGTGAAGGCGAGATTCTCGCTGCGGATCTCGGTCAGTCGTCCGGCGAGCCGGTACCGGTGCAGCGGCAGGGGCGGGTCCCAGCGGCCGATCAACGCCAGCCGCAGCACCGGGCTCGTGTGCCGCAGGACGAACTCCAGGTCCGCGGCCCACTGTTCGCCGGCGAGGCTGGACGCGCCGTCGAGGACGAGCAGCAGGGGCATCTCGTGTTCCGACAGCTCCGCTGCCAGCCGTACCAGGAACGATCTGTCCACGCCCGACCGCGAGGGCAGGGCCGTCAACGCCGGGGAGATGGCGACCCCGGCGCGGCGTAGCGCCGCCACCACGTACGTCCAGAAACCCGACGCCTGGTCGTCCTCGTCCTCGAGGGTGATCCAGGCGACGGCGGCGTGCGCGGCCTCCCCGCGGACCCAGGAGGCCGCCAGTTGGGTCTTGCCGCTGCCCGCCGGACCGACCACCAGCGTGACCGGGGCGTCTCTGCGGGCGATGAGCGTGTCGAGCAGGCGGGGCCGTGCCACCATGAAACGCGGTCGTTCGGGAATCTCGAACTTGGACTCCAGCAGCGGATCGCCGTCCGTCTCCGGACCGATCACAGGCGTGGTGACAACGAGATCAGCGCGCACGTGCCCTCCCTCCTGTGCGGTGAACACGGAGCTTCGCCTCCAGCCTTGTCGCCGGACTCACCCTCCACATCGTCCGAATCGGATAATTTCGCGGTACTCCTCCCCGGAGGATGGTGCGTCCCGCGGCGTGCGGAATGTCTGCTGCTCAGCGGACCGGATCGCCGTTCCATGGAGGTGCGTCATGACAGAGCGGACGGCAGTCGCGACAGCGGCGGCGGACTATCCGACCCCCGACGCCCGGATGGCGGCGGGACGGTCGGCCCGGCTCCGGACGACGATCGACTCGCACGCGGCCCTGCCGCACGACGAGGACGGCCCGGATCCGGTCGAGCTGCTGACGGCCCAGGACGCGACCCGGGTGCCCGAACTCGTGCCGATCCGATACGGCCGGATGCTCGCCTCCCCGTTCGCTTTCTTCCGCGGCGCCGCCGTCGTCATGTCGGCCGACCTGTCCCGTACCCCGGTCTCCGGACTGAGGTGCCAGCTCTGCGGTGACGCCCACCTGAGCAACTTCGGGCTGTTCGCCTCGGCGGAGCGCCGGCTGGTGTTCGACATCAACGACTTCGACGAGACCCATCCCGGCTTCTGGGAGTGGGACGTCAAGCGCCTGGCGGCGAGCGTGGTCGTCGCGGCCCGGGACAACGGCTTCCGCCGGAAGGTACGCGCGGCCGTCGTCCGTGAGACCGTGGGCCGGTACCGGCAGGCCATGCACCGGTTCGCCTCGCAGCGGGAGCTGGACGTCTGGTACGCGCGCGCCGACCTCGAGGAGGTGACCGCCCTGCTGCGGAACCAGCTCAGCAAGGCCGGCCGCAAGCGCATCGCGGCCGCCCAGGCCAAGGCGCGTACCCGCGACAGCATGCAGGCGTTCCGCAAGCTGACGACGCTGGTGGACGGGCACCGCCGCATCGTGGCCGACCCGCCGCTGATCGTGCCGCTGACCGACCTGCTGCCCGACACCGATCGCGCGGATCTGGAGACACAGATGCGCGACCTGCTGGCCGGGTACGCCGAGACCCTGGCCGGAGATCGGCGGCATCTGTTCCGCGCATTCCGCTTCGTGGACATGGCCCGCAAGGTCGTCGGTGTCGGCAGCGTCGGCACCCGCTGCTGGATCGTGCTCCTGAGCGGCCGTGACCAGGACGACCCGCTGCTGTTGCAGGTGAAAGAGGCGATGCCCTCGGTTCTGGCACCTCATGTGGAGCCCTGCCCCCCGGCCGCGTGGCGCAGCGAGGGGGAGCGGGTCGTGTCCGGCCAGCGGCTGATGCAGGCCACCGGCGACATCTTCCTCGGCTGGCAGACCTTCGCGGGCATCGACGGCCGCACCCGCGACTTCTCGGTACGGCAACTGCGCGACTGGAAGGGCTCGGCTCTCATCGCGACCATGGACCCCGAGGCGATGCGGACATACGGCGCGGTCTGCGGCTGGACCCTCGCCCGCGCCCACGCCCGCACCGGCGACCGGATCGCCATGTCCGCCTACCTCGGCGACGGCGACGCCTTCGACCAGGCCCTGGTGGAATTCGCGGAGGCCTACGCGGACCGCAACGAGAGCGCCTACCAGCGCCTGGTCGCCGCGGCCCGCACGGGCCGCATCTCCGCCCGCGAAGGCGTCTAGATCTCCGCTCGAAGGCGTCTAGGGTGCGGTGTCCGCTGTGGTCTTGTGGAGGCGGGCGTGGAAGAGGCCGAGGCGGTAGAGGCGCTCCAGCCGGCGCACGGTGAACGGGTGCGAGCGCGGAAGCTGCGACAGCCCGACCCAGAAGCCACGGAGCTCCCGGCCCTGGCGGACCAGCTCGTCCACGTCGACGACGTTCTCGGTGTGCCGGCCCGAGGCGAGCAGCACCAGGCCGGTCATTCCCCGGGGCGACAGATGGGCGCCGTGCCGGTCGCAGGAGTATTCCCGCAGCCGGGACAGGGCCGGTCCCAGCAGGGGGATCCGTTCGGAGTACGCCACCGAGAGCTGGTACCACAACGAGACGTGGTGCAGCCGGATGTGGCCGAGCTCGTGTCCCAGGATGAACCGCAGGCCGTCCTGGTTGTGGTGGTACAGATTCACGAACAGCTCGTTGGACAGCACCACGTAGTCGTGGCCGGTCGCCTGCGCCGCGAAGGCGTTCAGGGCGCCGTTGCCGTTGCTGAGGTAGATCTGCGGGCGGCGGCGGAGCTCGAGGCGGCGCGCGAAGTCGTCCGCCGTGCGGTACAGGTCGCCGTACTGGCGTGGCGACAGCTCCACGGCGGTGCCGCGTACCGACGCGCGCTGCGTCTCGCGGATCACGATGAGTGCGGGGACGAGGAGCAGCAGGGCGATCAGCGCGGAGCGCACCGCCGTCGCCCACCCGGAGTCGGCGAGGCGCTCCGGCAGGTACGGCAGCATCACGGCGGCTTGCACGATCGCGACGATGATGAGCACGTTGAGTATCGCCATGAAGGCGTAGAACGGCAGCTCGGCCGGGTGCCGCAGCGGGCTGCCGCCGGTGGTGTGCTGGCGCGTCGACGTCGACACAGTGCCCTCCTCCTTCGGGGACCGGTGGTCGGGCACAGCGTCCGCCGCGGGCTCGGCGGCCGCCTCATCCTGGCTGGATAGGACTGGTGCGTACCCGCCGGCTCACCCTGCGGAGATGAGGTGCGGTTCCCGGCCGGACGCGAGGATGGCGGTCATGGTCGACTCCGGAGCCCGCAGCGCGTCCGCGCTGCCGGCGGCCTCGCGGCCCGCGCAGCGGTGGCTGGCGCGCTTCGCCTTCCTCGCCGCCGCCGCAGCGACGGTCCTCGTGCTCGCCGTGGCGGGTCTGCGCGGCGGGATCGCCCTGCTGGTCGTCGCGGTGGCGGGCATGGCGACCGCCCTCGCCGGGGTGTGGTGGTTCCTCACCCATCGGGGACTGCTGCGCTGGCTGGCCGCCGCGGTCGTGATCCTCGCGCCGCTGGCCGTCGCCGTGCTGTACGCACGCGCCCGGCTGGTCTGGGTCGTCGTGGTGTTCGCGCTGCTCTGGTCGGCGGCCCTGGCCGCGGGACGGCAGGCCCTGTCGGCATCCGCGGCCCGGCCCCGCGAACACGACACGCCACCGCCGCGGCGCCCGTACCTGATCATGAATCCCCGCTCCGGCGGCGGCAAGGTCGGCCGCTTCGGCCTGGTGCAGCGGGCCAGGGCGCTCGGCGCCGAGGTCGTGCTGCTCGACGGCGCCGGCACGGACGTGGCCGGGCTGGCCCGGCAGGCGGTCCACGACGGGGCCGACCTGCTGGGTGTCGCCGGCGGCGACGGCACCCAGGCCTTGGTGGCCGGCATCGCCGCGGAGCACGGGCTGCCCTTCATGGTCGTCTCGGCGGGCACCCGCAACCACTTCGCCCTCGACCTGGGCCTCGACCGGGAGGACCCCGCCAGTTGCCTCGACGCCCTCACCGACGGCGTCGAGCTGCGCGTGGACCTGGGCATGGTGGGATCGCGGACGTTCGTCAACAACGCGTCGTTCGGCGCGTACGCGGCCGTCGTGCAGAGCCCCGCCTACCGCGACGACAAGACCCGGACGACCCTCGACCTGCTGCCCGGCCTGCTCACCGGTCAGCGGGGGCCCGGGCTGCGGCTGTCGGCGGGCGACACGGTCGTGGCGGGTCCGCAGGCCGTCCTGGTCAGCAACAACCCCTACGCCACCGGCGACATCGCCGGCCTCGGTCACCGGCTCCGGCTCGACGGCGGTGTGCTCGGGGTCCTGGCCGTCAGGGTACGCGGCGCGTTCGACGCGGCCGGGCTGGTGCGCGGACGGCGGCGGTCGGGGTCGCTGACCGTCGTCACCGCCGACGAGGCGGTGATCGACGCCGATGCGCCGTCGGTGTCCGTGGGCATCGACGGCGAGGCCGTGACCATGCCCACGCCGGTGCGGTGCACGATCCGGCCCGGCGTCCTGCGGGTCCGGGTGCCGCGCAGGCGCCCCGGCGCCGGCTCGCCCCGGCCCGAGCTGGACTGGGTCCGGCTGCGCCGGCTGGCCCTGCCCGCCGGCCGGGCGTGACCGCACCGGGCCGCAGGGCCCCACTCGTCGTCGCGCATCTGTCGGACCTGCACCTGGGCGCCCACGATCCGGATGCCGTGGAGTCGGTGGTCGCCGACGTCGCGGCCGTACGCCCGGCGCTCACCGTGGTCACGGGCGACTGCACCATGCGCGCCCGCGTCCACCAGTTCCGCCAGGCGCGGGAGCTGCTCGACCGGCTGCCCGGGCCCCTGCTCGTGGTGCTCGGCAACCACGACGTGCCCCTGGTCAGCGCCGCGCGGCTGGTGGCGCCGTACCGGCGGTATCGTCGGCTGGTCCGGTCCGACCTCGACCCGGTGGTGCGGCTGCCCGGCCTGACCGCGCTCGGGCTCCACACCGCGCCGGCCTGGCGCTGGAAGAGCGGCCGGGTCTCGCGGCGCCAGAGCGACGCCGTCGTTGCCGTCCTCGGCGCCGCAACCCCGGAGGCGGTCCGGATGCTGGCGCTGCATCATCCGCCCCGGGCAACCGGCCCGGCCCGGCTCGCCGGTCGGGGCCGGCTGTTCCGGGCCCTCGCGGCCGCACGGGTGGATCTGCTGCTGGCCGGGCACACCCATCTGCCCGCGGCGGCCCTCGTGCGGGTGCCGGGGACCGCGCACCGGCTGGTCGAGGTGGTGGCGGGCACCGCGGTCAGCCGGCGTACCCGGGGAGTCGGCCGGTCGTGGACCGTGATCCGCGTGGACGAGCAGGCGGTCGTCGTCGAGGAGCGCCATCAGGCGGCCTCCGGCTGGCTCTCCGGTCATACGCAATGCTGGCCGCGGCGGCCTTGAGTCAGCGGACCACCCGGATCATGACGGTGCGGGCCAGTTTGTCGTGGACCGCCTGCCGCCGACGGTCCACGAGGGCCCACACCGCGCCGATCGGAAAGCACGTCAGCACCACGGCGCGGACGACGGCCGACGGCCAGGACAGATGGGCGGAGCGGACGGCGACGACCCGCAGGCCGAGCAGGGCCATGGCGGGGGTCCGGCCGGCCAGCGCCCAGAAAAGGGCGTGATAGCACGCCAGCAGGGTGGGCAACACCAGCAGATAGCCGGAGGCGACGGCCCGGGTCAGCTCCTGGACGCCCAGGACCGTCGCGATCACGCCGGCCACGGCGATGGCGCCGGTGAACAGGACGGCGACGATGACGGCGTCCAGCACGTACGCGATGGTCCGGCTGACCGGCCCGGCATACTCCCGCGACACCCGGGGCTCACAGGTCGACCGGCGGTTCCGGCTTCGGGCCGGGGTGGTGGAACATGCGGAAGGTCAGCCTGTCCACCGCGGTGTCGCCGGCTTCCGCGCCGGTCCGCAGCCGGCCGACCAGCTCGTCCACCATGCTCTCGCGCTGCCCGCGGATGAGCGTCCGGATCCGGTCGGGCTCCTTCTCCAGCAGCAGCAGGACGTCGTCGAGCACCGCATGCACGACTGGGCGCAGTACGCGCTGGAGCTGGTTGTCCACGATGTGGTCGACCAGCGGGGACGTCGCGACGGCCGTGACCGCCGCTTCGGCCGCTTCCGCGGTCCGCCGCCGGTAGCGGGCCCGCTCGGCCGCACCCCGTGCGGCCAGCTCGGCCAGCTGCCGCCGCCGTTGCTCGGTGACCCGGCGGAGGTCGCGGATCAGGCGGGTCGCGGCCGCCTCCGCCTCGAACGCCGCGCCCACTGCCGTGTCGCCCCACCGGGAGATCGTGCGCTGCGCCGCCGGGTCCGTGGTCGTCATGCCACGACGATCCCGCTTCGCACCGGCGGATCGCGCCACCCGTCACGGATGAAACACGGATGCAGCCGGACCCGGGTCCGGCTGCATCGGTGGTGCGCTGTCAGCGGCGACGACGGGACACGCGCCGCGCCGTGCGGCGGGCCGTGCGCCGGGCCACCCGGCGGGATCCGAACACGTCTGTACCTCCTTCTTCGTCGGCGACGGCCGTCAGCGGGCCGCCGCGGTCTCGAGGTCGTGCAGCTCCTTGGCCTCCTGCGCGGTCGCCAGGCCGATCTCGACGAGGTCGAGGGGGCTGATGAAGCCGTCGCCGATCCGGTAGCCGCCGGCCCGCGCGATGGCGTCGCGCAGCGGTACGGCCCAGTGGTGTTCGATCAGCAGCAGTGCCGCGGCGCTGTCGTCGGGGATCTCCGCGATGATGTCCCACGCGTCCGCGTCGGTGAACGCGTGCAGGCCTGTCGTCGCGGCGGTCTCGGCGCCCTCCGCGGCACCGGCCTCCATGCCGGCCTCGCCGTCGATGCCGAGCCCGACCAGCGCGCCGATCTTGCTGCCCAGCTCCACCGCCTCCTCGGTGGACAGGTTGCTCAGGTGCTCGACCTCCAGGTCGCCGCGGGCGTCCTTGTAGACGGCGAGCGCGTCGATGACGCGTACGGTGTCGCTCTTGCGCAGCTTCTCGAGCTCCGCGATGACCTCACCGTGGAAGTTCGGATGGGAAAAACCCAGGACGATCATCTGGACCGGACCGATGGACATCTGCTGCAACTCCCTTCCCGACCGGACAGCAGGGCGAGAACCACCCCTCGGCCGATCGTCCGGTGCCCCGCGCGGCGCCGCCTCATCCATCGAGGGTGACCGGCCTTGCGCGGGGTCGGCGTCCTGGCACCGCACGTGGATCAGCTCGACGCCCGAGCGGTCCAGATCGGCCAGCAGTCGCCGTAGTCCCTCGGCGGACAGGCGGGCGTGGATCGTCGACTGTCGGGCGACGGCCTGGCAACGGACTCCGGCGAACGCGGAACGCAGCACCGGGCCGAGGAAACCCTCCACACAGATCTCGTATCGCACGCCCATGGCGACACACTGCCCGTGCGCGTCCGCCGGTGCTTCATTCGTGCGGAATGAGGCCCGCCGCCCGCGTCGCATGGCTGACTGGGTGCCCGGTGCAGTTCAGCGAAGGGATGTGTACGAATCATGGCAACACTCGTCGCCATCGGCTACCCGGACGAGACCACCGCGACGGCCGCGTCACTCGAGGCACAGCGGCTCGCCAACGACCTCATCATCCAGCCCGACGCCATCGCGGCGATCATCCGCGACAGCGAGGGCAAGTTCCACGTCACCACCAATCATCATGCGGTGAAGGGCGGCGCCACCTGGGGAATGTTCTGGGGCCTCCTGTTCGGCATCCTGTTCTTCATCCCGTTCCTCGGCATGGCCGTCGGCGCCGGCCTGGGTGCCCTGATGGGCAAGATGACCAAGGGTGCGATCAACAAGGAGTTCCAGTCCCAGGTACGCGACATGCTGCAACCCGGCACGTCGGCGTTGTTCCTCGTGGTCGAGCACGTCACGCCCGACAAGGCCGTGGAGGGACTGGCCCGCTTCGGCGGCACGGTGCTCAAGTCTTCGCTGCCCAAGGAGACCGAGGCCGAGCTGCAGAAGGCGCTGCACGGCGAGGAGGCCACCGCGTCCGCCCAGTAGCCGTCGCACCAGATGCCCGGCCGGCGACGGCCGGGCATCATCCGGCCGGGGGTTCGCCCGCCGCACGAGTCAGGAGGATGCGATGTCAACGCAGGGTCCGACGGCGGATGCGCCGTACGCCGGGGTGGAGCACAGCGAGGCGTCGGGATGGGTCGCGGCGGTGCTGCTCGGCGGGGTCATGCTCGTCCTGCTCGGCGCGGTGCACGCCGGCACCGGCCTCGTCGCCCTGCTGCGCCCCGAGGTGCTGGCCGGCGGTCGCGCGGACCTGTTGCTGCCCGTGGGGTTGACGGCGCTGGCCTGGTGCCACTTGGTGATCGGTGCCGTCGCCGTGACGGCGGGCGTGGGGCTGGTGCGCGGGCTTCGCTGGGCGCGCGTCACCGCGATCCTGCTGGCGGGCGCCGCCGCGCTGGTGAACTTCGCCTTCCTGGCCATCTACCCGGTGTGGGCCGTCACGGCCATCACCATGACCGTCATCGTCATCTACGCGGTGGCCGCGCACGGGGCCGAGGTCGCCGGCGCGTACGGCCGTTCGTGACAGGGGAGGCCGGCATGTGGCGCAAGCGGATGCCATGGGCCCGGGTCCCGCTGCGCCGCGGCACGGACCGGGTGCAGGCCTGGCTGACGCTGGTCCTGGTCATGACGATGCTCTTCGCCGCACCCTGGACGGCCTGGTGGGCGGCGCGCACGACCTATCGCGACGTCGAGCGGGCGGTCGCGTGGGAGCGGCAGCACCGCCTCCCGGCGACGGCCACTCTCGTGGAGGACGCCTCCGTTCAGGACGGCCACGGGTGGTCCGCGACGGGAACCGTCCCGGTGCGGTCCCGGTGGACCGGGCCCGACGGCACGATCGGCTCGGGGGAGGTCTCGGCCCCGGCCGGCGCCCGTGCCGGCAGCACGGTGCCGATCTGGCTCGACGACCACGGCCAGGTCGTTCCCCAGCCCGCGCCGCGCAGTGCCGTGGCGGACGCCACGCTGGCCGCGGTGCTGGCCGGTGGCGCAGTGGTCACCGGCCTCGGCGGCGTGCGCCGCATCGTCATCTGGCGCCTCGACCGCCGCCGGCTGCGCTCGTGGGAGGCGGAGTGGCTGGTCGTCGGCCCGCAGTGGACCCGGCGATGACCGTGCCCGGCGCCACCGGCGCGCTGGGCCGCTGGGTTCCCGGCGTGCAGGTCGTGTCGACCTACCGCCGGGGCTGGCTGCCCAAGGACCTCGTCGCCGGCCTGGTCCTGTCGACCCTGCTGGTGCCGCAGGGCATGGCGTACGCCGAACTCGCCGGTCTCCCGCCGATCACCGGCCTCTACACCACGGTGCTCGGCCTGCTCGGCTACGCCCTGTTCGGCGCCTCGCGGATCCTCGTGGTCGGGCCCGACTCCTCGCTCGGCCCGATGATCGCCGCGGTGCTCATCCCGATCGTCGGCTCCGGCGGCGACCCGGTCGTGGCCATGGGACTCGCGTCGATGCTCGCGCTGCTGGTCGGCCTCACCATGACCGTGGCCGGGATCGCGAAACTGGGCTTCGTCGCGGACCTGCTCTCCAAGCCGACGCAGATCGGCTACATGAACGGCCTCGCGCTGACCATTCTGGTGGGACAGCTCCCGAAGCTGTGCGGGTTCTCCGTCGACGGCACCGGCCTGATCGACGAGCTGTCCGGCTTCCTCGGTGGGCTGGCCGCGGGCGACGTCGTGCCGGCCGCCCTCGGGGTGGGCCTGTTCACCCTGGCCGTCATCGTGGCCCTGCAACGCTGGCTGCCCAAGGTCCCGGCGGTGCTGGTCGCGGTCGTCGGTGCGATCGCCGCCACCTGGCTGCTGGACCTCGGCGAGCGGGGCGTGAAGCTCGTCGGGCCGCTGCCGGAGGGCCTTCCGCCGTTCACCCTGCCCCACGCGACCTGGTCGCAGCTCGCGCTGCTGCTGGTCGGCGCGGTCGGCATCACGGTCGTGTCCCTGACCGACACCGTCTCGACCGCGTCCTCCTTCGCCGCCCGCACCGGCCAGGAGGTCCGGGCCGACCAGGAGATGAAGGGCGTCGGCGCGGCCAATATCGCGGCCTCCTTCTTCCAGGGCTTCCCGGTCAGCACCAGCGGGTCCCGCACCGCCGTCGCCGAGCAGTCCGGCGCCCGTACGCAGGTGACCGGGGTGATGGGAGCGGCCGTCATCCTGGTGATGCTCGTCCTGACGCCGGGGCTGTTGCGGGATCTGCCGCAGCCCGCGCTCGGCGCCGTGGTGATCGCCGCGTCACTGTCGCTGGCCGACGTCCCCGGCACCCTCGGGCTGTGGCGCCGGCGCCACACCGAGTTCTCCGTGTCGATCGCGGCGTTCCTGGGCGTGGCGGTGTTCGGCGTCCTGCCCGGCATCGGCATCGCCGTCGGGCTGTCGGTGCTCAACGTCTTCCGCCGGGTGTGGTGGCCGTACCAGACGGTGCTGGGGCGGGCACGGGGAGTGCCGGGTTACCACGACGTGCACTCGTACCCGGACGCCGAACGCCTGCCGGGGCTGGTGATGTACCGCTTCGACGCGCCGCTCATCTTCGCCAACGCCCGGGTGTTCCGCGACCAGATCCGGCGCCTGGCCCGCACGGAACCCGCGCCGCGCTGGATCGTGCTGGCCGCGGAGCCGGTCACGGACGTCGATACCACGGCCGCGGACATGCTCGAAGCGCTCGACCGCGAGCTCGACGCCCGCGGGGTGTCGCTGGTGCTGGCGGAGCTGAAGGACCCCGTACGGCGCAAGATCGATCGTTACGGCCTGACCGGCCCCCTCGATCCGGCGCACTTCTTCCCCACGCTGGACGACGCGGTGGCGGCCTACCGGACCCGGACCGGCGCCGACTGGGCGGCCCCCGTGCCGTCGCCGGGGCGGGACGACTCCGGCGAGTGAGGTGCTCATCCTCGCGGGGTGACGTGTGCGCCGCCGTGCGTGGCGACCATGACGGCATGACGACCGCAGATTCCTCCGGGCCCGAGCAGCGACGGCTGCGCGAGGCCGGCACGACGGGCGCCGGCTGGCGCCGGTGGGGTCCCTACCTGAGCGAGCGGCAATGGGGCACGGTCCGCGAGGACTACAGCGCCGGCGGTGACGCCTGGGGGTATCTCACGCACGACCAGGCGCGCAGCCGCGCGTACCGCTGGGGCGAGGACGGCATCGCCGGCTTCAGCGACGACCAGCAGCGGCTGTGCCTGGCGCTCGCGATGTGGAACGGGCGCGATCCCATCCTCAAGGAGCGGTTCTTCGGGGTGACGAACGCCGAGGGCAACCACGGCGAGGACGTCAAGGAGTACTACTTCTATCTGGACGCCACACCCACGCACTCCTACCAGCGGATGCTCTACAAATACCCGCACCGCGAATATCCGTACGGCGACCTGGTCGCGACCAGCAGGTCCCGCGGCCGCGACGAGTTCGAGTACGAGTTGCTCGACACCGGTGTGTTCGCCGACAGCCGCTACTTCGACGTCGTCGCGGAGTATGCCAAGGCCACACCGGAGGACGTGCTGCTGCGGGTGACCGTGCACAACCGCGGGCCGGAGCCGGCCGAGCTGCGCCTGCTGCCGACCCTGTGGTTCCGCAACACCTGGTCCTGGGGCTCGGGCGGCGCCCGGCCGTCGCTGCGCGAGGTGCCTGGCGTGCCGCGGGCCACGGTCGTCGCGGCGCGCCACGCCGAGCTGGGCGACCGCTGGCTGCTCTGCCAGGGCGCGCACCGCCTGCTGTTCACGAACAACGACACCAACACCGAGCGGCTGTTCAGTACGCCCAACCCGTCGCCGTACGTCAAGGACGGCATCGACCGGTTCGTCGCCGGCGGCGACACCACCGCGGTGAACCCCGCCGCGACCGGGACCAAGGTCGCGGTCGACATCCCGCTGACGCTGCCGGCGGGCGGCTCGGCGACGATCCGGCTGCGGCTCACCGACGAGGCCGTCGTCGCCGGAGCCGAGGACGACCGCACCGCGGCCGAGCGCTTCGACGACATCGTGCGGCAGCGCCGGGCCGAGGCCGACGAGTTCTACGCCGGCGTGCTCGCGCCGCAGCTCGGCGACGCGGAACGGAAGGTGACCCGGCAGGCGCTCGCCGGCATGCTGTGGAGCAAGCAGTACTTCGGGTACGACGTGGAGCAGTGGCTCACCGAACACGGCCTGGACCCGCTCGACGCCCGGGGGACCCGCAACGGCGACTGGTTCCACCTGCTCGCCCACGACATCGTCTCGATGCCCGACACCTGGGAATACCCCTGGTTCGCCGCCTGGGACTCGGCCTTCCACGCGGTCACCCTCGGCATGGTCGACCTCGCCTTCGCCAAGGGACAGCTCGACCTGCTGCTGAGCCGGCGCTACCTGCACCCCAACGGCCAGGTGCCGGCGTACGAGTGGAACTTCGGCGACGTCAACCCGCCGGTGCACGCCTGGGCCACCTACCTGCTGTACCAGCTCGAGAAGTCGGGGACCGGCCACGGTGACCGCGCCTGGCTGGAGAACGCCTTCCACAAGCTCGCCAAGAACTTCACCTGGTGGCTGAACCGCAAGGACGTCGACGGGCGCAACGTCTTCCAGGGCGGCTTCCTCGGCCTGGACAACATCGGCGTCTTCGACCGCAGCGCCCCGCTGCCCACCGGTGGGCACCTCGACCAGGCGGACGGCACCGCATGGATGGCCCTGTACTGCCAGAACATGCTGCAGATAGCCGTCGAGCTGGCCGAGGAGGACCCCGTCTACCTCGAACAGGCGCAGACCTTCTTCGAGCACTTCGCCTGGATCGCGGTCGCCGTCAACCGGACGGCCGGCAAGACCGAGACCATGTGGGATGAGGAGGACGGCTTCTTCTACGACCTGCTGCGCCTGCCCGGCGGCGGCGCCACGCGGCTGCGGGTGCGCTCGATGGTCGGGCTCCTCCCACTGGCCGCGGCGACCGTGCTCGGCCCTCAGGTGACGGAGAGGTATCCGGAGCTGCTCGACGCCGCGCGGGACTTCCTCGACCGCCACCCGAGCGTCTCGTCGGTGCTGTCGCAGGGCCGGACCGGCGGCACCCGGGGCAACCGCCTGCTGGCGCTCTTCGACGAGCCACGACTGCGCCGCATCCTGACCCGGCTGCTCGACGAGGACGAGTTCCTCAGCCCGTACGGGCTGCGCTCCCTCTCGCGCCACCATGCCGATCGGCCGTACGAGCTCGAGGTGGACGGCCGCCGGTACGAGGTGTCGTACCTGCCGGCGGAGTCGCACAGCGGCATGTTCGGCGGCAACTCCAACTGGCGCGGCCCGATCTGGTTCCCGATGAACGCGCTGATGATCCGGGCGCTGCTCAACCTCTACGTCTGCTACGGCGACGAGTTCACCGTCGAGTGCCCCACCGGCTCGGGGACGCGGATGACGCTGTTCGAGGTGGCCCGGGAGATCTCCGACCGGCTGATGCGGATCTTCCTGCCGGACGCCGACGGGCGCCGCCCCTGCTACGGCGGCCAGACGATCTTCGCCGAGGACGAGCACTGGCGTGAGCTGGTGACGTTCTCCGAGTACTTCCACGGCGACAACGGGGCCGGTCTGGGCGCGAGCCATCAGACCGGCTGGACCGGGCTCGTCGCGGTGCTGCCCCACATGTTCGCCGGCCTGACGGGCGAGGACCTGCTCGAACGCGGCCTGATCGGCGCCCGGCGCGAGCGGTCCGGGAGGGACACGCAATGACCGGATGGCCGTCGTATCCCGTGGTGTTCGAGGTGGACACGCTGCCGTGGCTGACCGAGCTGAGGCGGTGCCTGGGTTCCTCGGCGACGCTGGCCGACCTGCCGGCGCGGGTCTGGGACGAGCTGGCACCGGCGGGCACCAACGCGGTGTGGTTGATGGGAGTGTGGGAGCGCAGTCCGGCGGGCCTGGAGGTGGCGGGCGGCGACGCCGAACTGCAGCGGGCCTTCCGTACGGCTCTGCCTGATCTGACTCCGGAGGACGTCGCCGGTTCGCCCTACTGCGTACGCCGGTATGTCGTCGACGCCCGTCTGGGTGGTCCGGCCGCGCTCGCCGTGGCCCGTGCGCAGCTTGCCCGGCGCGGGCTGCGTCTCGTCCTGGACTACGTGCCGAACCACGTCGCCCCCGACCACCCCGCCGTGACCGCGCATCCGGACTGGTTCGTGCACGGGACCGCCGCCGAGCGGGCGGCGACACCCGACGCGTGGTTCGACCTCGGCGGGCGGGTGCTGGCGCACGGCCGCGATCCGTACTTCCCGCCCTGGCCCGACGTCGTGCAGCTCAACGCCTACCGGAGCGAGGTGCGCCAGCGCACCGCGGAGGTCCTGGGCCACATCCTCGACCAGTGCGACGGCGTCCGCTGCGACATGGCGATGCTGCTCACCAACGACGTGTTCGGCAAGACCTGGGGCGCGCACGCCGGCCCGGCGCCGTTCGAGGAGTTCTGGCCCGTGGTCATCGGCCGGCTGCGCCGCCGGCACCCGGGCGCCGTCCTGATCGCCGAGGCGTACTGGGACATGGAGTGGACGTTGCAGCAGCACGGCTTCGACTTCTGCTACGACAAGCGCCTGTACGACCGCCTCGTCCACGAGGACGCGGGCGCCGTACGGATGCACCTCGGTGCCCGCGTGGACTATCAGCGGCGGCTCATCCGCTTCATCGAGAACCACGACGAGCCCCGCGCGGCCACCGCCTTCCCCGGTGGCCGCGACCGTGCCGCCGCCGTGGCCGTCGCCACGCTCCCGGGCGCCACGCTGTGGCACGACGGCCAGTTCGAGGGCCGGCGGGTGCAGCTTCCGGTGTTCCTGGGCCGGCGTCCGGACGAGCCGGTCGACGGCGACCTCGCCCGCTTCTGTCGGCGCCTGATCGTCGCGGCGGCGCAGGTGCGGCACGGAAGCTGGATCCTGCTCGGCGTCTCCGGCTGGCCGGACAACCCGACACATCGCGACCTGCTGGCCTGGGCCTGGCACGGCAGCCTGCCGCACCATCTGGTCGTCGTCAACCTGTCCGGCCACGCGTCGCAGGGCCGCGTGCTCCTGCCGTGGGAAGCGCTGCGCGGCCACGACTGGCGACTCTGCGACCTCGTGGACGGCCGGGTCTACCAGCGCGACGGCGCCGAGCTCGCGGGCGCCGGCCTCTACGTGGACCTGCCGCCGTGGGGTTCCCACGTGCTGGCACTGGAACGGCGCTGACCGGCACCGGCCGCGTCCGGCACCGGCTGGACCGCCTGCAGCAGCGGCGGGCGGTCCTGGGATTCCCGTACGCGGTGATCCGCAAGTATGCCGACGACGGCGGCGGTCGTGAGGCGGCGCTCATCACCTACTACGGCTTTCTCAGCATCTTCCCCGCGCTGCTGCTCGCGGAGACGGTCCTCACCCGGGCCCTGCCCCGTCATCCCGAGGTGGGGCACCGGCTTTTCGTCGCCATGGTGCCGCCGTCGCTGCGGTCCACGGTCGCGGACGTGGCGAGCGTGGCACCCGCCTCACCGGTGGCCGTCGCGGCCGGACTCATCGGCCTGCTCCTGTCCGGCACCGGGGTGGTCCTCACCGCGGCGCGGACGCTGAACCATCTCGCCGCGGTCCCGTACCGGTCGCGGACCGGGTGGGTGTCCCGGCCGCTGCGGGCGGTGGCGGCCCTGGTCCTCATCCTGGGTGGTGCGGTCACCGTCGGTGGCCTCGTCGTGGTCGTCGCGGCGTATCCGGGCGTGCCGTGGCTGTCACGAGTCGTGGCTGTCCTGGGGGAGTGGGCGATCGTCTGCGCGGTCCTGACGCTCGTCGCCCGCCTGCTGCTGCTCCGCCCGGCGCCCGTGCGGGCGCTGTGGCCGGCCGCCGTCGCGGGGGCGGCGGCGGTGACGATCACGCTGGAGCTGGGCGCGGTGGTCCTGCCGCGGCTGGTCCGGCGGGCCGGACCCGTCTACGGCGGGTTCGCCACCGTCGCCGGGATGTTCACGATGCTGTACGTGCTCAGCGTCGCCCTGGTGCTCGCCGCGGAGATCGCCGCGGTGCGTGAGGCCCGGCTGTGGCCGCGTGCCGCCGACGGGAGCCGGCCCACCGCGGCGGACGCCCACGCCCTGGCGCTGCTGGCCCGGGAGCAGGAGCGCCTTCCGGGCCAGCGGATCGAGTCCCGGCTGCCGGTCGGGTCCCGGCTGCCGGACGTGGGGGCCGGACCGCCTACGCCGCCGGGGCCGGCTCGCCGAGGGCCGGGGCCGGCTTGCCGAGACGGCGGGGGAGAAGAAGCGCGGCGATCAGGCCGATGATGCCGGCGGCTCCCACGGCGACCATCGCCAGGGCGTACGACCGCTCCGGCGTCACCGTGAGGCCCGCGACGAGGATCGTGCCGGCCAGCGCCGCCCCCAGGGACGAACCGAGGTTGGAGACACTGCGGGAGAGGCCGGAGATCTCGCCCTGCATCTCCTCGCCGAAGCTGGACTGCACGATGTTCACCGACGGGGTCAGCATCGCGCCCAGTCCCAGCCCGATCAGGCACAGCCCGGGCAGCAGGGTCCACACGGGGCTCGTACCGCTCACCAGGACCAGCCCGGTGACGACGCCGCCGATGGTGATGACGAAGCCCGCCACGATGATGGTCCGCTGGGCACGTCGTGTGGCGAGCCGCTCCGCGGCCAGCGAGGACACCAGCAGGCCGACCGTCGTCGCCGTGAAGACCAGGCCCGTCTCGACGGCGTTGTAGCCGCGCACCACCTGCAGGTACGCCGACACGGTGAAGGACGTACCCATCAGCATCAGCCACTGCACGTTCTGCGTGATCAGGCCCAGGTTGGACGTACGGCTGCCGAACAGCGTCAGTGACAGCAACGCCTCCCGGCCCGCGCGCTCCTTGGCCCGCATCGACACGAAGAACCACGTCAGGACGAGGGCACCGGCGAGGAGCAGGCCGCTCATGAGCCACAGGCTGTTGTCCGCCGCCAGGATGCCCGTGACGATGAACAGCAAGCCCACCGCCGACAGCACCGCGCCGCCCACGTCGAACGGCCGCGTCGGATCCGGCGGCAGCGGATCGCGGACCCAGCGCCGGCTCAGCACGACGATCACCGCGACGATCAGCGCCTGCAGGACGAAGGAGGCGCGCCAACTGAACGCCGAGGTGATGAACCCGCCGATCAGCGGCCCCGCCGCCGCGCCGATGCCGCCGAGGGCGCTGATCGCGCCGAACGCCCGGGCCCGCGAGGCGAGGTCGGTGAAGAGCAGGGTGGTGAGGATGTAGACGGGCGGGATCAGCAGGGCCGTGCCGACGCCCTCGAGGATCGAGTTGCCGATGATGAGTACGCCGAGGCCCGGCGCCACCGCGCTCAGCAGGGCGCCCACGCCGTAGATGACCAACCCGGCGGTGAAACACCGCTTGCGGCCGAAGCGGTCGGTCAGCTTCCCGCCCGGGATCATCAGCACCGCCATCACGAGCAGGAAGATCGTGATGGCGATCTGTATACCCTGCACCGTCGTACCGAGATCGGCGCTCATGTCGTTGATCATCACGTTCATGTTCGAGCCGGCGAAGCTGCAGATGAACTGTGCCAGCGCGAACGGGATCAGTGCCCGGCGTAGCTCACCCGACGGTCGTCCCGCCTCGACCCGAGCGTCCATTGCGCACCCGCCCTCCCGCCCGGCGAACCCCGCCGGACATCCACAGGGCAGGGTCCGCTCTCCGCGGCGCGCGGGCATCCTCCCGCAGGCATGATGCCCACCGACCGGTGCGGACCGGATCAGGGGCGGGGCAGCACGGTCAGTGGACCGAGGGCCGCGCGCACCTCGCGGATGTCCCGGCCGACCGCGCTCGCCAGCCGCCCCGGCCCCGCCATCGGCATCAGCACCGCGTCCCCGCCGAGCAGCGCCACCGCCGGCAGGCCGGGACCGGCCAGGATCAGCGTGCCGACCGCGCGGGCGCCACCGAGCACCGCGGCGCCCGACCAGCCCGGCGCCGACGGGCCGACGGCGAGCTCGTGCCGGTGGAGCGTACGGCCGGCGTAGCGGACCGTCACGTCCGCCCGGACGTCGCCGGACTCCTCCGCGTGGCGGCCGCACACCAGGTCGTCGCGCCACGCCAGGGTGCCACCCTCGTCGACCGTCACGTCGGTGATCGCGAGGTGGTGACAACCGGCCGCGGCGATCAACGGCTCGGGTGCCCAAAGCAGGGCACCGCCTGCCGCGACCGTCGCGGAGACCACGAGCCGCGACGGAGGCGTTCCGGCGCGCCCCGGCAGGGCGAGCTGGGCCGCGACGCTGCGTACCGACAGGCTCGCACCGGGACCGACGGTGATCGTCAGGCGCAGGTCGTCCCCGCACAGCGGTCCGGCCGCCCCACCGACGAGGTGGACGGTCGCCCCGGGGCCGGCGCGCGAGCCGGTGCGGCGCGGCAGCAGCGGTGACTCGCCCCGCAGGGTCGTCAGCCGCGTGCCGCCCCTGCCGTCCGCCTCCGCGACGATCGACGCCTCGGCCCGCACCTCGTCACGCGGCCGGGACGCGCGCCGCGAGCATCGCGCGGATCCAGTCCGCCACCGGCGCGGCCCCGGGGTCTCCGGTCAGCGACAGGAACACCGTCGGCAGGTCGCCCCGCCGGGCCCGCGCGTCGCGGTCCATCACCGACAGGTCGGCGCCGACGAGCGGGGCGAGGTCGGTCTTGTTGATCACGAGCAGGTCCGCCGTCGTCACGCCCGGACCGCCCTTGCGCGGCACCTTGTCGCCGCCCGCCACGTCCACCACGAAGATCTGCCGGTCGATCAGGCCCTTGCTGAAGGTGGCGGTCAGGTTGTCGCCGCCGCTCTCCACCAGTACCAGGTCGAGCGGCCCCAGCGTGGCTTCGAGGTCCTCGACCGCGTCCAGGTTGGCGGAGATGTCGTCGCGGATCGCCGTGTGCGGGCAGCAGCCGGTCTCGACCGCGCGGATCCGCTCGGCCGGCAGGACGCCGTTGCGCAGCAGGAAGTCGGCGTCCTCGGTGGTGTAGATGTCGTTGGTCACGACGGCGAGCCGAAGCTGCGCGCCGAGGGCCCGGCACAGGGCGGCGACCAGCGCCGTCTTGCCGGAGCCGACCGGGCCTCCGATGCCGATCCGCAGAGCCCGCGGCCCCCCTCGCAGGGGAGTGTGCGGGTCCACCGACGGATCCGGATGCGTGTGCGCAACCTCGTCAGGACCGTGCGCGTGGTCGTCAGGATGCAAAGAGACGCACCTCCCAGGTGGCGTGGAGTTCGGCGCCGATGTCGAGCAGGGGCGCTCCCGCGGCCGGCAGGGCAGCGGCCGGGTCGTCGGTCCGGGCCGCCGCGTCGGCCGCGATCCGGTCGCAGGCGGGCGCCAGGCGGGCGAGCAGGCCGTGCACCGCGTACGGGTCGAGCCCGAGCAGCCGGACCGCCGCACTCGCCGGGCCGGTGACGCTGCCGTGCGCCGCGGCCGCCGCAACCTCGGCGGGACTCGACCCGGCCGCCGCGGCCAGCACGCCGAGGGCGACGGGGTGGTGCGGCTCGCGGCCGATCGGCGGCAGCGTCCACATCGCCCGCCCGGCGCGGAGCAACGCGCGGCCCTGGGCCCGCGAGGCTCGGCGCAGAGCCGGCGACGGGGTGCGGGCGTCCAGCCCGTCGTCGAGCTCGCCCCACCGGGACGGGCGGGCACACGCGGCCGCGGCGAAAGCGGCGGCCACCAGCCCGGAGGTGAGCAGGCGTCCTCGCAGGAAACCGTCCAGATCCCCGACGTCGCGCACCCGTCCGGCGGAGACCGCGGCTTCCAGGCCACCGGAGTGCGCGTGCCCGCCGCAGGGCAGCCGCCCGTCCGCGAGCAGGAGGAGGGTGGCCAGGCCCATCAGAACAGGTGGTAGCGCTGGGCCATGGGCAGCTCGGTGACCGGCTCCGGCTCGACGACCTCCCCGTCGATGCGGACCGTGAACGTGTCCGGTTCCACCTCGATGCGCGGCGTCGCGTCGTTGAGCGGGAGGTCCGCCTTGCCCACCGAGCGGGTGTCCGCCACGGGCGCGAGGGCCCGCTTGAGGCCGATCCGGTCGGCGAGCAGCGCGTCGACCGCGGCCGGGGCGACGAAGGCCAGCGAGGTCACCGCGGGCACCACCCCGTACGCGCCGAACATCGGGCGCGGCAACACCGGCTGGGGCGTCGGTATCGAGGCGTTGGCGTCGCCCATCTGCGCGTACGCGATCATGCCGCCCTTGATCACCAGCGCCGGCCGTACGCCGAAGAACGCCGGGTCCCAGAGCACGAGGTCGGCGAGCTTGCCGGGCTCGACCGAGCCGACCTGGTCGGCGATGCCGTGCGTGACCGCGGGGTTGATCGTGTACTTGGCCACGTAGCGTCGGGCGCGCAGGTTGTCCGCGGCGCCGTCGCCGCGCAGCGCACCCCGCCGCGCCTTCATCACGTGCGCGGTCTGCCAGGTCCGCAGAACGACCTCGCCGATGCGGCCCATGGCCTGGGAGTCGGAACCGATCATGGAGATCGCGCCGAGGTCGTGCAGCAGGTCCTCGGCGGCCATCGTCGACGGCCGGATGCGGCTCTCGGCGAAGGCCAGGTCCTCGGGCACCGCCGGGTTGAGGTGGTGGCAGACCATCAGCATGTCGAGGTGCTCGCTGAGGGTGTTGCGCGTGTACGGGCGGGTCGGGTTGGTCGACGACGGCAGCACGTTGGGGTGCGCGGCGACGGTGATGATGTCCGGCGCGTGCCCGCCGCCCGCCCCCTCGGTGTGGTACGCGTGGATCGACCGCCCGGCGATGGCCCGCAGGGTCTCCTCGACGAATCCGGCCTCGTTGAGCGTGTCGGTGTGGATCGCCACCTGGACCCCGGACGCGTCGGCCACCCGCAGCGCCGCGTCGATGACGGCCGGGGTGGTGCCCCAGTCCTCGTGCAGCTTGAAGCCGCCGGCGCCGCCGCGGAGCTGTTCCCAGAGCGACTCCTCGCTCATCGTGTTGCCCTTGCCGAGCAGCAGCACGTTGACCGGCCACTGGTCGAGGGCCTCGAGCATCCGGGCCAGATGCCAGCCGTTCGGCGTGACCGTGGTGGCCTTGGTGCCCTCGGCCGGCCCGGTGCCGCCGCCGATGATCGTGGTGGTGCCGGCGGCCAGGGCGGTGTCCAGGACGGTGGGGCTGATCAGATGCACGTGGCTGTCGATCGCCCCGGCCGTGAGAATCTTGCCGTTGCCCGCGATGATCTCGGTGCCGGGCCCGATCACGAGATCGGGGTGCACGCCGTCCATGGTGTCGGGGTTGCCGGCCTTGCCGAGGGCGGCGATCCGGCCGTCGCGGATGCCGACGTCGGCCTTGATCACGCCCCAGTGGTCGAGCACGACGGCGCCGGTGATCACCGTGTCCGGGGTGCCCTCGGCGCGGGTGGCCCGGGACTGGCCCATCGACTCGCGGATGACCTTGCCGCCGCCGAACACCACCTCGTCGCCGGGGGCCGGGCCGGCGCTGCGGTCCTGCTCGACCTCGATCAGCAGGTTGGTGTCGGCGAGCCGGATCCGGTCGCCCGCGGTGGGACCGTACAGGGCGGCATAGCGGCCGCGGTCCAGGCCGGTCACCGGGCGCTGCCGTTCTCGGGCAGGTTTCCGTGCTCGGCCGTGTGTCCGGCCGGGCGGCCGTTCCCGTGCTCCTCCGTGCGTGCGGAGGCACGGGCGTTCCCGTTCTCGGGCAGGTCCTCGTCGAGGGCGCCGGCGGGCTCGATGTCGTCGCGGGGAGACGGGTCCAGCGGGCCGCCGGCCAGGCCGCGCAGGCCGGGCACGATCCGCCGGCCGGCGAGCGGCACCAGCGTGACGTCGCGCGGCATGCCGGGCTCGAAGCGCACCGACGTCCCGGCGGGCACGGCGAGCCGGTGCCCCCACGCGGCGTCGCGGTCGAAGTCGAGCGCCGCGTTGGACTCGGCGAAGTGGTAGTGCGAGCCGACCTGCACCGGTCGGTCGCCGGTGTTGCGCACGGTGAGATGCCGCACCGGCCGGTCCGGGTTGATGGTGATGTCGCCGTCGCCGGCGAGGATCTCGCCGGGGATCACGAGATCGGCCCGTGCACGGTGACCAGCTTGGTGCCGTCCGGGAAGGTGGCCTCGACCTGCACCTCGGCGAGCATCTCGGGCACGCCCTCCATGACGTCGTCGCGGGTGAGCACCCGCCGTCCGGCGTCCATCAGCTCGGCCACCGTGCGCCCGTCGCGCGCCCCCTCCAGCAGGAACGCGGTGATGACGGCCGTCGCCTCCGGATGGTTCAGGCGCAGCCCGCGCTCCCGCCGGCGTCGGGCGACATCGGCCGCGACGTGGATGAGCAGGCGTTCCTGCTCGTGCTGGCTGAGGAACAACCGAACCTCCCCTGAACGCGAAGCGATGCTCGCAGCCCAACGTTTCCGCCGTGTTACCCAGCGTCAGATCATGGGAAGATCAAAGCACGGGTACGGGCGCCGCGCGGGGCGGCCACGCCGTCATGGAAGCCGGCGGCCGCCGCGAGCGACGGAGGTCGGGAGTCGTTCCCTTTCGGAGCTCAGCGCTGAGCGGGCACATGAGGCCCGCCGCCGTCGGTGATCGCGGTGAGGCCCCTGCGCACCTCGCGTTCGACGAGCAGGGGCACGAAGTCGCGGATCGGCGCGCCGTCATAGCGACGGTAGATCTCGTAGACGTAGTCCGCGACGGTCGTCGCTCCCGATCCGGGAAAATGTTGCCGCAGCGTTTCGATGAGCTGTTCCACCGCCATTCTTTCGGCGTCCACAGGGGGGTCTGCCGCTTCATTACTGCTGCTCATCGTCCTCATTGAACCCGGCCGGTGGAACCCCGGCAATAAACCCGACGAGGGACGTAACGCCGAGGCATTCATTCGATCGTCATCCGATGTCCGCCGAAATTCGGCATTGACCGTCCGATCAATGGGCTCCGATGCCCAGAGGGCCGACGCAATGGTCCGTCGACCCGGCCGATCCGGACACACGGCAACAATCGGGTCGCGTCGGGCCCGTGACACTGTCACCCCGGGGAACCGCCTCCCGCGCCGCGACACACGCTAGGCTTTCCCCGGTGAGTTCCCCGGGCGCGATGCGCGACGACGAGCGGCTGCGCCGCGTCGAGGCCGTGACGGACGCGACGCTGTCCCGGCTCGACGCCTCCGACATGCTCGACGAGCTGCTGGAACGCGTGCGCGACCTGCTCGGCACCGACACCGCTACCATCCTCATGCTCGACCCGCATGCCCGCCAGCTCGTCGCGACCGCCGCCAAGGGCCTCGAGGACGAGGTCCGGTACGGCGTACGCATCCCGGTCGGCGGCGGGTTCGCCGGCCGGGTCGCCGCCACCCGCCAGCCGGTAGTCCTGTCCGACGTGACTCCCGACAGCGTGCTCAATCCCATCCTTCTGGAGCAGGGCATCCGGTCTCTGCTCGGCGTGCCGATCTTCGCCGCCGGGGAGGTCATCGGCGTGCTGCACGTCGGCACGTACACGCCCCGGCAGTTCGCCAGCGAGGACATCCAGTTGCTGCAGCTCGCCGCCGACCGGGCCGGCACGGCCGGGCAGATCCGCGCCCGCAAACTCGAACAGACGGCGGCGCTCGCCCTGCAGCGCAGCCTGCTGCCCGCCCAGCTTCCCGAGCTGGCCGGCCTGGCCACCGCCGCCCGCTACGTGCCCGGCCACGAGTTCGGCATCGGCGGTGACTGGTACGACATGTTCACCCTCCCGTCGGGCTGGACCGGCGTCGTCATCGGCGACGTGTCCGGCCACGGGCTCGCCTCGGCCGTCGTCATGGGCCGCATCCGCAGCGCCCTGCGCGCGTACGCCCTCGTCGCCGACGACCCCGGGCAGGTCCTCTCCATGCTCGACCGCAAGGTGCGCCACTTCGAGGCCGGCAACCTCACCACCGCCCTGTACGCGATGATCTCCCCGGACCGGGCCACCATCTACCTGTCCAGCGCCGGGCATCTTGCTCCCGTGCTCGCGGTGCCCGGCCGCGCCACCGCACCGGTCGAGGCACCGGTCGACACGCCGCTGGGCGCCGGCCGCCTCGACGGCGTGCGCCGGACCACCGTCGTCGACTTTCCCGCGGGCGCCCTGCTGCTGCTCTACACCGACGGCCTCGTCGAGCGCCGCGACCAGGTCATCGACATCGGCATCAAGGCCCTCGCCGGCATCGTCGAGCCCGCCGACCCCGACGACCTCTGCAACCGCATCATCAGCCGCCTCGGCATCGAACGACCCATCGACGACGTCGCCATCCTGGCCATCCGTCGAAACGCGGTTGCGGGCGGAGCGGCCTCCCGTCATCCTGGTCCACATGATCATCACTGAGCGAAAGGGCGTGCGCGCCCTCGGGCGTTGACCGCCACCGCGCGGCGCAGGGGCGCCGCCGCACTCCTCGATCACTGGCACCGGGCCGACGGCGTACGCCGGGAATGGCTCGACGTGGGCCTCGGCACCGCATCCGCCGACCGCGCCACCGCCGAACGGATTCTGAGCCGCCTCTATCGGCGGCTGGGCCGCGAAGGGCCGCGGTTCGTCTGGGTGGATTCCCCGGCCGCCGCGCTGCCGCACACCACGGGCATCCCCGGTCACGACGACCTGCACGCGTGGCTGCGCCCGTCGCCGCCGCCGGGCCGGCCGCCCGTCGCCGTGGACATCGCCGCGAGCTGGTCGCGCCTGCTGGCCGCGCTCGACGAGGCGGCCGGCCACCCGGATCTCGAAGCGCCGCGGCAGGTCCGCAAGGGCGACAAGCCGCCGCCGGAGCTGCCACCCGTGGCGGCCCTGGAGGCCGGCGTGCCGCTCCGCGTGGTGCTGCGTCGAGGCGTGCGCGACGCGTTGCGGACGGCGCTGATGGAGGACGTCGCACTGCCGGTGCGGGCCGCACTCGCGCCACCCTCCCGATTGCCGGTCTGCTGGTACGGCCAGCAGGACGCGTCCTGGATCGCCCACCACGACGCCCTGCGCCGGCTGGGCCTGTCCCAGCCCGCACCGCGCGACGCCGCGCACCTCGACGACTGGGCCACCCTCGCCCGCGCGAGCGGCTGGTGGTGGCCCGGTGAGGAGGTCTGCGTGGTCGTGGAGCGCCCGGCCCGCATCGGTGCGGGCGTCGTGGTGTACCGCGACGGCAGCCGGCTGCCCGCTCAGCGCGTCAGCGGGTAGGCCGTGACTCCCTCGCCGATGCACGCGAGGAGCATCCCCGCTCCTTCGAGCAGGTAGTCGACGGGACCGGGCGTGGCGGTCGACCAGACCGTCTGCCCGGTCGCCGGGTCGAGTTCGTGCAGGACGGAGTCGTACGTCGCGGCGAAGAGCCGTCCGTCGGTGGTCGCCAGGACGGTGGGACTGAGGAGCGGGCGGCGCCAGCGTGCGACCCCGTTCTCCACCGCGATGACGCCGGAGTAGGTCAGGGAGATCCGTCTGTCCGTCAGGCTGGTCACGGTGAGGGCGCCGAGCGTCACGACCTGCGAGACGTCGATCCAGGCCGAGGCCTCCTTCTTGACGTCGACCAGGGACACCTCCCAGCGCCGTTCTCCGCTGGCGGCGTCGTGGCGCGACAGCTTCCAGGTGTCCTTGTCGATCGTGACCGCATACAGATCCTTGCCCGCGTCCCAGGGCCCCAGCACCGCGCCCTTCTCGGTCATCAGGGTCCGCCAGGCCAGGTCCCCGGTCCGGGGTTCGATCCCGTACAGGTAGGACGGCCCGTCCGTGGTGGCGCTGCTGACCGCGGCGCAGAGCACGCCGCTCGGGCTGAGGTGAATCTGCCCGTCGAACTCGCCGCGGCCGGCCACCTGCCAGAGCCTGCGGCCCGTGACGACGTCGTACGCGATCAGTGTCCTGGGCTTCTCGCCGGTCAGGACGAGGCCGTCCACCGCGGAGGCGAAGCCCTGCCCCCGGGCACCGCGATCACGGCCGGTCGCGACGTCGAGGGCCCGGCCGCCGTCCCGGCCGCCGACGAAGACCAGCCGGTCGCCGGCGTAGTAGACGTACTGGGCGTCGTCGGAGCGCCAGAGCCAGCGGACTTCGCCGGTCGCGGCGTCGACGGCCCGGGCGCCGTCGGCGGCCGCGCCGATCAGCAGGGATCCCACCTCGACCGGGTTGTAGAGGTCGTCGCGCTGCCACACGACCGCACCGACACCCGACGGGCTCGGCGGCGGGCTCGGCGACGCCGCCCCGGCGCGCGACGGCCACTCGGGGCGCCACCACCTCCCGGCCGCTCCGGCGGCGATCGCGGCCCCGGTCAGCACGCCGGTGGCGATCAGCCGGCGACGGCTCAGAATCGGGCGCCGCACGGCGCCGCCGAGCAGCAGCTTGCGCGCCTGCTCGGCGGTCGGCCGCTTCACCGGATCGGCGGCGAGCAGACGCAGCAGGGTCGGCGCCAGCGCCTCCGCACGCCGCGGTGCACGGATGTCGTGCCGCGCGTACGCCACCAGCGTCGGCAGGTAGGCCTCCCGCTGGAACGGCCCCACCCCCTCGATCGCGTAGTACAGCGTGGCGCCCAGCCCGAACACGTCCGCGGGCGGCCCCGGGGGAAGCCCCTTGGCCTGTTCGGGCGCGAGGTAACCGGGGGTGCCGATGATCGCCCCGGTCTCGGTCAGCGTCTCGGCGTCCGGCAGGGTGGCCAGCCCGAAATCGGTCAGCCGCACGGCCCCGTCGGCGGAGATGAGCACATTCGCCGGTTTGACATCACGATGCGTGATTCCGACGGCGTGGGCGGCGCGCAGCGCCGACAGCAGTTGCAACCCGATGTCGACCGCCCGCTCGACCGGCATCGGGCCGTCCTCGGCCACGATCTCCTTCAGCGACCGGCCGGGCACGAACTCCATCACGATCCACGGCTGGCCGTCCTGCGCGGCGATGTCGTAGACCGCGACGATGTGGGGATGACGCAGGGCCGCCGCGGCCCGCGCCTCCCGCAGGCTCCGCTCCCGCCCTGCGGCGACCGACCGGTCGGAGCTTCCCCAACTGTGGCGCAACTCCTTCACCGCGACGCGGCGCTGGAGCACCTCGTCGTGGGCGAGCCACACCACGCCCATGCCGCCGGAGCCGATGCGCTCGATGAGGCGGTAGCGGCCGGCCACGAGCACGGAACCCGCCAGGGGCTCGTGAACGTTCTCGGGGCTCGACATGGTGGCCTAGGCTACCGATCTTCCCGTTCCCGCGAAACCGTCGTCGACCTGCGAGAAGGTGCGCCGGCCGGGATGGCACACTGGCCGGGTGCCCAGGGTCTACCACGGCGACCATACCGCGCATATCAGGCAGCGACTCAGGGCCGAGACGCGGCGCTGCTCCCTCGGCCTCGTCGTGGCGGTGCTGCTTGCCGCCCTCCACATCCTGGTGCTCTCGGCGGCCCTCGACGGCAGATACGCCCTCCTGTCGGCAGCCGCCTGGTGGGCCATCAGCCTGCTGGCCGCCATCTCCGTCCTCGGCCTGGTTCTCGTCGGGGTGCAGTACCTGGTGTACCGGCGTCGCCGTCCGGACCTCGACGCCGCCGGCGCCGAGGCCATGGGCGAACGGAACGCCCGCCTGCACGGGTCGCAGGGAGGCGAGCACCGGTAGCCCTCCGGGCGTCAGCCGACGGTCGTGCCGACGAGCGCGCCGATGCCGTACGTGGCGACCATCGCCACCGCACCGCCCACCACCAGCCGCAGCACCGCCCGGCCCGGCCGCGCGCCGCCGAGCCGGGCACTGAGGTAGCCGGTGGCGGCGAGCGCGGCGACGACCACGCCGAACGTGACGACGGCCCGGATCCCGGGGGGCGGCAGCAGGATCGCGGTCAGCGGCAGCAGAGAACCCGCCGTGAATGCGATCGCGGAGGCGCCGGCCGCCTGCCACGGGTTGGTCAGTTCGTCCGGATCGAGGCGCAGTTCGATGTCGGCGTGCGCGGCGAACGCGTCATTGTCGGTCAGCTCCCGGGCCACCTGCCGGGCGGTCGTCGCGCTGAGCCCCTTCGCCTCGTAGAGCGCGACCAGTTCCTCGAACTCCTCCTCGGGGAACGCGGCGAGTTCATGGCGCTCCTTGTCCAGCAGGGCGTTTTCGGTGTCGCGCTGGCTGCTGACCGACACGTACTCGCCCAGCGCCATCGACACCGCGCCCGCGACCAGGCCCGCGACCCCGGCGGTCAGGATCGGCCCGGTCGAGGTGGTGGCCCCGGCCACGCCGACCACCAGGCCGGCGGTCGACACGATCCCGTCGTTGGCGCCCAGCACCCCGGCGCGCAGCCAGTTCAGGCGCCCGGACACGGCGGCGTCATGCGGCTCACCGGCGTGCATGACCACAGCAGCTCCTCGAACCATCAGAGTGGAAAGCCGGCCGATGATACGCCGCCGGCGAAGCTGGCGCGTCCACGATCGGATACGCACAGTAGGCAGGCTCTAGGCTGGACGCCATAGCGATACATCAGAAGATTTGGATCTTTATCCCCCACGGAGGCAGCGCCGCCGCCGCAGCACGGACCCCCGATGGAGTTGACCACCGGAACAGGCGGACTGCCCATGTCCAGAAGATCGTCCGTTGCCGTCATGCTCACCGCCCAGATCGCGGCCGTCGCCGGCCTCAGCGCCGGCGTCGCCGAACGCGCTGAGGCGCTGCTCGAACCCCTGCGCGGCGTCATGTCCTTCGACGCGGCCTGCGTCACTCTGCTGGAAGCCGACCGGCGCCGGCAGCCTCCGCTGATCTGTCACGGCTACCCGTCCGCGGTGGTCGAGCACCTGCACAGCGCGGACTTCCTCCTCAGCGTGGAGAGGCTGGGGCTCGACCGCAGCGACAGACCGATGCGTGTCATGGACCTTCCGGTGCCGCCCCTCGAGCTGCCCGGCTGGGCCACCTACATGGCCCCCGCCGGATTCGGCGAGGGCATCGGCATTCCCCTGCGCACCAGCGACGGCCGCTACCTCGGCATACTCGCCACCCATACCCGGAGCCGGACCCCGGTCGACGACGAAACCCGCAACCTGCTCGCCAGGATCGCCCCCGTGATCGCGCATGCGATCGACCCGTTGCGCACCATCACCGCGCTGGCCGCCCTGATCACCGACGCCATCGCCGGCGTCATGCTCACCCGCAGCGGCGCCACGGCGCCGGTCCCCGGCCTGCCCGGGCACGGCCTGCTGACCCCCGGCTCATCCGTGCTGGCCGAGGCCGCCGCGTGCTACGCCGACGGAGACAGCCGCGCGACCTTCCTTACTCCCACCCGGTATCCCGACCCGCCCGGCTACCTGCGAGTGATCATGCTGGCCTGCCCCGACCAGCCACCGTACGACCTCGACGCGGTCGTCATGCTGCGCCCGCCCGGGAACCTGCACCGCCTCAGCCACCAGGAGATGTCCGTTCTCGGCATGCTCGTCGCCGGCTGGAGCGAGCCGCACAGCGCCGCACGCCTGCACATCTCCACCCGCGCCCTGCGCTCCGCCCTAGAGCACGCCCGCACCAAACTCGGCGCCCCCAGCAACGCCGCCGCCGTCGTGCGCGCCGCTGACCGGGGTCTCTACCTGCCGCCCGGACTCCTCGCCTGAGCTTCTATCGAGATCAAGCTATACGTGACGCCTTCCGTTACCTATCGTTTCGTTTCGATCCACCGCGACGACGACAGGGGGACTCCATGGCCAGTGTGGCTCCCGACGGCCTCACCGCTCAGGCGCACGCCCTCGCCGAGGGCGCCGTCACGTCGCGGTCGCTCGTCGAGCGGGCGCTGCGGCGCATCGAGGCGACCCACGGGACGCTCAACGCCTTCCGCCGGGTACGGGGCGAGGCCGCGCTCGCCGAGGCCGACGCGGCCGACCGCCGGCTCGCCGCCGGCGTACGGCTGCCGCTGCTCGGCGTTCCGGTGGCGGTCAAGGACGACATCGACGTGGCCGGAGACCCGACGGCGTTCGGCTGCGACGGCGAGTTTCCGCCACAGCAGGTCGACGCCGAGGCGGTACGCCGGTTGCGCGCCGCCGGCGCCATCGTGCTGGGCAAGACCAACACCTGTGAGCTGGGCCAGTGGCCCTTCACCGAGGGACCGGCCTTCGGCGCCACCCGCAACCCGTGGGCGCCGGACCGTACGCCCGGCGGTTCCTCCGGCGGCGCGGCGGCCGCCGTCGCCGCCGGTCTGGTGCCGGCGGCCCTCGGCTCGGACGGCGCGGGCTCGGTGCGCATCCCGGCCGCCTGGACCCACCTGGTCGGCATCAAGCCGCAACGCGGGCGCGTCTCCACCTGGCCGCACCCGGAGGCCTTCCACGGCCTGACCGGCTACGGGCCGCTGGCCCGTACCGTCGCCGACGCGGCGCTGCTGCTCGACGCCGCCGCCGGCAGCCACGCCGGCGACCTGCACCGGCCGCCGCCGGTGCAGGTCCTGCCGGCCGTGCGGCGCGATCCGGGCCGCCTGCGCATCGCGTTGTCGTTCCGCAGCGCCTTCGCCGGCGGCATATCCCGGCCGGTGGACCCGGCCGTGCGCCGCGCCGTCACCGACCTGGCGGCGACCCTGGCCCGGCTCGGGCACGACATCGTCGAGGAGGATCCGCGCTACGGGCTGATCGGCCTCGCCTTCGTCCCCCGGGCGGCCGCCGGCGTCCGGGACTGGACCCGGCGGGTGCCGGACCGGGCGGTCCTGGATCCCCGGACCCGGCACACCGCCCGCCAGGGACGGCTGCTGGGCGGGGCCGCGCTGCGCCTGTCCTGGGCCGCCGACGCCCGCCTGCGCCGTCGCATCGGGGCCGTCTTCACCCGGTGCGACGTGGTGCTGACGCCGACCACGGCCGTCCCGCCGCCGAAGATCGGCGCCTGGGCCGCGATGTCCGGCTGGGGCACGGACCGGGCGATGATCGCCGCGTGCCCGTACGCCTGGCCGTGGAACGTCCTCGGCTGGCCCGGGGTGAACGTGCCGGCCGGCTTCACCCCGGACGGGCTGCCGGTCGGCGCCCAGTTGCTGGGTCCGGCGTACAGCGAGCCGCTGCTGGTCTCGCTCGCCGCCCAGGTGGAGGATGACCAACGGTGGGCGCGGCACTGGCCGGCCGGCGCGTTCGGCGGCTCGGACGAGCTGATCGGCGAGGTCACCGAGTAGCGGCGCCGGACGCTCCGACCTGTGGCCCTACCGGGGGATCGACGCGCTCCGCAGGCCGCGCCCGATGGGCCACGAGTACGCCGGCATCGTCGAGGAGGTCGGGTCGGCGGTGACCACGGTCCCGCCCGGCCAGTTCGTGGTGGGCTCGTTCTTCGCCTCCGACAACACCTGCGAGATCTGCCGGGCGGGTTACCAGACCCACTGCGTGCAGCGGCAGTCGGCGGCTCCCGACGGTGCCCAGGCCGAGCGGGTCAGGATCGCCCGCCGGTGAGGTCCTTGATCCGGGCCACGCCTTCGTCGCCGCGTTCGGTGACGATGTCGGTGACGCCGAACTCGAGGGCGAGCTCGGCGCGCACTCGGTCATCGAGGCGGTCGGCACCCAGGAGTCGATGCTGCAGGCCATCCGTTCCACCCGGGCCGGCGGGCACGTCGGCTACGTCGGCGTCGCCCACGAGGTCACGCTACCGGGCATGGAGCTGTTCTTCTCCGGGGTGCATCTTCACGGCGGGCCGGCACCGGTCCGCAGGTTCCTGCCCGACCTGCTGGAGCGGATCCGGAACGGGCAGATCAACCCCGGCCGGGTCTTCGACCTCGAGCTGCCTCTCGACCGGGCCGCCGAGGGCTACCGGGCCATACGAACGCCGGGCGATCAAGGTGCTGCTCCGCCCGTAGCCGGGCACCGAGCCGGGGTCCGATGACCCGGGACCTCGGGACCTCCGGCCCCTTCCCCTCAGTCGGCAACGGAGTTGAATCGAGGGCGGAAATACGCGTTCCGGTTACGACCGTCATCTCATCGCCCAAGATTGGTCGTACCAGGCGAAATTGGAGATGGTGCGATGGCGGGCACGACGGAGCAGGCGGGCCGGGCACTGTTGGCGGTTGGTGGCCTGGTGCGCCGGGCGGAGGTGTCCGCCGACGGGCGCACGTTGCATCAGATCGGTGGCCGGGAGGCGGACGCGTTCTACCGCGACCGCTGGTCCTACGACAAGGTGGTGCGCTCCACCCATGGGGTGAACTGCACCGGTTCCTGCTCGTGGAAGGTGTACGTCAAGGACGGCATCATCACCTGGGAGCAACAGCAGACCGACTACCCGAGCGTCGGCGCCGACCGGCCGGAGTACGAGCCGCGGGGTTGCCCCCGGGGTGCGGCGTTCTCCTGGTACACGTATTCGCCGACGCGGGTGCGGTATCCGTACGCGCGGGGCGTGCTGGTGGAGATGTTTCGGGAGGCGAAGCGTCGCCTCGGCGGTGACCCGGTCGCCGCCTGGGCGGACATCCAGAACGACCCGCAGCGGCGGCGCCGTTATCAGAAGGCGCGCGGCAGGGGCGGCCTGGTGCGGGTGACGTGGGACGAGGCGCAGGAGATGATCGCCGCCGCGCACGTGCACGCTATCCAGAAGTACGGCCCGGACCGGGTCGCCGGCTTCTCGCCGATTCCGGCTATGTCGATGGTGTCGCATGCGGTCGGTGCCCGGTTCCTGTCGCTGATCGGCGGCAGCATGCTGTCGTTTTACGACTGGTACGCCGACCTGCCGGTGGCCTCGCCGCAGATGTTCGGCGACCAGACCGACGTGCCGGAGTCCGGCGACTGGTGGGACGCCTCGTACCTGATCATGTGGGGCTCCAACGTGCCGGTGACCCGTACCCCGGACGCGCACTGGATGGCCGAGGCCCGTTACCGCGGGCAGAAGGTCGTGGTCGTCAGCCCGGACTACGCCGACAACGTCAAGTTCGCCGACGACTGGCTGCCGGCGCAGCCCGGCACCGACGGCGCCCTGGCGATGGCGATGGGCCACGTCGTGCTGAAGGAGTTCTTCGTCGACAGGACGACCCCGCGGTTCGTCGACTACGTCTCCCGCTTCACCGACCTTCCGTATCTGGTGACTCTGGAACCGGTCGAGGGCGGCGGCTTCCGGCCGGGCAAATTCGTCACTGCCGCCGATCTGGGCGCGACGGATGCCGAAGCGGCGTTCCGGCCGGTGGTGTGGGACACCGCTACGGACGCGCCGGCGGTGCCGAACGGGTCGCTGGGTGACCGGTTCAGCGAGGCCGGTGTCGGTAAGTGGAACCTCGACCTCGGTGACATCGCGCCCCGGTTGAGCTGCGCCGGTGGTGACGGGGTCGCGGTGCTGCTGCCGCGGTTCGACAACGACACCCCGGAGCTGATGCGCCGGGGCGTGCCGACGGCGACGGCAGCGGGAAAGGTCGTCACGACCGTCCTCGATCTGATGCTCGCCCAGTACGGGGTGTCACGCCCGGGCCTGCCGGGGACCTGGCCCACCGGCTACGACGACCCGGATGTCCCCTACACGCCCGCCTGGCAGGAGCCGATCACCGGTGTCCCCGCGGCCGCGGTGGCGCGGATCGCCCGGGAGTTCGCCGACAATGCCGAGCGCTCCGGCGGCCGGTCGATGATCCTCATGGGGGCGGGGACGAACCACTGGTTCCACTCCGATGCCACGTACCGGGCGATGCTCGCGCTGACCACGTTGACCGGCTGTCAGGGGGTCAACGGGGGAGGGTGGGCGCACTACGTCGGGCAGGAGAAGTGCCGGCCGGTCACCGGCTGGTCGCAGCTTGCGTTCGGCCTGGACTGGGTCCGTCCGCCGCGGCAGATGATCGGGACCGCGTTCTGGTACCTGCACACCGACCAGTGGCGTTACGACCAGTACGACGCGGGAGTGCTCGCCTCCCCGCTCGGCCGCGGTACCTTCGCCGGCAGGCACACCGCCGACCTGCTGGCCCAGTCGGCGCGGCTGGGCTGGATGCCGTCGATGCCGACGTTCGACCGTAACCCGCTCGACGTCGCGGACGAGGCGCTGGCGGCCGCGCCCGACAATCCCGCCGCTCATGTGGCCAAGGAGCTCGTCGACGGCCGGCTCGGGTTCGCGTGCACCGATCCGGACGCGCCGCAGAACTGGCCGCGGGTGCTGACGGTGTGGCGGGCCAACCTGCTGGGCTCGTCGGCGAAGGGCAACGAGTACTTCCTGCGGCACCTGCTGGGCACCGACTCGAACCTGCGCGCCGCCGAGGCACCGCGGGAGCGTCGCCCCACGGACGTGGTGTGGCACGACGAGGCGCCGGAAGGCAAGCTCGACCTGCTGCTGTCGCTGGACTTCCGGATGACGTCCACCACGCTGTTCTCCGACATCGTGCTGCCGGCCGCCACCTGGTACGAGAAGCACGACCTGAATACCACGGACATGCACCCGTTCGTGCACGCGTTCACCCCGGCGATCAATCCGCCGTGGCAGACCCGCACCGACTTCGACGCGTTCCACGGCATCGCGAAGGTGTTCTCCGAGCTTGCCGGGCCGCGCCTGGGCGTGCGCAAGGACCTGGTCGCCGCGCCGCTGCTGCACGACACTCCGGACGCGATGGCGACGCCGGGCGGGGTGGTGCGGGACTGGAAGACCGGCGAGACCGAGGCGATACCCGGTAAGACGATGCCGAAGTTCCTCGTGGTCGAGCGTGACTACGGCGCCGTCAGCGCGAAGATGGGGGCGCTGGGGCCCCTGTTGGATCGGCTCGGCACGACCACCAAGGCCGTCACCGTGGACGTCAATCCGGAGATCGAGTTTCTGAAGAAGGTCAACGGCACCGTGCGGGGCGGCGTCGCGGACGGCCGTCCGCGGCTGGACACCGACATCCGGGCCTGCGAGGCGATCCTGGCGCTGGCGGGCACCACGAACGGTCGGGTCGCCACCGAGGGGTTCCACTTCCTCGAGCGGCGGACGGGGCAGAAGCTGGCGGACATGTCGTCCGAGCACGAGGGCAAGCAGATCCGCTTCGCCGACTGCCAGTCGCGGCCGGTGCCGGTGATCACCAGTCCGGAGTGGTCGGGCAGCGAGCACGGCGGCCGCCGGTACTCGCCGTTCACCATCAACACCGAGCGGCTCAAGCCGTGGCACACGCTGACCGGGCGGCAGCACTTCTACCTCGACCACGACTGGATGCAGGAACTGGGGGAGGAGCTGCCGGTGTTCCGGCCGCCGCTGGACATGCACAAGCTCTTCGGCGAACCACGGCTCGGCCGCAACGGCGAACTGGAACTGACCGTGCGGTATCTGACGCCGCACTCGAAGTGGTCGATCCACTCCGAGTACCAGGACAACCTGATCATGCTGACGTTGTCCCGCGGTGGCCCGACGATGTGGATGAGTGAGGCCGACGCCGCGAAGATCGGCGTGCGGGACAACGAGTGGATCGAGGCGGTGAACCGCAACGGCGTGGTGGTGTGCCGGGCCGTGGTGACCCACAAGATGCCCGAGGGCACCGTCTACATGTACCACGCCCAGGAGCGGGTGATCGATGTGCCGAAGGCCGAGGTCAACGGGCGGCGCGGTGGTATCCACAACTCGCTGACCCGGCTGCTGATCAAACCGAGCCACATCATCGGCGGCTACGCCCAGCTCTCGTTCGCGTTCAACTATCTCGGCCCGACCGGTAACCAGCGTGACGAGGTCACCGTGATCCGCCGCCGGTCGCAGGAGGTGACCTACTGATGCGCGTCATGGCTCAGATGTCGATGGTGATGAACCTCGACAAGTGCATCGGCTGCCACACCTGTTCGGTGACGTGCAAGCAGGCGTGGACCAACCGCTCCGGCGTGGAGTACGTGTGGTTCAACAACGTCGAGTCACGGCCCGGGCAGGGCTACCCGCGCACCTACCAGGACCAGGATCGGTGGCAGGGTGGCTGGGTGCGGACCCGCACCGGCCGGCTCAAGCCGAAAGCAGGCGGGCGGGTGAAGAAGCTGTTCAGCATCTTCGCCAACCCGAAACTGCCCGCCATGCAGGACTACTACGAGCCCTGGACCTACGATTACGAGCACCTGCTCTCCGCCCCGGCCGGTGACGACATCCCGGTCGCCCGCCCCAAGTCGCTGCTCACCGGCAAGGACACCAAAGTCACCTGGTCGGCGAACTGGGACGACTCCCTGGCCGGCGGCAACGAGATCGCCGCCGGCGACCCGGTCCTGCAGCAGGTCTCCGAGAAGGTGAAGCAGGAGTACGAGAAGGCGTTCCTGTTCTTCCTGCCCCGCATCTGCGAGCACTGCCTCAATCCGTCGTGCGCCGCATCGTGCCCCTCGGGTGCGATCTACAAGCGGGCCGAGGACGGCATCGTGCTGGTGGACCAGGACCGCTGCCGCGGCTGGCGGATGTGCGTCACGGGCTGCCCGTACAAGAAGGTCTACTTCAACCACCGCACCGGCAAGGCCGAGAAGTGCACCTTCTGCTTCCCCCGCATCGAGCTCGGCCAGCCGACCATCTGCTCCGAGACCTGCGTCGGCCGGCTGCGCTACCTCGGGCTGATGCTCTACGACGCCGATGCCGTCGGGAAGGCCGCCGCCGTCAAGGACGAACACGCCCTGTTCGAGGCGCAGAAGTCGGTGTTCCTCGACCCGCACGACCCGCAGGTCGTCGCCGCGGCCCGCGCCGCGGGCATCCCGGACGACTGGATCACCGCCGCCCAACGGTCCCCGATCTGGGACCTGATCATGAAGTACCAGGTGGCGCTGCCGCTGCACCCGGAATACCGGACCATGCCCATGGTCTGGTACATCCCGCCGCTGTCGCCGGTCGTGGACATCCTGCGCGACACCGGCCACGACGGCGAGGACATGAACAACCTGTTCGGCGCCGTCGACGCGCTGCGCATCCCGCTGGACTACCTGGCCGGGCTGTTCACCGCGGGCGATGCCGCCCCCGTGACCGACGTGCTGCAACGCCTGGCGGCGATGCGTGCCTACCAGCGGCGGATCAACCTCGGCGAGGACCGGGACGAGTCGATCGCCGCCCGGGTCGGCATGACCGGCCGCCAGATGGACGACATGTACCGGCTCCTCGCCATCGCCAAGTACGAGGACCGGTACGTCATCCCGGCCGCGCACGCCGAGGACGCCCACCGCCTCGAGCAGCTCGGCACCGAGTGCAGCCTCGACTACGAGGGCGGGCCGGGGATGGGCGGCGGCGGACCCTACGGCCAGGGCCCGTTCGGCGAGTCGTCGGGCGTTCCGGCGCCCATCCAGGTGGAGACCTTCCACATGCTGCGGGACCGCCAGACCGCCGACGGCTTCACCGATCCCGGCGACGAGGCCCGCCGGGTGAACCTGCTCAACTGGGACGGCAAGGGTCGTCCGGAGGGCCTGTTCCCCCCGCGGCGCGACCCGGCCGCCGGTGGAGGCGAGACGGGCGGTCCCGGGACCGTCGACACCGAGGGGAGTCCACGATGACCCGGACCGTCGCATGGCGGGCGGTAGCCGCCCGCGCCGCGTCCCTGCTGCTGCGCTATCCGGACGAGGAGGTCCTGGGGTCGCTGCCGGTGATCACCGGTGCCCTGCCCGACCTGCCCGCGGATGTGGCCGCACCGCTGCGGACCGTGGCGGAGCACCGGGCCGCGAGGGAGGCGTCGCGGCTGCGCACCGAGTACGTCGAGCTGTTCGACTTCCGCCGCCGCTGCGCGCTGCACCTGACCTATTACACCTGCGGCGACACGCGTAAGCGGGGTGAGGCGCTGGTCGGCTTCGCCGCCGCCTACAAGGCCGCGGGCCTCGAGGTCGTCGGCGGTGAGCTGCCCGACTACCTGCCCGCCGTGCTGGACCTGGCGGCCACCGACGACGGCGGGTGGCGGCTGCTGCGGGACAACCGGGTGGGCCTGGACCTGCTGACCGAGTCGCTGGGCCGGGAGGAGTCGGTCTACCGGCACGCGATCGAGGCCGTGCGCGCCATGCTGCCCGCTGCCGGTCCCGCGGAACTGCGGGCCGTCGCGCAGCTCGCCGGCACCGGGCCGCCGGTCGAGCAGGTGGGCCTGGAACCGTACGGGCTCGTCGACACGACCGGAGGCCGCCGGTGAACGTCCTGCTGTGGGTCGTGTACCCCTACGTGGCCATCGCCGTGCTGGCCGGTGGGCTGATCTGGCGCTACCGCTATGACAAGTTCGGCTGGACCACGCGCTCCTCCCAGCTCTACGAGACCGCCGTGCTGCGCTGGGGCAGCCCCATGTTCCACTTCGGGATCCTCATGGTCCTTGTCGGGCACATCGGCGGCCTGCTGATCCCGAAGTCCTGGACCGAGGCGGTCGGCGTCACCGAGCACACCTACCACTTGATGGCGGTGTTCGTCGGCACGATCGCGGGCTTCTGCACGCTGATCGGCATGGCGATCCTCATCGCCCGGCGTCGGCTCACCGGACCGGTCTTCGCCGCCACCACCAGGAACGACAAGTCCATGTACGTGGTGCTGGCGTCCGTGATCGTCCTGGGTCTGTGGACCACGGTCCGGGCCAACATCGCCGGCGACGGCTACGACTACCGCGAGACGATCTCGCCCTGGTTCCGGTCGCTGTTCTACCTCAGCCCCGACCCGGAGGTCATGGCGGCCGTGCCGATCGGCTTCCAGATCCACATCATCGCCGCGTTCGCGCTCTTCGCGTTCTGGCCGTTCACCCGGCTCGTGCACGCGTTCAGCGCGCCCGTCGGCTACCTCACCCGCCCGTACGTTGTCTACCGCAGCCGCGACCTGCGCCCGCGGCCCGGCCTGCGCGCGACCCGGCCCGGCTGGGAGGGTCCGCCCCAGGCCCCCGCGACCCGCGCCCGGGGCGGACGATGACGACGACCACTTCCCGTGCGGCCACCGTGAACCTGGCCGTCGCCACGCTGGGATTCACCGTCAACTTCTGGGCCTGGGCGCTGCTCGGCCCGCTTGCGCCCGGCGTCAAGGAGCGCCTCGGCCTGAGCTTCGCCGCCCAGTCGCTGCTGGTTGCCGTGCCCGTCGTGGTCGGCTCGCTCGGCCGCATCCCGGTCGGCGCGCTCACCGACCGGTTCGGCGCCCGCATCATGTTCCCGCTGCTCAGCCTGGCTACCACCGTCCCGGTGCTGATCCTCACCGTCGTCGAGGGTTACGGCGCGCTGATCGCCACCGGATTCTTCCTCGGCCTGGGCGGCACCACGTTCGCCATCGGCGTCCCGCTGATCTCCGGCTGGTTTCCGCCCGAGCGCAAGGGTTTCGCCCTCGGCGTGTTCGGCATCGGTACGGGCGGCACCGCCATCGCCAACTTCACGACCGTACGGCTCGCGGACACGTACGGGAGGAACACGCCCTTCCTGCTCGTCGCCGGCATCCTCGCCGGCTACGCGGTGCTGGCGTTCCTGCTGTTGCGTGACCCACCCGGGCGCACTCCGCCGGCGGGATCCGCGGTCGCCCGTACCCTCGACGTCTGCCGCCTGACCGTCACCTGGCAGCTCAGCTTCCTGTACGCGGTGGGCTTCGGCGGGTTCGTGGCCTTCAGCGTCTACCTGCCCGCCTACCTGGGCACCGCATACGGGCTGACCGCCGGCGACGCCGCCCTGCGCACCGCCGGTTTCGTGGTGCTCGCCGTGGCGGCCCGCCCGACCGGCGGCTGGCTGTCCGACCGCTACCACCCGGTGCCCGTGCTGGTGTGGTGCTTCTCCGGCACCGCGGTGTTCGCGGTCCTGCAGGCGTTCCAGCCGCCGCTGATGCCGCTGTCCACGGTCGCGTTCCTCGGCATGGCCGCCCTGCTCGGTGCCGCCGGCGGCGCCGTCTTCGCCCTCGTCGGCAAGGTCGCGCCCGCGGACAAGATCGGCTCGGTCACCGGCGTCGTCGGCGCCGCGGGCGGCCTCGGCGGCTTCGTCCCGCCACTGATCATGGGCTGGGTGTACGGAACCGAGGGCTCGTACTCGATCGGCCTGATGCTGCTGTCCGACGTCGCACTCGCCGCGGCGGTCTACACCGCCGTCCGGATGCGCGGCCCGGTCGCACCGACCGCCGCCGTGTCCTCGGTCAGGTCGTGAAGCCGGCCACGATGCCACGGAGGCGTTCCGCGGTCTGTGCGAGCTCTCCCGCCGACCGTGCCGTGGATTCTGCGCCGGTGGTGGTCCGGTTCGCCTCCTGGGTGACGGAGCCGATGCCGGCGGCGATCCGCTCGGCGCCGGCCGCCACCTCGCTGATCCCGTAGGTCATCTCCGAGGTGGTGGCCGATTCGTACCGTTCAGGCTGGGCCTCAGAGGGATCTTGGCGGCTCCGTATTCCCCTGTTGGGGATTTCCGGGCGCCGCGCCGTTGCCGCGTACCGAGCGGAGCAGCAGCTCGGACACGTCGGACACCCGGACGTCCTCCGCCGCCTTGCCCTGCTGCTTGCGGGTGGCGACGCCGTCGGTGAGCATGCTGATGCAGAACGGGCACGCCGCGGCGACCACGCTCGCCCCGGTGTCGAGCGCCTGGTCGGTGCGGGCCTCGTTGATGCGGGTGCCGAGGGGCTCCTCCATCCACATCCGGGCGCCGCCCGCACCGCAGCAGAACGACGTCTCGCGGCTCCGGGTCATCTCGGTGAACTGCAGTCCGGGCACGCTGCCCAGCAGTTCCCGTGGCGGGCTGAAGACGCGGTTGTGCCGCCCGAGGTAGCAGGGGTCGTGGTAGGTGACCGCGGTGTCGACGGGGTGGGCCGGGCGCAGCCGGCCGTCGGCCACGAGCCGGGACAGCAGTTGCGTGTGGTGGACGACCTCGTAGTCGCCGCCGAGCTGCTGGTACTCGTTGCCGATCGTGTTGAAGCAGTGCGCGCACGTCACCACGATCTTCCGGGCTCCGGCGGCGTTCAGGGTCTCCACGTTCTGCGTCGCCAGCTCCTGGAACAGCATTTCCTGGCCGAGGCGGCGGGCGGCGTCGCCCGTGCACGTCTCGCCGCTGCCGAGCACCATGAACTCGACGCCGGCCTCGTGCAGGAGCTGCGCGACCGCGCGGGTGGTGCGCTTGGCGTTCTCGTCCAGCGCGCCCGCGCAGCCCACCCAGAAGAGGTACTCGACGTCGTCGGGGAGCCGTTCCTCGCCGCCGGTGCCGAAGACGCGGACCTCGAACGGCAGCCCGGCCGTCCACTCCAGCCTGGCTTTTCCGCCGCGGCCCCACGGGTCCCCGGCCCGCTCGAGGTTGCGCAGCATGACGTTGGCTTCCTTCGGGAACTGGGACTCGATGAGCACCTGGTAGCGCCGCATGTCGACGATGTGGTCGACGTGCTCGATGTCGACGGGGCACTGCTCGACGCACGCCCCGCAGGTCACGCAGGACCACAGCACGTCGGGGTCGATCACCCCGCCGGCCTCCGCCGGTCCGACGAGGGGCCGGGCCGCCTCCGCGCGGACGTCGTCGCTCAGGGCATCGCGCTCGGCATCGGAGGTGGCGAGCAGGTACGGCGCCTTCGCCAGCGCGTGGTCGCGCAGGCCCATGATGAGCAGCTTGGGGTTGAGCGGCTTGTCGGTGTGCCAGGCCGGGCACTGGGACTGGCACCGGCCGCACTCCGTGCAGGAGCCGAAGTCCAGCATGCCCTTCCAGGTGAAGTCCTCGATCGCGCCCCGGCCGATCTTGTCGTCCTCGTCCGGGTCCTCGAAGTTCACCGGTGCGCCGCCCGAGTGCACCGGCAGCAGCGGGCCCAGCGCCCGGGGGCGGCGGGAGAACAGCACGTTCAGCGGTGCGAGCCCGATGTGCAGGTGCTTGGAGTGCACGACGATGACGAGGAAGGCCAGCACGGCGCCGAGCGTGGCGAGCAGGCCGACCGTCTCCAGGACCTCGTTGGCGGCGTGCCCGGCCGGCTGCAACACCTTCGCGACCGCCTCCGAGGCGAACGCGCCGTCGGCGAAGGGGAAGTTCCCGGTGTTGATCTGTGCGCCGCGGCAGAGCAGCAGCGTCCACATCACGTTGAAGATCATGAACAGGACGAGCCACGCGGCGCCCAGATGCGACCCGAAGAACCGGGACCGGCGTCCGTCGCGCTGCGGGCGGTGGCGCAGGCGGATCCCGGCGAAGACGACGAGCGACAGCAGCACCGCCACGATGAAGAAGTCCTCGAGGAAGCCCAGCCAGGCTTGCTTGCCGATGAGCGGGATGTGGAAGTCCGGGTCGAACAGCGCGCCGTAGCCCTCCACGATGGTCGCGCCGAGGATCACGAATCCCCAGAACACCGCGAAGTGCGCGAGGCCGGGTGTGCTCCACTTCAGCAGCTTCCGCTGGCCGAACACCTCGGTCACGATCGCCCCCAGGCGGGTGCCGAGGTCCGTGGTGCGCTCGGGCTCCGCCGGCTGCCCGGCGCGGGCCAGCCGGAACAGGGTGAGGACCCGCCGCCCGGCCAGCGCGAACGCGGCCGCGGTCATGGTCAGCCCAAGCACCAGTCGTATCGTCACGTCGTCTCCTCGCTGTGGCTGATCACCGGGTGGCCTTGCGTCTGCTGATCTCGGCGAGCAATTCGGGCACCACGCGGTGCACGTCGCCGACCACGCCGAGGTCGGCCAGGTCGAAGATGGGCGCGGCCGGGTTGCGGTCGATCGCCACGATCGTCTCCGCGTGCTGCATGGCGGCCCGGTGGCGGACCGAGCCGGAGATGCCGAGCGCCAGGTACAGGCGGGGGTGGACGATCGTGCCCACCTGGTCGATCTGTTCGCACCGCGGGCACCAGCCGAGCTCGGCCGCGCTGTGCGACCCGCCGGCGGTGCCGTGCAGTGCCTTGGCGAGCGCGCCGACCAGGCCGAAAGACTGCTGCGAGCCCAGACCCCGGCCGCCGGCGACGACGACGGCCGCCGTGGCCAGCTCCGGCCGGAGCTCGGCGCCGGCCGGCCGGCGGGCGATCCGGCGCACCGCACGGACGCCGGGCGGGAAGCCGATCTCGACCCGCTGGACGTCCGGCTCCACCGGCGCGGCCACCGGCTCGACGGCGTCGGCGCGCACGGTGAACACCGGCACGCCGCCGGTCACGCGGGACTCCACCCGGTACGTACCGAGCAGCGCCGGCTGGACCGCGACCGGCCCGTCGGCGTCCCCGCGCAGGTCGACGACGTCACTGACGAGGCCGGAGCCGAGCCGCGCGGCCAGCCGGGCGGCGATCTCCTGGCCGAGCCGGTGGGAGGCCACGAGGACGGCGGCGGGTGCCGTCCGGCGTACGAGGTGGGACAGCAGCTCGACCCGGGCGGCGGCGGGATACTCGTCGAGCTCGGGGCGGGCGGTGGTGGTGACCGTGGTGGCGCCGTACCGGCCCAGCAGGGCGACGCTTGCCGCGCCGGGCGGGCCGCAGAGGACCGCCAGGGGCGGGCCGAGCCGGCGGGCGAGGGTGAGCAGCGCGCACGTGGAGCGGCACACGGTCCCGCCGGTCGCGGTGCGATCCACGAGCACCAGCACAGGTCTCATGACACCTCTTCAGGATTTTGTGCGACGGCTACCGGAAGCGACGACTAGAGGAACTGGTGGAGCGCCAGGAAGTCCGCCAGCCGGATGGCGGCTACCGCGGGGTCGTCGGCGAGCAGCACCTGGGTCCGCCCGGCCGGGTCGGCCGGGACGGGGCGGACGATGGTCGTGGTGGCGCCACCGGCGTCGTTCCCGGCGATGCCGAGGTCGTCCAGCGACCAGGTGTGGACCAGCTTGTGGTGGGCGTCGAGGGTCGCCGTCAGGGTGGGCAACAGGGGTTCACCGCAGCGCTCGGTGATCGAGACCACGGCGGGCAGCGCGGCGACGTACGTCTGCAGGCCCGCGCCGTCGTCCCGGGCGATCTCGACCTTCTGCTCGCGGACCCGCAGGATGTCGGCGAAGCAGAGCACCGGAACCCCGAGCAGCTCCGCGACCATGGCCGGCACCGCGGACATCCCGGCGTCCGACGACGCCGAGCCGGACAGCACGAGGTCGAAGCCGAGCCGGTCCACGGCGGTGGCGAGCACCCGCGCGGTGGCGAGCGCGTCGCTGCCGTGCAGCCGGTCGTCGAGGACGTGGACCGCGTCGTCGGCGCCGAGGATCAACGCCTTGCGCAGCGCCGCGGCGGACGCGGCCGGACCCATCGTCACGGCGGTGATCTGCACGTCGCGCCGCCGCCGTGCGATCCGCCGGGCCTGGTCGACCGCGTACTCGTCGGCCTCGTTGAGCCGACCGGGCCGCGCGGCGCGCTCCAGCGTGTGGTCGGCACCGAACGTCATGCCGCGCAGCGTGCACGGCACGTGCTTGACCAAGACCACGATCTTCATCGGCGACAGCCTCCGCCCGGTCCAAGAGCATGATGCTGTCGCGAGTGTACAGAGAGATATTGATCAACGTAGATTTTTCGGCCGGCGGCGCGCGACCGGCCGAGGCCGTGGCTCAGTGCGTCGCGGGCGGCCCGTGCTCGTCCACGTTCGTGGCGTACTGGTGCTGGTGGGGTAGCCGGCCGGCGCGGGCCAGGGCCTCGTGCTGGCGCTTGGCGTACTCCGAGACGGGCACGATCCAGACCGCCGTGCCGTAGGCGCAGATCTCGATCCAGTTGCTCGCGAGCTCACCGCTGTCGAAGCGGTACGCCACGATGGCATTGGCACCGTGGGACTTCGCCGCGTGGATCATCCGGCCCATGGCCTCGTTGCGGCTCTGCAGCATCAACTGGGTCATCTCGGGTATCTCGCCGCCACTGAGGGCGCGGAACCCGGCCGAGATGCCCGTGCCCATGTTGCGCGACCGGACGGTCACGCCGAAGACCTCTCCGAGGACTGCCTGGATCTCGTATCCGGGGATGTCGTTCGAGCTCACGATCAACATCGACGAACTATAGGATCGAGCGACCGCCCGCGGAAGTAGGCGATCTCCCGCCGGCCGCATCCCGCGTCAGCGGCCCGCCTCGGCCGCCGCGGCCCGGCCCGCGGCCAGGGCGACCGCCATGATGCTCACCTGCGGATTGACCTCCGGGCAGCCGGGCAGCGTGGACGCGTCGGCGACCCACACCCCGTGGACGCCGCGCAGCCGCCCGTCCGGGTCCACCGGCGCGCGCTGGGGATCGGCGCCCATCCGCGCGCTGCCCGTCGGGTGGAACGCCGCGAGATGCAACTGCCGGGTGTCGGCCGTGGCGACCGCGTCGCGCAGCTCGCCGACGCTGTGTGCGTGCGGGCGGTGGGCGAGCCCGGTGAGGACCGCCTCGGCGCCGGCGGCGAACAGCAGCTCCCCGATGGCCACGATGGCGAGCCGGAGCCGGTCCGCGTCGCTGTCGGCCAGCCGGTAGCGCACCGTGCGGGCGCTGACCCGGCCGCTCGGCTGGTCGGCGATCATCGCACCGACGGTGGCCAGCCGGTCCGCGGAGGCGAGCTCGGCGTGCAGCTCCCGGCCGATGCCGGGCGGGACGAACGAGACCAGCCCCGGTGGGCCGGCGGTGGCCTCGATGAGGACGCCGTCGTCGTGGAGTTGCTCGACGCCGACGCTCTGCAGGACGCCGCGCCAGGCGATCACGGGCTCGCCGAACCGGCCGGCCAGGCTGACCGCCGGGTGCACCGCGAGCCCGCGGCCGATCCCGGGATGCCCGCCCAGCCCGGACCGGGACAGCAGCCGGGGTGTCTCCAACGCGCCGGCCGCCGCCACGACGAGCGGGGCGGCGATCAACCGGCCGCGGAAACGCACCCCGACGGCGCGCCCGCGAGCCGTGACGATCCGCTCCACCCTGGCGCCGGTCACCACGACCGCGCCGGCGGCGCACGCCTGCGGCAGGGCGTTGAGGTGGACGCCGTTCTTGGCGTTGCGCGGGCAACCGACGACGCACTGGCAGGAGCCGGCACAGCCGGGCGCGTTGCGGCGCATCGGCGCGGCCTTCCAGCCGAGCGCCGCGGCGCCGGCCAGCACCAGTTCGCCGTTGCGGCCCAGCACGTCCGTCGGCTGGGGCGCCACCCGCAGGGTGCGCTCCACCTCGTCCAGTAACGGCCCGAACCGCGCCGGGTCGGCCAGCGCGAGGCCGTGCACGTCGCGCCAGCGCCGCAGGACCCGCTCCGGGGTGCGGTAGCAGGTGCCCGAGTTCACGAGCGTGGTGCCGCCGACGCCGCGCCCCTGCGGCAGCAGCACCGGCGGGGTGCCGAGCGCGAAGGTCGCGCCGCCGTCGCGGTACAGGTCCACGAAGCGATCGGCGGCCGGCCGGTCGCGGAACTCCGCAGCGGTGAACCGCCGGCCTTCCTCCAGCACCACCACCGAGAGTCCGGCCCGGGCCAGCTCGCGGGCGGCCATCGCACCACCGGCCCCGGAACCGATCACGACGGCGTCGGCCCGGCTGCGCCGCGGCCAGTCATCGACGGCGACACAGGTCAGCTCCGGCTCGGGCGCGGGCGGGGAGGCCGCCGCCGGTGCCGCGTCCGCCGGCGCCGCGCTCGCGGCCCCACCGGCCGCCGCGGCCAGCAGCAGCGGCATCTTCACGGCGTCGAGCAGCGCCCGGCCGCCGGGCCGGGCGGCGAGCGCGGTGCAGACCGCCTCCCGGGTGGCTGGGTCGAGCCGGGCGAGCGACTTGCCGCTCAGCAGCCGGGCGGCCAGGTCGAGACCGCCGCCGGCGACGCCGAGCCCGAGCCGTACCGGCCGGGGGAAGGCGGCGGAGAGGCGGGTCAGCTCGGTCGCGATCCGCCTGCCCTCGTCGGCGTCGGTGCCGAGCAGGGCGGCGGCGAGTGCGCCCAGGCGATCAGTCACGCTCGCCCACCTCCGCGTGTGCGGTGGCGATCAGCTCCCAGCGCCGTTCCTCGCGCCAGCCGTCGCGGTGACGCCGTTCCAGCAGGACGACGGCGTCGGCCACCTCGCAGTTGTGGCAGACAGCCGGAGCTCCGTCCGGGTCGGCGTACGGCACCGCGATGGTCCGCTCGGGCGGCATGGTCACGGCCACGGAAATCCTCCGGTCGCCGCTGCGCCCGGTCACCGTCCAGCGGGGCCGTCCCAGGCGGGCACGGAAGCGCAGCGCCGCCAGCAGCGGATCGCCGGCCGGATACTCGATGCCGCCGACCCGCAGCCGGACGAACGGCAGGGCAGGCAGCCGGTTGAGGCCCGGCCGGGTGGAGACCGCCGCCACCACCTCGCACACGTCGCCGTCGCCGAGGTCGGCGTGCAGCCAGGCCCACCGGCGGGCGTTGCCGTGGCCGTAGATGCGGGCGAGGTTCCCGGGCGCGTCGCTGAGAGTCAGCTCGCGCTCTCCCACCTGGACCGTGCCGGTGAACCGGCCGGTCGGCACGGGAAGGATCTGGGCGGCCGGCAGCAGCTCACGGTGCCAGGCCCAGCGGGGAAAGGTGAACATCGGGTCGCCATCGCCGCTCACCCGCAGCCGCCAGCGCAGGTCACCGGCGGCGCCGGTCAGCTCCTGTGCGGTGACGGTGATCCCGCCGGCGTCGTACCCGGCGACCGGACGCTCGGCGGGCCAGGGGGCCGGGCCGAAGCGTTCCCAGACCGGTGGGGCGTCGCGCGGGAAGACCGCGGCCCATCCGTGTGCCCGGGCCGGGGAGCCGTCGGCCGGGGCCACGAGCTCGTGGTGCAGCCAGATGCCGGTGCCCGTCGCCGGGTCGGTGACGGTCGCGTACCAGACCTCGAGCCGCCCGGGCTGGCCGCGCCACCGCGAGGGCAGCAGGTCGTCCGGTGCGACCGGTGCGGGACCGCCGTCGGCCGGCCGGGGGAGCGGTGTGCCGCGGGTGCCCGGCGCCTGCGGCCACGGCCGGCGCCTGCGGCGCAGCCGCATGCTGGCCAGGAACGGCAGGAGATCGCGGCGCAGGTCGAACACCAGCCGGGCGTTGCCCACCACGGTCCCCTCGGCGTCCAGCAGCCGGGCGCTGAGCCGGGTCATGCTGGCCAGCGGGCGGCGTACGGTCACCGCCTTACCGCCGTCCAGCCACAGCCGCCGTCCGTCGAGCGCGGTGAAGGCGAGCCGGTAGCCGATCCGGCCGGCCCGCAGCGGGGCGATCTCCATGCTGCCGGTCGCCGCGGCATCGTCGGCGAACCCCGCCACCTGGACCCGGACGGTCGCCTCGGCCCGGAGGTCGGCGAGGGGATGCAGCGCGCCCGGTGCGGTGAACCGCAAGGTCAGCCGGATCGGCCGCTCACCGGCCTCCCCGCTCAGCCGGACCGCCCCCGTCATCACTTCTCGCATCGTCGTGAACACCGTCGTCTCCCAGCATGAGTCGTTCGGTGGAGAGGTAGTAAGCGTCGGCGGCGGCGTGTGCCGCCGCCGGGTCGCAGGACCGGACCGCCTCGACCAGCGGGGTGATCCGCCGGGCGGCCTCGGCGGGGTCGGCGAACGGGGCGGCGAAGAGTTCCCGTACGTCGTCGTACGCCCGCAGCAGCGAGTTGACGAGCAGCTCGTACACCCGGTTGCCGGAGGCGGCGGCGAGGGCGCGGTGTACCTCGGCCTCGGCCTGCTGAGCCGGGCCGGGAGCCGGCGCGGCGGCGATGTCGTCGCGGAGCCGGACCAGCCGTTCCCGGTCGGCCTCCTCGGCGTGCCCGGCGGCCCGGGCCGCGATCAGCGCGCCGATCTCGCGGCGGACGGTGAACACCTCCGCCAGCCAGCTCGGCCCGTCCAGCGAGACCAGGAACGGCAGCAGGTCGGGGCCTGCGGTGCGCCGGAAGTCGCGCACGCGGGTGCCGATCCCGTGCCGGGTCTCCAGCAGGCCCGCCTCCACGAGGCGGACCAGCGCGTGCTTGAGCGACGTGCGGGTCACGCCGTAGCCCGCGGCCAGCTCCCGTTCGGGTGGCAGCAGGCTGCCCGGCGCGTACCGCTCGCCGAGCACGTCGGCGCGCAGCCGCTCGACCAGTTCGTCGACGACGGAGCTCCGCACAATGGGCGAGTGGATCAGTGGATCAGCCACTCGCCCACAGTGTCAGAGGCGGGCACGCCCGTCAATGGGTCGCGGTCATCCGATGCGGATGGTCTTCGCGACGCTGGGCACTCCGCGCGCGTCCATCGCGAAGAGCATCCAGTAGCCGGGCAGCGCGACACCCCGGTCGGCCGGGATGGTGAGCCGGTAGCCGCCCGTCACCGCCGTCGGCGCCAGGGCGATGCGGCGCTGGTCCGTGTTCACGCTGTGCGTCGCCGTGCCCATGCGGACGATCGCGAACGAGGACACCGCCCGGTCGGTCGCCACCGTGATCGACGCACCGTTGCCGGCCGTGGCCGGGGCCGTGGTGATGACCGGCCGGGGCGCCCGCGTGCCGTCGGGATTCAGCAGGTTCGGCGGCGTGAAGATCTCGCCGTCGAAGTGGTTGGTCCCGCAGTTGCCGCACAGGCCGCCGCCGCCGGTGAAGACCCGCGCGTCCGGCATCAGGAGCGCCACGCTGTGGTACGTACGCGGGATCGCCGCCGACGCCAGAGTGGTGAACGACTCGGTGGCCGGGTCCCACATCTCGGCGCCGAGCACCGCGGTGTTGTCCGAGAACGGCACCGGATAGTTCTGTCCGCCGAACACCACCACCTTGCCGTCGGGCAGGACCACGCTGTTGGCGAACGACCGCGCGTGCGTCAGCGAGCCCGTCCGGCGGGCGGTCACCGTGGTGCCGGAGATGCTCAGGGCGTAGGCACTGGTGCTGGCGTCGACGTTCTCGTACGACGTGGCGCCCCCGACCGTCAGGATCTTGCCGGCGTCGTACATCACGGCGTTGCCGTTCATGGCGTCCACGTCGTCGGCGCGGTTGCCGGCCGGCGTGGTGCCCCCGGTGCCGGCCGTCGTATACCAGTTCATCGCCCGGCTCGGCCCGGCCTGCAGCACGGTGCCGCCGCTCCACCCGAACAGCCAGGCGTGGTTGTCCTTGCGGTAGTCGCCGTTGGGGTTGGCGTCCGCGGTCAGCATCGGTTCCACCCGGGCGCCCGGCAGGGCGGTCCAGCCCGTCGCCGTCGAGTACACCTCCCCGGCCTTGCGCGGGGTGCCGTCGGTGCCGCCGACCCCTCCGCTCCACGAGCCGCCGATGGTGAAGATCCGGCCGTCGGAGAGCGTGGTGCTCGACTGGTAACCGCGGGCGGTGGTCATCGCCGGGCCGGTCGTCCACGCGTCGGTGCCGGGGTCGTAGATGCTGGTCCTGGCACTGTCGTTGCCGCCGGTGACGACGATGCGCCCGTTGGGCAGCACCGAGATCCCGGGGCAGAACATGTCGTGGCCGGTCTCGGTCACGGTCCGCTGGGTGACCTCGCCGGTCGCCGGGTCATAGGTGGCGGTCACCGTACGCCCGCGGCCGCCCGAGAACGTGTCCCGCGCGTACGCCGACCAGGTGAGAATCTTGCCGTCGGGAAGCTGGGCCGCGGCCGCCGGCACCAGCGGGAAGCCGACCGGCGCACTCCACGTGCCGCGGGCCGGGGCGACCGAGCCGCTCGGGCCCAGCAGGTTGATCTCGGCGGCGCTGCTCCAGGGTCCGCGCGTGCCCGCCTCCGACTCCGCCGTCAGCCGCACGTACCGCGCGGTCGCCGGCGGGAACACCACGGTCTGCAGTGCGGGGTTGTCCGCGAAGGCGCCGCCGGTCACGCGCGCGCTCCACGCCGTACCGTCGGTGCTGGTCTCGATCTTGTAGCGGCCGATGCGGCCGTTCGGCGACGCCGCCGGGCGCGGCAGATAGGCGAGACCACCCACCCGAACGGCGGTCCTCAGGTCGACGGTCAGCAAGTGCGGCAGCGGCGCGGGTGGGGTGCTGCTCCACGCCGAGTGCCAGATCGTGGCGGCGTTGCCGTCCAGGACGTTGGCGGCCGCGCCGTTCTCCCGGGCGGTCTCCTGGTCGGAGGCGGTCACCGTCCAGCCGGTGCGGGCCAGGGTGGGGTCGGCCCGCCCGAGCAGGTTGAGCTCCGCCGCGCTGCTCCACGGCCCGCGGTTGCCGGCCTCGGTCAGCGCGGTGAGGCGGACGTAGCGCGCGATCCGCGGGTCGAAGGTGACGGTCTGCGCGGTGCTGACGTCCGCGAAGCGGCCGGTCGCCGCCGCGGCGCCCCACGTCGCGCCGTCCGTGCTGGTCTCCACCCGGTACTGCCCGATGGTGCCGTTGCGGCCCCCGCCCTGCCGGGGCAGGTAGCTCAGCCCGGAGATCAGGTGGGTCGCCTTCGTGTCCACGGTGATCTGGTGTGGCAGCGGCGCGGCGGGCGCGGTGCTCCACGCCGTGTGCCACATCGTCGCGGTGTTGCCGTCGAGCACGTTGGCGGCAGCCCCGTTCTCGGCCGCGGTCTCCTGGCTGTCCGCCGAGACCGTCCATCCGGTACGCGCGAGCGCCGGATCGGTGCCACCGAGCAGGTGGATCTCCGCCGCCGCCGACCACGACCCGCGGTTGCCCGCCTCGCTGAGCGCGGTGAGGCGTACGAAACGGGTCAGCACGGTCGCGAACGTGGAGGTCTTGACCCCCTCGTCGTCGGCGAACGTCCCGTTCGCCACGTCGGTGTAGGCGGTCCCGTCGCCGCTGACCGAGATCCGGTACCGCCCGATGCGGCCGTTCGGCGAGTCGGACGGCGGCAGGTAGCTCAGGCCGCCGACCGCGACCAGGTTGCCGGTGTCGATGGTCAACGTGTGGGGGAGCGCGGTCGCCGCCGTACGCCAGGTGGTCGCCGGGTTGTCGTCGATGGCGTTACCGGCGCCCGTCCCGCTCGGCGAGCTGTCCGCCGTGACCGTCCATCCGGTCCGCGGCAACGGCCCCGGCGCGGTGATCGCGACCGGCACCATCCGCGGTATGAGGTGCGCGGCGTGCGGGTCGCGCGCCGCCGCCGGTTCCCCGTCCTGCTGCGTGACGACCACCACCGCGCCGGTGACGGCGCACATCATCAGCGTCGCCGCGCCCCGCGACCACCGTTTCGCATCCATTCCGCCCCCAGTGGAGAGCCCGCCAGATGCGGGTCACTCAACTCCGGGTCGCGCGCCGGAAGAATCGGTGAATCAATTGCCGGACAATGGCAAGTTGCTTACCGGGTAGCCCGCTGGTTGTACTTGCGCCTGGTCCACACAGGTACGACACCAGCGAGATCCCGGCGCATCAGGAGAGCGCGACGACGGCACTGGCACCGATCCCGGAGCCGAGCAACAGCCCGCGCAGCGTCTCGATGACCGGCGTGAACGGCCGGTACCCGGCGAACGCGCGCAGCCCGGCCGGCATCGTCTCGGTGGGCACGAATCCGCTGCCGAGGAACGGCAGCAGGCTCAGGAACATCGGTGTGTTGCTGGCCGTCTCGACGCTGTCGGCGACCATCCCGAGCGCGACGGCGAACCAGGTCAGCGCGAACGCGGTCGCCATCAGTACGCCGAGCGCGGCGAGCCACTCGAGCGCCGTGGCGTCCGGGCGGAATCCGACGAGCAGAGCGGCCCCGAGGACGGTCGTTCTCACTCATTACGAGAAGATTTCATATCGCCGCGCGCGGCTGAACCCATTGATGGTGGTCTATCTAAGTCCATCTATGAGGGGAGCCCGATGAGACGCCTCGTCCGAACCGCAGGTCTGCTCACCGCCGCCGGAGGTCTGGTGCTGGCCGGCCTCCTGGCGGCCGTTCCCGCCGCCCACGCCGCGGCCGCGGTCCCGGTCACGCTCGACTGTCAGGGTCGGCCCCCGCTGGGTCCGCCGCAGCAGTTGACGCTGTCGACCGCGATCCAGGCCGACGGTCCGGCCGAGGCCGGCACGGGCACCGACTTCGACGTGACGCTCTCGCCCGACCCGATGACCGCGCCGCCCACCGCGGGCGGATTCACGGTCAACAACCTGCGCACGCTCGTGCTCAGAGTCGCCGTGTCGTCCGGCGCCGGGGTGCGGTCGGCCGCCCTCAGCGGCGGCGTCGACATCGGTTCCGGCACGCCTACCGTCACCCACGCCGACGGCCTGGTGACGGCCACCGTGCCCGGCCCGATCGCCGGCGGAGCCACCTTCCAGTTGCCCACTCTGCACCTGCGCCTGACCGCCGTCGGCGCCGCGGGCACGGCCATCACCACCACCCTGGCCGGGACCGGCTACACCGACCCGAGCCTGACCTTCGCCGCCAACGTACGGGCCGGCGTGCTCAACCTGAACGTGCCGACCGCGTGCTATCCCACGCCGTCGCCGACCTTCACGAGCACCACGATCGTGTGAACCGGCGGCCGGCGGCAGCCTCGTGCCGACGCCGGCCGCCGGCGGTGTCACTGCGCCCAGGGTGGTGTCCCGGCCGGCGTGCCGTCGGCGCCGCGGGGGACGAACCCGGCGCGGACCACCACGTACGCCTCGGCCGGGGCGTCGCCCGGGTTGTCAAGCTGGATCGGTTCTCCCGCCGGAACCACCGCGGCATCCCCGGGGTGGAGCGTCTCCGTGTCCGGGCTCAGGCGGATGGTGCCGGCCACGACCATGAAGATCTCGTCCTGGTCGAGCGTGTGTGCCTCCGGTGACCGCAGGCCCGGCGCGACGGTGATCCGCCAGGTACAGATCTCGGCCGAGCCCCGGCTGGGTGCGGCCAGGGCGGTGAACTCGACGCCGGGCACCTCGAAGCGAGGGGCCTGCGCGGTGCGGATGACGTGCATTGCTCCTCCAATAGTCAAGCCAGCTTGTCCAAGCTGGCTTGACTATCATGGAGACATGTCCGCTCCGGCGCAACCCCTCGACTTCGGCATCCTGCTCGCGCTCGCGTATCAGAACTTCGTCCGCGACCTTCGCGCGTTCCTGGCCGAGCAGGGCTTCGACGACCTGGGCCGCTCCGACGGGTTCGTCTTCCGGGCGCTGGGGGACCGTCCGATGACGGTCAGCGACCTGGCCGGCCGGCTCGAGGTGACCAAGCAGGCAGCGGCCCAGATCGTCGACGACATGCAGCGGCGCGGTTACGTCCGCCGTACCCCGGATCCGGACGACCGCCGGGCCCAGCGCCTGGAGCTGACCGACCGCGGTGCGTCGGCGCTGGCGGCCGCCCGCCGTTTCCACGAGCGCTACGAACGACGCCTCACCCGCGACCATGGTGCCTCAGCGGTCCGTGCGCTACGGGACGTCCTCGCCGCGATCGTGACCGAGCCCGACGAGACCCCGGACCCGCGGCTGCGCGCGCTGTACCTCTAGGAGGGCGGCCACCGCCGGCCGGTCCCGGGACGGATCGTGGCCCAGACCACCTTGCCGTCCGCCGTCGGCGCCGCACCCCACACGGTCGCCGCCGCGTGCACGATGTGCAGCCCCAGTCCGCGCTGATGCGGCTGGACGTCGAGGGACGCCGGGAACGTATCGCGGAGCCGGGGGAGGCGTGGGTTCTCGTCCCCGACCGCGAGATGCATGGCGGAGCCACGGCGGAACAGGACCACGGTGATCGCGGTGCCGGCGTGCTGGACGGCGTTGATGACCAGTTCGGAGACCACCACGCAGGCACGGTCCCGCAGCTCGGGCAACTGCCAGGCGGCGCAGGCGTCGATGACCGCGGCGCGGGCCCGGGCCGGGGCTCCGGAGCTGGGATGAAGCTGCAGCACCAGGCGGTCGGTCAACGGGCGTCGTCCGGCCGCGGCGCGGGCCAGGGCGATGGTGGGGTAGATCGACAGGAACCGTGCGGCGCCCAGGCGGTGGAGCCGAGCGCCGAGCGCGGTGCCCGAGGGAACGCACGCGAGGATCTGGACCGGTGGCTCCATCCCGTCGCCGAGCCGCCGGGCGGTCATCCACATGGTCACACTGGCGGCGTGCGGATCCGTCACAGCGCGCAGGTCGAGGAGCAGAACGGCGGGATGCTCGCTCAGGCACTTCACCATGGCGGCGTAGGTCGCGTGCTGCAGGCGGGATTCCCAGGCGCCGTGCAGGGCGAGCGTCACCATGGACACGTCCATGTCCACGGTGACGTCGATTCCCCCGCCGTGCAGGGGATCGTGCCGCTCGAACAGGTACGGCGGCTGCCCACCCGGCGCTCCGCGGGACGGCTCTTTACCGGTCCCGCCACTGCGTTGACGATTCACGGTGGACCCGCTCCGTCGGACCGCCGCCTCATGTGCGACGGTATTCGCCCAGCGTCCCAAAAGGCCTGCATGGTCACAAGCCGTTCACCGCCGTGTGAACCACCGATGACGCAGATCGACGGGGAAGCGTGCCGACTCAGTCCTTCCAGGAGGCTTCGATGGCGTCCAGCGTGCTGCGCGTGTCCTCGCCCTTGATCCAGTCCGTCATGCCGGTCCAGAAGGAACCCGCACCGACGGTGCCGGGCATCAGGTCGGAGCCGTCGAACCGGACCACCGACTTCGGGTCCTGCAGGATCTCGGCCGACAGCTTGTCGATCGCGCCCGTGTAGGCGCCGAGGTCGACGCCGCGGTTGGCGGACACCCAGGAGCCGAGCTGAACGCGGGCGGTGGCGAACTCGGCGCTGGCCAGGAAGGTCTGGAACGCCTGCACCTCGGGTCGGTCCGCGAAGGCGACGACGAACTCGCCGCCGACGAGCACCGGCTTGCCCTTCGCCGGGTCGACGGCGGGGAAGTAGAAGGCATAGACGTCGCCGTCCTCGGCCACCTTCGTTCCGGACGGCCACTGGGTGGCGTAGAACGACGCCTGCCGGTGCAGGGCGCAGCGGCCCTGCAGGATCGGCAGCCCGGCCGTCTGGAACGGCGTACTGGCCACGCTGGTCACGCCGCCGAAGCCGCCGTTGACGAAGCGCGGGTTCTTCAGGATCGAGCCGGCCTTGTCGGTCGCCTCGACGACCGAGGGATCGTTGAACGGCAGTTCGTGGGACACCCATTTGTCGTAGGTCTCGGGACCCTGGGTCCGCAGCATCACGTCCTCGAGCCAGTCGGTGGCCGGCCAGCCGGTGGCGCCGCCGGACTCGATGCCGGCGCACCACGGTTTCACGCCGTCCGCCGCGATCTTCGTGCTGAGCGCGATCAGCTCGTTCCACGTGTCCGGGACGGCGTACCCCTTCTTCCTGAAGGTGGCGGGTGAGTACCAGACGAAGGACTTCACGCTCGCGCCGAGCGGCGCGGCGTAGAACGTGTCCTGGACGGTGCCGTAGGACAACCAGTCCGCGGACCAGTTCTGCCCGGCGAGCTGCTTGGTGGCGGCCGACGCCGGCTTGACCGCGCCGTCCGCCGCCAGCTTGGGGATCATGCCGGGCTGCGGGAGGAATGCGATGTCCGGGGCGTTGCCGTCGGCCACCCGGGCCTGGAACTCCTTCTCGAAGTCCCCGCTCGCCTCGTAGGCGACCTTGATGCCGGTGCAGTCCGAGAACAGGCGCCAGGCCTGCTCCAGGTTGACGCCCTCGACGTCGCGGATCGACGAGAAGACCGAGACGGTGGTACCGCTGCGGCCCTGGTAGCTCCGATAGGGCTCGCACTGCGACGAATCCGCGAAGCTCGCCTCCTCGGATCCGGCACCGCCGCATCCGGCCAGCAGAGCCGTCGCCAGCACGCCCGCCAGTGCCCGCCGGCGGCGCCCGCTTCCCTTGCCCATGATGTCCTTCCTCATGCCCGGAACCGGCGTACGGCCTGGCGCAGCTCCTCGGCCGTGCCGGCGAGGTTCTCGGCGGCGACCCGTGCCCGCGCGCCGTCGTCGGCCGCACTGTTGACCGCGTCGGCGAGGACCTGGATCGTGCCCGCGATCTCGCGCGTGCCGGTGGCCGCCTCGCCGACGTTGCGGTTCATCTCGTTGGTCGTCGCGGTCTGCTCCTCGACGGACGAGGCGATGGACAACTGGAAGTCGTTCATCTGTTCGATGATCCCGCTGATCCGGTTGATCGCGGTCACCGCGCCGGAGCTGTCCGACTGGATGGCGTCGACCCTGCGGGCGATGTCCTCGGTGGCCCGCGCGGTCTCCTGGGCGAGCTCCTTCACCTCGCCGGCGACCACGGAGAAGCCCTTGCCCGCCTCGCCGGCCCGCGCGGCCTCGATGGTGGCGTTCAGCGCCAGCAGATTGGTCTGCTCCGCGATGGCGGTGATCACCTTGACGACGTCGCCGATCTCGGCCGAGGAGTTGCCCAGCTTCGCGACGGACGTCGTGGTGTCCGCCACCACGGCGACCGCCTCCGACGCCACGCGGACGGCCTCGTTGGCGCTGTGCGAGATGCTGCCGATCGACGCCTCCATCTGCTCCCCGCCCGAGGCGAGGGTGAGCACGTTCTGGGAGACGAGCTCCGCGGTGGAGGTCGCGCTCACCGCCTGCTGCGCGGCGCTGGCCGTGGAGGTGGCGATGCTGGCGCCGGAGGCGGACACCTGGTCGGAGGCCTCGCCGACGGCGTTCGCCGCCGTGGTCAGGGCGGTGACCGTGTCGCGCATGCCCTGCCGGGCGCGCTCGTACCAGCCGGCCATGCGCCCGATCTCGTCTTGGCTGTCGACCTCGACGGTCGCGGTGAGGTCGCCGGCGGCCATCGCCTCGAGGGCGGTCTCCACCCGGCGCACGGGCCGCAGGATCGACGACGCCGTGAGCAGCGCCCAGGCGGCGGCGAGCACCACGCCGAGCGCGGTGGCCGCCACCATCAGCCGGGTGGCGTCGGTGCGGGCGTCGCGGATGCTCCGGCCCCCGGCCGTCACCGCGTCGGTCTCCATCTTGGCCAGCTCGTTGAGGTTGCCCTTGGCGATGCGCAATACCGCAATCTGGGTGAACCGGGCGTTCTGGAACGCCCCGAGGTCACCCTTCTGGCTGGCCGGCAGCATGGTGTCGTCGCGGAACTGCCGGTACGTGGCGACGCCGGCCTCCGTCGCCCGGATCGTGCCGTACCGGTTGCCGCCGGCCTTCGCGTACGCCGCCCACGCCTGGTCGTACGCGGCATCGGCGGCCTTGATGTCGTTCTCCGCGCGCCGCCGCGAGACGTCGTCGGTCAGCGCCACGTGCTCCAGCAGGGTGGTGTCCGACTCCAGCAGCGACGTCCGAGCCGCCTCCAGTCGCAGTGCCTGCTGCACCCGGTGGTCGGCGATCCGGGTCGCGGTGTCGGCCACGGAGTCGAGTTGCACCATGCCGCCCACGCCGACGCCGACCGTGGCCAGCCCGGCCACCGCCGCCACCATGAGCAGCTTGGCCCGTACCCCCATGGCCCGGCCACCCGTGGCCCGTGCCGCCATGGCCCGCAGGCTCCGGGTCCACGCCCCGAGCTTGCGCGATGGAATCCGCACGTAATCCCCCCATAACACGTCTTTCACCATGCCTGCGGGCGCCGATCGGGCACGGGGGGCGGCGCCGATCATCTAAGGGAACAATTCCACAAAATCGGCGCCCGGATCCGCCGAATCGGCGCCAACGAGGTTCGGCGCGGCTCTACGGCGCCGGAATGTGCCGTCGGCCGGGCCGGCTGAGCGGCGGCGGGTCCAGGCCCGCGGCGCCTTCCAGTGCCGCACCATCGCCACCACCGGAACGCGAACACGAACGCCGCGGCGGCTGGCGCCGCGGTCATCGGCAGCCGGCTCGAGGACGCCCAGCGCGGCATGACTCGACACCGCACCAGTGTCCCTTGACGATCATCCGATCGGCCTACGCAACAGTGGCCGTCGGGCTCTGGGGATGCGGCCCCGGACCGCCCAACATCCCTACTGGCGAGTAGGAATTTTGTACGGGCATTGAACCGGCCGGTCGTATCCCACGTTTCCATGGTCAAGTTCAATAGGGGAGTCAAGGATGATCATCGGTGTACCGCGTGACCCGCATCCGGGTGAGCGGCGCGTCGCGGCGACACCTGCCACCGTGACAGAGCTGGTCAAGCTCGGATACGACGTGGTGGTGGAGGCCGGCGCCGGTTCCGGCTCCTCGTTCTCCGACGAGGCGTACGCCAGTGCCGGAGCGAGCATCGGCGACCCTCTGGCGGCGGACGTCCTCTTCACGATCAACCCGCTGCCCGCGGAGCAGCTCGACAAGATCGGCGCCGGCGCCACGCTGATCGGGATGCTGAATCCGCGCCTGGACCAGGATCTGGTCGCGGACCTCGCCCGCCGTCCGATCACGGCGCTGTCCATGGATGCGGTCCCACGCATCTCCCGGGCCCAGTCCCTCGACGTGCTGTCGTCGATGGCCAACATCGCCGGCTACCGCGCGGTCGTCGAGGCCGCGCACGCCTTCGGCCGGTTCTTCACCGGTCAGGTCACCGCCGCGGGCAAGGTGCCGCCGGCCAAGGTGCTCGTCGCGGGCGCGGGCGTCGCCGGCCTGGCGGCCATCGGGGCCGCGGGCAGCCTGGGCGCGATCGTCCGCGCGACCGACCCCCGGCCCGAGGTGGCCGACCAGGTCAGGTCGCTCGGCGGCGAGTACCTGTCGATCGAGGCCGCCGATGTCGAGGTCTCGTCGACCGGCTACGCCAAGGAGATGTCCGACGACTACAACGAGCGCGCCGCCCGGCTCTACGCCACGCAGGCCGGCGAGGTCGACATCATCATCACCACCGCGCTGATCCCGGGGCGCCCGGCGCCGCGGCTGATCACCGCGGCGATGGTGGCGAGCATGAAGCCGGGCAGCGTGATCGTCGACATGGCCGCGGCCAACGGCGGCAACGTCGAGGGCACCGTCGCGGGCGAGGTGGTGGTCACCGCGAACGGCGTGACCATCATCGGCTACACCGACCTGCCCGGCCGGCTGCCGGCGCAGGCCTCCCAGTTGTACGGCACCAACCTGGTGAACCTCATGAAGCTGCTGACGCCGGAGAAGGACGGGCAGCTCGTCCTCGACTTCGACGACGTCGTCCAGCGCTCGATGACCGTCGTCCGCGACGGCGAACTGACCTGGCCGCCGCCTCCGGTCTCGGTCTCCGCCGCGCCCGCCGCGGCACCGGCCGTCGCCGCGCCCGCGGCACCGGCGCCCGCGCGCAAGCGGCCCGGGCGGCAGCTCGCGATGGTCGGCGCCGGTGCGGCCGCGCTGTTCCTGCTCACCGCTCTCGCGCCGGCCGCCCTGCGCGGTCACCTCACCGTCTTCGCCCTGGCGATCGTCATCGGGTACTACGTGATCGGGCACGTGCACCACGCCCTGCACACGCCGCTGATGTCGGTGACCAACGCGATCTCCGGAATCATCGTCGTCGGCGCCCTGCTGCAACTCGGGCACGGCGACAACCTGGTGACCGGACTGGCGTTCGTCGCGATCCTGCTGGCCAGCATCAACGTCGTCGGGGGCTTCGCGGTGACGCGCCGCATGCTCGCCATGTTCTCCAGGAGCTGATCTGATGACCGTCGAAACCGCGGCGCAGGCGGCGTACATCGTCGCCGCCCTGCTCTTCATCCTCGCGCTGGCCGGTCTGTCGAAGCACGAGACCGCCAAGGCCGGCAACACCTTCGGCATCGCCGGGATGGCCGTCGCGCTGGCCGCCACCATCGCCCTCGCGGTCGAGCGCAAGATCAGCGGCACCGGCCTGATCCTGCTCGTCGTCGCCGTCCTGATCGGTGCCGCCATCGGCCTGTACCGGGCCGGCAAGGTCGAGATGACGGGCATGCCCGAACTGATCGCCGTGCTGCACAGCTTCGTCGGTCTCGCCGCGGTGCTGGTCGGCTGGAACGGCTACCTGCACGTCGAGGCCCACCCGGACGGCGCCGAGGCCGCGCTGCTGAGCGGTCAGGGCATGCTCGGCATCCACAGCGCCGAGGTGGTCATCGGCGTCTTCATCGGCGCCGTCACCTTCACCGGCTCGATCGTGGCGTTCCTCAAGCTGTCCGCCCGGATCAAGTCCAGCCCGCTGATGCTGCCCGGCAAGAACCTGCTCAACGTCGCCGCCCTCGCCGCGTTCGCCGCGCTCACCGCCGGCTTCGTGGTGTCGTCCCAGCTCTGGATGCTGATCGCCGCCACGGTGGTCGCCCTGCTGCTCGGCTGGCATCTCGTCGCCTCGATCGGCGGCGGCGACATGCCGGTGGTGGTGTCGATGCTCAACAGCTACTCCGGCTGGGCCGCCGCGGCCGCCGGCTTCCTGCTCGAGAACGACCTGCTCATCGTCACCGGTGCGCTCGTCGGCTCGTCCGGTGCGTACCTGTCGTACGTGATGTGCAAGGCGATGAACCGGTCCTTCCTGTCGGTGATCGCCGGCGGCTTCGGCATCGAAGCCGGCCCCGCCGGCGACAAGGATTACGGCGAGCACCGGGAGACCAGCGCCGAGGGCGTCGCCGAGCTGCTCACCTCCGCCGACTCCGTGATCATCACGCCCGGGTACGGGATGGCCGTCGCCCAGGCGCAGCACGGGATCGCCGAGCTCACCCGGGTCCTGCGCGAGCGTGGCGTGAACGTCCGCTTCGGCATCCACCCGGTGGCGGGCCGCCTGCCCGGTCACATGAACGTGCTGCTCGCCGAGGCGCGGGTGCCGTACGACATCGTGTGCGAGATGGACGAGATCAACGACGACTTCGCGGGCACCTCGGTGGTGCTGGTGATCGGCGCCAACGACACGGTGAACCCGGCGGCCACCGAGGACCCGGGCAGCCCCATCGCCGGCATGCCGGTGCTCACCGTCTGGGAGGCCGACGACGTCGTCGTCTTCAAGCGGTCCATGGCCTCCGGGTACGCCGGCGTGCAGAACCCGCTGTTCTTCCGGGACAACTGCGCCATGCTCTTCGGCGACGCGAAGGACCGCGTGGACGACATCCTCCGCGCGGTCACGGCCGCGGCGCCGGCAACTGCGCGCCACTGACCGGCTGCGGCGTCAAGCCCGGCGCACGGCGGGCAGCCGGAGCGCCGGGCTGCTCCTGACGTCCCGGACGCGCTCTCGGCCGGCACCGTCGTGGGCCCGGCTGCTAGGAGGCGAGGCAGGAGAGGGTTATCTTCGTGCCGTGCCTGCCGGTGTCGATGGTGAGGTCATCGATGCCGGCGCTGGCCAGCCACAGTCCCCGTCCGCCGACGGCTTGCGGGCCGGGGCGGGCGGGCCGGTGCCGGTCGGCGGGCAGGCCGGTGCCCTGGTCGCTGACCCGGCAGTGCAAGCGGTCGCCGGCGCGCCACAGCTCGATGCGGCCCCGACCTCCGCCGTGGCGTACGGCGTTCGTGGTGATCTCGTTGACGGCAACCACGAACCGGTAGAGGGCCAGGTCGGTCAGGCCGTTGCGCTGTGCCCATTGCTGCACCTCGTGGCGGAGGGCGACCAGCGTGGCCAGGTCGAAGTCCCGGGTCAGCGGATGCGTCCGCCTCGGGGTGTGCGTTTCGGACGGGTCAGCCACGGCGGGTTCCCGGATCCGATTCCGGACCCCCGGCGTGCCGGTGGGCGGCGAGGATGCAGGTGTCGTCGTCGGGGTTGGCCCGGCGTAGGGCGCCGAGCAGTGCCTCCAGTGATGGGGGGCCGGGTTCGGCGGTGACCCGCCCGAGGACGGTGAGGACGGGGGCCAGGCCCTCGTCGAGCGTGCGCGAGCGGTGCTCGACGAGACCGTCGGTGTAGAGCAGCAGGACGTCGCCGAGATCCAGGCGGGTGGTGGACGTGGCGTACGCCGCGCCCAGGATGGCGCCGAGCAGCGGCCCGGGCCGGTCGGACAGCTCGGTGACGGTTCCCGCCCGGGCGAGCAGTGGCGCGGGGTGCCCGGCCCGCGCCCAGGCGAGGTCCTGGGTGGCCGGGTCGAAGCGCGCGATCGCGGCGGTGCCGGTCTCGGCATCCGCGGCGTAGAGCAGTCTGTTGAGGTGGGTCAGAAGATCGGCCGGGTCGGACGTGGTCGTGACGGCCAGGGCGGCGAGGGCGTGGCGCAGCTGGGCCATGGTGGCGGCGGCCTGCAGGCCGTGCCCGGCGACGTCGCCCACGGCCAGGACGATGCTGCCGTCCCCTGCCGCCGCCGCGTGGTACCAGTCACCGCCGACCCGGCTGGCCTGCTCGGCCGGCAGGTAGCGAACCGCCGCCCGGAGCCCGTGGAGCTCGATGGGGCCGTCCGGGATCGGCAGGACGATGTGCTGAAGGCGAGCGGCCAGGCGGTGCTCGGCGAGGAGGTTCTGCTGCTGCGTACGCAGTTCCTCCTGCACCTCGGCGAGCTTGAGGCGGCTCGTCTCCCGAGCCGTGACGTCCTGGATGATCCCGTAGATCTTGACCGGCCTGCCGTCGATGTCGCGGACCGCGTCGATCACCGCTCGCAGGTGTTTGACCTTGCCATTGATCCTGGTGCGGGCGGTGAGATCGACCGTCTCACCGCGGCCGAAGGCCTCCGCGGCCTGCCGGCGCAGCGGCTCGTCCTCGGGCAGGCCGAGGGCCTCCGACTCCTCCCGGGGTAGGGGACCGTCGGCGGGATCTCGTTCGTAGATCCGGTACAGCTCGTCGGACCACACGGTCGCGTCGGTGACCAGGTCCCACTCGCCCCAGCCGAGGTTGCCCAGCCGTTCGGTCTGTGCGATGCGCTCGGCGAGGCGAGTCTGCTCGTCGAAGCGGACCCAGGAGTTCAGCAGGCCCGTTCCGCACGGGTGCACCCGTGCGGACAACAGATGTTCGGAGGACTTCCCGTCGTCGCTGTGGACATAGGGGAAGGGACCGACCCGGCGTTGCCGGCCGTCGGCGAGGACGTCGGCCCACGCCTGCCACACGGGCCCACCGACGATCGTCGGATACGTCTCGCTCACCCGCCGGCCGATCAGCCGCGAGCCGGTGTTGCCGGACAGGTCCACCAGGGTGCGGCTCACCGCGACGAGCCGGTAGTCGACGAGCAGGCCGGCATCATCGTGCATGGGGACGAGCACGATGTGATTGCCCGGCATGGCGTCCAGGGCCTGTTGCACGATGGCGGCCCAACCGGGCGCCGCGTCGTCGGAAGACACCTCTGTCCGGTGCCGCGGACGTGGCGTCGGCGGCTGACGTGCCACCCGCAGCACTTCCTCGGCGCTGCGGCGTAGCCGCCGGGACGGCGTCGCCTGGCGGGTCTCCAGGACGGAGATGATTCCGGCTGCCACGGTCCCGAGGTCCTTGTCCTGCTGACCGGCGAGGGTCCGCATGTGGGCGTGGGCCTCGTCGATGCGGCAGCCGATCCGCCCGGCGAGCATTCCCGCGGCCCGCTCGCAGACCACGGCGGGACTCAGCCGGGCACTGCCGATCTGCGCCTCCAGGTCGGCCAGGCGCTGCAGGTACCCCTGATGTCCGTCCGCTGACATGCCCGGCCTCTCTCTACTCGGTCTGGGGTAGGCCGAACGCCTCCAGCAGGCCGGACATCCGCAGCTGATCGAGAACTTTGTCGGTGGGATTCTCGACGCGGAAGTCGGCGCCGACCTCGTCGGCAGCCTTCATGGCACGCACCAGGAGACCGATGCCGGAGGAATCCAGAAAGGTGACCTCTGCCAGGTGCACGCGTACCGCAGGTGGCCGGCCACCGGTGATCGCTTCCTTCACCACCTTGGCGACCTGCGAGGCGTTGGTGAAGTCCAGCTCTCCCCGCAGCACCACGTCCAGCCGGCCCTCGACGCTCGTGTCCACCGAGACTGTTTGCACGCGCGCGCCCCTCTCCGCATGTCCGGTTCTTCACGCTACGCCCCGGACGTCGCCGGGGGGAGGCACCGATCGGCCGACCGCCATGCCCCGGACGGCGAAGGCCGTCCGGGCACGACCGATCGTCAGGATGCCGCGGTGCTCGCGTCCGCGTAGCGCAGCACAGCGCCGATGCCGTGCTCCAGCGCCGCTTCACCGGGACCGACCAGGACGAGGTTCGCGTCGGTGCCGGCTGTCGCCCGGACGAGGGCGGCGTCCGCGCGGACCCGCTGGGGTGTGTCGACGCCGGACTCGCGCAGCAGACGTTCGTCGACCGCGATGAGCGTGGGGTCGTCCGGAGCGATCCACAGCATGTCGGTGGAGGACGAGTCGTTGACCAGCAGGACCGTGTCGACCTGTCCGCGCTGCAACCGGGTGACCACGTCGGCCAGCCCGGTGCCGGCCTCGTCGGCGCCGCGCTGGGCGCCGTAGCGGTCGACGGCCTCGCGGACGTGGCGCTCCGCCACCTCGGCGATCGCCTGGATGGTGACGTCGTCGAGGGCTTCCTCGTCGGCGCCGGCGTGCCGCGACCCGGCGTCGGTGGATACCACCCGGTCCTGCCAGCGGCGGGGCAGCCGGTCGGTGAAGTTCTGTACCGCCCGCACGTCGCCGCCGACCACGATGACCTCGGCGCCGACGGACTCGGCAAGATCGACGGCAGCCGCCGCCACGTCGGAGGCGTTGCGCTTCCACGCCTCCTCCACGGCCATCTGGTGGTGCCGGTGCGACCAGCCGCCGGGGTGCACCTTCCGGAGCGGGAAGGTCTCGTTGCCGGTGACCGTTCGCCGGCGCGGTGCGCCGCCGACGGACAGGCCTTCGAGCTCGGCTCCGGTGCGGTCGGCGAGCACCCGGACGTACGGCACGTCCTCGCCGCGCTGGGCGAGCAGTGGCATGGCGTGCGGCAGGGGGCCGTGGTGGGCCTCGTCGGTGGCCGGGGGAGCGGACAGGGTCTCCAGCAGGACGACCTCGCCGGCGTTGGCGAAGATCGCCAGCCCGTACCGTCCCGGCTGGTACGGGTGTTGTGCGACGGCGGCACCGACGGCGTCCACGGTCGCCGGGTCCGCGCCCTGGTCGAGCAGTTTGTCGCGCAGTGCCTGCCAGCGCAGCGCTACTTCGTGATCGGCGTTCTCGCTCGCCCGGGTCGCGTCCAGGTACACGGAGACCCAGGACCCGGGCCGGTCGTAGAGCGGCCGGAGAAAACTCAGATTCATCACATCGCCTCTCAGTTCGGGCATGCTGCCTACCCACGTCCGGCGGCTTCTCGCCGGCCGCGGTCGTGTTGACGGACTGCCCGTCCTGACCGGTTTACCCCAGCTTGCCCGGGGCACTCGGCAATCATGGAACGAGTGAGCAGCAAACACGGGCCCCGTCTCGACGAAGAGATGGAGCAGGAGGTTCGCGGCATCGTCCAGGGCGTGGCCGGCGGCCGGGCCGAGGAGTGGAAGACCGCCGAGCCCGCGGGCGAGGACCAGCCCGAGGCGAGCCGGATGCAGGCCATGGATGACCACGCGGACCTCAGCCGCTTCGGTCGGTACATCGGCTTGTCCAGCATGCCGGGCGACCGGGAGGCGATCCGGCGGGGAGCCGAGACGCTCGGGGCTCCGACCGACGTGCTCGCGGATCTGGACAGGTTGCCGGAGGGCGTCGTCTTCCACACCGTCACCGAGATCTGGGCGGCCCTCGGCCGGGGACCGGCGGAGCGCGCACCGCAATGAGACCCGGGCCGCCGGATCGGCAGCCCGGGTCACGCTCGTCCCGCCGGATCAGAGGGTCAGGGTTCCGGTGTTGAGGTAGCCGGTGTCCGCGCTGTACACGTCGCGGACCTGCAGCTTCCAGGCGCCGTTGCCGGCCTCGCCCGACAGGTTGGCCGTGTAGGTGGCGTCGACGTTGTCGGCGCTGTCGGTGAGGCTGCTGTTCTTCAGCCGGTAGGCCGTGCCGTCCGGCGCGACCAGGTCGATCACCAGGTCACCGCGGTAGGTGTGGACGATGTTCACCGCCACCGTGGAGGTCGCCGACGCGTTGCGCCCGCAGCCGCTGATCGTGATCGTGCTGGTCACCGCCGCGCCGGCGTCCGGGATGGTGACGTCGGTGCCGTTGCTCCCGGTACAGTTGCCGCCGGGTCCGCCGGTCACGTTCAGCGTGTACGTGACCGAGTGGGTGGCCGAGCCGGTGCCGGTCACCGTGATCGGGTAGCTGCCCGAGGGGGTCGACGCGCTGGTCGAGATCGTCAGCGTGGAGGAGGCCCCCGAGGTCACCGACGCCGGGTTGAACGTCGCGGTGGCGCCGCTGGGCAGGCCCGAGGCGCTCAGCGCGACGGTCTGCGCCGAGCCGGACGTGGTGGCGGTGGCGATGGTGGTGGTGGCCGCCGAGCCCGCGGTGACGCTGCCCGAGGCCGGGGAGGCCGAGATCGAGAAGTCGTTGCCCGGGGTGCCCGTGCAGGTCGACTCGCCGGTCTGCGCGGGGACGCTGATCGCGTTCCAGGCCGCCTTCACGGTGTTGAACTCGGTGCAACTGTTCGGGTAGAGGTTCTTCGCGGCGGTGAGCGACGCCGTACGGATGTTGGCGTACCGCCAGGTGGAGGTCTTGGCCTGCAGGGCGTTGTAGTAGATCTCGCCGGCCTTGCGGATGGTGATGCCGGTGACCGTCGACGAGTTGCAGGTCGGGCTGGAGGGCTGGCCGTTGCTCGGCGCCGAGCCCTCGGCGACCAGGTAGAACCAGTGGTTCAACGGGCCCGCCGCGGCGTGCACCTCGGTCGACGGGATCGCGGTGGACCAGCAGTTGGGGTCGCCGGCCAGGGACGGGTTGTACATGTAGCGGATCGGGCCGTCGCCGACCAGGTCGACCTCCTCACCGACCTGGTAGTCCGGCGGGTCGAGCGGGCTGTTGGCGTACGCCTCGGTCAGGGCGCCGAAGATGTCGCCGGTGGCCTCGTTGATGCCGCCGTTCTCGTTGCCGCCGCCGGCACCGCCCGGCGTGTACTGGAAGATCGCGTGACCCATCTCGTGCGCCACCACGTCGATCGGCGTGGCCTGGCGGGTGTTGGCCTGGTTGTGGCCGAAGTTCGTGAAGGACCCGTTCCAGTACGCGTTGACGTCGTTCAGCCCGACCCGGATCGGCGGGTTGTTGCCGTTGCCGTTGATGCTGCCGCGGTTGAACCAGGCGGCGAGCATGTCGACCTGGCGCTGGGCGCCCCACAGCGCGTCGACGCAGGCGGTCTCGAGATTCGTCCCGGAGCCGTTGCCCCAGGCGTCGTCGGTGCCGGTGTACGCGCTGCCGTTCTGCCCGCCGCACTTGAGGCCGGTCCGGACGGGGTCGGTCATCGAGAACGACGAGCCGGAGCCGGAGGTGTTGATCGTGACGTTGCCGTAGTAGTAGCCGTTGCCGGTGCCCGCGCGCACGTAGTCGACCTGGTCGACCACCTTGCCGGTGTGCGCGTCGACGAAGACGTGCAGGTTGCTGGGGGTGTGCTGCGCCGTACGGCCCTCGACGACGGCCTCGTACACAAGCTTCGGCGTGCCCCAGGCGAGCACCTTGAGCTGCGGCGCCGCCGCGCTGTCCACCGAGGCCAGCCGGCCCTTGGCGGCCGCGGTCGCCTTCTCGGCGGTGACGGTCGCGGTGGTGCCGACCGCGATGTGCGCGGTCTGCGCGACCGCGGTGTCCTTGACCGTGCCCGCCGCGTCGGTGGTCACCACGACGTCGCCGCCGACCACCGGCAGGCCCCGGAACGTCCGCGCGTACGTCACATACTGCAGCCCGCGGGTGCCCTGCACGACGCCGGTCCGCTGGAGCGTGTCACCGTCGGAGCGGCGCAGCAGCGACGCGGTGCCGGCGCTGTTCACGAGCCGGTCGGCGGCCGCCGCGGCCAGCTCGGGGCCGGACGGCGGACTGGGCGCCCGCTGGGGTCGGGCCGAGGCCGGCGCCGCGGCCAGCGTCAGCGCGGCCCCGGCGGCGAGCGCCGCCGATGCTGAGATGAGTCTTCTGCGTCCCACGCTCATCACTCCTTCTCTCGACCCGGTCCGGGCGAGGCCTGGATGGCCTCCCGGGGTCGGGAGGAACCAGGCTGTTGAGCAGTGACGCTATGCATCGACGGTCGTCACCGAATCGGGGAAAACCCTTGTCGCCGGGAGCCGCTGGGAGAGCTGGGTCCGCGAGCGGACGCCGAGCTTGCGGTACACCCTGGTCAGGGTCGCCTCCACGGTCTTGATGCTGAGGAACAGGCGGCCGGCGATCTCGCGGTTGCTGGCCCCGTCGCGCACGAGTCCCGCGATGCGGGCCTCGGTCGAGGTCAGCCCCAGGTCGGTGGGGGGTGCGGCGGTTCCTTCGGTATGCGCGAACGCCCGCTGCGCCTGCTCGGTCCACGGCTTCGCCTCGGCGGCGAGGAACAGGGCGAGCGCCGCGCCCAGGGCGGCGCGGGCGGCCGCGTACCGGCGGCGGCGCCGCTCCGCCCCACCCTGTACCAGCAGGGCGTGGGCCTGCTCGAGCGGCTGGCGCAGGTCCGCGAAGTGCTGCGCGGCGGCGGCGCAGAGCAGCACCGCGGAGTCGGCCTGGCCCCGCTCGGAGAGCACCACCGCGGTCGCCCGGTCGAGGTAGCCGTTCAGGCCCGGGGCGGTCCCCAGGCGGGCCGCGGCGGCCCGCGCCTCGGCGAGGTTCGCGGCGGCCTCGTCGTGCTCGCCGAGCGCGGCCAGGCCGCCCGCGAGGTCGCCCTGCCAGCGCACGATCATCGGGTCCGCGGCGCCGTCGCCGAGGCCGCTCAGCCGGCGCAGGGTGGCGACGCCGCCCCGGGTCTCGCCGGCGCGGAGCTGCGCCTGTCCCAGGGCGTGCAGGTTCCGGCGCAGATACAGGCTGTCGCCCTCCTGCTCCGAGGCGCGCACGCCGCGCCGGGCGTACCCCGAGGCTGCGGCGAGGCTGCCTCCGGCCAGCTCGGCCACGGCCGCGGTGTACCAGGTGGGGCCGGGACTCATGCCGGCCTGTTGGGCGGCGGCGACGGCGCGGTGGGCGTACCCCAGCGCCTCGCGGCACCGGCCGGCCCTGGTGGCCACCTCGGACAGGCTGCGCAACACCTCCACCAGGGCCTCGCCGGCGCGGTCGTGCTCGGCGACGGCGAGCAGGGTGAGCAGCTCGGCGCGGGCCTCGTCCAGCCGGTCGTCCATCATGGCGAAGCGTGCCGCCAGGTAGCGCGGGCTCAGATGCAGCAGGCCCGGCACCTGCGGCGCGGGCAACGACAGCGCCCGGTGCAGGGTGCCGGTCCACTGCGGATCGCCGCGCAGCCGCTGGACCTGGGCGAGGGAGCTGAGCGCCATCGCCTCGGTCGTCGGATCGCCGGCCGCGCGGGCCGAGCGGGCCGACTCGGCGGCGCACATCCCGGCCGTGCGCACCGCACCGCCTAGCATCGCGGCCCAGGCGAGCCGCAGCTTCACCGGCGCGAGCAGAGTCGCGTCGGTGCCGGCCTCGTTGAGCGCCCCGGCGAACGTCTCGTCCATGTCGCCGAGGGCCTGACCGGCCAGGTCCAGGAGCACGATCCGGGCCTGGACCCGGTGGGCGGCCGGTGCGTCGGCGGCGGCCAGCACGGCTTCCGCGGCCCGCCCGGCGACCGCGGGGGCGCCCGTGGCGCTGGCGGTGCGCGCCGCGGCGACGAGCCAGTCGAAGCGCTCGGCGGCGAGGCTGCGCGGGCAGCGGTCGGCGGCGAGCAGGTACAGCTCGGCGGCCGTACGCCCGGCATTGCGGCGCAGCGCCCGCTCGGCCGCCTCGAGCAGGTCGCGGGCCACGTCCGCGTCCGGGCGGCCGCTGCGCAGGGCCCGGTGCCGTACGGCGATCGTCTCGTCCAGCGCCGTGTTGGCGAGCGCGTCGTGGACCCCGGCCCGGCGGGCGGCGCCGGCGTCCTCGGCGAGCACGTCGGCCAGCGCCGGCGGCGTGAACAGGATCGTCTCCCCGTCGGTCCGCACCACTCCGGCGGCCGCGGCGACCCGCAGATCCCGGTCGGCGTCCTCGTGGCCCGAGCGCACCAGCACCGTGAGTGTCGGTTCCGTGGCCAGTGCAGCCACCAGCAGGGTCGCGGCGACCGGCGGCGACAGGACGGCGACCCGGCGGCGCAGCAGGTCCCGCGCCGCCTCGGGCAGCGCCGCCGGACGCCAGGGCGGCCCGGGCGCCACGGCGGCCAGCGTCAGCGCCAGGAACGGGTTGCCGCCGCTGGCCTCGTGCAGCCGGGCCGCTGCCCGGCACGGCAGTCCCCGCGCCTCGAGCAGCGCGGTGAGATCGTCGGCGTTCAGCGGCGGCACCGACAGGTCCGCCACCGGGGCCGGGCACAGCCGCGCGGCCCGGTGCCGCCCCGCGTCGTCCGGGAGGCGCTGCGCCGCGACCACCCGGACCCGCGGCCCGGGACGCCGGCGCATCGCGAAGCCCACCAGCTCGGCCGACTCCGCGTCGAGCCACTGCACGTCGTCGAGCACGAGCAGCACCGGCCGCGTCCGGGCGCAGTGCGCGAGCAGGCTCGGCAGCACCAGGCGGCGGGCCGGCGCCGGGGCGCCCGTCCGCGGGGCGGTGCCCTGACGCAGCATCGTCAGGGCCGCCCGGTGGGCCGGGGGCAGGGTGGCGACGGCGGTCGCCGGCAACTGCGCCACGAGATCGGCGATCCCCGCGTACGGAAGGAGCCGCTCGGCCGCCGCCGGCCGTAACCGCACGACCAGTTCGTCGCGCGCGGTGGCCGCGGAAGCCACGGCGTCGAGCAGGGCGGTCTTACCGATGCCCTCCGGCCCGTGCAGCGCCACACCCCCGCCTGAAATCAGGCGCGCCTCGACGGCGGCGAGCAGGGGCGCCCTGCCGAACAGGGTGGTCATGGGCCGTACACCGGTGTCCAGGGCCGTCTCCCCCCGTGCAGGGCGAATCGAGGACTTCAGCCTAGAGAAATTCACCAGAAAGCATCAATGCTTGTGAATATGACAATCTTGATAAGCCCCTGTGACGGCACCCGTCCGGCAACCGGGCGACACCCGGCCGGAGAACGGCTCGCTGGTGTCATGGTGGCGTGACATCTCTGAATCGCCCGGCAGGGGCCGCCGCCACGCGTACGACGCCGTCTGCCTGGTCGTGGGCGTGGATCGCCTGGTCGGTCGGCGCTCTGGTGCCCGTTGCCGGCTACTTCATGGTTCCCGCCACCGAGCGCGGAGCCACGATTCAGACGTTCCTCTACTGCCTGATCAGTGCGTCGACCGCGGTCGCGCTCGCGGTGGGCATCCGCAAGCACCGACCGGAGCCCAGCTCGACCTGGTGGCTGTTCGTCGCCGGCCAGGTGATGTACACCGCGGGCGACGTCACCTACTACGTCGCCTCACAGGACGACGCCAGCTACCCGCCGGCGGCGAACCTCCTCTACCTCTCGCAGTACGTCCTCGTCGCCGTCGGCCTGGTGAGGCTGATCCGGCGGCGCTCCCCGCAGCGCAACACGGCCGCGCTGGTCGACACCGCGATCCTCGCCGTGGGCGCCGCGGTGCTGTGGTGGGTGTTCCTCATCCACCCCACGGTCACCGCCCCGGACATCAACATACTGGACCGCATCGCGGCCACCGCCTACCCGGTGATGGACCTGTGCGTGCTCACCGTGGCCATCCGCCTGATGCTCAGCGGCGGGGTCCGCCAGCGGGCCTATCACCTGCTGCTGGCCTTCCTCGGGATGAACCTTTTCGGCGACACCACCTACGGCCTGCTCACCCTGACCGGCTCGTTCGAGGACGGCAACTGGCCCGACGCGTTCTGGCTGCTCGGCTACGTCGCGCTCGGTGCGGCCGGGCTGCACCCGTCGATGCGCCACGTGGGCGACCCGGCGGACGTCCGCTCGGGCGCCACGCCGTACCGCGTGGTGCTGCTGGGGTTCGCCACCGCGATGGCTCCGGCCGTGCTGGTGGTGCAGAACCTGCGGGGCGCGGCCAAGTCCGACCTCGTCGTGGTGGGCGCCTCGGGCGTGCTCTTCCTGCTCGTGCTGATGCGCATGGCGGGTCTCATCGCGGTGCAGCGCCGGCTGGCCATCACCGACGCCCTCACCGGCCTCTACACCCGGCGCTTCCTCTCGGAGCAGTTGCGGGTGGAGGGCGAGCGTGTCGCCCGGTCCGGTGGATCGTCCGCCCTGCTGCTGCTCGACGTCGACCACTTCAAGTGCGTCAACGACACGTACGGTCACCCCGCCGGCGACCAGGTCCTGGCCGAGGTCGCCCGCCGGCTGAGCACCACCTGCCGCGCCAGCGATGTCGTCGCCCGCTTCGGCGGCGAGGAGTTCGCCGTCCTGACCACGGCCACGGACCCGGAGAACCTGGCCGTCCTGGCCGAACGCATCCGGACCCGGATGAGCGAGTCGCCCGTCCTGGTGGACGGCCGCACTCCGGTCGCGATCACCGTGTCGATCGGGGGCGTCGCCGCCCTGCCGCCGCAGGCGCTCACCGCGGACGACCTGGTCAACACCGCCGACGCCGCCCTCTACGCCGCCAAGCGCGGTGGCCGCGACCGCGTCGTGATCGGCGATCTCGAGGACCGTACGGAACCGGCCGCCGTCCACCGCGACGCGCTGTCGGACCTCGACCGCCGCATCCAGGACTGGGCCGCGGTCGTGGCCGAGGCCGCGAGCCGCCGCCCCGACGCCGTGCCGGTCCCGGCCGGCGCGGTGTCCGCGGTCTGCGCCGCCTGGGCCGTCATGCTCTCGCCGAGCCGCGAGCGGCCGGCGATGACGCAGGACCTGGCCCGCGCGGAGCTCCGCCGCTGCCGCGGTGTGCAGTTCCCGTCGCACATCGTGGACCAGTTCCTGGCTCTCGTGGCCACCGGCGAGATCGGCAACCCGGCCCCGGCCTCCGCCGCCGAGGACGTGCCCGTTGCGGTCCCCGCGTAAGGCCGACCCGTACCGACCTGCTGCTGCGCGGTGGAAACATGACCGCGGTCAGCAAATCGTCCTGACTCGGCTCACCGCCACCAGATGACAGCGCTCACTGGGGCGGATCCGCGCCTGCCCGAAGACTGGTGACAAGCAACCAGCGACGGTGGGGAGGAGCGGGCCGTGGACAAGCAGTACGAACGGTTCTGTGTGGTGGATCCGCTCTTCTACGACTCCCTGCACACCCGGCGTCCGACCGCGGCGCTCTTCGCCGCCGCCAGCCGACCGGTCCCGACCGGCTGGCAGCGCGAGGCCCTCGACGACTGGCTCGTGTACGCGCCGACCGGCGGCAGCCTCCCAAACCAGGGCTGGAAGATCCACGTGTCGGCCTGTCTGGACAACGCCGAGCGGGTGCTGGACGTGGTGCTGGACTACTGCGTGGCCCACGCCGTGGCGTTCAAGTTCATCCACGGCCCGGCCGCCCTGCTGATGCGCAACGCCAAGTACGCCCGGCGCGGCACGAGCGGCAAGTTCGTGACGATCTACCCGCGCGACGAGGCGGAGCTGGAGCTGGTGTGCAAGGAGCTGGGCGAGCTGCTGCGCGGTGAGCCCGGCCCGTACATCCTCAGCGACCTGCGCCTCGGCACCGGCCCGCTGCACGTGCGGTACGGAGGCTTCGCCGCCCGCTACTGCGTCGTGGACGGCGTGGTCGAACCCGCCATCTCCGACCCGTCCGGCCGACTCGTGCCGGACCGGCGCGACCCGGTCTTCCGTACGCCCGAGTGGATCTCGCTGCCGGCGTTCCTCGCCCCGGATCTCGCCGCGCGCAACGCCACGACCACCGCCGATCTGCCGTACCGCATCGACAGGGTGATCCACTTCTCCAACGGCGGTGGCCTGTACGCCGCCACCGACACCCGCTCCGGCGACCGGGTGGTGCTCAAGGAGGCCCGGCCGCACGCGGGGCTCGACGCCACCGGCGCGGACGCGGTGACGCGCCTCGGTCACGAGCACGACGCGCTCCGGCGGCTGTCCGGCCTCGCCGTGCCGCGCGTACACGATCGGTTCCGGCTCGGCGAGCACGAGTTCCTCGCGCTGGAGTACATCGACGGCACGCCACTGAACAAGGTGCTGGTCGAGCGCTATCCGCTCATCGACGCGACCGCGGACCCGCAGCGGTACGCCGCCTACGCCGCGTGGGCGATGCGCATCCACCGGCAGGTGGAACGGACCATCGAGGCGATCCACGAGCGTGGCTACGTCTACGGCGACCTGCATCTGTTCAACGTGCTGGTGCGCACCGGCGACCCGGAGGGGGACACGGTCGCACTGGTCGACTTCGAGGTCGCCGGCCCGGTCGGCGGCTACCGGCGGCCGGGCCTGCGCAACCAGGGCTTCGCGGCACCGCGCGAGGTCGGCGGGCGCGACATCGACCGGTTCGCGCTGGCCTGCCTGAAACTGGCGCTGTTCCTGCCGCTCACCGCCATGCTGCGCCTGGCGCCGGAGAAGGCGTACCACTTCGCCGAGGTGATCACGGAGCGGTTCGGCGTACCCGAGGACTATCTGGCCGATGCCGTCGCCGTGATCGCCGCGTCGTCCGCGCCCCGGCCGCGCGGTGTGTGGCGGCGGTTCCGGTCCGGCGCCGCCGGGTGGCCGGTGCTGCGCCGGCAACTCGCCGAGGCCATCGTGGGCAGTGCGACGCCGCAGCGTGACGACCGCCTCTTCCCGGGCGATGTCGAACAGTTCCACTCGGGCGGGCTCAACCTCGCCCACGGCGCGGCCGGTGTGCTGTACAGCCTCCATGTCACGGGCGCCGGCCGCCATCGCGACTTCGAGGCATGGCTGGTCAAGCGGGCGCTGGACCCGCCCTCCGGGGCGCGGCTGGGTTTCTACGACGGATTGCACGGCGTGGCGTACGCACTGCACCGGCTGGGCCACCGGCAGGAGGCGCTCGACGTCGTCGACCGCTGCCTGCGCGAGAAGTGGGACGAACTCGGCCCCGACCTGATGAGCGGGCTCGCCGGCATCGGGCTGAACCTGCTCCATCTCGCCGAGGCCACCGGCGAGCCGGCGTTCTCCACCGCGGCCTGGCGAGCGACCGGCCTGCTTTTCGAACGGCTCGAGGCCGCCGGCGACGCTCCCGCGACCAGCGGCGCACGCCCCCACCACGCCGGGCTCACCCACGGCTGGACCGGTCCCGCGCTGCTGTTCCTCCGGATGTACGAGCGCACCCGCGACGTCGCACTGCTGAACGGGGCCACGACGGCGATCCGCCGCGACCTCGACCGCTGCGTCGTGCGCGACGACGGCGCGATGGAGGTCGACGAGGGCTGGCGGACGATGCCGTACCTCGCCCGGGGCAGCGTCGGCATCGGCGCGGTCATCGACCAGGTGCTGGCGTACCGTGCCGACGAACGCCTCGCCGAGGCGAGCGACGCGATCAGCCTCGCCGCGCGATCGCCGTTCTACGCGCAGGCCGGGCTCTTCGCGGGCCGGGCCGGGATCATCCGGTACCTGGCTCAGCGCGACCGCGACGGCGAGGAACTGCGGGCCCAGATCCGCAACCTGGCCTGGCACGCCGTGCCCTTCCAGGGCCGGCTCGCCTTCCCCGGCGAGCAGTTGCTGCGCCTGTCGATGGACCTGGCGACGGGATCCGCCGGCGTCCTGCTGGCGCTCGGTGCCGCGCTGCACGACGAGCCCGTGGACCTGCCGTTCCTGGCGCCCGCGGCGGGCACTTCCCCAGCTTCCCTCCGACCGGAGGGTAAGAAGATCCACACCGAGCACGGAAAGGGGTAAACGAGATGGCACTTCTGGACCTGCAGGGGATGGAACTGACCTCCGAGGCCGCGTACGGCGGTGGCAGCCGGGCCAGCCTGCTGCTCTGTGGCGACAGCTCGCTCAGCGTCACGACCTGTAACTGACGCACACCAGCCTGTACCCCGGAACCGCCCCGAACCGGACCGCCCCTTGCTCCGGTTCGGGGCCCCACCGTGCGAGCTCAGCGGCCAGGAGGTGCCATGTCCGTCGAGGAGGGTGATCGGCTGCTCGTCCGGGCGGTCCGGCACGGCGGACCGTGGACGGCCGGTCTGGCGCTGGCGGCCCTGACGGCCGCCGCCGCGGACCTGCTGCTTCCGGCGGCCCTGGGTGCCGCCGTCGACGCGGTGCTCGCACCGGACGGGAACCCGGCACGCTGGCTGGCGGTCGCCGTCGTCCTGATCGGACTGGTCGCCGCCGCCGAGATCCTGACCGATCTCGCCGCCGGGATGAGCGGTGCGCGGGCCACGGCCCGGCTGCGGCACACGGTCGCCGGCCACGTCCTCGCGCTCGACCCGCGGGCCTCCCGCCGGTGCCCGCCCGGAGATCTCGTCAGCCGGCTCGTGAGCCAGGTCCCCGAGGCCGGGGGCGCCGCGGCCGCCGTGGTCCTTGCGGGCGCCGCCCTCGTCCCGCCGCTGGGCAGCCTGGCCGCACTCACCCTGATCGACCCGTGGCTCGGCGCCACGTTCGTGGGCGGGCTGGTGGTGCTCGGCCTGCTGATGCGTACGTACGTCACGGACGCCGCCGAGGCGACCACCCACTACCAGCGCACCCAGAGCGACATCGCGGCGCGGCTGACGGAAGCGCTCGCCGGTGCCCGGACGATCGGCGCGGCCGGCACCGTGGACCGGGAGATCGCGCGGGTCCTACGGCCGTTGCCCAGCCTGGGCCGCCACGGCGCCCGCACCTGGGACACGATCGGGACGGCCGCGGCGCGCGGCGCGGTGGTGGCACCGCTGGTGCAGATCGCCGTCGTCACGGTGGCCGGCCTGGCCCTGACCGCCGGCCGGCTCACCCCGGGCGCGCTGCTGGCCGCGCTGCAGTACGCCGCCCTCGGCGCCGGCCTCGGCAGCGTCGTCGGCGTGCTGGGACGGATCGCCCGTGCCCGGGCGGGCAGCCGGCGGATCGCCGAGATCCTCGCCGCGCCCGCACACCGCCACGGCGACGCCGACCTGCCCACCGGGGCGGGCCGGCTGGAACTGCGCGCGGTGACCGTCCGCGATCCCGGCGGGGGCGACCGGCCGCTGCTCGACCGGGTCGACCTCGTGGTGCCGGGCGGCGCCACCGTGGCGGTCGTCGGCCACTCCGGCTCCGGAAAGTCCACCCTCGCCGCCGTCGCCGGCCGGCTTCTCGACCCGGACGACGGCGACGTACGGCTGGACGGCGTGCCGCTGCGAAGGCTGCGTCAGGAGGTGCTGCGCCGGTCGATCGGGTATGCCTTCGCCCGCCCGGTGCTCATCGGCGACACCGTCGGTGCGGCCATCGGGCTCGGTCCGGACCGCCGTGCCCCGGACCTGCTGCGCGCCGACGCCCGGGCCGCGCGGGTCGACGCGGTGGTCGACCGGCTGCCGGCCGGCTACGACACCCCGCTGCGGGACGCCCCGTTGTCCGGCGGCGAGACGCAGCGACTCGGCGTGGCCCGGGCGCTGCGTGCCGAGCGGCTGCTCGTGCTCGACGACGCCACCTCCAGCCTCGACACGGTCACCGAGTACGAGGTGTACCAGGCGCTCCTGGGCACTCGCGATCGCCGTACGCGACTGGTGGTCACCCACCGGGCCGGCACCGCCGCGCGGGCCGACCTGGTGGTGTGGCTGGACCACGGGCGGGTCCGCGGCTACGCGCCGCACCACGCGCTCCGGACCGAGCCGGAGTACCGGATGCTCTTCCCGGCGGCCGGACGATGAGAATCCTGCGGGTATTCCTGCGCCGCCGTCCCCGCGTGCTGGCCCGGCTGGCCGGCTGGTCGGTGCTCGAGGCGCTGCCCGCCATCCTGTCCGGACAGGCCGTCGCCCGCGCGGTGGACCGCGGCTTCCTGGCGGGCGACCCGGCCGCCGGTCTCGGCTGGCTGGGCCTGCTCGCCGCGGCGGTCCTGGTGGGCGCGATCGGCACCCGCCGCACCTTCCGCTGCCTCGCCGACCTGGCCGAGCCGCTGCGCGACGAACTGGTGGCGCACGTGGTCACCGGCACGCTGCGCCGGGCGGCGGTCGCCGGCGGGGGAGTGGACCGGTCGGCGGTGGCCCGGCTCACCCACCAGGTGGAGATCGTCCGGGACACCTTCGCCGGTCTGATCATGACCACGCGCGGGTTCCTGTTCGCCATCGCGGGCGCCCTGCTCGGCCTGGCCTCACTGGCCCCGGTGGTGGCGCTGCTCGTCGCGGTGCCGCTGCTGACGGGACTGGTCTTGTTCGCCGCGGCGGTGCCGAGGATGGCCGCCCGGCAGCGCGCGTACGTGCTCGCCGACGAGGACCTGGCCGAGCACGCCGGCCGGGCCTTCGCCGGACTGCGCGACATCGCCGCCTGTGGCGCCGGGCACCGGATGGCCGCCGAGATCTCCGTGCCGGTCGACGCGCAGGCCGCCGCGGAACGGGCGGTCGTCCGGATGACCGCGGCCCGCGGGATCAGCCTGGCCGTCGGCGGCTGGCTGCCGCTGGCCGTCGTCCTGGCGGCGGCGCCATGGCTGGTGGACCACGGGCTGACCGCCGGAGCGATCCTCGGCTCGCTCACCTACCTGCTGCACGGGGTGCAGCCGGCGCTGACCATGCTCATCGGCGGCCTGGGCGGCGGTGGCGTGCGCCTCGTCGTGACGCTCGACCGCATCCTGCGCGGTGGCGGGCCCGAACCGGTCGCGCACGGCGGTCCGGCGGCACGGCCGGACGGCGCGGACGTGCTGCTGCGCGGCGTCACCTTCGCGTACGGCCGCCGCGCCGAGCCCGTGGTCTCCGGCCTCGACCTGGAGATCCGTGATGGCGACCATCTCGCGATCATCGGCCCCAGCGGGATCGGCAAGTCCACTCTGGTGGGCCTGCTCGCCGGCACCCTGCAACCCCAGCAGGGTGAGGTACGCCTGGGCGGCGCGCGCACGAACCGGCTGGACGTCCGGACGCTCGCCCGCCAGCGGGTGCTCATCCCGCAGGAGGCGTACGTGTTCACCGGCACGCTGCTCGACAACCTCCGCTACCTGCACCCGGGCGCCGACGTCCACGAGATCGACCGGGCGGCGGAGGCGGTCGGTCTGTCCACGGTGCTCCAGCGGCTGGGCGGCTACGACGCGTACGTCACCCCGGACGCGCTGTCCGCGGGTGAGCGCCAGCTCGTGGCCCTGGTCCGCGCGTACCTGTCGCCGGCGCCGCTGGTCCTGCTCGACGAGGCCACCTGCCACCTGGACGCGGCCGCCGAGGCCCGCGCCGAGCAGGCATTCGCCGCCCGGCCCGGCGCGCTGGTCGTCGTCGCCCACCGGGTCAGCTCCGCCCTGCGGGCATCGCGGATCCTTTTGCTCGACGGCACGGCCGCGACGCTCGGCACCGACGGCTCGCTGCGCCGCACGTCACCGCTCTACCGCGACCTGGCCGGGCACTGGTCGGTCGAGCTGCCGGTCTTCCCGGCCCGGTCGAGCCTGCCTGTCTCCCCGGCTCAGTCGAGCCAGCCGGCCTCCTCGGCGATGCGGACCGCCTCCAACCGGTTGCGGGCGCCCGTCTTGCGCAGGATCGCTGAGATGTAGTTGCGGACCGTGCCGGCGGTCAGGTGCAGCTTGGCGGCGATCTCCTGCGACGGCGCGCCGGACGCGGCGACGACCAGCACGTCCCGCTCGCGCGGCGACAACGGGTTGCGCGGCGCGGCCAGCACGGCGACCGCGAGACGCGCGTCCATCACGCGTTCGCCGCGCGCCGCCTGCCGGATGCCGTACGCCAGTTCGCGCGGCCCGGCCTGCTTGTCGATGAAGCCGCGCACCCCGGTGTCCAGTGTCCGGCTCAGCCGGGCCGGCGCGTCCGCGCAGGCCAGCAGGAGGATCCCGCAGTGCGGCAGCTCCAGGTTCATCCGGCCGACGACGCGCAGATCCGGGTCGGCGAGCAGATCGGTGTTGATCACGGCGACGTCGGGTGACACGGCCCGCGCCATCGGGAGCACCTCGTCGAGCCGCCCGAGGTCGGCGACCACGTCGAGGTCCTCTTCCAGCGACAGCGTCGCGGCGAGGGCGCCGCGAAGAAGATTCATGGGTTCGGCGAGCAGAATGCGGATCACGGTGGCCTCCCAGGCCAGGATGAAAGCTGGGCGGTGGGACGCCGGCGCCGGGAGCGGACACCCGTGGGGTGCCCGGAGGTCACACGTGGCGCTGGCGGACGGCCGTCAGCGGGAACGCCGGTGACGGCCTGCTGGCTGTCCCCCGAGGGGAGGCCTGATCAGCTGGGAGGTCCTGCATAGTTGACGGTGCGTCCCCGGGCGGTGGTCGTCTCGCCCGGCAGGGCGAAGGCCGGCGCCGGGCCGGGACGCCACGCCGACGGGAGGGCACCGATCGCCGGTGCGCCGTTGGCGGCCCCGCCGGCCGCCCGCTCGGTGGTGCCATGCGGGGTGGGCTGCGACGGAAGAGCCGGCGGTGCCGTCCGGCCCGCTGCCGACGCGGACCGAGTCCGGTCGGCGCCGGGAGCCGCGAGCGGTGCCGGGGCGTACATCTGGCACTCGGGCCCGTCGCCGCACCGCACCACGCTGCCGGCCCGGGCCGACGCCGCGGGTGCGGCCGCCGAAGCTGCGGCCACCGGCGGGGCGGCGTCGACGGCCGGGGAAGCGGCGGGCGGAGTAAGTCCCACCGGGAATTCCCTCGCAGGGAGCGGGGCGGGCAGGGAGGACGGCGTGCCGGGACCGGGCCGCACCGGCAGATGCAGTGCGACGCTCAGATCGGGCAACGCCGGCACGTGCAGCGCGACGTCCAGGTCGAGAGCCGCCGGAAGGCGCAGCGCGACGCTCAGGTCGACCAGCTTCGGCAGGTGCAGCCCCACGCTCAGGTCGACCAGCGTCGGCAGGTGCAGTCGCAGGCTCAGATCCAGCAGCGTCGGCAGGTGCAGTGCGACGCTCAGGTCGGGCAACGCCTGCCGGCGTAGCGCGACGTTCAGGTCGAGCAGCGTCCGCGCGTGCAGCGCGATGGCCGGGTCGGGCAGCGCCCGTGCGTGCAACGCGACGTCCGGGTCGGGCAGCGGCGGCAGAGCCGACCGGGCGGGTGGCGTCAGGCCCGTCAGGCGGCCGGCCACCGTCGCAACCTTCCGCAGACGAGGTGCCGTGCGTGCCTGCTCCCGACCCGCGGCCGCCGCCCGGCGTGGTGGCCCGGCGGCGTGCCGGATCGGCCGTGCGGTTCCGGGCGGCTCCGCGGCCAACAGGCGCCGCCTTTCCGCCCGGCGTGGTGGCTCGTCCGTCCGGCGTGGTGGCTCGGCGGCATGCCGGTCCGGCCCGGCCGCGGGATCGGACCGCCTGGCGGCCGGCCGTGATGGCTCTGCTGCCGCATCCGATCGCCTGACGGCTGGCCGTGCCGGCTCTGCCGCGGGATCCGACCGCTTGACGGCCGGTCGGGCCGGCTCCACGGGGATCGCCGGCCGGAGGATTCCCGTCCGTAGGGCTGCCGTCCTCGTGCCCGGTGCCGGGAAGTCGTCACCCCGGATCACCCGGGAGTTGCCCTCAGGCACCTCATCCCTGAGGCCCGCGTCGGCGTGGGCCGGATGGTCCAGCAGACCGAACACGAGGTAAGCCGCGGCCGCCAAGCCGGCCATGAAGAGGAGACGGAGCAGGGCAGTGACCGCCGGTGCGGCAACATGTCGGCGCACAACCCCCACCTCCTCGACCGAGGCTACCGTCGCTCGAGGACTGTCGCGAGTCGACCAAGAAGCGCCGACGGCCGGCACGGTAGGCGGTTCACCCAGGAGCGACGGGTACGGATGCCGTCAGGCGTGGAGGACCTCGTCGTAGTGCTCCACCCTCGGGAAGGGCTCATAGAAGTGATGCAGCAAGTCCCGCCACCGCTGGTACTCCGCCGAGCCTCGGAAACCGACGGTGTGGTCCTCCAGCCGGTCCCACTCGACCAGCAGGAGGTATGTGCCGGACCGCTCCAGGCAGCGCGACAGGGTCAGCCGGCCGAACCCGGGCATGCCCGCGATGATGCTCGTGGCCTGCCGGAAGGCCGCCTCGAAGGCGTCCTCCTGTCCCGGCTTCACCGACAGCAGCGCGTGTTCGAGGATCATCCACGGATGATCTCAGACCGACCTGGCCGCAGGTAATGCACAATATCTTGTCTTGCATTATATTGGGCCCATGACCGCACGCCCCATGACCGAGCCGGCGTTCTTCATCCTCGCCGCGCTGGTCGACACGCCACGCCATGGTTACGGGATCGTCAGCGAGGTGAACCAGCTCTCCGAGGGCCGGGTCGCGCTGAAGATCGGGACGCTGTACGGCGTCCTCGACCGGTTGGTCGCCGACGGCCTGGTCGAGCTGGACCGGGAGGAGCCGCACCAGGGGCGGCTCCGCCGCTACTACCGGCTCACCGAACAGGGCCTCACCGCGCTGAGCGAGCAGGTGGCGCGGCAGGCCGCCAACGCCGAGGCGGCCGCACGGCGGCTGGCCGCGCACCGGCCCGCGACCGCCGGAGGCCTGGGATGACCAGTCTGCTGGAGGAGCGCTACCGCCGGGTTCTGCGCCTGCTGCCGGCGGACTACCGGCACGCCTGGGAGGAGGACATGGTCGACTCCTTCCTGCAGGGCGCGTACGACGCCAATCCCGAGGATCCGGAAGGCGTCGAGATCAGCAGCCCGAGCAGGGCCGAGGTGGCCAGCGTCGCGGCGCTCGCGCTGCGGTTGCGCCTGGGCGGCACCGGTGCCGCCCCCCGGCGCTTCGCCCGGGCCGAGGCGATCCGCCTGGTCGCCCTCGCCGGCCTGCTGGCGCACGTCGTCACCGCGCTGACCGACACCCTGACCATGGCCTGGATGGTCTGGCGGCTGGACGACCTCATCGGGCCGGACGGCATTCCCGAGGGGAGCTGGCTCACCGACCGCTGGCATGCTCTGTGGGCCCTGGCCGGCCTGCTGTGGCTCCCGGCCTACCTGTCACTGCTGTTCGGCCACCGGCGCGCGGCCCGGGTGCTGGCGGTGGTCGCCCTCCTCCCGATGCTGTTCTCCGGCGCCGTGGGCCCGGCCGGCTACGAGTTCACCTCCGGCCAGGCGTACGCGCTCTTCTTCGGCGCGTTGCCGGTGCTGGCCCTCGCCGCCTTCCACCAGGACGCCCCGCCGATCCGGTACCGGCCGTGGCTGATCGCCGTGCCTGTCGGCGTCGCGCTCGCACTCGCCGTCCAACTGCCCGTCCACCTCAACTCCCACCGGCTCGGCGCCGGCCGGGACCTGTGGTTGCTGGCCCTGGTGGACTGGCCGGGCCTGTGGTGCACGGCGCTGGCCGGGGCGACCGTCATGCAACTCGTCGCGACCCGCCGGTCGGCCATCCCGAGCCGGCCGCTGGCGCTGGCCCTGCTCGTCGCGGCGGCCTTCGGCCTTCGCCTGGCGACGACGCTGGACTACTTCCGTTGGGGAGCCCCGGACAACATCCTGCCTACGGCGGTCGGCGCCGTGCAGTGCGCCGTCATGCTGGCCGCGGGCGGCTACCTGATCACGGTGGCGGCCCGCGGAATGCGGCGGCTACCGGCGCCGTCCGCCGCGACCGGGGCCGACGCTCGCCACGGCTGACCTGCGAGGGGTACGATCGCGGGCGGCGCGGTCCGCGCGCCGTACCCCCTGACCGGCGCCCACGCACGCCGGCGATGCGGGGGCGAAGGTGGCCACCATGCCATCGCGGAGCGTGAGTCGCAGTCGTCCATGTCCGCCGCAGTGCAGCCGGACGGGGCGCGGTCAGCCGGCGTGGGGCAGTGCCGCTGCCGCCGTCCCGGACAGGACATGACGTGACCGAACAACGCCGCCTCAAGAAGCTGGTGCGGGAGCGCATGGCGCGCACCGGCGAGTCGTACACCACCGCCCGCCGCCATGTGGTCCGACCGCAGCCCCCCGCGCTGCCGAGCGGCCTCGTCCCCGGGTACGACGCGTTCGGGCCGGGGCAGCACCGGCTCAGTTCACTCGCCGTGCATCTTCTGCGCCAGGCCGGGGTCGCGTGCTCCGAGGCGATGGTGTGCGGGCTTGCCGGAGGCGTCGGCTTCATGTACGCGGTCTTCGAGTACCGCGGCATGCCGCCGATCGTGACGATCGTGGCCCAGCACCACCCGGATCCCTGGGTCGAGTCGGCGCTGCGCCGGCTGCCACTCACGTTCGTCGAGGAGCACAGCACCTCGACGCCGCGTGCCCTGGCCGCGCTGCGCGCTGCGGTCGAGCGGGGCAAACCGGTCTACGTCAGCGTGGACCGGTCGCGCCTGCCCTGGCACGGCGGCCAGGCGGCGCTGGCGACGGAACCGTACGGCATCGTGGTGGCCGGCATCGACGGCGACACCGTCCTCATCGACGACTCCGCCGCGGTGCCGCACCGGCTGTCGCTCGACGAGTTCGCGGCGGCCTGGGCCGGGCACAAGAAGGGCCGGCACCACCGGATCGTGGTGGAATCCGTCGCGGCCGGCCGGCCGGAGGTCGATGACGCGATCGCGACCACGGTCGCGCACCTCACCGGGCCGGTGCTCGGGCACGGCTTCGACGCGAACTTCGGGTTCTCCGGCATGCGCCGGCTTGCCGACCAGCTCCGCGACGGCCGGACGAAATCAGGATGGCAGCGCAGACTCGGCTCGCCGGAGTCGTTCGGCACGGCGATGCGCCGGCTCTACGAGTGCCTCGAACTGTCGTACACCGGGCCCGGCGGCACCCGCCCGCTCTATGCGGACTTCCTGGACGAGGCGGCCGCCATGCTGGGGCGACCGGCACTGGCCGGCGCGGCGAAGCTGTTCCGCGAGTCGGGCGACCGCTGGTCGGCGCTCGCCGCGCGGGCCGAGGCACACGCGGGAGAGTACGGCGAACTGTCCGAGCGCCGGATGATGCTCGCCATGACCGGCGCCGACGTCCGCGAGATCGACGAACGCATCGCCGCACTGCCGCCGGTGCCCGACCTCGGCGCCGAGGGCCGGGCCGCGCTGTTCGCCGAGCTCGCCGACCTGGTCGACGCCGCGCACGACCTGGAAACCCGCGCGGTGGAAATGCTCACCGGCTGAGGGACCTGCTGTGGCGGGCGACACGAATGCGCCGCATATCCGTCATTGTGCGCTCACTCGACGTAACGTGGAGGGCTGCCCCGGGCGGGTCCGCATGCCGGACGCCCGGTTCACGCCGACCCGTGAGGTGAATGTGGTGCACGCCTGGTGACCGTGACGACTGATCTGCCACTGGTGGAGCTTCCCCCCGTCGCTACCGAACCGGTGGCGCCCGCGGTGTTCCGGTCCACTTCACCCCCGGTCCGCCGGACGCTGCTGGACATCCTGGACGAGACCGTGGATGCGCACCCCGGGGCCCTGGCTCTCGACGGCGGCGCGACGGTGCTGACCTACCGTGAGCTGGCCGTGGAGGTCGACGCCGTGCGGGCGTCGCTGGCGGGACACGGGATCGGCCCCGGCGACCGGGTGGGGGTCCGGGTCTCGTCCGGTACGGCCGAGCTGTATCTCGCGATCCTCGGTGTGCTCGCGGCCGGTGCCGCCTACGTGCCTGTCGACGCGGACGATCCCGAGGAACGCGCCGAGCTCGTCCTCGCCGAGGCGGGCGTGTCCGCAGTGGTCGGCGACGGGCTCGCCGTGTCGCTGCGCCGTACCCCCGGCGGGCGGTCCGGCCGGCCCGGACCGGCCGACGACGTCTGGATCATCTTCACCTCCGGCTCGACGGGAACTCCGAAGGGCGTCGCCGTCAGCCACGGCGCGGCGGCGGCCTTCGTGGACGCCGAGGCACGGCTGTTCCTCGCCGGCGAGACCGACGAGGCGATCGGACCGCATGACCGCGTGCTGGCCGGTTTGTCGGTGGCGTTCGACGCGTCCTGTGAGGAGATGTGGCTGGCGTGGCGGCACGGCGCGTGCCTGGTGCCGGCCGCGCGGTCGCTCGTCCGTAGCGGCGCCGACCTGGGCCCGTGGCTGGCCGAGCAGCGCATCTCGGTGGTGTCCACAGTGCCGACGCTCGCCGCGCTGTGGCCGGTCGAGGCGCTGGACGAGGTCCGGCTGTTGATTTTCGGCGGCGAGGCCTGCCCGCCGGAGCTCGCCGAGCGTCTGGCCGTCGAGGGACGCGAGGTCTGGAACACGTACGGGCCGACCGAGGCGACCGTGGTCGCCTGCGCCGCGCGGATGACCGGTGACGGGCCGGTGCGCATCGGGCTGCCGCTCGCCGGCTGGCAGCTCGCGGTCGTCGACCCCTCGGGCGAGCCGGTCGCGATGGGGGAGACCGGCGAGCTGGTGATCGGCGGGGTGGGACTCGCGCGCTACCTGGATGCGCACAAAGACGCCGAGAAGTTCGCGCCGCTGCCGGCGCTCGGCTGGCAGCGGGCGTACCGCAGCGGGGACATCGTCCGGGCGGAGCCGCAGGGTCTGTCGTTCGTCGGCCGCGGCGACGAGCAGGTCAAGCTCGGTGGGCGCCGGATCGAACTGGGCGAGATCGACGCCGCGTTGCAGGCACTGCCGGGGGTCGCCGGTGCGGCCGCGGCGGTGCAGCGGACCGCCGCGGGCAACCAACTGCTGGTGGGGTACGTGGTGCCTCGCGACGGCGCCGATCTCGACGTCGCGGCGGCGACGCGGTGGATCCGGGAGCGGCTGCCCGCCGCGCTCGTCCCGCTGCTGGCCGTGGTGGACGCTCTGCCGACCCGGACGTCCGGGAAGGTGGATCGGGCCGCGCTGCCCTGGCCGCTGGCCACCGTCGCGGATGCGGCGGCCGAGTTGACCGCGACCGAGGAATGGCTCGCCGGCGGGTGGGAGGAGACGCTCGGCGTCCGTCCCACCGAGGCGGACGCCGACTTCTTCCACCACGGTGGCGGCAGCCTGAGTGCGGCGCAGCTCGTGGCGTGGATCCGGCGCCGGCATCCGCAGGTCTCGGTGGCCGACATCTACCGGCACCCGAAGCTGTCACAGCTCGCGGGGGTGCTCGCCGCGCTCGGCGACACGACGGCGGTCCGCCGGGAGGTCCGGCCGACGCCGCGGTGGTCCGGGCTGGTCCAGCTCGCGTTGATGCTGCCGATGCTCGCGCTGGTCGGGCTCCGCTGGCTGACCGTCCTGGCCGCGCTGGGCAACATCGCCGCCGTGGGCGTCCCGGCGCCGTGGGCGCCGGCGGTGTCCTGGTGGTGGGTGGCGCTGGGTGGGGTGCTGCTGTTCAGCCCGCCCGGCCGGATCGGCCTGGCGGCCGGGGGAGCGCGGCTGCTGCTGCGTGGCGTACGCCCGGGCAGCTACCCGCGGGGCGGCGGCGTACATCTGCGGTTGTGGGCCGCCGAGCGGCTCGCCGAGCTGACCGGCGCGACGAGCGTCGCCGGAGCGTCGTGGATGATCACCTATGCCAGGGCGCTGGGGGCCGAGATCGGCCCCGACGTCGACCTGCATTCCGCGCCGCCGGTCACGGGTCTGCTGAGGCTCGGCCGCGGCGCGGCGATCGAGCCCGAGGTCGACCTGGCCGGTCACTGGGTCGACGGCGACGTCGTGCACATCGGCAAGGTGCGCGTCGGCGCCGGCGCCCGCGTCGGGTCGCGCAGCACGCTGATGCCCGGCGCCCGGGTCGGCAAGGGCGCGCGGATCGCCGCCGGCTCGACCGTGGCCGGCGCCGTGCCGGCGCACCAGCGCTGGGCCGGCTCACCGGCGGCACCCGCCGCCAGGGACACGGCCGCATGGCCCGCCCGGCGCCCGCCGCGGTCGGCGGTGCGGTCCCGCTTCTGGATCGCGGCGTACGGGCTGACCGCGCAGCTCATGGGGCTGCTGCCGGTCCTGGCCGCCCTGCCGGGCCTCGCCGTGCTCGGCGCAACGATCGCCTCGCGCCCGGCGGCCGGCCCGGTGCTGGCCGCCGTCGCGGTGGCGACCCTCGCCTACTTCGCCGGCTATGCGCTCCTGGTGCTCGTCGCCGTCCGGGCGCTCAGCATCGGCATGCGCGCCGGTTGCCATCCCGTCCACGGGCGGGTGGCGTGGCAGGTGTGGACGACCGAGCGGCTGATGGGAATGGCCCGGGTCGGACTGTTCCCGCTCTACGCCAGCCTCTTCACACCGGTGTGGCTGCGGCTGCTGGGCGCGAAGGTGGGTCGCGGCGCGGAGGTGTCGACGGTGCTGGCGCTGCCGGCGATGACCACGGTCGCCGACGGCGCGTTCCTGGCCGACGACACCATGGTCGCCACGTACGAGCTGAGCCACGGGTGGCTGCGGGTCGCCCCGGCCCGCATCGGCAAGCAGGCGTTCCTGGGCAATTCCGGGATGGCGGCGCCCGGGCGTTCGGTGCCCAAGCGCGGCCTGGTGGGCGTGCTGTCGTCGGCGCCGCGCAAGGCGAAGAAGGGCTCGTCGTGGCTCGGCGCTCCGCCGATGCCGTTGCGCCGTACCGTCGAGTCGGCCGACACCAGCCGTACCTTCGACCCGCCGGTCCGGCTGAAACTGGCCCGGGCCGCGGTCGAGCTGTGCCGGATCGCCCCGGTGATGTGCGCCGCCGCCCTCGCCGTCGGCGTTCTCGCCGCCCTCGCGTTCGTGTGGCAGGTCGCCGGAGGGTGGGCGGCCGCGCTCGCCGCCGGCCCGGTGCTGCTCGGCGCGGCGCTCACCGCCGCCGCGACGGCGACGGCCGCGAAGTGGCTGCTGGCCGGGCGGTTCCGCGCCGGCGACCGCGCGCTGTGGACCTCCTTCGTCTGGCGCAACGAGCTCGCCGACACGTTCGTCGAGGTCCTCGCCGCGCCCTGGCTGGTCCGCTTCGCCGCCGGGACGCCGCTGCTCACGGCCTGGCTGCGGACGCTCGGCGCCCGGATCGGCCGGGGTGTCTGGCTGGAGACCTACTGGCTGCCCGAGTACGACCTGGTACGGCTCGGCGACGGCGCCACGGTGAACCGCGGTTGTGTGGTGCAGACCCACCTGTTCCATGATCGTGTCATGAGCATGGATGAGGTGACCCTGGGTGCGGGAGCCACGCTCGGCCCGCACGGCATCGTTCTGCCCGGCGCGAGCATCGGTGCACGGACCACCGTGGGGCCCGGCTCGCTGGTGACGCGCGGCGACGCCGTACCCGTCGACAGCCGGTGGCTCGGCAACCCGATCGCGACCTGGCCGGCGCCGGCCTCCCGCCGGGGATGACCCCGAAACCGACGGTCGGCGCCACGCCCGGCGCCGACCGCTCGACCGACTCGTACCTTCCCGAGCACGGCAACGGCGGCTACCGGGTGCTGCACTACGACCTCGACCTCGACTACCGGGTCGCCACCAACCGTCTCGCCGGCAGGGCGGCGGTCACCGCCGTGGCCGCCCAGCCGCTGTCGAGGCTCACCCTCGACCTCGGCCGCTTCCGGGTCCAGGACGTCCGGGTGGACGGGCGGCCGGCGAAGTTCGCCCACCGCCCGGACAAGCTGCACATCAGGCCGGAGCGCCCGCTCGGCGCCGGCGCCGCGTTCCGGGTCGACATCCGGTACTCGGGCAAGCCGGTGCCCGTCGCCAGCCGGTGGGGCGACATCGGCTGGGACGAGCTTACCGACGGCGTCATCGTCGCCAGCCAGCCGCTCGGGTCACCTTCGTGGTTCCCCTGTGACGACCAGCCGGGCGCCAAGGCCAGCTTCCAGGTGGCGGTCACCACGCCGTCGGCGTACACCGTCCTGGTGACCGGCGACCCGATCTCTCGGCACCGCGGTGCCGGCACCACCACCTGGGTGTTCGAGCGCCGCGAGCCCACCGCCCCGTACCTCATGAGCGTGCAGATCGGCCGGTACGAGCGGGTCGACCTCGCCGTGGGCGGCGTCGTCCAGCACGCCGCGATCCCGCACACCGTGCGCGCCGACTTCGCGCACGACTTCGGCCGGCACGGCGAGATCATGGAGACGCTGCAGCGGTTCTTCGGCCCGTACCCCTTCCGGGAGTACGTCGTGGTGGTCACCGACGACGATCTCGACGATCCGATCGAGGCGCAGGGCATGTCCGTCTTCGGGAAGAACCACGTCGACGGGCGGCGTACCCACGAGCGGCTCGTGGTGCACGAGCTGGCCCACCAGTGGTTCGGCAACAGCCTCACGGTCGCGGACTGGCGGCACATCTGGCTGAACGAGGGCTTCGCCACGTACGCCGAATGGTTGTGGTCCGGGGTCTGCGGCGACCGGCCGGCGGACGCCCTGGCGGCCGAGTGGCACGCCTACGTCGCGGCTCGCCCGGAGAAGATGATCGTCGCGAACCCCGGCGTTGAGCGGATGTTCGACCCGGTGGTCTACAAGCGCGGCGCGCTCACGCTGCACGCCCTGCGGAAGACGGTCGGCGACGACTCGTTCTTCGCGCTCTTGCGGGCCTGGGTCGCCGAGCATCAGCACGCCACCGTGACGACCGAGCAGTTCCGGTCGCACGCCCAGCGGTTCGCCAGGGAGCCCTTGGCAGGCCTGTTCGCCGCCTGGCTGGACAGCCGGGCGCTGCCGCCACTGCCTCGATAGCGTCAGGTGAGCTGGAACTCGCGGACGAGCGTGCGCAACTGAACCGCCAGCCGCGCCAGGTCGACCGCCGCGCTCTGGGTCTCGCCGGCGCCGACGCTGGTCAGCGACGCTCCCTGCACGACCTCTCCGAGGCTGTTCGTGATGCCGTCGACCGCGGCCACGGCGCGCTCGACGCTGGCCGAGATCTCCGCCGTCGCCCGGCTCTGTGCCTCCACGGCGTCGCCGATGACGTCCTGGGTGCCGTTGATGTCGCCGACGATGCGGGCCACCTCGGCGATGGCCTCGCGCATCGCCTGCGAGTCGCGCTGGATGGCGTCGATCTGCCGGGAGATGTCCTCGGTCGCCGCGGCCGTCTCCCGGGCCAGGTCCTTGACCTCACCGGCGACGACGGAGAAGCCCTTGCCGGACTCGCCGGCCCGGGCGGCCTCGATGGTGGCGTTGAGGGCGAGCAGGTTGGTCTGCTCGGCGATCGAGGTGATCAGCTTGACCACGTCGCCGATCGCGGCGCTCGACGTGTCGAGGCGCTGCGCGAGCTCCCCGGACGTCGCGGCCGCGCCGGCGGCGTCGGCGGCGATCCGCCGGGCCTCGACGGTACGAGCGGCGATCTCGTCGATCGAGTCGCCGATGTGGGTGACGCTGGACGCCGCCCCGTTCACCGCCTCGTGGACCGAGTCGGCCGCGCTGGACAGGATGGAGGTGCGCTCCACCGTCGTCTCGGCGCCCTGGGTCATGCTGCCGCTGGTGGCGTGCATCTCCTCCGAGGCGCTGGCCAGAGTGTCCGCCGCCTCGTCGAGCTCGGTGATGGCCGTACGGACGTTCTGGGTGGCCCGGCCCATCGCCTGGGAGAGCTCGGTCAGCTCGTCCGACCCGGTGACGCGCGGCTGGACGGTCAGGTTCTTGTCGGCGATGGCGTTGGCCACGTGCAGGCAGTCCTTGAGGCGCCGGCTGGTGTGCCGGGCCAGCACCACGGCGGAACCCAGCAGCAGCACGGCGGCGACGATGCTGCCGGCGATCGTGAGGGTACGCGCGGAGCGCTGAGCGGCCTCGGCGTCGAGGCTGGCCTGGCGGGCCTCGGCGGTGATGGCCGCCTCGACCGGCTCCAGCGAGGCGCCGAGCGCGTCCGAGGCCTTCTGGAACTCGGGCAGCGCGGCGCGAGCCCGGTTCTGGGCGGGGTCCGTGACGCCGAGGTTGGCCAGACTCACGACCCGCTGGCTCAGTGTGATCAGTAGCTCGACCTTGTCGTCCAGGCCGGCGGCCGCGGCCCGTACCGGGGCCGGTGCGGTGTCGGCGTGCAGGGCCGCGATGCTGTCGCGCAGCGTGGCGGCGTCGCCGCCGAGGCTGTCGAGCGCGGCGCGGCGCTGTTCGGCGGTGCGGGCGACCATGGCGGCGAGCACGTCGCCGCGCAGCACCGCCTGGGCGGCGGCGACGGCCCGGTCCGCCCGGACCGCATCCGTGGCGCGGACGAGACGATCCTGCGCACGCTGTTGCTGGCCGGCCGCGAGCAGGCCGATTCCGCCGACGGCCAGGACCAGTGCCAAGCCGGCGGTCGCCAGCGCGACGATCTTGCGACCCAGTGTCAGGCGCGGCATTACGCGGACCATGGTGACCTTCCGACGGAGGACTTGCCTTTTCCAAATCGGCTGACTATTGCGGAAGCTGAGCGGTGATCGAGTCTCATCTCCCCCGGGCACCGGCCGATGAGAAGGTCACAGGCAGTCAAGTTCTCGGGAGAAGCTCATGCGCGCGATCCGTGTCATGACGGCGTTGGCCGTCGCGACCGCTGTCACCATCGGCGGTGCGAGCTACTCGGGCGCGGCACCGAGCGGGCAGGGAGCCGCGGCCGCCGCGGTCCCGGCCGACGTCCGCGAGGCCGGGGTGCTCGTGGTGGCCTCGGAGATCGCCTACCCGCCGTTCGAGTTCTACGACGACCAGAAGAAGCCGCAGGGCGTCGACTACGACCTCGCCGTCGCCCTGACCGAGCGGATGAACCTGCGCCTGGACTTCCGCAACGTGGCGTGGGACGACATCATCCCCACCGTCGCCGAGCACAAGGCCGACGCCGTCATGTCCGGGATGACCGATAACGCCGAGCGCCAGCAGAAGCTGACCTATGTCGACTACCTCATCGAGGGTTCGCAGGTCGTGGTGGCGCAGGGCAACCCGGCCGGGATCAAGGGCCTCGACGGCGTCTGCGGCCGCAGGGTCGCGTTCCAGGCCGAGACGACCCAGGACGAGCTCGTCAGGGCCCAGGCCGAGCTGTGCGCCGACGCCGGGCGCCCCGCACCGCGCGTGCGCGCCGTCGAGGCGGGCGAGGCCTACCCGCTGCTGCAGAAGGGCACCGTCGACGCCGTGGTGGACGGCTACACCAGCGCCGCCACCCAGGTCGAGGAGGGTCAGGGCGCGTTCGAGCTGGTCGGTGTCCAACTGGAGGCCAGCCCCATGGGCATCGGCCTGGCCAAGGACCGGCTCGAGCTGCGCCACGCCGTCCAGCTCGCCCTGCGCGAGATCATCGCCGACGGCACCTACGCCAAGGTGCTCGACAAGTGGGGCATCGGCGCCGAGGCGCTGACCACCGCCGCCATCGACGGCGGGGTCTAGCCGGCGCGACCGCGGCCGGAGGCCCGGTCAGTACACGTCACGGACGTAGCGCTTGTCGGCGGACAGTTGGTCGAGGTAGGCGTTCGCGGCGTCGGCGTCGAGCCGCCCGTGGGTGGTGGCGATGTCGTGCAGGGCGCCGTCGACGTCGCGAGCCATCCGGCTGGCGTCGCCGCAGACGTAGAGGTGGGCGCCGTCCTGCAGCCAGTTCCAGAGCCGGGCGCCGTGTTCCCGCATGCGGTCCTGGACGTAGACCTTGGTGCGTTGGTCCCGGGAGAAGGCCAGGTCGAGATGCGTGAGGACGCCGTCCTTGCGCAGCTCGGCGAGTCGGCCGCGGTGGCGCGCACGGGCCGGTGGGCGATGACGTCGAGGGCCTGCCGGCTCCGTGTCCAGGTGGCGAGTTCGCCGGTGTTGCCGGGGCGTAGCAGGGTCTTCAGATGTGGGTCGCCGGTGCGGTCGGCGACGAAACGCAGCAGGCGGCCGGTGATCCGCGTGATGTCGAGCTGCTTGCGCAGCGCGTCCTCCAGGCGGGTGGGGCCCAGCCCGGGTATCTCGATCGCGTCGTCGGGGTGCAGCCCGGTGGCGGCCAGCCATTCGATGACCAGGTCCGGACGGTTGGCCGGCCACACGCCGAGCGCGTCGCCGGCCTCGTAGTCCAGGCCGCCGCCGGTGTCGAAGGTGAATCGGCGGACATCCTTGGCCGAGCCGGGCAGGCTCAGCCGGCAACTGCCGGTGAGCACGGCCGTCAGCGGCGTGGCCTTGGTCGGGGCCGCCACCGGCGCCGGTGTGCCGCGCAGCGCGACGATGACCCGGTCCAGCCAGGCAGCGGCGGCTTGTTCGTAGTCGGGTTCGCAGTCGACGCGCCGGATGAGTCGGGCGGCGCCGAGGTCGTGCAGGCGGGAGTCGAGGCGGCGGCCGTGGCCGCAGAAGTCGTCGTAGCTGGAGTCGCCGAAGGCGAGCACGGCGTAACGACGGCCGTCCAGGCGCGGTGCGTCGTCCGCTTCGAGGCTCCGCCAGAACTTGTCGCCGTTGTCGGGAGCCTCGCCGTCGCCATAGGTACTGGTAACGACGAGCAGGTCGGCGGTGGCGCCGAGGGCGTCGACGGCAGTCGTGTCCATGCCGCGCAGGACCGGTCGCAGGCCGGCCTCGGACAGCCGGGCGGCAACGGTGCGGGCGAACTCCTCGGCATTGCCGGTCTGCGAGGCCCACAACACGTGCACCTCAGCGGCGGGTTCCGCCGGCACCGAGGCCCGCTCGTCGCCGGCCGCGCCGGTCGCCCGCTCGTCGCCGGCCGCGCCGGTCGCCCGCTCGTCGCCGGCCGCGCCGGTCGCCCGCTCGTCGCCGGCCTCGCCGGGGGTCCGGGCGTACGCGCCGGCGAGCAGCCCGTTGAGCCAGAGCACGGTGTCCGGGTCGAACGGTGCGTTGTCCGGCAGCACCGGTGCCGCGCCGGGCGCGGGTGGTGCCGTGGCGAGCGCCGTCATGAACCCGGCCAGGTAGTGCCGCTGCCCGGCAGACAACGGCGGCACCGCGGGGTCCAGCCCGAGAGCGCCCCGGAGAGCGGGCAGGGGGCTCGTACCGACCGGTGCGAGCGCGGCGGCCGGGGCGGTGACGCGGGCCAGGGCGACGGCACAGACCTTCAGTTCGGGCTGGAAGGAGACCGGGTCCACGGCGTCGCTGGTCACGGCGTTGATGCTGAGGTGCTCGCCGAACAGGTCGTTCCAGTGGAACGGGGCGAAGCAGTTGCCGGGCATCACCCGGTCGGTGACGACCGCGGGCAGGACGGCGCGTCCGCGGCGGGAGGCGATCTGGACCCGGTCGCCGTCGGCGATGGCCAGCGCCTCCGCGTCGGCCGGGTTGACCTCGACGAACGGCCGCGGGTTGAGCCGGTTGCGCGGGTGAACGCCTCGCCGTGGCCCATCTCCGTCGCGACCCGGGCGATCAACTGCCAGTCCGGCAGGGCCTGCCCGGGCGGGTCGACGGCGGGCCGCACCCGGGTGAGGGTCCGCTCGGAGTTGACCATGATGCCGTCGGTCTCCGACCACGTCGCCGCGGGCAGGATGACATCGGCGTACGCGGTGGTCTCGGTCTCGGCGAACGCGTCCTGAGCCACGACGAACTCCGCGGCCTCCAGCGCCTCGATGACGGTCCTGCGGTTACCGACCGAAGCGACCGGGTTGGTGCAGATGATCCAGCATGCCTTGATGTGCCCCTCGGCCATGCGGGAGAACATCTCCACGGTGCCTTTGCCGACATCCGTCCGCAGGGTTCCCGCGGGCAGCCCCCAGACGTCCTCGGTGAAGGCCCGGTCCTGCGGCACGAGTACGGACCGCTGCCCGGGCAGACCGGGTCCCATGTAGCCCATTTCCCGGCCGCCCATCGCGTTGGGCTGACCGGTCAGCGAGAACGGTCCCGATCCGGGGCGGCAGATCGCGCCGGTGGCCAGATGCAGGTTGATCAGGGCGTTGGTGTTCCAGGTGCCGTGGGTGGACTGGTTGAGGCCCATCGTCCAGCAGCTCGTCCAGTCGGCGGCCGAACCGATCAGGTCGGCGGCGCGGCGGAGGTCGGCCTCGGGAATCCCGGTGATCTCGGCGACCCGGCCGGGCGGATAGCCGGCCAGGAAGGCGGGCATCGCCTCCCAGCCCTCGGTGTGCGCGGCGATGAAATCGTGGTCGAGGTGCCCGTTCGCCACGATCAGCTGCAGCAGGCCGTTGAGCAGGGCCAGGTCGGTGCCGGGACGGATCTGCAGGAACAGGTCGGCCTGGTCCGCGGTGGCGGTGCGCCGCGGATCGACGACGATCAGCTTCGCCCCCGCCTTGAGCCGGTCGCGCAGGCGCAGGAACAGGATCGGGTGGCAGTCGGCCATGTTCGCGCCGATGACGAGGAAGACGTCCGCATGATCGAAGTCGTCGTAGGAGCCGGGCGGCCCGTCCGCGCCGAGCGACAGCCTGTATCCGGAACCGGCGCTGGCCATGCAGAGCCGCGAGTTGGACTCGATCTGATTCGTGCCGATGAACCCTTTGACGAGTTTGTTCGCCAGATACTGCGCCTCGAGGGTCATCTGCCCGGAGACGTACACGGCCACCGCGTCCGGTCCGTGCGTGTCGACTATGGACCTCAATCGCCGGGCGGTTTCCGTGATCGCGGCGTCCACGTCCAGGTCGGCCGGCGCGGTGCCGCGCTCGCGCCGTACCTTCGCGGTGGCCAGCCGGCCCGGCGCGGAGAGCAGGTCCACACTGGTCGCGCCCTTGGCGCACAGCCGGCCCGCGTTCGCCGGATGCGCCCGGTCACCCGTGGCTTTGCGCACCGTGCGGCGCCCGTCCGGGCCGTGGCCGACGTCCAGCACTATTCCACATCCGACGCCGCAGTACGAGCAGACCGTCCGGACCCGCGTCACGTCGCTCCCGCCGACCACCCACACCTCCGTGCATCCCCGGTCCCGGAGCGTACGTAAAAGATCACGCCGGCGCTGCCCCCCGCGACGCCAGGAGACCGTCGTCACCGGCGTACGCGGAGCCGCGACGGCGCGAATCGCCGCATTCCTCCAGGGAACCGGCGGCCGATGGAGACACCAGGAGCGCGTTCCGACCCTGCGTGAGGGAACGCCTCAAACAGCGTCGAAACGGGGAAGTGGAAGCCCGCTGCTACGGTTCCGCCATGCCCGGTGACCTCATGCCGGCCGCCAACCATGGCCGGCCTCCGATGCCCGCGTCCTCGGCTGCTCCCTGGCTCGCTGCCGCGGTGTTCTTCCTCGCCTGCAGCGGGTGGCTTCTCTTCACCCTGGTGCTGGAGGAGGTCCATCTCTCCCACGACCTGAACTCGATCCTGGAGGACGCCGCCATCATCGGTGTTCCCGGGGTAGCCGGTCTCGCCCTCGCTGCCATCGGCCTCAGGCGCTGGACGAAGAAGTAGTCCCGCACGAGCCGCCGAGCAGGATGTGCTGGTGCGCCGGAAGGTCGGCGAGGGTGGTGACCTGGTGCAGGTGGTGGACGCCGGGTGGCAGGCCTGCGGCGATGTGCGCCGCCGCGGCGGCGATGACGGCGGTGGCTTGCGACTGCCCGCGTCCGGTTGCCCACCGCAGGCCTCCGGCGGCCGTACGGGCCAGGGCCACCCAGCCGTCTCCGCCGGGGAAATGCAGTCCGCGCGGGGCGTGGGCGGCGCCGGGTAGCCAGGTCAGCCCGGCCAGGGCGGTGGTCGCCAGCGTCGAGTCCAGTCCGAAGTACGTGCGTACCGGTGCGCCGAGGTCGCGGGTGAGGACGTGCTGGTCGCTGAAGTCCGTCCGGTACAGCCGGCGGCGGCCGTGGCCGGGCAGGTCGAAGCGGCGGGGCCGGCTGTAGTTGCGGACGGGGCCGCCGCTCGCGTCGGCGAAGCGCCGGCCGAGGAGGCGGTAGGACCACGCGGTGGCCGCGGCGCCGTGCCGCTCTCCCGCACCGAGCAGCACGGCGATCTCCACCGGCCCGGGCGCGGCGGCATGGGCGGCGGCCGCGAGCAGGTTGGTCAGCCCGGGCGCGAGACCGACGCTGGCCAGGATCGGTCGCCGTGGACGCAGCCGCTGCAGGGCGGCGACATACGCGGTGGTCGCGGTGACATCGACGAAGGCCGCCCCCGCGTCGGTGACCTCCTGGGCGATAGCCGGGTCCTCGTGGCCGGCGGCGTTGACGACCACCTCCGCGCCCGCCGCGGCCGCCCGCAGAGCGGCCGGATCGGCGAGGTCGACGACGCGTTCGGCTCGTTGCGGGTCGCGGCCGGCGACGATCGGCTCGTCGCCGCGGCGGCGCAGCTCGGCGACGACCCGGGCGCCGACCGCGCCGTAGCCGCCGAGGACGAGGACTCTCACCGGTCGTCACCTCGGCCGTGGTGATCGGACAAGCGCATGGAGGTCCCTTCGGTTGTATGATGCAACTCTGGTGGAGGAGCGTAGCTCGGCATAGTTGCATGACACAACCGTGGGGGTCGTGGGTGGCGGACGAACCGGATCTGCTGGAGCAGGGTCTCGGGTTGCTGTTCCGCCTGCGGGGCGTCCTCGACCCCACCCGGGCGGTCCCGGGCCTGGGCGCCTCCCTGTCGGAGGCGATGGCGTTGCAGGAGCTGCATTCCCGCGGGCCCGCGTCCCAGTCGGAGCTCGGGGAGTTCCTCGGTCTGGAGAAGAGCACGGTCAGCCGTCTGGTCGACGCCCTGACCGTCAAGGGTTGGGTCGTCAAGGAGCGGGACCCGGCAAACCGTCGCTTCGCCCGGGTCCGGCTCACCGACGCGGGCGTGCGGACCACCGCCGGAATCTGCGCGGCGATGCAGGCGCGGCATGAGCGCATCCTGGCCGCGCTGACCCCGGTGGAGCGGAAGGCGGTGGCGGTCGGGCTGACCGCCCTGACGCGGGAGATGGCCGCCGAACTGGACCGCGCCGCCGAGGCCGGCTGAGAGTCCCCGCTGAGATCACACTGGACGAACCTCTCAGCCAGCTCCCAGCCGAACCGTCTTTCCCCACCGGTGCGGCATATGGCAGGTTGAGGCAGCGGGACCGTCATCGGGCAAGGGGATCGAAACATGGCAGTTGATGCGGTGCATCCTGTGGACCTTCACCGCCGAGGATGCGCGGCATGAGGCGTCCGGGTTCGACCTGCGCCGCCATGGTCGCCGCGCTCGCCGCTGGATTGCTGATCTCCCCTGCCCCTGCCTCCGCCGGCAGCTCGCTCGAGGTCGGCGGGCTCACCCGGTTCAAGGCGATCCCGTCCGCACCGTGCCAACCCGACGGTGTCGCAGGGGTCGACACGGTCATCGCGGACCGGCTGCGGCCGTTGATGAACGGCCGGCGGCTCGGTGCGGCCGTGACCGGCTACCACATCTCCTGTGCCCGCGCCATCGTGAGCAACGTGCGGACCCGCGGGCTGGACGAGCGGGCGGCGGTGATCGCCGTGACCGCGGCCATCGCCGAAAGCACTCTGCACAACTACACCGTCGCCGTCGACCATGACAGCCTGGGGCTCTTCCAGCAGCGCCCGTCGCAGGGTTGGGGCCAGCCCGGCCAGCTCACGGACCCACGCCATGCCACCCTCGCGTTCGTCAACGCGATGATCCGCAAGCACCCGGGGGACGGCTGGCGGACCGGCGACATCGGACAGATCTGCCAGCGGGTGCAGGGCTCGGCCTTTCCGCTGGCGTACGCCCCGGAGGCCCACGACGCGCAATTGATCGTGGGCGCGCTGTGGCCGCTCAAGGACAACCCGGCCGCCGCCTCGGCCCGGCCGAAGAACGCGCCGGCGTCGCCGAAGAAGCCGGCCGGGCCGTTCCAGCGTTCCCTGATGGCGACCGCGACCGGACAGGGCCCGACGGACACCCGGCACGACATGTCCGTGGCCGATTGGAACGGCGATCGCCGCCCCGACCTGGTGGTGGTGCAACGCTCGGGAACCGGCAGCGGCCGCACCGAACTGTACATCCTGGACGCGACCTCGGCACTGCCCAACCAGGCGTCGAGCTTCCAGCATCTGCTGTTGCACACGGGCACCGCGCTGGGCCCGACGGACGAGCGCCACGCATTCTCGATGGCGGACTGGAACGGCGACGGCCGCCTCGATCTGGTGGTGATCCAGAGGTCGGGCGCGGCGAGCGGCCGGACCGAGGTGCGGGTCATCGACGGCGCCGCGGGCTTCCAGCGCTATCTGCTCGAAACCAGCACCGCCCTGGGCGTGATGGACCAGCGGGACACGCTGTCGACGGCGGACTGGAACGGCGACGGCCGCCTCGACCTCGTGGTGGTGCAGAAGTCCGGCACGAAGAGCGGCAGGACCGAGGTGCGGGTCCTGGACGGTGCCACGAACTTCCAGGGCTACCTGCAGGAGACCGTGACCGCGTTGCCCGCGACCGACGAGCGGCACGCATCGTCGCTCGCGGACTGGAACGGCGACGGCCGCCTCGACCTCGTGGTGGTGCAGAAGTCCGGCACGAAGAGCGGCAGGACCGAGGTGCGGGTCCTGAACGGCGCGTCGGGCTTCGGGCGTCAGCTCGTCCAGGCCGGCACCGCCTGGGGCGCGACGGACGAGCGGCACACGTTCTCCACCGCGGACTGGAACGGCGACGGCCGCCTCGACCTGATGATGGTGCAGAAGTCCGGCACGAAGAGCGGCCGCACCGAGGCTCAGGTCCTCGCCGGATAGAGAACTGCCAGGATCCGGCCGAGTCTCGCGATCATGTCTTCCGCGGTCTGCTCCGGGTGATGTTGCCACCATGCGACGGCGGCGCTCACGGTCCCGTACCACAGGTGGATGGCGAGATCGGCATCCAGCGGTTCGCCGGCCTGTGCGGTGTGGAGGACCTCGCCGACGCCGACCGCTCCCATCCGGTTGAGCTCCCGCCGGTATCCGGTGGCTGCGTCGTGGAGCGGGCCCTCGGCCGGCAGGGTCGAGTCGTAGATGAGCGCCCAGTCGTGCACGCGTGACTCGAGGGCCCGGAAGATGGCCTCGAGAGTGCGTGCGGCGCGGGTGATGTCCCACGGTCCCTCCTGGGCGGCCTGCACGGCGGCGACCAGGCGGGAGCCCGCACGGTCGACACAACTGAGGTAGAGGCCGTCTCTGGACTTGAAGTACTCGTAGATCAGGGGTTTGGTGATCCCGGCCCGCGCCGCGACCTCCGCGGTCGACCCGCGCGCGTAGCCCTTGCCGGCGAACTCCTCCGCCGCCGCGTCCAGGATCAACTGTTCCCGTTCCTTGCGGGGCATGCCCTTGGTGCCCACCGCGCGCGTGAGGTTCTGCTTGCCCATGACTCCACCCTCTGTCAAAGTGACCACTAAGTAACTTACCCTGCGTTCAGATAGGTGGTGCGGCCGTGGGCGGCAAGACGCGTTCGTGGTGGGGATGGGGACACGTCGAGGACGCGGTGGCCGGCCCGGAGCGTGCGGAGCTCACCCGCCGCACCGCGACGATGCTGCCGGGCGCGGACCTGACCGTGCACGAAGCGCCGCCGGTCGAGTCGTTCGGCGTGGGGGCCGGCCGGATCCACGCGCCGCGGGCCATCGCGCCGATCGCCTCGCAGGACGCCCGCGACCGGCTGGCGCACAGTCACGGGCAGGCGTTTCGCGACGTGGTCAGGGCGCTGCTGGGCAAGCTGCCCCACGTGCCCGACCTCGTCCTGCGCCCGTCCTCGGAAGAGCAGGTCGTCCAGGTGCTGGAGTGGTGCACCGACGCGAACCTCGCGGTCATCCCCTTCGGCGGGGGCACCTCGGTGGTGGGAGGCGTCGAGCCCCGGGTGGGTGACGAGTACGCCGGGGTGGTCAGCCTCGACCTGACCTCGATGAACCGGGTCCTGGAGATCGACCCGGTGAGCAGGGCCGCGCTCGTCCAGGCCGGGGTTCTGGGCCCGCACCTGGAGGAGCAGCTCCGGCCCCGGGGCTACACCCTGCGGTTCTTCCCCCAGTCCTTCGAGTTCTCCAGCCTCGGCGGCTGGCTGGCCACCCGGGCCGGTGGCCACTTCGCCACCCAGCTCACCCACATCGACGACCTCACCGAGTCCCTGCGGGTCGTCACCCCCTCCGGCGTCGTCGAGACGCGCCGGCTTCCGGGTTCGGGTGCCGGCCCTTCCCCTGACCGGATGTTCCTCGGCTCCGAGGGGTCGCTCGGCGTCATCACCCAGGCCTGGGTACGGCTCCAGGAGCGGCCCCGATGGCGGGCCGGCGCGTCGGTGAGCTTCGCCGACTACGATGCCGGCGTGCAGGCGGTGCGCGCGTTGTCCCAGTCCGGGCTCCACCCGGCCAACTGCCGGCTCCTGGACCCGATGGAGGCGATGATCAACGCGGGCGCGGCGGCCTCCGTCCTGGTGCTCGGGTTCGAGTCCGCCGACCATCCGGTCACCGCGTGGATGGAGCGGACGCTGGAGCTGTGCCGTGACCACGGCGGGGTCCTGTTCGAGCCGGCGCGGTACACCGACGCCGCCGACCAGGACGCTCGCACGGCAGCCGCCGACACCTGGCGCTCCTCCTTCCTGCGGATGCCGTACCAGCGGGACGCCCTCGCCGCCCAGGGCATGATCGTGGAGACCTTCGAGACCGCGTGTACGTGGGACCGGTTCGACGCCCTGCGCGCGGCGGTCAACGTCGCGGCACAGGACGCCATGGACCAGGTCGGCGCCGTCGGCGTCGTGACCTGCCGCTTCACCCACGTCTACCCCGACGGCCCCGCGCCGTACTTCGGGATCTACGCCGCGGGGCAGTGGGGCAGGACCGTGGAGCAGTGGGATGAGATCAAGATCGCGGTCTCCGATGCGCTGATCGCCGGCGGCGCCACCATCACCCACCATCACGCGGTGGGTCGCGACCATCGGCCCTGGTACGACCGGCAGCGCCCCGACCTGTTCGCTTCCGCACTCCAGGCGGGCAAGGCGGCCCTTGACCCGGCCGGAATCCTCAACCCCGGCGTGGTCGTCGACCCCGTGCGCCAGTGATCGACAGAGACGGGACAGGCATGAGAATCGCGTTCGACGGACACACTCCCTGGGTCGCGCCCACCGCGTGGACGGCACCCACCGCCACGCTCATCGGCCGCGTCCGGATGGGCGAGCAGAGCAGCCTGTGGTACGGCGCCGTGATCCGGGCCGACTGCGAGAGCATCACGGTCGGTGAGCAATCCAACGTCCAGGACGGCTGTGTCCTGCACGCCGATCCCGGCTTCCCCCTGGTCCTGGGAAGCCGGGTCTCCGTGGGCCACAACGCCACCCTGCACGGCTGCACCATCGGCGACGACGTGCTGATCGGAATGGGCGCCACCGTCCTCAACGGCGCCCGGATCGGCAACGGCGTCCTCATCGCCGCCGGCGCGCTCGTGAGCCAGGACGCCGACATCCCCGCCGGCGTGCTGGTCGCCGGCGTGCCCGGAAAGGTCCGCCGCGAGCTCACGCCCGCCGAGCGGGAGGACATCACCGCCAACGCCGTCTCGTACGTCGACCTCGCGGCCGCGCATCAACGGCACGCCACCGCGCCGGCAACGCCGCCGTCCGCGGCGGTTAGCGCGTCGGGCTACTGGGGAGCGGATCAGGCGTACGCCTCGAGCGCCCACAGCGAGTAGCCCCAGCCCGTGCCCCGGGCGACACCCTGCATGCGGAGGTAGCGGCCGTGGGCGGTCAGACCGGTGACGTCGTCCACGCCGCCGTCGCCGCTGGACGTGGCATGGACGGTCGTCCAGGTGCTGCCGTCGTCGGAGGTCTGCAGCCGGTACGCCCTGCCGTACGCGGTCTCCCACCGGAGGATCACCCGGCGGATGCTCTGGGCGGCGCCCAGGTCGACCTGTAGCCATTCGGCGTCGGTGTACGCACTCGACCAGCGGGTGGCGGCCTCGCCGTCCGTCGCGTACGCGGCCGGGAAGGCCGGGGTCTCGACACTGGAGGCCCTGGTCGGCTTGCCCGCGGCGAGGTCGCCGGGCAGGCCGGCCGTCGGATAGCCCGGCGCGCGGCCGATTGTGACGATCATCGATCGGAAGGCGGCGTACGTGGCCACCGCCTTCGGTGTGCCCCAGGTCTGCTGGGCCAGACCCCGCAGGGAGTCACGGATCCCGGCGGCGATCTGCTCCTCGGTCTCGGCGTTCGGGGAGTCGCACCACACGTGGATCGCCGCGCCGGAGTTGCGGGTCGGGTCGGTGATCGTGGTGCCGCCCTCGAACAGGTCGGGGTTCCAGGCCTCGTACAGGAAGGTGACGTCGGGTTTGGGGCCGCCGAGCACGTAATAGGTCGGGTGGTACGCGCTGTTCATGAGCTGATGTCCCCGGCCGGCCAACTGCTGCGGGGTCAGGCCGGAGTTCGTCCAGTGGTCGACGACGATGGTGGGCGCCGGGGTGACGGTACCGTCGCCGGACCTGATTCCGTCGTTCCACATCCGCATCGTCTTGCCGCCGGCCCGCACGATGGCGTTCGCCCAGTTGATGAACCCGTAGTACGTGTCCTTCGCCGTCGCCGTGGGGCCGTAGTGGGCGCGGGCGTACGTCAGCAGTTGCGGGTAGGCGCTGTAGTTCGTCACGTACTCATCGGCACCGAGGTGCCAGAACGGCCCGGGGAACAGCGGCAGGTATTCGTCGATCAGATCACGCATCAGCGTGTACGACCGCTCGTTCGCGAGGTCGATGAAGCCGTGGTTGACCGTGCCGCTGCCGCTGACGAGCTTGAGATCGGGATGCGCGGCCAGGATGGTGTCCATGTGCCCGGGGAAGTCGATCTCGGGCACGATCGTCACGTGGTACTGCGCCGCGAGCGAGATCAGGTCGGCCAGTTCCCGCTTCGTGAGCCGCTGTGCCGAGACGATCTCCGGGTGGCTGCTGGACTCGATCCGGAATCCCAGGTTGTCGGAGAAGTGCAGGTGGAGATAGTTCAGCTTGAGGTAGGCCAGATCCTTGACGTGGTTGCGCAGCCACTGGGCGGTGAAGAACTTGCGGCCGTTGTCGACCATCAGGCCCCGCTCGGCCTTGCTCGGCCAGTCCCGTCCGGTGCCGGCGGGGATCGTCGGGGACTGCTTGATGAGCTGCAGCAGGGAGCGGGTGCCGTAGAAGGCGCCGGTGTCGGTACGCGCATCCACTGTGATCGATGCGCCGACCGTGAGGCGGTAGCCTTCCGTGCCGAGTTGCGTGTCGGTCGAGCCGCCGGACAGCCGGATGTCGCCCGTCCGGGCGGTGGCGCCGGTCACCACCGGAACTGTGCGCCCGGTGAGGTCGCGCAGGTCCGCGGCGAAGGTCACGCCGGACGGTCGGCTGGTGGCGTCCACGAGGATGCGGGTTGCGGCGCCGAAGGTGTACGAGCCGGCGCCGGCGGTCCACTCGCGAAGGGTGGGGATCATCGTGCGGTTCGCCGGTACGCCGGCGTCGGCGGGAGAGTCCGCGATGACGACGCCGATCAGCGCCGACGCGAGCAGGGCGGGCAGGGCGACGGTTCGATGACGCATTGCTGCTCCAATCACCGAGGTGCGCTGTCAGGGGGCGCTGTCAGGGAGGGCGCGCTGTCAGGGGGTCCCCGTGGTGGTGGTGTGTGACCCGGCGCCGGCGGGCATCGTGAGCATGACGCCGAGTTCCTGACGGATGGCGTGGGCGGCGGCGCCCAGCACCGGGCTGCGCTCGCCCAGCGTGGAGAACCGCAGCCGTACGGCCGGGAAGCCCGGCATCGGGCGGACCGCGAGCGTGTCGTTGACCGCCCGCAGCAGCGGTGGGCCGAGCGGATGACCGGCGACCGGCCCGCCGACCACGAACTCGGTGACGTCGAGGCTGGCCGCCAGCAGGGACAGCAACCGGGCCAGCTCCCGCGCGGCGCGCCCGACCCGCTCGCGCAACCCGCGGACCGCGGCGTCGTCGTCGCCGTCGAGGTACCGCGCGATCACGTCGCCGGAGGCGTCACCCACCATGCTCGGCAGGCTGGACACCGTCTCCAGGCAGCCGACCCGGCCACATCGGCACCGCAGCGACAGGCCGGTGTCGACATGACCGATCTCGCCGGCCCGGAACTCCGGCCCGGTGTAGAGCCGCCCATCCAGGACGATGCCCGCGCCGATGCCGGTGCCGATCCAGACCAGGGCCACGGTCGCCGCCGGCTGGCTGGACAGCGCGAACTCCGACAGCGCCACCGCGTTGGCGTCGTTGACGACATGCACGGACGCTCCGCCGCATCCAGCGGAGAGCCGGCGCGCGAACGGCACCATCCGCCAGCCGTAGTTGACGGCCTCCCGGATGACGCCGTCGCCGTCGATGATGCCGGGCAGCGCCACCCCGACGCTGGTGACCACCCCGTCCCGCGGACCCGACAGGCGCCGGACCGCGGCACCGACCGCGGCCACCACGTCGGATCCGTGATGAGGCACGTCGTCCACGGATTGCACAGTGCGGCCGGACAGGGTCAACCGGCTCGCGGCGATCGTCGAGCCACCGACGTGGACGCCGATGAACTGGTGATGGTCGCTGAGCGCGAGCAGCATCCGCGGCTTGCCGCCCCGGGAGCCGCCCGGGCCCACCTGACGAACGAGCCGCCGCTTCAGCAGCGTGTCCACGATGGCCGAGACCGTCGCCGCCGGCAGCCCCGTCCGCAGGGCGATGTCGATGCGCGCGAGCTCCCCTTCGCCGGCCGCGACCGCCTGCAGCACCAGCACGTCGTTACGCGCCCGAAGCGACTGCCTCGTGCCCTTCTGCGCGTCACGAAGCTGTGTCACAGGCCGTCCTGCCACTTTGTTCGCTCACCGGCGTTACTTGGTGGTAGACGCTACAACGCATCGACGTTCATCACCATGAGTGGGCGCTGATCGCGCCGGGATCAGCGCCTTCCTTCGCTGACCGACGTTAGTCAGCCGCTCTTGACGACGGCCTTCCTGCCGGAGGCCTTGACCGTGTACGAGACGGTCTCGTGGGTCCACGGGTTCGTCGCGTACACCCGCACGCCGCGGCTGATGTCCTTCACCTTGATCATCTTCAGGCCGGCGCGGTTGTTGTTGTTGGTCGCGGTCGCCCAGGAGCGGACGATCTTGCGTAGGGCCGCCACCTTCACCGTACGGCCCTGTGCCGTCCGGCTTGTATCCGCCGCGGCCTCGGACGCGACATGCTTCACGGCGGCCCGCATGGCCAGATAGGCCATACCCTGGTCCCACACCTTCTCGCTGATCGCCGTCGGCAGCGTCGCCTGCGGCACGCCGTAGGCATAGGTCAGTGTCACGGAGAGGCCGTCGGAGCCGACCAGGACCTCGGCCAGCGTCCCCGCCGGGCCGACCTGCATGGTGAAGGTGGTGCCGTCATCGTCGCTGTACTTGTAGTCGGCGGATCCGTTGTCGTGCACGGTCTTCGTGCCCGCGTAGGCGACGTCCTCGGTCAGCACCTTGGCGAATGTCGGACCGGTCGCCTCGACGTGGTCCTCCAGCTTCAGCGTCGGTTGGGGCTGGAACATGTGCCGGACCGTCGGACGGCCCATCATCCTCACCACGGCCCGGAAGTTCTTGGAGAAGGCCATGTAGGTGTACTTGCCCTTGCCGGCGGCGGCGTACTCGGTGGTGGGGCCGGAGCCGAAGTCCGACTGGTCCACCACGATCCCGCGGCCAGGATCGACGACGTACGAGGTGGAGATCGTCGCCGGGCCGCGGACGGCGGACATGGTGGCCTTCCAGCCGCCCTCCGCCGCGGCCGTCGACGTGGTGGCCACCGTCTTGAGCGCCGCGGCCATCTCGACACCGGACAGCGTGGTGGTGGTGGTGGTGGTGGTGTCGGCGGCGTATGCGGCTCCGGGGGTGGCGACGAGGCCGGCGGCCAGCGTCACGGTGGCCATCAGGAGAGCGGACCGGGACGGACGGAACATGTATCACTCCAGGCAGAAAGGGGGCTCTACGGCTCTACGGCTTCCAGGTGAACGTGGCGGTGGCGCTCCTCGGGCTCCTGCCGCTGTTCGTGCTGACCTGCAGATACGAGGTCCAGGCGGCTTCGTTGGCCACCAGTGCCAGTCCGTACCGGTCGGCGACGGCCTCGTTCGCGCTGATCCGGTCACGGACCGCGGCGTCGATGTCGCGGTCGCACATCTGCAGGAGCTTGTCGACGCCGCCGGCCTTGACCTGCGCCGCGATGGCAGGGGAGCCGGGCCGGTACGAGCGCGGGTCGCCGGCGATCCACGGCCCGGAGCAGGCGAAGCAGGGGGCGATGGCCAGCGCGTCGGCTTCGCGGCCGCTCCTCGGTCGCGGGTCCGGCATGTGCACGTGGCGTCCCTCCGCTCATCCCCGCGACCGCCGACGCGGGATGACCAAGCAGAGCGGGCCTACGGTGCGCGGCAGGGAGCGCGACGGTTGCAGGACGGTTGCCGGCGATACGCGCACCGGACGGCCGACGGACGTTCCTACCGACCAGGACGAGACCGAGTCGAGTGGAGCTCGCGGGCGCCCGTGGTGACGACGGCGCGGTGGCCGAGTCGGCGTGACCGGCCGGCCGTTCGGTGGGTCCGCCGGAGAGCGCCGCGCGTCGAGGGCGTCAACCCGAGCCGGGTTGACGCCCTCGACGGTGGTGCCTGTGCCCGGGGCCTATCCTCCGGGTTGCGGGCGCGGCTGCGTGGGGTTCCGCAGGACGTACTGGCGTCCTGGAGCGCCGTGACTCGCCAGCTCGCCCTGCGCCGGGAGCAGCGGGGCGATCTCCGCTCGCTCGAGCTCGCCGGTGATCTCGATGGTGCTGCCGGCCAGCGCGTCCCAGCCGGACATGCCCTCGACGTAGACCGGTGTGCCCTCGCTCACCAGGAGCACCGCGCCGCCTGCGGCGTCGCCGGCGATGCCGCGCAACGTCACGCGCCGGCCCACGAGGTGGTCGATCGTCACGGGTGAACTCGTGCGAACGTCACCGAGAAGACCTGGCGGTCGAAATCCAGCAGCGGGCGGGAGTAGTGCCTCAGGGTGCTCTGGTAAACCTTCATTCCCGGCTCGGCGTGGTTTGCGTGCCACCAGTTCCCGGTGCCTTCGTCCAGCCAGCCATAGTCGAAATTGACATATCCCGGCTTGGCCACGTAGCGATATTCCGTCATATCCACCTGGTCGGTCACCGGGTCCGGACGAAACGCGCGTTCGGCCTGCTCATCCGTCCACGACGGGTTCTGCTTGGAGTAGAAGCGCTTCGAGAAAATGACGGCCGTCCACTGCGAAGTCGGGCCGCTGGGCAACGAGCGCGTGACATTGTCGATCTGGCTCAGCAGGGGGTGCTGCTCGACGGCGCTGACGAACTGGGAACTGGTCGGATTGGTGGCCAGGATGTCGTTGATGGCATCCTGCACGTTGCGGGCGGTGGGGAACGTGCCGAACGACATACCGAGCGGCGGGTTGATGTTCCCGCGTTCCAGGTTGACGGTGGTGACGCCGATGCATCCCCTGGCCAGGGCCTGCTTCTCGGTCTCGGTCATCGGCCGGCCGTACTTGTTCTCGAAGAGCTCGATGAATGCCGGCACCGACCAGGTCTTGGTGCTGACTCCCGGGGGCAGGGCCGGTGCCAGGGGCGCCAGTTCCACGGCGGTGGCCGCGTTGGCATTCGCCAGAGACCTTTCCGCGGGCTGCACTTCGGCGATCGGCCGCTGAGTCGCGCTCACCGCCGGAGCCGGCGTCCGCGGATCGGACTCGGTGGCGAGCGCGGGAACCGCGCCCGACATGGCGAGACCAATTCCGGTTACAAAGATGACAGACAATCTACCGAGGCCCTTTGCCATCGATACCTCCCTATCTATGCGGAAGGAACTTACACCGGCGCGGCGGGGCCATTGCGCCGAGGGGGTGCGTCTTGGGGCCGGGTTTGTCGCGTACGCTTGCGCATTCGGTTTACCAATCCGAGGATTCCCTGGATTGGCCGTAGTGAATGGCGGCGTCGCCTGAGAAGCGCGGACGCGGGAGGCGGCGCAGCGCCCGGATCCGGAGCGCTGCGCCGCCTCCCGCGGGCGTCGAGATGGTCGTCAGCGGCCGGTGGACCTCCCGTCGCGGCGCTGGATGGGCAGGACGTTGTCGGTGACGGTGGCGATCCGTCCGCCGGGTCCGGCGGCACGGCGGCGTGGCATGTCGGCGCCCAGCACCGGCCACTGTGCAGAGTCGAGCCCGAGTCCGGCGGCGACTTCTTCGGTGTGGGGTAGTGCGCGTCGGGGTCTTGATTCCATGACCAGGGCGCGGCTGAGCCGTGGTCGACGATCAGCAGCAGCCCGCCGGGGACGAGCGTGTGCGCGGCGGTGCGCAGCCCGCAGAGCTGCTCACCCTCTTCGGCGCCCAGGGCGAGCGCGCCCACCTGTCGCCTTCCCCGACACTGCCCCGCGGCGCACGCCCCCGGATCTAGCGGGCGTGCGCTGCGGACGGGTCAGGCTAGGGCCGGATAGTCGGTGTAACCGCGGTGGTCGCCGCCGAAGAAGGCGGCCGGGTCGGGAGTGTTGAACGGGCCGCCGGCGGCGAGGCGTACGGGAAGATCGGGGTTGGCCAGGAAGAGGGCGCCGAAGGCGATGAGGTCCGCTGTGCCGTCCTCGATCAGCTCCAGCGCCTCGGGCCCGGTCACCGCCGGAAGGGTGAAGGGGTTGAGGATGAACGTGGTAGGCCATTCCTTGCGCAGCCGGCGCGTCAGATCGCGGTCGGAACTCTCGACCAGGTGCAGGTAGGCCAGGCCCAGCGGAGCAAGCCGGTCGACCAGCGCGGCGTAGACGGCGTCCGTGTCCTCCTCGACGATGTCGTTGTACGGGTTGCTCGGCGAGATGCGGAAGCCGACCCGTTCCCCGCCGATGGCCTCGGCGACGGCGGCCGCAACCTCGGCGCCGAATCGGATGCGACCCTCGACGGTGCCACCCCAGGCGTCGGTGCGCCGGTTGGCGTTGGCCGACAGGAACTGGTGGACCAGGTAGCCGTTGGCGCCGTGGATCTCGACGCCGTCGAACCCGGCGGCGATCGCGTGGCGAGCCGCCGTCGCGAAGTCGCGGATCGTCTCCGTGATCTCCTGCTCGGTCAGCTCCTTCGGCGTGGTGAAGTCCTGCGGCCCCTGCTGGGTGAAGATCTGGCCGGCGGGGGCGACCGCGGACGGCCCGACGGGGATCAGGTCGTCCGGCAGCACGGTGGGGTGACTGATGCGTCCCGCGTGCATGAGCTGAGCGAAGATCACGCCACCCTCGGCGTGCACGGCGTCGGTCACCTTGCGCCAGGCGGCGACCTGCCCGTCCGAGTGCAGGCCGGGGGTGTTGGGGTAGCCCTGCCCCGCGACCGACGGCTGGACCCCCTCGGTGATGATCAAACCCGCGCCGGCGCGCTGCGCGTAGTACGTGGCCATCAGGTCCGTCGGTGTCGCGCCGGGGCCGTAGGCGCGGCTCCGCGTCATGGGGGCCATCGCGATGCGGTTGGCCAGGCGCTTGCCGCCCAGCTCGTGCGAGTCGAATGCTGTGGTCATGATCAGTCCCGTCCCGTGAAGTACCTGTCCGAACAAGTAAACCAGCGAAGTGGGGCGCGGGGAACGCTCCGTAATCCACGTCACTCACGGCTATGAACTGGGAATATGTCCGTACGGTAGAATGGCGGCACCGTAATAACTGCTTGCACAATGTTTCAGGCCGCCGAGGAGAGCAAGTGTCAGCCTGTCCCGATCCGGATCTCGCGGGTGGTGCGGCGGTCCCGGCCTGCGCCCGGGGCGGCCCGGTCAGTCACGCGATCTTCCGCGTCGCCCGGCTGCACCGGATGTACGTCGGGCAGCTCCTGCGGCGGGTGGGTCTGCACCCCGGGCAGGAGCTGGTCATGATGCAGCTCTGGGAGCGCGGCCCCCAGCGCCAGGCCGACCTCGTGCGCCTGCTCGACTCGGACGCGGCCACCATGACCCGCACCATCCAGCGCCTGGAGCACGCGGGCTTCGTGCGCCGCTGCCCGTGCGCCAACGACAAGCGCGCCAGCTATATCGAGCCCACCGCCGCGAGCCTCGCCCTGCGCCGCGAGGTCGAGAACATATGGACCGAGCTCGAGGACAAGACCCTCGGCGACCTGAGCGCCGCCGAACGCACCGAAACCCTCCGCGTCCTCGAGCGCATCGAGGGCAATCTCACCCGCGCGACCACCCAGGACGGCTGAGCCCGATCCCGCGCCGGGCCCGGCGCTGTAATCGTTCCGACACTGGCGTCCATTGATCTTCCGGGTGCACCGTCCTACGTGCGAGATCCATGCGCTTCAATGGACAACGGGAGACGAAGACGTGAGTGGTGTGACGACGGGGGACGGTCGCGGCGGCGGGTCGCGACGGGAAGTGCTCCGGGTGACCGGCGGATCGGCGTTCGCCGCTTGTGTCTAGGCATCCTGTCTGGTGTCGATCGCTGCCTTGAAGCCATCAGAAGCGGTCCACTCCTTAGATCATCCCCTCTGCTTGGCAGACTGTGGCGGGCAGAAGATGACGTCGCCAGCTATGACGCGCTCATGGATGGGCATCGCTCTCGTCGCTACAGCACTCGTCGTCCTTGCAGGGTGTCGCGCGGGTACCCCCAGAGCCAGACCGGGCCGCAGAGACAACCTCAGACGGCATGGTGGCCGTCCCTGATCTCGTTGGCGACACCATGGACACCGTCCAGGCCCAACTCAAGGCGGTAGGGCTCTCGGCAAACGCTGCGACGCCGATCGGGGTGAGCGACTGGACGAGCGACGCCGTGGTCCTGAGCACCACGCCGGCCGCTGGCGCGCGGGCCTCTTCCGGCAGCACCGCGAAGATCCTGGAGGCGACGAAGGCGGAAGTCAGCTTCTTCGCGAAGCCGATGCCTGACTTGATCGGGGTGCGCTGGGATGACGTCGCGTCAGGCGACCTTGAGGCTGCGTACTTCTACTTGGACGCGTCTTGGCGCAAGCCGAAGGCCGGCGAGGAGGCGGGAACGATCGTCGCTCAGCAGCCGAAGGCGGGAACGACGCTGCGGATGAGCCAGCCGCTTCAGGTAACGGTTGCCGACCTTGCGCCCGTGGACTCAAAGGACGGCGCTGTTGGTGCAGTGCCTGAGGTCAACGTTCCGGACTTGTGCCGTCGTACCAAGTGGTGCTGGCTCAAGACGCAGTGAAGCCCGGCCCCCTGAGCACACCCCAAGGAACCGGGCTTCGGCCTATCGTACCTGCGTTGGTAGCGCATGATCAGACTGTCGTGGGCGTTTCACCAGGTGAGGCCAGCGGATTTGTCCGAGACGAGGCCGGCGATGGCGTTGATGGTCTCGGGGAGTAACTCGCGGCGGCCGGTGAAGCGTTGCAGGACGCGCCACCATTTCAGCTCCGCGATGGTGTGCTCGACCGCGATCCGTGGCGAGGACTGGCGTTTGCGGTCGTGTTCCCGCGCGGTCTGCTGCTCGGACGGTGCCCCGGGTCGTAGCTTCAACGGCGGCGCGGCGTTGTGTAGCCGGTATGACACGGCGTCGCTCTGCCAGGTGTTTTGCCGGCAGGGCGGCGCCGATGTGCGTGCGGCTAGTGCGGGGTGATGCTGGTGAAGCGGCGCAGTCGCAGGCTGTTGCCGACGACGAACACCGAGCTGAACGCCATCGCCGCGCCGGCGATCATTGGGTTGAGCAGGCCTGCCGCAGCCAGGGGCAGAGCGGCGACGTTGTAGGCGAACGCCCAGAACAGGTTGCTCTTGATGATCCCCAGCGTGCGCCGCGACAGCCGGATGGCGTCGACGGCGGCACGCAGGTCACCGCGGACCAGGGTCAGGTCGGAGGCTTCGATGGCTACGTCGGTGCCGGTGCCCATGGCCAGACCGAGGTCGGCCTGGGCTAGGGCCGCGGCGTCGTTGACCCCGTCGCCGGCCATCGCAACGACCCTGCCCCGATCTTGCAGTCGTTTGACAACGTCGACCTTGCCGGCGGGCAGCACGTCGGCGATCACCTCGTCGATACCGACCTCGGCGGCCACCGCCCGGGCGACGTTCTCGTTGTCGCCAGTGAGCAGCACCGGAGTCAGGCCGAGACCACGCAGGGCGGTGATCGCCTCCCGGCTGGTCGGCTTGACTGCGTCCGCAACGGCGAGGATCCCGCGAGCCTGACCGTCCCAGCCGGCGACCACCGCGGTCTGGCCCGACTCCTGCGCAGCCTTGAGCGCCTGCTCGATGCCGGCGGTGAGCGTATAGCCGTGCTCGCGCAGCAGCAGCGGCCGGCCGACGAGCACGTCGTGGTCGTCGACGGTGCCGGTGACGCCGAGCCCTTCCAGGTTCGTGAATCCGGTTACCGGGGGCAATGGGCCTCGGTCGGCGCCGGCACGAGCGATGGCCTGGGCGATCGGGTGCTCGGAGGCGGCTTCCACAGCGGCGGTCAGCCTCAGCAGCTCGTTCTGGTCCTCCCCCTCGGTAGCGAGGGTGGCGGCGAGGGTCATCCGGCCGGTGGTGACGGTGCCGGTCTTGTCCAGCACGATCGTGTCCACGCGGCGGGTGGATTCGAGGACCTCCGGGCCTTTGATCAGGATGCCGAGCTGGGCGCCGCGGCCGGTGCCGACCAGCAGCGCGGTGGGCGTGGCCAGGCCGAGAGCGCAGGGGCAAGCGATGATCAGCACAGCGACGGCGGCGGTGAACGCGGCTGTCCAGCCGTTGCCGGTGCCGACCCACCAGCCGAGCGTCGCGACGGCGAGAGTGATGACGATCGGCACGAACACCCCGGAGATGCGGTCGGCCAACCGCTGGGCGGCGGCCTTGCCGGTTTGGGCCTGCTCGACCAGTTTGGCCATCTGCGCCAGCTGGGTGTCGGCGCCGATGCGGGTGGCCCGCACGATCAGCCGGCCGCCGGCGTTGACGGTGGCACCGACCACGGTGTCGCCGGGGCCGACCTCGACGGGCACGGATTCGCCAGTGAGCATGCTCGTGTCGACGGCGGAGGTGCCGTCCTCGACGACGCCATCGGTGGCGATCTTCTCACCTGGCCGGACCAGGAACTGGTCGCCTTCGGCCAACTGCCCGACCGAGATGCGGACCTCAGTGCCGTTGCGCAGCACGATGACGTCCTTGGCGCCCATTTCCAGCAGCGCGCGCAGGGCAGCGCCGGCCCGCCGCTTGGAGCGGGCCTCGAAGTAGCGGCCGGCCAGCAGGAACGTGGTCACCCCGGCGGCGGCTTCCAGGTAGATGTTGCCGGCGCCGTCGGTGCCGCCGATGTCGAGGCTGAACGGGTGCGTCATGCCCGGCTCACCGGCGGTGCCGAAGAACAGGGCCCACAATGACCAGCCGAACGCGGCCAGAGTGCCGAGCGAGACGAGGGTGTCCATGCTTGCGGCGCCGTGCCGCAGGTTGGTCCAGGCTGCCTTGTGGAAGGGCAGGCCGGCGTAGACGACGACCGGTGCGGCCAGCGTCAGTGACGCCCACTGCCAGTAGGTGAACTGCCAGGCCGGCACCATCGCGAGCGCGATGACCGGGACGCTGAGCGCGATCGCCGTGAACAGTCGGGTCCGCACCGCCCTCAGTTCGTCGACGGGTTCGGCCGAGGCGTCCGGGTCGTCGGCGGACGCCGGCGGCGGCAGGGCCGCCGTGTAGCCGGTCGTCTCGACGGTGGTGATCAGAGCGTCCGGGGTGATCGTGTCGTCGTAGGCGACGAATGCCTTCTCGGTGGCGTAGTTGACGGTGGCGGTGACGCCGTCCATGCGGTTGAGTTTCTTCTCGATCCGCGACGCGCAGGAGGAGCAGGTCATGCCGCCGATCGACAATTCGATCCGGTTCGGCGCGGTTTGCAGCGGCCGCGTGATCGCCATGAGTGCTTCTCCTTAATCGTGGGTGTGGCCGTCAGCGTCGTGCTTCGACGCGCTCGGCGCCGCCGACGGGGCAGCCGGGGCCGGGATGTCGGCGCGTGCGCTGGCCTGGGGGAGCAGGGTGCCGGCGTTCGCGGTGAACTCCGCGGTGCGCACGGTGCCGTTGTGCTGGAAGTCGAGGTAGAGCCGGTAGTTGCCGGTGGAGGGGACGTCGGCGTGGAAGACGATGTCGGGTCCGGCGGCTGTCCTGCCGTCGCCGGGTTCGCCGTCGGGGTGCACGTGCACGTAGGCCAGATCGGCGTCGCGCAGGGCGACGAGGTGGCCGTAGGCGCCGAGGTAGGGCTGCAGGTCGGTGACCGGTGTGCCGTCCTTGCTCACCGACAGGGTCACCTGCGATGAGCCGCCCGGGACGAGGTCCCCGGTGATGGTGACGGTGTAGCCGTCGACGGTGGTGGTGCGTTCGGCCACCGGCAGCGGGCGGGGCTGGTAGTCGCCGGCGGCAGGGACGTCAGCGCCGAGGGTCAGCCCGTCGGCGCCGCCGTCGGGCTGGAAATCCGCGAACACCCGGTACTGCCCGGGTGCGGCGACGGCGAGGGGAATCGACCAGGTGCCGTCGGCCGCCAACTCCGGGTGTACGTGCTGGAAGCCGGACAGGTCGCGCCGGACGACGATCAGGTGCAGGTCCTTGTCGTGGCTGATGGTGTAGTCGGTGACCGGCTTGTCGTCGGGCCCGAGGATGCGGAACTGGAACGGTTTGGCTTCGCCGACAGCGAGATCGGTGCTGATCGGCTGCAGCCGGTAGCCGTCCTGGGTGACCTGCAGCCCTGCTGGCAATGCCGCGACGGCGGCGTCCTGGGCGGGTTCGTTGTGCTGGTCGTGGGCGGCTGTGCCGGCGGGCGTCGTGGTAGGGCCGACGGTGCGGCCGAGGCCGAGGGCTGCGGTGAAGACGACCGCAAGCCCCAGGCCGAAGGCTCCCAGCTTGGTGGGGGTGTTCATGACGACCGCACGAGTTCGTATCCGGCCTCGTCGATGGCCGCGGCGACCGCGGTCTCGTCGAGGGGCTGATCGCTGGTGATGGTGACCCCACCGGAGGCCAGGTCGACCTGCACGTCGGTCACGCCGGGGATCTGCCGGATCTCGGTGTCGACGGAGTTGACGCAGTGCGAGCAGGTCATGCCGGTCACGGTGTAGGTGTTCCGGGTCGTCATGACTGTTCTCCTTCACAAGGAACCAGCGGCCGAGTGCCGCTTTCCATCGACGGTACTTATACCCCCACGGGGTATCCACGACATGGCGGCCGCACCACAAGAGTCCCGCCGGGTGCGACCGGCGCACCAACGACAACTCGGCAGCGGACGGCGCGCCGGCGCCGCCGGCTTGCAGCGGCCGCGTCCGGGATGTGGTGTGGCGCAAGCCCGGGACCAGTAGCTCGGCGGCGACCACACGGGCAGCGTCGGCGCGATCCAGGGAACGCGTGCCTGACAGGCCGGACCACCGAGGGCCCGTCATCGCCGGGCTCGCCTGGTTCATGGCGTCATGGGCGGTCGGCTTCTAGCGCGGCTGGTGGCCGTGTCCGCTACTGCCCGGGCTCGGCCTGTGCTCGGTGTGCGCCGGAGCGTGCGGCGCCGGTTCACCCATTCCGGAGCGCAAGGCGGGGCCGATCAGCGTGGATGACAGGGTGAACATCAGCGCGTACCCGGCCAGCGCGATGCCAGGCCCCCACCACCTGAACCGGCGGTGCAGGCGCAACAGCATCGGCGCCATTGCGGCCAGTCCCACCGCCGCGAACAGGGCCGTGCCACCGGCTCCGGCGATCAGGGCGGTACCCGCGAACCAGCCGATGTGATGTGCCAGGTGAGGCAGCAGCCCGAGGACGGCACCGACCACCCCGGCCACGGTCGGCCGGGCACCGATCCGGTACCGACGGCCGGTCGGCGTCGCCTCACCGGCGGGCATCGGAGCCGTGTCTGGTGGGCCGGGCTTCATGAGGGGGTCCCGGCGGGAAAGGCACGCTGATCAAGGTCTGCCGCCCCGACGCCCACCGGCACCGCCACGGGTCCGGCGGCGGCCTGCACCAGTAGCGCGAGCGCGTCGACCACTGCCGGGCGCTGCTCGGTAGGGATGTTGTCCAGCAGAGCGGCGAACCGGGCCGCCCGCGCCGCGGCGAGTTGCCCGGCTGCCGCCCGGCCCGCCTCGGTCAGCTCCAGCCAGACCAGCCGGGCGTCGCCGGGGCGTTTGCCGCGCCGCACCCAGCCGCGGCCGATCAGCTGCCCGACCAGGCGGCTGACCGTGCTCTTCTCGAGCCGCAGCCGGCCCATCAGCTCCGTCTGGGTCAGCGCCCCGTCGTTGGCCAACTCGGCCATCGCATGCACCTCCGAGACCGGGACCACCTCACCGCACGGCGTGCGGTCCGGCTGATGCAGACCGAACGCCCGCACGAAAGCGCTGATCCGGTTCTGTAACGCCAGCGCGTCCACCTCAGTCATGGTTCCACTATACAACCATTTAGTTCGGCGGTACAACCATTGACGCTCTGGGACCGTGCTCGTCCGCTCGGCCGTGGCCATGTGGCCTCGGCCGGCTTGCGTACCTGCGTGGTGCGTTCCTGCTCGGGTCATCTGGCTATCGAATGGTCCGGGTTTCTCGGACGCGGCGGTCTTTGTCCGTTGCCGGCCGCGCCAGGGGTCGGCGCCGAGCGATAGAGGAATGCCGTCTTCACAGAGACACGAGGCTCCTTGCGGGCTTGAGCCGGGTTGCGCGGCGGGCTGCCAGGGATCCGGCGCCGGTCGCTCCGGCCAGGGACACCAGCGCGGCCGCACCCACAGCGGTGAGGCTGACCCTGACGGGCAACCCGGTGTCAGTGGTCTGTACGGCGTCGCTGTGCCCGGACATCGAGGGTGGAGCGGCAACGAGATCGGGGGCGGGGATGTAGGAGAGCAGCCAGGCCAGGACGATGCCGAGGGCGATGCCCACGGCGGCACCGACAAGGCCGAGAATCAGGGCTTCGATGCGGAAGGCGGCGACGACGTGGGACCGTCGCCAGCCGACGGCCATGAGTAGTCCGATCTCACGGGTGCGTTCGGAGACCAGGCCGCGTAGTGCCGTCCAGCTCAGAACCAGTCCGCCGATGCCGCCGATGATCGCCGCGATGGTGGAGAAGCGGGCGGAGATGCGTCCCACTGCTCCCATGATCTGTACGAGGCTGTCGGCGGTGATGGCGCTGACCTGTCCGACGCGCGCGGTGATTCCTGCGGTGACGGCTTCGGTGTCGGCCGAGTTGCCGACCTGCACGTGTACCTGGTTGACCTGGTTCGCGGCCAGGCCGGCCAGTTGCTGTGCGTCAGCGAGTGGGAGATAGATGTTCGAGGCCGCGGTCTGCGCTGAATCCTTGACCTCTACCACGCCGACCACGCTGAAGTCACGTCCGCCGACTGTGACCTGCTGGCCCACCTTGGTGTCATAGAACGCGGCATAGTGGCGGTCGAGGACGGCCACGCGCTGCTCACCGGGGTGGAAGGAGCGGCCCGCGATCAGGTTGTGATCCAGGATCCGGCCCGGGCCGACAGACCGCTGTCCGGGATCGACTCCGGCGATGGTGATGGTCGAACGGGGCCCGAAGTCCCAGATCTGCAGTGCGCCCACGGCCGTGTCGACGCCCGGCACGGCGCTCATCTGCCCGATCTCGCCGGTGTCGAAGGTGGACAGGCCGAACGGCTGGCGTACACCGCGTCCGGTCTGCTCGGAAGGGATGCCGCCGTCCGGGCGGGTGATGACGAGATCGGCGGCGATGCCGGCCAGCGGGGCACGGGCGGCCTCACGGAAACCGGAGCCGAGAGACGTGAGGGCGATCAGCAGTGCCGCACCCAGGGCCACCGCAGCCACCACCGCTGCGGCACGTCGCCGACGGTGGCGTAACTGCGAGCCAACGTAGTGGTTCACCGCCGTCAGCCGTTCGTCGTCCGCTGCTGAAGAGCAGCGTCGAGGTCCTTGATCTCCCAGTCACCCTCGGCGCTCTGCACGGGCGCCGCGCCGGCCGGGAATCCCTTGAAGGCCACCTCACCGTCGATGAGGATGGCGATCGCAACGTGCCCGGTCAGATGGTGCTCGTCGGCGAACTTCCTCCCGTCAGGGGTGTCGGCGTCGTACCGGGTGACGCTGATCTTTTCCTGGTAGCCGGCGAGGACCTTGTCGATGTCCCGCAGGACCGGTTGCACCGGGGGGTGATTGAGGTAGACGAGGTCGACGTCCACACCCGCGGTGGGGTCCGCGGTCTCTTGCTCCGGCGAGCTGCAGCCGCCGGCGGCGAGTAGTGCGCTCAGCGCCAGCGCGGCAATCCGTGTCCTGGTCATGCGACCTCCACTCCGTCTTGAAGTCTGATCTGCCGGTCGGCTGCGGCGGCCACCTTCTCGTCGTGGGTGACCACGACCAGCGCGAATCCGGTCTCGTGGCGCAGCCGCTGGAACATGTCGAGGATGTCCTGGCCCGTGGCAGTGTCGAGGTTGCCCGTGGGTTCGTCGGCGAGGACCAGCGACGGTTCGCCGACCAGCGCTCGCGCGATCGCGACCCGCTGCTGCTCTCCGCCGGAGAGTTGACCGGGTCGGTGGGTCGTCCGGTTGCCGAGGCCCACCTGCTCCAGGCGTTTGCGGGCCTGCTCCCGGCGTGCGGTGTCGCTCATCCGCTGGGGGTAGAGCGGGATGGCCACGTTCTCCAACGCCGACAGCGTCGGGATCAGATGGAATGCCTGGAAGACCAGACCGACGTGCGCGCGGCGCCAGTCGGCCAGGTCGTCCTCGCCGGTGGGCAGTACGCGGCCCTGGCTGCTGATCCGGCCGGAGTCGGGCGAGTCGAGGCCGGCGAGGAGATTGAGAAGCGTGCTCTTTCCCGATCCCGATCGGCCCACGATCGCGAGGAACTCGCCGGCCTGAATGGTCAGGTCGATGCCGGCCACCGCGGTGACCTTGCCGAAGGACTTGCGGATCCCCTCGGCTTTCAGGACTTCACTGGACACGCCAGGCCTCCATGGGTTTGATGCCGGCGGCGCGCCTCGCGGCGAGAATGCTCACCAGCGTTGCCGCAACCAGGCTGGCCAGTGCGGCGGCGGCGATCAGGAACACGTCCAGCGAGGCGTTCATCGGGACGGTGAGGGACAGTTGCCGGGCTCCGCCCGCCAGGAAGTGGGGGGTGGGGCTGAGTTCCCAGGGGACCGGCACGGTGACGGTCGTCGTGTTCAGGGCCCAGGTCACCGCCACGGCGCCCAGGACACCAAGTACCAGGCCGAGTGTGGTGATGGCCGCCGTCTCCGCGGTGAGCTGGGTTGTCACGGCGCGGCGCGGCCAGCCCACCGCCCGCATCACGGCGACGTCACGGCGCCGTTCGGCGAGGTTGGCGCTCACCGTGCGTGCCAGCCCGGCCGCCGCGACGAGCAGCGCGGCGATACCGACCAGCAGGCCGAAGCGGTCGATCAGGGAGAAGGTGGAGCCCAGGGCGTCGTCGAACGACTGTGGCGTGGTGATGAGGCTGTCCTTGCCGAGCGCGGCCGCGACTTCACGGGCGACCGCTTCGCTGCTGGCGGGCTGGGCGGTGACGAAGACCATGTTGACGTCGGTCGGGCCCGAGATTCCGGCAGATGTGGTGATCTTCTGTGCGTCGGCGAGAGGCAGGTAGGCGTTGGCGTTGGCGATCTGGCCGGCTCGGCTGGTGTCGACGAGGCCGACCACCGTGAACGCCTGCCCGGCGATGGTGAAGGTGTCGCCGGTCTTGATCTGCTTCTGCTCCGCATAGCTCAGGTCGAGCACGGCAACTCCGGAGTCTTGAGGTTGCAGGAACCGGCCGGCGCGGAGACCGGCGCTCAGCCGGCCCGGCCCGATCCGTTCCGCCGGGTCCATGCCGAGCGTGACGACCAGGTCGTCGTCCTGGAAGGACCAGAAGATCAGGGCTCGGCTGGTCGCCTCGACGCCGTCGGTGGCGGCGATGGACGATGCCTGGTCGTCGGTGATCACCGCGGCGGAGTGCGGGAAGACAGCGCCTTCGAACGCTTGTGGCCGGTCGCCTTCGCGCTGGGCGACGATGTCGGTGCCGATCTCCGACAGCGGAGCCCTGGCAGCTTGCCGGTATCCGCTGCCGTACGCCTGGAGGCTTAGGAAGAGCGCGAGTCCGATCGCAAGGCTGACCGCGCCGGTGAGGGTGCGGATCGGTCTGCCTGTCAGCTCCGCCCACACCAGAGTAAATCGTGGCACTATTCCTCCTTCACATGTAGTGGTGGGCCAGGAGCCGAAGCAACCCGAAGGCGGCGCCGGCGGCGACGAGGACGAGGGCGGACCGGGGTCGGCGCCACAGGATCAGGGCTGCGCCCGCGGCAACGGCAGCGGTGAGCGGATCGATGATCCCGGTCCGGCCGAACTCGACCGTGACTCCGGCGAGCACGCCGATCACGCCGAGGGTGACGCCGTCGAGTACGGCGCGGGTCCAGCTGTAGGAGCGGATGAGCCGTAGCAGGGGGCCGGCCGCTGCCATCAGCACGAAGGACGGCAGTACCACGACGATCGTGACGATCAGCGCACCCGGCAGCCCGCCGAGTGTGTAGCCGAGGAAGGTGGCCGTGTTGAGCACCGGCCCCGGGGTCACCTGGCCCACGGCGATGGCGTCGAGCAGCTGGGACTCGGTGATCCAGCCACGGTCGACCACGAGCTCGCCGCGCAGCAGCGCCAGCAGCACGGCCCCGCCGCCGAACAGCAGCGCGCCGGCCTTGAGGAACACGCCGGCCAGCGACGGTAGGTCGGGCTGGCCCATGGGCGCCGCCAACGCGAGCGTCAGGGCGCCCGGCTTGTGCGGCACGCCGGTGTGCCGCAGGTGAGCGGCGAGCCCGAGCACCCCCGCGACGGCGAGCAGGAGCAGTTCGTCGACCCCGATGACGTACGCGACGGCCACGCCGGCCATGAGGACGGCACGTCGTGGGCGGCGGGGTTTCGCGGAGCCGGCGAGCCGTATGACGGTCCAGGCGGTGACCGCGACGACCACAGGTTTGATGCCGTACAGCAGCGAGGCGGCCGCCGGGGTGGTCCCGTACTGCACATACAACGCGCCCAGGATCGTGGCCAGTAGGGCGCCGGGGAGGATGAACGCCACGCCGCCGGCCACGAAGCCGGCCCGCCCGGCCCTGTGGCGGCCGATGTGCATGGCCATCTCCACGGCGTTCGGACCGGGCAGCACACTGACAATGCCAGCCAGGTCGAGGAAGTCGCGTTTGTCGATCCATTTCAGACCGAGGACGACTTTGCTGTGGACCAGTCCCGTCGTCGCTGCGGGGCCGCCGAACGACAACGCGCCGATGCGCAGGAAGACCCAGAACACTTCGGCGGTTGCCCGGCGTCGGGCGGACCGGTCCAGATCGGTCATGCCGGGAACACCTCGATCTCGGTGGCCTTCAGGGAGGCCCAGACCCGGTCTCCGATGCGCAGCGCGAGATCGGCGAAAGCCTCGGCCGTCACCTCGGCGACCAGCGACGGTTTGCCCGCGAGGACGACGCGCAGCACCTCGCGTTCGACGTCGAGGCTCTCGATGCGGCACGGCCACGTGTTACGCGGCGATCCGTCGGGGCGTTCGCGGTGCAGGGCCACCGAGCGGGGCCTGATGCCTGCCCACACCTCGCCGTGCGCGGTTTCGGGCACTACCAGTTCGAAGCCGCCTTCCACGGTCAGCCGACCGCGCTCGGCCCAGCCCCGCAGCAGGTTGATGCCGACGAACTGGGCGACGTACTGCGAGCGCGGGCGGGCGGTCACCTCGGCAGGGGTTCCGGTCTGCACCACGCGACCCTCCTGCAGGATGATCAGCCGGTCGCCGAGGGTGAAGGCTTCGGTGGGGTCGTGGGTCACCACCAGGCGTACACCGGGGAAGGACTCCAGCGCCCGTTGCAGATCGCGGCGCATCTCGGCGCGCATGCCGACGTCGAGCGCGGACAGCGGCTCGTCGAGCAGCAGCATCTCCGGCGCCACCGCCAGGGCCCTGGCCATGGCGACGCGCTGTGCCTGACCGCCGGACAGTTCGGCGGGTCGTGCGGCGGCACGGTCGGCCAGACCGACCCGGTCCAGCCATGCAGCGGCCTGCCGGGTCGCTTCCCGGCGGGCAAGTCCCCGGCAGCGCAGCCCGAAAGCGACGTTGTCGACGGCGCTGAGGCTGGGGAAGAGGCGCAGGTTCTGAAAGACCACGCCGACGGGACGGCATTCGGGTGGCACGAACGACCCGGCGGCGGGGTCGTCGAGCACCCGGCCGTTGAGGGTGAGCCGCCCCGAGTCGAGGCGGTGCAGACCGGCCAGGGCGCGCAGCAGGGTGCTTTTGCCGGCTCCGTTGGGTCCGAGGACGGCGACGGTCTCCCGGTCGGCGACCTCGATGTCGACGTCGAGGCCGAAGGTTCCGTTCACCAGCTGCATCTGTGCGGAGAGGGTCATAGCCCACCGGCCCACTGTTTGCGCAGGCCGATCAGGATGCTCAACGACACCGCCACCAGCAGCAGGCTGAGGACGACCGCCGCTTCGGGGCTCTGTTCCAGGGCTACGTAGACCGCCAGCGGCAGGGTCTGGGTGGTGCCCGGAAGGTTGCCGGCGAAGGTGATGGTGGCGCCGAACTCGCCCAGGGCGCGGGCCCAGCACAGGACCGCCCCCGACAGCAGGGAGGGGCGGATCTGCGGCAGGGTGATCCGCCGGAACACCGTCCACGGGCTCGCGCCGAGGGTGCGGGCCGCTTCCTCCAGATGGCGGTCCGCGGACTGCAGCGCACCGCACACCGTCAGCACGAGGAAGGGCATCGCCACGAACGTCTCGGCGAGGATCACGCCGTAGGTGGAGAACGCGAGCCGGATGCCGAACGCGTCGTCGAGGAAACTCCCGAAGACGCCCTCGCGCCCGAACGCCAGCAGCAGCGCCACGCCGCCGACGACCGGCGGGAGCACCACCGGAAGCGTGGTGATGGCGCGCAGGATCGAACGGCCCGGCAGTTGGGTGCGCGTCAGGATCCATGCCACCGGAAGCCCCAGGATCAGGCACAGCGCTGTCGCGCACACCGAGCACAGCAAGGAGACCTGCAGGGCATCGCGAGCCTGCCGGGACCACAGCTGTGAGGCGGCTTCAGCCCACGGGACACGCAGGAGCAGGGACGCCAGGGGGGCGGCGAACAGCATCAGCCCCATGCCGCCGAGCAGTGTGACCGTCACCGCCAGCCACCGCGAGCGGCGGGCTCGCGGTGGCGGCGGCGTGGCGACCGGGTGGGATACCGCGGCCGTCATCGCGGCTCCTGGAAGCCGTGTTTCTGCAGGATCTTCTTGCCGTCGGCGGAGAGCAGGTAGTCGAGGAACATCTTGGCGCCGGCGGGGTTGTCCCCTGTGTTGAGGACACTCGCCGGGTAGCGGGCGACGATGTTCTGATCGTCGGCAATGGTGACCTCGTCCGCCTTACCGGCCACCGACTTGGCGTCGGTGGCGTAGACGATGCCGGCGTCCGCCTCGCCGAGAGTCACGCGGCTGACGACCTGCTTGACGTCGAGTTCCTCACCGCCCCTGGGCACGGGAACCTTCGCTCGCTCCAGTGCCTGCCGTGCGTAGCGCCCGGCGGGGACCTGCGGCCCGCACAGCGAGACCGTCAGATCCTCGCGGCTCAGGTCCACCAGCCCGTTGATCTTATGGGGGTTGCCCTTCTGGACGAGGATGCTCAGAACGTTGCCGGCGAAGTGCTGGACGGAGCCGACGGTCAGGCCTGCCTCCACCGCCTTGTCCATGGTCGGTTCGTCGGCGGAGGCGAACAGGTCTGCCGGGGCGCCGTTTTTCAACTGCGTGACCAGGGTGGAGGAGCCGCCCACGTTGAGCCGAATATGCAGTCCCGGGTGTACCGCAGCGAATTCGCGTTTCGCTTCTTCCAGGGCGCCGCTGAGCGATGATGCGGCGAAGACGGTGACCGTCTTCTGTCCGTGTCCGCTCTGTGCGGCGCCGTGTGCGTTGCCGCATCCGGTTACCGCCAGAGCCGTCGCGGCACAAATGACGGCCCTGGCGAGCCACTGTCGTGCCATCAGGGTCAGCCGCCGGCCATGGCGGGGAGAACGAGGACCTCGTCCTTCTCGGTCAGGCCGGTCTGTTCCCCGTCGAGCCCGCGGATGTCGTCGCCGTTGACGAAGACATTGAGGTACGCGCGCAGCCTGCCGTCGCTGCCGCGCAGCAGTTCGCCAACCGTGGGGTAGCTGACGAGGAGGTTGTCGATCGCCTCGGAGACGGTGCTGCCGGCCACCTCGACGGCGGACTGGTTCGCGGTGTGTTTGCGCATGATGGTGGGAACGAAGATCTTCGGCATGAGGCTCTCCCTCAACAGTCGTTGTTGTCGAGATGGCTACAGACGGTGCAGTCCGGTCGGCGGGCCACCTTGAGCAGGCGGGTCATGTTGGAACGCAGGTCGAAGAACATCAGTTGGTTGTTCAGCGGTTCGGCGAACCCGGTGAGCACCTTGATCACCTCCATGGCCATGACGGCGCCGACGAGTCCGGGTCCCGGGCTCATGGCCGGGAAGACCTTGATGTCGGTCCAGTACGGTGGCTTGGTCGGGTAGATGCACGACAGGCACGGCGTGCGGCCGGGCAGCACGGTGGTGATGTAGCCCTCGGTGTCGTACATCGCCCCGGAGACGAGCGGGCGTCGCAGTTCGACCGCGGCCTTGTTGAGGGCGTAGCGCTCCTCGAAGAGCGGCGCGCCGTCGGCGATGAGATCGGCGTCGCGCACGATCCGCAGGGCGTTGTCGTCGGTGACGTATTCCGGATAGGTGGTCACCTCGACATCGGGATTGATACGGGCAAGGCTGTCAGCGAACGCGTCCACGCACGGGCGTCCGATGTCCCGGGGGTTGGCGAGCAGCATCCTGTTGAGGTACTCGGGAACGATCTCGCCTCCGTGTGCCAGGGTGAGGCGGCCTACGCCTGCCATGGCGAGGTGCGAAGCGACCGTGCCTCCGACGCCGCCGCCACGTGAGATGGCGACGTGGGCGTCGCGGAGCCGGCGCTGGCCCTCCAGGCCGAAGCCGTCCAGGCGCAGCTGGCGTGAGTAGCGATCGAGCTGGAATTGAGTGAAGTCTGGCGCCTGAAGCGTCATCCTCATCCCCCGCGTGTCGTGTATCGACTTGTTGCCGGAACGTCAACGACCGTATCGAGGCGCAGATCAGGGGATGTGCAGCAGAACGTCAAGGGCGGGGCAAGAGCCCGACAAGGGCCGGACCAGCGGCCCACGGAACCGAAGGATGAGCAGGAGTAGCGGAACAAATCGCAGGTGGTTCGTTGTCCATCGGCGCACAGTGGGAGCCCGCGGTATGTGCTCGATGCACGGCTCCGGCCGCCAGGGAAGGAGGCATTGCCCACGAGGATGATCGGTCGGCGGCGATGAGCGCCACCGCCGGCCCCTCGGAGTTCATGGCGACACGAGTTCATGGCGACACGCATGTGCGGCCTCATCGAGTGCCGCACGACGGCCCGCCCCGCCGTGCCGCTGTGGTCAGGCGGGTTGCCTCTCACCGGCCGGCGTTGCCGCAGATGCACCCGCAAGCTGCCCGTGGAGGGTGGCAGTGTGTTGCTCGGCCGGCGATCTTCCGTTCACGGCAGCCCGAGGGCACGCAGGCACGAGCACACGGACCTCGGTCGCTGGAGCGGTCCCGGGGCAGAGCGGCATCTCCACCCGGGCCTCGGTGCCACGCGGGGTCACCGGCAGAAGGCGTAGCGATCCGCCGTTGGCCTTGGCGAGGGTGTCGGCGATCGCCAGTCCCAGACCGGATCCCTCCCGTTTGGCGGAGTTGCTGCCCCGCCAGAACCGGCCGAGCGCGCGCTGGCAGTCTTCCGCCGACATGCCGGGGCCCTCGTCGATCACCTGGATCTGCGCATATGCCCCGGCAGCCTTGTGACGTACGGTTATCGACGCGTTCGCGGCGGACGCATGGATCGCGTTGTCGATGAGGACGTCGAGAATCTGCTCGAGATGGCCGGGCACGCACGCCGAGACGGTCCCGTCCGGATCGGGCGCCAACAATGTGACACGTTTGCGGGCCGCGGCCTGCTCCCAGGCGTCCACTCTGGTCGTGATGACCTCCGCCACGTTCACCGGTGTCACGGACTGGTCCCGGCCTTCGGCCCGGGCCAGCCGCAGGAGTTGATCCAGCAGCATGGAGAGACGTTCGATCTCCGCTAGCGCCTGCTGGAGTCGTTTCCTGGACTCCGGCCGGACTCCCGATTCGAGAGTCTCGACTCGCAGCCGCAACGCGGTCAGCGGGTTGCGCATCTGGTGGGAGGCGTCGGCGACGAAGGCCCGCTGCGTCTCCAGCAGAGTGACGAGATGGTCAGCCATCCGGTTGAACCCGTCGACCAGTCCTTGCATTTCCGGTGGGCCGCCTGCGCATCGGACGCGCACGTCATACGCACCGTCGAGGATGGAACGCACGGTATGGTCGAACTGTCGGATGGGCCGTAACAGCCAGCGGGACAGCGGCACGCTGGCCAAACCGACCGCGGCCAGCGCCAGGACCGCTGCGCCGAGCAGCAGCAGGGCGTGCCTGACCACATCCTGTTGTACGGCCGTGCCTGAGGCGACGGAACCCAGGGCGCCGATCACATCGTCGCCTTCGAGGACGGGCTCGGCGATGATGACGTCCCCCGGCCACAGGGCGTGCCGGGCATGCTGGGACGGGCCGGCGCTCCTGCCCTGCAACGCCTGCGCCAGTGATGAGTGCAGCGCGGCGGCGGTGCCGTCGACGTCGGCGTGCGATGCCGCGGCCACTCTGCCCTTGACATCGACGAGGATGACCGTGGTCTGACGGTTGGCTTCGAAACGCCGCAGTCGCTCTTCGAAGGCCGCCGCCCTAGTCTCGTCCTCCAAGACCGCTCTGGCTTCGGCGGCCAGTTCACGGGTGTCGCGTGCCTGCGTGTTGGCCAGTTTGTGGTAGGCGTTCATTGAGTAGCTGAGGGCGAGAGGGACCTCCAGCATCAGCAGGATGACGGCGGTGACGGTGAGGTAGGTGAGAAGTAGCTTCTTCTGCACAGGTCACCCTTCCTCAGCCGCGCGGGTCGGTCAGCCGGAAGCCGACACCACGAACGGTCTCGATCCATCGTTTGTCGCCGAGTTTGGTTCGCAAGGTCCCCACGTGGACGTCGAGGGTCCGAGTCGAGCCGAACCAGTTCTCGTCCCAGACCTGCTCGATGATGTGCTCCCTGGTGAGCACCGCGCCGCGTTCAGCTGCCAAAAGGGCTAGCAGGTCGAACTCCTTGGCAGTCAGCGACAGTGGCCGGCCCGCCACGGAGGTCTTGCGTACCCGGATGTCGATGCTGAGGGCTCCTATCTCCAGCGGAGGATCCCCCGCTGGAGAGGCTGTGGGAACGACGGCTTGGGTGGTGCGCCGCATCACCGCCTCGATCCGGGCCAGCAGTTCGCGGAAGCCGTAGGGCTTCACGACGTAGTCGTCGGCGCCCGCTTGCAGGAGCATGACCCGGTCGATCTCCTCTGATCGCGCTGTCAGCGCGATGATCGGGATCGTCGATGTGGCCCGGATCCGGCGGCACACCTCATAGCCGTCGAGATCCGGAAGACCCAGATCGAGCAGGACGAAATCGGTCTCCCCCGCAGCCTCCACCGCTGCACCGCCGTCGGCCTTCCACAAGACGGTGTGGCCGTGTTGGCGCAGTGCGTCGGCCAGCGCGTCTGCAACGTGCTCGTCGTCCTCAGCCACAAGAATGCGCAACGTAGTCCCAACTCCCCCGAAACAGGACGGCGTTCCACCAGCGGTGGGAAGTCTAGCCAACGTTTCTGTGATGAATGTAAATACATTTCACCCCCTCGGCCAGACTGCGAGGAGACGCCACCCGGCAGCCGCGCCCGGCCCCGGCGCGAGAGGCATGACCATCGCCGACTGTCAATCTCATGTCCGACGCTGAACTGTCAATCTCATGTCCGAAGCTGAAGAGTCCTCTGCACTGGGCTTGACGGTTCGTTGCACATACCGGGCCTAGCGTGGGTGCCGAGGTTCAGTGATCCACGATATTGGTGGGGTCACGAACAGTCCGCTACCCGCGATGCCTGCAGGAGGCCGCCCATGCGGTTCACCAACTGGCTCCTGATGGCCACCGCGCTTCTTCTGCTGTTCAGCGCCGCCTGGCTGCTGTTCAACATCTTCATGCCGGTCACCGTCTGACGTCTCGTCGCCCGCCATCTCCTGACACCCTCGCCGCGCCCCGGGCAAATGAGCACGGCCGAGCCGGTCATGACCGGTGTCGACCCCGGTGCGCGGGCTGCTATCGGCGGTGCCATCGAGTGGTGCATCGGTTTCGACCTGGCCGAGGCTCTCCCGTACGGCGACGTCCTCGACCTGGTTCCGCGCGATGAAGCCCAACGCATCCTTCGCACCGCCGGCCTGCATCTGGATCCCGGGCAGGCAAGCGACGCAGGTCTTGGCCGATGGCGGCGACCAGCGTCGTGGACGCCGCCGTCGACCTCCGGCCTGGTGCGTGATGTCCGGTTGCTGTGCCAGTACTCCGCAGTCATGCGCAGGCTACGCAAACCCGGATCCCGCGCTGTGGCGACAGTCGTACCAGCAGTGGCTAGCCACGTTCGGCGACGTAGGTCTGCGTCCCGACACCGAGCAGGCGCTGCAGGCGTTGTGGCACAGCTATGTCACGACAGGCCGGCCCATGTTGATCGAGTTCGGGCCTCCGCGCGTCGTACGGCCGGTATTCGACGATGCCTTCGCGATCGGAGACCTGGTTCTGGGCGACACGCTGGTGGACGTCAAGACCTACGTGGATCCGATCTCTTCGTTGAGCGCCTTCGTCGATCAATCTCTGGGTTACGTCCTGTGCGACGTCGAAGACCGCTTCGCGATCCGCTCGATCGGCATCTACCTGGCATGGCAGGCTCAATTTTCCCCGCGCGGCACGACTCCACCTGCCTAGTGTCGGGCTCGTCGTGGGTGACGGGGGACAAGGTGCTGCGGCCACCCGATCGAGCTGATGCGTGCCGCCGGGGTGCCGAAACTGCCGCAACCGCAGATGTGTCGCGGCGGCCGCGCGTACGAAGTGAAGTGGGACGGTTGTCCAGAGGTGCTGGCGGACCATTGCGTCGATGCCCTTCTTGCTGTTGGCCGCCCGAGCGAACTGCTTGACCGCAGCGACACGACCGCGCAGCTTCTGGCCTTCGCCGCTGGGGTCGCCCGCAGCCTCGATCGCCTCGATCTCACGGCCCAGCTCGGCGGCCTCGGCCCAGAGCGCACCTGCGACTTCCTGCGCGGCTGTACGAACCTCGTCGAGCTTGTCCTGTCGCCACACGCCGCTTCGAAGGATGAAGAAGCCCGCCTCGGGCGAGTACCTCACGCCTGAGCCGCCGGTATTTGTCCTGACATTCTGACGAGCTGTAGCCTGGAGGGAGGCGATCGGGGGAGGACCTGGTGAGCAGTCCGGTGAACGTGGCGGTCGACCGGCGCAGCCCGGTCCCGCTGTATTTCCAGGTCGCCCAGCAGATCGAAGCAATGATCGACCGAGGCGAGCTGCTTCCCGGCGCCAGGCTGGAAAACGAGGTAGTTCTCGCCGACCAGATGGGGCTGTCGCGCCCCACCATGCGCCAGGCGATCCAGTATCTGGTCGACAAGGGACTGCTGGTCCGCAAGCGCGGCGTCGGCACGCAGGTGGTGCACGGTCAGGTCAAGCGGAACGTGGAGCTGAGCAGCCTTCACGACGACCTTCTCCGGGCCAACCAGTATCCCACCACCAAGGTCATCTCGGCGACCGTGGTGCCGGCGACGGACGACATAGCCGTGGCACTGCACCAGCCGCCGGGCGCCGAGGTGGTGCGGCTCGAGCGGCTGCGCTACGCCAATGACCAGCCGCTGGCCATCCTGCAGAACTGGCTTCCCACCGGATTGGCCGATCTGACCCCCGAGCGGCTCGAGAGGCAGGGTCTGTACGCACTGCTGCGAGCGGTCGGCGTGACTCTGCGGGTGGCCTCCCAGCGCATCGGCGCGCGCGCCGCCACCGGCCGGGAGGCGACCCTGCTGACGGAACGGCGCGGAGCGCCGCTACTGACGATGGTCCGGACGACCTACGACGACAGCGGCCGCGCCGTCGAATACGGCAGCCACGTCTACCGGCCGGCGCTCTACAGCTTCGAGATGGCGCTCGTCGAGCGGTGAGCGCCGGGACGGTCCGGTCCTCACCGCCGGGGATGCCAGCCGCTGGTGTCCACGGCGAGCCCGGTCTCGTCGGCGACGTCGTCCCACTCCACGAACTTGAAGTTCGTGTTCGTCCGCACCTCGCCCGCGGGGTCGCGGACGTCCGGGGTGTCGACGCCGTCCTGCACCACGAGCAGGCCCTCGTCGAAGTCCGGCCCGAGCGGCACGTTCAGCACCATCGCCCCGTCGCACTGCTCGGAGCCGTCCGGCCCGTCCGAATCGGGCCCGATCCGGAAGGTCGCCACGTACTCGTTGCCGCCGGCACGCTGGTACACCACGAAGGTGTCGTCGCCCTGACTCGACGCGAGCAGGTAACCCCGGCCGTTGCCGCGGTAGTAGATCGTCAGACCCTCGACGTCGGCCGAGATGTGCTTGCCACCCGCGCCCGGGTCGGGCCCGGAGACCTCACACTCCTCCGTGTCGGGATCGAAGGTGGCCGGCACCCCGAACTCCCGGACCTTGTCCATCAGCACGGGCGTACCGGTCAGGGTGGCGGGCATCCGCCAGATCCCCACGTCCTCCTGCCCCGCATAGAGCACGCCGGTCTGCGCATCGACGACCATGCCCTCCACCTGTGGCAGCTCTCCCGGTTCCCCGCACGGCGTCCAGCTCGAGCCGTCCGGCAACCGGAAACTGGACGGCAGCGTCAGGCGGCGTTCCACTGTGTAGGTGATCGTGCCGGCCGGCGTGGTGACGAGCCGGACCAGCGCCACCTGGGTGGTGTGGCGGCGGCTGACCAGCGCGTAGTGCTGCCCCGAGGCGGGGTCGCGCCAGGTCGCCAGTCCGTAGGCCGTCGCCTGGTCGCCGACCTCGTCGGGGCTGCTCGAGAAGACCGGCGGCGCGGCCGGGTCGCTCACGTCGGTCAGCGGCGCCCGCCCGCCCGCCGCCGCGGCGGGATCGATCCGGTACGTCCGCAGCGTGTCGCGTCCCCGGTCGGACACCACGGCGAGGTCCGACGGCACGCCGGCCAGCCGTACGCCGTACGCGAGGTCGACGTTGTTGAACCGTCCGGCCTCCTCCGATCCGGAGCCGACCGGCGCGGCGATGGACTGCAGTTGCCTGCCGGTCAGCGAGTAGGCCCGCAGGCCGCCCTCCTTGGCGGTGGCGACGACGACGCTGCGGCCATGGTTGGTGGGGTGGAGCCAGATGGCCGGGTCGTCGGCATTGGAGTTGCTGCCCGCCTCGTCGTCGAACAGCGCCGGCGTCTCCCGCTCGGCGTCGACAACGGGCAGGCCGGCGGCCAGCGCCACCGGGGCGAGGGGCAGCAGGGCGAGGGGCGGCAGGGCCGTGCAGAGAAGAGTCGTCGTCACGGTCAGCAGGCGGTGACCGGAGCGGAGATGCATGGCGCCTCCCGGCGTCGGGGTGCCCACGGATCCAATCGCAAGAGACGTTACATCAAGATGTCCTGACAACGAAGAACTTCGATGTGCGCGCAGGGGCGTGAGGTCGAGCTCGAGGCGTTCCGCCCAGCTCGGTACCCTGCTCGAGATCGCCGCGCCGGCGCCGGCCCGAGGAGTGCCCGTGATCATCGAGTCGTTGCCGCGCCGCCTGCCGGCCGGCGCCGCCGACGAGGTCGTCGTTGCCCACGATGACGCCTCTCCCGCCGCCGCCGGTGGCGACCGATGAACGGCGCCCGGGCCCGCCTGGTGCCGATGACCGCCGGGCACGCCGACGCCGTCCTCGCCATCTATGCCGCCGGCATCGCCACCGGGCACGCCACTTTCGAGACGGAGACGCCGAGCTGGGAGGCGTTCGACGCGGGCCGGTTGCGCGGGCACCGGTTCGTCTCCCTCGACGCGGACGGCGTCGTCACCGGCTGGGTGGCCTGCTCCCCGGTCTCCACCCGGCCGGTCTATGCCGGAGTGGTCGAGCACTCCGTCTACGTCCATCCCGGCCATGGCGGACGCGGCGTCGGCCGCGTCCTGCTCGAGCGACTGATCGCGTCCACCGAGGCCGCCGGGATCTGGACGATCCAGTCCGGGATCTTCCCGGAGAACGCCGCCAGCCTCGCCCTGCACCACTCCTGCGGCTTCCGCACCATCGGCACCCGCGAACGCATCGGCTGTCATCGCGGCCGATGGCGCGACGTCATCCTGCTCGAACGCCGCAGTCCCACCGTCGGCGGAACCGAGAGCGTCGAGGCCGTCCGCAGATGCCGCTCGTGAAGGGGGCTCGTCAGCCGAAGGCCGCGTCGCGGAGGGGGCGGGGGAGTGCCCGGTCGAGGTAGGTGCTGGTCCCGCTGTCGCGCAGTTCCTCGGCGGCGTGCACGAGCGCACCGTAGGCCGCCCAGGCCAGGCTGCCTCCGGTGGACACCCGGCGCACGCCGACGTCCGCGAGCCGGGGCACGGTGGGGCCGTCCCGCAACGCCAGGACGTTGATCGCGGCGCCGACCTCGCCGACCACCCGGGCGATGTCGCCGAGGTCGGTCAGCCCGGGCGCGTACAGGCAGGCCGCGCCGGCGTCCCGGTACGCCGTCAGGCGCGCAATCGTGTCATCCAGGTCGCCGATCCCGTAGAGGTGATTCTCCGCCCGGCCGGTGAGCACCATGCCGTACTCGGCGCAGACGCTCGCCGCGGCGGCGATCCGCTCGACGGCGACGCCGACGGGTGAGACGTCGCCGGTGACCGGGTCGTAGTCCTCGATCGACACGCCGCTGGCGCCGGCGTCGGCGAGCATCCGTACGGTCTCGGCGACGCCTGCCGGGTCCTCGGCGTAGCCCCGTTCGGCGTCGACCGACACCGGCACCCGGACGGCCGCGGTGAGGGCGGCGACATGGGCGACCAGTTCGTCGCGGGTGACATGCTGGTCCGCGCGGCCGAGCGTGGCGGCGAACCCGGAACTCGTCGTGGCCAGGGCCGGGAATCCGAGGTGTTCGAGCAGCCGCGCCGACGGCACGTCCCACGGGTTCGGCAGCACGAACGTGCCGGCGGTGTGCAGCAGGCGGAAGGCGGCGCGCACGTCCTCGATCACGAAGATCGATCCTACCCGCGTCACCAGTCACGCGCCTGGCGCAGCAGCTCGCCCCGGACGAGATCGACGTGCGGCAGCACCCGGGCTCCGGCCCGATGGGCGAGGAATCCGGTGTTGATGGGTGGGTCGTCCGGCTCCAGCAACGGCACCAGCCGTCCGTCCGCGAGCTCCTGCTCGCACAGGTAGCGTGGCAGCACCGAGATCCCGGCGCCGGCGACGGCCGCGGCGAGCACGGCGCGCAGGTCGGGCACGACCACGGCCGCCGGTGCGGTGAGGCGCCGGCGGAAGACGTGGCGCCAGTAGCGGCGCAGAATCGGCAGGTCCTCGGCGTAGCTGAGCAGCGGCAGCTCGTCGAGGAGTCGGGCGTCGCCGGGGTCGACCGCGCCGATCCGAGCGGCCCACACCGGGCCGGCGACGAGGACGAACTCCTCGTCCATGAGCGGCACGGCGGTCACCGCCCGGCCGCGCGGGCGGATCGCGGAGAGGACCAGGTCGAAGCGCCCGGCCCGCAACCCGTCCAGCAGGTCGTCGGCGAGGCCGTGGGTGACCCGCAGCCGGACCCCGCGGCCGACCAGCGGCGCGAGCGCGGGCATGGCCCGGACGGCGACCAGCTCGGCCGGGCCGGCCAGATGCACGGGCTCCTCGGCGGCGGCGACGTCGTCCGAGGGCCCGGCCACGGACGCCAGCCGGTCGAGGGGCTCGGCGATCTGCGCCGCCAGCTCCAGCGCCACCGACGTGGGCGCCACGCCGTGCGGCAGCCGCTCGAAGAGCTGGCGCCCGAGCCGCTGTTCGAGCGCCTTGAGCTGCGCGGTCACCGTGGGCTGGGAGAGACCGAGCAGCCGGGCGGCGGCGGTCAGCGAGCCGGCCCGGTGGATCGCCAGGAACGTGCGGAGCTGCATGAGGTCCAGCGGCCGCGTGGTGGCGCGAGCCTCATCGGTTTTCTGATCGGCCATCCCGGCAATCCTATTGGTTGCCGAGGGTGCGGCGGCCGTACCGTCGCCGAAGAGAAGTCCACCGAGAAAGGACGTACGCGATGTCCCAGGTCCTGTTCGTGATGACCGGCGCCGACCGGCTCACCCTGGCGGACGGCGCCGCCCACCCCACCGGCTTCTGGGCCGAGGAGTTCCTCGCGCCCTACCGCGCGGTGACCGCCGCCGGTCATGAGGTCGTCGTGGCGACCCCCGGCGGTGTGCAACCGCCGGTGGATCGCGCCAGTGTCGACTCGGAGGACGTCGAGGTGCAGCTCCTCTCGATCGGCGCGCTCAAGGACCCCGTCCGGCTCGAGGACGTCGATCCGGCCCGGTACGCGGCCGTGTACTACCCCGGCGGGCACGGGCCGATGGAGGACCTCGCGCAGAACCCGGCGTCCGCGGACGTCATCCGGGCCACGATGGCCGCGGGCCGGCCGTTGGCGGTGGTGTGCCACGGCGTGGCCGCGCTGCTCGCCACCGCGCAGGCGGACGGCGCATGGCCGTTCGCCGGCTACCGGCTCACCGCCTTCAGCAACGTCGAGGAGGAGGCCGCCGGTCTGGCCGGCAAGCTGCCGTGGCTGCTCGAGGACCGGCTGACCGGCCTCGGCGCACGCTTCTCCGCGGGCGAACCGTGGGCTTCGCACGTGGTGGTCGACCGCAACCTCTACAGCGGCCAGAACCCCGGCTCGTCGCAGGAGCTCGCCGCCGCGTTCGTCACCGCACTGCGCTGAGGGACCGCGCCGGCGCCTTCAGCGTGGTGGTCCAGAGCGACGCCCCGTCACGGTCGCGCAGGTCCACGCGGAAGTCGCCGGTGCGCCCGTCGATGCGTACCTCACCGAAGTGCTGGAAACCCTCGGCCGGCGAGGTGTTCGCCACCGGCGGTGCGTGGACGAACACGGCCCGCGGGCCGAAGGTGCCGTCCAGGGCGTTCGGGCCGAACCCGCCGGCGTGGGCCGGGCCGGACACGAACTCCCAGAACGGCGTGAAGTCCTGCACCGCCGCCCGCGCCGGGTCGTAGTGGTGGGCGGCGGTGTAGTGCACGTCCGCGGTCAGGAAGACGATTCCGGTCACCCCGGCCCGGTGCGCCGCCCGCAGCACCTCGGCGAATTCCAGCTCCCGGCCCCGGGGCGCGCCCGGGTCGCCCTGCGCGACGCCTTCCTGCGCGGCCGGGCCGTCCGGCACGACGAGACCCAGCGGCAGGTCGTTGGCGATCACCTTCCAGGTCGCCCGCGAGTCCCGCAGGCCGCGGATCAGCCATTCCCGCTGCTCGTCGCCGAGCAGACCGCGGTGGGGATCGGCGTGCGTATTGGCATCGTTGACGTCCTTGCACGTGCGCATGTCGAGCACGAAGACGTCCAGCAGCGGTCCGTACGGGATCTTGCGGTGGATCGGCCCGGCCGTGCCCGGCACGGGCACCCATTCGTGGTACGCCTGGCGCGCGCGGGCGGCCAGCACGTCGACCCGCTTCTCGGTGTAGCGCACGTCGTCGAGGATCTCGCCGGGATACCAGTTGTTGACCACCTCGTGGTCGTCCCACTGGCTGACCTGCGGCACCTGGGCGGCGAACGCCCGGTACGCGTCATCGAGCAGGTTGTAGGCGTACTGGCCGCGATACTCGGCCAGCGTCTCGGCGACCTTGGACTTCTCCTCGGTGACGAGATTGCGCCAGATCCGGCCGTCGGGGAGCGTCACCTGCGCCGGCAGCGGACCGTCGGCGTAGACGGTGTCGCCGCTGTGCAGCAGGAAGTCCGGCCGCCGGGCCCGCATGGATTCGAAGATCTTGAAGCCGCCGTACGCGGGGTCGATGCCCCAGCCCTGGCCGGCGACGTCGCCGGTCCAGAGGAACGAGACGTCCCGGCGCCGGGTCGGGGCGGTGCTGAGCTGCCCCGACACCGGTGCGCTGAAGAGGCCGGGACGGTCGAGGCTCTCCACCCGTACGGAATAGAACAGGCGCTCGCCCGACGGCAGGCCCCGCAGGCGCACCTTGCCGGTGAGATCGGTGTCCGGGGTGAGCACCGGGCCGCGGACACGCCGGGCACCACCCAGGTCCGGGCGGCGGCTCACCTCGACCCACATCCGGCCCGGCCGGTCCGCCCGGGTCCAGACGAGGGCCGACTCGGCGGTGGCGTCGCCGCTCTGTACGCCGTGGGTCAGCACGGGACGGCTCGCGCCCCACCCGCCGAACGCCGGCGCGGCGGGCAGGGCACCGAGGACACCACCGGCGAGGCCGGCCCGCAGCAGGCTGCGTCGATCGATCGTGGTCATGTCGCTGGTCTATCGGCTCGATGTGAACTGCCGGTGAATGTCAACCCGCGGTGGCCTGTCTTTGTCGAAGTCCTGTGCCGGCGGGCTGGATGACGACTCCGGCGAGGTAACGTCGAGGCGTACGTGCAGCGGCGTCGACCTTGGGGAGGCCGCCATGACGGCTGGTCGCACGGAACCCGGCAGGGGCAGGGCCAGGACGCTGCGCTTGCAGGGACTCGCCAACGTGATGGTGCGGGCCCTGCTCCGGATCCCGCTCCTGTCCCGGGTGGTCGGACGGAATCTGCTCACCCTGTACGTCGTGGGACGCAAGTCCGGGAAACGGTTCACGGTGCCCGTCACGTACACCCGGCATGAGGGCGACTTGCTGGTCGGCTCGCCGTTCGCCTGGGGGAGGAATCTGCGGACCGGGGAACCGGTGGAGGTGCGGCATCTCGGCCGGCGGCGGCTGGCGGACGTTCGCGTGCTGACCGAGGAGGCCGCGGTGGTCGAAGAGTATGGCGTGATCGCCCGGGACGTCCCGAGCTTCGCCGGCTTCAACAACATCCGCCTCGACGAGAACGGCGACCCGGACCCCGGCGATCTGCAACTCGCCTGGGCGGCGGGCGCCCGGGTCTTCCGGCTGACGCTGCGCTGACCCGCCGGGCGGACCGTCCACGCCGGGTCTGCGGCTCACACGGTGGCTGCTTCGCTCGGTGCGGTCAGGCGGCCGGCTATCGAGATCACCAAGCGCCTCGGCGCCCACCTCGTCGCCACCGCCAGCACCGCGTTGGCCAGGCCGTCGACCCGGCTCGGCCGGCTCTTCTCCAGGGCCGACAGCGTCGTCGCCACCACCTGCTGCGGGGTGCGCTTCTTGCCGACCGCCGCGTCCTCCCCGGCCACGTCGAAGAACGGCGTCTCCGTCGGGCCGGGGCAGATCGCCAGGACCTTCACCCCGGCCGGTCGGGCCTCGGCGTACAGCGCCTCGCTGAACGACAGCACGAAGGCCTTCGTCGCGCCGTACACGGCCATGTGCGGCACCGGCTGGAACGCCGCCGTGCTGGCCACGTTGACGACCGCGCCCCGTCCGCGGGCCACCATGCCGGGCAGGAACCGCCGCGTCAGGTCGACCAGTGCGACGCAGTTGAGCTGGATCTGCGCGGTGAGCCGGCCGGCGTCGCCGGCGACGAAGTCACCGTGCATCCCGAAGCCGGCGTTGTTGACCAGCAGGTCGACGTCGATCCCGAGCGCGGCCACCCGCGCGGCCACGCGGTCCGCGGCGCCGGGCTCGGCGAGGTCCGCGGGCACGATCTCGATCCGGCGGCCGTGTGCGCCGCGCAGTTCGTCGGCCAGCCGGTGCATCGCGTCCTCGCTGCGGGCGACCAGCACGAGATCGGCGCCGCGGGCCGCGAACTCCCGCGCGTACGCGGCGCCGATGCCGCTCGAGGCCCCGGTGATCAGGGCCGTCTGTCCGTTGAGTTTCATGAGTCCTCCCGGGGTGTCTTGCTCGTCATGAGGTGTGGGAAAGAAAGCCGGTCAGGCCGGGGTGACCAGGGCAAGCTCCACGAGCGCGAGAAACGTGTGCACCCGCTCGGTGAACGCCACGCCGCCCCTGTCCCCGGGTTCCAGCACGTCGGTCAGGTCCTTCAGCCCGTCGAAGGCGCCCACCAGCACCGCCGCGACCAACTCGGGTTTCAGGCCGGCACGCAGGTCGCCGTCGGCCTGACCGCGCTGGATGACGTCGGCGATGAACGCGAGCCACTCGGCCGGAACCTTGGAGACGTCGGCCGCCAGCGCCGGGTCGGCCGACAGTTCCCGGGTCAACCGGGTCACACTCCATGCCGCCGGTTCGCGCGAGATGAGGTCGAGCATGGTCGGTACGAGTGCCCGCAGCTGCTGCGACGCCGTCGGCTCGGCGAGGACACGCTCCCCGACCTCCGTGAGCCATCGGCCCTTCTGCTCCTGGAGCACGGCGAGGGCGAGGTCGGCCTTGCTGCGGAAGTAGAAGTAGAACGCGCCCTTCGTCAGCCCGGACGCGGCGATCAGGTCGCTCTGTGTGGTCGCCGCGTATCCGCGCTCGGCGAAGATCGCGGCGGCCGTGCGCAGCAGATGTGCCCGCGTCGCCTCTCCCTTGGCCGTGGCCGGGACGCGCTGCGTATGGGTCTCCTTCACACCGGAGAGCATAAAACCGACCGGCCGGTATGTACATACCGGCCGGTCGGTTTTTTCGAAAGGCCTGCGTCCGGGAGCGATGTCGGAGGAGGGATTACCGATCCCGGGTGTCCGCCACCGGCAGGCAGACGGTCACGGTTGCCGTCACGCCGTCCGGGCCGTCGCTGAACAACAAGCTGTCGGTGAAGTGCCGGGCCATCAGAATCCCGCGACCGCCCGGGGTGTTCGCCGGCGGCGGGCCGCCGGCAACGGGTAGCCCGTGGGGGAACCCCGTGCCGTAGTCGGTGACGTCGCAGACCAGGGTGTCGTCGTCGCGGCGCAGCCGCAGTGAACCGCGGCCGCCGCCGTGGCGCACCGCGTTGGCGACCAGTTCGTGGACCGCGATGACGAAGCCTTCGAGGGCGTCGCCGGCGAGCCCCGCCTTCTCGGCGCGCCGGCGAACGGCATGCCGCACGTCGGTCACGGTCTCGGCGTCGAAGTCCTGCGCCAGTTCCTCGGCCGGCGGGGACGCCGGCGGTCGTAGCGGATCCATGCTGAACGCCGCTGTCAGAGGAGACTCGGGCGTGGTCATGCGCCCCACCATAGCCGTGTGCCGAGCGCGCATCTGCGCCGCTCAAGCGCCGTTGCGCTGCGGCAAGGATCGCGCCGGACGTGCAGAACCGGACCCGGCCCGATCGCCGAGGGTCACTACGAGGTCAGGGCACGATCGACGAAGCCGATCAGCCAGTCGAAGCTGTCGTCGACGTCGGTGTCCATCTCGAAGCCCCCGGCGGCCTCGAGCACCGCGAAGCCGTGGAACAGGCTGCGCAGCAGACGCAGCGCGTGCACGGTGTCGGCGGGATCGAGCCGGTAGCCGGCCAGTACCGCGGACAGGGAGTCCAGCACCCGGGCTCCCGCCGCCGCGACCGGATCGTCCGGCGAGGCGGCATCGAGGCGGATCGTGGTCGCGTACCGCCCCGGGTGCTCGACCACGTAGGCCCGGATCGCGCAAGCGGCGGCCGCGAGCGCGGGTCGCCCGGAGCGCCCCTGGAGCGCGTCGCGCAGGGTGTCGCCGAGCTCGGTGAGCGCCAGCGCGGCGATCCGCCGGTGGAGGTCGGCCAGGCTGCTGACGTGCTTGTAGAGCGAGGGCGTGCGTACCCCGAGCCGCTCGGCCAGCAGGCTCATGGTCACGTTGTCGAGCCCGGCGTCGTCGGCGAGAGCGGCCGCCGCGGCGACCACGGTCGCCGGGTCGAGTCCCGCCCTAGGCACGGGCGTGCGCCGTGAGGAACGCCAGCACCAGGGCCGCGGTCTCGTCGGGGAACTGGGTGTGCGGATAGTGGCCCGCGCCCTCGATCACCGCCAGTTCGCCGATCCCGGCCGGCATCGCCGCCACGATCGCCTCGCCCTCGGCGCGGGGATCGGCCCAGTCGGGATCGAGGGAACCCTCGATGATCAGTGCGGGACAGCGGACGTGGGGGAGCTGCGCCCCGGCGTCGGCCGGCGTGGACCGGCCCATGCGCTGCATCGCCGTCATCCGGCCGGGCTCGCCCAGCATGGCCGCCATGCGTCGCGACTGCTCCGCCCAGTCCTGCGGCCTGCGTCCCGGAAAGGCGACGTCGAGGTATCGCAGCCACCACGTCACACTGCCGAGCATGCCGGTCATCAGCAGCCGGGTCATGCCGCTGCGATAGCGCCGCACCCGCAGGTCGCCCAGGCGGATCGACTGCTTGCGGGTGAACGGCCCCAGTTCGACGATGCCCTCGATCAGCTCGGGCGCGCGAGCGGCGGCGATGGTGGCCGCGCCGCCCGAGATGGAGTGCCCCACCAGCACGGCCGGGCCGCCGAGGTGCCGTACCAGCGCGATGAGGTCGCCCGCGATGTCGGTGCGGGTGTAGGACGGCCACCCGGCGCTCGACTCGCCGCAGCCGCGCAGGTCGACGGCGGCCACGCGATAGCCGGCCCCGACGAGCTGGGGCGCGACGAAGCGGTAGGACGCGCGGCTGTCGCCCATGCCGTGCGCCAGGACGACCAGCGGGCCGGCGCCGGTGACTTCGTACGCGATCGTGCCGCCGTCGACGGTGAGGAGCTCCGACATACCGACCTCCGAGCTTGGCTAATGTGATTAGCTACAAGCTAACGTCATTAGCCAGGCTCGTCAACGGTCTTTTCGCGGCCACGCGGTCGCCCTTTAGGGCGTACGTCTTCTGTTCGCTTAAATCCTGATTGTCTGGAATTCTATGGTCGCATCCATGCGATTCGCTTCGATTGCGCGCCCCGCCTTCCCGCGGCGGCGCCACCTTGGAATTCTGCTCGCCGGCGCACTCGTCGCGGCGGGGATACCCACGGCCGCCGTCGCGGCCACTCCGCTGGTGTCCGTCAGGCCGACCGGCTCGGTCGGATTCGACGGCCTGGTGTACGCCACCGCGTACGCCGGTAACACGGTGTTCGTGGGCGGCAGTTTCCGCAACGCCATCGTCGACGGGCGATCGGTGCCGCGCAAACGGCTCGCCGCCCTGAACGCCCGTACCGGTGAGCTGTTGCCGTGGGCGCCGGCCACCAACGGCACCGTCTGGGGGCTGACCGCGTTCGGACAGTCGCTGTACATCACCGGCAAGTTCACCACGGTGGGTGATCAGGCACGCGGCGGCCTGGCGAACATCAACCTGAGGACCGGTGCCGTCGGCACGCTGCGGCACACGGTCAAGGGAGAGGGCCACGCGCTCGCCGCGGGTGGCGGACGCTTGTTCCTGGGCGGGGCGATCAGCGCCGTGGACGGCCGCGCGCGGCGCAACCTGGCGGCATTCGACCTGACCAGCGGCGCCCTGGAAACCTTCGGCAGCGGCGCCGACGGGGAGGTCAAGACGCTGACCGTGGCCGGCTCCCGGCTCTACGTCGGCGGCGGGTTCAAGCGTCTGAACGGGGCCGACGGCACCGCACGGCTGGCCGCCCTCCGGCTCACCGACGGACGGGTCGACACGACGTTCCGTCCCGTCACGCCGTACGCCGTCGGTGCGCTCACTGTCGCACCGGACAAGGTGTACGCGGCACTGGCCGGACCCGGCGGGCGGGTGGCCGCCTACCGGCCGGACGGCCAGCTCGTCTGGAGCACGGTCACGGACGGCGACGTGCAGGCGATCACGCATCTGGGCGGATCGGTGTACGCCGGCGGGCACTTCACCGTCGCCTGCCCCGGCCCGTCGCGGACCGCGACCTCGTGGTGTCCGGCCACGCTGCGCAGCCAGCCGAAGCTGGCGGCGCTGAACGCCGCGAACGGCAAGCTGCTCGACTGGAACCCGAAGAGCAACGGCAAGTGGGGAGTGCTCAGCATGGACGTCCACCCCACGCTCGGCCGGATCGCGGTGGGCGGCGAGTTCACCGCCCTTGGCGGCCTCAGCCGTCCGCACTTCGCCCAGTTCAGCACGCCCTGTTCGTACGGATGTAACGGCCGGTCCGGATCCGGCACGCGATAGCACCCGGTCGACGATCCACGGGGCGGTGCCGGACGTCGGCACCGCCCCGTCCGGTGGGCAGGATGGTGGCCATGTCCCGTCGCACCCTCCCGTCCGTGCTCGTCTTCGCCGGCATCGCGGTCGCCGCCACCGCCGTCATCACCTGGGCCGTGGCCGACGTCCTGTACGACATCGGCCGGCCGCGCTGCGCAAGCGGGCGGCGGATGGTGAGCTGCGGCGGTGGCCACGGCTGGCACGACACGTCGTCGTGGGTCAGCGCCCTGCTCGCGGTGCCGATGCTGTTCACGCTCGTGGGGGCGTACCTGTATCTGTCGTCGCGGTGGGTACGCGCGGAGAAGGCGAAGCGCCGGGAGGCCCTGCGGTCGGCGGTACGGCGCCGGTTCGCGCTGGTGCTCGTCGTGGCCGTCGCGGTGACGGTCCCGGCGACCATGCTCGTCCGGTCCGCCCTGTGAGGGAGGCCATCGGGCGGCTTGCGGTGATCCGTACCTGCGCTTGAGCCTGGTTTGAGCCGCAGGCGGCAACCTGGATCAGGTAGCCACGTCACCGGAAGGACTCCCGATGAACTCCTCGCGTCTCGACCGCCGACGCTTCCTGTCGCTGCTGGGCGGCGGTGTCGTTGCCGGCGCGGCCGCGTCGGCGGGCCTCGGCCTTCCGGCGGTGGCGGCGGGCGATCGGGGCTGGCGCCGGCTCGGCGAGGGCACCGACCTGTCGGGCTGGGAGACCATCCTCGGCGACGGGCTGTACACGGCCGCCGGCCAGGTCCCGGTGAACGCCGCCGATGTCACGGCCGAGCACCTCGGTGGCTACTCGAACCTGCGCGCCAACATCGCCAACCGCGGCGTGATGGCGCACGTGCTGTCGTTCAAGCGTTTCACGGACGACTACCCGCTCAGCGAGCCCGACAGCTCCCTGATGCGCTGCTCCCACCGTGCCGACTACGAGTTCCGGCTGCCGTACCTGCCGTCGACGGCCGGCGGCCCGTTCAACGCCCAGACGGTGGAGGGCGGCCTGTTCGTGTGGGACGGCCTCGACACCCGGGTCGACCACGGTACGGCGTTCCAGTGGGTCCTCAACCCCTGGCTGCCGAACTACGGGCAGATCCAGGTCTGGTCCGACGGCGAGGACGGCAACGGCGCGTGGATCCCGGGCGGCTACCTGAAGCCGGACACCGAGTGGCACTCGGCACGGTTCCTCGTCAACCCGGCCGATCGGAGGGTGGAGCTCTCCATCGACGGCACCCTCTTCCCGGCGCCGTACTGCCGTACGCCGAAGATCGGCTGGGGCACCGATGTGTCCGCCCGCCTGCAGGCGGAGGCGATCTCCATCTGGCCCGGCGCCAAGGCCACCTGGGCACCGCAGCACGAGATGCACGTCCGGAACTGGCGCTGGGTGCGCAAGGCGCCGCACCCCACCCGTGATGACGCGCCAAAGTCGCCCTCGAAGCGCTAGATGCGGCTCGGGGTCGGCCCGACCCCGCCCCCGAGGGGCTCGGCGATATGCCGAGCCCCTCGTTCGCACGTCAGAACAGCGGGGGACCGATGACTCCATAACGCCGGGCCCATATGACTTGCGATATGCCTGGTGATTTCGACCGTCAATGTGATTTCCGAGGTCTTCCCGTCATCTTTTCCATTGACGGGTGTCACACTGTTGCCTAGCGTTTAAGGACACTACCGGCGGGCTCTGTTCCTGCCCGTGCCGGCTCCTTCGCGCGAAAGGGCGCCGACCATGCTCCGAGGAGTACGCCGCACGACGCTTGCTGTCTCCGCGCTCCTGCTGCTCGCCGTCGCCGGCGGGCCTGCCACGGCCCACGATCCGGGCACCCCGGAGGGCCGGGCCGAGCAGGCCGAGCTGCTCCGCACCTACGAGCCCACCTGGCGCAGCGGCGAACGCCTCGCCGGTGCGCCGCTGACCTGCGTCGACGGCAAGGTCGACAAATACCCGTGCAAGAACGTCGACCTGCTCAGCTTCCTACCGCAGTCCGAGTTGGGCGGCGGCGGCTCGTCGAGCATGTGGTACTGGACGGACGCCCGCGACAGCAACGAGTACATCCTGTACTGCCGCTCCAACGGGATGTCCTTCGTCAACGTCACCGACCCGGTCAACCCGCGGTACGTCGGAAACCTGCCGGCCGCGAACGGCACCAACTCATCCTGGTGCGACGTCCGGACGTACCAGAATTACGCCTACATCGGCAAAGACTCGGTCTCGCACGGCATTCAGATCTTCGACCTCAACAGGTTGCGCGGCGTGACCACCACTCAGACGTTCACCCCGGACGCTCATTTCACCGGCCTGACGAACAGCCACACTCTCTGGATCAACCAGAGCACCGGCTTCCTGTACGTCTCCGGCGCGAACACGTGCCGCAAGGGCCTGACCATCTACGACATCAAGACGCCACTCACCCTGAAGCATGCGGCGTGCTACGACCGGGAGGTCTACTCGCACGAGTCCATCGTGGTGAACTACGCCGGTCCCGACACCCGGTTCACGGGGCGCGAGATCGCGTTCAACTACACCGGCCAGGGCAAGCGGTTCCAGATCCTCGACGTGACCGACAAGTCGAACATCAAGGTCCTGTCCAGCGTCGCCCACCCGGGTGCCAGTTTCATCCACCAGGGCTTCGCCACCACCGACTACAAGCACATGATCGTCAACGACGAGACGATCAGCACCCGGGGCGGCAGTCCCGACTTCGTCTACAACATCGAACGGCTCGACGCCGCCCGGTACGTGGGCAAGGACGTCGCCACGCGGGGCACCTTCGTCAACCACAACGGCTACACGGTCGGCAACCGGCACTTCCAGGCTTCCTACCGCGGCGGCCTGCGCATCCTCGACACCACCTCCGCCGCCTCCGCCCGGCTGCCCGAGGTGGGCTACTTCGACACCGACCCGGCCTCCAACGCCAAGGGCTACAGCGCCACGTGGATGGTCCTGCCGTACCTGAAGGACGGGGTGGTCGCGGTCCAGAGCATCGGCGTCGGCCTGTACCTGGTGCGGCCCACCGGCGCGGCGGCCGTCCGCTGACCAGTCGGCTCGCCGGCGCGGACCGTACGGTCCGCGCCGGCACCGGCCGGCATCGCCGCCTGAGCGCGGCGGTGGTGCTCGCGGCGTTCGTCGCGGCCGCCTACCTGGTCGCCGACAGCCGTGGCCCGGCCCGGGCGCCGGCCCTCCCGCCGGTCACCTATCACCACGACGGCCTTTCCGACGCCTACGACGGCTTCCGCGCCGAGGCGCTGTCCCTGCCCACCGTCCGCGGCCCGGGCATCGTGTCCCTGCGCATCACCGGCCCCGACGGGCCGGCCACCGACTTCCGGCACGTGCACACCAAGCCGATGCACATGTACGTGCTGCGCGACGATCTGTCCGGCTACCAGCATCTGCACCCCGAGGTCGTCGACGGCGCGTGGACCGCCCCGGTGACCCTCACCGATGGCGGCGCCTACCGGGTGTACGCCGAGTTCGTCCCGCACGACCGGCCCGCGGGCGCCGACCCCACCGTTCTCGGCGTGCCGTTCGTCATCGCCGGCGACACCACGATGGTCCCGGTTCCCGCCCCTCGGGCGCTGGCGCGTTCCGGCCCGTACACCGTGCGCCGCCTCGACGGCACGGCCGACGTGGCCTCCGGCACCCAGACGGCGCTGCAGTTCCAGGTGACCCGCGGCGGCCGCCCCGCGACGCTCGAGCCGTACCTCGGCGCCTACGCCCACCTCTCCACCTTCGAGGTCCGCACCCAGGGCCTCAAGCACCTGCACCCCCTGCCGGCCAACGCCACCGGCGACGCGCCGGCCGACGGCGTCCTCTCCTTCCACGCCGCCTTCGCCGAACGCGGCGACAAGCGGATGTTCCTGCAGTTCCGCGCGGACGGCGCCGTGCACCAGGTGGCCTTCACCGTCTTCACGACCTGATGCGACCGCCGGACGGCCGGCTGGGTCGGGTGCGCATCATTCGAGCGATGGCGGCTGCCAGTCGGCGAAGCGGGCCATCGAGCGCAGCGCGAGCCGCGGCGGCGTCAGGCGCAGGATCGCATTGCGGACGGCCGCGGCGACCGGATGGTGCGCCTGCTGACCGAAGCGGCCGATCGCGCGGGACGCCCTGGCCACCTGCTGGCTGCGGGGGCGGCGCTGCCGGTCGTACTCGGCGAGCCCGCCCGGCCGGTCGGCGACGGCGGCGAGGACGACGGCGTCCTCCAGGGCCTGGTTGGCGCCCTGCCCCAAATGCGGTGTCATGGCGTGTGCAGCGTCGCCGACCAGGGCGACCCGCCCCTTGACGTAGGTCGCCAGCGGCTCGTCGAGGCAGGCGAGGTCGTCGCGCAGGACCGTGCCGGTCGCGGCGATGAGGGCCGGAATCGGGTCATGCCAGCTCCCGAACCGGGCACGCACCCGGCCCGCCTCGTCGCCCGGCTCGGCCGCCGCGGCTTCGGCGGCGGCGTTGACGGCGCCATACCAGTACACGCGGCCGTCGATGAGCGGCACCATGCCGAACTCGGCGCCCCTGTCCCAGGTGATCCCGACGACGAGGTCGTCGTCGGGGATCCGGGTGACGCCCCGCCACGCCGTCACGCCGATGCGCACCGGGCCGGCGGCCTCCGGCCACAGCCTCCGTCGCACCGGGCTGTGGATGCCGTCCGCCGCGACCACGAGATCGGCCCGGACCCGGACGAGCCCGTCCGGGCCGCGCCAGGTCACGTCGCCGTCCTCGGTGACGGCCTCGACGTCGGCGCCGGTCACCACCGTGCCCTCGGGCAGGGCGCCGAGGAGGATCTCGTGGAGGGCGGCGCGGTGGATGCCGACGGCCGACGTGCCGAGCATGTGCGCCAGGTCGCCGGCCCTGACGCGGGTCAGCCAGCGGCCGTCGGAGCGGCGTGTGCCGGCGGACATGTCGGGAAGCCCGCGCTCTCGCACTGCCGCGCCGAGGCCGAGTGCGGCGAGGCAGCGCAGTCCGTTGGCCTGGAGCACCAGGCCGGCGCCGACCGGGCGGAAGGCGGGAACGCGGTCGAGCACGGTCACCTGCCAACCCTTGCGGCGCAGGCCGACGGCCGCGCCCAGCCCCCCGATTCCGGCGCCGACCACCACTGCCGTCCGAGTCATCCTGGCCCTCCTTCTACATCTGTAGAGGGGAATACTACAACTGTAGAAAGGAGGCGCGCCATGCCGACCGACCGCTTCGCGGTGCTGACCGACGCGGCGATCGACCTACTCGCCGAACGGGGCATGCGCGGTCTGACACACCGCGCCGTCGACGCCGGGGCCCGAGTGCCCCAGGGCACCACGTCCGCCTACTTCCGCACCCGCAAGGCGCTCATCGAGGCGGTGGTGCGCCGGATCGCCGACCTCGACCGGGTGGACCTGGCGGAGAGCCGGCCGCCCCTGGACGCGGACGCGGCAGCCGCCACGATGGCCGATGTCGACGCGGCGGCCGCCGGAATCGCGGTGATCCTCGACCGTTGGATGAGCACCGCCCGCAACCGGACGCTGGCCCGCTACGCCTGCCTGCTCGAGGCCACGCACCATCCCGAGCTGCGGACCATCCTGCGGCACGGTGACGCGTCCCGCGCCCAGGCGAGGTCGATGCTGGCCGCCGCCGGTGCCCGGGACCCGGCTCGGGCCGGCGACCACCTCGTCGCCTGCATCGACGGCCTGCTGCTCGACCGGCTGATCGGCGCCGGCGCCCGGACCGCTCCTGCGCCCGGAACGGCGGCTAATCGCGCGGACCTCACCATGGCGATCACGACGCTCCTTCGCGCCTTCGTCGGGGAGGCCGGCCGCTGAGGAGGCTGGGGGTGACACCCCTATCGGGTGCTGTCGCGTACGACGATGTGGGCCCGGGGCGCCTCGTAGATGTCGGCGGAGGCTCCCCGCATCGCGTCGAGGACCGCGCCGGCCGCCAGTTCGCCGATCCGGCCGACGTCGTGGCTCATCGCGGAGAGGGCCGGCGCGGCGAGCTGGCACTGGGCGGAGTCGTCCCAGGCGACCACGGAAACGTCGGCCGGAACGTCGAGGTCATGATCCCTGATCGTCTCCAGGCCGCCGAGCGCCATGACGTCGTTGTCGTAGACGATCACAGTGGGCCGCACCGGGCGCGAGGCCAGCATCTCCGCGGTGGCCGCGCGGCCGGAGTCCAGAGAGTAGTCGCCCTCGGCGGTGACGAGGGTCAGGCCGAGGTCGGCGGCCTCGGCCTCGAAGCCGCCGCGGCGCAGTTGCGTGTGCGCGAACAGGAGCGGTCCGCACACATGGCCCAGCACGGTGTGTCCCCGGCCGGCGAGGAAGCGGACCGCCTCGCGGGCGAATCCCGCGTCGTCGGTCCAGACGGTGGGCAGCCCGGACGCGGTCGACGGGTCGCCGATCACGACGGCCGGCAGGCCGAGCCCGCGCACCAGGTCGACGCGGTCGTCGTCCGGGCTGAGGTCGACCAGGATCACGCCGCCGACCTGCCGCCGGGCGGCCCACTGCTCGTAGGTGGCGTGCTCGGCCGCGCGATCGGTGACGACCTTGACCAGCACCGACAATCCCGCGGGCGTCAGCACGCGTTCGAGTCCCTCGAGGAACTCGTGGTAGTAGGGCTCCTCCCCGAGAACCTGGGAGGCCCGGGTCAGCACGAGACCGATTCGCCCTGGTGCCTGAGTCACCGCATTCTCCGCATCACCCGATGGCCGACAGGTACGGTAGCGCCTGCCCCGGGGTGTGGCCCGGGGCGACGGACGCCTGGACCACGAGCACCGCGGCGCCGATGCCGGCCGCGTCGCGAGGCTGGGCGGAGAGTTCGACGGACACGGTGTGCCGCCGCCGGGAGCGCGCCGTGTCGCCGAGGTGGTTACGCAGCCGGCGGGCGAAGATCGATCCCGCGAGCGCGACGCCGGGCCCGGTGAGCACGAGGCGCCCGAGATCCAGCAGGTTCACCACCGACGTCGCGGCGACGCTCAGCCATGCGGCCGCCTGGTCCAACGCCTCGTAGGCGGCCGGGTCGCCACTGACCGCGGCCCGGGCGATCGCGTCGTAGGCGTCGGACTCGCTGCCGTCCAGCGGCAGCCGGGCCCGCAGCGCCGCGTTCTCCCGGGCCGCGCTCACCGTCGCCCGCGTCGACGCGTACTGCTCCACGCAGCCCCGGTTGCCGCACGGGCACGAGCGTCCCTCGTGGTGGATCGACACGTGGCCGAGCTCGCCGGCGCCGAAACTCACGCCGCGGAACAACGCTCCACCGAAGACGAAGCCGGCGCCGATCCCGGAGGACAGGTAGACGCACCCGAACGCCTGTTCCCGCGAGACGCGGCGGCTCCAGAACTCACCGAGCGCCGCGGCCGCGGCGTCGTTCTCCACCAGCACCGGCACGCCGATCCGCTCCGCCAGCTCGGCACGCACGCCGGCCGGTTCGGCGCCGCGCTCTCCGGATCCGGGTGCGGGGGCCGGCGCGACGATCGCCAGGCCCTCGATGCGGCCCCGGGGGAGATCGAGGCCGGCCGTGAAGTCGTCGAACCGGTCGGCCAGCCGGTCCGCGCTCCACGGCTCGGCGGGCGGCCGGGGGACGACCTCGCGGCCGACCACTCCGCCGGTGAGATCGACGGCGATGCAGGTCAGCGTCTCCGGGCCGAGGTGGAAACCGATGCCGAACCGGCTGCCGGGGTTGATGGCGATGAGCTTGCGCCGCCTGCCGAGCGTGGAGTCGGTGGAGCCGATCTCGTGGATGATGCCGTCCGCGATGAGATCGCGGACGATGTTGGAGATCGACGGCTGAGTGAGCCCGGTGAGCTGGGCGAGCTCACCCCGGCTGATGGTCACCGCGGAACGGATGACGTCGACGATGAGGGCGCGGCTCCCCGGCCCGGCCGCGGGCGATTCTCGACGTGCCATGGCGGGTGATGTCTCCGGTTTCTGCCGTGAGCGGTGATTCTCGCCCCCGACACCGTACCTGTCGCCGAACATGCCTCTCACCAGCGCCACGGTGTCGTGAGCGTAAAATAAATTAGTAATCTAACCTTGACAGCCGCGGAACGGCCGTCTCATGCTGAGCGCTCCAGCGGGCGGTTGACGCATCCACCCCCGTCGAACCGGCAGGACGGATATCGACATGATCAAGAGAAGGTCCTTTGCGGGCATCGGCGTGGCCGTCGCCCTTGCCCTGGTGGCCGGCTGCACCGCAGGCGCGGGCGACGAGACCGCGGCGAGCGGCGACTTCTCCGGCGAGGTCGAGGGCGCCATCACGGTGCTGACGAACCGGACAGACCTGGTGAACACGAAGCTGTCGGAGTACGCCCGCAGGTTCGAGGCCGAGCACCCCGGCACCGAGGTCACGTTCGAGGCCGTCACCAACTACGAGCGCGACGTCACCACCCAGCTCGGCTCGGGCGACTACGGTGACGTGCTCCTGATCCCGAACACCGTGGCCGTCGACCAGCTCTCGCAGTTCTTCGCGCCGCTCGGCAGCGTGGACGAGCTCAAGGCCACATACCGGTTCGTCGACGAGAAGGCGTACGACGGCAAGGTGTACGGCCTCTCGCCGGGCGGCGTCGCCAACGGCTTCGTGATCAACAAGCGGATCTGGGCCCAGGCCGGGATCACCGCGCCGCCGACAACCCCGGAGGCGTTCCTGGCGGGGCTCGAGGCGATCGCCGGCAAGACCGATGCAGTGCCGTACTACACCAACTACAAGGACGGCTGGCCGCTGAGCATGTGGAACAACCAGCGGGCCATCTTCGCCGATCCCCGGATCACCGACGCTTTCCCCACCGACGCGAACCCGTGGCAGCCGGGCAAGATCCAGTACATCACCGACGGCCTGCTCTTCGACATCGTGCGCGCGGGGCTCAGCGAGAAGGATCCGCTGACCACCAACTGGGAAGGCGCCAAGCCGATGATCGCCACCGGCAAGGTCGCCACCATGCTGCTCGGCTCCTGGGCCGTCCCGCAGATGAGGGACGCCGCCACGGCGGTCAAGGCCGACCCCGGCGACATCGCGTTCTGGCCGTTCCCATTCCAGACGGGCGGGAGGTTCCACGCCCGCATCGAGGGCGACTACAAGGCGGCGGTCAGCAGGACCTCGAAGAACAAGGCGACCGCCCGGGCCTGGCTGGACTGGTTCGTCACCGAGTCGGGATTCGCCGCGGACCAGCAGGCCATCCCGCCCGCCCTGGACCAGCCGCTGCCCGCCACCCTGCAGGCCTTCACCGCCACCGGCGTCGAACTGCTCGAGGTTCCGGAGGCCACCACCAACGCCGGCAAGGAGGACGAGATCATCAAGGAGTCCGAGATCGACCTCAAGGGCAACATCTACCGGCAGAAGCTGGTCGACATCGCCCGCGGTGCCGCCGAGGGCGACAAGGATTCGTACTTCGCCGAGCTGAACAAGCGCTGGGGCGCCGCCCGGTCCCGGGTCATGCAGTGATCGGTCGGCTCCGGCGCAGCCCGTGGCCGTACCTCGCGCCCGCGCTCGTTCTTCTGATCACCTTCACGTACGTGCCGGTCGGCAACATGGTGGTCTACAGCTTCCACAAGTGGGACGGCCTGGACCCGGTGATGGACTCCGTGGGCCTGGACAACTACGTCCGGGTCTTCACCGACGAACGGTACTGGCGAGTCTTCCTGATCAGTCTCTACTACTTCGTCGCGTCGTTCGCGCAGATCGCCATCGCTCTGTACTTCGCGGTCGTGCTCTCGTTCCGCGTGCGGTTCCGCAACCTCTTCAAGGGCATCCTGTTCTTCCCGTACCTGCTGAACGGCGTCGCTGTCGGTTTCGTCTTCCTCTATCTGTTCCAGCCCGACGGCACACTCGACTCGGTGTTGCGGCTGATCGGGCTGGGCGAGCACAGCAAGCTGTGGCTGGGCGACCCGGACGTCGCGAACATCTCGCTCGCCGGCACGTCGATCTGGCGGTTCACCGGACTCAACTTCGTGCTGTTCCTCGGTGCGATCCAGTCGATCCCCGGCGAGATCTATGAAGCGGCGGAGATCGACGGCGCGACCAGGTGGCACCAGTTCCGGCACATCATCGCCCCGGGCATCCGGCGAATTCTCAGCCTGTCCTTCATTCTGGCGATCTCCGGCAGCCTCTCGGTCTTCGAGATCCCGTTCATCATGACCGGCGGTGCGAACGACACCCGCACGTTCGTCGTCCAGGCGTACGAGACGGCCTTCCAGTTCCGGCAGATCGGCCTGGCCTCGGCCATGGCGGTCGTGCTGCTCCTGGTCGTCCTCGCTCTGACCTGGATCCAGCGCCGGCTCCTTCCCGACGACGAGGTGACCCTGTCATGAGCACCATGGCGCGCTTCGCCAAGTACACCTCTCTCGTCCTGGCGTCGATCGTGGTTCTCGTTCCGCTCGTGGTGGTCCTCTTCGCCGCCTTCAAGACGCATGCGGAATACCACACCACCGGTCCACTCACGCCACCGCGGAACTGGCTCAACGTCGGCAACTTCGTCACCGCCTGGAACGACGGGCACATGCTGCGCGGTTTCTGGAACACCACGGTCATCCTCGTGGTGTCGCTGACCGGCACCGTCGCGGTCGGCACGCTTGCGGCGTACGCGATCAGCCGTTTCGTCTTCCCCTTCAAGCGCCTGGTGCTCGGCCTGTTCCTGGTCGCCGCGCTCGTGCCCGGGGTCACCACCCAGGTGGCCACCTACCAGATCGTCAAATCCATGGGCCTGGTCAACACCCCGTGGTCGGCCATCGTCCTCTTCATGGGCACCGACATCGTGTCCATCTACATCTTCATCCAGTTCATGCAGTCGATTCCCCGAAGCCTGGACCAGGCCGCGATGCTCGACGGTGCCAACCGGTTCACCGTCTACCGCCGGATCGTGCTGCCGCTGATGAAGCCGGCGATCGCCACCGTGGTGATCATCAAGGGGATCGCCGTCTACAACGAGTTCTACATACCGTTCCTGTACATGCGATCGCCCGACCTCACCGTCATCTCGACCGCGCTGTTCCGCTTCAAGGGGCCGTACGGCGCGCAGTGGGAGACGATCGCCGCCTGCACCATGATCGTCATCCTGCCCACCGTGGTGGTCTTCCTGCTGCTGCAGCGCTTCATCTACAACGGCATCACCGCCGGAGCGACGAAATGAGAAAGGACGTCCGCATGCCGCACGTCGACGAACTCGGCGGGACATGGGATCTGCGGGTCGCCCCCCACGGCCCGGTTCCGGAGCAGGCTGAGGCACTGGCCGGCGTCACGGTGCCCGCGTGGGTGCCGGGATGCGTGCACACCGACCTGATGAGCGAGGGCCGGCTCGAGGATCCGTTCCGCGACGACAACGAGATCGCGGCCGCCTGGATCGGGCGCACCGACTGGCAGTACCGCCGCGACGTGTCCTGGAGCGGGCCGGCGCAGGAGCGGATCGACCTGGTGTTCGAGGGAATCGACACGGTGGCGGACATCGCGCTGGACGGCGTCGCCCTCGGCTCGACCCGCAACATGCACCGGAGCTACCGGTACGACGTCACGACGCTGCTCGACGGGGTCCCGCGGCCGCTCACCGTCCGCCTGACGTCGGCGTACACCGAGGCGGAGCGGGTTCGCGAGCTGCTCGGACCGCGACCCAACGCGTACCCCGGGCCGTTCAACTTCATCCGCAAGATGGCCTGCAGCTTCGGCTGGGACTGGGGACCGACGCTGGTCACCGCGGGCATCTGGCGACCGGTGCGGCTCGAGGGCTGGAGCACGGCCCGGCTGGCCGCCGTCCGTCCACTCGCGACGTACGACGGCACGGGCAGCCTGGACCTGACCGTCGACGTGCAGCGCACCCGGGAATGCGACCTTCGCGCCCGCGTACTGCTCGACGGGCGGGAGATCGCCGGCCTGGACCTGCCGGGCGGCGCGACGGTCGCGCACGCGGTCGCCGACGCCGGCGAGGTGACGCCGTGGAGTCCGCGCGGGCACGGCGAACCGGCGCTGTACGACCTGACCGTGGAACTGCTCGACGGCGACCGGACGCTCGACCGGTGGGAGTGCCGCACCGGCTTCCGCACCGTGGCGATCGACCGGACCGGCGGCGGATTCGTGTTCCACGTCAACCGCGAGCCCGTGCTCATCAAGGGCGTGAACTGGATCCCGGACGACATCTTCCCGGCACGGATGAGCCGGGAGCGCTACGAGCGGCGCCTGCGCGAGGCCGCCGACGCCGGTGTCAACCTGATCCGGGTGTGGGGTGGCGGCATCTACGAGGATCGCGCCTTCTACGAAGTCTGCGACGAGCTGGGTCTGATGGTCTGGCAGGACTTCCTCTTCGCCTGTGCCTGCTATCCCGAGGAGGAACCGCTCTACTCGGAAGTGGTCGCCGAGGCCCGGGAGAACGTGCGCCGTCTCGCGCCGCACCCCAGCTTGATCACGTGGTGCGGCAACAACGAGAACCTGTGGCTGCGCGAACCCTCCGGCTGGCCCGGGAAGCCCGGCGGCGAGTCGAGTTGGGGCGAGAAGTACTACCTGGAGACCCTGCCGGCCATCGTCGCCGAGCTGGACCCGTCCCGACCGTACCAGGCGGGCAGCCCGTGGTCGGGCGGCTGGGAGCATCCGCCGAACGACCCGGACCACCAGACCCACCACTCCTGGGAAGTCTGGAACCGGCAGGACTACACGCACTACCGCGACTCGGCGCCGCGGTTCGTCGCGGAATTCGGCTGGCAGGCACCGCCGGCGTGGACCACGCTGCGCGACGCGGTGTCCGACGAGCCGCTGCTGCCGGACTCCCCGGGCGTGCTGCACCATCAGAAGGCCGAGGACGGCAACGGCAAGCTGGCCCGCGGCCTGGCTCCCCACTTCGGCGAGCCGGCGAGCACCGAGGCCTGGCACTACCTGACCCAGCTCAATCAGGTACGGGCGGTCCGCACCGGCGTCGAGCACTGGCGCTCACACTGGCCGCACACCGGCGGCACCATCCTCTGGCAGCTCAACGACCTGTGGCCGGTCACCTCGTGGGCGGCGATCGACGGCGCCGGAAGGCACAAGCCGCTCTCCTTCGCCCTCCGGGAGCTGTACGCCGAGCGCGCCGTGACGATCCAGCCCCGCGACGGCGGCCTCGTGGTGGCCGTCCTCAACGACCACGCCGAGGAATGGACCGCCACGCTGCTCATCGAACGCCAGGACACCGGGGGCGCGGTACGGGCCACCGCGACCGAGCGCGTGTCGGTGGCCGGTCGGTCGGTGGCGCTGGTGCCGGTGCCGGCCGCCGTGGCCGATTTCGGTGATCCCGTCGCCGAGCTGCTGGTCGCCCGGCTCGACGCGGCCCGCGCCCTGTGGTTCGCGGTGGAGGATCGGGACTTCTCGTACGACGATCCGGCGCTCACCGTCGACGTCGAGCCCGTCCCCTGCGGGCTCGACGTGCACGTCCACGCGGTAGGCCTGGCGCGCGACGTCCTGCTGCAACCCGACCGTGTCCATCCGGAGGCGGTGGTGGACCGGGGCTTTGTCACGCTCCTGGCCGGCGAGTCCACCGTGTTCCACGTCCGCGCGCCCGTGGAGTTGGACGCCGGGCTCGTCAAGGCGCCCTGGGTGCTCACCGACCTGCCCTCCGTACTGCGCCGGTAGGGCAATGCACGAGGCCGTCCGGGTCACCTTCCGGACGGCCTCGCCGATCCCCGGCCGGGGGAGGGTCAGTGCCTGTCTTTGAACCTTGTTCTGCTGGTAGGAGGTACTCCTCGATGGCGGATCGTGTGGAAACGTTCGGGTCCGGCCCCGGTCAGACGGTGAAGCCGCCGTCGACGTTGACCGTGGCGCCGGTGACGTACCGGGCGTCGTCGCTGGCGAGGTAGGCCACGGCCGCCGCGATGTCGGCCGGCGTCCCGTACCGCCCGACGGCGGTGAACTGGCTGATCGTGCCGGCGGCCGGGCCGTCGGCCGGGTTCATCTCCGTGTCGATCGGGCCGGGGTTGACCAGGTTGACCGTGATGCCCCGCGGCCCGACGTCCCGGCTGAGCCCCTTGGTCAGGCCGACGAGGGCGGTCTTGCTCATCGAGTACAGCGAGAAGCCGGGGAAGACGGTCCGCTCCACCATGTTGCTGCCGATGGTGATGATGCGCCCGCCGTCGCCGAGGTGCCGCAGCGCCGCCTTCGCCGCGACGAACGGCGCCCGGACGTTGACCGCCATCATTCGGTCGAACTCGGCCACGCCCAGCTCCTCGACGGGGCCGACGAAGAAGACCGCCGCGTTGTTGACCAGGATGTCCAGCCTGCCGAACCGCGCGGCGAGCTCGTTGACCGCGGCGGTCAGCGCCGCGGGGTCGGCATTGTCCACTCGCACCGCCGACGCGCGGCGCCCGAGCGCCTCGATCTGCTCCACCACCGCGGCGGCGTCGTCACCCCGGTGCTGATAGGTCACGGCCACGTCTGCACCGTCCCGGGCCAGCCGGAGCGCCACACCGGCGCCGATCCCTCGGCCGCCGCCCGTCACCACTGCCACCTTGTCCGCAAGGATCATGCTCATGACGCCATCGTGACCCATCACCGGGTCCCGGTCCGGCGGCTATCGGACCTCGCGTTCCCCGGCTGCGGCGCGGCGGTCCCACCTGGACGGTGCCGGTGGCCGGAAGGCGCCGACGCCGACCCGCCAAGTGGTGTCGAGGTCCGCGTCTGGCGGAAAGCGGCCGGCGAGCTCCAGTAGCACCATGCCGTGCGCGAAGGCCCAGAACGCCCTGGCGCCGGTCGGTGCACCGGCGAGCAGCCGGTCCTTGGCCGGCTCCGCGGCGGGAGCCTGTTCGGGACGGAGTCGCCTGTCCGGGACAACGTTGTCTGAGCTGGTCACGGCGAGGGCCTTGTCCGGGACAGCGGCCGGCTATTGACGCTCCCGCATCGCAGTCCAAAGCATTGATCCCGCGAACACTCCTCGCGACCACGCCTTTGGGTCCCGGCCAGTGGCGAAGAGTGATTCTCCGGCGGGAGCGGCGGTACAGCCGGCGCTCGTGCGGTGGCCGGCACCACGGGTGCCGACGGACGAGGGAGCAACGTGATGCGACGAATCGGTGGTGGCGCGGCAGGAGCGGCCGTGTTCCTGCTGTGCTTGGTCGCGGGATGCGGTATTCAGCGGAGTCCGGGGGACTCGCCGCTATCCTTGCCTCCCGTACCGCCGCCCCGGCCGGGGACCGCACTTCCCCTGGACGGGTACCGGCCATCGCCCGACGAGCAGGCCCGGTCGGACCGTGCTCAGGCGACGCTGGAGCGCGCTTGTCTGACCCGCTTCGGGCTGCGCTGGGAGGGGCCGGGAGAGTCGGCTTTGGACTTCGGCTCACGGTCGATCGCGTCGGAGCGTGCCGCGCGGTTCGGGGTGGTGGACGAGGACCAGGCCGCTCGGCACGGATACCAGGCGCCGCCGTGGAGCGCACGCGACCCCGGCGTGCGCGCGGCCCTGACCGAGCACCACCACGACACGCCAACCGAGCTGAACAAGGTGCTCTACGGCCTCGCATCGCAGTACGGCGGTCAGCGCGTCCCCACGGGCGGGTGCCGGGCCGAGGCGGCCGCCCGGCTCATGAAGGGTGAGCCCAGCGTGGACCGGAGCCTTCCAGCCCGGTTGGAGCAGCAAGCGGTGGCGGCGAGCGTCCAGGATCCCCGACTTGCCGCGGTCCTACGTGCGTGGGCCTCCTGCATGGAACGCGCCGGCCACCGCTACGCCTCGCCCAAGGCCGCCGCGGACGACCCCCGGTGGAAGGGCGCCAGCACCTCCACCGAAGCGGAGCGAGCCGTGGCGCTGGCGGACGTCCGATGCCAGAACAAGACCCGCTACCTGCCCACCCTCATCGACGTGACGGCGGAGCATCAGCGCGAGCTGATCAGCCGTCATGCCACCGAACTCAGCCGATTGAAGCGCTTGGAGAACACCCGGGCGCGGAACGTCGCCGAGGCGCTCTCCGCGGAACCGACGGCCCTTTCCCCTTCGGCAGAAGGCGAGCGGGACAGCTCCGCGTGAGGGCAGCGGAACAGGACAGCACGATCCGGAAACGAAGAGAGGACCTGACATGCGACGTAACCTCAAGGCCGGGCTCGGCGCCTTGGTCATCAGCGCGGCCTTTGCCGGTCTGTGGGCCGCGCCGGCGAGCGCCAGCAACGTCAACCAGGGGAGCAACTATGCGCAGCACTCCTACGACGGCACCTATTTCGAATACTGCGACTACGAGGACGACAACCACTCGGTGTGGGTCAACTACTACACGGACGCGTCGACCAGCATGCGTTCGACGGAGTCGGTCAACGGCGCCGGCAACTGCAACGCGGTGTTCCTCAGCAGCGTGCTGACCAACCTCAGGGTGGTCGAGGACAACCCCTCCAGCAGCACCAACTACTACGGCGCTTGGCACGGCTACCCGGTCGCGGGTTCGTAACCCCGGCACGAGGACGATCCGACGGTGAGGACGGCGGGGCGCCACGGGGCCCCGCCGTTCCTTCACATACAGAGCAGGTGCCGGTAGCACAGCCGGCCATGACCCACGTCTCGGCCGGCGTATCGCGTGCGGTCACATCGGTTGGTCGCGGTGTTGCCGCCAGGCTCGCTGGTGGTGGGTGATCTCTTCGAAGCCCTCCCGGAAGGTGGCGAAGCGCTGTTCGCCGAGGGCGTGTTCGAGGCGGTGTTCGATGGCGGCCAGGATGGCGTGGGCTTTGGCGATCTCGTCGAGGCCGTGTGCGGTGGGCACGATGCGTTTTGCGCGGCGGTCGGCGGGATCGGGCTCCCGACGCACGTAGCCGAGGTCGACGAGCTCATCGACGATCGTGCCGACGATCTGTTTGTGCTGGCCGGAACGAGCCGACAGCTCCGTCGCCCGGGCCCCGTCGGCGTTGAGATACGCCAGGACCGTGCCGTGCCGCGCACGCACGTGCGGGTGTCCCTGTGCGGCGAGGGTCGCGAACAGCTCGTCCTGCAAGGCCCGCATCAACTGTCCGGTCAGCACCCCCAGGTCGGGGCGCGGCTGCACCACGTCCACGACGTCACCTCCATCAAACTTAGTCACGAACCTTGACCGTCAAGATTCGTGACTATACTCTGCTTCTCAGTCGATCCGCACCCCGCCACACTGGCGCCACACTAAGGAGACCACCATGACCGGCACCGGTTTCGAGTACACCCTCACCCGCACCCTGGACGCCCCGGTCGACCAGGTGTGGGCCGCCTGGACCACCGCCGACCGCTACGCGCAGTGGACCGGCGCCGAAGATGTCACCTTCGATGTCCGGCCGGGCGGCGCCTGGAGCTCGGTCATGGTCATTCCCGGCGGCGCCCGCATCCCGCTCTCCGGCACCTACACCGAGGTCGTGCCGCACCAGCGACTCGTGTGGGGCATGACCGTGCCCGGCCGCGAGGAGCCGGTCCTCATGACCCTCGACTTGAGCGCCGACGGGGACCGCACCAAGGTCACCCTCTCCCAGACCTTCGACGCCGCCGAAGAGCGCGACCAGGCCGAACAGGGCAGCAACATGCTGCTGGACAGCCTCACCAACTATCTGGCCACCGCCTGAACCGACAACACCAGGGCTGCGCGGGGTGTTCGGATCCTCAACACCCCGCGCTGCTGGGGGAGCTGGCCCGCCCCCCGGCGGCCCTCTGGCCCGCGGGCCGGATCTGGCCGAGCTGCTCGGCGACCCGGTCGTCGCGGCCGCCGAGACCCTGCGCCGGCTGCGCGAGACCCCGGCGACTTGCTCAAGGTCCTAGGTGGCGGGGTCGCCGAAGACGAACTCGCCGCCGTGCTTGGCCGGGCGGCCGCCCTCAAGGTGGTAAACCCGTGGCGGGTCGCCCGCCCGCGTGAGTGAGCCCGCTTCGACCGACGCCACGACGCCGGCGCGTTCAGGGTCCACGGCAACGTCGGTCAGACGATGCCGAGGAGTGCCAGCGGGCGGCGACTGTCGCGGGCGCGATGCCGGGTGGCGGCGGCGATGTTGGTCATTCCGGCGGTGCATAACGCGCCGATGGCGGCGTTGCCCAGGGCGGCCATGACCCCGGGTCCGGTTCCGGTGCGGTCCTCGTCGTGGGTCACGTCACGGAGCGCCTCAGGTTGAACGCCAAGCTCAGCCTCCGATGCGGACCTCGCCCCGGTTCAGCACCCGGGGGTGGAAGTACGCGGCCTGTATCTCGGCGTTCGAGTTGTTGCCGCGAAGCTGCTCCGACCAGACCATGAAGTAGGCCCAGCGCGGCTGCCCGGCGAGCAGGGCGTCGTCCGGCACCTTGCCCATCTCGGCGATCGCGATCGGCTTGCCCGCCGCGATCGACTGGATCTGCTGATAGTCCGAACCGGACGGATGGTTCTTGTACCAAGCGTCCAGGGAGACGACGTCCACGTAGCCGCTCCCCGGGTAGTACGACGCCCAGCCGCCGGCCGGATTGTCCTGGACGTTCCACACCCAGATGAGGTTGTCGAGCCCCTGGCTGTCGAAGTAGTCGCGCATCTGCTGGAAGATCTTGGCACCCCCGTTCGCGCCGGGCCGCGCCCCCCACCAGTTCCAGCTCTCGTTCATCTCGTGGAACGGGCGCCAGAGCACAGGGACGCCGGCGTCCCTGAGCTGCCGCAGGAAGGGCACGACCTCCGCCATCCGGCTGCGCCAGACCGAATTGAGGTACGTGCCGCCGGTGACGATCTCCTGGAACTGCGCGGGGGAGATCTGCGTCTTCACGCCACCCTCGAACTCACACGTGGCGCCGACGGTCGGCGAGCAGGCGTGCCAGGTGAGCGCGACCAGGGAGCCGGCCGACCACTGTGCCCTGGCCTCGTCGACGACGCTCTGCCGATGGGCGATGTCCTCGGCCCGGAACATCATGTCGCCGCCCCACAGCCCGGGCCACTGACCGGTGACGTCGTAGGCCTGCTGACTGTACTGACGGGGGGAGGTCGCCGGCTCCTTGTTGTGCTGGCCGGACACGATCGAGGCGCCGGTGATCGACCGCAGATAGCCGGTCACGGCCGACCGGGGAGTGGCCGGGAACGCCTCGGCCCGCGGGGCGGTGTGGACCATGCCGGCGCCGAGCAGCACCAGGGCGGTGCCGGCGACCCAGGCAGGGCGGGGAATCTTCATCAGGACCTCCGTGGGGGACGGACTTCCGGAGATTGCGGGCCCAGCATGCGGCCGCGCCTGCGCGGCTGTCAAGCTTAGATTAATAATTTAAGTTAGCGCCCGACATGCCGAACGCAAGGACGATACTGTTGCGTTCCGACGTGACCTCGACTAGCGTGGCGATGCGTCGATACGGGCCCGTCCCGTCGATGCAGGTACTGCGAATGGCAAGCATTGAACCGAGCAGATCGGAGCGCCTACCCATGGCACAGACGGCGGTAGCCGATCCCGAGACCGCTACGGGCCTCCAAGAGCTGGCTGCGCGCCACGGTCTTCGTACGGCCAGTGTGCTGCCTACCCTTCCGGCGTACGTCCAGGAACTCTGGAGTTATCGGCACTTCATCGCGTCGTACGCGAACGCTCGGGTGTCGTCGTCGCTCGGAGCCACCCGACTCGGCCGGGGCTGGCAGCTGCTGATGCCGTTGCTCAATGCGGTGCTCTACTACCTGATCTTCGGCTTGGTGCTGGATCAGAAGCGGCAGATCGACAACTTCGTCAGTTACCTGTGCATCGGTGTGTTCGTCTTCATCTTCACCCAGTCGACGGTGTCGACCGGCATCTCCTCGATCAGTGCAAACCTGGGCCTGATCCGGGCTCTGCACTTCCCGAGGGCGTGCCTGCCGATCGCGGTCACCCTGATCGAAGTACAGCATCTGATCGCGTCGATGAGCGTGCTGGTCGGCATCGTCCTCATCTTCGGCGAGCCCCTGACGTTGCAGTGGCTGCTGCTGCTGCCGGTCCTGCTCATGCAGACGCTGTTCAACGTCGGTCTCGCGTTGACCGTCGCCAGGCTGGGTTCCACACTGATCGACCTGAGGCAGGTTGTCCCGTTCGTCATGCGCTTCTGGATGTACGGCTCAGCCGCGCTCTACCCGGTCACCATGTTCGAGGAACTGCTCTCCGGCTGGCCGTTGGCAGTAGTCGAGACCAACCCGCTGCTCGTCTACATCGAGCTGGTCCGCCACGCCCTGATGGAAGGGGTACCGCTGGCGAGTTCGGCGCTGCAACTCTGGTTGACCGGTCTCGCCTGGGCGCTGGTCGCCGGACTCGGCGGCCTCATCTACTTCTGGCGTGGAGAAAAGGAGTACGGCCGTGGCTGAGAAGCCCATGACCCGACAATGCCGAAGGCTGGAAGTATGCGACTGCCGCCGAGAACGCGCGCTCGGTCCGCGTCCTTGCTCACGCGGCGCCGGGCTGTTCCGTTCGGCCATCGAGGGTTACCGCTTGACCGGCAGCCCGAAGGCTGCCATGCCCTGCTCCTCATGGGGGATGAGACCCAACGAACGGTAGAAAGGGTGCGACTTGCGGGCATCCTCGGTCTTGGCATGGTCAGTGGAGAGCAGGAAGAAACGGCACTCGATGTAGCGACGCTTGAGTTCCTCCATCAGGACTCGGCCGATGCCGCGACGCTGGGCCTCGGGACGCACCAGAAGGTCTTGCACATAGCAGACCGTCTCCCCGTCGGAGATGGTCCTGGCGAGTCCCACCAGCCGGCCGTCTTCCTGTCGTACGGTCAGAAGCACATGCGACCCGGCAAGGCTGCGGACCAGCTTGTCCGGGTCCCTGGTGTAGCCGAACCAGCCCACCGACTCGTACAACTCACTGGCCTCGTCTCGCCCGAGGCCGCCCTCGACCGCGATCTTCATCGGCGTAGCGTACCGATCCGTCGCGCCTCCCGAGCGGCGTCCTGGTCTCGTCGGGCATGGGTTAGGTTCGGCGTCGGCACAGGACGATCGAACGAGGAGTCACCCGCATGCCGTCTGTCATTCGACACATCACCGTGAACTGCGCCGAGCCGTACGAGCCCTATGAACTAGCCGAGTTCTGGAGTGCGGTGACCGGCTGCCCGGTGCATCCCGAGGACGAGCGCGGGGACGACGAGGTGGGCCTGCTGCCGGCCGTGGAGGGCGGGCCGATGATGCTGTTCGTCCGGGTGCCCGATGCCAAGGGGGCGGAGCGTAACCGCGTGCACGTCGACGTCCAGCCGTCGACCACCCGTGACGAGGAGTACGAGCGGCTGCTGCAGCTCGGTGCGAAGCTGGTGTCGGACGAGCGCAAGCCGGACGGCCGCGGCTGGATCGTGATGGCCGATCCGGTCGGCAACGAGTTCTGCGTCGAGCGCAGCCAGGCCGAGAAGGACGAGTGGGAGCGGCGCCAGGGGGCAGCGCAGGGCTGAGCCCGAGCTGCCGGCCCACCGCGGTCGGCGGCGGGCCGGCACTCACGCGATGATGCGCCCTAGGAGAGGATCCCGCGGGCCTGGAAGGCTTTGCGGGTCTGGGCCGCGGCGCGCGGTCCGTGCAGGACGCGGGCGGTGGCGACGGTCGCCTCGGCCGCCTGCGGCATGGTGACGTCCGGGGTGAAGCGGAACTGGGCCTCGAGGATGATCCGGTTGGCCCTGGTGCGGCCCAGGGCCTGGTTGATGTCCCAGAGGGCGTGGGACCAGATCTCGCCGTCGGCGTGGACCTGGCCGACCAGGTCGCCGGGGTAGAGCTTCGCGGTGTCGGTGCGGCGCAGGCAGTGCGGTTCGTCGTCGGTGTACGACGTGGCGTCCCAGTCCATGACGCAGGCCAGCGGCGTGACGGCGGTGTCGGGGCTGGTCGCCTGGGACATCGTCACGGCCCAGTAGTCGCCGAAGCCCTCGCCGATCGCGCCCGCCTCGACCGTGCTGCCGAAGCCCGGCACCTGGTCGTCCTGGATGGCGTGGCCCAGCTCGTGCCAGATCACCTCGTTGTCCTCGGCGTCGTCGACGCCGCCGGTGCCGAGGGTGATCGCGTCCACCGACGGGTCGTAGTACGAGTTGTCCGCGGTGAAGCCGGTCGTCCTGTAGTCCTGCGGTTCGTTGTTGACGTCGATGAACCCGAGCCGGTGGAGGTAGTCCTGGGCCGCGGTCATGCTGTAGTAGGTCATCACCTGTTCGAAGCCGGGATCCGAGCGCGGGTAGACGTACGTGCGGGGGGCGGAGGTGACGGCCGGCTCGCTGAGGTTGTTCGCGTACGAGCCCTGCAAGGTGTCCTTGTCCGGGTCGAGGTGGCGCAGCGTGACCCGCCGGTAGGCCGCCTTCAGTGCGGGGTGGTCGGTGTCGTCCTGGTCGGTGAGCGACTCGTCCTGCAGGGCGACGACCGGGTTCGGGTCGAACACCTGGCCGGTGCCGTTGGCCTCGCGGGCCGTGTTCTCCTCGAGCAGTACGGTCCCGCTGCCCGCGTCGAGCAGCGACCGGACGGTGCCGCGTGCGGTCGGGGTCAGCGTCTGCCAGGCCAGCTTGGCGGTCGGGCCCGGGAAGACGACGAGTTCGGAGCGGGCGGGCTGGCTGCCGAGCCGACCGGCCACCGTGGACCGGGCACGTTGTTCGCTGAGGCGCGCGGCGGTGCCGGTCAGGCCGGTGACGGTCTTGCGGCCGTCGGCGGTGGTCACGGTGCCGTCGGTGGTCCTGTGGGTGGCGTAGTAGCCGCCGAAGACCGGGATTCCCCGGTAGGTCTGCTGGTACCAGGTGTGGCTGCCGAGCAGCGACTGGCGGGTCTGGATCTGCCGCAGGTCGCCGGGCACGGCGGCCGGTGCGGCGGCGGCAGGACCCGCGAGGGCGGTCGTGAGGCTGGTGACGAGCACGGATACGAGCACGAGCGGTGTCTTCTTCAACGCTTCTCCCACTGTCGCACGTAGATCCGTCGATGCTATCCGCCTTCGATCATCATCGATACCTGCGTGCGTCAGTGCGTACCGGGATCAGGTCTCTCGTCGCTCGTCCGGCGTGATGGCACCGCGGCCGGCGGTGCGCGCCAGGGTGATCCGGTCGATCTCGGTGTAGGGCTTCCTGGTGCCCGGCAGTGCGTCGGCGAGGCTGCGCACCGTCAAGGTGGTGCGCGCTCCCCGGGCGGCGGGCACGACGTCGACAGCGATGAACGCATAGTCGTCGTAGCGCACCTGCGACCAGTCGACCACCTCGGGGACCCGGCTGCCCGCCGGATGACCGGCCGGCTTGACCGCGGTCTTCTCCTTCGACCAGAAGTAGCTGTTGACGATGTTCTCGGTGTTGTTCTCGCCGGTGTTGGGACCGCCGGGCGGCCGATAGCCGCGGTAGCGCTGACCGGCGGCGAGCTTCTGCGCTCCGGTCGGCGTGACGCCGGGGGGAGGCGGCGCGGCGGGACCCGGCGCCTGGCGGAACGGGTACCGCGGGCGGCCGCCGGACCCGACGCAGATGTACGTGACGCCGTCTTTGGCCGGGTCGATCGTCGAGCCGTCGGGCGCGGAGCGCGTCCGCTTGCCGTACCGGATCGGATCGGTGCGTTCCAGCAGGTGGTTGTGGCCCTGGACGACCAGGTCGACCTGATACTTGCTGAACAGCGGGTCGAGCGCGTCGCGCACCCCGCCGTCGGAGGCATGGTTGTTCGTCGTCGAGTACGCGCAGTGGTGCATGAACGCGACGATGAAGTCGATGTCCTTCGCCCGTTCGCCCCGGGTGCGCCATTCCCGCAGCGTGCGCTTGAGCCAGCTCACCTGGGCGCCGCCGGAGTAGCCGGTGTTGGTCTGCAGCTCGGCGGACAGGTCGTTGGCATCGATGGAGATCATGCCGACGTTGGCGTAGACGAACCGGTACACCGAGGGGCAGGTCTTCGGGCCGTTGGCCGGGAGGTCCAGGCGCTCGACGAGGCCACCGTATCCGTGGGTGGGGCTGTCGCCGAGGAACTTGGTGTCGCCGTAGAGCGGTTCCATGTCGTGGTTGCCGGTGGCGAACATCCACGGCGTGCGGGCGGCCAGCGGCTCGATCTGGTTGAGGAAGACGTCCCAGACGTACGGGTTGTAGAGGTTCTTGCCCTTCGGCGGTTTGCGGGTGAGCGCCGTCGTGTCGTCCGCGGGCAGGCCCGAGCCGGACGGGTTGGCGTAACAGATGTCGCCGGCCAGCAACGTGAAGACGGGCCGTTGCGTGGCCATGAGCAGGGTCTGGGTCAGCGCGGGACGCTGGTCGGTGCCCTGTGGCCCGGCGACCGGATCGTCCGCCAGGTACGAGTTGTCGTCGAAGACGCCCGCCGGCCAGGTGCCGCCGGCGGCGGTGACGGACGAGGGATTCTGGCCCCAGGCGTAGCGGGGATCGGTGGGGGCGGTGTTGGTGCCGACGTCGGCGAAGGCGGTGAAGGTGAACGGGGCCGGCACCGCGGAGCCGCCCGCCGGCGCGGTGGTGAAATGCGCGTCGCCGCTGACGGTGCCGTCGGAAAGTCGGACCCGGTAGTGGTACACCGTGTCCGGGCGCAGTCCGCCGACGGTCGCCTTGAGGTAGAACTGGCTGCCGATCGGGCCGCCGGGGATCGCGTACCGGCCGACGAGATGCCTGATGCCCGCCTCGACCCGGGTGCCGTACTGCCCTGGTGCCGCGCCGACGTCGATGAACGCCCGCAGCTTGGCCGGCAGGTTGCCGGTCTTGCTCACCAGTTGGGCCGTCACCGCCATCGCGGGCTGCAGCACGCCGTCGGCGGTGGGCACGAACGACAGGTGGCGGCCGGACACCACCACCCCGGCCCGGCCAGCCTTGCCGCCACCGGCGGCGAAGGCGGCCTCAGCGAGCTGGAACTGCGCGAAGGCGTAACCGCCGGCGCCCGCCATGACAGCCTTCAGGACGGAGCGCCGGCTGATCCGCTCTCGTGCCAGTTCCCGGACGTTCCAGTCGCTGAACTCATCGACCGTCTCGGGGCGGCCACCGTTCGTCAACACCACGACGGCCATCCTTGCGGCGCTCAGGACCGTCGCGTGTCAGACTTGCCCGGATTCGCCCGGAAGTTCACTCATCTGTCACCTTGAGCACGAGCTTGCCCGTGTTTTCGCCGTGGAACAGCCGCAGCAGGGTCTCGGGGAAGGCCTTCACGCCGCCGTCCACCACGTCCTCCAGCGACCGCAGTTCTCCGGCGGCCAGCCACCCGGACATCTCGGCGGCGGCCTCGGCGTACCGGTCGGCGTAGTCGAAGACCACCATGCCGGTCATCGACGCCCGGTTGATGAGCAGGGACATGTAGTTGGCCGGGCCCTTGACCGGCTCCGTCGCGTTGTACTGGGAGATCGCGCCGCAGATGACGATGCGGGCGCCCCGGGCAAGCCGGGTCAGGACCGCGTCGAGGATGTCGCCGCCGACGTTGTCGAAGTAGACGTCCACCCCGTCCGGTGCCGCCTCGCGCAGCGCCGTGCGTACGTCGGCGGACTTGTAGTCGATGCAGGCGTCGAAGCCGAACTCCTCCACCACCAGGCGGCACTTGCGCTCGCCGCCGGCGATGCCGATCACCCGGCATCCCTTGAGCTTGGCGATCTGCCCGACCACGCTGCCCACCGCCCCGGCCGCGCCGGACACCACGACGGTCTGTCCGGGCTGCGGGAGGCCGATGTCGAGCAGTCCGAAGTAGGCGGTCATGCCCGGCATGCCCAGCACACCGAGGTACACCGGCAGGGGCGCCAGCGTCGGGTCGACCTTGGTCAGGCCCCGGCCGTCCGACAGGCAGTACTCCTGCACGCCGAGGGCGCCCGAGACGTGGTCGCCGACGGCGAAGCGGGGATGGCGGGAGGCGACGACCCGGCCCACACCGCCGGCGCGCATGACCTCGCCGATCCGGACCGGAGGGATGTAGGACTTGCCCTCGTTCATCCAGCCGCGCATGGCCGGGTCCAGGGACAGGTAGATCGTCTGGATCAGCAGTTCGCCCTCGCCCGGCTCGGCGGCCGGTTCCTCGACGTACTCCCAGTCGGTCGGCTTCGGCAACCCGATCGGGCGTGCTGCCAGCCGGTACTGACTGTTGATGCGGCTCATCTGGAGGGCTCCTCGGTCGTCGGACGCCGCCCCTGGTGGGACGGGTGCATGCGGGTCGCGGCGGTGCGCGGTGACATCTTGCGGGCGCGGCGGATGATGCGGCGGCACCGCAGTTCCAGGACCACGACGGCGATCCCGAAGAGCCGGAACTTCTTGTTCGTGGTCTGTCCGCTGAGGTACCGCTGGTACACCTGCTGGGCGATGACGGCGACCCGGAACAGGCCGAAGACCTGGTACCAGGCCCATTCGGCGTGGGTGACGGTGGCACCGGTCCGGGCGCAGTAGTGGGCGACGACCTGCTCCCGGGTCATCATCCCGGGCAGGTGCGTGGGCTGGCGGCGGAAGAGCCGCAGCATCGGCCCGTCGCCGGGCTGCACCCAGTAGCCCAGCGCGTTGGCGAGGTCGACGAGGGGATCGCCCACGGTGGCCAGCTCCCAGTCGAGCAGGCCGATCGGGCGGGTCGGATCGGCGCGATCGAGCACCACGTTGTCGAAGCGGAAGTCGTTGTGGACGAGTGTGTGCGGCCGGTCCCCGGGCTGATGCTCGTCCAGCCAGCGCATCACCGTCTCGAAGCTGCCGACGTTGCGGGTCCGAGCCTTGCGGTAGCGCTCGGACCAGCCGGCGACCTGCCGGGCGACGTAACCGCCGCCCTTGCCGAGATCGCCCAGGCCGGTGGCGGCAACGTCCACCGAGTGCAGGTCCGCCAGCAGGTCGATGACGTTGCGGCACAGTGCGGCGGTCTGCTCGCGATCTAGTGGTACGCCCGCGGGAAGCTCCTTGCGCGGGATCGGACCGTCGAGCCGCTGCATGACGTAGAAGGGCGTGCCGATGACCGAGGTGTCCTCGCACAGAGCCACGGTGCGGGGGACGTAGGGAAGATGCCGGGCGAGCTGGGTCTGGATCCGGTGCTCGCGGGCCATGTCGTGCGCGCCCTTGACGTGGTTGCCCTTCGGGGGCCGGCGCAGGACGAGGTCGCCGCCGGGGTAGCGCAGCAGGTAGGTCAGGTTCGACACGCCGCCGGAGAACTGGCGCACCTCGGGAACCGCGGTGAGGTCGATCCCGGCGGCGGTGGCGTTCGCGGCCAGCCAGGCGGCCATGGCGCGGGTGTCGAAGGCGTCCTCGTCGCGAACCTCCCGGTCGCTCATGTGAGCTTCCGGACGATCCGCAGGGGCAGCACCTTCATGGCGGCGGCCAGGGGCACCCAGGGCCACTGCGGCACGTACGCCCTGGTGCGCCGCTTCTCGATGGCGCGGACCATGGCGCGCACACCGGTCTCGGTGTCGACCATGAAGCGGGTCTTCTGCTCGACGTGGGCGTTCATCTCCGAGCGGATGTAGCCCGGATAGATCACCGACACGTCGAGGCCCGTGATGCGCTCGGAGCGCAGGCCCTCGGCGATCGCGGCCACGCCCGCCTTCGTCGCGGCGTACGTGGTCATCGAGCGGCGCATGCCACGCAGCGCCGACATGGAGGAGATGAGGACGAGGTGGCCGCGCCCGTGGTCGCGGAAGATCTCCAGGGCGGCCTCGCACTGCGACAGGGCGCCGACGAAGTTGGTCATCGCCGTGGCGAGGTTCGCGTCGGGCCGTCCGGTGCCCAGGGGGGCGCCCTTGCCGATGCCGGCGTTCACGATGACGCGATCGAGCCTGCCGAACGTGGCGGCGAAGGTGTGGAAGACCTTGGTGACCGCCTCGGCGTCGGTGACGTCCAGTGCGGCCGTCTCCACCCGCCGTCCGGTCTCGGTGCGGATCCGGTCGGCGAGCACGTCGAGCCGGTCCGTGCGCCGCGCGCACAGCGCCAGGTCGTAGCCGAGAGCGGCGAACTGGCGGGCCATCTCGGCGCCGAGGCCGGAGCTCGCGCCGGTGATCAGGACGACGCCGCCGGTCACGGCGCCTCCTGGACGGCGGCGTCCTCGCGGAGCTCGATCTCGCGGATCCGGGCGCCGGCGGCGATCATCCGGCGGTCGTAGAGCGGACGCGCCAGGCGCTTGGTCCAGAACGCCCGCCGGGCCGGCCGGTCCGGCAGGACCAGGAAGCGCCCGGCGTCGACGCCACGCAGGACCCGGGCGGCCATCTCGGTGGCGTCGAGCGGCGCGCGGGCGATCAGCCGGGCGGCGATCCGCTCCATCAGCGGGTCGTCGCCGCCGAGGGAAGCGGCCAGATTGGTACGGAAGAACGACGGGCAGACGACACTGACGTCGACACCCCACGGGCGCAGCTCGTGGCGCAGGCCTTCCGACAGCGCGACGACGGCCGCCTTGCTGGCGTCGTACGAGCTCATCGCGGCGGGGTGAGTGAGCCCGGCGATCGACGCGACGTTGACGATGTGGCCGCGCTTCTGTGCCTTGAACATCGGTGCGAAGGTGCGGCAGCCGTTGACCGTCCCCAGGACGTTGATCTCGAGGACCCGTCGCCAGTGCGCGTCGTCGAGCCGGTCGACCCGCCCGCCGGCGGCGATGCCGGCGTTGTTGACGAGCAGGTCCAGGCCGCCGAGGTCGCGCTCGACCCGGTCCAGCGTGGCCGCCCAGTCGTCGCCGGAGGTGATGTTCAGGCGCTGGTAGAGCGCGCCCGCGGGCACCTCCCGGTCCGGCGCCAGGTCGGTGACGAGCACCCGCTCCCCGCGGGCCGTGAGCCGTTCGGCGAGCGCCCGGCCCAGGCCGGAGGCGCCGCCGGTGACCAGGACGCGACGCCCGCTCATCGGACCGCTCCGTGCTTTCCGAGCTCCACGCGGGCGACCACGCCCTTGTGCACCTCGTCCGGGCCGTCGGCCAGGCGCACCGCGCGGGCCGCGGTCCACGCCCCGGCCAGGGGGAAGTCGCTGGACAGCCCGGCGCCGCCGTGGATCTGCATGGCGAAGTCGACGACCCGCTGGGCCACGTTCGGTGCGGCGACCTTGATGGCGCTGACCTCGCTGAAGGCGCCCGTCGGGCCGTACCGGTCGAGTTTCCAGGCGGCGTGCAGGATCAGCAGCCGCGCGGAGTCGATGGCGATGCGAGCTTCCGCGATGCGTTCCCTGTTGCCGCCGAGGTCCACCAGCGGCTTGCCGAAGGCCTGGCGCGACAGGCCGCGCTCGCACGCGAGGTGCAGCGCCCGCTCGGCCAGGCCGATCATGCGCATCGCGTGGTGCACCCGGCCCGGGCCGAGCCGGCCCTGCGCGAGCTCGAACGCCCGGCCGGGACCGGCGATGACGTGGGTGGCGGGAACCCGGACGTCGGTGAACGACACCTCGCCGTGGCCGAACGGCTCGTCCAGGAAGCCCATGGTGTCGAGCATCCGCTCGACCTTCACGCCGGGTGTGTCGAGGGGGACGAGCACCATCGAGTGCCGGGCGTGCTTGGGGGCGTCCGGATCGCTGAGACCCATGACGATCAGGACGGCGCAGTCCGGGTGACCGATGCCGGTCGTCCACCACTTGCGGCCGTCGAGCACCACCTCGTCCCCGTCGACCACGGCGGTCAACTGCATGTTCGTGGCGTCCGAGGACGCCACCGCGGGCTCGGTCATCGCGAAAGCCGACCGGATCCGCCCGTCGAGCAGGGGATCGAGCCACCGCTCGCGCTGCTCCGGCGAGCCGTAGCGCAGCAGCAGCTCGGCGTTGCCGGTGTCCGGCGCGTTGCAGTTGAACACGTAGGGGGCGAGCGGCGACCAGCCCGTCGCCTCGGCGATCGGCGCATAGTCCACATTGGTGAGACCCGCACCGCCGCGGGTGCCGAACCGCTCGGCGTACGGGCCCTCGTGTCCCGCCGGCAGGAACAGGTTCCACAAACCCTGGGCGCGTGCCTTGCGCTGCAGGTCGCGTACCTCGTCGGACACGCGCCACAGGTCGGCGCCTCCGCCGTTGCGGCGCGCCTCGCTCTCCCGGGCGTGCAGGTGGCGCTCGACCGGGGCCACCTCGTTCTCGACGAAGGCGCGGACGGCCTCCGTCAGCTCGGCGGCACGGGGGGAGGGGGTGAAATCCATGCCCTCAGCGTAGGCAACCATCCGGCGAATAATTGATCGTGCGCGACAATGATTTGATCCAAGGCGACAGGTCAGTCGCGGTTCCGGACCTCACGCCGAAGTTGTGAGGGCGTACGTCCCCACCACCGCCTCGCGCACCGGGTCAGCACCGCCTGCTCGGCGAAGCCCACCAGGTTGCTGACCTGGGCGAAGGGCATGGTCGTGGTGGTGAGGTACGAGCGCGCCCGCGCCCGGCGCACCGAGTCGAGGACGGAGCCGAACGACGTACCCTCCGCGGCGAGCTGCCGCTGCAGCGTCCGAGGATGCACCGCCAGCACCCGGGCGACGTCGGCGAGCTCGGTCGACCCCGTGCCCAGCGACTGATCGAGGAGCGCGTGCACCTGCGACGTCACGGCCTTGCCCGCTTCGGGGGACTGCCGCGACAGGAAGGCCAGGGCCAGCCCGCGTACGGTCGCATCGACACCCTCCAAGGTGCGCGACAGCAGGCTGGACGGCAGCCGCAGCACCGCCGCGGAACGACCGAACCGCACGCGCGCGCCGAACGCCTCCTCGTACCGCTGGCGGGGCGCGATCGGATCGTGCGGCAGGTCGACCGACTTCAGTCCGTACTGGCCGCCGGCGAGGAACAGCACCGTACGGTGCAGGAACAGCACCGTCATGTCCGTCGCCTGCGGTAGCGGCCGTACCCCTGGGAACGCATAGCGGAGGGCGACCACACCGCGGTCCCCGTCCGGGTCCTCGCCCAGCGAGACACTCTGGTCGCGGGCGTGCACGAACATGTAGCGCGACGTGCACTCCAGGGCATCGGCCACCGACGGCGAATGCTGGATCGCGACCGCCAGCGGTCCCAGCAGGCCCAGATCCTGAGCCTGACCCACCCGCAGCCCGAGATCGGGACAACCGAGGTCGGCCGCCGCCACCTCGAGCACCGCCGCCAGCTTCGAGTCCTCGACCAGCAATTCGTCGGTGTCCAGCGCCTCCACCGGCAGTCCCACCCGCCGCGCGCAGCCGACGGCGTCACCGCCGAGAGACTCGACAACCTGCCGGAACTTCTGCAAACCGGCGGAACGGACCAGAGACACCCCTACAGGCTATTCGAGTAGCCCGCCCGCATCAGGCTTCGCCCGTGCAGGAGGAAGCCAGGTATTCGTTTCGCTTCGACAAGAGTCGCCGCATGTAGCCTTCGAGAACAAGACGGGTGACCAATCGACCCAGGAATCCGAGCGGCGCGGCGAACTCCACCTTGTCCCGCGCCACGGTCACGCCCCGGCTCTCGTCCCAGACGAAGACGTGTTCGTGCCGCCAGTATGCGAATGGTCCCCGTGCCTGCTCGTCGACGAAACGGGTGGGGCGGTCGTATTCGGTGATGCGTGAGGTCATGCGCCATGGCAGGCCGAAGTGGCGAGCCGTGAAAGTCACGGAGTCATTCAGGGCCAGCGGCCCGGAACGGACGCCGCCGACCGTCCGTTCGCCGGAGCCGGACATGGACGCTGTGTGCGCGTCCACGTCGATGGAGACATCGAAAGCTCGCGCCGGCGCTACGGGAAAGACGGTGGTGAGCTCGATGATGGTCACGGGCCCACCGTAGGCACGATGGGCGCCGCCCTGTGCAGAGGGTGGCGCCCATCGGTGTCGGAATGCGGATCAGGACTCGGAGCGCGTACGCCGCCGCGTCACCATCAGGACGGCCACGCCCGCCGCCACGAGCAGCGTGCCCGCCCCGGCGATCGCCGCACCCTGGGGCCCGGTGATCGGCAGCCCGCCGGTCCCGCCGCCCTGGCCGCCGGCGCCGCCCTTGGCCGGCTTGTCGTCGCCCTGGGCGGGCTTGCCCTGGGCGGGCTTGCCGGTCGGGTTGACGATCAGGGCGGCCTTGTCGTTGGCCTTGTTCAGGTCCTTGGTGAAGCGCTCGCACGGGCAGTCCGGGTTGGCCTCGACCGTGCCCGCCGCATCGGGAACGACCTTCTTGACGAGCAGGCCGAACTTCCACGTCACGGTGTCACCGGCGCGGAACACGAAACCCGTCTCGCAGTAGTACCGCCCCGCCTTGGCGCCGGGCCAGTTCTCGCCGTCGACGAGGTGGCAGCCGGCCGGCACGGTGACGACCTCGGTCCCGGCCGGGATGGTCACCACGGCGATGCTGGTGGGGCCGCCGCGGCGGCTGCTGTCCAGGGTGGCCGGGCCCTTGTTGCGCAGGCCGACCGCGGCTTCGACGGTGGCGCCGGCCGCACCGGAGACCCGGCCGCCCACGGCGACGATGTCCGCGCCCTGCTGACCGGTGGCGTTGACGATGAGCCGCTGCCAGTTGTCGTCCGGGTCGATGTCGGTCTGGGGTGCGGCGGCCGTGCCCCGCAGCGCGGTCTTCGGCTTCAGTGTCAGCGCCGGGCCGTCGCCGGCGGTGCCGACGTCGCGCAGGCCGGCGATGAGGTCGCGGTAATCCTCGGTGGTCATCCACTGGAATTCGCCGCCGGCGGAGCTGGGGGCGTACGTGTCCTTGCGGAGCCGGTAGGGCAGGGTCACGCCGTACCTGTCGCCGGGCTCGATCGCCTGGTCGAACAGGCAGCCGCGCAGGCGGTCGTCGACGTAGAGGCAGTTGCTGTACTTCCGGGTGGCCTGGAAGGCGTAGTCGGTGGCGAAGAACAGGCCCGCGCCGCGCACGGTCTTGTCGCCGGTGTTGGCCACCGCGAGCGGCGCGGTGAAGGTCGCGCCGGGTTTGACGTTGATCTCCCGGTCGGTCCCGTCGGCGGTGAGGTCGACGCTGTCGGCGACGGTCACCTTGGCGGTCTCGGTCACCGGGGTGACGCCCTCGGCGGCGAAGGTCACGGTCAGCGTGCCGGTCGAGCCCGCGACGGCGGTCTTGGCGGCCGCGAGCCCGGCGTCGAGGTCGCCCAGCGAAAAGTCGGGACCGACTTCGAGCTCGATGGGGAAGGTGCAGGTGAGCTTGGCCGGCGAGGCGACGGCGCAGTCGTCGTCGTCCTGGACGAGGCTGACTCCGGCAAGGTCGCCGGACAGCTCGTAGGTCATGGTGGCGCCGGAGAGGCTGACCTCGCGGTCGGCGGAGAGGGTGGGCCTGAGTTCGGTCCGCGCGCCGATCCCGACGGTGACGGCGGACAGACTCACGCCGAGGGTGGCGCCGGGCGCCGCCTGGGCGGGAGCGGCCAGGCCGAGGACGGCCGCGCCGGCGGCGGCCAGTCCGGCGAGCAACCGCCGGCCCGAATGGTGGTGCATCGAGATTCCTCCCCGTGAAGACATCAGACATCGAAGCTCTCGCATCCTAGAGATCGCGGGACGGCGGCGTGGACCCGGTGCCCACGCGGGGCGAAGATCCGAACGGATCGGCGACGTCCGGCCGATCGGTGGACGTCCGGATCACGGTGAGCGCGTAGCTTTGTCCGGGTTGTCGGCCCACCGCCCGGCCGGCCGTCCCGAGCCCCGAACCCGGCTTCCGCACCGGAACTCAACTTCCGTTCCGGAACTCACGAGGGAAACCATGCGCCTGACATCGTTCCGTACCCGGCTGACCCGGGGCGCCCTGGCCGTAGCGTTCGCCGCCGGGGGCCTGCTCGCGATCGGCGGGCCGGCGTCGCCGGCCGCCGCGGACGGCACCGACCACGCCGCCGCCGTCGCCGACGAGGCGTACTGGATCTCGCTGGCTCAGGTCCCCGACGGCCACGGCCGGGCGAGCGGCGCCATCTCGGTCAACATCCCCGCCGGCGGCATCAACGGCGCCACCGACGCCCTGGTGCGGCCGTACCTGGCGAACCTGGCGATCCCCGGCCTCGTCAAGGGCGGTCCGCGCTACTACCCGGCGGCCCGGGCGTACCTCACGTGGTATCTGAACCACGTGCAGTGGCCGGACCAGTACGGCGTCCACGGCACGGTCTGCGATTACCGGATCGACGTCACCACCGACACCGAATACCTGATCGACGGCAACGGCGAACACTCCGGCACCTGCTTCTACGACTCCTCGGACGGCTACGCCGGCACGTTCCTGGTGGCGATGCGGGCCTACGCCGAGGCCAACCCCGGCGACGCCGGCTGGGTCGCGCAGCAGGCATATCTGCTGGACACGATCGGCAACGTCATCAAGGCCACCCAGCAGCCCGACAACCTGACCTGGGCCAAGCCGGACTGGCCGGCCAAATACCTGATGGACAACGTGGAGGCGCAACAAGGCCTGGCCGCGCTGAGCTGGCTGATGAGCAACGTGGTCGGCAACGCCTACGCCGGCGATCACTGGGCAGCCGAGGCCGATCGGATGGCCGCCGCGATCCAGACGCACCTGTACTCGCCGGCGGCGGGCATGTACGGCAACGACGTCGGCGCCGTGACCACCTGCGCCGCCGGCGGCCGCTGCCCCACCTGGGCCGGCTTCTATCCCACCGCCGAGGACCAGTCGAACGCCGTCGGTCAGGTGTGGCCGATCCTGGCCGGGCTCGGCCCGGCCGAGCAGCGGCAGCGGCTGTGGGCGCAGTTCACCGCACACTGGCCAGAGTGGACCGCGGCGTGCCTGCCGACGGCGTCGGCCGCGCCCTGCGGCGGCACCCCGTGGGCGGTGCTCGCCCATGCCGCGGTCGTCCAGGGCGACCTGGCCGGGGCCAAGGCCTACGTCGCCAACGCCCGCGGCGTCTGGGGTGCGGCCGGCCGGCCGTGGCCGTGGACCGTCGCGGACTCCGGCTGGCTGGCGCTGGCCGAGGACGCTCTCGTCCGCGGCTGAACCGGCTCACGGACTCCACCGCGGTGCCCGGCCGGGCGACCGGCGCGCCGTGCTGATCGAGCTCGCCACCGCCCGCTGCACAGACCGCCGCGCTGATCGTGGGCCTGCTGCGGACCCGCGTGGCCGATGAGTCGCAGTCCCGCGCCGGTCAGGACCCGAGGTACCGGCCCTGTGGCCGCCGGTACGACCTTCGAGAGCCCTGTGTTCGGGAACCCAGGAGGAAGTGCCGGCAGATGAAGACCGTGACGGCCGCGCTCGCGAGTGCGACCATGACGAGGGCCAGCACCGGTGTGCCGCCTGCCGACGATGACGTCGGCTTCAACTGTGCGGTACTTGTCGATCCCGTGGGGGCTCCCGGCGGCGGTGCGGTCGGTAGCGCGGCGAAGTCGACGATGCCGCTGCTCTCCAGCAGGGTCATGTGCGTCATGACGAACTGGTTGGTGCGCTGGGCGAGTTTGCGCATCGTGTCGTTGCGGGTGCTCGCCCGGATCGTGGCGATGGCCGGGAAGATCTTGCCGTGGGCCGCCCGCAGCCGGTCGATGTACACCCGGTCGAACTCTTCGCCCTCCGCGTCGCGCATCTCGTCGAGCCAACCCTGTTGGTCGGCGTTGGGCTTGTTCGGCAGGGAGACGTCCAGCTTCTTGGCCGCGTCGCGGACGAGCTGGTCGAGCGCGACGTGCTGGGCGGCGATGTCGCGCCCGATGGACTGGATCCGGGGATCGTCCGACTTCTCCTGAGCCATCTTGCCGGCGGGAATCTCCCAGAGCCCGGCGAGGCGGACCTTCACCGCGAAGTCGCGGTCGGCGTCGGAGACCTCGCCCTTGCCCCGGTCGGTGATCAGCCCGTTCGGCGGGTCCGGTACGCCGGGTTCAGCACGTGCCCCCTGCGGGTCGAACAGAAGCAGAGCGACGGCGACCAGCGCCGCACCCGACAGGCGGCGGGGCCACCGTAACGTCATCGCGAACACATCAACCTCCAGCCATGACCGTGAATGGTCCCTGGTGAGCCGGAATACGTGGTCCGGCCGGCTTCGGATCAACCCGCGAGTCGAAATCTGTCTAATCAACCCGGCGGTGAGCGCGCGACGGTGCGCGAACCGACCTACAAGGCGGTGGCCCGAACCTGATTGCGCCCGCCCCGCTTGGCGGCGTACAACTGCTCGTCGGCGGTGCTGATGGCGAAGTCCAGGGTGGTGACGTGGTCGAGCAGCACCGCCCCGACCGACACGGTGACGTCGATCGCGCTCCCGTCCGGCAGCGGCACCGGCTCGCCGCACACGGCCGTGCGGACCTTCTCCGCGACCTGCCCCAGCACCTCGGCGTCCGGTACGGCGTCCAGCAGCACGCAGAACTCCTCGCCGCCCCAACGCCCCACCACGTCGTCGCGGCGCACCGCCGCCGCCATCCGACCGATCACCGCGACGATGACGGCGTCGCCGGCCTCGTGGCCGTACCGGTCGTTGATCTGCTTGAAATGGTCGATGTCGACGAGCAGGATGCCCGCGCAGTTCTCGTCGCGGCGTACCCCGTCGAAGGCCTCGCCGAAGGCCCGGCGGTTGGCGGCACCGGTCAGCGGGTCGGTCCGCGACAGGTGGTCGGCGGCGGCGCGCGCCGCCTCCAGCCGCGCCTGGACGCGGCGCACGTCGGCGAAGAGCAGACCCACGCGGGCCATCAAGGCGAGGTAACTGACCGTGACGAGCACGAGCGCGACCGGGTTGGAGTCGCCGGACGCGGCGTGCAGCAGCACCCCCAGCACCACGAGTGCACAGCAGGCGGGCGCCGCGAACATCCGCCAGCCGGTGACCTCGACCTGCTCCACCCGCCGTACCGCCTTCCACGCGGCCCGGGCGAGCGCCGCCGCCACGAGCGGCCAGGCGCCGAACAACACCCGGTCGGAGGCGTTCGCCGACAGATAGGCGCCGTCGATCAGGGCGCTGCCCGCCAGGCCCGCGACCAGCCAACCCCAGCCACCGTGCAGCCGCCAGCCGTGCACAGCGAGGACACTGGTGACCATCGCCAGCAGCACGATGTCGCCGGCCGGGTAGGAGAACGCCGCCACCAGGTCCACCCCGCGCACCGACGCGGCGTCGTCGGGCAGGTAGGCGCCGATCACCACGACCGCGTACACGGCCCCGGTGGCGCAGCCCACGACGACGCCGTCGAACCACAGATTGCGCGGCACCGCCGAGATCCGGGAACGTAACAGCAGCACCAGCGCGGCGCCGACGAGCGGATACCACGCCAGCCACAAGGCGTCGCCCCAGCTCAACACGGGGTACGTGTCGAGGTGGCGCAGCCACACCAGCGAGTACACATTGCCCAGCCCCCACGTCAGGAGCCCGGCGCCGAGCAGCGCCCACGCCGGCCGCTCCAGCGGAGTCGCCGCGGCCCGGCACAGACACGCGGCGGCCGAGAGCAGCACCGACAGGGTGTAGAGCACATACCGCCAGGTGTCCTCGCCCAGCACCACCCGAGGACCGAGCAGTGCCGCGAGGAGGGCGACGACGGCCAGGGCCATGGTGAGCAGCACCAGCGAGGCACCCGCCCGGGCGCCCCACCGCGGTACGCGGACGCCGACGAGCCGCCCCTCACTCCCGCTGTCGCTCACGTTTTTCGAGGCTACGGGAGGCGAGGAGCCGGCACTCTTCAATCGGCCGTCCCTGCGGCAAAGGGATTCGCGGCCCAGGGCGGGGCAAATCGCGCGCGGAGACCTACCGGTGGGAAGCTCGATCTGCGATGCCGGGAACATTCGCCGTCGTTCCCGCCTCAGACTCTCGACAACGAGGCAGGAGGAACCGATGTTCGAGTACATGGACGGCGACGGAGACGGTTACTACGAGACGGTGGCCGCCGACGCGGATCTGAACGGCGTCATCGACGGTGTCGGCCAGGATCGGGACGTCAACGGCGTTCTGGATGTCATCCTCGCCGACCGCGACGAGAACGGCATCTTCGAGGCCGCGGGCGTCGACACCGATCAGAACGGCCTGATCGACGCCGGCGCGTTCGACGACACCGGCGACGGCGTCTTCGACCGGGTGGTGGCCGACGCCAACGAGAACGGGATCGCCGATGCGGCCGAGACAGCGCCGGGCGCGGTGGTCGGTGGCCGGCCGAGCTTCGACGGCCCGGCGGGCCTGATCATCGAGATCGCCGAGCAGACCGGCCAGGTCACCGGCGGCACCCCGGACAGCGACGGCGACACCTTTGCCGACAACCGGGACGCCGCGCCGGGCGACCCGCGGCGGGCCTGACTCGGATGGCCCGGGACCGGCCGCCGCCTCCGTCCGGCTTCCCCGACGGCCCGCCGCCACCACCCACCGACCCCGCCCGGGAGCTGGACCCGGCCGTCATCCGGCCGTGGCCGGGCCTGCTCACGGTCGACCTCGGCGCGGAGTGGGCGGTCAGCTCACTGCGCCGGATGCGCGGACCGATGCGCGTGTCCGGCGGGGGAGCACTGCTCGACGAGGAGCCGTTCGCGCTGCTGCGGGCGGTGGTGCCGGCACGGGCGCTGGATCCGGGCGAGAACCGCTCGGTCGCCGACCGGCTGCGGCTGCGGCTGCGCAACCAACTGCCGCGCGGCAGCACGCCCACCGGCGACCGTGAACGGTGCCATGTCGGCCCGCTGCCGGGAACGTGCGACCGGTTCTCCGACGGTCACGGCGGCCCGCTCCGTGCGTTCGTCGCTGCCGCCGACACCGGCGAGGTGGACACGGCGGGCTCGCCGCTCGGCGTCGTCGTGCTGGCCAGCGGCCCACCGGACCGCTACGACACGGTGGCCGGGACCGGCTGGTCGCTCGCGACGACCGCCGGCCCGGACGCGGCGCTGCACACCTGGGTCCGCGTCGACGGCTGGTGGTGGCAGGAAACGCTGCAGCTCGACGCCGGCGACCGCATCGCCACCGCCTCCGTGGAGCAGGTCTGGCAGGGCGGCCTCGACGAGTGGACGGACGAGGTGTTCGCCCGCGCGCCGTTCCTGCGCGGCAGGCGGGCGCTCGGCGAACGTCCGGTGCGGGTCGACGGTCTGACCCGTGCGCGGATGTACCGCTTCGACTGGCAGCCGTCGGGCCGGGGCCGCATGCTGACCAACGTGGTGGTGGGCATCCGCGGCGACATCGGGTTCCAGTTGGTGATGGAGCTGCCGTTCCACGACGATGCGGCGCTGAGCGTCACGCTCGACGACCTGGTGCCGTCATTGCGGGTCGGCGCGGATTGACCGGTGTGCGGTCAGCTCGTCTCCGGACGGAGCAGCGCCGCCATCGCGGCCCGCGCCCGGTACAGCCGGCTCTTGACGGTCTGCACGCCGACGCCCTGGTGCGCGGCGATCTCCTCGTAGCTCAGGTCGCCGTACTCGCGCAGCACCAGGGCGGTGCGGAACGGCTCGGGCACCTGTGCCAGCGCCGACTGCACCCGGTCGCGTTCGGCGTGGTCCTCGGTGTGGTCGTCGACCACGATCAGGTAGTCGTGCGCCTCCGGCTCCAGGGGAGTGTCCCGGCGGCGCCGCACGATGCCGAGTGCCGCGTTCGCGGCGATCCGGTACAGCCAGGTGCTGAACCGGGCCTCCTGCCGGAAGGTGCCGATGTGCTGCCAGGCGGCCGTCAACGCGTCCTGCAGGGCGTCCTCCGCGTCGGCGTGGTTGCCGGTCAGCCGCAGGCAGATCGCCCACACCCGGGTGCGGCACTCGCCGGCCAGCGCCGCGAACGCGGCGCTGTCACCGGCCCGGGCCCGGGCGACGAGCGCGGCGTCGGACCCCGTCTCGCGTGAGGGGTCACCCGCCCTCATGGCCGGGCCCGCCGGGCGATCAACTGGTACGAGCGGGCGAGCACCCGGCCGGCCTCCACCTCGGCGGGCATCAGGGCGAACGCCGACTGCGACTGCGCGGCGGCGGCCCGCTGCCGCGCCGCACCGGCGATCTCGTCGGGCGTCGCCTCGTGCGGCAGCCCGAGCCGGGCGGTGTCGGTGGTGTCCGCGCTGACCTGTTCCAGCGCGGCGCGCAGCGGCGAGGCGGGTGCCTCGGCGACCAGGAGGCGAAGGGCACGCAGCTCGCGGACGGGGTGCAGCGCCGGATCGAGCCGAGCCTCCTCGATCAGCGCGAGCGCCGCCTCGGCGCCGGCGCGCTGGGCTGAGCGGGTCAGCACGGTCAGCGCCCGCATGGCCTTCAGCGCGTGGGCGCGGCTGAGCAGGCTGCGGCGCAGGAGCTCCTCGACCCGGGCCATCCCGGACACGGACTCCAGCCAGCCCACCAGCCGGTGCGCCCCGGCGCCGGCCCGCTCCCGGCCCCGGTGCACGCCGTAGTTCCCCAGGACCGGGTACAGCCGCTCCAGCGCGGCCTGGTCGACACCGTCCGGCAACGGCATCCGGTGTCGCAACCGCAGCCGCTGCTCGGGTACGTCCGCCGCGGCGGCGAGGACACGGGCGTCCTGCTCGCGGATGCGGCCGGTGCGGGCGGTCTCGGCGAGCAGGCCCGAGACGGCGACGACCGCCGACACGTCGGCGACACGGGCGGCGGCGAGCCGCGCCGCCTGGCCCTCCGCGGCGTCGAACGGATCCATGCCGGCGCCGTCGAACAGGTCGGCCTGCGACAGCACGCCGACCGCGTTGACGGCGCTGGCGGCCAGCTCGCCGGTGGCGGCGCGGAACTGCCGGAGGAACTCGACCTCGTCCTGTCGTTCCGCCTCGCGGAAGACGAACAGCACCGCGTCCGCCTGCCCCGCGTCGGAGGATCCGGCGGCCGGGTCACCGGCGCCGAGCACCGCCTCCCGGGTGGCGGCCTCGTTGGCGGCGGTCAGCGTGGCCAGTCCCGGCGTGTCGATGACCGTGTGTTCGCGCAATGCGCCGGCCTGCAGGTGAACCACGATCCGGGCGACGTCCGCGTCCGGCACGCCGAGGCTCTCCGGCAGCCGCCCGTCCACCAGCGGGAGCTCCTGCCGGGTGCCGTCGCGCAGGTGGAGTTCGGCGCGTTCCGGGGCGCCGTACCGGTACCAGGTGACCACGCGGGTGCACTCACCGGCCGCGGTGGGCGCGATCCTGCGCCCGACCAGGGCGTTGACCAGCGTGGATTTGCCGGCCTTGACCCGCCCGACCACCGCCAGCCGCAGCGGTTCGGCCAGGCCGGCCCGCACGGCGGCCGCGGCCTCGCGACCGGCGTCGTCGAGCAGCGGCGAGACCTGCTCGCACAGGCGGGCCACACGGGCGGGAACCGGGTGCGTCAACGCCGCCCCAGGTGGGTTCGGATCCGGCCGGCCAGCTCGGGAAGCTGACCGCCGCGCAGGTGTACCTCCGCGCCCGGCGGTGGGCAGGTGGCCCCGGGCCTGGCACTGGTGCTGATCACGACCCGACGGTGCGCGTTCGCCCAGTTGACCTTGATGGCCACGCCGGTCACCACGTCGGCGGTGAGGATGATCGGGAATCCGTTCCATGTCGGTGTCTCGGTGATCGTGGACAGCATCAGGCCCCGGAACGGGATCACCACTGCGGGCGGCCGGTGGCCCCGGGCGGGATAGAACAGCAACTCGCTGGGGTACCCCGACAGGCCCACCCCCATCACCTCCACCGGACGGCGTCGCACCGCCGGCAGGTCGCCCAGGAACTGCATCACCTGTCCCGAAGGCTCGGGGGCGGGGGCGGTGACCGCGGCCAGACCCACGCCCGGCCGGCTGCCGGCGTAGAGCTCGGCGAGGTCGTGGACGTAGTGCTTCTGCTGGGCGGTGGGATGCTCCGGGCGGGGCCAGTCATGGTGCGGCGGCGCGGCCGCCGTCGGCCTGACGGTATCGGGCGACAGGCAGACCTTGTCGGGTTCCCACGGATCAGCGCCGTGATATCCGTCCGGGTAGTGCGACTCGGTCGTCACCCACCGGTGCCAATTCGGGGTGTCGAAGATCTGGCGCCGTTCCTCCGGCGTCGCCGTGCACCAGGTGCGCAGCATGCGGTGGGTCCACCCGGCTCCCGAGCCATGGTCTTCATTCCACTTGCGCCGGGTGGCGGCGCCGCGGAACGCTCCGGTCCAGGCCTCGGAGTCGCCGAGGAACACCCGGACCGGCAGCGGCACGCCCTTCGGCGGCTCCTTCGCGACGTCGAGGACCGCGTTCTCCCGGCGTAGCCGGCCCAGCAGCGCCGGTTCGGCGGTGACGCGTTCCAGGAGGTCCGGCACGCACATCAGCGCCACCAGCGTCAGGGTGTCGTCGATGATCGCCGGGCCGTCCGCCGTGGTCGCCAGGGCCGCGGCCAGCGCCGGGTTGGCCGTCAGGACGCGCTGCGCGGGCGCGCTGAGGCCGTTCGGGTCGTCCGCCGCGTCCGGCACCGCCTCGCTCGCCGGCGTCGCGGCCCGCCTCGCCGCCGAGGTGGACTTCACCGCCGGGGTGGCGGCTGCCTTCTTCGCCGGGGCCGCCGGATCCGCCGGGGCCGCCGCCGGGGCCGCCAGGGCCGGTGGGGCCGTGGCGAGGACGGCGTGGTGGGCGCCCAGCGCGACCACGAGCTTCGGGTCCCCGAGCGTGGCGAACGGCCGGCCCAGCAGCGCTATCAACTCCCGCTGCACGGCGCGCAGGTACGACGACCCGCCCGTCAGGTACAGCGCGTGCAGGTCCGTGGCGGCCAGGCCCGCCTGCGCCAGCGTCTGCGTCGTCAGGTCGATCGCCCGTCGCACGTGGGGGGCGATCAGCTCGTCGAACTCGGTGGCGGTGATCGTCACGACCTCTTCGTCGTCGCCGACCGCGACCGGGATGCCGGCATGCTCGTGCTCGCTCAGCTCGTGTTTGGCCTCCCGCACGTCGTTGCGCAACGCCTGCACCGCTCGGGCGTTGGCCGGGTCTCCCAGGGCCTGGACCAGGTCACCGCGGTCACGCTCCTCCAGCCGGCGCAGCACCGCGGTCAGCAGCACGTGATCGAAGACGTCGCCGCCGAGCGGGTCGGCACCGGCCGAGGCGAGCACTCGCAACGCCGTCGCGTCCCGGTCGGCGCCGTCGACGGGGTCGGCGCGCAGCAGGGCCACATCGCAGGTTCCGCCGCCGAAGTCGAACACCGCGACGGCGCGGTCGGCCGGCAGCGGCGTCGTGTGTGCGTAGTGGGCGACCGCCGCGACCGGCTCCGGTACCAGCCGGACGGCCTCGCCGGCGAACCCCGCCTCGACGGCCGCCGCCCGCAGCACCTTGCGGCGCGGTTCCGCCCAGTCCTGCGGATGGGTCAGCAGCACCTCGTCCGGCCGGTCGTCGCCACCGACCCGGCTCGCGCGGGCCGCCACCGCTCGCAACACCGCGGCGACCAGCGTCACCACCGGCACGTCCCGGCCGCCCAGCAGCACGATGTCCTGGCCGATGAGCCGCTTCGGGGAGCGCTCGAAGCCGTCCGGGTGCAGCCGTGCGGACCGCACCGCCTTGCTGCCCACCCAGATGTCATCGGGCGTGACGAGGACCGCGGAGGGCATCTGTTCGGCCTGATCGGACAGCCGGATCGCCGCCGCGTCGCCACCGCCGCGGCGGTACGCGGCGGCGGTGTTGGAGGTGCCGAAGTCGATCGACAGGGTCCAGCCGGGCATTCAGTACATCTCCGGTTCGGTCCCCGAAGACCAGGGCTCGTCGAGCGGTGGGAGATCCTCCGCGTCATCGTGATCGCCGGCGGTGGCCTCGGTCAATTGTCCGGGTGGGTGAGACCACCCCGTGTCGTCGTCGCCCACGTCCGCCGGGCTGTCGTCCTGCGCCGGGTCGGGAACCAGACCCGTGGCGTCGATCGGGGGCGCCTGCGGATCCAGCGCCCGAGCGAGCACCGCCGCCCACACCTCCGGCGGGGGTGCGGGCGGTTCGCCGAGCACCCCCTGCGCCGGATCCAGCGCACCCGTCACCGGCGACGCGCCAGAATCGCGCCGCCGACCAACAGCACCGGCAGGACCACGTACGGACGTTCCACCAGCCACGACACGACGGCCTCGACCTGCCCCGAGGGTTCATCGGCCGCTCCGGGCACCGCCGCGCCGGTGACCACACCGGCCGGGGCGTCCCCGGCGGGCAGTACCGCCGGGACCACCTCGACGACCGGCCCGCCCGGCTCCGCGTCCACGAACGCCGGGCCGGGCACCTCTCCGGGCGGGTAGTCGCACACCAGCGCCGCGTTACCGCCGTCCGCCCACGCGTCGGCCAGCACGTCCAGCGGAACCTCCAGCATGTTGCCGTCCGGCGTACCCGGGTCGGACAGAATCGCCACACCTCGGGTGGTGTCGACGCCGGTCAGCACCACCGCGTGATCCGCGGCGGCCTCGTCCTCGCGGCCGTACCAGATCTCGTCGCTGTCCACCGCCAGCATCACCCGCCGGCCCTCGGCCAGGTAGCCGACCAACGTGTCGACCCCGATGCCGATCTCGATGTCGGCGGGTACGCCCGCGTCCTCCAGGAGCGCGTGTGCCCCGTCGATGCCCATGCTGGGCACGCCGTCCGGCCCGATCGTGAACAGGTGCAGAGCGTTGGCGCGGGCCACGAACGCCGACTCGTCGGCGTGGTGCGAGCCGCTGTACTCCGAGACGATCTGGGCGATGCTCGACGGCACGCAGTAACCGTTCGCCGCCTGCTCGAACCAGTGAGCCGCGTCGCCGGCCGGGTCGCCGACGAGCTGACCGCCGACCACCCACGCCACGCCGCCGGCCGGCTCCACCTCGGGGAACGGCAGCATGCCGGCCGGCTCGGGCAGCGTGAACCCGTCCTGCGGCTCCGGCGCCGGATCATCGGCGGGCGGCTCGGGGGTGGGATCCTCGGGGAGGAACGGCCGCAGAGTGTCCGTCCAGTCGTCGTGGTCCGTCATGGCGTCTCCCGAGGTGGGGTGGTGGGTCGTTGAGGGTGGGATGCGGCGGCGACCGCGGATGTTCCCGGCGTTGACAGCTCACCGAGCTGGCGCTCGACGAGGTTCCGGTGCGCGGTCACGGCCGCCAGTTCCCGCTCGACGGCCGCCACCCGTTCCGCGCGTTGGCCGGCCGACATCCGGGTCGTGCGCTCGGCGGCCTGCACCACGGCCTCCACCCGCTTGACCTCGGCCGTGAGGTGCTCCTGGACGCCGATCACGAGTTCCGGACGGCACTCGCGGATCGCGGCGTCGACCGCCCCGACCAGTTCGGTGCGCAGCGCGGTGACCGATTCGGCGAGCGCGGCGTCCAGCCGTTGCCGGCCGACGCGCAGCCGCCGAGCGCCGAAATTCACCAGGAACCAGGCCCCACCGAACACCAGCCCGAGCGGTCCCATCGTCGCTCCGGCCAGGCCGAGCCGCCCGGCCAGGCCCACGCCCATCAGCGCCGAACCCGCCAGGGCGGGATCGATCGCCCCGCCGCCGACATCCGGGCGCCGGCGCGCGGGGGACGGGGCGAGTCCGTCCAGCTCGGCTGTCGCCGGCCGCAGCACCTCGACGGCGGCGTCCACGCTGCCGAACAGCTCCGCCGCCATCGTCACGAGTCCGTCCTGCAACTGCCCGGCGACATGCGCCGCTACCAGGCGCAGTTCGCTGTCCAGCTCGGCGAGCAACTGGGTGGCGCCCGCCTCGGTGGTGCCCGCCCACTCCCGGCTGATCCGCAGCCGCCACCGGTCCCGTACGTCGTCGAGCAGGCGGCCGATGTCGCGGACCGCGGACTGGCGCAGCCGGCCCAGGTCGCGTTCCAGGTCGAGCCGCCAGCGGCGGTCGCGCTCGCGCAGCTCGTCGAGCGCCTCCCTCTCGGCCTGCACCGGGTCGCCGGCGTCGGCCGCGGCGGCCAGGCCCCGGAGTTGACCGTCGAGGTGCGCGGCCAGGCGGTCCAGGCCGGAGGCGGCGGTGCGCAGCACGTTCGCCAGGCCGACGCTGCGGCCGTCGGCGATGCGTTCGCGCAGGACCGCGGCCAGCGCGGGGATGTGGGATTCGCGCTCCAGCAGCGTGCGGATCTCCTGGTCGTCCGCCGCCGCGGCCTCACCGGCCAGCGCCGCCGAGACGGTCAGCATCGGGGCATCGGCGAACCGGGGGGCGTGCAGACGCAGCAGGGCGCGGTTCTCCGCCATGACCTGTCGCCCACCGTCGGGATAGCGGTCCGCCTTGGTCACAGCGAAGATCACCGTCTCGACGCCCTCGGCCGCCTCCGTCAGGAACCGCAGCTCCGGGGCCGTCAGGACCTGGCCCGCGTCGGTGACCACGAGTAGCCCGCCCGCGCGGGCCGCCAGCCACCGGGCCAGCCGCGTGTGCGCCGACTCCAGGCCACCGAACCCGGGCGTGTCCACCAGAGTCAACCCGGGCAGCCAGCGGCTGGCCGCCGCCACCTCCACATACCCGGGCGACTCGTCGCCGCCGGGCGGTGGGTCCGCGCCGGGCGCTTCGTCGGCGCCCGCGCACAGCACGGCCCACGCCTCCTGCCGCGAGACCCGGCGCCGTGTGCCCTGGCCGACCAGCGCCCAGCCATCATCCGGCAGCTCGGTGGACGGCGGTACGACACGCAGGAACGCCGCCGTCAGCACGGCCACGTCCACCGGTGACACGTGGCGTCCGGTCAAGGCGTTGACCAGCGAGCTCTTCCCCCGTTTGACCTCACCGACGACCACGACGGCCGGCTGCCCCGAGGCGGTCTCGCGCAGGCCGTCGCGCGCCCGCTCGGCGTAGTCGTCCAGCCCGTGCCGCTTGAGCAGGTCGCCGGTGCCGAAGATGGCCCGGTGCTGCTCCCGGGTGACGGTGAGCCGGGGAGACGGCATGCACACCCTCCATGATCGCCGAACCGCGAGCCCGTCGAGTCGCCCGCCGGTCGCTCCGATGCTGCCACGACCGCGACCCGAATCACGGCATACACCGCTCCCGGAGTGGAGTTCGCTCGAGCCGACTATCCGCCGTCACGCAGCCGGTCACGGACCTCCATCAGCGCGAACCCGAGGAGGTTCTGCCCTCGCCAACGGCCCGGAACAGTGATGTCGGGATGGTCGGCGGCCAGCCCGGCGCCCCAGACCCGGTCGACGGGGCTTGCTTCGACGAGGACGAGATCGCCTGTGTCGAGCAGGAAATCCCGCAGCGCCGGATGTGCGCCGAACTTGGCGAGGTTCCCGTCCACCACCACCGGGAAGCGGGTGGCCGTCCACGTCGGCTCCGTGAAACCCCGCACCTGTCTGCCGAGGGCCTGCGCCGTCGCCGGATCCTCGGCCGCCAGGATTCGGCGCGCCGTGTCCGGGTCGGCGAACAACGTCGCCTTACGCCACATCATGAAATGCTCGGCGCTGCGAAACGTCGTGCCGTCGACGGTGAACGGTGCCGGCCAGAACTGACTCAGGCATCCTGCCCCCACGCTGCTGTCGGGCTCGGGCTGTGGTTTCCAGAACGGCAGGAACCCGAGCGCACCGTCCACGCTTTCGGCAATGCGGGCCCACAGGCGGTCCCGCTGTTTGCGCAACGCGTCCACTGACATGCGGCAACCTTCCGGTCGACAGGCCCGCCCGGCAGGTTAGCCGATGGCCGGGCGAACGCGTGGCGGATCCGTTCCTCGACGGCCGCGGTGGCCCGAGCATCGAGGTCTACGTAGTAGACGTCGACGTTCCGGCCGGGATCGCGGGTGGGATGGCCGGCCGGTCCGGCCGGGTTCCGGTGAGCGTGGCGCCCACGGCCGCCAGTGCGCGGATGCGGCGGCTGCGGTCGTTCGCCTCCTGGGCGGCGGTGAGGTCGCCCGCGAGCCCGGCGAGCGCGAGCGCCGACGGATGGTTCAGCCCGCCCCGGATGCGGACCATCCGGGAGAGAAGGTCCGCCGCCGCCCGGCACCGCTGCGCAGGGGAGAGATGGGGCTGAGGCGCCAGCAGACCCTCGCCTCCGAGGTCATCGAACCTGCGGTGGCTCAGCAGGTCGAGGGCCCGGTCGAGCGGAGCGACTGGTAGTGCGCGCGGGGAACCTGGTGCAGCGCCAAGGTGCGAAGCGTGGCGACCAGGTGGTCCGGCGGCAGGTAGGGCGCGGCCCAGGCGATCAGGTCGGGAGCCTCGGCGGGCACCTTGACGGCGCGCCGAACGACCGCCGCCACGGCGTCGGCGCGCTGCGGGTCGGGCAGCCTGTCGACGAGGCAGCCGAGGGCCGCCAGCCGCGCGCCCGCTCCCTTGGCGGTCGCGACGACCGAGGCCGCCTCGGCCGTCTGCCCGCGATCATGCCGTACCCTGGTCGTCCGGACCAGCCCAATCCCGCAGGCCGATCGGCAGGTCGTCACATGCCCGACGATTTCCTCGGCGACGCCGATGTCGCGGTGCTGCGCGGCCTGATCGACATGCCGGTCGTGGACTTGTACGAGCTCCTCGGCACCGCGCCGCTGGACCGGCTCGAACGGCTGGCGGGAGCCGACCCGGAGCGTTTCGGTGCCGCGGTGGGTGAGCTGCTGCTGGCGCGGGACCGGCCGGATGAGGACCCCGGGGCGCTGCTCGGCTGGCTGCGGACGGTGGACGCCTCGTGGGTGCCGGCCGCCGCGGCGATGGCCCGGCGCGATTCGCGGCTGGCGGGCCTGATCGCGGCGGAGGTGGGAATGCCGGGCGCCGACCTGTGGGAGATCCTGCCGCTCTCCGCCGTGACGGCCGGGTACGCCGCAGGGGAGTGGTGGGCGCGGTCGATGCTCACCGACTTTCTCGGTACGGCGCAGAGCGCCCCCGACGACCGGTGGTGGGAGAGGGTCGCGGCGCTCCTTGATACCGGGGCGGAGGGCCCTGACCACCTGGCGGACCGGATCCGGGACAGCTTGTCGGCCACCGAGTGGGCGCGCGCGGACCCGTGGCCCGCGATCGCGCCCTTCGTCGACGAGGTGGGACGCCGCCGGACGGTTCCGGGGCGGGCGTTCGACCGGCCGTACTCCGAACTCTTCGGGCGTGACGAGCCGCGGGTCCGCCGGGCGGCGGTCGAGGCCGGCCATCTGGAGGCGACCGTGGCGCGGTGGCTGGACGCGGGCCGAGACGTCGGACGCTGGCTGGGACACCTCGGTCGGCTGCTGCCCGGCTGCGGTGAGCCCGGTTGCTGCCGTCCGAGCCTCCTCGAGGCCGATCTCGTACGGCGGGGGCACCGGCCGCGGCTCTGGCCGTGGCTTCCACCGTCATTCTCCTCGCGCCGGTGAGGGCTACGGGCGGGAGGTCACGATGCCGACCGTGGCGCGGCCGAGAGAACCGTCCAGCGGCCACGTGCGGACGGTGAACTCGCCGTCCTCCCGCAGCGGCCCGACGGTGAAGTCGCCCGGGCCGAACGCCACGCCGCGATAGGCGACGGCGTCGCTCTGCGCCCGGTGCACCTCGATCCACAGTCCCGGGGTCGCGCCCGCCTGGCGCGTGGCCATGGCGAAGTCGCTGATGCGCAGGGCGACGAACTGTTCGGACGTACCCGCAAGGCGCAGGTCCTTGTCCTGGCCGACCCGGTCGTAGCTCATCTGCCGGCCGGGGCCGTCGACCCGGGTCGTGCCGGCCACCTGGCGCGACGAGACGGAGGCCGCGACCCGCAGGGTCGACGTGGCCTGGATCGGCGCCAGCACCAGCGTGTACGTGCCCTCCCGCGACAGGGTCGGCACCGGCACCCGGAACGTCGGCCGCACCTGCGGGCTCTCGGCGCTGAAAGCGGCCACGACGGCGCCGCCGGGGTCGAGCACCGTCGCGCGGCTCGCGTAGCCGCGCCAGGTGCCGTCCTCGAGCGGGATGTAGAGGCCGATGACGAGGTCCTGCCCGAGTCGTCCCTCGAACGGGTAGCAGACGGCCAGCCCCGGCTCGGTGGTGGTGGCGTACGCGGTCTCGCCGTCCGCGGTCAGCAGGCCCCTGGCCTGGCAGGCGGGCCCGGCGGACGCCGCGGCGGGCGGGCCGGCGAGGGCGGTGGCCAGGCCGGCGATCACGATCGCGGCCATGATCCCGATTCGTCTCATGGCTCCACCCTCACCCGGCCGCCGGCGGCCGGCCAGGGATGTCGACGTGTCTTCATCGGACGTTGTCATGCGTGGAGAAGTGGGCGGAAACGTGAATCCCGGCGGGGATCTCTCGCGCGCATGATTTACATGTGTCGATATCGATGTCAGGATCGTGGGCATCGAGATCATGTGGTGTTCTCACGGCCGCCGACCCGGCCGCGGCACCCGGCAGAAGGGAATCCCCATGCGCCTACGTCGTGCGCTCACCCTCGGCGCCGCCCTGCTGGCGTCCGCGGGCGGCCTGCTCGTCGGCCCCGCCCCCGTGCAGGCTGCGCCCTCGCAGGCCGCCGCTCCGCCGACTGCCCGTGCCGTCACGCTGGCCTCGACGATCAGGTTGAGCAACTGCTCCGCCGCCCTGGTCCGCTACCCGAACTCGAGCAACACCGACCGGGCGTTGATGCTCACCAACGGGCACTGCTACGAGGGCGGTTTCCTCGCCGCCGGGCAGGTGCTGCAGAACCGGCCCAGCAGCCGCACCGGCACGCTGCTCAACAGCACCGGCGGCTCCCTGGGTACGGTCCGCGCCGACCGCGTGCTCTACGCGACGATGACCGGCACCGACGTCGCCCTCTACCGGCTCACCAGCACCTTCGCCACGCTGAAGAATCGATTCGGCACCACCGCGCTGACCCTGTCGAGCACCCACCCGGCCGCGGGCACCTCGATGAGCATCCCCTCCAGCTACTGGCGCCGGATCTGGAACTGCAAGGTCGACACCTTCGTCGACACGCTGCGGGAAGACCGGTGGACCTGGCGTGACTCCATCCGGTACGACTCCGCCTGCGACACCATCGGCGGCACCTCCGGGTCGCCGATCGTCGACGACAGCACCGGCCGCATCGTCGGGATCAACAACACCGGCAACGAGGACGGCGCGATGTGCACGCTGAACAACCCGTGCGAGGTCGCCGCGGACGGGACCACCCAGGCCTACCAGGGGCAGAGCTACGGCCAGCAGACGTACTGGTTCACGACCTGCCTCACCGGCGGCCGGACGATCGACCTGGCCACTCCGGGCTGCCTGCTCACCAAGCCGTGATCTCCGGGCCCGGCGGGTCACCACCCGCCGGGCCGCCTTGCGGCGGAAACCGGCCGCCGGCCACCACTGAGCAGGAGGACCGCGGGTACGAAGAGCAGGTTGCAGAGCATCGCGACGAACAGCCACCGGCTCCAGCCCGTGCCGCCGGCCGCGACCACCGGCGCCGCGATCAGCACTCCGACGATCATCAGCCGGACGGAGAGGCCGAACGCGCCCCACGCCGTCGCCTGCAGGTCCGGCCGCAGATCCTCCACGTCTTCGGAGAAGAGTGCCATCCAGGGTCCGAATGTGACCGCCATGGCGATTCCGAGAAGCGCGTGGATCCCCATCAGGTGCCACAGGCCGGCCCGGCCGCCGTCGACCAGGGCAACGAAGTACGCCATGCCGGCGATTCCCCCGATCGCGCCGGTGAGGATGACGGGCTTGCGTGCCTGTAGACGGTCGGAGAGCCGCCCGGCCGCGACCAGCGTGACCATGTTGCATCCCCAGGTGGCGGCCATGACGACCGCGGCCAGGCTTTCCGTCAGGCCGAACGTCTGCACCAGCAGCGTCGCGCCGAAGATGTTCAGCGTCCAGAACCAGACCAACCACAGGGTGATGCCCAGGAGGTGGACCCAGATCACCCGGTTCGCCAGGAGCCCGCGGGTCAGACGCAGCTCGGCCGCGCCTGCGTCCGCAATCGCCATGTCCCGCTCCGAGGTGATGACGCGTGCCCGTAACTGCGGCGACAGGTCAGCGATGAAGAACATGACCACGACGCAGGACGCCAGCGCGATGGTGCCCATGATGATGATCTGCGACCGCCAGCTCGCGAAGTGCGTCAGCGTCAGGCCCGCGATGCCGGCGGCCAGGAAGTTGGCTCCTATGGGGCCCCAGGTCCAGAACCCGAATGCGGTGGCCCGCCCCAGTCTCGGCGAGAAGTCCCGGACCAGGCCGGCGGTTGTCGTGGTCGCAGCTCCCTCGACGAACAACAGCAGGCAGCGGACCAGCAGGAATTGCGCCGGTGTCTGCACCAGCACCGTCGCGTAGTTGCATATCGCAGCGAGCAGCAGGGCGGGTACCAGAAGCAGGACGCGGCCGTACCGGTCGGCCAGCCGGCCACCGATCGCTGCCGAGACGCCGCCTACGGCCACCGCCAGGGCGCCGATGAGGCCGTAGGTCGTCAGCGACATGCCGAGGTCGTCGAGCAGCAGCGGCACGAGGGGCGAGATCTCGCCCTCGAAGTTGACGATGAGGCTGGCCAGTACGGCCATCAACAGATAACGCATCCGGCGGGAACCGGTCGGGTACTGCGCCAGCTCACGAGCGTAGAAGGGTCGCACGGCTTACGCCGGCCGGGGATCCGCCTCGCGGGCCACGGACCGGCGCGAGAACCGCAGGGCGCCGTCGTCTATCGCACCGTGGCGCAGCTTCAGCAGATCGTGCGCGTAGCTCATGCCGAGTCGCCACGGGGAGCGCGAGCCGGCCCGGGGGAAGTCGTCGATGGAGCGCAGCACGTAACCGGCCTGGAAGTCGAGCAGCGGCCGCTCGGTGACGGTGGGGTCGTCGTTCGCCGGTACGCACCAGTCGAGGTCGTGGCGGTCCAGATACCGCAGCAGCCGGACGACGTACTCGCTGACCAGGTCGGCCTTCAGCGTCCAGGAGGCGTTGGTGTAGCCGACCGTGAATGCGAGATTCGGTACGCCGCTGAGCATCATTCCCTTGTAGGCCATCGTCTCCGGGAGGGCGACCGGACGGCCGTCGACGGCGAGGGTGATGCCGCCGAGAGCGAGAAGCCGTAGTCCGGTGGCGGTGACGACGATGTCCGCCTCGAGTTCCGCGCCGGATTCCAGGCGCAGTCCCGTCTCGGTGAACTCCGCGATGCGGCCGGTCTGCACGGACGCCTGGCCCTGGCGGATCGCCGCGAACAGGTCGCCGTCGGGCACGAAACACAGCCGCTGGTCCCACGGTTGGTAGCGCGGCCGGAAGTGGGTGTCGACGGGATACCCGGGCGGCAGTTGCCGGACGGCCGCCCGTCGCAGCAGCGCCCGGACGAGGTGTGGGCGCCGCCGGCTGAGCTGGTAGAGCAGCGTGGCGATGGTGATGTTCTTCCACCGTACGATCGGATAGGCGCGGCGGACCCCGAGCACGCGCCGCAGCCTGGTGGCGATCGGGTCCTCGGCCGGCAACGTCATGGTGTACGTGGGCGAGCGCTGGACCATCGTCACGTGTGCCGCCCGCCCGGCCAGGGCGGGTACGACCGTGACCGCCGTGGCGCCGCTGCCGATCACGACCACGTTCTTCCCGTCGTAGTCGAGGTCCTGCGGCCAGTGCTGGGGATGGACGACGGTTCCGCCGAACCGTTCGATGCCGGGCAGGCTCGGCGTGTAGCCGGCGTCATAGCGGTAGTAGCCGGTGCAGAGGTGCAGGAAGCGAGCGGTCAGCCGTACGGTTTCGCCGCGGTGGACCGCTTCCACCGTCCAGCGTGCCTGCGCGGAGGACCACTCCGCACGTACCGTCCGGTGTCCGAAGCGGATGTGCCGGTCGATGCCGGCCTCGGCGGCGGTGGCGCGGATGTAGTCGAGGATGGCGGGACCGTCGGCGATGGCCCTGGCCTGCGTCCACGGCCGGAACCGGTAGCCGAGCGTGTGCATGTCGGAGTCGGACCGCACGCCCGGGTAGCGGAACAGGTCCCAGGTGCCGCCGATCGTGTCACGCGCCTCGAGGATCGCGTAGGTCCGGTCGGGAAGGGCGGACTGCAGATGGTGCGCCGCCCCGATGCCGGACAGGCCGGCTCCGACGATGAGGACGTCGAGATGCTCCGTCATGAGCGCGCTGCGGTGGTCGTGGCCACGGTGGGCGTCGGCGCGGCGTCGGCGCGGCGGCGGACGACCGCACGGCCTCCCCGGGCCGGAGCGTTGGCGACCCCCCGTGAGTGCCACCGCTCATCCGGCTCGACGGCCGGCAGTAGGACGACGTCACGAAGCATGGTGCGCAGGACGACGTTCATCTCCAGGTTCGCGAACGCGGCGCCGAGGCAGCGCCGGATGCCGCCGCCGAACGGGATCCACTGGTACAGGTCCGGCCGGGCATCGAGGAACCGCGCGGGATCGAACGTCCGGGCGTCCGGGAAGACCGACTCGTCGTCGTGGAGCAGCGCGATGCTGACCGCCACGACGTACCCCTGCGGCACCGTCCACCGGCCCACCCGGAGGCCGTCGGCCCTGACCTGCCGCGCCACGAGGTCGATCACCGGACGGGTGCGTTCCACCTCGAGGATCGTCGCCTCGCGCAGGGCGCTGCCGCCGGCGTCCACCTCGTCGGCGAGCGCGCGCAGGACGGCCGGGTGGCGGCGCAGCCGCTCGACCGCCCAGGCGAGGGTCGTCGCGGTCGTCTCGTGCCCTGCCGCGAGCAGCGTGAGCAGTTGGTCGGCAATGTCACCGCGGCTCATCCCGGTGCCGTCGTCGTAGCGGCTGCGCAGCATCAGTGCAAGAATGTCGTCGTGCTCGTCCAGGGCGTCGTCCCGCTCAGCCTTGGCGATCAGCCGTGCGACGATGGCGTCGTACTCGCGGCGCATCCCCCGGAACCGTCCCCATGGGCTGAGGCGTCCGAGCTCTGCCCTCGGCCCGGGCAGCAGCGTCAACCACGAACCGAGCTTGATCATCCTTGGCAACAGCTCGCGGAGCTCGGAGAACTCGGCACCCTCGGCGCCGAACACCGCCCGCAGGATGACGTTCAGCGTGATCCGCGTCATCGACGGCAGGGTGGCGAAGCCGCGGCCTTGCGGCCAGGACGCCAGCTCACGCACCGTCTCCTCTTCGACGGTCTTCTCGTACGCCGTCAGCCGGCGGCCGTGGAACGGCGGGACGAGCAACTTGCGCTGCCGGCGGTGCTCCTCGCCCATGAGCGCGAACAACGACCCCGGACCGAGCACGTGCCCGAGGTTCCGGTCCGGTTTGTCCGCGGCGTCGGAGCCCGCCAGGAAAAGCTGCCTGACCTCGGCCGGATCGCTGATGACCAGGGCCCGGCCGTACGGGGGCACATTGACGGTGAAGGCGTCGCCGTAGCGGTCCCGCAGCCGGTGCATCCCGCGCCGGGGAGCGGCCAGTGCCTGGAGAGCCTGAACGAATTGGGGAGCCGTCGGACCTGGAGGAAGCGTGATGGCTGTCATCTGACAACACCTTCTGGGCCTGGTTCACCTTCTCGGCCTGGTACATCTTCTCGGCCTGGTACGCGCACGTACCACGTCACGGTACGCTTGCGTACCACTTTGGACAAGGGTCCGGCCGGGTGAGGGGTGGGGCATGACGACCGTGCGGCAACGGGCCTTGGCGTCCGCACCGGACGAGAGCGGTGATTTCCGCCGGCGGCTGCTCGACGGCCTGTCCGCGTCGATCGTGGAGGTCGGCTACCGCAACACCACGGTCGCCGACATCGTGCGGCGCGCGCGTACCTCACGACGGACCTTCTACGCGCACTTCCCGGACCGGGAGGCCTGTTTCGTCGCGCTGCTCAGCGACGCGAATGCGCAGATGATCAGCCAGATCTCCGCCGCCGTCGACGGGGCCGCGCCCTGGACCACCCAGGTACGACAGGCGGTCGAGGCCTGGATCGCCTGCGCCGAGTCGCGGCCCGCGATCACTTTGAGCTGGATCCGCGAGGTGCCCTCGCTCGGCCCGGCGGCCCGACGTCTGCAGCGGGACCACCGGGATGCCTTCGTCGCCATGATCCAGACGCTCTGCGGCACCGGCATGTGGAGCGCCGTCCGCGCGGGTCCGGTGTCCCGGCAACTCGCGATCATGCTGCACGGCGGGCTCCGCGAGCTGACGGCCACGACGTGGGAGGACGGCGGCCGCCTCAGCGATCACACCGAGTTCGCCATCCAGGCCTGCATCGCGCTGCTCGGCCCCGGCGCAGACATGCCGCGCCGCTGAAGCTCGCATAACCGGACATAAGGCCCTATAGTCGCGCCGTGACTGCCACAGGTGAGCCTGCGTTCCGTTCTCGGCCGTATGTATGCGGCGTCCTCGGAACAGCGTCTCCGGCTGCATCAACCCGTCTCCTCCAGCGCTCCCCCCGCGGCCTCCGGGAGCTTGTTCGCACAGACCATCTCCGGCTGTGGGCATCGAGGGATCTCGAGCAGTGGCGGCGCGGGGCCGAGGAGGGGTTCTTCTGGGCGGCGAGCGCCGCCGGGTCGGCCCCGTCGTCGTGGCGGGACGCCGCGCAGGACCGGCTCGCGGCGGGGGTGGTCGTCACGCCGGAGTCGGCGATGGTGCACACGTGCGCGCTGGGAATGCAGGAACTGTACGTACGACGGCTGGGGGCGGCCGTGTACTTCTCGGCCCGCATCGAGCCGCTGCTGCACGTGGACGAGTCGATGCTGCATCCCGACGAGCAAGCCTGGGCAAGCATCATCTGCCTGGGCTATCCACTGGGGGAAGCGACACCTTTCGCCGAGGTGCGACGCATGGGGGCTGCCACGGCCTGGCGGGCGGCGGCCGGCAAGCTCGAGCGTCGTGCGTTCGCGCCGCGATACCTCGATGCGGAGGCGGAAGGTCGCCTCGGCCCGTCGGACATGTCGGCACTGTTGAGGGACAAGATGCCCCGGGCACCGCGATTGGGTTCGGTCCACAGCACCCTCAGCGGCGGCTGGGACTCCCGGCTGCTGGCAGGGTTGCTCGCACGATCGGGCCGGCGGACCCGGGCATGGACGACCAGCGCGGACGACGGCCGCGACGACGACCTCGAGCTGGCGGGCCCGGTCGCAAGAGCGCTGCGCATGAGACACAAGTCGGTCGTGCCCGCAGACCAGGCGTGGCTGCAGGACGTCAGAGAAGTCGGTCAGCGGGTTCAGTACCAGGCCTCCATGCACACCTGGTTGATGCCGCTCGCCCGCCGCCTGCACCGCGCCCGCGGGCCACTGGTCGACGGCCTCGCCGGCGACGTTCTCCTGAAGAGCCTGTTCGTGACCCCGGAGGTGGTGGACAGCCGGACGCCCGCCGCCTTGCGAGCGCGGCTGTGGGAGTCATTGTCGCGGGGCCGGGTGAGCCTGCCCGGCATGTTCGCCCCCGAGACCGCGGCGCGGCTGGAAGGGCTGAGCCGAGAATCATTCGACGAGGTCTCCGGGCACCTGGACGGGCATCCGGCCGCTGCGACCCTGAGTGTCCTGCTGAGCCGTACCATGCGCGGCGTGGCGATCTCTCCGATGCTGCTCTTCGCTCCCGAATGCGACGTACATCTTCCGTTCGTGGACCCGCAAGTGCTGACCGCCGCGCTGCAGGTGCCGGCGCACAGCAAGATGGGCGGCGGCTACTACCGCGAGCTGCTGGACGTGGCAGTGGGGTCGGAGGTGGGGCAACTGCCCTCGACCAACGACCCAAGGCCCAAGCGGCCCTTCGGCTACCGGCGACAGGCCAGCGCGCAGGCCGTGAGCTGGATGGCCGCCACCATCGACAACGACGACGCCGTCCGCCGCATGATCGGGCCGAAAATGCGCGCCGCGCTGGAAACCCCGGCCGGCAACGAGCGGCTGCGATCACAGTCCGGCCTGCTGGCCATGCTGCAGGCGGTCACGATGTTTGCGGTATGGCGCTCGGTGTACGCGTCGCGGCTCACGCACGAGGTACCTCTTCTTTCGACGACGCCGTAAGACACGGCATCGCGGGGGATCGCAGCCAAAGGGCCGGTTCTCCCGATCCCTCTACCTTTCGCCGTCGATACCCGCGAAATCGTTTTCATGCTTATTCTCACCACAAAGAGGGTCGTGCACGGTGCACGACGTCGATGAGGGCGAGAATGCGCGAAGGGATGATAGACCCGTTGAAGACGGCTGATATCCACGGGAGCGGCTCCGATGCCGGGTCACTCCCGGCGCGGTGACTGGCCGTTCGGCCGACCGGCAGTCGGTTGATAGTTGGGCTTCCCGCATCTGAACGGCGTCGCATTCTGTCCGGAGCGCCCCCATGGGGAGATGTGGATCACGCCTACGGTCTGTTCGTGTTCGCCGGCCCCGGCCATCGCGATGCGACACCGGAACGGATCCCTGTCGCGGTGACGCCATCCGGTCGGTTCAGCTCGACGGAAGGTGCACAACGATGCCCACATCCTGGACGCGACGGCTGGCACTCCTGAGCGTGGCGACCGCGTCTGTCGTGGCGACCAGTGGCCCGTCCGGACTCGCGTACGCGGCGACCGCGTCCGCCGGCGTCGCGGCCTGCGCCGCGGACAGCGTGGCTCGGGTACGCGCCGGGGCGACGGCCCAGGAGCCCGCGTTGTACTCGAAGAACGAGGCCAACGCCTACGGGGTCATCAAGGATGCACCGCGGCTGCCGAACGGCAGCGTCACCATCCCCACGGTGTTCCACATGGTCTCCGATCGCCCGTTCACGGCGGCCGACAAGAGCCGCTGGAGCTCGATGATCGCGGCGCAGATGTCGGTACTGAACAACTCGTTCGGTGGACGCACGGCGCCGGGCGCCGCCGGCACCCCGTTCCGGTTCTCGCTGACCAACACCACGTGGACGGTGAACAGCGGGTGGTACACCGTCGTGCCGGGCAAGAACGAACGGGACATGAAGAAGGCCCTGTACACCGGGGACGCGCGGACGCTGAACGTGTACGCGGCCAACATCGGCGACGGACTGCTCGGGTGGGCGTACTTCCCCAAGGGCTACAACAACGGCCGTGACTACCTGGACGGTGTGGTCCTGCTCGACGAGTCGATGCCGGGCGGGACGGCCGGCAAGTACGCCGAGGGCGACACCCTGACCCACGAGGTCGGTCACTGGCTGATGCTGGAGCACACCTTCGCGCACGGCTGCGCCGCCTCGGGCGACTTCGTGGCGGACACCGCCCCGGAGGCGGTCCCGCAGTTCGACTGTCCGGTGGGGGCGGACTCCTGCGCCGCGCCGGGGGCCGACCCGATCCACAACTTCATGGACTACTCGCAGGACTCCTGCATGAATATGTTCACTTCCGGCCAGGCCGACCGGATGAGCGACGCCTGGGTCGCCTTCCGCTCCGGTGGTGCCTAGGAATCGCATCGGCGGCACCCGGCCTTGCGGCTCGAAGCGGTCGGCCGACCGCTTCGAGCCGCAATAGCGATTCCGGGCCGCATATCGACGGGACGTCAGGGTTCATCGTCGTGGCTATCGCCGGCATTTCCGGCGGTAGGGTGGGTATCGTCCCCGTGGGTCCGACATTTCCCGTCGTTCGGATCGTCTCGATCCTGCGTAAAGCGGGACCAAGTGCCAACAATTTAGGCCAATGCACGATTCTGGGCAATTGTCTTCAAGCAAGCATCATCTCTGCTTAACGCCGTAGACGGCTTGCGGGCCGCGCGGGTCCCCTTTTCTGCGGCCTTCGAAAACCGTGGGTCGGCGCGGTGGTGATTGCCGTGCGGAAGCTTGTGCGCACACTGAGTGTTGACTACGATCGGCGACGAAGCGATTTCGCGGCTACGTGTGAAACAGCAACAGTATTACGAAATGCATCCTGCCTATTTCCCGGGCGGGCGCCGAACTATTCGTCTCGAGGATATGGGGACGTCGCCACCCGTCAGCCTGAACATTCCGGCGGGATCGGTCTTTTCGATCGCCCGGTTTCGTTACCGCTCAGTTGCCACGTACATGCATGGAGATCAGCCGGACGGCACGGTGGCCGGATGTCGGTCGCCCCCGCGGCGGTCACCATTCTGCGAAGCGAGCCGACATGCCCGAACCCAGGACGTTCCTGTTGACCGGCGGAGGCGGATTCATCGGCAGTCACACCTGCCTGGATCTCTTGGAGCACGATCATCAGGTCATCGTGGTGGACGACTTCTCGAACAGCGTGCCCGCCGCCGTGGAACGGGTGGAGAAGCTGGCCGGCCGGCAGGTGCCGGCCTACCAGGTCGACCTGCGGGACCGCCGCGAGCTCGCCAAGGTGTTCGCGGCGCACCCGGTCGACGCGGTGATCCATTTCGCCGCGAAGAAGGCGGTCGGCGAATCGGTGCGCAAGCCGCTGCAGTACTACGACGTCAACGTCTGCGGGACGGTGACGCTGCTCGAGGTGATGTACCGCTACGGCGTGCGCGAGCTGGTCTTCTCGTCGTCCTGCTCGGTGTACGGCCGGCCCTGCCGCAATCCGCTCGTGGAGGCGGACGCCGGCACACCCACCAGCCCCTATGGCCGGTCGAAGTGGATGTGTGAGCTGGTCCTGGCCGACGCCTGCGCACGCTACGGCGACTTGTCGGTCATCGCGCTCCGGTACTTCAACCCCATCGGGGCACACGACAGCGGTCTGCTCGGTGAAGACCCTCTGGGTGTGCCGAACAACGTGCTGCCCTATCTGGCGCAGGTGGCCGTCGGGCGCCGCCACCACCTGAACGTGTTCGGCCACGATTACCCGACCCGCGACGGCACTTGCATCCGCGACTACGTCCATGTGGCCGACGTCGCGGACGGCCACCGACTCGCCGCGGAACACCTCGGTGACCGGACCGGGCTGCGGGTCTACAACCTCGGAACGGGCGCCGGCACCTCCGTTCTCGAGCTCATCGCCGCCTTCTCGACGGCTTGCGGGCGTGAGTTGCCGTACCGGTTCGTCGGCCGTCGTCCGGGCGACGTCGCCGAGCTGGTCGCGGATGCGGGCCGGGCGGCCCGCGAATGGAACTGGTACGCCCGGCACGACCTCGCGACGATGTGCCAGGACACCTGGCGCTTCCAGCGGCTCAACCCCGCCGGCTACGACCGATGACGGCGCCGGGCATGTCGACACACCACTGCTCGCGCGTCCGGGCCGACGGGCGTCACCTGCGCGTCGCCGACGAGGTCTTCCATGTCCGGGGCGTCACCTACGGAGGCTTCGCCGCTCGTCGCGACGGCGCCGCTTTCCCGGAGCACGCCGTGCTCAAGCGCGACCTGGTGGCGATCGCCGAGGCAGGGTTGACCACCGTACGCACGTACGATCCGGTCCCCGACGACTTCCTCGACCTCGCCGGTGAGCTTTCCCTGCGGGTGCTGGCCGGGCTGCACCACCACGACTGGCGGATGGAGCCGCGGGCCGGACGGGCGGCGCGGCGGCGGGTCCGCGACGCCGGACGGCAGGCGGTGGACGCGGCGCTCGAGTCGTACGCGGGGGACCCGAGGATCCTCGCCCTCGTCGTCGGCAACGAGTACCCGTGCGACGTCGTACGGCTGCACGGCGCCGGTGCCGTCGCGGACGGCCTCGCCGACCTGGTGTCCCGCTGCCACGCGGGCGACCCGGAGCTGCTGGTCACCTACGGCAATTTCCCGACGACCGAGTTCCTCGACGTCGAGGGTCAGGACCTGGTCTGCTACAACGTCTTCCTGGACGAAGCCCCGCGGTTGCGGGCGTACCTACGGCACCTGCGCGTCGTGGCCGGCGACCGGCCGTTGGTCGTCGGCGAGCTCGGCGTTCCTGCCCTGGTGCACGGCGAAACCGCCCAGGCGGCGTCGCTCGCCGCCCAGCTCCCGATCGTGGACGAGACCGGCTGTGCGGGAGCCACGGTCTTCTCCTGGACCGACGAGTGGTCGGTCGCCGGGAAACCCGTGCAGGGCTGGGGCTTCGGCCTCACGGACACCGCGCGCCGTCCACGGCCGGGCCTGGAAGTGGTGAGCCGATGGGCGGCCGCCGGGCTCGCCGACCTGCGTCCGGCGTGGCCGCGGGTCAGCGTGCTCGTCTGTGCGTACAACGCGGAGAAGACCATCGACGAATGCCTGGCGTCGCTGCTGCGGTGCGGCTACCCGGACTTCGAGGTGCTGGTCTGCGACGACGGCTCCACCGACCGGACGGCGGAGATCGCGGCGCGGTACCCGTTCCGGCTGCTGTCGCTGCCACATGCCGGCCTGAGCTGCGCGCGAAACGCCGGGCTCGACGCGGCGACCGGGGAGATCATCGCCTACCTCGACTCCGATGCCGCGTGTCATCCGGACTGGCTGCACCACCTGGTGCTGTCCTTCGACGACGCGCGGGTGGCCGCCACCGGCGGCCCCAACCTGCCGTGTCCGGGCGCCGGCATCGTGGAGCGGGCGGTGGCCTTGTCGCCCGGTGCCCCCACCGAGGTGCTGATCGGTGACGACCGGGCCGAGCACGTCCCGGGCTGTAACATGGCATATCGGCGCGAGGCGCTGCGCGCCGTCGGCGGGTTCCGGCCGGCGTACACCGCCGCCGGCGACGACGTGGACGTGTGCTGGAAGCTGCTCGACGAGGGGCGCCAGATCGCCTTCGCGGGGGCCGCGCAGGTGTATCACCATCGGCGCGACACCGTCACCGGATACCTGCGCCAGCAGCGCGGCTACGGCCGTGCCGAACGCATGCTCTCCGGTGCTCATCCGCACCGCTTCAACCGCCTCGGCCAGGCCCGCTGGTCCGGCTTCGTCTACGGGGGAGCCCGCATCGCCGCCCGCATGCTGCGGCCGGTGGTCTATCACGGTTACGCCGGTACGGCGCCGTACCAGCCGGTCGCCCGGCGGCGGGCGGAGGCCGCGGCGCAGTACGGCGGTGTGTTGCTGCCGCTGACCCTGCCGCCGGTCGTCGCCGGCCTGTTGATCATGCCGGTGTCGTCCTGGGCCTTGCCGGTCGTCGCCACCGCGGTCGTCGCCGTGCTGGGCTACGCGCTCCTCGTCGCCACCACCCTCGCGGTGCCTGACGGCGAGCCGCGGCCGGTGGCGCTGCGACTGCTCGTCGCGGCCCTGCACGTGCTGCAGCCGTTCGTCCGGCTGTGGGGCCGGCTTCGAGGCCGTCCGCTGAGCGGGCCGCCCCCGCAGGGATCCACCTGGTCCGGCGACCGGCTCACCTGGCTGCGGCTCCTGGAGGACGACCTCAGGGCACGCCGGTGCGCCGTGCGTCGGAGCAGCCCGTTCAGCACCTGGGACGTCGCCGCGACCGTCGGACCGTTCCTGACCGCCCGGATCGTCACCGCCGTGCTGTGGCGCTGGCAGCCGGCGCACCGGGTCCGGTGGTCGCTGCGGCTCACCCTCCCGCTGCTGCTCGCGGTCCTCTCCGTGCTGGCCGTCGTCGACCTCGCGGTGGCGGCTGCCGGCGCCGGTGCGGCGGGCGTCGCGCTCGGATGCGAGGCGCTGCTGCTGGGCCGACGTGTTCGCGCCGGCCTGGCCCACACCACCCGGCAGGTGGCGCCGACCGCCTCGCCCCGTCGTGCCTCCGGGGAACCGACATGACCCGTACCGTTGCCGCACAGACCGTGGTCGTGGGTGCCGGACCGGTGGGCTCGCTGCTCGCGCTGCTGCTCGCCCGCCGGGGCCACCAGGTGATCGTCTACGAGAGCCGGCCCGATCCGCGCCGCCTCCCGGCGCCGCCGGGGCGGTCCATCAACCTGACCCTCGCCGAGCGCGGCTGGCACGCCCTGCGGGCGGTGGACGCCGACGCCGCCGTCCACGAGATCTGCGTGCCGCTGTACGGCCGCATGATCCACTCCCCGTACGGCGCCTGCGCGTTCCAGCCGTACACCAGCCGGCACGACGCCATCTACTCCGCGTCCCGCACCGAGCTGACCGACCTGCTCCTGGAGATGGTGCGTGCGCATCCGGCCGTGCGCATCCACTTCGACCACCGGTGCCTGGAACCGGACTTCGCCGGCCGGCGTCTGCACCTGCTCGGCCCGGGCGGCGTGACGACGACGGTCGCCGCACGGCATGTCTTCGCCGCCGACGGCGCCTGGTCCACTGTGCGGCGGGGGCTGCTGCGCGCGCACGGCGGCAGCTTCTTCCAGCGTCTGTCGCCGATGCTCTACCGGGAGCTGCGAGTGCCCCGCAGCGGTCTCACGGGGGACCTTGCCCGCCGCGAGGCCCTGCACCTGTGGCCCCGCGGGCAGTGCATGCTGGTGGGCTTCCCCAACCTCGACGGCAGCGCGACCGTGTCGGTGTTCATGCCCCTGACCGGAGAGGAGTCGTTCGCGGCGTTGACCACGCCGCCGGAGCTGACCCGGTTCCTGCTCAGCGAATGCCCCGACCTGCTCGCCGCCTCACCCGCTCTGGTGGAGGACTTCTTCGCCCGCCCGCCGTCGTTGCTGGTGAGCAGTAGTTGCCGGCCGTGGATCCACGAGGACTGGCTGGCCCTGGTGGGCGACGCCGCGCACGCGCTGGTGCCGTTCCTGGGGCAAGGACTCAACGCGGGCTTCGAGGACTGCACCGTGCTTCTCGAGTGCATCGAGGAGAGCGGCGGTGACTGGCACGCCGCCCTGCGGCGCTACGAACAGGACCGTACGGCGAACTGCGAGACGGTCATCCAGTTGGCCGAACAGCACTACGACGAGCTGGCGGTCCGGGCCCGCGACCCCCTGTTCCGGGTCCGCAAGTGGCTGGAGGACCGGGCGTACCGGCTGGACCCCGACCGGTTCGTCCCCCTCTACACGATGGTGGCCTTCTCCCGGCGGCCCTACACGGAGGTCCGCTGCCGCCAGGCCCGCCAGGAAGAGATGCTCGACCGCCTCATGAAGCACCCGGCGATCCGGGCGCGAGAGGTCGGCGGCCACGTCGACGCCCTCATCCGCGACGAGCTGGCCCAGTTGGCAGGCTGACGGTGCGCGCCGGACGGTACCGCCGCCTGCTGCGCTATCCGCGCGCGCAGCGGCGGAGACTGTCGGTGCTCGCCGTCGCGACCGCACTGTCGGCGACGCTGGCCGCCCTCCAGCCGCTGCCCCTCAAGCTGCTGGTCGACAACGGCCTCTCCGGCCGTCCGCTGACCGGTCCCGTCGGCGCGGCGTTCGCCGCCCTGGGCCTCGACGGCTCCGCCCGGTCCATCGTCCTGGTCACGGCCGTCCTCACGGGCCTGATCGCCATGCTCGCCACGACCGTGCACGCGGCCACGGCGTGGCTCGTCGAGACGACCGGCCTGCGCCTGACCCGGGCCGTCACCGTCGAGATGTTCGACCGCCTCCAGCGCCAGTCCTCCGGCTTCCACGTCACCCGGCCCGCCGGCGACTCCATGAGCCGACTCAGCACGGACAGCTATGCGGTCTATGCCGCCACCCATGCCGTGCTCGTCGGTCCGCTCCTGCATGTCCTGACACTGGTCGCCGTGGGGCTGTCCGCGTGGCGGCTGAACTCTCCGCTCACCCTGGTGCTGTTCGCCGCCGCGCCGGTGCTCGCCGTCATCGCGCACGGTCTCGGCACGCGGGTGAAGGGACGCGCACTCGGATTCCGGCGCGCCCAATCCGCGCTCGTCGCCTTCGTGACGCAGGTGCTGCACGCGCTGCCGGTCGTGCAGGCGTACACCGCCGAGGACCGCAATCTGCACACCATGCGCGACCGGGTGGACGGTGCCGTAGCCGCGGGACGGCGGGCCGCGACGACCGAGACGGTCGCGGAGTCCGTCGGCGGCCTGGTCAGCGCCGCCGCGGTCGCCATCGTGCTCCTCGCCGGCGGCCACCAGGTGCTGCGCGGCCAGCTCACCGTCGGGGCCCTGCTCGTCTTCCTCGTCTACGCCCGCACCATCGAGGGCGAGGCCCGGGGACTGCTCCAGGTCCAGCGGGAACTCCGGGTGGCCGAAGCGGGGTTGGAGCGCGTCCTGGAGGTCGTGGAGTCGGCGCGGGATCTGCCGGAGTGTCCCCGTCCGGCGGTCCTGCCCGTGGTGGGCCGTGGGTCGGCGGTGGTCTTCGACGGTGTGGTGTTCGGATACCGGCCGGGTCGGCCGGTGCTGCACGGCATCGACCTGCGCGTGGAGGCGGGGGAGACGGTGGCTCTGGTCGGGCCGACCGGTGCGGGCAAGTCGACTCTGGTGTCGTTGGTGCCGCGGTTGGTCGACCCGTGGGCCGGGCGGGTGCTGCTCGATGGTGTGGATGCCCGGTCGGCGCGGTTGTCGCAGTGGCGTGGTCGGGTGTCGGTGGTGCGGCAGCAGCCGTTGCTGCTGCCGGTGTCGGTGGCCGAGAACATCGCCTACGGGCGTCCCGACGCCAGCCGTCGCGACGTCGAGCACGCCGCCCGCCACGCTCTGGCCGATGACTTCATCGAGGCGTTGCCCGAGGGTTACGACACGGTGCTGGGTGAACACGGCAGCACGTTGTCCGGTGGTCAGCAGCAGCGGCTGGCCATCGCCCGCGCGTTGTTGAAGGACGCGCCGGTGCTGATCCTGGATGAGCCCACCGCGGCGTTGGATCCGGAGTCGGAGGCGGCGTTGGTCACCGCCGTCGCCCGGGCCGCCGCCGGGCGCACCGTGCTGGTCATCGCCCACCGGCTCAGCACCGTCCGCGGCGCGGACCGCATCGTCGTGCTCGACGCCGGGCGCATCATCGAACACGGCACCCACACCGAACTGCTCACCACCGGCGGCACCTACGCCCGCTACCACCGCCTCCACTTCGGGGTGACCCCGTGAACCGGCATCCGTGGTGGCGCATGCCGATGGCGTACGCACTGCGGCACCGCACTGCGCTCGCCGTCATCGCTCTCCTCGACGTCGCGCTCGCCGCCGTCGCGGCGGCGTTGCCGTGGCCCGCCAAGCTCGCCGTCGACTCCGCGCTGCGCGGCGAGGATCTGCCGGGCTGGGCGGCCTGGCTCACCCGCGTGCCAGGGCTCGGCACGCCCGCGGGCATGCTGGCGCTGCTCGCCGCCGCCTCCGTGGTCCTGGTCGCCGCCCGGTCGGTCCTCGCCGGGGTCCAGCGGGTGATGCGCCGCACGGCCGGGCAGCGGATGAGCGCCGACCTCGCCATGGACGTCCTCGACCGGCTGCAACGCGGCTCCCTGGCACGGCGCTCCGCGCGGCCGACCGGCGACCTCGTGCAGCGGGTCCTCGCCGACACCCGGTGCGTGGACACGCTCGCCCTGGGCGTACTCCTCGCCGTCTTTCAGGCCGCGACCGCGCTGACCGTGATGGCCGTCATCATGTGGGGGCTGGATCCCCTGCTCACCGTGGTGTCACTGGCCGTCGGACCGGCGCTGCTCCTGGCCGCGCGGGGCTTCGCGGGCTCGATGACCCGCAATGCCACCCGCGAGGCCGATGCGCTCGGCGACGTGATGACCTCGGCGGAACGCATGCTCAGCGCCGTACCCGAGATCCAGAGCTTCACGGCCGAGGAGCGCGAGCTGCGCCGCTTCGCCGCCTGCGCCGACCGTCAGGTCGCGGCCGGGCTGCGCGTCCACCGCACCGCCCTGCTCTACCAGCTCACGCTCGGCGGGATCACGGCGGCCGGCACCGCGGTCGTGCTGGCGCTCGCCGCCCTCGCGACCCTGCGTGCCACGCTGAGCGTCGGTGACCTGATCATTTTCACCGCGTACGTCGCGGCCCTCTACTCGCCCCTCGAGTCCACCGCGCACCTCGGCGACGCCGTCGCCCGAGCCCGGGCCGGGACGCGGCGGGTGGTGGAGGTGCTGGAGTCCACGCAGGACGTGCCGCAACGCCACCACCCGGTGACGCTGCCCCCCGCCGGCCACGGCTCAGCGCTGGTCTTCGACGGTGTGGTGTTCGGATACCAGCCCGGGCGGCCGGTGCTGCACGACATCAGCCTGCACGTCGAGGCGGGGGAGACGGTGGCACTGGTCGGGCCGACCGGCGCCGGCAAATCCACCCTGCTGTCGCTGGTGCCACGCTTCTTCGACCCCTGGGCCGGGCACGTCTTTCACGACGGCGTGGATGTCCGGCTGGCCCGGCTGCACCAGCTCCGCAGCCGTGTCTCGGTCGTGCGGCAACAGCCGTTGCTGCTGCCGGTGTCGGTGGCCGAGAACATCGCCTACGGGCGTCCCGACGCCAGCCGTCGCGACGTCGAGCACGCCGCCCGCCACGCTCTGGCCGATGACTTCATCGAGGCGTTGCCCGAGGGTTACGACACGGTGCTGGGTGAACACGGCAGCACGTTGTCCGGTGGTCAGCAGCAGCGGCTGGCCATCGCCCGCGCGTTGTTGAAGGACGCGCCGGTGCTGATCCTGGATGAGCCCACCGCGGCGTTGGATCCGGAGTCGGAGGCGGCGTTGGTCACCGCCGTCGCCCGGGCCGCCGCCGGGCGCACCGTGCTGGTCATCGCCCACCGGCTCAGCACCGTCCGCGGCGCGGACCGCATCGTCGTGCTCGACGCCGGGCGCATCATCGAACACGGCACCCACACCGAACTGCTCACCACCGGCGGCACCTACGCCCGCTACCACCACCTGAACCTCATCGGCGGACGCGGCGAGGTCCGATGAGGATCGCCTTCGCCGCGCAGCAGTTCCCGCCCTCGGCCGGGGGCATCAGCACGCAGACGGCCGCCAAGGCGTACGGCCTTGCAGCGCTGGGGCACGAGGTACACGTCGTCACGCACAGCCTCGACGGGAACCGCAGCGAACGCTACCGCGACGGCGTGCACGTGATCCGCATCCCGGGCGCCGGGTTCCCGGCGCGCCCCTACACCGAGGCCGGCCGGTGGCTCGGCTACAGCGTTGCGGTGGCCGCGGAGCTCACGGCCCTCGCCGACGGGCCCGGCCTGGACGTCGTGGACCTGCCCGACTACGGCGGCGAGGGGTACGCCTACCTGGCCGGCCGGGAGCCGCGGGACCGGGCCCCCGTCACGGTGCAGTTGCACGGACCGCTCGTCATGCTGGCCCACACCATCGGCTGGCCCGAGCCCGGCAGCACGCTGCACGAGATCGGCATCGGCATGGAGCGGGCATGCGTCCGGCTGGCCGAGCGGATCTACTCCTCCAGCTCCTGCTCGGCCGACTGGTGCCGGCGGCATTACGGTGCCCCGACCGGTCCCGTCCCGACCCTCCACACCGGCGTGGACATCGACCGGTTCCGGCCGGTGCACGGTGCCGAGCGGCACGGGGTGGTCTTCGTCGGCCGGATCGCCGAGAGCAAGGGCGTCCTGGATCTGCTCGACGCGGTGCTGGCGGTGACGGACCCACCCCCGCGACTACGGCTGACGGCCGTCGGGCCCGGCGAGCCGGACACCGTGCGCCGGCTCGTCGCGCGGGCAGCCGCCGCCGGCCGGCCGGACGTGCTGGAGCTGCGCCGGCCCCTCGATCATGACGAGCTGCCCGCCGTGCTGGCCAGGGCGGCGGTCGTCGCCCTGCCGTCGCACTACGAGGGTGGCCCCGGCCTGGTGTACCTGGAGGCCATGGCGTGTGGTGTGCCCGTGGTGGCCACCGCGGCCGGCGGCGCGGTAGAGGTCGTCCAGCACGGGCACACCGGGCTCGTCGTGCCGCCAGGCGACGTACCGGCACTGACCGGCGCCTTGCAGGCCCTGCTGACCGATCCGCCGAGAGCCGCCCGGATGGGTCACGAAGCCCGCGCGTACGTGGAGCGCAACGCCGACCGGCGCCGCTGTCTGCGGCGGCTGGAGTCCCTGTTGCAGGAGGTGGTGGAGGATGGTCACCGCTAGGGCGTGCCTTGCGGCCCGGGTGCTTCCCGGCCTCGGCGATCCGTCGCTGCCGGCAGCGCAATGGCGGGCATTGCTCGGAAGAAGCGACACCCGGGAGGTCTTCCTCACCCGGGAGTGGCTGGACGCCTGGCGACGCAGTCATCCCCGCGGGCGGGTCCTGCCCGTGCTGGTGCTCCGCGACGGCGTGCCGGTGCTGCTCGCGCCGTTCTTCGCCGAAGAGGGCATGGTGTTCTTCTGCGGCGTCGGCGGCGCCGACTACCTCGACCTGCTCGGCGACGTGACGGACACCGGGGCGGTCACCACCGCGCTGGCGACGGCACGGGCGGCCACTGCCGGGTTCGTCGGCTTCCGGCTGCACCACGTGCCCGACGACTCCCGTACCGCAGACTCGCTGTCCGGGGCCGCCACGGTCCTGGGGCTCGACCTGGTCGACGAGGGCACGCTGGCCGCTCCGTACGTCGATCTGGCCGCCGATGCCCGGTCTCAGCGGCCCGCGGCCCACCGGCGCAGCCTCGTGCGGCACGAGCGCGGCCTGCGACGTGACGGTGAGCTGAGTGTCGTCCACGACCGGACACCCACCGCGATCGACCTGGAGCCGTTCTTCGCTCAGCACGTCCAGCGGTGGGCGGACACCTCGTACCCGAGCGCCTTCACGGCGCCCGGCCGCCGAGCCTTCTTCCGCGCGGTCGCCGCCGCCGGCGCCGCGCAGGGCTGGGTGGTCTTCACGACGGTGCGCTGGAACGGCACCGCGGTCGCGTTCCATCTCGGGTTCGACTTCGCCGGCTCGCTGTTGTGGTACAAACCGTCGTTCGATCCGGCGTACGCGGCCCGATCGCCCGGCGAGGTGCTGTTGCGGCAGTTGCTACTGCTCGCCCGGGAGATTCCCGGCTGCACCCGCTTCGACTTCGGCATCGGCGACGAGGCGTACAAGTACCGGTTCGCCACCGGTGTGCGCACGGTACGGACCTGGGGGCTGTATCCCCTCGAGCCGGTGGCGCGCTGAGATGGCACGGCGGATTCTCGTGGTGAGCCCGCACCCGGACGACGAGACCGTCGGATGCGGCGGGGCGCTGCGGCTGCACGCCCTCGCGGGCGCCCAGGTGCGCGTCGTCTTCCTCACCTCCGGAGAAGCCGGCGGGCACGGCCTCGACCCGGCCGAGACCCGGCGCGTGCGCGAGGCGGAGGCGCAGGCCGCGGCCGCGGCTCTCGGCCTGGCCGGCATCGAGTTCTGGCGGCTGCCCGACGGCCGGCTGACCGCCACCCGCAGCCTCGTGGCGCGACTGCGCGAGCTGATCAGCGATTTCCAGCCGGAGGTGATCTACGTGCCGCACGACGGTGAGCAGCATCCCGACCACCGTGCCGCCGCCCGGCTGGTGCACGGTGCGACCACCCGGCTCAACGGCGCCGTCGAGCCTTTCCGGGTACTCATGTTCGAGGTGTGGACTCCGCTCGCTGACTTGGACGAACTCGTCGACATCTCGCCGGTGATCGACACCAAGCTGGCCGCGATCCGGCTCTATGCCAGTCAGTGCCGGGTGCTGCGGTTCGACGACGCACTCGCCGGGCTGGCCCGCTACCGCGGCGAGATGCACAACTGGCCGGGTGGCGACTACGCCGAGGCCTACCGGGAGCCACGGTGGTGATCCACCACGTCTTCGCCAACCGGTCCAACGCCGGCGACTGGCTGGCCGCCCAGGGCATCCAGAGCCAGCTCGTCGGCGTACGGGTCGTATCCCACCTGTGCGACGCCCCATTCGTACGGCGGACGCTGCACGTCCTGAAGCGTGCCGGTCCCGACGACCTGGTGGTGATCGGCGGGGGTGGGCTGCTGATGGACTACTTCGCGCCGTTGTGGACGGGACTGGCGGCTCTGTCGGACCGGTTGCGCTACTGCCTGTGGGGCCTGGGCGCGGTCGACCTGAAGCGGGAGGACTCACGCCTGGACCCGGACCTGCCGCGTGCAGTCGCCGGCCGCGCGCTCCTGTGCCGGGTTCGCGATGAACACACCCGCAGGCTGCTCGGCGGCCCGCGACTGCCCTCCGCGGTGAGCTGCCCGAGCGTGCTCATGCTGCGCCGATCCCGGCGGCACGGCTGGGGAGTGCTGCACGTCGACAACCTCACCACCGTCGGCGAGGCGGAGTACGAGGCGATGGGCCGTGCCGCCGTCCGGTTCGCGGCGCGGACGGGACGGGCGTACCGGGAGACCAACAACCTGCACCGCGACGGTGACGCCGCGGGCCTGGAGCGTGTCCTGGACCTCTACCGCTGGTCCGACGTCGTGGTGACCTCGCGGCTGCACGGCTGCATCATCGCCGTGGCCACCGGCCGCAGGGTGGTGGCCGTGTCCGGCGACTGGAAGATCGAGTCGTTCATGACGGCGGCCGGGCTCGGCGACTGGGTACTTCCGCAGGAGCAGGTGGACCGCGTGCCGGAACTGCTGTGCCACCTCGACGAGCAGCCCGACGCGGCGCCGGCCCTGGCCCGTGCGCGGCGGGCCCACCGGCACATCGGAGCACGGGTGCGCGACCTTGCGGCGAGGCGGCCGTGAACCGGTTGCGCATCGTCGTCAGCGGACTCGTCGGGTTGTACCCGCTGGGCGGGGTCGCCTGGGACTACCTGCAGTACATGATCGGCCTGGCCCGGCTCGGCCACGACGTGTACTACCACGAGGACACCTGGCGGTGGCCCTACCAGCCGGTCGACGTGACCTTCAGCGCGGACGGGACGTACTCCGCCGCCTTCATCGCCGGATTCCTCGCCGACTGGGCTCCGGAGCTCGCCGAGCGGTGGCACTACGTGCATCTGGCCGCCGAACACCACGGGATGAGCGCGACCGCGTTCCGCCGCGTGGCGCGCACGGCCGACGTGTTCCTCAACATCAGCGGGGGCAGCGCCGTCCCGGAGGAACTGCCGGCCGGCGCCGCACGGGTGTTCGTCGACACCGATCCCGGCGTCAACCAGATCATGCTGCGGCAGCGGCTGGCGTGGGCCGACGACTCCGGGCCGTGGGCCATCACCAGCCACGACCGGTTCTTCACGTACGGCGAGAACCTCGGCGGCGCGCAATGTCGCGTACCGGTCGACGACTTCCCGTGGCGTACCACCCGGATGCCGGTGGTCACCGCGCTGTGGCGGGACCTGCCTCCGGTGCCCCGCGGTGCCCCGTGGTCGACGGTCACGACCTGGAACGCCTTCGGCCACCGCATCGTGCTCGACGGGGTCGAGTACCGCAGCAAGGACGCCGAGTTCGAGCGCCTCATCGACCTGCCCCGGCGGGTGCCGGTGCCGGTACGGGTGGCGTTGGGCGGCCTCGGCGCGCCGGGTGACAGGCTGCGGGCGTACGGCTGGCAGGTGGTCGACGCGCCCGCCATGACGATCAGTGCGCGGAGTTACCGTGATTTCATCGGCGGTTCCCGTGGCGAGCTGACCCCGGTCAAGGAGGTCTACACCGCACTGCGGACCGGTTGGTTCAGCACCCGTTCCGCCTGCTACCTGGCGGCCGGAAGACCTGTCGTGGTCCAGCAGACCGGTCTCCCGGCCGCTCTGCCCGTGGGGGAGGGCATCCTCGTGTTCACGTGTCCGGAGGAAGCCGCGGAGGCGGTGTGCCGGGTGGAAGGCGACTACGACCGGCACGCCACGGCGGCCCGGCGGGTGGCGGAGGACTACTTCGGTGCGAGTGGGGTGCTGCGGCGACTGCTCAGCGACCTGGACGCCTGACCACCGGGGAAGCCGGTTCCGGGGCGGCTACCTGGAGGCCTATGGCCGTACCGGCCTCCGCGCACAACCGCAGCCTGTCCTCCAGTACGCCGCGCAACCGCCGGTCGAGCTCGTCGTCCCCCAGCGCGTCGAGCAATTCCTGATAGGCGGTGATGTGGTACTCCGGCCGCAGCGGAAAGCCCGCGAGGCGCTCGACGTCGATCGTGGACGGCAGGGAGGCGCACCGGTCCAGGGCTCCTACCGCCCGCAGCGCGATCATCGTCCGGACACACTTCTCGCAGTGTCCGCAGTTGTAGGCGTCGGTCAGCTCACCGGTGTTGCAGACCCGCAGGTTGTCCAGCAGCACCTGGTACTCCGGGTCGGCGAGAACCCTGATCTTGTCCATGCGGCCGGCCTCGCAGCCGTCATGCACGATGGTCACGCCCTCGGTGCCCCACAGCGGGTCCAAGAGGGGGTGCGAGCCGCCGGGGAAGAGATTGTCGTAGGTGAACGAGGCGGCGAGGTGCACGGCGTCGTAAGCGCCGCCGATACCGAGCACCGTGCTGGCCAGGCCGGCCGCGAAGTGCATGGTGACCCAGTCGACCACCCTGTCGGTGACCTCGCGCAGATTCGTCGTGACAGGCACGACGCGCGCGCCCGTGGCGGCGGCCACCCGCTCGGCCGCCGCGACCATGGGTGGGAACCGCTCCGACTCCCACAGGTAGACGTCGAAGCCCTCGATCATGATGAGGTCGTCGATGCGGTCCTCCACGACGGGACCGCCGTGACGGTTCTTCGCCAGGCAGTACGCCGAGTCCACGCCCAGGGAGAAGAACAACCCCCGCCGGTGCTCCCGCTCCGGCATCCGGGGTGCGCCCACGCCACAGTGCAGGCGTACGCGCTGGAAGTCGGCGTGCCACCGGGTCCAGATGTCCTGAATCGTGGTAGCCGCGTGCCGATGGAGCCGCGGCGAGACGTCGGCGTCGATGTGCAGGTCCTCGCCGAGACGCATGGCGACGCCGAGCAGGGCGGCGACGAACGGGTCGCCGTTGCCGGCGCTCAGCCAGGGCGAGAATTCGGGCGGGTAGCGGTACCACAGACGGAAGGGCTCGTCGCCCCACACCCAGTGAGTCTCGAAGTGCACATCGGCCCGGAGGATCAGCGAGCGGTCAGAGGCCTCTGTCATGATCCGGTCAACGTGCATCGGACCGCCTTCCGGCGCGGCTTCGGCGATCCTCGGAGAATACCTCCGCGGAACAGCCCGTAGGCGTGACCGGCGGGCGGCCGTTCCGCCTATCGGATATGCCGTCGTGCTCTGGCATGATGGCCGCCATGTCAGCCGCACCCTCGCCCGGTCAGCCTCGTCCTGACTCGCCGACGGCGCCGCTTCCCATCATCGGCGCCGCAACGCAACCGCTGGACGTGGTCGGGCACCGACGGACCGGCCCAGACCGGTCACGCTGGTACATGTGGGTCGCCGTGGTGGGCGCGGCGGTCACGACCGCTGTCGCCGCCGTCACGGTATGGGATACGGGGCACAAGACGGCGTCCGCACCCCCGGCCGCTGCGGCCACCGAAGCACCGGCATCCGCGCCGACTACGCCGGAAGCCGACTCGACCTCCACAGGTGCACCGTCGCCATCCGCGAGGGCGTCGTCCCCGCAACGCTCACCTCGAACCGTCCCTCGCCCGGCCGAGCTCCTGGCGGGGTTGCAGGCCACCGTCCGAGGACTGGTCAACAACGGGAAGCTGTCGCCGGACGCCGGCGACGAGCTCAGCCAACGCCTGGAGGAGACCGCGAACCAGCTCGCTCAGGACAAACCCCGGAAGACCCGCCAAAAGCTCATCGAATTTGCCGAAAAGCTCATCGATCTCCGCGAAGACGGCGAAATTTCCGAACAGGACTATCAGGCGATCGGAGAAGCGCTGGCACCGCTCCTCGGCCAGCTTTCCTGACCCGTATCCCCGGCACCACAGCTACCTTCGCGGAGCGGTCGCCTGTGCCGGCGGCACGTGACCGACGATGGTGGCGAAGGCCGCATCCAGGACCTTGTCGGGAAGGACCCGGGCCAGCACGCTCGTGAGCCGCGAGTCGCGGCCCACGCGGTACCGTGACTTCGGGCGCCGGGCGGTCATCGCGTGCGCGACGGCGTCGGCGAACCCTTCCGGCCGGGTGGCGCTCGCCCTGGCCCGCCGATCGTTGCCCTCCAGGAACCGCAGGAAGGATTCGCGATACAGCTCGGCGACATCCTCTGGCGCCCCGTCGAGGGTCCGGTGTCCCACCTCGGACACCTTCTCCCAGATCGGCGTCCTGATCGCACCCGGTTCGACGACCGAGACGTGGACGCCGAAGGGCCGCAGCTCCCGACGGAGGGCATCGCTGTAGCCCTCCTTGGCGAACTGCGACGCGGCATAGGCGCCCAGGTACGGGCTGGCGATCCGGCCGAGACCGGAACTGACGTTCACGATCCGCCCGCGGGCCATGCGCGCCAGGGGCAGGACGGCCCGGATCACCGCGTGGTGGCCGATCAGGTTGGTCTCCAACTGGTGGCGCAACTGCGCAGGAGCCACGCATTCCAGCGGTGCCGAGACGCAGATGCCGGCGTTGTTGACCAGCCCCCACAGGCCATGGTCGCCGACCTGGTCCGACACCAGCGCCGCGGCCTGTGCGACGGACTCCTCGCGGGTCACATCGAGCATGACGGGGCGCAGCCGGGCCGACGACGCGGCCTGGAGCGCCTCGGCGTCGGCCGATCGGCGGACGCCGGCGAAGACGTGAAAACCGAGCTGATCCAAGTGGCGAGCGCACGCACGGCCCAGTCCGGTGGACGCACCCGACACGAGGACCGTGCGGCCTTGCCCGACGACCTGCTTAGACAACGTGGGTCCTTCCTCGGTGCGGGTCCGCCGCCACGGCGGACAACAGTGTGGTGACGCACGCGTCCGCCAGCCGTTCCGCGCGGGCGCGGGGCACGATGCCGTCGACGTACGTGAAGTTCCAGAACAGGTGGTCGTGGGTGGTGTTCACGGTGGCCACGAAGTAGCCGGAGACGGAGATGCCGGCGACGAACTGCGCGCCGGACAGGCGCCACGGGCCGAGCTCGTCCGGGAACTGGTGGCGGCCGAGGTTCGACAGGCACAGATTGCCCGGTCCCTGCCGCTCCACCTGGCGGACGAACGGGGTGCTCGCGGCCAGGTCGGGCGGCCCCAGCCAGCGCAGCAGACCGATCATGGAGAGGTGCTCGCCGCGCCGTCGCCGTCGGGCGAGGTCGTCGCTGACGGCGCGGGCCGCCGGCCACAGCGGCGCGCCCGGGCGGTGGGGAACGTACGACGGTATCGTCGCCACGTACGCGCCGACCTCGTCCGGCGACACCGGGGGATCCAGCTCCCCTCGGAAGTCGACGGGCGAACCGACGACGACATGCCCGTCCGCGCCGCTGCCGGCATCCTCGGCGACGGCGGCCGCCATTGCCGCGGCGAGTGCTCCGTGCACGGTCGCGCCCTCCCGCCGGCACACGTCGGCGAGCGCGTCGACCTGCGCGGCGGACAGCGACCGGTGGATGAACCCGGTGCGCCGGCGGTCGAACGGCACCGCCGCGCTGGCCGCGATCCGCCGGGGCCGCCACCGCACCCTCGCGATCTGGTCACGCAACTGGGCGCGGACGACGGCGAGGGCGCCGCTCGTGCCGCGGTGGCGGCGCGGGAACAAGTCCTCCGGCGCGGGCAGGCTCCGGGCGCGGGCCGGCGCGCCGGCGCCCGACCGGTACCCGTCGGCGATCCGGATCCACTGCTGGAGCAGCGAGAGCGCGGTGGTGCCGTCGGCGATGCAGTGCGCGAGCGTCAGAACGAGGTCGTGGACCTCGTCGCCCCGGGTGACGACGACGGCGCGCAGAAGCGGCCCGGTGCGCCAGTCGAGCCGGTCGACCAGCTCCCGGTCGTTGATCTCCTGCTGCCACCGCGTCTCCGCGTCCGCGTCCGTCGTCGTGACCTCCCGCAGCGGGATGGTGCCGGCGCACGGCACGAAGGCCGCCGGCCGGCCGGCATCGGTGGCGATCGCGACCCGCAGCAGCGGGTGCCGGGCCTGCAACCCGTCGAGCGAGCGTCGTGCCAGCTCCGGCGCGAAGTGTCCGTGCAGCCGGACCCGGGCGATCACGTGGAGCGGGGAGATCTGGTCGGCGATCCAGTACCACCGTTCGAGCGGGCTCAGCGGCCGCCGGACGTCCGGGTCGGTGTGTTCTCCCGCGGAGGTGCTCATCGCATCGTCCCGGGGCCGCGCCGGAACCGCTGGGGGCGGACCAGACGAACCGTCTCCGAGCGGACGTGGTCACCGACGTAGGCCAGCAGCGCGCCGAGGTCGTACGACGGCCTCGACCGTCCCAGGTCCGCCGGCGGGTCGGGCAGGATCTCCGGGAACAGCGGGCCGCCCATCGGATCCCCCTCGGCCAGCCCGTGCGCGAACAGCAGGGGCATGGTGTGCGGGCGGGGGTCGTAGCGGATGTCCTCGCCGGTGAACCGCAACGAGATCGCCCGGCGGCCCCTGTCGCGTGACGGGTTTCCCCGGGAACCGTGCAGGAGACGCGGGCTGAAGAACAGTGCGTCGCCGGGCTGCATGTCCCACTGGACGATGTCGAACGCGTCGCGGTCGCCTTCGATGTCCGGGGCCCACTCGAGATCCTCGTTGGTGAGCAGGATGGCGTCGGAGGTGGCCGACTCCACCCGGTAGTCCTTGCCCCAGCGGTGCGAACCGCGGACGAACTCGAGGGCGCTGTTCTCGCGGCTGACCGCGTCGACCGGGACCCAGACGTTGATGATCTGCTGACCGGTGATCGGCCACGCGCTCATGTCCTGGTGCCAGGGCGTGGGCATCGTGCTGCCCGGCTTCTTGCAGAAGACGTCCTCGTAGAACAGGTTGACCCGCTCGGCGCGCAGAGCCTGCGCGGCGAACCGGGCCAGCGGCGAATGGAACCACAGCTCGCGGATCTTGTCGTGCTTCAACCAGACGAACATGTCGTGGTAGAGGCCCTTCTTGCGCCGCGACAGGAAGCGGCCCGACAGCGTCGGCCTGGCGGCGGCCTCGTCGAGGGCGATCCGGAGGTGTGCGACCCACTGCGCGTCGAGCACCTCACGGACGCAGATCACCCCGTCGCGATCCAGCGTCGCCAGTTCTCCGGCGGTGAGATCGCGGTGTGGTGTGCTGGGCAGGGTACCGGTCATGGCAGATTCCAGTCATCGAGAACCAGTGAATGGGGCCCGGAAGGTCAGGACGGATTCGTTCTGCCGGTAGAGCACGGGGGCGGGCACCCACCGGAAGTACGCATCCCGCAACCGCCTCGGCAGGGGACGTTCCAACTGCTCGATCAGGCTGACGGCGCGGGACGTCCGCACCATCCGCCGGGCCCGTGACCGGCGGCGGCTCTCGTAGCGGCGCAGGGCCTGCGGTACGTCGCCGGCCTCGGCGAGGCTGCCGGCCAGCACGACCGCGTCCTCCATCGCGGTGCCCGCGCCCTGGCCCAGGCTGGTCAGCATCGGGTGTGCCGCGTCGCCGAGCAGGGTGACCGGGCCGGTTCCCCACCGGTCGAGGAAGGGCCGGTCCTGCGCGGGGACGCTGACGATCGCCTCGGCCGGGGTGACCCGGATGGCCTCGCCCACCTCGTCGGCCCAGCCGGCGTACGCCCGCGCGATCTCGTCCTTGCCGCCGTGCCACCCGCGGGCCTCCGCGGCCGGCATGTTCTTCGTGCCCCACCAGTAGACCCGTCCGTGGCCGATGTCGATCAGCCCGAACCGCTGCCCCGCCCCCCAGTAGTGGCGGACCGCCCCGTCGGCAAGCCGCTCGTGGCGCAAGGGTACGACCGCCAGCCAGCACACGTATCCCGGCTCGCGGAGCCGTGTGGGACCGGCGATCTGGCGGCGGATCACCGAGTGGAGTCCGTCGGCGCCGAGGAGCGCGTCGCCGTGTGCCTCGCGGCCGTCCGCGAACGCGACGCGGACGCCGTCCGCGGTGGCCTCGAAGCCGGTCACGGTGGCGCCCAGCTCGACCGGTCGGCCGTCGAGGCGGTCGAGCAGCGCCTGTTGCAGGTCGGCGCGGCCGATGGTGATGCTCGGCGCGCCGAGCCGGTCGCCGATCTCCTTCAGCGGCAGCGACCGGATGGGACGGCCGTCGCGGGTGAGGAACTGGAATGTCTCGATGGCCCGGCCGCGCTTGTCCAGGTGCAGGTCGATGCCGAGCGTGCCCAGGGCGGACACCGCGTTACTCATGATCGACAGCCCGGTGCCGGCCGGGCGGAGCTCCTCCGCCCGCTCGTAGACCGCCACGTCGATGCCGACCTGGCGCAGGGCGACCGCCGCCGTCAGCCCGCCGATCCCGGCGCCGACGACGATCACCCTGGGCCGCCGGTCCCGCCTCACCGCGCGCTCCGCTGGGCGCAGGTCAGGTCGCGGATCCGCCGGGCGACCGTGGTGATGTGCGGTGGCTCCATCATCTGCAGGTGGTCACCGGGGACGTCCACGACGTCGACGCGGCCGGTCGTCCAGGTCGACCAGCCGTTCGTCGGGTCGAGGTGCATGCTGCCGACCGCGCGGTGCGCGGGAGCGAGCACGTCCGGCAGCGGCGCGCCGGCCCGCAGCAGCGTCAGGTCCTGGTCGACCGGTTCCGGCCGATAGCTGAGCAGTGCCTGCCAGTTGGCCTCGAACACGCCGAACAGGCGGCGTACGTGGGCGCTCGAGCACCCGTCCGGCAGGACGCCCGCGTCGACCGCGTGCCGCAGGATGGCGTCGAACGCCTCGTCGTCGGTGAGTCCCGGGGGAAGTGTCGCCGCGGCGGTGGCACCACCGCGTGCGAGCCACAGCAGTTCCCACAGGAACCACTCGAACAGCAGGTCCCGGTGCACGGAGGGGCGCCCGTCCACGGTCGGGATGATCGTGTCGAGCAGGACGAGGTGGTCCACCTGCGCACCCGCGCGCCGGAGCTGGCAGGCCATCTCGTACGCGACGAACCCGCCGAACGACCAGCCGCCGATCGTGTAGGGGCCCTCCGGCTGCACCCGCCGGACCGCGTCCAGGTAGCTGCGCGCGAGGGCGGGCAGGTCGCGCAGCGGCTCGGTCCCCGGCTCCGTCCCCGCCGCCTGCAACGCGTACACCGGCTGGTCCGCGGGCAGCGCCTGGGCCAGCCGTACGTAGCACAGGACGTTGCCGCCGATGGGGTGGACGAGGAAGAGCGGCGGTCGGCTGCCTTCGGTCCGGATCGGCACGAGTGGGTCGAAGGCCGTGGGCATACCGCCGCCGCGAAGCCTGCCGGCCAGCTCGGCGATGGTCGGGGCCTTCACGAACGCCGACAGTGGAACGTTCATGCCGTACCGCTTCTCGATCATGACGACGATCCGCATGGCGCTCAGGGACGTGCCACCGAGGGCGAAGAAGTCGTCGTGCGCGCCCGGCGTGGGCACCCGGAGCAGGTCGGCGACCAGGTCGGCCAGGACGCGCTCGTATTCGTCACGCGGCGGCGTACGCTGCGCCCCGACCGCCACCGGTGCCAGCGGGATCTCCCGCAACCGCGCGTCGTCCCGCTTGCCGCTCGGGGTCCGAGGCAGCCGGGGCAGCCAGGCGAACCGCGCCGGAACCAGGTGGTCGGGCAGCGACGCGCGCAGTTGCCGCCGTACATCCTCGAGGTCGACCCGCGATTCGTCGCCGACCAGGAACGCGGCCACATACGCCTCGGTGTCCCGGCGTCGCGCCACCACGGCCACCTCCCGGATGCCGGGGTGGTGTGCGGCGAGCCCCAGGATGGCCAGCTCGACCTCGGCGGGTTCCACCCGGAAGCCGCGCACCTTCACCTGGGCGTCGACCCGGTCGAGGCAGACGATGTCACCGCCGGGCAGCCGGCGGCCGAGGTCCCCGGTGCGGTACAGGCGGCCGGTGGGGTGCGCGACGAAGCGCTCGCGGGTCAGGTCCGGCCGGCCCTCGTAGCCCTCGGCGAGGCAGGCACCGCCCACGTAGATCTCTCCCCGCGCTCCCTCGGGCACCGGGCGCAGCCCGGCGTCGAGCAGGTGGACCTCGGCCCCGTCGATGGCCTGCCCGATCGGCGGCTGAGCCGGGAAACGATCCGGGTCGCCGCTCATCGGGTAGGCGGTCACGACGTGCGTCTCGGTCGGACCGTACTGGTTCTCCAGGATCGCGCCGGGCAGCGCGCGGCACAGCTTGCGGATGTCGGTCGTGACCCGGAGCTGTTCGCCGGAGGAGACCAGGACCCGCAGCTTCCGGGGATGAACATCCAGGGCCTGTGCCGTCTCGGCGAGCTGCTGGAGGGCGACGTACGGCAGGAAGACCCGCTCGACGCCGTCGCGGTCGAGCAGGCGGAGCAGGCGGGCCATGTCACGCCGCTCGTCCTCGTGGACCAGCCGCAGGGTGCCCCCGCCGCACAGGGTGGAGAAGATCTCCTGGAAGGAGACGTCGAAGCTGAGCGGCGCGAACTGCAGCGTGGTCCCGCCGAGAGCGCCGCTGGCCCGGCGGTTCTGCCACGCGACCAGGTTGGCGAGCGCGCGGTGCGGCATCGCCACGCCCTTCGGCTCGCCGGTGGAGCCGGAGGTGAACAGGACGTAGGCGACGCTCTCCGGGGCGATCGCTGCCGGGGCGAGTCGTTCGCCGGCGGTGCCGGCGGCGGTCACCGATTCGGCGCTCAGCAGCAGGGCCGGATCATCGACGAGGTGGGCGTGCCGCGCGTGCGCGATGATCCGGAACGGTCGGGCCACGCCGACCATGGCGGCGATGCGCTGTGGCGGGTAGCTGACGTCGAGCGGGACGCAGGCGGCGCCCGCCTTCGCGATGCCGAGGACGGCGGCGATCATCTCCGGCGAGCGGTCCATCGCGATGCCGACCCGTGCGCCCGGGGGTGGCCCGAGCTCGATGAGCCGCTGCGCTACCCGGTTCGCGGCCTCGTCCAGTTCCTCGTAGGACCATCGCTGCCCGGGGGACCCGGAGAAGGACAAGGCGACCGCGCGGGGGTTCTGCAGCGCCTGGTGTTCGAACCAGCGCACCACGTCGGCGCCGCCGGTGGTGGTGAGAAACGCCAGGTCGGCGGCTTCGCGCGGACGGTCGACGATCCGGCGCAGGATCTCCAGGTAGTGGCGTCCGAACAGATCGGCCTGCGCTGCGGTGATGGTACGGCCATCGCCGTCGATACGCAGGTGCACGCGCCCGTCGCGAGGGTCGGTGATCGCGTTGACCAGCAGCGCGAAGTGGGTACGTTCCCAGATCTCCACGTCGCACAGCTCGACGCCCGCGGTCGCCAACAGCGGTGTGAGCTGATGGAAGTTGACGTAGTTGAAGGCGGTCTGCAGCACCTCGGCGCCGTGGTCGGCCTGGATGGCGCTGAGGGGGTACCGCCGGTACGGGTAGCCCTCCCTCTCCTGGTCGAACACCGCGCGTACCGTGTCGAGCCAGTTGCGTGGCGTGGGGTCGAGCCGGCCCGGCACGGTGTTGAGGAACAGCCCGGTCAGCCGCTCGGCGTCCGGCTGCTCCGGCCGCCCGTGCGTGACCAGTCCGGTGATCACGTCGTCGCCACCCGTCAGCAGCCGCAGCGTGAGGCAGTGCGCCGCGAACAGCACCGACTTGAGGGGAAGCGCGTGGTCGTGGGCGAAGCGGCGGATCGCGCGGTCGAGCCGGGCCGGTAGCGGGACGCGACGGGTGACGGGTGCGCCATCGCCGGGCGGTTCGTAGGGTCGGAAGCTTTCGATCGGGGCGGGCGCGGCGCCGTGCAGCCGGTCCCGCCAGTACCGCCGGGTCGTCTCGTCCGACAGCGCAATCCGCTCGGCCCGCACGTAGGCGGCGGGCGACGGCGTGCCGGCCGCGGCGACCGGCTCGATGTTCATCCCGATCGCGTGCAGGTAGTCCTGCAAGAGCTCACCGACCAGGTTGGCGACGCTCCAGCCGTCCAGGATCGCGTGGTGGAAGCTGAACACGAGGTCGAGGGTGGTGGGCCTGACGAACACCCGGAGCAGGTGCAGCTCGGGCGACTCGAAGACGTACCCATGGTGGCGACGTGCGGCGATGTGCTCCCGGACCACGGCCTCCGCCGCCGTCGCGGTGTGCGAGCGCAGATCGACGACGTCCAGTGTCCTCCCCGAGTCGCGGTGCACGACCTGTAACGGCTCGGAGAAGTCGGCCACGTGCAACGACGAGCGCAGGACGGGATGGCGGGCCACCAGGCCCGCACGGGCCCGGCGGAAGGCCGCCTCGTCCCAGTTCAGCTTGAGCGTGTACCGGAAGACGTCGTGGTAGACGTCCGAGTCGTCGTGCTCGCGGCTGTGAAACAGCATCCCGAGCTGGAGCCGGGTCATCGGGTAGGCATCCTGCGCCGCTGCCAGCCGAGCCCGGTCGACGCCCGCGACCAGCGCGAACGGGGTCGGCGCGGGTGCGTCGCGCTCCGGCGCGGTGGTGGTGACGCGCGTGGCCAGCTCCGCGACAGTGGGGTGGGCGATGAGGTCGGTCAGCGCGAAGTGCAGTCCGCGGCGCGCGGCCGCGGCGCGGATGCGGAGCATGAGGATCGAGTCGCCGCCGAGGCCGAAATAGTTGTCGTGGACCCCGACGGTGCTCGTCTCGAGCACGTCGCACCAGATCGCGGCGAGCGTGGCCTCCACTTCGGTGCGGGGCCGCACCTCGGGTGCGGCGTAGAAGAGCGACGGTTCCGGCAGGGCGCGCCGGTCGGCCTTCCCGTTCGGCGTGAGCGGGATGCTGTCGATCCGTACGAAGTATGCCGGGACCATGAACTCCGGCAGCGTGGTCGCGAGGTGGGCGCGGAGCAGGACCGGATCGATCTCGTCGGCGGCGACGTAGTAGCCGACGAGGTGGAGGCCGCGTGCCGCCGTGCGCCGGTCCACGACCACCGCGCCGGCCACCCCGGGCGCGCTCGACAGGGCGTTCTGTACCTCGCCCAGCTCGACCCGGTTACCGCGGATCTTCACCTGGTCGTCGATGCGGCCCAGATACTCCAGAGTCCCGTCGGCGAGCCATCGGGCGAGGTCGCCCGTGCGGTACATGCGCTCGCCCGGGTCGAACGGGTCGTCGACGAACTTCTCCCGGGTCAGCTCCGGGCGGCCGAGGTATCCGCGGGCCAGGCCGGCGCCGGCGATGCACAGCTCCCCGGCGACGCCCGCCGGCTGCGGCCGGTCGTCGAGGTCGAGCACGTAGAGCCGGTGATTGTCGATCGGTCGGCCGATCGGCACCCGGCGTACCGGCTGTGTCGCGTCCGCCGGGCAGTCGAAGGAGGAGACGTCGACGGTCGCCTCGGTCGGGCCGTAGAGGTTCACCAGCCGTGGCGCCTCCGCGGTGGCGAACACCCGGTGGAACCGCTCGACCAGCGTCGCCGGTAGCGCCTCGCCGCTACAGAAGACGTAGCGCAGCGATGCCGCCTCCGCGCGCCGCTCGGGCGAGCTCTCCAGAAGATCGAGAAACGGACCGAACAGCGACGGTACGAAGTGGAGCACCGTCACGCCGTGCTCGGCGATGGCGTGCAGGATCCGGCCCGGCTCCTTTTCGGCGCCCGGTGGAAGAAGGGCCACCCGGGCGCCTTCCACCGCCCACCAGAACAGTTCCCAGACCGACACGTCGAAGGAGCTGGGTGTCTTCTGCAGCACGACGTCGTCGGCGCCGATCGGGTAGCGCCTCTGCATCCAGGCCAGGCGGTTCACCACCGAGTGGTGCTCGATCATGACGCCCTTGGGCCGCCCGGTCGAACCGGAGGTGTAGATCACGTAGGCGAGGCTGTGCGGCGACGCGGCCTCGGCGAGCGGCGTCACCGGCCCCGCGTCGGGGCGCAGGGCGGGGTCGTGCGCGGTCAGGACCGCCTTGGCCCCGCTGTCGGCCAGCAGGAACTGGATCCGATCCGGCGGGTAGCCCGGGTCGATCGGCACGTACGCCCCGCCCGCCTTGAGCACGCCCACCAGCGCGACGACGAGGCCGGGGCTGCGCTCGATCCGGACGGCGACCCGGTCGTCCGGCCGCACGCCGCGCTCTCGCAGTGCCCGGGCGACGACGGTGGCGCGCGCGTCGAGGTCGGCGTAGGTGAGATCGCCCTCCGTCCCGTTCCCCGCGACGGCGATGCGGTCCGGCGTCCGGGCGGCCTGCTCGGCGATCAGCGCGTGGAGTGTCACGTCAGCCCGGTACGGCCTCCGCGTGTCGTTGTTGCGCCGCACGAGGTCGTGGGTCTCGTCGCCGGAGATCATCGCCAGGTCCCGAACGGGCGTATGCGGATCGTCGACCGCGTGACGGATCAGCGTTTCGAGGTGCCGGGCCGCGGACGCGATGGTGAAATCCTCGTCGAACACGTCGAGTGCGTAGTCCAGGTCGACCCGGACTGCGCCGTTGTCGTCGTACTCCCTGATATATACGGTCAGGGCGTCCTGGTCGTGCCCGTGCGAGAGCTGGGCCTTCTCCACCGACAATCCGGGAACCTCGTCGGAGGTGGCGAGCCGGAGATACGAAACGGTGACGTCGAACAGGCGGCGAGGCCCTTCCGCCGACGACGGCAATGCGCGGAGAACGTCGCCGAGCGACAGTCGTTCGTGGCGTTTTGTGGCGACCGTCGCCGTGGCGATCTCCGTCGCAATGTCGGACGTCGACATGGTGCCACGTACCGGCACTCGTAGCGGGAGCATGTTCGCGAAATGGCCGACGGTCCGCTTTTCTCGGACATTGTGCCGGTTGAGATGCGGAATACCGAGCACTACCTCTTCCGTGCGGTGCACCCGGGCCAGGTAGGTGGCCAGCGCCGCGGTGAGAAAGGAGAACACGGACGTCTGCCGGTGGCGGATCCGGTCGACCAGGTCCCGCTCGATCATGAATGTGTGGCGGTCGGTGCGCCGTGCGCCGTCCCCGGCGGCGGCCGGGTTCCTGGCCGGGAACAGCGCCGGACGGACATCCGCGAAGGTGCTTCGGTAGAAGTCCCGGTCCCGCTCCCACCGATCCGATCCCTGATAGCGCGCGTGCTCCTCGACGTGTGCCAGGTACGAGCCCGGCGTGATCTCCAGGGCCCGGCCCGTCCGCGCGGCGTGCGCGTAGTCGGCGAGGATCTGCCGTACGAGCTGGTCGGCTCCCCAGCCGTCGACGATGATGTGGTGCACCGTCCCGTAGAGGTGGCTGACCGAGTCGCTCTCCCGCAGCAGGGCCAGTTCGTAGAGTCGCCGACCGGTGAGATCGACCGGGCGGCGCGCCGCGCGCTCCATCCAGGACCGGCATCGCGCCGCGGGGTCCGGCGCGGCGGAGAAGTCGTGGATGTCGACCCGGGCCGGCTCGGTCTGCCGCCACTGGACGGGGACACCGTCACGGTCACCGAACCGGAGTGTGAACGCGTCGTTGCGCGCGATGGCACGTTCGCAACACTCCTTGAGCACCGCAAGGTCCACATTTCCCGCCAGTCGAGCGGTCGCTGCGACATTGAAGCGCGGGAGTCCCGGAAAGTGCGAACTCGCGGCCCAGACATCGCGTTGGTAGGCGGTTAGCGGAATCAACGATTCGGCGTTCATGACATCCTCAGGATGGTGAGCCGGCCAGCATCAGTGCGGTGACCCGCGGGAAACGCCGCAATCGTCCGTCGCCCGGGGAGCATGGTGCAATGCGGACACCGATCGGGTGTCTGCAACATTGACGACCTTAGGTGCGTCGCGGCGGTGGTGGGAACCCCCGCCATTCATCGACTCCGGTGACAGATCCAACAGCCGCTCGAGGTGGCTAGTCGAAGTGGCTTCCCGTAGCGTCGTCGGTTGCTCCACAACAGAGCCTGCCCGGTCGGCCACGGGAGGCGGGGCGGCGCGGGATGTCCGCGGCCGGGCCGTCGAGCTGTGGAGCGGATCAGCGGGGAGGGGTACGACGAAGGCGCCGCGGACGGGTGCACCATCATGCCGCCGGTGCTGCCGTCCGGTCTGCCGGCCTGCCCTCCCGCTGACAGCGACCGGCGGCAAGCCGGGATGGACCGAAATTGCCTCGACCGTGGCGGCCGTGTCCCATTCAGTCCGGTAAATCCGTCCCACATATTGGCGGGCGCCGATTATGGCCATCGCGTAGTCGGGCTTGTGACAGCAGTCCTCGAAGAGGGACGCCTAAACTCTGCCGAGGCGAATGATCGTTCGAGTGCACTTAGTACACCACGGGGGAACGATGGCCGCACACGAGGATATTTCCTGTCCCGACTTCGAGCTGGTAGCGCCGATTGCCGTCCCGTCGAGTTCCAGGGTTCCCGATCAGGTCACCGGGCAGTCCACGAGCATGGAGTACGACCGCTATTTCCGACTCCAGCGCGATCGGATAGGGCTGCGGGAGTGGTCGAGGACCTGTCTCGAGGTGCAGCGCAAGGTCCTGGCCGACCTGGCGGACGTCGGATTGACGGCGGAGGAGCGCCAGAGCCTCCTGCATGGACTGCTGTTGATGGGCAATGAGGCCCTCCAGCAGTGGATCGACATCAGTGCCGAGCCGGATGCCGGACCCGCGCGGATGCGGGACGGCCGACATGAGCTGGTGGCGGCCCGTGAAGGCTGCTGAGCTGGACCCGGAGACCGAACGCGCGATCCGCCGCTGGAAGCTCGGCCACCACCTGTTCCACCTGTACCTGATCACGATGAACAGCGGAATGCAACGCGCTCAGGCCACCCTCCGCGCGGCGGAGTGGGGCGAGCTGGAGACCGAGATCGCCGACTTGGCGGTGCTCTATGACGCCGCCACCGCGGCGATGAAATACGCCGCCGGCTTCCGGCCGGAGAGCTACACGGGGGTCATCCGGCCGTCGATGAGCCCGCCGATGCTGAGCCCCGGCTTCTCCGGTCAGCTCAACCAGGACCACCAGGTGACGCTGCTGCTGTTGCGGTCGCTGAAGGCGGAATTCAAGCAGGCCCGCAAGGATTTCGCATTGCCGGAAACCCTGCTGTCGGCCTGGCGCCGGCTGATGTCCGCGCAGTCCAGGAATCGTCGGGATCACGTCCTGGTCTGTTCGAAATTCGTGCCCGAAGGAACCTCGCTGCTGAATCAGCATTTCGCTGACAATCCCATTTGATCATCAATCGAATGCTCGGGAGTGGCACAATGGTAACCGTTTGTGAGACGTGGCATCTCAAGGCCGAATACGCCGATCGCGCGCTGGAGCTCATGCAGGAGATGGACGACCTGGTCGGACCGCAGGCGCACGAGGACCCGGCCTGGTCGGGCCACGCCTCGTTCTTCCAGAGCCAGGCGGATCCCGGCACCGTGCTGATGATGTACGCGTGGCGCAGCGTGCCGGATCACCAGTCGCTGGCCGCGTCCGAGCAGGACCTGCTGGCCGATTTCCACGCGAAGTACTGCACCGCGCCGCGCGACATCACCTACTACACCGAGCTGCCGGTCGACGTCGACCACGACGACGATCACGACCACCACCACGAGCCGGAGCGGGGCACGCATGGGTGACCTCGTAGCGCTGGTGACCGGCGGTAGCCGGGGCATCGGCCGGGCGATCTCCCGCAAGCTGGCCGAGGCCGGGATGACCGTCGCGGTGAACTACCGCAGCGATCAGGCATCGGCGGCCGAACTGGTCGAGGCGATCGCCAGGGACGGCGGCGCCGCGTCGGCCCACCAGGCCGATGTGCGCAGCCCCGCGGGCATCAGCGCGCTCGCGCGGCAGATCGAAGGCGCGTACGGGCACATCGACGTGCTGGTCAACAACGTTGGCGAATTCAGCCTGAGTGCGGTGGCCGCCACCTCCGACCAGCACTGGCACGACGTGCTCGACAGCAACCTCGGATCGGCGTTCCACGCCTGCAAGGCGGTGCTGCCGGGGATGCGCCGGCGTGGTTTCGGCCGCATCGTCAACATCGGGCTCAGCCCGGTCTACCAGGTACGGGGGGCGCCGAACCTGGCCCCGTACGCGATCGCCAAGACCGGCGTCGTCATCCTCACCAGGTCGCTCGCCGTCGAGGAGGCCGCGCGGGGCATCACGGTCAACTGCGTCTCGCCGGGTCTGATCGACAACGGCTTCCTGCCACCGGAACAGGAGCGGTGGATGCGCAAGCGGGTTCCCTCCGGCCGGCTCGGGCGGCCGTCGGAGGTCGCCGACGCGGTGGAGTTCCTGGTTTCCGAGCGGGCCGGCTACGTCTCCGGCGCCAATCTGGCCGTCTCCGGTGCCTGGGACTGGGAGGACCGGCCGACCTATCACGACGGAGAGGTCACCGATCTGTTCGAGGGGAGGGCGTCATGACCGCTCCGGACGAGACGGGCGTCCGCGACGGCACCGCGTTCAGCGCCGGATACGGCGACTGGGAGCCGGATGAGTTCGTCGGCAACGGCGAGGCGGTGCTGGCCTTCATCGGCGACTACTTCGCCGGCATCCGCGACCTGCCGGTCAGCCCCACGGTCGACCCGAAGACGCTGTCCGCCAAGATTGACACCGAGGTGCCGCAGGTCGGTGAGGACTTCACCGCCATCCTGAAGGACACCCAATCGTTGATCGTGCCGTACCTGACCCACTGGAACCATCCACGGTTCCATGCGTACTTCAGCAACACCGGGAGCCTTCCCGGGGTGCTGGCGGACACGGTCAGCTCGGCGCTCAACGTCAACGCGATGCTCTGGAAGTCGTCGCCGGCCGCGTCGGCACTGGAGAAGACCGTGCTGAGGTGGATGGCCGGCATGCTGGGCATCGCCCCGGGCAACGACGGCGTCCTGGTCAACGGCGCCTCGCTGGCGACCCTCTACGCGCTCACCGCCGCTCGCGAGACGGTGGTCGGTCTCGACGTCCGCGAGCGGGGCCTGACCGGCTACGGACGCCGGCTGCGCCTCTACACGTCGGATCAGGCGCACAGCTCGGTCGACAAGGCGGCGATCGTCCTGGGCATCGGCCGGGAGAACGTGGTCCGCGTGCCCGCGGACGACGGCTATTCGATGCGGGGCGCGGCTCTCGCCGCGGCCGTCCAGGCCGACCTGTCGGCCGGCCACCAGCCGTTCGCCGTGGTGGCCACGGCCGGAACGACCGCGGTCGCCGCCGACGACGAGATCGATGCGATCGCCGACGTATGCCGGCAGTACTTCCTCTGGCTGCACGTCGACGCGGCGTACGGCGGATTCTGGCGGCTGGCCGGCAGCGGCGCGGAGGCCGCCGCCGACCTCAGCCGGGCGGATTCGGTGGTGGCCAACCCGCACAAGGTGCTCTACGCGCCGATGGAGGTGACCGCCCTCTACTGCCGCCACCGCGATGCGCTGCCCAACGTCTTCCGCCTCGTCCCGGAATACCTCAGGACCTCTCCGGACGATGGCGTGGTCGACTACATGAACTACTCGCCGCAGCTCGGCCGCTCCTTCCGCGCCCTCAAGCTGTGGTGGATCATTCGCAGCTTCGGTGTCCAGGGACTGGCGAACCGTCTGCAACGTTCGATCGACATGGCCCGGTGGCTGCGGTCCGCGGCCGGGTCCGATCCGGACTGGCAGGTCCCGGTGGACTCGACCTACCCGCTGGTCTGCCTGCGGTACGTGCCGCGCGGCCTGCGCCGGCGGTACGAGCCCGCGCCGGTGCCTCTGTCGCGGATAGCGAGTCTGAACGCCGGCGTCCTCGACGCGGTCAACGCATCCGGAGCGGCGTTCCTGTCCCATGCGGTACTGCGTGACGGGTACGTTCTGCGGGTCTCGATCGGCAATATCAGGACGGAACCGTCGGACATCGAGGCGCTGTGGGCACAGCTCCGCATGTCCGCCGAGCAGGTCTGGGACGACCAATGCGCACATCAGTGAGTGCCCGCTGGCTCCGCACGGCCGCCGAGGTGCCGGAGAGCGCGGTGGACGGCCGGCACTTCTCGACCACGGTCGGCTGGAGTCGTGGATGGGAGGGTGTCCGCACCGAGCGCGTCGTGGACCATCGTCACCTGCTGCTCGAGGGCGGGCCGGTGGCCGAGCTGGTGCCGTACTACCTCGTCAGCCGGTCACCCCTGTGGGACGCGTACGAGTCCGACGCGGGGATCGGCCCGATCTGGTCCGGCCCGGTCGTCTACTCGGCGAGCCTCTACGGCGAGTACGGCGGGGCGGGCGGCAGCACACCCGAATACATCGCCACGTGCGTCGACCTCGGGCGGGAGCAGACCGCCCGCTGGGCGGCCGAGGCACTGATCTTCGGCAACCTGACGTCCGCCGAGGTCGACGCGTGGTCGGCGATCCGCCCGGGCGGCACGGCGGTCCTGGTGGACCGGGCGTACGCGGCGCCGATCGGCGGTGCGGACTCTCCGCTGCCCGCCATGCGCGGCAGGGTCCGGCGCGAGCTGGTCCGTCAGTGGCGCCGGGCCAAGGACGGCGGGCTCCGGCTGCGGGTCCTGGCCGGTGCGGAGATGCTGCCGGCGCTCGACGAGTTCACCGATCTGGCCATGGCGGCCGCCGAGAAGCACGGAATCAACATCTACGGCAAGGACATCTTCGAGAACCTGGCCGGCGCTCCCGGGGCCATGCTGCTGGTCGCGGAGCACGATGGACGGATGGCGGCGGCGTTCCTGTGCTTCCTGCATCGGCGGCGGTTCAGCATGTGGACCGGCGGGATCAACTACCTGCACCTGCGGGAGCTGAAAACGTACGCGTTCCTCATGTACGAGTCCATGACGTACGCGGCTGCCCACGGAGCCGAGATCGTCGACCCCGGACGCGGCAACTTCGTGTACAAGGAGCGGCACGGCTTCCTGGGAACCGATCTGTGGGCCCTCGTCTATCCGACCACGCCGAGGCCGGCGCTGCGCGAGGCGCTGCGGCGAATGAGCGAAGGCATCCACGGCTACATCACGAGAAGTCTGCGGCGCGATGAGCTTGCTGCGCTCTGAACCGGCGTCGTCGTCGGGGTACACCGCCCGGATGGCCACCGTACTGTCCACGGTGATCGGTATCAACATCGGTTACATGGCGGTCCTGCCGTTCCTGCCCCGACTCGCCGAGGACCTGAGCCTGGACCGGACCGGCCTGCTGATCTTCGTCGCCGGCTTCGGGATCGCCAAGGTTCTGGCCCAGCCGGTCGGCGGCTGGGCGGCGGACCGGTGGGGACAGAATCTCACCGCGGTGACCGGCCTGGTGGTGGCGGCCGCCGGCATGGTGCTGGTCGCGTCCGCGAGCGACGGCGGCGCGGCGCTCGCCGGACGGCTGGTCTGGGGTGCCGGCGACGGCCTGGTCAGCCCGGCGATCTACGGCGCGGTCGCCACGATCTCGGCCCGGTACGGAAAGGACTCCTCCCGCGGTTATGCGAGGTTGGGCGTGGCCGCGGTCCTGAGCTTCGGCGCCGGCCCGTTGATCATCGGGCTGGTGCATTCGTACGCCGGCTATCCGGTGATCCTGTCCACGGCCGCCGGGGCGACGCTGCTGACCGCGCTGGTGGCGTGGTGGGCTCTGCCCGGCCGCACCCGGGATGCGTCCGTGGGCGCAGCCGCCGCGGCGGACGAACTCGCGCCCGAGCCGGCCTGGTCCTCGCGGGTTCTGCGTGCCGCCGTCTTCTTCGGCGCCATCGACCTGTGCGCCAACCTGGTGTGGGCGGCGATGGAACCCCTGATACCGCTGTATATGGATCGCGCGGTCGCCGATTCGGTGGGCCGGTCGGCGTGGGTGCTCGCGTTCGGCATGGCGGTGTTCGCGGGTCTGAGCCCCCTCATCGCGCGGTTGCCGGGCCGCCTGCGCCGGCCCGGAGCCGCGGCCGCCGGGCTTGTGCTGCTGGCGGCGGCGTGCGTCGCCTTGGGCGGCGTCGACCGTACGGTCGTCGCGGTGCCCGGCATGGCCGCCTTCATGGCCGCTCAGGCCTTCGTCTATCTGGTGGCTCGCGACGGCATCCAGCAGCACTGCGGTGGTACCGGCCGGGCCTGGGGCGTCTTCGGCATGCTGTCCGACGTCGGGTTCATGATCGGGCCGGGAATCGGCGTCCTGCTGTTCCAGGTGTCCGGCTCGGCGGCCTTTCCCATCCTCGGCGTGGGCTCGGCACTGAGCGCCGTCCTGATCTTCCTGATCATCCGGAGCACACGCATCCTGGCGGTGAGCCGGTGGGAGGTCAGCCGATGACGGCGCCGCACACGATCCGCCGGCCGCCGCCGGCCGGCATCGCCACTCCGCGCCTGATGATTCCGGGGCCGTGTCAGTCGCGGCCCGATGTCCTGGCGGCGTTTCAGCGTCCGGTGACCGCGCACTACGGGCCGTCGTGGGCCCGTACGCACGAGGAGGCGCTGACGCTGCTGCGGCAGGTGCTGGGGGCGCCCTGGGTCTACCTGCTTCCCGGCAGCGGGAGCCTGGCCATCGAGGCCGCGGTGGTCAACACGTTCCGGCCCGGTCAGCTCGTGGTGATCCCACGCACCGGCTACTTCGGCCGGCGTCTGATCGAGGTCGCCCGGGCACACGGGCTCAAGGTCCGCGACCTGGCCGTCGAGCCGGACCGGGCGGTCGACCCGCGTCACGTCGCCGATCTGCTCCCCGGTGCCGACGGGGTCATCCTGGTGCACGTGGAGACGTCGACGGGCATCCGGCACCCGGTGGCGGACATCGCCGAGGTGGCCCGCCAGGCCGGGGCCGCCGTCGTCGTCGACGCCGTGTCCAGCATCGCCGGCGAAGAACTCGACGTGCAGGGCTGGGGAGTCGACGCGGTCGCGGCCAGTACGCAGAAGGGGCTGGGCTGTCCACCGGGCCTGGGCATCGTCGCGCTGAGCGAGCACGGTCATGCCCGGACCCTGGACGATCATCCGCGCCCGTGGTATCTGGACCTGACACGGTGGGACCGTGAGCGCGAGGAGAGCTTCGACTGGGAGCCGCACCCGGTCACGATGCCGACGAACCTGGTGTTCGCGCTCATCGCGAGCCTGAGCACGATGGTGGACCGCGGCCTGGGGGAGTGGCGCCAGGAACGGGCGCGGGTCGCCGAGCACTGCCGTGAACGCCTCACCGAGCGCGGATTCACCCTCGTCGGGGCGCCCGCGGACCGCGCCGCCCTGGTGGTGGTCGCCCGTTGCGGCCGGCCGGCCGATGTCCGACTCCACGTGCTGCGCGAGGCCGGGATCGCGATCGCCGGTGGCCTGGACCCGGTGCGTGATGCCATCCGGATCGGCCTCATGGGCCAGAACGGCACCATCGAGATGGTCGACGAATGCACCGCGGCGCTCGGCACCAACCGCTGGCCCCCAACGGAGGCCTCCCTCCTTTGACGACCAGGTCGCGGTGCTCCTCCCGGCCGCCACCGAAACAGGGAGTCCCGGTGCCCGCGGGGGTCAGCGCACGGGCCGCCGGCTGGATACGATCGGCCGTCAGCTCACGGTCCACCACCGGGCGTATGGGGGCTACAGATGGATTTCTGCGTGCTGGGTCCGCTGGCGGCGACGTGCGACGGCCGGCCGGTAACCCTCCATGGTCCGCGCCAGCGCCGACTGCTCGCCGTCCTCCTGCTCAATGCCGACCTCGTCGTGTCGACGGAGCGCCTCGTCGACGAGCTGTGGGACGATCCACCGGCCACGGCGCGGCGGCAGGTGCACAACGCGATGGCGGCGCTGCGCCGCTCCCTCGGCGGCTACGGCGACGTGCGGATCGACACCACCGACGTCGGATACCGGCTGGCGATCCGGCCCGAGCAGCTCGACGCGGAGGTGTTCCGCGGGTACGTGCACGAGGCCGAGCGGCACGCGGCCGACGGTGGGGTGGGGGACGCGGTCCGGAGTCTGACCCGGGCGCTCGCCCTCTGGACCGGCCCCGCCCTGCCCGGCCTCGATGGTCCGCTGATCCGCAGCGCCGTCGCCGGGTTGGAGGAACTGCGGCTCACCTGCCTGGAACGACTCGGCGCGCTGCGGCTGGAGCTGGGCGAGGCGGCCGGCGTGCTGAGCGACCTCACCACCTGGGTGGCCGCGCACCCGCTGCGCGAGTCGCTGAGAGGCAGCCTGATGCTGGCGCTGCACCGGTGCGGCCGGCAGGCCGAGGCGCTCGACGCGTACGAGCAGGGCCGCCGGCTGCTCGCCGAGGAGCTGGGCCTGGATCCGGGCGCGGCGCTGCGCCGCCTGCACGAGCAGATCCTCCTCGACGCCGTCCCACTTCCCGCGGCGGTCCCTGCCGCGCCGCCGGAGCCGGCCGCGCAGACGCAGCCGGGCACCGGAACGGCCTGCACGCTGCCGCACGACATCGTGGACTTCTCCGGGCGGGCCGCCGAGCTCGCCCAGCTCCGCGACGGCATCGCGCGCTCCGCCGCCACCGCCCTGGCCATATCCACGATCGACGGCATGGGCGGCATCGGCAAGACCGCGCTCGCCGTACGCCTCGCCTACCTCGTCCGCGGCGACTACCCCGACGGGCAGCACTTCCTGGACCTGCGCGGGTTCACCCCCGGCCAGGACCCGATGACCTCCGCCCAGGCGCTCGACGTGCTGCTGCGCGGCATCGGCGTACCCGTGGAGCAGGTGCCCGCCGACGAGGACTCGCGTATCGCCTTCTGGCGGTCGCAGATGGCGAGCCGCCGGATGCTCGTCGTGCTGGACAACGCCGTCGACGAGGGCCAGGTGCGCCCGCTGCTTCCCGGCGCGGCGAAGACGCTGGTCATCGTGACGAGCCGGCGATATCTGGGCGGACTGGAGGGCACCAGCCCGCTGTTGCTCGACGTGCTGCCGGGGCCGGACGCGCTCGCGCTGTTCGAGCAGGTGTCCGGCCGGGGAATGGCGGAGCCGGACCGGGCGGTGGCCGCCGAGGTGGTCGAGCTGTGCGGACGGCTGCCGCTCGCCGTCCGCATCGCCGGCTCCCGGCTGCGGCATCGTCCGCACTGGACCGTGGCCGACCTGGTGTCACGGCTGCGCGACCAGCGCCGCCGCACCCGTTTCCTCGCCATCGGCGACCGTACCGTCGCCGCGGTGCTCGGGCTCTCCTACCGGTATCTGAGCCCGCCACAGCAGCGACTGTTCCGCTTGCTCGGAGTGCATCCAGGAGTCGATTTCGAGCCGTATGCGGTGGCCGCCCTGGCCGGCATCACGGCCGAGGAGGCCGAGGACGGGCTGGACGCGTTGGTCGACGACAACCTGCTGCTGCAGGGCACCGGCGGCCGGTACCGGATCCACGATCTGGTCCGCGACTGCGCGCACGAGCTGGCGCACCAGCACGACAGCGCGGCGGAGCTGCGCGCGGCGGCGCACCGGCTGCTCGACTACTACCTCCGGCTGGCATGGCGCTCGTGCGAGCCGATCGCGCGCGCCGCGCACCGCTTTCAGCCCGGGTTCCTCGACCCGGCGCCGGAGCTGCCCGCCGCTACCAACCCGATAGGCCTGCTGAAGGCCGAGCACGGCAACCTCGTGGAGGCGGCCCGGTACGCGGCCGAGCACGGCTGGCTCGACCACACCTGGCAGATCCCCGGCGCCCTGCAGCCTTTCCTGAACCGGCTGAACCACCATGGCAACTCCCTCGCGATGTTCGAGCGCGGCCTGGCCGCGGCCCGCGAGCTCGGGGACGCGCCGGGCGAGTCGGCGATGCTCGGCAGCATCGCGCTGATCATGCGGGAGCTGGGCCGGTTCGCCGAGGCGCAGCGGCTGTTCGCGCAGGCGATCGCGATCAGCCGGCGGACCGGGGCGCTCGCGGCCGAGGCGGGCCAGCTCTCCGGTTTGGGCTTCACCTACCGGCGCGCCGGGCAGTTGCGCCTGGCCCACGAGACGTTCGCGGCCGGCCGCGAACTGGCCGAGCGGGCCGGCGACCGGGCCGGATACGCGGCGGTGACCAACAACCTCGCCGTGGTGTGCATCGCGATGGGCCGGTACGCGGAGGGCCGTGCGTACCTCGAGGAGGTGCTGCCCATCGCGCGCGAGCTCGGCGCGGTGCACGACGAGGCGATGCTGCTGGGAAACCTGGGCCAGGCGCTGGACCGGCTGGGCCAGGGCGCCGCGGCGCTGGAGCGGTTCGACCGGGCGCTGGAGCTGAGCCGGCGGGTGGAGCTGCGGCACGGCGAGGCGATGAGCCTGGCCGGTCGCGGTGCCGCCCGGGTCAACCTGGGTGACCTGGCCGGCGGGCTGGCGGACGGGCGGGCCGGCCTGAGCATCGCGCGGGACGCCGGAGCCCCGTACGCCGAATGCGAGTCGCTGCTCGTCATCGGCGCCGCGCGCGAGGCAGCCGGGCGGTGGGCGCAGGCCGAGTCGGCGTACGAGCAGGCCCGGCGCTTCGCCGCGGCGAACGACCTCCCCATCCAGGAGGCGCGCGGCTGCGACGCGCTGGCGCGGCTGAGGGCACGGGTCGGTGACCGGGAAGAGGCCGGGCGGCTCCGGGAACGGGCGCTGCGGCTGTATCCGGCCGAGGCGGTCGAGGCGCGGCTGCTGCGCGCTGTCGTCGAGCCCGCCCGGGCAGCGGTCGACCAGGGCGAACGCATGATCGATACCGAACGGATAGCGCCCGGGTGCACGATCGTGCCGGCCCTGTAGGGGGACAGAAGCTGAGGGCGATCGATCGGGGGAAGCACCACATGAAGAAGCCGGTACTGATCGGGTTGCTGATCGCGGCGGCGCTGCTCGCGCTCATCGGCGTGGGGGGCACGGCCGGCGGCCACCACCGGGGCGACGCCGGGGACTCGCGGCAGGCGACCCCGCCGATGGACTGCATCCAGACCAGCTGTGGATGAACCGGCCCGCGCGACGCGCGGCGCCCGAGGGTTCACGACGAGCATCACCGCGCTGCTGGTGGTGCTCGTCGTGGCCGCGGCCTCGCAATTGCCGGGGTCGATGACGCCCGGCTGGCTCGGCGACCGGCGGGATACGTACCAGCTCCTGTGGCCGCAGCAGTGGGAGTTCTTCACCGCCGTCGGGTCGGTCGCCGTCGGGGTGTACCGCTCCGGCGGATACCAGCCGGTGACCGCACCGCTGGCATCCGCGCAGAACCTGGGCGGCCTGAGCCGGCGGGAGTACGCCACCATCGTCGAGGCGGCCGTTCTGGCCAGGTCCGTACCGGCCGCGCGGTGGCGTGACTGCGGGCGGCCGGCGGTGGCGGACTGCGCCGACCGGCTGGCCGGCGCGCCGGTGACCACCGTGGACAGCAGGGTCGCGTGGCAGCCGCTGTGCGGCACCGTGGTGTTCACCCGGGAGCGGCTGGTCGCCGGCGCCTGGCAGGTCCAGTCCGCCGCGCCCGCCGAACTGGCATGCGCGCGCTGACGCGCGTCCGCGCCGAACTGCTCCTCCGTGCGGCCGATTTCGACCCGCGGGACCGGCAGCTCGCGGTCGGGCGCTCGCTGCTCGCCCTTGCCACGCTCAGCGTCCTGCTCTGCACGCCGACAGGCGCGCTGTTCGCACCGCTGCCGGACATCCCGGCGGGGGCGCGCTGCGGCGGCGTCCGGGTCGCGCTGCTGTGGTGCATCGGCGGTCACGCCCCGTGGTTGTCGACGGCCCGGCTGGTCGTGGCCGTCGCCGTCCTCGCCGCGGTCGTCGTCGGTCTCGGCCCGAAGTGGACCTGCGTGCCGCAGTGGTACGTCACCCTCAGTCTGGGTGCGTCGATGACCGTACCGAATGGAGGTGACGCCGCCGGCCGGATCGGCACCATGCTGCTCATCCTGATGTGCCTCGGCGACGGCCGGCGTTGGCACTGGCGCCCCGGTCGCGACCCGTATCCGCCCGGCTGGGGCGGCGCCTCGTACGCCGCGCATCTGGTGCTGCGGCTGCAGGTGGCGTTGATCTACCTCGCCGCGGTCGGCACCAAGCTGGCGGTTCCGTCCTGGCGGGACGGCACCTATCTGGCCGAGATCTTCCACCATCCGCACTACGGCCCGTCCGCGGCGCTGCGTTCCGCGCTGGGGCCCGCGCTCGAGCACCGGCCGATCGTCGCCGCCCTCACCTGGGGCACCCCCGTCGTCGAGCTGGCCATCGCCGCTTCCGTCCTCGCCGGGCCGCGGCTGCGCCGCTACGGCCTCGCCCTGGCCATCGCCCTGCACGGCTTGATCATTGTGCTGATCGGCCTGGTCAGCTTCGGCGTCACGATGATCGCCCTGGTGACGCTCGCAAGCGGCGGAGCCCGCCGCCATCCGAGCGCCGATACCGCGCCGATGCAGGTCCGAGAGTCCGCGCCGGTTGCCTAGTTCTCGTCGCCGCCACCGGCGATCGGGTGGGCCAGCGGTGAGGAGTACCGGTGCAGATCGAGATCAACTGGGATGTCACGTACGCCTGCCCGCTACGCTGCGTGCATTGCTACTCGGAGTCCGGCCGGCGCCCGGCCCGGCAACTGAGCCACGCCGAACTGCTGGAGACGGCCGACGCCCTGGTGGCGATGAAGCCGCGCTCGGTGACGTTCGGCGGCGGCGAGCCGTTGCTGGTGCCCGGCATCCTCGAGGTCGCCGAGCGGATCTCGCGGGCCGGTGTCGAGGTGGCCATGTACACCGGTGGCTGGCCGCTGGTCCCGGACACCGCGCGCGAACTGGTGCGGGTGTTCGACCGGGTGAACGTCAGCGTGGACGGGGCCACCGCCGCGGTACACGACCGGATCCGCGGCCGGCGCGGCTCGTTCGCCCGGGCGGTACGGGCCCTGGAACTCCTCGACGGCGCGGCGGCCACGGACCGGCCGTTCATGTTCGGGCTGGACTGCGTCCTGGTGCAGAGCAACCTGCACGAACTCGACGAGGTGTGCATCCTGGCGCGGCGCTTCCCGCGCCTGTCGTCCGTCTGGTTCGGCGCGGCGGTACCGTCCGGGCTCGCCAGCCGGCCCGCCTTCGCCGAGCGGGAACTGTTGACGGACGAGCAGTTGCGCATGCTGACGAGCCGGGACACCCTGGCCCGGCTCCGCGCGCTGGCGCCGGCCGGGGTTCGTGTCGCCACCACGGACAACCGGATGCTGCAGATGCACCCGGACACGATGGCGCGCTTCGACTTTTCCATGATGCAGGTCGAGCCGGACGGACAGGTACGCGCGATGCCCATCTACGAAGGCACCGTCGGCAACGTCCGTACCGACCCACCCGACGTGCTCTGGGAACGCTCGGTGGCGCGTTGGAAGGACCCGTTCGTCACCGCGGCGCTGTCCACCGCGGACACCATGGTGCAGTGGGCGGCCGCGACCCGGCGGATCGACGAGCGGTTCGGCTCCGCCGAGGTACGGGCCCGGATCGCCCGCCGGCCCGAGTTCGGCGCCGCGCCCGTGGAGGTGTCCCGGTGAAACTCAACCCCGAACGGCTGCAGCCGTTCTGCCTCGCCGACCCGCTGTTCTTCGACACCCCGGAGCGCATCGCCGACCGGGCCGAGCGCCTGCCGGCCGCGGACCGGGAGACGCCGGCCGGCTGGACGCGCACCGAGCGCGGACTGTGGGTCTCGCTGCGCCCGCCGGGCGTGAGCCTGCCCGAGCAGGGCTGGAAGATCCACGCATCGGCGACCCTCGACGAGGTGAGCCGGGTCTGCGACATCGTCTGGGAGTACTGCGTGGCGCACGCCGTCACCTTCAAGTTCCTGCGCAGCGCCGGCGCGGTACGGTTCGCCAACAACAAGTACGCGCACCGAGGCAGCAGCGGCAAGGCGCTGACCTTGTACCCGGTGGACGAGGCACAACTCGGCCGGGTGCTGTCCGACCTGTCCGAGCTGCTCTCCGGGGTGCCGGGGCCGTACATCCTGAGCGACTTGCGATACGGGGACGGGCCGCTCTACGTCCGGTACGGCGGGTTCTCCGGCCGCACCTGTCCCGACGCCGACGGGGAGCCGACGCCGGCGCTGGCCGGTCCGGACGGAAAGCTGGTACCCGACGTGCGCGGCCCGGCGTTCCGGGTACCGCCGTGGGTAACCGTTCCGGAGGTGCTGCGCCCGCACCTGGCGCGGCGCGATGCCGACCACGGCGTGGATTTCCCGTACGAGGTGGAGCGCGCGCTGCACTTCTCCAACGGCGGCGGCGTGTACGTCGCCACGCACCGCACCACCGGCGAGCGGGTGGTGCTGCGGGAGGCGCGCCCGCACGCGGGGCTGGACCGCGACGGGGCCGACGCGATCGCCCGGCTGGCCCGGGAGCGCGCGGTGCTGGAGCGGTTGGCCAGCCTGTCCTGCGTACCCCGCGTGCTGGGCTTCGTGACCGCCTGGGAGCACCACTTCCTCGTCGAGGAGTACGTCGAGGGCGACAACCTGCTCGACGCCATGGTGAAGCGCCAGCCCCTGCTCGATCCGGAGCCCGATCCGGCCGCGGTGGCCGAGTACGTCGAGTGGGTGCACGACGTGATGTCCGGCTTGGAATGCGCCCTCACCTCGGTGCATGCGCGCGGCATCCGGTTCGGCGACCTGCACCCGGCCAACGTGATGGTGCGCCCGGACGGCCGCGTGGTGCTCGTCGACTTCGAGCTGGCCACCGACCTTGCCGACGAGCACCCTCCGGCCCTGGCCGCGCCCGGGTTCACCGTCCCGCGAGGCCTGTCCGGCGCGGCGGCCGACCGCTACCTGTTCCACTGCATCCGGCTGTGGATGTTCCTGCCGGTGACCGGCGGTCTGGCCCGCAGCCCCGCCGACCTGGCCCGCCTGGCCGGCAGTGCGCAGCGGCTCTACGGCTTGCCGGCGAGCTTCCCCGCCGACCTGGCCCATGCGCTGGGCACGGCCGTCCCGGCGGCGGATGCCGGACCCGCCGCGCTGCTCGGCGGCGACCAGAGCGACTGGCCGGCCATCCGCGCCTCGTTGATCGCCGGCATCCACGCCGGCGCCACCCCGGACCGTGCCGACCGGCTGTTCCCCGGCGATCCGAACCAGTTCGCCACCGGCGGGTACACCCTCGCGTACGGCGCGGCCGGCGTGCTGCACGCGCTGCACGTCACCGGAGCTGAAATACCCGACGAGTACGTCACCTGGATGCTGCGATCGGTCCACCGTGCGCAGAACCCGCGCCCCGGCCTCTACGACGGCCTGCTCGGCGCGGCCGCCGTGCTGTACGAACTGGGTCGCGTCGACGAAGCCCTGGACCTGGTACGCCGCGCCGTCGGCCAGCCGCTCACCACCCCCGGCCTGTTCGGCGGGGTCGCGGGCGCCGGCGTGAGCCTGCTGCACTTCGCCCGGGCCACCGGCGACGAGGGGCTGCGCGCCGCCGCCACCCGGATGGCGGACGCCCTGGCGCCGATGATCCGCGCGGTGGCGACCGGGCGGCCGGCACCGTCGGTGCGGGGCGGGCTGCTCCGCGGGATGTCCGGCCCGGCGCTGTTCCTCCTGCACCTGTACGAGGACACCGGCGACCCCGCCTACCTCGATCTCGCCGGGGCGGCCCTGCGCGCCGACCTCGCCTGCGGCGAACGCCTCGCCAACGGCACCCTCCAGTTGGTCGAGGAGGGCCGGCGGTACCTGCTCTACCTCGACGGCGGCAGCGGCGGCCTGGGCCTCGTCCTGCAGCGGTACCTGCGGCACCGCGACGAGCCCGCGTTCCGGGACGAGGTCGCCGCGATCGGCCACGGCTGCCGCAGCATCTTCGTCCGCCAGCCGGGCCTGTTCCGCGGCCGGGCCGGGCTCATCGCCGCGCTCAGCCACCTCCCCGGACCGGAGAACCCGGCCGCCATCGCCGCCCACGTCCGCCGGCTCGGCTGGCACGCGGAGACCTACCAGGGACATCTCGCCTTTCCCGGCGACAAGCTGATGCGCTTGTCGATGGACCTGGCCACCGGTTCCGCGGGCATCCTGCTGGCGCTCAGCACCGCCTTCGAGGGCACGGCCGTCCTGCCGTACCTCGACGCGCGGGTACCCGCCCCGACTTCCTGAGAGGAGGTGAACTATGTCCGAGATCCTGGAGCTGCAGGCGACCGAGGCCGACACCGGCGGCGTGGCGGCCTGGCCCTGCCTCAGCATCTTCACGTCGATCGACTGCGGCTGATCGTGAGGCGGCACCGTCCGGTGACCCACCGCCCGGCTCCGTCCGCGGCGGTGGGTCACCACAATGCCCCGGTGAGGAGGGCCGGTCCATGAACGCCGGACCGGCGACCCTCCGGTTGCTCGCCCGCACGGCGCGACGCACGCCCGGCTGGGGCGCGCTGCTCGTCGCGTCCAGCGCGGCGAACTCGGTGGCGATCCTGGCACTGCCGGCGGCGCTCGCCGCGGCCACCGACGCCGTGCTGGGCCGGGGCGGCACCGCCACGGCCGCCACCCGGCTGGGCCTGGTCATCGCGACGTCCGCCCTGTGCACGGTCCTCGCGACCGTCGCCGAAGCGGGCTGCCTGTCAGGCGGCACCCGGTGGCTGCGGCACGAGGTGCTGCGGGTGGTCGTGGCACGCGGCACCGCGGCGCGGCGCAAGGTCGATCCCGGCGACGTGACCAGCCGGCTTGTCAGCGCCGGCTCCGACGCCGGACACGCGCTCGACTCCACCGTGGACGTCATCGTCGGAGCCGCCACCTCGATCGGCGGCATCGTGGCGCTCTGGCTCATCGACTGGCGCTGCGCGGTCGCCTTCCTCGTCGCCGCGCCGGTCTCCTGGGCGGTGCTCGGCCGGTTCGTCGCGGACACCTCGGCGACGGTCACCCGGTACCGGACCGCGCAGGCGGCGATCGTCTCGCTGCTGCAGGACGCGCTGGCCGGCATCCGCACCGTCCAGGCGGCGGGCACGGTACGGCGCGAGATCGACCGGGTACTCGCCCCGCTGGACGGGGTCAGCGCGGCCGGGCACGCCACCTGGGCCGCCCAACGCCGGATGGCGTGGCAGGGGTCGATCCTCTCGGCAACCGTCAACCTGGCCGTGCTCGGGGCCGCCGGCTGGGGGGTGAGCGCCGGCCGGCTCAGCGCCGGGCAGTTCGTCGCCGCCGCCGGGTACGTGGCGCTCGCCCTGGGCCTGATCGCGCAGGTGGAGGCGTTCACCGGGCTCGGGTACGCCCGCGCCGGCGCGCGCCGGCTGGCGGAGCTGCTCGCCGAGCCGGTGCCCGCCGCCGGGGACTGTGCGCTGCGGGAAGGGCCGGGCGCGGTCAGCTTCCGCGGTGTCACCGTGCGCCGCAAGGAGCGGGCCGTACTCGACCGGCTGGACCTGGACGTGCCGGCGGGCTGCGCGGTAGCGGTGGTGGGTCGTTCCGGTGCGGGTAAGACGACCCTGGCCGGCCTGGTCGGCGGGCTGGTGCGCGCGGACGAGGGCGTCGTCCTGCTCGACGGCGTACCGGTTACGGCGTTCGCCGCCGGCGCCGTGGCGTACGCGTTCGAGCGGCCGGTACTGCTCGGGCGCACGGTGCACGACGCCATCTCGTACGGGAGTCCCGGGCTGGACCGGTCCGCCGTCCGTGCCGCCGCGGCGGCGGCCCAGGCCGACGCGTTCATCCGGCTGCTGCCGGACGGGTATGACACCCCGCTGCCCGAGGCGCCGATGTCGGGCGGGGAGGTGCAGCGGATCGGGCTGGCCCGCGCGCTCGCCCGGGACGCCCGGGTACTGGTGCTCGACGACGCCACCTCCGGCCTGGACACCGTGACCGAGGCACGGATCGGCGCCGTACTCACCGACCGGTTGGCCGGCCGTACCCGGATCGTGGTGACCCACCGTCCCGCCACGGCGGCCCGCGCCGACCTCGTCGCGTGGCTCGATGCCGGGCGCCTCCGCGCGGTCGGCCGGCACCGGGACCTGTGGGCCCGGCCCGACTACCGCGCCGTCTTCGCCGCCGGCGATGCCGACGGGACGCCACCGTGACCCGGCCGGAGGGGCGTCTCGGCAGGGCGGCCGCGTGGCGGCTGCTGCGCGACCCGCTGCGCGGGCGGCGGCGGGCGCTGGTCCGGATCGCCGCGTGGTCGGTGGTGGAGTCGGCGCCGGCGCTGGTCGGCGGCCTGGTCGTGGCCAATGCCGTGGACCGGGGCTTCGCGCGGCAGGCCCCGCTCGCCGGGCTGGGCTGGCTGGCCATGCTCGCCCTGGCCTGGTCGGTGCGGGTGGTCGCGGTCCGCCGGCTCTACCCGTGGCTCGCGGCCGTGGTGGAGCCGGTGCGCGACAGTCTGGTGCGCGCGGTCGTCACCGCCACTCTGGTCCGCGCGGCCGCGGGCGAGCGGCCGGATCCGGCCGGTGCGGCGCGGCTGGGCAGCCAGGTGGAGACCGTACGCCGGCTGGTGTCCGGCCTGCTGCGCACGATGCGTGGGGCGGCGGTCGGCATGATCGCGGCGGCCGTCGGGCTGACCGCACTCGCCCCCGCGGTCGCCGCGGTCGTGCTTCCGCCGCTCGCGCTGGCGCTCGTGTTCTACGGGCTGCTGCTGTCCTCGCTGGCGCGCCGTGAGTACGCCACCCTGCTGGCCGAGGAGGCGGTCGCGGCCTCGGCCGGCACCGCGCTGTCCGGGCTGCGGGACGTGGTCGCCTGCGCCGCACGCGACCGGGTGGCCGCCGAGGTCGGCGCGGAGGTGGACCGGTTCGCCGCCACGACCCGCGCGCTGGCCCGGGCGACGGCCGCACGCACCCTGGTGATCACAGTGGGCGGGCAGGGCGTGCTCCTCGCGCTCGTCGTCCTCGCGCCGTGGCTGACCGAGCACCGGTTGACCGCCGGGCAACTGGTGGGCGGACTGACCTACGTCACCGCGAGCCTGCTGCCGGCGATACGCACCCTGGTCACCGTGGTGGGGGACTGGCTGGTGGAGTTGGGCATCGCGCTGTACCGGCTCGCCGAGGCCAGCCGGACACCGCCGGCCCCGCCGCCGTCCCGGGCCGCGCCGCCCGCCGGACACGACCTGCGGATACGGGGCCTGACCTTCGCGTACGGCCCGCACGCCGCCCCGGTCGTGGACCATCTGGACCTGGACCTGCCGGAGGGCCGGCACCTCGCCATCGTCGGCCCGAGCGGGATGGGCAAGACCACGCTCGCCCGGCTGCTGTGCGGCCTCGACCGGCCGCAGTCCGGTGCCGTCCTGCTCGGCGGCGTCCCGGTCACCGCGATCGCACCGGACGCGCTGCGCCGCCGCATCGTGCTCAGCCCGCAGGCCGCCTACGTCTTCGCCGGCACCCTGCGCGAGAACCTCGCGTACCTGCGCCCCGGCGCCACCGACGCGCAGTTGGACGCCGCCGTACGCGCGCTCGGGCTGGGTGCCCTCGTCGCGCGGCTGGGCGGGTACGACGCGGTGCCGTACGGGCTGTCCAGCGGCGAACGGCAGCTTGTGGCGCTGGCTCGCGCGTACTTCTCGGAGGCTTCCGTGTTGGTGCTCGACGAGGCCACCTGCCACCTGGACCCCGCCACCGAGGCACGCGTGGAGACCGCCTTCGCCGAGCGGGGCCGCACGCTCATCGTGATCGCGCACCGGATCAGCTCCGCCCGCCGGGCCGACCTGGTACTGCTCATGGACGGACCCCGCACGGTGTGCGGCTCGCACGACGACCTGCTCGCCGGCTCATCGACCTATGCCGACCTGGTCGGGCAATGGGCGGTGCCCACATCCGACCGATCGCCTTAGGTCCAGTCGGGCTTGTACGGATACCACAGGAACGGCGCGATCTGCCGCGGTGGCGGCGCCACCGGCGGCGGAAGCTGGACCTCCAGGGGGTGTTCCAGCATCGCCCCCAGCGCGTCGTGGATCTGATCGCGTTCAGCCTGCGGCCGGCTGTGGTAGTCGGGAATCTTCTTGGTCAGGTAGCCGATGCGCTCCTCGCGTTCGAGTTCCCGCCAGTTGTCCGGTTTGATCTCCAGGGCGAAGCCGGCGAACAGGCCGCCGGGCAGCTTGCTCAGCAGCGTGCCGAAGGTGATCTCGGTGGCGACCTCGCCGGCCACCTGGAGGGCGCCCCGAAGGTCGCCCCGGGCCAGGTAGCTGGCCCCTTCGGCCACGGCGAGCACGAGCAGCACCCCGTCCAGCACGGCCGTACCGCGGACCGCCCGCTTGATCGCCCCGCGGGGGAGCTTGGTGAACGCCTCGAGCCACGCCGCCCGTTCGCCGGGTGCGAACAGCCGCATCAGGCGTACGTCGAAGACGTGCAGGCCGCTGTCGAAGATGGCCTGGGTGAAGCGGGTCTCCGCGCCGGCCCAGGCGTTGCCGACCACCCGGTTGATCCGGCCGGCGTCGATCGCCTCCACGGCCGGGATGGCGGCCGCCCGGTCCGGATAGACGTCGGCCAGGAACCGGCGCGCGTCGGCCAGGTTCTGGGTGTACTGCGGCCCGGTCAGCGCCCCGGCACCGGAGATGCCCTTCATCTGGGCCTTGTTGTCGACCAGCCAGAGCGTCTTGGTCGTGGGGTCGTAGGCGATCAGGTCGACGCCGTTGGCGTTGACGTTCTTGCTCCAGTCGTGGAAGACGGTCAGGCCCTTGGCCGTCAGGGCGTCCGCCAGGTTCTGCTCGCCGATCAGACCGAGTAGTGAGTTCTTCGTCGTGGCCGGCGGGGTGTAGCGGGAGTCCACCTGGTGCAGGTCGTCAGGGGTCAGCGCGTTCTGCACCGCTTGCCCGTACGCCGCCTGGGCCTGCTCGGGCGTCAGGTAGCCGGACTGCTGTGCCTGGCCCAGGGTGCGGCGCAGGTCCTGGAGGTCTCGGTTGACCGCGGACGGCTGCTGGGGGCCCGAGCGCTGGCCGCCGATCCCGCCCGCGCCCATCCCGCCGTACCCGCCGCTGTACCCGCCGGCCCCGCCGCCGAAGCCGCCAGGGCCGCCGGAGCCGCCCGGCGTCTGGATGCGGCGGGCCACGCTGGCCGCCTCGGCGATGCCGATCGTGTTGTCCGACAGCCGTTTGAGCAGGTCGGCCAGCTCGCCGCGGCCGGACATGTCGCGGAAGATGTTCGGGGTGGCGATCGCCGCCAGCGCGGCGGCCATCCCGGTCGGGTCGGGCGCGGGTGCCGGGTTGACGATGTTCACCACCGGCGAGGGCAGCGGGCTCGGGGTCAGGTCCGGGTTCTGCGGCTGCGGCTGCACGGGCTGCACCGGGGCGATCTCCGGGGCCAGATGCGGAATCGGCGAACTCTGCCAGTCCCAGAACCGGGAGTTGTCGATCTCCTCGGCCGCGCTGCAGTGGCCGAGCCGGGCTTCGGCGAACGCCCCGCGGGCCGGCAGCGTGATCAGGTTCTCGACCGGCGGCTCCGGCGGTGTCTCGCCGGCAGATGTGCGGATCTGGTCCGCCCAGGCCGGATCCACACAGGGGAAGCACACCCACGGGCCGGCGAACTCCACCAGCCGGTTCTCCACGTGCTCCAGCACGCTCGAGTTGTCGGGCAGGCGGATGCCGGCCAGCCACCGCTCGCGCTCGGCCGGACCGAGCGCGACCAGGAGCGCGCGGCCGTAGTGCAGGGGGTTGGCGCGAAGGTGTGCCAGGAGTTCACCGGTGCGGGCCAGGTCGTCCAGCTCCCCGGCCGGTGGTACGGCCGGCGCCCCGGTCCCGGCCGGGCGGTTCAGCGGCAGCAGGATCGACGTGGGTTGGGTGACGAACAGGTCGCCGCCGGATCCGCGGTAGTCCATGTCCAGCAGCGGGTGTTCCCGGCCGTCGGCATCCCTGGCGGTCAGCGTGATCCGTTGGATGCCGACGTCGCAGTTCTCCGGCGCGACGCCCAGCAGGATCGCGTCCACGTCCCCCCACGGCACCGAGCCGTTGCGTGGCGGGGCCGGCGAAACCCCGGCGACGAAGACGTAGGTGTGGTCGGTCGCCTCGAAGGCGCCCGGGTAGCCGAGCGTGTCGATGTCCCCGAGGGCGCGGTTGACCAGTCCGGTCGCGCCGCCGGGACCGATGAATGTGCCGCGGATCTCGACCCGCTGGTTGCTGCCGCCGGTCGCGCTCACGCCGCCGGTGCGGATGGCGAACCGGAAGTAGACCAGCGGCGGTTCGGGCCGAGCCGGCGGTGCCGGCACGGCCGTGTGCACCTGCCGGCGGTGGACCGTACGGATGAGGGCGTCGACATGTCCGGACAGCGTCGGGTCGAGCAGCGCGGCCCGGATCGTCCCGGCGAACCGGGCGGCCACCGCCGTGGCCGCGTCGTCGGCACCGTCGAACCAGTCCACCCGGGTCCGGACGAACACGGCCGGGCGCTCCCGCTCCAGCGCGGTCGCCACCCGGAAGTGGCGCAGCACCTCGTAGTAGAGGACGGTCAACGCGTGCGCGTGGTTGTAGTTGACGACCGTCCGGGTCTCTATCACCTCACGCTCGGCCTGCGTCGAGTGGACGACCACGGTGCTGCGCAGTTCCCGTACGGCGCTGCTGGCCTGGGTGATGTGGTCGCTGACCCGCTGCACCGTCTGGGAACTGAGATCACGCCGGCCCCGCGACGCCGACGACGCCCCGCCGATCGCCCCGCTGAGGCCGACGGCCGCGCCCGCCACGCCGATGCTGCCGGACGCGCCTGCGGACCCGGCCAGACCGGACATCGAACTGGAACCGCCCTGGTATTCGCTGAGCGCGGCGTCCACCGTCTCCGTGATGGTGCGGTCCCGTCGCTGGTCGTGCAGAAGCTGTTCGGTGACCTTGGTGTCCTCGTCGCGGGCCGCGTCGTCGGCCCGGGACCAGTCGATGACCGCGAGGTTGACCGACTCGCCGGGGGCGAGCGGCACACTGTGGACGATCCCGCCGAGGGAGTGGCCGAGTTGGAACCAGCGGACGGCGTACTCGTGCACCACGCCGAGGCGTACCGGATCCGCCGGCGCCGACACGTCGGTGAGCAGCACCGCCTGCTGCAACTGGAAGGCCTGGATGGCCAGGCTGGCCGGCAGCATCGTCTCACAGCCGTGGTCGCCGAACACCGCCGGAAGGGTGGCCGAGAACGATCCGGGGGACAGCCGCCAGTCGGCGAGGCTCGGTCGCTGGATCGCCGGCAGTCCCCGCCCGCGGAGCCGGTCCAGCAGCGGCGGGGCCGGCGCGGCCAGCCGGGCGACGATGACGGCCTCGGCGAATCGGCCGTCCACGAGGGCGTCCACCCGGTCCGGGGAGCCGGCCGCGGCCAACCAGACCGCGACGTCGCGCGGCCCGTCGGGCGACTGCCGCCGCACCTGCATTGCCTCGCCGATCGCCGCCCGGACCGGCGTGGGCAGGCGCGTCAGGTCGAACGACAGGTAGCCGCAGTGGTCGCTGGCCAGCACCCCGAGCGGGTACGCCCAGCCGCGCGGCGCCTCGCCGGGCGTACGCAGATCGAGCCCGCGCTCCCGGGCCACCGCGCGGACCGCCGCCTCGAACAGGCCGGGTAGTCGGGCCGGCGGCACGGCGCCGAGCCGGCCGGCCTCATTGACGGCGTGCCGGATCACCTCCGCCGCGAACGCCCGACCGGCGGCGCGGTCCGCCGCGAGGTCGGCGGCGGCCGTGGCGGACAGTGTCGCCGCCACCGCCGGACGGAACGCGTCCCAGCAGTCGCGGGCAACGGCCGCGTCGTCCCGCTCCTGCGGGTCGGCGTCCCGGAACGCGGCTACGAAGTCGTCGAAGTTGAACCCGGCGAGCGGCTCGCCCGGTGCCGCCGCATGAAACTGCACCTCGGCGTAGACCGGCAACCCGCGGCCGGCCGGGATGCCGGTCGCCGGGTTCAGGCAGAAGACGCTGAGTTGGGTGGGAAGGACGGCTGCGGTGCGGGGCATGCGGACCACCACCCGGGTGAGCGACCTGATCTGAGCCTTCAGGTTAGGAGGGGAACGGTTGTCCGTGATCGCACTATCGAGAACTGTCGGAAACTGTCCACTCCTCACCCGCTGACCGTCCTCTGGCAAGATCATGAATGTGGACGCTGCCCGCCGCATCATCGTCGCGCTCGACGTCGACACCGTCGACGCCGCCGAGGCGGTCGTCGCCCGGCTCGGGGACGCCGGCCAGGCGTACAAGATCGGCCTGGAACTGCTGACCGCTGCCGGCCCGGCGCTGGCCGCCCGGCTGGCAGGCGAGGGCAAGGACGTCTTCCTCGATCTCAAGTTGTTCGAGATTCCGACGTCGGTCGCCGGTGCCGTCCGGGCCGCCGGTCGGCTCGGCGCGACCATGGTGACCGTGCATGCCATGGCTGGCACCCGGATCATGGAAGCCGCGGTGCGGGCCGCCGCCGACTTTCCCCGGCTCCGGGTGATCGCGCTGACCGTCGTCACGAGCCTGACCGACGCCGACCTCGCGGACGTCGGCGTGCGGGCCACGACCGCCGAGCAGGTCCCGCGGTTGGCACGACTGGCCCAGCGTGCGGGCTGCCACGGCGTCGTCGCCTCGCCCCAGGAGGCGGCGACCCTGCGCGCACACCTCGGCCCCGGCATGCTGATCGTGACGCCGGGTGTGCGGCTGCGCGCTGAACTGGCCGGTCAGGCCTCCACCGAGCATGCCCGCCCAGCGGATCCGGTCGCCGCCCTCCGGGCGGGCGCCACGCACATCGTCATCGGCCGGTCCCTGACCCGCTCGCCAGACCCCGCCGCAGTGCTCGCCGCGCTCAGTGAGGAGTTGACTCTTTAGCTCGGGCTGCGCGAGCGCATGGGCTACTTCGCCTCTCGAGCCGCCGCGTTCGGGCCGGTCGTCGCCTCAGTTCTCCGAGCGAGCAGATATCCCTGCGGAGTGGCTTCCTGCTCCTGGGCGGGCCGGCCGCCCCAGAACACCGTGGTGAAGCCGGCATCGGTGACCCGGCGCTCCATCTCCTCCGGGGACAGCCAGAACGCATCGAATTCGACGCCGCGGCCGACGCTGCGGCCCCGACGCTGGGGCTTGCCGTCTCCGGCCTTGAAGGCGGTCACCAGATAGCCACCGGGCTTGACGACCCGGGCGAGTTCCCCGAACGCGGCCGCCCTGTCGGCAGGCGGGAGGAAGAGCGACGAATACCAACAGACCGCCCCTGCCAGCGAGGCGTCGTCGAAGGGCAGGTCGCGCAGGTCGGCAACGTCGAAGGCGAATCCCGGGTAGTCCCGTCGCGCCACGCGCACCATCTCCGGCGAAAGATCCACTCCTCGCGGGGACAGCCCGTGCGCTGCCAGGTACGGAGCGAGCCGCCCGGTTCCGCAGCCGACGTCCCCGACGCTGGCACCGAGGCCGGCGGCCACGGTCAACTCACAGAACAGGCTCAGCACCGCCCGCTCGACGGGCTCGGTCTCCAGCGCCCCTGCCAGCAGGTCGACATAGAACTCCGCGAGCCCATCGTGTGCGGCCCTCAACTCGTCAGTCCCGGCATCCATCGACGCACCATAGCGGCCTCGCCCGAGACCGGCGTCGCCCGACCGGGCCGGCTCGCCGCTCCGGGCGCCGCGCGACGCGGTCTGCGCGGTTCGGGCCGCCCTCGGCTGAGCGAAGGCGGCCCGAACGGTTACCTGCTGCGTCAGGCGGCGGGCTTCCAGGGGCCCCGGGGGCCGGAAGCCGTCGGCTTCGCGTTACGGCTCCACCACTTGGCGACGTACTTCTTGCCCCCGTAGACGGCGGTGTCGCCGGCCTTGAAGATGCGCGAGGGCGTCCAGAGCGCGGTGCCGTCCGAGGTGACCGCGATCTCTTCCCAGGCGCCGTGGGGGGAGCCGGGCGGGAGGAAGGCCGTCCACCAGAGGGCGCGCCACGTCGCGCCGTGGTAGCTGACGAGGTCGCCGGCGTGGTAGATCTTCTTGGCGTTCCACTCCGGGGTCGACGGCAGGTTCAAGCCGACGATCTCAGGGTTGTGGTCGGACGCGGCGAACGGGTCGTCGCCGTGGAACAGCATCGTCGCGTGGTAGTTGTAGCGGCTGTAGCCGAACGCCACCGCCTCCTGCGCGTTGATCTGCCACACGTCCGCGCCGGTGACCATGGCCTTGGCGGCCGGGCTGGCGAGCACGTGGTCGAGCGAGCCCGCGAGGCCGTTGTACATGTACGTGTGTTCACTCGGGTCGAAGGTGCTGCCGAGGCTGGTGTAGCCGGCCGCGTACAGCTTCTCCATCGGGTCCTCGTGGGTATAGGCGTTGAAGTCGCCCACCAGGAAGATCCGGTTGGTGCGCAGCGTGTCCGCCGTCTGCGCGGCGAACGTCACCACGGCCTCGGCCTCGCGCACCCGGGTCTCGTTGAAGGCGCCCTGGTTGGCCGCCGGCGACGACTTGTCCTCGACGTCACCGGGGTACAGCGGGGTGCCGGGGCTCTTCGACTTCCAGTGGTTGGCGACCACGAGGAAGGTGTCCCCGTCGCCGGCGCCGGCCTTCTTGAAGCCCTGGGCCAACGGCTGGCGGGCGATCGAGAACGGCTCACCGGGGTCCGACTCGGTCGTCAGCACCACCGACGGGCCGACCGGCGCGACCTGCGCCTTCTTGTAGATGAACGCGGTGCGGATGACGTCCTGCTGGCTCAGCGTGGGCAACTGGTCGGCGGCCGGCGACGGCACGTACGACCACACCGCCGAGCCGGCGGCCGCGTTGAGCGCGTCGACCAGGCCGGCGAGCGCGGTGTCGCGCGGCTCGCCGAACTTGACCGAGTTCTCGACCTCTTCCAGCGAGACGATGCTCGCGCCGAGCCGGTTGATACCGGTGACGATCTTCGACTGCTGGCGCGCGAAGTTGGCGGCGTCCGCCGCGCCGCGGGGGCCGGGACCGCCGTCGGTGCCGGTGCAGCGGTTCACGGTGATGTGGTTGCCGGCCCGGTCGTTGTAGTACGTGCACGTGCCGAGGCCGGCGGCGACGTACCGTTCGCCGGTCATCGGGAAGTAGTTCTGCACGTTGAAGGTGGCCAGGCGCCCGGTGCCGTCGAGCGCGGCCGGCTGCTGCTTGCCGGTGCGCATGTCGCTGAACGTCGCCACGGCCGAGCCGTCGCCGGTGACCTGCGCGGTCGGCTGGAAGTTCCACAGCGAGAACCGGTAGTCGAGCACGACCGGCTGGTGGAACGTCACCTTCGCGCCGACGCTGACCGGGTTGTCCGGGGTGAGCCACGGCAGCGGGCGGCCGTTGTTGGCGCTCGTGCTGTAGTTCGTGGTCGACGCGTCGTCGAGGGTGATCGTGCGGGCGGCGTTGTCGGCGACCGCGGCCTGCGCCTGCGCACTACCGGCGCGTCCGGCGTCGGTCGGCTGGCGCAGCGGCTTGTCACCGGCGGCCAGCGTGAACGAGCCGTAGAAGTTGGCGTCGTAGTTGTCGGTCACGGTGAAGGTGCCCTGCGGCGCGACCAGCTCGCCCTCGTGGGCCTCCTTCTGCGCGTCCGTCGTGAGCTGCGCCCACGGCAGCGTGCTCGCCTTCACGGCCGGCAGCGGCGTGTCGAGCTTCGTCACGACCGGGCCGGTGATCTCGGTCAGGCCCTGGAACTCGGTGACCTTGCCGGTGACCCGCACCGAGTCGCCGACGGCCACCTGCGCGGCCGCCTGCGAGCCGAACACGAACACCGCGTCCGAGGCGCCCGGCGTGGCGTCCTCACCGCCCGCTCCGCCGGTCTCGAGGAAGAAGCCGTTGAAGCCCCCGCTCGGGTAGGCGGCGGTCACGACGCCCTCGGTGGTGACGGCCCGGCCCGCGTACGGGGAGGTGTCGGTGTTGGTGCCCTGGATCTCGGCGATCGTCACGACCGCGGCAGGCGCGCTCACCCGGAACTCGAACGTCGCCGAACCGCTGAGCCCGGCCGCGTCCGTCGCTGTCACGGTCACCTTCGAGGTGCCCGCCGTGGTCGGGGTCCCCGAGACCACGCCGGCCTCCGAGATCGTCAGGCCGGCGGGAAGATCAACCGCCTTCCAGGTGTACGGCGCCGCCCCGCCCGCCGCCTGCAGCGTGAGCGGCGTGATCGCGGTGTCGGTCGTCGCGTTCTGCGTGCCGGGGTTGGTCACCGTCACGGACTCCGGCGGCGTCGTGCTGCCGCCCGAGGAGTTCTGCGGGGTGGGGACGGCCGCCCTGAAGTCGGCGGCGTTGTTGTCGGTGTCCGCACCGGTCGTGGCTCGCTGGTAGCTCAGGACGAGCGAATTGCCGGTCGACGCCGTGCCCTCCGGCGCGTTGCTGGTGCCCCAGCCGATCCGGTCGATGACCGCGGTGTCCGTGGGCAGCACGCCCGAAGCGCCGGCGACGAGGTAGAGGGTGCCACCGGCAGCGCCGGGATTGATGCTGGTGCCGGTGTTCAGATCGGGCGCGGGCAGCGCCGCGCCGGGGTTCGTGCTCGCGCCGTTACCCGGCAACTGGACGAGGAAGTGGCCGTGCGCGGCCACCGACCCCGACAGCGCGAACACCTGCGAGCCGCTCGGCGTACCGGTGCTCGTCGCGGACCGGTACTGCAGAGTGTCCCCGGCCAGCGAGATCGCGCTCGCGGTGGGGTTGAAGAGCTCGACGAACTTGTTGCTGTATGTGGCTCCGGACGAGCCGCCGTTGACGTAGACCTCACTGATGACCAGTCCGGTCCCGGCCGTGTCGGCGAACGCCGGAGCGGCGGTCCCGACGACGGACAACGACAGTGCAACGGTCCCGATTGTTAGACGCCTCATGAGCGCAGGGGACAACGGACCCGACCTCCAAATATGCATGACGCGACTCCCACGAGCGTGGCCCGGCCGACGGACGTCAGCGGCTGACCGAGGGAGGACAGAATGTGAACGGTTGACGACACGCTAGAGCACCTTCGTCGATATGACGAGACCGGCTCACTTCCCGCCCTCCAGTGAGAGGTTTGGATGGCGCCGGGCTTGGTATCTCTCCCGCATGCGACGTACCGGAAATGTCTTGATCATGACAGGCGCCGCGACGGCGGTCGCTGCCACCGTCGTCTCGAAGCGGCGGGCCCGGTCCCGGGCTCGAGATGCCGCGCGGCGGCATGTCATCACGGTGTTCCGCCCGTTCGACGAGCTGGCCGCGGAGCAGATGCCCGGCTCGCTCACCGAGCTGGGCGACGCTGTCAAGGTGAGCCTGAGCGCCGCCCCGGGGGGTCGTGGCACCGAGATCGCGGTCGCGGCGGTAGGCGACAGCGCGTCACCCGCCCGGATCCGCCGCGCGTTGCGGGAGACCCGGTCCCTGCTCGAGGCGGGCGACGTCCTGCTGCCGGCGGGGCCGCCCACCACCGAACCGACACCACTGAATCGGCCACTGCGTGCGGTGACCCGGCACGGCCGCGAAGGAGGCCTACTGTGAAGGCTCTGCAGTGGCAGGGAGTCAACAAGCTCGCCGTCGGCGACGTCCCCGACCCGCAACTGCGCAACCCCGGCGACATCATCGTGAAGGTCACCCGAACCGTCACCTGCGGCTCCGACCTGCATCTCCTTGGCGGCTACATCCCCTTCATGGAGAAGGGTGACGTGCTCGGCCACGAGTTCCTCGGCGAGGTCGTCGAGACCGGACCGGACGTACGGCGGCACCGGGTCGGCGACCGGGTGGTGGTGTCGTCCTTCATCGCCTGTGGCAGCTGCTGGTTCTGCGACCAGGACCTCTACTCGCTCTGCGACAACGGCAACACCAACCCGGCGATCACCGAGACAATGTGGGGCCAGGCGCCCAGCGGATGCTTCGGCTACTCGCACGCCATGGGCGGCAATCAGGGCAGCCACGCCGAGTACATCCGCGTCCCGTTCGCCGACGTCGGCGCCTTCACGGTGCCCGAGGCGGTCAGCGACGAGCGGGCGCTGTTCGCCTCGGACTCGGCCGCGACGGGCTGGATGGGCGCCGATCTCAGCGGGGTGAAGCCCGGCGATGTGGTGGCCGTCTGGGGCGCCGGCGCCGTCGGCCAGATGGCCGCGCGAGCCTCCGTGCTGCTCGGCGCCGACCGGGTCATCATCATCGACCGTTACGACAACCGTCTCGAGCAGGCCGCCAAACACGCGGGTGCGGAGACGCTCAACTACACCCGCGACGACGTGGCCGGTGAGCTGCGGGAGCGCAGCGGCGGCCGGGGACCCGACGTGTGCATCGAGGCGGTCGGCATGGAGGCGCACACCCCAGGTGCGCAATTCGCCTACGACCAGCTCAAGCAGCAGTTGCGCCTGCAGACCGACCGGCCCGCCGCGGTCCGCGACGCGATCCACGCGTGCCGCAAGGGCGGTTCGGTGTTCGTGCTCGGCGTCTACGCCGGCTTCGTCGACAAGTTCCCGCTGGGTGCACTGATGAACAAGGGTCTGACCGTACGCGGCGCGCAGATGCACGGCCAGCGCTACATCCCGATGTTGCTGGAGCGGATGGCCCGCGACGAACTGGTGACAGAGCACCTGGCGACCCACGTGATGCCACTGGGCCAGGCGCCCGAGGGATACCGGCTCTTCAAGGAGAAGGAGGACGGCTGCGTACGGGCGGTATTCCTGCCTCATGCAGCAGCCGGCGCGTAGCCGCCGGATGACCTTCGTCGTTCGGCCTGGACGTGGTGCCGCCCTCGGCGGGCCTCGGGCGGCACCACGTCCGGTCAGACGGTGCGGCGGCGGGAGGTGGCCAGTCCGAGGCCGATCATGCCGATGCCCAGGAAGAAGTGCAGCCAGTCGTCGGCGGTGTTGACCGGGACGAAGTTGGCGGCACTGTCGTGGTCGATGATCAACCCGTAGAGCCAGAGCACGAGGTAGACCGCGCCGCCGATGATGAGGTAGAGACGTGCCGCCGACGCGGTGCGGGCCATCGCCAGGCCCGCGATGCCGAACAGCAGGTGCACGATGTTGTGCAGCACGGACACCTCGAACACGCCGAGCAGTCTCGCGTCGGACTCGTGTCCGGCGAAGGTCATGGCGTCGTAGTCGGTGGTGACGCCGGGGATGAAGCCGAGGACGCCGACGAGCAGGAAGACGGCGCCGACCGCGAGCGTCGCGGTCTGCACGAGTGAGCGGTGGGACGCTGAGCGCGCCTGAGCGGTGGACATGGATCGAACACCTCCGATTAAGAGCGGCAGGGGAGGCGCGTACCCCTTGCGCTCGTGACCATGCATAACAGTGGCGCCTCTCCTGTCCCGCGGTCGTGCTCGGTTCTCCACATGGTGCAGCCGTGCCCGCCCCACGGGGTCGCTCACCCGCTCGGCCTCGGCGAAGTACGCGTCACGATCCGCCGCCTGTCTCCGTCACGACGCGCCGCCTGTCTCCGGGGCGCGGGTCGCGTGCTTGTCGCCGACGGGGGAGGTGGCCGGGGACGGCTCGGCGGGGAGGTCGCGGCGTTCCAGCGGCCGGTTGGCCGGGCCCTGGATGACGGCGCCGTCGATGCCGAACCGGGAACCGTGACACGGGCACTCCCACGCCGTCTCGGCAGCGTTGAAGTGCACGAGGCAGCCGAGATGGGTGCAGCGTGCGGATACGGCATGGAGGCCACCGTCCGGGTCGCGGTAGGCCGCGCAGTGCTGGCCGCGTACCCGGACGACCGCGCCGTTGCCCGGTTCGATGTCGGCCGTCGTGTCGGCATGGGACGGCCGGACCCGGTCGCCCAGGAAGTGGCCGGCGACCTTGGCCTGCAGTTTCAGCATCGATCCGGCCTCGCGGGCCAGATTGAGCCTGCGGGGGTCGTACAGGTGGGCCCACGGCGGCTCCTCGCCCGTGAGGGACCCGGCGAGGAGCTGGCCCGTCAGCACGCCGGTGCTCATTCCCCAGCCACCGAACCCGGTGGCGACGTAGACGTTTTCCGTCCCGGGATGAAAGCGTCCGATGAACGGCACCCGGTCTGTCGTGGTGTTGTCCTGGGTCGCCCACCGGTAGGCGATGCTGGTGCCCGGGAACCGTTCTCGCGTCCAGGCGATGAGGCGTTCCCAGCGCCCGGCGACATCGTCCGCGCCGGGAGTGAAGTGCTCCCCGGTGACGATCAGTAGCCGTCGCCCGTCGCCGTACGGGGCGGTGCGCACCGAGCGGGTGTTCTGGTCTGGGGTGATGGAGACGCTATCCGGAGCCAGCTCGGCGGGAATCGCGCCGGCGACCACCAGCTCCCGGCGCGGTTCGAGGCGGGCGAACAGCAGGGCCCGATCGAACACAGGGTAGTGCGTGGCGATCACCACCTGCCGAGCGGTGATCGTGTGCCCGAGCTCGGTCCTCACGCGGCACGGGTCGCCGTCGTCGAGTCCGGTCGCGCGGGTTCGTTCGAAGATCTGCCCGCCGCGGCTCGTCAGGTCCTCCGCCAGCGCGAGCAGATATCTACGGGGGTGGAACTGGGCCTGATTCTCCACCCGCACGGCGCCGGCGACCGGGAACGGCAGGTCGGTGTCGGTGACGAACGACGCCGGGAGTCCCGCCCCGGCGGCGGCGTCGGCTTCGGCACGGATGGCGTCCAGTTCGCTGGGCGACTCGACGTAGGTGAACGCCGGCACGCGTTCCAGGTCGCAGTCGATGCCGAGCCGCGACGCCACGGCGGCGACCCGCTCCACGGCCTGATGCTGTGACTCTGCGTAATGGCGAGCCGCGTCGGGGCCGAAGGATGTGCGTACCTTGTCGTAGATCAGCGTGTGCAGCACCGACAGCTTCGCCGTGGTGTAGCCGGTGACGCCCGCCGCGATCATGTCCGCCTCCACCAGTGCGACGGTACGGCCGGCCTCGGTGAGCTCCCACGCCGTGCTCAGGCCGGCGATACCGCCACCGACGACGAGCGCGTCGACGTCCAGGTCACCGGCCAGCGCCGGGTAGGCGGTCGCCGGGGTGGAGTCCATCCAGTACGACTCATCCGCGATAGTCATGGGCGTCGGACTACCCCCAGGCGCAGCAGCTAAGCGGACGGCGGAGGGACGTTAGTCCGGGGCTGGGTGGTGGCGGGCCAGGGCGGTGAGCGCGACGTGCAGCTCGGCCGTGGGCAGGGACGCGTCCGGGTCCTGGAACCAGCGGGCGATCGAGGCGCCGCCGGCCACGCTGAGCAGGAATCGAGCGAGCTCTTCGGCCATCGGCGATGTTCCCGGGACGGAGAACACGGACCCGAGCGAGTCCGCCAGCCACCGGCGTAGCGCCAGCCGGTACTGCGAGAGTTCGGCTCGCGCCGCCGTGCCGGCGCTCTCCTCGAGCATGCTGATGCCGACGAGCAGGCGAAGGTCCTGCGGGTGCCGATGGAACAGCTCGTCCACCGATTCCAGAAATCGGGTGAGCCGCCGGGACTCGTCCGGGCCGGAGACGGTGGCGGGCGGAAGGCCGGCCAGCAAGGCGTGCCGGGCTCGCCGCAACACGGCGAGATAGACCCCCTCCTTGCTGCCGAAGTGCCAGTAGATGGAGCTGGCCGGCAAGCCGCAGGCGACCGAGATACGGGAGATGGACGTGGCGGCGTACCCGTGTCGGGACATGAGGGTGGTCGCCGCGGAGAGGATCGCCTCGCGCGACGGTGTCACGCGCTCACCGGCCGCCGTGTCCTGCATGGAATGACCATAAGGCGCGGGCGGGGTTGTCACCATCCGCAAGGGCGTAGACGCACATCGATCTGTCTGGAACGCTCGTTACAGAGATGGCCCGTCCACGACGTCTGCAAGGAGTTCCGATGGACGATCGCGCCGTACTTCCCGTACTTCCCGTACACCCCGTTCCCGCCGATCTGGAGCGGCGCCCCGACCCGTACCCCTGGCTGAACCACCTGCGGACCGAAGGTCCGGTGCAACGGATCCGGCTGCGAGACGGCAGCGACGCCTGGATGGTCACCCGCCACAGTGACGTCCTTGCCGCCGCGGGAGACCCGCGGTTGTCCAGCGACCCGCGCCGGCTCACCGCGCAGCCGGGCCGCTCGACCCGTATCGCCGGCGGCAACGCGTTACCTTCCATGCTGACCACCGACGCGCCCGACCACACCAGGCTGCGCCGCCTGGTGTCGCGGGCGTTCACCGCCCGGCGGGTCGAGACACTGCGACCGCGGGTGCGCGATCTCGCGCGGGAGCTGCTCGACCCGATCGTCCCCCGCGGTCACGCCGACCTCGTCGCGGAGTTCGCCTTCCCCCTGCCGGTGGCCGTGATCTGTGAACTGCTCGGCGTGCCCTTCGCCGACCGCGCCTACTTCAGCCGCCAGAGCTCCGACCTGCTGCGCCCTCCGGTGGACGCGGCCGCTATCGCGCTCGCCGACGCCGCCCGTGGCCGGCTGCGTGACTACCTCGCCGACCTGGTGGCGAGCAAGCGGACGGGCCGCGCCGACGACCTGCTCAGCGACCTCGTCGCCGCCGGCGAGGAGCAGCGGCTCACCGATGAGGAACTCATTTCGATGGCCCTGCTCCTGCTGGTCGCCGGCCACGAGACCACGGTCAATCTGATCGGTACGGGCGTGTGGCTGCTGTTGCAGCGGCCGGCTCATCTGGAAGCGCTGCGCACCGATCCGCAGTTGCTTCCTTCCGCGGTCGAGGAGTTTCTCCGTTTCGACGGGCCCGTCATGACCGGCGTGGCGCGATACACGACGACGGATGTGGAGATCGGCGGCATCACCATCGCGGCCGACCAGATCGTCATCCTGTCCACCGGCGCCGCCAACCGCGACCCGCAACGTTTCGAGCGCCCCGATGAGGTCCGCTTCGACCGCGCGGACAATCCCCATGTCGCGTTCGGTCACGGCCCGCATTTCTGCCTCGGTGCGGCCCTGGCCAGGGTCGAGGCGGTGGAGGGCATCGGCGCGGTGCTCCGGCGGCTCCCCGGGCTGACCGCGGCGACCGCCCCGGACAGCCTTCGGTGGCGGCCCAGCGTGCTCCGCGGCCTCCAGGAGCTTCCGGTCACGTTCGACCCCCGCTCCGCGCGTTAGGGGGTGGTCAGGGGATGTCCCCCTTGCCGGGACCAGTGGTGCTCTCCTTACAGTAGGTACATGGCACCGGCGCGATCCCTCCACGAGATCATCACGGGGTTGACCGGCGACGCCGGGACCCCGGGCGACCTCGCCGCCGTGCTGCGGGACGGCGGGCACACGGACCTGCCGGAGGAACTCCTCGCCGAGGCCGTGGTGAGCTTCGCCGACACCGCCCGGGCCGAGGTCGCCGAGCATCTGGCTCCGTTCGTCATGGCGCACGGTCCGATCGTCGAGGGCGACACCGCTGCCGGCGATATCGGCCAGTTGCCCGATCTTCTCGCCACCGCTCCCGCGGCGGCACTCGACGAGAGCTCGACCCTGGCGATGCCGGAGATCGACCCGCCCCTCGGGGCCGGGGACGACGAAACGCGCCGTACGGACGAGCACAGCGCGGACGAGCACACGTGGGCGCCGCTGGACACGGACTTCGGTCACGGACACGGCCTCACGGAGGCGCCGGTGGACGACGTCGCGTCCGGTGCCGTGGCACCGGACGCGGAGCCGGTCGGGTACGCCGATCTGCCGGAGCTGGACAACGTGGCGCCGCCGGCGGACGAGCTGTGGGCGGCGCCCTCGCTGCCCGGCGACGCCCCGGAGATCGACGACATCGACGGCGACTGACGCCGGCCGGGTCACGAAACGAGCGCCGCCGCGTACTCTCGCAACTGCCGCAGGCGCTCCTGCTCGGCTGTCAGATCGCGCAGACGGCTCTCGCGCTCGGCCGTGGTGCGCTGAGCCGCGTCCGACGCGGCGGTCAGCGCCTTGGCGTTGGACCGGGCCAGCTCGTCCGCCAGGGCGCTGTAGTGGTCACGGAGCTGACGCTGGATCCGGCGCAGGGTGTCCCGGGAGTCCTTGGTCATCACGAAGGTGACCTCGTCGCAGTAGCGACGGATCGCGTTCCGGGCCTGATTCTGCCGGTTCGTCCGTTGGCGCTTCTTCTCCTCGCGCAGGCCCTTGCGGCCCATCACCAAGCCGATCCCGATGCCGATCGGGCCGAGTGCGATGCCGGTCAGCGTTCCGAGCATGGTGAACATCAGCGCGCCGCCGTAGGCGCTCTTGAGTGCCACCATCGCCTGTTTCCGGCGATTCATCCTGACCAGATCGATCTTGTGCTCGACCTCGGCGGTGCCGGCCAGCGGCAGCGGGTCGGTGATCGCGACCTGGTGCAGGATCTGCCCCGCGGCCTCCTCGAAGTGGGTCGCCACGTCGTCGCTGAGACTGATCGCCCGGTCCCGAAGCATCATGTAGTTGGCCAGCAGTTCCTCGGAGACCCGGGCCTTCAGCCACCGTTCGGTCTCCTCCCAGGTGTCCGCCGGGTCGCCCTCCTCGACCTCCGCGTCGGCCTCCTCCACCAGCCGCCGGATCCGGCCGCGCAGGTCGTGGTCGATGTCGGCGTTGAGATCGGCGATCCCGTCGCCGAGGGTCTGCTGCCACTTCGCCGCGGCGGCCTTGAGCGCCTCCACGCGCTTCTTCACCCCGGTGAGGTCGTCCATCACCCTGGCCGCGGCAGCCGGGTCCGCGAGCGCGGCCCGTTCGGCCTCGAACTGGCTCTCGATCTGCTCGCAGATCCCGACGACCGACGCGCCCGCCTGGGCGGCGGCCCGGGCGGCCGCTCCGCCGGAGACTCGCTGGGCGACGAACTTCACCAGATCCGGAAACCCGGACTCGGCGTTGAGGTCCTTGTCACCGGCGGCGACGGCACGCAGGCGGAGATCGGACGAGACAGGGAGGATCGGCATCTCCCCGAGGCCGCGCAGATGTCCCGCGTCGAGGTCACGGATCTTGCGCCAGTACGGATAGAAGTCGGTCTTGGTGAGGACGCACACCGCCGTCGCGCACACCTCGCGGGCCTGGCGCAGGAACTCCAGCTCGCTGCGGGTGAGTTCCTGGGCAGCGTCGGTGACGAACAGCAGCGCGTCGGCCATGGACGCCGCGGTCAGGCTGGCGGCCGAGTGCACCGAGCCGAGGCCGCCGACACCCGGCGTGTCGACGAGGACGAGGCCACTGGAGAGAAGCTGGCGCGGCAGCCGGACCTCCACCCCTGTGACACCGTCCACCGCGCCTCCGGCGTCCTTCTCCAGGACGAACTCCCGCACCCGCTCGACGGGCACCGGCTCGCGCCGGGGCGGGACCTCGTCGAGAAGCACCTCGGCGGACGGCTCCTTGCCGTAGCGGACGTAGGTCGGCAGGGCGGTGGCGACGTCGTCGTTGACCGGGCAGACCTTGGTCCCGACCAGCGCGTTCACCAGCGAGCTCTTGCCCTGTTTGAATTCACCCACGACGACGATGTGCACCGCCGGGTCGGCCAGGGTGGCGCGGACGGCGGCGAGCCGACCGCCGAGGTCCGCGCGGTCGTACGCCTCGCAGGCGCGTTGCGCGAGATCGACGATCTCGGTCGCCCGTCGCAGCATGTCGCCGGCGTCCGGTGGTGCCGTGGTGGTGGTCAACGTCGTTCCTCCCGGTCACGAAGGGTACGGCGAACCGGAGCCGGCCGACCATGGGCCCGAGCGCGAGCGTGGCGTGGCAGGTCCACCGACCCGCCACGCCACGTTGTTCTCACCCGGCCCGCTGCCCGGTATCCGCCGGTTTCCCGGTCCGAGGATCAGGCCGCGGGGCTCGGGTCCGCGTCGGCGCCGTCGAGCGCGTCGCGGCCGTTCCCGGTGAAGTTGTCGGCCGATTCGCGGATGATGTTCGAGTCGTCGGCGCGGATCGAGTCGTCCGTGTTGAACGAGTCGTCCGTGTTGAACGAGTCATTCGTGGACTGGTCGTTGAACGAGTCGTCCGTGTTGAACGAGTCATTCGTCGACTGGTCGTTGAACGAGTCCTGCGTCGTGGACGCGTTGCCGCCGCCGGACACCGACGAGTCCTCCACGCGGGATCCGGTGACGCTGGTCTGGCTGCCCCCACCGAAGTTGAGGTTGATCGGGCCCACCGCTCCGCCGGCGCCCCCGCCGGCGTTGCCGCCGACACCGGCGCCGCCCGCGGCGCTGCCACCGACCGCGGTGCCGCCGTCGCCGCCGTCGCCACCGTCGCCACCGATACCCTGGCCGCGACCGTCGCCGCTGCCGCGGAGCCCGACGCCCACGCCGAGGCCGACTCCGGCGCCGACCGCGCCGTCGGCGCCGTTCCCCCCGTCGGCGGAGGCGTCGCCGCCGATGCCGCCGGCGCCTCCGGTGCCGTTGGCGGTGCCCCCGGCGCCACCACTGGTGTCGATGTCGAACTGAGCGGACTGGTTGTCGTCCCCGACGACGGCCTTGTCCACGTCGTCGCCGACGATGCCGAAGTTGTCTCCCAGGATCGCCTTGTCGACGTTGCCGCCCGCCTGCACGCCGGAGTTGATCCCGGTGTTGACCGCGCCGGAGATGTCGTCGCCCGCCGTCACCGCGTTGTCGCCGGTGTTGCCGACCACGTCGCCGTTGGTCGCGTTGCCGACGAACGCACCGTCCCCGGTCGCGCCGAGCACGTCGCCGTTGCCGGTGCCGACCACGGAGCCGTCGCCCGCGGTGACCTTGTCGCCGCCGACGACCTCCGCCGACGAGTTGTCGCCGGTGACGCCGATCGCGGTGCCACCCGCCGCCACCGAGCCGCCGGTCGCGGCGACCTGGTCCCCGTCGCCCTGCTGGGCCACGGCGCCGTCGCCGGTGGCCGCGTTGACGTCACCGTCGCCGGTGGTGCCGACGTTGCCGTCACCGGTCTGGTTGACGTTGGTGGAGTCGATGTCGATGTCGCCGAACACCGCGCCGTCCACGTCGACGTCGACCGAGTTGTCGATGTCGGTGGAGTTGTCGGTGAAGGTCTGCGTGTTCTCGATGAAGTTCTGGGTGGTGAAGGTCTGCGTGACCTGGCTGACCTGCTGCACGGTCTGCGGGGCCGGCGCCGAGGCGGCAGCGCCGGTCGCGGCGCCTCCGGCTCCGCCACCGCCGTTGAAGCCGCCACCGCTGCCACCACCGCTGAAGCCGCCACCGCTGCCGCCGCCGCTGGTGTAGCCGCCACCACCGCCGTAGCTGCCTGCGCTGTAGCCACCGCCCGCAGTGCTGTCGCCGCCGCCGTAGGCCGCCTCTTCGACGACCTGGTTGATGTCGACCGCAGTGAGCGACTCGGCGTCGATGTCGTTGGCGGCGAAGGCACCGGCCGGGTCGGCGAGGAACTTCGCGGTTTCCGCGTCGCTGCTGAACACCTTCTCGAACAACGCCCGAATGTTGTCGATGATCAGCGGGGTTACTTCAACGGCCATGACTTCTCCTGTATTCGGGCCCGCCCCGGTGGTCGGACATGAGCAAGCTTGCGGGTTGTCGCCCATGCCTCGCATCGGGGCTTTCCCCCTTCCGGCCGGAGGGGGGTTAGGGGGTGGTCCCGGCTAGGACTCCGTCGGCAGCCGACTACGCAGCGCAGCGATCATCTCAGCCCGGTTGGCGGCACCGAGTTTGGCACGGATCCTGGCCACGTGGTGTTCCACCGTCTTCGGGGACAGGTAGAGCTGCGACCCGATCTCACGGTGCGTACGACCCGCGAGCACCAGCCGTGCCACCTCCACCTCGCGGTCGGATAGACCACCCCGGCCCGCATCCGGGGGTGACTCGTCCGCGGATCCCTCCGGGCGGGACAGCTCCCGCGCCCGCTCCAGCAGCCTTCGCGCGGCCGACGGGTCGCTGGTTCGAATCGCGGCGTGCCCGAGCAACCGGGACGACTCCCACGGCAGGTCGACCGCGACGAGATCGGCGGCGTCCGCCAGCACGTCGTCCGGGCGTACGTCGCCGTGGAGCGCGGCGGCCCACCGGATGGCCGCACGGCACTGGGCCCGCTGCCGGGCGTCCGAGGGGTCGAGGCCGCCGAGGTGGTTCGCGGCGGCGGTCGCGCCCGCCTGGTCCTCGCCGACGACGGCGATCTGCAGCCGGATCCATCCGAGCGACACCGCCCAGGCGTCCGGCCGGCCGAGCCGCTCGACGACCGCCTCCAGGTCGTCGAGGATCGGCGTGATCCGCCGGTGGTGGCGCAGCCGGGCGGCGGCGACCAGAAGTTCCTCGATCATCTCCAGGTGGAACAGGTCCACCGCGCGCCGGGCGAGCACCGGCTCGGCGAGCGCCCACGCCGCACGAAGCTGGGCGATGTCGCCCCGGCGCCGGGCGATCCCGGCGGTGAGACAGGCGAATGCCAGACGTTCCCGGCCCGGCAGCGACGTGCCGGTCAGCCGGTCGAGCTCGGCGAGGGCGGTGTCGTACCGGCCGGCACGCAGCCGCACCCAGGCCAGCAGTGTGCGGTGCCGGTTGCGGGCGACGGGCCCACCGGCCCCGGCGTGCAGCGCCCGCTCCAGCAGGTGCTCGGCGGTCGCGGTGTCGCCGGCGGTCACCGCGACCAGCGCGCCGAGCGCGTGCGGCAGATCGGGAACCGTGACCGCCGGTGGGGCCTGTTCGAAGGCCTCGGCCGCCTCGATCAGCAGCGGCAGGGCCGCCGTGGGGCTGCCGATCGCCAGCGCCGCCTCGGCGAGGCGACGCAACGGCAGCGGGGCCTCGCCGGTCGCCGCGGACCGCGCCGGTTCCGGTTGACCGGTGGCCATCAGCGCCGGTACGGCCAGGACGGGGCCCGGCGGGCCGGTGCTCAGCAGCGCCTCGGCCGCCCGGCCGGCTCTGCCCTCGTAGGCCGCGGTGGCGCCGGCGACCATGGCGAGCCGGGCCGCGTCAGACTCCGACGCGGTCACGGCGTCCACGTCGACGGGCAGGCCGAGCAGGACGGTCGCCTCGGCGCGGGGGGCGGCGACCACGGCCGGGTCGGCACCGGCGTCGAGCGCCTCGTCGTACCAGGACAGGGCGCGGTCGGGCGCCACGAAGCGGAGCCGGTCGGCGGCCCGTCGGTAGACGTCGGCCGCCATAGGGGTACGCGCGCGGGCCGCGCGCAACTGCTCCGCGGCGCGGACCGGGTCGGCACGGGTGGCCAGCAGGGCCGCCGCCACGGTGTCGTGCAGCCGGCGGCGCTCCATCGCGGACAGGTCGGCGAGGAGCGCGCGGGCGACCGCCGGGATCATCCGTTCGCCGCCGGGCATCAGCAGTCCCTGGTCGCGCAGCGAGCGCGTCGCCGTCGCCGCAACCGCCGGATCCAGCCGCGCCGCCGCGCAGACGATGTCGTCGTCGAGCTCCAGTCCGAGCGCGAGAATTCCGGCCAGTTCCGCGGTGTCGCGGCCGGCCGCGGCGAGCCGGCGTTGCAGCCGCGCGACCAGCGCGGGCGGTGTGCCGTCCGGAGCCGCGGCCACCGCCGCGGCCACCGCGGCCAGGCCGGCCGAGGCGGCGTGGACGGCCGCCACGTGCTCCGGTGTCGCCGGCCTGCCGATCGCGGCGGTGACCAGCGCGGCCAGGGAGTCCGGGTCGAGCGGGCCGAGGTGATCGACCGGTCCCGCGGCGGCGACCGCGTCGTCCAGGTCGGCCAGCTCCGGGCCGTCGATCGTGGGGCGGCGGGCGATCGCCATCGGCAGCCCGGCGCGCGCGGCGGCCGCCAGCGTCCGCAGTGCCTCCGGGGGCAGCCGGTGGGCGTCGTCGACGATGACCATCGCGCCGTCGGTGCGGGCGCGGGCCAGGAGCGCGTCCAGGTCGTCGACCGTCGTGAAGACCACGCACGCGACCGGTCGGCCGGCGGCCGCGGCGATCTCTCTGAGCCGGTGGGTACGCCCCGCGCCGTCCACGCCCACCACGACAGTCACCCGTGCGTTCCCTTCACCCGTACCGACCTGGCAGTTTACGGCTGGTGGGGGTGACCGCACGGCCTGGTACGGCTCGCGTCAAGGGTGTACCGTCGGCCCGATTCCCGGCACCAAGACTCTCAGATGGTGGCGGGCGCGCGGCGTCACAGTGATGCACCACATGCGCCGGGCCGTCCGGCCAAGCGGCGGGAAGCCGCCGAGTACCTTGCTTCGAGAGGCTTGTTCCTGGGTGCCATCCGGGAGGCAGCGACGTGAGGATGTGGGGTCCGAGTTGGGCGGGTTGCGTGTGCTCGGGCGGCGGTCGTCCGCGGTGACCGGATGAGCCTGATCGACCGTACGCGGGGTGTGCTCGGCCGGGCCGTCGACGTGTACCGCGGAACGCCGTACGAGCGGCGGATCGCGGCCGTGCGCGACCGCCTCGACGAGCCGCTCCGGGTGGCCATCGCGGGCCGGATCAAGGCGGGGAAGTCGACGCTGCTCAACGCCCTGGTCGGTGACCGGCTGGCGCCCACCGACGCGGGGGAGTGCACGCGCATCGTCACCTGGTATCAGGACGGGCACACCTACCAGGTCATCGCCCAGCCTTATCAGGGTCCGCCGCGGCAGCTCCGGTTCGGTCGGGAGGACGGCGCCATCGAGATGGACCTGGGCGACCTCGGCGTGGACGACGTGGCGCAGTTGGAGGTCCGCTGGCCCTCGCAGGCGTTGCGGACCGTGACGTTGATCGACACTCCTGGTATCGGGTCGCTGTCCGAGCAGACCTCGCAGCGTGCCTGGAACCTGCTCGTGCCCGACGACGAGGAGACGCCCGCCGACGCCGTCATCTATCTGATGCGTCACCTGCACAGCAACGACGTCGAGTTCCTGCGAGCCTTCCACGACGTGGAGGTTTCCCGCCCCAATCCGGTCAACGCCATCGGTGTCCTGTCCCGGGCCGACGAGATCGCCGCCGGTCGGCTCGACGCGATGGCCTCGGCGCGCCGGGTCGCGGGCCGGCTGAGCACCGACGCGAGCGTCCGGCGGCTGGTGCAGTCCGTCGTTCCCGTGGCGGGCCTGCTCGCCGAGACCGCCGCGACCCTGACCGAGGTGGAGTTCGCCCGGTTGCGCCGGATCTCGGAGCTGCCGCCGGCGCAGGCCGAGCAGCTCCTGCTCTCCGTCGACCGGTTCGTCCAGACCATGCCGGAGCTGGGCATGACCTCGATCGAGCGGGAGGCGCTGCTGGCCCGGTTCGGCCTGTTCGGGCTCCGGCTGTCCGCCGCCCTGCTGCGGCACGGCACCAGCAGCACCGCCACGGAACTGGCCCGGGAACTGACCGAGCGCAGCGGACTCGCGCAACTGCGGGAGATCCTCGGCTCGCTGTTCTTCGAACGCCGGGATGTGCTCAAGTCCCGATCCGCACTGCTCGCCCTGGCCGAGATCACGCGCCTCTGTGCCCTGCCGGGCAGCGACCAGGTCGCCGCCATGGTGGAGGAGATCATCGCCTCGGCGCACCCGTTCAACGAGCTGAGGGTGCTTTCCAGCCTCCGCGCAGGATGGGTGACCGGCAAGCCCGACGTCGTCGCCGAACTCGAACAACTCATCGGCGGCACCGGCGCCGCGATCCACCAACGGCTGCGGCTGCCGCCGGACGCATCCGGCGCGGAGCTGGACGCGGCGGCGGACGCGGCGCTGGCCCGCTGGCAGCGCCGGGCCGAGAACCCCCTGACCACGGCGGAGATGGCGGTCGCCGCGCGGGTGGCCGTCCGATCCTGCGAGGGCATGATCGCCGACCGGCGGCGGTTGCGGTGAGTAACGGTTGAGTCGCGATCGAACCGGTTGACCCGCCGCGACGTGTCTCGTGCGACGACCTGAGCCCTGTCTTATGACCATAATCGGAGCACCCATCGATGTACGCGCTTGGTATTGACCTCGGAACCACCTTCACGGCGGCGGCGATCTGGCGGGACGGCCGGGCGGAGACCGTCTCGCTCGGCGACCGGAGCGCGGCCATCCCGTCGGTGGTGCTGCTCCGGCAGGACGAGACCTTCCTGACCGGAGACGCGGCGCATCGCCGGGGACTCTCCGAACCGCAACGGGTGGCACGCGAGTTCAAGCGGCGAATGGGCGACACCACCCCGATCCTGCTCGGCGGTGTGCCGCAGTCGGCCGAAGCGCTGATGTCGCGGTTGCTCCGGTGGGTGGTCGACGAGGTGGCCCGCCGGGAAGGCGGCCTTCCCACCGCGATCTGCGTCTCTCACCCCGCGAACTGGGGCCCGTACAAGATGGACCTCTTCCGCCAGGCCATCCGGATGGCCGACCTCGATCTGCCGGTGACCTACACGACCGAGCCCGAGGCGGCGGCGGTCAACTACACCCAGCAGCAACGCGTCGAGCAGGGCACCGTCGTGGCCGTGTACGACCTCGGCGGGGGCACGTTCGATGCCGCGGTGCTGCGCAAGACCGCGACCGGGTTCGAGGTCATGGGGCAGCCGGAAGGCATCGAGCGGCTCGGCGGCACCGACTTCGACGCCGCGGTCTTCCACCATGTCCGTACCGCTCTCGACGGCAAGCTCGAGGAGCTCGACGAGGACGACCCCGCGGTGATCAACGCCGTGGCCCGGCTGCGGGACGAATGCGTGCAGGCCAAGGAGGCGCTGTCGTCGGACACCGACACGACCATCCCGGTCCTGCTGCCCGACGTGTCCACGGAGATCCGGCTCACCCGGGCCGAGTTCGAGGCGATGGTCCGGCCGGCGCTGCACGGATCCGTCGAGGCGCTCCAGCGGGCGTTGCGGTCCGCCGACTGCACGCCGGAGCAGGTGCACTCGGTGCTGCTGGTGGGTGGCTCGTCCCGGATGCCGATCGTCGCCCAGTTGGTCGGCTCGGAGCTGGGACGGCCGGTGGTGGCCGACGCCCATCCCAAGCATTCGGTCGCGCTCGGCGCGGCCTGGCTGGCCGGGGGAACGCTGGCAAAGCCCGCGAGCGCCGCCGGCGTGGCGTCCCTCGCGGTCTCGCCGCCCCAGCAGGCGACGCCCGCGACTCCGCCTGTCGTGGCGACGCCCGCGACTCCGCCCGTTGGGGCGGCAACCGCGACTCCGCCTGTCGTAGCGTCCGCGACTCCGCCCGCCGGGGTGGCGCCCGCGACTCCGCCCGTTGGGGCGGCAGCCGCGACTCCGCCTGTCGTAGCGTCCGCGACTCCGCCCGCCGGGGTGGCGCCCGCGACCGCGCCCGCCGTGCCGGCGGCATCTGCGGGCGCGCCGGTACGGGTGTCGTTTCACGGGGAGCCCGTGATTCCGAATCCGGCACCACCGGTCAACCCGGCCCCTCTTCCGACGACGACCGTGGTCGGCAACGCGGGCGTCCCGGCGCCTTCCGCCGGCCCGGTCGGCCGACCCGCCCGGACGACGACCTACACATCGACCACTGCCGTGCCGGCCGCCGACTCCACGGCGGCGGCGTCGAAGCCGCCGGCCAAGCGGGGCCGGGTCGCTCTGGTGGCGGTGGGCGTGGCGCTGGTCGTGCTGCTCGGCGGTGGCGCCGCGACCTGGGCACTGATGAGCGGCAAACGCGCCGAGGCGGGCAGCGACAAGCGCGCCGAGGCGGGCAGCGACAAGCGCGCCGTGGCGGCCAGCGACAAGCCCGCGGTCCCGGCCGACGAACAGTGCACGAACGAGATCAAGCGCAACCTGCGCTGGGTCTGCCTCACCTCGGCGAAGGTCGCCGACGGCAAGTTCACCGTCGCATACGACGCGGGTTTCAACGGGACCCCGCCTGCCATCAAAGGCGGATTCCACCTGCACCTCTACGGCAGCGACGGTACGAACCCCCCGGACAAGATCATGGGCGAGCAGGCCGCCGACGACCAGCAGGGATTCTGGTACGTCGAGGACCAGCAGCCCTCGGTGCTCTCGACGAGGGACCAGCGCTTCGTCAGGGCCATCGGCGACTCGCCGAAGGTGTGCGCCCGGATCGCGGAATACCACCACGGCCTCGTAACCGACAGCCGAGGCACCTACAAGACCGGCAACTGCGTACCGATCAAGTGGTCGTGAATCTCCTCAAGCCGGGCGTCCCGCCCTCGGCGGAACGATCGGTCCACCGGTCAGAGAGTTGCGATTGACGCTGGCGCTCGTTCCCGCCGCATGACGAGCAAGGCCACCGGCCCGCGCTCGGCTGCCTCACCACCGGGCACATCGGACTGCCTGCAATGGAGGCGGGCGTGGCCGCCGGGCAGGACCGTCGGGTGTGGCAGCTCGCGTGGACGCGCACCACCAACATCACCGAAGCCACCCGATGCGCCCCCCCGCCACCTCGTCAACGCTATGACCAGGATCAATCCCATCGTGCTGCATAAGGACGGGTCTCGGTTCCATAGACCGGGAAGGACACGATCCGATACCAACTCACGATGTGTCCCTCGTTAGTGGTTACTGTCGCGCCAGCGGTGACCAGCCGTCGCCGCGTTTGTCCGTACCCATAGGACGAGGTGAGCACGATGCGTGCATCAGGGATGCAGGCGAGGAGGCTCCGGACGGTCATCGCCGCCGGTGCCATTGCGGCGCTGACGATCGGCGCGGCCGGCTGCGCGGAAAGCGACCGCGACGGCGGTGGCAAGGGCAAGGCCGCTACCGGCGGCACCTTCATCTTCGCGGGTGCCGGTGATCCGAAGAACTTCGACCCGATCTTCAACGATGACGGAGAGTCGTTCCGGCCGATCCGGCAGATGTACGACACCCTCATCACCCATAAGACCGGCACCGCGGAGCTGGAGGGTGGCCTGGCGGAGAGCTGGTCCAACGACCCGACCGGCAAGATCTGGACGTTCAAGCTGCGCCAGGGTGTCAAGTTCCACGATGGCACCGCGCTGGACGCCGCGGCGGTCTGCGCGAACTTCGACCGCTGGTACAACATGAAGGGCGAGGCCGCCCAGTCCCAGATGATCTACTACACCGACATCTTCGGTGGGTTCGCCGGCAGTCCGGACGCCGTCTACGACAACTGCAAGGCGCCGGACGCCTCCACCGCCGTCGTGACGATGAAGAAGTACAAGGGTGCCTTCCCGGGGGCATTCACGCTCACCGCGTTCTCCATCGCCAGCCCGACCGCGATGAAGAAGTACGGCGCCGACACGGTCACGCAGAACGGCGACTCCTTCTCGTACAGCGCGTTCGCGAACGAGCACCCGACCGGCACCGGGGCTTTCACGTTCGGCGGCTGGAACAAGGCCACAGGCGAGATCACGCTGAACAAGAACCCCGACTACTGGGGTGACAAGGCCAAGGTCGACAAGACGATCATCAAGATCATCAAGGACGAGAACACCCGGAAGCAGGAGCTGCGCGCCGGTACGGTGCAGGCGATCGACTTCCCGGCCCCGGCCGACCGCAAGGCGCTGGCGGGTGAGGGCTACAAGGTGCTCGACCGGCCCGCCTTCAACATCCTCTACCTGGGCATCAACCAGAAGAACCCGAAGCTGAAAGACCTGCGGGTCCGCCAGGCGATCGCGTACGCGCTCAACCGCGCCCAGTTGGTGCAGACCAAGGGTCCGGGCGGCTCGGCGGTGGCCGACGAGTTCCTGCCGAACTCGGTGCTCGGTTACGCCCCGGACGTGCAGAAGTACGAGTACAACGTGGACAGGGCCAAGCAACTGCTGGCCGAGGCCGGTGCGACCGGGCTGACGCTCAACTTCTACTACCCGACCGAGGTGTCCCGGCCGTACATGCCGAACCCGCAGGAGATCTTCACCGTGCTGGCGAACGACCTGCAGGCCGCCGGCATCAAGGTCAACGGTGTCCCGCGGCCGTGGAACGGCGGCTTCAAGGACGACGTGCAGCAGTTCGGCAAGCAGGACCTGCACATTCTCGGGTGGACCGGCGACTACAACGACCCGGGCAACTTCGTCGGCACGTTCTTCGGCCGGGCCAAGACCGAGTTCGGCGACGCGTCGATGACCGAGATGTTCACCGCCATCGGCAAGGCCGACGCGACCGTCGACCCGGCGGCCAAGAAGGCCGCGTTCGAGCAGGTCAATCGCGACCTCGCCGCCAAGTGGCTGCCGGCCGTCCCGATCTGGCACGCCCCGCCGGCCCTGGTCACCACGAAGAACGTCGAGGGTCTGGTGCCGAGTCCTCTCACCGCCGAGAAGTTCAACACCGTCTCGCTCACCAAGTAGTCCGCAGTACCAGGCACCGCCGCGGCCCGGACCGGGACGATCTTTCGGCTCCGGGCCGTCCGGCGAGAATCCGAGAAGGATGCGTCACTCTTCATGGTGAGAGTCATCTTGCGCCGCCTGATCCAGCTCGTCGTCACCCTGATCGCCCTGATGACCCTGGTCTTCTTCTGGCTGCGCAGACTTCCCGGCGGACCCGTCGACGCGTTGCTGGGCGAACGTGCGACCCCGCAGACCCGCGAGTTGCTGACCCGGGCCCTCGGCTATGACCAGCCGATCTGGGTCCAGTACGGCCGCTTCCTCAAGAATGTGGTGACCGGCGACTTCGGCAACTCCATCCGCACCGGCGAGCCGGTCATGGACGTGATCAGCCGGTCCTTTCCGGCGACCATCGAGCTCGCCATCGCGGCGATCATCATCGCGATCGGGCTGGGCATCCCGCTGGGATATCTCGCGGCCCGGCACCGCGGACGGCTGCTCGACAACGCGACCATCATCGTCACCCTGATCGGCATCTCGATCCCGATCTTCTTCCTGGGCTACCTGCTCAAGGACTGGCTGACTCAGGACATCCACTTCTTCCCGCCGTCCGGCCGGATCACCACCGGCCTGAACAACACCGACGTGACCGGCTTCTTCGTGCTGGACGGGCTGCTGACCCGCGAGCTGGACGCATCCGCCGACGCCCTCTGGCATCTGGTGCTGCCCGCCTTCACCCTGGCGACGATCCCGCTGGCGATCATCATCCGGATCACCCGGGCGAGCGTGCTGGACGTCCTGGACGAGGACTACATCCGCACCGCGGACGCCAAGGGTCTGCGCAACGCCACCATCCGCAAGCGGCACGTGCTGCGCAACGCGCTGCTGCCGGTGGTCACCACCATCGGCCTGCAGACCGGTGCGCTGCTGGCCGGCGCGGTGCTGACCGAGAAGGTCTACAACTGGGGCGGCCTGGGCACGCTGATCACCGACTCGATCAGCGGCAGTCGCGACTATCCGGTGCTCCAGGCGCTCATCCTGCTCGCCGCCGTCGTCTACATCGTGGTCAACCTGCTGGTCGACCTTTCGTACGCGATCATCGACCCGAGGGTGCGTGTGCAGTGAGCGGAACCGGCGGAATCTCGACGCTCGCCGACCACAAGCGCCGCCGCATCGACGAACTGACCGCGCGGACGTCCGAAGCGGGCGGGGTCAGCCTGATCCGCGACGCCGGCCGACGGCTGCTGCGCAACCCCACCGCGATCGTGGGCGCGGCCATCATCCTGCTGTTCCTCGTCATCGCGATCTTCGCGCCGCTGGTGGCGCCGCACGACCCGGTGCAGCGGTTCCCGGAGCTGACCAAGGACCTGACCGTCGACTCGATCCCGGGCGCCACCGCCGGGCATCCGCTCGGCAGCGACCCGCTGGGCCGCGACTTCGCGTCCCGGATGGTGTACGGCGCCCGGCAGACCCTCTTCGTCGGCGTCCTGGCCACGCTCATCGGCCTGCTGCTCGGCGTGCTGCTCGGCGCGATCGCCGGCGCCGTCGGCGGCTGGGTGGACGTGCTGATCATGCGGATCACCGACGTCATGCTGGCCCTGCCCAGCCTGCTGCTGGCGATCACGCTGGTCGCCCTGGCCAGCAGGTCCACGCAGTGGACGGTGATCATCGCGGTCGCGGTGGTGAACGTGCCCATCTTCGCCCGGCTGCTGCGCGGATCGATGCTGGCGCAACGGGAGAGCGACCATGTGCTCGCGGCCCGCGCGCTGGGTGTGAAGCAGCGGAACATCGTGCTGCGGCACATGCTGCCGAACTCGCTCACCGCGGTCATCGTGCAGGCCACCCTGACCTTCGCGGTGGCGATCCTGGACGCGGCCGCGCTGTCCTTCCTGGGCCTCGGCGACCCGGACATCAACCGGGCCGAGTGGGGCCTGATGCTCGGTGTGGACGGCGTCCGGTACTTCGAGGTCCGTCCGGAGCTGGCCTACTTCCCGGCGTGCGCGATCATTCTCGTGGCCCTCGGCTTCACCTTGCTCGGCGAGAGCATGCGCGAGGCGCTCGACCCGAAGAACCGGCGGTGATCTGTCATGCCTCTGCTCGACGTTCGCGATCTGTCGGTCATCTTCCAGCGCAAGGGCGCCAAGCCCTTCACAGCGGTGGACGGCGTCAGCTTCTGCGTGGAACCCGGCCAGACGATCGGGCTGGTCGGCGAGTCCGGCTGCGGCAAGTCGGTGACCAGCCTGGCGATCATGGGTCTGCTGCCGCGCCGCGGCAACAAGGTCACCGGTGAGGTCCGTTTCGCCGACACCGACCTGCTCAAGCTGCGCCCACAGGAGCTGCGGGACCGGCGCGGCCGGGACATCGGCATGATCTTCCAGGACCCGCTGTCCTCGCTGAACCCGGTGATCCCGCTCGGCCTGCAGGTGGCCGAGGTGCTCGAACGCCACCAGGGCCGGACCCGGCGGGCGGCGCTGAGGGAGGCCCGGGGACTGCTCGACGCGGTCGGCATCCCGGACCCGACGCGGCGGCTCAAGGAGTTCCCGCACCAGCTCTCCGGCGGCATGCGGCAGCGGGCGCTGATCGCCGTCGCCCTGGCCTGCAGGCCGCGCCTGCTGATCGCCGACGAGCCGACCACGGCGCTGGACGTGACCATCCAGGCGCAGATCCTCACGCTGCTCAAGGACCTGGTCGACCAGTCCGGTACGGCGCTGGTGATGATCACCCACGACCTCGGTGTGGTGGCCGGGCTCTGCGACACCGTCAACGTCCTGTACGCCGGCAAGGTGGTCGAGCGGGCCGGACGCCATGACTTGTTCGCGGAGCCGCGGCACCCGTACACCCATGGGTTGTTGCAGTCCGTGCCCCGGCTGGACGTCGACCGCGGTGGGCGGCTGCACCAGATCCGCGGCTCGGTCAGCGACAACATCCCCTGGCCGGAGGGCTGCGCCTTCGCGCCGCGCTGTGACCGGGTGATCGACGACTGCATCGGCGAGACGGTGCCGCTCGAGCCCACCCTCCGCGGCGGCGCGCTGCGGTGCAAGAACCCCGTTCCGCAGGAGGTGCCGGTGTGAGCGACGCAATGAACCGTTTTCCACCTGGCGACGGGCCTGAAGCCGCCGGGCCGTTGACCGCCGCCGGCGCAGCGGGCCCTGCCCACGTCGAAGAGAGTTCACTTGTCGAGATCGACGACCTCAAGGTCCACTTCCCGATCAAAAGCGGACTGCTCTTCGACCGTACGGTCGGCCATGTCTATGCCGTCGACGGGGTGTCGCTGAGGATCAAGCGGGGCGAGACCTACGGCCTGGTCGGCGAGTCCGGGTGCGGCAAGTCGACGCTGGGCCGCGGCCTGCTGCGGCTGGTCGAGCCGACCAGCGGCGGGATCACCTTCGACGGTACGGACGTCCGCTCGCTCAAGGGAGAGCAGATGCGGCTGTTCCGCCGGCGCATCCAGATGGTGTTCCAGGACCCGATGTCGAGCCTGGACCCGCGGCAGTCGGTGGAATCCCTGCTCGTCGAGGGCCTCAAGGCGCATGGCCTGCACAAGGACAAGGCTGAGGTGCAGAAGCGGCTGAAGTCCACGCTGGACTCGGTCGGCCTGCCGGCATCGGCGCTCCACAAGTATCCGCACGAATTCTCCGGCGGGCAGCGGCAGCGGATCGGCATCGCCCGGGCCCTGGTGCTCGGGCCCGAGCTGATCGTGGCCGACGAGCCGGTGTCCGCGCTGGACGTATCGATCCAGGCGCAGGTGGTCAACCTCCTCGGCGACCTGCAGGATTCACTCGGGCTGACCTACCTGGTGATCGCGCACGACCTTGCGGTCGTCCGGCACATCTCCGACACCATCGGCGTGATGTACCTGGGCTCGCTGGTCGAGGAGGCGGACGGCGACCAACTGTACGAGCGTCCGCTGCACCCGTACACCCGGGCTCTGCTCTCGGCCGTGCCCATCCCCGACCCGCAGGTGGAGGACCGGCGGGAGCGGATCCTGCTGGCCGGCGACCTGCCGTCGCCGGCCGATCCGCCGAGCGGATGCCGGTTCCGCACGCGCTGTCCCTGGTCGCGGAGCCGCTGCACGGAGGAACGGCCGGAGCTGCGGGTGTTCGACAACTCGGGGCAGCGGGTGGCCTGCCACTTCGCCGAGGAGATCCTCAGCGGTGAGCTGACGATGCACGAGGTGCGTGCGGAGCTCGTCCGTCCGGATGCGGACAGGGCACCCGACGTGGGCGCCGAACTGATCCAAACCCGGACGGACCTGCCCGCGCCGTAGCCGACTCCCGTCGTTGCGCGGCGGGACAGAAGTCGACCCCGGACGGGGGACCAGAAACTTCACCCGGGCTCGGCGCCATGCCCGTCGGGACATCGGTCCCGGTGACTCTTCACTAGGCTGCGAACGTTGCATGCGGTCACGATCGACGTGCGGGGGACGACGATGGGTGTGCTGTTCGACTACTTCCGGGCGCCCGGCGTGGACGAGGTGCGCAGTCACATGAACGAGAACGACGCCTTCTCGCCTGTGCCGGAAACCTTCGACGGGATCGAGCTGAAGACCATCGACCCGGGCGTGATCCTGGGGCGGCTGCTCGGTTTCGCGACCGGTCGGGACTGGAGTACGGACCTGGTCGGCGATCGCCTGATCTGGCCGGAAGGCGGCGAGCAGGACACCGCGCACGAGGGTCCATGGGTGACCATCCTCGGCGACCGGGCGCGGGACGTCCTTGCCGACATGCCGGCCGAGCGGCTGCCGGAGCTGGCCGAGCGGTGGGCAACCGTCGAGGAGTTCGACGGATATGGCGATCCGGAGTTCCTGCGGGAGGTGCTGGCCGACTTCGCTGCCCTGGCCGGACGGGCCCGGCAGCACGGCGAATCCCTCTACTGTTGGATGAGCCTCTAGGGATCGTGCATCGATGGCATTGCTGAGCTCTGCCAATATGTCCGGATCCTTCACGTCAGTCCGGGCTTCGGCCCGCAACCGGCCGGGGAGCGACGAGGCGGAGGCGGGAGTTCACGTACGCATAGCGGCCTGACGCGTCGAGCCGGTCGGCGGTGTCGTACCCCGCGTCTAGCGTGCAGCGCATGAACCGCACCGATCGCCTCTACGCCATGGTCGAGGAGCTGCGGGCCGTGGCTCCTCGCCCGCGTAGCGCCCGCTGGCTCGCCCTGCGCTTCGAGGTCTGCGCCCGCACGATCGCCCGCGACATCGGCGCTCTGCAGCAGGCCGGGGTGCCGATCTACGCCGAGCCGGGCCGCACCGGCGGCTACATCCTGGACAAGGCGACGACGCTGCCGCCGGTCAACCTCACCCCCGGCGAGGCGGTGGCGATGGCCGTCGCGCTGCACGGCCTGGCCGGCACCCCGTTCCATTCGGCGGCACGCTCGGCGCTGCGCAAGCTCGTCGCCGTGATGCCCGAGAGCGCCGCCGCCGTCGCCCGCGAGGCGGTCCAGCGTGTGCATCTGGTCGGCGACGGCCCGACGGCGCCCGTCCCGGCCGTCGTCGCCGACGTGCTGCTCGCGCCGCGGGTGCTGCTCATCGAGTACGCCGACCGCACCGGCGCCCTCACCGCCCGCCGGATCGAGCCACTCGGCTACGTCGGCAGCCGCGCCCACTGGTACCTGGTCGGTTGGTGCCGGCTTCGCCGCGCCGTACGGGCGTTTCGCACCGACCGGATCGCGTCGGCGTGCGCGACCGACGAGGCGATACCGGCCCGCACGCTGACCGCCGCCGACGTCGCCATCCCGCACCGGCAGGTGAGCCAGCTCACCCTCGACTAAGAGAAACACGGACAGGACGGTGTCGCGGTCGGCACGCAGGCTTCTCGTCACGGAGGCCGACGCAGAGGGGTCGGCCGGAGACGACAGGAGGCCCGTACATGTCCGAGGTAACCCACGGCATCGGCTGGTTCGAGATCGGTACCGACGACCCGGCCGCGGCCGAGCGCTTCTACGGCGAGCTGTTCGGCTGGAGCTTTACCGACGACGCGAGCGGCATGCCGTACCGGGTCGTCACCACGCCGGAGGGTTCCGTCGACGGCGGTGTCTTCCCCACCGGCGGCCACACGCCCAACTACGCCGTCTTCTGCGTGGTGGTGGCCGACGTCGAGCAGGCGTGTCAGCGGGCGGAGGCGGCGGGCGGCTCGGTTCTGGTGCCGCCGCAGAAGGTCGACAGCGGGCTGGTCTTCGCGCACCTGCGCGACCCGGGTGGCAACCACTTCGGCATCTACAGCCAGCCGCCGGGCCAGGCCGGCTGATCCGCCGGCGCGGCTCGCCGCCGGCGGCGCGGGGTCGGGCACCCCGGTCGGAGGCGAGCCGCCCCGATCACCGGCGTGGACCCTCCCGGCATCACCCCGACGATCCGCCGGCTCACCCGCGCGAAGGGTAGGCAGGTCGCGCCGGCCCGCTCACGCTCCATGGATGGGCCGGCAACCTCCGGATGACCTTGCTGGCGACCCCTTTTTCGGGACTGCGCGGGTGGGACTCGCCTGGAAGGATGAGCCCGCGATAGGAGAAGAATCTTCAAGGAGTGGCTGTGCCCGACGGAGACGACGTCATCACCCCAGCGGCGGGGCCCGGCGCCCCGGCATTCGTGCCCTCACCGCGTGTGCCGGATCCGGCGGAGGTGATCGCCGATGCGCCGCTCCCCGCTCCCGTGCCTTCTGCCGAGCAGCCGGACCTGCCCGCCGAGCCGCGGCGCCGCGGCAAGCGCCGGTGGGCCGGCGGGGTGCTCGCCCTGGCCGCCGCGCTCGCCGTCGGAGGCGGGGCCGCCTACGTCGCCCAGCGCGAGCCGCGCGACGAACGGGCCGAATTCGTCGCCGGGTCCGCCGAGCCCCTCCCGGCCTCCCCGGAAGGGTCGTTGAGTGCCATCCTGCAACTCCAGGCGCAGGCGCTGTTTACCGACGACGAGATCTCCTGGCTGGCGGTGGTCGATCCCGACCGCCCCGAGCTGCGCACCCGCTACCGCACCATGTTCCGGTCGCTGCGTGCGCTGGGAGTGAGCTTCTTCGATCCCCTCGTCGACGCCGAATCCGTGTCCGAGGAGGGCGAGGACACGTTCACGGCGGACGTGCAGATCAAGTACTGCCTGGCCGGCGACGATTGCGTGTTCGATGCCTCCCTCACCTGGGACAGCCTGCCGGAGGTGTTCCAGGAACTCACCTTCGTCTGGCGCGACGACCAGGTGCTGATCACGTCGGTGGCGTCGAAGAAGAGCGACGAGGCTCCGCTGCCCGCGCCCTGGGAGCAGAGCGAGTTGTTCGTCGCCCGCGGCAAACGGCTCACGCTGGTCGCCGGGCCCGGCGAGCGGAAACACCTCAAGCGACTGCTGCCCATCGCGGAACGGGCGGCAACCGTCACCGACCGGTTCGCCGGGCTGGTGGGGAACCTGCAGCGGCACTACCGGATCTACCTGGCCGACCCCCAGCAGTGGAAGACCTGGTACGGCGGCGATGACGACTCGGCGATGGTCGGGTACACGCAGACGCTCGCCCGCCCGATGACCGACGTGGTGCTGAACATGGCCGAGCTGAAGGACGACCCCGAGCTCCTCGCCCTGACGATCCAGCACGAACTCGGCCACGTGGCGACCCTCGGCGGGCTGGATCCGAGCGAGTCCGGCCGCAGCGGCATGTGGCTCGAGGAGGGCATCGCCGAGTACATCGGCTGGTATCCGCAGCGGGCCACCGCAAGCTGGAGCCGCGAGCCCGTGCGCGATGCGGTGCACGGCAGCGAGCCCCCGAATTCCATCGCGCTTTACGCACTCGCCGACGACGCCGACGGCGAGGAGGCCGACGCCTTCTACGGCCTCGGTCACTTCGCCGCTAGCTGCCTCGCCGACGAGTACGGCGAGCGGGCACTCTTCACCTTCGTCCGGCTGTACCTGCGCGAGGACAGCGACCTCGACCGGGCGTCCGAGCAGGCCTTCGGCAAGTCCTTCAAGACCGTCGACAAGGCTTGTGTCGCCTGGATCCGCGACAAGGCCTGACGCTGCGCCTGCCCCGAGGGCGCCGCCGACCACCGGGGTGTCATGGCTCGCTGCCTGCCGACATACACGTTGGGCGGCAAGTCGGCGCGGCCTACTCGCTATATCCCGTCTCCGGGTCGACTTGTGCGAGCCGTTCGCCGCCGTCGACTACCCAGTGCACACGGTAGGCCGGCTCCAGCGGGATGCGTCAGCAGTGGCGGTAGGTGAGGTGATACGTGCTGGCGACTTCGCTGTCGGTGGAATCCATGGTGATGTGGCTGGTGGGTGCGTCGGCCCGGTCCGCCCTCACGCGTAGCTCGGTATCGATGTCGACCTTGCGTCCCTGACCGCACGAGCTGAACACAAGGCCACCGCTGGCAGAGTCGGTGACCTGCCACATGTCGTCCAGTCCACTGGCGAAGGAGTGCACGGTATACGTCGGCGCACCGGAACCCTGGAAGTGGTAACGCGCGGAAAGGCTGGCCGAGGCACCCGCTTCGAGGTGGGCGAATCCGCGGTAATCCACGGCGGTGATGGCGTACTGCATGGTGGCCGGAACGTTGAGCCGCACGGTGAGGCTGCAGGTGCGGCGTTGATCCTGGTTCCTGGCGCCGGTGCCGGCCTGAGCGAGATAGGAGCTGTACATCACGGTGAATGCCTCTTTGTCGGGCGACAGCGCGACCGCGACCGTGTCTGCCCGGCAGCCGGTGCCATTCACCGTCAGCTTCTCGATGGTGACCTGATCATCGGATGGACCGGCAGCCGACATCCGTGCCGGCGTCATCATCGAGGCGGAAAGAAGTAGTGCGGCGATCACTCGCATTCCCAGCATGCAAACCTCCATGACTTCACACAGGGTCATCTGGACATCTGGTCGTGACGGCTGGCCACGCCGGCACTCTACGGAATCCGCCCGGATTGTGCGCGAGGCGTACCCCGGAACATTTGTCCCTATGCTCGGCCGGGTTGCCGGACGCGCCTGCGGATCCCGCCACGCGGATGGGCGACCGGGCAGCACGCCGCTACCTGAGCGTCCTCCGTGTCGGACAGCGCACCGACTGAGCCGCCAGCCTCACCTCATCCGGGCTGCTCACCCAACAGCTCGGAGAGGGTGACCGGCTCCAGGCCGCGTCGCTGGAGTCCCGCCAGGATGAGCGGCAGCGCCTCGTCGGTGTACTGGGCGTTCGCTTCCGTGACATGCATGATCACGATCGAGCCGGGCCGCACGGTCGACAACACCGCCTGCACCACCGGAGCCGCGCTTCGGGCGAACGGATCACCGCTGACCACATCGCCGTCGACCACGGTCACCCCGAGCGGCGCCAGGGCCCGAAGCGCCGCCTTGTCGTGGCAGAGGCCCGGGAATCGGAAGTACCGGGTCTGCCGCCCGCCGAACGGTTCCAGCACCCGAAAGGTCCTGGCGACGTCGCCGGTCATCCGGCCGGCCGGCAACCGGGGCAATCCGTAGCAGTCGGCGGTGAACGCCGCGTGCTCGTAGCTGTGGTTGGCCAGTTCGAATCGCGGATTGGCGGCAAGCCTGCGGGTCACCTGCGGATACTGCTCGGCCCACTGGCCGGTGACGAAGAAGGTCGCGGGTATCTTGCGCTTCTCGAGCAGGTCCAGCATCGACAGATTCGCGTACGAGGACACCTCGCCGCGCCGCAGCCGAACGATCATGGCGTCGGTCATGTCGGCGTCAAAGGTCAACGCCACCCGCTTTCCTCTGCGCGGGCCGTGGTTCACCACCGGTGGCAACGCCCCACTGCGGCGCGGTGCCGGCGTGCCGGTCGGGCCATGCGCCGACTCGAGCGGCGGGGGAGCGGACGATGCCGGGACGGCCGGCGTGCTCGTCGCCGGGGCGTCGGGCACCGCCTCCGTGGCGCCGCACCCCGCCAACGCCAGCACCGCGCAGCACGCGAGCATCCGCCCATAGATCGACATGCGGGCGATGATTGCACCGGCGCGCCACGTGTCCAAGGGCCTACGGGGTGGCAGATCTGTGCGACGAGATCGCCTTGCGGGTGGTTCGGTCCGTGAGTTGGGTCTCTGGCGCACGGAGTGCTATTGATCTTGTGACCTTTGTCCCTCCGTGCCGGTGCTGCCGCATCGGCACGGCTAACCTGCATCGATGTCCGAGCCAGCGTGGAGCAGCCGGCACGGCTCGCATGCCGTCTACCCGGGAACTTTCGACCCCTTCACGGCCGGGCACATGGATGTCGTCGACCGGGCGAGACACCTGTTCGACCGGGTCACTGTGCTCGTAGCGGTGAACAGCGAGAAGCAACCAACTGCGACGCAGGAACAGCGGGTGGCGGCCCTTCGCAGCCGGCTTTCAGAGGACTGGAGCAATGTGGCGGTGACGGCATGGGCGGGCCTGACCGCGGCGTTCTGTCATGAGCACCGGTCCAGCGTGATCGTCCGCGGCATCCGGAACCCCACCGATCTTCGACACGAGTATCAGCTGGCAGCGATGAATGAAGAACTGGGTATCACGACGCTTCTGGTGCCGGCGCGCACTGGATTGGCGACGGTGTCCTCCACAGCGGTGCGCGCCCTTCGTGCCTGAGCGGGCTCTCATCCGCGCCGCCGGCAGATGGGCGCACCTGAGCGTGCATGTTGACCTCAATCAAGGTTCAGCTTGAACACTGGTCGCGATGTTGTCTCACGTGAGGGGCGCTACACATGCGTGCGATCCAAGTGGCTACGTTCGGCGGTCCGGAAGTGCTGTCACTCGCGGAGGTCCCGGATCCGGTGCCCGGACCAGGGCAAGTTGTCGTCGGTATGGCAGCAGCGGACGTCATTTTCCTGGACACCCTGCTGCGCGGCGGCTGGGGACAGGACTTCTTCCCGCGCACGTTGCCATACGTGCCCGGTGGTGGGGGAGCGGGCACGGTGGTGCAGACCGGCGACGGGGTCGACCCGACATGGGTCGGCCGGCAGGTGGTCGTACGGACCAGCACCGGCTACGCCGAACGAGTCCTCGCGGACGTCGAGGAGATCACGGCCGTGCCGGACGGGTTAGCCATCGAGGCGGCCGCGGCGCTGGTGCACGACGGTGTGACCGCCCTCAACCTGGACCGGCTGGGCACGCCGCAGAGAGGCGAATGGGTGCTGGTCGCAGCGGCTGCCGGCGGAGCCGGATCACTGCTGGTGCAGCTAGCCGCCGACGCCGGAGCGCAAGTGGTGGCCGCCGCGTCCAGCACCGCCAAACTGGCCCTGGCCCGCGAGCTGGGTGCGGAGGTCGCCGTTGACTACACGCGGCCGGACTGGATAGACCGGGTACGTGAGACGACCGGTGGCGGCGCCGCGCTGGTCTACGACGGGGCGGGTGGCCGCCTGGGTACGGTCGCCTTCGACGCGGTGGCCGACGGCGGCCGTTTCGTCACCTACGGCACCGCTGACGGCTTCGCCGCCCCCGACCGCGAGGAGGCCGCGCGCCGCGGCGTACGGGTGCTCACTCCGCTCCTGGACGGCCGGCCGGACCAGCAGACCGTGCGCGAACTGTTGGGCCTGGCACTGGAACGGGCCGCGCAGGGACGCCTACGCCCGGCGATCGGCGCGACCCTCCCACTGGACCAGGCCGCTGACGCTCACCGAGCACTAGCCGCGCGGGCGACGGTCGGCAAGTCACTGTTGCTGGTCGGCGGCCAACCGGCCCGTTGACCTCGCAGTCGAGGCGAGGGCACAAGCCGGTCCGGAACGTCCGGCTTAGCGGCTCTCTCCTGTCGAAGACTGCGGAGCCTGAGCAGGTCTCACGGGCCTGACCTGCGGCCGACCATCCCAGACTCCCACGCCGCCTGCCCACGCATCGGACGCCGTTGTGGGGGCGCTGGGGAACGGCGCTGCGGTGGGGGCGCCCGGGGTGGTGGGCCAGGTTGCGGGAGCGCCGAGCTGTGATGAATAGGGCGCTCCGGCGATGACGTCCGGCGTGACGGCGCCCTGCAGGATCTGCTCCTGGAAGTTGGTGACCCGGCGGATGAGGAAGATGGCGCTGATCGCTGCGCCGATGGCGACGGCGGCTGTTATCACGGTGATGGCGATCGTGACGGGGTCGTCGGGATCGTCGAACGGCATCACGCTCGTTACCCGGTCGAGGATCAGGAACGCCGTCCACAGCGTCGCCCACAGGGCGAACCACGTACGCCGCGGGCCGCCGGCCGGCCAGCCTCGGCCTTCCATCAGGCGGCGCTCGGACTCGCGGTCGATCTCGTTGACGACGAGGAGCGGAATGACCAGGTTGGCCAGGGGCACGAACCAGCCGCCGATGGACCAGCCCGGGGCCCATCGCAGGGTGGGGACGCCGAACTCGTCGAGATTCTTGCGGGCACGGTGCAGCCAGGAGATGAACGCGATCCCCGCGAAGAGCATGGAGCAGACCGTGAGGGCTACGGCCAGCAGGGCGAGCCCCGTCAGCAGGGCCTCGGCCCGGTCAAGGTCTTCGTTGGTCTCGATCGCGGTGGCGGCGACTTCCAGGGCGTACCAGAGGATGCCGGCGCTGGCCAGCGTCGCCACCATGACGGTCACCAGCCCGCAGATCGCGACGATCGATCGGACGCGAAGCGACCTGGCGGTGCTGTAGGACACGAACGTCGGCGACGGCTGACTGTAGGGCGCGTACTGGGTCATGACTCTCTTTCGTTTCGCTGCCCACCAGGCATCGGCGGGCGCTGAAGGATAGCGGCTGGCCGGGCCGGGCCGCTGCCCCATCCGCTGCCCCATGCCGCGGCCACCGGTCCGCACCGGCTTCGGAGCGGCGTCACCGGGACGCCGATCCGGACGCCTTCGGTCAGCCGGTCGGCAGGTGCCGCATACGTCCTCCCGGTCGGCTTTCGCGACCCTGCCCTGGTGGCGGGTCGTACATCCGCTGTCGGAACTTGTCGGGGTGGTGGTCACGGTGGCCCTCATCGTCCACATCGGTCGGCGCCGGCTGCCGGTCGCGTGGCACCGACCGGCGCCCGCTCTCGCGGCTCGACCGTTCGTGTTCTGGCCGGCGGCCGTGCTGTCCGGCGTGACACTGGCCGTGGGCTCGGCCAGGCTTGCGGGCAACGACATCGGCATCTGGGTCGTTGGTGCCCGTCGGCTGGGCGCGGCGGTCCTCGGGCTGCTGCTCGCCGCCGCCATCACCCGTGCGGCCCGCACAGGCGACGGCGCCCGGACCGCATCGCCACGGTAACGCTGGACCTTTGGGTGCCTAGGTATGCCTAGGTGGTCCGCGCACCCTGCTAAACCCACCTGACCAGCGAAGATAGGTAAGCGCTTCCGATGTGGCGGCTCGCTCGTCGACCGAGGATTGATCCATCAACGGTTGACAAGGAGACAAGCCATGTTGTTGCACCCGGACCTGACGCTGGCTCTGGCGAACCAACATCACCGTGAGTTGATCGCCGAGGCCGACAGGAGGCGCCTGCTCTCCAGCGCCCTCCGGGCCCTTCGGGCCTGCCGGGCCCGTCACGCCTCGGCGGTCCGGGCGCGGCCCACCGGTACCCTGGCGTCGTGCGAACCATCCGCGGCGGTGCCAGCCCGGTGATGATCGGGCGGGAGAGCGAGCTACGCCGGCTGGCGCAGCTCGCTTCGGCGCACGAGCCGGCGGTCGCGATCATCGCGGGCGAGCCGGGCATCGGAAAGACCCGGCTGGTGCACGAGCTGCTGGCAACCGTGCCGGCGGAGACCGTGGTGCTGGTCGGGCAGGCGGAGCCCGGCTCGCTGTCCCGGCCGTACGAGGTGCTCCTGGACGCCATCGACGGCCGCCCGGAGGTCGACGAGGAGCAGTTGGCGGTGCTCGCGGACCCGCGGCGCAGCCCGGTCGAGCGCCTCCACACCGGTCTGGCCATCCTGGCGGACCTGATCGGCGACTGCGCCGCGGTCATCGTCTTCGAGGATCTGCACTGGGCCGACTCGGAGAGCGCGGCGCTGTTCGAGCGGATCGCCGACCAGCGCGGGCCGCGGCTGCTCATCGGGACGTACCGGCCGGACGAGGTGACCCGCCGCCAACCGGTGGCCGGCCTGCTGCCCCGGATGGAGCGCCGGCACACCGTCACCCACGTACGGCTGGATCGCCTTACCCCCTCGCAGACCGCGGCGATGCTGGCGGCGGCCACCGGCGCTCCGGCGCCGCTGCGCGCCGTGACGGCGCTGCACCACCGCACCGGCGGCAACCCGTTCTTCCTGGAGGAACTGCTGCGTGCGCTGCCCAGCTCCGATGTGGAGGCGCTGGTCGAGCAGCCGCTGCCGTGGAGCCTCGCCGAGGTGCTCCGTCGCCAGGTCGACGACCTCGACCCGGTCAGCCGCCGCATCGTCGAGGCGGCCACCGTGCTCGGGCACCGTATCCCGTTCGACCTGCTCGCCGATGTGACCGGTGCGAGCGAGGACGAGCTCATCGCCGTGCTGCGCGACCTGGTCACCCGGGGCGTCCTGGTCGAGTCCGGCGAGGACGAGTTCGCGTTCCGGCACGCGCTGGTCCGTGAGGCGATCGCCGACCAGATGCTCGGCCGGCAGCGCCGCCGGCTCCACGAGGCGGCGCTCGACGTACTCCTGAGCGGTGGCGCCTCCGACCCGGCCATGGTGGCGCACCACGCCCGCGGCGCCGGCCGGTACGACGACATGATCGCGGCGGCCCGCCGCGGTACCGAGCTCTACCTCTCCATCGGCTCCGCCTACCAGGCCCTGCAGTTGGCGGAGATGGGCCTCGACGAGGTGCCCGACGACACCGACCTGCTTGCCTCCGCGGCCCGAGCGGCGTGGCTGGCCGGGCTGCTGGACGACGCTCTGCGGTACGGCCGGCGATGGCGTGATCTCGCCACCACCATGACCGACCGGGCCGAGTCGCTGTACCTCCTGGTCCGCATCGCCTGGGAGTCCCGCGAGACCGACGAGATGCGTACCCTGACCCACGACATCGGGACCCTGATCGCGCAGTTGCCGCCGGGCGCCGACCAGGCGCGGGCGATGACCGCGATCGCGCAGTCGGCGTACCTGCGCGATGACCTGGACGCCGCGCTGCACTGGTCCGAGCGCGCGCTGGCGCTGGCAGACGAGTTCGACCTGCCGACCGTACGCCTGGCCGCGCTGATCGAGAAGGGCTCGACGCTCCTGGAGCGCCCTCATACCGCCGCCGACGGCCGCAAGATCCTGTCCACCCTCGTCGACGAGGCCGAGAAGGCGGGCGAGTGGGTGCTGGCCGCCCGTGCCCTCAACGTCCTGATGCACGGCGAGCCACCCACCTCACCGGTCGAGCACGCCGCAACTCTGGAACGGATGCGGGTCGACGCCGAGCGAGCCGGCTTCGAGTCGCTCGCGGTGGCCACGTACTTCCAGGGCCGGGCCCGGCTCGCGGTGCGGGCCGGCAACCTGAGCGCCGCGATCGCTGCGCTGGAGGAGGGGCGCGAGCAGGACCGTAGCTATCAGCGCCGGGGCCGCTGGGCCGACTACCACGGGCAGTTCCTCGCCGGGCTCTACCTGGAGGCCGGCGAGCTGGACCGGGTCGAGCGGCTCATCACCGACCTGGCAGCGCTGCCCGACAACCCGTCGACCACGATTCCCGGCCTCGCGTTCCACCTCGCCTGCCGCCGCGCCGACCTCGCGCGTGCCGAGGAGACGCTGGACGAACTCTTCGCGGCCCTGACCGAGCAGACGTGGCGCAGCGGCGAACAGGCCCACGACCTGATCTCCGCCGCGCTGGACGTCGGCATACCGACGCACAGGCTCGACCAGATGGCCGCAGCGCTGCTCGACGCCGACGTCTGGGACGCCTACCGCACGCTCGTCGACGCCCAGATCGCGGAGGCGCACGGCCGGCACGCCGAGGCGCTGGCGCGGTACCTGTCCATCACTGACGCGCACATTCTCGAGCCGGCGGTTCGCGCTTGCGTACGGATATACGCCGCGCGCTGTCTCCTCGCGGACGACCGGCGGGAGGAGGCCACCGCGCAGGTGGAGGCGGCCGTACCCTTGCTGGCCGATTGGCGTGGATGGCGGGTGACCCAACTCGCCCAGGTCCGCGCCCAGCTTGGCATGGCGCCGGCCGACGCGGCGCCCGCGGTCACCGGTCCGACCGCCCTGACACCCCGCGAGCGGGAAGTGGCAGTGCTGATCAGCGACGGGCTGACCAACACGGAGCTGGCCCGGCGCCTTTACATCTCACCGAAGACCGCCGCCGTTCACGTCTCGAACATCCTGCGGAAGCTGGGCGTCTCGTCGCGGACCGAGGTAGGCGACCGCGTCGGGCGTCCTTGACCGCCGGCGCGGTACTCCCAGGACCGGGCCGTGAGTTCCGGGGCCGCGGGCCGGGCGAGCCGTCCCAGGTCAGGAGGGAGCCGCTGCTTGACACCAGCAAAGGTTAGGCTAGCCTAACCGCCGTGTTCAGTGCTGATGACGTGCCGGTGGGTCTGCGTGGTGACCGCCTGGATCTGGGATACCACGGCAAGCCGGTCGTTCACGACGCGTCGATCACGCTCGCGGCCGGCGCGGTGACCGCGCTCGTCGGTCCGAACGGCAGCGGCAAGTCGACGCTGCTGCGTGCCCTCGCCCGCCTGCATCGCCCGGCCAGCGGCAGTGTGCTGCTCGCCGACGGCACGTCGGCGCTGGCCATGTCGGCCAGGGACTTCGCGCGGCGGGTCACGCTGCTCGCGCAGAGCCGGCCCACCCCGAGCGGGGTCACCGTGCAGGACGTGGTCGGATACGGCCGCCACCCGTACCGCGGCCGGTGGCGGGGCGACGACCCCGACGGACCGCGCGCCGTCGCCTGGGCGATGGACGTCACGGGCGTTGGGCCGATGGCCGGGCGTGCCGTCGATGAGCTGTCCGGCGGTGAGCGGCAACGGGTGTGGCTGGCGACCTGCCTGGCGCAGGACACGCGCGTGCTGCTGCTCGACGAGCCCACCACCTACCTCGACCTGCGCTACCAGGTGGAGATCCTCGACCTCGTGCGAGATCTCGCCGAGGAGCACGGCGTGGCGGTCGGCGTCGTGCTGCACGACCTCAACCAGGCCGCCGCGGTCGCTGACCGGGTCGTGCTGCTGCACGGTGGCGCGGTGCTGGCCAGCGGCGACCCCGTCGAGGTGTTCACTCCGCAGCGGCTGAGCACGGCCTACGGCATCCCTGTCGAGGTGTTCACCGAGCCGGATACCGGCCTGGTGACCACCCGCCCGGTCGGGCGGCACACCCGCCGTCCCTCGACCGTCTTCACCCACCCTTCCACGAATGGCAGCGCACCTTCATGACGAGATTCCGTATCCTTGCCGCCTCCGCTCTGGCGGCGGGCCTGCTCTTGACCGGCTGCGGCACCACCGAGGATCCCGCCGCCGGTAGCAGTGCGGCCGCGGCCGGCGGTGGGCCGGTCACGTTCACCGACAGCCGCGGCAAGGCCGTCACCCTCCCGGCCCCGGCCACCAAGGTCGTCGGGCTGGAGTGGGGTGAGGTCGAGATGCTGGCGACCCTCGGCGTTGCGCCGGTCGGCGTCGCCGACGTCAAGGGCTTCACCACCTGGAACACCGCGGTCAAGCTCGACGCGGGTGTCAAGGACGTCGGCACCCGCGGCGAGCCGAGCGTCGACTCGATCGCCGCCCTCAAGCCCGATCTCGTCGTGATGGGTTCCGACGCCGCCGCGACGCTCGCGCCGCAGCTCGAGAAGTTCGTGCCGGTGCTGGTCACCAAGGGCAGCGACGCCGCCCGCAACCTCACCCGCATGCGGGAGGACTTCACCCTCATCGCGACCGCGGTGGGTAAGACCGACAAGGCGAAGCAGGTGCTCTCCGACTTCGACTCCGCACTCGCCGCGGGCAAGAAGAAGATCGCCGACGCCGGCGCGGCCGGGCGGCACTTCGCGATCGCCGACGGGTGGAAGGAAGGCAGCACCATCTCGATCCGGATGTTCGGACAGGGTGCGCTGGTGTCCCAGGTCGGCATCGCGCTCGGACTGCAGAACGCCTGGGCCGGCAAGGTCGACGGGGTGTGGGGTCTGGGGCAGACCGACGTCGAAGGGCTCAACGCGCTGAAGGACAAGGACGTCCACTTCTTCTACAACGCCTCGGACGGCACCGACGTCTTCGCCGACGGGCTGGGCGCGAACGCCATCTGGAAGGCCCTGCCGTTCGTGCAGAAGAACCAGATGCACAAGATGCCCAACGGCATCTGGACCTTCGGCGGGCCGCTGTCCTGCCAGCAGTACCTCGACCAGCTCGTCAAGGTCTACGCCCCTTGAGCCAGATCGTCGAGGCGCCCCTGGGGCCGGTCACCGCGCCGGCCCCACCCGCGCTGGCCCCACCCGCGCCGGCGCCGGTGCGGGTGGCCCGCGTCCTGGTGCTGACGGTCGTGACGGTCGCCGTCGTGCTGCTGCTCGCGGCCGTGCATCTCACCCAGGGCACCAGCGACATCGGTGCCGCCGAGCTGCTCGGGCTGCTCTTCGGCGGGGGCGACGCCGACACGGCCCGCGTACTGGTGGCGGCCCGCCTGCCCCGGCTGCTCGCCGGGCTGGCGGTCGGGCTCGCGCTCGGCGTTGCCGGCGCCACTCTGCAATCGCTGGCCCGCAACCCGCTCGCGTCACCGGACACCCTCGCCGTGAACGCCGGCGCCCACCTCGCGGTGGTCGCCGCCGCCGCGTTCGGCCTCGCCCTGCCGGTCCTGCCCGCCGGCGGGTTGGCGTTCTGCGGCGGGCTCGCCGCCGCCGGATTCGTGCTGATGTTGTCGGCCGGCGGCACGTCCGGTCCCGCCCGGCTCATCCTCGCCGGCTCCGCGACCGCGTTCGCCCTCAATGCGCTGACCGTGCTGTTCATGCTGTTGTTCCAGCGCGAGACCGTCGGCTTCTACGCCTGGGGCAACGGCACCCTGGTGCAGAGCGATCTGCACGCCGTCGCCCACATGGCGCCGGTCATCGCGCTGGGCGTCGCCGGTTGCCTGGTCATCGGCCGCCGGCTCGACATCCTCGCTCTGGGCGATGACACCGCTACCGTGCTCGGCCTGCACGTGCGCCGTACCCGGATGGCAGGCACCGTGCTGGCCGTGCTGCTGTCCGCCGCCGCGGTGACCATCGCCGGCCCGGTCGGCTTCGTCGGCCTGTGCGCGCCGGTCATCGTGCGCTTGCTTGCCCCGCTCGCGCCCGGCCTGCACCGGCATCGGCTGCTCATGCCGCTCTCCGGCGCGGCCGGCATCATCGTCGTGCTCGGCTCCGACATCCTGCTGCGCCAGTTCCTCGGCGGACAGGCCGGCGTCGACGTACCCACCGGGGTCGTCACGTCGCTGTTCGGTGCGGCCATGCTGGTCTGGCTCGCCCGCCGGCACCGCGACACGGCCCCGAACCCTGCCGCCGGCACCAGCGCCCTGGCCCGGGTACGTTCGGCCGCCGTCGTCCGCGTCGTCGTCGTCACCTGTGTCGCCGGACTCGCCGGCGCTACCCTGCTCGGCGTGCTCGCCGGCGACACCTTGCTGCGCACCGGCGACGTCGCCAACTGGGTGAGTGGACGGGCCGGCCCGGCGGTCACGTACGTGCTCGACCAGCGCTATCCCCGCGTGCTCGCCGCGTTGCTCGCCGGGGCCGCGCTCGCCGTGGCCGGCACCACGGTGCAGGCCGTGTGCCGCAACCCGCTCGCCGAGCCCGGCATCCTCGGCGTCACCGCCGGCGCCGGCGTGGGCGCGGTCGCGCTGCTCACCTACGTCCCCCTCGCCGGGGTGTGGGCCATGTCGGCGGTCGCCGGCCTCGCCGCGCTGCTCACCTTCGCTCTGGTCTACGCGCTGGCGTGGCGCGGTGGGTTGAGTTCCGACCGGCTCATTCTTGTCGGTGTCGGAGTGTTCACCGCGGGCACCGCCGTCATCACGTTCATCATCATCTCCACCGACCCGTGGAACACCGGCAAGGCGCTCACCTGGCTGTCCGGATCCACGTACGGCCGTACCGCGGTCCAGGTGGCCCCGGTTGCGGTGGCGCTGCTGCTCATCACCCCGGTTCTGGCCGGCGTCACCCGGCGGCTGGACCTGCTCGCTCTCGACGACGACACCCCCCGGGTGCTCGGCATCCGGCTGGAACGCACCCGCCTGTTCACCTTGGCCGCCGCCGCGCTGCTCACCTCCACCGCCGTCTCGGCGGTCGGCGTCATCGGCTTCGTCGGGCTGGTCGCACCCCACGCCGCCCGTGCTCTCGTCGGCGGCCGGCACAGTCGGGTCCTGCCCGTCGCGGCGCTGCTGGGTGCCCTGCTGGTCAGTCTCGCCGACACCGTGGGACGCACCGTCATCGCACCCGCCCAGATCCCCGCCGGTCTCGTCGCGGCCATGATCGGCACCCCGTACTTCGTCTGGCTGCTGTGGCGTTCCCGCGTCCGGCCGGCGGGCGGATAGACATCAGACTGAAAGAGGGTCCACAGGTGACGGTCGATACGCCGTACCGCTTCTTCCGCGTCCGGGTCGGCGACCTGCGGCGGCTCAGCCCGTCGTTCCTGCGCGTCACGTTCACCGGCGCCGACCTGGACGCCTTCGCCGACAACGGGCGGGACCAGCGCATCAAGCTGGTCCTTCCGGCGCCGGTCGGCGGCTACGACGACCTACCCGACGGCCCGGACTGGTACCCGCTCTGGCGTGCGCTCCCGCAGCAGCGTCAGGCCCCGTTGCGTACGTACACCGTCAGCGCCGTGCGTCCCGCCCGCCGTGAGGTCGACGTCGAGCTTGTCCTGCATGGCGACGGCGGACCGGCCTCACGCTGGGCCAACCGCGCCCAGCTCGGCGAACCCATGAGGCTGATCGGCCCGGATGCCCGCTTCCCCGGCGACCACGGCGGCGTCACGTTCCACCCACCGCACCACGAGGCGCTGCTGCTGGCCGGTGATGAGACCGCGGTACCCGCCATCGCCTCCATCCTGGCCGGACTACCACCCACCGCCTGCGGCGAGGTGGTCCTCGAAGTGCCGCACACCGATGACGCGCTCGCCCTCGAAGCGCCGGCCGGCATCCGGACCACCTGGCTCGCCCGCGGGGATGCCGCACACGGCACCCTGCTCATCCCCGGCGTCCAGGCAGCGGCCGAACGACTGGCGCCCGCTCCGGCAACGCCCCGCCACGACGCGATCGACGACGTCGACATCGACGCCGGCATCCTCTGGGAGGTGCCGGACGCACCGCCGGCCACGACCGGCATCTACGCATGGCTGGCCGGCGAGGCCGGAGTCATCAAGATCTTGCGGCGGTATCTCGTCGCCGATCGCGGCCTCGATCGCCGAGCCGTCGCATTCATGGGCTACTGGCGGACGGGCCGCGCCGAGCAGACCTGACACGCCGACAACGCGCCCGGGCCGCGGCGAGGTCGTGGCCCGGACTCCAGCCGCTGGTCTACAGGCCGGCCGGCGCAGGCGATGCCTCGGCCGAGCCGACGACACCGCCGGAACCCCGGCCCGGGTCGTCGAGGACGGTGTGCAGGGTGGCGACTGTGGCGATACCGCAGAGCAGGATGACCGGTATGACGACGTGCAAGACGGAGACGGCGCCCTGATGGCGCGGCACTCTGGTGAGCGTGTACGCGGCCAGCACCCCGCTGGTGACGATCAGCAGCACGTACAGGGTCAGACGGAGCGGCGACACCGCGGCCGGTTTTGCCGGCACCTGCCCGGCGGTGTGCGTCATCGACGGGTGCAAGGCCGCGGCGCCCACCAGCGTCAGCGCCGCCGTCCACCCGAGCATCGAGACCGTGGAGTTGCCCGACCCGCCGTCATCCCCGCAGGTGCGACAACAGCAGCTCCGCCCACTCCAGGCGGCCGTTCCCGGCGTCCACCACGTGCAGGAGGTTGCCGAGCAGAGCGGCGCCGACGTGGGCGCTCAAGAACCGCGAAGGTCCCATGGCGTTGCCGGCTCGGGCCGGTAGGCCCGATGGCTACCTTCTCGGCTCGTATCGCATCGCTACTGCCCCCGAGCCGAACTCCAGCCGGCTCACGAGCTTCAGGTCCCGGATCCGCGCTCGTCGAAGCGCCGGATTCGCTGGGCGTGGCGGAGTCGGCGCAGAACCCAACTGGCGACGTTGAGCATCCACAACGTCGGCCAGTAGATGGCGAGCAGGAACATGAGGAAGGCCGCGAGGGCGAAGGCGAGATAGGCCGCATGCGACTCCACGAGCTTGACCATGGCGAGGACACACGCCGCTATCGCCACGAACAAGGCGATCGGCAGGAGCACCGCCATCGCTGTCCGGGCTCGGCCGCCACGCAGGACGAGCCGTTCCAGACCCACGGCGAGGGGCGCGACCGCCAGGGTCGCCACGCACACGGAGCCGGCCACCACCAGAGCGGCTCCGGCATACTCCGAGGCAGAGAAGGCGTCGTCGAGGGCGAAGACCGCGACGATGGGCGCGCTGGCGACAGCCCATGCGGCCATCACGACCAGGATCGTGACCGTGGTGGTGAGCAGGTGGCGGATCAACAGCCAGCGCCCGCTGCGCAGCGCGAAAGCAACCGGGGCGGACACGAATCCTCTTTCTGGATCGACCGGAGGAGTTGCGTACCCGGTCATGGCGTCGCCTGCCAGATCCGCGTCGTCCCGTCTTGGCTGACGGTGGTGATGGTGCGGCCGTCCGGGGCGTACGCAAGGTCGTCGACATCGTCGGTGTGACCCTTGAGTACCTGCAGTGCGGTGCCGGTCTCGACGTCCCAGACCTGCGGAGTGCTGTTCCAGGACTTCTGGCCGCCGGTGTGCCTGACCGCCAGGGTGCGGCTGTCCGGGGCCCAGACAACCTCGGCCACCTGTGTGTAGGCGCCGCCCCACACCAGCAGACCGGTCAGGCCGGGTAGCTCACGGAGCCTTCTGCCGCTCGCCGGATCACACAGCCAGACGCTGTCGACGTCGGTCACCGCCAGGAGGTTCCCGTCCGGGGCGTAGACCGGGTTCACCCCGTATGTGGACCACCGCAGAGAGCCTGTCGTGGGGTCCCAGGCGCGAAGCACGTTGCCGTCGGTGATGACGGTTCGTCCGTCGGGCGTGAACCTGACCGTCCAGTCGAACCATCCCTCGGCCGGAACCAAGGGGTGTATCTGGGCGCCGGTGGCGACGTTCCAGATACCGCCCTGGCGATGCCCTGCCGCGGCGATGGTACGGCCGTCCGGTGCGAAGGCCGCGGCTCGGGCCGCGATGTCGATTCGGTGGCGTTGCGCGCCGGTGGCCACGTCCCAGAGCTGTAGGTGGTCGCCGGTGGCGGCGATGGTACGGCTGTCGGGTGAGTACACGAGGTCGCTGACGCGTAGCGGTAGAAGGTTCTGGAGGTTGGTGACCGGAACCTTGATCACGGTGCGCGATGTGCCGGTCTTCGTATCCCAGATCTGGATCGTCTGCTCGTTGTTCAGCACCGCCGCCAGGGTGCTGCCGTCCGGTGCGAAGTCCACCTCACGAACAGTCGACCGCCGGTCGCTGCTGCCGGCGAACCGCAGGACGTTCCGAACCGTGCCGGTTTCGGCATCCCGCAGTTCTATGCCGCCATCGCCCCAGACAGCCAGGGTGCGCCCGTCGGGTGAGTACGCGGTCGCCATGAACGGCAACACCCGCAGTGTCACGCCGTCGGACAACGCGATGGGATCGCGCCGGCCCAGGGCGTCGTTGACGAGATGACGCGCTTTCGTGAACACGACGGGCGCGAGCGCGATGCTGCCGAGCAGTCCGGCCACCAGCGCGGCCGCCAGGATCGTCCGCCGACCGCGCCTGCGGGTGCGCTGCGGGCCGGGACCGGGGCCGTGGACCGGTCCTCTGGGAGCGCCGAGACGGTGGTCCCCAGGCGGAGGAGGCGGAGAAGGCGGAGAAGGCTGCCAGGGCGAACCCGGATGCGGACCCGACGGAAGCGGCGTGGGCCTCGAATCGCTCATAGTGCGGATAGGGCAGTCATACGCATCGTTCGCCTCCACGAAGCTCGATGAGGAAGCCTCACCTTAGACTTCGTGGACTCGTGTTCCGAGCGCATCGGTCCGTCGGGGCAGGGAACGAACCTCACCCGAACGCCACCCTTACCTCACCCGAACATCACCGGACCGAAGGCCACCGACCTTGCGCCGGCAATCCTCACCCGCCGTATACGCCGACCTCCTTCAGGGAGTACCCCCAGCCGGTGCCGCGCTGCACCCCGTGGACGCGCAGATAGCGGGCCGAGGTCGCGGTGAACCGGGCCGTGTCCAGGCCGCCGTCGCCGGTCGTCGTGGACCACACGGTCTGCCAGGTGCGATCGTCGGTGGAGACCTCGATACGGTACGCCTTGCCGTAGGCGTGCTCCCAGTCCAGGGTGACGCTGCGGACGACGCGGGCCGACCCGAGGTCGATCCGTAACCACTGGTCGTCGCTCCACCCGCTTGCCCAGCGGGTCGCCGGGTCGCCGTCGACGGCCCGGCCGGGCGCGTAGCTGGTGAACGGATTCCACTCCGTGGAGCTGGCCGACGCGGCCGCGTTCCCGGCCAGGTTGACCCCGGGAGCGTGGCGCTCCGACCCGGACCAGGTGCGCAGGTACGACTCCGCGCCCAGCAGCAGGTCGTCCACCACCTCCTGCCCGCCCAACAGCCGGATCTGTTCCACCCAGTCGGGAACCAGGCCGTAGTGGGCGGCGCCGTCGGTGTTGAGGTCCCAGGTGCGTTCGCCGGTGGTCGCCCGGTCGAGGACGGCGCTGCCGTCAGCGCTGCGGAAGGGGTACCGGACCGGGTTCGGCGCGTCCGCACCGCGGGGCGCCGGCCAGCCACCCAGACCGTTCATGTCGGTGCCGAAGCCGTAGCCGACCCCGTACCGGTCACGCAGCGCCTTGGTGCGCGCTGCCTCGGCGATGAATCCCTCGGCGCCGCTCATGTACTGGGCGACGAAGCCGCCGAGCCGGTAGACCCGCTCCGTCCAGCCCAGATCCATCCAGCCGTGCGACGAGATCACCCCGGGATACGACGCGGACTCGAGAACGTCCAGGGTCCGGCCCGCGGCCTTGACGCTCATGTGGTCGATCTCGACCATCATCTTGCGCTTCATCATGCCGCGCAGGGCGTGCTCGCCGAGCGTGGTGAGGCCGCGGACGTTGCACTGTGCGTCCGTACTGCTGCCGATCGGGTTGTCGTGCTGGGGTCCCGGGCAGTTCTCCGTCGTCCAGGAGGTGCCGGTGGACAGGAACTGGCCGGAGTTGATCGCGATGCCGGTGCTGCCCGAGTCGAACCGGACTCCGCACAGTGCGTTGTCGAACTTGTGGCACAGGAACATGCTGCGCACGCCTAGCTCGTACAGTTCGTCGAGGCCGCGGTCGATGTCGTCGCTGTCGCACTGCGGCACGTCGAGGATCTGCTTGCAGCCGAACGGCTCGGACGTCTCGACTCCCAGGACGACGGCGAGTTTGCCCTGCCGGATGACGTCGCGGGCCTGGCCGGTGTCGGTGACGATACGAAACCAGCCCTTGCCCGGGCCGCCGTACATCCGATCGATGTAGTCCTGCATCTCGTAGGTCTTGCGGGCCTGCAGGCGGATGGAGGTCATCTCGTCACAGCTTCGATCTTTGAAGAAGTAGACCGAGCAGATCACGCCGTTGGTGACGAGGTCGTTGACCAGCACCCGTTGACCGCCGCGCCAGGCTCGCTCGATCCAGGCGTAGTAGTTCTGCTGGTGGGTCAGCGAGTCGTGGGCCGGCCAGTCCCGGAACGTCGGCCAGCCGTCGGGGTCGTGCCGGCCGTCACCGCCGTTCATGATGTAGTCGAAGATGGCCAACGAGCCGTCGGGGTAGTGTTCGGGGCAGTCTTTGAGCGCGTCGGCGATGCCCGCCTCGGAGAACGGCTTGCCGCAGAGCAGCCGGCCGCCGAAGGCCTCGTTGGACATCAGGTGGTCGTGCGCGTCGACGAGGCCACGGACCCTGCCCTGCGAGTCGGTTCCCTTGAAGGGCTCGCCCGTGACGTTGACCTGGGAGTCCGGCGCCGGCCGACCGGTCGGGACCCACCAGCCGGACTCGGCCGCCGAACCGGGTGCCGCGCTGAGCAGCAGGGCCGTCACCGTGAGGACGGCAGACAGCACGGCGATCCGCCCGTGGGTGCGCACCGGGCATGCCAGCAGGGAGCGGAACGGGTGAGTCCCGCGGTGCCGCGACGTGGCGGTGCGCATCAGACGACCGTCGTCGAACCGGGCGCCGCGCCGACCGCCGGACCGGCGGCCGCAATCGGCACGCTTAACCCCAGGACCGTGAAAGACATGCCATCCTCCCATTCGGGTGCCGGATCGCTGTGGACAGCCGGGGCGGTCGCCGGCGTGGCCGACTCGCTCCGCTGTCCATGGCCGGAGCGCCCGGGACGCGTACGCGGGTCACGGTTCTGACTCGCACACGCCGGATCGGAAAGTGGCATGGGTGTGTTCTGTCGAGCCCGGTGCGCCCGCCTTTGACGGTCGGGCGCGATGCACACGGCTATAGCAACACATCGATCAATGTCCCGGCAACACTTGTCACGAAGGTTTCTCATCTTCGCCGGCCGGCGTGGGATCGGCGCAGCCTGCCCGGTCGCGGCGACGTCTTCGCGGGCACCGCTGACGTGCGCAGCCTCCGGTAGATTCGATCATGGAAACTGCGCATCCTGCCTGAGGCCGGTCAGCCGCCGGCCATGGCGCCGACGACCAGGAAAGGTTCCGCGCCGGCCAAGACCGGGTCGGGTAACGGCGCGTCCGGCGACTCGTTCGACAGATCTTCCTCGCAGGCGTAGAACCGGATGAACGCTCGGCGGTGCCCGGTCGTGCGGTCCCTCATCGTGCCGCGCAGCATCGGATATCGAGCCTCCAGCGCGTCCAGCACCCGGCGCTGCGTGACCGGCTCCGTCACCTCCAGCCGCACCTCGCTGCCCACCCGGGCGAGATTCTTCAGATGCGCGGGGAGCACGACACGGATCACGGCAGCACCTGGACTTCCACCGACAACACCGGCGGTAGGTCCCGCACAAGCGTGGCCCAGGTGTCCCCGCCGTCCGCCGAGCCGTACACCTGCCCGCCGCTCGTTCCGAAATAGATGCCGCCCGGGTCGAGCGTGTCGACCGCCATCGCGTCGCGAAGCACGTTGACGTAGCAGTCGGCCTGGGGGAGGCCCGTGGTCAACGGCTCCCAGTCGTCGCCGCCGGTGCGGCTGCGGTACACCCGCAACTTCCCGTCCGCCACGTAGTGCTCGGAATCGCTCTTGATCGGGACGACGTAGACGGTTTCCGGCTCGTGTGCGTGCACCGCGATGGGGAACCCGAAGTCGGTCGGAAGGTTACCGCTCACCTCGCGCCACGACGCTCCCGCGTCATCGCTGCGCATGACGTCCCAGTGCTTCTGCATGAACAGCACCTCGGGCCTGGAGGGGTGCATGGCGATGCGGTGCACGCAGTGCCCCACCTCGGCGTCCTGGTCGGGGATCTGCTCGGAACGCAGGCCGCGGTTGATCGGCAGCCAGGTCGTGCCTCCGTCGTCGGATCGGAACGCCCCGGCGGCCGAGATGGCGACGAAGATCCGCTCGCTGTTCGCCGGATCCAGGATGATCGTGTGCAGGCACATTCCCCCCGCACCCGGCTGCCAGCGCGGCGCGGACGGGTGGGTCCGCAGGCCCGACAGCTCCTCCCAGTGGTGACCGCCGTCGGTCGAGCGGAAGAGCGCGGCATCCTCGGCGCCCGCGTAGACCGTGTCCGGGTCGTCGCGCGCCGGCTCGAGGTGCCAGATCCGTTTGAACTCCCACGGGCGCGGCGTTCCGTCGTACCACAGGTGGTCGCCGACGGGACCGGCGTAGGCGAAGTCGTTGCCGACCGGCTCCCATGACCTGCCGCCGTCGTCCGAACGCTGGATGACCTGCCCGAACCAGCCGGACGACTGGGATGCGTACAGCCGGTCCGGGTGGGCCGGGGAGCCGTTGAGGTGGTAGATCTCCCAGCCCCCGAAATGGGGTTGGCTCACCTGCCAGTCCTGCCTCTTGCCATCCGCGGTGAGGATGAAGGCGCCTTTGCGTGTGCCCACCAGTATCCGTACCCCGGTCATGTCCCACCTCGATCCCGGCTCGGCAGCCGCCGAGTCCGTCGACGTTGTGCTCCTGGACATCCTCCGCCGGCCCTCCGACACTTTCCGGGCATCGCGGAATGTCAAGCCAACGGTCGACTCGTACGCCGGTGAGCGCAAGGGCCACTGCCGGAATCCCCCCGATCCCTTCGCCTCCTGACGGCGTAGTCCGAGGACCTGGGTCGGGGCGCGGTGGTTTCGTGTTCGGCTCGTGCGCGGGCGCGAGGCCTCTCCGCCAGGGCGGCGGCGGTGCGGTTCAGGGCGAGCCGAGCAGTTCTGATCTCATCCCGGACTGCGCGAGCCGGTTCCCTTGGCCCGGTACATCGCCCCGTCGGCGGCGCGCAGCAACGCCTCGGCGTCGTAGCCCACCTCGTCGGTGACCGCCACACCGAAGCTGGAGCCGGCCAGCAGCCGCGTGCCGCCGAGTTCGAAGGGCGGGGTGAGTACCTCCTCCAAGCGCCGCGCCACGGCCCGCGCTTCCTCCGGTCCGGGCAACTGCTCGCAGAGCACGACGAACTCGTCACCACCCAGCCGGGCCAGCAGATCGGGGACACGGATCGCCCCGGCCAGCCGCTGCGCCACGCCGACCAGAAGGGCGTCGCCGACATCGTGGCCGTACGTGTCGTTGACCGCCTTGAACTTGTCCAGGTCGGCGAAGATCACGCCGACCGAGCCGCCGGTGCGCTGCGCGTCGGCGACCGCCTGCTCGAGCCGCTCCATGAAGAGTGCGCGGTTCGCCAGCCGCGTCAGCGGGTCTCGCTGCGCCTGATCACTGACGCGCTCGAACAGCAGCGCCTTGGATATGACGAGCGCCGCGAGGTCCGCGAGGTGACGCAGCAGGGCGTCGGGTTCGCTGTCGACCGGTGGAGCACCGCGCACCATCAGCAGCCCCAGCTCCTTGCCGCCGGCGCCGAGTCGCAGCACCCGCGCCCCCGGAACCGGGGTCGCCGGATCGAGGCCGGCCGGCGGAGCATCGCCGGCCGCCGCGGCCAGTTCGACCGTCGTGCCGCGCTGCAGATAGATGGCGGCGCCGTCGACCGGCACCTCGGCCGTGACGATCCGCGCGATCGCACGGACCACCTCGGTCAGGTCGAGCATGCCCACCAGCTTCGCGGTCAGCTCGTGGAGACGATGCAGCCGCTGCAACTGCGCGCGAGTGCGGCGTTGCAGCCGCCCGTTGTCCACGGCGAGTGCCACCCGCGTGGCGACAGCCCTCAACTCGAGCGTGTCGGCGCTGTCGAACGGCGCTTCGGTGCGGCGTACCAGAAGCATGTATCCCAGAGTCTCGTCGCCGGTGGCGAGCCGTGCCCAGACGACGTGCCGCGGGTCATAGGGGGTCAGCCATGGTGGTACCGGTACGCGGTCGGCCGAGCCTGACACCAGCGGCTCGGCCCCGGTGGCGGACTCCACGCCGTCCGGAAGCTCGGCGGTGTCGGCCGTGAGATCGTGCGCCGGGACACCCCAGGAGCCGGCCAGCTCGGCGCGGCCGTCGCCGACCAGCCAGAAGAGCGCGATGTCGGCGGCGAACAGCTCGGCCACCTCGCCGGCGGCCCGCGCGAAGATGTCGTCCACATCGGTGAGCTGCCCGAGCACGCTCACCACCTGGGCGAGGCGGGTGGCCCTGGAGAGCGCACGTGCCGAGGTGGTCTGCGACGCGGTGATCTGGGCGCGCAGTTGTCGCACCTCCTCGCGCAGCCGATCTAGTTCATCGCTGTCGTCCCGAAGGGCGGACCCCGAGAACGTGTCGGTCATCAGAACGCCAGGACCGCGACGGTGGCATTGTGGAATCCGCTCGATCCGGTCACTCGCGCGAACTCCCCGTACGTGAAGAAGCCGCCGGCCGGCGCCCCGGCCAGTGCCGACGAGACGGCCTTCGCCTCCGTGTCCACCCGGTCGCCGAACAGGGCCGTACGTGCGGTGCAGCTGAACACCAGCGCACCGCGGGGCGGGCCGGCGAGCTGTCCGACGGCCGCGGCCGTCGCCCGTCCGGCGGCGTCGATGAGCTCCTCGAAGTCGCTCTCCATGATCTGCACGACCGAGTAGTCGCTGACGTACCCGAACATCACCAGGCCGCCCTCGGGAGTGCAGTCGAGGATGTGCCGGACGTCGAAGCGGCCGGACGCGTTCGGCAACCCCAGCGGGCGGTCCATGACGAGCCCGGCGAAGGCCATTCCGGCATGGTCGCGGGGATCGCAACCGCGCATCTCCAGATATGCCTCGCGGGCCGGTCGCCCGTCGATCTCGTGGATCACGTTGCCCTCGGCCCGGGTGACGATCATGCTCTCACCGGTCGGCCGCCAGCCGTGCTCGGTCGCCACACCCAGCGGGGACGGCGAGTTGAACCAGACGGCGACCACGCCGTTGTGCAGGACTCGTCCCTCGGCAAGCTGATAGGTCTGTTCCATCCGCAGCGGCTCGGCGGCCGCACCGCCGATGATCGGCACCATGGCGCCGGCGACCGCGTACGCGCCGCGCAGAACCTCGCGCTGGTCACCGGCAAGGCCGTCGGAGAGCACCATCAGGACCGAATGCGGGTGCCGCGTGCCCGCCCGAGCCCGGGCCGCCTCGGTGGCGCGGCGGGAGGCGCCGGCGATATCGGCGCCCAGCGGTTCCTCGGCCGCGACGCCGATCGAGGCGCCGTGCGCGGGGATGTAGACGGCGACGCAACCCGCCTCCACGTGCTCGGCGGTGGTGAACGAGGCGTACGACGAACAACCCACGAGCGTCGCCTCTCCCGCGGCCGCCTCGGCGGCGGAGAGCACGGCGTACGGGTCCTGGTCGAAGGTGGGGAAGACGACCACGAGGTCACCGGCGGCCGGCACTCGGCCGGCGAGTGCCTCTGTCACGGCCTCGGCCGCGGCCGAGGCCGCGTCGCCGGCACGACTCTGTCCCGTCCCGAGGGGGGACACCCCGGCACCGATTACGCTCATTCCAGGCTCCGTCGCGACGGTAGGTCGTTCTTCCCGTACCCATCGGCAGGCCGGCGGCCGGGCTGAGGGGCTCCGCGCCTGCCGCCTACGACGTCGCTGGTGAGGTCGAGGGAGCCGCGCCGGACCAGCGCCGATACCGCGCGGCGTGGGACGCGGGAGGCGCCCCGGCACCCGTCGCCTCAGTACGGCTGATCTTGATGTGCCGGACTGTCGCTAGCATCGTCGGCATGGCAACGCGACTTGTTCAAATCAACATGAAGGCTCGGGACGACTCCGCGCTGGGTGGTTTCTGGGCGGAGGCGCTCGGCTGGAGCGTTTCCAGCGAAGCACCCGGCGTGACCAACCTCGAACCCGAGGGCTTCGTCTACCCCGACCCCGTCGCGGTCTGCCTCGACCTCATCGCCTCCCCGGAACCCAAGACGGTGAAGAACCGCGTGCACGTCGACCTCGCCACCACCTCGGCGGCCCATCAGGCGGAGACGGTCGCGCGCCTGAAGGATCTCGGCGCAACACCCGCCGACGTAGGCCAGGGCGACGTCCCATGGACGGTCATGGCCGACCCAGAGGGCAACGAGTTCTGCGTGCTGGACTCGCTCTACCAAGACACCGGACCGATCGCCACGGTAGTGGTCGACTGCGCGGACCCGCGAACCATGGCCCGCTTCTGGGGCAAGGCCATGGACTGGACCCTGCACAAGGTGACCGATCACCACGCGGTACTCCGCTCGGCCAAGGGCGTCGGCCCATATCTGCAGTTCCTCCGCACACCCGACGTGAAGACCGTGTGGAACCGTGTCCACCTCGACATCCGCCCATACCCAGGCGACGACCTGGAGGCCGAGGCGGCCAGACTGCAGACTCTCGGCGCCGCCGCCATCGATCTGGGGCAGAGCGATGTTCCGTGGACCGTCCTCGCCGACCCGGAAGGCAACGAGTTCTGCCTCCTCGCTTCAGGCTGATCCCCACCGTCCTTCTCCGCTCACCACGGCCACGAGCCCGGATTCTCGACGCACCCCAGCGGCATCGCCTACGGGTGACCCGGCACGTCCGGATCTGGCCACGGGCGTCCTGATCGGAGATTCCGCGGCAGGGCGCGAGGTCGGCCATCGCAGGCCGCCAGAACTCCCGTTCGCCGTACGTGGTCATCCGCGTATCGCCTGCCGCGTGAAGCCGAGCAGGTCGGCGGAGCGAACGCATCGCGTGCGACCTCGCGCTCAGCCCGCCCGGAAGGTGGCGCCGCGAAGTACACAGGTGCCACCCGCATCTCGAATAGCGTTGCAGTATCAAGACCGGTAATTGAGGTTGCCATATTCCCAGTACGCTCGCAGCGCCGCGATCTTGCCGTTGTGGTCGCTCCGATAGGTGAAAACACCGCACACCTGGACGGAGTGTCCTCCCGGTAAGGTGAGGTGGATGCTGCCGACATCGGCGACCTCGTCGCCGCACAGGTAGGACCGCTCGATCTCGAAGCGCATCCCATCGACCCGCCCGATCACGTTGTCGTAGAAGGTGGCGATGGCTGCGGAACCGCGATGTCCGCGACCGTCCGGGCTGAGCGGAGACGGACCGATCGGGTCCTCCACGACCGCGTCGGCCGCGAACAACCCGAGCCAGCCGTCGCGATCTTTGGCCCCGGCCGCCGCCTGAGATCGACGCGCCAAGTCGCGGACTGTCAACACCCCCGACGCCATCGCATGCCTCCCATGCCGAACACTAGAACACGTTCCACCAGCGGGCAATCGCGCCTGCCGGGCATCGCGGTCGAGGTCCCGACCGCCCGGCGTCACCGTATGCGGAGGTTTGCTCCGAGCTGCCGGCGGCTCGACGGGTCACCACGATCGCTGCTGAGTACGCACCCGAGCTTCCCCAGTGCGCTGACACGCCGAACGGAGCGCACTCGATGCTACCGAGTTGCGGGCATCCGCGAATGAGTCCGATCGGCATTGCAGGGTCGGCCGTCGGGCGCAGTATCAGCTACTTCGCGACTCGCGCGAAATGCTGTAAGAGCAATGCGGTCACCTGCTCGGGCGTTTCCTCGGGCAGCCAGTGGGAGGCGCCGCCAAGTACCTCGAACCGATAGGGACCATCGACGTAACGCCCGCACAGTTCGGCCGCGGCTCGGCAGATGAAGCGGTCGCCGTCGCTCCACAGAAAGAGTGTCGGCACGTCGATCCGATCGGGCCGGTCCCGCAGACCGAACGGCAATGCCCGGTACCAGTTGAGCGGCCCACGCATGGCGGCGCGGTCGGCCGCCCGGGAGGCGTAGCGGCCTGCGTTGGCCGGGTCCAGTCCCGTACGGATCAGGGCCGCGCGCATGGCGCGGCCACCCCGTCGTGACAGCGCCAGTTCGGGCAGTCCCGGTACTTGAAAGGCGAGCATGTACCAGGAGCGGACTGCTTGACTGCTGCCGGCCAGGGCTCGCAGGAACGCCTCCGGATGGGGCACCGACAGAGCGCCCAACGAGATCACTCGGCGGGGGTGGCGCCCGGCCAGATACCAGGCCAAGGCTGCGCCCCAGTCATGGCCGACCACGTGGAACCGCTCCGCGCCGGCCGCGTCGGCCAGGGCCAGCACGTCTCCTGCGAGCCGGGAGAGTGTGTACGCGCGGCGCGAGGTCGGCCTGGCGCCAGCGGAATAGCCCCGCAGGTCGGGAGCCAGCACCCGGTAGCCGGCCCCGGTCAATGCCGGAGTCACCGCGTCCCAGCAATGGCGGTCCTCGGGGAAGCCGTGCAGCAGCACGCAGGCCCGCCCTGTCCTGCCGCCGTCGGCCGCGGGGGTGTCGGTGACGTCGAAGCGGTAACCGTCGTTGGTGAAGCGCTCCATCCCGGCATCATCATGGATGTTCGTCCATATGACTACCGACCGGTGGGGACTTCGGTCGCACCTGGCCGGGCATGGGTCGCAGATCCGGTAGCCCTCGCTGTTCGCTCCGGGCCGATAGCAATGCGCGTTTGCGCGGGTGCACCACCTGCGGCAGCAGGGCGGGGGGAACGCGCTTCACGGGGGTTTCACACTCGACCCGCTTGAGTGTGGACCGCGGAAGATCGACAACGATGCATGATCTTGCCGCGAAAGGGTCCACCACCTCTGGAAGGTCACCTGCATGCCGACCACCAAACGTCTCCTGACAGCCACACTCTGCGGCGCGCTCCTCGCTGCATCGGCGGCTCCTCCCGCCTTCGCAGCTCCCATCGAGCCGCCGGCGACCACCGCCATGGCGCAGGCTCCGGACAAGACCAGCGCCGTCGAGAAGAAGCGCGTCGACAGCGTGAAGACTCCGAAACTCGGCTGGTACCCCTGCTACGGGCACGGTGAGTGCGCCACCGTCAAGCTTCCCCTCGACTACGACAAGCCCAACGGCGCCACCACCGAGATCGCCGTACTGAGGGTCAAGGCCAAGAACCAGCGGGCCAAGATCGGTAGCCTGTTCGTGAACCCGGGCGGGCCGGGTGGCTCGGGCACTCAGATCGCGTTGGCCGCGCCGCAGTTCCTGAGCGAATCGGTGCTGGAACGTTTCGACATCGTCGGAGTCGACCCCCGCGGCATCGCCAGCAGCCAGAACGTGCGGTGCTTCGCCTCGGTCGGGGACCAGACCAAGGCATACGCCGGTCTCAACGTGGCTTTTCCCTACGGTAAGGCCGAGGAGGTCGCCTACGTCAAGTCGGCCAAGGCCATGGGGCGCGGCTGCTCCACCACCGGCAAGCCGCTGTCCGGTGCGATGTCCACCGCCGAGGTGGCCCGCGACATGGACGTGTTGCGCCGTGCGGTCGGCGACAGGAAACTGACCTTCCTGGGCTTCAGCTACGGCAGCGCCCTCGGGCAGTACTACGCCAACATGTTTCCCGACCGGGTACGAGCAATCACCGTGGACGGTGTCATCAACCCCGTCAACTGGACCGGTGCCGCCAAGACCCGCAACGTCACACTCGACGACCGGCTCCGGTCGGCCGACGGCGCCTACAAGGCGCTGATCGAGATCCTCAAGCGCTGCGACACCGCCGGCGAAACGCATTGCACCTTCGCCGCCGGCGACCCGGTGAAGAACTTCGCGACTCTCACCGAGAAACTGAAGGCCAAGCCGGCCGCCATCACTGACGAACTGGGCACCTCCACGATCACCTACGCCGACTTCATCGGTGGACTGCTCGGCTTGCTGTACAGCCCGTTCGCGGGCGAGGAGGTCATTGGCCTGACGACGTTGGTGTGGGACGCCGTCAACCCCGATGGCAGCGTCACCGCCGCCCGGCAGGCCGCTGCCCGGTCGACCCTGGCCAAGCGAATCGCCGACGCTCGCCGAGCCGCACCGGCCCGCGACTTCCCGTACGACAACGGCCTCGAGACCTTCGCCGGCGTCGCTTGCACCGACGGCCTGCACCCCAAGGACGCCGCATCATGGCCGGCACTGACCGCAAAGTCCGACAAGCGAGCCCCGTACTTCGGTCGCGCCTGGGCCTGGAGCACCGCCGCCTGCGCGGCGAACACATGGACGGTACGTGACGAGGACGCCTACCGAGGCCCCTTCACCAAGCGGACCGCCGCGCCGGTACTCGTCGTCGGCAACTACTGGGACCCGGCCACCAACTACATCGAGGCCGTCGAGTCCGCCAAGCTGCTGCCCAACAGCCGCCTGCTGTCCAGCACCAACTGGGGACACACCGCATACGGGACCTCCAAGTGCGCCACCGATGCCATCGACACCTACCTGCTGACCGGGACCCTGCCCGCCGTGGGCACCGTCTGCGAAGGTGACATCCAGCCGTTCACCGAGCCTCTCGCCGGCGACCAGCCCGACGAGCCGACCGCCCGCAAGGCCGACCGGGCAGACGAATCGAAGGCTGAAATCGCCACCGACGCGCCCCCGACCAGCGATGAGGCCAAGCAACTGCCTCCCGTCACGGTGCGGGTACCCGCATCCACCCTCAACGGCACCCGCTGATCAACGATCCCCGTAGCACGAAGGCGTCCCGCCCACTCCACACGGATGGGCGGGGCGCACCTTCAGTGGGCCTCCGACAGGGACGCGACGAGGAAGGCGCCGTCGTCCAAGCACGAGGCGCTCCAGAATGAGCCAACGGTGTGGTCATCGCGGTCGACGGCGCCTCTCCACGATGAGCCGCGGCCTCGGAGACTCTGAAGGTTCGCGTGGCCCGGGCGGCAGGCCGTCGCGGTGTGGAGGGGGCGGACCTCGCCCGCGCAGGCGATGTACCGCTGGCAGAGGCACTGCGAAGCATGTCTGTCAATAGCTGAGAACTCGCCTCATCCGCGAGTCCATCGACACACTCCACAATGTCGATGCCTTGATCACTTTGTCGTAGTCTCCGCCCCGGACCTGCTGACGGCGGGCCGGAGAGGACGAGGGAGATCGATGGGGATGCATAGGCGGGGCTCACCCGGGCGGCAGCGCGGGACGGCATCATGGCGGCGGTGGGTGGCGGGAATCGGAGCGGGGCTGATCGTCGGCCCGCTCGCCTGGTACGGGCCGGCTTACGCCGCGACCGAACCGGACGTCGCGGCCATCCCCGCGGCCCGGGTCGCCGGCGCAGATCCTGCGCGGCCGGGGAAGTCCCCGACGACCCGGACCGTCACGCTGATCACCGGTGATGCCGTACACGTCACCGGCGAACGGATGACGGTGGTCCCGGCCGCCGGCCGACGCGGGATCCCGATGCTCACCTCGCGGACCAACGGCCATACGTTCGTCGTGCCCGCCGATGCCGAGCCGCTGGTGCGGCGCGGCCACCTCGATCGGCAGTTGTTCGACGTGACCGAGCTGCTGGCTACCGGCCTCGACGACGCCTCCAGCCGAGGCGTCCCCCTGATCGTCCAGTACAAGAACAGGCAGCGGACCGCCGGCATGCGGTCGGCGCTGAGCGCAGGGGGCCGGAAGGGCCGCACGTTCGACAGCATCGACGCGAGCGCGGTGACCCAGCCCAAGGCCTCCACCGCCTCGCTATGGCGAGCCCTCGCCGGGCCGCCCGCCCAGCGGCGCGCCGCACAGGCCACGGCGGCGCCGGGAATCCGGCGCGTGTGGCTCGACCGGAAGAAGACACTGTCGCTCGACGTCAGTGCACCGCAGATCCAGGCGCCCGCCGCCTGGGCCGCCGGCTACACCGGCCGCGGGGTGAAGGTGGCCGTGCTGGACTCCGGGTACGACCCGGCCCACCCCGACCTGAAGGACGTGGTCAAGGCCAGCGCCAACTTCACCACCGCGCCCGACGTCGTCGACCACTTCGGCCACGGCACCCACGTCGCCTCGATCGTCGCCGGCAGCGGGGAGGCCTCGAACGGCCGGCACCGGGGCGTGGCGTCCGGCGCCGAGCTGATCGTCGGCAAGGTCTGCCCGGACCGGGGCTGCCCCACATCGGCGATCCTGGCCGGCATCGAGTGGGCCGCCGGGCAGGGCGCGAAGGTCGTCAACATGAGCTTCGGCGGCGTGAGCATCTTCAACGCGAGCGAACCGGAGGAGCAGGCCATCGAACGGCTCACCCGGGACAAGGGCATGCTGTTCGTGGCGGCGGCCGGCAACGACGGGCCGACGGGCTGGGTGGACTCGCCGAGCACCGCACCGTCGGCGATCAGCGTGGCGTCGGTGGACCGCCAGGACCGCATCGTGGCCAGCTCCAGCCGGGGCCCCACGCTGTCCGGTTCCCTGAAACCCGACGTGTCCGCCCCCGGCGACAGCATCGTCGCGGCCAAGGCGGCGGGTACGGACCCGGAGGCCGCGGATCCGTACTACACGTCCATGGGCGGCACTTCGATGGCGACACCACACGTCAGCGGCGCCGCGGCGATCGTGTTCTCCCGGTACCCCGACTGGAGTCCGGAGCAGGTCAAGGCGGCGCTGCTGGCCAGCGCCCGGCCGGCCGCCGAGGGCGACGTCTACGCCCAGGGCGCCGGTGTGATCGACGTGGCCAAGGCCCTCGGACAGACCGTGCTCGCCACTCCCGCGGCGGTGGATTTCGGCGGCTTGTCGGCTGACCCGGGGGACCAGCGCCAGACGGTCACGTACCGCAACAGCGGCGCCGCACCGGTGACCCTCACCCTCGATCTCCAGATCACCGGGCCGGGCGGCCGCCCGCTGCCGCAGCGTTTCGCGGTGGACGTACGCGAACTGAGGGTGCCGGCCGGTGGCACCGCGTCGGCCATCGTGACGGCGAACATGGACGGGATGTCGAATGTGTACGCGGGCGGCTGGCTCACCGCGTCGGCGGGCGGGGTCACCGTCGTCCGCACCGCGGTCGGCGCGGTCCACCGGGCCACCCCGGCCCTGATCAAGATGGCGGTGCTCAACCGCGCCGGAGTGGTCGACGACAAGACCATTGTGCGGCTGATCAACCGGGAGACCGGCCGGGTGGAGGACATCCGCCCGGAGCAGGGCGAGTACCCGAAGGTGTACGTGCCCGAGGGAGCGTACGACCTGCTGACCGCGATCTTCACCCCGGCAGGTGCCGCACCGGCGAGCTGGACACTGCACACCCGGTCGGCCCTGCGGGTCAGCGGTGACATGACGCTGACCGTCGACGCGCGACAGGGCACCCGGCTGAGCATCGACGCCGGCGAGGCCGGCACGGAGCAGTACGCGACGTCGGTCAACCTGGCGCTGACGGTGCCCGGCGGCGTCGAGAACATGGCGGTCTCCGCGGGCACCGCGCCGGACGAGCAGGCGAGGGAGATGTACCTGCTGCCCGGCGAGGCCGCCGACCACCTCACCGTCACCACCCGCAGCACCCTGGTGCGCCCGGTGGACGGCGACGTCACCCGCAGCCCCGTCGTCTACCACCTGCTGCTGCCCGACACCCACCAGCTTCCCGGTCCGGCGGTCACGGTCGATCCGAACCAGCTCGTCACGGTACACACCCAGTACGCCGAGCAGCTCCGCGGCGAACTCCACCAGGTGAAGACCTTCGCCTGGCCGCCCGTCGACAAGCCCGGGGTGGACCTGAGCGCACCGTCACTGCCCGTGGCGTCGCCGCTGGAACGCACCGAGTACTTCACCGCCGCCCCGGTCTACTGGCTCCAGGACGTGTGCCTGAGCGGACCGGACAACCCCCAGGAGAACTGCCTGACCGGCGTCATGCAGGACTATCCGGCGGGTAGCCGGACCGAGGTGCGGTGGAACGGCGCGGTCTTCGGGCCGGCCCTGCTGGCGTACGCGAACCTGCTGCCGGAACGCTCCGGCGAACACGTCTCCCTGCGGACGCCGTTGCTGACCGATGCCGCACCATGGCACTACAAGACCGACGCCGGCCTCCTGGGAACCACCAAGCTGTCGGTGAACGGTGAGCTGATCGAATCCACCGACTCTCCGAGTACCGAGTTCTTCGTCGGAGAGAGGTCCGGCACGTTCCGGGTCGAGGTGGAGGCCGCACGACCCCCGGAGGATCGACTGCGGCCCACCTCCCGGGAGACCGTGGCCTGGACGTTCCGCTCCGACCACCCGGGAGCGGGCACGACCCGGATGCTGCCGATCATGGTGGTGCGCTTCGCCCCGGTGCTCGACCTGCACAACCGGGCACCGGCCGGGCAGCCGTTCACCCTGCCGGTCACCGTGCAGCGGGCGCCGGGGATGCCGGCCACCGCCGCGGTCACGGTCGAGGCCTCCTACGACGACGGAACCACCTGCCACCGTGCCGAGGTCGCCGGGGCCGAGGACACCTGGTCGGCCCGGCTCACCCACCCCGGGTCCGCCACCCAGGTCTCGCTACGGACCACCGCGACCGACCGCGAGGGCAACAGGGTCGAGCAGACCCTCATCCGCGCGTACGCACTGCGGTGACGGCGGGGCCGGCGTCCCCCGGGGACGCCGGCCCCGCCGCTCGTGTCAGCTCGATCTCCACCAGAGGGCTTCCTTCGATCCAGCTTTCCACGCTGCCCGCCCAGTCCAGGCCCGGCGCGGGCGCCCGGTCCGGCGCCCCATCGTGGTGATTTCCACGGTCTGCTGCCCATCCAGCGCCCGTCGCGCCGAATCCGTCTCCGCCATGCGGTCATCCTGCATCCTCAAGCGAGCTTCAGATCAAGACCTGCCCCGGCGGGTTCTTCTCCGAAACCTGGCGCGAGGCCGTCGAAGGCTTCGAGTACGGCGAAGTCGAGTACGGGCTCACCCGCACTCGCTCAGGCGTCCGGCCGTGCGGGGAGGTTCAACTTTTCCGCCAGCCAGTCCGACTGGGGCACGGCCGGTCCACGGATGCCGAGACTCGCCCGCGCCGCCTGGTAGAAGCGATCGCGTGTCTCGTTGGCGTGGTCGAACTCGGTAGCCAGCTCGAATTCCGGACGAGTCATGCCACGGGCGTAACGGGCGACGTCCGTCACTGCGGCGCGCCACTCGCGGGCCGCGGTGATCGATGCGGCGTCGCCCAGGAGGAGGACGCTCTCCCATGTCTTTGTGCGCCGGATGTCGGCTTCTTCCATCCTGGCCAGGGCCTGCTCACGATCGACATCGTGAGAAAGCGCGTTCAGGTTGGCGATCCGGAGCGCGTACGTATGCACTTCCTTGACTGCGTTGGCGAACTCGACGTACGCCTGAAGCCGGCGCTCGTCCCACCGCGCCGCCTGCTGGCGCTGCCACCGCGAGCGGTCCGCGATCCCGGTGGCGAGGATGGTCCCGCTTGTTCCGAGGAGGACGCCGAGCAAAGCCGGCAGTTGGTCCGTCAAGGCGCTCATGGCCTCATGGTGCACGGGCGCCACAACATTGGCGACTGTCCGGCGAGGTGCCCGACTCCCGGCAGATCCGGTCGGCCGCGGCGGCGGGTCGCCGACCACCGGTGACCAGCACGTCGAGCTCATCGCGGGTGCCCGCCCGGAAGGCGACGTGGTTCCTGCCGCTGCGCAGAGCACCGGGTATCGGCCGTTGTCTTCGGCGTCCCGAGACGCTACGTTCCGGGCATGGGCAGCTCCTTTGTGGTCCGGGCGGCACATGCGTTCGACGGGGAGGTCTTTCTTCCCGATGGGGTGCAGGTCCACATCGAGGGCGATCGCATCGTCGCGATCCGGCCGCGTCGCGCGCCGCTGCCGCATGGCCAGCCGGTATGGGACCGGCCCGATGCCACCGTCCTGCCCGGCCTGATCGATACCCACGTTCATCTTGTGGCCGGCGACGAGCCCGACGCCCTCACGTGGGATGCCGGACGGTCCGCCGCCGAGCGCGAGCAGGTGATCCGTCGCGCCCTGCTGGCGCAGGTCAGTGCGGGGGTGACGACGGTGCGAGACCTGGGCGACAGCCGCTTCGCGGTCTTGGACCGATCGGTTCGGCACGACGAGCCGTCGGTCGTCGGGTCGGGCCCGCCGATCACGTCGGTCAACGGCCACTGCGCCGCGCTCGGCGGCGGGGTGAGCGGAAGGGGTGCGCTGCGGGCCGCCGTGGCGGAGCGGTATGACCATGGTGCCCGGATCGTCAAGGTCATCGTGAGCGGCGGTGCGATGACCGCCGGTTCGGATTTGCTGCAGCTCCAGTTCGATGTCGCCGACGTCCGCGTCGTGGTCGACGAGGCTCACCGTCGCGGGCTGCCGGTGACGGCGCACGCCCATCCGGTGTCCGCTGTCGAGGTGTGCCTGGCCGCGGGCGTCGACGCCATCGAGCACTGCACGTGCTTGACCGCGAACGGTATCCATACCCCGGACGCGGTGATCGCCGGACTGGCCGCACGCCGGATCAAGGTATGCCCGACGTTCGGCCGGCTGCCCACGCTACCGCCGTCCCCGCAGGCGGTCGAGGTCATGCGCCGGACGGGGATGACGTTGGAGGCCCGGTTCGCCCAGGTCGGCCGGCTCCATGCCGCCGGGGTGCCGTTGCTCGCCGGTTCGGATGCCGGTATCCATCCGGCCAAGCCGCACGGAGTGCTGGCACATGCGGTCGGCGAGCTGGTCCGGTCAGGGCTTCCCGTGCGAGCCGCGGTCGCGGCCGCGACATCGGAGGCCGCCGAGGCGTGCGGGCTGGCCGGCACCGCCGGGCGGCTCCGCAGGGGCATGGTGGCCGACCTGGTCGTCGTCGACGGCGACGTGGAGCGCGACGTCCTAGCCCTGACCCGGGTCCGCGACGTCATCCTGCGCGGGCGGTCCGTCGTCAGCGGCGCCGAGCCACGAGCACCGAGTTGACGACGTCCCCGAGGGGGTGCAGGAGGAGCTCCGGTACCAGTCCGGCGTTATGTACGTCGCTGATGTCGACCGCGGGGTACAGCAGAGAACGCAGGCCGTCCGCGCTGCGGATGACGACGTGCGTTCCCCGCTCGACCGACGTGCCGATGGCTCGCAACGCCGCCCGCTTCTGCGCCCGGGTCGTGCCGACAAGAGCGGCGACGACAACGACGTCGCACTCGGCGACCGCGCGCGCCATATCGGACGGGGACGCCGCATCGGCCAACACGACGCTGATCCGCTCCGCCGGGACGAGCCGATGGACGAGGCGGCGGGAAACCTCGACGGCTTCGCGGTCCCGGTCCACGACCGTGACGTGGACCCCCAGAGTGCGGCACAGCAGCATGGCACTCAGTGGCAACGGACCGCCGCCGACAAAACAGAGCCGGCGGGCGGTCTCGCTCTGGTGGCCGGCTGCCGCCAGCGCGTGCAGCTCCAGCCGGGCCAACTGCTCGTAGTTGTCGAGGTACGGGAACGCGGCGATCTCGGCGCCCGGGTCGGCGGCGGCGAGCGCCCTCCGAGCCCAGGCATCCTCGAGCAGGGACTCGCCCTGCGCACACAGCCGGATCAGGTGGGATCGCACTCCGTCGATCCGCGAATCGGACAGGACCGACTGAACTTCTCCAGCATCGGCGGAAATGCAGGCGTTGACCAGGTCGGCGAACAGCGCATTGACCAGAGGCGACGGGGCAAGATCCCTTTGTGCGCGCAGTCGCTCGTACAGGCTGAGAATGCGGCAGGAAAGCAAACCGGCCGGATCGACGTCCCGGACGGGCGCTGCGGACACGCTCAGCATCCGGGCACCCGCAACAACGCGTCGACGTCGATCTCGAAGTGCACCGTGTGGAACGGATCGGGCCGATCATCGTGGACCTCGCGGGTCGGCAGCGAACGCCAGAACGCCTCCGCGCCGGGGACGCTGGCGTCGGTGTGCAGGTACACACGGCGATATCCGCCTGGGCCGACGCTCCAGCCGACAGCCCGCTCGGCAAGGGCGCGACCCACACCACGGCGACGTGCCCCAGCGGCGACCCACACCCGCACGAGTTGGCAGACGCCCGGCTGGTTGTACTCGCGTGCGAGCCAGTCCGGATTCGGCGGAGTGGCCAGCAGGCACGGCTTGACGGCGGCGGTGCCCACGATGCCACCCTCGTCCCGGGCAACGACCAGCGCGCACCCAGGGCGCCGCAGATAGGCCGCCTCGAGGTGGTCGAGATCTCGATGCCACTGCGCGCGGTATCCGCCGAGGTCGGTACGTAACACCTCCCGCATGACCGTTTCCGCCTCGACCAGGTCTGCCGGCGCGGCAAGCGCGACGCTCAAATCCGAGGATTCGACCAGGCCCGTTCTCTGAGGGCTTGACATACTTCGACTTCTCCCATCAAGTCTTTCCATAGCTTCTCACCAGCGTCGCTAATAGCAACGATTTTCATTTGCTTAGGTGACGACGCGACGCTGACTCAGGCGGCTGGTTGCGGCGCCTCTGGGGATGGTTCCGCCATCGCGCGCACTGCCACGGCGCGCGTTCGAGGGTGGATGCGCCGGTGAGGTTCGGGGGAGTAGCCGGGTCAGCGTCAGCGAGTTTGCCAGTATGGCGGCGGCAGTCAGAGCGGTGACGACGCTCGACCGGGTGGACCAGAGGCGCTGCCCGGCCTCGAGGTTGATGTCGACGTGGGTGAGCGCGGGTGTGCCGCGGTAGCCGACGCTGGCGCCACGGCGGGCGCGGCGGCGAGAGAAAGACGTTGCCCCTGCTTCATGAAGACACTCCGTTCCTGAAGACCGGAACGGTAATCGTTTTCATTAAGTATCGTCTAATGGCGAGGTGACGATGTGGGCGAGCCGGTGTGCCGACCGGAGGCGTCTGATGGTCTTTCAGCTTCGAACCGAGGTCCGGCGCGCCCGGGCACGGTCGAGTCGTTGAACTGATCGACGACGCCGCGCGTACTGCAGACGTGCCTACCGATGTGTCCGCCACCGAACTGGCCGCCTACTGCCTGCACGCCCTCCGTGCCTGCGCCGGTATGCCGAGGAGGCGGTGCAGCGCCTGGTGGCGGTGACATTGTCGGGCCTACGGCCGTGACGTCCACGACCCGGCGCGTCGTGTTCGGGATGCCTGCGCGACCGGCTTCCCGGCGCGTCAGCGCATATAGCACGCCCTCGGGCGCGCCAAGGAGCGCGAAGACGTTCCTGCGCACCACCGTCATCGGCTCTTGAAAGGTCAATACCCATGATGAGAAGTTCTGCCCTGTCCTCTGTCGTCCTGCGGCGCGGCCTGCTCGCGGGCGCTGCTGTCACCGCCACCCTGGTGCTGTCCGCCTGTGGCGGAGACGGCACGTCCTCCGGCACGGGGATGAACCACGGAGGCACGAGCTCGACGAGCGATGCTCCGGCCAGTGCCGCGGCCGGTGCGGCACCGTCCAACGACGCCGACGTGACGTTCGCCCAGTCGATGATCGAACACCACCGGCAGGCGATCGAGATGGCCGCGATGGCCGACGGCCGGGCCTCCGACGCCGAGGTCAAGGACCTCGCGACCAAGGTCCGGGCCGCCCAGCAGCCTGAGATCGACACCATGACCCAGTGGTTGACCGCCTGGGGCAAGCCCGCCGCCATGCCCAGCATGGGCGGACACGGCACGGATCACGGCTCGATGCCCGGCATGATGTCCGAGAAGGACATGGCCAAGCTGGAGGACGCCCAAGGAGCAGCCTTCGACAAGCAGTTTCTCGCCTTGATGATCGCCCATCACGAGGGTGCGGTGGAGGTGGCTCAGGAGGAAACGGCGCAGGGGTCGAGCCCCGACGCCAAGACCCTCGCCCAGAAGATCATGACAGATCAGCAGGCCGAGATCGCGACGATGAAGAAGATCCTCGAGGGGCGCTGACGGTGCCGCGCGTGTGCTGGGCGTCGAGCAGGCGCCCAGCACACGCGTGTGACGACTACCAGGCCACGCTCATCCTCGCCGCCGATCTCCTAGGCGCCGGACGATGAGCCGGAAAGCGGTTCCTAGGCCAGCGCTACCGCGGTGTCGATTGCGCTCTGCAAGGCGGCCTTCGCCCGCTCGGTGTCCTCGGCGCTCAGCGCGACGCGATCGATACGGGCCAGCATTTCTGCCGCGGTGGCCGGCTCGTGCAGCGCCATCGCGACCTCGGCGCGGTAGGCGAGGACCTCCGCGAGCGCGACCGGGTCGTCACCGGCCTCAGGGCGCGACAATGCAGTGTCGAGGATCCGGGCGGCCTGCCGGAGATCCCCCTTGGAGTCGCCCTGCACCACGGCGTTGGCCAAGGCATTGGCGAGCCGCCCGGTCGGCGTGGGCGCAGGCGTGCGGTCGACCACCGCGTTCTGCACGACGCGGATCCAGTTGCCGCCCGGGTCGATGACGCTGAAGCCGCTGAGCCCGTCGTAGTTCTTCCGTGCCCGTGGTCGGGTCATCCGCGGCGTTCCGGAAATCAGCACCTTGCCGTACGCGGCGCGCATACCGGCCGCGAACGCCCGGTACAGCTCGCCGGTGTCCGAGGTCAGGACCAGGCAGGAGCCGTAGGACTGCTGCGGATCGAACCCCGGCATCTCGAAGAAGTGCAGATGCAGATCTTCTCGCTGGACCGCCACGTACGGGTTGGGCTTTCGCTGCCGGTGCGTGGTCCGGAAGCCGAGAACCTCATAGAAGGCAACGATGTCGTCGAGGGACGCGCAGGGCAGCAGCGGAACGGTCACTTCGTCAGCCATCCGTCCTTCCTAGCCGCCCCCGGAGGATCGCCGCACACAGATATAGCCGATCGTCGCTAGTGGACCGCCCGAACGGCCGATGCAGGCGGCGCGCCCCGCACGAATGCGGCTCTCTACGTACGGGTGGCGGCGGCGATCGCGGCGGCGGCGATCGCGCAGCAGACGGCGATGGCGGTGAACACCGTGGCGTAACTGCCGGTGGCGGTGTGCAGGTAGGCCGCAGCGAGGGGTGCGGCGGCCTTGGCGAGAGTCACCGGGACGACGAGGGCGCCGGCGAGGGTGGCGTAGCGGCGGGTGTCGTAGCGTTCGGTGAGCAGGAGGGGTTTGGCGATGGTGGCGACGCCGAAGCCGAGTCCGAAGCCGACGACCGCACCGATGCTCCCGCCGATGCCGGCACCGACAACGGGTAGCAGCAGCGCCGCGGCGGCTTGGAGGGTGAACACGGTGGCGGTGACGGTGGTGGTGCGGTGACGGCGTTGCAGTCCGGTGGTGATGAGCCGTCCGGCGACGGAGAGCACGCCGAGCAGCCCGGCGATGGTGGCGGCGAACGCCGGCCGGTGCCCCCACGAGGTGAGGGCGGCGACGAGGTGGACGGTGAACGCGCTGACTGCGGTGGTGTGTGCGGTGAAGCCGATGGCGAGCAGCCAGAACCCGCGATCGGCGAGAGCCGCCCGTATCGACTGCGGCGCAGCCCTTGCTGAGGCGTGCGGTGCGGCCGGTGTGGAGGGCCGGCGCAGGAGGAGGGCGTGCAGGGGCACGGTCACCGCTTGCACGGCGGCGAGGATCAGTAGTGCGGTACGCCAGCCGTGGGCGTCGGTGAGCCATCCGGTCAGGGGCAGGAACACGGAGCTGGCGAACCCGGCCACCACGGTGATGGTCAGCAGCGCGCGGGAGCGGCGCTCGACGGTGGTGACCGCGATGACGACGGCGAACGCGGTCTCGTAGAGGCTGGCCGCGGCCGCGGCGCCGATGCCGATCTGCACCAGGTAGAGCTGCCACAGGTGGTGCACCTGCGACAGCACGGCCAGCAGCAGGGCACCGGCGGCCGAGCCGCATGTCATGAGGAATCGGCCGCCGTGGTGATCGAGCCGGCGCCCGATGGGTACGGCCAGGGCTGCGCCGGTCAGGACGCTGGCGGTGAAGGCGCCGGTGACCGCGGTGGTGGAGGTGTGCAGGCCGGCGGCCAGCGGGGTGAGCAGGACGGCGAAGGCGTAGTAGAGGGTGCCGTAGCCGATGGTCTGGGTGATGGCCAGGGCGGCGACGATGGCGGTGTTGCGGGTGGGTGTCACGGGTTCGTGCCCACCGGGGTGGCCGGCGGGCACGAGACGGGTGGCGGACGGGCTCACGCGCGGCAACTGCCGCCGGTCGCCGGGGTGAGGCTGATCAGTCCTGCGACGCTGGCCGGCGCGCCGGGCTGGTCGGTGAGAGCGGCGATCTGCAGGGCGATCTCGGAGTCGAGCCCCATCTGCTGAGCGGCGGCGCGGACGGCGTCGCCGGTGCTGGCCGCGGTGGGCAGCAGCGCCATGGTCGCGGCGGCGAGCTTCCTGGGCACGTCCTGCGCGAGACCGAAGCGGGCGGCGATCTCACGGGCGGCGTTGTCCGCGACCAGGCTGGAGCTGCATACCCCCGTCTCGGGCAGGTCGAGCCGGACGTCGTCGGCGGCGGCGACGTCGCCGGCCAGGGCGGCGGCGATGGAGCGGACCTGCTCGTAGCCGGTGGCCATGAGGAACGTGGGGGCCCGGCCGTAGGACTTCATCCCGACGGCGTAGTAGTTCGCTTCGGGATGGGCCAGTTCCTTGTGCCCGTGCGGGCGGACGGTGCCGCAGGAGTGCTCGTTCGGGTCGATCAGGTCGGCCAGGGTGCGGGTGCAGCCCAGGATCGGGTCGAGATCCAGGCGCAGTTCGCCGGCGATCGAGTGGTCGGGCCGGAACCCGGTCGCGGACACCACCCGGTCGCCGGTGAGGATGCGCCCGTCGGCGGCGACCAGTGTGATGCCGCCTGCGGTGCGGCGTACGGTGTGGACGCCGAAGCCCTGCACGAGGGTGACCGCACCGGTGTCGACCAGTGTCCGCAGGCCGCTGCCGAGCGCGCCGCGGGCGGGCAACTGGTCGGCGTCCTCGCCGCCGAAGGCGCGTTGCGCGGAGCCGCCGCGCACGGCCCAGGTGATGCGGGTGCCCGGGGCGGTGCGGGCGAGGCGGGCCAGGTCGAGCAGGGTGTTGGCGGCGGAGTGGCCCGCGCCGACCACGATGGTGTGCCGGCCGGCATGCGGGTCGCGGTCGGCGCCGAGCATGTCGGGCAGGGCGTGGTCGATGAGGTCGGCGGCCTGGTCCTCGCCGTGGGCGAGCAACCCGTTGACGCCGAGCGGGTTCGGGGTGCGCCAGGTGCCGGAGGCGTCGATGACCGCACCGGCGGTGATGTCGGTGCCGTCGGCCAGGCGCACGACGAAGGGCAGGTCGGTGCGGCCGGCGGTGCGGACCCGGTCCACCCCGACCCGGCTCATCGCGACGACCCGGGCGCCCAGCCGCAGGTGCGCAGCGATCGCGGGCAGCTTCGCCAGCGGCTGCAGGTACTCCTCGACGAGCTGCGCGCCGGTGGGCAGGGCGTCGTCGGCGGGCGCGGCCCAGCCGGCGGCGTCGAGCAACCGGCGGGCGGCGGCGTCGATGTCGTAGCGCCAGGGGCTGAAGATGCCGACATGTCCCCACTGCCGCACCGAAGCGGCGACCTCGTCTCCGGCCTCGAGGACGAGGAACGGCAGGCCGCGCTCATGCAGGTGCGCGGCGGCGGCCAGGCCGACGGGCCCGGCACCGATCACCACGACCGGCAGCGCCGACTCGCCGTCGTCGAGGGGCGCGGCCCGCACGTTTACATCAGTAGCCAGTGATGTGACGGTCGTGGCGCAGCAGTCGCCGCTCGACACCGGTGCCTCGGCGGCCGGTGCCTCGGCGGCCGGTGCCTCGGCGGCCGGGGCCGAGGCGGGGCCGCAGCAGCCGGCGCCGGAGGCCACCGCTTCGCTCTTCGCGGCAGGGTCGCAGCAGGCGTCGGCCGCGGCAGCGGCTCGGGCGGTGCCACAACAGGGGCCGGCGCTCGGGTTTTCGCTCATCGGAAGCTCCTTGCAGGTGGTGCCGTCTCGTGACGACGCGGGACGCGATGCGGGTCGACGCTGCAGACGCAGCCCCGCATCACTGATGACTGATGTGTCTTGATCGGCGTCGAACTACGTCTACCTTGCATCGTAGTTAGAGAGATGTCAAGCTATCCGTATGTCGGTTCTTCCCGTGCTCGAGACCACTGCGGCGCAGGGCTGCTGCCCGCCGTTGTCGGTGCAGGCACTCGCGCCGCAGGTCGCGGGTGAGCTCGCGCCGCTGTTCAAGGCGTTGAGTGACCCGATCCGGTTGCGGTTGCTGTCGCTGATCGCCTCCAGCGAGGAGGTGTGCGTCTGCGATCTGACCGGCGCATTCGACGTCACGGGCGCGACGATCTCGCATCATCTGCGGGTGCTGCGCGAGGCGGGCATGGTCGAGGCGCGCAGGGACGGCACCTGGGCTTACTACCGGCTGCGGCCGGAGGCGCTCGACCTGCTCGGCGGCCTGCTGAGCGCGGATGCTGCGGCGGCGCCGCGCCTGTCGGCTACCGCCGCCACGCCGACGACCGCCGACGTCGACGTCGAGGGTGCCGCGATATCAGCGAATCCTGATGTGGTGCGGTTGCTGGCGGATCCGTTGCGGGCGCAGCTCGTACAGATCCTCGCCACAGGACCGGCCACCACCTCACATCTGGTCGCCGACACCGGCGCCAAGCAGCCGAACATCTCCGGGCACCTCAAGCTGCTGCGCGAGGCCGGCGTCGTGACCACGGAGTCCCGCGGCCGGTACACCTACTACCGCCTCGCACCCGACGCCTTGCAGGGCGCCGCGCTGCACCTGGCCGACCTCGCCGCGCAGGCGCGAACCACCGCCGACGACTTCCGCGCCCTCTGACGGCTCCGCCGGATACATGGCCGGTAGATGAACAAGCCGGCCGCAGCTTGCTCCCCGCAGTTTAGTTCAGTAATCATTGAGTCAATGAGCACTGAAGGTTCCTCGGTGGTGGGACGAGCGCGGATCCACGCCGCGTTGGGCGACCCGGCGCGCCTGGCGATCGTCGACGCGTTGTGCCTGGGCGATGCCTCGCCGGGCGAGATCGCCCGCGACCTCGGCTTGCCGAGCAACCTTGTCGCCCACCACGTCAAGGTCCTGGCGGAGGCCGGGCTACTCGAACGGACCCGCTCGGAAGCCGACCGGCGCCGCACCTACCTGCGGCTGCGTCCACAGACCTTGGCGCTGCTGCGCTCACCGGGGCTACCGGAGGCGCAGCGGGTGGTGTTCGTTTGTACGCACAACTCGGCCCGCTCCCAGCTTGCCGCAGCCCTGTGGGCGGACCGCACGCGCCGACCGGCCGCGTCGGCGGGCACCCACCCGGCCTCACACGTCCACCCCGGAGCGGTCGCCGTGGCCCGCCGGCACGGGCTGCGGCTCGATCCGACGGGCACCGCGCACGTCGTCGACATCGTCGACGACGGCGATCTGGTCATCGCGGTGTGCGACAACGCCCACGAGGACCTCAGCACCGGCGCGACCCGGCCGCGGCTGCACTGGTCGGTGCCCGACCCCGTCCGCTCCGGCACCGACGCGGCCTTCGAAGCCGCCTACACCGACTTGGCCGGGCGCATCGACCGCCTCGCACCCCCGCTGGCAGGAGACCGCCCATGACCGGCCTCACCGCCCCCGTCCTGGCGCCGCGACCCGTCCACCGACCAACCGCATCACCCTTGGGAGAACCCGCGCTCATGAATCCTGTTGCGACCTGGCGACGCCTGCTCGCCGAGTTCGTCGGCACCGCACTGCTCGTGACGGCCGTCGTCGGCTCCGGCATCATGGCCACCACGCTGTCACCCGGCAACGTCGGCCTGCAGTTGTTGCAGAACTCGGTCGCGACCGCGTTCGCGCTCGGCGCGCTGATCCTCGCCGTCGGCCCGGTCTCCGGCGCCCACTTCAACCCGGTCGTGTCGGCCGCCGACTGGTGGCTCGGTCGCCGGCACGGCACCGGTCTCACCGCCCCTGAGCTGGCCGGCTACGCCGCCGTGCAAACCCTCGGCGCGATCGCCGGCAGCGTGCTGGCCAACGCCATGTTCGACCTCGCCCCGGTCACCATCTCCACCACCAGCCGCTCCGGGGCTCATCTGTGGCTGGGCGAGGTGGTAGCCACCACCGGCCTGCTGCTGCTCATCTTCGCCCTCGTCCGCTCCGGCCGGGCCGCCGTCGCGCCGGCAGCGGTCGGTGCCTACATCGGGGCGGCGTACTGGTTCACCTCCTCCACCAGCTTCGCCAACCCCGCCGTCACCATCGGCCGGGCGTTCACCGACACCTTCGCCGGCATCGCCCCTGCCTCCGTGCCCGCCTACATCGGCGCTCAACTCGTCGGCCTGCTCGCCGGCATCGGTCTGGTAGCCGCGCTCTACCCCTGCGCCGGGGCCGACGCCGACCAGGTCGTCGTCCCGCACGAGGACACCGAACCCGCCCGAAGCCGGGCCTGAGCACCCACCACGCAGCACCACATCTCGAGGAGAAGACATGAGTGCCAAGCCGTCCGTCCTGTTCGTCTGCGTCCACAACGCCGGCCGCTCACAGATGGCCGCCGGCTGGCTGCGCCACCTCGCCGGTGACACCGTCGAGGTGCGCTCCGCCGGCTCCGCGCCGGCCGACCGGATCAACCCGGCCGCGGTCGAGGCCATGACCGAGGTCGGCATCGACATCACCGACCAGACCCCGAAGAAACTCGAATGGGAGACCGCCGAAAGCAGCGACGTCATCATCACCATGGGCTGCGGCGACGCCTGCCCGACGTTCCCCGGCAAGCGCTACGAGGACTGGAAACTCGACGACCCCGCCGGCCGGGGCGTCGACGCCGTCCGCCCCATCCGCGACGAGATCAAGGTACGCGTAGAGAAGCTGCTCGCCGACCTCATCCCCGCCACCTGACCTGGACACCGGCCGAAACCTGGGAGGTGCCTCGACCAGGCAACCTCGGACCCTCGTCACGCTGGTCCCTCACAGAGCCCGCCATCAATGCCGCACCGGCCGCGCGACCGACGCGATATGTGGAATGACAGCGGGCGCGACGCCGTTCGGCGCTCCCGTGCCCGGACGCCGGTGTCCGGGCACGGAAACGTCATGACCGACGCATGTTCACGGCCGCAGGATCGAGAGAATCTGGTTCAACAGGTCAACGATGATCTGCAGCCAGTGGCGGGCCACGCCGGTCGCACTTCCGGTGCCGGACACGAGGGTGAGTGCGACGCTCTGCGTTTCGCTACCCACGGTTCCCCGTTCGAGTCCACGAGCGTGGCAGCAAGGGGGCCGACCGCGACGATGCCATCGTCGGCGACCTCGAAGCGCTCGGGAACGAATGTGCCGCTGACCGTGCGCGTGGCGCCGGTCGCATCGGTGAAGGTGCCGGAGACCGCAGACGTCATGGTGCCGGGCGTTCCCGGCAGGCGTTCCCGGGTGGCGGCGACCCGGCAACGCGCCTCCGCACGAGCGTCCAGCGTTGCCGTTCGAGTTCGTCGCGTCTTCGGCGCCCATTAATCCGGGTCATGTGCTCCTGACATTCACGGCTATCAGTCTGCGCTGTGTCCGTGTCCGTACTTTCTGGGAGCCGACATGGCGCTGTCGCGTCGTACCCTCCTGCTCGGCAGCGCGGCGGCCGGCGCAGCCGCCGCCACGACGACCTGGCCGCTCGCGGTTTCGGCCGCGCCCGCCCGAGGCCCATTGCGCACCGATCCGTTCACCCTCGGCGTCGCCTCCGGGGACCCGGATTCCGACGGCTTCGTGCTCTGGACGCGGCTCGCGCCGAACCCGCTCGCCGAGGACGGGGCGGGCGGCATGCCCTCGCGCGACGTGGCGGTGGAATGGCGGATCGCGGCCGACGAGCGTTTCCGGAAGGTCGTCCGCCGAGGCGTGGTGGTGGCTCGGCCGGCCTCCGCGCACGCCGTACACGTGGAACTGGGCGGGCTGCCGCCGGCGCGCGAGTTCTTCTACCGCTTCCGGGCGGAGTCCTTCCTGTCGCCGATCGGGCGTACCCGCACCGCCCCGGCACGCTGGTCGCTTCCCTCGGCGCTCGCGATGTCGTTCGCGTCGTGTTCGCAGTACGAGCACGGCTACTTCACCGCGTACCGGCGACTGGCCGAGGGCGAGCCGGACCTGGTTCTGCACCTGGGCGACTACCAGTACGAGTACCCCGCCGACACGTACACCATCCCCGGCGGCAACCCGCGCGACCACCAGGGCCCCGAGACCGTCACTCTGGCCAACTACCGGCAGCGGCACGCCCAGTACAAGACCGACCCCGACCTGCAGGCCGCCCACGCCGTCGCGCCGTGGGCGGTGATCTTCGACGACCACGAGATCGAGAACAACTGGGCCGACGAGGTGCCCGAGCAGCCCGACCCGGACTTCCCCGCCCGCCGCGCCGCGGCGTTCCAGGCCTACTACGAGAACATGCCGCTGCGCCGCACCTCGATCCCGCGCGGCATCGACATGCGGCTCTACCGTCGGCTGCACTGGGGCCGGCTGGCCACCTTCCATCTGCTCGACACCCGCCAGTTCCGCGACGACCAGGGCTGTGGTGACGGCTACAAGGACTGCCCGGCCGCCGCCGACCCGACCCGCTCGATCACCGGCGCCGAGCAGGAGGCCTGGCTGCTCGACGGCTTCCACCGCTCGTCGGCCCGCTGGGACATTCTCGGCCAGCAGGTCTTCTTCGGCCGCCGCGACAACAACTCCGGCCCGGCAACGGTGCTCAGCATGGATAGCTGGGACGGCTACGCAGCCTCCCGCGACCGAATCACCCGTGGCTGGGTCGACGCGGGTGTCCGCAATCCCGTCGTCCTCACCGGCGACGTCCACGCCCACTGGGCCGACGACCTGAAACTCGACTGGGCCGACCCGGCGTCGATCACCGTCGGCGCCGAACTGGTCTGCTCGTCGATCACATCGTCCGGCGACGGAGCGGACGTCGTACCGGGAACCCACCCGTGGGCAGCCTGGAACCCGCACTTGCGCTTCTACAACAACCAGCGCGGCTACGTCCGTACGCGCATCACCACGGACGCATTGACCGCCGACTTCCAAGTCGTGCCGTTCGTGACCCGGCCCGGCGCGCCGGTGCACACCAGGGCGACCTTCGTCATCGAGGACCGGGTGCCCGGCCTGCACCAGATCGCCGACACCCCCACCGCGGGCGGTACGGCAGGACTGCGGGCACCGTCCGCCGCGGGCGCGGAGACGGTCCGCCAGGAGACCCGGCGGCCCTGACCCGGCATCAGCGTCGAGAGGTGATCAGGTTCGTGGTGGGCTGTCGAGCGTGCCGCGGCCGCGCCCGGAGTAGCCGTGAACGGCCCGCGGGACGGCTCCGCCGTCCTATGCGGCGATGGTGTGCCCGGTGCCCTTCCTGCGCCGGGTTTTCTCCCGGTACAGGCGCTTGTCCGCGATGTCCAGCAGGAGCGCCAGATCGCTTCCGCCGACGCTGGTCGCGGTCCCGGCCGACACTCCGATCCGCTCCGCCATCGCCTCGACGATGCGCACCGACGCCTCGGCCGCGCCGGCCGCGTCGGTGTGCGGCAGGACGATGACGAACTCGTCGCCGCCGAGCCGGGTGATGAGCGCCTCGGCCGGTATCACCTGGCGGCAGGTCCGAACGGCCCACTGCAGCAGGTCGTCTCCGGCGGCGTGACCGATCGTGTCGTTGACCTGCTTGAAGCCGTCGAAGTCGAAGCAGATGACGGACACCGGCGAGGTCGGCGTGGCGGCCGCGACCATCGGCCTGGCCCGCTGGTCCAGGCCGCGGCGGTTCAGGGCGCCGGTCAGCGGGTCGACCAGCGCCAGGCGGCGCAGCTCCGCCCGTTGCCTGGCGACGATCGAGGACTGCAGCGCGCAGATCGCGCTGACCCCCAGCATGCCGGCGAGGTGCACGAACGCGTACCCGGGCCGGGCCGGCTCGCCGACGTGGGCCACGGTGACGTAGGCGCCCGCGAGCAGCGCCTGGAGCGCGATCATGATGCGCGGCGGGCAGGAGATGGCGAACAGTACGCAGGGCGCGACGAAGCCGTGGGCTGCGGGCGACGCGACGCCGCCGTCGAGGTACGCGGCCACCGCGACGACCATGATCGATAGGACGCTCACGGCCAGCATGACGATCCGCCTGGTGGACCGGCGGGTGATCCACCGGGCCGTGGCGAGCACGGCAACGCCCATGAGTGTGCCGGGGCCGTAGATGGCGGCGAGGATGGGGCGGTTTGGCTCGCTCCACGTCAAGAGGCAGTACGACGCCGCTACCCCGTACGCCATGACGCACATGGCGCCACCGAGCATCATCTGGCGCTGGGCGCCGCTCACGGCGTGGCACGGGTTCCTCACGGTTGGCCCATCGGCGCGAAGATCGCGGAGCCGAGCGGGAGTCCCCCGGGCGACCCGTCTTGCACCCGTACCGCTCCTGACGGCCGGTGCCCGCGGTCAGCCCGGACTGCACCTCGGGCCGGTGGCGGTCATGGCGGTCACCTCCGTGACCAGTGCGGCGAAGGGGCTCTATCTGCCGGCCACGGTGCGGCCGGGCCAGTCGCGGTAACGGGTCTCGGCGAGGATCACGTCCCTGCCCGGCACCAACGCCCCCTCACTCAGCTCGGCGCCGAAGTAGCGGGCGCGAGGATCCGTGACGACCGCCCGCGGATCGTGGCGTGCGGCCAGGGCGTCGGTGAAGAAATCGTCCATGCGGAACCGCTCGGGCCCGGCGACCTCGACGTGGCCGTGCAACGGCGACCCGGTCGCGACCCGGGCTACCGCCTGGGCGACGTCGTCGCCCGCGATCGGTTGGAACCACACCGGGGCCATCCGGACCGTGCCGCCGACGGTGGCGGCGTCGGCGATGCTGCCCACGAACTCAAAGAACTGTGTCGCGTGCACGATCGAATACGGGATCGAGGCCTTCTCGATGAGCTGCTCCTGAGCGACCTTCGCCCGGAAGTAGCCGCTCCCGGGCAACCGATCGGTCCCCACCACCGACAGGGCGACGTGGTGGGCGACGCCGGCGGCCGTCTCGGCGGCGAGCAGATTGCGTGTGGAGGTCTCGAAGAACCTCATCACCGCGCTGTCCTCGAACGACGGCGAGTTCGACACATCGATCACCACGGACCCGCCGACCAACGCGTCGGCGAGTCCGTCACCGGTGAGCGTGTCGACCCCGGTATCCGGCGCTGCCGCCACCATCTCGTGGCCCTGCTCCCCGAGGGTCGTCACGAGTTTCGCACCGATCAGGCCGGTGCCACCGATCACGACAATCTTCATCGCAAAACCTTCCTACGGGCCTCGGCCGGCGACCGAACCTGCCAGGTCAGCGACGGCGCAGGACATCGATGAGGGCTGCAGCCATCGTCGGAACCTCCGGGCAGCGGCACCTCACCCCGCAGGGATGAGGTCGTGGCCTGCCTCAGGCGCGACGCACCTCGGCATGAGCGGAGGTTTCAGCTCGGCGCAGCCGGGCGTCGGACGGGCCGGCCCGTCCGAGACGCCGACGCCGACGTCTCGGACGCCGACGCCGACGCCACGCCGCGCCGGCTCGGCCGACCCGTCCACTCACTCTGGTCGGTAAACATCGCGCTGGATCGGCCAGCGTCGCTGTCGCCGTCCGCGGCAGCGCCATGCGCCGCCAGGTTCGTCAGTCGAGCTGGCCGTTGTAGTCGGGAAGCTTGAACGTACGCTCCGCGTGCCCGCCGCCGAGGTCGGTGGCGCTGTTGCCGATGCTCGCCACGATCGTGTATCCGCGTCGCTCGATGGCGATCCGTGCGTTGGTCTTCAGGGTCTGGTGTCGCTGAAATCGAGGGTGGTCCGGGTGTAGAGGTCGGTCCAGTGGTAGTCGACCAGGCTCAGGTTGAGTTCGGTGACCTTGTCGATGATCTCCGGTCGGGCGGTGACGAAGAAGACCACGGAGTCGTCAGCGGCGTGCATGGTGGCGCTGGCGTGGTGGGTGCCCGCTCGGTCGTGGTCCGTTCGCAACGACTCCGGATAGCCTGTAACAGGCCTCCCGCTGATCCGGTGGTGGGATGGTGGCGGGTCGAATACAGCCATCAACGCTCGGTCGGTGGCGACCTTGTAGGGAGACACTCGTGTCAGTGCCGCTGTACCAGGCCAAAGCAGAGATGTTCCGGACCCTTGGGCATCCTGTTCGGATTCGCATTCTGGAGTTGTTGCAGCCTGGGCCGCAACCGGTGCGTGACCTTCTCGCGGAGATCGATGTCGAGTCGTCGAACCTGTCGCAGCAACTTGCCGTGCTGCGCCGGGCCGGCATCGTGGTGTCCTTCCGTGATGGCGGCGCCGTCATGTACGCGCTCAGTACCCCGGCCGTCCTCGATCTCCTTGCCGCTGGTCGCCGTATTCTCGGTGAGATCCTGACCGACAGGGACAGACTGCTGGCCGAGCTACAAGATCGAACTCGTTCTCTGCCGCAGCCGTGACGGCGCGCCACGTCCGGGAGAAAGGGTGCGCTGACGCCGTCGTATCGTCGGCGGTGCAACACCGCACCGGTACTGGTGATCACACGTCGAGCCCCTGCTCGATCGCACGGAGCTGGTGACGGGCCATGGCCAGATTGGCCCGGTCCTTGTTCAGGACCAGGTAGAGGAACAGGCCCCTTCCGGACCGGCTGCTGACGGGACGGATCAGGTGGTACTGGGTATCCAGGGTGATGAGGATGTCCTCGAGTTTCTCCGTGAGGTTGAGCACCTCCATGGCGCGCAGCTTCGCGCGTACCACGTCGGTGTTGCCCGCTGCGGCGACCGTCAGGTCGAGGTCTCTGCTGCCGCCGGCGGTACCCAGCGCCATGCCGCTGGTGTGATCGACGAGAGCAGCCCCGATCGCGCCGTCGATCTGCATCGTGCCCTTAAGTGCCACGTCCATCTCTGGCATGTCCGACTCCTCAGCGTTCGTGTGTCGTGATACGTCGAGGATCGCGGCGACCGGCAGACGTGAACCGCACATGGTGTCCGGCGCCCGGCAGGCCACGATGGACAAAGTTGTATCGTGTACACATTGACTTGAAGACTTTTGCAACTCATGGATTCATCAGCTCGTTCGAGTACGGCATGAGCGTCGCGTCCGGCGTGTTGGCCCGGCTCGGCCTCACCGGGGCGCCCCCGCCAAGAGGGAGCCGCGGCCGGCTCGGCTCCCCCTTGGCGGCCACTGGAGCGCACCCGCAGTTCAGGCCCTATGTAGCGGAAGTGGTTCGGGATGATCGGGGACGTGGCGTTGTTTCTGCTGCCGTGGACAGTGTGCACGGTCGCATTCGGGTGGGCGGTCGCGCGCCGCTGGTTGGCGCCCGTGGTGGAGCCCGCCGTCACCGTCGTCACGCTTCCCGCGGTGCTGGCGCCGCTCATCTGGGCCTCCATCGTCCTGCCGGTCGGCGGCGCCTGGACCGCGTTGGCCGGCAACCCGCCCATCAACGGCTCCGACGAGGACGTCATTCACGCCACCTTGACCATCCCGGTCGCTGTCGTCCTCGGCCGGCTGCTGCGCAGGCTGCCGCCGGACCGGCCCCTGCGCCGCCGGACGCGCTCGACCGCGGCGTCGCCCCCGGCACAACGGCCTCGTCCGCTGCTGGTCCCTCCTGGCCCGGCGTGACCAGGGCGGATGGTGTGCCCAGGCAGCAACCGGGCACACCATCCGCCGCGCCGTGTCGGAGTTCGAGGCGAACCATTTTGCGTCCCCGGCTCACCAGCGGATAGAACAGCGCCTCAACGTCGGTAAATGTCGGCGATCTCCGCCGCGTACGTCTGGTGCACGACTTGGCGCTTGACCTTGAGCGACGGAGTGAGCTCCCCGGTCGCCTCGGTGAAGTCACGGGGGAGGATGCGGAACGCTTTGATCGCCTCGGCCTTGGAGACGGCCTGGTTGGCGGTGTCGATGGCGCTCTGGATCTCCGCGCGCAGGCTGTCGTCTTCGCGTGCCTGCTCCACGCCGGTGTTCGTCGGCAGACCCGCCTCGGCCAGCCACTTCGGCAGGGCCTCCTCGTCGAGGGTGACCAACGCGGCGATGAAGGGCTGCCGGTCGCCGATCACCACGCACTGGCTGACCAGTGGGTGGATACGGACCTGCTCCTCCAGCACGGCCGGGGCGACGTTCTTGCCGCCGGCCGTCACGATGATCTCCTTCTTCCGGCCGGTGATGCGCAGGTACCCGTCGTCATCGAGGTTGCCCAGGTCACCGGTGCGAAACCAGCCGTCGGCGGTGAGCGCCTCGGCGGTCGCCGTCTCGTTGTGCCAATAGCCCTGGAAGACCAGGTCCCCGGCGATCAGGACTTCGCCGTCGTCGTCGATGCGCACGGTCACTCCCGGCAGGGGCCGGCCGACGGTGCCGATCCTGATGCCGCCGGGCCGGTTCGCCGCGGCGGCCGGAGACGTTTCGGTCAGGCCGTACCCCTCACAGATGGTCACCCCGATGCCGCGGAAGAAGTGGCCCAGCCGGGCGCCGAGCGGCGCACCACCGGAGATGGCGTCGCGGCATCGGCCGCCCAGGGCCGCCCGCAGTTTGCGATAGACCAGCCGGTCGAAGAGGGCATGTTGCACCCGCAGCGCGATACCCGGCTTGGCCGTCGTCTCCAGCGCCTCGCTGTACGCGACGGCCACCTGCTCGGCGCGCGCGAAGATCTTGCCCTTGCCGTCGGCCTGTGCCTTCTGCCTGGCCCCGTTGTAGACCTTCTCGAACACCCGGGGCACCGAGAGCACGAACGTGGGACGGAACTCCTGCAGTTCGGCGACCAGTTTCGTGGTGTCCGAGCAGTAGCCCATGCGAGCCCGGATCTGCACCACGCCCACCTGGATCAGCCGGGCGAAGGAGTGCGCCAGCGGCAGGAATAGCAGGGTCGAGGAGCCCGGTCCGAACATGTTCGGCAGCGCGCCCACTGCGTTGACGGCGTCGGCGTACAGGTTGCGGTGGGTGAGTATGCATCCCTTGGGACGCCCGGTGGTGCCGCTGGTGTAGATCAAGGTGGCGAGGTCGTCGGCGCGCAAGGCCGCGCGGCGACGCTCCACCTCGGCCGGGTCGACCGCCGCACCGGCTTGGACCAGTTCGTCCACCCCGCCGAGGTCGATCTGCCAGACGCATCGTAGGTCCGGAAGCTGGTCCCGCACGCCGGCCACCACACTTGCGTGCGCGCTGGTCTCCACCACGCATGCCACCGCGCCGGAGTCGGCCAGGATCCACGCGGTCTGGTGGGCGCTGGAGGTTTCGTAGACCGGCACGGTGACCGCGCCGACCGCCCAGATCGCGTAGTCCAGCAGGGTCCACTCGTACCGGGTGCGGCTCATCAGCGCGACCCGGTCGCCGGGCTGCACGCCTGCGGCGATCAGCCCACGGGCGACGGCGATGACCTCGTCGCGGAACTGGCGGCAGGTCACCTCGCTTCGCGCCTCGCCCGTGTCGGACAATGTCACCGAGGATCGGATGAACTGGACTGCGTCGGGGGCGCTCTCCGCGTTGTCCCACACCGGATCGGTGAGGTCGGCCGTATCGGCGATGGTGACGATCGGCGGGACGGAAAGTTCGCGCACCCTTGCTCCTCTGCTCCTGCTGTCCAATCCGCATCGCCCACACCAGCTCGCGCCGGTCCTGGCCGGTCCTTGCGTCGGACATCGCGTGACCGGTGCGCAACTGTACCTACGGCGGCCGGCCTGGTGATCGCCGCCCGCATGCAGCACACCGTGCCGCCCGCAAGGTCACCCGGGAGGTCGACGAGGCCGTTCGAGCAGACCAGATCAGTCCGACCGTGGCTGTGCGGGCGGTCGTCGTCGCGGCTTGCGTACGACCGGTCGCAGAGGGTCACCGTGCGGCGCAGCTCGACGCCGCGTCGACGAGGCCGTCAGTGTGAGTCCGTGCCGTCCTCCACCGCGATCGCGGACGTGCGACGGTGGAGCGTGAGAGTCATGATCAGCACGACCAGTGCGCCGACGATCAGTCCGAGGATGGCGCTGGCCACCGTGTTGACGAGCCAGCCGACGAGCCCGCCGAGCACACCCGTGGCGTCGTGGGCGGCTTCCTCCAGGTGGTGCACGGCGTCGTACAGGAAATGCAGGCCCAGTTCGTCGGCGCCGACCAGCAGGATGTGCCCGCCCACCCACAGCATCGCGGCGGTGCCGACCACCGTCAGGACGGTGAGGACGACCGGCATCGCCCGCACGAGGCCGCGGCCGAAGGAGGCGGCGGCGCCGGACAGTTGCGACAGGCGCAGTCCGGCATCGTCCATCCGCACGATCAGGGCGACCGCGCCGTACACCAGGACGGTCATGACGACGGCGACGACGGCCAGGATCGCCAGGCGGGACCAGAACGGCTCGTCGATCACCTCGTTCAGGGTGATGACCATGATCTCCGCCGAGAGGATCAGGTCCGTTCGTACCGCGCCGGACACCAGGGTCTTCTCGTCCTGCACCTTCTCCTCGCCCGCGCCGTGGGCATCATGATGGGCGATCTTGGCCCAGACCTTCTCGGCGCCTTCGTAACACAGGTAGGCGCCGCCGAGCATGAGGATCGGCGTGAGCAGCCAGGGCACGAACTGGCTGAGCAGCAGTACTGCGGGCAGGATGATGAGGAACTTGTTGCGCAGCGATCCCAGGGCGATGCGCTTGATGATCGGCAACTCGCGCTCGGATGCCAGGCTCCGCACGTACTGCGGCGTGACAGCGGCATCGTCGATGACGACACCCGCCGCCTTGGCCCCGGCCTTCGCGGCAGCCGCCCCGATATCGTCGACCGACGCCGCCGCGGCGCGAGCCAGCACCGCCACGTCATCCAGCAGGGCTACGAGTCCACCGGCCAAGGCACAGTCCTTCCAACGTTGAGCAGAGTCCCTAGCGTCTCATCTTCGCCCAGGTCCCTGTCCGCACATGCCACCGCCCGGTCATCTCCTGGGCGCGGGATCCGGGCGGCGAGGACGAGCTCCGGCGGGCGGACTGATGGGCATCGATCACGGATGCGACCTCTACGTGCCGACTCACGCGGTCGGCCGGGCTCTGCGGGCGGTCGCCGCGATCGCCCGCCTGCCTGGTGCTGGATCGGGAGGGCGACGGCGACGAGGTCTGCCGGCCAGTCGGCGGTGGCGATCTCGCGGCGCTCGCCGCCACCTGGCGCGAGGTGGGCTGAGCGAGGATGCGCTCCACGACCTGGCGTCTCGGATCCACCGCGAAGCCGTGCGGCGGCCGGTTTCCGGACGATCTCCCGGTCGTCTGAAGCGTCTCCGCGGCCCGTCGACGAGTCCTACCCGGACGCGGACATCATGCAGACCACAACTACGGCGTGTGCATCGTTGGCCGGCGGGGGCGTCCGGTGTGGAGCACGGCCGGTGGCTCTCGACCATCCCGGGTGGATCCCTCACCCATGCGACATACTCCCCGACTCCGTCATAAGGGGGCGAGGTGGCATCGGGCAAAGCCGCAGGTGCAGTCAAATGCCCGCCATCGGCCGCTATCCGGGACGCTGTGGTCCATACCCGGAGTTAGATTCTTAAAACCAGGCGAGCCCCTGTAGCGCAATTTCCGACATTGAATTTCGGGCGGCGAAGGGTATAGTCCATTGTCATCGTTCATTTACCGGATTCCGAGGTGGGGGACATGGATGACTCGGTGGATGACCGCCGGTACCTCGTCGTCGTAAACGACGAGGAGCAGTACTCGGTGTGGCCGGTCGGCGGGGAATTGCCGCTCGGATGGAGATCGACCGGGATGACCGGCGACCGCGCCGCCTGCCTGGCGCACATCGACGAAGTGTGGACCGATCTTCGCCCGCGTGGCCTGAGGGAGTGGCTCTCCTCCAACGGCTGACGCAAGATCGACGCTCAGTCTGGGGATGGTTGCCCAGGGTGTGCCGTCGACGGCGGCAAATCATCGCATATTCGGACGGGCGGCGAGTTCCGGCACGACAGTGCGCGACCGCCCGGCAGCCGCCGGTTCGCCGGCGGTATGGACGTGCCGTCCTGTTCACGGGGGAGAGGTGGCATAGCGCGGGCGAATTCCGCCCGGCGGGGTATCACTCGAGCGTCGAGTATCGACGCCATTGCCAGCATGCTCGGACATCGTCTCCGACCGTTGGCAGGTATGTGCGGTCAGGCTGTGTCCGCGATGACTTCCGGCTGCTGTCGCCACGCATTTCATTGCTCGTCGTTCGAATGTCTGCGGCGTGCCGAAAGGGCTGCCCGGATGCCGCCGGAGGAGATTCCTCCCACCATTTTGCGTAATCACGAAGGAGGCTCGTTGACATCGACCCAGGATCGGTATGACACGGTCGCCATCCAGCAGGGCCTGCTCTTCAATCACCGGTACGAGCCGGGCGCCGGGGTGGACGTCCTCCAAGTGGTCTGTGACTGGCCCGAGCCGCTGGACAGAGCGGCGATGGGACGCGCCTGGCAGCACGCGGCCGCCCGACACGACGTGTTGCGCACCTCGTTCCGCTGGGACCACGCGGGCGACGCCGCCGGGCCGTGGCACGCGGTCAGCGATGAGATCACGGTTCCGGTGTCCTGGGTCGACACCACCACCGACACGGCCCCGATCGACGAGCGGGTGCGCCGATTCCTGCGCGTGGACCGCGCCCGCGACTTCGACCCGGCCGAGCCGCCGCTGATCCGGGTCACGCTGCTGCACCACGGGCCGCAACGGTCCACGATGGTGCTGAGCCTGCACCACGCGATCCTCGACGGTCGTTCCGTCCGGCTGCTGGTCGCCGAGGTGGTGGCGGAATACGAAGCGCTGTGCCGGGGCGTGGAGTATCGTCCGCCGGCGCGGCGACCGTACCGGGACTATGTTGCCTGGTGGAACCGGCGGCCGGCCGCCGACGACAGGCTGTTCTGGCAGGCCGAGCTGGCCGGAGCGACGCCCACGGCGCTGCCGCTGAGCCCGTCCGAAACGGCCCCGCCGCGCGGTACCGACTCGATCCGCGAGATCGGTACCGAGCTGTCGGCGGCCGAGACCGACCTCGCGCGCGCGGCGGCCGACGAGGCCGGGGTATCGCTCAGTACGCTGGTCACCGCGGCCTGGGCCGTGCTGCTGCACCGGTACGGCGGCGGCACCGAGGTGCTCTTCGGCACCACCCGCTCCTGCCGGCATTCCACCGTGGCCGGTGCCGAGGACATCATCGGGATGCTGGTCAACACGGTCCCGCTCCGGCTGAGCATCGACGGCGACGCCACCGTGCGCGAATGGCTCGGCCGGGTCCGGGAACGGATCGTCGCCGTCCGGGCGCACCAGCACGCCTCGCTGCCCGAGCTGCACGCGCTGAGCGGGCTCCCGACCGACGTGCCGCTCTTCGACAGCCTCATCATGTACGACCACCGGGACCTGCACGGCCGGCTCACCGAAGCCGACCCCGACTGGCGCCGCCGCACGGTACGGGTGCACCGCCACCCGAGCCAGCCGATCACCGTCTGCGTCTACGGCGAGCCCCGGCTACGCGTGCTGCTCTACCACGACCGCCGTCGCCTGGCCGATCCGCTCGCCGACCGGATGCTGCGACAGTTCCGAACGGTGCTGCTCGCCCTCGGCCGCCAGCCCGCGGCCCGGGTCGCTGCCCTGCCGCTCCTCGACGCCGCCGAGCGGGACGAGCTGCTGCGCGGCTGGCAGGGGAGGCGTAGCGGCTACCCGCGCACCGGCACCGTGCCGGCGGTCTTCGCCGAGCAGGTCGCCCGGGCACCGCAAGCCGAGGCGGTACGGTGCGGCGCCGCCGCGCTGACCTACGCGGAGCTGGACGAGCGCGCCAACCGCCTCGCCCACCTCCTCGCCGTTCGTGGGCTGCGACCGGACCACCCGGTCGGGATCGCCCTGCCGCGCGGCCTGGACCTGGTGGTCACGCTTCTCGCCGTGCTGAAGGCGGGAGGCGCTTACCTGCCGCTCGACCCGGCCGACCCACCGGCGCGCACCGCCCGGCTGCTCGTCGGCGCCCGTGTGGCGCTCACCGTGACCACCACCGTGGACGCCGGGCGGTTGCCGGCCGGTGCCGCGACGCTGCACCTCGACGACGTCGCCGACGCGCTCGCCGCCCAGCCCGCGACGCCGCCCGCCGATCCCTCGGACGCGGACTCCCTGGCGTATGTCAGCTACACCTCGGGCTCGACCGGTGAACCGAAGGGCGTCGCCGTACCGCACCGCGCCGTGCTACGCCTCGTTCACGACCCGGACCATTTCCGCCTGGGCCCCGGCGAGCGGGTGCTCCAGCTCGCCCCGGTCGCGTTCGACGCCGCCACGCTGGAGGTGTGGGGTGCCCTGCTCACCGGCGCGAGCCTCGTCGTCGCGCCGCCCGGCCCGCTGGGCGTGCCGGAGGTCGCGGCGCTGCTGCGCGCCGAGCGGATCACCACGCTGTGGCTCACCGCGGGGCTGTTCCACCAGGTGGTCGAGTACGACAGCGGCTGCCTCGCCGGGGTCCGCCAGCTTCTCGCGGGCGGCGACGTGCTGGCCCCGGACGCGGTCCGCGCCGCCCTCGCCGCACGTCCCGGCCACCCGGTCGTCAACGGGTACGGGCCGACCGAGAACACGACCTTCACCACCTGTCACGTGATGACCGCCCCGGACGCGGTCGGCGACCCCGTGCCGATCGGCCGGCCGGTGCCCGGGACCACGGTGTACGTCCTCGACGGCCGGCTGCGCCCGGTGCCGGTGGGGGTCCCCGGCGAGCTGTACACCGGCGGCGACGGACTGGCCCGTGGCTACCTCGGCGAGCCGGGCCGGACCGCGGACCGGTTCGTGCCCGACCCGTTCGCCGGGGTGCCGGGAGCACGGATGTACCGGACCGGCGACCGGGTCCGCTGGCTGCCGGACGGCACTCTCGAATTCCTGGGGCGCGCCGACGGGCAGGTCAAGCTCCGCGGTTTCCGGGTGGAGACCGGCGAGGTCGAGGCGGTGCTGCGCCGCCACCGGGGCGTGGGCGACGCCGCCGTCGTCGTGGACGGGGCTGGGGAGCGGCGGCGGTTGCTCGGCTACGTCACGCCCGCGGCCGGTCCACTCGGCCCGGCCGAGGCGTGCGCCCTCGCGGACGAGGTGCGACGCTTCGCCGCCGGGCAGCTCCCGGCGTACCTGCACCCGGCCGGGTACGCGGTGCTCGACCGGCTGCCGCTGACCGGCAACGGCAAGGTGGACCGGCGGGCGCTGCCGCCGATCGGCGCCACCGCTCCGGACGGCACCCGCACGCCGCCGGCCGGCCCGGTGCAACGGGCGCTCGCCGAGAGCTGGGGCCGGCTGCTGCCGACGGCGCCGACCGGTGCCGACGACGACTTCTTCGCCCTCGGCGGCAACTCGTTGCTCGCCACCCGGCTGGTCTTCGAGGTCGCCGCGGCGTTCGGCGTGGAGCTGCCGATCCGAGCGGTGTACGACCGGCGAACGCTTTCCGGGCTCGCCGCCGAGATCGAAGCCCGCCGTGGTGCCCCCGCATCCACCCCCGCCCCGGCGCTCGTCGCCCGCGACCGCGAGGCGTTCCGCGTCCCACCTGCTCCGGCGCTGCCACGCGCGGCGCTCGGCGAGGGGCCCGGTCACCTCTTCCGGCCCGGGGACGGCACGTGGGGCATCTGGCGCTGGGCCGGCCTGCGCCGTCCCGGCTTCCCGATGGCGCCGCTCGTCGCCCTAGGCGATCCGGGCCTCGTCGCCGCCGCGGACGCTCTCGCGGGCGCGGAGGACGCGCTCATCGCGGCCCGCGACGAGCTCACCGGCCTGCTGCACGCCGCTCGCCGGGCCGCGACGGCGACGGCGACCGCGGCCGAGCGGGGCCGGTGGAACCGGATGCTGCGCGCCGCCGCCCGCGATGCCGACGTCGACCTCGACCCGTCCGCCGGGCCGGAGGTGGCCGCCGCGGCCGGCCGCCACGCCGGTGCCCGCGCCCGGCGCGCCGAGGCCGCGGCCACGTACGCCACCGCGGCCGGGCGGGCTGCCGCCGACCGGTCCGCGCGGCTGCGCGACGCCGCCCGCGACCCGGCCGTACGGGAGGCGGTGACCTGGCAGAACCTGCACGCGCTGCGCACCGCCCTGGACCCGGTCGCCCATCGCGACCCGGCCGCCGGCCCGGGCGGCTCCCAGCACCGGCAGCACGAGGCGCTGGTCGCCAGCTACCTCCAGCGGTACTGCGCCAAGAACGACACCGTCGGCTTCTTCGGCCCGGTCGGCTGGGCCCGGATCCAGCCGGAGTCCGGTGGCCCGCTCGCCGTGCGGCCCGGCCGGGAGCTCGAACGCCGGACCGTCTACTTCGAGAGCTGGGCGGTGGTCGAGCTGGCCGAGGCGATCACCCGGCACGAGCCCGGTCTGCGCCCCTGGCTGGTGCCGCGGCGGCTGCCGTTCGTCGCGGTCGATCGCCGGGACGGCGGCGACGCCCTGCTGCTGCCACTCACCCCGCCCGTGCCGCTGGCCCGCGACACCGCACGCCTGCTGCGCCGCTGCGACGGGGTACACCCCGCCGCAGAGATCGCCGCCGGCCTCGTCGCCGACCCGGCCACCGGATTCACCACCGAGGAACAGGTGTACGCCCTGCTCGGGCAGCTCCGCGACGAGAAGCGGATCACCTGGTCGCTGGAGGTGCCCAAGGAGGACCTGCACCCCGAGGAGGCGGTGCGGGCCCGGCTCGCCGCCGTACCTGACGAGGCCGTCCGGGATCGGGCGCTGGCCGCGCTGGACGCGCTGACCGCGCGGCGGGACGCGGTGGCCGCCGCCGCCGGCTCCCCGGACCGGCTCGCCGCCGCCCTCACCGAGCTGGCCGGTGAGTTCACCGCCCGGACCGGGCGGGCCGCGACCCGCCGTGCCGGCGGCGTCTACGCCGGCCGGACCCTGGTCTACGAGGACTGCCGCTCCGGCACCGAGGTGGCCCTCTCCGACGCGATGCTGGAGACGCTGTGGCCGGCGCTCGGGCTGCTGCTCGACAGCGCTCGCTGGTTCACGTGCGCCGGCGCCGCGCTGTTCCGCCGCGCCTGCCGGGAACGGTACCAGGAGCTGGCCGCCCGGACCGGCGACGCCGAGGTGCCGTTCGCCGACTTCTGGCTGTGGGCCAACGACCTGCTCTTCGACCTGCCCGAGCGGCTGATCGCGCCGGTCGTGCGAGGGCTGCGGGAGCGATGGGCCGCGCTTGTCGGCGCCCCGGCCGGAGCCCGCCGGGTGCAGGTCTCCACGGCCGACATCCGGGCCGCCGCGGCGTCGGCGTTCGCCTGCCCGGCGCCCGGCTGGCCCGGCGCGTGGCAGCACAGCCCCGACGTGATGGTCGCCGCTGACGGCCCCGACGCGATCCGCCGCGGCGAATACTCCTGGGTCGTCGGCGAGGTGCACCCGGGAGTGAACACCCTGCGGTCGGCGCTCTTCGTCGCCCAGCATCCGGACCCGGCCGAGCTGCTCGCCGCGACCGCCGCGGACCTGCCGGTGCCCCGGGTGGTGCTGGCCGCGACCGACGCCGACGGCGGCGCCCCGGCCCGCCTCACCGACAAGCTCGTCACCGGCCGGGACCTGCGGCTGGTCTTCGGGCACGACAGCGGCGGCCTCGACCCGCGCACCGCGGTGTCGGTGGCCGACTGCACGCTCGCCGACCGGGGCGGCCGCCTGATGGTGCGCAGCCGCGACGGCCGCCTCGATCGGCCCCTCGCCGACGTCGTCGGCGAGGCGCTGATGATCCAGCTCCTGCAGCGGTTCGACATCCTGCGCCCGGCCGCGCACCAGCCGCGGATCACCGTCGACCGGGTCGTCCTGGCCCGGGAGAGCTGGCGGCTGCGCGCGGCCGACCTCGCCTTCGCCGGCACCGCCGACGAGGCGACCCGCTTCGCCGAGGTGCGGCGCTGGCAGCGCGGGCTCGGCCTGCCTCGATTCGCGTTCGTGAAGACGCCGGTGGAGAAGAAGCCGTTCTACGTGGACTTCGCCAGCCTGGCCGCCGTCGACGGCCTGGCCCGGGCGGTACGGCGCACCCTCGCGGGTGCGGGCGCGGACGCGGAGCTGCGCATCGGCGAGATGCTGCCCGGCCCCGACCAGCTTTGGCTGTCCGACGCCGCCGGCGCCCGGTACTCCGCCGAGTTCCGTCTCGTGGCGGTCGACACCCGCCGGGAAGGCTCCGAATGACACTTCACGCTGGCCCAGGGTCATATGCTCTGCCGGCCTCCGCCAACCAGCAGCGGCTCTGGATGCTCGACCAGCTCGACCCCGGCTGCCCCGCGTACAACATCACCTGGGCGGTGCACCTTGCCGGGCCGCTCGACGTGGCGGTGCTGGCCCGTTCGCTCGGCTGGCTGCTCGCCCGGCACGAGGCGCTGCGTACCGTGCTCGGCGCGGTCGACGGGGCGCCGGTCCAGTTCATCCGGCCACCATGGACGGTCACTCTCGAGGTCACCGACGCGCCACCGGGCGCCGACCCGGCCGCCCTCGCCGCCGCCGAGGGTGCCCACCCGTTCGACCTCGCCACCGGCCCGCTGGTGCGGCACCGCCTGCTGCGTCGGGGACCCGAGCGGCACGTGCTGCTGCTGGTGGTGCATCACGCCGTCGCCGACGGCTGGTCGTTCGACACCCTCTTCGACGAGCTGGCCGCCGCGTACGCCGCGGGTGGCGACCCCGGCCTGCCCCCACCGCCGGTGCAGTATGCCGACGTGGCGCTCTGGCAGCGCGCCCGGGCCGCGGCCGGCGACCTCGACGACGGCGTACGGCACTGGCGCGACCTCCTCGCCGGGGCCCCTGCCGTGCTCGCGCTGCCCACCGACCGGCCCCGTCCGGCCGAGCTGTCCTGGGCCGGTGGGCTGGCCCGCCGCGACCTGCCGGACGGGGTCTCCACCGCGGTCGACCGGCTCGCCCGGGCCGCGGGGACCACACCGTTCGCCGTGCTGCTCGCGGCGTTCCAGGCTCTGCTGCACCGGCTCAGCGGCCAGGACGATCTGCTCGTCGCGGTGCCCGTCTCCGGCCGGCTACGGTCCGAGACCACCCGGGTGGTGGGCTTCTTCGCGAACACCCTCGCGTTGCGGGCCCGGTTCGGCCCACGGCCGACGTTCCGCGACGTGCTCGGCGGCACCACGGCGGCGATGGCCGATGCCCTGGCCCATCAGGAGACGCCGTTCGACCGTGTGGTCGACGCGGTCACCTCCGGCCGCAGCCTCGCTCACGCCCCGCTCGTGCAGGTGATGTTCGCAACGGAGCGGCAGCAGAAGCCGCGCACCGCCGGGGCGCTGCGGATCGCGCCCGAGCTGTGCGAGAACGGGAGCGCCAAGTTCGACCTCACGCTCACCGTGGAGGAGCGCCCGGCCGGGCTGGGGCTGCGGCTCACCTACCGGCGGGATCTCTTCGACGCCGACCGCGTCGCCGCCCTCGCCGACGGGTACGCCGAACTACTCGACGCGGCCCTCGCCGACCCGGACGCGATCCTCCCGTCCGCTGGTGGCGGCGCCCCGACGGGGTACAACGACACCGCCCTCGCGCTGCCGGCCGCCGACCTGGCGACGATGGTCCGGGACCAGTGGCCCGGCGACCCGGCCACGGTGGCGGTCGCCGGTCCGGACGGCGCGCCGCTGACCTACGGCGAGCTGGCCGAGCGCAGTGACCGGCTGGCCGGGCGGCTGCGCGCCGAAGGGGCCGGCCCGGACACGCCGGTCGGGCTCTGCCTGCCCCGCGGTGCCGCCGTGGTCACGGCGATCCTGGCGGTGTGGAAGGCCGGCGCCGGTTACCTGCCGCTCGACCCGAGCCTGCCGGTCGGGCGCCTCGCGGCGACGGCGGCCGACGCGGGCGTACGGGTGCTGCTCGCCGATGCGTCGACCCGGACCGCCGCCGAGTGGCCGGCCGGTGTCCGAGTGCTCGATGTGGACGATCCGGCCACGGAAGCGCCGCCGTCCGGTGCCGTGTCCGCGGACGGGTTGGCCTATCTGCTTTATACCTCCGGCTCCACCGGCACGCCGAAGGGTGTCGCGGTCACCCAGCGGTCGCTCGTCAACCTCCTGACCGGCGTCGGCGCCACCCTCGGGCTCGGGCCGGACGATCGGGTCGCGGCGCTGACCACCCCCGCCTTCGACATCTCCGTGGTGGAGCTGGTCCTGCCGTTGCTGGCCGGTGCCCGGGTCGAGGTCTTCGACGAAGGCACCGTCCGCGACGCGGCGCTGTTGCGCCGGGAGCTGGCCCGCCGCGGCGTCACCGTCGTGCAGGCCACCCCGACGAACTGGCGGATGCTGCTCGCCGCCGGCGGGGTGCCGGCCGGGGTGCGACTGCGGATCAGCGGCGGCGAGGCGCTGACCCGGGAGCTGGCCGACGCGTTGCGCACCGGCGGTGCCCGGCTGCTGAACGGGTACGGCCCGTCGGAGACGACGGTCTACTCCACGCTCGGCGAGGTCGGTCCGGACGGTCCCGTCGACCTGGGGCGGCCGGTCGCCAACACGCGGCTGCACCTGCTCGACGCGCGGATGCGGCCGGTGGCCCCCGGCGTCGTCGGGGAGATCCACCTCGCCGGCTTCGGGGTGGCTCGTGGCTACCACGCCCGTGCGGGGCAGACCGCCGACCGGTTCCGCCCGGATCCGTTCGGCCCTGCGCCGGGCGGGCGCCTCTACGCCACCGGCGACCTGGCGCGCTGGCTGCCCGACGGGCGTCTGGAATATCTGGGTCGCACCGACCACCAGGTCAAGGTGCGAGGTTTCCGGATCGAGCTGGGCGAGGTGGAGGCGGCGCTGCGGGCCCGGCCGGAGCTGCGCGACGCCGTCGTGACGGCCTGGCGCGGCTCGGCCGGAGACTCGGCGGATGTCCGGCTCGTCGCGTACGCGGAGCCCGTCGACCCGGCCGGCAGCGTCGGGCTGTGGCCCGCGGTGCGGGAGGCGCTGGCTCGTACGCTGCCGGAGTACATGATCCCGGCGATGCTGGTGCCGCTCGACCGGCTGCCCCGCACCCCCGGCGGCAAGATCGACCGGCAGGCGCTGCCGGAGCCGCGCTGGGGCGACGGTGGCACCACCGGCGCCGCGCCCAGCGACCCGGTGCAGGAGCGGCTGGCCGCGTTGTGGTGTGCCGTGCTCGGCCTGCCCGGCGTGGGTGTCCACGACAGCTTCTTCGACCTCGGCGGCCATTCCCTCACCGCCACCCGGCTGATCGCCCGGATCACCGCCGAGTTCGGGGTGGCGCTGCCGCTGCGGTCGCTGTTCGCGGCGCCGACGATCGCCGGTCTGGCCGAGCGGCTGACCGAGGAGGCGACCACCACGGTCCCCGGCCCGGCCGCCTGGGCTCCCGGCGGCCCGGACCCGGCCGCCTCGCTCGACAGCCTCTCCGACGACGAGATCGACGACCTGCTGGACACCCTGATCGCGGAGGAGAACGGATGACCCGGCACGCGGTGATCGCCGGGGCGGGCCTGGCCGGCTCCCTCGCCGCCGGCTACCTGGCCCGGCGCGGCTACTCGGTGCGGGTCTTCGAGCGCCGGGGCGATCCGCGCGCTGCGGGCGCCGGGGAGGGCCGGTCGATCAACCTGGGCCTCTCCGCCCGGGGGATGCGCGCGCTCGCCGCCGCCGGGCTGCTCGACGACGTCCTGGCTCGCAGCGTGCCGATGCGTGGCCGGGTCGTGCACCACCCCGACGGCACGACGGCATTCCAGCCGTACGGGGTCGCCGCGCACCAGATCCTGTACTCGGTGCTGCGCCGTGACCTCAACGCGCTGCTGGTCGACGCCGCCGAGACCCGGCACGGCGTGACGTTCCACTTCGGCCACCGGCTGGACCGGATCGACCGGGACGCCCCGGCGGTACGGGTCGTGGACGCCGCCACCGGCGCGGCAACCGAGGTCGCCGCCGACCTCGTCGTGGGCGCCGACGGCGCGTTCTCCGCCGTGCGTGAGCAACTCCAGCACGGCCGCCGCGCCGACCTGCACCGCGAGTTCCTGGACTGGGGATACAAGGAGCTGACCATTCCGGCCGGCGCCGACGGCCGTCCCCGGGTACGCCTCGACGCGCTGCACGTCTGGCCGGGCCAGGCGGCGATGATGGTGGCCCACCCGAACGTCGACGGGTCTCTGACCTGCACTCTGTTCGCGCCGTTCGAGGGTGAACCCAGCCTGGCCACACTGGACACGCCGGCGGCTGTGCGCGGCTTCGTCCGCCGGTACTTCCCCGACGCGGAGGCGCTGATGCCGCGGCTGGTCGAGGAGTTCTTCGATCATCCGGTCGGGCAGCTCACCACCGTGCGCACCGCGCCGTGGCGCCACGCCGGCAAGGTGGTGCTCGTCGGCGACGCCTGCCACGCCGTGTACCCGTTCTACGGCCAGGGCATGAACTCGGCCTTCGAGGACTGCCTGGTCCTGGACGAGTGCCTGGGGGCGTACCCGTACGACGCGAGCCGAGCCCTCGCCGAGTACGAACGGCGCCGGCGGCCGCACACCGATGTGCTCGCGGACCTGTCGGTGCGCAACTTCGTGGAGCTGCGCGACCGGGTGCACCGGCCGGCGTACGCCGCGAAGGCCGCCGCCGACCGAATGCTGAACCGGCTCGCCCCGCGGGCCTGGACCCCGCTCTACACGATGGTCGCCCACACCACCGTGCCCTACGCCGACGCCCTCGCCCGGGCCCGGCGGCAGGACCGGATCCTGCGTTGCTCGGCCGCGCTCGCCGCGGCGGGCGCGGCCATCGGCAGTTACGCGGCGCTGCGCCGCCGCCCCGGACGACGGTGAGGACCGAATGCTGACGCACCCCGACCACCCCGGCACCCTCCTGTTCGAGGTCGCCGACCTGGCCGCCGCCGAGCCCCATCCGGCGGCCGCGGGCGCCGTCGACCAGCTCCGCGCGGTCGTGCACTGGGCCCGCGAGTACCTCTGCCGCCCGCACCCCGAACTGGGCCGTCGCGGACCGGTCTGCCCGTACGCCCAGGCGTCACTGGAACGCGGCTCCTTCTACCTCGCGGTGCGGCGGGGGACGTCGATCGACGCCGCGGCCCTGGAGCGGCTGCTCGTGGAGTACCGGGACTGGTTCCGGCGACTGGAACCGGTCACCGGGCCGGGTGCCCAGTTCAAGACGATCCTGCTGGTCTTCCCGGACCTGCCGGTCGAGGCGGCGGCCACCGTGGTCGACGCCACCCAGCAACGGCTCAAGCCGCGGTACGTCGCCGACGGGCTGATGATCGGTGAGTTCCACGGCGGTCCGCCCCCGAAAGCCGGGCTGTGGAACGCGGACTTCCGGCCGCTGCGCAGCCCGCTGCCGCTGCTCGCGATCCGGCACATGGTCGTCACCGACTTTCCGTTCCTGGCCGGTGACCGCGATCTCGTCGCCGCTTACCTGCGGCTGTTCGGCGAGGTGGTACCGGCGGCGCTGCGCCGCCGGGTGGCGGCCGAGGCGGCCCGCTGGGGACTGCCGGCGCCCGGTGTCGCGATCGGGGACGAGCCCGGCCGCGTTGCCGCGCCGCAGCCGCAGGGGGTGTGATGAACGAGGACAAGCGCGCTCAGGTGGCCCGGCTGCTCGCCCGGCGGGCACAGGCGCCGCGTGCGTACCCGCTCTCGTCCGGTCAGCGCCGGTTGTGGTTCCTGGACCGGTTCCATCCCGGCGACCCCGTCTACAACATTCCGGTGGCGTCCCGCATCGCCGGCCCGCTGGACCACGCGGCGCTGCGGGTCGCGCTGGACACCGTGGTGGCCCGGCACGGGGCACTGCGGACCACCTTCGCCGACTCCGGCGGGGAACCCGTGCAGCTCGTCCATCCCCCGCGCCCCGCCGAGCTGACCGTCACCGACCTGGGCGCCGCCGATCCGGGCGCCGACCCGGCCGCCCGGGAGGCCGAGGCGCAGCGGCTGATGTGGGCGGAGGCCGCCCGCCCGTTCGATCTCGTCACCGGTCCGCTCTTGCGCGCGCTGCTGGTCCGGGCCGACGACGAGGTGCACTACCTCGCGCTGTGCCTGCACCACATCGTCGCCGACGCCTGGTCGCTCGGGGTGCTCCACGCCGAGCTGAACGCCGCGTACGCCGCCGCCCGGGACGGCACCGACCCCGCGCTGGCGCCGCTGCCCACCCAGTACGGGGAGTTCGCGGTCTGGGAGCGGGAGCGGCTCGCTCCGGGCAGCGAGGAACCGGCCCGCCGGCTCGCCTACTGGCGCGACGCCCTCGCCGGAGCCCCGGCACTGCTGAGTCTGCCGACCGACCGGCCCCGCCCCGCCACCCGGTCGTACCGGGGTGCGGTGCACTACGCGGCGGCCGGTCCGGCGCTGACCGCCCGGCTGAACGACTTCGCCCGGGTGCACCAGGCCACGCCGTTCATGACGCTGCTCGCCGCGTTCCAGGCGCTGCTGTCGCGGTACAGCGGGCAGCCCGACGTGGTGGTCGGCACCCCGGTCGCCGGGCGGTCGCACCCCGACGTCGAGCCGCTGATCGGCTTCTTCGTGAACTCGTTGCCGCTGCGCGTCTCCACCGCCGGGAGCCCGGGCTTCGCCGAGCTCGTCCGCCGGGCGCGAGAGGCGGTGTTGAACGGACTCGGCCACGCCGACGTGCCGTTCGAGAAGCTGGTGGAAGAGCTGCGCCCGGCCCGCAGCCTCGGCCACGCCCCGATCTTCCAGGCACAGCTCATCATGCAGAACGCCCCGCGCGCCGAGCTGGATCTCGTCGGTACCAGCGCCACGTCACTCGCGCTGGACAGCGGTACCGCGAAGTTCGACCTCACGCTCGTCGCCGTGTCCGACGGCGACGACCTGCGGCTCGCCGTGGAGTACAGCACCGACCTGTTCGACGCGGCGACCATCGAGCGGTTCGTCCGGCACCTGCTCACGCTGATGGACGCGGGCCTTGCCGACCCGCACCGGCCGGTCACCGAGATCGGGCTGCTCAGCGGGGTCGAGCGATGGCGGACGCTGGTCGAGTGGAACGCCACCGACCGGGAGCTGCCGCCGGTCGGCAGCGCAGTGGAACTGCTGGGTGAGCCGAACCCGGCGGCGACCGCCGCGGTCGTCACCGGCCCCGACGGCCAGTGGACCGCCGGCAGGCTGCACGGCGACGCGGCCCGGCTGTCGGCGGTGCTGCGCGAGCGCGGCGCCACCCCGGACAGCCCGGTCGCGATCTGCCTGGAGCGCGGCGGGCGGCTCGTCACAAGCGTTCTCGGGGCCTGGCGGGCCGGCTGCGGCTACCTGCCACTCGACCCGGCGCTCCCGGCCGACCGGCTGCGGTACATGATCGACGACTCCGGGACGCGGGTGCTCGTGACCGAGCGGGCCGTACGGGCCCGCCTGGGCGCGGCGCTCGCCGGCGTCGCCGAGGTCGTCTGCCTCGACGATGACGCCGCCGTGCTGGCCGCGGCCGACCCTACGCCGCCCGCGCCGGCACACCCGGACGGGCTGGCGTACCTGATCTACACGTCCGGCTCGACCGGCCGGCCGAAGGGCGTCGCCGTCCCGCACGCCGCCGTGGTGAACCTGCTCGCCGGGTTCGTGGACGCCGTCGGCCTCGGCCCGGCCGACAGGTTCGCGGCGGTCACCACGCTGTCGTTCGACATCTCGGTCCTGGAGCTGCTGCTGCCGCTCGTCACCGGCGCCCGACTCACCGTCGTCGGCGCCGCGGTGGCCGCCGACGGTGCCGCGCTGCGGCGCCTGCTCGCCGCCGAGCAGATCACCGCGATGCAGGCCACCCCGGCCACGTGGCGGCTGCTGCTCGCCGCCGGTGGCGTGCCCGGCACGCTGCGGCTGCGGCTCTGCGGTGGCGAGGCGTTGCCCCGCGACCTCGCCGACGCCCTGCGCGCCGACCACGCCGCCCTGTGGAACTGCTACGGGCCGACCGAGACGACGGTCTGGTCGGCCGCGGCCGAGGTTCCGCCCGCCCCGGCCGGCATCGACCTTGGCGTCCCGATCGCCAACACGCGCCTCTACGTGCTGGATCGGGCCGGGCAGCCGGTGCCGGCCGGAGTGGTCGGCGAGGTGCACATCGGGGGCCTCGGCGTGGCCCGCGGCTACCACGGCCGCCCGGGCCTGACCGCCGACAGGTTCCGGCCGGACCCGTTCGCCGGCCGCCCCGGCGCCCGCCTGTACGCCACCGGCGATCTGGCCCGGTACCGGCCTGACGGGCGGCTGGAGTATCTGGGACGGGCCGACCATCAGGTCAAGGTGCGCGGCTTCCGGATCGAGCTCGGCGAGATCGAGGAGCTGTTGCGGGCGCAACCGGAGGTCGCCGACGCGGTCGTGACCACATGGGACGGCGGGGGCGGTGATGTGCGGCTCGTCGCGTACCTCGTGCCGGCCGGCGGGACGGGGACGGACGCCGCCGACGAGCTGTGGGCGGCGCTGCGGTCCCGGCTCGCCGTCCGGCTGCCCGAGTACATGCTTCCGACCGCGGCGGTGCCGCTGGCGGAACTGCCCCGCAACCCCAACGGCAAGACGGACCGGACGGCCTTGCCGCCGCCGGCGTGGACCGACGCGGAGGCGGGGGAGTACGTCGCCCCGGACGGCCTCGTGGCGCAGGTGCTGGCCGAGGTGTGGCGCGACGTGCTCGGTGTGGCCCGGGTCGGCGCCCACGACGACTTCTTCCGGCTCGGTGGCCACTCCCTGCTCGGGGCGCAGGCGCTCTCCCGGGTGTCGGCGCTGTTCTCCGTCGACGTGCCGCTCCGGGCGCTGTTCGAGGCGCCGACCGTTGCGGCGCTGGCCGAGGTCCTGCACCGCCTGGAGCCGCGTCCCGGCCATGTGGACGAGGTGGCCGCGCTGCACCGTGACGTGGCGGCGATGTCCGACGACGACGTACGCGTGCTGCTGGGGGACGCATGACGACCGAAGCGACCGACCGCCAGGCGTTGCTGCGCCGGCTGCTCGCCGAGCGTGGCCTGGCCCGCACCGAAACGCCCATCGCGCGCCGTGAACCCCACCTGCCGGTGCCGCTGTCCCCGTTGCAGGAAGGGTTGTGGTTCCTCGACCGGTTGAGCCCGGGCAGCTCCGCGTACGTGCTGTCGTGGGCGGCCCGCCTGCGCGGACCGCTCGATCCGGAGGCGTTGCAGGGCGCCGTCGACACCGTGGTGGCGCGGCACGAGGCGCTGCGCACCGGGCTGGTCCCCGACGCCGCCGGTGGCGCCCGGCAGCGGGTCCTCGCCCCGGACGCCCCGCGGGCCCGGGTCCGGATTCGCCACGCCGAGCTACCCGGCGCGGACGCCGCCGCCGTCGACCGGGCCGTTCGCGCCGAGATCGAGACCCCGTTCGACCTGGCCGCCCCGCCACTGCTGCGGGCGCTGCTGATCCGGCTGGGCGCCGAAGACCATGCGCTGGTGCTCGCCACCCACCACATCGTCGGCGACGACCGGTCGCTCGTGGTGATCGTCCGGGAGTTGACCGCCGCCTACGCCGCCCTGCACGCCGGGCACCGGCCGGAGCTGCCGCCGGTCGGGTGCCAATACCCGGATTACGCGCTCTGGCTGCGCGATCGTGACGGGGGCGAGGGACTGAGCCGGCAACGCGCCTACTGGGCGGGTCGGCTCGACGGCGTACCCGACGGCCTCGACCTGCCCACCGACCGGCCCCGCCCCGCCGCCGCCTCGGGGCGCGGTGGCACCCGTGAGCACCGGTTCCCGGCCGGCCTGCGTGACGGCGTCGACGAGGTCTGCCGGGCGCACGGCGCCACCCGGTTCGCGGTGCTCCTCGCCGCGTTGCAGATGCTGCTCGCGCGACTCACCGGTAGCGACGACATCTGCGTCGGTTCTCCGGTGACCACTCGGAACCGGCCGGAACTGGCCGACGCGGTCGGCATGTTCGTCAACAGCGTCCCGATCCGCACCGACCTCGGCGGCGACCCTACCCTCGCCGAGGCGCTGGACCGGGTCAAGGCCGGGTACGTCGAGGCGATCGACCACGCCGGGCTGCCGTTCGACCGGATCGTGGAGGCCGCCCGGGTGTCCCGCCGGGACGGTCGCAACCCGCTGTTCCAGGTCATGTTCGTGCTCAACCCGCCGCGCGGGACGGGCGGCCGTGCCGTGGCCGGGCTGGCGATCGAGCCGCTCGGCTTCGCTCGCGACACGACCCGGATGGACCTCACGTTCTTCGTGGACGACACCGGCACTGGGCTGCGGGTCGTCGTCGACCACGACACCGACCTTTACGACGCGGCCACGGTCGACCGGATGGTCGACCGCTACCGGCAAGTGCTGGCCGCGCTCGTCGACCGGCCCGGCATCCGGCTGTCCGAGCTGGACGTCCGCGGCCCGGCGGAGCGCGCGGCGCAGGTCGGCTGGCGCGGCGGCCGACGGGAGTACCCGGGCGCGAACGTCGCGGAGCTGGTCGCCGCCCGGGCCGCCGCGCAGCCGGACGCACCGGCCGTCGTCGCGGGCGACGAGGTCGTCAGCTACGGCGAACTGCTGGCCCGCGCCGACCGGCTGGCCCGGAGGCTGCGCGCCGCCGGCGCCGGCCCCGAGGTCCCGGTCGGGCTGGCGCTGCGCGCCTCACCCGCCGCGGTCGTCGCAATCCTCGGCATCCTGCGCGCCGGTGCCGGATATCTGCCGCTCGACCCGGGCCATCCGCCGGCCCGCCTCGCCGCGCTGCTCGCCCACGCCGGTGCGCCGCTGCTGGTCGCGGACGCGGGCATTCCCGGGTACGGCGGCACGGTGCTGGCGCCCGACGGCCCCGAACCGGACGACCCGCCGAGCGGCGCGGCGCCCCACCACCCCGACCAGCTCGCGTACGTCATCTACACCTCCGGCTCCACCGGCACCCCCAAGGGTGTGCAGGTGAACCACCGCAGCCTGGTCAACCTCGTCCACGGTTTCGTCGAGGTGCACGGGTTCACCCCGGCCGACCGGCTGCTCATGCTGCCTCCCCTCAGCTTCGACGCCTCCGCCGGCGACGTGTTCCCGGCCCTGGTCAGCGGGGCCGCGCTGCTGATGTGTGAGCGACCCGCGGAGCTGACCGGTCCGGCGCTGCTGGCCTTCTGCACCCGGTACGGCGTCACCGCCGTCGACGCCGCCGCGCCGCTGTGGCGCCGGTGGGTGGCCGACCTCGCCGACGTCCGGCCCGCCGCGGTCCCGCCAGCGCTGCGGCTCGTGATGGTCGGCGGCGAGGCGGTTCCGGCCCTCGCCGTGCAGCGGTGGGCCACGCTGACCGGCGGCAGGGTGCCCCTGGTCAACCACTACGGCCCCACCGAGGGGACGGTCTGCGCCACCACCCACCGCAGCGTCGACGCCGCCGAGACCACCGGCGCCCCGTTGCCGATCGGCGTGCCGCTGCCGAACGTGCGGGCGTACCTGCTCGACGGTGCCCTGCGGGAGGTGCCGGTCGGGGTGACGGGCGAACTCCACCTCGGCGGTGCCTCCCCGGCCCGCGGCTACCTCGCCGACCCCGCCGCCACCGCGGACCGGTTCCTGCCGGATCCGTTCGCGGACCGGCCCGGCGCCCGGATGTACCGCACCGGCGACCTCGCCCGGCAGCGCGTGGACGGCAGCCTGGAGTTTCTCGGCCGTGCCGACCGGCAGGTCAAGATCCGTGGGCACCGGATCGAGCTGGCTGAGGTGGAGGCCGCGGTCGCCGCGCTGCCCGGGGTCCGTCAGGTCGCGGTGACCGCCCGCCCCGAGCTGGTCGCGTACGTCGTCGGCGACGACCCGCCGCCGGCCGCCGCCTGGCGGCGGGCGCTGCGCGAGAGGCTGCCCGAATACCTCGTCCCGGCGGCGTTCGTGGTCGTCGCCGCACTTCCGTTGAACCGGCACGGCAAGCTGGACGAGACGGCACTGCCGCCGCCCGGCTCGGCCACCGCGGCGGTGCCGCACCTTCCCCCGCGAACCGGCACCGAGCGGTGCCTCGCGCGGATCTGGGCCGAACTGACCGGTACGCAGGAACCGATCGGGGCCGGGGACAGCTTCTTCGACGTCGGCGGGCACTCGCTGCTGGCCGGGCCGCTGATCGCCCGGATCGCCGCGGAGCTGGGCGCCGAGCTGCCCGTCCGGGCCGTCCTGGCCGCCGCCGACCTCGGCGCGCTGGCGTCCCTCGTCGACGGCGCCCGCTCCGGGACGTCGACGGATGGTGCCGCGGCGGCGGAGCTGGAGCGGACGCTGCGGGCCGACGCGGACCTGCCCGACGACGTCTGCGCGGCGCTGCCGGCCGGGGCGCCGCCGGCCGTGCCGGTGACCGCACTGGTCACCGGCGCTACCGGCTTCCTCGGCGCCTACCTGCTGCGCGACCTGCTCGACGCCGGTACGGCCAAGGTGTACTGCCTCGTGCGCGCCGCCACCGGCGATGCCGCGCTCGCCCGGGTCCGGGAGAACCTGGCCCGCTACGGGCTCTGGCGCGCCACCGACGCCGAGCGCCTCACCGGGCTCCCCGGTGACCTGGCCGCGCCGAACCTGGGGCTGACCGCCGCCGTCGCCGATCGGCTCGCCGACACGGTCGACGCCGTCTACCACAACGGTGGCGCCGTCAACTTCCTCCATTCCTACGCGGCCCTGCGCCCGGCGAACGTGCAGGGCACGCTGGAGGTGCTGCGACTCGCCGGGCGGGGCCGGCCGTGCGCCGTGCACCTCGTGTCCACGCTGGGCGTCTACCTGACCTCCGGCCGGATCGGTACCACCGTGCGAGAGAGTGACCCTCCGGACGACAGCGCGCTCGGCGACGGGTACAACGCCAGCAAATGGGTGGCGGACGCCCTCGCCCGGGCCGCCCGCGAGCGCGGCCTGCCGGTCTCGGTGTACCGACCGGCCCGGGTCACCGGCGACGCCGCCACCGGCGTCGGCAACGTCGACGACTGGTTCAGTCGGCTGCTCGTCACGTGCGTGCAGCTCGGCGGCGTACCGGATCTCGGCGTACCGGTCGACCTCGCCCCGGTGGATCATGTGGTGACGGCGATCGGTCGGCTGTCCCGCCAGAGCGCCGGAAGCGACTGGCACTTCTACGGCCGGACCCTCGGCCACGACGAACTGGCCGCCGCCCTGGCCGAGTACGGCTATCCGGTCGAGCCGATGCCGTACCCGCGCTGGCGGGCGGCGCTGCTCGCCCGGCCGGACGCCGCTCTGGCGGCGTTCGCGCCGCTCTTCCCACCGCCGACCGGTGAGGCGGGACCGCCGGGTGGCGGACAGCCCCGGTTCGACTGCTCGGCGACCGAGGCGGCGGCCGGCGCGCCCTGCCCGCCGGTCGATGCCGCGCTGCTGCACCGCTACCTCGACCACCTCGTCCGCGCCGGCGCCCTCGACCGGCCGACAACCGTCTGCGCCGGCGCCCTCGACCGGCCGACCAATGGGAGCCGCCGTGCCTGAAACCGCGACCGTGCCGCCGGAGCGCGCCGACCCCCGGCGGGCCCGGTTGCTGGTCACCGTCTGGGCGGGGCAGCTCGTCTCGCTCGTCGGCTCCAGCCTGACCGCGTTCGTCCTCGGCGTCTGGGTGTACCAGCGCACCGGCTCGGTCAGCCAATTCGCGATGATCTTCCTGGCGAGCACGCTGCCGGCGATCCTGGCGGCGCCGTTCGCCGGCGTCCTCGCCGACCGGTGGGACCGGCGCCGGTTGATGCTGGGCGCCGACGCCGTCGCGGCGCTCGCCACCGGTGCCGTCGCCGTCCTGTACGCAGCCGGGCTGCTGGCCGTATGGCATGTCTACGTCACCACGGCGGTCGGTGCGGCGGCCGGCGTGCTGCACCAGATCAGTTACGCCTCCCTGACGCCCCGGCTCGTCGGCAAGCGACATCTCGCCCGGTTCAACGGGATGATGCAGGCCGGGCGTGCCGTGCAGATCGCGGCGCCGCTGCTCGCCGGGGCTCTCGTGGCGTCGATCGGGGTGGGCGGCGTGATCGCGCTCGATCTGGGCACGTTCGCGGTCGCCGCGGCCACGCTTCTCGTGGTGCGGATGCCACCGGAAGTGACCCGGCCGGCCGGCGCGGGCGGTGCCGGGACCGCGGCCGGGCCACCGGGCCCGGCCTGGCGGCAGGCGGCAGCCGGCTGGCGTCACCTGCGCGAGCGGCCCGGGCTGCCGGCACTTCTCGTCGTCTTCGGCCTCTACAACGCGCTCTTCGCCCTGGCCGGGGTACTCGTCCAGCCTCTCATCCTGTCCTTCGCCCCGGCGGCGACACTCGGCGCGCTGATGTTCGCCGGAGGTGCCGGTCTCTTCGCCGGAAGCCTCGTGATGAGCGCCTGGGGCGGGCCGCGGCGGCGGGTCACCGGCGTCCATGCCGGTCTCGCCGCCGGCGGCGTGGCGCTGGCGCTGCACTCCCTCGCCCCGTCGCCGTGGCTGATCGCGGTCGTGGCACCGGCGTTCCTGTTCACGCTGCCGATCATCAACACCGCGGCGATGACGTTGCTGCAGACCAAGGTGGAGTCGGCGGTGCTCGGCCGGGTGATGGCCGCCGCCCGGGTCGTCGGCGACGCCGCCGTGCCGCTGGCGTACGTCGCCGCCGGGCCCCTGGCGGACCGGGTCGCCGAGCCGCTGATGCGCGACGGTGGGGCGCTCGCCACCGGCCCGGGCGCGCTGCTCGGCACCGGCCCCGGCCGCGGCATCGCGCTGATCTTCGCCGTGACCGGCGTGGCGATGCTCGCGCTCGCCGCCGTCGCGTACGCCGTGCCCAGCCTGCGCCGGGTGGACGATCTGCCGGACGCGCAGGACCTCGACGCCGCCCCGCTCGCCGCGACAGCTCCCGACGCCGTCCCGCTCGCCGCGACCGCTCCCGAGGCCGGTCCGCTCGCCGCGACAGCTCCCGACGCCGGCCCGCCCGGCGGAAAGGCGGCGTCGGCAGCCGGAACGTCCAAGGAGTCCACCGTACGGGAAGGAGTCGGCTGATGCCGGTACCACTGACCCCCGAGGAGGCCGCCGGGATCCCGGGCGCCCACCTCGACCTGCTCAGCACAGTCGGTTTCCACGCCGCCGGAACCGCGCAGCGGCTCGGCGTCTTCGAGGCCCTCACCCGCGGAGCGCTCCATGCGGACGAGCTGGCCGGCCGATTGGACCTCGACCCCGACGGGGCCCGTGTCCTGTGCGACACCCTCGTCGCGTTCGGGTATCTGACCCGTGTCGGCGGCGCGTACACCAACAGTCCCGACGCGGTCCGCTGGCTGCTGCGCGAGGGATCCGACAGCTACGCGCCCGTACTGTCGTTCTGGCACACCGTGCTGACCGAGCGGTGGGGCGGCCTGGAAGAATCGCTGCGCCGCGGCAAGCCGGACGGTGACTTCTACGCCTGGCTGGACGCGCGCCCCGACACCCTCGCCGACTTCCACACCATGCTGAGCCGGCTCGCCGGCTGGCTGGCCGGTGAGGTGGTCCCGCGGGTACCGGTGCCGGACGGGCCGGCGAGCCTGCTGGACCTCGGCGGCGGGCACGCCGCGTACCCGGTGGCATTGTGCGCCGCCTACCCCGAGCTGCGGGCGAAAGTGGTCGACCTGGCCGGCGCACTGGAGCAGGGCCGGGCGACCGTGGCCGCCGCGGGCCTCACGGACCGGATCGAGCTGTGCCCGGGAGACCTGTTCACCGCCGACCTCGGCACCGGGCACGACGTGGCACTGCTGTTCAACATCGTGCACGGGTACCGCCCGGCGGAGGTCGCGACGCTGCTCGGCCGGGTGGCGGCCGCCCTGCGCCCCGGAGGCCGGCTGCTCCTGCTGGAGCCCCTCGCCGATGTCGAGCGGCCGCCGGGGCCGGCAGAGGCGTTCGTCCAGGCGTTCAGCCTCAACCTGTTCCACACCCAGGGCGGCCGGGTGTACGGCTACGCCGAGCTGACCACGCTTCTGACCGACGCCGGCTTCACCAGCGTGGACCGGCACGTGCTGGAACGCTCACCCACCGATCATCTGGTGACGGCCGTACGGGGGTCCAGGTCGTAAAGCACAGCCGTGCTCCGGCACGAGGTGCAGGCGGAGTGCCGGCAGCGCAGCCCGGCCTGCGCGAAGACCGGCTGCCAGGGACGGCGCCGTCGCCGTGGGCTACACCGGGCTGGCCGCCGCCAACAGCATGGCCATGTCGGCGTTCGGGCGTCGCACCGACCTCACGGTCATGAAATCGGCGGGCGGTACCCTCCGGCAACTGCTGTCGTTCGTGCTCTCGGAGACCGTCCTGGTGGTGGTCGTCGGCGTGGGCCTCGGCCTGCTGGTGACACTGCCACCGCTAAGCGGACCGGCAGCCGGGCTCTCGCAGGTCACTGGTACACCGGTCACCCCACACCTCAACGGCGCGGTCGTGTCCGCGGCGATTCTCCGCTCCCTGATCATGGCCGCCGCGGCCAGCGGGATCGTCACCTGGAACGTCATCCGGCCGCGACCCGCATGAGCCGGGCGGGACCGGTGCCGGCCGGCCGCGGGCGGAGCCGAGATTCTTCCCTGCCGTCCAGGCACGGCGGCGGCGAGCTGCCGTCATGCGGCCGAGGGTCTTCGTCCGTACTTCGCCCGGGTGGATGCGGGAGAGAGATGGGCGTTCGACTCCGGCTCCGATCGATGGTCGTCGTGGAGTGTGTCCGGACCGATGACCACGGTGGGAGCTGATGGGCCGAAGGATGGCGGCCGGCGCGTGGGCCGAGGCGACGACGCAGGCAGGCCCGAGCGGCAGGCGATCATCGCGCACGAGCAGCTCAGGCCGGTGTGGCAGCGGGGCAATGTGCAGCAGACTCGCCGGGACGCCGCACATCTATCAGGCCACCCGGGTGCCGGGAGATCAGACCTCATGACACATTGGTCAGAAGCAAGCCGGCTGTCAGCGGTGCAGGTGGGCGCGGATGGTGGTGCCCTCGGGTGTGGTGTGGATGCGCACCAGGTCGCAGAGCTGGTGGACCAGCAGCAGTCCCCGGCCGCCGTTGAGGGCGTCGGCCGGTACGGGGATGCGCCCGGCGAGGGGGTCGCTGAGGTGCCCGCCGTCGGTCAGTTGGCAGACGAGGTGACGCTCGTGGGTCCAGATGGCGAGTTCGCCGGTGCCGCCGCCGTACTTGACGGTGTTGGTGGCCAACTCGTTGATGGCGAGAGCGAGATCGGCGATCCTCTCGGATGTCAGACCGGCCCGGTCGGCGTGAGCGGCGGCGAAGCGACGTACCGCCTGCAGGGTGCAGAAGTCGATGGTGATGGTGGCCGCGTCGGCGGGCGGGTCGGGCAGTGGCCGGTTGAAGCTGGCGGCGACGGCGACCGGATCGTGGTAGGAGGCACTGTCGAAGCGGCGGTCCGCGTCGAGCATGACCGGATGTGTCTTGTACGCGTCCTCGATCCACACCGGGTCGAGCAGCTCGGTGTTGTACGGGCACAGAATCGTGGCCGGTCGGTCAGCGAACGCGGCGTTGATCAGGGCCTCGTGCTGGGCGCACGCGGGGTACTCGGTGGCGCTGCGGCCGGCCCAGATGGGCTCGCCGATCAGACGAACCCGCCGCCCTGGGTGGGCGTTGGCGAAGGCGAGCAGGACGGTGGGGATGATCCGGCCAGGGTTGCGGCCGGCCACCGTCATGTCGCGCAGCAGCACCCGCTCGGCGTCCGCGCCCAGGGCGTCTCGGATCAGTGTGAGGTTGGGGCCGGGGACGGCAACCGCGACCGGTTCCCCGGCGGCCAGCCCGTCGAGGATGTACGGCACGGTGCCGGCCAGGTACTCCTCATCGTCGCGGTACAACAGCGCCGGGTGCACGAACTGTTCCGCGGTGGCGGTACTCACGCGACCATCTCCGTCCCGGCACCGTCGCACGCGCGAGTCAGGTGCAGCTTGCTCAGTTGTGTGACGCCAAGGCGGTCCAGGGCCTTGGCGACGGTCCCATGGCATCCGCTGATATGGACCCCGCCGGGCGCCCGCAGCGTGAGCCGGACGAGCAGCGCGGCGGTGCTGGCGTCGGCGAACCTGAGGCCCTCGACGTCGACGACGATCGGGGCGACCGGGTCAGGCTGCCGGTCCAGTACTGCATCCAACGCTGCGGCCAGAGCCGTCTCGTTGCTGAAGTCGGCCTCGCCGATCAACCGCAGCCCGTACGGGTGGCTGGTGCGACGGATGCGTAACAGCGGCGTAGCGTCAGCCGCGGCGCCCTCGATGAGTGTCGCCGGGTGCGCACGCGCCACCTTCTGCAGCAGACCGCGGCTGAAGGCACGCCGGTCGTAGAGGCAGACCCCCAGCGCGCGTCCCTCCATGTACAACCGGTTGACCTGCGCCTCGTAGGCGACCATATGATCGGCTGCGGCCGGCTCGCCCGACGCCCACGGCATGTCGCCGACCAGCCGCAGCCCCGGGTGGCCATCCGCGGCGGCCTGTTCGAGGTGGCCGGTCAGCGAGTCCAGCATGCGGGCGGGCTCGAACCGGCCGGCCGGCAGGTACACCTCGGGAGACGGCAACACCTGTACCTGCCCGGCCCGCTGGGCCGGCGCCACCGCGACGCCACGCGCCTCCAGACCGGCCAGCACCGCGACCGGAAGCAGCGACTCGGTGAACACCATCACCTTGTCACCGGCGTCGAGACCGGCCGCGACGGCTCGTGCGATCAGGTCGAGACCATCGTTGGTGCCGTCGACGAACGCACAGACGTGATCACCGAGCTGGAGCTGCTCCATCGTCCCCGCCTCTGACATGACACCCCTCTCCAGCGTCCGAGCCAATTGTGCACGCGATGCCGGTTGAGCGGCATCCTGGCCGGAGTCAGGCGGTGAGCTGACAGTTGTCATCGTTCTCGCCGGCAAGCAGCTTGTCTGCGATCGCGGTCGCAACTTCGTTCGGCTCGTGGATCTCGTCGGCGACTGCCTTCATGGCGTACGCAGATCCGACCGCGGCGACACGGAAGAACTGCGCCGCCTCGCCGACGCGGGCAACCGCGACGCCGCCGATGTGCTCACCGAACTCGCCGCTCAGGACTCTTGCGGCGAGTAGCGCGCGTCGCAGGTGGTCCATGCAGTTCAGGTCGCGTGGGCGAACGCCTGCACGCTGCCGGTGGTGCCCGCGACGATGAGCATGTCGCCGGCGGAGACGGTGGTGTCGGCGGTGGCGCAGCGCCAGCACTGCCACGGTGATCGGGCCCGGCCAGCCGATGAACATCAACGGGATGAGGATGGCTGCCGCCGAAGCACGCCGTACCCACTGTCGTAGGCGCGCGCCGACGACGCGTGGCCACCAGCGGCGTGGTGGTCGGTCAGGGCTGGAAGCGGTAGCCCATGCCGGGTTCGGTGAGCAGGTGCCGGGGTCGGGTGGGGTCGGGTTCGAGCTTGCGGCGCAGGTGAGCCATGTACTGCCGCAGGTAGTGGGTTTCCTGCTGGTAGGTCGGCCCCCAGACCTGCTGCAGGAGGTGGCGTTGGCTGACGAGCTTGCCGGGCTCCCGCAGCAGCACTTCGAGCAGGTGCCATTCGGTGGGGGTGAGGTGCACGGCGTGGTGGGTGTCGTCGGTGGCGCGGACGGTGTGAGCGGACAGGTCGACGGTGTACCGCCCGATCCGGGTCTGGTGGGGGGTGTCGGTAGTGGTGTTGCGGCGGGTGACGGCGCGGATCCGGGCGAGGAGTTCGTCGATGTTGAACGGCTTGGTGACGTAGTCGTCGGCGCCGGCGTCGAGGGCTTGGACCTTGTCGGGGCTGCCGGCGCGGCCGGAGAGCACGATGATGGGGATCGGGGTCCACTCGCGGAGCTTGCGGATGACATCGACGCCGTCCATGTCGGGCAGGCCGAGGTCGAGCACGACGAGGTCGGGCTGGTGGTTGGCGGCGGTGTGCAGGGCTTCGGCGCCGTCGGCGGCGGTGAGGACGTCGTACCGGCGGGCGTGGAGGTTGATCCTCAGGGCGCGCAGGATCTGCGGCTCGTCGTCGACGACGAGGATGCGGGTCATGCCGGGTCTCCCGGGACGTGGGCGCAGCGGGTGGCGGCGGGCAGGGAGAGGACCATGGTGAGCCCGCCGCCGGGGGTGGAGTCCGGGTTCAGGGTGCCACCCATGGCTTCGGCGAGGCCGCGCGCGAGAGCCAGTCCGAGACCGACGCCGGTGGCGTTGTCGGTGTCGCCGAGGCGTTGGAAGGGCAGGAAGATCTGGTCCCGGTGGGTGTCGGGGATGCCGGGGCCGTGGTCGATGACGCGGATCTCGAGGTGGCCGCCGTGGGCGCTGACGGTCACGGCGGGTGGCCGGTCGGGCGGGCTGTGCCGCAGCGCGTTGGACAGCAGGTTGACCAGGATCCGTTCGACCAGGTCGGGGTCGGCGTGCGCCTCGGGCAGGTCGTCGGGGAAGTGGATGGTGACGGCGGCGCCGGGCGGGCCGAGGTCGTCGACGGCGCGGGGCACGATCTCGGCGGCGCTGACAGGCTGGGGGTGCACGCCGAGCGCACCGGCCTGCAGGCGGCTCATGTCGAGCAGGTTGTCGACCAGGCGGCCGAGCCGGTCGAGAGATTCGTCGGCGGTGGCCAGGAGCTCCTCGCGATCGGCGTCGGCGAAGACCACGTCGCGACTGCGCAGGCTTCCCACGGCGGCCTTGGCGGCGGCGAGGGGGGTGCGCAGGTCGTGGCTGACGGCGCGCAGCAGCGCGGTGCGGACGCGGTCGACTTCGGCGAGGGGCTCGGCGGTGGCGGCGCGTTCGGCGAGGCGTTCCTGGCGCAGGGCGACGGCGGTCTGCGCGGCGAAGGCTTCCAGTACGCGCCGGTCGGCGGCGGTGGGGGCGTGACCGCGCAGCACCAGGGAATAGGTGTGTTCGACGAGGACGTCGGTGTCGCCGTCGGTCGGGGTCCGGCTGGCTTCACCACCGACCGCGGCGACGACACGCCACGCGGCGGGCAGCCGGTTCAGGTCGGGGCTGTCGGGGGTGTCCGGGTCGCGCTCGAGCAGGGTGACGGCGTCGAGGTGGAAGGTGTCGCGGAGCTGGTCGAGCATGGCGGTCAGGGGGCGTTCGCCGCGCAGGACGCTGCCGGCGAGGGTGGACAGGGTTTCGGCCTCGGCGCGGGCGCGGGCGGCTTCGCTGGTGCGTCGGGCGGCCAGGTCGACCACGGTGCTGACCGCGGCGGCGACGATCAGGAACACCAGCAGGGCGAGCAGGTTCTCCGGCTCGGCGATGATCCACCGGCGCAGCGGTGGGGTGAAGTACCAGTTGAGGGTCAGGAAGCTGGCGATCGCGGCGGCGACGGCGGGCCAGATGCCGCCGACGAGCGCGACCGCGACGACGGCGACGAGGTACAGGGGGATGATGCTGGACAGCCCCAGTGTGTCGCGGGAAGCGGCGAGGGCGGCAGTGAGTAGGGGCAGGCCGGCGCCGGCGAGGGTCAGTCCGGCGAGGCGGCGACGCGGCGACAGGCCGTGGGTGGGTGGGAAGCCGCCGCGCCGGCCCCGCTTGACCTGCTCGTGGGTGACCAGGTGCACGTCGATGGGGCCGGACTCGGCGGTGGTGGTGACGCCGACGCCGCGGGACAGCAGCTGGGCGAGGCGTCCGCGGCGGCTGGCGCCGAGGACGAGTTGGGTGGCGTTGACGCCGCGGGCGAAGTCGAGCAGCGCCGTGGCAACGTCGGTGCCGACGACCTGGCGGTAGACGCCGCCGAGCCCCTCGACCAGCAGGCGTTGGCGGGCCAGGTGGGCGGGGTCGGCGTCGGCGAGGCCGTCAGTGCGGGCGACGTGCACGGCGACGAGGTCGGCGCCCCTGCTGCGAGCGGCGATGCGGGCGGCGCGACGAATGAGGGTGTCGCCCTCGCCGCCGCCCGTGAGCGCGACGACCACGCGTTCGCGGGTCTCCCAGGTGGCATCGATGCGGTGGTCGGCGCGGTAGCGGCCGAGCTCGGTGTCGACCTTGTCGGCCAGCCAGAGCAGGGCCGCTTCCCTCAGGGCGGTGAGGTTGCCGACCCGGAAGTAGTTGCCCAGCGCAGCGTCGACCTTCTCGGGAGAGTAGACATTGCCGTGGGCCATCCGGCGGCGCAGGGCCTCGGGCGCCATGTCGACCAATTCGACCTGCTCAGCGGCGCGGACCACCGCGTCGGGAAGTGTCTGCTGCTGCGGCACACCGGTGATCGCGGCGACGACGTCGTTGAGCGACTCCAGATGCTCGATGTTCACCGTGGTGATGACGGTGATGCCGGCGTCCAGGAGGAGTTGCACGTCCTGCCAACGCTTGGCGTGGCGGGAGCCGGGGACATTGGCGTGGGCCAGCTCGTCGACCAGGGCCACCTCGGGCCGGCGCGCGAGAACCGCGTCGACGTCGAGCTCCGTGAACATCGCGCCCCGGTAGCTCACCGCTCGGCGCGCGATGACCTCGAGACCGTGCACGAGGGCCTCGGTCTGCGGGCGGCCGTGACACTCGACGAAGCCGATCACCACGTCGGTGCCGCGCGCCGCGCGCCGGTGCCCCTCCTCCAGCATCCTGTACGTCTTGCCCACGCCGGGGGCAGCCCCGAGGTACACGCGCAGATGTCCACGCGCCACATTGCCCTCCCGCCTGCTGGCCACCCAGAAATACCGGCGCTTCAGGTTGCCGTAGGCGTCGGTGCCAACCGCTCCGCCCCTCCGCCGACGAACCGGATTTTCACGCGATTTCTACGCCCAGCGTTCGAGGCGGGACGCCCCACAGACCCCAGACTGATCCGGCCTGATCGGGCGGCCGTCCGGTCGCAGCCGTGAGAGCCGATGTCGTGACGAGCAGGGTGGAAGACGTGATGGACGCCGGGCCCACCGGAGCAGACGCCGCTATGGTCTCCGGCGCCTTCGCCGTCACCGCCTGGGCGCGGCGCCACCGCCGACGCCGCGCCGCGGCCGGCTTCGGGGCGCTGACCGCCGTGCTGCTGTACGCCCTGGTGGAGAACATCGTCGAGAAGCCCGACGGCATCGCCATCTCCGGCATGCAGCCCCCTGTTCCACATGATCCGCTACTTCCTCCTCGGCCGCGGCGACACCGCACCCGTCACCCGCGAGATCATCCGCAGACACGAACCCGAGCAGGCCCGCCGGCCCGGCATCCACGTCGGCTCCTGATCAGGTACGCCGCCAGGCCGGCCAGCATCCACGTCGGCGCATGATCGGGCAGCGGTATGATTCCCGGCCGCGATCGCGGCCGGTGCCCGACGGGCATCAGAGCCAACCGGCTCGGCGTAGCCGCCGGTAAAGTGCCACGGCACTGAGGACCATGACGGTCAGCACGCCGGGGTAGCCGTAGCGCCATTGCAGTTCCGGCATGAAGGCGAAGTTCATGCCGTAGATGCCGGCGATGGCGGTCTGCAGAGCGGCGATGGCCGCCCACGATGCGATCTTGCGCATGTCGTTGTTCTGGGCGACGGTCACCTGGGCCAGGCGCGCCTGCAGGATCGAGGTCAGCAGGTCGTCATGGCTGATCACCTGCTCCACGACCCGGGCGTGATGGTCGGCGACGTCCCGGAAGTAACGCCGGATCTCCTTGGGCAGGGCGCCGGCCTGCCGGTCCACGATCGTCGACAACGGCCGCTGCAGCGGCATGACAGCGGCCTTGAACTCCATCAGCTCGCGTTTGAACTGGTAGATCTGCTCGATGCCGAGGTTCGGGTCGCGGCTGAACACCGACGCCTCGACCATGTCGAGGTCGGTCTGCATGGCGGCGGCGATGTCGACGTAGGCGTCGACGACCCGGTCGTACACGGCGTGCACGACCGCCCACGGGCCCTGCGCCAGCAGATGCGGCACGGCTTCGAGTTCGGCGCGTACGGAACGGAGTTCCCCCACCGTGCCCTTCCGGACGGTCACCACGAAGTGCTCACCGACGAAGATCCACACCACGCCGGTATGGACGATCTCGCTGGTGTCGGTCAGCGCCGCGTGATCGACGTACTGTGCCGCCCGCACGAGGAGGAAGGTGACATCCTCGTAGCGTTCCAACTTGGGCCGCTGCTCCTGATGCACGACGTCCTCGACGGCGAGGGGGTGTAAACCGAAGATCTCCGCAACCCCGGTGAACGTCTTCTCGTCCGGCTCGTGCAGGCCGATCCATACGAACGCACCATCGATGTCACGGGCCTGCGCGTACAGCTCAGCCGTACCCTCCGAGCCCTCCACGCGGGCACCGTCGCGATAGAGGGCGCAATCGACCACACCCGACGTCGCGCGCGCCGGGGGCGGACCATCGACGCCGGCTCGGGCGCCCTGTCCTCGAAGCAGTCCTGGCAGATGCACTCCCGGGCGTTCACGCATGGGTGTCTCCTCTGCAATCCGTTGGTGATTCCGCAGAGGCCGTATCCCCTGAGCGGCTGCGGCCTTCACATGCTCCCAAATCCCGCCCGAGGCTATCCCGGCAGATGGTCCGGGCCGCCGGCAACGGCGACGGTGGGGAATACGATCCAAGCGGTGAAGAGCAGCACGGACAAAAGGCGCGGTGACTCGATGTGCCGGACGGCGTGGATCCACCGCTTCACCGAGGGGCCACGACGATGGCGGTCACGATCGCGGCGAGCGATGTGAGCAGGCACAGTGCCAGGCCGGCACGGATCGCTGGTCAGCCGCGGGTGTCCGCTGGTGCATGCAGCGTGAGGTGCGCGGATAGGGCGCCACCGCGCCGCTGCGCCGAGACCACGCCAGAGGCGAGCGTGCCGTCGGTCGGGTACCAGCTACTCAGGCCGTAAGCGACGTGCACCTCGTCTGCGGACGTCCAGTTGCCCATCGCGGTGGTGACCAGCAGGTCGCCGAGGCCGCCGTAGAAGGCCATCGCTGGGACCACCACGGTGCCGGCGGCGAGGGCGCGTTCGGCGAAGTGCGCGAACGTGTCGACGTTCGCCTCGATCTCAGCCGCCACGTCGACGTACGGGATACCGGCGCGTAGTGCCGCCTCCACCACCGCGCCGGCGGTCAAGGCGAAGGGCCCGGTTGGGGTGGCCGAGGCTTCGCCAGGTGGGGCGGACGGTACGGCGGGGTGGCCGAGCGGTGTAGCCGACCGTGTAGTGGTATGGCAGCCGGCGAGAGTTGACATCGGCGTAGAGAGCGGACAATGGATAGTGAGGAAGGCCGATGCGAGCCCGGGGCGGTGCGTCATGGTGGAGGTATCCGCGCAGGTGAGGCGGGCGGCGGGCGAGATCATCCGCATCGCCACCATGCCGGCGAGTATCAAGGACCGGGCGTTGGCGCTGCTGGGGCCGCTGCGGCGCATCACCCCCTACGACGCGGCCTTCATCACCCTGTTCGATGCCGAGCGGCACCGCCACCTGCCGCTGGTCCGTTCGGGATTCGAGGGGGCCCATCGCTATCTCGACAGTCCGGCGCTCGTCACGGACCTCGAGCGGATGGACCTGCACGGCAGCCACCGGCCCCTGCGGGTCTGCGACCTCGCCCCACTGCCGGACGAGCTGCCGTTGTGGGCGGACCATCTGTATCCGGCGGGGTTTCGCGAGGGTCTGGGCAGCGGGCTGTTCACCGCCGACGGCCGTTTCCTCGGTCTGTTCACCGTCAACAGCGCCGATCCCCGCCCGGCCAGTGACGCCATCCGCGACCTGCTGCACGAGATCATGCCGGTGATCGCCTATGCGGTGGACCCGCTGCGTACGGTCGCCGCCGTCGCGGGCATAGTCACCGATGCCGCCGCCGGAGCGGTCGTCTCCCGCGCAGGTGAATCCATCGCCCTGCCGGGCCTACCGCGCCATGCCCTGCTGGCTCCTGGGGGACCGGTGCTTTCCGCCGCCCTCCACCGGCTGCACGGGGGCCGGGTCCACACGACCTTCCTGTGCCGGCACAACGATGCGGACCTGCCCGGGCCGCCGCTGCTGCGGCTGACCGCGCTGGCCTGCTCCCCGCAGCCTCCCAGCGACCTGCGGGTGGTGGTGCTCCTGTCGCCGCCACCGCCGTTGCGCGGTCTGGCCCTCACCGAGCTGGAGGTCCTCGGCCTACTCGTCGAGGGCTGCCCCGACGCGCACATCGCCGTGGCCCTGCACGTCAGCGGCCGCACGGCGGCCGTCCTCCTTGCCCGCATCATGGAGAAACTAGGTGTGGCATCGCGGACCGAGGCGGCGGTACGCGCGGCCCGCCGAGGCCTTTACATCCCCGCCGAACTGACCCTCAGGACACCACCCCGCGAAGGGCGTCATGATTGAGCACAGTCGGCGCCAACGATGGCCGTGGAGATCGCCACGCCACCTTCGCGTGCGCTCGGAACAGGTCTGGAACGCCGGCTCCACCGCGGTCGCGTCGGACTCGACGCACTTCGGCGCGTACGACGAGAACATCTTCACGTGTGCGGGGTGACGCCGGGCGGTGCCTGCTGTTCAGGATGGTGCTGTCCTACCCGTGTCCGTTGGTGGTCGACCGTGTCGCGGGCAGGCACGGGCAGGGTTCGCTGCGCTCCGGCGAGGCTTGCGTTCTTGGAAGATGGTCCAGACGACCTTGCCCGTTGTGGTGGGCATGGCGCCCCACGAGGTCGCAACAGCATGGACCACCCGCAGTCCCTGCCCTCGGTATTCCCCGGCAGGGCCCGGGGGCGCCGATGCCGGATCGAGCAGCCGGGGCAGTCGCGGGTCATGGTCGGCGACGGCCAGGTGCAGACCGCGACCGCGTTTGGACACCGTGACCTCGATGGGGGTGCCGGCGTGTTCGACGGCGTTGAGGACGAGCTCGCAGGCAACCATCTGAGCCGGGTGCCGCAGCTTCTTGAGGTGCCAAGCACGGCAGGCTTTCGCCACCAGGTCGCGGGCCAGGCGGGCGGCATCCGGTTCGGGCGCCAAGCGGAGCCGCTCCCGCTCGGTCAGCGGCAGCCGGCCGGCAACGGCCGTACGCGCCTGCGGCACGCTCGCATAGAGGGGAAGGCTCCATCGGGCGCCCATGCGGCCCAACCGTACGGCGAGCGGTGCCGCCGGCGGCAGGCAGACGAGGACCGGCACGGGCGGCCCCAGCGCCCGGCCCCGCAGCCCGGCGGTGAACCAGGTCGGTGCACTGGCGGCCAACGGATCCTCAAGTTCGAGCAGGTCGACGATGACGGCCCTAGGGCTTTCCGCGAAGCACTTGCTGATCCCCGTAGCGGCCAGGACCGGCAGGTGACGACTCCAGCGTCCGTACACCTTCAGCTCGATCACCGCGTTGTCGATGTCGCTGCGGGCGGTCAGCGTGGGTTCGATCCGCCGCGGTCCTCCGGTGTTGACCATCAACGGCGCGCGAAGATCCATGATGCTCCCTCCACTCAGCCGACGGACGAAGAGGCCTATTAGATGCTATAGAGCAATGATTGCTGTACGTCTTAGATGCTATAGAGCAATGATTGCTGTACGTCGCGAGTGGCGTCCACCCTCCACCACCGCGAACCGTTGCGTGACGACTCAGGGCGGCGTCCGCAACGGCGGGGCGACCACATTTCCGGTGGCGCCAGGTGATCGGATCTGCGGGTTCACGCGTCTTCCGGGGTGGCCGCCGACCTGCCGAGCATGGCAGCGGTCAAGGGCGGCACGGTCGTGCTGCCGGCGGCCGGGCGCGGGGACCCGCGATGTTTCTGCCTTGTCGATGGATACCGACCATGGTGCAGGGCGTGGTCATCATGGCCACGCAGCAATGTTCGAGTGACTCGCCGGGTCAACGGGGACCGACCCGTCACGTGAAGAGGCGGGAGCACGACGATGGCTGGCACGAATGTCGGTCGCCAGAGTCCACGGCCACTGGTGGTGACCTGTGTACGCCGGGGCGGCGGCAGGCAGCGGATTCGGGTGATCGGTGACCTGGACGCCTCCGCCGTTGCCGGCTTCCACGCCAAGGTGACGCCGCTGGTGGCGCCTCCTGCCCGTATCGTCGAGCTGGATCTTGTGGGAGTGGGGTTCTGCGACGTGGCCGGTGGCCGGGAATTGCTGATGCTGCGCTGCCAGGCCGCTCGGCAGCAGATCAGACTGGACCTGGTGGCGGCTCACCCCGCGGTGTGGTTCCTTCTGCACCTCCTCGACGAGCAGGCCTGGCTTCTCCACCCCGGTCAGCAATAGACCGGCATCCAACGTCGGGCCGGTCTGGTCGGGCGGGAAGTGAGCGCGCGAGCCCGGGGCCCGGGTGCGGCGTGCGACCACACCCGTGCGGAGTGGCTCTGTTCGGCAGGACCGCCGATGGATGAAGACCGAGCGCCCATGAATGCGTTTGCGGCGGCACTGTCGTGGTACTCCGCGCGGCATGGTCCCCTGTGCACGCCACGGTGTTGAGAAGCATCATGGATGCTGACCGGTCACCGACACTGCTGCAACGTCGTCTCAGTGACAACGGTCGAAGGGTGGCAGTGGTCGCCGACGTGGACACCGCGATGGTCGAGGTGACGGTAAGCGGTCGCTGGGACCGCTGGCTGCAGGAGGCCACCGCCCCCATGCTGCGCGGCTGTCTCGCTGCACATCCTGCGGCGATCATTCTGGACCTGCACGACCTCGGTGATCCTCGCGGTGCCAGTGCCCCGTTGTGGCGCGCTATACGCCTGTGCGGTGCACAGATGCAGTCACCTGTGCCGGTCGTGGCGTGCCTGCCCATCCAGGCACCGCTGGCCGGTGCGCTGCGCCGCCGTGGCGGGCGTCGAGTTCTGCCGCTGTACCCGAGCGTGCCCGAAGCGCGCGCCGTCCTCGGCATCAGCTCGACGACCGACCAGCGACGACGGCTGCGGCTGGTACCCGAGCTGGCCGATGCCGTCCGGGCACGTCAGATGGTCACCGATGCCTGCGCCATCTGGCATCTGTCCGAGCTGGCGCCGCGCGCCCGCCTGGTGGTCTCCGAGCTGGTCGTCAACGCGGTCGAGCACGCCGTCCCGACCATCGAGGCGACCGTCACCCGGCTCCCGGCGGGCATGCAGATGGCCGTCTACGACGACGATCCCCATCTGCCGTGCCTGCGCCGTTCGGGCCGCGAGCCCGGTGACGTCACCGCACGCCGCCTCGGGTTGCGGGTGGTGCATCATGCCGCCTCGGCCTGGGGATCCTTGCCGACCCGTACCGGCAAGATGGTGTGGGCCGTCGTCACCTGCCACCAACGCTGAACCGTCGCGGAGCCGCTCCGCGACGCGACCGACGCCGGATGATCACGATCTCGATGCGCGGACCGGTGAGCAGGCCATCAGTCAGCGTCGATGCTCGAAGGCGGCGCAGATGCAGAGCGTCACACGCAGTGATCCGCGCTGGGCGAGCGCCAGGACCCGGCCCACTGACCGCGGGTCCGCTCACGCTGTCAGGAGACGTACGCGCGGATATCGCCCTGCGTGATCATCAAGGAAGCCGGCGAAGGTCGCTAGCTTCAGCGGTGGCGGCAACGGATGCCGCTCGGGGATGGCACGCAACGCTCGCGGGAAGCCGAAGAACGTCCGCGGATCGCTCGGATAGAGGTCCGGGGAGACGCCCGCGAAACCACCGCTGACCCGGGCACGCCGCAACAGCTCACGCCACTGGCCGACGCTGACGCAGCCGACCGAGTCGACTCCGTGGCAGAACAGCGCCAGGTGTATGCGGTCGAAGGTGTCGGAGTGGTCGAGGTAGTGGGTCAGGGCGTCGAAGGACGGCTGGACGGGGAATGTGGTCCAGTAGGGCACACTGCCGGTGCGCAGCGTCCACCACGGGTCGAGCAGGATGAACGAGTCGACGATCAGCCGGGTGGCGCTCAGTCCGCGTTCCCGCAGCCACCAGCGGTACAGGTCCGCGACCAATGGACTGAGGTCCTCCGGCTCGTCGTAGACAAGCCGGCGCACCCGGTAGTTGCGGGACGCGGCGAAGGCCTCCACGTCGTCGCGCAATCCTTCCTCGAATCCCCATTCGGCCTCGGGCGCGTCGGTGTCGGCCGGTGGGGCCTCCCACCGCTCGACCGGCGCCCCGTACCGGCGCAGGTATCCGCGCACGCGCGCGCTGTCCGCACGGTACTCGTCCGGGGGCATGCCGCCGATCGCGCCGAACTGGAACAGGTGCCGCTCGCCGACGGTCGTGACCGGCCAGCGCTGCCTGCACTCGGCCAGCAGGATGGTGCCACCGGGTTCGAGCCGCTCGGTGAGGAAGCGTTGGTAGGCGTCGCCGAGCCGGGTGCGTTTGACCCGGAAGTAGGCCACCCGGCGCAGCGTGAGCCGGTCCTGGTTGGGGTCGTGCATGTGGTGCAGCACAAGGTCGGGGTTGCGGTCGAGCATCGCCCGGGCTGTGCGGTCGAAGACGTGCACCGCGTGGCCGGGCCGGTCGGGGTCGACGCCGCGCTGGCGGACGGGCAGCAGCAGGGTCTGTGGCAGCCACGGCACGCCGAGGGCCGCGCACAGGTGTGTCAGCGCGCCGCCGGAGGAGCCGATGACCACGGCTGGGTATCGCCGGGCGGGGTAGAGCCCGGCCACCGCGTCGGCCACCCGCTCGGCGTCGAGTCGGGCGAGCCGGGCCTCCGGTTGGCCCTCGGCGCCGCTGAACACGCTGTAGATGTGCTGCCGGGCCGATTCGGGCAGCCGGGCGACCGCGGACGCGACCGGCCCCAAGGCCCGGAACGCCGGCTGGCCCAGCGGCGGGGTGTCCCGCCGGTGCAGGAACCTGGCCAATGCGATGGCCATCGCGCTGGCGGAGTCGAAGCCGGCGACTTCGCGGGGCAGCTTCACGACGCGCTCTGCAGGTCGTTGCGGGCGGCGAAGGCCGCGATGGGCGGTGACCAGGCGGCCGGGTCGCTCCAGCAGAAGGTGTGCGGGCCGGGCACCTGCGCGTACTCGCCGTGGGCGGCCAAGGCCGCCAGCCGCCGTCCCCACGATGGCGGGCTGAGCGTGTCGTCGCTGCCGCACAGGATCAGCACCGGCATCCGCAGCGCCGCGATCGGCGCCTCGATGCGGTGCCGCAGATGGATGAGGAGAAGGTGCGCCTTTCGCCGCAGGTTCACCCGCCGCCGGTCGGGGCGGTGCACCTCGTTGAGGCCGGCCGCCTCCCGTCGCTGGTTCATCCGCCAGCGGCGCAGCAACGGCAGTGGTCGGCGCAGGACGGGGTCGAGCGTCGGGCACACCAGCACCACCCCGACCACGTCGCCGGGCTCGCGCGCTGCGGCCTCGGCAACCACCTGCGTGCCGCTGGACTGCCCGGCCAGCAGCACGCCCCGGTGCGGGCACGCGTCGAGCCAGTCGAGGACGGCGTCGGCGTACTGTCCGAGAGACAACTCGTGCGGTGGCTCGCCGCTGCCGCCGCAGCCCGGCAGATCGATCAGGTGCACCCTGGTCCAGCGGGCAAGCTCCGCAAGGCCGGGCAGCAGATAGTCACAGACGGCCATGCCGTGCACCATGACGATTTCGGGAACGCCGGGGTGCGGCCGTCCGAACGTGCGGCTACGCACCCGCCCGTACGCGCCGTCGTGGTAATCGACGATCCCGCCGTCCTGGGCACCGGTCACCACCGCAGTCTCCACCATGACCCGGGCAGTTCCTCGCCATCGACGCTGGGAAACTTCCTCCGCCGGACGTCACACTGCACGACGAACCCGCCTGGTGCGGGTGGTCGCGGGGGTGGGTCCGGGTGTCGCGCTCATGGGCGTGGGTACCCGTCGTGGATGAGCAGGGACAAGACCTACCGGCCCGCCTTGCCCGCCGGCGTGCGGATCGCATTCCACGACGGGGTGCTGGGGCGCATGCGGATCCGTTCGCTGGGTGAGCCGCGTCCGGGTGTGCCGGAGATCGTGATGATCCAAGGCATGACCGTGAGCGACTATCTGCTGCCCGGCCTGGGCGCGCTGAGCGCTTGGACCCGTACGCACCTGGTGGAGCTGCCGGGAGGCAGCGGCAGCGGCGCGCCGCCGCACGACCTCACCGTCACCGAGTACGCCCACGCGGCCGCGGACTGGCTGTGCGCACAGCGACTGGGCCGGGTCCTTCTCGCCGGCCACTCCAGCGGCACCCAGGTCGCTGCGGAGGCGGCGTTGATGTGCCGGGACCGGGTCGCCGGGGTCGTGCTCGCCGGACCCGCGATCGACCCGGCCGCCCGAGGTGGCGTGCGGGTCTTCGCCCACTGGTGGGCTGACCGCCGGCGGGACCCGAAGAGCCTGGACGAGGTGCACAAACCCGAACGCCAGCGGGTCGGATTCCGGCGCCTGTTCCACGTCCTGCGCGCCCATCTGCGCCACGACCTGGAAAGGCCGGTCACCGCCCTGCCCGTACCGGTGCTGATCATCCGCGGCCGGGAGGACCGCCTCGGCACCGCGCGTTGGGGCCGTCACCTCGCCGACCTGGCTGGCGACGGCCGATACGTCGAGGTTCCCGGAACGCACTCCTTCTGTTGGCGCTATCCAGACGCGTGGTCGATACCGATCCGGGACTTCGCCGCCGGCACCTGGAACCACGCGCCCGCGAAGGCGGATCCGAGGCCCTGAATCAGCGGCGACGACAAGGGCCCGCGACGCGGCCTGCTTGATGCGGGGTGCGCATGGGGACGGTCGGTACGGTTGCTCGCCGCATCGACACAGGCCCGCTACGGCACCTCATGCGGAAGTCGGTCACACGTCGCCCGCTTCGCACCGGCCTCGTACCGGGCGGTCAGCCGGCGCCCAGGCCCGCCCGTTCGCGTTGTCCGCTGGTCAGTCTGGCCGCCACCGGTGCTCCCGTCGCCGGTCGCTGCGTCGTTCGCATCCTGCGCACGGCCCGGGCTGTAGTACGGATCTGGTCGTGTGTGGCGCGCCAGGCATGCCGGCGCCAGAGCGGCCATCGCGGTCCGGCCGGCTCGTACCCGAACTGGATGAGTCGATCGCCGAATGCGGCCTCACAGAGCGCGACCTCCTCGGCCGTCAGCCGGTGCCGCCAGCTACCGATCCGTTGGTTCGTCACGTCGGCATGGGTCAGCGTGTGCCACGTCTTGTACTCCGGCACGGCGGTCGGTGCCACCTCGGAGGGCTTCGTCATTGCAGAGTCGTACTCCTCGCCGAGGAAGGCGCAAATGTCCCGCAGCCTCGACTCCGGGTCTCTCACCAGGTCCTCGTACCGGACCTGGTGGTAGACGTCGGACCGGAGGTTGCGGGCAGCGCGAGCCGTGGCCTCGGCCGATTGCGTCCAGAACTCGATCAGCTCCGTAATGGTGCGCTTGCGCCACGGCGCTTCCTTCAGTGACGCGACGCAGTCCCGTCCGTCGCGCACGATGTTGATGATCTGCGCGTCAGGGAACAAGCGGAAAATCACCTTCAAGTGCTTCAGGTACGCGGGTCGTTTGTCACCCCAGCGGGGTTTGCCGAACCGGTCCGCGTACGCCTGGAGCACCGTGCCCAGCGCCGAGCCGAGTGTGGGCGGCGCGGCGACGATGCGTTCCACCACGTCGTCCGGGTCAAGTCCGAGGTCGCCGAAGCATCTCTCGCCGACGATCCATCGGCCCAGCGCGCGGCGCCGTTCGGGATCGGTGAGGTCGCCGAACGTGTGCCGCTGGTGGTACGCCGGCAGAACGAATCGGTTCTCCGGCGGAATGGCGATGCGCGGGTGGGCATGCAGCATGAGTTGCAGCATGGTTGTCCCGGATCGTGGACATCCCACGACGAAGATCGGCCGATCGTTGCCCTGCGTCATAAGCCGACAAGATAGCCTAACTATGGACATTATGGGACTCAGGGGTGCGGCAGTCGAGCGGACGCGCCGCGTATGCTGCCCGAAATATCCCGTATTCTCCGAGTGGGGCCTTCTCCACGCGATGGTGACGAGGTGGCCGTGCGGATCCTGTTCCTGCTCTGTGATGCGTTCGGCGTCGGCGGCACGGTGCGCACGACCTTCAGCCTCGCCTCCGCGCTGGCGGCGATCGGGCACGACGTCGAGGTGCTGTCCATGTTCCGCTCGGCCGAGCGGCCGGTACTGCCGCTCGACCCGGCAGTGCGGCTGCGGTGGCTGGTCGAGACCCGCCCGAGTCACGAAGACTTCGCCAAGGACGATCCACGGCAGCAGCAGGCGGCGCGGGTCTTCCCCCTCCAGGAGGGGCGCTACAAGGCCTTCAATCTGCTGGTGGAACAGCGGGCCAGGGCGTATCTGTACCGCAGCGACGCGCAGGTGGTGATCAGCACCCGTTCCGGGTTGATCGCCTACGCCGCCGAATTCGCTCCTGACCACATGATCCGCATCGGTCAGGAGCACCTGACCCGGCGGATGAACCACAAGGGGCTGCGGGCCGAGATGCGCCGGCACTACCGCCGCCTCGACGCCTTCGTCACGGTCACCGCCAGCGACGCCGAGGACTACCGGACCCACCACCGCTTCGGCCGTACCCGGCTGCTGCACATTCCCAACGGCGTGCCGGCGCCGCAGGTCGCCCCCTCGCACGGGCGGACGCCACTGGTGGTGGCCGCCGGCCGGTTGGCCAAGGGCAAACGCTTCGACGTACTGATCCGCGCGTTCGCCAAGGTCAGCGCCGCGCACCCCGAGTGGCAGATGCGCATCTACGGCCGGGGTCCACTGCGCGACGACCTGCGCGCGCTCGTCGCCGAGCTGGGTCTGCACAACCGTGTGCTGTTCATGGGCGTCTACTCGCCGCTGGAGCCCGAATGGGCCAAGGCTGCCATCGCTGCCGCCTCGTCGGATCGTGAGGCGTTCGGCATGACCCTCGTCGAGGCGGCACGCTGCGGAGCTCCGGTGATCAGCACCGCCGCCCCGCACGGCCCTGCGGAGATCGTGCGCGACGGCGTCGACGGTCGGCTCAGTCCCGTCGGCGACCCTGAGGCCTTCGCCGACGCCCTGCTGGAGCTGGTCGGCGACGAACCGCGCCGGCTGGCGATGGGTGCCGCGGCGCGCGAGGCCGCCGCCCGCTTCGATCCCGCGGTGGTCGCCGGCGCCTACCACCGGCTCTTCACCGAGCTGGCCGCCGCGAAAACCCGGCCGCTGCGCCGCTGCACGGACGCCGCCCACCGGGCAGGACGGCGCCTGAGAACCGCCGCCGCCGGCTCCCGGGGCCTTCCGACCGGAGCGGACGGGGGATCCGACGAGCTGGCATTCGGCCCGCTCACGCACACCACGGCCACAGTCGGCGACGTCGACGTACACCCCAATGGCGACCTGGTTGTGCGGCTGCCCGCGGCGGTGTGCCGCGACGGCGAGCTGAGCCTGGTCTGTCGGCGCAGCGTCGAGCTGGAGCACCGCTATCCGCTACCGAGCCCGGCGCCGGGCGCTTCCCAGGTCCAGGTGGTGCTGCGCCGCGGCGCCGACGGACTCACCGACGGACCCTGGAACCTCTTCCTGGCCCGTCCCGGCGACGCCGGAGAGCCGCTGGTGGCAGGGATGCGCGAGACTCGGACGCTGCTGGATGCCCCGCCGGAGGGCCCGGACGGGGTGCACGTGCGCCTGCCGTACCGGAAGCAGGACGGCTTCCTCGCTCTGCGAGTGTGGCATCGGCGCGTCCACGCCGAGGTCGGCGACGTGCACATCGGCGAGGAGACGATCACCGTCGCGGGCCGGCTCATCGGCGCGGCCTTCGGCAACCACCAGCCGGTGCTGCGGCTGCACAGTCACACAGAACCGACGCATCAGCGGGAGGTGCCGGTCGAACCGCTCGACCCGCACCGCTTCCAGGTCAGTCTGCCGGTGGAGCTGATGATCCGGCAGCGTGGGGCAGAGACCGACAGATGGCAGCTGCGTTTGTTCCACGACCTGGCCCTACCCGCGGTGCGCCCGGGTCGGCTGCTCGACGACGTGGTCGACAAGCGCACCGCATACGCCTTTCCCGCCCTGACCGTGGCAGACGCCGAACTCGGGCCGGTCCGGGTCCAGGCGCAGTACACCACCGCGAACGAGCTCAGCCTGCTCGTCGAGCCGGCGGAGCCGGCCCAGATCCGGGCGCGAGCCGCATCATGAGACGCGGCTCCCAGTCTTAAGACGACTTTCGTCTCACCGGCATCACCCCGGTCGAGGTTCGGCCACCCGAGGTGGGTGACGCGGACCGGTATGGGACGTTCGTCTGCGGGTATGGGGAGACCATGAGCACAGATACCTTTGCCGAGGTGCAGGCCCTGCTGGAGGATCTCGACTTTCCCGCGGACAAGGACGCCATCGTGAGGCATGCCGCCGGACGAGGTGCGCAGGAGAACTCCGCAGCGGTCCGGGCACTTCGCGGCATGCCGCTGGCGACGTACCGGAACATCTCGGAGATTCGCAGCTCGGTCGACCTGGACCCGTCGGAGACACCGGACTGACTCGGAAGTTCGGACCCGTAAGGGCATCAGCCCGGATCCGTCCGGGCTCGTTAGGACGACTTGGTACCCGGTTTCTTCGTGCGGGTCTCGAATTCCGTGTGGCCCTTCGGGCATTCCGCGGGCCCTGCGCGCCGTGCCGGACCCCTACGCATGTCGCATGCGCCGCAGGAGTTCGCGAATGCACTGCAGCATCATCTGAAACATGACCGAGCAGGCATGTGGTGTCGCTGACGCCAGCGCTGGTGCGCTTCGCTCGACGTCGCAAGGCCGCGGAAGCTGTTCTGGTTTCACCCGATGACGCCAGGCAGGAATGAGCCGGCTGCTGTGGGGTACGCGGCCGCCTATGACCAGCAGCCCGACTGCGGATCATGCCCACCGCCCACCGCCCACCGACGGTGAAGGGAGCCCACAATGATTTTCGCGAATCGTGACGAGGCCGGCCGGGCGCTCGCCGAGCAGGTCGCCCAGCAGCTTCCCGCAGCCGAGACGACCGTACGGCCTCTGGTGCTGGCCCTGCCGCGCGGCGGTGTGCCGGTGGCCGTCCCCGTCGCCGAACGCCTCGGTGCCGACCTCGACATCGTCATCGCCCGCAAGATCGGCGCTCCGGGCCGGCCCGAACTCGGCGTCGGCGCGATCGTCGAGAACGGCCCACCCGTCTTCGACGAGACCCTGCTGCGCTACCTCGGTCTGACGGAGCAGGACCTGGCCGGCACCCTCACCGCCGAGCGCGCCGAACTCGCCAGGCGCACCGACCGCTACCGGCACACCCGCGCGGCCCCGGCAGTGACGGGCCGCACCGTCGTGGTCGTCGACGACGGTCTGGCCACCGGCATCACCGCCCACGCCACCCTGCGCTGGCTGCGCCCGCAACAGCCACGGCGGCTGGTGCTCGCCGTGCCGGTCTGCTCCCCACACGCCCGCGGCCTGCTGGCGCGCGACGCCGACACGGTCATCTGCCTGCACGCCCCCGAACACTTCAACGCCGTCGGACAGTGGTACACCGACTTCGGGCAGCTCACCGACGCCGACGTCGACGAAGCGCTCGGCCGGACGACGCGAGTCACCGCCCGGTAGCCCGTGCGACACGAACCTGCTTGCGTGACAGCCGTCGATCATCGGTGATATCGCGCCCGGCCGGGGGTAGGGCAGCGCTCGACCGGGTAGATCACAACGATCGGCGATCCGATGTCCGGCACGGCTGGCTCACCGACCTCACCGGTGTTCGCGCCGCCATCGCCGCCGGCGGCGGCGCACTGCTGCTCGTCCTGCTGGCCATCTGCGTCCGCGCGACAGTGCCACCCACCCTCGACACCCACACCCGGCAAGAGGTGACGCCGAGCTCTCCGCTGCGGGTCGCCGGCTGAACCTCGGTCAGCCAGGCATTCCCTTCTCAGATGATCGCGGCGAGACGCCGTGTGAGACAGGAGGCAAGGGGTATATCGCCCATAGTCACATGACGTTTCCGCACTGTCCGTGAACAACTCGGAGGGAAAGCACGATGCCGACTGCTCGAGAGATCATGACCCCTGACGTCACCTGTGTCAGCGAGCGGGAGACGCTCGCCGACGCCGCCCACAAGATGGCCGACCTCGGCGTGGGATCACTGCCGATCTGCGGCCAGGACAACCAGCTCAAAGGCATGCTCACCGACCGCGACATCGTGATCAAGACGATCGCGGCGGACAAGGACCCGGCGCAGGTCACCGCGGCCGACGTGGCGCAGGGCAAGCCGGTGACGATCGGCGCCGACGACGACGCCGCCGAAATCCTGCGCACCATGGGCCAGTACCAGGTCCGGCGCCTGCCGGTCATCGACGGACACCAGATGGTCGGCATCGTCGCCCTCGCCGACGTGGCCCGGGCACTGCCGGATCGGCCGGTCGGCGACCTGATGGACGCCATCTCCACGCCCTGACCATCGCCGATCCGGCCCGCCGGATCGGTCCTGACCTGCGCAGCGCACGACGGTCCACCCGGCCGGTACGCATCTGCGCGATAGCCGACGGTGGGCCGCGGGCGTTCGTCCTGCGGACCACAATGGGGCCTGCGGTGTGCCCGCCCTGCCGGGGCACCAGTCCGCGTGTGACAACTGAGCGCGGGCAAGGGGTGTGGCGGGCGCTGCCCTGGTCGCTGCGGTATCCGGCCAGAGGGTCAGCCGGGCAGGCTGAGACAGCCCGCGCGGCTGCCTGCTTGACCGGCCTCGCCCGGGGCGGTCTTGGTGGTCTCGGCGTGGATGACCAGCGAGCGAGGGGTCCGCGGCGGGTTGAATGTCCACGGCTGGGTGGCGGTGGCGGTGGCGGCGCCCTGGGCGTCGGTGGTGAAGTCCAACCAGACCTCGTTGCGGGGATTGGCGAAGGACGGGTCGACCGATGGCGGCGAGGGCGAGGCGGCGGGGTCGGGCTGCTGCTGGTAATGCGGGCCCGCGGCGTCACCGGTGGCCCCGCACGGATTGACGTGCAGATGGGCGCCGTAGGCGCGGCCCGCCTGCAACCCGGTCACCGCCAACTGCACCGTGGTGCTGTCTGCGGCGGGCATCACGGTGACAGTGGCGGTCGCCCCGGCGGGTACCAGCGCGGGATCGTAGGTCACCGCCGTGGCCCCAGCGGCGTACCGGGCGAACGTGCCGGTCGCTGTGTGGTTGGATGCCGGGCCGCTCGCGGTAGCGGATGCCGAGGTGGCCGGTGCGGCGCCGTCCGGCTCATCGGGGTCGTCACCGCAGGCGGCGAGCCCGGTGGCAGAACACAGCAGGGCGGTCGGGAACAACAGGACGGCACGACGGCGTCGCATGGCTTCTCCTTCAAGTCGGAAGCGGGCCGTTGCTCGCGGCATACCCCACACCTGGGTGCGAAACCCCCGCAAGGACAGCCGCTGAGGGGGAAACCCTGCGGCTGCCAGCCGTGGTCCCACCTTCCGAGGCGACGCCAGTGCTGATGGAGTCGCTGATGACCGCCAAGCTCGTCGACGACATCACCGACACCCACTCGAACAAGACCCGCGAGTCCTGGGGTCAGGGTGTCGCCAGTCCTCGATACCAGGCCATCTGGCGCCACCGGTCAGTCAGCTCGAGGGGACGAAGCCGGAAGGGCACAAGCGAGATCGACTGTCGAAGTGGCCAACTGACCGTTGCGGAGGCGGACCGGCTTGCCACGTCACAGGGTTCCTGCCCGGAGGTCCGCGTGGCGTTTGAGCGCTGAGCCCTTAATCAGCCCGGCTGAACTGACAAGAGTTCGCCCGGCGAGCGGCTGCTCATGTGCTACCGTGTCCGAGTTGCCGGTTTGATTTCCATAGACGTTTTCGGCGCCTGTATGGGTTATCCAAACCCCCTACGGGCGCTTTCTCGTTGACGTGTCGGTTCCGGCACGGGTGTCAATGCGGCGACGTAAGAGTCCGCACAGTGCGGCCTCTACAACCTGCGAAAGAGCAGACATGACTACAGGCACCGTGAAGTGGTTCAACGCCGACAAGGGTTTCGGCTTCATCACCCCGGACGACGGTGGCGCCGACGTCTTCGCTCACTTCTCCGCGATCTCGACGAGCGGCTACCGCAGTCTCGACGAGAACCAGAAGGTGGAGTTCGACGTCACTCAGGGCCAGAAGGGCCCGCAGGCGTCGAACATCCGCCCGCTCTGATCCACGCTCCGCGAACGGCGGCCCGACTGATTCAGCGGGCCGCCGTTCGGCGTTTCACCAGGCACTCGGAGACTTCTCCGGAAGCCGGCCCGGCTACTCCGCGGTTCCGCTGTCGCCGGCCGACGGCTGGCGACGTGACCGCCAACCTTCGCGGGGGTTCAGTCGCGCTCGCGTTGGCAGGCCTGCACCCAGCGACTCATGTGCCGCTCAACGACCGCTCGTACCTGACGGCGTATGTCCGTGAATCCAAGATCTGAGCTTCCGTCCGTACGGTTGTCACCGGCGGCCCCCACCGAAGAGTCGGTGCAGATCGGGGCCGCCATCCAGGTGGATCCTGGCCCGCGCGCGGTGCCGGTCGTGCCCCACGTGGGTCGCCTGGACGGTGTTTGATCACCCGTGGGGTTCCGGGACAGTGCAGCGACGCCTTGATCTGCCGAAAAGCGGAAGTTCGATCATGCATAGGCGTGCGTGTCCAGCCCTAACCTGCGAAACAAGCTCAGGCGGCGACTTGCTACGTAACTAGCGCCCGTTTGCTCAGTTCCGGCGTCCGCGTACCGATGGGGGTAGGGCTGTCCGAAGGGTTGGCAACGGTACCGCGCGGTCGAGGGAGGGTACGGGATGTCCTGGCTGGTCGCGTCGATCACCGGCCGGCACCTGTGGCGCCTGTTCGCGATCGCCGGCGTGCTGGCGACCGTGCTCTACGCGCTTGATATTTCCTCCGTGATCAGTGTCGGGTGCTCTGCCGTCGTGGGGGTGGGCGGTGTCTGGGCCTGTTTGGCCGGGCCACGCCGCTGGCGCGCCGAGCCCCGCGGAGGCTGGCGCCTGATGGGCGCCGGGGCGCTCTGCTTCCTGCTCAGCATCCTGATCCGACCGCTGGTCGACGGCCACGGCCCAGCCCTGCATCTGCTTCCCCACGCCGCCGCGTTGTCCGGCTATGTGCTGCTCTTCGTCCTCCTGGTCCGGCTGCTGCGAGCCCGGCAGAGCCTGGAACGGCACGCCGTGCTCGACGCCCTCACCGTCTGCCTTGCCCTCGGCCTGGCCAGCGTGTTGCTCCTCGCCCTGCCGGCCCTCGACATTCCGGGCCGGCCACCGGTCGAGGCGGTGATCACCGCGTTGTACCCGCCGCTGGACGTCATCGTCCTGCTCCTCACCGTGAACGTCACGTTCACCGCGACCAGGTTGCCGGTCAGCCTGGTCGCCTGGATCACCGGTGCCACCATGATGTTCGTCGGTGACGCCGCCGCCGCGATCACTGCCCTCTCCGGCCGGACGTCAGCGTCGCCGCTGCTGGACGTCCCCGCGCTGCTGACGTTCACGATGCTCGCGGTGTGCGCGCTGCACCCCTCCGTGGCAGAGCTGAGCCGGGCCGACCGCCGCCCGGCACAGGCGTGGTCCAGGACTCGGATCATGGTGCTCGCACCCGCACTGGCGACACCGTTCGTGCTGCTCGCCACGATCGGCGGCCGGTCGACCGGAACCCGGCTGCTGATCACCATCGGCGGCGTGCTCACCGTGGTGATGTTGCTCTTGCGCGCGGTCTCGGCGGTCCAGGTCGGGGCTGCGGCGCAGCTGAGCTCCGAGTACCAGGCCCGGCACGACGTGCTGACTGGGCTGCCGAACCGGCAGAGGATGTCCAAGGAGATCACCCGGTTGCTCGACGACATCCCACCCGGCGACGAGGGCCGGCGGGTGTGGGTCTTCCTGCTCGACCTGGACGGGTTCAAGTGGGTCAACGACTCCTGGGGGCACGACACGGGCGATCAGATGGTGATCGAGGTGGCCGGACGACTGCGGGCCGCGCTGCCGGCGAGCGTGCCGGTCGGGCGGGTCGGCGGCGACGAGTTCCTGCTCGTGTACGTCGGTGACAAGAACGGGGCGCTGAGCCTGGCCGATGAGATCCGCGGCTGCTTCGATCGACCCGTACTGGTCCGCGACACCGACGTGGCGATCAGCGCGTCGATCGGCATCGCCCATGCAGCGGTCGGCCACGAGCAGGCCGCGATGACCGCCGACGCACTGATGCGCGACGCGGACACCGCGATGTACCGGGCCAAGGGCGAGGGCCCCGGCCGGGTCACGTTCTTCGACACCTCGATGCACGACCAGGTGCGGGAACGGACCGAGCTGGAGGCCGCGCTGCGCCAGGCACTCGGCGCCGGCCAGATGTACGTCGCGTACCAGCCGATCGTCGGGACGGAGAGCGGCCAGCCGGTCGGCGCCGAGGCCCTCGTCCGCTGGGTGCATCCCGAACGGGGCCAGGTCCCGCCGTCCGTGTTCATCCCGATCGCCGAGGAGGCCGGGCTGATCGGTGTGATCGGCACCTGGGTACGCCAGGAGGCGCTGCGCCAGCTCAGCGAGTGGCGGCAGGACGGCACGGTCGGCGCCGACTTCTACCTGTCGATCAACGTGTCGCCGCGGCAACTCACCGACCCTGAACTACCGCTGATCGTCGCGGGCGAGCTAGGGCGCTTCGGTGTGCCGGCCCACTGCGTCGCGCTGGAGATGACCGAGTCGGTGATGGTGGACGGCTCCCGGGTGACCGGGCAGGTGCTGTCCGAACTGCGGAAGCTCGGCCTCAAGCTGCTGATCGACGACTTCGGGACGGGCTTCTCGGCGCTGGGCTACCTGCGCCGTTTCCCGGTGACCGGGGTGAAGATCGACCGGTCGTTCGTGACCGGGCTCGGGTCGAGTACCGAGGACGAGGAGATCGTCCGGGCCGTGGTGGCGATGAGCCACGCGCTAGGGCTGAGCGTCATCGCCGAGGGCGTTGAGACCCCGCTCCAGCAGGGCGCGCTCGCCGCGATGGGCGTACCGAACGGCCAGGGCTGGCTGTGGGGGCCGGCGGTGCCCGCGGCCGAGTTCGCGGCGCACTGGCACGCCGGAGGGCGGGCCGCGCTCGCCGCGGCCACCACAACGACGAGTCAGCCGAGCCCGGGCCGCGCGGCGGAACTGCTCAGAGGCGCCCGAAGGAACGCATGAGAGCCGTCGCCGTCTCCGCGATGAGCGCGTTGTCGTCATCGGCGTTCGGGGCGGACCGGTTGGTGTAGATCGCCAGGATCAGCGGCGCGCCGGTCGGCGGCTCGATGAGCGCGATGTCGTTCGCCGCGCGCCGTACGAGTTCGACGACCCGGTCTTGTCGCCGATCGTCCAGCCGGACGGAAGCCCGGCCCGGATAGGGGCGCCGCCCGTCGTGTTCGATCGCATCCAGCCGACCAGCCGGGCGCGGTCGTCGGCGTGCAGGCGCTCCCCAAGGTCAGCGCCTGCAGGTCACGGCCCATCGCCTTCACAGCCACGATCCACGAGAGGGAGACCTAGCCGGACGGCGCGGTCGCTCTGCCGATGGTGTCGAGGTGCCGCAGCGCCTGGGCGTACGAGGAGAACAGTCCGGTTTCGAGGTAGGACACGTGCTGATCCGCGCAGAATTCCTTGACCAGACGCTGGGCCCGGCGCAGGTTGCCCCTCGGCATCGAGGGGAACAGGTGGTGCTCGATCTGGTAGTTGAGTCCGCCCAGGACGAAGTCGGTGAGCCAGTTTCCGCGTACGTTGCGCGAAGTCAGCACCTGCCGCCGCAGGTAGTCGGCGCTGTCGGTGGCGCTCAGCGGCGGCATGCCCTTGTGGTTGGGGGCGAAGGAGCAGCCCAGGTACAACCCGAACAGGGCTTGATGTATCGCCACGAAAGCCAGCGCCTTTCCAGGCGGGAGTACCACGAAGACCGCCGTCAGATACGCCGCGACATGCAGACCGATCATCAGGGCCTCGCGGCTGCGGGAACGGTCCCTGCCGGCGAGCAGGTACCGCAGACTGGAGACTCGCAGGTTGATCGCTTCCAGCAGCAGCAGCGGGAAGAACGTCCACGCCTGGTAGCGGTAGAACCTCCGGGCGATGCGCCCGCTGGCCCGTGCCTGGCGGGTGGTGAAGATCAGCGCTCCCACGCCGACGTCCGGGTCCTTGTCCTCGTCGTTGGGGTGCGCGTGATGGCGGTTGTGTTTGTCGACCCACCAGCCGTAGCTGAAGCCGACGCCGAGGTTGGCGAGCGCGACGCCGAGTCGATAGTTGCGGCGCGTGGACCGGAAGATCTGCCGGTGCCCCGCGTCATGGCCGAGAAAGCCGAGCTGGGTGGAGAGCATCGCGAAGAACGCGGCCACGAGCAGTTGCCACCAGGAGTCGCCGATCACCAGCAGGGCGGTGACACCGGCGACCACGAGGGTCAGGACGAGGGCTATCTGCGCGGCGTAGTAGCCGGGCCGCCGATCGAGAAGCCCGGCCTGCTTGACCTGTCGGGACAATGCGGAGTAGAGGCTTCCGCGGGGTGTCGTGGGTATGTCGATGGACATCATGATCGCTCCCACCGCGAGGCCGGGGACGGGCAGCCGCCGGGGTCTGGGGCGATCTCCTGTCCGTTACCCGGCCACCGGTTGTCAAAACGCCGAAGGAACCGGGGGACTCGCTCAGATCGGCCAGAGGCGGTCGATCGGCCGTTCCAGCAGAGCCGAGAGTTCGAGTTGCGAGTGGCAGGGCCGCGGCTCGCTGTGGACACACCGCGCCGTGGCCGGGCGCGCATCGTGATGCGCCGATCAAGAATGCGTCTGACCCATTGCGTGACATCGGGTTCCACGCCGCTGCGGCAGCCTGCGAGCCACCACACCTCGAGGTAGCTGGCCGCGAGAATCGCGGCCCGCTGCTCCGGATCCCGAAGGCGCGTCGTCAAATCGGCGCCGACGACCCCGGCCGTGCGATCGAAGAGGACGCCGAATGCCTCCTGGCTGCCTCGCGCGATCGCCTCCAGCAAAGAGTTCTCGAGATTCTTGTCCGCCAGCGAGCCGGCATTGCTCAGACCTGCGCGGGTAGTCGAGTGACGGAAGAAGATGCGCATATGCGCTCCAGGGTGGGGGGTCGGGTGCTGCCGCCGGGGTCTGGAGCGACCTGCTGGGTCCTGTCGGGCCGGATTTCCAGGCTACGGCCCGCCGCGCCGCCGCGCCTCCCCTGATCGAGTCATCGTCTCCGGACGGCCCCGAAGGGGCGGTGACCGGCGACGATCGGTCTCGTCGAGTACGGTGACATCGTCACGTCTCGAAAGCGGCCCCGGTCCTGGCCCTACCCGATGGGATGGTGCGGCCATGTGCGCAAGGATGCGGCGCCGCTCGGTCGATCGAGCCGGGCCCGAGGCGCGTGGAGACTAGCGGCGGCAGCCTCGGCGACCGGGCAACGGCGATCAGGCGCCGCATCGCGGCGGACCCGGGTGCCCCGGAGGATCTGGCCGGTCTACTGGGTCACGTGTGCCGGATCGCCGCCGGCGAGTTGACGGCTTCCGGCGTGGGCGTCAGCGTGATGACCGCCGACGGCACGCGGAGCCTGTCCGCGGCATCCGCCCCGGCGAGTGAGCGCTTCGAGGATCTGCAGTTCCTCGTGGGTGAGGGTCCGTGCCTCGACGCGTTCGGTACGCGGCGCCCGGTGCTGATCGCCGATCTGTCGAGTTACGCGATGACTCGATGGCCGCTCTACGCTCCCGCCGCATACGAGGACGGGATACGTGCCGTTTTCGCTTTTCCATTGCAGGTCGGCGCCGCCCGGCTCGGTGTGATGGACGTCTTCCGGGAACGTCCCGGCCCACTCACCGAGCTTCAGCTCGGCTCGGCGCTGCTGATGGCCGACATCATCGTCGAGGCCCTGCTCGATCGCCAGGAGAACCGGGACAGGCAGGGCTTCACCGACGAGCTTGTCTGGAGCGTCGGCAACCGCGCACAGTTGTTCCAGGCACAGGGGATGGTGATGGTGCAGTTGGGCATCCCACTCAGCGAGGCCATGGCGCGGATGCGCGCGCACGCATTCGCCGAGAATCGCCGATTGGACGACATCGCACGTGATGTCGTGAACCGCACCCTCAGGTTCGACCAGGACGCACCGTGATCGGGTCGACGATCGACAACGCCGGGAGGCATGCATGACCACTGTTTCGGCAGAGCGGTTGGCGGTCATCTTCGTCGAGGCCGCAGACACCCTCGTCGACGAGTTCGACCTGCTGGACTTCCTGCAGATGCTGACCGAACGGGCGAGCACCCTCGTGAATGCCGGCGCGGTCGGTCTGATGCTGGCCGATCAGCACGGCAGGCTGCAGTTCATGGCCGGGTCCAGCGAGAGCGTACGGCTGGTGGAGTTGTTCCAGCTGCAGAACCAGGAAGGGCCCTGCCTCGATGCTTTCCGCACGGGCCGGCCGGTGATCAACGTCGACCTGGCCGGGGCCGCACACCGGTGGCCCCGGTTCGTGCCCCGGGCCGCGGAAGCCGGATTCCTGTCCGTGCACGCGTTCCCGCTGCGCTTGCGCGAGCACGTGATCGGCGCGCTGAACGTCTTCGGCACCGCCGAGAGCGGCGAGCTTGCCGCTGCCGACGCGCCCGTCGTTCAGGCGCTGGCGGACGTTGCCACGATCGGCCTGTTGCAGGAACGCACCATCCGCCGCGCCGAAGAGCTCACCGAGCAACTGCAGAGCGCGCTCAACAGCCGCATTGTGATCGAACAGGCCAAAGGTGCCATCGCGCAGGCGCGCTCCGTCGGCGTCGATGACGCCTTCACGATCATCCGCACCTACGCCCGGAACCACAATCGCCGACTGATCGACCTTGCACACGAGATCGTCGAGGACCCCACCAGCCTCCCCGAGCTGTACCGGTCCTGAAGGCGTCGCCCGGGGCCCTGGCCGTCGAGGACCCACCCGGCGGGGACGAGGTGGTCAGCCGGTGTACTCGATCTCGGCGAGCAGTTCGGGCGTGTGCCGCCTGTCGGTGGCATCCGCCGCGGCGGCCGACACCGCGTCGGCCGACGCCTGGCTCGCGTCGGGCGGCACGACCAGCAGGTCGAAGCGGTCGTGCCCGAACTCGCTCATGATGGTGACCAATCCGGCCGGCTGGGACGTGTACCAGCCCAGCCGCACCGCCCGGTGGTCGACGGCGGTCCGCCCTGGATGGGGAAGGTCCCACTCGGCGGTGTTCAGCAGCACGTGCGTGATCTCGCCGCGGAGCCCGGCCAGAGCCCTCACCAGCCGGGGGAGTTCTGTGACGGCATCGGTCGACCGCGGCCACCAGGCTCCGTCGAGGACGGTGGTCCGGGAAGGATGCGGGTCCAGCCGCAGGCGTACGGTGTCATCCGGTGCTCGTGCGGCCGGGGCCGCGGTGGTCTGGGTCATGACGGTGCCTCTCTGTGGACGACATCCGCGCCATCGGGATCGGGCCTGACGTGCGCTCGTCGGAGGACGTCGAGAAGCCGGTGTCGCTCCACCGTACGCTTTCCGGCGTCGAACGCGCGTACAGTGAAGGGGCGACCGATGGCTCCGTCATCGGTGCCGGCCCCGGCCGGCGTGCGCTGACCCGGCGGTTGCCGGGCGCGGTGCCCTCCTCATCGGCCTCGGTGGACCTCGTCCTCGCCCTTGTCATCGGGCGGGTCCCGCGCCTGCGTTGGTCCCGGACGACGGGAACGTCCATGGCATCCCTGATCACTCAACGCGAATCGTCGGCCTCGACCGGCCTGCCCCGGGTGCGGCTCGAGCCGGTCCGGCTCCACTACACGCTGCTCGACGGCAGTTGGTGGCCCAGCTCGACCGACCTCAACGCGGAACTGCGCGTACTGGTGCCGGTCCTCGAACAGGTCCGCGGGCCGGTGACGCGGCTGCTGCTCGGTGCAGCGAACTGGACGGCCCGGCCCCATCATCTCGTGGTGGCCGGCCGCGTGATCACCGTGCTTTACCTGGCCGGCCAGTCCCCGTCGATGATGACCGTGGTCTGTGCCGACGGCGGCACTTTCACCCTGCGGGTGGCGCCGCCTGGACCGCCACCCGGTATGCCGGACCGGCCGGAACCGGGCCCGGACGAGGAGACTTGGGAGACCGAGGGAGGCGGGCTCGGCCCGCTGCGGACTCGAGCAGTCCGATGATGTCCGCCTCGCCCGGCGTCGTACGCCCGCACAGCGGTCGCATCATGAACGAGGCCTTCTACCGGGCCGTCGTCGCGGCCCGAAAGGCGCCCTCGGCCCACAACATGCAGCCGTGGCGGTGGCGGGTGAGCAACGGCGTTCTGGACCTGTTCGCGGACCACGCCCGGATGGCGGGACTCCGCGAACCTGACCGGCGACTCGCCACGATCGGCTGCGGCGCCGCCCTGCACCACGCCCGCCTCACCCTCGCCGCGCGGGGCTGGCGGGTGACCGTGACCCGTCGGCCCGACGCCGCCGACCCGGTCCACCTCGCGCGCCTGCACATCGACGGAGCCGCCCCGGTGAGCCCGGACACCGCCGAGCTGGCCCGCGCCATCGGGCTGCGTCACACGGATCCGCGCCCGGTCACCGGCGATCCGATCGAGCCGGAAGAACTGGCCACCATCAAGGCGGCCTTCGAGGCTCAGCACGTCCGCCTCGGCGTGCTCCGTCCGGACCAGGTGCTCGCACTCACCGTGGCGACAGCCCGTGCCGACATTGTCGAACCGTCCGACGCCCAATGGCATGCGGAACTGGCACTGTGGACCGGCGGCGGCCGGATCGCGGGTGCCGCCGACGTCCTGCCACTGCCCATCGCATACGGCGAGCACGACCGGGCCGCGACCTTCGCGGTCCTGCACGGCCTCCGTGATCAGGACCTCGACTGGCTGCACGCCGGCGAGGCTCTGTCCGCGGGCTCTCTCGTCGCCACCCGCCTCGGGGCGTCGGTCCTGCCGTTCAGCGCACCGATCGAGCACGCCGGCGCCCGGGAGACACTGCGGCGCGCGGTACCCGAGCTCGGCTGCCTCTACCTGATGCTGCGTCTGGGTCGCCACGCGACTGAAACGGCCGCGCCGCACAGCCCACGGCTGACCGCCGCTCAGTCCATCGAGCGTCCTCGTTAGGACCCGGTACACCGCGCCGCCGGGGCCACGTACGACGCCGGCACCGTGCCGAACTCGGGCGGCGTCCCAGGAAAGGCGGGACGTGCTGCTGGTGCGGGCCTCGGCACGCAGAGCCCGGCAGGTGAGGGTGACCGTCCTCGTCGCCGGATCTACCCTATGGCCCGAATGCCGAGTCTAGAGTCCGTGACTATGACGACGATTGTGTTGCGCGTTCGTCTTGTGGACGGCGATCGCATGGATGTCAGGTACGAGGGAGCTGAGGCGGACACCGAAGAGGAGGTCATCGAGAATGTGATCTCGACGCTTGCTCAGGACACCGGTGTGCTTCGTTGCCGCCATGGCGACCGCCTCGTAGTGCTGTACAGCCGGGGCATCGCCGCCCTTGAGGTGGCGCCACGTGGTGCGGTTCTGTGATCAGGTCCCCGTCGGATGTCTTGCCGGGCCCGGACCTGAGCGGCTCACCGGTCCGGTCTCGCGTCCTGGCGGTGGGCACCGCCGCTACTTGCCGCGACCAGGTCCAGCTTGCCGCCCCGACCTGTCAGATGTGCGCGCGGCGTCGCCGACGGCGGACTGGTTGTTGCGGCTGACGGACCCTGCCGCCGGATTCGCATGTACTTCCCTACGCGGTGACACCACAACGTCAACGTCCCCCTGTGAAAGCCCGACGTAGGTCATCGGACGGGTGCTCACCGACGTCACCAGCAGCAGTGTGGAAACCTTTCCGTGACCGGTGGGTCGGGTCTGCGGCCGTTGGCGCCGCCGAACGTTGGTCGAGCCAGATGTAACGACCTCGGCACGTCGGGCGCTCTTGTCGAGGGAGACGATCAGCTCCGAGCAGCGTGGCGCGGGAAGAGGGACCTATCATGGCGTTCAGTCACATCATCGAACGCTCCGGCGGCCTCGTACGCGTGACCATGGCCGGCGAAGCCGACTTCGCCGCGGCGGAGAAATTGCGCGACACTCTGGCCGACGCGCTGCGTGAACATCCGGAGCGCGTAGAGGTGGACCTGTCGGCGTTGGAGTTCATCGACTCCCGCTCCGCGGGTGCCCTGGTGGGCGCCTGCCAGGCGGCCGCCGGCTTCGGTTGCCAGATGGTCGTGAACAACCCACGCGGTCGCGTGCTGCACGTCCTGCAGACGATGGGTGTCCTTGACGCACTCACGGGCGGCACACCGCGACCCCCGTCCGGTCCTCGCCCGCGGGCGCCGAAGCGTGAGCGCGGCACCTCCTGATCGACGGCGACCCCGATCGAGCATCGTCGGAAGTGGCGCACCCCGGAGCGGCGCGGTCCGAGGCCCCTGACTCGCTCGACGTTCTCCCGCATCTGTGGTTCGATGCGCAGAACCGTTCGGCTCATCCTCAGCGTGACTCAGCCGCTACACGTACCGATGATCTGCAGCAAGATCGGGTTCGAGAAGCATAAACCGTTGTCCAGCAAGAATAATGGCCAATTAGTCGATCGATCCGCCCTTGGAATGTTGGCCCGGGTAGTCGGCCTTTCGATGGCACCTCGAAGGCAGCGCGGGGGTGTCATGCCAGTCGAGATCGGCAGTGCCGATGTGGAACGGGGTGAATACTCTGAGCGTATGACTGAACACGCGGAGCGACGTGATCTCGCAGTCAACACGGCGGTCGGTGGAACCTTGGCCGCCCTTGGTGCATCTGCTGGCGGTCCGCTCGGAGCGGGCTTGGCGCAAGCGGCTACACCCGTGCTGTCAGCCGCGGTGAATCGCATCCTGACCAAGCTCGATGCTGACAGTGCGCTCCGTGCAAGTCGAACGGTAGCCAGCGCTGCTCAGGCCGCCGGCGTGGACGAATCCGTACTGGTGGACCAGATGCTGTTGCATCGCCCCAGGGCGGTTCTGTTGGGCCGTGCAGTTGAAGGCGCCGCACGCAGCGTCGCAGAAGAAAAGCTCGAATGGTTCGCCAGATGCATCGCCAACGGGTACATGGCCCCCGACGATGCCGCCGTGGATCGTGAGACGTTCTACGTCAGTGCCTTCGCCGAGTTGGAAGCTCCGCACGTTCGGGTGCTGCTGTTCGTCGCCGACTGGGAGCGCACCGGGGAACACGCTGGTCCTCCCACGACTGACGACCTGTCCGATGCCTTCTCCGCGAGCCTGTGCCCGGTGATCAGGCCCGTTCTGACCACCCTGGAGCGGGCCGGCCTCGTGGTGAAACGAGCTGGTCCACGACAACCCGGCTCGGCACCACACCGGGAGACCGGCGTCCCCCACGTATGGGAGGTGACCACCTTCGCCGGCCACCTGATGCGACGTATCGGGCACGTACCTCCAGACCGTAGCCGCCCCGACGGCATGGCCGCTTGACGCGCTTCCCGGAGCCCCGCTGTTGCCGCGTTGACCGGTGACCAGCATTGGCCAGCCTCAGGGTGCTGCCTTACTCTCCGCCTGCTCCTGTCGCTGAGCGACCGGCTCGGACCGGTGAGGGTGCATCCGTCGCGCCCATCGCACCACGGGCGGCACGAGGCAGCCTATCGTCGCGAACGCCGCACCCAGGAGCAGCCAGCCGGGTGTGCCCCCACCCAAGGCCAGCGACGTCACCACCAGCGGCGCGACGATCCGACCCAGCTGCATACCCATCGCGTACGCGCCTTGGTACTGACCATGCGCGTCGGCCGGAGCAAGCCCGAACGAGATACTCCACCCCGCCGCGGCATGCCACAGTTCGCCGCCGACGTGCAATGCCGCTCCCGCCATCAGTAGGGCGACGGTGACGGCGCCGGTGGCAGTCCCGGACAGCGCGAACAGCCCGCACCCCGCCAGAAGCGCGAACCCGGCCCGCCGGGAGGCGGCGGCAGCGCCGGCCAGGTCGTCGGTGCCCCGTGCGGCCCGGACCTGCAGGAGCACCACGGCGGTCGTGTTGACGAGGAAAAGTGCGGCGATCACCCACCGTGGCGCATCGGTGCGGTGGGCCACCCACAGCGGCAGGGCGACCTCGAACAGCCCGAAGTGGGTCGCCATCAATCCGTCCAGGACGACGAATGCCAGGAACGGCCGGTCACGCAGAGCGATCAGTCTCGGTCCGGTCGCCGGGGCCGGCACCGCCGGGATCGGCGCCAGGCGGCTCAGGATCCCCGCGGCGAGGAGGTACGTCGTTGCATCGATGAGAATCAGTGTCAGGTATGCGGCACGGGTGTCCACCGCGAGCCCCAACCCGGCCACCGCGGCGCCTCCGGAGATCCCGATATTGGTCAGCGACCGCAGGTAGGCGCGGGTGTACACCCGCCGCTCGAGGGGAACCGCTCCGGCGATGACGGCACCCTTGGCGGCGCGCTGAGCCGCTTCGAACACCGCGGTTGGCACGGCCACCAGGAGGAAACTCACGAACGAGTCGACCAGCGTGAGCGCCGCTGTGCCGACGGCCATCGCGCCAAGCCCACCGACCAGCATGCCGCGTGGCCCGACCCGGTCGGTCAAGTAGCCCAGCGGTGTGCTCACCACGAGGCTGACCAGTGCGGTGATGGTCAGCGCCAGTCCGGTCTGCCCGATGGACAGCCCCACCGACCGGGTCAGATACAGCGCGCTCACCACCATCCACAGACCGTTGCCAAAGGTGTTGACGAGTGTGGACACTGCGAGGAGCCGCACTGGTCCGGGTTCTGGGATGCCGCGCATGCCGACATTAAACCGTACGGACGTACGGTTAGACTGCCCCGTGGCACTGATATCGGTGATCTGTCATGGATGTCACGCAACGCCGCTCCGGTCGCTTCGCGATGGCCTCCGTTGCCGCCTGCTCGCCTCGACTCTGCTCCGGGTCACGACGCGCCCGGTGGCCCGTGGCCGCCACAGCACGGCGCCCGTGGTGGCATTGGATGGAAATACGGTGATGGTGCCGATCGTGTAGACGGTGACCGGAGCCCGGTTGTCGCGGCGGCGGCTCGGCGTGACCGAGCCGGATTGGCGCCGTCGGCAGAACCAGGGGAGTGACAACGCCGCCGGTCACGACAGCCACCCCACGAGGGGAAGCAGCGCAGAAGGGGACCAAGGGAAGGGCGAACCGCGCTCGGGCTACTGCCACCGCCAGCCGAACGCACCGCGGGGAGCGGGAGCCTTGACAACGTACAACCGACTGGTTGTATATTTGGTCCATGACCGAGGAGAGCGTGGACCGGGCGGACGCCATGTTCCACGCGCTCGCCGACCGCACCCGGCGTGACATCCTGCGCCGTGTGCTGGCCGGGGAGCACTCGGTCTCCACGCTCGCGGCGAAGTACGACATGAGCTTCGCCGCGGTGCAGAAGCACGTCGCCGTGCTGGAGAAGGCCGGGCTGCTCACCAAGCGGCGCAGCGGTCGCGAGCAGTTGGCAAGCGGCGACGTGGAGGCGGTGCGGTCGGTGGCGTCCATGCTCACCGAGCTCGAACAGATCTGGCGAGGCCGCATCGCGCGCATCGACGTACTCCTCGCATCCGACCTCGACCAGGAGGACTGAACCATGCCCGTGACCGACGTCCAGCACGACATGGAGACTCTGACCCTGACCATCACCGCCGACTTCGCCGCGCCGGTCGAGCGGGTCTGGCAGGTGTACGCCGACCCGCGCCAGTTGGAGAAGGTGTGGGGACCGCCGACCTACCCGGCGACGGTGGTCGACCACGACTTGACGCCCGGCGGTCGCGTGACCTACTACATGACCGGCCCGGAGGGCGACAAGCATGCCGGCTACTGGCACGTCACCACAGTGGACCGCCCGACGGGTTTCTCGTTCGACGACGGCTTCGCCGATCTGGACTTCAACCCGAAGCCGGGCCTGCCGGTCTCCCACAACGTCTTCACCTTCGCCGCCCACAGCGGCGGCACGCATGCGACCTACGTCAGCAGGTACGCGTCCGCCGAGGCGCTGCAGCAGGTGCTGGACATGGGCGTTGTGGAGGGCGCCACATCGGCGATCAATCAGATCGACGACCTGGTCGTCTCCTGACACCGTGCGCAGCTCGGGACCGCAGCCGGTCCCGGGACGCCGGGAGGAGGCTCGCAGCTCCACGCGCACGGTGCCAATAGCCTCGGTGGCTCCGCTGATCGCGACAAGGCGGCACTGGACCGGTAGCCGGGTGTCCCACACGCCCTGATGTCGTCGCCGGTTTGCGAACTGTTATTCCTTCATCTCCGCGTAGAAGCCGCCGTCTCCGTCGGTGATGCTCAACTCATCGCACGCGGGCAAGCGCTCCAGAGGTCGTCGACGAGGGTGATCCGGAAGACCTGGGTGGTTGCCGCCCATGTCCTGGGAATCTGCACGTTGAGGTGCCAGTGCGGCCGGACTTGGCCATCTTGTAGCTCGCGTCGTCGGTCAGGAACCTGGCCGAGGTGAGGGTGTCAGCGTCCACGTCGGGACCGGTGATCGAAGCGTGTCGCTGCGGCGGCGGCGCGGACGCGGATCCGCGCGTGCCGTGGGTTCCGATCCTCGACCACGGACAGATGTAGCCGAAGCGCGCTACTAGGCTTGCCTTGATCGGGGGAGACGAATGACCACAACCACATTCCATATCAGTGGAGACCTGGAGGTGCGGCGGCTTGGGTTCGGTGCCATGCAGCTGCCGACCGAGGCGGGCGCTGCCCGGAGGACCTCTCTGACGGTGGCCCGGCGGGCCGTCGAGCTGGGCGTCACACTGATCGACACCGCCTACATGTATGGCGGGGGAGCCAATGAGGAGCTTCTTGCCGAAGCCCTGTACCCCTATCCGGACGGGTTGGTCATCACGACCAAGGTCGGCGTTGCGCGATCGGGTGGCGAGTGGAAGCTGGACGGGCGTCCCGCAGTCCTGCGCAGGCAGGTCGAGCAGGCGCTGCGTCGACTGCGTGTCGAACGGATCGAGCTGCTCCAACTGCACCGGATCGATCCGGAGACGCCGCTCGCCGACCAGCTCGGCACGCTGCGGGAGCTGAGGGCCGAAGGCAAGATCGGGCGGATCGGCCTGTCCGAGGTCACCGTCGCCGAGTTGCAACAGGCGCGTGAGATCGTTGATGTGGCCAGTGTGCAGAACCGGTACAACCTGCTTGACCGCGTGCATGAGCCCGTTCTCGTGGCCTGCGAGCGGGCAGGGATCGCGTTCATGCCGTGGCGGCCTGTCGCGGCAGGCACGTCGGGGGCGAAGGCGGAGATTGCCGCCGTGGCGTCCGAGACCGGTGCCACTGCCACCCAGGTTGCGCTCGCCTGGCTCCTGGGCCGATCGCCGGTCATGCTCCCGATCCCCGGCACCGCCCGGCTTGACCACTTGGAGGAGAACCTCATTGCCGCGGAACTCCATCTGGCTCCAGCCCAACGCGCCAGCCTGGACCTGCTGCAGGAGCCGGCATAGGGCAGGCGAGCAAGTCATCAGCCTGTGTCGATGTCCGAGCAGGTGACCGCGCATCCTCGGCGGCCTCGACTGGTCGGCCGTCGCCCAGCGCGGCCTGGCGTACCGGCCCGACGACGACACGTTCTACCTCGGAGGGTGGGGCCAGGGCGTCATCTACCACATCCCTGGGCTCGGCCACCCGGAACCGGGCCGGGTGATCGGCCGGTGCAGGCCCGCCGACCCGGCCATCTCCGGCCTGGGCTGGAGCCCGGGGTTCGGCCTGCTCTGGGTCGCCACCCACAGCGCGGACGATCTGATCCACGCCGTCGATCCGGACACCTGCGCGACGCTTGGCACCCTCGCCCCGCCGGACGGGGAACCATTCACCGGCGCCGGCCTGGACGTCGACCCCCGCGGCAACCTCTGGGTCGTGTCCACGGGTTCGCCTGGCACGGCGTACCTCATGGACAGCGGTGTGCCGAGCTTCCGCGACGTGCCCTGGCTCTCGGTCACGCCGGATTCCGGTGTCCTCGCGCCGGGCGCGCGGCAGCAGCTCAGAATGCCCGGTTCAAGGACACCACCCCTTGCCCCCGTGGACGGAGGCTTGGCGTTAGGGTGGGCTACAGCGTCGCGTGCCGGTGGCAGACCGTGTCAGGCATGGAGGCGCCGGACCGAAGGGAGCACGACGATGATGATCGTCGTCCCTTCGCCCTTCACTCGTGAGTGAGGGCGAGAAGACCAGGCTGGTTGCCTGGAGTCGAGAGCTGCGCAGCGTCCATGACAGGCTGCGCCAAGCGCTGGCCGTCACCCGGCAGGCCCTCGCTGACGGCGAGCCGGCCGAGCCAGCTACCCGGGACCTACTGCTGTTCTGTCACGGGTTCTGCGCCGCGCTCACGGCACACCACGAGGGCGAGGATCGTCACCTGTTTCCCGCCATCGCCGAGCAGTACCCCCAGCTACGCGACACGCTGCACTACCTACGGCAGGACCATTCGATGATCGCTCACCTGTTGGCCGGGCTGCAGGCTGCCGTAGCCCGTGGCGCCGCGCCTGCAGAGCTGCACCGGCATCTGGAGGGTGTGGCAGCGATCATGGAGTCGCACTTCAGGTACGAGGAACGTCAGCTGCTGACAGTCCTGGAGACACTGGCACTAGACGCCGATCCGTACGCAGTGCTGGGACCTCTGTGACCGCCTGGAGTCGCAGGGGTGCGGCCGTCCCACCGGCCCTTGGAGATCAGCTCAGCATGAGGTCAGGAGGTTCCGAAGGCAGATGACAGAGCAGGCGAGGCTGATCATGGCTTGGTGGATGTCGGCGCGGCGTTCGTAGCGGGTCCGCAGGCGGCGAAAGCCGTGCAGCCAGGCGAGGGTGCGTTCCACGACCCAGCGTCTGGCGCCGAGTCCGGAGCCATGCGGGATGCCGCGACGGGCGATGACCGGGGTGAGGCGCCGTTGGCGCAGCAGGCGGCGGTACTTATCGTGGTCGTAACCGCGGTCGGCGTAGACCTTGCGCGGACGCCGCCGTGGTCGGCCGCGCAGGCCGCGAATGGGTGGGATCGCATCGATCAACGGTAGGAGTTGGGTGACGTCGTTGCGGTTGCCGCCGGTCAGGATGACCGCCACGGGCATGCCGGTCGCGTCGGTGATCAGGTGGTGCTTGCTGCCCAGCCGGCCCCGGTCGACCGGGGCTGGCATCGGTGAGGTCCTCCCTTTGAAGCGCGCAGGTGTGAGGAGTCGACCACGGCGTAAGCCAGGTCCAGCAGGCCCGCGGCGCGCAGCTCGGCCAGTAGCACCTCGTGCGACTGCTACCACACCCCGGCCTCGTACCACTCCTTCAACCGTCGCCAGCACGTCGCCCCGGACGCGCCGAGCATGGCGGTAGGCAGGTCGTTCCACCGCGTCCCGGTCCGCACGACGAACAGGATTCCCGCCAACGCGGCCCGGTTGTCGACCCGTCGCCGTCCCGGGAAGCGATACCGCCGCGCCGGCGTCGGGATCAACGGCTCAAGCCGCGCCCGCAACTCATCCGTCAGAATCAGCTCGGACATGCCCGGCAGCTCCAACCTGTAGCGGCAGGCATCGACGCACACCATGTGCGCTCATTCTGAACTGATCCCTAAGGCACGTCAGCCGGACGGAAGGCCGCCGCCGACGACGCCGTCAGCCGAGCGGCGGCACCCGGCTGCAGATCACCGCTGGACCGCCGGCTGCTCGTCCTGGCCGGCGCTCGTCACCGCCGCGCAGCGCAGAATGAGGTCGGCGGCCCGGCGTACCCCGCCGGCCTCGTGCTGAATCTGGGCGAAGTGCTCGGCCCGCGCGCGGAACGACGTGTCGTCCAGAAGCGCGGTGAGCTTGCTGTGGATCTCTGCCGGGTCCATGGTGCCCGGCGCGACACTGAGCCCTACGCCGCTGTCCACGGCCCGAACGGCGTGGTCCAGGCAGTCAAACCACAGGGGCCGCACTAGTGACGGCTTTCCGAAGTAGATCCCCTCGTGGAAGCTGTTGTTGCCGCCGTGGCCGAAGAACACCCGGACGTTCGAGTGGGCGAGCACGTCGTATTGAGAGGGCAACCAGTCCTCCACGCGAAGGTTGGCGGGCAGCTCCGCGGCGGGAGGCAGGAACCGCTGCTGCTCACGGGGCAACTTCCACAGCACGTGGTGCCGCTCGCCCAGCCGCCGGGCCACGTCGACCACCGCCCGCACCTCCGCCTTGGTGAGCCGGGTGATAGTGCCGAAGGCGATGAAGACCACCGACGGATGTGCATCCAGCCACCGGTCGGTCTCGCCAGGCACCGGGTTCTGCGGCAGCGGCGGGACCATCGCGCCGACCATCTGCAACTTGGGCGGGTGGGGGAAGGGATAGTCCAGGCCGAACACCGAGAAGCAGAGCACCAGCTCCGCCTCCTCCATCCAGGCGCGCTGCTGCAGCTGGCGGCGGTCCAGGCCCAGCTCGTCGGTGGCCTTCAGCATGGCGCCAACCGTCCTGAGCAGTGCCGGATCCAGCATGGACAGCAGGTTGCGGTGGCGGAAGAGCCGATTGCCGATCCGCTGCCGCAGGTTCATCCGCCGGGGCAGGCCGGAGTACGGCACCGGGTAGTCGTCCGGCAGATCGAACTGCCAGATGTCGCTGGCCAGCGACGATCCGGTGATGACATACGGCACACCCCGCTTCATCGCCACCTGGATGCCGTGGATACAGAGGTTGTTGATCACCATGAGGGCTGGCTGGATCCGCTGCACCGCCGCGTCCAGCTGGCGGAACCGGTCGGCGTGGTGCACCGGGTCCATGAGCTGGCGCAGCCGTGCTCGATTGCCTTTCCACCGGGACCGCTGGGTGATGCTGCGATACGTCTCGTCGTCCCACATGGTCGGCGCCACACGGGGATTGACCGGACCCGTCGAGACGAAGCCGACCTCGCTCGCCCCGCTCAGCCCGGCGACCGCCGCACGGTGGTTGTCGTCGGACGCAAACCACAGGTTCTTGACGCCGCGGGCGGCGAACTCGCCGGCCAAAACCAGGCTGGACGTGGCCTGTCCGGTGGAGTGGGTGCAACAGAACAGGATGGGACGATGCGATGTCATCTCGTCTCCTACGCTCGGGCGTTTGCCGGTGCCCTGCAAGGACACCCGCACCGATCCTGCGACCGATCGGTGCCGAATTTCCTTAGCTTTCCGTTTAACGCCGTTTTCGCCGTTTCGGGGTCTTGACTTGGGACTTCTTGACTGCGGGGTGGCGGGGTGCGGGCGTGGACCGGAGTCTTTCGGGCGTCCGGGGCCGGGCCGGGTGTGTTTCGGCCACATGGCCGGGGTGCCGATCTGGGGCAGTAGATGTCCGAAACGCTGGCGACCCGGCCCGGGGTCATCGCGGTGGCGGGTTGAGGCCTTTGCCAGGGCAGCCGGTGATCGGCAACCAGCATCCGGGCGGGGCGTAGCGTCGGGTCATGATGATGATCATTGGACCATCGCGGCGTGATGTTGCGGCAGGCATTCGTAGTCGCGGACGGTGCGTCGGCAGCGGTTGATCCAGGAGAATGTCCGCTCGACCGCCCACCTGCGGTGCAGCACGACGAACGTGGTCTGCCCGGAAAGTTCGGCGACGATCTGCACGGTCACGGCGAGCTGCGTGGTGGCCCAGTCGACGAGCTTGCCGGCGTATCCGGCATCGGCCCAGACGAGGCGGATGGTCGGGAAGCAGGCGTGCAGCGCCCAGAGCAGGGGCCGGGCGCCGTCGCGGTCCTGCACGCCCGCCCCGGTGATCAAGACTGCGAGTAGTAGTCCGCGGGTGTCGACGGCGATGTGGCGTTTCCGGCCGTTCACGCGTTTGCCGGCGTCGGAGCCGCGGCCGGTCCGGGCGACGGTGGCCTTCGGAGTCGAGCTGCTGGTTTAGTCACCTTTGCTCGTATCGAAGGCCCTTCCTCATGTCATCTCGCCACGCCGCACGCGAGCATGGTTATCGATATCCGCCGGAGACAGCAGCCATCCCAACCCCTTATTTACCAGGGTCTTAGGCGCGCCGCCCGGCAGTCGCGTGATGGGCTCGAGCCGGCCGTCGTCGCCGCGGCCGACGACGTGGTGGGTCCATGATCCCAGGACAGGTCGGCACCGGTGCCGTGGACCGTCACCTTGACCCGCCGGTCGGCCGCGCGCCATGCCGCGGGGCGCGCGGCCGACCGTCCGCTTGCGCCGGAGATCGATCGTCATGTCAGGTCCCGGGCCGGTTCGCTCACTCTGAATTGACCGCGTCGTATTCGGGCGAGGCATCAGATGTCAGGGCCTGGACGTCGATCCCGAGGGTTCGCAGCAGCGAAGCGTTCCGCGCCGTGTCGATGAGCGCGGGTAGCTCCTTCTCGACCCAGTCGGCCCTGCCGGCAAGGTCCCGCGATCGTAGTGTCGCCACCACGATGGTCTTCTTTACGCACGTTGCTGTAGCCATGGCGCCTCCGTTCGCCCTTGCGGGCTGGATTGTGGGTGAGGGAGAGTGCGCTGGCAAAGCACAGCGTTGAACCCAGCGCTGTGTTTCATCGCCGCCGCTCAGGCTCACAGATGGACCGCGATGCGGGCATGGTGTCGGCCGGCCGAGGCCGGACAGTGACGGTTAGAGCTTGTCGGCGACAAGGACTTCGGTGGTGAGGAACAGCGCGGCGATCGAGGCGGCGTTCTGCAGCGCGGAACGGGTTACCTTGGCCGGTTCCACGATGCCTGCCTTGATCATGTCGACGTACTCGCCGGTGATGGCGTTGAGGCCGTGGCCAGCCGGAAGTGCGTTGACCTTCTCGACGGCGACGCCGCCTTCGAGGCCTGCGTTGACGGCGATCTGTCTGAGCGGTGCGGTGAGCGCGACCCGAACGATGTTTGCCCCGGTGGCTTCGTCACCGGTCAGGTCGAGCTTGTCGAAGCCGGTGTGAGCGGCGTTGGCCAGAGCCACCCCGCCGCCCGCTAGTAGCCCTTCCTCGACGGCGGCCTTGGCGTTGCGGACGGCGTCCTCGATGCGGTGTTTGCGTTCCTTGAGCTCGACTTCCGTGGCCGCGCCGACTTTGATCACCGCGACGCCGCCGGCCAGTTTGGCCAGGCGCTCCTGCAGCTTCTCGCGGTCGTAGTCGGAGTCGCTGTTGTCGATCTCGGTGCGGAGTCGGCTGACCCGGCCGGCGATCTGTGCGGCGTCTCCGGCGCCGTCCACGATGGTGGTCTCGTCCCTGGTGACGACGACCCTGCGCGCCCGTCCGAGCATGTCCAGCGTCGCGTTGTCCAGAGTGAGGCCCACCGTGTGGCTGATGACCTGGGCGCCGGTGAGTATGGCGAGGTCGCCGAGCATGGCCGTGCGGCGCTCGCCGAAGCCGGGCGCCTTGACGGCGACCGATGTGAAGGTGCCACGGATGTTGTTGACGACCAGGGTGGCGAGGGCCTCGCCCTCGAGGTCCTCAGCGATGATCGCCAGCGGCTTTCCGGACTGCATGACCTTCTCCAGGATCGGGAGCAGGTCGTGGAGGTTCGAGATCTTGTGCTCGACGACGAGCAGGTACGGGTCGTCGAGGACGGTTTCCATTCGTCCGGTGTCGGTGGCGAAGTATGGCGAGATGTAGCCCTTGTCGAAGCGCATGCCCTCGGTGAGTTCAAGCTCCAGGCCGAAGGTGTTGCTTTCCTCGACGGTGATGACGCCTTCCTTACCGACCTTGTCCAACGCTTCGGCGATGATTTCGCCGACGGTGGTGTCACCCGCGGAGATCGACGCCGTAGCGGCGATCTGCTCTCTGGTCTGCACGTCCTGGGCCTGATTGGACAGCACCTCGGTCACCGCGGCGACGGCCTGCTCGATGCCGCGCTTGAGCGCGATCGGGTTCGCGCCGGCTGCGACGTTGCGCAGCCCTTCGCGAACCAGCGCCTGGGCCAGAACGGTCGCCGTCGTGGTGCCGTCCCCGGCCACGTCGTCGGTCTTCTTGGCGACCTCCTTGACCAGTTGCGCGCCGAGCTTCTCGTACGGGTCGTCGAGCTCGATCTCCTTGGCGATGCTCACCCCGTCGTTGGTGATCGTGGGCACGCCCCACTTCGCGTCCAGCACCACGTTGCGGCCCTTCGGACCCAATGTCACCTTCACCGTGTCGGCGAGGACGTTCATGCCCCGTTCCAGGCCGCGACGGGCCTCTTCACCGAAAAGGATCAACTTGGCCATGCGGATCATCCTCACCATTGTCGTGCCCACGTGCAGCACCTGCTCGGGCCGACCTGCGATGACCGCTGCTGCGGTCCCCCTGCCGGGGGTCCATCCCATTCGGTTGGCACTCACACAGCGCGAGTGCTAGTCCCAGTGCAACACCTGTTCCCGCGAAGCGCAAGACGAGGGCCGGTGCGCTCAGCCTCGGCGCCACCGTCAGCGCTACGCCTCCTCCCGCATCAGGAAGGTTCGTCGGCGTTGCGCCGGCGCAGATGGGCCTGCGTCGCTCGGGTCATGACGGATGATCGGCATGGTTCGACGCGACCACGAACGTCGGCAACGGCGCGACGTGTGCCTCGGTCGGGTTGCCCACAACGAGTAGGTCGGTAGGAGCCAACTCGGTCCGGATGTGTGTGATACCTGCATCAGGTGGGCGCATCGGCTACGCCGAACAGATGGCACGCGGGGCGCGCGGGCCCTTCGGGGAGCTGGGCTCGCCGGCTGGGTCGAGACTGTCAAGCGCGCCGAGCCGTGCAGATCGCCCGCAGAACCTTCGGTACCGCGCGTATCGCCCAACTGCGACGGCTTTCACGCCGCCACTGAGCTGCGACGTAGCCGAACCGCAAACCTCCTCACGCCCCGAGCCGTCGACCAGATTTCGTAGCTGATGATTGAGGGGCTGCGGCCCGGCTCAGCCGCGATACCGCTATGAACCCCCAACCGAAGCCATTCACGGAACGTGAGTGACTCGGTTGGGGGCCGATGTGGTCAGGAGCCCATTGCGGCGAATGCGGCGGTGAAGGCCCGGGGGTCGCGGTTCCACAGTTCAGCCATCTGGGCAGATCGAGGGTCGGGATAGATGTCTTGCTGACCGGCGACGAGTCCGTCGAGGATGGCGTCGGCAACGGCGCGCGGGTCGGCCTTGTCCTCGTCGAGGCCGGCGAGCATGTCGGTGTCGATGCCGGCGGGGTAGACGCCGTGCACGCGGACGCCGGCGCGGGTCAGGGCCGGGCGCAGCGCGAGGGTGAGGGAATGGGCCGCGGCCTTGGAGGCCGAGTAGCCCGCCATCGGCGGCGCGGGCGCGTAGGACAGCAGGCTCAGCACGTTCACCAGAGCGCCTCGGCGGGCGGTCAGAGTGGGACTGAACGCGCGGATCATCTGGTACAGGCCGGTGAAGTTCACCGCGAATTCTCGGGCGACCGCGTCGATGTCGGCGTCGAGGGCGGGTGCGAACGCGGCCGCACCAGCGTTGTTGATCAACAGGTCGACGTCGGTCGCGGCGGCGGCGAGCTTGTCGATGGATTCGGCGTCGGTCAGGTCGACAGCGACCGCGACGATCCGGTCGTCGACGCGGACGCTGCGAGGGTCGCGCGCGGCCGCGTACACGCGGGCGGCGCCGTGGTCGAGGAGGGCGTCCACGAGTGCGCGGCCCAGACCGCGGTTGGCGCCGGTGACGAGGGCAGTGGTGGAGGTGATTTCCATGACCACCACCCTGGGGCTCAACACCTGCAACGAACAATGCTCGATACACCCGCGTTCTTATCCCGCCGTCTCACCAAGCTCGCAGAGCGATCTGCGTGCCGCGTACTGTCGACGCATGGACGTGCTGGGTGACGTGCTTGCGGTGGCCCGTGTCGATGCCGCCCTGATGGCGACCTTTGATGCTGGTGCGCCGTGGGGCATCGAGCTGCCCGCGCGCCAGGGTGCCTCGTTCCACGCCGTCGTCGCCGGCACCTGCTGGTTCACCACCGACGGTGCGGCACCCCGCCAGCTCACCCCCGGCGACCTCGTCCTGCTGCCCGCCGGAGTACGTCACGAGCTCGCCACCGAACCGGGCATACCGTTGCGCTTGTTCGACGAGGACCTCAAGCGCAGCCTCATCCAGCCGGACGGGACACTGGGCCTCGACGGGCCAGGCGCCCGTACCCGCATCCTCTGCGCCGGCTACAGCCACGACGCCGACGTCGCCCACCCCGTCCTGAGCCTGCTCCCGCCCGTGCTCCACGTGGCGACCGCACAGCCGGACACCGGTCCATGGCTGCGCGCCCTGCTCGACCTGCTCGCCCACGAAACCCGCGCAAACACCGCGACCGGTTCCAGCACCGCTGCGATCCGCCTGCTCGACGTCCTGCTCATCCACGTCGTGCGCGCCTGGCTGAACACTGCACCCCCCACAGGCGACGGCACGGCCGCGTCCTGGCTCACCGGCCTTCGCGATCCGCTCACCGCACAAGCCCTCGCCCTGCTGCACGCACGACCAGGCCATCACTGGACCCTCGACGCCCTCGCCGCCGCCGTGCACGTCTCCCGCGCCACCCTCGCTCGCCGCTTCACCCACCACGTCGGCGAACCACCCCTGAGCTACCTCACCCGCTGGCGGATCGAACTTGCAGCCCGCAAGCTGCATGACACCACCCTGCCCGCCGCCGTCATCGCCCACCAGGTCGGCTACACCTCCGAATACGCCTTCAACCGCGCCTTCACCCGAGTCCGCGGCTGCCCACCCGGCCGCTACCGCCGACAAGGCCACACCTGAACCCGATCGTGAACGGACCTGCGCTTGTCGTTCACGTCTCGCTCCGATCGGCCCGGTCCGCCTGCTCGTGCGGGCCGGTGAGGGCGGGGCAGGCGCGTTGCAGGCTCCGCCAGACCCGCTCTGGTGCACGAAACTGAGGGCCGGACCGGTACGCCTCCGCGATGGCGGTGGCGAGGTCGAGTTCCCGGGCCGCGGCGGAGAGGCTGCCGGCGGGTATCGGCGCGGCGGCGCCGGGCAACGTGCTGAAGACCGGCCGGCGCGGGTCGAGGATGCCGTAGGCGATGCTCGAGTCGATCTGCCGGTCGCACCGGCATGGATGCTCGGCGCGGACGAGTCCGCACCGGTCGGCGATGATGCCGCGCATGACGGTACGGGCCCGGGCCAACCGTTGCCGGAACGCCTCACGGGTGATGCCCAACGTCTGCGCCCCGTCGACGTCCGACAGACCGACCAGGTCGCCGAGCAGATACGCCAGGCGCAGCGGCCGGGACAGGGCCAGCAGCATGCCGTACGTACACGCCAACCGCACCTCCCCGGCCAGCAGCCGGTACTCCGCCTCGTCGAAGTGATCGGGACTGTCAGGGGCGAGGTTGCGGTCGAGCCAGTCCGCGAACGGCTCCGGGCCGGCGACGCTGAGCTCCACCGGGCCCCGCACACTGCGCAGCAGATGCCGGGAGGCAATCGTGTACACCCAGGTGGTCAACTTCGACCTGCCCTCGAACTCGGCCAGGTGCGTGATGACCAGGATCAGGATCTCCTGGGTGGCGTCGGCCGCCGCCTCCGGGTCGGAGGAGAACCGCAGCGCCAACCGGTAGACCAGATCCTGCAGATGGCGACACAGCTCCTCCAGGGCGCGGGCGTCGCCGGCGACCGCCCGGCGGGCCAGACCCTCCAGGTCCGGCCCGCCGCCCGCCGCGTGGATCTCAGGCGGCACGGTCGCCCGCAAAGAAGATCTCAGCGTGTTCCATGGAGACCATCTCCTTGATGAACGCGAACGCCGCCCGACACTGCGGAATTTCACCGATCTTCGCCGCTGCTTCGTCGGCCTGCGCCCGGCTGGCCCAGACGACCACGTCCAGCCAGGTCCACTCATCCAGGCGGACCAGCCGCAGCGACTCGAACCCGGCGAAGCGCTCCCGCAGTGCGGCCAGCATGGCCGGTCGCGCCTGCAGCATCGCCTCCACGTCGCTCGGGTCCACGGTGAACCGGGCCAGTTCCATCGCCCTCATCGTCAGCTCCTTCCCGTCACCTGGACGGTCCTGGTGACAGAAGATGAGAGACGGTCTACCAGCCGGCTGTGACATCCCGCGCGAGTGACGACAACCACACCCATGAGACCGGAGGGCGGTCCGCAGGCGCCGCGTTCCCGGCGGTCTGGCTACCGGTGGTCGTTCGCCGGGTGCCGAGACGCCAACGGGGGACGGTGGCGGGATGGACAGTCGTGTGTTGGTCTGAGGGCGGGGCAACGTCCACGACGGGTCAAGCCGCGCGGCGCAGAAAGCCGGTCACCGGTGTGGCGGCCGGATCTATCCGGCACTCCCGGGCATCGTCGCCTTCGGCCATGGGTCGCGGATGACGGCGACGGGACAGGTGGTGTGGTGCAGCACGGCTTGGCTGGTCGAGCCGAGCAGCAGGCCGGTGAAGCCGCCGTGCCCGCGTGATCCGACGACGATCATCGCCGGCTCGGCGGCGGCCTCGAGCAGGGCTCCGACAGGGCCGGCTTCGACGAGCCGCTCGTCGACGGGCACATCGGGGAACTGCTTGCGGCAGTCGGCCAACGCGTCGCTGAGAACCTGCCGGGCGGCCTGCTGATACCGGTCCCGAGCCTGGTCGTCGGCCAGTACGGCCGCGGCGGCCTCGGCGGGCCCGGTCGGCAGGGCCGGACTCCAGGCGTGTACGGCGATGACAGTGGTGCCGAGGCGGCGGGCCTCAGCGAACGCGAACGTCAAAGCGGCGCGGGCCGGCTCGGACCCGTCGACGCCCACGACAACCGGTCCTGCGGCGGGTGCCGGCTCACGGACGACGACAGTGGGGCAGTGTGCGTGGGCGGAGACCTGCACGCCGACCGAGCCGAGCAGCATGCCTTTGAACCCGCCGAGCCCCCGCGATCCGACGACGATCAAGCCCGCGTCGGCGGAGGCGCTGACAAGCGCCGGAGCGGCTCCGCCGACGCGCAGGTCGGTGGTCACCTCGATGCCGGTGGCATGGTGGGATGCCACGTCGGCCGCCGCGGTCAGGACGGCTTCGCCGGTCTTCGCGAGGTATCCGTCCGGAGCGGCGGCGGGCGCGACCGCCAAGGGCATCGCCGGCGTGGGTGCCGGCACGGTATACGCGTGCAGTAGCCGCAGGCGAGCGCCGGTGTGCTGGGCGCGGGCGGCGGCCCACCGCACTGCCTCGTCGGCTTGCGGTGAACCGTCGACACCGACGACGACGTCGCTGTCATTCATTCTGGGTCCCCTTGTGCTTGCGGCATCGCGCTACCGGCCGAGCGCGGTGGCGGTGTCGCGGACGATCTGGAGGTCCTCACCGACTCGCACGACCAGGACCGGTACGGCGGCGCCGTCCGAGCTGACCGGCCGCCCTGCCGGCGGTCGCCGATCACCGCCAACGGTACGCCGAACAGGCCGGGTCCGACGCCGATGTCGTGGCGACCCTCGGATGATTTCCCCTGGTCTCGCCGGTGAACACCAGCGCATCGAGCCGTCCAGCGAGCTCACGTAAGACACGACCCGAAGCGGCCATGGTGCCGGTGCTGCACCTCAACGGCTACAAGATCGCCACGCCGACGGTGTACGCGATGATGCGTGCGGTCAGCCGCTGGTGCTGCCGCGGGAGGAGTTCCGCGCCCACCGGCGTGGACTTCCCGTACACGTCATGGCGGAGCCGAAGAAGACGCGCGGGGTGACCCGCGAGACCTTCCTCGAGGCTGCCAGACCATCCTCGGCACCTACACCGTCCAGACGGACGGGCGGGTGGCAGCATGCTGTGGTCTGGGCATGCGCGACGTCGACGAGCCGGCATGGTGCGGTGCAGTGATCGGCTCCGGGTGTCGCCTCGGCGCTGCGTATCGTCCAGGTCGGGTGGTCCGCGGGGTCTCACGCTCTCAGCCCCGTCTGCACCACTGGGGACAGTGCCGACTGCGCGGACTGATCGTCCGATCCGCGGTGCGCGACGCGCGTTCCGCAGGTCGGCGCGGGCGCGTCATCGACGCGTGCGGTCCGGCGTTACGCGGCCGGGGCAACCGGCGCGTCTTCGGCAAACCGGGTCTGCCCGGTGTGACGCCTAGGCCGACAACCGCCGCGCTTGTGGTGAAGGGTCGGCCGGGCGAGGCTTCGGTGCGCGGCGGCACCACGGATGTGATCGGATACGCGCGAACGAACTGGTGCGTTAGGGTTGGCGCTGGTGCGCCGGGAAGTCTGGTCGGCAGTGACCGGCCCGACCCCGAAAGTGAGCACCCCGTTGTGAGCGACAACTCCCGTGCGCCCCTGTTCCGGCGCGGCTCTTGGCTCGAGGCGCGCCGCATCGCCGAGGTGCTGCGCCAGGAGACGATCGGCGGTGCGCTGCTGTTGATCGCGGCGGTCGTGGCGCTCGTCTGGGCGAACTCGCCGTGGGCCCCGGCGTATGAGGCCCTGCGGCAGTGGAAGCTCGGACCGGCGGCCTGGCACCTCGACCTGAGCGTGGCGACGTGGGCAGCCGACGGCCTGCTCGCAATCTTCTTCTTCGTAGCCGGGCTGGAGCTCAAACGCGAATTCGTCGCCGGAGATCTGCGCGATCCGCGCCGGGCCGTGGTCCCGGTCGCCGCCGCCGCGGGCGGGGTGATCGTCCCAGCGCTGATATATACGGTGCTGAACCTGGGCAGCGGCGAGGGCGCGCTACGCGGGTGGGCCATCCCGACCGCGACCGACATTGCCTTCGCCCTGGCCGTGCTGGCGGTGGTCGGCCGGCATCTGCCGGCCGCGCTGCGTACGTTCCTGCTGACGCTGGCGGTGGTGGACGACCTGCTCGCCATCGCCATCATCGCCGTGTTCTACACCGCCGAGCTGTCGGTGCTGCCGCTGCTGGGTGTGCTGCTGCCGCTGGGAGCATTCGGCCTGCTGGTCCAGCGAGGGGTCCGCGCCTGGTGGCTGTTGCTGCCGCTGGCCGCCGCGACGTGGGCGCTGATGCACGGGTCGGGTGTGCATGCGACCGTCGCGGGGGTGTTGCTGGCGTTCACCGTCCCGGTCGTGCGCAGTGACAAGGTCGGTGGCCCGGGTGCCGGGCCGGGGCTGGCCGAGCACTTCGAGCACCGGTTCCGGCCGTTGTCGTCCGGGTTCGCTGTGCCGGTGTTCGCGCTGCTGTCCGCAGGGGTGACCATCGGCGGGCTCAGCGGCCTCGCGACCTCACTGACCGACCCGGTCGCCGTCGGTATCGTCGCCGGGCTGGTCGTCGGGAAGACCCTCGGCATCACCGCGGCGACGTGGCTCGTGGCCCGGTTCACCCGCGCGAGTCTCGACGAGGGGCTGAGCTGGACGGACGTGGTTGGTTTGGCGATGCTCGGCGGTCTGGGGTTCACCGTCTCGCTGCTCATCGGCGAGCTTGCCTTCGGTACGGGCAATCCTCGCGAGGACCATGTCAAGGTGGCGGTGCTGACCGGCTCGCTGATCGCCGTGCTGCTGGCCGGCGTCGTGCTGCGGCTGCGCAACCGGGTGTACCGGCGCATCCACGACGCCGAGCAGGTCGACGCCGATCGCGACGGCATTCCCGACGTGTACGAGACCGGGTCCGGCGGCGGGCACTGATTGCGGGCGGTACCACGGGCCAGGCTTCGTGTGCGGGCGCCCGCATCGGTACGCCCGCACACGGGCTCTGGGTGGGTTCGGTCCCGCTACCCACCATGTGATTCTGCCGTGACCGTTGTGGCGCGGCCGCATGACGGTTGCATGACAAGACAGCCTGAAAGCGCCCTAGCGCTTTCTGGGTGGTAAGCCGAAACGCGCACTAATCCATGACAAGTGTGTGACGGCTTTGACGTGGACGTTCTCCTCGGTTGGAGTTCGATCGCCGCAGGCTTCAATGACATTCCGGCGATCGTCTCCAACCCGGGCTCGGCCGTCTACGCCCTCGTCGCCGACTTCGAAAGGCCGAGTGGCAGCGGCATAACCGCCGGATACCGTTTGCCGCGCCGCCTGCAGGGTAGCCAAATCTGTGCCCCGCTCCGCGCGGGAATCGCAGCGTGAGAGGAGAACCGATGACCATTCAACGCATTCCGTCTGATCCGGATCGGTACCCGCCGCTCAATCCTGGGGCGCCGATACCCGACGATCCCGGTGAGCTGGCTCCGGACACGCCCGATCCGTTGCCTCCGCCGCCGATCGAACCGGTACCGGGCGAGCCGTCGCCGGATCCGAGCCCGCCGCCAGCGGTTCCCGAGCCCGCCTGAGAACGTCCGCGGAACGTCGTACGTGGGGTGACCTCGACCGGATCTGCCGAAGGCCCAGCCGCTATGACGAGAACGGTTCGATCTCGTGACAGTCACATGACAGTTCCTAGGCGGCCAGGGTGGCGTTCCAGCCGCTCCGACTTCTCGAGAAGCGCGAATATCTCCTGGTCAGGCGGCTGCGAAGACATTCATCCGAATGAGGCCCGGACCGCTCGCAGGTACGCCACGACCCCAGCCGCGCTTCCCGCGAGTCCCTACCATCGAACTCTCACGCAGGACGTCATGGGTCGGGTGGCAAAGAGACGATGAATCGCACGGCCGGGCACGTCGAGTTGCTGGTGGTCCAGGACGATCCGGCCGAGGCTTTGCTGATGCGTGAGGAGTTCGCCGAGCACCGGCTCATCAACCGGGTACAGATCGCGTACGACGTGCGGCGCGCGCTGGCCTACCTCGACGGCGAGCCCCCGTTCTCCCAGCCCGCGGTTCCGGCGGTCGTGCTGCTCGACGTGAACCTTCCGGGACGCGACGGGCGTGCGGTGCTGCGCCACCTGCGCGCCAAGCCGGAGACTGCCGCCGTCCCGGTGATCCTGCTGACCGATTCGCCGGAGGCCGAGCGGATCCTGCGCGCGGAGAACCTGCCGGTGCAGGGGTACGCGACAAAGCCCCTCGACTTCGCCTGCCTGGTGTCCGTTGTCCGGTCGCTGGAGGTGCTGGGTTTCCAGGTGAGCCGCGTCTCGTGACCGCCCCGCCGAGCCTCGCCAGGCGTGCGCTGACCTGTCGGGTAACGTGACGTCGAGGTGTGCTGGGAAGTCTGGTCGGCAGTGGTTGCTCGTCTTTCACCGACCGGAGCTTTCGTCGTGTTGCTGATCTCTTTCGCTTGTGTGCTTCTGCTGGCGGTCCTCGTGTCCACTCTCGCCGGGCGCACCATCTTGTCGACTGCGGTGCTGTTCCTGGCCGCGGGTCTCGTGCTGGGCCCTGAGGTGACCGGTGCGCTCGATGTGACCGCCGGCTCCAGCTTGGTCGGAACTAGCTGACGTGAGTGTGCTCGCCGGACATGGAGGTGCCCGCTTGGCGTAGCCGGTTGGGAATGCTGCTCAGCACGCCGTGACGGCGGGCGGTGCGAGGTGGCGCATTGCCGTTCGGGTGTCCGGGTAGGTGGGGAAGACATCGTCGAGGTGCATGGTGTGCAGGACGGTGAGAACGAATCGGGAGGGTGCGACCAGGCACACGGTCGCCCCGCGGTGCTTCGCCGCCCGGTACGCGCGGACCAGCAGGCCGAGCCCGGCGGAATCGATGACGCCGGCGTGGCGCATGTCGACGACCACGTGGCGGCCCGCGGCTGCGGCCTCCACCAGGGCAGGCCGGATCCGGTCGACCAGATGCTGGTCGAGGTCTGCGCGCAGCAGCACGATCCGGGCGCGAGGTTCCGCGACGTCTCGTATGTCGCAGGCGGCGTCCGCCGCTTCGTCCGGCGCCGGCGCTGCGGCGGGGAAGCGTTCGGCTCGTACGCTCTGCGCGCACCCGGGACAGCGGTGCATGCCCATTGCGAACGGCGAGCCGGTCCAGCCGAGCAGGGTGAGCGACGGCCACACCACGTCCTCGTCGCGCAGCACGTCGGCGGTCTCCTCCACCCCGCCGCAGGCATCGCAGATCACGGTGACGACCCCGCGCCCGTCCCCGGGAACCGCCGTCATGGTGCCTCCCTACCGCTGCGCTCCCAACGGGTACCGGCCGGTGGCCGGTCGGCGGTGACCGCGACCACGGCGACGCCGGCGGCGGCGAAGATCACCTGTAGGAGCAGTTCCACCAGGGTGGGACCGGGCCGGTCGCTGTCCGCCATCCGGGCGATGACGGTTGCCAGGATCGCCGCGGCGACGCCGGCGGCGACCGGCACCCACAGCGGCACCGGCCGGCTCCGACGGACCTGTAGCCCACCGGTGACGCCTGCGACGAGGCCGACCGTCACGGCGATGATCAGACTGAGCGCCGTCATGGCGGACCCTCCTGATGTGGATCGGTAACGGTCAGACTGCCTCGCCTGATCTGCGGGATGTCCCCGCACGCATGACAGTTGCGTGACAAACCGCGCTGTCACCGGTCCCCGCCGACCGATGACACGGTCAGGGGGCATCATGCGGATATGAGTGCCGTACTGCTGATCGAGGACGACGACCGGATCCGCCTGTCGCTGGCCATGGCCCTGGAGGACGAGGGATACACCGCGCACGCGGTGGCCACCGCGGAGGAAGGCATCGCCGCGCAGCGCCGGCAACCGGCGGACACCGTACTGGTGGACCTCATGCTGCCGGGCATGGACGGCTACGAGTGCATCCGTCAGCTGCGCCGCGACGACGACGTCCCGATCGTCGTGGTCAGCGCCCGTGACGACACCCACGACATCGTCGCCGCGCTGGAGGCCGGCGCGGACGACTACGTCGTCAAACCCGTCGCGGTCAAGGAGCTGGCCGCCCGGTTGCGCGCCCTGCGTCGCCGCGCGCGGGCGCCGCAGGCCGTCGTGCCGGTGACCTCGGTGCTGGCCTTCGGTGACCTGGAGGTACGCCCGGAGGCGGGGGAGGTGCGGCTGGGCGGGGAACTGGTGGCCGTCACCCGTACCGAGTTCCGGCTGTTGTGTGAACTTGCCGACCATCCGGGGCTGGTGTTGTCACGCCAGCAGTTGCTGCAGCGGGTGTGGGGTCACGAGTTCGGCGACGAGCGGGTGGTCGACGTGCACGTGGGACGGCTGCGCCACAAGATCGAAACTGATACCGGCCACCCTCGGCACTTGGTGACGGTGCGGGGCTTGGGTTACAAGCTGCAGCCGTGAAGCCGATCGGCCTGCGGACTCGGGTGAGCGCGGCCTTCGCCCTCGGGGCGCTGATGCTGTCGGCCTGTATCAGTCTGGTGTCGTACACCTCGATCCGCAACACTTTGTTCGCCGAGCGCGAGCGCACCGCGGTGCGCTCCACCTACTACGACGCCGCGGTGGTCAACGCCGGCATCACCGGCGCCGACCCGGACGTGCTGGAGGTGCTCCGCTCGTTGGGCACCGGCTCCGACCGGTACGTGCTGCTGCACTACGGCGGCCGCTGGCACTCGCGTAGTGCCGATCTGGCCGCCGACACCGCCGTCCCACGGGCGCTGCAGGAGATGACCTCGGGCGGCGAAGCCGGGGCGCAACGCGTCGAACGCGACGGCCGGCCGGCACTGATCGTGGGCGTTCCGCTGGCCGGTTCCGCCGCCTTCTACGAGATCATCTCGCTGGACGAGCTGGACCGGACGCTGCAAGCCCTCGCGCTGGTGCTCACCGCTGTCGCCATCATGGTCGCCGCGGGCGGCGCCGCCGTCGGCTGGTACGTGACCCGGCACGCGCTGCGCCCCCTGACCGCCGTCGCGAGCGCGGCCCGGGGTATCGCCGGCGGTGATCTGACCACCCGCCTCGACCCGGCTACCGAACCGGACCTGGCGCCGCTGTCGATCGCGTTCAACGACATGGCCGACCAGCTCACCCGCAGGTTGGACCGCGACCGACGGTTCGCCGCCGACGTCAGCCACGAACTGCGCTCGCCGTTGCAGACCCTGGCGGCCGCGGCCAGCGTGATCGAGAAACGCCGCGCCGGTCTCGACGAGCGGACCGCGGCGGCGATGGCACTGCTCACCGCGGAGGTCGGCCGCTTCCAGACGCTCGTCGACGACCTGCTGGAGTTGGCCCGCAGCGACCAGCCGGTGCACCGGGAGCCGGTGGACGCCGCGGAGCTGGCCCGGCGGGTCTGCCGCTCGCGGGGCCTGGCCGCCGATCTGGTGGAGATTGCTCCGGATACGCCGGAGTTCTGGCTGGTGGACCGGCGCCGGATCGAGCAGGTGCTCGGCAATCTGATCGACAACGCCATCCGCTACGGCGGCGGTCCGACCGCGGTCCGCGTCGGCGACGGCTACCTGGAAGTCGACGACGCCGGTCCCGGTGTCGCTCCCGAAGATCGGACGACCATTTTCGACCGGTTCGTGCGTGGCCCGGCCGCCCGCGCCCGCGGCAACGACGACGGCACCGGCCTCGGCCTGGCCATCGTCGCCGAGCACGCCGCCGCACACGGCGGCCAGGCCACCGTCGGCGAGCGTCCCGGCGGCGGCGCCCGCTTCCGCATCGACCTATCCGGACAGCAGACATGATCACCGTACGTGGTCTCGCCGTGCTCACCGCGACCCTGTTCCTGGCCTCAGCCTGCGGGGTGCCCACCCAGGATGAGCCCCATCCGGTTACCCTGCCGCGCCGCCCGCTCAACGCCAGCCCGTCCGCCGCCGCGAGCGAACCGGCGGGGGAGGTGGCTCAGGTCCTCTGCTTGGTCCGCGACAACCGGCTGGCGCAGACCGTCCGCCGCGTCGGTGCCGTGCCCGGCCCGCAACGGCAACTCGACCAGCTCATCGCCGGTCCCACCCCGGCCGAACAGGCGCAAGGACTGTCCACCGCGCTGGCCACCACCACGTTGACGGTGACCGTGCCGCCCGGTGCCGCGGTCGCCACCGTGGAGATCAGCGAGGCCGACGACAACGCGGCGCGCAGCGACGAGGTGCTCGCGTACGGCCAGATCGTCTGCACCCTCACCTCGCGTGCCGACATCGCCGCCGTGTCCTTCCACCGCGACGGCCAGCCCCTGCAGGTGCCTCGCGGCGACGGCACCTTGTCCAGCGAACCGCTGCGCGCCGCGGACTACCGCATCCTCATCGGCCCAGCCTGACCTCGCCTATTGCGGCCTACCGGAACCCTCGACCTCGAGTACCTGATCGACTCGTGCCACATAGAACAGGCGCAACACGGCGGGCCCGGGACGGCGCAGCAACAGCCGCCCGCCGGACCGCTTCATCTGGCGATGCACCCGTAGCAGGATCACGATGGCCGCCGTGTCGATGCTCGGGCACGCCGCCAGGTCGATGATCAGCCTGGCGGGACGGGAGTCCGAGGCGCGGGTGAAGGTATGGCTCCATGCCTCCACGGTCGAGCCGGCGAGTGCGCCGGTCACCTCGACGACGATCTCGGGCACCCTGCCGGACTGCGCGCGCACCATTTTCTCAACTTTCGATCCTCCGACGGTCCACGAGCCAGATTCGTCCGCCTCTGTCGCGGCGCTCCTGCGGAACCATGACAGTTTCGTGACATCGGCCGACACGAAGGATCATGTGACGTGGTCGAGTGAGCCGACGTATCGCCTGGACCATGCCCTTCTCGTCTCGGCGAGACAGGAGTACGGTGAGTTCAGGTGTGCCGGGAAGCCTGGTCGGCGGTTCTGTTTCCGCATGTGACCGGAGGCCGTCGATGAACAAGATCGCCCTGCGCACCGAGAGTCTGACGAAGCGGTATGGACGGCGGGTGCTGGCGCTCGACGACCTGACGCTGGAGGTCCCGGCCGGAGAGGTGTTCGGTTTCCTCGGACCCAACGGCGCCGGCAAGTCCACCACCATCCGGCTGCTGCTCGGGCTGGCGCGACCGTCCGCCGGCCACGCCTCGGTCTTCGGCGACGACGCGGCCGACGTGGCCCGCGCTCACCGCCACCTGGCCTACGTTCCCGCGGATGTGGCCCTGTGGCCCCAACTGACCGGGACAGAGTCGTTGGAGCTGCTGGCCCGCACCGGGCCCGGCGTCGATATGGCGTACCGCGACGAGCTGGTGGAGCGCTTCGAGCTGGACGTGTCCAAGCCGGGCCGGGCGTACTCGACGGGCAACCGGCAGAAGGTGGCGCTGGTGGCGGCGTTCGCCACGAGGGCGCCGCTGCTGGTGTTCGACGAGCCCACCAGCGGTTTGGATCCGCTGATGGAACGCGAGTTCCGCCGCGCCGTCGGCGAGGCCCGCGGCCGCGGCCAGACAGTCTTCCTGAGCTCGCACATGCTCACCGAGGTCGAGGCGGTGTGCGACCGGGTGGGCATCCTGCGCTCCGGGCGCCTGGTCGAGGTCGCCACCGTCGCCGATCTGCGCCGGATGCACCGCGCCGAGATCACCGTGACGTACACCGGCGCCCCGCCCCGGATGGACACGGTGCCGGGTGTGGAATCCGTCCACACCGCGCCCGGGTCGCTGCGTTTCGCGTTGACCGGCCCGCCAGGACCCGCGCTGCAAGCGCTGGCCACCAGCCAGGTGGCCACGCTCACCGTCCGGGAACCAACCCTGGAGGAGATCTTCCTCGACTACTACGGCGAGCCGGTCCGATGAGTACCCGGGCGCTGACCGCGGCGCGACGGCCGGGAGCCGCCGTTCAGAGACGGCCGGCGGGTGCCCTCGCCGGACTCGCCGCTCGTCTGATCCGGCGCGGCGGGCTCGTCGTGGTTGCTCTCGCCGCCGGCATGTCGGCGCTCGTCGCGGCCACCTACGAGCAGCTGATGGCTGACAGCGCCGTGGCCGGCGGCCTGCAGTCGCTGGCCACCAATCCCGCGATCCGCACGCTGTTCGGTGAGCCGGTGGCCCTGGACGATCCGGGCGGGTTCACCGTCTGGCGCACCGGCACCGTGCTGGCCGCCCTGATCGGCGTGTGGTGTGTGCTCACCACGACGAGAATCACCCGCGGCGAGGAAGACGCGGGGCGCTGGGACATCCTTCTGGCCGGACGGGTTCCCTTGCAGGCCGCCCTCGCCACCCACCTGCTCGTCGTCGGCGCGGTCCCGGTCGCGTTCGGCGCGGCGGTCTCAGCATCGCTGGCGGCCACTGGCACTGACATGAACGGTGCCGTCGTCCACGGTGCCGGGTTGTCTCTGCTCGGCGTGTTCTTCGCCGCGACGGCCGCGCTCAGCGCACAGATCCATACCGCGCGGTCGGCGGCGACCGGTACGGCGATCGCGGTGCTCGCCGTGACGCTGCTCGCCCGGATGGTGGGCGACGGCGTGGACACGGTCGCCTGGCTGCGGTGGCTCTCGCCGTTCGGGCTCCTCGAGCTCAGTCAGCCGTACGCCCGGAACCGGTGGGCGCCGCTGCTCGTCCTCGCCGCGGCCGCGATCCTCTTGGCCACGGCCGCTGTCGCAGTGGCGGGTCGTCGCGACGTCGGCGGCGCGCTGCGGTCCCCGGCGGCCACTCGGGCCTCACGGACGGCACTGCTCGGCTCGGTGGAGGGTTTCGCGCTGCGCCGCCTGCTGCCTCCGCTGGGCGGCTGGGCCGCGGGCGTCGCGTCCTACTTCCTGCTCATCGGGCTGATCGCCGACACGATGACAAGGTTCCTGACCGACAATCCGGCCTTCGCCGACGCGGCCGTGCAGGCCGGTTTCACCGGCCTGGCCACGGTCGAGGGTTACGCGGCCACCATCTTCGCCCTGCTCGCTCTGCCGGTCGGCGGGTTCGCGGCCAGCCGGGTGGACGCCTTCGCGAAGGCCGAAGCCGGCCGCCACCTCGCCCTGCTCGCCGCCCAGCCGGTCTCGCGCATCCGGCTGCTTGCCGCCGAGACGATTCCTGCGGTGATCGGCGCAGTCGTCCTCACGACGGTCGCCGGGCTCGCGACCTGGCTCGGCGTCACGGCCACGCCAGGAGACCTGGGGCTTACGGCGGCTCTGGGCGGCGTCTGGAACACCCTGCCCCTCGCCCTGCTCAGTGTGGGCGCGGCGGTCCTCGCGTTCGGCTGGCTGCCCCGCGCCGTGACGGCCATCGGCGCGGTGCCGACCGTGGGCGGCTTCCTGCTGCTGGTCATCGCACAGAGCGTGAACGCCCCGCAATGGGTAGTGGACGTATCGCCGTTCGCGCACCTCGCCGCGGTGCCCCACACGGCTCCCAACTGGCCGGCGACCGCGGCCATGACAGTGGTGACGCTGATCCTGGTTGCTGCCGGGGCGATCGGGTACCGGCGCCGCGATCTGCTTTCCTGACATCGGCCGACCCTGACCCGGCGCTGTGCCCTGCGCAACCGGCACCCGGGCGGGCCGCAGGGACTGTGCCGCCAACCGGCTGACCGTCCCCGCGAAGCACGCTGGCATATGCACCGTATGTCCTCGCGCGAGACCAGCCGGCCGAGGCGCTGAGGCGGCGCGCCTTCCTCGCCGCCTTCCCGGGAAGGACGGTCGATGGCGAATACCGGGAGGTGCCGCCGGAGCGATCATCACCGAGCAGACCCAGCATTGCGGCTCCGGCGGATGACGGTGGCGCATCACAGTGACACCATCAGCAGGACAGCCACCGAACGACCTGGCCCGTGACCGCCACGGAGGAGACCGGCCAGCCGTTCAACGCCGCCGCTCGCAAGGTCGCCGCAGTACCCGATTCGGCTTCCATCCACGGAGGGCAAGGCACGTCGGTCTACTTTCAGGTGTCGTACTGGTACAGCTTGTACTTAGCCATGATGCCGGTGACCTTGGTGTAGTAGTTGGGGTCCGTGGCGTAGCCGGCCTTCCAGACCTTCCAGATGAACTTGTTGGCGTTCTTGGTGTAGGCGAACGCCGGCTTGTAGCGCGGGTTCACCCGCAGGAAGCTGCCGTGGTCCCGGAACGAGTGCGACTGCGTGGCGTACGTCCGGAAGACGGCCGAGGTGGAGAAGCAGTTGCCGGCCTTGGTGCACTCCTGGGTGCGGTACGTGTGGCAGCCGTTCGCCAGCTTCCCGTAGGAACCGTTCTGGCACTTGATGCCGAAGTAGTTCTTGTCGACCGAGGCGAGGCCGCTGCGGCCCCAGCCGGATTCGAGGATCGCCTGGGCGATCGTCACCGAGGCGGGGACGCCGTACTCGCGCCAGCCGCGCTGCGCGCCCGGCACCGAGTTCTTGATGAACTGCTCCGGGGTGAGCGACACCGACGGCGCGGGGGTGCGCGAGGCTGCGCACACCGGCAACGGGCCGGAGTACATGTAGGCGTGTGAGATGTAGGTGCCGGCAGCGGTCCGGTTCCATTGGTTGGTGGTGCGTACCGTGCCGGCGACCCGGGTCCCGGCGACCCGGCAGACCAGGTTGAGCTTCGTGCCGTTGACGACGGAATCCCTACGGGCGGCGGATGTGGTTGCGCTGGCGCGGAGGTGGACGGCGCCGTCCAGACTTCTGACGGTGCCGACGACGTACTTCTTGTCGGTCGCCGGTTTGGTCTTGCGGGGTGCGACGCGGGCCGGCTTGGTGGCGCAGCGCGGGATGGATCGCGACGTCTTGACGTACGCGTGCGAGAGGTAGCGGCCGGTACTGAGGCGGTCCCATGCGGTCGTGGTGCGCACCGATCCCCGCACCTTCTGCCCGGTGATCGCGCAGATGACGGAGACCCTCTGGTTGTTCTTCACGGTGCCGACGACCTTGGCCGTCAGCGAGGGCGCCGAGCGGACCCGTAGTGTATTGCCGACCTTCACGGTGGCGGATACGCCGGCGGCATTGGCGGCCTCGGGCACCACGGCCGGCCCGGCACCGAGCGCGATGAGCAGCAGCGGTGCCAGTAGTCGGCGGGTAGTGGTAGGCAGCATCAATGTCCCCTTTATTTCGCCGGGTTTCGTGCTTCGGCCTCTGTTCGAAGGTCGCGACGGGCCGTTGCGGTGCGCGGCTGCGAAAGGATGCGGTCGAGTTGCCGCAACTGCTGTCCCGTGATCGCGAAACAGAGGTGGGAAGGCCGACGCCTACGGCCGTCGCGACGTGATCCGGATCGATGGACCGGTTGGCCGCAGGAATGACGTGTCCGGCCTGCGGCACGACCTACCGCTGGTACGACGTGGACAAGCTCGCCGACGTGCGCGACATCGACCTGCATGTGATCGGCTGGCATGCGGGCCGGTCTTGCGCACGGGTAAGGTCAGCGGCTGCCGAACATCTGCGTGTAGTACGGCGTGCCGTTGGTCGAGTAGACGACGCCGACGGCGAACGTCCTGGCGCCGCAGTCGAGCAGGTTGCGACGGTGGCCCGGCGACTTCAGCCAGCCGTTGACGACCTCGCGGGCGCTGCGGTAGCCCCAGGCGATGTTCTCGCTGCGCGCGGCGGTGTAGCCGGCGGCGCGGGCCCGGGCGGCGAACGTGGAGTTGCGGGCGCCGGTGTGGCTGAACCTGCCGCTGGCGGCCATGTACTTGCTGTGGCCGCGGGCGGCCCAGAGCAGCGCCGCGTTGACCTTCAGCGCCTTGCAGCCGGCCTTGACCCGCGCCTGGTTCGACAGGCTCACGACCTGCGTCTGCAGCGTCGAGGTGGAGACCACGGCCGCCTGCGCGGGCGCTCCGGCGATGACCAGGCCGATGAACGCGGCGGCGGGGATCAGCGCGAGGGTGGCGAGGCGACGGACCAGGGTCTTCGGCACGGGCACAACCTTTCGGGAACTCCGCCCCGGCGCTTGTTCGCCAGGTACGCCATTCCCTTCGGAGGCCTGGCGGCATTCACTGATGCCTGTTCAGGTGCCTTGCCGTGAGTGCTGAGTTGCCGCCCAGGTGCCTGCCGTCCGAGGGTTACGGCAGCGGTCAGCGGACGGTTGCCGTACGGGTGCGAGTTTCTGAACGCGGCGGGTCGCCGCCTCCCCGATGCGGCGCACCGCGACGCGATGGGGAAGCGCTGCGGTATGCACTCCGGCTCCCCGGTTTCCGTAAACCGGTGGGAACGGATTGTGTTCATCGGTGCCGGAACCCGCAACCGGGTGGCACCCTGTCGCGCTCTCGGTGCGCACCGCTCGCCCCGGAGTGTCGTCCAGGTATTCGGCCGACAGCGGCTGGACGAACCGGGGGAGACTTCATTTTGCGACGCGCCAAGCTGCCGAAGTCGTTGACAGCTCTGACCGCCGTAATCGCCGGCAGCTCCGCTGTCATGGTGCCGAACGCCGCCGCCGCGGCTTCCACCGTCCAGGTGGCCATCAAGGCCGCCCACGACAGCTACACCTCCAGCGGCCGTAAGAGCACCACTTTCGGCTCGAATGACAAGCTCGCCGTCGGTAAGCTCGGCAAGGACCGCAAGGTCGCGTACCTCAAGTTCACGGTTCCGGCCGGCGCGGACGTCAAGGCCGCGCGGCTGTACCTCAGCCCGTCCGGCAAATCTTCCGGCAGGGTCACCGTCTCACGGGTCGAGGGTACCTCGTGGACCGAGGCGAAGCTGACCTCCGGCAACGCCCCGAAGCTGGGTTCCGCGGTCGCCTCGGTGACTGCGCGCCCGAGCGACACCCGGATCGGGTTCAACCTCAGCCGTGCGGTGACCGGCCCGGGCACCTATTCGTTCGCGGTGACGTCGTCGCTGACCAACGGCACGGTGCGGTTCCAGTCGGCGGAGAACAAGGCCCGCGGTGGCCCGGAGCTGGTCCTCACTATCGCCAAGGCGCCGGCAGCCACCCCGGTGCCCGCGACGCCGAGCACTCCGGTCGGCGCCGGCAACGACGACTGCGTCACCGGGGCACTGCTGGTGCCCTCCTGCGGCGTGCTGTGGGGCGGCGCCGCCGGCGGTTTCACCAGCCTGCCCCGCGACGTGGAGCACCGCAACTGGGAGAAGCTGAGCGGGCGTACCGCCACCATCTTCCACACCTACCACAAGGGCGACGAACCGTTCCCCACCAAGGCCGAGATCGCCATGACCAACGACGCGACCCACCCGCGGGTCCTGCTGCTCAACTGGAAGATCGCCTACGGCTCCACCTGGGCCAAGGTCGCCCAGGGCGAGCAGGACAAGCGGATCGACGCGTTCGCCACCCGGATCAAGGCGTACGGCAAGAAGACCTTCCTGGTGCTGCACCACGAGCCCGAGAACGACGTCGTCGCCAAGGCCGGTTCCGGCTGGCAGGCCAAGGACTTCGCCGCCATGTACCGCCACACCATCGAGCGTCTCCGGTCCAAGGGCGTGAGCAATGTGGTGAACGTGATGGCCTACATGGGCAACGAGAAGTGGATGGCGCAGACCTGGTGGAAGGACCTGTACCCGGGCGACGACATCGTCGACTGGATCGGCCTGGACTCCTACGTCTCGGTCGAGAAGGGCTACTACCACTACGGTGACTTCGCCGACCTGCTCGACCGCGCCCCGACCGGCGGCGGCACCGGCTTCTACCAGTGGGCCACCACCCAGCACCCCGGCAAGCCGATCATGATCGCGGAATGGGGCGGCTACCACCAGATCGGCAAAGCCACCGACAAGTCACCCGTCTACCACAGCGTCCTGCCGGAGCTGGTGAAGCGGCCCGCGATCAAGGCCATCGTGCACTTCGACACCAAGGCCGACGACGAGGGCAACCGCGACATCAGCATCGACAGCACGCCGGCCGGCCTGGCCGCCTTCAAGAAGCTGGCCGCCAACCCGATCTTCAACGTCAAGCTCGGCTGACCCAAGCCTCCACAGACGAGGAAAGCGCCGCCCGGCCACACCGGGCGGCGCTTTCCTCGTTGCCCGTTACGTGGAGGCAACAAGGAGCCGCACGCCCCAGCGCGGCAAGGCCGGGGCGAGGATGGTTCCGACCGCAGAGGGGGAGCACCCAAACGTCGGCACATCGCTGCGGTGAGCACCGCTGTGTCACGGGCCTGCCGGGACGACGGTCGGGTCAGATGTATTCCGGCTCGATCCCTGCGTACTGCCTGGCCAGCAGGTCCAGCGCCTCGTGGGCGGTGCTGAACCTGAGGGTGTCGATGGAGGCGACGGGCCGGATTCCGCCGGCGGAGTTGGTGGCGAAGGCGGCCACCATCGTCGGCAGGTGGGCCAGTGGAACCGGTTCCGTGCGCTGCGGGCCGGTGTGCGCTCCGGCGACAAGTCGCATGGTCACGCCGGACAGCACCTGAGCCCGCGGCCAGATGAGGGTGCTGTCACTCGCGACGAAGCCCACGTTCCAGGTCACGCCCTCGCTGACTGATCCGTCTCCATCAACGAACAGCGCGTCGTCGTATCCGTCCAGCTGTGCGCGGCGGCGTTCGTACAGTGAGCCGAACAGCCCCGTGTGTTTGACCGCGGGTACGCCACGGTCGTGCCGCACGGAACGGACCCGCAGCGGCGGTAGGCCGACCGGAGAGGCGGCGCGGGTCGTGACGAAGATCTGCGGGTGGGACGGGGCGGCGGGATGGGTCACCGCCAACTCGGGGTCGGCGACGGTGACGCGCACCGTCAGCGGTCCCGCGGCGTCACGGAGCACCGTCCGGATGCACTCCCGGACGTACGTACGGGACAGCTCGGTCCCGAACACCGTGGCGCAGTCGGCCACCAGCCGATCGAGGTGCAGCGTGAGACCGCGGACCGCCCCGTGCTCGACCCGCATCGTGGTGAAGTGCCCGTACCCGGTGAGCGCGAGATTATCGATCGCCGTCATGGCGGCAGTCTGACACCGCCGTGTCGTCCGCGTTCCCCGGCGCGCGCCGGGGAAGCATCGAATCTAGCAATTCGCTTACCTCCGGTGCCGTTGTATTGCGCTGACAGTTGCCAAGGAGGGGACCCTCATGACAGCGGTTATCAATGCCGTCGAGAAATCCGTGGACGTGCGCGACCCGCTCCTGCGGATCCGCCAGATGGTCGACGTGGACACCGAGACGTTGCTGCACGATCCGGACGATCTCGGGGTGCTCGCCGCGCGCGGCCGCATCGACGGCCTGGACGTGGTCGTCTTCTGCACCGACGGCACCCGGATGGGCGGCGCGATGGGTTCGCTCGGCTGCCGCCGCATCGCCGAGGCGATCGACCTGGCGGTCGAGCACCGGGTGCCGGTGATCGGTATCTGGCACTCCGGCGGTGCGCGGCTGGCCGAGGGCGTGATGTCGATGGACGGAGTCGGTCACGTGTTCGCGGCGATGGTCCGAGCCTCGGGGCGGGTACCGCAGCTGTCGGTCGTGGTCGGACCTGCCGCCGGCGGTGCGGCGTACGGGCCGGCGCTGACCGACGTGGTGATCATGAGCGACGCCGGACGAATATTCGTCACCGGCCCGGACGTGGTGCGCTCGGTCACTGGTGAGGAGATCGACCAAGAGGGTCTCGGGGGCCCGGTGGCGCACGGCAGGCACTCAGGGGTGGCGCACATCGTCGCCGGTGACGAGGCCGATGCGTACCGGCGCTGCCGTCGGCTGGCGGTACTGCTCGCCCGCCCCGGACGCTGGGATCTCAGCGCAGTCAGCGCCGTCACGGCGGTGGAAGGGCTGCCGGAGAATACGCGGCGCGCGTACGACGTACGCCCGGTGGTCAAGGATGTCCTGGACGGCGGCTCGTTCGAGGAACTGCAGGCCAAGTGGGCGCCGAACATCGTCACGGGTTTCGGCCGGCTGGCCGGTCACACGGTCGGGGTGGTGGCCAACAACCCGTTGCGCAAGGGCGGTTGCCTGGACTCGTTGTCGGCGGAGAAGGCCTCGCGATTCGTCCGCTTGTGCGACGCCTTCGCGATCCCGCTCGTGGTCCTGGTCGACGTGCCCGGCTACCTTCCCGGGGTGGATCAGGAGCTGGGTGGGGTGGTACGTCGCGGCGCCAAGCTCCTGCATGCGTTCGCGGAGGCGGTGGTGCCCCGGGTGACTCTCTACATGCGCAAGTCGTACGGCGGCGCGTACATCGCGATGAACTCCCGCTCGCTGGGCGCGACGCGCGTGCTGGCCTGGCCGGGTGCCGAGGTCGCGGTGATGGGTGCGAAGGCCGCCGTGGGCATTCTCAAGAGGAGGGAGCTGGCGGCGTGCTCGGAGGCCGAGCGGCCGGAGCTTGAGGCTCGGCTGATCGCCGAGCACGAGGCGGAGGCCGGCGGCGTGGATCGGGCCGTGGAGCTCGGCCTGATCGACGAGGTGATCGAGCCGGCCCGGACGCGATCGAAGATCGCCGAGGCGCTGGCCCAGGCGCTGCCGGCTCGCGGAGTACACGGGAACATCCCTCTTTAAGAGGAATGTCAACCCCTAAAGAGATTGATGTTCCCCTCTTTATCTCGGGTGCGATATGGGTTTACCGTTCGTGACCCCCTGATCATGATGTGTAGCGTATGGAACGAGGCGGTCCGGACTCCGGCGTGCCGCCCTAGCTCGGGAGTGGCGTGACCGATCCGAACCCGGACCTCGTCGAGCGCCGAACGTATCTGCGGCGCATCGGCGCGGCGCTCTCCGAGGCCCGCGCCGGCAGGCCGTCCGTCACGGTTCTCTGTGGACGGCGTGGCAACGGTCAGCCGGCACTCGTCCGGCTGCTCGCCCGTGATGCCGCGGATCAGGGCATGCTGGTGCTCCAGGCCCGCGCCGGTCGGGATGAGCAGCCCCACCCGTACGCGGCGGTGCGCCGGTTCACCGCCCGATTCGCCGGTGGTGCCACCGGCGGTCGGTCCGCGGCCGCCGAGGCGGAAGCGATGCCGGTTGTCCTATCGGCGGTCCAGGCCCTGCACGGCAGACCCGCCCTGGTCGTCATCCACGATGCGCACGCGTGGGACGACCACTCGCAGCGCTGGTTCCGGGCGTTCCTGCGGCACCTTCCCGGGCTGCCTATGGCGGTGCTGCTCGCCGGGAGCCGATCGCTGGACCGGCCGGATCGGGCCGCATTGCACCCGGACCGGGTCCCGGTGACGGAGATTCGGCTGCCGCCGCTGACACCGTCCGGCGTCGCACGTGTCGTCGAGGCATGCTGCGGCGCCAAGCCCGACTCGGCGTTCGCGGCGGCCGCCGCCCGTCTCAGCGCGGGCAGCCCGGAGGTGCTGGGCGACTCGCTGCGGCTCTTCCGTGCCGGACCGCACCGACCGGTCGCCGCTCACGTGGCCGAACTGGAAGCGGCCGCTGGCTCGGCCTGGGTGGACTTCACCTTACGGGTATTGCGCGACGTGCCCGCGGAAGTGATCGCGGTGCTGCGCGCTGTGGCGGTCTGCGACGGCCTGCTCGATCTGCCGCTGGTCTACACGCTGGCGCCACCGCTTACCTCGAGCGCCCCTCGGATGCGCGCGATGCTGGACGCCTGCGGCCTCACGGTCGGCGACGGCGACCGCGTACGGCCGATCTCGCCCCACGTCGCCGAACGGTTGCTGGACGAGCTCTCCGTCGAGGAGCGGGCCGACCTGCACGCTCGCGCGGCGGAGCTGGCGCACCGGTCCGGTGCGGCCGACGAAGAAGTCGCCGATCTGTTGCTGTCGGCGCGTCCGGTGGGCGCCCGGTGGGCCGTGCACCGGCTCCGGCGTAGCTCCGCCATCCTGTGCCGGGCCGGCCGGTACGAGCGCGGCGTGGCCCATCTCGCCCGGGTACTCGACGAGCCGCTCAGCCCCGTCCTGCGCGGACGCATCGGGATCGAACTGGCCGGGATGGAGGCGGCCACGGGACCCGAGGCCAGCGACCGGAGGCTGGCCGAGATCGCCCGGACGGACGGCCACCACCCGAGCCGGGCCGTGGTGGCGGCCGTCGACCTGTGCCTTGCCCGGGGCGACGCCGACCGGACCCGCCGCGCCGTCCTTCGGGCGCTGGGCAGGGTCGGACCGGACGAGCGGGAACGGCTGCTGGCGTTGGGCGCGCTCGCCGACGAACTGCGTTCACATCCCGCCGACCTGGTCGCGCCCGCCATGCCGGCGCTAGCTGACCGGCCCCGGTGCCCGGCCCAGGCGGGCGTGCGTGCCTGGAGCCTGGCGGTTCGCGCCGGCGACCGTGCGACTGCCGTGGCCCTGGCACGGCATGCGCTGAGCGGCGACTCCGTCGAGGTGATGCCGCAGCTGGCTGCCTGCCGGGCTCTCATCCTGGCCGACGAGCTGGATGAGGCGGGGCTCGCTCTCGACCGACTGGCCGGCCAACTGCGTGGCGGGCACGCAACCGCGCCGTTGGCTCGTGTCCTGGGAATGCGTGCGGAGCTGCAAATGCGCCGCGGCCGGCTCGATCTGGCCGCCCGAGATCTCCAGGACGGCGAACGCGTCCTGCCTTCGGCCAGCTGGCACCCGCTGATACTGCCCCTGCTGCTGACCGTCCGGATCGCGCTGAGCCTGGAGGCGGACGACCGCGCCACCGTACAGAAACTGGCCGGCGCCGCGGTGCCGGCCGGGGTGGAGGAGGGGCCGTACTGGCCGTTTCTCCTGTTCGCCCGGGCCTTGGCCGCATGGGGGGACTGTCGGCCCGCCGATGCCGCCGACCTGCTGCATCACTGCGGTCGGGCGTTGGCCCGGCAGGGCTGGATGAACCCGGCGCTGTTGCCATGGCGGTCGCTGGCAGCGGAGGTCTGGCTACATCTGGGCGATCTCGGACGGGCCCGCCAGGTCGCCGCCGAGGAGTCGGCCCTCGCGCGCCGCTGGGGCGCGCCCGCCGCGCTCGGCTGGGCCGCCCGAACCCGGCTGCGAGTCGCGGCCTCCGGCTCCGGGAAGCCGGAGGACGCCGCCGGGGTGTACGAGGCCGTGCGATTGCTGCGCCGCTCGCCGGCGCGGCTGACACTGGGCTGGACAACCGCAGAACTCGCGGACACCCACCTGGCCCGTGGCGAGCACGACGCCGCCCGGCACTGGCTGAGCACTGCCGAGAGTGTGGCTGCCGCATACCCCTGTGGCCGGCTCGCCCGGCGGCTGGGCCCGATACGCGAAACGCTGCGCCCGGAGCCCGCCGCGGTGGTGCCCGGACCTCCATCGATCGCTTCGGCGCCGGGTGCCCTCATGCTCCATCCGGGCTGGGCCGCGTTGTCGGAGAAGGACCGGCTCACCGCCGTCCTGGCGGGCCGCGGCAACCTGAACCGGCACATCGCCGTGCTGTTGTCGATCTCCCAGCGCGCCGTCGAGCTGAGGCTCAGCCGGGTCTACCGGGCGATGCGCCTCAGCGGGCGTGACGACCTGCGGTCCTTGGTCCGGGCCGCCGAGAGCGGGTGACGATGCTGCTCGAGCGCTCGGGCGAGCTGACCCGGATCGAGGCGGGACTGGGCTGGGCGAGAACCGGCCGATCCGAGCTGGTCGTGGTCCGCGGGCCGCTCGGCATCGGGCGGTCCGCGCTGCTGCGTGCGATTCCGTCCGCCGCCGGTACGCGGGTGCTGCGCGCCGCCGGGCTTCCCGGTGACCGAGACGTCGCCTGGGGTGTGGTGCGCCAGTTGCTCGATGGCCTGCCATCAGGTACGAGCGGGAGCCGGGATCCGAGGCAGGTGGTCAGCCGCCTCGCCGTCCCCGGACCGGTGCTGCTGATCGTGGACGATCTGCAGGACGCCGACCAGCCGTCCCTGGCCTGGCTGGCGGAACTCGCCCTGCACCTCGACGGCCTGCCGGTGCTGATGGTCTGCGCCGTCCGGGACGGTGAGGTGGAGAGCCGCCATCCGCTGGTACTTCAGATCACGGAGGCCGCCGACGCCGTGCTGCGGCCCGCCCCGCTGACCTCGGCCGCCGCGCGCGAGTTCCTGCGGGGCTCGCTCGGCGCCGACACGGACAACCGCTTCGCGGACGCCTGTCAGCGAGCCGCCGACGGGAACCCCCTGGTGTTGGCGGAGCTGGCCGCTCACGCACTGGCGACGGGCATGACGCCGGACGCCGGGCACGCCGCGAAGATCGCTGCCGCGGAACCGGTCGGCCTGTGTGACCGGATTCTCGGGGTACTGGCCCGGCAGCCGAGCGAGGTGCGGGCGGTCGCCACGGCTGTCACCGTCCTGGGGGACCATGCCGAGGTCTCGTTGCTGGCCGAGGTCGGCGGGGTCGACCGGGCGGAGGTCGCGACGAGTCTGCGCGCGCTGCGCGACCTCGGACTGATGGCGGCCACCGGACACCCGCGGTTCACCCGCCCCGGCGTCCGCGGCGCCATCGAGTTCGACGTCCCGATGGTCGAGCGGCTGCGCGCGCACACGGCCGCCGCCGACGCGCTCCACAGCCGCGGATTTCCGGCCGAGGACGTGGCCCGGCATCTGATCGCGGTGCCCACGCTGCAACGGTCCTGGTTGGTCGAGGTGCTGCGCGCGGCCGCCCTCGCCGCGCACCGTCGGGGGAGTGCCGAGGCCGCCATCGGATATCTGCATCGTGCCCTGCTCGACAGCTCCGGGCTGGGTCAGGACCGGGCCTGGCTGTTGATCGACCTGGCGGACGCTGTGCGGGACGACGACCCCCAGGCCGCCGACCGCTGGGTCGATCAAGCGGCGTCGCTGTTCGACGATCCCCGGGACCGGGCTGCCGTGGCCTTGCGCATTCCGCCCGCGGTGCTCGTCATGCCGCGTCCGGATGTGGTGGACCTCTTCCGGCGGGCGGCGCGCGACCTCGGCGCCCCTGCGGCCGGTGACGCTGCCGCGCTGGATGCGGCTTGCGGTGTCGAGGCCCGGCTGTGGCACGCCGAGATGGAGGAGCCCGGCGAACTCGATCGTGCCCTCGCCCGGCTGCGGCGGCTGGGCGCGGTGACGTCGCTGGAGTCGGCCGCCGAACGCAGCCTGGTCGCGGTGCTGCTGAACGCCGCCGCGGTCACCGGGCGGCTGAACGCCGCGACCGTCGCCGATCTGGGCCTGCGGATCCTCGAGCGGGAGACGCTGGCCGGCATCCGGACCCAGGCGACCCTCCCGCTGACCGTGCTCGCGCTGGTCGCCGCGGATGCGCTCGACGGCGCAGCGCGCTGGTTGGCCGCCGGCGCGAACCGGGCCGGGCCCGGTCTGCCGCCGGCCACGGAGATCCAGATGGAGGCGCTGCGGGCACACGTGCTGGTGGGCCGCGGCCGGCTCTTTGCCGCCCGTACCTGCGCCGAACGCATCGCGCACCTGGCCGCACCCGGCTCGGAGACCGAGGCGCTGGCACTCTGCGTCCTCGCGGCGGTCGCGGTGGAGACCGGTGACGCCTCGCTGGCCGGCAGCGTCGCCGCCCGGATACGCCCGAGCTCGTTGAGCCTGTCGGTCGCACTGCGGATGACGCGCGCCTGCGTCGACGCCGACGCCGGACGCGTCGTCGCTGCTCGGCAGGTCCTGCTCGCATGTGGCACCGACCTGGGTGCTGCGGGATGGCACGGCCCCGGACTGCTGCCCTGGCGCGTGTACACCGCGGTCCTTCACCACCGGGCCGGGGATCGGCGGACGGCGACGGCGCTGCTCGACGAGGAGCATGCCGCGGCGCTGGCATGGGGTGCGCCCGCGCAGCTGGGGCGGGTCCTGCGCGTGAAAGGTCACCTGGAGGGCGGGCAGCACGGGGTGGAACTGCTGCGCGAAGCGGTCGTCGTGTTACGGCGGTCCGCGAACGAGCGGGAACTCGCCCGCGCGCTGCTGGCGCTCGGCCAAGCGTGTGCCGACACTGCCGAGGGCGGGGCCGCCACCGAGGAAGGCAGCGCGATCGCGCTCGTCTGCGGAGCGTCCGACCTGGTGGGGAGCGCTGCCGCCGGACGTCGGGCCGCACGCGAGCGTTCATTGACCAATGCGGAGCGCCTGGTGGTCTCATTTGTGGTGAGGGGCCTGACCAATCAGGAGATCGCGTCTACGTTGCAGGTCAGCCGGCGTGCGGTGGAGAAGCACCTCACGAACTGCTATCGCAAGCTCGACGTCGCCGGCAGGTCCGCTCTCGTCGCCTCGCTGGCCGCGGTCTCCACCCCGCCGCAAAGAATTTCCTGACCACGATATTCGTGGGCCCCTGTACCCACTTTTCATCTGACATCGAAAAGTCCCGATATCTATCTCACGTGCATTTTATTCGGTGTTCGGACGGGTTGGTCTGCCGGCGCTGTGGCGAGTTGCACTGCGGGCCATGCCGGAGTGATGTGAATTTCCAGGGTCATCCGTGCCGTTAGCCTTTCGGGCGCATAAACGGCAGGCCATCGCCGTGTTTCCGAAGGCGGGAAGAGGGCGGTGTCCGGCGGGGTTCGGTGCCGCCGCTTCGGGTGGGGTTCGGGTGGGCTGCCGCCTGACAAAGGCGGCCCTGAACTGCGACTTTGTGCTTCGGTCGGCCTCAAGGCAGTGACTCCGACCGAACCGTACGGTGATCGTCGCGGTGCTGGCACCGTACCTTGCCTTCCGCTGCGGACGACCTTTCTCGGATCCTGGTCGGACGTTTGACACCCACTTCTAAAGATTCCTAAACTGGCGCCGTCTTTCACCCCGCTCGCATCCAGTGCCTGCGAATATTGCCGGGGCTGAAAAAGTCGCCCCGGCGCGAGACGAACGATGCTGCGGGCTTTTGATAAACGGAGGCTCGCCATGTTCACTGGATCCGTCACGCCCCCGCCGCGGATCGCTGCCGCCCCCGTAGCCGGCGAGACCGCCCTCGACTCGGAAACGGGTCTGTGCATGGCGCACCTGGACCGGACGCTGGCCATACAGCACGCCAATCCCGAGTTCTTCCGGCGGTTCGGGGAAACCTCCGCCTCATTGTGCGGACGGCGCTTCGCCGATCTGATCCACCCGAGCCTGCAGGCGCCGATCCTGCGCAATTTCTCACATCTGCTGGAAGGCAAGCACCACCGCTTCGCCAGTCGCGTCATCGCCCTCCGCGGCGACGACGAGCCGCTGACCGGCACCCTGACGGGCGTCGCCGTGCAGGGCGGCGCCCCGGACGCCACGGGTGTGCTCGTCCTCATGCGTCCCCACGCGGAGGACGTCGACGAGTCGGCGATCGTCCGCCGCAAGCCGCTTCTCAGCAAGATCGACGCGAAGATCCTCGAGGGTATCGCCGCCGGGCTGTCCACCATCCCGCTCGCCTCCCGGCTGTTCCTCAGTCGGCAGGGCGTCGAGTACCACGTCAGCGGGCTGTTGCGAAAGCTCAAGGTTCCCAACCGTGCGGCGCTGGTCTCGCGTGCGTACTCGATGGGCGTGCTCATCGTCGGCGTGTGGCCGCCCAAGGTGGTCGAGGATTTCGTCAAGTAGCCACTGATCTAGTGAATTCGCGGGTGCCGTGCCTCGTAGCGTGACCCCAGTCGACGGTCGACGGTGAAGGGAAGGCAATGGCCAGGCGTGCGCTAATCACCGGAGTCACCGGCCAGGACGGGTCATATCTGGCCGAGCACCTGCTCAACGAGGGGTATCAGGTCTGGGGACTGATCCGTGGCCAAGCCAATCCGCGCAAGCTGCGGGTGAGCCGCCTCGCCGTCGAGCTCTCCTTCGTGGACGGTGACCTCATGGACCAGTCCAGCCTCGTCTCCGCCATCGAGAGGGTCCAGCCCGACGAGGTGTACAACCTGGGTGCCATCTCCTTCGTTCCGATGTCCTGGCAGCAGCCGGAGCTGGTGACGGAGATCAACGGCATGGGTGTGCTCCGCGTGCTGGAGGCCATCCGCATGGTCAGCGGTCTGGGCAACTCTCGCAACGGCGGCACCCAGATCCGCTTCTACCAGGCATCCTCGTCGGAGATGTTCGGCAAGGCCGTCGAGACGCCGCAGCGCGAGAGTACGCCGTTCCACCCGCGGAGCCCGTACGGCGTCGCCAAGGCGTACGGGCACTTCATCACCCGCAACTACCGCGAGAGCTTCGGCATGTACGCGGTCTCCGGCATGCTCTTCAACCACGAGTCGCCGCGCCGCGGCGCCGAGTTCGTGACCCGCAAGATCTCCCTCGCGGTGGCCCGGATCAAGCTCGGTCTCCAAGAGAAGCTCCACCTGGGCAATCTCGACTCGGTACGCGACTGGGGATTCGCCGGAGACTACGTGCGCGCCATGCATCTCATGCTGCAGCAGCCGGAATGCGGCGACTACGTCATCGGCACCGGTCAGATGCACTCGGTGCGCGATGCCGTCCGGATCGCGTTCGAGCACGTCGGGCTGAACTGGGAGGACTACGTGGTCATCGACCCCGCCCTGGTCCGTCCGGCCGAGGTGGAGATCCTGTGCGCCGATCCGGCGATCGCGAAGGAGAAGCTCGGGTGGTCGCCCACGGTCGACTTCCCGGAGCTCATCCGGATGATGGTCGAGTGCGATCTGCGGCAGGTCACCCGGGAGCACGAGTACGCGGACCTCATGACCGCCGGGGCTTGGTGACCAGCCACCCGACGGTATGCGAGGAGCCGGGCACCCGTTCAGGGTCCCGGCTCCTCGCGCACCGCCGGACCTAACCCGCCCGCGGCGGCTCCTGGGCGGAATGGGTCAGCTCCGCGGAATGGGTCAGCGCGAGCACGACCTGGGCGATCTCCGCGCCGCGAGGGCCGAGCCGTGCCGTGAACCGTTTCACCATCGCATACTCCGAGGCCATCGTGCGGGCAGGTAGCCCCGCCTCACGGCGGGCCGCCCGGTGTCTTCGCGCCTGCGCCGTCCGTGCGATGAGCAGTGTGACGATCAGGTCGTCGAGAGGGTCGCAGGAATCCTCCTCGAGGTCCGGTGCGAACAGGTCCAGGGACAGCGTCGTGACGTCTACCGTCATGCTGCGATCCTTGATCCGCGCCGTCCGGTGAATTCCTAGTGTCGGCGGCGGACCGCACTCTCTAGGGATTTTCGCGATCGCCACGGCGAAGACTCCGGATCATGACGGGCGCTGCGGACAAGGAACAGAAGCTCAGGGACTACCTCAAGCGTGCGACCGCCGATCTGCAGCGGTCCCGCCAGCGGGTGAGCGAGCTCGAGGCTGCGGCCGCGGAGCCGATCGCCGTCGTCGGCATGGCCTGCCGATTCCCGGGCGGCGTGGACAGCCCCGAGGCGCTCTGGCGGATGGTCCTGGCGGGCGACCACGGGTTGTCGGGCTTCCCGTCCGATCGCGGCTGGGACCTCGGCGGCGAACTCGCCGACGCCTCGGCCGCCGGCGGCTTCCTGCACGACGCCCCGGACTTCGACGCGGACTTCTTCGGCATATCGCCGCGCGAGGCGCTGTCCATGGATCCCCAGCAGCGGGTCCTGCTCGAGACGACCTGGGAGGCCTTCGAACGGGCCGGTATCCCCCCGGCGTCCCTGCGGGGCAGCCGCACCGGTGTGTTCGTCGGCGGCATGCCGCAGGACTACCGCGTCGGTCCCGAGGACGACGTGCAGGGCTTCGTGCTGACCGGAAACGCCACGAGTGTCCTCTCCGGACGCCTCGCCTACTTCTTCGGCTCGATCGGCCCTACCGTCACCGTCGACACCGCATGTTCGTCCTCCCTGGTCGCCCTGCACCTGGCCGCGCATTCACTGCGCCAGCAGGAGTGTGGAACGGCGATCGCCGCCGGCGTGACGGTCATGTCCAGTCCCACCACGTTCGTCGAGATGGCCCGCCAGGGCGGCCTCGCCGCCGACGGACACTGCCGCTCGTTCGCCGACTCCGCCAACGGCACCGGATGGTCCGAGGGCGTCGGCGTGCTGGTCCTCGAGCGCCTCTCGGAGGCGCGCCGCAAGGGCCGGACCGTCCTCGCCGTCCTGCGCGGCTCGGCCGTCAACTCCGACGGCGCCTCCAACGGCCTCACCGCGCCGAGTGGCCCGTCGCAGCAGCGCGTGCTCGAGGCCGCCCTGGTCAACGCCCGGCTCTCGGCGCACCAGGTGGACGTGGTCGAGGCGCACGGCACCGGCACCACACTCGGCGACCCGGTCGAGGCGCAGGCGCTGATCGCCACGTACGGCCGAGGCCGTGACCCCCACCACCCACTGCTGCTCGGCTCGGTGAAGTCGAACATCAGCCACACCCAGGCGGCCGCCGGCGTCGCCGGCATCATCAAGATGGTCATGGCTCTGCGCCACGAGATGCTGCCCCGGACCCTGCACGCCGAAGTGCCGTCCCGCCATGTTGACTGGAGCTCGGGCACCGTACAGCTCCTCACCGAGCAGCGGCCCTGGCCGCGGGGCGCGGAGCCCCGTCGTTTCGGCGTCTCCTCGTTCGGCCTCAGCGGCACCAACGCGCACGCCATCTTCGAGGAGGCCCCTGAGCCGCCCGCGGCCGAGCCGGCAACCATCACACCCGGCGAGCTGCCGTGGCTGATCTCCGCCCGGACCCCGGACGCATTGCGCGACCAGGCCCGCCGCCTGCTCGACTTCCTGCACACCGGTGAGGACCCGACGGCGGTCGCCCGCGCCCTGGCCATCTCCCGCTCCGCTCTGGAACACCGGACCGCCGTCACCGCCGCGGACCCGGCCGCCGCCCTTGCCGCGCTCGCCGCGGATCAGGACGCACCCGGCCTGATCACCGGAAACACCCACGGCCGCGGCAAGTTGGCGGTGTTGTTCCCTGGTCAGGGTTCGCAGCGGCTGGGCATGGGGCGTGAGCTGTCGGCGCGGTTCCCGGTGTTCGCCGAGGCGTTCGACGAGGTGTGCGGCCACTTCGAGGGCCTGCGCGAGGTCGTGTGGGGTGACGACCCGGCCGCGCTGGAGCTGACCGGCAGCGCCCAGCCCGCCCTGTTCGCCGTCGAGGTCGCCCTGCACCGGCTCGCCGCCGAGCACGGCATCGCCCCCGACCATCTGATCGGTCATTCGGTGGGTGAGGTCGCGGCGGCGCATGTGGCGGGGGTGTTGTCGCTGGTGGATGCGTGTGTGCTGGTGGCGGCGCGGGGTCGGTTGATGCAGGGGTTGCCAGCCGGTGGGGTGATGGTGGCGCTGGAGGCTTGCGAGGGTGAGGTGGTGCCGCTGCTGGGTGAGGGTGTCTCGGTGGCGGCGGTGAACGGGCCGGTGTCGGTGGTGCTGTCGGGTGACGAGGGTGCTGTGGCGGCGGTGGTGTCGCGGTTGCCGGGTCGTCGGAGTAAGCGGTTGGCGGTGAGTCATGCGTTTCATTCGCATCGGATGGATCCGATGCTGGAGGAGTTCGCGCAGGTGGTGTCGGGGCTGACGTTCGCCGCTCCGCGCATCCCGATCGTCTCGACCGTCACGGGTCGCCTCGCTACCGCCGAGGAGCTCACGTCCCCCGACTACTGGGTGCGGCAGGTCCGTGCCACGGTCCGGTATGCCGACGGCGTCACGTGGTTGCGCGACCACGGCGTTACCGCCTACCTGGAGCTGGGCCCGGACAGCACGCTCGCGGCGGCTACCCGCGGCAACGTCGAGGACGCCGCCGCCGTGGCCGTGCTGCGACCGGGTCGGCCCGAGGCCGCCACCTTCACCGGCGCGCTCGCCGAGCTGCACGTGCGCGGAGTGCCGGTGCGCTGGGAGGCGTGGTTCGCCGGCACCGGCAGTGAACGCGCCGACCTGCCCACGTACGTGTTCCAGCGCCGCCGGTTCTGGCCCCGGGGCACCCGCGCCGCCGTTCCCGGCACGGGCGCTGCCCACCACCCGCTGCTGGCGTCCGCCGTCTCCCTGGCGAACACGGACGGCTTGCTGCTCACCGGCCGTCTCTCGGTGCATTCGCACCCCTGGCTCGCCGACCACGAGGTCGGGGGAACCGTGCTGCTGCCCGGCACGGCGCTGCTGGATCTGGCCGTCCGCGCCGGCGACGAGGCCGGCTGCGACCGCGTCGAGGACCTGGCCCTCTCCAACCCTCTGACGCTGAGCGCTGAGCACGGTGTCGACGTGCAGGTCTGGGTGGGCAGCCCGGACGAAGCCGGTCACCGCACGATCGACGTGTACTCCCGGCCGGAAGGCGCCGAGGACGCGCCATGGACACCGCACGCCACGGGAACGCTGGCCCCGGACGCCGCCGATGCCGACGTCGTGCCCGGTCTGCCGGAGGAAGCCGGCGAGATCGACCTGACCGGACACTACGAACGGATGGCCGACGCGGGTTTCCGCTACGGCGTGGCGTTCCAGGGACTGCGCGCCGCCTGGCGCGACGGCGACGACGTGTACGCCGACGTCGCGCTGCCGGAGACCGTGGAGGCGGAGGCGTTCGGCATCCATCCGGCGCTGCTCGACGCGGTGCTGCACGCCACGCCGCTGATGGGTCTTGCCGGCCTGCCGTTCGCCTGGCGGGACGTCACCCTGCACACCACGGGTGCCACGACCCTGCGCGTGCGGCTGTCCCCGGCCGGTGAGGACACGGTCACCGTCGCCGCGGTCGATCCCGCCGGACAGCCTGTCGTCTCCATCGGCGCCCTGACCTTGCGCGCCCCCGACGGCAACGCCGCCGCGGGCCGGTCGGCCCTCTACCACCTCGACTGGGTGCCCCTGCGAGGCACCTCGGCGCTACCCTCGGCGATCGCCCTGTCCGGACCCGACGCCTTCGGCCTCGCCGCCGAACTGCCCACCGACGAGCGGGCACCGATCGTCGTGACCCAGGTCGCGCCCGCAGGTGAACCTGCCGACGCGGCGCACCGCGCGACGGCCGACGCCCTGACGGCGGTCCAAGCTTGCCTGGCCCGGAAGGACGCCGTCCGGCTCGTCTTCGTCACCCGCGGCGCGGACACCGACCCTGCCGCGGCCGCGGTACGCGGCCTGGTGCGTTCCGCGCAGGCCGAGCACCCCGGCCGCTTCGGCCTGGTCGACCTGGACCCGGCCGGCGGCACCGACGGCCTGCTCGCCGCCCTGGGCTCGGACGAACCGCAACTCGCCCTGCGCGGCGGCCGGGTCCTGTGCGCCCGGCTGGCCCGCGTCGCCGCCACCAGCAACGCACTCGCCTGGGATCCGGACGGCACGGTGCTCGTCACCGGCGGTACCGGCGGTCTCGGCGCGGTCACCGCCCGGCACCTCGTCGCGCGCGGCATGCGCGACCTGCTGCTGGTCAGCCGCCGAGGCGCGGACGCCGACGGCGTCACCGAGCTGGTGAACGAGCTGACCGAGGCCGGCGCCCGGGTCCGGGTGACCGCGTGCGACGTCGCCGACGCCGATGCCGTCGACGCTCTCGTCGCCGGCATCGACCACCTGACCGCGGTGGTGCACGCCGCCGGAGTGCTCGACGACGGGGTCGTGGAGTCGCTCACCCCGCAACGGCTGAGCACGGTGCTGCGCCCCAAGGCGGACGCGGTGTGGAATCTGCACCGCGCGGCCGGTGACGTCGCCGGCTTCGTCGTCTTCTCGTCCTTCTCCGGCACCGCCGGAGCCGCCGGGCAGGCCAACTACGCCGCCGCGAACGCCTTCGTCGACGCGGTCGCCGAATTGCGGCGTACCGAAGGCAAGGCCGCCCTGTCGCTGGGCTGGGGCCCGTGGGAACAGGCCGGGATGGCCGGCATGCTGTCCGCGACGGATCTCGACCGCCTCGGCCGGGCGGGCACGCCGGCTCTCACCACGGAGCAAGGGCTGGCGCTGCTCGACGCCGCTCTCACCCACGATGGCCCCGTGGTGCTCCCGGTCCGCCTCGACCTGCCGGTGCTGCGGGCCCGAGGTGACGTGCCGGCATTCCTGCGGGGCTTGATCCGGGCCCCGCGCCGGGCCGCGGTCTCCGGCACCGAGGCAGCGGCAGGTCTGATGCAGACACTCACCGGCCTCGGGACGGACGAGCGCCACGCCACCCTCGTCGGTCTCGTGCGCACGCAGGTGGCCCTCGTCCTGGGGCACGCCGGCCCGGACGACGTCGACCCCGTCCGTCCCTTCACCGACCTGGGCTTCGACTCGCTCACCGCGGTCGAGCTGCGCAACCGGATCGCCGCCGTGACCGGCCTGCGCAGCACCGCCACGATGATCTTCGACTATCCCACGGTGACCGCACTCGCCGCCCACCTGCTCGACGAGCTGACGGGCGCGTCACCGGCGGCCGCCCGGACCACGCCGCTCGCGGCCACCGCCGACGACCCGATCGTCATCGTCGGGATGAGCTGCCGCTTCCCCGGAGGGGTCTCCTCGCCCGAGGACCTCTGGCGGCTCGTCGCGGAGGAGGCCGACGCGATCTCCGGCCTCCCGGTCGACCGCGGCTGGGACCTCGAGCACCTCTACCACCCCGATCCCGACCACCTGGGTACCACCTACGCGCGCTACGGCGGCTTCCTGCACGACGCCGGCGACTTCGACCCCGCGTTCTTCGGGATGAGCCCCCGAGAGGCACTGGCCACGGACCCCCAGCAGCGGCTGCTCCTGCAGGCCTCGTGGGAGGCGATCGAGCGGGCCGGCATCGACCCGGTCACCCTGCGCGGAACCCGCGCCGGTGTGTTCACCGGCATCATGTACAACGACTACTCGGCCTTCCTCACCGGACCGCGGTTCGAGGGTTTCCAGGGCAGCGGCACCTCGGCCAGCATCGCGTCCGGCCGCGTCGCGTACGCCCTCGGCCTGGAGGGCCCGGCCGTCTCGGTCGACACCGCCTGCTCCTCGTCGCTGGTCGCCCTGCACTGGGCCATGCACGCCCTGCGCGCCGGCGAATGCACGATCGCCCTCGCCGGTGGCGTCACGGTGATGTCCACACCGACCTCACTGATCGAGTTCTCCCGTCAGCGCGGGCTGTCACCGGACGGACGCTGCAAGGCGTTCTCCGACGCCGCCGACGGCGTCGGCTGGTCCGAGGGCGTCGGCGTCCTCGTTCTCGAACGGCTGTCCGACGCCCGCCGCAACGGCCACACCGTGCTCGCCGTGGTCCGCGGGTCCGCGGTCAACTCCGACGGCGCGTCCAACGGGCTGACCGCCCCGAACGGCCCCTCGCAGCAGCGGGTGATCCACGCCGCGCTGGCCGGCGCCGGGCTCGGCACCGGTGACATCGACGTCGTGGAGGCGCACGGTACGGGCACCATCCTCGGTGACCCGATCGAGGCGCAGGCGCTGCTGGCGACGTACGGGCAGGAGCGGGCCGAGGATCGGCCGCTGCTGCTCGGCTCGGTGAAGTCGAACCTCGGTCACACCCAGGCGGCCGCCGGTGTCGCCGGCATCATCAAGACGGTCATGGCGATGCGCCACGGCAGCGTGCCACGCAGCCTCTACACCGACCGGCCGTCCTCGCACGTGGACTGGTCGGCCGGTGCCGTGCGACTCGTCGACGCCAGGACCGACTGGCCCGAGACCGGCCGGCCCCGCCGTGCCGGCGTGTCGTCGTTCGGCATCTCCGGTACCAACGCGCACGTGATCCTGGAGCAGGCCCCGGACACCCCGGTCGCCGAGCCGGCCGCGGAGACCGGCCCGGTCGCGTGGCCGCTCTCCGGATGCAGCCTCGCCGCGCTGCGCGACCAGGCCGCCCGCCTCGGTGCCTTCCTGACCGGCGAGCGCGCCGCCGACGTCGCTCTGTCGCTGGCGACCACGCGCAGTGCGTTCGAATACCGCGCCGCCCTGGTCGGGGACCGCGACGAACTGCTCAGGGCGCTGGCCGCACTCGCCGCCGGGCGAAGCGATGCCGCCCTCGTCTCCGGAGAGACCCGCACGGGCGGCAGGCTGGCGGTGTTGTTCTCGGGTCAGGGTTCGCAGCGGCTGGGCATGGGGCGTGAGCTGTCGGCGCGGTTCCCGGTGTTCGCCGAGGCGTTCGACGAGGTGTGCGGCCACTTCGAGGGCCTGCGCGAGGTGGTGTGGGGCGACGACCCGGCCCTTCTCGACGAGACCCGCTGGACCCAGCCTGCCCTGTTCGCCCTCGAAGTGGCGCTCTTCCGGCTCCTGGGATCCTTCGGCGTGCGCCCGGACGTCCTCGCCGGTCATTCGGTGGGTGAGGTCGCGGCGGCGCATGTGGCGGGGGTGTTGTCGCTGGTGGATGCGTGTGTGCTGGTGGCGGCGCGGGGTCGGTTGATGCAGGGGTTGCCAGCCGGTGGGGTGATGGTGGCGCTGGAGGCTTGCGAGGGTGAGGTGGTGCCGCTGCTGGGTGAGGGTGTCTCGGTGGCGGCGGTGAACGGGCCGGTGTCGGTGGTGCTGTCGGGTGACGAGGGTGCTGTGGCGGCGGTGGTGTCGCGGTTGCCGGGTCGTCGGAGTAAGCGGTTGGCGGTGAGTCATGCGTTTCATTCGCATCGGATGGATCCGATGCTGGAGGAGTTCGCACAGGTGGTGTCGGGGCTGACGTTCGCCGCTCCGCGCATCCCGATCGTCTCGACCGTCACCGGCCGGGTGGAGACCGAGCTGCTCACCGAGCCGTCCTACTGGGTGCGGCACGTCCGGGAGACGGTCCGCTTCGCCGACGGCGTCGTCGCCACCGGCGCCGACGTCTTCGTCGAGGCCGGACCGGGTGGCGTGCTCACCGCGATGGCCGAGGGAGCGCTCGGCGACGCCGCCGACTGCCTCCCCGTCCTGCGCGACGACCGCGACGAAGTCCGCGCGATCCTGGCCGCTCTTTCCCGGATGCACGTACGCGGGACGGGCATCGACTGGGCCGCCGTCGCCGAACCGGCCGCGCGCCGGGTCGATTTGCCCACGTACGCGTTCCAGAACGAGCGCTACTGGCCCGACACGGTCGCGCCCGCCGCGGGGGACACCGACAGCGCCGCGGACATGGCGCTCTGGCAGGCCGTCGAGGCCGGCGACGCCACCGGCCTGGCCGGCCTGCTCGGTCTGCGCGACGAACAGCACGCCTCGCTGTACGCGCTGCTGCCCGCGCTGTCCGCATGGCGCCGCCACCAGGCCGAGAGCGCAGCCCTGGACGCCATCCGCTATCACACGCGGTGGCGTCCGGTACGTGCCGGCGCGGCACCGGTGCTCGACGGCACCTGGCTGGTCGTCACCGCCAACGGGGTGGAGGCCACCGGGATCACCGACGCCCTGCGCGGCCACGGCGCCCGCCTGGAGGTGCGGGACGTGACCGGACTCGACCGCGCCGCGCTCGTCACCGCGCTCGAGGAGCACCGCGACGTCGCCGGCGTGGTGTCGCTGCTCGCCCTGGCCGACCGGCCGGAGGACGCGGCCGGAGGTCTCCCTGCCGGCCTGGCCGCGGTGGTCACGTTCGCCCAGGCCCTCGCCGACGCTACGTGGGGGGTGCCGGTGTGGACACTGACCCGCGGCGCGGTCACCACGGGTCCCACCGACGAGCCCGCCAACCCCGTCCAGGCGGCCGCCTGGGGCTTCGGTCGCGCCGCGGCGCTGGAACGACCGGTGCCGTGGAGCGGTCTGATCGACCTGCCGGGCACGCTCGACGCCCCTGCGGTGCAACGGCTGGTCGGCGTGCTCGCGTCGCACGGCGGCGAGGACCAGCTAGCTATCCGCGACACCGGGCTGCTCGCGGCCCGGCTCGACCACCGGCCGGTCGCCTCCGTCCCTGACGCAGACGCGTTGACGGCTCCCGAGACCGTGCTGATCACCGGTGGCACCGGCGCGCTCGGTGCCACCGTCGCCCGATGGCTCGCCGCCGCCGGCACGCGGCACCTCGTGCTGACCGGCCGGCGCGGCCCCGACGCACCCGGTATCGCAGACCTGGCCGCGGAACTGGAGGCCATGGGTACCCGGGTCACCGTGGTCGCCTGCGACACCGCCGACCGGGATGCTCTCGCCGAGGTCATCGCCGCGTGGCCGCCGAACGGCGTCGTGCACGCCGCCGGAGTGGGGCAGGCCGGCCCGCTCACCGCGGCCACCCTCGACGAGGTCGCCGCGACGGTCTCCGCCAAGATGACCGGCGCGGCCCATCTCGACAGCCTGCTCGAGGGGCACGACCTCGACTTCCTCGTCCTGGTGTCATCGATCGCCGGGGTGTGGGGCAGCGCGGGACAGAGCGCGTACGGCGCGGCCAACGCCTACCTGGACGCGCTCGCGCAACGGCGTCGAGCGCGCGGCCTCGCGGCCACCGCGGTCGCGTTCGGCCCCTGGGCCGACGCCGGCATGGCCACCCACGACGCGCTCTCGCAAACGCTGCAGCGCAGCGGTCTGAGGTTCCTGCGACCGGGCACCGCTCTCGCCGAACTGCGCCGCGCGATCGTGCAGCGCGATGTCACGGTCACCGTCGCCGACGTAGACTGGAACACCTACCACCCGGTCTTCTGCGCGGCCCGGGCCAGCCGCATGTTCGACGAGCTGCCCGAAGTGCGCCGGCTGGCGGACACGGGTACCAGCACCGGCGCGTCCTCGGAACTCGCCGGCCGGCTGCGCGGCCTGGACTCCGCCGAGCGCACCCGGCTGCTGGTCGAGCTGGTCCGCACCGAGGCCGCGGCGGTGCTGGGCCACGCCTCCGGTGAGGCCGTGGCGGAGCGCCGTGCCTTCCGCGACGCCGGTTTCGACTCGCTCACCGCGGTGGAACTGCGCAAGCGCCTGGTCGCGATCACCGGTCTGGCACTGCCGGCCACGCTTGCGTTCGACTACCCGACCCCGGTCGCGCTTGCCGGCTTCCTGCTCGGTGAGCTGGTCGGCGCGGATACCGGCATCGACCGCGCGACGGGTGGCGGCGCTGCCCTCGACGAGCCGATCGCCATCGTCGGTATCGCCTGCCGATTCCCCGGTGGCGTCCGCACCCCCGAGCAGTTCTGGCAGATGATCGCCGAGGGCGCCGACGCGACGAGCGAGTTCCCGGTGAACCGCGGCTGGGACGTGGCGAGCCTCTACGACCCCGACCCGGACCACCCCGGCACCACGTACTCGACGCGTGGCGGCTTCCTGCACGACGCCGGCCAGTTCGATCCCGGCTTCTTCGGCATCTCGCCGCGCGAGGCGCTGTCCATGGAACCTCAGCAGCGCCTGCTGCTGGAGACGACGTGGGAGGCGTTCGAGGACGCCGGCATCGATCCGACCACCGTTCACGGCACCCGCACCGGCACGTTCATCGGCTCGTCCTACCAGGACTACGGGCTCGGCCTCGACTCCGACGCGGCCGGGCACGCCGTCACCGGCACGAGCCCCAGCGTGCTGTCCGGCCGGATCGCGTACGTGTTCGGGCTGGAAGGGCCCGCGGTCACCGTCGACACCGCGTGCTCGTCGTCGCTGGTCGCGTTGCACCTGGCCTGCCAGTCGCTGCGCAACGGTGAGACCGACCTGGCCCTCGCCGGCGGTGCGACCGTGATGACGAACCCGAACCCGTTCATCGCGTTCAGCCGGCAGCGTGCCCTCGCCGCCGACGGGCGATGCAAGGCGTTCGCCGACGGCGCGGACGGCATGACCCTCGCCGAGGGTGTCGGCGTGCTCCTGGTCGAGCGGCTGTCCGACGCCCAGCGCCACGGCCACCCCGTCCTGGCCGTGGTCCGGGGGAGCGCCATCAACCAGGACGGTGCGTCCAACGGGCTGACCGCCCCCAACGGCCCCGCCCAACAGCGGGTCATCCGCGCGGCGCTCGCCGGCGCGGGACTGGACGCCGCGGACGTCGACGTGGTGGAGGCCCACGGCACCGGTACCGCGCTGGGCGATCCCATCGAGGTGCAGGCGCTGCAGGCCACGTACGGTCGAGACCGTGACCCGCAGCGACCGCTGCTGCTCGGCTCGGTCAAGTCGAACATCGGGCACACCCAGTCGGCGGCCGGCGTCGCCGGCGTCATCAAGATGGTGCTGGCCCTGCGGTACGGCTCATTGCCGCGCACCCTGCACGCCGACCAGCCTTCCACGCACATCGACTGGACGTCCGGCACGGTCAGCCTGCTGCGCGAGGCCTCCGAATGGACGGAGTCGGCGCAGCGGATCCGCCGTGGCGCGGTCTCCTCGTTCGGCATCAGTGGCACGAACGCACACGCCATCATCGAGCAGGCGCCCGCCGCGGCGCCGGAGCCACCGCGGCTCCCGCACGACCGGCCCGTGCCGTGGGTGCTGTCCGCCCGGACCTCCTCGGCGCTCGCCGGACAGGCCGCCAATGTCGCCGCCCTCGCCGCGGCCGACCCGGGCGACGTCGGCTTCTCGCTGCTCACCGGACGTACCTTGTTCGAGCAGCGGGCCGTCATCATCGGCCGCACCGCGGACGAGCTCGTGGCCGGCGCGGACGACCTGGCCCGTGGGAGATCCGCGCCCACCGTGGTCACCGGCACCGTCGACACCGACGGCCGGACGGTGTTCGTCTTCCCCGGGCAGGGATCGCAGTGGGCGGGCATGGGCGCCCGGCTGCTCGACGAGTCACCGGTCTTCGCCGAGCGCCTCGGCGAGTGCGCGGTCGCGCTCAGCGAGTTCTGCGACTGGAACCTGATCGACGTGCTGCGCCAGGCCGACGGCGCGCCCTCACTGGACCGGGTCGACGTCGTGCAGCCCGCGTCGTTCGCGGTGATGGTGTCGCTCGCCGCGATGTGGCAGGCGCACGGCGTCCGGCCGGACGCCGTGCTCGGGCACTCCCAGGGCGAGATCGCCGCGGCCACGGTGGCCGGAGCGCTGTCGCTGTCCGACGGCGCCCGCGTGGTCGTGCTGCGCAGCCGGGCGATCGCCGCCACCCTCGCCGGCACCGGCGGGATGATCTCCGTGGCACTGAGCGCCGAGGACACCGCGAGCCGCATCGAGGGGACCGGTCTGTCCGTCGCCGCGATCAACGGACCCGGCGCGGTCGTCGTCTGCGGCCCGGACGAGCCCCTGGACGCCCTGGTCGAGCGGCTCACCACGGAGGAGATCCGGGTACGCCGGATCCCGGTGGACTACGCCTCGCACTCCGACTCGGTCGAGTTGCTGCGCGCGCAGATCCTCGAGACCCTCGCGCCGATCCGGCCGCGGGCCTCGGACATCCCGTTCTTCTCCACCCTCACCGGCGACTGGCAGGACACCGCCGGGCTGGACGCCGGATACTGGTTCCGCAACCTGCGCCACACCGTCCGGTTCGGACCCGCCGTAAGCACCCTGATCGAGCAAGGCCACCGGACCTTCATCGAGTGCAGCCCGCACCCGGTGCTCACCATGGGCGTGCAGGCCGTCGCCGAGCAGGCGGGCGGGCCGGTCACGGCGGTCGGGACCCTGCGCCGCGACACCGGCGGGCTGGACCGCTTCCTCGTCTCGCTGGCCGAAGCCTTCGTGCGGGGGGTACGGGTGGACTTCCGCCCGATCTTCGCGGACACCGGCGCGCGGCGGATCCCACTGCCCACGTACGCCTTCACCGAGGAGTTTCTCTGGGCCATCCGACCGCCGCAGCAGGCCGGCGGCACCGCCGATCCGGCCGACGACGAGTTCTGGACCGCGGTCGAGGGCGAGGACACCGATGCCCTGGCGGCGAGTCTGCAGCTCGACGCGGCCACGCTCACACCGGTCCTGCCCGCACTGGCCCAGTGGCGTCGCCACCGCAAGGACCGCTCCACCATCGACCGGTGGCGCTACCGGGCGAGCTGGAAACCGGTCACCAAGCTACCGCCCGCCACGCTCACCGGCACCTGGCTGCTGGTGGGTGACGACCCGCAGGTGCAGGCCGCGCTCACCGCGCACGGCGCCACCGTCGTGCACGAGCCCGTCGCCGATCTGACCGGCATCGTGTCCGTGCTGGCCGCCCGGGAGGAGCCGACCCCCACCCATCCGGGCCTGACCGAGGGCCTGGCCCGCAGCATCGAGCTGATCCAGGCCGGGCACGAGGCGCCGCTGTGGCTCCTCACCCGCGGAGCGGTCGCGGCCGGCCGTTCGGACCGGATCACCAACCCGGGCCAGGCGCAGATCGCCGGCCTCGGCTGGACCGCCGCCCTGGAACACCCCCAGCGCTTCGGCGGCGTCATCGACCTGCCCACCGAGCTGGACCGGCGCGCGGGCGAACGCCTCGCCGCGGTCCTCACCGGCGGCACCGGCGAGGACCAGGTGGCGATCCGCTCGTCCGGAGTCCTGGCCCGGCGCGTTCTGCGCGCCCCGGCCGGCGAAAAGCGGCAGTGGACGCCGAACGGCACCATCCTGATCACCGGCGGCACCGGAACCCTCGCCCCGCACCTGGTCCGCTGGTTGGCGGACCAGGGTGCCGAGAAGATCGTGCTGATCAGTCGTCGCGGCCCCGAGGCGCCGGGCGCGGCCGAGCTCATCGCACAGCTGGGCGGGGTCGCCGAGGCGGTCGCCTGTGACGTCACCGACCGCGACGCGCTGCGCGCCCTGATCGACCGGCTCGCTGCCGAGGGCGCCCCGGTCCGTACGGTCGTGCACACCGCCGCCGTCATCGAGCTGGCCTCCATCGAGGCGACGAGCCTGGACGCCTTCGACCGGGTGATGCACGCCAAGGTGACCGGCGCACGCCTGCTCGACGAGCTGCTCGGCGACGACCTGGACGACTTCGTGCTCTACTCGTCCACCGCCGGCATGTGGGGCAGCGGCCAGCACGCCGCCTACGTGGCCGCCAACGCCTACCTCAACGCGCTCGCCGAGACCCGCCGCGCCCGCGGCGCCCGGGCCACGTCGATCTCCTGGGGCATCTGGTCCGACGACATGAAGCTGGGCCGCGTCGACCCGGCGTCGATCCGGCGCAGCGGCCTGGTCTTCATGGATCCGGTGCTCGCCCTGGCCGGCCTCAAGCAGGCTCTCGAGTCCGACGACACCGTCGTCACCGTCGCCGACGTCGACTGGGCCCTGTACCACCCGGTCTTCACATCGTCGCGGCCCACCACGCTGTTCGAGGACGTGCCCGACATCGCCGCGCTCGAGCAGGCCGCGCCGGTCACCGACGGCGAGTTCGCCGCCCGGATCCGCGCGCTGGCGGCCGCCGAGCAGGACCGTGTCGTCCTCGACCTGGTCCGCGGCGAGGCCGCCGCCGTGCTGGGTCACGCCTCCTCCGAGACGCTGTCCGAGCACAACGCCTTCCGCGAGGTCGGCTTCGACTCACTGACCGCCGTCGATCTGCGCAACCGTCTGGCGGGCAGGACGGGCCTGTCGCTGCCCAGCACGCTCGTGTTCGACTACCCGAACCCGCGAGCCCTGGTCGACTTCCTGCGCGGAGAACTCGTCGGCGCGGCCACCGCGGTCGCCACCCTTCCCGGGGCGGCCGGCACCGACGAGCCGATCGCCATCATCGGCATGGCCTGCCGCTACCCGGGCGGGATCGGCTCGCCCGAGGACCTGTGGCACCTGATCCTGGCCGGCGGCGACGCGATCACCGAGTTCCCCGCCGACCGCGGCTGGGACACCGACGGCCTGTACGACCCGGACCCGGACCGCTCCGGGAAGACCTACTCGGTGCGCGGCGGCTTCCTTCGCGACGTGGCGGACTTCGACGCCGGGTTCTTCGGCATCAGCCCCCGCGAGGCGCTCGCCATGGACCCGCAGCAGCGGCTGCTCCTGGAGACCAGCTGGGAGGCCCTGGAGCGGGCCGGGATCGACCCGGCCACCCTGCGCGGCAGCCGGACCGGCACCTTCATCGGCGCCAGCTACCAGGACTACAGCGCGGGCAGCGCGGTCCAGGACGGCGCCGAAGGTCACCTGGTCACCGGCACCATCTCGAGCGTGCTGTCCGGCCGGCTGTCCTACAACTACGGCTTCGAGGGCCCGGCGGTCACCCTCGACACCGCCTGCTCCTCGTCGCTGGTCGCGCTGCACCTGGCCTGCCAGTCGCTGCGCAACGGCGAGAGCGACCTGGCGATGGCCGGCGGCGTCAGCGTGATGGCCACCCCCGACGCGTTCGTCGGCTTCAGCCGCCAGCGCGCGATGGCCGTGGACGGGCGATGCAAGGCGTACGCGGAGGCGGCCGACGGCATGAGCCTCGCCGAGGGCGTCGGCCTGGTGCTGGTCGAGCGCCTCTCGGACGCGCAGCGCAACGGCCACCACATCCTCGCGGTGGTCCGCGGCTCCGCGGTCAACTCCGACGGCGCCTCGAACGGCCTGACCGCCCCGAACGGCCCCTCGCAGCAGCGCGTCATCCGGCAGGCGCTGGCCAATGCCCGCGTCGACGCCGACGAGGTGGACGTGGTCGACGGGCACGGGACCGGCACCCGACTGGGTGACCCCATCGAGGCGCAGGCGCTGCTCGCCACGTACGGCCGCCAGCGCACCCGTCCACTGCTGCTCGGCTCGGTCAAGTCCAACATCGGCCACACCCAGATGGCCTCCGGTGTGGCCAGCGTGATCAAGATGGTGCTCGCGTTGCAGCACGGCACGGTCCCGGCCACCCTGCACGTGGACCAACCGTCCACGCACGTGGACTGGGTACCCGGCGCGATCGAACTGGCCACCGCCACCGTCGACTGGCCGGCGGTGGACCGGCCGCGACGGGCCGGCGTCTCCTCGTTCGGGCTCAGCGGCACCAACGTGCACACCGTCCTGGAGCAGGCCCCCGCCGCCGCCCCGGTCACGCCGGGCGCCGGACAGAGCGGACCGATCGTGCTGTCCGCGCGCACTCCCGCCGCGCTGCGTGCCCAGGCCGTACGGCTGCGCTCCTATCTGGATCGGCGGCCGGAGCTGGCGCTGACCGACGTGGCCGCGGCACTCGCCACCGCCCGCGCCGACCTGCCGCAGCGCGCCGCGGTGATCAGCGACGATCGTGACGAGGTGCTGCGCGCGCTGGACGCGCTGCGCGACGGCACCCTCGATCCGGGACTGGTCACCGACGGCCCGGCCCCCGGCGGCCTGGCCTTCCTGTTCACGGGGCAGGGCAGCCAGCGCGCCCGCATGGGCCATGCGCTGTACCAGCGGTTCCCGGTCTACGCGCAGGCCCTGGACGAGATCCTGGCGCACTTCGACCAGCTTCTCGACCGGCCCCTCGGCGAGCTGCTCACCGCGCCGGACGGCCCCGACGCCGCCCTGCTGGACGACACCCGGTGGACGCAGCCGGCCCTGTTCGCGCTGGAGATGGCGCTGTTCCGCCTGGTCGAGTCGTGGGGTCTGACCCCGGACCGGGTGGCCGGCCACTCGATCGGCGAGTACGCCGCCGCTGTCGTCGCCGGCGTGCTCAGCGTCGAGGACGCCTGCACCCTGGTCGCCGCTCGTGGCCGGCTGATGGCCGAGCTGCCCGCCGGCGGCGTGATGATCGCCGTCGAGGCCACCGAGGCCGAGGTGCTGCCGCTGCTCACCGACGGCGTCTCGATCGCCGCGGTCAACGGGCCGCGCTCGCTGGTGCTGGCCGGCGACGACGGACCGGTCACCGCGGCCGCCGCCGGGTTCGCCCGGACCAGGCGGCTCGGCGTCAGCCACGCGTTCCACTCGGCACGCATGGATCCGATGCTGGACGCCTTCGCCGAGGTGGCCCGGTCGGTCACCTACCGGCCCCCGCTGATCCCGCTGATCTCCACGGTCGCCGGTGGGCCGGTCCCGGCCGAGCGCCTGACCTCCGCGGACTACTGGGTGGACCAGGTCCGCGCCACCGTCCGGTTCGCCGACGCGGTGGCCTGGCTGGCCGCCAACGGCACCGGCACCGCCCTGGAGATCGGACCGGACGCCACCCTCAGCAGCGCGGCCGGCGACACCCTCACGACGGTCCCGGCGCTGCGCCGCGACCGCGACGAGGTGAGCACCCTGTTCACCGCCCTGGCCCGGTTGTACGCCCGGGGGGCGGCCGTGAACTGGGCGGGCGTCTTCCCGACCGCCGCCCTCCGGGTGGACCTGCCCACGTACCCGTTCCAGCGGCAGCGGTTCTGGCCCGAGCCGGCCGACCTGGCGGACACCGTCGACGCGGAGTTCTGGGCCGCCGTGGAGAACGGCGACCTGCCGCTGGACGAGACCGCCCGGCAGACCCTCACCACGTGGCGCCGCCGCCGCAGCGAGGCGTCCGCCCTGGACGGTCTGCGCTACCGGATCAGCTGGCAGCCGGTCACCGGAGCAGAGGCCCGCCCCGGGCCCTGGCTCGCCCTGGTCGCCCCGGGCGACACCGGCGAGGTGGTCGCCGCGCTCGGTGCCACCCCGATCACCGTGGACGCCCCGGACCGGGCCGCGATCGCAGCGGCGCTGGCCGGCGCCGAGGCTGACGGGGTCGTGTCGCTGCTGCCCGACGCGGTCACCACCGCGGCCGCCGTGCAGGCACTCGGCGACGCAGGGATCACCGCGCCGCTCTGGGTGATCACCACCGGGGCCGTCGCGGTCACCGACACCGACCCGGCGCCGTCGCCGGAGCAGGCGGCGATCCAGGGCCTCGGCCGGGTCGTCGCGCTGGAGCACCCGGACCGCTGGGGCGGCCTGATCGACCTCGACCCGGCCGCCGCCACCCGGCTCAGCTTCGCCGGCGGCGAACTCGCGGTCCGCACCACCGGGGTCTTCGCCCGCCGCCTGGTGCATGCCCCGGCCGGTGCCGCCGCCGGCCGCCCGCTGGACCTGGCCGGCGGCACCACCCTGATCACCGGCGGCACCGGCGGCATCGGCGCGCACCTGGCCCGGCGACTGGCCGAGCGCGGCGCCGAGCACCTGCTGCTGCTGAGCCGCCGTGGCCCGGACGCGCCCGGCGCCGCCGAACTGGCCGCGGAGCTCGGCTCCAAGGCCACCATCGTGGCCTGCGACGCCGCCGACCGCGACGCCCTCGCCGCAGCGCTGGACGGGCACACCGTGGTGAACGTCTTCCACACCGCGGGCATCGTCGACGACGGCGTGATCGACGCCCTTACCCCGCAGCGCTTCGCCGCCGTGCAACGGGCCAAGATGGACGCCACCCGCAGCCTGCACGAGCTCACGCCCGACGCGCGCGCGTTCGTGCTGTTCTCCTCGACCGCCGGCGTGCTGGGGGCCGCCGGGCAGGGCAACTACGCGGCCGCCAATGCCTGGCTGGACGCGTTCGCGGCGGTCCGGCGCGCGCAAGGCCTTCCGGCCACCGCGATCGCCTGGGGCCCGTGGGCCGAGGCGGGTATGGCCGCCGGCCAGTCCCTCGTGGAGGAGCGCGTCAGGCGTGGCGGCTTCACCCCGATGGCTCCCGACCTGGCCTTCGCCGCCCTGGAGCAGGCCGTCGAGCGCGGCGACGTGGCGATCACCGTGGCCGGCGTCGACTGGCAGCGGTACGCGCAGATCTTCGCCGGGCCACTGCTGGCCGACCTGCCCGAGGTACGCCGGGCCGCCACCGCCGCCCCGGCGGGCAGCGCCGGCCTGCGCGAGCAGCTCGCCGGGCTCACCGGCCCGGCACGGGCGAAGTCCATGCTCGACGTGGTCCGTGCCAGCGCGGCCGCGGTGCTGGGCCACGCCGACCGCAGCGGCGTCGGTGCCGACCAGGCGTTCAGCGACCTCGGCTTCGACTCGTTGACCATCGTCGAGCTGCGCAACAGCCTGGCCGCGGCGACCGGGCTGGCCCTGTCCGCCACCCTGGTGTTCGACTACCCGACCCCGGCCGACCTGGCCGACCACCTGCTCGCCCGGCTCACGGGCGCCCCGACGGACACCTGTTTGCCCGCGGTCGCCGCCGCCGACGTGTCCGACGATCCTATCGTCATCGTCGGCATGGGCTGCCGGTTCCCCGGCGGCGTGCAGAGCCCCGAGGATTTGTGGCGGCTGCTCGACGACGGCGCCGACGCCATCTCCGGTTTCCCGGCGGACCGTGGCTGGGACCTGGAGGCCCTTGCCCGAGGCGGATCGGCCACCCTGGAGGGCGGCTTCCTGGACGGCGTCAGCCGCTTCGACGCGCCCTTCTTCGGGATCAGCCCCCGTGAGGCCCTCGCCATGGACCCGCAGCAGCGCCTCCTGCTCGAGACGTCCTGGGAGGCTCTGGAACGGGCCGGCATCGACCCGAGCGGACTGCGTGGCTCGGCCACCGGCGTCTTCGTCGGCACCAACGGCCAGGACTACCTCAACGTCCTGCGCCGTGGCACCGCCGACGTGCGGGGACACGTGGCGACCGGCAACACCGCCAGCGTGATGTCCGGCCGGCTGTCCTACACGCTCGGCCTGGAGGGTCCCGCGGTCACGGTGGACACCGCCTGCTCCTCATCGCTGGTCGCACTGCACCTGGCCGCGAGCGCGCTGCGCGCCGGCGAGTGCACCCTCGCCCTGGTCGGCGGCGCGTCGGTGATGTCCAGCCCGGACGCCTTCGTCGAGTTCAGCGCCCAGGGCGGGCTCGCCCCGGACGGGCGGTGCAAGGCGTTCGCCGAGGGCGCCGACGGCACCGCCTGGTCCGAGGGCGCCGGCATCATCGTGCTGGAGCGCCGGTCCGACGCGGTCCGCCACGGCCACGAGATCCTTGCCGTGGTCCGCGGCACCGCGGTCAACCAGGACGGCGCCTCCAACGGCCTGACCGCCCCGAACGGGCGCGCTCAGCAGCGGGTCATCCGGGCCGCGCTGGCCGCCGCCCGGCTGGCCCCCGGCGAGGTGGACGCGGTCGAGGCGCACGGCACCGGCACCACCCTCGGCGACCCGGTCGAGGCCGGGGCGCTCGTCGCGGCGTACGGCCCCGACCGCCCGGCCCCGCTGATGCTCGGCGCGGTCAAGTCCAACCTGGGCCACGCCCAGGCCGCGGCCGGCATGGCCGGCGTCATCAAGGTGGTCCTCGCCATGCGGCACGGCACCATGCCGAAGACGCTGCACGTGGACGCCGCGTCCAGCCGGGTCGACTGGTCGTCCGGCACGCTCGACCTGGTCGAGCAGGCTCGCGAGTGGCGCGAGAACGGACGACCGCGCCGCGCCGGTGTCTCCGCTTTCGGCGTCAGCGGCACCAACGCGCACGTGATCCTCGAACAGGGCGTCCCGGCCGCGGCGGCGCCCGCCGCGACCGTCGTCCCGCGAGCGGTGCCGTTGCTGGTCTCCGCGCGCGGCGACACCGCCCTGGACGCGCAGATCGTCCGCATCCGGGACGCGGCCCGGGACCGGTCCCCGGTGGACGTCGGCCTCTCACTGCTGGACCGGGCCACCTTCGCCCGGCGGGCGGTCCTGATCGGTGACACGGTGATCCGCGGAGCGGCCGCCGACCTCCGCGTCGGCATGGTCTTCTCCGGGCAGGGCACGCAGCGCCCCGGCATGGGACGCGAGCTGTACGAACGTTTCCCGGCTTTCCGCGACGCCCTGGAGGCGATCGGCGCGGACCTCGGCACGATGTGGGGCGACGACGCCGCCGGACTGGCCCGCACCGGCAACGCGCAGCCGGCCATCTTCGCCGTCGAGGTGGCGCTCTACCGGCTCCTCGAGTCGTTCGGGGTGCGGCCCGAGGTCCTCGGCGGGCACTCCGTCGGCGAGATCGCCGCCGCGCACGTGGCCGGTGTGCTGTCCCTGGCCGACGCCTGGACCCTGGTCACCGCCCGAGGCCGGCTCATGCAAGAGCTGCCCGGCGGCGGCGTGATGGTGGCGGTCGAGGCCTCCGAGGACGAGGTCCGCGAGAGACTGACCGACGGCGTGTCGATCGCCGCGGTCAACGGGCCGTCCGCCGTGGTCATCGCCGGGCCGGAGAAGGCCGTGGAGCAGGTCCGCCGCCGGATCACCGGGCGTACCACCGCGCTGAAGGTGTCGCATGCCTTCCACTCCGCGCTGATGGACCCGATGCTGGCCGAGTTCGAGGCGGTGGTCCGCACGCTGACCCTGCGCGCGCCGGACGTGCCGCTGGTCTCCGGCGTCACCGGCCGGGTCGAGGCGGAGCTGTTCACCGACCCGGCCTACTGGGTGCGGCACGTGCGCGAGACGGTGCGGTTCGCCGACGCCGTGGAGGCCATGCGCGGCCTCGGCGTGGACACCTTCGTCGAGGTCGGCCCGGACTCGGTGCTGACACCTCTGGTCGACGGCGTGCCGACGCTGCGCCGCGACCGGGACGAGGAGACCGCCACGGTCACCGCCCTCGCCCGGTTGCACGTAGCCGGTGCGCCCGTGGACTGGCCGGCCCTGTTCGCCGGGACCGGCGCACGGCGCACCGCCCTGCCCACGTACCCCTTCCAGCGCGAGGCCTACTGGCCGGAGATGGCCCCGGTGGCCGGCCCCGGCCCGGGCGCCGACTTCTGGGCCGCCGTCGACGCCGGTGACCTGCCCGCGCTCTCCGCCTGGCGCGAGCGCCACGACCAGCCGTCCTGGCGCTACCGGATCACGTGGCGGCCGGTCACCCCGGCCGCGGCGGACGGCCGCCGGCTGGTGATCGTCCCGACCGGCGACGACCCGTGGGTCACCGCCGTCGCGGCACGGCTCGGCGGCGACGTGACGGTCGTCGGCGATCTGACCGGCGGCGACTACGACCAGGTGGTCTCGGTGCTGGCCGGCTGGCCGCACGAGCTGGCCGCGAGCCTGGAGGCGGCCGGCATCACCGCACCGCTCTGGTGCATCACCCGTGGCGGCGTCACCATCGGCCGCTCCGACCCGCTGAGCGACCCGGAACAGGCCGCGATCTGGGGCGCCGGGCGGGTGACCGCCCTGGACCGTCCCGGCGCCTGGGGTGGGCTGATCGACCTGCCGGTGTCCGTGGACGAGCGGACTCTGGACCGGCTGGTGGTCGGTGATGAGGATCAGATCGCGGTGCGCGCCTCCGGCGTCTACGCCCGCCGCCTGGCCCGTGACGCCGCCGACGGACCGGCCTGGCGGCCCACCGGCACGGTCGCGATCACCGGCGGCCTCGGCGAATTCGCCGCACCGGTGGCCCACTGGCTCACCTCCCACGGGGCGGACCACGTGGTGATCGTCGGCGAGGACGACGGTTCCCGACCGGCCACCGGTCTCACCGTTGTCCCGAGCCTGGACGGGCTCGCCCCGAGCGCGATCCTGGTGATCGCCGACGGCGCCGCCACCGGCGACGACCCGGCCACCGTCCTGCCCGCGCTGCGCGCCCAGCTCGACGCCGTCGTCGACGCCGCGCCGACGGTGATCCTGTTCGCCTCCATCGCCGGTGTCTGGGGTGTCGCGGGCCAGTACGGCCCGGCCGCCGCCAGCGCCTACGTGGACGCCGTCGCGGCCCGCCACGACAACACGATCGCCGTCTCGTGGGGCGCGTGGACCGGTGTCACCCCGGACGCCCTGGCGGCGCACCTGCGTGTCAACGGCCTCCCGGCGATGGACCCGGCCCGGGCGCTCACCGCGCTCGCCCGCTCGATCGGCGACTCGGTGACCGTGGCCGACGTGGCCTGGGACCGGTTCGCGCCGGCCTTCACCCGTGCGCGGGCATCCCGGCTCTTCGCCGACCTGCCCGAGGCCCGCGCGACGAAGAGCGCCCCGGCGGTGGCGGCCGCGACGGCGCCGGACGCCGCGCAGCTTCTCACCCTGGTCCGCGCCGAGGCGGCCCGTGTGCTCGGTTACCCGGATCCGGACGCCGTGCCCACCACGCAGGCCTTCCGCGACCTGGGCTTCGACTCGCTCACCGCCGTCGACCTGCGCAACCAGCTCTCCACCGCGACCGGCCTGACCCTGCCCGCCACGCTGGTGTTCGACTACCCGACCCCGCAGTCCCTGGCCCGGTTCCTGCACGAGGAGCTGGCCGGCGGTGGCGAGGCCGTCACGGCCACCCCGGTGGCGAGCGTGGCCGGCGACCCGATCGTCATCGTCGGCATGGCCTGCCGCTACCCGGGCGGGGTCCGCTCGCCCGAGGACCTCTGGCAGCTCATGCGCGACGAGGTCGACGCGATCGGGGACTTCCCGGCCGACCGCGGCTGGGACCTGGACCGGCTCACCCACGGCGACGCCGACGGCCGCGGCCGCAGCGTCACCCGCAACGGCGGTTTCCTCTACGACGCCGCAGACTTCGACCCGGCGTTCTTCGGCATCAGCCCCCGCGAGGCGATCGTGCTCGACCCGCAGCAGCGAATCCTCCTCGAGGCCAGCTGGGAGGCCCTGGAGCGGGCCGGAATCGACCCGGCCGGGCTGCGCGGCGGCGACGCCGGCGTCTTCGTCGGCGGCGGCAGCGGCGACTACCGGCCCGACCTGGGCCAGATCGGCCACGTCGAGACCGCCCAGTCGGCCAGCCTGCTGTCCGGGCGTGTCTCGTACGCGCTCGGCCTGGAGGGCCCGTCGGTCACCGTCGACACCGCCTGCTCCTCGTCGCTGGTCGCGCTGCACCTGGCCGCGAGCGCGCTGCGGGCGGGGGAGTGCTCGATCGCCCTGGCCGGCGGCGTCACCGTGATGTCCACGCCGGTGGGCTTCGTGGAGTTCGGCGAGATGGGCGCGCTGTCGTCCGACGGTCGCTGCCGGGCGTTCTCCGATTCGGCCGGCGGCACCGGGTGGTCCGAGGGTGTCGGCATGCTCGTCGTCGAGCGGCAGTCCGACGCCATCGCCCGCGGTCATCAGATCCTCGCCGTGCTGCGCGGTTCGGCGATCAACTCCGACGGCGCCTCGAACGGCATCACCGCCCCGAACGGGCCGTCCCAGCAGCGCGTCATCCGGCGCGCGCTGGCTAACGCCGGGCTGGCCGTCACCGACGTGGACGCGGTCGAGGCACACGGCACCGGCACTTCACTGGGCGACCCGATCGAGGCGCAGGCGCTGATCGCCACCTACGGCCGGGGCCGGGAGACCCCGCTGCTGCTCGGCGCGGTCAAGTCCAACATCGGGCACACCCAGGCCGCGTCCGGCGTGGCCGGAGTGATCAAGATGATCATGGCCATGCGGCACGGCGTGCTGCCGAGGACGCTGCACGTGGACCGGCCGTCGTCGCATGTGGACTGGACAGCCGGCGCGGTGTCCCTGCTCACCGCCGAGACGCCCTGGCCGGTGGTGGACCGGCCGCGCCGCGCGGGTGTCTCGTCGTTCGGTGCCAGCGGCACCAACGCACACGTCATTCTCGAACAGGGCGCCGGGACGCCGGCCCCGGCCGGCGGGTTCACGCCCTCGGTGGTCGCGGTGCCGTTGTCCGCCCCCGGTCTCGACGCGGTACGCGAGCAGGCGCGCCGCCTGCTCGACACCGACCTGACGCCGGCCGACGTGGCGCTCACCCTGTCCGGCCGCACGCAGTTCGAGCACCGCGCCACGGTCCTCGCCTCCACCGCGGACGAGCTGCGCGCCGGCCTCGCCGCGCTGATCGACGGGACCCCCTCCGCCCGGGTCGTGCGCGGCACGGTGACCGGCGGCCGCACCGCGTTCCTGTTCTCCGGACAGGGCGCGCAACGAGCCGGCGCGGGACGCGAGCTCTATCACCGCTTCCCGGTCTTCGCCGCGGCCCTGGACGAGGTGTCGGCCCGCTTCGACACCGAACTGGACCGGCCGTTGCGCGATCTGCTCTTCGCCGAGCAGGGCAGCGACGACGCCGCCCTGCTGGACCGCACCGGATACACCCAGCCGGCGCTGTTCGCCGTCGAGGTGGCCCTGTACCGGCTCGTCGAGTCCCTCGGCGTGCGCGCCGACTACGTGGCCGGCCACTCCATCGGCGAGATAGCCGCCGCACACGTGGCCGGTGTCCTGTCCCTGGACGACGCGGTGACGCTGGTCGCCGCCCGGGGTCGCCTCATGCAGGCGCTGCCGGCCGGCGGTGCGATGGCGTCGCTGGAGGCGACCGAGGACGAGGTCACCGCCCGCCTCATCGGCGGCGTCGGTGTCGCCGCGATCAACGGCCCGTCCGCCGTGGTGATCGCCGGAGACGGCGCCGCGGTGGACGCGGTCGCGGCCGGATTCTCCGCCGAGGGACGCAAGACTAGGCGTTTGCGGGTCAGTCATGCATTTCACTCGGCTCATATGGACGCCATGCTCGACGAGTTCGGCCGGGTCGCCGCCACCCTGTCGTACGCCGCCCCGGCAACACCGCTCGTCTCCGCCGTGACCGGCGAGGTGGCCGACGCCGCGCTCGTCACCGACCCTGGATACTGGGTCCGGCACGTCCGCGAGACCGTACGGTTCGCCGACAGCGTCCGCAGCCTGGCCCGTGAGGGCGTCACCACCTTCCTGGAACTCGGCCCGGACGGCGTGCTCAGCGCCCTGGCCCAGGACAGCGCCCCGGACGCGGTCGCCGTGCCGGTGCTGCGCAAGGACCGCGCCGACGAGGCCGCCCTGGTGCATGCCCTGGCCCGCCTGCACGTCACCGGCGCCGGACCGGACTGGGCGGCGTTCTTCGCCGGCACCACCGCCCGCCGGTGCGACGCCCCCACGTACGCCTTCCAGCGGCGGCGCTTCTGGCCGGAGAGCCGCCCGGCAGCCAGGGGCGTGGACGCGGCCGACGCCGAGTTCTGGTCGGTCGTGCAGAACGAGGACTTCGACAAGCTCACCGGCACTCTGGGAGTGGACGGCGACTCGCTCGCCAAGGTCCTTCCCGCCCTGTCCGACTGGCGCCGCCGCCGCGCGGAGCAGACCACCGTGGAGGGCTGGCGGCAGCGGATCGCCTGGCGGCCGCTGAACCGGGCCTCCTCCGGCGCCCTGACCGGCACCTGGATCGTGGTCGTCCCCGCCGGCGGCGGGGACGACCCGTGGGTCACCGGCGTGGTCGCCAGCCTCGGCGCCGGCGTCACCTGCGTAGAGATCGCCGACCCGGACCGTACGGCGGTTACGCGGCTGCTGCGCGAGCACGTCGGCAGCCGTGACGTGACCGGCGTGCTCTCCCTGCTCGCCCTCGCCGAGGAGAGGATCTCCGATGTGCCGGCGGGCGTGCTGCTCACCACCGCGTTGATCCAGGGGCTCGGCGACGCCGGGGTGCACGCGCCGCTGTGGTGCGTCACCCGCGCCGCCGTGGCGGTCAGCCCCGGCGAGCCGGTTCCCGGCGCGCTTCAGGCGGCCGTCCAGGGCCTCGGCCGCGTCGCCGCCCTGGAGTACCCGCAGCGCTGGGGCGGCCTCATCGACCTGCCCGAGACGCTCGACGCCGGCGCGGCCGCCCGCCTCGTCGCCGTGCTGGACGACCCGCAGGGCGAGGACCAGGTGGCCGTGCGGTCCGCGGCGATCTTCGGCCGCCGTCTCGCCGCGGTGGCGCAGCGCCCGGCCCGCGAGTGGGACCCGAGCGGCACGATCCTGATCACCGGCGGCACGGGTGCCCTCGGCGCGCATGTCGCCCGGCGGCTCGCCACGGCCGGCGCGCAGCGCCTGGTGCTGCTCAGCCGGGCCGGCATGGACGCGCCGGGCGCCGCGGAGCTGGCCGCCGAGCTGGGGGAGCGGGCCATCGTCATGGCTTGTGACACCGCCGATCGGGACAGCCTCGCCGCGGTGCTGGACGGCATCACCGACCTGACCGGCGTCGTGCACGCCGCCGGGGTGCTGGACGACGGCATTCTGGACGGACTCACCGCGGCGCAGTTCGCCACCGTGTTCCGGGCCAAGGTCACCTCGGCGCTCCTTCTCGACGAGCTCACCGCCGGCCGTGACCTGACCGTGTTCGCGCTGTTCTCCTCGGCGTCGGCCGCGGTCGGCAACCCCGGCCAGGCCAACTACGCCGCGGCCAACGCCGTCCTGGACGCGCTCGCCGAAGCCCGGCGCGCCCGCGGCCTGGCGGCCACCTCGGTCGCCTGGGGCGCCTGGGGCGGTGGCGGCATGGCCGCCGACGAGAAGGCCGCCGTGACGGCCCGCCGCACCGGGATCCGGCCGCTCGACCCGGACCTCGCGGTCACCGCACTGCGCCAGGTGGTGCTCGCGCCGGAACCGGTCGCCCTGGTCGCCGACGTCGACCCGCAACCGTTCATCCGGGCCTTCACGTCGGCCCGGCCCACCCGGCTGCTGATCGAGCTGCCCGGCTACGACGCCGTCACGGCCGCCGGCGCCGCACCCGCCGCGGCCGCCGACGACTTCAGGGCCGGGCTCGCCGCGCTACCCGCCGAGCAGCGCCAGGCCGAGATGGTCTCGATGGTCCGCCGGGTCGCCGCCGAGACGCTCGGGCTGTCCGACACCGACGCGGTCGGCGACGAGAAGGCGTTCCGCGACCTCGGCTTCGACTCGCTCAGCGCGGTCGAGCTGCGCAACCAGCTGAACGCGACGACCGGTCTGGACCTGCCGTCCACGCTGGTCTTCGACCACCCGACACCGGCCGCGCTCGCCGAGCACATCCTCGGCTCGTTCTTCGCCGGCACCACCGCGCCGGACGACGACGAGTCGGCGTTGCGGTCCGTGCTCGCCACCGTCTCGCTGGACCAGCTCCGCGAGATCGGCGTGCTCGAGCCGCTGATGCGGCTGGCCGGCCGTGCGCCCACCGCCACCCTGGACGACGACTCGATCGACGCGATGGACCTCGACAGCCTCGTTCAGGCGGCACTCAAGGAGCAGGGGGACTCATGACCTCGCCCAGCGACCGGGTCGTCGAGGCACTGCGCTCGTCGGTCAAGGAGACCGAGCGGCTGCGCCGGCAGAACCAACAACTCATCGAGCAACGCACCGAACCGATCGCGATCGTCGGAATGAGCTGCCGGTACCCGGGCGGCGTCCGGTCGCCCGAGGACCTGTGGCGGCTGCTGATCGAGGGTGGCGACGCCATCGGCGGCTTCCCCGGCGACCGCGGGTGGGATCTGACCGCCCTGCGCGAGGCCGGTGTCGACGCGCGCGGCATGCCGGTCAGCCAGGAGGGCGGCTTCCTCGACGACGTGGCGGGCTTCGACGCCGGGTTCTTCGGGATCTCGCCGCGCGAGGCGGTCACCATGGACCCGCAGCAGCGGCTGTTGCTGGAGACCTCGTGGGAGGCGTTCGAGTCGGCGGGCATCGACCCGGCGTCGCTGCGCCGCAGCCCGACCGGCGTCTACCTCGGCACCAACGGGCAGGACTATGCGTATCTGCTGATCCGTGACGTGGACGACGCCACCGGTGACATCGGCACCGGCATCGCGGCCGGCGCCGTCTCGGGCCGCGTCTCCTACACGATGGGCCTCGAAGGTCCTGCGGTCACCGTGGATACCGCCTGCTCGTCGTCGCTGGTCGCCCTGCACCTGGCGGCGCACGCTCTGCGCAACGGGGAGTGCACGCTGGCGCTGGCCGGCGGAGTGAACGTGATGTCCACGCCCGGCTCCCTGATGGAGTTCAGCCGGCAGGGCGGGCTCGCCTCGGACGGGCGGTGCAAGGCGTACGCGGACGATGCGGACGGCACCGGCTGGGCCGAGGGCGTCGGCCTGCTGGTCCTGGAGAAGCTGTCCGACGCCCGCCGCAACGGCCACGACGTCCTCGCGGTGGTCCGCGGGTCAGCGGTCAACCAGGACGGAGCTTCCAACGGCTTCACCGCCCCGAACGGGCCGTCGCAGCAGCGGGTCATCCAGCGGGCGCTCCGCAGTGCCGACCTGCAACCGTGCGAGGTCGATGTCGTCGAGGGGCACGGCACCGGCACCCCACTCGGCGACCCCATCGAGGCCGGCGCCCTGCTCGCCACGTACGGCCGGGATCGCGACGTGCCGCTGCTGCTCGGCTCCCTCAAGTCGAACATCGGCCACACCCAGGCCGCCGCCGGGGTCGCCGGCGTGATCAAGATGGTGCTCGCGCTGCGGCGCGGCATCGTCCCCGCGACGCTGCACGCGGACCGGCCGTCCTCGCAGGTGAACTGGGCCTCAGGGGCGGTCCGGCTGGCCACCCGGGCGACGCCGCTCCCGCCCTGCGACCGGCCGTGGCGCGGCGGGGTCTCCTCGTTCGGCATCTCCGGCACCAACGCGCACGTCATCGTCGAGCAGGTTCCTTCCGACGCCGTCGAGCCGACGGCACCGGCGGTGGTCCCGCTGCCGGTCTCCGCGCGCGCCGGCGCCGCGCTGGAGGAGCAGATCGCGGCTGTACGCGCCGTCGAGGGTTCCCCGGTCGACATCGGCTTCTCCCTCACCCGCCGGACCGTTTTCCCGCACCGGGCGGCCCTCGTCGGCGATACCGAGATCCGGGGCGAGGCTGCCGGCCGTACCGTCGGGCTGGTCTTCTCCGGGCAGGGCACCCAGCGCGTCGGCATGGGCCGTGGCCTGTACGAGCGCTTCCCCGTCTTCGCTGAGGCGTTCGACGCCACCTGTGCGCACCTGAGCATCGACTGGGACGACCTGAATTCCACCGGCAACGCGCAGCCGGCGATCTTCGCCGTCGAGGTGGCGCTCTACCGGCTCCTCGAGTCGTGGGGTCTACGGCCGGCGGTTCTCGCCGGGCACTCGATCGGTGAGATCACGGCCGCGCACGTGGCCGGGGTGTTCAGCCTCGAGGACGCGTGCACGCTGATCTCCGCGCGAGCCCGGTTGATGCAGGCGTTGCCGGACGGTGGGGCGATGATCGCGGTCGAGGGGCGGGAGTCGGAGGTCCCGGCCGGCGTTTCGATCGCGGCGATCAACGGCCTGGACGCGCTTGTGCTGTCCGGCTCGGAGCCCGCCGTCATGGCGGCCGCGGCGGCCTTCGAGCGGAGTAAGCGCCTGAGCGTCAGCCACGCCTTCCACTCGGCGCTGATGGATCCGATGCTGGACGCCTTCGCCGACGCCATCGCCGGGATCGCATTCCACCGCCCGGCCACCCCGCTCGTCTCCCACGTCACAGGCCGGACCGAGACCGACCTGTTCACCGATCCCGCCTACTGGGTGCGGCACGTGCGGGAGACGGTCCGGTTCGCCGACGGCGTCGAGGCCATGCGCGCGGCCGGCGTGGACACCTTCGTCGAGGTCGGCCCGGATTCGGTGCTGGCTGCCCTGATCGACGCCGACCTCGTGGTGCCGACCCTGCGCCGCGACCGCGACGAGCAGACCGCCCTGGCCACCGCGGCCGGGCGCCTGTGGACCGCCGGCGTGCCGGTCGACCTGAGCGCCTGGTTCTCCGGCGGCCACCGGATCCCGCTGCCCACCTACGCCTTTCAGCACGAGCGCTACTGGCCGCAGCCTTCCGGCGGCGCCGGCGTCGCCGCGGCCGGGCTGACCGCACCCCGGCACCCGCTGCTCGGCGCGGCCGTGTCGCTCGCCGACACCGACGAGACCGTCTTCACCGGCCTCGTCCCCGCGCTGCCGGACACCGCCTGGCTCGAACTGGCCATCCGGGCCGGCGACGAGACCGGCACCCCGCACGTGCGCGACCTGACCGTGACCGCCCCCCTGGACGAGCCGGCCGCCCTGCAGATCCGCGTCGGCGCCGCGGAGGGCGGGACCCGGCCGGTCACCCTGTCCTCGCGGATGTCCGGCGGCGAGTGGGTCCGCAACGCGTACGGCACCCTCGACAACGGCTCCGATCTGCTGCCGGCCGGTGACGACGTCGCCGAGTTCGCGGTGGACGGTGCCGGTGCGTACGGCATCGATCCGGCCCTGCTCGCCCAGCTTTTCCCGGACGGCCGCCGCCCGGTCGCGTGGCACGGCGTCTCCCTGCACGCGTCCGCGGCCACCATGATCCGCGCCCGGGTCACCCCGACCGGCGACGACACGGTCGAGATCGCCGCGGTGGACCCGGCCGGCGAACCGGTCCTCACCGCCCGCCGGGTCACCCTCGGTGCCCTGCCCGGGACGGCCACGTCCGCGGGATCGCTGCTGCGCCTCGACTGGGTGCCGGCCCAGCCGGTCGCCGCCGCGGAAGCCGAGCCGACCATCGTGACGTTCGGGTCCGAGGGCGACGACGTGGTGGCCGAGACGCACCGCATCACCGCCGCCGCCCTGACGGCGGTCCAGGACTGGCTCGCCCGCGACGACCACGGCCGCCTGCTCTTTGTCACCCGTCGCCGGGATCTTGCCGCCGCCGCGGTGCACGGCCTGGTCCGTTCGGCGGAATCCGAGAACCCGGGCCGCTTCGCGCTCGCCCAGACCGACGGCGACCTGCCCGCTCTGGGTGGCTACCTGGCCTCCGGTGACACCGAGTTCCGTGTACGCGGCGGCGAGGTCTTCGTTCCACGCCTGACCCGCACCCCCGCGGCGGAGACCGCGTGGACGCCGCGCGGCACCGTGCTCATCACCGGCGGTACGGGCGGTCTCGGCTCGCAGCTCGCCCACCATCTCGCCGGGCGTGGCGCGAATCTGGTGCTGGTCAGCCGCCGCGGTCCGGACGCGCCCGGCGCGGACGGGCTGCCGGGCCGGGTCGTGGCCTGCGACCTGACCGACCGTGCCGCCGTGGACGAGCTGGTCGCGGGCATTCCCGACCTGTCCGCGGTCGTGCACACCGCGGGTGTCCTCGACGACGGCGTGATCACCGCCCTGAACCCGGACCGGCTCGCCACCGTGCTGCGTCCCAAGGTCGACGCGGCCTGGAACCTGCACGCGGCAACGAAAGATCTCGACGCGTTCGTGCTGTTCTCGTCCACCTCCGGTGTGATGGGCAGTCCTGGACAGGCCAACTACGCAGCGGGGAACGTGTTCCTGGACGCTCTCGCCGCATACCGGCGGTCGCGAGGCCTCGCCGCGCAGTCGCTCGCCTGGCCCGCCTGGGCGGGTGGCGCCGGCATGACCGCCACCCTCACCGACGCCGGGATCCGCCGCATCTCCGCGGCCGGTCTGCCGCCGCTCACCGCCGGACAGGGCCTCGCACTCTTCGACGCCGCCGTCGCCCCCGGCGGTGAGCCCTACCTGATGCCGGTCCGCATGCCGTCGTCCGGCGCCCCGATGCCGGTGGTGCCGGCGCTGCTCCGCAACCTGATCCGGGCCGGGCGCCGCGTCGCCGCGACCAGCCCCGGCGGCGACGCGGCCCTGGCCGCCCTCACCGCACGACTCGCCGCCCGGACCGGCGATGAGCGGCAGCGCGTGGTCACCGACCTGATCCGCGCCGAGGCCGCCGCCGTGCTCGGCCACACCTCGGCCGCCGCCGTCGACGCCCGGCGTGAGTTCCGCGACCTCGGTTTCGACTCGCTCACCGCGGTGGAACTGCGCAACCGGCTCACCACCGCCACCGGCCTGCGGCTGCCCGCCACCCTGGTGTTCGACCACCCGACGCCGGTCGCGCTGGCCGGACGGATCGTCGCCGACCTGATGGACGAGCACGCCGACGAGATCGTCACGGCGGGGGTGGCGGCCGGCGACGACCCGATCGTCATCGTCGGCATGGCCTGCCGCCTGCCCGGCGGCGTCACCTCGCCGGACGAGCTGTGGGACCTGGTCGCCGGCGGCCGCGACGCCATCGCCGGGTTCCCCGCCGACCGCGGCTGGGACCTGCAGGGCCTTTTCGCCGAGGGCCCGGACCGGCGCAGCACCAGCGCCACCCGCTACGGCGGCTTCCTGCGCGCCGCGGGCGACTTCGACGCCGGGTTCTTCGGCATCTCCCCGCGCGAGGCGCTCGCCATGGACCCGCAGCAGCGCCTGCTGCTGGAGACCAGCTGGGAGGCGATCGAACGGGCGGGCATCGACCCGGAACGCCTCACCGGCAGCCGCACCGGCGTGTTCATGGGTGCGGGCGGCCAGGACTACACGAACCTGGTGATGAACTCCCGCGAGGACGTCGAGGGGCACGCCACCACCGGCCTGGCCACCAGCGTCATCTCCGGCCGGGTGTCGTACACGCTGGGTCTGCAGGGCCCGGCCCTGACTGTGGACACGGCCTGTTCGTCGTCGCTGGTCGCGCTGCATCTGGCCGCGCAGGCGCTGCGAACCGGCGAATGCTCGCTCGCGCTGGCCGGTGGCGTCACCGTGATGTCCACCCCGACCAGCTTCACCGGCTTCACCCGTCAGGGCGGACTCGCGCCCGACGGGCGCTGTAAGGCGTTCGCGGACGCGGCGGACGGCACCGGCTGGGCCGAGGGCGTGGGTGTGCTGGTGGTCGAGCGGCAGTCCGACGCGATCGCCAACGGTCATGAGATCCTCGCGGTCGTACGCGGGTCGGCGGTCAACTCCGACGGTGCCTCGAACGGGCTGACCGCCCCGAACGGGCCCTCGCAGCAACGCGTCATCCGCCGCGCCCTGCAGGCGGCCGGGCTCTCCGCCGCCGACGTGGACGTGGTGGAGGGGCACGGCACCGGCACCACCCTCGGCGATCCCATCGAGGCGCAGGCCCTGCTGGCGACGTACGGGCGGGACCGGGACCCGGACCGGCCGCTGCTGCTCGGCTCGGTCAAGTCGAACCTCGGGCACACCCAGGCGGCCTCCGGCGTGGCCGGGATCATCAAGATGGTCATGGCGATGCGCCACCACGTCCTTCCGCAGACCCTGCACGTGGACCGGCCGACGACCCACGTCGACTGGGCCGCCGGGGCGATCCGGCTGCTCATCACCGCCGAGCCGTGGCCCCGGGTGAACCGGCCGGTGCGCGCGGGCGTCTCGTCGTTCGGCATCTCCGGCACCAACGCGCACGTCATCCTGGAGCAGGCCGAGCCCGCGCCGGAACACGCGACCCCACCGGTCGCCGGGCCGGTCCCGCTGCCGGTGTCGGCCCGTTCCGAGGCGGGGCTGGACGCGCAGATCGGCCGCGTCCGGGCCGTCGTGGGCGAGCCCGCCGACATCGGCTTCTCGCTGGCGACCAGCCGGGCCGCGCTGGCGCACCGCGCAGTGCTCATCGGTGACACTGTGGTCCGCGGTGTCGCTTCCGGACGCCGTCTCGGCGTGGTCTTCTCCGGGCAGGGTTCGCAGCGCGCCGGTATGGGCCGTGGTCTGTACGACCGTTTCCCGGTCTTCGCCGAGGCGTTCGACGCCGTCTGTGCGCACCTGACGATCGACTGGGGCGACCTCGATGCCACCGGTAGCGCGCAGCCGGCGATCTTCGCCGTCGAGGTGGCGCTCTACCGGCTCCTCGAGTCGTGGGGCCTGCGGCCGGACGTGGTGGGTGGGCATTCGGTCGGGGAGATCGTGGCCGCGTATGTGGCCGGGGTGTTCAGCCTCGAGGACGCGTGCACGCTGATCTCCGCGCGGGCCCGGTTGATGCAGGCGTTGCCGGCCGGTGGGGCGATGATCGCGGTCGAGGGGCGGGAGTCGGAGGTGCCGGCCGGCGTTTCGGTCGCGGCGGTCAACGGTCCGGACTCGCTGGTGTTGTCCGGTCCGGAGGCGGCTGTCGTGGCGGCCGCGGCGGGTTTCGCGCGCAGCAGGCGCCTCAGTGTCAGTCACGCCTTCCACTCGGCGCTGATGGAGCCGATGCTCGACGACTTCCGCGTCGTCGTCCGGACCCTCACGCTGAACGAGCCGACCCTGCCGATGATCTCCAACGTCACCGGCGGACCGGTCGAGTCCGGCCTGGTCACCGACCCGGACTACTGGGTGCGGCACGTGCGCGATACGGTCCGCTTCGCCGACGGCATGGACGCCATGCGCGGCCTCGGCGTGGACACCTTCGTCGAGGCCGGGCCGGACTCGGTGCTGGCCGCGCTGATCGACGCCGAGCTGGTGGTACCGACGCTGCGCCGCGACCGCGACGAGACCGAGGCGATCCTCGCCGCCGCGGCCACCCTGTACGTCCACGGCGTCGACCTGGACTGGACCCCCTGGTACCCGGGCGCGCGCCGGATCGCACTGCCCACCTACGCGTTCCAGCACGAGCGTTACTGGCCGCGTCCGGCCTCCTCCGGTGGCGACGTCACCTCCGTGGGACAGGCCGCGGCCCGGCACCCGCTGCTCGGCGCGGCCGTCGCAGTGGCCGGCGCCGACGAGGTCATCCTCACCGGGCTGCTGTCGCTGCGCGTGCACCCGTGGCTCGCCGAGCACGATACGGTGCCCGGCGCGACCTGGCTGGAACTCGCCCTCCGGGCCGGCGACCAGGTCGGCTGCGACCGCGTGGAGCGCCTCGAGATCGGCGCGCCCCTCACGCTCACCGAGCAGTCCGCCGTGACCCTGCAGGTCCGCGTCGGCGTGCCCGGCGACGACGGCGGCCGTGCGGTCGCCGTGCACTCGCGTACCGGCGACGGGCCGTGGATCGCACACGCCTCGGGTCGTCTCGCCGAGGACGGCGGTCGGCCGTACGAGATCGGCGACGCCCCGGTCGAGGCGGCGCTGCCGGACGGGCTGGCCGGTGACGCCCGCTACTTCGGCCTGCACCCGGAACTGCTCACCGCGCTGCTCGACGACGATCTGGAACCGGCCGTGTTCACCGGCGTCACCCTGCACGCCTCCGGCGCGACCAGGCTGCGCGCCATGCTGACCCGGCGCGGCACGAACGGCTACCGGATCGCGGCCGCCGACCCGGCCGGCGCGCCGGTGCTGTCCATCGAGTCGGTGACCCTGCGCGAGCCCGTGGCGGCCGCCGCCGACGGTCCCCGTGGATCCCTGCTGGACCTGCGCTGGATCGCCGCCGACGCGTCGACCGCGGGCCGGACGGTCACCCTCGCCGACGAGCTGGACGACGTGAACGGCGACGCTGATCTGGTGCTCGTGCCGATCGCGGGCGCCGGCGAGGACGTCGCGGCCGAGGCACACCGGCTCACCGCGTACGCCCTCGGTCTGATCCACCAGTGGTTGGCCACCGACCGCTTCGGCGACGCCCGGCTCGCCTTCGTCACCGACGGCGCGGTCGGCACCGGCGACGGCGACCCGATCCGCGACGTCGCGGCGAGCGCCGTCTGGGGTCTCGTCCGGGCCGCCCAGTCCGAGCACCCGGACCGGTTCCTGCTGGCCGACACCGCCACCGGTATCGAGGCGGTGCCCGCCGACGAGCCGCAGTTCGCGGTCCGCGACGGCGTGACGCTGGTGCCCCGCCTGGGCCGGGCGGTCCTGCCGGAGTCGGGCGCATGGACGCCGCGCGGCACCGTGCTCATCACCGGCGGTACGGGCGGTCTCGGCTCGCAGCTCGCCCACCATCTCGCCGGGCGTGGCGCGAATCTGGTGCTGGTCAGCCGCCGCGGTCCGGACGCGCCCGGCGCGGACGGGCTGCCGGGCCGGGTCGTGGCCTGCGACCTGACCGACCGTGCCGCCGTGGACGAGCTGGTCGCGGGCATTCCCGACCTGTCCGCGGTCGTGCACACCGCGGGTGTCCTCGACGACGGCGTGATCACCGCCCTGAACCCGGACCGGCTCGCCACCGTGCTGCGTCCCAAGGTCGACGCGGCCTGGAACCTGCACGCGGCAACGAAAGATCTCGACGCGTTCGTGCTGTTCTCCTCGATCTCCGGCATCATGGGCAGCGCCGGACAGGCCAACTACGCAGCCGGCAACGTGTTCCTGGACGCTCTCGCCGCATACCGGCGGTCGCGAGGCCTCGCCGCACAGTCACTCGCCTGGCCCGCCTGGGCGGGCGGCAGCGGCATGACCGCCACCCTCAGCGAGAGCGACATGCAGCGCGCCTCCTCCGGTCTGCCGCCGCTCACCGTCGCACAGGGCCTTGCCCTCTTCGACACCGCCACCGAGGTCGGATCGCCGTACCTGGTGCCGGTCAGCATGTCGTCCACCAGGGTGCGGATGCCCGGCGTCGTCCCGGCCGTGCTGCGCGACCTCGTCAAGGGCGGCCGCCGCACCGCGGCCGGCAGCGCCGGGACGGCGGCCACCCTGGCCGCACTCACCCAGCAGCTCGCCGGGCGCCGCGAGGACGAGCGGATCCGCTACGTCGCCGACCTCATCCGCACCGAGGCGGCCGGCGTGCTCGGCCACACCTCGGCGGCCGCCGTCGATGCCCACCGCGAGTTCCGCGACATCGGCTTCGACTCGCTCACCGCGGTGGAACTGCGCAACCGGCTCACCGCGGTGACCGGCCTGCGGCTGCCCGCCACCATGGTCTTCGACCACCCCACCCCGGCCGTGCTCGCCGAACACCTCACCAAGGAACTGGTCAGCGAGCACACCGCGCAGGACGGCCCGGCCCTGCTCGCGGACCTGGACCGGCTCGGTGCCGCTCTCAGCGCCAGCGAGCCCGACGACGTCACCCGGGCCGCGGTCACCACCCGGCTGCGCCGGATTCTCGACGCCTGGCGCGCCGCCGAATCCGGCACCGCCGGGGTGGCCGAGCGGCTCGGGAGCGCGTCCGCCGACGACCTGTTCGCCTTCATCGATAACGAACTCGGCCGCCAGGGCGATCGCTGAGTCGCGCACTCCGGTACACACGGAAGGTTTCGCATGTCCGACGACAGCAAGCTCGTTGACTACCTCAAGTGGGTCACGGCCGATCTGCACGAGACCCGCCGCCGCCTGGAAGAGGTGGAGTCGGGCCGGCAGGAGCCGATCGCCATCGTCGGCATGGCGTGCCGCCTCCCCGGCGGGGTGCACGGGCCGGACGCGCTGTGGCAACTGGTCGACGAGGGACGCGACGGCATCACCGCCTTCCCGGACGACCGCGGCTGGGACGCGGCAGCGCTCGACGGGGAAGGCGAGGGCAGCAGCGCCACCGGCGAGGGCGGCTTCATCGCGGCGGGCGACTTCGACGCCGGGTTCTTCGGCATCTCCCCGCGCGAGGCGGTCGCCATGGACCCCCAGCAGCGCCTGCTCCTGGAAACCTCCTGGGAGGCGTTCGAGCACGCCGGCATCAACCCGGTGAGCCTGCGTGGCACCCGCACCGGCGTCTTCACCGGCGCGTCCGGGGTGGACTACATCGGCGTGGTGATGGGCTCGCGCGAGGACGCCGAGGGGCATGCCACCACCGGCCTCACCTCCAGCGTCATCTCCGGCCGGGTGTCGTACACGCTGGGCCTGGAGGGCCCGGCCCTGACTGTGGACACGGCCTGCTCGTCGTCGCTGGTCGCGCTGCATCTGGCCGCGCAGGCGCTCCGCAACGGCGAATGCAGCCTGGCCCTGGCCGGTGGCGTCACGGTGATGTCCACGCCGATGGGCTTCTCCGGTTTCACCCGTCAGGGCGGACTCGCGCCCGACGGGCGCTGCAAGGCGTTCGCGGACGCCGCGGACGGCACCGGCTGGGCCGAGGGCGTGGGTGTGCTGGTCGTCGAGAAGCTCTCCGATGCGCGGAAGAACGGCCACCACATCCTCGCGGTCGTACGCGGGTCGGCGGTCAACTCCGACGGCGCCTCGAACGGGCTGACCGCCCCGAACGGGCCCTCGCAGCAGCGCGTGATCCGGCAGGCGCTCGACTGCGCCGGACTGGCTCCGCAGGACGTCGACGTGGTGGAGGCGCACGGCACCGGCACCACCCTCGGCGATCCCATCGAGGCGCAGGCCCTGCTCGCCACGTACGGGCAGAACCGCACCGAGCCGCTCTACCTCGGCTCGGTCAAGTCGAACCTCGGGCACACCCAGGCCGCCGCCGGCGTGGCCGGCGTGATCAAGATGGTCATGGCGATGCGCCACGGGACGATGCCGCGCACCCTGCATGTCGACACCCCCACATCCCACGTGGACTGGGAGCAGGGCGCGGTACGGTTGCTCACCGAACCGCGGCCGTGGCCCGGGGTGAACCGCCCGGCCCGTGCCGGCGTCTCCTCGTTCGGCATCTCCGGCACCAACGCGCACGTCATCGTCGAGCAGGGCGACAGGGTCGCGTACGAGCCGTCCCCGGTCCCCGCCGCCGCGCCGTGGCCGGTGTCGGCGCGCAGCGAGACCGCCCTGGACGCCCAGATCGCCCGGCTGCGCGAGTGGGTCGCCGCGCGGCCCGAGCTGTCACCCGCCGACGTCGGACGTTCCCTGGCCGTCACCCGCGCCCAGATGCCGCATCGCGCAGTGCTCACCGGTGACACTGTGGTCCGCGGTGTCGCTTCCGGACGCCGTCTCGGCGTGGTCTTCTCCGGGCAGGGTTCGCAGCGCGCCGGTATGGGCCGTGGTCTGTACGAGCGTTTCCCGGTCTTCGCCGAGGCGTTCGACGCCGTCTGTGCGCACCTGACGATCGACTGGGGCGACCTCGATGCCACCGGTAGCGCGCAGCCGGCGATCTTCGCCGTCGAGGTGGCGCTCTACCGGCTCCTCGAGTCGTGGGGCCTGCGGCCGGACGTGGTGGGTGGGCATTCGGTCGGGGAGATCGTGGCCGCGTATGTGGCCGGGGTGTTCAGCCTCGAGGACGCGTGCACGCTGATCTCCGCGCGGGCCCGGTTGATGCAGGCGTTGCCGGCCGGTGGGGCGATGATCGCGGTCGAGGGGCGGGAGTCGGAGGTGCCGGCCGGCGTTTCGGTCGCGGCGGTCAACGGTCCGGACTCGCTGGTGTTGTCCGGTCCGGAGGCGGCTGTCGTGGCGGCCGCGGCGGGTTTCGCGCGCAGCAGGCGCCTCAGTGTCAGTCACGCCTTCCACTCGGCGCTGATGGAGCCGATGCTCGAGGATTTCGCTGACGCCATCGCCGGGATCACCCTCAATCCGCCCACCCGGGACCTGGTCTGCAACGTCACCGGGCGCATCGAGTCGGACCTGTTCACCGATCCTGCCTACTGGGTGCGGCACGTGCGGGAGACGGTCCGCTTCGCCGACGGCGTCGAGGCCATGCGTGCGGCCGGCGTGGACACCTTCGTCGAGGTCGGCCCGGACTCGGTGCTGGCCGCGCTGATCGACGCCGACCTGGTGGTACCGACGCTGCGCCGCGACCGCGACGAGACCGAGGCGATCCTCGCCGCCGCGGCCACCCTGCACGTCGGGGGCATCGACGTCGACTTCGCCGCCTGGTACCCCGGCGCGACCACGGTCCCGCTGCCGACGTACGCCTTCGACCACGAGCGTTACTGGCCGCGCCCGGCTACCGGGGGCGGCGACGTCTCCGCCGCCGGTCTGGTCGCCGCCCGGCACCCGCTGCTCGGCGCGGCCGTCACGGTGGCCGACGCCGACGAGGTCATCCTCACCGGCCTGCTCAGCTCACGCGCCCACCCGTGGCTCGCCGGGCGGGCCACCGTGCCCGGCGCCGCCTGGCTGGAACTCGCCTTCCGGGCCGGTGACCAGGTCGGCTGCGACCACGTGCGCCGCCTCGACCTGGGCAGTGCCCTGGTGGTCGACGACCGGCCGGTCGCCATCCAGGTCCGCGTGCACCCCCCCGGCGAGGACGGCGAGCGCCGGATCACCATGCACGCGCGTGCGGACGCCCAGTGGGTGCAGCATGCCGAGGGTGTGCTCACCGCGATCGCCGTCGAGCCGCTCGCGGACACCGACGGTGAGGGCGCCGAGGTGTCGCTCAGCGACGACGCCGCCGCCGACGCCCGGTACTTCGGCCTGCACCCGGCGCTGCTCACCGCCCTGCTCGGCGACGAGATGGAGCCCGCGTCGTTCGCCGGGGTCACCCTGCACGCGGCCGGCGCCACCACCCTGCACGCCCGCCTGCGCCGCAGCGGCGACACCGTACGGATCGTCGCCGTCGACCCGGCCGACGCGCCGCTGCTCACCATCGACGCGGTCACCCTGCGCACCCCGCTCGCGGTGGCCGACGGCCGCATCCACCCCGGCTCGCTGCTCACCCTCGAATGGGTCCCCCCGCTTTCCGCCGAGGCCCGCACCGGGCTCACCGTGGCCGAGGGCGCTGACGACGTCCCGGCCGGCACCGACCTGGCCGTGATCCGGGTCCGCGCCGGCGACGACATGGTCGCGGACGCCCACCGGCACACCGCCGCAGCGCTGGAGACCATGCAGCGCTGGCTGGCCGGCCGCCACGGCGCCACCCTGGTGTTCGTCACCTCCGGCGCCACCACCGGCGCCGACCCGGCCGCCGCCGCGCTCTGGGGCCTGGTCCGCTCCGCGCAGACCGAGAACCCGGGCCGGTTCGCCCTGCTCGACGCGGACTCCGACGCCGAGGCGGACGCGGCGCTGCCGCTGCTGCCCGGGCTCGTCGCCACCGGCGAGGGCCAGTTCGCGGTCCGCGACGGCGCCCTCAAGGCGGGCCGCCTCGACCGGGTCGCGGCCGTCCCCGTCGAGGGCCCGTCGCCATGGGCCGGCCGCGACACCGTCATGATCACCGGAGGCACCGGCGGTCTCGGTTCCGCCCTGGCCCGCCATCTCGTCGCCGAGCACGGCGTGCGGCGCCTCGTGCTGGTCAGCCGCCGGGGCCCGGACGCACCCGGCGCGGCCGAGCTGACCCGGGACCTGCGCGACGCCGGCGCCCAGGTGCTCGTCGCCGCCTGCGACCTGACCGACGCCGCCGCCGTCCGCGAGCTGGTCGACGGGCAGCCCGACCTCTCCGCCGTGGTGCACGCCGCGGGAATCCTGGACGACGGCATCCTCACCTCGCTCACCCCGCAGCGCCTGTCCGCCGTGCTGGAACCCAAGGTCGACGGCGCCTGGAACCTGCACCTCGCCACCGCCTCCCGGCACCTCGACGCCTTCGTGCTGTTCTCCTCGATCTCCGGCGTGACGGGCACCGCCGGCCAGGCCAACTATGCGGCCGGCAACGTCTTCCTGGACGCCCTCGCCCGGTACCGCCGCACCGCAGGGCTGCCCGCCCAGTCGCTCGCCTGGCCCGCCTGGGCACCCGGCGCCGGCATGACCTCCACACTGTCCGAGGCGAACCTCGAGCGGGCATCCTCCGGGATGCCGCCGCTGACTCTGGAGCAGGGCCTCGCCCTCTTCGACCGGTCCACCGCGGTGGACGAGCCCTGTCTGGTGCCGGTCAGCATGCAGTCCGGCAACGCGCGGATGGCCGGCGAGGTGCCCGCGGTCCTGCGCACCCTGGTCCGCCCCGGGCGTCGATCGGCGGCGAGCACCCCCGACGGTGCGGCCACCTTCGCCGGCATCACCCGCGAGTTGTTGTCCCGGCCAGGCGCCGAACGCCTGCCGTACGTGCTGGACCTGGTCCGCGCCGGGGCCGCCGCCGTGCTCGGCCACGCCTCCGCGCAGGCGGTGGACGCGCAGCGCGAGTTCCGTGACATCGGCTTCGACTCGCTCACCGCCGTCGAACTGCGCAACAAGCTGACCGCGGCGACCGGCCTGCGGCTGCCCGCCACCATGGTCTTCGACTACCCGACCCCGACCGTGCTGGCCGGGTTCCTGCTCGGCGAGCTGCTCGACGAGCAGACCGACGAGGAATCGCCGGGCCCCCTGGCCGGCGCCGCCGCCGACCCGATCGTCATCGTCGGCATGGCCTGCCGCCTGCCCGGCGGCGTAACCTCGCCGGACGAGCTGTGGGACCTGGTCTCCGGCGGCCGCGACGGCATCTCGCCCTTTCCCGGGGACCGCGGCTGGGACCTCACCGAGCTGCGCCACGGCGGCGACGGCGGCCGGGGTCGCAGCGCCACCGAGCACGGCGGCTTCCTGGATCGGGTGGCCGACTTCGACGCGGGGTTCTTCGGCATCTCCCCGCGCGAGGCTTTGGCGATGGACCCGCAGCAGCGACTGCTGCTGGAGACCAGCTGGGAGGCGTTCGAGCACGCCGGGATCGCCCCGGCCGGGCTGCGCGGCAGCCAGACCGGCGTCTTCGTCGGCTCCGGCGGCCAGGACTACACCCAGGTGGTGATGAACTCGAGGGAGGACATCGAGGGCCACGCCAGCACCGGCCTCGCGGCCAGCGTCGTCTCCGGCCGGGTGTCGTACACGCTGGGTCTGGAGGGTCCCGCGGTCACGGTCGACACCGCCTGTTCCTCGTCGCTGGTCGCGTTGCACCTGGCCGCGCAGGCGCTCCGCAACGGCGAATGCAGCCTGGCCCTGGCCGGTGGCGTCACGGTGATGTCCACGCCGATGGGCTTCTCGGGTTTCACCAAGCAGGGCGGACTCGCGCCCGACGGGCGCTGTAAGGCGTTCGCGGACGCGGCGGACGGCACCGGCTGGGCCGAGGGCGTGGGTGTGCTGGTGGTCGAGCGGCAGTCCGACGCGATCGCCAACGGTCATGAGATCCTCGCGGTCGTACGCGGGTCGGCGGTCAACTCCGACGGTGCCTCGAACGGGCTGACCGCCCCGAACGGGCCCTCGCAGCAACGCGTCATCCGCCGCGCCCTGCAGGCGGCCGGGCTCTCCGCCGCCGACGTGGACGTGGTGGAGGGGCACGGCACCGGCACCACCCTCGGCGATCCCATCGAGGCGCAGGCCCTGCTGGCGACGTACGGGCGGGACCGGGACCCGGACCGGCCGCTGCTGCTCGGCTCGGTCAAGTCGAACCTCGGGCACACCCAGGCGGCCTCCGGCGTCGCCGGCATCATCAAGATGGTCATGGCGATGCGGCACGGGCTGATTCCGGCCTCCCTGCACGTCGACCGCCCCTCCACCCACGTGGACTGGACGGCGGGCGCGGTGCATCTGGTCACCGAGGCCACCGGGTGGCCCGAGCTGGATCGGCCGTGGCGGGCGGCGGTGTCCTCGTTCGGCATCTCCGGCACCAACGCGCACGTCATCATCGAGCAGGCCGCCGCTCCCGTCGCCGTGCCCGAGGCGATCACGGCCACCGGACCGGTGCCACTGCCGGTGTCGGCCAAGTCGGCCCAGGCCCTGGATCCGCAGATCGAACGGCTGGGGAACTGGCTCGCGAAGCGGCCGGACATCTCTGCGGCGGACGCCGGTTACTCGCTCACGGTGTCCCGGTCGCCGTTCGCGCACCGGGCCGTCCTGATCGGCGACACGATCGTCCGCGGCGAGGCCGCACACCGCCGCGTCGGTGTGGTGTTTTCGGGGCAGGGTTCGCAGCGTGTGGGGATGGGTCGGGGGTTGTATGAGCGGTTCCCGGTGTTCGCTGCTGTTTTTGATGAGGTGGTCTCGCGGTTGGAGATCGATTGGGATGGTCTGGAGGAGACGGGTAACGCGCAGCCGGCGATTTTCGCGGTTGAGGTGGCTTTGTTCCGGCTGTTGGAGTCCTGGGGTGTGAAGCCGGATGTGGTCGGTGGTCATTCGGTGGGGGAGATCGCCGCTGCGCATGTGGCCGGGGTGTTGTCGCTCGAGGATGCCTGCACGTTGATCTCGGCGCGGGGCCGGCTGATGCAGCGGTTGCCGGCCGGTGGGGTGATGGTGGCGGTGCAGGCGGGCGAGTCGCAGATCCCGGCCGTGGAGGGCGTGTCGGTCGCGGCGGTGAACGGGCCGGATTCCGTGGTGTTGTCGGGTCTGGAAGGGCCGGTGATGGCGGTCGCCGGGCAGTTCGGGCGGAGCCGGCGGCTGGCGGTGAGTCATGCGTTCCATTCGGCGTTGATGGATCCGATGCTGGATGCTTTCCGTGCTGTGGTGGAGACGCTCACCTTGAACGAGCCGGCGGTGTCGTTGGTTTCCAACGTCACCGGCCGTGTCGAGTCGGAGTTGTTCACCGATCCGGGGTATTGGGTGCGGCATGTCCGCGAGGCGGTCCGGTTCGCTGATGGTGTCGCCGCGATGCGGGCCGGCGTGGTCGTGGAGGTCGGTCCGGATGCTGTGCTGGCGTCGCAGATCGATGCGGAGTTGGTGGTGGCGACCCTGCGCCGTGACCGGGCGGAGGATGCCGCTCTGCTCGCCGCGGCTGCCGCCCTGTGGACCTCCGGCGTCGATCTGGACCTTCGTTCCTGGTTCCCTGCGGCGAGACGGGTGCCGCTGCCCACGTACGCCTTCGACCACCAGCGCTACTGGCCCGAACCGCGCGATCGACGTCGCGGCGACGGCGACGACCTGGACGCCCGCTTCTGGGCCACCGTCGAGAACACCGACCTGACCCAGATGGCCGGCGAGCTGGCGGTGGACGCCGAGGCCCTGCAGCGGGTACTGCCCGCCCTGGCCGGCCGCCGGCGGCAGCAGCGCGACCAGTCCCTGCTCGACTCGCTGCGCTTCCACGAGGCCTGGCGCCCGCTCACCGGGCACACCCCGCGCGGGCTACCCGGCACCTGGCTGGTCGTCGGCGACGCCCCCGACGTGACCGCCGCGCTGGACGCGACCACCCTGGACCCGGCCGCCGGCCGGGAGGCGCTCACCGCGCAGCTGCGCGAGCTCGTCGCCGAACCGGCCGGAGTGGTGTCCGTGCCGGCGGCCGGCGAGCACCCGGTCACCGCCAACGTGACGCTGCTGCAGGCGCTGCAGGACGCCGGCATCGCCGCGCCGCTGTGGTGCCTCACCCGGGAGGCGGTCTGCCTCGGCGACACCCCGGCGGACCCGCTGCAGGCCGCCGTGTGGGGCTTCGGCCGGGTCGCCGCCCTGGAGTATCCGCTGCAGTGGGGTGGCCTGATCGATGTGCCGGCCACCCTGGACGACGAGTCGGCCCGGCACCTGCGCGAGGCCCTGGCCGGTATCGGCGGCGAGGACCAGCTCGCGGTTCGCCCGCACGGCCTGCTGGCCCGGCGCCTGGTGCCGGCCCCGCCGGGCCCGGCCGGTGCCGCGTGGCGTCCCCGCGGCACCGTCCTGGTCACCGGCGGCACCGGTGGCCGCGGCTCGCACGTGGCCCGCTGGCTCGCCGCGCACGGCGCGGAAAAGCTCGTCCTGCTCAGCCGCCGCGGCCCGGATGCGCCCGGCGCGGACGACCTGGCGACCGACCTGCGCGCCCTGGGCGCACAGGTGGCCATGGTCGCGGGCGACGCCGGTGACCGGGACACGTTGAGCGCGCTGCTCGCCGAGCCCGGCCTGACCGCCGTCGTGCACGCCGCCTCCGCCGTCGACCACGGCGTCGTCGCCGACCTCACCGCGGACCGGCTCCGCCTGGTCGTCGACGCCAAGGTACGCCCGGCGATCCTTCTCGACGAGCTGACCGCCGGGCTGGACCTGGACGCCTTCGTGCTGTTCTCGTCGGTCTCCGGCAGCGTCGGCAGCCCCGGCCGGGCCGCCATCGCGGCGGGCGGCGCCGCACTCGACGCGGTCGCGCACAGCCGGCGCACCCGTGGCCTGAGCGCCACCTCGATGGCCTGGGGCGCGTGGATCGGTGAGCGGAGCGGGCCGGCCGGACGTACCGGGACCCCGCTGCCCGCCGTGCACCCGGACCTGGCCGTCGCCGCGATGCAGCAGGCGGTCACCGCGGGTTCACCCACGCTGATCGTGCTGGACCTGGGCCAGCCGAACATCCTGGACTCGCTGGTCGGCGTGCGTGGTAACGCCGCGCTGCGCGAGCTGCCGGTCGCCAAGGAGGCCGTCGAGGCCGCCACGGCCGCTCGTCTGGAAACCCGCACGGCCACCGGGCAGCTTCGCGAACGCCTGATGCCGCTCGCCACCGGCGACCGCGATGCCGTGGTACTGGACCTGGTCCGGGCGGAGGCCGCGGCGGTGCTCGCGCACGGCTCCCTGGAGGCGATCGGGCCCAAGGCCGAGTTCCGCGACCTGGGCTTCGACTCGCTCACCGCGGTGGAGCTGCGCAACCGGCTGTCCGCCGTCACCGGGTTGCGGCTGCCGGCGACGCTGATCTTCGACTACCCGACGCCGACCGCATTGGCCGGATACCTTCTCCACGAGGTTCTCGGCGACGAGCCGGAGACCGCCGTCCCCCTGGCCGCGGCCGCCGGCACCAGCGCCGACCCGATCGTCATCGTCGGCATGGCCTGCCGGCTGCCCGGCGGCGTGCGGTCGCCGGACGACCTGTGGCGTCTGGTCGCGCAGGAGCGTGACGGCATCAGTGCGTTCCCTGCCGACCGCGGCTGGGACCTGGCCACGCTGGCCGCCGGCGGCGTCGACGGGCAGGGCCGCAGCGCCGCCCTGGAGGGCGGCTTCCTGGACGGCATCGCCGACTTCGACGCGGCGTTCTTCGGGGTGTCGCCGCGCGAGGCGATGGCGATGGACCCGCAGCAGCGCCTGCTCCTCGAGACGTCGTGGGAGGCGTTCGAGTCGGCCGGCATCGACCCGGAGAACCTGGCCGGCAGCCCCACCGGCGTCTTCATGGGCACCAACGGCCTGGACTACTCGACGCTCATCGCCCAGTCCCGGGAGGACGTGGGCAGCCTGTCCGGCACCGGCCTGGCGAGCAGCGTCATCTCCGGCCGGCTGTCCTACACGTTCGGGCTGGAGGGCCCGTCCTTCACCGTCGACACGGCCTGCTCGTCGTCTCTGGTGGCGCTGCACTCCGCGATCGCCGCGCTGCGCAACGGCGAATGTTCCCTGGCGCTGGCCGGCGGCGTCACCGTGATGGCCACCCCGGTCAGCTTCACCGGCTTCAGCGTCGACGGCGGTCTGTCCGCCGACGGGCGCTGCAAGTCCTACTCGGACGCGGCCGACGGCACCATCTGGGCCGAGGGCGTGGGTGTGCTGGTCGTCGAGCGGCAGTCCGACGCCATCGCCAACGGTCACGAGATCCTCGCCGTGGTCCGCGGCACCGCGGTCAACTCCGACGGCGCCTCCAACGGCATCACCGCCCCCAACGGCCCGTCGCAGCAGCGCGTCATCCGGCAGGCGCTGTCCAGCGCCGGGCTGACCTTCGCGGACGTGGACGTGATCGAGGGGCACGGCACCGGCACCCCGCTAGGCGACCCCATCGAGGCGCAGGCGCTGCTCGCCACGTACGGCCGGGACCGGGAGCTGCCTCTGCTGCTCGGCTCGGTCAAGTCGAACATCGGGCACACCCAGGCGGCCTCCGGCGTCGCCGGCATCATCAAGATGGTCATGGCGATGCGCCACGGCCTGGTGCCACGCTCGCTGCACCTGGAAGAGCCGTCCTCACACGTGGACTGGGCGGCCGGCAACATCCGGCTGCTCCGCGAACCGGACGCCTGGCCGGCCGTGGACCGGCCCTGGCGCGCGGGCGTCTCGTCGTTCGGCATCTCCGGCACCAACACCCACGTCATCATCGAGCAGGCCCCGGGCGCCGTCCCGCACCCGAAGGCCGCCGAGCCCGTACGGCCGGTGCCGCTGATCGTCTCGGCCAAGTCGGCACGCGCGCTCGACGCGCAGATCGAGCGGATCCGCACCTGGCTGGTCGAGCACCCGGCCGAGGCGCCCGCCGACGCGGCATTCTCGCTCACCGGGCGCTCGGCGTTCGCGCACCGGGCCGTCCTGGGCGCCGACGGCACGGAGCTCGCCCGCGGCCTCGTCGCCCCGCGGCGGCTCGGTGTGGTGTTTTCGGGGCAGGGTTCGCAGCGTGTGGGGATGGGTCGGGGGTTGTATGAGCGGTTCCCGGTGTTCGCTGCTGTTTTTGATGAGGTGGTCTCGCGGTTGGAGATCGATTGGGATGGTCTGGAGGAGACGGGTAACGCGCAGCCGGCGATTTTCGCGGTTGAGGTGGCTTTGTTCCGGCTGTTGGAGTCCTGGGGTGTGAAGCCGGATGTGGTCGGTGGTCATTCGGTGGGGGAGATCGCCGCTGCGCATGTGGCCGGGGTGTTGTCGCTCGAGGATGCCTGCACGTTGATCTCGGCGCGGGGCCGGCTGATGCAGCGGTTGCCGGCCGGTGGGGTGATGGTGGCGGTGCAGGCGGGCGAGTCGCAGATCCCGGCCGTGGAGGGCGTGTCGGTCGCGGCGGTGAACGGGCCGGATTCCGTGGTGTTGTCGGGTCTGGAAGGGCCGGTGATGGCGGTCGCCGGGCAGTTCGGGCGGAGCCGGCGGCTGGCGGTGAGTCATGCGTTCCATTCGGCGTTGATGGATCCGATGCTGGATGCTTTCCGTGCTGTGGTGGAGACGCTCACCTTGAACGAGCCGGCGGTGTCGTTGGTTTCCAACGTCACCGGCCGTGTCGAGTCGGAGTTGTTCACCGATCCGGGGTATTGGGTGCGGCATGTCCGCGAGGCGGTCCGGTTCGCTGATGGTGTCGCCGCGATGCGGGCCGGCGTGGTCGTGGAGGTCGGTCCGGATGCTGTGCTGGCGTCGCAGATCGATGCGGAGTTGGTGGTGGCGACCCTGCGCCGTGACCGGGCGGAGGATGCCGCTCTGCTCGCCGCGGCTGCCGCCCTGTGGACCTCCGGCGTCGATCTGGACCTTCGTTCCTGGTTCCCTGCGGCGAGACGGGTGCCGCTGCCCACGTACGCCTTCGACCACCAGCGCTACTGGCCCCGCCCGCTCGCCCACTCCGGCGACGTCGGCGCGGTCGGTCTCACCGCCGCCATGCACCCGATGCTCGGCGCCGCGATGACCGTGGCCGACACCGGCGAGGTCATCTTCTCCGGCCTGCTGTCGCTGCGCGTGCACCCATGGCTGGCCGACCACAGGGTCGGCGATCAGATCACGCTGCCCGGGTCGCTCTGGCTGGAACTGGCCGTTCGCGCCGGCGACCAGGTCGACGCGGGCAGCGTACGCAACCTCGACCTGCACGCCCCGCTCGTGATCAGCGAACGCATCTCGGCCGCCCTGCAGGTACGGGTCGGCCCAGCCGGCGAGGACGGCGTACGCGCGGTCACCGTGCACTCGCGGCCGGAGAATGACGACGGTGCCTGGGTGCTGCACGCCGAGGGCTCCCTCGCGCCGGAAAAGGAGGCCGTCGACTTCGACACCTCCGCCTGGCCGCCCTCCTACGCCACCGGAGCCGACCTGGACGGCTTCCACGAGGTGCACGGCCACGGCCCGTCCTTCACCGGGCTGCGGGCGGTCTGGCTACACGCCGACGAGGCGTACGCCGAGGTGACCCTGCCCGAGCCGGTGGCCGGCGACGCCCAGTACTTCGGCATCCACCCGGCGCTGCTTGCCTCCGTCACCCACGTCACCGGGCTGCTCGGCCTCGACGAGGACCTGCAGCCCCGGGCCTGGAACGGCGTGTCCCTGCACGCGGCCGGTCCCTCCACGCTGCGCTGCCGGATCGTGCGGCAGGGACCGGACCGGGTGCGGATCGCCGCGGTCGATCCGACCGGCGCTCCCGTGCTGGCCGTCCGGGAACTGGTCCTGCACCGCCCGCCTGCGGCGGTGTCCGCCGCCGAGCATCTGCCGCTGTTCCGGATGGACTGGCCGGCCGTCGAGACCCCGGCGCCCGCAGCGGTCAAGTACGCGATGCTCGGCGATTCGGTGGCCGAGCTGCCCGCCGACGTCGAGATCGTGGTCGTGCCGGTCACCGGCGACCCGGACGACGTGCCCGGCTCCACCCACCGGGTCACCGGACGGGTGCTGGACGCGGCCCAGGCATTCCTGGCCGACACCCGGCTGATGGGCGCGCGGATGCTGTTCGTCACCGACGGTGCCGTCGCCGCCGGCGAGGGCGAGCCGGTGCGCGACCTGCCGGCCGCCGCGGTGTGGGGTCTGGTCCGCTCGGCGTACGCGGAGAACCCGGACCGCTTCCTCATCGTGGACACTCCCGACGTGGACGCGTTCCTGCCGCTCCTGCCCGGCGTCACCGCCGACGGCGACCAGCAGTTCGCCGTCCGCGACGGCGAGGTGCGCGTGGGCCGGATGGCCCGGCTCGCCTCGGCGGATGCCCTGCTGCCCCCGGCCGGTGGCGCGTGGCGGCTGGTCCGCGCCGGCGACGACGTCACATTCACCGCGTGCCCCGAGGTGTGGGAGCCGCTGGGCCCGTCCCAGGTGCGCATCGACGTCTACGCGGCCGCCCTCGGCGCTCATGGCACCGACGGGCCGCTCGGCTGCACGGTCGCCGGCATCGTCACCGAGGTCGGCGCCGACCTGCCCGGCCTCGACCCGGGCGACCGGGTGATGGGCCTGGTGGCCGGCGGCGTCGGCCCGATCGCGGTGGCCGACGGCCGGTCCCTGGCCGCGGTGCCGGAACAGTGGTCCTGGACCGAGGCGGCGGCCGCGGCCACCGACCCGGACCTGGCCCGCCCGGCCGTGGTCAACGCCTGGGACGTCCGCCGCGCCCGGGCCGCCCTGCGCGACACCGCCGAACCCGTCGCCGGACCGCTGGTCCTGGAGATGCCGGTGCGCTGGCACCCCGAGGGCACCGTGCTGATCACCGGCGGCACCGGCGCCCTGGGCCGGCACTTCGCCCGCCGGCTCGTGGCCAACGGCGCCCGCAACCTGTTGCTCACCAGCCGCCGGGGCCCGGACGCCCCGGGCGCCGCCGAGCTGGCCGCCGAGCTGGACGCGCGGGGCGCGTCGGTGCGTATCGTCGCCTGCGACCCGTCGGACCGGACCCAGGCCGCCGCGCTGATCGCGTCCATCGCCCCGGACCGCCCGCTCACCGCGGTGTTCCACATCGCCGGGGTGCTGGACGACGCCGTCCTCACCTCGCTCACCCCGGACCGCATGGAACGGGTGCTGCGTCCCAAGGTGGACGTGGCATGGAACCTGCACGAGCTGACTTGCGACATGGGCCTGGCGGCGTTCGTCTCGTTCTCCTCCGGCGCGGGCATCATGGGCAACCCCGGCCAGGGCAACTACGCGGCCGCCAACGCCTTCGTGGACGCCCTCGCGCACTACCGCCAGGGCCTCGGGCTGGCCGGCCTCAGCCTGGCCTGGGGACCGTGGGACGACGCGGACGGCATGACCGGCCTGATGGCCGAGACCGACCTGCAGCGCATGCGGGCCAGCGGCATGCCGCCGCTGCAGGTGGACGAGGGCCTGAATCTGTACGACACGGCGATCGGCTCGTCCGCCCCGTACGTCGCCCCGCTCGCCATGAGGTCCGGCCCGGCCGCCCCCGGAGCGTTCGTGCCGCCGCTGTTCCGCGGCCTGGTCCGGATGGCCCGCCGCGCGGCGGCCACCGCCGAGGCCGGCGGCGCCACGCTCACCAGGCAGCTGTCCCGGCTCGGCAGCGCCGATCGCACCAAGGTGCTGGTGGACATCGTCCGCGCCGAGGTCGCATCGGTGCTCGGCCACGCCTCCGCGGACGCGGTCGACGCCCAGCGCAACTTCTACGAGCTGGGCTTCGACTCGCTGACCGCGGTGGAGCTGCGCAACCGGCTCAGCACCGCCACCGGCCTGCGCCTGCCGGCGACGGTCATCTTCGACAGCAAGACCCCGGACGAACTGGCCGGATGGATCCGCGCCGAACTGGGCACCCAGGAGGGCGCCGACCCGGAGCTGGCCTCGGCGGCGGGCGGCGAACCGGAACGCGACTCGCTGGAACGGCTCTTCCTCGACGCGCTCGGCAGCGGCAAGGTGCGCGAGGCCCAGCGGATGCTCGCCACGCTCGCCGCGCTGCGACCCACCTTCGAGTACGCCTCCGAGCTGGAGGATCTGCCGCTGCCGGTGAACCTGGCCGAGGGCGCGGCGGGGCCGAAGCTGATCTGCATCCCGGCGCCGACCGCGAACTCCGGGCCGCACCAGTATTCCCGCCTGGCCGCGCACTTCCGCGGCGAGACCGAGGTGTCCGCACTTCCGCTGATCGGGTTCGCCACCGGCGAGCGACTGCCGGACAACGCCGAGGTGGCCGTGCGGGTCATCGCGGAGAGCGCGCTGCGGGCCAGCGACGGCAAGCCGTTCGTTCTGGTCGGACACTCGTCGGGCGGCTCGTTGGCGTACGCCGCGGCAGGCGTTCTGGAGAACACCTGGGGCGTACGGCCCACCGCGGTCATCCTGCTGGACACGCTCAGCTTCCAGCACAACGATGACGAGGGCGTCGACTACGGCGGCATGATGCGGCTCAACTTCGCCGGCGGCGGCGACGCCTCCCCGGTGCGGCTGACCAACTCGCGGCTGTCCGCGATGGGCCGCTGGATGGTGCTGCTGAACCGGATGGAAGTGGCGCACACGACTGCCCCGGTGCTGTCCATCCGCTGCACCCGCGAGAGCGTCGCGGGAAGCACCGCCGATCTCGGCCCGATCGTGGACGGCGCGGTCGTCGCCCCGATCGACGCCGACCACCTGTCCCTGGTCCGCGAGGACGCGGAGCGGACCGCCGGCCTGATGAGGGAATGGCTGGGCAGCCTGTAGGCCCGGCAGGACGAGCGCACCGGGCGGCACGGGACTCCGGCCGCCCGGTGCGCTCGTCCGCGTCAGGACAAGGCCTAGGGATTTTCGCAGTGCAGATCTTGCAGAGTGAGTCAGGCGGGGGTCCGACCCCGTGTCCCGCACTCGAGAGGCTGCCGATGTCGAACGAGGAGAAGCTCCGCGAATACCTCAAGCGGGCGATCGCGGACCTGCAGGACAGCCGTGATCAGCTGCGCGAGGCCGCCGAGCGGGACCGCGAGCCGATCGCGATCGTGGCGGCGGCCTGCCGGTACCCCGGCGGCGTGCGCACGCCCGAGGACCTGTGGGAGCTCGTCGACTCGGGTGTGGACGCGGTGTCCGGCTTCCCCGGCAACCGCGGCTGGGACCTCGGTTCCCTCTACCACCCGGACCCCGCGCACCAGGGCACCACCTACAGCACCGAGGGCGGCTTCCTGCACGACGCGGACCGCTTCGACCCGGCCGTCTTCGGCATCTCGCCGCGCGAGGCCCTCGCCATGGACCCGCAGCAACGGCTGCTGCTCGAGGTCGCCTGGGAGACGCTGGAACGCGGCAACCTCGACCCGCTCTCGCTGGCCGGCACGCCCACCGGCGTCTTCGTCGGCACCGGACACGGCGGGTACGACAGCACCGGCGGGCGCGGCCACGACGAGGCCGGTGGGCACCTGCTCACCGGCAACGCTGTCAGCGTCTCCTCCGGGCGCATCTCCTACGTGCTCGGCCTGGAGGGCCCGGCCATCTCGGTCGACACCGCCTGCTCGTCGTCGCTGGTCGCGCTGCACCTGGCGGTCCGCTCGCTGCGCTCCGGCGAGTCCGACCTGGCCCTGGCCGGCGGTGCCACCGTCATGTCCACCCCGCAGATGTTCCTCGAGTTCTCCCGCCAGCAGGGCCTCGCCGCGGACGGCCGGTGCAAGCCGTTCGCCGCCGCGGCCGACGGCACCGGCTGGGCCGAGGGCGTCGGCATGCTGCTCGTCGAGCGCCTCTCCGACGCCCGCCGCCACGGCCACCCGGTCCTCGCGGTGATCCGGGGCACCGCGGTGAACTCCGACGGCGCCTCGAACGGCCTGACCGCCCCCAACGGCCCGTCGCAGCAACGGGTCATCCGGGCCGCGCTGGCCGACGCCGGCCTGACCGCCGCCGACATCGACGTCGTCGAGGCGCACGGCACCGGCACCCGGCTCGGCGACCCCATCGAGGCGACCGCGCTGCTGGCGACGTACGGGCAGCGGCGCCCCGACCGCCCGGTGCTGATCGGTTCGCTCAAGTCCAACCTCGGCCACACCCAGGCCGCGGCCGGCGTCGGCGGCGTGATCAAGATGGTCCTCGCCATGCACCACGGCAGGGCCCCGGCCACCCTGCACACCGACACGCCGACCCCGCACGTGGACTGGACCGCCGGCGACGCCCGACTGCTCACCACGCCCGAGCCCTGGCCGGCGGTGGACCGCCCGCGCCGGGCCGCCGTCTCGTCCTTCGGGGTCAGCGGCACCAACGCGCACGTCATCATCGAGAGCGTCGAACCGGGCGCCCCGGCCGAGCCGTCCGCGGACACCGGGCTGCCGTGGCTGCTCTCCGCCCGTACCGCCGGGGCCCTGCGCGCCCAGGCCGCCCGCCTCGCCGAGCACGCCGGCGGCGGCGATGACGTCGCGTACACGCTGGCGACGAGCCGTGCCCAGATGGAGCACCGGGCCGTCGTCACCGGTGACCGCCGGGCCGGGCTGGCCGCGCTGGCCGAGGGCCGCGGCGTCACCGGTGTCGCGGCGAAGCGGATCCTTGCGCTGTTCTTCGCCGGGCAAGGCTCGCAACGCGCCGGCATGGGCCGGGACCTCGGCGCGCGGTTCCCGGTGTTCAAGGCCGCCTTCGACGAGGCCCGCGCCCGGCTGACGATCGACTGGGACGACCTGGACGCGACCGGCAACGCCCAGCCCGCCCTGTTCGCCTTCGAGGTCGCCCTGCACCGCCTGCTCGAGTCGTGGGGGATCCGCCCCGCGCTCGTCGGCGGCCACTCGGTCGGCGAGATCGCGGCCGCGCACGTCGCCGGCGTGCTGTCGCTGGCCGACGCGTGCACGCTGGTCGCCGCGCGCGGCCGGCTCATGCAGGCGCTGTCGCCCGGTGGCGCGATGGTCGCGGTGCAGGCCGACCCGGACGCGCTCGAGCTGCCCGGGGGAGTGTCGGTGGCCGCCGTCAACGGGCCGGAGTCGGTGGTGCTCTCCGGCCCGGCCGAGGCCGTACTGCCGTACGCGGGGAGTTTCGAGCGGACCAGGCGGCTCACCGTCAGCCACGCCTTCCATTCGGCGCTGATGGAACCGATGCTGGACGACTTCCGCGCCGTCGTCGAAGGGCTCACCTTCGCACCGGCCGTCCTGCCGGTGGTCTCGACCGTCACCGGCGAGCTCGCCGGACCCGAGTTCAGTACCCCGGGCTACTGGGTCGACCAGATCCGGCGCCCGGTGCTGTTCCGCGACGCGGTCCGTGCGGCCGAGGAGTTCGGCGCCACCGCCTTCGCCGAGGCCGGCCCGACCGGCGCCCTGGCCGCGATGATCAGCGACTCGGCCGTGCACGCCCCGGCCGTCGCCGCACTGCAGCGCCGCGACCGCGACGACGTCACCGCCCTGTACGCCGGGATCGGCGCGCTGCACGTCGCCGGGGTCCGGATGGACTGGACCGCGATCCTGGGCCGGCACCGCACGGTCAGCCTGCCCACGTACGCCTTCCAGGAGGAGTCGTTCTGGCTGATGCCGCCGGCCGGCGAGTCTTTGACCTACGACGTCGGCTGGACGCCGATCACCCCGGCCGGCGTCCCCGGCGGCCGCTGGCTGCTGGTCCGCCACGGCGACGACGAGCTGTTCGACGACGTCGCCCGCGCCCTCGCCGCCCGCGGCACCGAGGTGGTCACCGGCGCGCTCGCCGACGCCGGCCCGCTGGACGGCGTGCTGGCCCTGCTCGACGGCGACCCGGACGCACCGTGGCACACGACCGAGCTGCTGCAGACGCTGGACCGCCTGAACCTGGACGCGCCGCTGTGGTGCGTCACTCGCGGCGCCGTTTCCACCGATCGCACCGAGACCGCCGACCCGGCGCAGGCAGGAGTCTGGGGCCTCGGCCGGGTCGCCGCCCTGGAACTCCCACGCCGCTGGGGCGGGCTGATCGACCTGCCGTCCACTCCGGACGCGGCTGCGGCGGACGTGCTCGCCGCCCTGCTCGGCGGCCCCGAGGACCAGGTCGCGCTCCGCTGCGCCGCTGCGCTGGGCCGCCGCCTGCGTCACACCACCCCGGTGCCCGCCACGGACTGGTCCGCCCCCGCCACCGTGCTGGTCACCGGCGGCACCGGCGCGATCGGCGCACACGTGGCCCGCTGGCTGCTCCGGCACGGCACGCAGCGCCTGATCCTGGCCGGGCGCCGCGGCGCGGACACTCCCGGCGCCCGCGAGCTCGTCGCCGAGCTGGGTGAGCGGGTCAGCCTGGTGGCCTGCGACGTGGCCGACCGCGACGCCCTCGCCGCGCTCCTCGACGGCCTCGACCTCGACGGAGTGGTGCACGCCGCCGGAGTGCTGGACGACGGGCTGCTCACCACGCTCACCCCGGCGAAGCTGGACGCCGTGCTGCGGGCCAAGGCGCAGGCCGCGGCGAACCTCGACGACCTGACCGGCGACCTGGACATGTTCGTGCTGTTCTCCTCGATCGCCGGCAGTGTCGGCAACCACGGCCAGGCCAACTACGCGGCCGCCAACGCCGCCCTCGACGCGCTCGCGGAGCGCCGCCGCGCCGCCGGCAAACCGGCCACCTCCGTCGCCTTCGGGCCGTGGGCGGTCGGCATGGCCGCGGCAGGCGCCGCCGACGCCGCGGCCCGCCGCGCCGGGCTGCGGCCGCTCGACCCGCGCCGGGCCCTCACCGCGCTGCGGTCCGCGGTGGCCTCCGGCCGCGCCACCGTCACCGTGGCCGACATCGACTGGCCCGCCTACGGCGCCGCGATGACCGCGTCCCGGCCCAACCCGCTCTTCGCCGACGTCTACCAGGCGCCCGCCGGGCGTACCGGCGGGGCCACCTCCGACCGGGACCTGCTCACCCTGGTCCGCGAGCAGGTGGCCGGCGTCCTCGGCCACGCCTCCGCGGACGCCGTGGACGCGCGTCGCGCCTTCCGCGACCTCGGCTTCGACTCGCTCACCGCGGTCGAGCTCCGCAACCGGCTGACCGCCGCGACGGGGCTGAAGCTGCCCGCCACCCTGCTCTTCGATCACCCGACCGCCGCCGCCGTCGCCGCCTACCTGCGCACCGAGACCACCGGAGACGCCCACGCGGACCCGGTCACCGCGATCGCCGCCGCCTCCGACGAGCCGATCGCGATCGTCTCGATGGCCTGTCGTTTTCCCGGCGGTGTCGCCTCGCCGGAGGACTTCTGGGCGTTGCTCGCCGACGGCGGCGACGGCGTGACCGGTTTTCCCGAGGACCGTGGCTGGGACATCGACCGGCTCTACGACCCGGATCCGGACCGCCAGGGCACCTCGTACGCCCGCGAGGGCGGCTTCCTCACCGACGTGGCCGGTTTCGACCATGGCTTCTTCGGCATCTCGCCGCGCGAGGCGCTGGCCATGGACCCGCAGCAGCGGCTGCTGCTGGAGACGTCCTGGGAGTTGCTGGAACGCGCCGGGATCGACCCGGAATCGGTGCGCGGTACCGCCACCGGCGTGTTCGCGGGCGTCAACTCCAACGACTACCAGAGCATCATGGCGGGCAGTGCCGAAGAGGTCGCCGGGCACCTGCTCACCGGCAACGCGATGAGCGTGCTGTCCGGCCGCGTCTCCTACACGTTCGGTTTCGAGGGCCCGGCCGTCTCCGTCGACACCGCCTGCTCGTCGTCGCTGGTGGCTCTGCACATGGCGGTCACCTCACTGCGCGGCGGCGAGTGCGACCTGGCCCTGGCCGGCGGCGTCACGGTGATGTCCACGCCGTACTCGTTCGTCGAGTTCTCCCGCCAGCGCGGCCTCGCACCGGACGGGCGGTGCAAGCCGTTCGCGGCGGCGGCCGACGGTACCGGCTGGGCCGAGGGCATCGGCCTGGTCCTGGTCGAGCGGCTCTCCGACGCCCTGGCCAACGGCCACGAGATCCTCGCAGTCGTACGGGGATCGGCGGTCAACTCCGACGGTGCCTCGAACGGGCTGACCGCCCCGAACGGGCCGTCGCAGCAGCGGGTCATCCGGCAGGCACTCGCCAACGCCGGCCTCAAGCCCGCAGACGTCTCCGCGGTCGAGGCGCACGGCACCGGCACGAAGCTCGGCGACCCCATCGAGGCGCAGGCGCTCATCGCCACGTACGGCCGGGAGCGCAGCGAGCCGCTGAATCTGGGCGCGGTGAAGTCGAACATCGGGCACACGCAGGCCGCCGCGGGCATGGCCGGCGTGATGAAGATGGTCCTGGCCATGCGTCACGGGCTGTTGCCGCGCACCCTGCACACCGATGCGCCGACGCCACACGTCGACTGGAGCGACGGCACGGTCGCGCTGCTCACCGAGGCCACGCCGTGGCCGGCGGGCGAGCGGATCCGTCGCGCCGGCGTCTCGTCGTTCGGCATCTCGGGCACCAACGCGCACGTCATCCTCGAGGAGGCGCCGCCCGCGCCCGCCACGGCGACGCCGGTGGAGGACGGGCCGCTGCCGCTGATGCTGTCCGCACGCAGCGCCGACGGGGTTCGCGCGCAGGCCGCCAAGCTGGCCGCCCATCTGAGGGACACCACGGACAACCCGCGTGACGTCGCGTACTCGCTGCTCACCGCGCGGGCCGAGCTGCCGTACCGCGGGTCGGTGGTGGCGACCGGCCGCGACGCGCTGATCGCCGCGCTCGACGGGCTCACCGAGACGGCGCACGCGGAGACCGGCGAGCGGCCCGTCTTCGTCTTCCCCGGCCAGGGCTCGCAATGGGACGGCATGGCGCTCGGCCTGCTCGACGAGTCCCCGGTCTTCGCCGCGAAGCTGCGTGACTGCGCCGCCGCGCTGCGCCCGTACACCGGCTGGGACCTGATCGAGGTGCTCCGCGCCGGCGACCTCGACCGGGTGGACATGGTGCAGCCCGCGCTCTGGGCGATGATGGTGTCCCTCGCCGAGCTGTGGCGCGCGCACGGCGTCGAGCCGGGCGCCGTGGTCGGCCACTCCCAGGGCGAGATCGCGGCCGCCTGCGTCGCCGGGGCACTGAGCCTGGACGACGCCGCCCGCGTCGTCGCGTTGCGCAGCAGGGCCATCACCGCGCTGGCCGGCCGGGGCGGCATGGCGTCGATAAGCCGTCCGGTCGCCGAGGTCCGCGAGCGGATCGCCGCCTGGGGCGACCGGCTGTCCGTCGCCACCGTGAACGGCCCGTACTCGGCCGTGGTGGCGGGCGAACCGGCCGCGCTGGACGAGCTGATCGCCGCCTGTACCGCCGACGGCATCCGCGCCAAGCGCGTCGACGTCGACTACGCCTCGCACTCGGTGCACGTGGAGAGCATCGAGGCGGAACTGCTCGACGTGCTGGCCCCGATCTCCCCGCGCACGGGCGACGTGCCGTTCTGGTCCACCGTCACCGGCGAGATGACCGACACCGCAGGCCTGGACGCCGCCTACTGGTACCGCAACCTGCGGCAGACCGTCGAGTTCGAACGCACCACCCGCGCCCTCCTCACCGGCGGCCACCGCGTCTTTCTGGAGATCAGCGCCCACCCGGTGGTCATCCCCGGCCTGCGCGAGACCGTCGAGGACAGCGGGATCGCCGCGGCCGCGCTCGGCACCCTGCGCCGCGACGAGGGCGGCCTCGCCCGGTTCCGGGCCGCGCTCGCCGCCGCCCGCGACCACGGGGCCCGGATCGACGCCGACGCGTTGTTCCCCGGCGCCGCCCGCGTCGTGCTGCCCAGCTACGCCTTCACCCACCAGCGGTTCTGGCCGAGGGCGTCCGGCACGGCCGGACCGGGCGCGCTGAACCACCCGATGCTCGGCGCGGCCGTGCACCTGGCCCGCGCCGACGGTCTCGTGGTCACCGCCGACTGGTCCCTGCGCACCCATCCCTGGCTGGCCGACCACGCCCTCGGCGGCACCGTGCTGGTGCCCGGCGCGGCCCTGGTCGAGGCGGTCATCCGGGTCGGCGACGAGGTCGGCTGCGGACGCGTCGACGAGCTCACCCTGCACGCGCCGGTGCTCGTCCCGGAGCGTGGCGGGGTGCAGATCCAGGTCACGGTGGATGCCCCGGACCAGGCCGGCCTGCGTCCGGTCACCCTGCACTCGCGGACCGCCGACGCGTGGACCCTGCACGCCACCGGTAGCCTCGCCGCCACCGGCCCGGCGCCCGCTAGCGTGGACACGGCATGGCCGCCGGCCGGCGCCGAGGCCCTCGACGTGAGCGACTTCTACGACCGGCTGGCCGACACCGGATACGGCTACGGACCCGCCTTCCGGGGCGTGCGCGCGGTCTGGAAGCGGGACGGCGACATCTACGCCGACGTGGCCCTGCCGGACGCCGACGCGGGCGCGTTCGGGCTGCATCCGGCCCTGCTCGACGCCGCCCTGCATCCGGCCGCGCTGGGCCCGCTGTCGACCGCGGACGGTGCGGGGATGCCGTTCTCCTGGTCCGGTGTGTCGCTGCACGCGACCGGCGCCACCGCGTTGCGGGTCCGGATCACCGGCACCGGCCCGGACACCATCACCGTCCACCTGGCCGACCCCGGCGGCAACCCGGTCGCCACCGTCGACGCCCTGGCCGTCCGCCCGTACGCCCCGACCACGCCGCGCCAGGTCGACTCCCTCTACCAGATGGGTTGGGTCCCCGTACCGCCCGCCGACCGGGCTGCCGCCGACTACGCGCTGGTCCGCGCCACCGACCCGGTCGGCGTCCTGGCCGACCTGCAGGCCGGGCACGACCACCTGGTCGTGGTCACCGAGAACGCGGCCGGCGACACCGTCACCGACCTGGACGCCGCCGCCGTCTGGGGCCTGGTCCGCTCCGCGCAGTCGGAGAACCCGGACCGCATCACCCTCGTCGACCTGGACGGTTCCCCGGCCTCCGCCGCCGCGCTGCCCCGCCTGGTCGCCACCGGCGAGCCCCAGCTGATCGTCCGTCGCGGCGAGTGCTACGTGCCGCGCCTGGAACGCGGCGGCGACCGCCTCGCCATCGACGACCCCACGCGGCCGTGGCGCCTCGACATCCCTACCAGGGGCACGGTCGACAACCTGGCCATCGTGTCCGCCCTGGACACCCTGGAGCCCCTGGGGCCGGGAGAGGTCCGGATCGCCGTACGGGCCGCCGGTCTCAACTTCCGCGACGTCCTCAACGTCCTCGGCATGTATCCCGGCGGCGCGAGGTACCTCGGCTCCGAGGCGGCGGGGGTCGTCGTCGAGGTCGCCGACGACGTCACCACGCTCGCCCCCGGCGACCGTGTGACGGGCATGGTCGCCGGCGGCTTCGGCACCCACGCGATCGCCGACCACCGGGTGCTGACCACCTTCCCGGCGCACTGGACCTTCGCCCAGGCCTCGGCCGTGCCGGTCGCCTTCCTCACCGCCTGGTACGCGCTGCGCGATCTGGCCGGCCTCGCCGCCGGTGAGCGGATTCTGGTGCACGCGGCCACCGGCGGTGTCGGCATGGCGGCCACCCAGATCGCCCGGCACCTCGGCGCCGAGGTCTACGCCACCGCGGGTACGCCGAAGCAGCACCTGCTGCGCGCCGACGGCTTCGACGGCGCGCACCTGGCCGACTCCCGCACGCTGGACTTCGAGCAGACGTTCGCCGGCGGCGTCGACGTCGTGCTCAACTCGCTCGCGGGCGACTTCGTGGACACCTCACTGCGGCTGCTCGGCGACGGCGGCCGGTTCATCGAGATGGGCAAGACCGACATCCGTGACGCCGAGGCGATCCGCGCGGAGCGGGGCGTCGCCTACCGCGCGTTCGACCTGATCGAGGCCGGCCCGGAGCGCATCGGGGAGATGCTCGCCGAGCTGGTCGTTCTCCTCGAGTCGGGAGCCCTGCACCACCTGCCCGTCGCCGCCTGGGACGTCGAGCACGCCAGGGACGCGTTCCGGTTCATGTCCCAGGCCCGGCACACCGGCAAGGTCGTGCTGACCGTCCCGCGCGCGTGGGACCCGCAGGGCACCGTCCTGATCACCGGCGGCACCGGCGAGCTCGGCGGCCTGCTCGCCCGGCATCTTGTCGCCCGGCGCGGCGTCCGGCACCTGCTGCTGACCGGCCGGCGCGGCCTGGACAGCCCCGGCGCCCGCGAGCTGTCCGCCGAGCTGACCGCGGCCGGCGCCACGGTCACCGTGGCCGCCGCCGACGTCGCGGTCCGCGACGACGTGTCCGCGCTCCTGGCCCTGGTCGACGCGGACCACCCGCTGACCGCCGTGGTGCACGCGGCCGGCCAGCTCGACGACGGCACCGTCGCCTCGCTCACCCCGGACCGCATCCGCGCGGTGATGCGCCCCAAGGCCGATGCCGCCCGGCACCTCGACGAGCTGACCCGCGGGCACGACCTCGCCGAGATGGTGTACTTCTCCTCCGCGGCCGGCGTCTTCGGCTCGCCCGGTCAGGGCAACTACGCCGCGGCCAACGCGTTCCTGGACGCGCTCGCCCAGCGCCGCCGCGCCGCCGGGCTGCCCGGCACCTCCCTCGCCTGGGGGCTGTGGGCGCAGGCCAGCGGCATGACCCGGCACCTCGGCGACGCGGACAAGTCCCGCTCCCGGCAGGCCGGCGGCCTGGAGCTGTCCACCGAGGACGGTCTGGCACTCTTCGACGCCGCGCTGGACGCCCGCCGGGCCCTGCTCGTGCCGGTCCGGCTGGACACCACCGGACTGCGCACCCGGCCGCGCGACGAGGTCCCGCCGATCCTGCGCGGACTGTTCGGCGCGGCCACCCGCCGCCGCGCGGACACCGCGGCCGGCGCCGTAGACCTGCGGCAGCGCCTCGCCGGGCTGCCCACCACCGACCGCCGCGGCGTGCTGCTGGACCTGATCGCCTCGTACGCCGCGGCCGTGCTGGGCCACACCGGCGGCGACGCGGTTGACGCCGGGCAGGCGTTCCGTGACCTCGGCTTCGACTCGCTCACCGCGGTCGAGCTGCGCAACCGGCTGTCCACCGCCACCGGACTGCGGCTGCCCGCCACCCTGGTCTTCGACCACCCCACCCCGGAGGCGCTCACCGCCCACCTTCTCGCCGAGCTGACCGACGGGGACACCGCGACGGCGGTGCACGCCCCGACCGCGGCGAACGACGACGAGCCGATCGCCATCGTCGCGATGGCCTGCCGCCTGCCCGGCGGCATCCGCTCCCCGGAGGACTTCTGGGCGATGCTGGACGGCGGCCGCGACGGCGTCGCCGCGTTCCCCACCGACCGCGGATGGGACCTGGACGGCCTGTACGACGCGGTTCCGGACACCCCCGGCTCGTCGCGCACCCGCGAGGGCGGCTTTCTCGACGCGGTGGCCGACTTCGACGCCGCTTTCTTCGGCATCTCCCCGCGCGAGGCCCTGGCCATGGACCCGCAGCAGCGGATCCTGCTGGAGACCGCATGGGAGCTGTTCGAGCGCGGCGGCATCGACCCGCGCGCGGTCCGCGGCCGCCCTGTCGGCGTCTTCGCCGGCGTCTCGTCCAGCGACTATCTGACCCGGGTGCCGGACGTGCCCGAGGAACTGACGCCCTACATCAACAACGGCAACGCGGTGAGCGTCGTCTCCGGCCGGGTCGCCTACGCCTTCGGCCTGGAGGGGCCGGCGGTCACCGTCGACACCGCCTGCTCGTCGTCGCTGGTGGCCCTGCACATGGCGGTCAACGCGCTGCGTACCGGCGAGTGCGAGCTGGCGCTGGCAGGCGGCGTCACGGTGATGACCTCGCCACGCATCATCGTCGACTTCGCCCGCCAGCGCGGCCTGGCCATGAACGGGCGCTGCAAGCCGTTCGCGGCCGCGGCCGACGGCGCCGGCTTCTCCGAGGGCGCCGCCCTGCTGCTGGTCGAGCGCCTGTCCGTCGCGCGGCGCAACGGCCACCAGGTCCTCGCCGTGGTGCGCGGGTCGGCGGTCAACTCCGACGGCGCCTCGAACGGGCTGAGCGCCCCGAACGGGCCTTCGCAGCAGCGGGTCATCCTGGCCGCGCTCGCCTCCGCCGGATTGGCCCCGCAGGACGTGGACGCGGTCGAGGCGCACGGCACCGGGACCCGCCTCGGTGACCCGATCGAGGCGCAGGCGCTGCTCGCCACCTACGGGCGCAACCGTGCCGCGGACCGGCCGCTGCACCTCGGCTCGGTGAAGTCGAACATCGGCCACACCCAGGCGGCGGCGGGTGTCGCCGGAGTCGTGAAGATGGTCCTGGCGCTGCGCCACGGGGTATTGCCGCGCACCCTGCACCTCGACGCGCCCACCCCGCACGTGGAGTGGACCGACGCGGTCAGCCTGCTGGGCGAGGCGGCGGCGTGGCCGGCGGGGGAGCGGCCCCGGCGCGCCGGCGTCTCCTCGTTCGGCATTTCCGGCACCAACGCGCACGTCATCCTGGAGGAGGCCCCGGACTCGGCATCGTCCGAGCCGACCGCTCCGGAACCTGCCGGGGACCTCGCCCTCGCCACCGGGGAGTCCGCGGCCGGGCCGGTGCCGTGGGTGCTGTCCGGCCGCTCGGAACGTGCTGTGCGGGGCCAGGCCGAGGCCCTGCTGCGTTGGGCCGGTGACCCCGCCGACATCGCCCGTTCGCTGGTCGAGACGCGGTCGCTGCACGAGAAGCGCCTCGTCGTGGTCGGCGACGACCCCGCGGATGCGCTGCGGGCGTACGTCGGCGGTACCCCGGACCGGCGTGTGGTCGCCGGCTCCGCGCCCGGACGCGACCGCCGCGTCGTGTTCGTCTTCCCTGGACAGGGGGCCCAGTGGGCCGGTATGGGCCGCGATCTGCTGGCCGACCCGATCTTCGCCGCCCGCCTGGGTGAGTGCGCCGACGCGCTCGCCCCGTACCTCGACTGGTCGCTGACCGAGGCCCTCGCCGACCCCGCCCTGCTGGACCGGGTCGACGTGGTGCAGCCCACGCTGTGGGCGGTGATGGTCTCGCTCGCCGCGGTGTGGCGGGCCCACGGCGTACGCCCGGCCGCCGTCCTCGGCCACTCCCAGGGTGAGATCGCCGCCGCCTGCGTCAGCGGTGCCCTGTCCCTGGCCGACGGCGCGAAGGTGATCGCCCTGCGCAGCCGTGCCATCGCCGGCACGCTGTCCGGCGTCGGCGCGATGGCATCGGTCGCCGCGCCGCGCGCCGACGTGGACGCTCGCCTGGCCGGATACGACGGCCTCTCGGTCGCCGCGGTCAACGGTCCCGGCACGGTCGTCGTCTCCGGCGATCCGGCCGCCGTGGACGAGCTGGTCGCTGCCTGCGTCGCGGACGGCCTGCGCGCCAAACGCATCCCGGTCGACTATGCCTCGCACTCCGCGCACGTGGAGCGGCTCCGCGACGTGCTGCTCACCGGGCTCGAGGAGGTGCAGCCGCGGGCCGGCGAGATCCCTTTCCTGTCCACCGTCACGGCCGACTGGCTGGACACCACCGAGCTGGACGCCGGTTACTGGTACGAGAACCTCCGCCGCACGGTGCGCCTGGAGGAGTCGATGACCGCACTGCTCGCTCAGGGGCACGACGTGTTCGTCGAGTGCAGCCCGCACCCGGTGCTCGGTGCCGGCATCGAGGACACCGCGGCCGCCGCCGGGACCGACGCCGTGGTGATCGGCTCGCTGCGCCGCGACGACGGCACCCCCGAGCGGATGCTGCTGTCGCTCGCCGAGGCGCACGTGCGCGGCGTCGCCGTCGACTGGAGACTCACCGGCGGCCGCACCGTCCCGCTGCCCACCTACGCCTTCCAGCGCGACCGCTACTGGCTGGAGCCCGGCGCCCGGCGCGACCCGTCGGGCCTGGACACCGTGGTGCACCTTGCCGGCGGCGGGACCGTACTCACCGGCCGGATCGGCGTCACCGCCCAGCCCTGGCTGGACGCCCACCGCATCGGCGGGCGGGCCGTGGTGCCCGGCAGCGCCTACCTGGACTGGGCGATCCGGGCCGGCGACGAGACCGGCCTGCCGGTGATCGCGGAGCTGGACGAAGTCACCCCCCTGGTCCTGGACGGCGACCGGGACCTGCAGGTCATTGTCACCGGCGACGGCGAGCTGACCGTGCACGCCCGCCCGGACGCCACCCGACCGTGGACCCGGCACGCCACCGGCCGCCTCACCGCCACACCCGTCGCGGTGACCGCGGACGGCGACGGCGTCGACGTGTCGGTGCCGGACGCGGCCGGCTTCCGGCTGCACCCGGACCTGCTGCAGGGCGCGCTCGCCGGCCTGGGACTGCCCACCGGCTGGCGCGGCGTCACCGTGCACGCCACCGGCGCCACCGACCTCACCGTACGGGCCGTTCCCGGTACCGACGGCACGGTGGCCCTGGTCGCCGTGGACCTGACCGGCTTCCCGGTGGTCACCGCGGCGGCGGTCACGCTCACCCCGGCGGATCAGGTGGTCATCGCCGCCGGCAGCGCGCCGCTCTACCACGTCGAGTGGGAGCCGCTGGTCCTCGACGGCACGCCGGACGGCACCGTCCTGGCGGTCGCCGACGTGCACCGGGCCCTGGCCGAGGTGCAGGAGTGGCTCGCCGCCGACCGCGACGGCAAGCTCGTCATCGTCTCCACCGACCCGGGCGTGCACGGGCTGATCCGCTCCGCGCAGTCCGAGCACCCGGGCCGGTTCCAGCTCCTCGACGCCGTACCCGGCGACGCCCTGGTGGCCGTCGCGTCGGGATCGGACGAGCCGGAGGTCCGGATCCGCGACGGGCAGGCGTCCGTGCCGCGCCTGGACCGGGCCCCGGTTCCCACTGACGAGGCCGACTGGGGCACCGGAACCGTGCTGGTCACCGGCGGCACCGGCACGCTCGGCGCGCTCGTCGCCGAGCATCTGGTCGCCACGCACGGCGTACCCACGCTGGTGCTGACCGGCCGGCGCGGCCTGGACGCGCCCGGCGCCACCGCGCTGCGCGACCGCCTCACCGCTCTCGGCGCCGAGGTCGCCGTGGTCGCGTGCGACGCCGGCGACCGGGAAAGCCTGGCCGCCGTGCTGGCCGGCATCGACGACCTGACCGGCGTCGTGCACGCGGCCGGCGTGCTCGACGACGGGTTGATCGAGTCGCTCACCCCGCAACGCCTGGACGCCGTACTGCGCCCGAAGGCGGACGCCGCGATCCACCTGGACGAGCTGACCCGTGACCGCGATCTCCGCCAGTTCGTGCTGTTCTCCTCCTTCGCCGGGGTGGCCGGCGGCATGGCGCAGGCCAACTACGCCGCGGCCAACGCGATCCTGGACGACCTCGCCGCCCGCAGGCGCGCCACGGGACTGCCCGGCACCTCGCTGGCCTGGGGACTGTGGGAGCAGCGCAGCGCTCTGACCGGCGACCTGGACGCCGCCGACGTGGCCCGGATGACCCGGGCCGGGCTGCGGCCGATCCCGGCGGACACCGGGTTGGCCATGCTGGACGCCGCGGTCGCCTCCGGCGAGGCCCTGCTGGTGCCGGTGCTGCTGCACCCGACCGGCGAGGCACCGCCGCTGCTGCGCCGCCTGTCGCGCCCGGTCCGGCGTATCGCGGCCGCGGCCGCGCCGGCCGAGGACACGCTGGCCGACCGGCTCGCCCCACTCAGCCCGGCCGAGCAGGAGAAGACGCTGCTGCGGCTGGTCGCCGGGCACGTCGCCACGGTCCTGGGGCACGCCTCCCCGGACGCGGTCGAGGCCGAGCGCGGCTTCCTCGACCTCGGCATGTCGTCGGTCACCGCGGTGGAGCTGCGCAACCGGCTCAACACGGACACCGGCCTGCGCCTGCCGACCACTCTCATCTTCGACCACCCCACCCCGATCGGCCTGGCCCGCCGGCTACGGGCCGCGCTGCGACCCGGCGACACCGCAGGGACTCCGGTGTTCGCCGAGCTGGCGGGGCTGGAGTCGGCCGTCGGTCTCGCCGAGCTGGACGCCGCCGACCGCGCCCGGCTCGTCGCCCGGCTCAAGGCCCTGCAGTGGAAGCTCGACGACCCGGCGTCCGGCACGGACGACGACATCGACGTGTCCACCGATGACGAGATGTTCGACCTCATCGACCGGGAACTCGGCCGCGCGTGACTTCACGCGCCGCGGCCGAACAGCACAACGGAAGGTTCCCCGACATGCCCAGCTCCGAGGACAAGCTCCGCGACTACCTGAAGCTGGTGACCGCCGACCTGCGGCGCACCCGGCAGCGGCTGGAGTCCGTCGAGGCCCGGGACGCCGAGCCGATCGCCATCGTCGGCATGGCCTGCCGGTTCCCCGGTGGCGTGCACACCCCGGAGCAGCTGTGGCAGCTCGTGTTCGACGGTGTCGACGCGATCGGCGACCTGCCGGGCGACCGCGGCTGGGACGTGGAGAACCTGTACGACCCGGAGCCCGGCAAGCCCGGCAAGAGCTACGTCAAGCGCGGCGGATTCCTCGACGCGGCCGGCGACTTCGACGCCGACCTGTTCGGCATCTCCCCCCGCGAGGCCCTGGCCATGGACCCGCAGCAGCGCCTGCTGCTGGAGTCCGCGTGGGAGGCCGTGGAACGCGCCCGGATCGACCCGGCGTCGCTGCGCGGCAGTCAGACCGGCGTCTTCGTGGGCGGCACCGACACCCACTACGGCGAGCTGGCCCGCCAGTCCGAGGAGGCCGGCGGGCACCTGCTCACCGGCGGGGCGGTCAGCGTGCTGTCCGGCCGCATCTCGTACACGCTGGGGCTGGAGGGTCCCGCGGTCACCGTCGACACCGCCTGCTCGTCGTCGCTGGTCGCGCTGCACCTGGCGGTCCGCGCGCTGCGTTCCGGCGAGTGCTCGATGGCGCTGGCCGGCGGCGTCGCGGTCATGCCCACCACCGACCTCTACGTCGAGTTCTCCCGACAGCGTGGCCTGGCGCCGGACGGGCGCTGCAAGCCGTTCGCAGAGGGCGCGGACGGCACCGGCTGGGCCGAGGGCGTCGGCATCCTTCTCGTCGAACGGCTCTCCGACGCCCGCCGGCTGGGCCATGAGGTGCTCGCCGTGGTCCGCGGCACCGCGGTCAACCAGGATGGTGCGTCCAGCGGCCTGACGGCCCCGAACGGCCCCTCGCAGGAGCGCGTCATCCGCGCCGCGCTGGCCAACGCCAAGCTGTCCGCCGCCGACGTGGACGTGGTCGAGGCGCACGGCACCGGCACCCGCCTCGGCGACCCCATCGAGGCACAGGCGCTGCTCGCCACGTACGGCGCGGACCGCCCCGCGGACCGGCCGCTGCGCCTCGGCGGCATCAAGTCGAACCTCGGCCACCCGCAGGCCGCCGCCGGTGTCGCCGGCATCATCAAGATGGTCATGGCGATGCGCCACGGCGTCATGCCGCGGAGCCTGCACGCCGAGCAGGCCACCTCCGAGGTGGACTGGAGCTCCGGCACGGTCGCGCTGCTCACCGAGCGCACCGACTGGCCGGCCACGGACCGCCCGCGCCGGGCCGGCGTCTCCGCCTTCGGCATCAGCGGCACCAACGCCCACGTCATCCTCGAGGCTGCTGACAACGACACCCCCGCGCCGGACGACGTGCCCGGCGGCGTGCTGCCCTGGGTCCTGTCGGCGAAGTCCGCCGCCGGACTGCGCGCTCAGGCGGCCCGCCTGGCCGACCACATGGAGACCGTGGCGCCGCGGCCCATCGACGTGGTCCGCTCGCTGCTCACCACCCGCGCCCTCCTGGGCGAGCGGGCCGTCGTACTCGCCGCCGGACGCGACGATGCGGTGACCGCGCTGCGCGCCCTCGCCGCCGGCGAACCGTCCGCCGCCGTGGTCACCGGCGCGGTCCGGCCGGGTCGTACGGCCGCCATGTTCACCGGTCAGGGCTCGCAGCGCGCGGGCATGGGTCGTGGGCTGTACGAGCGGTATCCGGTGTTCGCCGACGCCTTCGACGCGGTGACCGAACACCTGGATGTCGACTGGGACGACGTGGATCCCACCGGCAACGCCCAGCCGGCGATCTTCGCGGTCGAGGTGGCCCTCTACCGGCTCCTGGAATCGGTCGGTGTCGTCCCGGACGTTCTGATCGGGCACTCGGTAGGGGAGATCGCCGCGGCGCATGTCGCCGGGGTGCTGTCGCTGGCAGACGCCTGCGCGCTGATCTCCGCGCGTGGCCGTCTGATGCAGGAGCTGCCGGTCGGTGGCGTGATGGTCGCGGTGCAGGCGGCAGAGGCGGACGTCGCGCTGGTCGACGGCGTATCGATCGCGGCGGTCAACGGCCCGGACGCCGTGGTGTTGTCCGGTGAGGCTGCCGCGGTCGAGGCGGTGGCGGCAGGCTTCGCGCGGTCCAAGCGCCTCCACGTCAGCCATGCCTTCCATTCGGCGCTGATGGACCCGATGCTGGACGCCTTCCGGCAGGTTGTCGACGGCCTCACCCTGAACCGCCCGCAACTGCCTCTGGTCTCCAACGTCACCGGCCGGCTCGAGAGCGACCTGTTCACCGACCCGGCCTACTGGGTGCGGCACGTCCGGGAGACAGTCCGCTTCGCCGACGGGATCGCCGCCGCGAACGCCGTCCACCTCATCGAGGTCGGTCCCGACGCGGTGCTGTCCGCGATGGCCGGCGGCAGCGCCACCCTGCGCCGCGACCGCGACGAGACCACCACGTTCCTGGCCGCCGTCGCCGCCCTGTTCACCGAGGGGCAGAGGATCGACTGGCCGGTCACCGGCGGGCACCTCGTGGATCTGCCCACCTATGCGTTCCAGCATGAGCGCTTCTGGCCCGCGCCCGCCCCCAGCGTGGCCGACGTCGGCGCGGCGGGCCTGGAGATCGCCGGTCACCCGCTGCTCGGCGCCTGCGTCGAGCTCGACGGCGGCGACCTGCTGCTCACCGGCCGCCTGGCGGTCGGTTCCCAGCCGTGGCTCGCCGAGCACGTCGTGCTCGGTGCGGTGCTGCTGCCCGGCACCGCCTTCGTCGAGCTGGTGCTGCGCGCCGGCGAGGAGGCCGGCTGTGAGCGGATCGGCGAGCTGATGCTCGCCACCCCGCTGGTCCTGCCCGCCCGGGGGGCCCGCCAACTGCAGATCCGGGTCGGCCCGGCCAACGCCGACGGCCGCCGCCCGGTCGGCGTCCGCTCTCGGCTCGAGGGCGGCGGCGACTGGGCCGAGCACGCCACCGGATTCCTCGCCGCCGGTGCGGACACCGCAGATGCGGCACCACAGGCCTGGCCGCCGGCCGGTGCTGTCGAGGTCACCCTGGACGGCATCTATGAGCGGATGGCCGCCGGCGGCTTCTCGTACGGCCCGACCTTCCAGGGCCTGCGCGCGGCCTGGCGGGACGGCGACGACGTGTACGCGGAGGTGTCCCTGCCGGACGGGGCGGACGCCGCCGCGTACGGCCTGCATCCCGCCCTGCTCGACGCCTGCCTGCACGTGTCCGCATTCAACGGCCTGGACCGCGGCGTCGTCCCGTTCGCCTGGCAGGGCGTCACCCTGCACGCCACCGGCGCGTCCGCAGTCCGCGTGCACGTCGCCCGCACCGCCGCCGACTGCGTCGCCGTCGCCGTCACCGACCCGGCCGGCGCACCCGTCGCCACCGTCCGCGCGCTGACCCTGCGCCGCGCCACGGGCGCCGTCGAGTCCCACGACGACCTGTTCGCACCGCACTGGACCCCGATCGCGGTGCCCGCCTCCGTCGACGTCGACGTCGACGTCGACGTCGAGCACGTCCCGGCCGCCGGCGACGACGTGGTCGCGTCGGTGCACGAGGCCACCACCTGGGCGCTGAACCTGTTGCAGGACAAGCTCCCCGGCGATCGCCGCCTGGTCGTCGTGACCCGTCCGGGCGATCTGGCCTCGGCGGCGGTTCGTGGTCTCGTGCGTTCGGCGCAGTCGGAGAATCCGGGCCGTATCACCCTGATCGAGGGCGATCCCACGCCGGAGGCGCTCGCTTGCGAGGAGCCTGAGCTGATGGTGCGCGGAGGTGAGACCTTCGCCGCGCGCCTGACCCGCGTCACCGGTACCGGGCAGCCGCCGTCCTGGCGCGGCACCGTGTTGATCACCGGTGGCACCAGCGGTATCGGTGCCACGATCGCCCGGCACCTGGCCGATCAGGGTGTCACCGATCTGGTCCTGGTGAGCCGCCGCGGCCCCGATGCCCCGGGCGCCGCGGACCTTCCCGGCCGTGTCCTGGCCTGCGACGTCACCGACAAGGCCGCGGTGGACGCCCTCGTCGCCGATCTGCCGGACCTGCGCGCGGTCATCCACTCCGCGGGCGTTCTGGACGACGGTGTGATCGGCTCTCTGACGCCCGAGCGTCTCGCCACGGTGCTGCGGCCGAAGGTGGATGCCGCCTGGAACCTGCACACCGCCACCCTCGTCCGCGACCTCGACGCGTTCGTCCTGTTCTCGTCGGTGTCCGGGCTGTTCGGCGGTCCCGGCCAGGGCAGCTATTCCGCCGCCAACAACGTCCTCGACGCCCTTGCCGAGCACCGCCACGCCCTCGGCCTGCCGGGCACCTCGATGGCGTGGGGACCGTGGACCCGCGACGGCGGCATGATCAGCACCCTCGCCGACGTGGACATGGCCCGTCTCGCCCGCAACGGCCTGCCCGAGCTGAGCCCCGCCGAGGGGACCGCCCTGTTCGACGCCGCCCTCGCCACCGGCCGCCCGGTCATCGCCCCGGTCCGTCTCGACCTCGCCGCGATCCAGGCGTCCGGGGTCGTGCCGCCACCGCTGCGCGGCCTGGTCCGCGCCCGGGTCCGCCGGGCCGTCGCCGCCCCCGCCGCGCCCGCGGTCAACGTGAGCGACCTGGTGGAGACCGTCCGCGGTGAGGTCGCCGCGGTCCTCGGCCACCCGACAGCGGCCACCATCGACCCGCAACGCGCCTTCCAGGACCTCGGCTTCGACTCGCTCACCGCCGTCGAGCTGCGCAACCGCCTCGGCACCGTTACCGGGCTGCGTCTGTCCGCCACCGTCGTCTTCGACTACCCGTCGGTCGCGGCCCTCGCCGGGCACCTGCGCGACGAACTCGTCGGCGTCGAGCCCGACGCGCAGGACCCCGTCACCGCGCCGCCGCCGGCGTCGGACGACCCGGTCGTCATCGTCGGCATGGCCTGCCGCTATCCCGGCGGCGTCTCCTCGCCGGAGGGCCTGTGGGACCTGGTCCGCGACGGCGTGGATGCGGTCGGCGACTTCCCGTCGGACCGCGGCTGGGACCTCGACCGGCTCTACAGCGCCGACCGCACGGTGGCGGGCACCTCGTACACCCGGCACGGTGGTTTCCTGCACGAGGCGGCGCAGTTCGATCCGGAGTTCTTCGGGATGAGCCCCCGGGAGGCGTTGGCGACCGACGCCCAGCAGCGGCTGCTGCTGGAGACCGCCTGGGAGGCCGTCGAGCGTACGGGCATCGACCCGCTGACCTTGCGTGGCAGCCGCACAGGCGTGTTCGCCGGCGTCATGTACACCGACTACGGCAACCTGCTCACCGAGGACTCCTTCGAGGGCTTCCGCGGCAACGGCAGCGCGGGCAGCATCGCCTCCGGCCGGATCTCCTACACGTTCGGCTTCGAAGGACCGGCGGTCACCGTGGATACGGCCTGTTCGTCGTCGCTGGTGGCGCTGCACCTGGCGGCCCAGGCGTTGCGCGCGGGGGAGTGCGATCTGGCGCTGGCCGCCGGCGTGACGGTGATGTCCACGCCGACCACGTTCGTCGAGTTCTCCCGGCAGGGTGGCCTGTCGCCGGACGGGCGTTGTAAGCCGTTCGCGGATTCGGCGGACGGCGTGGGCTGGGCCGAGGGTGTCGGTGCCCTGGTGTTGGAACGGCTCTCCGACGCCCGGCGCAACGGTCACGAGATCCTTGCGGTGGTCCGAGGCTCGGCGGTCAACCAGGACGGGGCCTCGAACGGCTTGACCGCTCCGAACGGGCCGTCGCAGCAGCGCGTCATCCGGCAGGCACTCGCCTCGGCCGGATTGTCCCCGCAGGACGTCGACGTGGTGGAGGCACACGGCACCGGCACCACGCTCGGCGACCCCATCGAGGCGCAGGCACTGCTGGCCACGTACGGCCGCGATCGTGACCTGCCCTTGCTCCTGGGCTCGATCAAGTCGAACATCGGGCACACACAGGCGGCCGCGGGGGTCGCGGGCATCATCAAGATGGTCATGGCCATGCGCCACGGGGTGGTCCCGCAGTCCCTGCACGTCGATGCGCCGTCGTCACATGTCGACTGGGAGGCGGGCGCCGTCCAGGTGGCCGCCGAGCAGAGGCCCTGGCCCGCGTCGGCGAAGCGCCGGGCCGCTGTCTCGTCGTTCGGCATCTCCGGCACCAACGCGCACGTCATCCTCGAACAGCCGGCCGACGCGGCGGCTCCCGTGGTCGAGCACGACGACGACGTCGTGCCGCACGTACTGTCCGCGAAGTCCTCGGGCGCCCTGACCGACCTGATCACCAGGGTCGAGGCACTCGACGCGCACCCGGCCGACGTGGCCGCCGCCCTGGCCGGCCGGTCGACGTCGTTCCCCCACCGAGCGGTGAAGATCGGAGGCACTCTGCTCGAGGGTGTCGCCACCGAGGCCCCGCTCGCCATGATGTTCACCGGTCAGGGTTCCCAGCGGGTGGGGATGGGCCGGGATCTCTACGTCCGGTATCCGGTGTTCGCCGAGGCCTTCGACGCCGTGGTCGAGCATGTGGATATCGACTGGGATGATCTGGATGCCACGGGTAATGCGCAGCCGGCGATCTTCGCGGTCGAGGTGGCGTTGTATCGGCTGTTGGAGTCGTGGGGGGTCACGCCGGATGTGATGCTCGGTCATTCGGTGGGTGAGATCGCGGCCGCGCATGTCGCCGGGGTGCTGGGTCTGGTGGATGCGTGCACGCTGATTTCGGCTCGGGGCCGTTTGATGCAGCAGTTGCCGGCCGGTGGGGTGATGGTGGCGGTGGCGGCGTCGGAGGTGGAGGTTCGGCGGCTTCTGGTCGACGGGGTGGACATCGCCGCGGTCAACGGCCCGGACGCGGTCGTGGTGTCCGGCGCCGAGGATGCGGTCCTCGCCGCGGCGGCCCGCTTCGAGCGCACCAAGCGGCTCAAGGTCAGCCACGCCTTCCACTCGGCGTTGATGGATCCGATGCTCGACGCGTTCGCGGCGGTCGTGGAGACGCTGACCCTCGACGAACCCGCCGTCCCGCTCGTCTCCGCTGTCACCGGGCAGATCGAGACGACGCTGTTCACTAGTCCGGCGTACTGGGTGCGGCATGTGCGCGAGACGGTGCGGTTCGCCGACGCGGTGAGCGCTGCGGGTGAGGCACGGTTGTTGGAGGTCGGTCCGGACGCGGTGCTGTCCGCGATGGCCGGAGGTGTTCCGGCGATGCGCCGCGACCGTGACGAGGTCACCACCCTGCTCACCGCTGTCGGCACGCTCTACACGCAGGGCCGGACCGTCGACTGGGCCACCGTGACCGGCAAGGGCAACCGCGTCGCCCTGCCCACCTACCCCTTCCAGCGCCAGCACTTCTGGCCCAGCGTGCAGGCCGGCGCCCCCGGCGGACTCGGCGCCGCCGGCCTCGACCCGGCGGGGCACCCGCTGCTCGGCGCCAGCGTCGAGCTGCCCGACGGCGACCTCCTCTTCACCGGCCGGCTGTCGCGGCGTACTCAGCCGTGGCTCGCCGACCACACCGTCGCGGGCACGGTCCTGCTCCCCGGCACCGCGTTCGTGGAGATTGCCGCGCGGGCGGGCGACGAGGTCGGCTGCAACGTCGTCGAGGACCTCACCCTCACCGCCCCGCTGGTCGTCCCGGAGACCGGCGGCGTCCAGTTGCAGGTGCTCCTCGGCGGCGACGACATCCGGCGTACGTTCACCGTCCGGTCCCGCCCCGACGGCGAGCGCGCCTGGACCGACCACGCCTGCGGCACCCTCACCACCGGCGCCCGTCCCGCCGACTTCGACGCCACCGTCTGGCCGCCCACCGGCACCGAACCGGTCACCATCGATGGCATCCACGACACCCTGGCCGCGGCCGGCCTCTCCTACGGCCCGGCCTTCCGGGGCCTGCGCGCCGTCTGGCGCGACGGAGACCGCCTGTACGCCGACGTCGAGCTCCCGGCCGACGCGGAGTCCTATCTCCTGCACCCGGCCCTGTTCGACGCCGCTCTGCACATCCTGGCCCTCGACAGCGGCGAGCAGCGGGCCGCCGTCCCGTTCGCCTGGCAGGGCGTCGCCGTGCACGCCATCGGCGCGACCGCGCTGCGGGTCCGGCTGACCCGCGACGGCGACACCATCGCCCTCGCCCTCGCCGACCCGCGGGGTAACCCGGTCGCCACCGTCGACTCCCTCGTCGTACGCCCGGTCCAGACCACTGCCGCCACCGACCCGCTGTACCGCGTCGAGCACGTCGCGGTACCGCTACCCGCCGCCGGCGACCTCGATGTCGATGTCGATGTCGTGCACGTTCCGGCTGTCGGCGACGACGTGGTCGGGTCGGTGCACGAGGCTGCGGCGTGGGCGCTGAGTCTGTTGCAGGACAAGATGGCCGGTGATCGTCGTCTGGTGGTGGTCCTGCGCCCGGCGGAGTTGGCTTCGGCGGCGGTGCGTGGTCTGGTGCGGTCGGCGCAGTCGGAGAATCCGGGCCGGATCACTTTGATCGAGGGGGAGCCGACGCCGGAGGTGCTGGCCTGCGAGGAGCCTGAGCTGGTGGTGCGTGATGGTGTGGCGTACGCGCCGCGTCTGGCCCGCGTCGCCGGTGTGGGAGAGCCGCCGGAGTGGCGGGGCACGGTGCTGATCACTGGTGGTACCAGCGGCGTCGGTGCCGCGATTGCGCGGCATCTGGCCGGTCAGGGTGTGACTGATCTGGTGCTGGTGAGTCGTCGTGGCCCGGAGGCTGCGGGTGCTGGGGAGTTGCCCGGCCGGGTGCTCGTCTGCGACGTCACCGACAAGGCGGCGGTGGATGCGCTGGTGGCGGGTCTGCCGGAGCTGCGCGCGGTGATTCATTGCGCGGGTGTGCTGGATGACGGGGTGATCGGTTCGCTCACGCGTGAGCGTCTTGCCACGGTGCTGGCTCCGAAGGTGGATGCCGCCTGGAATCTGCACACCGCTACCCTCGGCCGCGACCTCGACGCCTTCATCCTGTTCTCGTCCGTCGCCGGCGTGTTCGGCGCCGCCGGGCAGGGCAACTACGCCGCGGGCAACGCCTACCTGGACGCACTCGCCGCCTTCCGCCACGAGAACGGCATGGCGGCCACCTCGCTCGCCTGGGGACCGTGGGCGCTGGGCATGACCGGCACGCTCAGCGGAGCCGACGCCGACCGCATCGCCCGCTCCGGCATGCCCGAGCTCAGCACCGACCGCGGACTCGCCCTGTTCGACACCGCCGCCGCGGCCGGCGGCCCGGCGTACGTCACGGCCCGCCTGGACCTGACCGCGATGCGCGCCCACGGCGACGTACCCGCCCTGATGCGCGGCCTGATCCGCACTCGCACCCGGCGGAACGCGGCGGCCACCGGCGTCGCCGCGCAGAACCTCACCCCGCGCCTCGCCGGCCGCCCGGAGGCGGAGCAACGAGAGATCCTGCTCGACGTCGTCCGCGCCGAAATCGCTGTGGTCCTCGGCCATTCCGGCGCCGGCGCGATCGACCCGGAACGCGCCTTCCAGGATCTCGGCTTCGACTCGCTCACCGCGGTCGAACTGCGCAACCGTCTCGGCGCCGCCACCGGGCTGCGGCTGCCCGCCACGGCGGTCTTCGACTACCCCAGCGCCCGGCAGCTCGCCGAATTCCTGCGTGACGAGCTGCTCGGCACGGTGGCCGAGATGGTTGCTCCCGCTGCGGTGTTGCCGCCGGTGTCGGACGACCCGGTCGTCATCGTCGGCATGGCCTGCCGCTTCCCCGGTGGTGTCACCTCACCGGAGGGTTTGTGGGACCTGGTCTTCGAGGGCGTGGACGCGGTCGGTGACTTCCCGGCCGATCGGGGCTGGGACGTGGACAGGCTCTACAGCACCGACCGCCACGAGCCGGGCACCTCGTACACCCGGTGGGGTGGCTTCCTGCACGACGCGGCCGGCTTCGACCCGGAGTTCTTCGGGATGAGCCCGCGGGAGGCCCTGGCCGCCGACGCCCAGCAGCGGCTGCTCCTCGAATCCACCTGGGAAGCCCTCGAGCGGGCCGGCATCGACCCGTCCACTCTCAAGGGCAGCCCCACCGGCGTGTTCGCCGGCGTCATGTACAACGACTACGCGGGCACACTCGACCCGGCTCAGTTCGAGGGACAACAGGGCAGCGGCAGCGCGGGCAGCATCGCCTCCGGCCGGGTCTCCTACACGTTCGGTTTCGAAGGCCCTGCCGTCACGGTCGACACGGCCTGCTCGTCGTCGCTGGTCGCCCTCCACCTGGCCGCGCAGTCGCTGCGCGCAGGGGAGTGCGACCTGGCCGTCGCCGGCGGTGTCACGGTCATGTCGACACCGCGGACGTTCGTCGAGTTTTCCCGGCAGGGTGGCCTGGCGGCGGATGGGCGGTGCAAGCCGTTCGCGGACGCGGCCGACGGGGTCGGCTGGGCCGAGGGTGTCGGCGTTCTGGTGCTGGAGCGGCTGTCGGATGCGCGGCGTCATGGTCATCAGGTTCTTGCGGTGGTGCGGGGTTCGGCGGTCAATTCCGATGGTGCGTCGAACGGGTTGACCGCGCCGAACGGGCCGTCGCAGCAGCGGGTGATCCGGCAGGCCCTGGCCAACGCCGGTCTGAGTGCCCGGGACGTGGATGTGGTGGAGGCGCACGGTACCGGTACCACGTTGGGTGATCCGATCGAGGCGCAGGCGTTGCTGGCGGCGTATGGCCGGGATCGTGAGCTGCCTTTGTTGCTGGGTTCGGTGAAGTCGAACATCGGGCACACGCAGGCGGCTGCGGGTGTCGCGGGTGTGATCAAGATGGTGATGGCGATGCGGCACGGGGTGGTGCCGCAGTCGCTGCATGTGGATGCGCCGTCGTCGCACGTGGACTGGGAGGCCGGTGCGGTGTCGCTGGCGCGGCAGAACATGGCGTGGCCGGAGTCGGCCCGGCGCCGGGCCGGTGTCTCGTCGTTCGGCATCTCGGGCACCAACGCGCACGTCATCCTCGAACAGCCCGACCCGCAGGAACACCCGCAGGAGCGGCCCGCTACCGGCGAGGTCGTCCCGCTGGTCGTCTCCGCCAAGTCCGCGGGCGCCCTGCGCGACCAGCTCGCCCGCCTCGCCACCGTCGACGCGGACCCGCGCGACGTCGGCTGGTCGCTCGCCACCACCCGGGCCCGGCTCCCGCACCGCGCGGTCCGCATCGGCGACCAACTCGTCCAGGGCACCGCCCGGCTCGGCCGCACCGCGTTCATGTTCACCGGTCAGGGCTCCCAGCGCGCCGCGATGGGCCGCGACCTGTCCGCCCGGTATCCGGTCTTCCAGCACGCCCTCGACGAGGTCACCGAACACCTGGACATCGACTGGAACGACCTGGACGCCACCGGTAACGCCCAGCCGGCGATCTTCGCGGTCGAGGTGGCCCTCTACCGGCTCCTCGAATCGTGGGGCATCACTCCGGACGTGGTGATGGGCCACTCGGTCGGCGAGATCGCCGCCGCCCATGTGGCCGGCGTGCTCAGCCTGCCCGACGCCTGCACCCTGATCACCGCCCGAGGCCGGCTCATGCAGGCGCTGCCCGCCGGCGGAGCGATGATCGCCGTCGAGGCGTCCGAGGCCGAGGTGCTGCCGCTGCTCAGCGACGGGGTCTCACTGGCCGCCGTGAACGGCCCGGAGGCGGTGGTGCTGTCCGGCGCCGAGGACGCGGTCCTCGCCGTGGCGGCCCGCTTCGAGCGCACCAAGCGGCTCAACGTCAGCCATGCCTTCCACTCGGCGTCGATGAACCCGATGCTGGCCGACTTCGGCAGGATCGTCGCGGATCTCGCCCTGCTCGTGCCCACCATGCAGCTGGTCTCGAACGTGACCGGCCGGGTGGAGACCGACCTGTTCACCGACCCGGCCTACTGGGTACGGCACGTCCGCGACACGGTCCGCTTCGCCGACGGGATCGCGGCCGCCACCGCCGACCGGTACCTCGAGGTCGGTCCGGACGCGGTGTTGTCCGCCATGACCGGAGGCACCCCGACGATGCGCCGGGACCGTGACGAGGTCACCACCCTGCTCGCCGCGGTCGGCGCCCTCTTCACCCAGGGCCAGCCGATCGACTGGGCCGCCGTCATCGGCCGCGGCCGCCGCGTCGACCTGCCCACGTACCCGTTCCAGCGGCAGCGCTTCTGGCCCGCGCCGCTGGTCGCGACCGCCGGTGACGTCGGAGCTGCCGGCCTGTCCGAGGTGGCCCACCCGCTTCTCGGCGCGGCCGTGCGCCTGCCCGAGGACGGCGGCCTGATCGCCACCGGGCGTATCTCCACCCACTCGCAGCCGTGGCTGGCCGACCACACCGTGCACGGCTCCGTGCTCGTCCCCGGCAGCGCACTGGTCGAGCTGGCGCTGCGCGCCGGCACCGAGGCGGGCACGCCCCACCTGGAAGAACTGACCCTGGCCGCACCGCTGGCGCTGCTGGCCGGCGACGCCGCGCAGATCCAGGTCCGCGTCGGCCCGGACGACGACGGTGGCCGCACCGTCACCATCCACTCCGGGCGCGAGGGAGTGTGGACCCGCCACGCGCAGGGCTTCCTCACCGCGAGCACCCCGGTCGCCCCGGCCGCCCTGGCCGAGTGGCCTCCACCGGGCGCGCAGCCGGTGCCGGTCGACGACGCGTACGCCATGTTCCGGGCGCACGGCTACTCGTACGGGCCCGCCTTCCAGGGCCTGCGCGCCGCCTGGCGGGCCGGCGACGACCTGTACGCCGAGGTCGCCCTGCCCGGTGCGGCCGCGGACGCCGACCGTTTCGGCATCCACCCGGCCCTGCTGGACGCCTGCCTGCACGCGGTCATCCTGGGCAGCGGCGAGCAGCAGACGATGATCCCGTTCGCGTGGAAGGACGTCACCCTGCACGCGGTCGGCGCGTCCGCGGTCCGGGTCCGGCTCACCAAGCCCGGCGACGACGCCACCACGATCGAGGTCGCCGACACCACCGGCCGCCCGGTGCTGTCGGTCCGGTCGATGACCGGCCGTCCGGTCACCGCCGATCAGCTTGCGGCCATCACGTCCGCCCCGCTCTACACCGTCGAGTGGCAGCCGGCGTCGGCCGGCGTCGAGGCGGTTGCGTCGGTGGTGCACGAGGTCGTCACTCCGGCCGGTGATGTGCCGTCCGCGGTGCGGGCGTTGACCCATGAGGTGCTCGGGGTGGTGCAGCGGCATCTGGCCTCGGACACGGTCGAGCGTCTGGTCGTGGTGACCCGTAATGCGGTCGCGGCGCGGGTGCCGGACGTGGTGCAGACGCCGGTGTGGGGTCTGGTCCGGGCCGCGCAGGCGGAGAATCCCGGTCGTATCGTGTTGGCCGACTCCGATGGCAGCGTGTCGGTGGACGGTGTCGACGAGCCGGAGTTCGCGGTCCGCGACGGCGCGATCCTCGTGCCCCGCCTGGTCCGTACCGAGCCCGCCGTCGACGCCCCCGCGTTCGACGGCCCTGTGCTCGTCACCGGCGGTACCGGCGGCATCGGCGCCGAGATCGCCCGCCACCTCGTCGCCTGGAACGGTGTGCGTAGCCTGCTGCTCACCAGCCGCCGCGGCCCCGACGCGCCCGGCGCCGCCGACCTGGTGGCCGAGCTGACCGCGGCCGGTGCCCAGGTGCGGGTCGTCGCCTGTGACGTGTCGGACCGTGCGGCTCTGCAAGCCCTTCTCGACGGGGAGAACCTGACCGGCGTGGTGCACGCGGCCGGGGTCGGCGACAACGGACTGATCACCGCGCTGACGCCCGAGCGCCTCGACGCCGTGCTCGCCCCCAAGGCGGACGCCGCCTGGTATCTGCACGAGCTGACCGCCGACATGGACCTGACCGCGTTCGTGCTCATCTCCTCCGTCGGCGGGCTTGTCCTCACGGCCGGGCAGGGCAACTACGCCGCCGCCAACATCTTCCTCGACGGCCTCGCCGAGCTACGCCACGCCCAGGGCCGGCCGGCCACCTCCATGGCGTTCGGCCTGTGGGACATGGACGCCGGGCTCGGGCAGCACCTCGCCGACGTGGACCGCCGCCGGATGGCCGCCCAGGGCGTGCCCGCCCTCGGCCGCACCGAGGGGCTCGCCCTGTTCGCCGCCGCGCTGCGCGCCGTCCCGGCCGCCGTCGCCCCGATCAAACTCGACAGGACCGCCCTGCGCGCCCGGACGGACGAGGTTCCGGCACTGCTGCGGGGCCTCGCCCCCACGGCCCGCCGCGCGGCCGCGGCCGTCGTCCCACCGGCCGCCGCCACCGCCGGGCACCAGGAGATCCTCGCCCTGGTCCGCGGGCAGGTCGCCGCGGTTCTCGGGCACGGCTCCGCCGACGCGATCGCCCCGGACCGCGCCTTCCAGGAGCTCGGCTTCGACTCCCTGGCCGCCACCGAGCTGCGCAACCAGCTGAACACCGCGACCGGCCTGCGGCTGCCCGCCACCCTGGTCTTCGACCACCCGAACGCCCGCGCGGTCACCGACGAGATCATGAGCCGGCTCGGCACCCCCGCCGCAGCCGCCCAGCCGGACCGGCCGGCCGTGAGGGCCCGCGTCGACGAGCCGATCGCCATCATCGGCATGGCCTGCCGCTACCCGGGCGGGGTCGCCTCCCCGGAGGATCTGTGGCGGCTGGTCTCCGAGGGCGCCGACACCGTCGCCGATCTGCCGACCGATCGGGGCTGGGACCTCGACGGCCTGTACGACCCGGAACCCGGCCGGGAGGGCAAGAGCTACACCCGCAAGGGCAGCTTCCTGTACGACGCCGGCAACTTCGACCCGGCCTTCTTCGGCATCTCGCCGCGCGAGGCCACCTACATGGACCCGCAGCAGCGTCTGCTCCTCGAAACGTCCTGGGAGGCCCTGGAACGCGCCGGGATCGACCCTGCGACCCTCAAGGGCAGCGCCACCGGCGTCTTCGCCGGCGTCATGTACCACGACTATGCGCTCAACGTGTCCCCGAGCGGCACGAGCGGCGGCAGCGTCGTCTCCGGCCGCGTCTCCTACACGTTCGGCTTCGAGGGACCCGCGGTCACCGTCGACACCGCCTGCTCGTCCTCGCTCGTCGCGCTGCACCTGGCCGTACAGTCGCTGCGGTCCGGAGAGTGCGACCTGGCCCTGGCCGGCGGTGCGACCGTGATGGCCACGCCGGGCATGTTCATCGAGTTCTCCCGCCAGCGCGGCCTGTCCGTCGACGGGCGCTGCAAGGCGTTCGCCGACTCCGCCGACGGCGTCGGCTGGTCCGAGGGCGTCGGTGTGCTGCTCGTGGAACGGCTTTCCGACGCGAAGGCCAACGGCCACGAGATCCTCGCGGTCGTCCGGGGTTCGGCGGTCAACTCCGACGGTGCCTCCAACGGCATGACCGCCCCGAACGGACCCTCGCAGCAGCGTGTCATCCGCGCCGCGCTGGCCGACGCGGGTCTCACCCCCGACCAGATCGACGTGGTCGAGGCGCACGGCACCGGCACCACCCTCGGCGACCCCATCGAGGCGCAGGCGCTGCTGGCCACGTACGGGCAGAACCGTACCGAGCCGCTGCGGCTGGGTACGGTCAAGTCCCACATCGGGCACACTCAGGCCGCCGCCGGGGTGGCCGGCGTGATCAAGATGGTTCAGGCCATCCGGTACGGCGAGATGCCGCGTACCCTGCACGCCGAGGTGCCGTCGTCGCACGTGGACTGGACCGAGGGCGCCGTCGAGCTGCTCACCGACGCCCGGCCGTGGCAGACCGGCGACCGGCCGCGCCGGGCCGCGGTGTCCGCGTTCGGCATCAGCGGCACCAACGCCCATGTCGTCCTCGAGGAGCCGCCGCCGACGGCGCCGGCTGCGATCACCCGCACCGAGGGCGTCCTTCCGTGGGTGCTGTCCGCCCGCTCGCCGGAAGCCCTGCGCCAGCAGGCGGCGCTGATCGCCGCGGTCGACGCGGATCCCGCCGACATCGGCCGCAGCCTGGCCCTGCGCGCCACGATGGACCACCGGGCGGTCGTGATGGGGCAGACCCGCGACGAGCTACGCGCCGCACTGGAGAACATCGAGCCGTCCGTCGCCACCGAGGGCTCCCTCGCCATGATGTTCACCGGTCAGGGTTCGCAGCGCGTGGGCATGGGTCGTGGGTTGTATGAGCGGTATCCGGTGTTCGCCGCTGCCTTCGACGCGGTGGTCGAGAACCTCGCCATCGACTGGGAGGATCTGGATTCCACGGGTAACGCCCAGCCGGCGATCTTCGCGGTCGAGGTGGCCCTCTACCGGCTTCTCGAGTCGTGGGGTGTGAAGCCGGATGTCTTGATCGGGCACTCGGTCGGGGAGATCGCCGCCGCGTACATCGCCGGGGTGTTCTCTCTGGAGGATGCGTGCACGCTCGTCTCTGCCCGCGGGCGGCTGATGCAGGAGCTTCCGGCCGGTGGGGTGATGATCGCCGTGAAGGCTGCCGAGTCGGATGTGTCGCCTGTGGAGGGGGTGTCGATCGCGGCCGTCAATGGCCCGGATGCGGTGGTCCTGTCCGGGGAGGCGGCGGCGGTCGAGGCGGTCGCGGCCGGTTTCGCCCGGGCCAGGCGTCTCAAGGTCAGTCATGCTTTCCATTCGGCGTTGATGGACCCGATGCTGCCGGAGTTCGCTGCGGTGGTGGCGGGTTTGACGCTGAACGAGCCGTCGGTCCCGCTGGTCTCCAACGTGACGGGGCAGATCGAGACGACGCTGTTCACGGATCCGGCGTACTGGGTGCGGCACGTGCGGGAGGCGGTGCGCTTCGCTGATGGGATCGCGGCGACCGGCGCGGAGCGGTTCCTGGAGGTGGGCCCTGACGGTGTGTTGTCCGCGATGACCGAGGGCATCGCGACGCTGCGCCGCGACCGTGACGAGGTCACCACCCTGCTCACCGCCGTCGCCCGGGCCTGGACCGTCGGCCTGCGGGTCGACTGGGCCGCCGTCGTCAGCGGCGCTCGCGTCGCCCTGCCCACCTATCCGTTCCAGCGCCGCCGCTACTGGGTCGACGCGACCACCGGCAGCGCCGACCCGGCCGCGCTCGGCTTCGGGGCCGACGAGCATCCGCTGCTCGGCGCCGCGCTCGACCTGCCCGGCACCGGCGGGCGCCTGTTCACCGGCCGGCTCTCCCTGGACGCCCAGCCGTGGCTGGCCGACCACGCCGTCCTCGGCGCCACCCTGGTGCCCGGCTCGGTCCTGGTCGAGTTGGCCCTGCACGCCGGCGCCGCCAGCGGCACCCCGCACCTGGAGGAGCTGACCCTCGGCGTCCCACTGGTGCTGACCGGCCCGCTGCCGCTGCAGGTCACCGTCGGCCCGGACGAGGACGGCCGCCGCACCGTGGCCATCCACACGCGCCGGGACGACGAGTGGCTGCGCCACGCCTCCGGCTCCCTCACCGCCGTCGCCCCCACCCCCACGTTCGACCTGGCCACGTGGCCGCCACCCGGCGCGCGGACGGTCCCGGTCGACGACGCCTACGCCATCGTCGCCGAGCACGGCTACGCCTACGGACCGGTGTTCCAGGGCCTGCGCGCGGCCTGGCGCGCCGGCGACGACATCTACGCCGAGGTGGTCCTGCCCGAGCCGGCCGCCGCGGACGCCGCCCGCTACGGCATCCACCCGGCCCTGCTCGACGCCACCATGCACGCCACCCTGCCCGGCCTGCTCGGCGACGCCGGCGCACCCACGTCCATCCCGTTCGCCTGGACCGACGTCACCCTGCACGCGATCGGCGCGACCGCCCTGCGGATCCGGGTGCGCCGCGCGGACACCGGCGGCATGGCCCTCGACCTGGCCGATGCGACCGGCCGCCCGGTGCTGTCCGTCGCCTCGATGGTGGGCCGCCCGCTCTCCGCCGACCAGCTCAGCCGCGACGAGTCCCTGTACGCCGTCACCTGGCGAACCGTCCCGGCCGGCGTCGAGGCGGTTGCGTCGGTGGTGCACGAGGTCGTCACTCCGGCCGGTGATGTGCCGTCCGCGGTGCGGGCGTTGACCCATGAGGTGCTCGGGGTGGTGCAGCGGCATCTGGCCTCGGACACGGTCGAGCGTCTGGTCGTGGTGACCCGTAATGCGGTCGCGGCGCGGGTGCCGGACGTGGTGCAGACGCCGGTGTGGGGTCTGGTCCGGGCCGCGCAGGCGGAGAATCCCGGTCGTATCGTGTTGGCCGACTCCGATGGCAGCGTGTCGGTGGACGGTGTCGACGAGCCGGAGTTCGCGGTCCGCGACGGCGCGATCCTCGTGCCCCGCCTGACCCGCGTGGCAGCGGACGGCGCGATGCCGGAGTTCGACGCCGGCCGCACCGTCCTGATCACCGGCGGCACCGGCGGCATCGGCGCCGTCGTGGCCCGCCGTCTCGTCGCGGAGCACGGTGCCCGACGTCTGCTGCTCACCAGCCGCCGCGGCCCCGACGCGCCCGGCGCCGCCGACCTGGTGGCCGAGCTGACCGCGGCCGGTGCCCAGGTGCGGGTCGTCGCCTGTGACGTGTCGGACCGTGCGGCTCTGCAAGCCCTTCTCGACGGGGAGAACCTGACCGGCGTGGTGCACGCGGCCGGGGTCGGCGACAACGGACTGATCACCGCGCTGACGCCCGAGCGCCTCGACGCCGTGCTCGCCCCCAAGGCGGACGCCGCCTGGTATCTGCACGAGCTGACCGCCGACATGGACCTGACCGCGTTCGTCATGTTCTCCTCGGCCGGCGGCACCGTCCTCACGGGCGGGCAGGGCAACTACGCCGCCGCCAACGTGTTCCTCGACGGCCTCGCCGAGCTGCGCCACGCCCAGGGCCGCCCGGCGACCGCCATGGCGTACGCGCTGTGGGAGGTCGGCGCCGGCCTCGGCGAACTGCTCGGCGAGGCCAATCGCCGGCGTATGACCGGACTCGGCATTCCGCCGCTGAGCCACGAGCAGGGTCTCGCCCTGTTCGCCGCCGGGTTGCGCTCCGGCCGGCCCGCGGTCGCGCCCATCCGGGTCGACACGGCGGCTCTGCGCGCCCGGACGGACGAGGTTCCGGCCCTGCTGCGCGACCTCGTCCCCGCCGCTCGCCGCGCCGCCGCGACCCTTACCGCGGCCCCGGTCACCGGCCTGGCGGCCCAGCTCGCCGGCCTGGACCCGGCCGAGCGGCACCGCGCGATCCTGCAGGTCGTCCGATCCCGCGTCGCCGCCGTGCTGGGCCACGAATCGGCCGACCCGATCGCCCCGGACCGTGCCTTCCAGGAGCTCGGCTTCGACTCCCTGGCCGCCACCGAGCTGCGCAACCAACTGAACACCGCGACCGGCCTGCGGCTGCCCGCCACCCTGGTCTTCGACGAGCCGAACGCCGCCGCGGTGGCCCGGTTCATCGACGCCGAGCTGGTTCCGGCCGGGCGGCGCGACCCGGAGCTCGCCCTGGTCCGCGCCGCCGACCCGCAGGAGCCCATCGCCATCGTCGGCATGTCCTGCCGCTTCCCGGGCGGGGTCGCCTCCCCGGAGGACCTGTGGCGGCTGGTCACCGAGGGCGCCGACGCGATCTCCGACTTCCCCGTCGACCGTGGCTGGGACCTCACCCCGCTGCGTACCCCGGACGGCGGCACCTACGCCGGCACCGGCGGGTTCCTCGACGACGCGGCCGGGTTCGACCCGGCGTTCTTCGGCATCTCGCCGCGCGAGGCGCTCGGCATGGACCCGCAGCAGCGCCTCACCCTGGAACTGACCTGGGAGGCGCTGGAGCGGGCCGGGATCGACCCGACCTCGCTGCGCGGCAGCCGCACCGGCGTCTTCGCCGGCGTGATGTACCACGATTATCCGGGCGCGGACGGCAACGGCAGCGTGGTCGCCGGCCGGGTGTCGTACAAGCTCGGCCTGGAGGGCCCGGCGGTGGCCGTGGACACCGCCTGCTCGTCGTCGCTGGTGTCGTTGCACCTGGCCGTGCAGGCGCTGCGCCAGGACGACTGCACCCTCGCCGTCACCGGCGGCGTCACCGTGCTGTCCACCCCCGGCGTGTTCGCCGAGTTCGGGCGCCAGGGCGGCCTGTCCCCGGACGGCCGGTGCAAGTCGTTCGCCACCGCGGCGGACGGCACCGGATTCGCCGAGGGAGCCGGCTTCCTGGTCCTGGAACGGCTCTCCGACGCGCGGGCCAACGGCCACGAGGTCCTCGCCGTCGTGCGGGGCTCGGCGGTCAACCAGGACGGGGCCTCGAACGGGCTGACCGCCCCGAACGGGCCGTCCCAGCGCCGGGTGATCCGGCACGCGCTGGCCCACGCCGGCCTCACCGCCGCCGACGTCGACGTGGTGGAGGCGCATGGCACCGGCACCACGCTCGGCGACCCCATCGAGGCGCAGGCGCTGCTCGCCACGTACGGGCAGGACCGCGGCGAGCCCCTCTACCTGGGCTCGGTCAAGTCCAACATCGGCCACACCCAGGCCGCCGCGGGCGTGGCCGGCGTGATCAAGATGGTCATGGCGATGCGGCAGGAGACGCTTCCGGCCAGCCTGCACATCGACGAGCCCTCGTCCGAGGTGGACTGGACGGCGGGCGCGGTCGAGCTGCTGACCGAGGCGCGGCCGTGGCGCCGCGACGACCGGCCGCGCCGCGCGGGCGTCTCCTCGTTCGGCATCTCCGGCACCAACGCGCACGTCATCATCGAGTCCGTCCCGCCCACCCCGGCCGAGCCGGAGCCGGCCGGCACGGTCGTCCCGTGGGTGCTGTCCGCCCGGTCCCCGCAGGCGCTGCGCGAGCAGGCCACCCGGATCGCCGCCGTGGACGCCCACCCGGCCGACATCGCCCGCAGCCTCACCACCCGTGCCGCCCTGGACCACCGCGCGGTGGTCGTCGGCACGACGCGCGACGAGCTGCGCGCCGCCCTGGCCACGGTCGAGCCCTCCCTGGCCGCCGACGGCCGCCTGGCGCTCATGTTCACCGGTCAGGGTTCGCAGCGCGCCGGCATGGGCCGGTCACTGTACGCCCGATACCCGGTGTTCGCCGAGACCTTCGACGCGGTGACCGAGCACCTGAACATCGACTGGGACGACCTGGACTCCACCGGCAACGCGCAGCCGGCCATCTTCGCTGTCGAGGTCGCGCTCTACCGTCTCCTGGAGTCGTGGGGGATCACGCCGGACGTGATGCTCGGCCACTCGGTCGGTGAGATCGCGGCCGCACACCTCGCCGGAGTCCTGAACTTGGTGGATGCCTGCACATTGATCTCGGCTCGTGGTCGCCTGATGCAGCAACTTGCGGCCGGCGGGGTGATGGTCGCGGTCGAGGCGTCCGAGGAGGAGGTTCGGTCCCTTCTGGTCGACGGGGTGGACATCGCCGCCGTCAACGGATCGAACGCGGTCGTGCTGTCGGGTGTGCAGGATGCCGTGGAGAAGGTCCGAGAGCAGATCCCGGGGCGTAGCACGGCGTTGAGGGTGTCGCACGCATTCCACTCGGCGTTGATGGACCCGATGCTCGACGCCTTCCGGCAGGTGGTCGACGTGCTGACCCTGAGCCGTCCGAAGGTCGCTCTGGTCTCCGGTGTGACCGGACGGGTCGAGACCGACCTGTTCGCCGACCCGGAGTACTGGGTCCGGCACGTACGCGAGGCGGTCCGCTTCGCCGACGCAGTTGCGGCCGCGGGTGAGGCATGCTTCCTGGAAGTGGGTCCGGACGCGGTGCTGTCGGCGGTGGCCGAGGGTGTCCCGGTGATGCGCCGTGACCGTGATGAGACAACCACCCTGCTCACGGCAGTGGGCGCGCTCTACGCGCAGGGGCAGCACGTCGACTGGGCCGCGGTCGTGGACGTCGGACGTCGGATCGATCTGCCCACCTACCCCTTCCAGCACCAGCGTTTCTGGCCGGCCAGCATGACCCTCGGCGGCGCCGTGCCCGGCCTGGACGCGTCCGGGCACCCGCTGCTCAGCGGCGCCACCAGCCTGCCCGGCTCCGACGCGCTGCTGTTCACCGGCCGCCTGTCCACCACCGCCCAACCGTGGCTGACCGACCACGAGATGCACGGCACGGTCATGCTGCCCGGCACCGCGCTGGTCGAGCTGGCCCTGCACGCCGGCGCCGAGGCCGGCACCCCCGGCCTGGACGAGCTCACCCTCGCCGCGCCGCTGGTCCTGCCCGAGCGCGGCGCCGTGCAGGTGCAGGTGTGGGTCGGCGCCCCGGACGGCTCCGGCCGCCGCGCGGTGACCATGCATTCGCGCCCGGACGGCGACACCGACGCGGTCTGGACCGAGCACGCCACCGGCCTGCTCGGCGCGACCCGCAGCCCGGTCGCCTTCGAGGTGGCCGTCTGGCCGCCGCCCGGCGCGCAACCCGTCGGCGTCGACGGCCTCTACGACCGGCTCGCCGACGGCGGATTCGTCTACGGCCCGGTCTTCCAGGGATTGCGCGGCGCCTGGCGCGACGGCGAGCACGTGTACGCCGAGGTCACCCTCCCGGACGGCGCCGACGACGAGCGGTACGGCCTGCACCCGGCCTTGTTCGACGCCGCCCTGCACGCCCTCATGCTGGACGCCGCCGACGGCCCCGCGGGCATCCCCTTCGCCTGGCACGGCGTAGCCCTGCACGCCACCGGCGCCGCCACCGCCCGGGTCCGCCTCACCCGGATCGGGGACGGCTTCGCCATTGCCGTGGCCGACCCGGCCGGTACACCGATCGCCTCGGCAGACTCGCTGCGCGTACGCGCCCCGCAGCGGATCACCGCCACCGACCCGCTGTACCGCGTGGACTGGGTGCCGGTGCGTCTGCCGGACGCCACCGCCGCGGCCACCGTGGCCGTGGTCGAGGCGGGCACCGAACCCCGTGCGGCGGTCCTGGACGCGCTCGGCCGGGTGCAGGCGTTCCTGGCCGACGCGGACCCGGAGCACCGGCTGGTCTTCGTGACCCGCCCCGGCGACCTGGCCGGGGCGGCCGTGTCCGGGCTGATCCGCTCGGCCCAGTCCGAGCATCCCGGCCGCTTCGGCCTGATCGAGACCGGCGGTGACGTACCGGAAACCGCCCTGGCCACCGACGAGCCCCGCCTCGCCCTGCACGACGGCGTCGCCACCGCCCCGCGCCTGGCCCGTGTCCCGGCCGCGACGTCGGAGCCGGACCCGCTGAGCGGCACCGTCCTGATAACCGGCGGCACCGGCGGCCTGGGCGCGACCATCGCCCGGCATCTGGCCGGTCAGGGCGTCACCGATCTGGTCCTGGTGAGCCGCCGCGGCCAGGACACGCCCGGCGCCGGCGAGCTGCCCGGCCGCGTGGTCGCCTGCGACGTCACCGACCGGGCGGCGGTGGACGCCCTGATCGCGGACCTGCCGGACCTGCGTGCGGTCATCCACGCGGCCGGCGTCCTGGACGACGGTGTCATCGAGTCGCTCACTCCCGAGCGGGCCGACAGGGTCCTGCAGCCCAAGATCACTGCGGCCTGGAATCTGCACGCCGCCACCCGTGACCGGGACCTGTCCGCGTTCGTGCTGTTCTCCTCGGTCGCCGGCCTGCTCGGCAACCCCGGACAAGCCAGTTACGCGGCCGCAAACGCCTACCTGGACGCGCTCGCCGAGTCCCGGCGCGCGGACGGCCTGCCGGCCACGTCGCTGGCCTGGGGACCCTGGGTCCGCTCCGGCGGCATGACCGCCGAACTGACCGACGAGGAGGTGGCCCGGATGACCCGCGGCGGCCTGCCGCCGCTGACCGAGGAACAGGGTCTCGCCCTGTTCGACGCCGCGCTCGCCATCGACGCCGCCACCCTCGTCCCGGTACGCCTGGACACCGCCGCGCTGCGCGCCCTCGGCGACGTCCCGCCGATGCTGCGCGGCCTGGTCCGCGGGCCGTCGCGCCGGGCAGCGGCCGCGGGCGGGGCCGCCCTGATCCAACGACTCGCCGCACTCGGACCGCAGGAACGCACCGAGGCCCTGCTCGACGTCGTCCGCGCCCAGATCGCCCAGGTGCTCGGCCACACCGGCACCGGCCAGGTGGATCCCGGCCGGGCCTTCCAGGATCTCGGCTTCGACTCGCTCACCGCGGTCGAACTGCGCAACCGTCTCGGCGCCGCCACCGGGCTGCGCCTGTCCGCCACCGTGGTGTTCGACTACCCGAACGCCGCCGCCCTGGCCGCCTACCTGTGTGACGAGCTGCTCGGCACGGTGGCCGAGATGGTTGCTCCCGCCGCGGTGTTGCCGCCGGTGTCGGACGACCCGGTCGTCATCGTCGGCATGGCCTGCCGCTTCCCCGGTGGTGTCACCTCACCGGAGGGTTTGTGGGACCTGGTCTTCGAGGGCGTGGACGCGGTCGGTGACTTCCCGGCCGATCGGGGCTGGGACGTGGACAGGCTCTACAGCACCGACCGCCACGAGCCGGGCACCTCGTACACCCGGTGGGGTGGCTTCCTGCACGACGCGGCCGGCTTCGACCCGGAGTTCTTCGGGATGAGCCCGCGGGAGGCCCTGGCCACCGATTCGCAGCAGCGGTTGCTCCTCGAGTCGGTGTGGGAGGCGGTGGAGCGGGCCGGCATCGATCCGCACACCCTGCGCGGCTCGCAGACCGGCGTCTTCGCCGGCGTCATGTACAACGACTACGCGAACCTGCTGGGCGGTGGCCAGTACGAGGGCTACCAGGGCAGCGGCAGCGCGGGCAGCATCGCCTCGGGCCGGGTTTCGTACACGTTCGGTTTCGAGGGTCCGGCGGTCACGGTGGATACGGCCTGTTCGTCGTCGCTGGTGGCGTTGCATCTGGCCGCGCAGGCGTTGCGGGCGGGGGAGTGCAGTCTGGCGTTGGCCGGCGGGGTGACGGTGATGTCGACCCCTACCACGTTCGTCGAGTTTTCCCGGCAGGGTGGCCTGGCGGCGGACGGGCGGTGCAAGCCGTTCGCGGACGCGGCCGACGGGGTCGGCTGGGCCGAGGGTGTCGGCGTTCTGGTGCTGGAGCGGCGCTCCGACGCGCTGCGGCACGGGCACCGCATCCTCGCCGTGGTGCGGGGTTCGGCGGTCAATTCCGATGGTGCGTCGAACGGGTTGACCGCGCCGAACGGGCCGTCGCAGCAGCGGGTGATCCGGCAGGCCCTGGCCAACGCCGGTCTGAGTGCCCGGGACGTGGATGTGGTGGAGGCGCACGGTACCGGTACCACGTTGGGTGATCCGATCGAGGCGCAGGCGTTGCTGGCGGCGTATGGCCGGGATCGTGAGCTGCCTTTGTTGCTGGGTTCGGTGAAGTCGAACATCGGGCACACGCAGGCGGCTGCGGGTGTCGCGGGTGTGATCAAGATGGTGATGGCGATGCGGCACGGGGTGGTGCCGCAGTCGCTGCATGTGGATGCGCCGTCGTCGCACGTGGACTGGGAGGCCGGTGCGGTGTCGCTGGCGCGGCAGAACATGGCGTGGCCGGAGTCGGCCCGGCGCCGGGCCGGTGTCTCGTCGTTCGGCATCTCGGGCACCAACGCGCACGTCATCCTCGAACAGCCGGCCGACGTCGCGACGTCCGCGTCGTTCACGAAGGCCGACGGCATCGTGCCCTGGCCGGTGTCCGGCAGGAGCCCGGCGGCGCGCCGCGACCAGCTCGCCCGCCTCGCCGCCGTCGACGCGGACCCTCGCGACGTCGGCTGGTCGCTCGCCACCACCCGGTCCGAGTTCCCGCACCGCGCGGTGCTGCTGGGTGACACCCTGATCGAGGGGGAGGCGCGCACCGGCCGTACGGCCTTCATGTTCACCGGTCAGGGTTCGCAGCGCGTGGGCATGGGTCGTGGGTTGTATGAGCGGTATCCGGTGTTCGCCGCTGCCTTCGACGCGGTGGTCGAGAACCTCGCCATCGACTGGGAGGATCTGGATTCCACGGGTAACGCCCAGCCGGCGATCTTCGCGGTCGAGGTGGCCCTCTACCGGCTTCTCGAGTCGTGGGGTGTGAAGCCGGATGTCTTGATCGGGCACTCGGTCGGGGAGATCGCCGCCGCGTACATCGCCGGGGTGTTCTCTCTGGAGGATGCGTGCACGCTCGTCTCTGCCCGCGGGCGGCTGATGCAGGAGCTTCCGGCCGGTGGGGTGATGATCGCCGTGCAGGCTGCCGAGTCGGATGTGTCGCCTGTGGAGGGGGTGTCGATCGCGGCCGTCAATGGCCCGGATGCGGTGGTCCTGTCCGGGGAGGCGGCGGCGGTCGAGGCGGTCGCGGCCGGTTTCGCCCGGGCCAGGCGTCTCAAGGTCAGTCATGCTTTCCATTCGGCGTTGATGGACCCGATGCTGCCGGAGTTCGCTGCGGTGGTGGCGGGTTTGACGCTGAACGAGCCGTCGGTCCCGCTGGTCTCCAACGTGACGGGGCAGATCGAGACGACGCTGTTCACGGATCCGGCGTACTGGGTGCGGCACGTGCGGGAGGCGGTGCGCTTCGCTGATGGGATCGCGGCCACCGGCGCGGAGCGGTTCCTGGAGGTGGGCCCTGACGGTGTGTTGTCCGCGATGACCGAGGGCATCGCGACGCTGCGCCGCGACCGTGACGAGGTCACCACCCTGCTCACCGCCGTCGCCCGGGCCTGGACCGTCGGCCTGCGGGTCGACTGGGCCACGGTGATCGGCCACGGCCGCCGCGTCGACCTGCCCACGTACGCCTTCCAGCACCAGCGGTTCTGGCCGCAGGGCTCGGCGATGCCCGGTGGCGACGTGCGCCGGGCCGGCCTGAGCGACGCCGGGCATCCCATGCTCGGCGCCGCCCTCGACCTGGTCACCTCGGACGGCTACCTGTTCACCGGCCGGCTCTGCGCGCAGGCCCAGCCGTGGATCACCGACCACGAGGTGTTCGGCAGCGTGCTCGTGCCCGGCACCGCCCTGGTCGAGCTGGCGCTGCACGCCGGCGCCCGGGCCGGTGCCCCCGGCGTCGAGGAGCTCACCCTGGCCACGCCGATGGCGCTGCCCGAGCGCGGCGCCCTGCAGGTGCGGGTCAGCGTCGGCGCGGCGGACGACACCGGCCGCCGTCCGGTCGCGGTGCACTCCCGCCCCGAGAACGACCCGAACGGCGACTGGACCGAGCACGCGAACGGTGTGCTCGGCGCGGCAGGCGCCGCGGAGACCTTCACCGTCACCGGCGAACGGATCGACCTGACCGGCGCGTACGAGCGGATGGCGGACGCCGGGTTCGCGTACGGGCCGCTGTTCCAGGGCCTGCGCGCGGCCTGGCGCGACGGCGACGACCTGTACGCCGAGGTGGCCCTGCCGGACGATGCCGGTGCGGACCGCTACGGCCTGCACCCGGCCCTGTTCGACGCCTGCCTGCACGCGGTCATGGCGGCCGGCGGCGAGGGCCCGGCCGGTGTCCCGTTCGCCTGGCAGGGCGTCACCCTGCACGCCGAGGGCGCCACCACGGTCCGGGTCCGGCTGCGCCGCACCGGCGACGCCCTCGCCCTGGCGGTCGTGGACCCGGCGGGTGCTCCGGTGGCCACGGTCACCTCGCTGATCACCAGGCCGTGGGACGCGAGCGCGCTGAGCGCCCGCGACCTCTACACCGTGGAACGGAGGGCGGCGCGGCTGCCGGAGACCGGTCCCGCGTCGGCCGCCGTGCTCGGCGCGGATGGGGAGGCCTTCGCCGGACTGGACGCCAAGGCGTACCCGGACCTGGACGCCCTGGCCGCCTCCGGGCCTACCGAGGTGGTGCTGACCCCGGTCGCGGCTGCCCCGGGTGCGGACGCCGCGGATGCGGTGCACGCCGAGACCGCGCGGGTCCTGGCGCTGCTGCAGGACTGGCTGAGCGACGACCGCTTCGCCGCGACCCGGCTGGTCCTGGTCACCCGCACCGGCGACCTGGCCGGAGCCGCGGTGCGCGGCCTGGTCCGCAGCGCCCAGACGGAGAATCCGGACCGGCTCGCACTGATCGAGCTGGACGGAGGGACACTCACCGCGGCGGCGCTGACCTCCACCGAGCCGCACCTGATCCTGGCTGCCGACGGCCCGTACGCACCTCGCCTGACCCGGACCACGGCAGGCCCGGAACCGACCCGGTGGGCCGGCACCGTCCTGATCACCGGCGGCACCGGCGGCCTCGGCGCGACCATCGCCCGGCATCTGGCCGCCCAGGGCGTCACCGATCTGGTCCTGGTGAGCCGCCGGGGCCCGGACACGCCCGGCGCGGACGAGCTGCCCGGCCGCGTGGTGGCCTGTGACGCCACCGACCGGGACGCCGTCGAGGACCTCGTCGCGAGCCTGCCGGAGCTGCGCGCGGTCATCCACGCGGCGGGCGTCCTGGACGACGGTGTCATCGGCTCGCTCACCCCGGACCGCCTCGACGCCGTGCTGCGTCCCAAGGTGGACGCCGCCTGGAACCTGCACAAGGCCACGAAGGACCTCGACGTCTTCGTGCTGTTCTCGTCGATGGCGGGCCTGCTCGGCAACCCCGGGCAGGCCAGCTACGCCGCGGGCAACGCATTCCTCGACGCCCTCGCCGCCGAACGCGCTGCGAACGGCCTGCCCGCCACCTCACTCGCCTGGGGACCGTGGGTGCGCACCGGCGGGATGACCGGAACGCTCAGCGACGAGGACGTGGCTCGGATGGCGAAGGGCGGCATGCCGCCGATCACCGTGGAGCAGGGCCTGGACCTGTTCGACGCGGCCCTGACCACAGGCGCCGCCACGGTGGCGCCGGTGCGGCTCGACCCGGCCGCCCTGCGGGCACGCGGCGAGGTACCCGCGATCCTCGGCGGGCTCGTCCGCACCCCGGCGAAGCGGGCCTCCGCGGCCGGGGACGGCGGCGCCGACCTGGCCCGCCGGCTTGCCGGACAGTCCGTGCCGGAGCGGCGGGAAACCCTGCTGGACCTGGTCGCGACGCAGGTGGCCGTGGTGCTCGGGCACACGGGCGCGGAACGGATCGCGGCGGACAAGGCGTTCCAGGACCTCGGATTCGACTCGCTCACGTCGGTCGAGCTCCGTAACCGGCTCACCGCGCTCACCGGAGTGCGGCTACCCGCCACCCTGCTGTTCGACCACCCGACGCCGGACGAGCTGGTGGCCTATCTGCACGCGCAGGTGGCCCCGGCGCCCGTGTCCGGCAGCGAGGCCCTGCTGGCCGAGCTGGAACGCCTGGAAGGCACCTTCGGCGAGATCGACGCCTCCGAGAGGCAGCACGAACAGATCGCCGGACGGCTCGAGGTGCTGCGCACCAAGTGGAACGACCTGCGCTCACGCTCCGGCGAGGAGCAGTCGTTCGACTTCGACAGCGCTTCCGACGACGACGTCTTCGCCCTGCTCGACAACGAACTGGGACTCTCCTGACCTTCCCGAGGGAGCAAGCCATGACCATCGGCACACTCATCGACGCGGCGGTCGGTCCGATAGCGGAGGGCATGAGCCCCACCCCGCACCGCGACGCCGAGGAGCTGTACGCGCTTGCGGCCGGCATCGACGTCGCGGACATCGATCGCGACGGCGAGCCGGACGAGCAGACCACCGACGAGTTCCAGCGCCTCACCCGCAGCCGCGTCTCCGGAGTGCCGATGGCCTATCTGACCGGTGTGGCCCCGTTCGCCGGGCTGGAGCTACGGGTCGGCGCAGGCGTCTTCGTGCCCCGGCGTGACTTCAGCGACGTTGTTGAGCCCGTCCTGTCCCACCTCACCGGCGTCACCGCGCCCGTGGTCGTCGACCTGTGCGCGGGCGCCGGGGCGCACGCCCTGGTGATCGCCCACCGCCGCCCCGACGCCGAGGTGCACGCGGTGGAGATCGACGAGGAGGCGTACGGCTTCGCCGAGCTCAACGCCGCCGAGCGCGTGGCCGGGGGCGACACCGGCATCCACCTGCACCGGGGCGATGTCACGCGTCCCGGCGTGCTGGCCGATCTGGACGGCACGGTGGACGTGGTGGTGTCGAACCCGCCGTTCGTGCCCGAGCAGGCGCAGCTTCCGCCCGAGTTCGCGGTGCACCAGCCGCGGATCGCCGTCTTCGCCGGCGGCGACGGCCTGGAGGTGATCCGCGGCGTCATCGACACCGCGGCCCGACTGCTGCGGCCCGGCGGCCGGCTCGTTCTGGAACACGGCCACCTGCACGGCGAGACGATGCCGGCGCTGTTCGCCGCGGACGACCGCTTCACGGACATCGCGCTGCACACCGACCAGTTCGGCTACCCGCACTACGTGGTCGCCACCCGCGTCTGATCAGGACGCGTCGTCCATCAGGCGGAACAGCTCGTCGTCGCTGGCGGAGTCAAGATCCAGGCGTCCGCCCGCGAGCGCCCGCAACCGCCCGGACGCCGCCGCGTCCAGGGTCGCCCCGTCGGCCAGCCTGCGCTCCAGGCGGGTGATCAACTCGTCCACCGAGGTCTCCGCGGTGGACGCGAGGGACTTGCGGATCAGCCGCACGACCGCGTTCGGCGTCGGGTGGTCGAACACCAGCGTGGCGGGCATGGTCACCCCGGTCCGCGCCATCAGCCGATTGCGCAGCTCGATCGCGTTGACCGAGGTGATGCCCAGCTCGACGAGCGGACGGGAGGGGTCGATCACGGCAGGGATGCCGTCGCCCAGCACCGCCTGGAGCTCGGCGGAGACGATGCCGAGGACCACATCGTCCTGCTCGACCTCGCCGAGCCCGGCCAGGCGGGTCGTCAGCGACGGCGCGGCCGCCACGGCCGGCTCGGGGATGCTCAGCGACGCGGACGGGGCGGCGCAGACCCAATACCGTTGGTGCTGGAACGCGTACGTCGGCAGCGGCACGGCCCGCGCGCCGGGCAGCACCGCGGCCCAGTCCACCCGTACGCCGGCGCCGTGCAGGCGGGTGACCGCCTCCAACAGCGCCGAGTCCTCGGCGCGGTCCCGGCGGGCGGCGGGGATGACCGTGCCCTCGATCGCGGGCGCGAGCACCGCGTCCGGCCCGACCTCGAGGAAGGTGGTGACCCGCTGGCCCTTGAGCGTGGTGACCACGTCGGCGAAGCGGACCGTGTCGCGCACGTGCCGCACCCAGTGCTCGGGGCCGGCCTCGGTGACCGGCGCGCCGGTGGTGTCCGAGATCAGCGTCAGCGCCGGCGGATGGTAGGTGAGTCCCTCGATGGCCGCACGGAAGTCGGCCAGCATCGGCTCCATCAGCGCCGAGTGGAAGGCGTGGCTGACGTTCAGCCGCTTGGTCCGTGCGAAGCCGGCCGCCATCGCCTCGACCGCGGTCGCCTCGCCGGACAGCACCACGGCGTCCGGGCCGTTGATCGCCGCGAGGGACACCCCGTCGGTGAGCGTGATGTCCGCCTCGGCGGCTTGCACGGCGATCATCGTGCCGCCGGGCGGCAGCGCCTGCATGAGCCGGGCCCGCGCAGCGACCAGCGTGCACGCGTCGGTCAGCGACAGCACCCCGGCGACGTGGGCCGCGACGATGCCGCCGATCGAGTGCCCGGCGACCGCGTCCGGCCGTACGCCCCACGACTCGAGCAGGCGGTACTGCGCCACCTCGAAGGCAAAGATGGCCCGCTGCGCATCGCCGGTGCGGTGCAGGTCGTCCCAGTCGATGTCGCCGAGGTGTGCACAGGTCTCCTCGAAGGCGGCCGCGAAGACCGGGAAGCGGGCGGCGAGCGCCCGTCCCATTCCGGCGCGTTGGCTGCCCTGCCCCGAGAAGACGACACCTAGCTTGCCGTGTACGTACTCACGCCGGGTGATCTGCGGTCCGCCGGCCCCGTCGGCGAGCGCGTCGAGCTGCTCCGCCGCCGTGATCACGGCCTGATACTCGTGCACCGCGCGTCCGGTCGCCAGCGCGTATGCCACGTCGGCGGTGGCGGCGGGCATCCGCGCCCGATGGTCGGCGAGGCGGCGGGCCAGGGCCCGCAGGGCGGCCTCGCTGCGGGCGGTGAGCAGCCACGGCGCCGCGCCGGTCCCGGTCGTCGCCGGCGCCGTGGCAGGCACCTCCTCGAGGACCACATGGGCGTTGGTGCCACTGATCCCGAACGACGACACGGCCGCCCGGCGGCGATCGGTGGCGGGCCACGGCCGGGCCTCGGTGAGCAGCCGCACCGAGCCGCGCGACCAGTCCACCTTCGTGGACGCGACCTCCGCGTGCAGGGTTCGCGGCAGCACTCCGTGCCGCATGGCGAGCACCGCTTTGATCACCCCGGCGACGCCGGCGGCCGCCTGGGTATGGCCGATGTTCGACTTGACCGAACCGAGCCACAGCGGACGGTCCGCGGGGCGGCCCTCGCCGTACGTGGCCAGGATCGCCTGCGCCTCGATCGGGTCGCCCAGCGCGGTGCCGGTGCCGTGCGCCTCGACCAGGTCCACGTCGGCGGGGGAGAGCCCGGCGTCGGCCAGGGCCTGCCGGATGACGCGCTGCTGCGACGGGCCGTTCGGGGCGGTCAGGCCGTTCGACGCGCCGTCGGAGTTCACCGCGGAGCCGCGCACCACGGCGAGCACCGGGTGCCCGTTGCGGCGGGCGTCGCTCAGGCGCTCCAGCAGCAGCAGTCCGGCGCCCTCGGACCAGGCCGCGCCGTCGGCGCCGTCGCCGAACGACTTGCACCGCCCGTCCGGCGCCAGGCCGCGCAGCCGGGAGAACTCCACGAACGATTCCGGGGTGGCCATCACCGCGGCGCCTCCGGCCAGCGCCAGCGACGACTCGCCACGGCGCAGCGACTGGCAGGCCAGGTGCAGCGCGACCAGCGACGACGAGCAGGCGGTGTCGATCGTCATGGCCGGGCCGTGCAGGCCGAACTGGTAGGCGATACGGCCGGACATGGCGCTGGCCGAGCGCCCGATGGCGAGCAGGCCCTCCAGCTCACCGGCCGCCCCGCCGGCGTAGTCGTGGTACATCGCGCCGGTGAAGACGCCGGTCTGCGATCCCCGTACGGTCTGCGGGTCGATCCCGGCCCGCTCGAACGCCTCCCACGCCGCCTGCAGCATGAGCCGGTGCTGCGGATCGGTGGCCAGTGCCTCGCGGGCGGAGAAGCCGAAGAAGCCGGCGTCGAAATCGGCCGCGTCGCGCAGGAAGCCACCCTCGCGGGCGTACGTGGTGCCGGCGTGGTCCGGATCGTCGTCGAACAGGGTGTCCAGGTCCCAGCCGCGGTCGTCCGGGAAGGCGGAGATGGCGTCCACCCCGCCGGTGACCAGATTCCACAGCTCCTCAGGGGAGCCGACGGCTCCGGGCAGGCGGCAGGCCATGCCGATGATCGCGATCGGTTCCCCGGGCCCGGCCGTGCGGATCGGCACCGGGTCGTTCTCGTGCCGGCCGACCAGATGCCGGGCCATGGCGATGGGGGTGGGGTGGTCGAAGGCGATGGTGGTGGGCAGGTTCAGGCCGGTCGCCTCGGCGATCGCGTTGCGCAGGCGGATCGTCCGGATGGAGTCCAGCCCGGCGCCGCGGAAGCTGTCATCCGGTCCGATGCCGACGCCCTCACCGACCTCCGCGACGCAGGCGAGGACCAGGTCCAGCGCGTCCTGCAGGTCGCCCGGGTACGCCGCCGGGCGATCCGGGCGTGTGCGCAGCAGATCCTCCAGCGCGCGCCGGTGCAGTTTGCCGGCGGGCGTACGCGGCAGTTCCGGCAGGAAGATCAGGTCGAGCGGGATCTTGTAGTCGGCGACGCCGAGCCCGCGCAGGAAGTCGGTGACCGTCGCGATGTCGACGCGGCCGCGGGCAGCCTCGGTGACCACCAGGCACGGAAGCTCGCCGAGGCGAGGGTCGGCCTGAGCGACGACCGCCTGCGGCCCGATACCGGGCAGGTCGGCGAGCAGGCTCTGCACCTCCACCGCGCTGACCTTGCGGCCGCCCACGTTGATGATCTCGGCGGATCGGCCGTGGAAGACGATCCGGCCTTCCGGGCCGACCGCGGCCATGTCCCCGGTTCGCAGCCAGCCGTCCGTGGTGAGCGACGCGGCGGTCAGTTCGCGGTCGCCGTAGTAGCCGCGGAACAGGTTCGGTCCCCGGTATTGCAGCTCGCCGGCGACGCCGTCCGGAACCGGACCACCGTCGGAATCGCGGATCCGCAGCTCGGAACCCGGGCCGGGCCGGCCGATCGTGGTGGCCGCCACCATCGGATCGTCGCCGGCACGGGTACGCGTTCCCGTCCCCAGCTCCGACATGCCCCAGACGACGACGACCGCGGTGCCCAGCGCCGTGCGGACGTCGCTCACCGCGGCCGGCGGCAGGGCGGCACCCGCGGTGCGCAGTTCCCGCGGTGCGAAGCCGGCGGGCTCGCCGCATTCGGCGAGTCGCGCGACCAGGTCGTAGATCTGGGTCGGGACCAGGAACACCACGCCCGGCTGCGCCGACCGCCCGAGTGCGAGGAAGCGGTCCGCGTCCCAGCCGTCCAGGATGGTCTGCGGACAGCGGGCGAACAGCGCATGGTGGACCGACTGCAGGCCGAAGAGGTGGCTCATCGGGCATGCGGTGATGATGCCGGCCGCGAAGGACTCGGCCGCCTCGGCGGTCACCGGGGCGATGTTGGACAGCAGCCCGTCGTGGTGATGCACGCAGATCTTCGGACGCTGAGAGGTGGTGCCGGACGACGGGATCAGCACCATGGGCGACTCCGGAAGTACCTCGACCGGTTCCGGCCGGTGCCCCTGCCACCGCGCGGCGGCGGTCCACAACGCGTCCAGGGAGAGGACGACCCGCAACGACGGCACCCCGGCCTGCACCTCGGCCGCCGACCCGTCGGCGGTCAGGACGAAGGCGACCGGGTCGACGCGGCGCAGCAACGCGAGCACGTCGCGGGTGCCACTGCCCATGTGCACCGGCATCAGCACCGCGCCGATCTCGGCGACGGCGAGATGCACCGTCTGGAAGCCGGTGCCGTTCGGCAGCTGGACGGCGACCACGTCACCGGGTCCGACGCCCGCCGCCTGGAGCGCACACGCCACCGCGTCCACCTCGGTACGCCATTGGCGCCACGTGGACGACCGGTCCCCCTCCCGCAGCGCGACCGCGTCCGGGTCGGCGGCCACCGCGGCGGCGAACACGGCGGGCAGGGTGTATCCGCCGAGATGGTGGACGAGTTCCTCGGGCGGGTCCAGATGGTAGTCCGCGGTCGTGATCGGCATGGTGTCTCCGAAGGTCAGGCCTGGGCGAAGGCGGGCGCGGCTCCGCGCTCGGGAAACTCCGCACCGAGCAGGGTGAGCACGGGACGGGCCTTGACGGCGGTCTCCTCGTACTCGGCCGCGGGATCGGACAACGCGATGATCGCTCCGCCGACGCCGTAGCGCAGATGGCCGTCGTGCAGCACCACCGTGCGGATCACGATGCTCAGATCGGCGGCACCGGTCAGCGAGAAGTACCCGATCGCGCCCGAGTAGAGGCCGCGCGGACCCGCCTCCAGCCGGTCGATGATCTGCATCGTGCGGATCTTCGGCGCGCCGGTCATCGAGCCGCCCGGGAACGCGCAGCGCACCCCGGCCACCGACGTGCTACCCGCGGCCAGCCGGGCCCGCACGGTGCTGACCAGCTGGTGCACGGTGGCGTACGTCTCGACGTCGAAGACCTTGGCCGCGTGCACCGAGCCGATCTCGGCGCGGCGGCCCAGGTCGTGCCGCACCAGGTCGACGATCATCAGGTTCTCGGCGCGGTCCTTCTCACTCAGCGCGAGATCCTCGACCAGCAGGGCGTCCTCCTCCGCCGTACGCCCTCGCGGCCGGGTTCCCTTGATCGGCTTGGACTCCATGTCGCCGTGCCGGTCGATCTGGAGGAACCGCTCCGGTGACGTGCTGAGCACGGACACGCCACCGAAGTCGAGGAACGCGGCGAACGGCGCGGGGCTGTACCGGCGCAGGAAACGGTATGCCTGCCAGGGGTCCAGGTCGGTGTCCGCCTCGATCATGTTGGTGAGGCAGACCTCGTACGTCTCGCCGTGGAGGATCTCCTCCTGGCACCGCTCGATCAGGGCCAGATATGCCTCCCGATCGTGCCGCAGGCGCAGCCGGGAGGTCACCGCGTCCGGCGGCCCGTCGCACGGCTCGGGCTCACGGCCGGTGAGTGACCGCAGCGCCGCGGCGGTGTCGGCCAGCCACGCGCGTGCCGGGGCCTCGTCGCCGTCCTCGGCCAGGGCGAGCAGGTAGGTGCACCGCGTGCGGTGGTCGAGGACGATCGCCCGGTCGGCGAAGACCATGACGGCGTCCGGCTCGGCCGACGGGTGCCCGAGGTCGCCGTCGCACTCGGCCTTCAGTTCGTAGCCGAGCGCGCCCACCCAGCCGAGTCCGAAGTCGAACGGGAGGAACGGCACCCGGGTGTCGAGTGACCGGAGATCGGCCTCCAGCCAGTCGAGAAAGGCACCGGACAACACCTCCGTACCGGACGCCGCGCGGATCGTGACGGTTCCGGCGGCGACGTCGGCGGAGGCGATCCGGGCCAGCGGGCCGCCGGCGTCACCCATGACCGACACCTCGCCGGGGCCTCCGGTCCGGCTGCTGTCCAGCCAGTACGGGTGCTCTCCGCCTCGCAGAAGCGTGTCGAACACCACCTCGGCGTCCCAGCGGGTGCCCATCGCCTCGACGAGTACCTCGAGCCGGCGGCGCCGTGCGGACTCGGCGATGGCGGGGCCGGCCGCCGGTGCGACCACCTCGATGGTCTCCCGCGTCCCGCGGTGCCGTTCGGTCAGCCGGCCGAAGTTGGCCAGCAGCCGGCGGCCGCCGACCGTGCCGATGGACTCGGGATGGAACTGCACGCCCCACAACGGCAGGTTGCGGTGCCGCAGCGCCATGACGACGCCGTCGTCGGCCCAGGCGGTCGCCTCCAGATCGCCGGTCACGCCGGTGACGGCCAGCGAGTGGTAACGGACCACCTCGAGCGGGGACGGCAGGCCCTCGAACAGCTCCGTGCCGTCATGGCGGATCAGCGAGACGCGGCCGTGACGTGGTTCCGGCGCCAGGCTCACCTGCGCACCGTGCGCCAGGGCGATGCCCTGATGCCCGAGGCAGACGCCGAGTACGGGCAGCCGGCCCTCGGCGGCGATGGCGGCGCAGAGGCCGAAGTCCGCCGGCCGGTGCGGGGTGCCGGGGCCGGGGGAGAGAACCACGTTGTCGAACTCCGACAGCCGCTCGGGCCGCCACGCCGGGTCGTCGTTGCGGATCACCTCGGGTCGTCGGCCGTTCACCTCGGCCAGGTAGTGGACGAGGTTGTACGTGAACGAGTCGTAGTTGTCGACCAGCAGCGTGCGCATGTGCGGTTCCTAACCTGGTCCTCGGAGCGGCGGAGGGTCAGCCGACGGGCGTGACGGCGGCTCGGTGGGCGGCGGCCAGGTCCCTGGCGATCTCGGCGTTCACCGCGGCCTGGTGTGCGGCGATGAAGAAGTGACCGCCGGGAAATCCGGCCATCCGGAAGGGGCCCGCGGTGTGGCGCTGCCAGGCTGCGGCCTCGTCGGTGGTGGTGAGCGGGTCGGCGTGTCCGGTGAGGACGGTGATGCCGGCCTTCAGCCGGGCGTCCGGGGCACCCCGGTACGTCTCGATGGCCTCGTAGTCCGCGCGGATCGCGGGCAGCGCCATCCGGAGGATCTCGTCGTCGCCGAGCAGGCCGGAAACGGTCCCGTTGAGGCGCCTCAGCTCGGTGATGACGCCCTCGTCGTCGCGTGCGTGGACGGTCTCGGCACGTACCGTCGAGGGTGCCCGGCGGCCGGAGGCGACCACCGTGTGCGGTCCGGAGAGCGTGCGTTCGAGCCGCAGCGCGGCCTCGTACGCGAGGATGGCTCCCATGCTGTGCCCGAAGAACACCGTCGGTTTCGGGCTCAGCACGCGCAGCTCGGCGACGACGGCGTCCGCCAAGGAGGCGATACTGGTGTGACAGGTCTCCAGGCGGCGGTCCTGCCGTCCCGGGTACTGGAGACAGACGACGTCGGCCGTTGCTCGGTGCGCGGCGGAGACCGGATGGTAGAAGCTGGCCGATCCGCCCGCGTGCGGGAAGCAGACCAGTCGCACCGGCCGTCCCGGGTTCGGGTGGTAGCGGCGCAGCCACGCAGTGGTCACGTCATCGGCGATGGTCACGGCAAGTCTCCTTCTCGCGGGGATGTCGCTCATACAAACCGAGCGCCGGCACGGGGATTGCTAGTCCTCGACAGTGACCGCCCCGGCCGGGCACAGGTCCCGGGCCAGGTACACCGCCTCGGCGTGGCCGGCGCCGGGCTCGGCGTCCAGCACCTCGACCACGCCGTCGTCGTCCTGGTCGAAGACATCGGGTGCGGACAGCACGCACTGGCCCGCGCCGACGCAGGTCTGGGTCGACACCGTGATACGCAACTCGTCCTCCAGGGATGTGGCTGGTAGGCCTACCAGCGGACCGGCAGTGCGTGCAGTCCGTGCAGGACTCCGTCGTACTTGTAGGGCAGGCCTTGCTCGCCGACCGCGAGCCGCAGTCCGGGGATCCGCTCGAACAGCGTCCGGTACGCCAGCTCCATCTCCACCCGGACCAGGTTCTGCCCGAGGCACTGGTGCACGCCGTAGCCGAACGCGACGTGCTGCCGGGCGCTGCGTCCGGGATCGAACAGGTGCGGGCAGCCGAACACCGTCTCGTCGTGGTTGGCCGCGGCCACCAGCGGCACGACGCCCTCGCCCGCCCTGATCATCTGACCGCAGATCTCGACGTCCTCGACGGCCACCCGCAGCGACACCAGGTCGGCGACCGAGTGCAGCCGCAGCAGTTCCTCGACGATGCGGTCGTCGCCGATCCACCGGGGGTTCTCCAGCAGCGTCACGATGCCCAGGCCGATGTTGTTGGCCGTGGTCTCGTGCCCGGCGATCAGCAGGAGCAGCAGCACACCGGGCAGCTCCCGCGGCTCCAGCGCGCCGCCGGCCAGCAGCCGGCTGGGCAGATCGTCGCCCGGCCACTTCGACTTGATCTCGATCAGCCGGTTGATGTAGCGCAGCAGCTCCCGGCTGGCCAGGTCGCGCTGCTGGTCGGTCGAGGCGCGGATGGCGATCAGGGTGCGGGTCCGTGACTCGAAGAACTCGCGGTCCGCGACCGGCACACCGAGCAGCGCGGAGATGACCAGCGACGGGATCGGCAGCGCGAAGTCCGCGATCAGGTCCGCCTCCGAGCCGCCCGCGAGCAGGTCGTCGACGACCTTGTCCACGACGCCCTGGATCGCCGGGCGCATCGCCCGGATCCGGCGCACGGTGAACTCCGGGATCAGCGCCTTGCGGAACCGGTCGTGCTCGGGCGGATCCAGGCCGACGAACCAGCCGGGGATCTGGTCCTGGCGCGGCACCCCCATCGTTTCGCCGATGTGGGGGAAGCCCTCACGGTCCGGATTGGAGCTGATCTTCCTGCTGGTGAGGATCTCCCGGACGGCGGCATGCCGGGTGACGAGCCAGACGGGCTTGCCGTCCGGCAGGTACGACAGCACCAGCCCGTCGCGTTCGCGGTATTCCACGTACCGCGGGGGTGGAAACGACTCGCCCTCCTTGCGGAGCGGAAAGTCGACCACCAGCGGTTCGGAGTCGGTCACGTCCGGCGTCCTTCCTGGCGACTCGGTGCGCTCGGTCATGCCCGCTCGCAGAACCCGCGGACGGCGGCCACGATGGTGTCGATGTCGGTGGCACTCAATGACGTGTACGTGGGCAGGTAGAAGCCGTCCTCGCTGAAGCGGGTCGCGTTCAGGTGGTGCCAGCGCTCGTCGTAGTAGCCGGGCTGGCGGCTCATCGGCTTGAAGAACAGGCGCGTCTCGATGCCGTTGGCGCTCAGGTGCGCCCGCAGCTCGTCGCGGCGTTCGGCGCGGACGTCGTACATCCACAGCACATCGCGAGGCGGCATGAGGGTGATGCCGGGGATGCCGCGCAGACCCTCGTCGTAGCGCCGTTCGATCTCCCGGCGGGCCGCCAGGATGTCGTCCAACCGTTCCGTCTGGGCCAGGGCGACGGCGGCCTGCATGGCGGTCATCCGGAAGTTGTAGGCCAGCTTCTTGTGCAGGAAGCTGTGGTCCCGGGTGAACGCCATGGCGCGGAGGTGGGCCATCTGACCGGCCAGGGCGGCGTTCTCGGTCACGCAGATGCCGCCCTCACCCGAAGTGATGATCTTGTTGGCGAACAGCGAGAAGCAGGCGATGTCGCCGACCGGGCGGACTCCATGGGCCTCGGCGGAGTCCTCCACCACCCGCAGGTTGTACTGGAACGCGAGATCCATGATCGCGTCCATGTCACAGCGCCGGCCGTAGATGTGTACGGGCATGATGACCTTGGTCCGCGGGGTGATCGCCGCCTCGATGAGGGTGACGTCGAGGTTCAGGTCGTCGCCGCAGTCCACGAAGACCGGCGTGGCGCCGGTGTAGGTGACCGCCCACGCCGAGGCGATCATGGTGAACTCGGGGACGATGACCTCGTCTCCCGGCCCGACGTTCAGGGCTCGCAGCGCGAGGGTCAGCGCGGCGGTGCCCGAGGAGCAGGCCACGCCGTGCGCGACGCCGTTGAACTCCGCGAAGGCGCTCTCGAAGCGGCCCACGGCCGGCCCCTGTGAGGAGATCCAGCCGTCGGTGAGGGTGTTGGTCACGTACTCGAGCTCGCGTCCGTCCAGCGTCGGCATGGAGACGGGGTACTTGAAGGTCATCGCGTCACCACCTGGTTGATCAGATCGGCCGCGGCCCGGACACCGCCGGCCTCGCGCTGGCGAGCGCCGAGCTGAGCGGCGCGGGCAGTGAAGGAGGGGTCGTCCAGGACCCGGTTGAGCTTGTCGAGCACGTCGTCGGGATCGACGGTCTCCGGGTGGTCCAGGGTCAGGCTCACGCCGGCGTCACGGCCCCGGATCGCCTGGTCGAAGCAGTCCACCCAGAGCGGCCGCACCACCAGGGGCTTGCCGAAGTAGACGCCCTCGTGGAAACCGTTGCCGCCGCCGTGGGTGAAGAACACCTTGACCGCCGGATGGGCGAGCACGTCCAGTTGCGACGGCAGCCAGTTCTCGATGCGCAGGTTCGCCGGCAGGGGACCGGCGTCCGCCAGGAGGTGCTGTTGCTCCGACGGCAGTCTCCACAGCACCGAATGCGTGCCGTCGAGCCGTCGAGCCACTTCCACCAGCGCACCGGCCTGCGCGGTGCTGAGGCGGGTGATCGTGCCGAAACCCATGTAGACGACCGACCGCTGGGCGGCGAGCCAGCGCATCACCTCGTTGTCCGTGGAGGCCTCGGGCAGCGGCGGCATGAGCGCGCCGACCAACTTCAGCTTGTCCGGGATGTCGAACGGGTAGTCCAGCTCCGGGATCGAGTTGCAGATGACCATCTCGGCGCGATCGACCCGCGTCATCGGGCTGGGGACGGAGAGGCCGAGCTCCTTGCGGATCCGGGCGTCCTCGGAAAGGACCCTGCCCATGGCCGGATGGAAGAACATCGCGAGGGTGCGCAGCTTGAACATCTCGTTGCTCAGCCGCTGCCACGGTGTCATGCGGGCGGGCAGGCCGGAGTGCGGCACCGGGAAGCCGCGCGGCGTGTAGGACCTGGCGAACGGATTGTGTGCGGTGAGGACATTGCTCGGCAGGAACGGAACGCTGAGCACGAACGGGATGCCCCGGGTCAGGGCGAGGTCGACGGCGAAACTGCACAGCGACTCGATGACCATCAGCTCCGGCTGGATCTCGTCCACCGCGGCGGCGAGAGCCCGGAACTTGGTCGCCTGAAGGTCCGGCCGGTACGTGTGCCGGATGACCGCGCGATGCGCCTTGAACCGCGACCGCTGGGTGACCCTGCGGTAGGTGGCGTCGTCCCAGGTGACGGCGGACAGCTCGGGGACGACCTCGCCGAGTGACGCGAATCGCACCGGGTGGTCGCCGGAGATCGTCTCGATGTCCGTACGGCGGGACTCGTCGGTGGCGAAGGACAGGCCTGGCACGCCGCGGCGTGCCAGCTCGGCGGCGAGCACCAACATCGGGTTCAGCAGTCCGCTTTCGGGCAGGCTGACGAACATGACGGCGCGCGGGTCGGTGTTCACCCTTCCTTGATCCCACGAACCGGACGGGGGTTTTCCTTAGACCTCTGGCGATGTGCGGAGGTGCCCGGACGCACGAGGCGGGATGAAGGGCGCCTATCGGACCGCGGCGTCAGGACCTCTTGCCCGTTTCGCGGTAACAGCCCGTCCTCGACGGACCGGATCGTCCAGTTGATCTTCATTGGTAGGGTTGCGCGTCGGCAAAGGGGACTTGCCGGAGTCGAATGCTCGGACGGGTCGACCGGCGCTGACGCGTGAATCGATTGTGATCAATTCAAGGAACAGAATTGTGGTAGCGGTCTCATCAGGGTGCGATGACGAGACATGGTCGGCCGGCATGCTGCGGGAGGCTGCCGCGGAGGCGATCGCTCAGGGCCGCGAATCCGATGCGCGTGAACTGCTCGAGCTGGCCCTGCGTGACCAACCGGACGGTCCGGCCGCCGCCGAGCTGGCTGACCTCGCGTGGTGGCTCGATCCGCCGGCTGGTGCACGAACACTGACGCAGCCGGCCCGGCAAACCGGGTTGACCGGCCCGGCAGCCTCGGTGCTGGCCCGCCGGCTGGCCTGGCACGGCCTCGCCGACGAGGCGGCAGCCGTGCTGGATGCGCATCCCGACACCGGTATCGAGCGCATCGTCACCGGCGTGTGGCTGAGCCGACTGTATCCCGGCAGCTTCACACCGAGCGCCGGGGAGCCGGCCGCCGACCGCATCGCCGCCACCCACCCGTGGCTGCGGGGCACCGCTACGCCGGACGCTGTGCTCCAAGGCCTGCGCCTCCACCGCGCGGCCCTGGAACCACTGGTGATGTCGTTGCTGGCGCTGGAGAATGCCCAGGCTCTCGACCCGGACGTGCCCTGGTTCACGGACCTGATCGCCGCGGCGGGGCGCTCCGGCTCGCGGCTGCCCGAGGCGCTGCTCACCGCGGCGCGGGCGCGGGCCGAGCTGCGCCGTGGCGCTCTGGCCGAGGCTGCCGGATCCGCGGAGGCGGCATTGCACGCCGTGGGCCCGGCCGGTTGGGGCGTTGCCGTGGGCCTGCCGCTGGGCACGATCCTGGAGGCGTTCACCGCGCAGGGACGTCACGAGGAGGTCGCTGATCGGCTGTGGACGACGGTGCCGCGCTCGCTCTGCCGCACCCCGTACGGACTGATCTATCTGCGCGGCCGTGGCCTGCACTACCTGGCTACGGGCCGCGAACGGGCGGCACTCAGCGAGTTCATGGCGGCCGGTGACGTTCAGGCGGGGTGGGGCGTCTCGTATCCGGGACTGTCGCCCTGGCTCCTCGACGCCGCCCGGGCCCACCTCGCCCTCGGTGAGCCGGACCAGGCTCGAGCGCTGGCGGACCGACAGATCGCGGCCATCGGCAGCGATCATCCCCGAGTCCGGGCCGGCGCGCTCCGCGTGCGGGCGGCGACGCTCGATCCGGCCTACCGGCCCGGCCCGCTGCGCGAGGCGATCAGCGTGTTCGAGCGTTGCGGGGACCGATGGGAACTGGCGCACAGCCTGGCCGAACTCGGTCAGGCCTTCGACGACGCCGGGCAGCCGTCGTACGCACACGCCCCGCGCAGCCGGGCACGCAGTCTCGCCGAGGAGTGCGGCGCCGGCCCGCTGTCCCACGTCATGGCGGCCCGTGGAGAGGCGGAAGAACACCGTGCAGGTCGGAGCACCGCGTCGTTGCGGGCCCTCAGCGACGCCGAGCGCCGGGTAGCCGAACTGGCCGCACAGGGCTACAAGAACCGGGAGATCGCCCGGCGGCTGTTCCTCACCGCGAGCACGATCGAGCAGCACCTCACCCGGATCTATCGCAAGCTCGGCGTGTGCCGGCGCAGCGGACTGGTCTCCGTTCCCGGCCTGGTCCCCCAGGCCGGGCCGGGGTCCGCGGTCAGCGGTCGCCCTCCGACGCGGCGACCGTGAGCTGGACCGGCAGGTGGTCGGAGCCCACCGGGGGCCCCACCCTCGCGTGCGTGGCCGTCAGGCCGGGGCCCAGCAGGACATGGTCCAGCTGCGCCATGGGCCGGTGCGCCGGCCACGTGCGACCGCGGACCGCCGGTCGATAGGGGTGTGCCACCCGCACCGTGGGGCGGCACATGTTCAGGTCCCCGGCGATCAGCGTCGGGATGCCATGCCCACGCAGCCCGGCGACCAACCGGCGCAACTGGGCGGGTCCGTGCAGCACCCGGTGGGTGAGGTGGACGTTGACCGCGCGCAACCCGGCGAACGTGACGACCTGGGCGCTCCGGATCCCTACCACGTCCCCGCGTGCGGCGCCCAGGGCCAGCGGCCAGACGCTTTCCCACGGCACCCGGCTCAGTACAGCCAGGCCGAAGGAGCCGGTCTCCTCGGGCACTTCGCCGTCGACGATGTCCAGCCGGGCCAGCGGGACCCCAGAGATCAGGTCCAGTTCGGTGACCGACCCGTAACCACAGTCGGCCGCCGCTGCCGCGGCGAGACTCGTCGATCCCTCGACGCGCCAGTTCTCCTGCACCAGCACGACGTCGGCGTCCAGGGCGGCGATCGCCTGCTTCACCGGGAAGGGCCGGCCGTTGCGGTCCAGCCCGCAGTGCAGGTTGACGCTGGCGAGGGTGAGAGTCATGGCCGCCTTTCGCATGGGACGGTGATCGTCCAGTGAGCATGGCGGCGTCAACTCTAGGGAAACCCTCGGAAGCCAGGACGCAGGCTGGGTACCTGAGGAGTCGTACACCGGAGGAGGCGTCGTGGGCTTGGTCCGTCTCCTCCGTGCCCATCTGCCGTCGTACCGTCGCGACCTGGGACTGCTGGCCGGGCTCCAGATGGTGCAGACGCTCGCCACCCTGAGCCTGCCGGCGTTGAGCGCCACCGTCGTGGACAACGGCGTTGTCGCCGGCGATGTCGGTCACATCGCCCGCACCGGACTAGTCATGACCCTGATCACCGTGGTGCAGGTCGTGGCCAGCGTCGCGGCCGTGTGGTTCGGGTCGCGCACAGCCGCCGCGGTGGGCCGTGACATTCGTTCCTCCGTGTTCCGCCGCACCCATGACCTCTCCGTCGCTCAGGCAGCCAGGTTCGGCACCTCGTCCCTGGTGACCCGGACCGTCAACGACGTCCAGCACGTGCAGGCACTCGTGCTGACCACCCTCAACGTCGCTCTCGCCTCGCCGTTCGTGTGCGTCGGCGGCGTCGTGCTGGCGGCCCGCTCCGACGTACCTCTGGCCGGGTTGCTGACCGCGATCGTGCCGGCCGTGACACTCACTGCGACGATCATCCTGACCCGCATGAGCCCGCTGTACGCACGGATGCAGATCGGCCTCGACGGTATCGGCCGGGTGCTGCGCGAGCAGATCACCGGTGCCCGCGTCGTCCGCGCATTCGTGCGGGAGGACCATGAGCGTCGTCGCTTCGCCGCGGCGAACGCCGGGCTGCTGGATGTGTCGCTGCGGGTGGGCCGCCTGACCGCCGCCATGTTCCCGGCGGTGCTGCTGCTCATGAACCTGTTCAGCGTCGCCCTGCTCTTCACCGGTGCGGTGCGGGTCGACGGCGGCGATCTGCAGGTCGGCACTCTCACCGCATTCCTGGGCTACCAGGCGCTGATCCTCATGGCCACCGTTTCCGCCATGCTCGTCATGCTCGCCCTGCCGCGCGCCGAGGCGTCCGCCCGGCGCATCGTCGAGCTGACCAGTACGGTCGCGGGCTTGCCGGTGCCCGTGCGTGACGGCCGGCCGCTCCGGCCGCGCGGCCTGGAGCTGCGGGATGTGCGGGTCTGCCGGGACGGCGCTGAGCGACCCCTGCTGGACGGGATCGACCTGCTCGTGCGGCCGGGGGAGAACCTGGCGGTGGTCGGCAGCACCGGCAGCGGAAAGACGACGCTGCTGGAGCTCATGGTGCGGCTGCTCGACGTGACGAGCGGGCTGATCCGGGTGAACGGGATGGACGTCCGCGAGATCGGCCCGGCGCACCTGAGCCGGATCGTCGGCCTGGTGCCGCAGAAACCGTATCTGTTCTCCGGAACCGTCGCCGAGAACCTGCGCTTCGGCAACCCGGACTGCACCGACGCCGAGCTCTGGCGGGTCCTCGAGGTGGCGCATGCCCGCGACTTCGTCGAACGGATGCCGGGCGGCCTGGATGCCATCCTGGCCGAGGGCGGCGCCAGCCTGTCCGGCGGACAGCGCCAACGGCTCACGATCGCCCGGACGCTGGCACGCCGGCCCCAGATCTACCTGTTCGACGACTGCCTCTCGGCGCTGGACGCGGCGACGGACGCGGGTGTCCGCGCTGCGCTGACCGCGGACACGTCCGGCGCCACGGTGGTGACGGTCGCCCAGCGGATCAGCGCGATCCGGCATGCCGACCGCATCCTGGTCCTGGACGCAGGCCGCATGGCGGGCCTCGGCACTCACCGGCAGCTCATGGCAGCCAGCGAGACCTACCGCCAGATCGCGGCCTCGCAGCGCGAACCGCGCGGTGCGGCCTCGTGACCCCGCGCGACCTTGCGGAGGCGAACGCCGGAGTGGGTCAGGTTCTCGCGCTGTTGCGCCCGTACCGCTCGCGAGTCATTCTGATGAGCCTGTTCGGACTCGTCGGGGTGGCGCTGAACTCCGTCGGCCCGCTGCTGCTGGGTCGCGCCACCGACCTGATCTTCGCCGGGGCGCTCAGCCGCGGCCTGCCTACCGGGATCAGTCGGGATCAGCTGATCGCCCAGTATCGGCAGCAGGGCCAAGACACCCTCGCCGACGTCCTCACCACAGTGCATCTGGTGCCCGGCGGCGGGCTGGACCTCCCGGCGATCGGCCGGGTGCTGGCACTCGCCGTGGTGCTCTTCGTGGCCGCGTCGGCCGTGAAGTGGGCACAGGATCGGATGGCCACCCGGGTGGTGCAGTCGGCGGTGGCCGACCTTCGAGCGCAGGCACAGGGCAAGATGTCCCGGCTGCCGCTGAGCTACTTCGACCGCGTCCCGCGCGGTGAACTCATCAGCCGGGTCACCAACGACATGGACAACGTCCAGCAGACTCTGCAACAGCTGTTGAGTCAGCTCATCACGGCACCGTTCGCGGCGCTCGCCGCGCTGGTGTTCATGCTGTTCGTGTCCCCGCTGCTGGCCCTGGTCGTCCTGATCAGCCTGCCGATCTCCGGTGCGGTCGTGTCCTGGCTCGTGAAGCGCTCGCAATCGGCATTCGACCGGCAGTGGGCGACCACCGGCTCGCTGACCGCACAGGTCGAGGAGGCGTACGCCGGTCATGCCCTCATCAAGATCTTCGATCGGCGGGCGCACGCCGAGGCGGCGTTCGACATGGAGAACGAACGGCTGCGGGAGACCGGCGCGCGGGCGACGTTCGTGTCCGCGGTGATCGAGCCCGCGATGATGTTCGTCAGCAACCTCAACTATGTGGCGGTGACTGTGATCGGCGCATTGCGCGTCGCCGCGGGCGGCCTGTCGCTCGGCGACGTGCAGGCGTTCGTCCAGTACTCGGGCCAGTTCAGCCAGCCGGTGGGCCAGCTCGCCAACGCTTCGGGCCAGTTGCAGTCCGGCGTCGCGTCGGCCGGCCGGGTCTTCGAGCTGCTCCGCGCGCCGGAGCAGCAGCCGGATCCCGAGCGGCCGGTGCCCCCCGCCGATGTGCGGGGACGGGTCGAGTTCCGGAGCGTCTCGTTCCGCTACACCCCCGACGAACCGCTGATCAGGGACCTCAACCTGGTCGTGGAGCCGGGGCAGACGGTGGCGATCGTAGGGCCGACCGGTGCGGGCAAGAGCACGCTCGCCAACCTGCTGATGCGCTTCTACGATCCCGACGGCGGACAGATCCTGCTCGACGGTCACGACATCAGCAGGATGACACGGGCCGGCCTGCGATCCTGGACCGCCGTGGTGCCGCAGGACACCTGGCTGTTCGCAGGAACGATCGCGGACAACATCGCGTACGGGCGTGAGGGCGCGACGCGCGAGGACGTGATCGCCGCCTCCCGCACGGCTTGCCTGGACCCGTTCGTCAGGACGCTGCCGGCCGGCTACGACACGATGCTGGAGGAGGACGCGTCCATCATCAGCGCCGGCGGCCGGCAGCTCGTCACGCTGGCCCGGGCGTTTCTCGCAGAGCCGCGACTGCTGCTGCTCGACGAGGCCACCAGCTCCGTCGACACCCGGACCGAGGCGCTCGTGCAGCGAGGCATGGCCGCGCTGCAGGCGGGACGCACCACGTTCGTGATCGCGCACCGGCTCTCCACCGTGCGGCACGCCGACCTGATCATCGTCATGCGTGACGGCCGGATCGCTGAGCAGGGAACCCACGACGAGCTGGTGCGATCCGACGGCCCCTACGCAGGCCTTATACGGGCACAGGCCGGTGCAGTGCGCAAGGTCTGACGGCGATACCGGTGTTCGGCGACCGCACCCATCGCGCTGGCAGCGGGTATCGCGTCGCCGATGCCATGAGGGCTGGAGGTGTGCCCGGCAATGACGCAGCATTCGCGCGCCAAGTGAGCGCACCGACCTGAAGCAGATCCAGCCCCGGCATCTTGATCAAGCTCTCGGGCTGGGTTTCGCGTAGGCCTGCTGGCCGGCGCGGTAGACGGCGCGTACCTGGTGCAGGGCGGTGAGGTCGGTGAGGGGGTCGCCGTCGATGATGAGGAGGTCGGCGTCGTAGCCGGGGGCGAGGCGGCCCTTGCGGTCGGCGATGCCGCAGGCTTCGGCGGCGACTGAGGTCGCCGCCGCCAAGGCGTCGGGGTTGGCCAGGCCATATCGGCCGAGGCGCACCATGCCGTGGGCAAGCACGCCGTGGGGCTTGCGGGGGACCACTCCAGCATCGGAGCAGCAGACCAGGCGCACCCCGGCGGCGTGCATGCGGACGAAGTTGATGCTGCGTTGCTCGAGTTTGGCGAACACGGCCGGGTTGCGGATGTCCCCTTCCGGCAGGGCAGCCTCGGTGGCCCCCACGTGTACGCCGGCGGCGGCGATGGCGTCCACGGTCGCCCAGTCCACGTCGATGCCGTCGGCGGTGAAGAAGGAGACGTGTTCGAGCCCGGCCACGCCGGCGGCCAGCGCGTCGGTGATCCCGGGACCGCCGTGCGCGTGTGCGGTTACTCCGAGCCCTTCGGCGGCTGCGGCCTCGACCACTTCGGTGAGCTCGGTCCGCTGGTACTGGGACTCGTGCGTGCGGAAGCCGGGCGTGATCGCTCCGCCGGTAGCCATGATCTTGATGACGTCCACGCCGCGGCGGGCATGGTCGGCGACCGCGCGGCGCAGCGCTGCCTGGTCGTCGGCCTCGCCGCCGAGGAACCAGCAGTGCCCGCCGGCGCGGGTCAGCGGGGGACCGGAGGCCAGGATCTCCGGCGCGGGCGCGCCGCTGGCCCGGAGCTGTTCACGCAACCTGAGCGCGAGGAAGTCGCGGTCGCCGAGGTCGCGCACCGTGGTGACACCGGCGGCCAGGTGGGCCTGGGCGTGGGCGGCCATCCGGTCCAGGAGGACCGGCTCGGGAACCGTGGCGAGTCGTTCGGGCGGCTCGGCCGGGTCGAAGGCGAGGTGGACGTGCGCGTCGACGAGCCCGGGCAGCACGGTTACGTCGCCCAGGTCGCGCACCGGTAGGTCGGTGGCCGGCGGCGCGCCGGTGGTGTCCACGGCGGTGATACGTCCGCCGTCGATGACCACGAGCACCGGCCCTGGACGACCGTCCCGGCCGTCGAACCAGCCCGCGGCCCGCACCGCCCATGGCCGGTCGCCGCGAGGTTCACTGTGTGCCTCCGTGGGCATTCGCCCTCCCTCGATCACCGATGCCGGGAGCCGGCCGTCGGATCCTCAGTCGCGGCGGGCGTACCCGCGGACGCGTTCCCGGAACGCGCTGAGGGCGCCGGGGCCAGGCCGCTGGCGAGAAGCCGGTGTTCGCGTCGATGGCCTCGGCGCCGACATGCCCGTAGATCATGTGTCCAAGCTCATGGGCGATGATGTGCTTTCGATGGGTTCCGGTGCTTGCCTGGTCGGAGAAGACGAGGTCCGTGTCCTCCATTGACAACCACATACCGCAGGCGCCTTCTGTCGATGGCATGGGGCGATGACAATCGGACGTCCACGTGCGTCCCCGAGTCCCTCGCACAACGACGTCACTGATGTCGCCCTTTCGAGGGGAAGCTCAGCAATCAGCCCGGCGCACCTACGGCGGATGTGCCGCAGGGACGTGGAGCCGGCACCACCCCTGCCTCGCTCGCTCATCCCCGGCACCGTGGGGGTTCGCCCTGGCGACGCCGACGCATCGAACTCGACGTCGTCCATCCGGGTTGGACCGGTCGGCGACGCCGGTGACGTGGACAAGAGGCCTGCCCGCCGGGTCCGTGTCCCGGCGCGGTCCCGTCGCTCCTGTTAACATGCGGACCACGCGCAGGTCCCCTTAGGCGTCGGCGGCCTTCGATGCCCCAGCGATCATCCTACCGACACGTACTCGTGAAGATGAATACGGTTACATGTCGAGTACGCTCCCGCTCCCCGCATCGGCGCGTCGACCCGTCACCCTTTCGCCAGGGAGTGCGCATGGATCTGGATCCGGCCCGGCTGGGAAGGCTTGAGGCCCAGCAGTTGCTGACCGGCGCCGTGGTGCCACGGCCCATCGCGTGGGTGAGCACAGTGTCCAGAGAGGGACAACCCAACCTCGCGCCCTTCTCATACTTCGCGCCGGTCTGTTCCGAGCCGATGACGCTTCTGTTCTGTCCGGTCGCCGGCCCGCCCCCACGTCCCAAGAAGGACACGCTGAGCAACGTCGAGGCGGTGGGGGAGTTTGTGATCAACGTTGCCGAGCAGAGCACCGTCGCGGCGGTGAACCAGTCCTCTGCCGCCGTGCCGCACGGACGATCCGAGTTCGAGCTGGCTGGGGTCACACCAGTTCCGGCACGGCGGGTTCGGCCACCGCGGGTGCAGGAGGCAAGCATCGCCTTCGAATGCCGGCTGCGGCAGATCGTCCGCGTCGACGATCCCCCCCCCCCCCCCGCGGGAGGCTGCATCGTCATCGGGACCGTCGTCATGGTGACCATCCGTGATGACATGTACGACTCGGCCAGCGGCCGGGTCAAGCTGGACAGCCTGAAACCGGTGGCCCGCCTTGGGGGCACCGACTACCTCCGCGCTACCGACACTTTCTCCATGGCTCGTGCCGCGGCAACGTAGCCCTGGTCGGTATGCGTGGCGGCGGGCTCGCACATCAGACACAGGCGCGTAGCATCGGCATAGACACACATCTCACCCATGAAGCTCAACTGTCGGTGGGGCTCTTCGGTGCCTCAGGGCCAATGCCGATGCGGAGCAAAGTGAAGGTGTCCTGTGTGGTTCACGCCGTCCCCGAGAAATTGTCAAGAGTTGTGGACTGGGTCGCTGACGTCTACCGAGGCTTTTCCCACTCAGCTCGGGTGAGTTCGTACTCGACTTCACCGTGCTCGGAACCCTCGATCGCTTCCGGCCAGTCTTCGGTGAAGGTCCGGACGAGGGACAGGCCCGACTTCTCCATGACGCGACGGGAACGGGTGTTGACGGCCATGGTGTTCGCCGTGACCCGCTCGACCTTCTGGTCCGTGAACCCTTTGCGGATCAGTGCCCGGGACCCCTCGGTGGCGTAGCCGCGCCCCCATGCCGCCTGGTTCAACCGGTAACCGAGTTCGACCACGGCAGGGCTGTGCTCCTGCAACGGCCGGAACTCGAACCACCCCAGGAAGGTGCCGGTGGTCTTCTCCTGCGCGGCCCAGTAACCGCGGGTCTGCCAGCACGGGTAGTCGTGCAACAGTCGCGGCAGGGTCCGCGTCTCGATCGCCTCGCGGCTGGTGGGTCGGCCACCGTTGATGAAGCGCATGACCTCGGGGTCGTTGTCCAGGGCGAGCAGATGGTCGGTGTCGGCCGCTGTGAACGCGCGCAGGATGAGCCGGTCGGTCTCCAGGAACGTGGACATGCCGCGATCTTGACCATCAGCGGGCCGGGCCTGCCACCGGTTTTCCGGCGGGCGGCAGTTGGTGGTGTTCATGCCGCGCGGGCTGCGGATCGCTCGACCAGCACGCCGCCTGGCTCAGCAGCCATATCTTCAGCTCAACCCATGCCGGTCGCTCCGCCGGCCGATCCTCCCATCGTTCATCGATCAAGAGCAGCACGCATACCCACCAGTTCGCTTTCGGGGGCGCCGGCTGACGGTGGTCGAGCCATCGCAGACGGCCGTCCTCGTCCGACCGCAACAGCTGATCGAGTTCCCCGCCGGAAGTCCCCGCGGCGCGGGTGGCGGACGGGAACCAGAGGGCGCCTCTCGGTGGAGTGCTTTACTTCGACGACGCCAGAGTTACCACTTCTCCTGGCTCCCGGTCAGGAAGTCGGATTCGACCATCTCCCACGAGACCGCTGCGTGCGCGAGGCTCAGCAGGACGAGCGTGGCGCCGGCCAGGGTCCCGAGCAGTAGCCACAGTGCCAGCGGGCGAGTACGCGTGAAGATTGCGGCGGCAAGCGTCAGCAGCAACATGGCCGGGACGATGATCAGCTCTGACTTGCTGTAGAGGGCGAACGGAATCAGCTCTTCGTGGCCTTCGAACCAGGAAAAGTACACGTCTCGGGGCAACCAGATGTGCCCTAACACGGCGAGATGCGGCCCTGCCCCGACAAGGCTCGCCAGCCACCAGCCGCGTGGCCGTGTGGATGACGACGTGGTCTCGGTCATATGATCAAGCTACGGTGAATCTCCGTCGGAAGATCACATTCAGACGGATCTTGCGTGCAGCGCCCCCGCGCCCCACCGCAGTTGGACAGGGTGGACTTTGCACCGGGCGTGGAGACTCAGTCATGCCCGCATGTGTATCACTCGCGCCGGAGTGTTTCCGCCTCCCTCGACGACGCCAGAGGTGCTGCCGCCTGGTCCTAAATTCCCTCCGGAGAGCGCGGGCCGGTTTCCTGCACTTCCCGGCTCGGAATGCGTAAATGCTCGATGTACGCCATTGCCACGGTTACACCAACCGGCACGGCGATCGCCCACCAGACTCCGTAGGCAAAGCCCAGCACAACCGCGACGGGCAACCCTAGAGTCAGCGTCAGGCAGCCGGCGAAGAAGACCGGCGGGGGAACGGACTGATCCGGTTCAGCGGGCGGGACCACGGTAACCGGCAGCTTCGGATGAGGCACTGGGAGATCGGCGAAGAGCCGCAACAGCTCCGACTGAGTGCGTGCCAGCCGCGAGGCTTCCACGCGCCGCTCGTACTCGGTGGAATCGAGCCTCTTCGCGATGAGGTGCTCCTCCAGCGCCTCGTGCGCCGAGTTGCGCTCGGGGGTACCGATCAGCACCTCAGGCGCTTCCGTGCCGTCGCCGTCGTCAGTGCCTGTCACGGCGGCAGCCTAGCGACCATGGCCGGGAGCAGCGGCCAGCCATAAAGACCCTGTGACCTGGACGTTCGGACATCAGGAGCTCGCTGAGCCTAAACATACAAGTGTGGTAGATCTTCCCCGTGGCTGACATCGACTTCCGTACCGGGGACGTGCTGGAGATCTTCTGCCCGTTCACCGAGGCGAGGGTGGCCGGCGTTTCCGCCGGAGACGTGTCGATTCGCTGGCCCTGGTGGCGAAACGATGCGGATGTCGAATGGATCGACTGGAACGGGAACGTCGCGATCGCCGGCGGACCGGACACGCCTGGCTGGAGCAACGAGCTGTTCCGTACCGAGCCTCCCGCCGAACTGCTTCAGGTGGGAGCAGACTGCCGCGTCGGCATTCCTCCCACCGTCGTGCACGTGATCGAGGTACAGAGGTTCGACCCACCGCTTGAGACGGGTCGGCTGCCGCGACCCCACCGCGAGATTGTGGTTCTGACCCGCGGTGTGTCCGAGGACCTCAACGCCGTTGAGCAGGGAATCGGCTTGAACCCGGATGACGACATTCCCCTGATGATCAGACTGGTGTTCCGGCCGTACGCCTTCCTGGATCTCGGCGACGATGTCGCCGACCGCCACGGTCGCGCCTGGTGCTTCGACGGACCGTGGGAATGGCGTGCTTACGACGGGCAGGGCGGAACTCCCGCTTGGCCTTTGACCTTGCTTACCGGCGGCGACGGCCTGGGCGATGCCAAGCGTTCCGCGACGGTGAGCACCGCCACACAGACCGGCTCCCACGAGATCGAGGTCGAGAGGTGGCGGCGAGCCGCTCATGCAGAACCTCCGGTCCGCTGAGGTCGGCGACTACATGAGGCAGGTGGTTGGCCAAGGTCGTCGAGCGAGGAATGTGCGCACCGAATTTCGTGCCACCCAAGCCGATCCGCCAGTTGCGCGACCTCACCCGCTATCGCCGCTCACTGATCCGTGACCGCACCCGCGCTGCTCTGCGCCAAGATGTTCGCTCCACGCATGAAGCAATCCGCCGGCAGAACGAAACAGGCAACCACCGGCAAAGGCGATCCCTGGCTGGCCAGCACTTTCGGCGAGATCACTGCGGTCCTGGCCCGCAGCGACACCTTCCTCGGCGAGCGTTATCGGCGGCTCTCGCGACGCCGAGGCAAGCTGCGCGCGATCGTCGCCACGGGCAACAGCTGCGATCCCTGCCGACCGTCGGTTCTCGTTCCCAGCGAAGATCATTTGCTTGCTAGGGTGCGCGGGTGGGAATCAAGCCATGGCACCTCATGGTCCTGCTTTGCGCCTTTGCTGTGGCGATGGTCGTGGCCGGACTGCTCGTCTACGCGTATCGCCAGCGCAAGTAACGGGCCGCGGCACTGCTGCACTATGCCCGCTTGTGGTGGCTGTGACCGTTCCGTCCTCATGGTTGTGGCACACGCCTGTCGGCTTGTGCCAGGCAGTGTCGTTCCGCGCCATAACTGTTGATCACGCATGGATCATGTGGCCTGCCCGTGGATGCCGCCACGAGCGCTGACTGCCGTGCGGGATCGCTTTATGCTCCGTCACCCACCCGCACCCGGCCCGCGACTGGACGGTGCCGCCCCGCCAGGGGCCGCCGGGCGGGGCCGCTGGCTCAGCCGGCGACCGACCACCAGGCCGCCGTGTCGGGAGGCAGCATGCCACCGGCGACGGCGCTGCTGGCGAGCAGTGGCGCGTCGGTCACCGGTATCCCGGCCGCAGCCAGGTCGACCGGGGCGTCGGTCAGGTTGACGGCGCAGACCAGCGACGGGGCGCCGGCCCGGCGGAACGCCAGTACCCCGACCGGGGCGGGCAACCACTCCAGCTCCTCCGAACTGCCCTGACCGAGCGCCGGGTGCTCCCGCCGGGTGCGCAGCGCCGCCCGGTACAGCGTCAGCATCGACGCCGGGTCGCCGTGCTGCGCCGCCGCGGTGAGCTCGGCCCAGTCGGCCGGCTGCGGCAGCCAGGGCGTCGAGCTCGCCGGCCCGAACCCGTACGGCGGCGCGTCGCCGGACCAGGGCAGCGGCACCCGGCAGCCGTCGCGGCCCGGCTCGGCCCCGCCGGAGCGCAACCAGATCGGGTCCTGCCGCGCCTGGTCCGGGAGGTCCAGCACCTCTGGCAGCCCCAGTTCCTCGCCCTGGTACAAGTAGGCCGAGCCGGGCAGGGCGAGCATCAGCAGCACCGCGGCCCGGGCTCGGCGGAGCCCGGCCTCGCCGCCGCCGAACCGGGTGACGTGCCGCCGCTTGTCGTGGTTGGAGAGGACCCACGTGGTCGGCGCACCGACCGCCCCCATCGAGGCGAGGCACTGGTCGATCACCCCGCGCAGCTCGACGGCGTCCCAGGGCGCGCGGAGAAACTCGAAGTTGAACGCCTGGTGCAGCTCGTCGTAGGCCACGTACCGGGACAGACGTTCGTAGGTGGAGGCCCAGGCCTCGGCGACGGCCATCCGCTGGCCCGGATAGCCGTCCAGGATCTTCCGCCAGGAGCGGTAGATGTCGTGCACGTCGTCCTGGTCGAAAAAGGGCAGATCGCCCTTGCCGAGCAGTCGTACCTGCTTCCGGGGGCCCACGTCGGGCAGGCCGTCCGCCTTGATCATTCCGTGTGCCACGTCGACCCGGAAGCCGTCGACGCCGCGGTCCAGCCAGAACCGCAGCACGTCCTCGAACTCGCCGCGCACCTCCAGGTCGCGCCAGTTCAAGTCGGGCTGGGCGGGGTCGAAGAGGTGCAGGTACCACTCGCCGTCGGCGACCCTGGTCCAGGCCGACCCGCCGAAGACCGACTCCCAGTCATTGGGCGGTTTCTCCCCCGTGGCTCCCTTTCCGGGCCGGAAGAGGTACCGCTCCCGCGCGGCGGAGCCGGGCTCGGAAGCCAGGGCCTCGGCGAACCACGGGTGCTGGTCCGAGGTGTGGTTCGCGACCACGTCGATGATCACCCGCAGGCCGAGCCGGTGCGCCTCGGCGACCAGCGCGTCGAAATCGGCGAGGGTACCGAACATCGGGTCGACGTCGCGGTAGTCGGAGACGTCGTACCCGGCGTCGACCTGGGGGGAACGGTAGAACGGCGACAACCACACCGCGTCCACCCCGAGGTCGCGCAGGTGAGTCAGGCGGTCCCGGATGCCGGGCAGGTCACCGATGCCGTCCCCGTTCGCGTCGGCGAAGCTGCGCGGGTACACCTGGTAGATCACGGCGGTGCGCCACCAGGGCGCGGCATCGGCTCTTGGACGCGCCGGGGGCGCGTCGATGTTGTCGGCCACGGGAAGTCCTTACGAGAGGGGGTACGGGACTCAGGCAGGGGTACGGCTGCGGACCCCGTGCCGGCTCAGGGCCGGCGTCAACAGAGGGTAGGCCCCAAGATCCAGTGCCATCGCCGGACATCATTGCGATGCAGCCGATCTGCGCGGTTTGTGTCTCATGCGTCTTGGCGAGTCTCAATGGATCGGCGTGGGTTCGAGCATGGAAGGCTCGTCGGAACTTCGGTCTTGGGCCCTGCCCCGCTGGTCAACCATCACCGTGCGTGATGTTCCCGCTCGTGTCGTATCGCTGCCCGATGGGCGGACCTGCCTGATATGCAGATGAGCGGGCGTATCGAAGTTTGCGGTTGGCTCTGGCTAGGGTGATGTCGTGTCGCTCTACGCCGGGTTCGACGGAACCCCACTGCACTACTCGGAAAGTCGTCCCGATCCCCATCGCCATCGGCTGCCCGTGATCGTGCTCGCTGGGGGCGCAGCCAGGCACCCGAGCTACCTCGGCGATCTGGCCGGTCTTGACGGGCGTTTCCCGCTGATCATCCCTCATCTGCGCGGCGTGGGTCATTCACCCGCACCGTCTCAGGACGAGGTGGGATCGTTCTGGCGTCAGGCCGAGGACCTTGAGCTTCTGCGGAAGCATCTCGGTCTCGATCGCGTCGTGCTCGCTGCGCACTCGGCTGGCACGCGGCTGGCCATCGCGTACGCGGCGCAGTTCCCCCAGAGGCTCGCAGGGATGGCTCTGATCACGCCTCCGGCCGGGTACCTCGTCGACGCACCCTCCGATGCGGAGCAGTTGATGGTCCGCCATCGTGGGGAGCCGGCGTTCGATGCCGCCGTTCAAGCGTCGGAGGCCGGCCCGGACTTGAGCGACGATGACGCGTTCAACGCGTGGCAGATACGCGTCGCGCCGATGGGATACGCCTCGTGGGGAGCGGCAGAGCAGGCACACGCGGTGATCGGCCGGTGGAACCTGGCGGCCGCCAAGGCCTACTTCAGCGTTGAACCCCCGGGCGACCTTGTCGCCCGGGTCGGCAGGGTGACTGCGCCTGTGCTGGTCATTGCGGGGGCAGACGACTGCCTGACGGGTCTGGCGCCCGTCAAGGCGCTGGCGGCGCGGTTTCCTTCCGGCCGGCTCGAGGTGCTCGAGCGATGCGGGCACTACCCGTGGGTGGAGCGGCCGGAGGCGTTCCGGCGAGCAATCGACCCGTTCCTCGACGAGCGGGAACGCGCGAAGAGCCCGCCTCCGGCGGACTTCTGAACCAGACCTTCGACAAGGCGAGGCCAGGCGGAAGCTACGAGCTGTGATGGACGAGGTGTTCGGCTGATCGCCTTGTTCGTCTCCATCTACTTGTCGCAGCTCGGCTCCCCGCATGGACTCCATGCTGTTGTCGATGTGATGGTCCGCGACGTGTCTGAAAGGCCGACCGCCGCACCTTGCCGAGTTCGGCAGACTGCGGCAAGCGAGGTCAGATCTGCGGCTGTCCACCTTCCCGAAATCCGGCGGTCCGGTCCGGTGCCGCGTGGGACGGCTCGTGCGGACCAGGTTTCCACCGGCTGCCGAAGGCGGCCGGTGCCGTCAAGACCGGTTCCCGGTGGGCTGTCCGAGGATCGCGATCCCGCCGTCCGCGAGGCCGACGTGGACGCGCAACGGCCCGGCCGACCCGCGGTGCACGACCACGCCGCGGGGTGGTCCGCCGCACCACGCCGTGATCTCCTCGGCCGGACCCGAGACGTCGAGTGTCAGCTCGCCGGACGGCCGTCGCGTGTGCGGGGCGGTCCGGGCCGCCAGTCGCTCGCCCGGTGGCTGCGGCCAATGGATCAGTGCGGGAAGCCACGGCCGGGTCAACGCGGGCCCGAAGCCACCGAGTAGGAACTCCGGAACCGCGCCCCTTGCCGGTATCTCGTCCACCGAGCATCCGTCGGCGGCCGACACCTCCCGCAGCCGCTCCACGTCGTCGAAGCGCACGAGCCAGGTGACCGGGAGCAACGCCACATCGGGGTGTGCCGCCAAGGCATCCCGCTGGATCTGGGCGTACGGCGGCCCGGCGGCGGTCGCCGGCTCCCCGTTGGGATAGTGCACCTCGAGCATGGCCGAGCCAAGCGGGATGAACACATTGGACAGGCCCATTCCGTCCATCGTGCGGCCGGCGATGACGCTCAGCCCGGTCTCGCCGAGCGCTCGCTCGGCATCGTCGCGGCTCCGCGCGGCGAAGACCACATGATCAAGGATCGGCTCCGTACCGTTCGCAGTCATGACACGACATTAGAGTTGGTTTTCATTTCCATCAAGGGTCGAGCGCGCAAGGCCGGCGCATTGGGCGGAAGTCCGCGCAGAGTACGGCGGCTTCGGCGTCTCGGTTGCCGTCGTCCTGACCATCGCGGGGCCTGAACCTCGGTGGTTGTCGACGGCGCCACGTAGCTGAGTTGACGGGGACCGGCGCGAGCCAGGCCCCCGTACCGACCTCAGTAGACCTCCAGACCGATGGAGAAGCCGTCCGGGTCGAAGGCGTTCGAGTCGTACGCCCATCCGCTGAACCCGCCGCCGTCGTACAGCCACGGCGTGAACTGCCGAAGTCCGTTCTGGTCCCCCCCGCCCAGGTCGACGGTCTTGATGGAGGCTCTGATGTCGTAGAGGTCGATGCCGGCCGGCATCAGCCGGGTCTCCAGGCAGACCCGGGCCCGGTCGGGGTCGAACCGGTTGGCGTCGTACGCGACTGCGCTCATGCTTCCCCCCTCGCTCGCCCACTTGGTCCACTCCACCGGCCCGCGCTCGCTGCCGTTGCGGTCCTCGACCTGGATGCCGAACCGCAGGTCACGGTCACCGAGCCGGCCACGCGGGGCGGGCATGAGCTGCACGCGGGCGCCGTCCGGGTCGAAGGCGTTCGGGTCGCCGGCCCACTCGGAGCAGCCGCCGCCGAAGGTGGCGAACGGGGTCATCTGCATCTGCCCGACCTCGCTGCCGTTGTCGATGAGCTGGATGCCGAGCTGGAAGTTCGGCAGGTCGGAGTCTGCCATCGCCGGGGTGGCCCCGGCGAAGGCCATCGCTCCGGCGGCCGTGGCGGTCGCCAGCGTACGAAGGATTGCTCGTCGCATTTGTTCTGTCCCTCCTGGTCATCGGTTGATGTCTGGGACGGAACGTAGGACGGGGCGCTGGTCAAGCACTGGACGCCGGCGGGCCGGTACTGGACAGCCCGCGGACGGCTCGCTCCCGCTGGTGGTGGTCGCCGATCTCGGCGGCCAGGGTGAGCGCCGACTCGTGGTACGCCCGCGCCTGTTGCACCTGCCCCGACGCGGCCAGCGCCTCACCGAGGCTGTTGCCGGCGTTTGCCTCACCGGCCCGCTCACCGAGGCGGCTGAAGGTGACCAGCGACTGCCGCAGCAGGTCCAGCGCGGCGGCGTGGTCACCGGCACCGAGCCGGGCCAGGCCGAGCGCGTCGAGCGCGTACCCCTCGCCGGCCGGCTCGTTGTTGTTCCGGCACAGGTTCAGGGCCGTTCCGCACAGTTCGGCAGCCCGGTCATGGTCGCCCTGCTGCAGCGCGATGTGCCCGAGGCTGATGAGGGCGTACGCCTCGCCGACCGCGTCACCGGTGCGCCGGTTGATGGTGAGCGCCGCGCGCAGCCGTTCCCCGGCCGGGCCGGACAGCCCGCGCCGGAGCAGCACCTGGCCGAGGTTGCCGAGGGCGCGGGCCTCGCCGGTGCCGTCGCCGGCCGCCCGGCACAGCGTGATCGCTTCGTCGAGCCGGTCGGCCGCCTCGGCGTACCGGCCCTGCCGCTCGTGCAGGTAGCCCAGGTTGCCGAGCGCGCGGGCCTCCGCGACCGGGTCGGAGATCTTCGCGGCCAGGTCGGCGGCGTGCCGCAGCCGGAGTTCTGCCTCCGGGTACCGCCCCTGTTGAGCGAGGATGACGGCGAAATTGGTCTCCAGGTGCGCCTGCTGGCGGGTGTCGCCGAGCTGTTCGGCGGCCCGCAGCGCGTGCGTGTGCAGGGCGGCGGCCTCGTCGTGGTGCCCGCCGGCCTCCACGTAGCGCAGCAGCACCAGGGTCAGTGCGGTGGTGTGCGCAGGCAGCCCGTGTCGTTCGGCGTGCACGGCGGCCGCAACCAGGTTGGCCCGTTCCGCGTTCAGCCAGGCGAGGCTGCGGGCGGCGGTGTCCAGTGAGGGCCCCGGTGTTTCCGGGGGCGCGCCGGCGACGAGGCGGTGCCGTTCGGCGGGGTACATCGTCTCGACGGCGGTCTGCGCGGCGTACCGGTAGTAGTTCAGCAGCCGGTCCAGGGCGGTGTCGCGTTCGGCGTCGTCGGCGGCGAGCCGGGCGGCGTAGGCCTGCAGCAGGTCGTGCAGCACGAACCGGTCGTCGTCTTGACGCCGGATCAGGTGCGCCCGGGTCAGCTCGTCCACCGCCCGCCGGGTGACGGCCGGTTCCCCGCCGCAGAGCGCGGCCACGGCGTGGCCGTCGATGTCCGGGCCGGGGTGCAGCCCGAGCAGCCGGAACACCCGGGCTGTGGCCGGTGGCAGGTGGCCATACGACCAGGAAAGCACCACTCCGACGTCGGTCTGCGGGTCCGTCCCGGTGGCCAGCAGGTCCAGGCGCCGGTGCCGGTCGGACAGTTCGCCGACCAGCGCGGCCAGCGGCGCGGTGCCGCGCATCAGGGCCAGCTCGGCCGCGATCCGCAGGGCCAGCGGCAGGCGGGCGCACTGGACGGCGAGAGCGGCCACCGCATCCGGTTCGCCGTCCGTTCGTGACCGCAGCAGCCGGCCGGCCAGCGCGACCGCGTCGGCGAGCGGCAGCAGGTCCAGTTCCAGGCGGTCGGCGCCCTGCCCGGCGACCAGGCCGGCCAGCGAATCCCGGCTGGTCACCAGCACCATGCACGATCCGGTGCCGGGCAGCAGTGGGCGGACCTGCTCGACCCTGGCCGCGTTGTCCAGCAGCAGGAGCATCCGCCGGTCGGCGAGCAGGCTGCGGAGCCGGGCGGACCGTTCGGCGAGGTCGGACGGCACCGAGTCGGCGGGCAGCCCGAGCGACCTGAGCAGCCCGGCGACCGCGTCACCGGCCGCGACCGGCTGCTCCGGGTGGTACCCTCGCAGGTTGACGTAGAGCTGCCCGTCCACGAACCGGTCCCGCGCCCGGTGGCCCCAGTGCACCGCGAGGCTGGTCTTGCCGACCCCGGCGGTCCCGGACAGCACGATGATCCGCAGCGCCTCGCCGGGGTCGTCGAGGGCGAGCCGGTCCAACTCGTCGAGTTCGGTCTGACGGCCGGTGAAACCCCCGATGTCGGGCGGCAGTTCGGCAGGCGGCGGCGCCGTCCGCGCCTCCGGCGGATGCGGGGGTACGGCTACCGGCCGGCTGGTCGATGCGGACACCGTCCGGCGCACCGGCTCCTCGGCGAACAGGGCCTCGTGCGCCGCGGTGAGTTCCGGCCCCGGGTCTACGCCCAGTTCCTCGGCCAGATGTTTCCGTACTGCGTGGTAGGTGCCGAACGCCAGGGCCCGCCGCCCCGCCGCCTGGTAGGCCCGGATCAACCGGGCCTGACCGGTCTCGTCCAGTGGGCTGGCGGCGGCCGCCTCCGCGAGCAACCGCACCGCCCGGTCGGTGTGCCCGTCGGCCAGCATCGCCGCGGCGTACCGGGTCAGCGCCGACCGCCGCTCCTCGGCCAGCGCGATCACCGCCGGATGGCGGCCGAGCACCGGCACGTCGGCGAACGGCTCGCCGTGCTGCCACAGCCGAAGCGCCTCGCCGATCCGACGGTCGTCGTGCTCCTGCCCGGCCAGCCTGACCAGCCGCCGGAACTCGGCCAGATCGACGCTGCCGGGCGGGGCATTCAGCCGGTACCCGTCCCCGGCCAGCGGGATCAGCTCGCTGGGCTGCCTGGCCGGGCGCCGCGGTTCCAGGTGGCGGCGCAGATGCTTGATCCGGGTCTGGAGGATGTTGACGGCGCTGTCCGGCGGTTTGTCCTCCCACAGGGCGTGGATCAGCGCGGACCGGCTCACCGGCCGCCCCTCGGCGAGGAGCAGCAGCCCGAGGACGGCCCGTTGGCCGGCCGGGCCGAGGTCGGCCTGTTCCCCGCCGACCCACGCCCGGGTCAGGCCGAGAACCTGTATCCGTAGCACCAGTCTCCATCCAGTCGCTGTCCAGTGACGGCCGTCATCGTCTGCAGTCGAGCATGGAGAGCACGAACACAGAGGGGAACTGGTATGTCGCGAATTTTTCGATTTCTGGCCGCGGGACTTCTTTGCCCGGCGGCCGCCCTGCCGGCCGCCCTGCCGGCCGCCCTGCCGGCCGCCCTGCCGGCCGCCCTGCCGGCCGCCCTGCCGGCCGGAGCCGTCGTTGCGGCTCCGACGGTGGGCTGTTCCGTCGGCTACTACGGGCAGCAGGTGGACGCGTCGGTCCATCAGGCGGTGTTGAGGATCAACAACACCGGCACCGAGGCGATCGAGGGCTGGACGCTGCGCTTCAGGCTGCCGCCCGGACAGACGATCCTGCTGGTCAAGGGCGCATCCCTGGAGACCACTTCGGGTGCGATCGTCGCGCACGACATCGTCACGAACGCGACCGTCCGTCCCGGCGGCACGGTCACCGTCGCCTACCAGGCCACCGGCCAGGCCACCCGGCCAGCCACATTCACCGTCAACAGCGTCCCCTGCACCTGACAGGGGTTCCCCAAAACGCGGTCGCGATCGAGTCGGTCAGGTCGCAGGAGGCCACCTCGACGGCCACCCCGGCCTGGCGGATGCCGTCGAGCGCCGCAGAACCCACGTGCGGCGCGGTGCCTTGGACGACGAGGTTGCCGTCGACGCACTGCACCCGAGGACCGCCCTCCGCGAGAAGGACGTCGTAGGGCGGCGACGCGGCGGGAAGCGCGATCGGACGATCGAAACGGCCCGCCTGGTCCAGGCCGACACGGCCGTGGTGGTCGGGGACGCCGACTCCCGGGGCGCCGATGATCTCCATGCGGCGACGGGTGGCCGCCCGGCGGCTGCGGGCGGGGCCGGATCGTCAGAGGAGATCGTCGTCCAGATCGGCCAGCAGGGTGTCGCCACGGGCGAGCAGGTCCAGCCACGGTCCCGTACGTGGCAGCTCATGGTCGAAGAAGTACGTCGCCGCCAGGCGCTTGCCGTCGTAGAACGCGCCTCGCTTGCCGTGGGCGGCGATCGCCTGTTCCAGCCACATCCATGCGACGACGATGTGCCCGGCGGCGTCCAGGTAGGCGGTGGCGTTCGCCAGCGCGGTCCGGGGATCGCCCGAGGCCCACAGCGTCCGCGTCACCTCGGCCAGGCGTCCCCGGGCCGCATCGAGCGCGCGGGCCATACCCGACAGCTCCCGAGGGGCCCGCGACGTCGTCTCGCCCATCGTGCGCAGTAACAGGGACAGACCCGCGCCGCCGTCCATCGTGACCTTGCGTCCGAGCAGGTCCAGCGCCTGGATGCCGTCGGTGCCCTCGTGGATCGGGTTGAGCCGGTTGTCGCGGTAGAACTGCTCGACCGGGTACTCCCGGGTGTAGCCGTATCCGCCGTGCACCTGGATCGCGTAGTCGTTGGCCTTGAGGCACCACTGCGACGGCCACGCCTTCACGATGGGGGTCAGCACGTCCAGCAACAGTGGGGCGTCCGGGGAGTCCTCGTCGAGCAGCTTGGCGGCGTACAGGATGAGGGCGAGACCCCCCTCCACGTAGGTCTTCGATGCCAGGAGCATCCGGCGTACGTCCGGATGCCGCACGATCGGCACCGGCGGTGCCGACGGGTCCTTGTCTCCCGGCGGCCGGCCCTGGACGCGTTCACGCGCGTACGCCAGCGCGTGCAGATATCCGGTGTAACCGAGCGCGACCGCGCCGGCCCCGACGCCGATCCGCGCCTCGTTCATCATGTGGAACATGTATGCGAGCCCGCGGCCCTCCTCGCCGACGAGGTAGCCGACCGCGCCCGCGGCGCCGCGCGGCGCGTGGGTTCCGTCCCCGAACGACAGCACGGCGTTGGTGGTGCCCCGGAAGCCCATCTTGTGGTTCAGTCCGACGAGCACGACGTCGTTGCGCTCGCCCGGCGCACCGTCGGGCCCGAGCAGATGTTTCAGGACAATGAAGAGCGACAGCCCCTTGACCCCGGCCGGCGCGCCGGCGACCCGGGCCAGTACCAGGTGCACGATCGTCTCGCTGAGCTCGTGGTCGCCCCCGGAGATCCACATCTTGCTGCCGTGCAGCCGGTAGGTCCCGTCGCCCGCGGGCACGGCCCGGGTCGTCACGTCGCTGAGCGACGATCCGGCCTGCGGCTCCGACAGGCACATCGTGCCGGTGAACCGGCCCTCGACCATGGGCCGGACGAAGGCGTCGACATGCTCCTGGCCCGCGTACGCCAGCAGCAGGTTCACGGTCGCCATCGTGAGCATCGGGTACGCCGAGGTCGCGATGTTCGCGGCCTGGAACCACGCGAAGCAGGAGCGTGTGATGACGTGCGGCAGTTGGAGGCCGCCGATCTCCTCGTCCAGCGCGCCCCCGAGCAGCCCCGACTCGTGGAATGCCCGCAGGGCGGACTCGACCTCGGGGATGACCGTGACGCGCCCGCCGTCGAAGGTCGGTTCCTGCAGGTCGCCCTTGCGATTGTGGCCGGCGAACTCGCGCTCGGCGATGCGCGCCGAGACCTCGAGGACAGCGTCGAAGGTCTCCCGGGAGTGCTCGGCGAACCGGGAACGCTTGGTCAGCGCCTCGACGTCGAGCCACTCATAGAGGAGAAACTCGAGGTCACGCGCCGAGAGAATCCGAGACATCCGCTGAGCTTAATAGCTCCGCGGGGTTGTCCCGGCGACGTGCCGACCGGAGACGCTGAGCAACTGGACAGGAAGGAGACAGAACCGGCGAAACCGGGCCGGGGACTCGAACCCCGAACCTAAAGATTAATAGGTTGGGTCCGGCTGAGTCCGGTGGGGGTACGGAACATCCGAGCGACCACGGTTCGACGTAGGCGGGGTTTGCTGCAGCTTGCCGCAGCACTGGGCTTTTGCGCGTCAGTTCAGGAGGCGCTGTGCCCAATAGACTTGCCCGTCGGATCCCGCGCTGATCAGGGCGACTAGCAGGTCTTCCGGCTTAGCAGGCCCCGTGGCCACCATGTTCTCAGGTGGCGTCTGCGGTCGTGCCGGGCGGAGTACAAATTGGAAGGTCACCGGCGACGCGTCCACCGAGTCGACGTAGATGGCACTGCCGGAACTCCACGCCTGCCCATTGACCTCTCGCGTGCCAGCGCCTCGCAGCCACGAGTAGCGCTGCTGGGCAATGTCCAAGGACCCGTCCGAACCTGTACTGACGGCGTCGGGCTCGGCAGATGCCACCGCGATGAAACCGGGCGGAAGGTGACTGCGCTTGTCGAGCACAACGACCCGAAATGAGCCGCCTTTCTGAGGGTTGGGTGGCCGGTTCCAGACAACCCGTCCGAGGAAGATCTGGTCGCCGTCCTCGGCTTGTTCCGCGTTGCCGGGCTTGAGCGCGGCGTCGGCGGTCGCCTGGTCGACGACCTCGAGCGTCGCGTGAGCGTTGAGCGCCTCCGGCCCGTACGGCACACGGTGGTGCCACCACCTCCAGCCCGCCACGCCGGCGACCCCAGCCAGCAGCAATGCCATGCTCAGGAGCAGACTCGCCCTTCTTTTCACACCCGGCAGTAGAGCACAGAGGGAAGAAGCCCGCCGCCCCTTCGACCGACCTATGCGTCGGCGCCATCCGTACCGCCGAGCCGCGTCCGCAGCTATCGATGTTCGTTGTGGCGGTCATGACGGTCCGGAGGAAGCGATCGAGGAGCCTGGCCGGCCTGGCCATCACCTGTGCGTGATGACCAGGCGGGAGCGACCGCTCGAGCCTTCGGTGCGGCGCGGGCAAGGCCGTACGTGAGGACGTCGGTGGCGACCTTCCAGTTCGCCTTGTCGACGTACGGTCAGTTCGCCTTGAACTGCACTGCGGCGGGCTTCTTACGCGTTACCTGCTTCTCTACTTTGACCGTTGTGCTCGCTATGGCTTTCGCCTTGCGCGCGGGCTTGGCCGGCGGCGCGGCAGGCACCTTCTTGGCGGCCTCGTGCGTCTCGACCACGGTGTGTGAGATGCGCTCTCTATCGGACACCTCGTGACCGTTGACGGTCGCCCACCCGCGGATTGCCTTGTTGTCGGTCTTCGCGGCCTGTCGACTCCGCGTGAGTGTCATGCCCGGCCGCCAGTTGCCGAAGCCCCGTCCGACCTTCGTGCCCGCGCCGACGTACGCTGCCAGCGCGTCGCGCAGCGTCGCGGCGTTGGTCTCGTTCAAGTCGATCGTGTAGTCGGCACCTTCGAGCGAGAACGTGACGGTTTCCGTGGCGACACTTCCATCGAGGTCGTCGATCAGGGTTTCAATAATCTGCTTTGCCATGTTTCCTCAATGGTGTCGTGGGCCGTGAGTAGCCACCGGATCGCCGGTGCATGGAAGTCGCGGTGATGAAGGAGCTGAACTGGACGTGAGTGTCCGTTCCGATTTGACCCGATACCGCGGCCTGCTGCAACCGCCGGAGGCGGTGCAACTGTTGAATGCCTCGGTGGCGGCGCGCGCCTGCCCATGTGGGTGCTGACCGTTCAAGCGCCTTGACGGCGTTGCACCGACGCGGTCTACGTGCCGGCTACGGGCGCATCGAGGCCGAACAAGCTCCCGTGGCGTGACTGGGCTATGCGCACTGGGTCGACCTTCCAGATCTCTGTTGGAGCACCGCCGTCCAGGCGGCCCGATCGTGACGACGCGGGCTCGCCGGCGCCCCACCGTTCCCAGGGTGACACGGCAACCCGCGTCGGTAGTGCCATCTCCACGAGGCGGTCGATTGGCGGGTTTGGGTGACTTCTTGCGGGGGATACCGGCTCGAATAGGACGTGTTCCGGGCCGCTGTGGGCCGGGACGCTCGACCGGGCGTGATCGGATACGGATGTCGCCATGACTCAACTGGCAACCCGAGAGGCAGTGAAGGCAAGGCAGGATGAGGTGCAGCGGCGGAGCCGCGGGCTGGGCTGGATGAGTCTCGGTCTGGGCGTGGCACAGCTGGCGGCGCCGGAGACGGTGCGCCGGATCAGCGGCGTGGACGACTCCCTGACATCGCGGGCGGTGGTGCCGCTGGTCGGGGCGCGGGAGCTGGTCCACGCGGCCGGGCTCCTGACGAGCCGGCGCAAGAGCGTCTGGGCGTGGACCCGCGTCGCGGGCGACGCGATGGACCTGACCGCGCTGGGGATGGCCCTCGCCCACCGGGGTGGGCGCCGTCGGCGGCGGCTCGTCGGTGTCACCGGCGCCGTCGTCGCGATCACGGTGCTGGACCTGCTGACCGCAGTGCAGGCCACCCGGACGCGAGAAATCGGCTCTGTGCCGGCCCTGCGGCGCTCACGCAAAGGAGGATCCATGGAATTGACGGCAACGACGACCATCCGCAAACCCGCGTCGGAGGTCTACGCGTTCTGGCGCGATCTGGAGAACCTCCCGACGTTCATGGCGCATCTCGAGCAGGTTCGCGCCACGGGTGACCGTACGAGCCACTGGTCCGCGGGTGCTCCGTTCGGCACGAACGTCGAGTGGGACGCGGAGATCATCGACGAGGCGCCCGGCGAGAGGATCGCGTGGCGCTCCACCGGGCATGCCGACGTGCCGAACAGCGGCACCGTGCGGTTCGTCCCCGCCCCGGACGGTGTCAGCACCGAGGTGCACGTCGTGCTGGTGTACGACATTCCGGGCGGCGCGGTCGGCAAGGCGGTCGCGAAGTACTTCGGCGAGGAACCGCACCAGCAGCTCGACGACGACCTGCGCCGGCTCAAGCAGGTGCTGGAGACCGGCGAGGTGGTCCGCTCCGACGGCGCCCCGTGGGGCAAGCGGGCCCGCAAGGAGTTCCCGCAGCGTCCGGCGCAACCGCTGTCGGACGCCGAGCTCGCGAAGGGAGCGGACGCGTGAGGGCGAACACCTGGGCGGGCCGCAACAAGGTCGAGGTCCGTGACGTGCCGGACCCGAAGATCCTGAACAAGCGCGATGCCATCGTACGGATCACCTCCACCGCGATCTGCGGCTCGGACCTGCACCTGGTCAACGGCTATGTGCCCACGATGCAGGACGGCGACGTCATGGGCCATGAGTTCATGGGTGAGGTGATCGAGGTCGGCCCGGGCGTCGATCCGGATCGGCTGCGCGTCGGGGACCGGGTCGTCGTGCCGTTCCCCATCGCCTGCGGCGCGTGCGCCGCCTGCGCCGCAGAGATGTACTCCTGCTGCGAGAACTCCAACCCCAACGCCGGGATCGCGGAGAAGATGTTCGGTCACCCGGTCGCCGGGATCTTCGGCTATTCGCATCTGACCGGCGGCTTCGCGGGCGGCCAGGCACAGTACGCGCGGGTGCCGTTCGCCGACGTCGGCCCGCTGAAGATCGAGTCCGATCTGAGCGACGAGCAGGTGCTGTTCCTGTCCGACATCCTGCCCACCGGCTACATGGGTGCCGAGATGTGCGACATCCGGCCCAGCGACGTGGTGGCAGTGTGGGGCGCCGGCCCGGTCGGCCAGTTCGCCATGGACAGCGCCCGGGTGCTCGGCGCCGCGAAGGTCATCGCCATCGACAAGGAGCCGTACCGGCTGGAGATGGCGGAGCGGGCGGGATACACGCCGGTGAACTTCGAGGAGGTCGACGTGCGGTCCCGGCTGCTGGAACTGACCGGTGGGCGCGGACCCGACAAGTGCATCGACGCGGTCGGCCTGGAGGCCACCCACGGCAGCGCGCACATCGCCGCGTACGACCGGGTCAAGCAGGCCGTACGGTCGGAGACCGAGCGCCCCCACGCGCTGCGCCAGGCGATCATGTCGTGCCGCAGCGGCGGCGTGGTGTCGGTGATCGGCGTGTACGGCGGACTGATGGACAAGTTCCCCGCCGGCGCGTGGATGAACCGGGCCCTGACCCTGCGCACCGGGCAATGCCACGTGCAGCGCTACATGAAGCCGCTGCTGCAGCGCATCGAGCGGGGCGAGATCGATCCCACCCGGATCATCACCCACACGATGCCTCTCGACGAGGCGGAACGCGGCTTCGACATCTTCAAGAACAAGCAGGACAACTGCGAGAAGATCGTCCTCAAACCCTGACTGCCAGCCGCATCCGGCCGCCGCGGCAAGCACGGCGGCCGGATGCGGCGTTGCTCCGGCGGCGCCGGTACGCCCTTCGTACCCGGGACGCTCGCGCTCGTGTTGCACGATCTCATCGCCGCAGGCGAGGCCGAGCCGTCCTTCATCGTCAGCCACGAGCTGCCCCTCGACCGCGCGCCCGAGGCCTGTCAGAACTTTGACAAGCGGGACGACGGCTGGACGAAGGTCGTCCTGCACCCGGCGATCGAGGTCCGCTTTCGCCGGGCCGCCGACGGCAAGAGCACCGAACTGGCGGCCCGGCTGCGCGACCGGCGGCCGTCGGGCGCCGCGCTCAGCCGGCTGAATGACCCCACCGGCCCGTCAGGCCGCGTGACTGAGTTGGCACCTATCGGTCCAGCAGATCCCCGTGTGGTCACCGGGGTGTGGCGATGGTCGGGGGTAGGTAGAGGCCGCGGTCGGCAGCGCGCATGACGGCGGCCTCGCAGCTCGGGGCGCCGAGTTTGATGCGGGCGTGCTCCAGGGCGGTCCGCATGGTGGCGGCGGTGATGCCCAGGCGGGCGATGACTTGGGCGGGGGCGAAACCGGTGATGAGCATGCCGAGGACGGTCATCTCCCGGTGGCTGAGCCGGTGCAGGTCACCGGGTGGGCTCAGCAGGACGATGGCGGTGAGGTCGTGTGGTGACTGGTCGGGACAGGCCAGCATGGTGGCTTTGAGGTAGCCGGGCGCGGCGTGGGTTTGCCGGCTGGGGGTGAGGAAGGCGGCGCGGGTGTCGCCGTCGGCGTAACAGGTGGCGGCTTCGGTGGGCACGGGTGCGCCGGGGGTGAGCAGGCGGTGTCCGGGCAGACCGGGGACCGCGACGGTGTCGCCGGTGTGGGTGAGCACCACGCCGGCGACGGCATCGCCGACCAGGGCGGCGAGGGTCGTGATGCTGCGCATGGGGTCGACGGCGTGGGCGATCAGCGGGGCGAGGCGCTGCAGCAGGTCGCGGGCGGCGTCGCTCAGCGGTGTGGCGCTCACGGTGTTAGCGCCGAACAAGCCGAGGTAGCGACCGTCAGCCGTGACCAGTGGCACGGCGATACCCTCGCGGAACCCGGCCGGGTGTAGCTGCTCCCTCCAGACGGTCAGTGCCGAGGGGCAGATCGTCAGGTCTTTCATCCGTAGCGGGGTCCGATCGCGCTCCAGCCCCAGGAGCTCCAGCTCGCGGATGGTTTCCGGTCCCTGCAGGTACTGCTGGATCTTTTCGTCGTAGCCGTGGCTGCTCAGGGCGGGTTGCCGGCGGCGTTGGCTGTCGAGCAGGGCGATGCGGGCGGCGTCGAAACGGATCAGCCGATGCAGTGGGGCCAGTACGGCCTCGGCGCGGGCGGTGATGCCGGCAGGCATCGCGGCGATCTGCGCTACCTCGGCGACGACCCTGTCACCGCAGGCGACCCGCGAGCTCACCCCGAATCACCTCGCGGAGGTGCGGCCGGTTCGGCGGGGATGTACAGGCCACGGCGCAGCGCCCGGATCGCGGCCACCTGCCGCGACGGCGCGCCGAGCAAGGTCAGGATGTGGTCGATGTGCCCCGTGACCGCGTGTGCGGTAGCGCCCAGCGCGGCACCGACGCGGGTCATCGGCCACCCGGCCACCATCAGGCCCAGGATCTGCAGGTCGCGGCGGGTCAACCCGCACAGGTGCGGCGGCGGTGACAGCAACACCACCGCGCACAGATGCCCGGGCGGGGCAGGTGGGCACGTGATGGCGCTGACCCGCAACAGCCCGACGCACGGGTCCGCGTCAGAGTCTGATCCGGGGTCCGGGCACAGGAAGGTCGTCAGGGTGTGCCCGTCTGCCAGCCGGGCGCCGGCCGCGGCCAGCACACGGGAGCCCGGGACCAGCAGCGCATGATCGGGTAGGGCCACGATGGCACCGCCGCGGGTCAAGACGACACCCGCCCCCGCGTCACCCACCAGCCGGGCGACGGCGACGACGGTGCGCAGCGGGTCGATCGCGTGCGCGATCCACGGCAGCGCGCGTGCCATCAGCATGCACGCGGCTTCAGTGGCGGGCCGCGGGTCCGCGCTGTTGGTGTTGATCGCGCCGAGGTAGCGGCCGTCGGCGGCGAACAGTGCGGTGCCCAGACATTGCCGGATACCGGACGGGTACAGGTGCTGTGACCACATCGGCAACGTGTCCACCGGTACCGGCAGGTCCGCGATGCGCATCAGCGGGCGCGGACCCTGCATGCCGGCTTCTTCCAGATCTGCCGTGAGCTGCGGGCCGTCCAGCACCGACATGTCAGCGGCGCACAGCTGCACCATCGAGCCTCACTTCTCGGTTCAGCCCCCGCCCCACCACTATAGAACCCGTTGCAGCCGACCAGCCGTACGCCGTGTCCGTGACTGTTCGGAGTAGCGGTCAGCCTGGCTCCCACTGCCACGCCTACCCGGTCAACCGAAGACTTACCCCGGCTAAGCATCCATCGTCCTGAATAGCGGGTCGTGGAAGATCCGCTCGGGTGTCCATGGCGTGACGTGCCGCCCGGTACGGGTCCTGGAAGTCGATCTACATCGTTTCCGCAGGTGGGCGTTGGACGGGCGGGCTGGGAGCGACTACGTTCCAGCGCGATTTCCGGCATCAGCAGCGGCACCCCGGGCGGCAGACCCCGAGCCGTACCGGCGTCGCCTTCCCACCGCAAGTAGGTGCGGGCCAGATGCCCTGGCGCAGCACGTCGTTGGCGCGGGCGCCGTCGGCCGCCTGATGCCAGGCCGACGCCATCGGCGCCTCCTGGTGCCGGCGCACCACCTGGGCGCCGGGGACGGCGGCTCTTGGCGCGGGCGGCAACCCGGACTTCGGCCGGCTTCAGCGGCGCTCCACCGTGCACGCCCCGTCCGTCGCCCCGCTACGTGCCGTGCCGTGCCGCTGACGGTCTACCTATTAGACCTGGAGGACCTGACCGCGCTGCCATACCAGCAGCGGCGCGAGCTCTTCGACGGCCTGGGCCTCACGGCAGCCGGGTCGAGACACCGCCGAGCGGTACCGGCAACGCGGCCGCAGCGGCGTTCGGTATGGCGTCACAGTGACGCTCCCGAACGCCGCCGAACGACCGGGGCCGCCCCCTGACATCGCGGGGGCGGGTCCGAGCGGTGCGCGTCAGGTCAGCACGGTTTGATGTGCCACCACGGGGTGACGTTGACCGACCCGGTTTGCGGTGCCGTGGAAGTCCACACCTGGTTGTAGTTCTGGTCGTAGGCCCGGAAGACCGTGCCCGGGGTCTGGTTGTTGTTGTACGGCGAGACGCCGGTCCAGTCCGTCAGGTCCCACCATCTGCACTCGTAGAAGCTGAACGTGGTGCCTCTCACGACTATGCAGAACCATCCGTAGCTGCAGTTGACGTTCAGCTGCGCGCCGGTTCTGGTGTTGCTGTCCGACCGTGGGTCGAACGTCACGACGAGACCGTCGTACCTGACCTCGGTCGCGGAGACCTGGTGCCCGCCGGGGATGGCGGCGAGGACGGCGTCGACGCGTTGCTGAAGGCTCGCCGCTTGGGCGGTGGTAAGTCCTGACATGTGCCCCTGGGCACGGAATTCCGGCTGCGTGGGTGCAGCGGACGAGACGCCTGCCGACCCGGCGAGCAGCGCAGTTGTCGCGACCAGTATCGCGGCTAGCTTCCTGAGCATTGTCTTACCCTCCACTCCTGAACCGTGACTCGACGAGAGCCGGTTAACGGGATGCCGAGCGACCTTCCGGGTTGGGGCGAGTCATGTCTCGGCATGGGGATGTCACTGCCCAGGTGCCAGCCGGCACGCGAGCCGTAGTCGTCGCTGCCCATCGCCGTCCACCGCCTTTCTCTTCGGTAGCCGGCTGTCGGCATGACCGAACACTTTGGTCATGCCGACATTCAGGCTTCCGATCATGGTCGGCATCACCATCACCCCGGGCACCGGAGGCGGCATCCTCGCGTCAACGAACAACTCCGGCGAACGACCCCACACTGACGCCCCGCCACCGGGGCCGCAACGGACAAAAGCGCCACCAACTGCGCAATCAGGCCCGTCACGTGCTGATGCGGCACGGCGACGCGCTAGACGTCACCGGACGCTCGACGTAGGTGATACCTACTGTGCTGGAGCCGAGTCCCACCTCTTTGGGCAACGCACGGCCGTGCCCGCGCTCAGTCGAGCAGGACTGGCGCCGCCCGGAGCTTCGCACATCGCGCACGACCGCTTTCAGACAGTCCAAGGTCGGCACTACGGTGGCGGCGACGATCCACGAGGAGGCAGCGGTCGTGCCGGGAGCGAGCCCGAAGGCGGGGGAGCGGCGAAGGCGGGGGAGCGGCGAAGGCGGGGGAGCGGCGAAGGCGGGGGCGCAAGGGTGGAGCGCGACTACTTCGGCATCCTCGGGCCGGTCGCGGTGTGCCGCGACGGCAGCCCGGTGGAGATCACTGCGGGCCAGCAGCGGGCACTGCTGGCGGCACTGCTGCTCAATGCGGGGCGCCTCGTCCCCGCCGAGAGGCTCGCCCGATACCTGTGGGGCGACGATCCGCCGCCGTCGTACCGGGGCACGCTGCACTCACTGGTGTGCCGGCTGCGGCGCCGGCTGGAGCGCGGCGCTGGGGAGCCTCGTCGGCTCGTCTCCCAACCCCCCGGGTACCTGCTTCGGGTGCACCCCGGCGAGCTGGACTTGCAGCGCTTCGAGGCGCTCGCCGCCAGCGGGCGGCGCCACCTCGCGGCCGGTGCCGCGCTCGCCGCCGCGGCCGACCTACGCGCGGCGCTCGCGCTGTGGCGCGGCGACCCGCTCACCGACGTGGCGGCCGAGGCGCTGCGCGCTGCCGCGCTGCCGCGCCTGACGGAGCTGCGGCTGCAGGCCATCGAGGACCGCATCGAAGCCGAGTTGTTGGCGCAGCGGCCGGACGGACTGGTGGCCGAGCTGCGCCAGCTGACCGCCGAGCACCCACTGCGGGAGCACCTGCACCTGCAGCTCATGCGGGCGCTGGCGGCCACCGGCCGGCGAGGGGAGGTGCACGAGGTCTACGGTGGACTGCGTCGGACCTTGGTCCGCGAGTTGGGGGTCGAACCGACCGGGTCGGCGCGGCGGCTGCTCGCCGAGCTGTTGGGTGCTTCGTACGGCGCCGCTCCGGCCGGCGCCCGAACGACCGCGCCGGTTCGGGAGGCCGCGTCCGCCCGTACGGTCCCCACCGTCGGGGCGGCGGCGCACGGCCGGTCCGGCGCCGCGCGCCGCGCGATCGCCGTGCCGGCGCAGTTGCCGCCCGGAACCGTCGACTTTGTCGGTCGCCGCGCGGAGCTTGCCGCCCTGGGCCGACTGGCGGCCGCCGACGCGTCCGGCGGGGTGATCGTGCTCTTGCTGACCGGCCTGGCCGGAGCGGGCAAGTCGGCGCTGGGGCTGCACTGGGCCCGGGCGACGGCGGCGCGGTACCCGGACGGCCAACTCCACCTAGACCTTCGCGGACACGGGGCAGAAGCGCCGGTCACGCCGGCGCGGGCGCTGGACCGGCTGCTGCGGGCGCTGGGCGGGTCGGCCGGGCGGACCCCCGACGACCCGGCCGAGGCAGCCGCGCTGTTTCGGTCGCTGTCGGCGGGCCGCCAGCTGCTGCTGATGCTCGATGACGCCGACCGCAGCGACCAGGTCCTGCCGCTGTTGCCGGGCGGGCCGGGAAGCGTGGTCGTGGTGACCAGCCGGCATCTGCTGCCGGGCCTGGTCGCCCGGCACGGTGCGCGGCGTGTGCCGGTCGGGCCGCTGACCCCCGCCGACGCCTTGGCGCTGCTGGAGCGGACAGTCGGAGCGGACCGGCTACGGGCCGAACCGGGTGGCGCCGCCGCCCTCGTGGCCGGCTGCGGGCGGCATGCCCTCGCCGTCCGCGTCGTCGCGACGAACCTGACGCATCGGCCGGAGGGATCACTGGCGGGATATGCGGCCGGCCTGGTCCGCGACGACGGGCTCACGGCGCTCGACCTTGACGCCGGCGACATCGGCGTACGGGCCAGCCTCGACCGCTCCTTGCCGGGGCTCACTCTCGGCCAGCGGCGGCTGCTGCGCCGGTTGGCGCTGGCCGACGCGTCCGGCTTCACGGCCGACGCGGCGGCCGCGCTCGCCCGCCTCCCGCCGGCGGACGCGACGGGGATGCTGGACGGGCTGGCCGAAGTCCATCTGGTCGAGCGGTGCGCCGACGACCGGTATCGGTTGCACGGCGTGGTGCGACGCTTCGCCGCCGACCGGCTCCGGGCCGCGGACCCGCCCGAGCTGCGGGCACGCGCCCGAGACGCACTGCTGGACTGGCAGATGGCCCGGCTGTGGGCCGCCGCGGCGATGCTGCGCCCGCGACTGTGCCCCCCGCCGGTCAGTGCGGCCACCGGCGGCGAGTCCTTCGCCGGCCCCGCGGCGGCCGCCGCCTGGATCGACGCGGAGCTGCCCGGCCTTGTCGGCGCCGTCCGCGACTGCACCGACTGCGCCAGCCGCCGGACCGGCTGGCGGCTCGGCAGTGCCCTGCGCGGCTGCGCCGACCCCCATGACGTCCCGTCCGAGTGGACGGCAGTAGCGGCCGCGGCGCTCGACGTAGCGCAGCAGCGCGGCCGGCCCCGATCCATCGCGGCGGCCCACCTCAACCTCGCCCACGCCCACCTCGCCGCCGGCCATCGTGCCGGCGTGACGGCACACGCCCGCCGGGCCTTGCCGCTGACCCGGGACGCCGACTGGCCGACGGGCCAGGCCGCCGCCCTAGTGCTGCTGGGCCTGGCCCACCGGCATGACGGCCAAGCCCAATTGGCCGTCGCGCAGCTGACCGCGGCGGCCGCGATCTACCGGCGGCTCGGCGACACCGCCGGCGCAGCCACCGCGCTGGACAACCTCAGCCACGCGTACTGGCAGCTCGGCCAGCTCGATGAGGCGGCCCGCTGCCTGACCGAGGCGCTGCCCGGGTACCACCGGATCGACTGCCGCATCGGCGAGGGGCACGCGCTGCTCGGCCTCGCGGCCCTGCGCTGGGCGTTCGACCAACCCGCCCAGGCAGGGCGCCTCGCCGCAGACGCTCTGGCCGTCTACCGGAGACTCGGGAACCAGATCGGCGAGGCGTACGCCCGCTGCACCGCGACGGTGGTGCACTGGCCACGCGCGGACGCGGAGCGTGCCGTGGCATCGGCCCACCGAGCGGTACGGCTGCTCCGCGACACCGGCGATCCGATGTATCAGACGGCGGCGCTGAACTGGCTGGGCACGGTCTGCCGGTGCCGGGGCCGTCCGGGACCGGCCCGGGCGGCGTACGCCGAGGCGCTGCAGATCGCCGGCCGGACCGGTGCCGCCTACGAACGGGCGACGGCCCTGCTCGGACTGGCCAAGGTCGAGGTCAACGGCGGCGCCGCGCCGCAGGCCGAGGGTCACCTCGCGGAGGCGGCCGAGGTGATCGTCGGCTGCCGCTTTCGAGTTCTCGAAGGCGACGTGCTGTCCACCTGGGCGCGGGCGTACCTGCTCCGCGGCCGACTGCGGGCCGCGGCCAGTCACGCCCGCGGAGCCGTCCGGCTGTACCGCGAGACCGGGCATCGCTTCGCCGAGCGGCAGGCGCTGAGCCTGCTCGCCCGGGCCTGACAGCGGGGCACCCCGCGGCGCGCAAGCCGCGCGCAAGGTCGGCACTGCAGCCTGGCTCATGGGTCGGGATGTTCGCGGTATCCGCCCGGCCCGTCGCAGCAGCCCGACGGAGGGGACGAGCGAATGACCACCGTGGACGACCGAACCGGACCGGCCCGCGCCGCTACCGACGAGCACCGCCGGGAGGCCCGCCGCCGGGAGCTCGGCGAGCTGATCGACCGGGACCCGGAAACCCTGTCCGACGGCGCCCTGCTGGTCGACCAGCTGGCCCTGGACAGCCTCGCCATGATGACCGTGCTCGGCTGGCTGGGCAGCCAGGGCGTCACCCTGGACGCCGGGCGGGACCGGCCGGTCAGCGTCGGTGACGTGCTGTCGCTGATGGACCGGGCGGCCTTCCCGGGGCTGTCCATCCAGGTGGCCGACGGGCGCGGGCCTCGCCCGTCCGGTCCTGCCGAGGTGGCGGTGCGGCCGCACTCGTCCGACGACCCGCTGGCGCCCGTGCTGTCCGATCCGACCTTCCGGCTGACTCCGGTGGAACCGGACGACATAGGTTTCCTGTTCGCCCTGGCCACCCGACCCGAGACCTGCTTCCGCTGGCGGTACCGGGGTGCGCCGCCGTCGCTCGAGCGGTTCGCCGGCGACCTGTGGAAGCAGGTGTTGGTCCAGTACGTGGCCCGTCGCGCCGTGGACGATGGGCCGGTCGGGCACGTGATCAGCTACGGCGCCGATCCGAGCATGCGGTATGCCTACCTTGGCGCGGCGTTCCAGTCCCGGTATGTGGGAACCGGGCTGGCCGCTAACGCCGTCGCCGTCTTCGCCCGTCACCTCTTCCACACGTTCCCCCTGCACAAGATCTACATGGAGATACCCGGGTTCAACTGGCCGCAGGTGCGCAGCGGCGAGGGGCGCCTCTTCCAGGTGGAGGGGGTGCTGCGCGGGCACGACTACTACGCCGGCCGCCACTGGGACCAGTACCTGTGCGCCATCTACCCGGACCGGCCCGGCGCGGAGGCCCTGTGACGCCGGGCCGGCCGCTGCGGGCCCGCTCGCCTCCGGTCCTGCTCCGTACCGACGCGTCCACATCCGACACCTTGGAGGAGCCATGACGACAACCGACAACCACCGCCGAACCCTGCTGACGATGACCGGCCTGACCGCCGGCATCGCCGGCGTGCTGACCCCCGCGGCCGCCCAGGCGTCGCCCATTGCGGAGCCGCCGGCAAGGCATGGCCAGCCGGAGCCCGCAGCCCGGCCCGCCGAGGCCGCCGCCCCGACCTGCGCGAGCCATACGGACTTCGTGACCGGCACCGGCTACTACGTCCCGATCCCGAGCATCACCCGCAACGGTGGCGAGAGCAACTGCATCCTCGGCGTCGGGTCCTCCGGGTCCGGGGTCAAGGTGCTGCAGGACGCCCTGGTCCGCTGCTACGGGCAGAGCATCGAACGCGATGGTCAGTACGGCACGGCGACCCGCGACGCCGTGGCCAATGTGCAGCAGTTCCACGGGCTGCCCGTCGACGGGACGTACGGGCCCGACACGCGAGGCGCGATGAAGTGGCCGAAGTACCGCGAGAGCGACCAGGGTTTCGACCACTGCTGAGGAGCCGTCTCAGCTGCCGCAGGGCCGGCCGGGCGCCAGCCCTGCGGCGCAGCCTTGGTCACGGGGCCCCGGCAGGGCCGGCCGGCGGGCTCTCCGGCTCCAGTTCGCCGGCCAGGAACTGCCGGCGGGTCTCGGCCCGCTGCAGCTTGCCGGAGGAGGTCCGGCCCAGTCGCCCCGGCGCCAGCACGGCCACGACCGTCGGCGTGAGCCCCAGCTCCGCCGCGACGGCGGCGGTCACCGCGGAGCGCACCGCAGCGGCCGTAGGCCCGTCGGACCAGGCGCGGGACTCGACGGCCACGGCGAGCCGGTCGCCGGCGAGCCGGTCGCCGGCGAGCCGATGCCCCGACCCGACGGCGTCGTCCGGCACGGCGAACGCGGCCACGCCGCCGGGGCGCACCCCGGGGACCTCGCCCGCGACGGCCTCCACGTCCTGCGGGTACACGTTGCGGCCGGCGGCGAAGAGCACGTCCTTCTCCCGGCCGCAGACCACGAGCTCACCGTCGGCCAGGTACCCCAGGTCGCCGGTGGCCCGCCAGCCACCCGGCGGAGCCGGCGGCTCGCCCCAGTAGCCGCGGACGACACTGGCCCCGGCGACCTCGACGTGCCCCACCCGGCGCTCGCCCAGCGGCCGCCCGGTCACCCGGTGCACGACCCGCAGCCGGCAGCCCGGCACGGGCGGTCCCAGCCGGGCCAGCGCCCGACCTGGGCGGGGGCCGTCGGCGGGGACGGCGTACCCCCGCAGCTCCAACTCGTCGGGGTCGACCACGTCGAACTCCAGCCCCGCACCGGGCCGGGAGAAGCTCACCGCGAGGGTCGCCTCGGCGAGCCCGTACCCGCAGGTCAGGACGGACGGGTCCAGGCCGTGCCGGCGGGCCGCGGCGGCGAACCGGGTCATCAGCACCGGATCGACCGGCTCACCGCCGGTCAGCGCGAAGCGTAATGAGTCCAGCCGCAGCCCCGTGTCATGTCGTGGAAGCGCGTCCAGTAGGCGGGTTGCCAGCCCCCAGGCGAAGTTGGGGGCGGCCGTCGCCGTCGCCCGGTACGCGGCCACCGCTTCCAGCCAGCCGAGCGGCCGGGTCGCGAACACCGCCGGCGGCTGCAGCACCAACGGGCAGCCGCAGGACATCGGGAGCACGGCGAAGCCGACCAGCCCCATGTCGTGGTACAGCGGCAGCCAGCTCAACAGGCAGCCGTGCACCTCCGCGTGGCGGGTCGCCACCCGGATCGACGCCAGGTTCGCGGCGAGGTTGCCGTGTGTCACCGGTACCCCGCGCGGCTGCCGCGTGGAGCCGCTGGTGTACTGCAGGACCGCGAGATCGTCCGGGGCGGGCGTCGCCGGCGTCGCCGGCTCGTACACCGCGGCGTCCGCCACCGCCGCGTCCAGATCGGCTGTCGGCGCGGCCGCGGCCAGCTCCGGTCGTAGCCCGGCCAGGGGCACCCCGACGAGTACGAGTCCGAGCCGGCCGTCGGCGATGGTCCGCCGCAGGTGCGCGACGTACGCCGCGTCCGCGCGCCGGACCGGCATCGGCAGGATCGTGACGGCGGCACCGGACAGCCAGACACCCTGAATCGCGGTGACCAGCCCGACGCCGGTGTCGGCGAGCAGGCCGACCCGGCTGCCCGGGCCGACGCCATGACCGCGCAGCAGGGTCATCAGCCGTCGAGCCCGGTCGTGGACGGCGGCCCAGGTGACCGACCGAACGACGGCGTCGCCACCCAGTACCGTCAGGGTGCCCCGGCCGCCGCGGCGCTGGGCGACAAGGTCCACCACCGTGGCTGGATCGGTACTGGCTGTCGAGGTCACGTCGTCGTCCTTCCGTCTTCTCCAGGCCCGGGTCGGGCAACGGCCGCGCGAGCGCCAACCGCGGTCGGCGCGGCCGCTGCGCACCGAGGATGGCCGGCAGGCCTTGCGCCGTGCTTGCGCGGCCGGACAACACCGGCACCGAGGCGACGCCAGCGGCGAATCAGCCTTGGTCTGGCTCGATCGGATCTCTGGACTCTTACGCCTCGAGCACCCTGGTTGCGCTTCGACCAGTTCGGGGACTGAGTCGAAATAACGGCGGATCTCGATCTTCAAGGGAGACGCCAGGATGACGACGGAACCCATCGTCGAGCAGGGGCTGGCCGGCATTCAGGCGGGGTGTGGTCACGGATGAGCAGATGGTTGCGATGCTGGTCGACCGGGCTCGGGGTGACGGGCTGAAACCGACCGGTGAGGGCGGTCTGTTGAAGCAGATGACCAAGCGGATCCTCGAGTCCGCGTTGAAAGGTGGGATCACCGACCACGTCGGCTATGACAAGCACGACCCGGCCGGTCAGGGCAGCGGGAACTCGCGTAACGGGCACCGCGCCAAGACGGTGATCACTGACGTTGCCCGTCCGGAAACCATGAAGCGGGTCTGCCCCAGGGCGCCAAGGTGGAGGGCCCTACCGGACGTAGGACCTTGGCGTCATGAGGCAGGTCTGCTCGGCTCTGCCCGCGACCCCTACGATTACGCCGACTTCACCACCCGGTCGTCAACATCGATGCCTCCCGGGTCCTCGCCCGTCCCCGGCTGAGCGTCACCGGAGCCCACTCGGATTATTGGCACACCACTCGATCCACCTGACGCTCAGCCTCGCCGCCCTGGCCCGTTGACGGCGGTCTCAGGGTCAGCGGTGGTCGCTGTCGATCGCCCTCACCAAGAGCTGTGGCGACAGCTCGCCCAGGAGGGTACGGGTCGGCCGGAGTTCCCAGAGGGAGCCCGATTGCCCGTCGCCCTCGACCACGAGGATTCGCAGGCGGGGATGGTCGTCCAGCAGTCGTGTCAGCATGTGTGTCGCGACGGCCGGATCCGCGTCGTTGCGCAGCGTGGTGACCACCACCTGTGGTCGTGCCCGGTTGACGGCCTCCGCCAGCGGGACCTCGCGAGGCACCTCGGCCACCGCGCGGTCGCCGTACGCCTCCTTGAGCAGCTCAATGACCACGCCGCCGAGCACGCCGCGGAGATCGATGAGAACGGTGACGTGTCGCACGCCGGTCCTATCTCGAAGCGGGGGTATCCCCGCAGTATTCCCGGTCGTCGAGGCCGCCGGCCATGAGGCGAAAGATTCGAATCCGCCCTAGTACCGCTACGGCGGATCCCTACGTCGAGTGCCATGGCCTTGCTAGACCGCGCTCTGCCGCCGCACCCAGGCCGCTACCTCGGCCCGGCCGCTGATCTGGAGCTTGGCGAAGATGTTGTGGATGTGATTCTTCACGGTGGACAGCGCCACCGCGAGGCGCTCCGCGATCTCCTGATTGGTCAGTCCGTTCGCGATCAGCTGCACGATCTGCAGCTCGCGGCTGGTCAGCAGATCGCTGCCAGACAGCGCGAAGGTGCTGCCACCGGCCAGCTCGGTCACCCGGCGCAACAGCTCGGCCAGGATCTCGGGCGGGCAGGTGGCCTCGCCGCGCCCGGCCCGCTCCAGCGTTGCGACCAAGTCCTCCAGCGATGCCTCGCGCGGCACGTAGCCGGCCGCGCCCGCCTCGACGCACGCTAAGACGTCGGGCCCGCTTTCGACGACTCCCAGCGCCACCGTACGGACCTGCGGAGCCGTCGTCCGAAGGCTCCGCAGGACGTCCAGGCCGCCGGGTGTCGCCGTGTCGACGAGCACCAGGTCGGGCCGAGTGCGCTGGACGCACGCGACGCCCGCGTCGCCGCTGTCCGCGGTACCGACCACATTGATCGTTCCGCGACCGTGCAGCACGTCGGCCAGTCCCTCACGGTAGAGGCGAACCGCTGCAATGATCACTAAATCCATGGCCGGCCACTCCGGTCTAACAGATCTGCTTTCTTATCGTGCCGGTCGGCTCGCCGCGAGGACATACGAGATTTGACGTATCCTCCGACTGTCCGACACCAATCATCCGATGGATTCCGGGCCGCCCCGCACGCGACCATACGGGTATGACGGGGACCGGGCTGGACAATAGGATTCTGGATCTGGTGTTGGCGGCGATGGCCGACCTTGACGAGGATAGGGACGTCTGGCCTCGCCTCTTCGATGAATTGACGTCGCACTTCGGCGTCACGATCGGCGGGGTGCTCGACATCGACCGGCCCGGGCTGACCACCTCCACGGTTGCGGTGTGGCCGGACTGGGCCGCACGGATCAGGGTTACGGCCGAGGAGAACATGGCCTATCCGTTGGTGCGCCACTACGGCCGTCGGTGCGATCCGCTGCCGCGCACCCTCGACGACGTCGTCGACGAGTGCCGGTGGCGCTCGGCCGCGCGCTTCGGCCGGATGCGGCGTGAGTTCGGCGGCGCCGGCCACCATCTCATGGTGCCGCTGTCCTGGTCCTCGTCGGAAGTACGTCTGTTCGGCATCGGTCGGCCCGACGGCAACTTCACCGAATCGGAGCAGCTGAAGGTGCGCCGGCTTCAACGCGCCCTCACCGCACTCGATCGGCACCAGAACACCATCTCGGGATGGCGTGCCGCGCGGGTAACCGATCCGCCGGACGCGGAACAGCGTGTCGGCGACCACGGCATCACCCCGCGCGAGCTGGCCGTCCTCTGCCTCTTCGCGAAGGGCCTGAGTATCAACGCGGCCGGCCGCCGGCTCGGGATATCGCCCCGTACGGTCGCCAAGCACCAGGAGAACCTACAGCGCAAGCTCGCCACACCGGATCGGCTCAACACCGTACTGTGCGCCCAGCGGCTGGGCCTCGTACCGGGCAAGACCGCAAGGGCCTAGAACCCGGTCCGAATCCATCGGCCCATGGCGGCGCACGGCCGCAGCCGGTAAGACTCGCAGGGACATCCCGGAGAGCGGGGGAGCGGCCATGACACGGGTGGCGGTCCTCGGGCACGTACGGATCTACCGCGTGCTGATGGCCCGGGCGCTGTCCCTGCCGCCGGAGATAGCCTTTCTCGGCCACGCCGGCCCGGATGCCGCCGGTATCACGAGGATCCGTCGTCTCCATCCTGACGTGGTCCTGGTCGACGTGACGCCTTCCGGCGCGCTCGGCTCGCTGCGCGAGGTCACCACGGGCTTGCCGGGAGTCCGGACCGTGGCCATCGGCGCGCTCGGCACCGACGATGCGGTCCTTGCCTGCCTGGAGGCGGGCGCGGCGGCCTACGTGACGGGCGAGGGTGATCTGAGCCGGCTAGTGGAGACGCTCCACCAGGTGGTTCGCGGCGGCGCCGTCTGCTCACCGTCGATTACCGGTGGGCTGTTTCGCCGGCTCGCCGCGCTGGCGCACGAGCACCGCGGCGTGTGCCCTGCCGAGCCCTTGACGATCCGCGAACAGCAGATCTCCGGTCTGCTCGCCGCCGGCTTGAGCAACCGGGAGATCGGCCGTCGGCTGTTCATCGAGGTCTGCACGGTCAAGAACCACGTCCACAGCATCCTCGACAAGCTCGGGCTGAGCCGTCGCGCCGACGCGGCTTCGTGGTTCGTCGAGACGTATGGCGTGCCGCCGGCGCTCGCGCCCGGCGAGAGATGAGCCCTGCTGAACCCTTTCTGAATCCGATGGCCCATGGGCTCGCGGCGTTCGCCCGGCGATAGTTCTCCTAGTCATCGAAGTGTCCGGCCACGCCGGGGCGATCAGAGAGACGGCCTGGGACATGGAGACGATCGTCGCGACAGCATCTCGTCAGGAGCTCCATGGCGCCGACACGGCCGCGTTGACCGAGTTCGTGGAGCTCAGCCTGGGCCGCAGCCTGCTCCGTCGTCTCGGCCCCGACGTCGCCGGCGTGCCCGGCTGGTCGATTTCGCCGCGCGAGGCGCTGGCGCTGCTCGGATCCGTGACGCCGACGGCCACGGCTTCGGAGATCGCCGACAGGCTGGCTGCCGCCGACCGGGCGCTGATCGTCGACCGCATCGGGCTGCCGGCGACCGTCGTGCAGATCGCCGAGGTGTTCGCGCTCACCACGCTCGAACTCCGGCTGTTCTGCCTCGTATTGGCACCGGAACTGGACGGCCGGTATGGGACGGTCATGGGAGTGCTGCAGGACGATCTCACCCGCCGCCGCCCCGGCCTGACCCTGCTGGCCGAACTCGTGTCCTCGGCCGGCCTGAGCACGTGGAAGCTGCGCCGTACGATCGACGCCCCCACCTCCGCTGTGTCGGGAGGGCTGATCCGGCCCGTCGACGGCGACGCCCTCGCCGTCGACGCCGGGTTGGCGCCCGCCGCGGCTGTCATCGCCCACCTGCTGGCGCCGTCGATCGACGATGCGGTGGCCCGCTCTGGGGCGCGGCTGCACCGGCCGCACCGCGACGATCAACCGACGCTGACCGACGCAGAAGCGGATGCGGCGCTTCGGTTGCGACGCCACCCGGGTGCCCACCCGATCCACCTGGTCGGCGGCGGGCACGCCACCGGCTGGTTCACCCGGCTGGCAGCGGCCGTCGGCCTGCCGCTGGTGGTCGGCGACGTCGAGCAGGCCGGGACCGACGCCGTGGCGGATTGGACGGTGCTCAGCCGGCTGGCCGGAGCCGGCCTGCTCGTCGTCGGCACGAGCGCGGTCGGACCGGCCGATCGGCTGGCGGTGGCGGATCGGCTGTCGCGCGCGGCCGACGCGGTCCGGTTGGTGGCGACCGACGGCGAGCGACGCCCCGGATCCGGCCCGATACTGCGGGCGCCGGCGATCACCGTCGCCCAGCGGACCGACTGGTGGAATCAGGCGGCGGACCGCAACGGGGTTCCGCTCGACCCGGACGACGCCCGTCGCCTGGCCGCCACCGCGCCGATCGACCCGGAGCTCATCGAGCAGAGCATCACGACGGCCCGGGCATACCGCGACGGCCAGCCGACCGTCGCGGCGGTGCAGCGGGCGGCCCGCGATCTCCTGCCCGGCCCGCTGCCGCCGGGTGCCCGCCGGATCGAACCGGTGTACGGCTGGGACGACCTGGTGCTGCCGACGGACCGGAAGGACCTGCTGCGAGCGATTCCGCTGCACGTCCTGCACGCCGGGCAGGTGTTGGAGGAGTGGGGCTTCGCCGGCCGGATGCCGTACGGCAATGGCGTGGCGGCCCTGTTCAGCGGGCCGAGTGGCACCGGCAAGACCATGGCCGCCCAGATTGTCGCCGGCGCGCTCGGCGTCGACCTGTTGCAGGTCGATCTCTCCAAGACGATCTCGAAGTACATCGGGGAGACCGAGAGGAATCTCGACGGCCTCTTCGACGCCGCCGAGAGCGCCGGCGCCGTGCTGCTGTTCGACGAGGCCGACGCGATCTTCGGCAAGCGTACCGAGGTCCAGGACGCGCACGACCGCTACGCCAACGTCGAGGTCGCCTACCTGCTGCAACGCATGGAGTCGTTCCGCGGGTTAGCCGTGCTGACCAGCAACATGAGGCAGGGCATCGACGACGCCTTCGTTCGGCGGCTGCGGTTCGTCGTCGAGTTCCCCCTGCCCGACGCCGCGGAGCGGCAGCGCATCTGGGACCGTGCCTTCCCGCCGGACACCCCGCTAGCGTCCGGCATGGATATTGCCGCACTGGCTCGTCGTCTGCCGATCGCCGGCGGCTGCATTCAGAACATCGCGTTGCACGCCGCGTTTCTGGCCGCCGCCGAGGCCGGACCGGTCAGCGCGGGCCACATCCTCGTCGCGGCCCGACGCGAGCTGGTGAAGATCGGCATGCGCAACGCTGAGCGAAGCCTCGGCGACCCCGCGGTCGTGACACCGTGAGCGCCGACGCCATCGCCGTCGCGACCGCCGAACTGCAGGACCGGCTGGCCGCTGCCATCGGTGCTCCTGTGTACGTCGGCCCGCCCATCGTGGACGACGTCGTCGACCGCAAGCTGTCGCTTTTCCTCTTTCACGTGGTGGTCAATCAGGCCCTCCGTAATGAGCGGCACCTCGTCGCCAGCTCGAACGATCCCCACGATCCGCTGGTGGAGGCCGAGGCTCTGCCGCTGGACCTGCGCTTCCTGCTCTCCGTCTTCCGGTCCAACGGGCCCGGTCCCGCGGCGGATCCGGACGAGCTCGTCACGCTGGGACTGGCGGTCCAGGCCCTGCATGCGAGTCCCACGATCAACGTGGGGTCGGTCGCCGCCCGGGTGACCCCTGAGCCATACCCGATGGAGGAGTTGAGCCGGATCTGGGGTCTGCTTCCGCGGGCCTCCTACCGAACCTCGATGGTCTATTTGGTCAGCCCGGTCTACGTCGCGCTCGCTCCGGCGTTCAGCGGGGCGCCCGTGCGCCGGCGCACGTTGCGGCCGGGCGCGCTCTCCGAGCCGGAGATCGACGCGGTGGGCTCATGACGCGGCCACCGATCGCCTTCGAGCCCGACCTCACCGACGTGGTCACCGCGGTGGTGATCCCCATGGACGGCATCACCCGTCGGGTCGTGGCCATGGGCGTCGCGGTCGAGCTCTGGGACCCGCAGCGCGGCACGGCGCTGCCGAGGCGGCTGGTCCGCAACCTGAGCGGACATCACGTCTTGCTGAACGAGCCGGCCGACCAGGACCTGACCTTCCGGGTGGTGCCTGGGCGGGCCGGCTATCGCGGACCGGTACTCGTCGCGTTCAACCCCGCCGCCGAGGGAATCAGCAGGGTCGTGCCGCTGGAACGACGCCCAGACGCTGATTTCGCCGATGTCACCACCCTGGTGCGAGGCCTGATCGTGCGGTCGGCCACGCCCGTGGCTGAGGCCGTGATCAGCGCACGGCCGTCGCCCCCGGCCGGACCCCAGTTCCCGGCCACGACCGACGAACGCGGCGTCTTCGCGCTCGCCGTCCACCTGGGGGAGACGGGGCCAGTCCGTACGACGCTGCACGTCGAACCGGGCGGCGGCGCGGCCCGGGACGTGATCGTGGACCTGGAGCGCGGCCTGACCCACGTGTTCACCGAGGTCATCGACCTCGACCAGACGACTACACCGCAATTCACCCATCAGATCAGGCCCTGAGGAAGGAGCGCGCGGCCGTGACCGAACCCACGGAATCCGCCGGCGGCGGCGCCGCACAGGCGGCCTCGGAACACGTAGTTGAAGTCGAGATCCTCGACCTCGACGCTGGCACCGAGAACATCGACAACGACAACGACACTCTCGAAGCCGGCGGTGCCGCCGATACGGCTGAGGAGGACGCGGGCGACATCGACGGTGCCATCAAGAAGCTGGAGGCGGAGGCCGGCCGGGCCCGGCAGGCCAAGGAGGCGGCCGAGAACACCTTGGCCGACAAGGAAAACCGGCTGGCCGCTCTGCGCACCGTCCAACGGGAACTCGACGCCAACAAGCAGGCATACGGCGCCGCGTACGACAAACTCAAGCGCGACGAGAAGGCCTACCGCGACTTCCTCACCTCGGAGAAGGGCAGCCTGGAGAAGCTTCTCGGGCCGGTGGCGGACGAGGTTCGCAAGAAGGCCGCGGCGCTTGGCGACGAGCGGAAGAGCCTCGAGCGGGAGGTCGATTCCCGCACGACGGCGGCGACCGAGGCGGAGGCCGCTCGCGACGCCTCTAAGGTGAAGGCCAAGGAGCTGAGCGACCGGTCCGGCGAACTGAAGAAGCTGGCCGCGACGATCACCGCCCGGCTGGCGTTGCTGAAGACCCGGCGCGACGAGATCACCAAGGCTAGCCAGGCCGGCCAGTACGCGCTGGCCTACTGGCTGCTGACCGGCCGTGACTACGCCGCGGTGCTGGATCGCGAGCCGAAGCTGATCGCCCCGACCGGCCTTGCACAGGCGTTGATCGACGCACTCGACGCCCAGGCCAAGGCCGAGCAACGCCAAGCGGACGATGAGCGGACCGTGGTCAGGCACCGGGCCGAGCTCACCGACGCCCGCAAGCGGCTCGACGACCACCTTGCCAACGGCGAAGCCCGGCTGCGCGCCGACCTGGAGCAGATGGCCACGATGGAAGGAGACAAGCCCCATGCCTGAATACCTTGCGCCAGGAGTCTATGTCGAGGAGATTGAACGGGGCCCGAAACCGATCGAGGGCGTCGCGACCAGCACCGCCGCCTTCCTCGGCGAGACCCTGCGCGGCCCGCTGCTTCCGCGGCTGGTGACCAGCTACGGCGAGTATCTGCGCTACTTCGGCAACATCTTCCACCCGGCGAAGTTCATGCCGTACGCGGTGAAGACGTTCTTCGACAACGGCGGTGTTCGCTGCTACGTCACCCGCATCGCCGGTGCGGGTGCGAGGCCCGCCAGCGCCAACCTGGCCGGCTTCGCGGTGACCGCGCTGGGTCCGGGGGAGAGCGCCAACGAGACCTGGGTGCGTATCGGGCCGGGGTCAACGAAGGACGGCGTCGGCAATGCGGTGGGCTTCCGCCTGCGCGTGGACTACTGGGAAGACCCGGCACGCCGCCCCGCCGACGTCGCCGACATCGACAGCGCTCCGGTGCCGCCCACCGTCTCGGAGGACTTCGACGACCTCAGCGTGGAGCCGGCCTCTCCGGCGTACTTCGCCAAGCGGGTCAACAACTTCAACTCGGTGCTGATCGAGCTGGCGGCCCCGGCGGACGTGGCGTTGCCCGGCGACGATGCCTCGGTTCAGCTTGCCGACGGGACCAACGGTGCCGCGGTGACGCCACCCGACTTCGACGGTAGCGAGGATCTCGCCGCTCCCACCGGTCTCGCGGCGCTTGATCTGGACCAGTTCCGATCGGTCGCCGTGGTGTACGCCCCCGGATGCGACCAGGACACCGCCCGCAACATCGTTCGCCACTGCGAGCGCAACCGTTTCCGGTTCGCCGTTATCGACACCCAACCAGGGGTGGCGAACGCCGCCGGCCTGGCGCCTCGCAACGATGTCACCGACACCCAGTACGCCGCGTTCTACTACCCCTGGATCCACATCAGCGACCCTCGCAGCGGCGGGCGAAAGCTGGTTCCACCGGGCGGCGCGGTCTGCGGCATCTATGCGTTGACCGACAACAACCGGGGTGTCTTCAAAGCACCCGCGAACGAGGTCATAGCCGGCGCCATCGACCTCGAGTACGACATCAACCAGGCGACCCAGGGTGTGCTGAACCCGAACGGCGTCAATGTCATCCGTCGCTTCCCGGGCCGCGGCATCCGGATCTGGGGAGCCCGCACGCTGTCCAGCGATCCACTCTGGAAGTACGTCAACGTCCGGCGGCTGTTCATCTTCCTCGAGGCCTCGATCTACAACTCCACCCAATGGGTCGTCTTCGAGCCGAACGACCCGCGCCTATGGGCCAGGGTCAAGCAGACCGTCACGTTGTTCCTGCGCACCCAGTGGCGCGAGGGCGCCCTCTTCGGCGACAAGGAGGAAGAGGCGTTCTCGGTGGCCGTCGGCCGCGACACGATGACCGAGGACGACATCCTTAACGGCCGGCTGATCGTCGAGATCGGCGTGGCGCCGGTCCGCCCGGCCGAGTTCGTGGTCTTCCGGATTTTCCAGAAGACCCAAGAGGCGAAGTCATGATCCCGACCAGCAAGAAGGCCTGACCGATGGCACGCCAAGACCCGCTCCGCAAATTCCGCTTCCGCCTCGAGATCGACGGGCTCCAACAGGCCGCCTTCTCCGAAGTGTCGATCGGTGACCTGGCCAACGATCCGATCGAATACCGCGAGGGCGACGAGCCGACAACGGTCCGCAAGCTCAGCGGCCTCACCAAGTACGCCAACGTGACGCTCAAGTGGGGAATCACCGACTCCACCGAACTCGCGGCCTGGCACCAGCAGATCGTCGGCGGGGCCACGGCACTGGAGGAAATCCGCAAGACCGTGGTCATCCGGGTTCAGGACGAGGCCGGCGCCGACCGGGCGGCCTTCGAGATCACCCGGGCGTGGCCGTGCAAGTACGACCCGACCGATCTCAACGCCACCGGCAACGAGGTGGCGATCGACAGCCTCGAGCTCTGCAACGAGGGCATCAGGCGGATCCAGTGAAAGGGGCCACTGACCCATGTTCTCCACGGAAGTGACCTTCACTCTGCCGAAGGGCTACCTCGACGCGGACGGCGTGCTGCACACCGAGGGCGTGATGCGGCTGGCCACCGCGGCCGACGAGATCCTGCCGCTGCGCGACCCGCGGGTCCAACAGAACCCGGCGTACCTGGCGGTCATCGTCATGGCGCGGGTGATCACCCGCCTCGGGTCGGTGCCGGACGTGAACACCAAGGTGATCGAAGGCTTGTTCGCTGGCGACCTGGACTACCTGCAGAAGCTGTACGAGCAGCTCAACGGCGACGAGCCGCAAGCGGAGCCTGCCGGCGATCGGGGGTTCCGGCTGGTGGGGGAAGCCTCGTGAAGCCGTACCCCCAGGACGAGCTCTACCAGGAGATGGCCTTCATCGCCTACCACTTCCACTGGGCCTGGACCGAACTGATGGCCCTGGAACACGCGGAACGGCGCCGCTGGTGCGAGGAAATCTCGCGGATCAACCGGCAGCTCAACAGCGCGCCCAGCAATCCGTTCGAGATCGCCTGAGAGGTGAGCGATGCCGCGTCCCGATCCGTTCCGGCTGTTCCGCTTCGTCGTGGAGATCGACGGCATCGAGGCCGGTGGCTTCCAGACCGTGGGCGGCATCGAGCGGCAGACCAAGATCGAGCCGTACCGCGAGGGCGGCATCAACGCGTACGAGCGTCAACTCGTGGTGGGGACGACCTATCCCGCGCTGGTGCTGAAACGCGGCCTGGCCGATGTGTCGCTCTGGGACTGGCATCAGGACGTGATCGCGGGTGTCATCCGCCGCCGGACCGTGTCGGTGGTGCTGCTCGACGACTCGGGAGACGAGGTGTGGCGATGGATTTGCGCGGGCGCCTACCCGGCCAAGTGGACAGGCGCCGAGCTCGACGCGATGTCGGCCGCGGTGGCGACCGAGTCCATCGAGCTCGTCCATCACGGGATCACCCGGCAATGACACCCGGCCGGCTGCCTCGGCGCCCCGCGCCCATGGGTCGACGCCCCGGAGACGGGAACGTGGACACCGCACGACCGTGGTCGGTCCGCGCCTACCGACCGCTGGCGCTGATCTTCCGGAGGCCGGCCGGCCCGGTACCCACGGTCCCGGCAGCGCCGGCGCCGCGTGCGCCGGCCCGGGCCGAGCCCATCGAGTTGACACTGCGCTTCCTGCTGCGGCTGCACCTGGTCGAACGGCTGCGAACGGTGGTTCACCAGGTCGCCCCGCCGCCGGGTCGCGCTGCGCTGCCCGCCGTGCCCGGCAGGGTTGCGGGCCTCGCCGATAGCAGGCGAGTGACTTCTTCGGTGCGAGAGCAGGTCGCGTGGATGATGCGCACGTCGGCGGCCACGTCCACGGCGCGGCTGAGCCACGGTGTGACGCCGGGATCCGTGGCACCGTTCTACCGGTTCACGGCGGGTGGCGTGGCGGCCCCCGGACGCAGGCGATCGTCCCTGCTCCGCCCCGCAACTCCACTCGCGCGGGCCTTGGCCGCGGCAACGATCGGGCCGCGAAACGGCCGCAGTCTGGTGGCCCGGCAGCTCTTCAGCCCATCAGCCGAGCCGGGACACGTCCGGTTGATCGCGCTGCCGGCGGGCACGGATGCGCGGCATGCGCTCGTGGCTGCGGCCGGGACCGCAGGGCAGGTAGGCCGGAGCGGGCCGGGGCGGCGATGGGTGACCGGGCCTGGGTGGCGATGGGCGACCGGGACCAGGTGGCGAATCGGAACCGGGCCTGGGTGGCGATTCGCCTGTCCGTCGGTGGCTACCGCCACCGCACCGGCCCCGAGCGAGGTGACGATGGCCAACCAGGCGCCCCCGCACATTCCGTCGGAGAGCCGCCCCTCCGCCACGGACGCCACACGGCGGTTCCGCCGTGCTCCGATCGCCCGGCGACATCTCACTCCGCTGGACCCCCGGCGTACGGCCGCGTCGACGGTGGACCCGGTACGCCTGACCACACCCACCCGGCGACTCGCCGGCCGGCAGCCGCCCAAGGTCGCTACCGCACCGGCCCCACTGGTGACAGCGGCGAGTCGGTTGATCCGGCTCACCACGGTCGGCATGGCCTCGGTCACCCCGGCGAGCCGTCTCGCGGCCGTCGGTCCCACTCTGCCACCGAAGCGCCGCGCCCCCATTGTCCGCCGGCGCCTGAGCCCGCCGACCGGAAAGGCAGACAAGACCGCGGCGACCCGGCAGCTCGCCGATCCGCGAAACACCGCGCCGGCCGCCGTCCGCCCCTACGTGCGACAGGTATTGACCGGGCAGGCGCGCCAGGGTGCGAAGCTGCCGGTTCATGACCGGACGTCGGTGGCCCGCGTCCACCGGACCACCCCGGACCGGTCGGTCACCGCGCTGGTCGCACGCCCTCATGCCGTGACTTTCACGCCCGAGCCGGCGATGGATCTGGACGCGCTCGGCCGCGACCTGTGGCGCCGCTTCGAGCGGCAGTTGCGCATCGAGCAGGAACGTCGCGGAAGGAGGTGACACGGCATGGCACAGGAACTGGCGAAGGCGACCGTGACCCCGCTCGACGGGCGGGCCTCCGGCACGGCGATCAAGGTGTTGTTCAACCCGACCGAGTACACCGTCGAGTATTCGGCCAGCTATCAGGAGACGGCACCGCCCGGACTGTCGAATCCGATCCTTCAGTTCGTGAACGGCAACGCCCGGGTGCTGACCATGGACCTGCTGTTCGACACCTACACCGACGGCGGCGGGGGCAACGTGCTCGACGCGACCGGCCCGCTCACCGATCTGCTCTCGATCGACGGCACCCTACACGCGCCGCCGCGTGTCGAGTTCCGCTGGGGTGTCGTGCGCTTCGTGGCGGTCGTGGAGCGGATCTCGCAGCATCTGACCATGTTCCGATCCGATGGGACGCCGGTGCGGGCCAAGCTCAGCGTCACCTTCAAGCAGTACACGTCGATCGCTGAGCAGCTCCGGGATCCGCGGCGCAACTCGTCCGACAAGACCAAGCGACGCGTGCTCGAGGCGCACGACAGCATCTGGCTCATGGCGGCACGCGAGTACGGCGAGTCGCGCTTCTGGCGGGTGATCGCGCGCGCGAACGACGTCGACGATCCACGCCGGATCGAGCCGGGCCGGGTGCTCGTGCTACCGCCACTAAGCCCCGAGGAGGTGTCCGATGCGGCTGACGGAACTTGAGCGGCGGCACGGCGGCTTCTACGTGCCCGCGTACGCCATCAAGGTGGGTGGAGACGACGTACTTCGGGATCTGTTCCTGGCGGTCACCTCGGTGAGTGTCGACCTGAAGGAGAAGGCGGCGGGGCACTTCTCGTTCACCGTGGCCAATGCCTTCGATTGGAGGGTTCGCCAGTTCGTGGCCACCCGGCGGGCCACCCGGGTCGACCTGCTCGACCTCTTCCGGTTCGGCAGCACGGTCGAGATCGGGCTCGGCTACGGCGACGTGTCCTCACTGGTGCCGCTGCTGACCGGGGTGCTGACCGAAATCACCACGGACTTCCGGGCGGGTGCGACGCCGGAGCTGACGATCAGCGGCTACGACGACCTCTACCCGCTCACCGTCGGCTGCCGTACCCAGCACTGGGAGGACAAGCCGGACAGTGTGGCCGTACGGGATCTGGCCCATGCACACGGAGTCGGCACCGACGTGCGGCCGACCAGCCCGGTGAAGCAGCGGATCGACCAGAACAACCAGACCGATATGGCCTTCCTCGGCACGCTCGCCGCGTCCAACGGCGCGACCTTCTATGAGCGGCGCCGCAAGCTCTACTTCGGACCGCGTCAGAACGAGCTTTCCGAGGCGGTCGAGCTGGAGTGGGGCCAGGGCCTGCTCAGCTTCCGGCCGGAGGCGAGCCTGGCCCGGCAGGTCGGCGCGGTCAAGGTGTACGGCCGGTCGGCCAGCACCGGTGAGGCCCTCATCGGCCAGGCCCGCCGGGGCCAGGAGTCCGGGCGCGACACCCGAGCGCGCAGCGGCGGTGATCGGGTGGCTACCGCGCTCGCGAGAGACCCGGTGCTGAATCTGCCTGCCGCGGTTCGTACCCAGGCCGAGGCCGACGCACGGGCCAAGGCTGTGTTGGAGGAGCGGGCCGAGGCATTTCTGACCGGCAGCGGGGAGTCGATCGGCCTGCCTGAGCTGCTGCCGGACACCAACGTCGGTGTTGAGGGGCTCGGACCGGCGTTCAGCAAGACCTACTACGTCTCGCAGGCGTCCCACCGCGTCGACGGCGGCGGCTACCGCACCACCTTCCAAGTTCAGGAGACGACGATCTGATGGACGAGACACTCTGGTGCGCCGCCGACGAGGCCGCACGCGAGTCCGCCGGCTTGCTCTCCGGCGTGGCCGTCGGGGTGGTTACCGACAACAAGGATCCGGAGAACCTGGCCCGGGTCCGGGTCCGGCTTCCCTGGCACGCGGGATCCGACACGAGCTACTGGGCGCGGCCCGCGATGCCGATGGCCGGCCCCGGGCGCGGCACATACTTCTTGCCCGAGGTCGGCGACGAGGTGCTGGTCGCGGCCGAGAACGGCGACCCCTCGCATCTCTACGTGCTGGGCATGGTGTGGAACGGCAAGCAACTCCCGCCGGAACGCAACTCCGACGGCAAGAACGACATCCGGGTCATCAAGAGTCGGCTGGGGCACACCATCCGGTTCAACGACGACGAGGCGGCCCCGCAGATCGAGGTGAGGCTCGCGAGCGGCAAGCGGGTGGCGCTCGACAAGGACGGGATCACCATCGACGACGCCAACAACAACGTCGTCAAGCTCTCCTCGACCTCCGGCGCGATCGACATCACCGCGGCAAAGCAGATCTCGGTCAAAGCCCCCACCATCTCCCTCGAGGCCAGCGCCTCGATGACCGTCAAGTCCTCCGGGACGCTGACGCTCAGCGGAGCCATCGTCCGGATCAATTGAGTGCGGATCGGCGGAAAGGACACCGGCCATGGGAAGACCAGCAGCCCGGGTCACGGACACCACCAGTCACGGGACGCCGCTCAGTCCCGGACCGGGATGCCCGACGGTGCTGATCGGCGGGCGCCCGGCCTGGCGGGCGGGCTTCGACTTCCACACCTGCCCGCTCGCCGACGGCCCGAAGCCGCATGTCGGCGGCGTGGTGGCGGTCGGCAGCACCAGTGTCCTGATCGGCGGCCTGCCCGCGGCTCGGCAGGGCGACCAGGTCGTCGAGATCGGCCCGCCCAACGCCATTGCGATGGGCGAACCGACGGTCCTGGTGGGATGACGATGGCGACCGACGACGATGGCCTGGGTCGCGAGTTCCTCGGCACCGGTTGGGCCCTTCCGGTGATGATCGCGCCGGACACCGGCCTGATCGCGGCGGTCTCCTACGAGCAGGACATCCAGCAGTCGATCGGGATCATCCTCGGCACGTCCAAGGGCGAGCGGGTGATGCGGCCGGACTTCGGCTGCGGCATCCACGACCTGGTGTTCGCCGCTGTCACGGCGGCGCTGGTCGGTGAGATCGAGACCACCGTACGCGCGGCGCTGCGGACGTACGAGGCGCGGATCGAGGTGCTCCGGGTCACCGTCGACGCCAGCCAGATCGCCCTCGGGCACCTCGAGGTGATCGTGGATTACGAGGTCCGGGCGACCAACCAGCCCGGCAACTACGTGTATCCCTTCTACTTCCAGGAATCGGCGAACCAGTGACCGCGTACGACATGAACCCGCCACCGGCGACCGATCCGCGCCGAGCCGCGGAGCTGCGCGCCTACCTGCGGCGCCTGGCGCCGGTGCTGACCCCGCAGTGGGAGCCGACCGCAGGGCGCGACGACTTCGGCTCGGCGCTGCAGGAGATCGCGGCCCGGCTGGCGGAGGAGACGACCGTACGGCTGGACCGTACGGCCGGACGGGACGCGCTCGCGTTCGTCGACTTTCTCGGCCTTCCCCCGGATCCGCCGCACGCCGCCACCGGGGTGTTGATCCTGGTCGTCGCCGACAACCACCCCGCCGCCGTGCAGATGGCCGCGCGGACCCAGATCACGACCGACGCCGGGCAGTCCTTCGAGACGACGAGAGCCCTGCGGGCGGTGCCCGGCCGGATCGCGGACCTGATCGCCGTCGACCCGGCCACGGACCGGATCGAACCGGCTCCAGCCGAGGTCGTCCTGCCCGAACCGCCCGTGCTGGCGCCGGGCTACCAGGTCGTGACCTTCGCCGCCGCCGCCAGCCAGACGGTTCAGCTGAGTCCCGCGGTCGGCCTGGCCGCCGGTGATCTCCTGCGGATCGGGACGGCGGCCTACCGGGTCGCCGACGCCGACAAGAACGGTTTGGTCACGCTGCTCGACCCGTTGCAAGCCGCGGCACCGGCCGAGTCCGCCGTCACGCGGATCGGGTCGCTCGAGTCATTCGCGCTGCGCGACCTGCAGAGTCACGCCCTCTACATCGGGCACAAAGACCTTTTCAATCTCAACCAGCCAGCGACGATTACGCTGGCCTTCGCGCCGCCGTCGCTGGCCGGCCGGCTCACCGGGCTGGACATCGACTACGCGATCTGGGGCACGCGGGATGGAGCGGCCGGCCCGGGTTGGCAGCCGCTGGACCTGCTCGGCACCCAGGGATGCGGGATCAGGCTGGCCAAATCCTGGCCGGGCAGCACGGGGGAACTGAAGATCGGCGGCCGCCGCAGCCGCTGGGTCCGCGCCCGGCTGCGGACGTCGATGTCCGGTCGGTCGCGCGTCATCGACGCCGCGTCGCAGATCAGTGTCGGGGTGGCCACACCGGCGGGCAGCCGGGTCGGCACCGGAAGCCGGACCATAGCCCGTGCCGCCCACAACAACACACCGCTGTCGACCACCAAGCGGTTCCTGCCGTTCGGGCCGGAACCGCTGCGCTTCGACGAGTTCGCGTTGGCCGCCCCCGAAGCCCTGACGAAGAAGGGCGCCACAGTGACGCTCGACGTGACCCTGTCGGAAGCGTCGCTGACCTCCTTCGACATCACCGAGACCGACGACCCTACGGTTTTCGGCGGTTACGGCACCTCGGGCACCGGCTACCTCGAGTCCATCACGCTGGGGCCCGGTGACTTCCAGTGGCACGAGCTGCGTCCCGCCGACGGCCAGGGCCGCCCGCTGCTGCTCGCGACGCCGCCGGCCGCCGCCGGGGTGACCGGGGCGTCGGCCGACGTGGTCGTGATCCGGGAAGCGAACGGCGACCGGTGGGCCGCGCGGCTCACCCGGGCCGACGGCAGCCTCGCGACCGGTTGGCAGAAGATGCCACCGCTGGCCGCAAGCGCGCCGGCCGGCCGGCTCGTGCTGGCACCGGTACCGGCCGGGACGGTCGGCGTGACGGCCATCCTCCTCGACGTGTCCGACGGTGGCCTGCGGACATTGCAGCTCGACGATCGCGCGCTCGTGCGGACCGAGTGGATGTCGCCCTCGGCAGCGGCGGGACCGCGGCTTCTGGCCGGGACGGAGCGGATCTTCGCGGTGCAGGGGGCCGGCTGGCCTGCACGACCGCAGGGCAACGCGTTCGAGATCGTGGCGCTCGACCAGGACGGGGCGTTCTGGCTCGGCACTGCGGCCGGCGTCTCCGCCGGGCTGCCGCTGGTACTGACCTGGCGGCCGCTTGCCACCCGGCCGGCGGCCACCCTCGACGCCCGTCCGGTGGTCACCCGCTACGACGCGGGAGACGGGAGGCTGTGGCTCTGGATCGCGTACGCCGGCTCGGACGGCGAACTGCACGGCCTCGTCTTTGATGGAGATCAGACCGAACACATCCCAGTCGGTCGCTCGCTGGTGCCGGGAACCGCCCTACACAGCAATCCCTCGGTGCTCGGCGCCGACCGTCATCCCGTGACCGTCGCGCTCGGACCCGAGTCCGCCGACGCGGAGATCTGGCTGGGCGCCAACCGGACCGTCCATGTCCCGCTCCCCGCCGTACCCACGGCCCGCCCGCCGCTGCTGCTCCGGACCGGCGCCGCCGCTGCGCCGCTCGAGATCGTCGTACCCGGCATAGGCGAACGCGTGTTCCGCAGCTCGCTGAGCCTGCCCGTCGCGGACTACGCGCTGCACGACGGCGTCGGGCTCGATCATCCGGATACGGCGCACTGGCTCGAGATCACCGACGACCCGACGGACCCCACCGCCTCGGCGATGGTGGAGCTGCCCGCGGCCAGCCGAAGGATCAAGATCGGGAACCTGCGCACCTACCAGGTCGACGGGGCATCGCTGACGCCGGGACAGACCCTGCGTTTCTGGCGTCTCATCCGGGTCAGCGACGCCGCCCGCACTGCCTCCTTCGACACCGCCAGCAACCGCCGGCTGCTGCACCTGCATCCGGGAGACACGGTCACCAAGCCGGGCCACTCGCTGATCATCGGCAACGCCAGCTATCCCGTGGACGCGATCAACGGCAAGATCGCCACCCTGCGCCTTCCGGTGCTTGGCACCGACGCGGCACCCAGGTACCGCCCCGCAAGGGTACTGGCGATGGGCCCGGTGACCGAGGAAGACCTTGGCACACTCGTCGAACTGGGCGTGGACGCGACGCTGGAGCCTTCTGCCGAGCTGCGGTTCGGAGGCGGGGCCGATCCGGGCGCCCAGAGGGCCGCGGCGCAGCAGAACAACGCCACGGCCCTATGGGTCCGGCTGTCGAAAGCCTGGCGAACCAGACCACCCGACGCAGGCCGGGCTGTGATCGTCCGTACGGCGGGCACCCCGGTCTGGACCGCTGACGCCTTCGCGCGCGGTTACCAGAACCCGGAACTGTCCTGGGAGTACTTCACCAGCCAGGGCTGGCGGGCGCTGGAAACCGGCTTCGTGGACCTGACCCGCAACCTCTCCACCGGTGGGACGATCACCTTCGTCGTTCCCGAGGACCTCACCACCACCGAGATCGGTGGTACGCAGGACTACTGGATCCGGACCCGCCTGATCGGCGGAGACTACGGTCGGCCCCGGTACGTCGTGAACAGCACCACGGTCGACGGCCGCCAGATCCAGTCCGTGACGGTCGACAACTCGGAGCTGCACCCGCCGGAGATCGTCGCGATCGAGGCCAGGTTCGAGCTTGCCACGCTGATCGCGCCCGACGCCGTCCTGGTGGAGAACAACCTGGACGTGCGGGACGAGACCGATGCGTCCGCCGCGGCCACCGCACGGTTCGAGCTGTTCCAGGGTGTGACCGCGCTGGACCCTGCCGCTGCCGAGCGGGCCATCTACCTCGGGCTGACAGCATCGCCCGGCCAGGGCTCCCTCGTCGTCCTGGCGGATGTCGCCGACCAGGCCGGCACCGGTCCGGTCCGGGTCGATCTGCGGACGGCGGACGGCTGGCGGCCGGTGAGCGTGGACGACGGCACCCGGGCCTTGCGCGGCCGGGGGCTGCTCACCATGACGCTCGACGTGGACCCGGTGCTGGTCCGGCTCTTCGGCAGGGACCGGGTCTGGCTGCGGCTGCGCCCCGAAGTAGCCGGGTCGCCGGAGCCTTGGGCGCCCATAGTGGACCGGCTGTTGGTCAACGCGGTCGGGATCACCCATGCCCGTACGGTGGTGAACGAGGTGGTGGGCTCAAGCGTAGGCGAGCCGTGCCTCACCCTGGCGCTGGCCGAGACGCCCGTGCTGCCGGACACCGTCGAACTGCGGGTCCGGGAAAGCCTGGGCGACGAGGAGCAGGCGCTCCTGACGGCTCGGGCGGGCGCTGTGCCGGCCATCCTGAGCGACCTCGAGCTCCTGCCCGGGACCTGGGTGTTGTGGACCCGGGTGGACAGCCTGATCGGCCAGGACGGGGACGCCCGGGTGTACCTGCTCGATCCGGGGTCGGGCCGGGTGCGGTTCGGCGACGGCCGCACCGGGAAGATTCCGCCGGCCGGCCGGGACAACATCCGCTGCTTCGGCTACCAGCAGGGCGGCGGCGCGGAAGGCAACCAGCCGGCCTGGAAAGCGGCCAAGCTGGCTTCGGCGGTCGAGGGCGTCGACACCGTGCAGCTTCCGATCGACACCGCCGGCGGATTCGCTGCACCACCGCCCGAGTCCCTGATGGCCACGGCTGCGCACCGAATCCGGCACGCCGGCCGGGCGCTGAGCATCGCGGACCTCGAGGCCCTCACGGTCGCCTCGTCCGCCGACATCGTCCGCGCCCGGTGCGCCGGCCCGGCCGGTCCCCGCCGGCCGATCCGGGTCACCATCGCCGTCCGCGGCGGCGCCCGGTGTCCGGTCCCGACCCTGGCTCAGCGGGCGGCCGTCGCTGCGACGCTGCGCGCCGCGGGCTGGGGCGGCCTCGGGGCGGACTCCATCGCGGTCACCGGACCGGTGTTCGTCCCCGTCGCCGTACGGGCGCACCTGGTCGCCCCGGCCGACCGCCTGGCCGAGGTGGAGCGCGCGGCCGATGACGCGCTGACGACACTGTTCGACCCGATAGCGGGGGGACCGGACGGCACCGGGTGGCCGTTCGGCCGCCGGCCGGTGCCCGCTGACCTGCTGCGCACCCTGAGCACGATCGCCGGGGTGGACCGGGTGGAAAGCGTCGAGATTACCCCGCGGGGCGGTGTCTCGCTGGACCGGATGCCGGCCGACGGCCTGGCCTGTGCCGAGGTCACCGACATCGCGGTGGTCGTGGATCCGCTGGAGAGCACGTCATGAGCGACTTCGTTCCCGACCTCGACACGGTCGCCTTCGATCAGATGGTCGAGCGCGCTCGGGCGGACATCCCCCGGTACGCGCCGGGCTGGACCGACCACAACCTGCACGACCCCGGAATGACCCTGATCGACCTGTTGGCATGGATCGTCGACCAGCAGATCTACCGGGCCGGCTTCGTCGGTGGCCGGTACCGGCGAGCGTTCGCGGCCCTGCTCGGACGGAATCCGACCGGACCCGCCCCGGCCCGTGGCCTGATCTGGCCGGACCGGCCGCCGCCGGACGGGCGACGGGTGCCGGCCCGCACGGCACTGCTCTGCCTGACCCATCGCGAGCTGGCGTTCAGCCTGGACCACGACGAGCTCTACCTGCCGCCGGTGACGCTGAGCGGCGTGGTCCGCGCCGACGGCGCGGGCATTGCGCTGGACGGGGGGTCCTGGATGGCCGGCAACGGCTTCACGCTCGCCTTCGACGGGCCGCTCGGCGCGGACGCCGACGAGACGCCGGTCGTGCTCGGGTTCGACGTCGTTGCCCCGCCCGGCCTGCCGGTGGATCCGCCGTGGGGGCCGGTGACGTACGCCTACCGGGCGAGTGGTTCCGGCTGGCGCGAAGTGTGCGTCGTTCGCGACAGCACCGCCGGGCTGACCGCGACCGGCGTCGTCGTGCTCAGCATCCCGCGGATGCCGGCAGGTCCCGGCGGGAGCGAGCTGCGGCTCTCCTTCGACCGGGGCTTCTTCCCCCTGACACCGCAGATCCGGGCCGTGGCGGTCAACGTCCTGCCGGTGGTGCAGCTCGGGCACGAGCAGGCGGCCGCATTCCCGGAGAACGCCACCGGCCTGCCGGACCAACTGGTCGAGTTCGACACCACCGATCTGGCCCGCCTGCCCGAGATCACGGTCGGCGCGGACACCTGGGCCCAGCGGGCCGACCTCACCCGCTCCGGTCCGACGGACCGGCACTATCTGGTACGCCCGGACGGGATCCAGTTCGGCAACGGCGTGAACGGGCGGCGGCCCCCGACCGGGGCGGTGATCAGCCATGGCGAGCTGTCTCGCACCGAGGCCACGAAGGGCAACCTCCGCTCCGGTCTACGCTGGACAGTCCCGGTCCTGAACCTCTCGTCCTACGGCCACAACCGGCATGCGCTCGTCGGCGGGCAGGATCCCGGTGGAGACCTGACCGCCGTCGCCCGTGATGCCGCCGTCCAGCGGTCGGCCCTGCTCAGCGACGCCGAGCTTGTCGAGGCCGCGCTTGCCCTGCCGGGCCTGGCCGTCCGCCGGGCCGAGGCACTCGCCGGTTTTGACCCCCGGCTTCCGAACCGCCGGGTCGACGCGGTGCGCACGCTCGTCATCGTGCCGCCGCGGTCGGCCGGCGCCCGGGACTACCCGGCCGTGGTCGCCTCCCGGCTCGAGCCGCGCCGGGTGCTGGGGGAGCGGCTGATCGTCGAGGAACCGACCGTGGTAGCCGTCGATCTGCAGCTGACGCTCACGATCGAGCCGGGCGCCCTCGAGGCGCCATCCACGGTGGAAGCCCGGCTGCGGGATCGCCTGTCGATGGGCGTCCGGCCACTCGGACGCGAGCTCACGGCCGCCGACGTGATGACCATCGCGGCCGTGGTACCGGGCGTCACCGACGTCCCGGCCGTACGGATGGCGAAGGCGGGCGAACCATTCGGTGCCGGCCCGATCGTGGTGCCGCGCGACGCTCTGATCGTGGCCGGCCGGATCGACTTCACGGGCGGGAGATCGACCCGATGATCCTGGTGGACGAACGAGCCTACGACTTCCGGACGGCCGCACAGTGGTCGGCCGGGGCGCGGAGCAACCTGCGCGTACAGGGCGATGTGCTCGCGGTCCCCGCGCGCCTCGCCGTCGAGAACCTGGCCGGCACCGGCCGGGCCGACGCCGGCGCCCTGCTTGCCGTCGACACGCGCGGCGAGCTGCTGTGGCTGCGACCGCGGACCCGGGAACTGGTCGGCTACTCGTCATGGGGAGTGACCGAGGAAGGCATCCTGGACGGCCCGGTCCCCGCGCGGCTCATGGTGGCCGGCCCTGGGGTCGTATGGGTGCACGCCCGAGGCACCCTGGAACGATACCAACGGACCACCCGGCAGCGGCTCACCCCGGCCGCACCACGACCGGGATGGCGGATCGCCGGCGCCACCGGCGACGCGACCGACGGACTCTGGCTGGTCGAGGGCGACCATGCCGGGCACTGGCGGCTGCGGCACGTCGACTGCTGGGGGCAGACCTGCCGCGATCCGATCCCCATCGACGCCAAGGGCGAGCCCGTGATCGCCGCCACCACCGACGGGACGCGGCTCGTGACGCTCGACCCGGTGACGAACACCGCGACGATCCGCGACGCCGCGACCGGCCAGGTCACGGCCACGGTGCCGCTCGACCCTGCCTATCGCGGCGAGTCGACGATGGCGACCGTGGACGCGGACAACCGTCTTCACCTGCTTGGGGCGAACGTCTACCAGTCGCTTCACCTTGCCGACTGCGGCGTCGAGGACCGCCAGGAGCTGCGGATGCCGCTCCGGCTCGGCCGAGCGATGGCGCTGGCGGCCGCCCGTACCGGGCTGGTGGTGGCCTGCACCGGCGGCGTCGGCCGGATCGCGCCACACGACGGGGGGAACGAGGGCCGCCGGTCCACCTTCATCACGCCCGCCCTCGTGTCACCGCTGGGCGTCCGGTCCGGCTGGAATCGGGCCGTGGCTGACCTCTCACTATCGGCCGGCACGACGATCGAGTTCGCCTGGGCCGCCACCAACGACGCCTCGCTCGTCGAGCGGGCGACCGCGCTGCTCGCCGGTCCCGCCAGCGCCGGGCGGACGGACGCGCTCGAGGCGCTGCTGCCGTGGCGCGAGGAAGAGGCGGTCGTCTACCGGGGAACCGACGGCGGCGGTACCGAGGTGTTGGCCGCACTGTTGGACGAGGTGGCGGAGACGACGCTGTGGTTGCGCCTGCGACTGGTCACCCCGCCCGGGCGTACGCCCCCGCGAATCCACCGGCTGCGCGTGCGCTATCCCGCCGACTCGTTGATCGACCAGCTACCTGCCATCTACCGGGAACAGGCGCGGTCCGCCCACCGGTTGCGCAGCGTCCTGGCCCCGTACGAGGTGCTTCTCGACGGTCTCGACGAGACACTGGCCGCACTTCCCGGACGCATCGACCCGGAGATCGCCCCGGACAACTGGACCGCCTACCTGCTGAGTTGGCTGGGTTTCCCGCCGCTCGCCGATCTACCGCCCGACCGGCGGCGGGAGCTGTTGGTGCGGGCCGGCGACCTCCTCGCCGGCCGGGGTACGCGGGCCGGCCTCGAACTGCTGCTCGGACTGGTGACCGAGGGGCGGTCCACGGTGAACGACGCGGCCACCGATTCGGCGGGCTGGTTCCTCGGCACGCCGTCGGCCCGCCTGGGACACGACACGATCGTTCTCGGCCAGATGCCGGCGCCCGCCCGCCCCGGCTCGATGGTCCTCGGCGACACTCCGCTGGGCGCGGGCTGCCCCGATCCCGCCCGGATGCTGGCGCATCGGGCCGGAGTCGTCACGATCGACCTCGAGCTCGACCCGGAGCGGCAACGGGTCCTGGCGCCCATCATCGACCGGCTGCTGCCGGTCTTCGTCCCGGCCCACTGCCGGGTCCGGCTGCGATACACCGGCACGGACGGCCGCAGCCGCAGCCGCCTGCTCGACGCCGACCTCCGGCTGGGCCCCGACGTTACGGACCGCGAGCCGCCCCCGTACGGCTCTCTGCTGCACAGCGACGCCCACTGGCGCCTGAGCACCACCACCCGGCTCGGCCGATGGTCCCTGTCCCGGCCGCAGCCGCGCTCGGTCGCCCTCGACGACGCACCGGGACCGGGCGCCGGGCCGCGTCTGCAATGACACGAAGGAGCGATGACGACATGACGCACACCGAGCACATCGCCTGGTCCCAACGACCGAGCTTCCGACCCCGGCAGGTACTCACGGCCGAGCAACTCAATCGTGGCCTCGAGGACGAACTGAACCGGCAACGACTGCTGAATCGGGCGGTCCACGGCTATGGCGTGGTCCTCGGGTTCGGCCCGGTCGTAGACGAAGACGGCGACCTGGTCCTGCGGCACGAGTGCCTGGAGATCACCACCGGCCTGGCGCTGGATCGGCACGGCCGGATGCTCTACTGGCCCGGCGGGCACCTCGGCGTCCGGGACACCGTTGGTGAGCGCCTGACCCGCCCCGGCCATTACACGCTCTACGCCCACTACGCCCGGCGCCCGCCACTGACCGACGGCTGCCCGCCGTCCATCGCCGACCGGTCCCCGTGGTGGCTGGAAGGAGTCGTCTTCACCCTGGGACACGGCTGCCGTCACATCGACCGGCACTGTCCCGACCACCCGATCGGGTTCTGCGTCGGGCATGAGGAGTACGTGTGCCGGCGGACCGGGAGCCTGCCCGGCCAGAACGACCACACGGTGCCGGTCAGCGAGGACGTGGCGTGGCTTCCTCGGCGGCCGGGGGACCTGCGGCCCACCTGCGTCGAGGACTGGACCTATGACCCCGATCCGGAGGTGGCCGTACCGATCGCCTGCCTCGAGATCGGCGACCTGGTAGACCGTGACCGGGAAGGGCCAGACTGCGAGCCCCGGTACGGCCTTCTCCCATCGCCGCCCCGGGCCTGTTCGGTGCGCCCGCTGGTCTACCGCAACCCGTTGCTCTATGAGCTGGTCACCGGCGGCGACGTCGCGCTGCCCCGGGTGAAGTCGATCTCCTGGTACGGCTGGATCGAGCGAGGCTGGGCCACGCCGGTGGAGTGGAACGAGTTCGAGCACACGATCACCACCACCGGCTTCGAGGTGTGGTTCACCCGGCCGATCCGGGTGGCGACCCTGCACGAGGCCAGCGTCTTCCTGACGGCGATCCTGCGGGACCGGGACGCGGACTACCTCCGGAGCCGGCGGGTGCCGACCGACGGCAGACACGACAAGTCCCGGGTCGAGCCGCTCGACCGGCACGGCGACGTCGCCGGGGGTGTGCGCCTGCGGCCGACTCGCGAGTGGTTGCAGAACGAGGTGACCGGCAAGTACTCGAACCTGTTTGACGGCGTCCGGTTCGAGCTGACGATCCGGGGGCAACTGCTGCGCGACCACTGCGGCCGGATGCTCGACGCGCGCCCGATCGACGCACGCGGCCACGGTGAGGCCCGTCCCGGTGGCGACTTCGTGTCCGCGTTCCAGGTCGGGAGCGCCGAAGGCTACCGCCAGATCCGCCCCGACGGCGAAGACGAGGAATGAGGCAGACATCGATGAAGACCAGCCAGCGCCCCACGCTTCCGCGCAAGACGAAGCCCACGTCCACCGCCAGTGTCACGTTCCGGGACGGCATGATCGTCACCGCCGAAGACCTGGCGGCGTCCCAGCAATACTCGGTCTCCCTGCTGCAAACCGTGCTCCGTGCGTACTTTGGCCGCGGTGTCGTCTGTGGTCTGTCCCTGGCGGTGAAGACTCCGCCGGAGAAGCAGCCCGCCTGGGTCGTCCGGGTTGATCCCGGGATGGCGATCGACTGCGAGGGTCGGCCGATCGAACTGTGCGGCCCGGTCGAGCTGGACCTGAGCCCGGAGGCCTGCTCGTGCCAGACGCCGCCCGACGAGGTGTACCTCCTGGCCCGGCGCGTCACCACCGATGAGGCGCCGAAGGACCCGTGCTCGTGTTCCTGCGCGTCCGACCTTGACGCTGCGCAGTTCGACTGCCGCCGGACCAGGGAACAGGTGCTCATCCAAGCGTTCAGCAGGGAGGACCTGGAGGCGTTGCGGGCCAAGGTCTGCCGCCGTCCCGAGGAGGAGGGCGACGCCCACTCCCTCTGTGCCGGCTGGACCCGCTGCCCCGGGTGTGGCTGCGGGGAATGCTGGATCCTGCTCGGCTCGGTGAAGCTGGACAAGGACAACGGCATCGACGGCCTTCCGGACATGACGGAACGGGCGTGGGTCAACCCCATCGAGGTTCTGTGCACAAAGGTGGAGGATCGGCTCGCCGCGCTGGAGAAGAACCTCGCCGACCTCAAGCCGCCGCCCGCGTCGGCGGCGCCTGCGGTACCCGGGTCGACGTTATGACGACCTTTGCTGTGTTGTCCTCGACTGCGGATCGCTGACCATGGCCCGCAGCACGCCGCAGCCCGGTCGTACCGGGCCGGAGCCGGACAGGCAACGACCGGCTGCTGTCCCCTCGCCCGCGGCACCAGCACGCGGGACGCCAGCGGCTTTGCAGCGGCGTCTCGGTAACCGCGGCGTGTCGAGCGCGCTGCTGCGCCGGCCGGCGGTCGAGCCCCCCGAGCTCGATCCGATCGGACCGGCGGCGACCGCCGTGCAGCCCAAACTCGCGGTAGGCGCGCCGGACGATCCGCTCGAGCGCGAGGCCGACCGGGTCGCGGCCGGTGCGTCCGCCAATAGCGTGCACAGTGCGACGGCGCCGACGGTGTCGCGTGCCCCGGTTCCCGACGGCGGATCGCTGGGTGCACGCATCACCTCGCCGACCGGCGGTCGGCCAATGACGGCGGTGATGCGTGGCGACATGGAGGACCGGCTCGGTGCCGACTTCTCCGGCGTACGCATCCACGACAGTGAGCAGGACCGCGGCGACGCCGACCGCCTGGGGGCGCGGGCCTTCACCCACAAGCAGGACATCTGGCTGGGCGGCAAGGGCAGCGTGAACGACCGCGGCCTGATCGCACACGAGCTGACGCACGTCGTCCAGCAGACGGGCGATCTCCCCCGCAAGACACCGGATGAGGCGGGCAGACAGCCGGTGGTCACGGCCACCGGCGACAAGCCGGACGTGCAGGGAGCCTGGTACAACGTCAGCATCCCGTTCACCGACTACGAGTTCGACCCCAGCATCAGCGGGGTCACGACCGCAGCCGGGGTGGTCAAGGACGCCGCCGTCGACTCCGCGGTGTGGGTGAAGGACAAGGTCGTTGCCGGTCTCGAGTGGGTCTACGACCGCATCGTGAGCGTCGTCACGGCCGGGACCGACTGGCTCAATGCCAAGTACGCGGACATCAAGAACTTCGCAGGCTCCGCCTTCGACTCCATCGGTAACGGCGTGCGGGCGCTGCTCCGGAACATCACCTCGCCGGCCGAGATGTTGACGGCCGCTGTCAAGATGATGAACGGCGACCTGCTGGGTTCCGCATGGAAGCTGCTTCAGGCCGGCGTCACGCTGGTCTGGCAGGGCATCAGGTCCACGATAGACGCCGTACTCAGCACCGGCACCGGGATCTGGGATGCCGTCTCCAGCTTCGTTTCCGGGCTGTTCGGCACCATCACCGGCATTCTCGACAGCTGGCCGTTCCGCCAGTTGCCGCAAGCCGTGCAGTCCGCCGCCAGGCGACTCGTCGACGGCGTCCGCGCGCTGTGGGAAGAGATCCGGGACTACCTTTCCGGGCTGCTGCAACGGCTGAGGGCGTACGCCGATCAGATCCTTGCCGGCATCGGCGAGTTCGCCGACAACGTCACCTCTTTCGGCGTCGACGCGGTGCTCAGCACGATGCGGAAGATCAGCGAGGCATGGGAGTTCGTGAAGAGGGTCGCCGCCGACCCGGTCGGCTTCGTGAGTCCCTACGTCGACAGGCTGGCCGCGCGGCTGAACACCGAGGCGCCACCCAAGGCTGTCGCCTTCGGTGAGGAGAAGCTGCGGGACACCGTCCCGGCCGAGTCGACCGGCGTGGTCGTCCAACGGCAGCCCGAGCCGGGCAGACCCGAGCGGAGCATCACCAGTCCCCGCGACGTCATTACCGGCTTCACTAAAGCGATCGGAGAGGCCTGGGCGCAGCTGGACATCAGCGAGATGCTGTGGGATTCGCTGAAAAGTCTGATCTTTCCGTTCCCGGGGATCGCCCGCGAGTTCCATGATCTGTGGTCTACCGACTGGGCGAATGCCGTTTCCAGCTTCTTCGCCCCGCGCTGGCCGTTCGGGAGCTGGGCCGACTTCGCCGGATTCTGGCACGACATCTGGTCGAACATTCTGGTCGTACTCGAGTTCCCGCTGGCACTGAGCCGACGGCTCACCAATGTTCTCATGCTCCTGAGCGGGTTGTTCACCCTCTTGGTGGTCGGCCTCGGCGCCGTCGTGGGGGGACCGGCCGGCGCGGGGGTGGGCTTGGCACTGGCCTCGGCTGTCGGCCTAGGACTGTTGAAGGTGTATCTGCTGAACGAGGGAGTGAGTTTCGTCAAGGCGGTGATCGACCTCATCACGACGCGCCAGACGCAGACGGAGAAGAACCGCGACTACGTCCAGATGGCCGGGAGCCTGCTCGGCGTCGGTGTCGCGCTGACGCTGATGGCGGCTCTGTTCGTCCTGTCGGCGGTCGTGAACGGGGTGATCGCCGTTGTCAAACGCGTCCGGATGAGTCCCGTCGCCACCACGACCGGCACTCCGGTCGAACCGCCCAAGGCAGGCTCGCCCGTGCCTACGGAGACGAAGCCGCCCGTGCCTGCCGAGACCGGCCCGACCATGCCCAGCGAGACCGGGCCTACCAAGCCGACGCCCAAGGAGACCGCGCCTACCGACGCTCCGGGCGAGACTCCGGCGCCCCGGATGCAGGAACCGATTCGCGAGATGGAGTCGGGCCGACCGATCGAATTCGGCCCCCGCCACGCGGAGGCACTCCGGCAGAATGCGGCGGCGGCGACCGACAAGTGGTTGAAGATGTACGAGACTCAGGGGCGGGTCCCGTGGGAATCAATCCGCAACCAGATGAAGCTGTCCCGCTGGCGCTTCCTGCCCGAGGCCCCGGAGGCGGCCGCGATTCTCCGGGACGCGGTGAATCGCCTGCCCGCAGGCGCGGAACGCACTGCGATCATGGAGATGCTCGAGCGATGGACCAAGGGTGGGAACGACCCCGGCCCGGCGGGTCCGTCGAGGCCGAGCAACCGCGGTGGGTTCGACCCCGAGAGGTTGCGCGGCGAGGCCGCGAACGACAACGTCGAGCCCTGGGATGGGCCGCCGGCGAACGAGAACCGGCTGCCACGGCCCGAGCAGGCGGCCAACTCCGACGTCGACATCCCGGCCGTCGAGGTGGAGTGGGGCCGCACCGGTACCTCCGACGGCCCGGTCGCCGCCGGAGGTGGCCGCGGGCGTGGAGGAGGCAAGGGTAAGTCCGGCCGGCAGCCTCGGTCCCCGAAGAACGAACCAGACGAGGCCGGGGGGCGTGACCGGCTGGCACCTCCCGGCACGAGCTCCTACCATGCGGACATCGGGCCCCAGGTCCTCCGCGAGATCAAGAAGATGATCAACAGCGGGATGCTGAAGATAGCGGAAGCCGACGCAGAGCGCTGGAAGTACCGCTTCATGGGGCGGGTGACGGTAATGCACAAGGACGCGGGCCACGGCGATCATCTGCCAACGGGTCGCAATCTCAGGCTCGAGGTGTTCGACTGGTTCGACAGCGAGCATCGACGCCTGCTCGACCTCGAGCACCCCGACACGGAACCCTTGCGCGCTGAGCGGGCACGACGTCAGTCCAGCGGCCGGGGGACGGCCGTGACCCACGAGGAGATGGAAGCCCGCCGCGGCGACAAAGACAAGTAGGCCGGGTGACCATGTCGTCGGCGCGGGTGATGGGGTAGAGCCACCTTCCTCCGCGTCGTGCCAGACCTGACCGTCGCGCAGGTAGCACGCCGAAGACGGTCTGCGGGCTGCGCGAACTCGACTGCCGCGTCGCTTATCTAGATCAATTCAGTACTCCTCGTATGGGACACCTCGATGATTGCCGGAATGTTGTCTACTTTCCGTCATCATCGATGCCCGATAGGCCGACGACGAACCGTTCCACCGTCGACAGACTGGTCGAGGCATGCGCGTTTATCGCTCGAATCAGGAAAGATCGAATGACGCAAGGGTGCGTGGTTCCCATGGAGGCAGCAGCGATCGCGGAGAGCTCAGAGATCACCGGTCGGATCGACGCCATCATCGCCGCGCGCCGGCGGCGGCTGCCCACCCTGCAGTCCGCGATGCTGCGATGGCAGGAGACGGCCGCCCAGATGAGCCACCTCGATGCGGCGTTGGCCCAGCTCCGCGAGCAGCCCGCCGTGCCGGACGCCACCCGGTTGGCCCTGGCTGAGCGGGGCGACTCGCGTCAGTTGCGGCTGGAGATCGCCGAGATGCTGGCCGACATGCAGGCGCTGGAGTCACGGCTCGCCCGCGACACGGTAAACATCGGCGTCAGCGGCCAGGCGCGGGTGGGTAAGAGCACATTCCTGCAGTCCGTCAGCGGGCTCGATGACGAGCAGATCCCGACGGGTTCGGGGCTGCCGGTAACCGCGGTGCGCAGCCGGATTTTCCACTCCCACACCGAGGCCGGCGCCCTGATGCGGCGGCGCAGCGAGGAGTCCTTCCTGGCCGACCTCGTGGGGCCGTTCTACCGCGGCCTCGGCCTGCGCGAGCCCACGACGCTCGACGGGTTCGCCGCCGATGATCGCCTGACCGGGCTGGACGTCCGACCCTTCCCCAACGGGGCCAGTCTGCGCGACGACCTGCTTAAGTGGCAGCGTTCAATTCCCACCTACCGGGCCGACCTGCTGGGTGACGTCCGGAATGTGCCGCTGACCGAGCTGCGCGGCTACGTCGCCTACCCGGACGACGGCGACCTGCGCCGGGAGCGGCAGGGGGCGATCATCGAAAGGAAGTATCTGGCGGTCGAGGACATCCGCATTCGCTGCAGGTTCCCGCATGCGGATGTCGGTCGGATCGCCCTGGTGGATCTACCCGGGCTTGGCGAGATCGGTATCGAGGTCGAGGCACACCATCTGGACGGCCTGCAGCACGAGGTGGATCTCGTCCTGATGGTCGTTCGCCCGGCCGGGGACTCCGCTTTTTGGAACGATCAGTCCGGCCGTGCCATGCAGCTCGTGAAGCAGGTGTGCGGGGCCGCCGTCGATCCCCGGGACTTCGCTTTCATCGTGGTCAATGACGATGGTAAGCGGCCCGAGCTGATCGACGCACTGAGCGGCTCCATCCTGGACAAGGTCAATTCCGGTATGCCGAATCGCTTCCACATCGTGCTCACCGCTGACGCGGCCGACCCCTCCTCGGTGTCCGCCAACGTCCTGGGTCCGGTGCTGCGGCACGCGGCGGACAACGTCGGGGCGATGGACTCCCGGCTGGCCGGCAGCCTGCAGGATCGCAGCGACCAGTTGGCCTCCCAGGTCGAGGCGCACGCCGGCGCCCTTCAGGCGCAATTGCGGACGGTGCCGACCGCCAGCTCCGCCCAGCTGCTCGATGCCCAGACCGACGCGTTGCGCGAGCGTCTGGCCGCCGCGCTTGGCCTCGTCCGGGAGCACTACCAGGAGCAGGCCGGCAACATCGATGAGGACTACCAGGAGGCGGTATCCCATGCGTACGCGGACGCCACCGCCTGGATCGCCGACGCGTTCGGCCGCGGCGAGCAGGAGTGGCGCACCGAGGCGCTGGCGAAGATGCGGAAGTACCGCAACAGCGCGCCGTTCGCGGTGGACGAGCTGAACCGGCTGCGGGTCGAGCTGAGCGGCCGGTTCCGATCGCTGGACGACTACTTCGCCGATACGGTCGGCGAGCTGCTCACCCGAATCGAGGACACCCTGGCGGACGAGTTCGGCGCGCTCCTCGCCGAAGGCGAGGGTGAGAGCGCGCGTGTCGGCGCAGGCGATCCGATCGATAGGCGATCAGCGCCCGGCAACCGGTTGCGGGTCCTGGAGAACCGGCTGAACGAGGCTGCCGAGCCGTGCCCGCACTTGGCCGCGACCGTCGGTGAGCTGGCCGGCCTGACGCTCGACTACCGCTCACACGTCTACCCGTGGATCGCCGAACAGTTGCGCAACCTCAACTTCGAGGTAGAGGGCCCAGGCGGCGAACGGACCGCGCAGTTCGTCGTCGCGATTGACGAGCGCGGTGCCGGCAACCTGCTCCAGCGGATCACCGAAGCGGCCGAGAGCGCTGCCTATCAGACCCGGTCGGCGCTGCTTGACGGCAATATCCGGCCTGCCGCGGTGCTGGGCGCTGCGGCAGAGTACTTCGAGGACGCCTTCATCCGGTCCGGGTATTCGGAGGCCGAGTTCCGGTCTCTCGGCCGGTCATACCAGAACGAGATCTGGCCCGGCGTCTTCAGCGAGCTCTCTCCCCAGAACGCGCACCTTGCCCGAGTGCGGGCACTGATCAAGAGCATCAGCGAGAAGCCGAAGGGCGTCCGACTATGAAGTACACACTGGAGGACGCGGTACCGTTCGCGATGCGGGCGGTCATGGTGGGCCCGTCCCGGGTCGGCAAGACGTCGCTGATGACCACGCTGCTCGAGGGCGGCCGGAAGTTGCTCGGCGGCACGAGGGTGTCACTGCAGGGTGAACCGGCCACCGAGGGATGGCTGCGGGACTGCCGCGACGCACTGGCCGACTCGCTCAGCGGCGAGATCTACGATCCGGGTCGGCTGGGCGGCAGCGATGAGATCCGGGAATACGACTTCGTCGTCAACCCCAGGATCAGCGGCGCAGAGCGGTTCCGGTTCCCTTTGACCGTGCTCGACTACCCCGGGCGGCTGTTGCGTCCGGATGCCGACCAGCAGCAGCGCCAGCGGCTCGAGAAGTTCGTGTCGGACACGATGACGCTGCTGATCCCGGTCGACGCCACGGTGATCATGGAGGCGAAGGAGACACGCCACATCCGCGGGCTGTCCCGCATGCTGCAGATCTCGGACGTGGAGGAGGTCATCCGGGAATGGGCCAAGCACCGGCCCGACGACGGGAAGCTTCCGATCGGCACGATCGCGCTCTGCCCGGTGAAGGGTGAGTCCTACTTCGCGGACAACGGCGGCACGGTTGACCGAAGCATGGAGCTGCTGGAAAAGGTGACGCGGCTCTACCTGGGCCGTGTCCTGGAGGTTCTCGGCGAGGAGGAGGCGCAACGCCGTACGTCGATCCTCTACTGCCCGGTGGACACCATCGGGCCGATTCGGCTGCACCGCGTGGAATGGGAGGTCGACGGGGACCGGGTACAGTGCGCGCCGACCTTCGTCAAGCGCGGTGACGCGGTCCGCCGGCAAACCAAAGGCGCCGAGGAGCTGTTCGCGGTCATCTGCGCCGAGGCGCTGGCCAACGTGCGGTCGCACTGGCAGGGACAGGCCTCGACGCATGCGGCGAAGGGGCAGGCGGCGATCCGGCCCACCGCCGGCGCGAACAAGACCTGGTTCTACCTGTTCGAACAGTGGGACGAGCGGCTCGAGCGGCGGCAGAGTCGGCTGGCCGGCACGGAGCTGCTGACTCAGCTCAACGAGTTCGACCGGGCCGTCACGAAGGTCATCGAGTGTCGGCGGCAGGCATTCGAGTGGAACGTGAGCCGCGGTACCCGGTTCGCCGTACTGCACCAACCCTCGGAGGGATAAGCGCCATGCAAGGTTTCCTGATGACCCGCGGCTATGCCCAGCAGGACGACTACATCTTCCTCGGGCGCGGACCCGGCAGCCGCTGGTGGGAAAGATTCGAGAAATATGGCAACAGCGAGCGCTCCGGGCTCGTCGTCACCTCCGACGGCGAGCGCTGGTTCGCGCTGCTGAGTGGCATTCCGACGAAGCGCCGCGACGTCATGCGCACGCCGATCCGGATCAAGCTGGCGCTCGAGGGTTCGCGCACAGACACGGAAAGCGGTGCGGCGCAGGCGGTTCAGCGCCTCATCGCGGTGTGGCTCGAGGACCTGGCCACCCGCAGTGGACGGGTCGCCGCGGCGTTCGACGAGGCGTTTCCCGAGCAGGACATCGCGGGCCTGCTGGTGGAGAACGACGATACAACGGTGCAGGCGGTCGACGAGCGACTGCAGCGGGTGCTGGCCGCGTTCGGCAAGTCCGGCGATACGCCCGGGCCCTCAGGGCGGCCCGCGGTCGACGGGTGGTGGGTCGGCAGCCTGCATGACGAGCAGGACCAGGATCACCGTACGGCTGCGGCAGCCGCTGCCGCGCTGCTGGCCGGGGCACCGGGCATCGCCGGCTACTTCAACATGTTGCGCACCTCCGAGTACGCAGGTCAGGCGGCCGAGGCGCTGCGGGCGGACACCGGCGGCTCGGTGCATGTACTCACCGACCTGCGTACGCACGAGCTGCCGAGCCCAAAAGAGGCGCCGCGCCCGCCGAAGCCCGATCCGCGGACGATCGCGGCGATTCTCGGAGCCGGAGCGATCGTGATCGTCCTGGTGTGGGTGATCACGAGGTGGCTGGATCACGACTGAACGACCTCATCAAGGGGCCGGCGGACCTGGTGCGTTTTTTGGTCGTCACGGGTTCCGATCTCTTCGCGGGGTCCGACTCCGGGGGCGATGACCGCGACGACGATGAACGGGATTGAGGTGGGGCAGTGAGCGGGCAGGACACCGGCCTGGACCTGGCTGTGCGGCCGGGCAGTTCCCGGTTCGATACGGACGACGAGCGTTGGACGGCCCACGAGCTCGAACTGTTCGGCGAGCTCCGGCGCGAGGTCGGGGGCGTGCGACGCGACCTTACCCCGGCGCCGGGCGAGAAAGGCATGGTCGAGACGATCGTGGTGGCGCTGGCCTCGGCAGGCACGTTCAACGCGGCACTGCAGTGCCTGCAGGCCTGGCTGACGCGGGACCGCACCCGCTCGATCGAGCTCAGCTGCCATGCGGGCGAGCAGACCGAGACCATCGTGTTGAAGGGAACCGAGGTCGATCAGGAGATGATCGACCGGTTCACGGCGTCGGTCCTGAACAGACTCGAGCGGTAGGGCATGGACGGGCCGCGCTACCGCGCCTTGTTGATCGGCAACTGGCAGTTCCCCGAGGAGCCGGCGCTGCAGGACCTCAACGGGCCCTGCAACGACGTCGAGGCCCTGGCCCGGCTCTTCAGCCACCCGGTCATCGGCCTGATCGCCCCGGAGGACGTGACGACGCTCTGCCAGCAGACCTCGTTCGAGATCAACAGTGCGCTGGAGGACTTCTTCACGTCCGCGACGCGTAACGAGGTGCTGATCGTCTACTACAGTGGTCACGGGGTGACTACCGACGGAGACGGCTCGTTGCTGCTCTGCGCGAGGGACACCCGCCTGGACCGCAAGCTCGCGACCACCGTGCGGGCAAGCCTGATCAACGACCTGATCCAGGGGTCGGCGGTGCCGATCGTCATCATCGTACTCGACTGTTGTTTCGCCGGATCCTTCAAGGACGGCGACGCCTCCGCGCACTTCGCCGGCCGCGGCCGGTACGTCCTTTCGGCGACCCGCTCCCGCGATCGGGCGCCCGACGCGACGCACTCGGCCGGTCTGAGCCGATTCACCTTGCACGTCGTGCAGGGGCTCGGCGGCGCGGCGGCCCTGCCGGGCCAGGACCACGTGACGATCCACGACCTGTACCAGTACACGCTCCGCAAGATGCGCGCGGAGGGTCCGGTCCGGCCGCTGAAGCGGTTCGACGGCGACGGTGACGACCCATTGATCGCGAAGGTCGGACAGATCCTCGTGACGGTCCCAGCACCGCCGGCCCGAGGCTGGGACCTCAACCGTCTCAAGGATGTGCTGACCTCGTTCGAGGCGGCCATTCCCCGGCTGGAAGTCGAGCCGGGCAGCCGGAGGCGGGTCGAGAAGGGAATCCGCAGGCTGGGCGGGGTGTCCGACGCGGAGGCAACGCTCGCCGTCGCTGATCTTCCCGGCGGGCCCGGCATCCTGTTCACCGACCGGGCGATGTACTGGATGGATCGGGACCGCCACACCACCTTGGCGATCCACCACCGCGAATTCGGCGGGCGCACCTTCGCGCTGATCGCCGCGGCCTCTACACACATTGACCTCGGTGACGGTGTCGCCCGGCTGGTCGGCAGCGCCGCCCCGGCGGTCGTCAAGCTGCTGACCAGCGTCGGGCGGCTCGGTTACGACGACGCCAGATGAGCCCCGCAGTTGGTGCAAAACCGCCCGCCGGAGCTCTGAGGCGTCCCGCACGCTGCGCAGCAGCCCGCCGTACCGGAGCCGGCACCAGTCGTCGCCTGGCGGAAGATCGCCTTCGTCCGCTCCAGTCCGGCCTCGATGACCGCGATGGCCTCGTCGTCCGCCTTCGCCGCCCGGACCACACCCCAGATCTGGGTGACGATGACCGGCCATAAGAAGAACATCGTCACGACGGCTGGGAGCACCTGCTGACCGAACACCCCCACGCCGGCTCGCGCCCAGACCGACCCGGGCTCGGCCTCGAGCCGCACCTTCAGCGCGGTGCGGAGCCCAGCGACGGCGCGGAAGACGCCGGTGCGGGTGATGTCCACGTCCCAGGCGCCCGACCCGGTCTGGCTGCTGACGACCTCGTACCCCTTGGCGCAGAAGTGCTCGGTCAGAGCTTCCACGATCGGCTCGAGATCGGTGACGTCGGTCCAGAATCGACGCTCGGTCTTAAACATGCCCATGGGGTTCCATTTCCACGGCTCGCGCCGCCGCGGTGTCCGGCCGGACGGCGGGCACGGACAGAGAATTTCCGCAGTTCTGGCAGTGATGCCAGTGCGGTTGGGCGCGGTGGCCACACCGGCCGCACCGGAAGGCGGTGCGGATCTCGGCAGCGGTCTCGACCAGCCGGGCGAACGCCGGGGTCGCCGACCAGTTGTGGATCTCGCGGACGCGGACCGCCAGCAACGGATGAGTCGACGCCTGGCCGACCTGCCACTGGAGGAAACGGTCCCACCGGGACTCCCGCAATGCCTCGTACTCCAGCGCCTGCGCGGCGAACGCCTCGACGCTGTGGGTGAGTTTCGAATCGTGCCGGATGCCGGCGAACCGGAACATGACCCGGGTTATCGCGTCCGGGCTTCCCATGTACGCTGCGGCGGCACGATCGGCGGACAGTTCGCTTTTGCGGCTCCAGGTCTCCAAGGCGATCTGCAACGGCCCGGCCACCACCTGGAGTATGGCCGAGGCGAAGGGAATCCGCGCTACACCGCCGACGTCCACGGCGAGTTGCAGCACCTGGGCCATCGAGTGGTAAAGCATGTGCTGGCACAGGATGTGCCCGCACTCGTGTGCGAGCACCGTTTCGATCTCGTCCATCGACATGTGCTCGAGTAGTTCGCTGAAGAGAGTGATCGATGTGCGCGTGGTGCCTATCGTAAACGCGTTGACCGGCCCCATCGTGAGGTATAACTCCGGCTCTGGGATGCCGAAAGTTTCGCAGATCGGTGGCAGCATTCGGTAAATTTCCGGCAGTTGGCCCGGGCTGAGCCGTAGGCTCTCGGCCAGCTGGGAGTTGCGCACCAGGCGTTCGCTGTAATTGCGGTGGAACAACGTGATCGCCCGCTGCAGCCCATTCATTGCCTCAAGATTGCGGCGGGCGCTCTCATCAATGGGATGCACGACGTCGGATGCAGTAAAAGCAGCCATCTTCACTCACAGGACTCTCGCGCCGGGATTGCGGTCGGCAGCATTCATTCGAACGCTACTGCAAGATCTCGATAAACAAATCACCCGATCGGCTACCTGACAGCGGGAACACCGGTCGTGATCATTTGCAAGGGCCATAGCGCGACGATTGCCTTCATCCCTCAATAAGGTCTATTGCGGACTTCGCCGGGAATGAGAAGTGCCTCTGGTTGGACTCCGCGCCGCATCAGGTTTCGGCCGGCGGGGGTGCGCGATCTCGGATGTGCCGTAGATGCTGCGGAGCCAGATCGTCGCCAGGGCGTCGACGCGCCGTCGGTCGTCGGGTGTCTCGGTCGGGCCGAGGCTTTCGAGCACCCGGTCGCTGAGCCCGAGCAGTAACGCGGCGAGGGTACGGCTGTGCGGTCGCCGGACGCCGTTGACCCGGCCGCGCTCAACACGGTGGCCTTGCTGCACCGGATCCGTGCGGTTGCGCTGGGCAGCCCGCTGGAGGAACGGCACGCGGTCGGCGCGTTGCAGGTCCTCGTCCACGTCATCGACCCGGCGGCGGTATACCGCCGATGGTCCGCGACGAAGTCGCCGACGCCGTCGCTCAGGGCGCGGACGTTGACCCGCCGACCGCGGTGCTATGCGCGGTGCAAGGCCACGCGTCCGCGGTCCGTGCCGCGTGGAAACGTCAGCCTGACCCGCAATTGGCCGACACGTTCGTGCGCGCATTCGCACGCATCATCGACAAAGCCGGTCCCGACCGGCCGCAGGTCGCCACGCGGCTGCTCGACTGCGCCGCCGCGCTGGACGCGCGGTTCGACAGCCGAGGCTCGGATGGGGATCCGGGCGACCTTCGTGAGGCCCTGCGTCTGACCGAGCAAGGGCTCGCCGCGTCCGGTGGTGACCGGGCCGTCGTGCAACGTGCACATAAGCTGCGCGGCCCGATGCTTATCGCCTTGGACGAGATCGACCCTGCCGCCGGAGCCCTGTAATCGGCCGCCGAGCCCTTCCAGACCCTCGTCGACCTGTGCACGCCAGGTGATCGATGGCCGACCAGCACACAGCCCTCATGGCCGTGGGCCGGAGCCGTGATGCTTCCTATGGCTCCGAGCCACGACGGCGAACCGTCCTCGTCTCAGCGAGGAAGCCGGGCGTTCTAGCTGATCGCCTGCGCCAGCGGATGTGGTTCACCGGTCAAAGCGGCGACCGCAGCAGCAAGAGCTGGTCGAAGTGGCAACGGGACAACTGGCGCACGTACGGGAAGGCGCCGTTCATCACCTGGAACAACGCCTGGTACAACGCGCCGTGCCGGAACTGGGGCGCGAAGCCCGGCAAGCCGGTGGCCGTCAACGGCAAGAAGGCACCGCCGATCCTGCTGATCAGCGAGACCCACGACGCCGCCACGCCGTACTCCGGCAGCCTGGAGCTGCGCAAGCGCTTCCCGCGGTCGGTGCTGCTCGAGGGCGTCGGGGCCACCACGCACTCCGGCTCGCTCAGCGGCATCGCGTGCACGGACGGACACCACCGCCGCGTACCTGGACACCGGCGCGCTGCCGAAGCGGGTGCACGGCAATCGTTCCGACAAGCGGTGTGAGCCGGTCCCGGTGCCGGACCCGTCGGCTGCCGCCAGGGCCAAGAGGCTGAGCGTGCGAACGACGACACCCGGACCGAGTTGCGGGACCTCGTCACCATCCGCTGACAGCGGACCGGTCAGCCGTTGAACAGCCGCCCCTACGGCGGACGTGACCGGACCGGGGCGTCCAGCAAGGACGCCCCGGTCACGGCCGTAACTACAGCATCCGGTCAGTCCGGGTGGGGTGTCAGTGCGGCGTCTCGCATCGACAGCCACCGGACGGCGCCGACGACACCGCGGGGGCGTCAGCAGCCGCCGGCTCCTGCGCCGTCGAGTCCGAGGCCGCCATCATGGCGGGGCCGGCGTCGATCGCGGCGCGCAGCCCTGCCGGCAGGAGGGTGGGCGCGAGCGCGGTTCCGCCCAGCAGACCTGCCAGGTCCGACCCGGCTGCCGTGGTCCGATACTGCTCGCCGCCGGACTGGAGTTGATTCAGCACCGCGGCGAACTGGGTGCCCGACGTCGACGAACCGTAGTTCGGCACTGCCTGCGCCTGAAGCTGGGCAACCCGGACCAATACCTCGTTAACGTTCATACGCACTCCCCCGTTCGGTCCAACCTGCCCACCAGTATCAGCCACATTCCGGTGCAGATCGGTATCCGATCAGGTGCGGAACGGGTGCAAGCCGGAGCAAGTCAGGGGTGCCCGTCTCGTCAATCGCGGCCGGGCCCGGTCACGGCGTGAGCCGAAACCTCGACGCCAATCCTGAGCGCACGAGTCGGATCTCACGCCACGGCATCGCGGCTGGACACGCCCGGGGGTGTCTCGTGGGTCGGGCCAATGCGAGCCGGTGCGGGTTCCGCGTAGGCGAGGATCTCCGCGACCAGCCGCCGGATCGGTTCGCCGTGCAGGTCGTAGTAGACGTGGCGGCCGCGGCGTTGCCTGCGGATCAGCCGGGCGTCCTTGAGGTAGCGCAGGTGGTGCGCGACCGCGCTCGGGTCGATGGGGAGGCGTTCGGCGAGGGCGGCCGGTGTCTGCTCGCCGTGGTGTAACAGCAACAGCAGCAGATGCAGCCGGTGCTCGTACGCCGTCGCGCGCAGCACGACGGCGGCGCGTTCCAGCATCGATACGGTGTCGCCGCCGATCATGAACGCACTCCCGTCAGGCTCAGCCGCACAGGCAGGTACCGAACGGGTAGCCGGGTCAGCACCAGCGAGAGCGCCAGGATCGCGGTAGCTGTCAGGGTGATGCTCGCCCCCGCGGCTATGTCCCAACGGGCCGAGGCGTACAGGCCACCCAGGCCGCTGGCCGCACCGAAGGCGACGGCCAGGGCGGTGATCACGCCCAGCCGGGTGGACCACAGGCGCGCCGCCGCGGCCGGGGCGACGATAAGGGCCAGGGCGAGGATCGTGCCGGCGGCCGGCACGACGGTCACGACGACCACCTCGATGGTCAGCAGCAGCACAATGTCCCACAGGCCGGTAGCCAGGCCCGCCGCCCGCGCACCGTCGCGGTCGAAACCGGTGAACAGCAGCGCACGTCCACCGGCCAGCAGCACGGCCACGACGACGACCGACACCACCGCGGTCATCACCAGATCGCGGACATTGACGGTGAGGACCGACCCGACAAGAAACGACGACAGATCCCGGCTGAACCCGTTCTGAGTCGCGACGAGCGCGGCGCCGAGCGCGAAGCCACCGGACAGGACGACCCCCGTGGCCGCGGCAGCGTTCTGACCGCGACGGCGGCTCAGCGCGGCCACGCCCAAGGCGACGACGGCGCCTGCGACCACCCCACCGAGGACGATATGGACGCCGATGATCGAGGCCGCCACGACGCCGGGAAACGTCGCATGGGTCAACGCCATCGTGAAGAAAGACAACCGGCGCAGCACCACGTGCACGCCAACCAGACCGGCAAGCATGCCGACGAGCAGCACCTCGGCGGCGGCGCGGTGCACGGCGTCATCCCACCAGTTCATGCGGTGACCTCCTGCCCGGCTGCCGGGGTTGCGGGTGACGGCGCAAGCGCATGACGCCGGCCGGCAGCAGAACGAGGTAGCAGAGCACCAGCACGAGCACGACCGCGGACGCCGACGGCAGGGAGATGCCGTGCTCGATCGACGCGGTCCAGCTCAGCCACAAACCAAGGTGGCCGGCGAGGGCGACCAGGACGGTGCCGGCGGCCGCCATGGCCGCGAGCCGGGCGGTGAGCATGCGGGCCGCCGCGGCCGGGACGATGAGCAGGGCCACGACCAGGATGGTGCCGACCGCGCGGACGGCGGCGACGACCACGAGGGCGACCAGCACGTTGAGCCACAGGTCCAGCCAGGCGATCCGGTAGCCAGCGGCGGCCGCACCCGCCGGGTCGAACGCCCGGAACAGCCACGCGCGGGCACCGGCGAGCAGCAGGGCGAGAATGAGCGCGGCCAGGACGGCGGTCTCGGCGAGCTGCCGCGGCGTCACCGTCAACAGGCGCCCGAACAGGAAACTCGTCAGATCCGCCGTGTACGAGGACCGGCGCGACACCAGCGCCACACCGATCGAGAACATCGCCGTGAGCACCACGGCAGTGGACGCATCATCCGACAACGCCCGACCGCGGGTCAGCAGGGTGAGCACGACCGCGGTGACTATCCCGGCGACCAGCGCCCCAGCGAAGATCCCGTCCAGGCCGCCCGCGAGGAAGCCGATGACGACGCCGGGGAACACGGTGTGGGTCAGCGCGTCGGAGACGAACGACAGCCGGCGGACGAACACGAAGACACTGACCGGCCCGCAGACCAGCGCGAGCAACACGATCTCGGCCAGGGCACGGCCCATGAACGGTACGGCGAACGGTTCGATCACGGCTCCACCAACACCGTACGGCCGTCGCCGACGTCGACCGCGTGTCCCCCGTACGCGCGGCGCAACGCCTGCGCGGTGAGCACCTCGCCGGGCGGTCCCAGCGCCCATTGCCGGCCGTTGAGCAGGGAGACCAGATGCGCGAAGTCACGGGCGAGGCCCAAGTCGTGAGTGCTGAGCACCACCGCCGTGCCGGCCGCGCTGAGCTCGTGCAACACCCGCACGATGGCGTCCTGGCTGACCGCGTCGACGCCGTTGAAGGGCTCGTCCAGCAGCAGCAGCCGCGGCTCGGCGGCGACAGCCCGGGCCAGCAGCACCCGCTGACGCTGACCGCCGGAGAGCGCGCCGAAGTGCGTGCCGGCGCGGTCGGCCAGGCCGACGTAGTCCAGCGCGTCCCGGACCGCGCGGCGGTCGGCGGCGCGGGTGGGCCGCCACCAGCCGATGCGCCGGTAGCGGCCCATCATGACCACCTGCGCCGCCGTGACCGGGAAGCCGCCGTCCAGCGAGTCCGTCTGTGCCACGTACCCGCAACCCGGGCGCGCCCGCGCGGGTGCGCCGCCGAGCACGGTGGCGGTGCCGTCCAGGACCGGCACGAGGCCGAGCATCGACTTGATCAGTGTGGACTTGCCGGCGCCGTTCGGACCGACCAGAGCGAGACGCTGCCCGGCGGCGACGATGACGTCCACGCCGGTGAGTACCGGCGTGCCGCGGTAGCCGACGCTCACCCCGGCATAGCTGAGAGCGGCGTCGGCGACCGCGGACTCGCTCATGTCAGCCGGCCAGCGCTGAGGTGATGACCTGGGTGTTGTGCTGCTCGGCGCCCAGGTAAGTGCCCTGCGGTGTGCCGTCGGCGCCGAGGCTGTCGCCGTAGAGGGCGTCCTCACCGCCGATGACCTTCACCCCGGCCTGCTGGGCGATGGCCTCGGCGCTCTTGGGCGGCAGCGAACTCTCGGTGAAGATCGCCGTGGTGCCGGTGGACTTGATCCTGGCGACCAGGTCGTTGAGCTGTCGCGCGGATAGTTCGGCCGAGGTGTCGAGGCTGGGAATCACCGAACCCACGAACTCGATCTTGTACCGGTCGACGTAGTAGCCGAAGGCGTCGTGGTTGGTGACCAGCTTGCGCCGCTGCACGGGGATCTTCGCGAAGGCGGCCTCGTTGTCGGCGTCGAGCTTGTCGAGCTTGGCCGTGTAGTCGGCCGCGTTGCGGGCGAAGGCGGCCGCGCGGGCGGGGGCGGCCGTAGCGAGCGCCTTCTCGATGTTCGCGACCATGATCTTCGCGTTGCGGGGGTCGTGCCAGATGTGCGGGTCGTGCTCTTCCTCGCCGTCGGCGTGCTCCTCTCCGGCCTCCTCGCCTTCCTCGTGGGCGTGGCCGCCCTCGCGTAGGGTGACGCCCTGGCTGGAGTCCACGACCGCGCCCTTGAACCCGGCCGACTCGATGGTCCGCTCCAGCCATTCCTCGAGACCCACTCCGTTCTTGACCACGACCCGGGCCGTACCGATCGCCTGGATATCGGCGGGTGTGGGTTCGTAGTCGTGCGGGTCGACGTTCGGCTTGATGATCTGAGTGACCGCGACGTCCCCGCCGCCGACATTGCGCACGAAGTCGGCGACCTCGGGGGTGGTCGCGACGACCGCGAGCTGCGTACCAGATGAAGGGTTGTCGGCCGTGGCGGTGTTGCCGCCGTCGGTTCCGCAGCCGCCGAGCAGAGCCAGCATCACGACGGATGCTGCTGCGGTGGAAAGACGTTGTCCATGCTTCACGAGAACACTCCGTTCCTGAGGTCCGGAACGGTAATCGTTTTCAAATACTATCGTCTAATAGCGAGATGACGATGTGTCGCCTTGCTGCGGATACAGCGCCCGGCCCACAAGCTTCGGTACCGCAGCGGCAGGTGAAAGGCGGGCAGCCCCGTCATCGGCAATACCTGAGGAGACTCGGCGTTGGCGTGACCACCCCGGGTGTGCTTGTCCGGGCCCGGATTTATGCACCTCTTGAGGCCAGGTCGGGCGACGGCGAGCCAGGCGGTCGCGGCCATCCAGGAGGTCGTGCGCGCATGCCAGTCCCGCCGGTCGCGGACCTGGTGCGCGTCGAGGCCGCCGGTGTCTCTGGCTTGCTGGAAACATCCCTCGACAGCCCTGCGGGCGCCGACGATGGCACGCCGTCAACTTGTCTTTCCGGGTCCGCAGCAGAGTTGTCGGCAGCTCAGCTCCGTGCTGATGTTGCGTCGGGCGAGCAGCCGTCGCCCGTGCCGCGGATGACTCCGTGGTCCAGCCTGACGCGGCGTCAGCTGGTGTGCCGAGCGGCCGCGGTTGATCTCTTCACCGAGACAGGGAGACGTCTGGTGGTCTGTTAGCTTCGGATCTCAGTGGTCGTCCCAGTGGTCGCCGTGTCGGACGTGTCGGTGTCCTTCGTGCAGGTAGTCAGTGTGATCGCCGTGCGGGATGGCTGGGTGACCGCAGCCGTCGCCATGGACGTGATCGTGGACGTCGGTGTGGGTGAGGTGCTCAGTGGCGCCACACTCTTCCCAGTTTCCCTGCGTCCAGCGGTGGATGTGGCCTTCGTGCACGTAGTCGGTGTGATCGCCATGCCGGAACCCGACGTGGCCGCACTCCTCCCCGTGCTTGTGGTCGTGCTCGGCATGGATCTGATGTAGTGGCATTTGCCAGCTCCTTCGTGCGGCCGCACATGCACACCAGCTCTTCCCATCTTGGTACCGATGTGAGGCGCGGGCATAGCGGCATGCGAGTCTTTAACAGGAGATTCATTGCGACGCAGGTGTTAACTTCCGATGCTGGCCAGGCGCTTCGGGGATTCGCTCACGGTCAGGCCACACGCCGGTTGTTCATCAAGCGCACCTCGGCAGCGCCAGTTCACGCGTGCGTACCACCTGCACGGGCTCGGTCAACTCGCCTGCGATGAGGTGGTGTCCAGCGCGGCGACCAGCGCGGCCGGCCCGGTCGCGATCGGCACCGCAGCGACCAGCCCGATCGTGCCCACTGCCCACAACGCCGTGCACAACACCAAGGCGCGCGTCCCGCGACGGCTGAAGCCCCCGGCTCACCGCGTACCGAGAGCGCTCGAGGGTTAGCGCCCGCCGGCCGCGGGCCGAATCGCGTAACGCGCGGCGGAAGTGCAGCCGCACGCTCTTCGCCTCTTCCAGCGCCTCGGCGGGGCGTCTCCGCGCCGCGAGTGCCCAGGCGAGCGTGGAGGACGCGGTCAGCAGCGTGTGGGCGGCGGATTCCGCGTCGTCGTCGGGCGCCTCCAGAAGGCGGTTCCGCAGCGCCTCCAGGATCGGCTCGAGCAGCGCAATCACGTCGTCCGCTCGGCCGAGGAGCGCCGACGCCCGGGCGCCCAGCAACGATGCCGCCGGCGTCGGCGGCGCCTCCTGGGAGACCTTGGCGGCCTCCTCGAAGCGGCCGCGCGTAGCGATAGCCCGCGATCGTCAGGAGCTCGGGGCCGCTCAGCGAGGCGCCGGTCCGGCGTCGGCGCGCCAGAGGACGGACCAGCCCGCCTGCCTCGGCGAGGCAGCGGCGCGCCCCGGGCCGGTCGCCGTCCCGGCGCCCCCGCGCTGCCGCGCCGAGGCACTCGTGCGCGGTCTGGAGATCGAAGGCGTGCATCTCGTCCCGGGTGACCCGGCCGTGTAAGCGGTGCGCCGCCCATGGATCCACGCACTCGTGATCGTCGCCATCTCCGCGAGGAGCGTGAAGGCTGGCCCGTACTCCTCGCCGTCGAGGACCGCGTCGACAAACCTGAGCGCTCTTCCCGCCGCCGCACCAAGGCGCCCGGCAGTCCGCCTGGCGGACAGGTCCGCCAGGCGGACACTGAGAGGTGTCCGCGAGGCGGTACACCGCCGGTCCGCTTGGCGACACCTACAGTCCGCCAGGCGGACATGCATCTATGGAGAACTCTCCTTCGGAGAGTTCTCTATCCAAAGACCGTCCCGCGCGCAGGGCCCGCCCGGCTCCGGCAGATCCTCGTGGTCTCCGGTCCAATGACGTCAGCGACGGATCCCGAATACCCGACGACTTCCGGATCACCGAAGAGATGCTTGCCTGGGCCCGCGCCAAATACTCCCAAACGTCGGACCAGCCGCCACCGACGCCTTCATCGACTACTGGAAAGCCCAACCCGACCGCGGGGGCTGAGGACCGACTGGGCGGCCACCTGGCGCAACTGGATGCGTCGAGAACAAGTGAGCATCGGACTGCGGCACAGCTTCCGGGGTACACCGGTGCAGACTGTGGTGAAGGCCGTCGCCACACGATCGCGGAGCGCTGAGGAGATGTGCCGCTACCATCGCGGTCACCGTGCCAGGACCTGCGGCCTCTGCCACGCCGAGCGGATCGCGGCTGACCGCCAGGATTAGTCTGCACGGCTCGGACGCATGTGGAGCCGAGTTCCTTAGGAGATGAGCTCCCGAAGAGCTCAGTTCAGAATGAGCGGACGCGGCGGCGTCGATGGGGCCGCGGCTCGGGGCCCTACCACCGCCAGCCGATGCCCAGCAGCCCGCCGGTCATGTCGGCGGCCATCAGATGAACGGCGTGGTGGGAGGAAAGGGCCAGCTCGCCGGTGCGGCGGCGTTCGGCGGCCAGACCGGCCTGGACGAAGCTGTAGCAGGAGACCGGCAGTGCTGAGGGGTGAAAGCGCACCTCCAGCAGGTACTGCGCGACCGCATGGCGGAATCCGTACGCGTGCACGGTGCTGATCTCCGGCGACCGGTCCCGGGTCAGGGTCTCGAAGATCCAGGTGTCCCCGACGTGCAGGGCCTGGCCGAAGAGCAGCTCGGCGACCAGCACCGGAGCCCGGGGGTGGCGCAGCACTCGGCCCACGCGGCAGTTCTCCAGCGCGACTAGCTCGGCGACGGGGGACGAGCCGTCGGTGTCGCCGAAGTGGCGCACGACGTACCGGTCGACGCCGTCGCGCGACGCCCGCACACAGGTGCGCTGCCACAGTGAGGACGATCGGCGCTGGGCGTCGACGCAGACCTTGTCCTGGCGGCTGAGCACCTCGAGATCGACCCGGCGGGAGCCAGGCAGCGCGTCGAGCAGCTCCGCCAGTGCACCGTCGCGCTCTGCCAGCCCGGTTCGCGGCAGTGGGTCAGCGGGGATCTGCAGCAGCGCGGCGAGCGCACCGGGCGGCAGTCGCAGAATCTCGCTGAGCGCCTCGACGGCGAGCGGCGACGACGGACGGCTGCGGCCGTGCTGCCAGTCGCTGAGGGTGGACAGCCCCACCGGGACGCCGCGCGCCCCGAGCCGGACCCGCAGCCGGTCGAGGGTGAGGCCGCGGGCGGCCACGGCGGCACGCAGGGCGCGATGGAAGGGCCCCGTATGCAGGAGCGTGGCGACGTCGCCCGTCACAGCCGAGCATTATAGGCCGGACATCGACCGGCATCGAGCGGCGAAATTTCGGTTCTTCCACAGTCGGGCGATCAGGTATAGAAACTTAACAATTCCCGTCCCCGTCCGGAGGTGCCCATGCGCCTACGTCAGTTCAGCATGCCCCTGCTCGCCGCCGCCCTTGTCGGGCTGACCGCGCCCGCGGCCGGAGCAGCAGGCGGTAACCGGCCTACGCCCGTCGGTCCGCGCATTGTGGGCGGGCAGCCCGCCACGGAGGCGTACCCGTTCGCCGCCTCCCTGCAGAGCCGCGGCGGCGGGCACTTCTGCGGAGCCGCCCTCATCCGCCCGGACTGGCTGCTCACCGCCCGGCACTGCGTACAGGGCGACAGCCCGTCGAACGTGCAGGCCCGGATCGGCTCGATCGACCGCACGTCCGGCGGGACGGTCAAGGTGGCGGTGCGCATCGTGACCCATCCGGCCAGCGCCAGCGACGTGGCGGTCGTGCAGCTGTCGTCGCCCGTGTCGTACCCTCCGGTGGCCATTGCGCCGAGCGTCCCGATCGGTGCGCCGATCCGACTGCTCGGGTGGGGCGCGACCCGCGATCCCAACCCCGGGCCGCCGCCGGCCATCCTCCAGCAGCTCGACACCACGGTGCTGCCGGACAGCCGCTGCGGCACCGGCGGGCCGCAGCTGTGCGTCGGCAACGTCGACGGCTGGCGCGGCGCCTGCTACGGCGACTCCGGCGGGCCGGCCGTCCTGCGCGCCGCCGGCGGCTGGCAACTCGCCGGGACGACCACCGGCGGCACCTCGGCCGTCTGCGGCCAGGGCCCGTCCATCTACATGGACGCGGCCACGCATCGCGGCTGGATCGAATCGGTCGTCGGCGGGAGCGTGCCGCCGCCGACCGATCCACCGCCGGGTGGGAGCTGGGCGCCGTACACCGCGTACGCCGTGGGCGCGGTCGTCACGTACGGCGGCACGGGCTATCGCGCGCTCCAGGCGCACACCTCGGTGCCCGGATGGGAGCCGCCCCACACACCGGCCCTATGGCAGCCACTTTGACCGCACGGGAGCGACAGCCGTGACCGGCGACCGCCGGTCGCGGCCTGGTCGGTTGGCTTGAGCTCCGACCTGGAGGAACGCGCTATCCGAGCCGCCCGACCCGCAGAGAACCTGCCTGTGCCTCAACGGTGGAGCGTGGTGGTGGTCTGCTGCAGTGGGTCAGGTCGTCTCCCCGTCCCGTTGGGCCGGGCAGAGTCTTCGATAGGCGCACCATCGGCGTCGCGGGAGGGTCGCGAGCGCTGACCTGTGATCAGAGGTCGATTGGCGGCCCGGCCGAAGATGGGTGCGGATGCCATCCATTGCCGCATTGCTGCCGCCTACGGCCGGCCCACCGACAATCCACTGTGACCTGCGTTTTCACTCTCGCCAAGGGCTGTACAAGATACAGGCCGGTAATTTGATCACCGCCATACCTGGCGGAGCTGCGTCGCCTTCGATGCCCGGTCGCGTCACCTGACCGGCTGCTGTTACTGAAGCCGATACCGGCGGCTTCCAAGGCTCAGATGAGCGTCGGACCGGTGTCCGGCTCGGCCGGGCAGCCTGATGATCACATCGCGTGACCGCACCCCGTCGGCCGGCGCGCAGGACGGCGGCAGATCAGTGTGCTCGTCACCGGTTCGCTGTCAGCTTGGGATGATGAGCGCATGTCAAGATCGCGGACGAAGGCTCTGCTTGTCGTGGTAACAGCAGCTGCCACTATCGCGGGATGCACGAACGACCCGGCCCCCGGACCGAAACCGTCTGCGTCGCCTCACAATGAGAACCGGCCGTCCCAGGTGCCGTCGGCTACTACCAGCAGCGGCAGACCGCTGGTGCGCTTGGAGCCGCCTCCCGCCGTCGCCGGTGAGTTGTCTCGACGAGTGATCACCCAGAAGGACGGTCACCCTGCCGCCGAGACCACCCTGCGTCGCGACGCGCGTTCCGGACAGCAGTACTGGATGCACGCCGCCTGCACATCGGCGACCTCGGGTAAGACACTGTCAGTCGGGGTGCGCAGCGGCAGGTCCGGCGCTTCTGATGAGGCGCTTGTCACCGCTGAGATCCCCTGCGACGGAACGGTGACGGTGAACGGCTTGGGCACCCTGCCCGCCGAGCAGAGCGTTGTCTTCATGGAAGGGAACCAGTCCGACGTGCCCTGGGGCTACGCCATCATCGCGCCGACGCCATCGCTGCCGGTAGGCAAGTAGGCGTCCGCAGGGCTGCAGGACGCCGCGCGGGATGCGGTCGGCGCCCGGGACAGCCATACAGACGACGTCACCGGTGAACCGCCAATGATGGAACGCGCACCGCATCGTCCCGTCGACGACCTTGCCGTCGGCGAGGCTGGCGCCCAGGTGCGGGCAGGCGCGCGCCATCACCGAGGGCCGGCCGCTGCCGTCCCGCCAGGCGACCAGGCGGCGGCCGAACAGCGTGATCGCCTTCGGCGTGCGCCGCAGCCGGTTCGACGGCAGTGCGACGTACCAGCTCGCCGCCAGGTTGAGGCCACGGTCCGTACGCATGCCGGCCAGTTCGCTTTGCACGGTCATCGCCCCGCACCGCCGAGCGATCCGGCCGGCACGGCCACGAATCGGTTAGGGCTGGCGGTGAGCCGCCTGGTCGAAGCGAGTGACGAAACGGCGTTGCCACGGGGTCTCGACGGCCCGGTGGGAATAGTGCTCGCGGACATAGGCAACCGCCTCCGCGAGGGCCACGCCGTCGAGGACCGCCAGGCAGGACAATGCCGTCCCGGTACGCCCGAAGCCGCCTCCGCAGGCGAGCTCGACCCGTTGCGTCCCGGCCCGCTGGTACGGCGGCTGGGCCAGGTGGTAGTCCTGGTAGAGCTGCCTGACGAAGTTGTCACGCTCCTCGTCGTCCACTCGATGGATTACCGGTTGCGCGACCACCAGCCGGCCGGTCGGCCGCAGGATCCCGGCGATCGCGTGGAGCACGTCGCCGGTGAGGTGGAGGAGCTGTGCCGGACCATCGCTGACGCCGACGCCAAGATCGATCGGTATCACGCGACGCTGGACGCCGGAGGCGACCCCGCGCTCGTCGCTGGCTGGATCAGCGAGACGACCGCAATCAAGAAGGCGGCTCAGGCCCGGCTCGGCCTCACCGAGGCGCCGCCCCAGCCGGATTCGCAGCGACCGGCTCGACACCATCGCGACGCGTTCAACGACTTGTTCCGGCTGCTCCGCGACGCCGACCCCCGAGACAAGGCGGAGCTGTTCAGCCGGATCGGCCTGCGGCTGACCTACCAACCGGGCCCAGAAACAATGATCGCCGAGGTGGTCACCCCGGCGAACGATCGTGTCTTTAGTTGGTGTCCGAGGGGCGATCGACACCACAACCCCACGGGAGCCGCGCCGCGCACCTTGTCCATGGAAGCACTCATTTCAGCCGAGATGAGAACGTCGCTACTGTGGCCCTCCAAGCTGTGTGCTGGTGTCTTCCGCAACGCCGAACGTTGCATCGTCAACACCAGCAATCGCGGCCAAGTCCGCCTCGGGTATGTCCAGGGCGCGAGCGATCTCTCGGATCAGGACGGGGTGCGGATTGTGCCACCCGGTCTGAACCGCATTGATGGTCGACATCGCGCGAGCGGTTCGCATGGCTAGGTCCTTCACTGAGACGCCCCGGTTGTCCATGAGCTTGCGCAGTGCAGCACCGAACGGATGCGGTTCTGGGGTGCCAGCTTCCGCGAGCGCAGGCCCCACGACCGTGTCTGCAATCTTCGCCTGAAACCGCAGCAGCCGGTCACCCTGGAACCGGACACGTCCGAAGAACGGCAACGTCTGTCCCGGGTCGCCACTTAGCGTCCCCGGCACCGAGACCTCGGTGCACCTGTTCATCTGCCGGTCATGATCGCTGGCAATCTCCCGCGGGTGAGCCGGCTCGACGTGGATAACTCGCCAGATACCGTTCCACCACGGAAGTTCGCCTAGCAGGTCGTTAAAGAAGGACGGCAGAACCGCGAGGCCGACCGGTTGCAGCGCTTCTGCCTGCACGATTCCGGGCCAGCAGCGATCGAGAAGTTCTACACCATCGGCGCTGGTACGGGCCACCTCTGCACGCCGGCCGTCGACGAACGAGCGTAAGTCGTCGATGAGAATGATCCTCGCGTCGCCCGGCTCCATCGGACGATGATGCCGGAATGCGCACTGTCACGCATTCGACTTCGAGGCAATCCGGGCGCCGCGCTCTCCTGCCGCCGTCCGTGCGTGCAGAACGTAGGGCGAGCTGATGACCGCGGATGCGCACAACCGCAGTTCCGCCGCGGCTATGTCGAATGGTCCTGGGATCCGAGTTGGTGGGCGGTGTCCTGGTAGTAGGAGGCGAGCTGGATCAACGGCGCGGGCATCCGGGACGTGGTTGACAGGTTCTTGCCTTCCCGGCTCCGGGGCGGCGGGTAGACGGTGATGCCTTGGCCCGGCGGCAGTGTCTGCACCGCCGCCTGCCATCCGGACCAGCGCAACGTGTCGTAGAACCGGGTCAGGGAGCCGGCCAGGATGGCGGACAGCCAGTCTGCGTAGCCCTGTTCCAGGTCCTGCCAGTCGAGGACGTCCGGGCCGAAGTAGTGCACCGTGGGCGCAGCGCCGGGTTGAGCGGGTATCCAGGCGAACTGCCCGCCGAGCACGTCGTAGGCGATGATCAGGCCACGCATGGCGGGATCCGCCGCGGCGGCTCGCCCTCACAGTCGCCCATCTCGACCTCCTCGACGAACACCCGCACCTTGGAGTCGTCGCGCGTCGCCATCAGCGCGGCTTCCTGGTCCTCGGTGAGCGCAAAGAACATCCCGCGGCATGCCATGGCCAGCAGAGTGCGGGAGCGGAAACTTGGCGTTGCCGTGCAGCGGTGAGTGCCGAGCGTCATGGCCCGACGACGACGTTCGCCAGCGGCTCGCCCGCCGCGTGCCGCCGGACCTGGTCGACCAATAGTCGGCGGGCCCGAGACGACAACGCGGCGGTCAGGCCACCTACATGCGGGCTGATCAGGACATTCGGCGCATACCACAGCGGGTGACCGGCGGGCAACGGCTCGGGCTCGGTGACATCCAAGGCGGCGTGTAACCGTCCTCGCTCCAGCTCGGCGAGCAATGCCTCCGTATCCACCACTCGCCCCCGTGACACGTTCACCAGCAGGGCGCCGTCGGCCATCCTGGCCAGGAACTCCGCGTTGACCAGGCCTACAGTTTCCGGGGTCAGCGGTGTGGACAGGATGACTACGTCCGCATGCGGCAGCATGTTCGCGATCTCTGAGATCGGCCGGACGCCGGGACGGGCAGTCCGGGCCACCCGGCTGACCTCCACCTCGAACCCGGCAAGTCGGCGCTCGATCGCGGCGCCGATCGACCCGTAGCCGACGATGAGGATCCGGGCGTCAGCCAGCCCACGCGACCAGCCTGAGTCCCAGCGGCCCTCGTCACCCGCCCGGACGAAGTCCGGCAGTCGACGCCGGGCGGCCAGAGTGAGCGCCACGGCGAGTTCGGCGGTAGCCGCGTCGTGCACGCCTCGGCCGTTAGCCAGGATCAGACCGGGCCGCAGGAACGGCCGGACGTGGTCGTAACCAGCGGTGACTGTTTGCACGACGCTAAGCCGAGGCATCCGGGTGATCGGCTCGCACAGGCGCGGATCGATGATCCCGTACGGAACCGCGTATAGCTCCACATCGTCCACATTTTCTGGGATCGGCTGCGTGCCGTCATACAGCGCGACGTCAAGATCACTGAGGTCCGCCACGGCGTCGGGGTGAGGCAGCAGGTAACGCATCTCGATCATCATGCCTGGGTGAAACCAGATGCACGAGGGCGTGGCGACCGACGTCCGCTCGTCGGCTACTTATGCTGGTGGCCGAGCATGCCGAGGCCCACATCACCTAGGCCAACATCGCCTGGGCCAACATCACCCTGATTACCCGCCGGCTCGCTCGCGCACAACAGCGGTGGCTGCGATGATCGAACGACATCCGCGAGGTCATCCAGCGCGACTACTGCCACGCCGAAGCCCGCGGACTTGAGTGCGACATTCCCGAGCTGCACTTCGGCGACCACAGCTCCGACCTCAGCACGCTCTGCGCACCTCGGCACCCCTGACCCGAACCTCGGCACGCTACGGCTCCCGCGCCCCCGCCGACGTCCGGGAGCCGTTCGCGATGCCGTCACCGTGACGCCAAACCGAACGCCAGCCCCACTCCACCGCCCTCATCTCATGGCACTGACCAGCAGCGTTGCGGATCGAAGGCAGTTTCTCAGGCAGCCAAGAACGGGGGCCCGTCCATGACACGATCAGGCAGCGACTCGCTCCGGCCCCCTGACAGCAGTCGCGTCCAGTAGTCGTCCCACCATGCACGGTCATGACTACTTCCGTCGTAGATTCTGATCAAGGAGACCCAACCATTCGCCCGTCCTCCCGCGTTAGACCGGTGTGAAGATCGAGTCGGGTGACGAGCGGGCGGAGTTCGTCGCCTTCGTCCAGGCCTGCCAGCATCGGCTGCTTCGCTCGGCCTATCTGGTGTGCGGTGACCACCACCTGGCCGAGGATCTGCTTCAGGGTGCGCTGGTGAAGCTGGCGCTGCGATGGCGGCAGGTCCGCGACGGTGACCCTGCGGCGTTCCTGCGCACGGTCATGTACCGCGACGCGGTGTCGTGGTGGCGGCGGTGGCGGCGGGAGAACCTGGCCGCGCAGGTGCCCGAGCCGGCACCACGGGACCGGGCGGCAGACGAGGTGCCGGTCCGGCTGGCGCTCGAGCAGGCGCTGTTCCGGTTGGCTCCGCGCCAGCGCGCGGTGCTGGTGCTGCGCTACTTCGACGATCTCACTGAGGCCCGCACCGCGGAGGTCCTGGGCGTCACGATCGGCACCGTGAAGAGCCAGGCGAACGCGGCGCTGAGCCGGCTGCGCGAACTGGCACCAGAGTTGGGCGAAATCATGCAGACGGGACGGGAGAACTGACGATGGGAGAGAACCGACTCGCGGAACTGTTGCAGGAGGCCGCGTCCGGAATCGCGGCGCCGTCGCTCGCCGAGGCTGCCTGGGCGCGGGCCCGGCGGGTGCGCCGCCGCCGGTACGCGACCATCTGCGCCAGCGCCGCCGCCGTGCTCGCAGTCACGGCCGGCTTAGTGCTGCCACTCGGCGGCCGCGGCCTGCCGAACCCCCCGACGACGACGCCCCCGGCGCAGCAGCCGGTGGCCCACCTCATGCCCGGCACACTGCCCCGCCGCGGGATCGCCCCACTGCCGGACAACAGCACCGGCATGGCCCCGCGGGACGCGCCCAAGCTTTCCGAACATCCCCTCGATCGGGCGGTCGCCGTGGTGCAGCCGTACGCGCCGGAGGGCAGCAGCGCCCTGCAACCGGTGTACGCCCTCGGCACCGACGGCACCTGGGTCCGCGTGGACGTGGTCGACCTGGTCCTCTCCAACGACGCGCAGGGCAACCACGGCGTCCCGCTGACCGGCTCCGCCCTGTCACCGGACCGGCGCCGGATCGCCCTGCCCCAACCCGACGCGCTGGTGGTCGTCGACCTGACCACGGCAAAAGCCCATCGCATCGCGGTGCGCGGCTTCAACGAGCAGGTGCTGTGGTGGGGCAACCGAACCGTGCTGGTGGGCCAGGGCGGTCCGGGTGCGGTCGCCGTCGACTGGGCCGCGGGCACCGCCACCCCGACCACCACCGGCCTGTCCACCTGGGACAGCGCCGGGCCGGCGACAGAAGGCGCGCCGGTGGTGGAGTTGACCGCAGCGGACCCCAAGGAGGGCCAGCGGCCTCGCCTCGGCGTCCGGCAGTGGCGGCTGGGCGAACCGGCACCGGTCAGCGACGTGCCGGTCGACGACACCGGGCTGGGCCCACAGCACGGGGTGCTGGGGTGGAACGGCCCCGCCATCAGCGACGGCGCCGAGCGGGCCGTGCGGGCCGGCTGGGGCATCAGCGGCACGTTCCACGGGGTCGAGATGATGGCGGTGGTGAACACCCGCACCGGCGTGGTCGAACGGATGCTGGACCTCGGCCGGGACCGGTACAAGGGGTGCTGCCGTCCGCTCGACTGGGTCGACCGGGACACCATCCTGGCGCAGACCGACAAGGAGGGCCTGATCGCCTGGGACCTGCGCACCGGCGCCGTCACCCAGGTGATCGCAGGTTCCCTGTCAGCCGCCGTGGCGGTGCGCCTGCACAACGGCTCATGATCTCCGCACACCAGGGGTTTTGGTAACGCCTCTGCGATGAGCTTGACGTTTAACCTCCACGACAGCTGACTGCGTTCAGGGCTCAGCCGGTCGCGGCATGTTCTGCAGCGACCGGCCGCCTCGAAGGCCGCTTCTACGGACCGGGCTGTCCTGGCCGGAGTCGCAGCGGTTGATTGAGCGAGGGAATCTCGGGTCAGATGCTCAGCGTCTTGTTTCTGCCACACCTACGGCCGCGGCAAGGACGAACACCGCATGATCCCGGGCTGGCCGTACTCGATCGTCGCCGCCCTGGAGACCGGACGCACCCCCTGGACCGCCCTGCTCGACGCGAAGCACGACGGCGAGTTCGTCTTCGGCGACCCCGCCACCTGGGACGTCGAGCACGCGGTCACGGTTACCGCCACCCGCCGCTACGGCCAAGTGAAGGCGCAGGCCTGGGACCGGCTGCACCCGCGACTGACCCGCCGAGCGGCCTGGACCGACCACGACCAGACGCTGCCGATCATCGCCGGCACGGTCCTTCGGCTGACCGTCGATCACCTGCCCAGCCGCGGCGAGCCGAAGCCGCTCTGGCTGTGGTGGTCCAAGGTCGACGTCACCGCCGGCGATGTCGACCGTTGCTGGCAGGCGTTCCTGCGCCGCTTCGACATCGAGCACACCTTCCGCCTGCTCAAACAGACCCTCGGCTGGACCGCCCCGCAGCGCCGGTGGTGGCCTGCAACGCCTGTTAGGAGCGGTCATGCCAGCTCGGGGAAGGCCGCTCGGACCCGCCCCAGGGCTGGAGTTGCCCCTGTCCCGGTGACGAGCGCGACCAGGACCTCGCAGACGGTGCCGAGCGTGTCTCCGCCCGCCGCCGCGTTGCACAGCGTTTCGATGGCGTAATGCCGCGCCATGGCGCGCTGGTCGATGTCCGGTGGCATGCCGAGGGGCGGGAGTGCCTGGGCCAGCTGCCAACTGTTCGGTAGGGGCTTTCCCTCGCGGATCGCGGCTAGGGCGGCTGCGACGCCGACCTCGTCCCGCATGCCGACTCCGCTGAGCTGCTGTTCCAGGGCCCAGACGGTAACGGCACGCCGTACGGTGTCGTCGGCGTCGGCGAGGGCTTCGACCAACGCGGAGTCGAGCTGCCATAGCGTGGCCGCACCCCAGCCCGCGGCCTGCAAGCGGGGGTCGTCGGGTATCTGCCCGTCCCACATGTTGTCGAGTTCGTCCTCGGCCTCCGCGGCCTCGTATTCTGCGCGGTGCTGGCGCAGCTCGGCGACGCGGGTGGCGAGATCGTCGGCGGTCCAGGCCGGTTCCGGGCCTTCCTCGTGCCAGTAGGCGGCGGCCGGGCCGCTCTGGCGGACGATGCGGTCCTGACCGGTCGCGGGCCAGAGTTGCAGCAGGTAGTCGTCGGGCCCGGCGCCGTCCACCGCTGTATCGACGTCGCGGCCGCGGGCGAAGTCGTACGCGCAGTAGCGGGCCCAGTAGACGCCCGGGGGCAGGTCCACCGGTCCTTCAGACGAGTCGAATCCGGTCAGCATCAGGTCGTCGGCCCAGGACGTGTAGCTGACTTCCACGATGTCCTGCCAGCGGTCGCCGAGTTCCGGCTCGTCGCTGTGCAGTTCGATGCGAACGCGGACTTCGCCGGTGTGCAGGCCGGTCTTCATGTGCAGGACGCCTGGGACGGAGGCGCCGCACAGGCCGTTCACCTGTCCTCGGTAGGCGTCCTCGCTGTCGTGGTGCTCGTCGGCCTGTCCGAGGGTCAGGAAGCCGTAGTGCACGTGAATCGGAGTGTCCAGCAGCACCTCTACCAGCACGATGTCCCCCGTTCGACCGTCACCTCAGCCGATCATGACAGGAGAGTGCGGCGGCTATCGGGGAGACGGCGACTTGCCCTCCTGCTTTCGAGCAATTGCAGCAGCGGCACCGCCACGCGCCGGGTCGTGTCCAGGGCGCGGCGGGCTTCGCTGAGGGTGAACGGCTGGGCGAGTCCGGCCAGCGTCGAGCTGCGCCCACCGGCCGTGCCCGTCGGGGTCGCCGGGAATCGGGCTGGTGTCGCGGGGCGCGGGAGGTCGGGGCCGGCGGTGCGCCGTCTGGTTCTCTCACCGGAGTTCAACATCGACGTTGGTGCAGGCGGTGTCGAGTGCGGCGAGCAGCGCGAGTGTGGCGGTGCCCATGGCGTCCTCGACGAGCGGCTGTTGCCGCAGATGCGACACCCGCAGCGCGGCGTGAAGCTGATCGCTGCCGGGCAGTGGAAGCCAGGCAGCACGGCTACCGCGACATCCTCATCGTGCTGGACGCCGGCCTGGATGTTGAGCCCGCCGCGCCGTCGTGCGACAGTCCGGTGGCGGGTCCGTGGCGGGTCTCGCACTCGTTAGACTCCGCCGGGTGATCGTGCGGATGGCCAGCGTGGCGGATGTGGCAGCGCTGGCGGAGCTGCAAGACATCGAACCGGAAAGGCTCGTGGCGTTCGCCGACTGGGTGGTCACCCATGCGGAGACACATCTGCCGTTCGTTGCCGAGGTCGATGGGTATGTGGTCGGCGCCGCCTGGCTGCTCGTCGCGGAACGGGTGCCCCGTAACGACTCGCTGGACCGGCGCTACGGCGACGTCCAGTCGGTCATGGTCCGCGAGGAGTACCGCAACCAGGGCATCGGCGCCGCGGTGATGGCCGCGATCCTTGCCGAGGCCCGGGCTAGGGACCTGGCGCATGTGACCGTGCACTCCGGCCGTCGCGCGGTCGACTTCTACCTGCGCAGCGGCTTCAGTCAGCACCGCCAGCTCCTGCTCTGGGAGCCGGGCGGCCCCTGACGTGCGCCTGGCCGGTATCCCGGACCAGGACCAGGTGGCAGTCGGCAAGCGCGTCCGCCGTCGGCATCAGGTATCGGTGGTACATCGCGAGGCCGTGCAGCATCGCCATGGACACGGCGGGTAGGACGGTCACACCTTGTCCAGCCAGTATCGACGATCTTTGTTGATGTCGCCGATCCAGAAGTACAGCCGCACGGCGCGGTCGTCCTTCGATACGTACAAAGGGAACAAACTACCCCTGTCGATCCGGATGTTCTGAGATGTGTAGGTAGAGCGTGGTTCGAGGCTCCATTTTCCGGCCCCGGTCCACGGATGGGACCACGGTCCGGCCGGGTCGGGAAAGTCGATGTCGTCCAACTGGACGGGCAGCTCGGTCATGCCGCAGGTCTGGTCGGCATGCAGCACAAGTCTCGCTCCATCGGCTCCCCGCCACTCGCCGACGAGCTCCTGCGCGGTGGCCTGCGGTTCGGGCGGGTCGCTGACCCAGTCCCGTAGCCCGGCCACACCGCCCCAGAGCACCGCGGTCAGCGCGATGACCAGAGCGACCACGACGAGTCCGACTCGACACAGACGCCGGCTGGCGGAGGTCTCCGGCTGCGCGGGACCGCTCGCGGCAGCGTCGTCGAACAGCCACGCGGGAATCGAACTCGCCGTGTTCATGATCAGAACCTAGAAGGAGCCGGCGGCGCGGCGCGATCCCGTACACCGAACTTTCACAGGCCTCCAGCGATACCTTCACGAGCCCATCTGAGGAGCGCGGCACAGAGCTGGCCGGCCCCGCAGCGCCGTGACTATCCTCGCAGCGTGCTCGTACGTACCCGCTGGACTGTGCCGCACTCGCCGACAGTGCTCTGGCCGCTACTCTGTGACTCACGGCTGGAGCTGCAGCCGCGGTGCCCCGTGTTCTATCTGGGCACACCGCGGCCCTCGAGCTGTCGCCTGCCGGAAGGCCCGGGTGAGATCGGCGCTGCCCGTCAGTGTGTCTCGGAGCAGGGCGTGGTGTGGCAGCGCATCACGACCTGGGAGCCACCGACCCGGCTCGCGTTCGAGATGGAGTCGACCGACCTCGGCTTCCACCGCTTCGTCGACACCCTCGCGGACGTGTTCGAGCTCGAGGCCGGGGACGCCGGCACGCGCATCACCAGGACCACGACCGTCACGGTGGGAGGGCACGCCGCGGCCGTTCTCTACCCGGCGTTGTGGGTCGGGCTGAAGTCGGTCCACCGTTTCGTGTTCCGCAACTGGGAGCGCATGGCGTCACGGCCGCAGGAGACAGCCGCCTGACCTCCGGACGAGATTCGACCCGGAAGCTCGGGAAGAGCTCCCGGGCGGTGATGCCGTGATGGCACTCAACCAGGCCAAACCTGTACCGGCCGCGCATACGGCGCCGCGTGCCGTCTCGCCGAAAGTGTTCGTCAACGTCGTCGGTACGGCCTACCGTCGTCGGATGACCTTCCCTGCTCGTCCGCCATTACCGCCGGATGTCGACCCCGGTCTGTGGTTCGACACCGAGCAATGCGGCCGGCACTATCTTGTCGACGGCAATGCACACACGTTTCCCGGGCGCATGCTCGCCTACTGTGCCGAGCGTGGCATCCGTACCCGGGTGTCGAAGGGTGAGATCGGCGACTGCTCCGAGCAGACCCGGTACTTCGTACGCGGGTTCCTGTCCGGCAATGAGCCGGCCCCACCGGAGTCTGACAGCGGCACCGAAGCGGCCTTTCTCGCCTGGAGCGATACGGCCGTTCGCTTCCGGGACACCGGGTACTGGGGCGACGTCGATGTCGATGCGAACGCCGACGCGGCGGGTGATGTCGGTACCGATCGATCGGAAGACACCGATGCGGATACCGACGGTGGCGGTGTCACCGACGCCGAGGCGGAGGCGTTCGCGCACTTGTCGCAGACGTCGATGCGAGAGCAGGAGACGGTACGGGTGGCACTGGTCGTCGACGTGCCGAACAGCGACGCGGACCACGCCATTGAGGTGGCCGCGACACTCGCCGAACGGGTCGGCAGGCGGACCTGCGATGGCACCGGTCCTGTCGAGGTCGGCCCGCCGGTGTCGTTCACGCGGGTGTACGCACTGGTCGGTGTCACTGGACACCGTCCGTGGGTGGCGGTGCAGACGGCTATGACAGCACTTGGTCGCAGCGGCTGGGCTCCCGCGACCGCGGTCGAAGGGGAGCAATACGTGACCGCCGAGTTCAGGGCGGATCGCGAGCTCAACCGAGGTCTCGACGCGCTTGGAGTGAGCGCGGTGGAAATCCACGCCGGCTATGGACTGGGACACGACCCGTCGCGCACACCGGGCACTTGGCGGCAGGGCAACTGACGACCGAGGTCAGCACTGCGCAGCGCCACCTTCGCTTCCGCAAAGTATGTTCGGGCAACTTCGGGTCGAAAGATGCACTTACCGGCGGCTGATGCGCGACCGGCTGGTCAGTGTTGCCGTGAGGCGCTGCCACCACCGCTGCCGTGGCGGCGCAGCCGTCGACGGTGCCGTCACCACGGGTAGCTAATGGCACAGGCTCGGAGGCATCTAACAGCCACCCGGATCTGCCGCGGACAGCGCTCGCTTGAGCGCGAGCCCGAACTATCCGTCAGTTGTGCTGCGATGACGGGCCAGTTCGAGCTGGATGAACGCGGTGATCATCGCTCGCCAGATCGTCTCGGCCACGGCGGCATCCAGTCCAGCGGCTATGGCCTTCGCACGGACAGCGGTGACAACCCGTTCGACACGATCGGGCGCGCGCACGGCGTGCTCATCGTTCTTGAAGCCGGCCGCGGCCTCGACGAGCTTTTGGCGGCGGGCCAGCAGTGCGACGAGTTCGGTGTCGAGGTCGTCGATGCGGGAGCGGACGTCATCGAGGGACTGGAGTTCGGACATGTGGCTCATGATCCTTCATGCGATCAACGTCAACAGCAGCAGCTGCTGCTGAGCCCGCCTCCGGCGAGGTGGGTGACTGACGTTGAGCAGGCCATCGTCTTGAACCACGGTGTGTGAACTGGGTGCGGCCGGCGAGTCGAACACGCTCGCCGGGCAGCGGACGTCGGATGTCGGCGTCCATGCGCTCGGCCTCGGTCCGCAGTACGCCGTCGAGTACCTGGAGGCCCCAGTCGTTAAGGAGGCCGTCGTGGATGGCGTAGGCACGTCGGGGCGCCATCCGGCGTAGATAGTCGATCATGTCTGGGATGGTCATCCATGGTGCCTGGCCGGGTATGAGCAGTGTCGGCGCGTCCGTCATGGTCAGTGCGTCACCCGGGTGGAAGACCTCGTCGTCGACCAGGAAGCCGACGTTGTCCACAGGTGGGACGTCCGGGTGGCTGCGGTGGTGCTTCTCGCCGACCGCCCGTAACTGGAAGCCGGCCACCTGCACCACGTCGCCGTCGCGGACCACGCGAACCTGGTCGCCTGGATCGGTCAGGTGCCGACACCCAATACAGCAGGCGGTTGGCTCTTCCCTGAGGTTGTGCGGCGGCCGAGTAGCATCCGGGTGGTGCCGGCGACCATTCCCTCACATCAGGCGGCTGTCCTGCCGCTGAAGGTACGCTTCCCGAGCCGTTTCGACGGCGTGGCGCTGGTGATCGGGTCGGCTGCGCCGGACATCGGCTACGTCCTCGCCGGGATCGCCGAGCCGTCGTCGCACGCGTGGCACTCGCTGATCTGGTTCCATCTGCCCGTCGTCGTCGCGCTGACGTGGGTGGTGCGTCGCGCGGCGCCGACCGTCGCGGCGCACCTGCCCGGCAGCCTGCGCGACTACGGCGTGCTCGGCACGGTGCGGCATCCCTTGGCGGTGACGGCGTACTCGGTGGTGCTCGGTGCGCTGACCCACCAGTTATGGGATGCCCTCACTCATCCGTACGTGCTGTTCCTGAGCCCGTCGTCGTATCTGCCGGCGATGCACGCGACGGCTTTCGGGGCCCTGCCCTGGTGGCGGGTCGTGCACCTGCTGTCGGAACTCGTTGGCATGGTGGTCACCGTGGCCTTTGTCGTCCACGTCGGTCGGCGCCGGCTGCTGGTCGCATGGCACGGACCGGCTCCCGCTCTCGCGACCCGACCGTTCGTGTTCTGGCCGGCGGCCGTGCTGTCCAGCGTGGCTCTTGCCGTCGGATCGACACAGTTACCGGGCAACGACATCGGTATCTGGGTCGTCGGGGCTCGTTGGCTGGGCGCAGTGGTCCTCGGTCTGCTGCTCGCCGCCGCCGTCACCCGGGCAGCCTGGACACGTGACAGCGCCCGAGCCGCACCGCCAGGCCGAGGCACGTGAACATGGTGCCGGCAGACAGGGCCACGTCGGGCCGGTGCCGACGAAGTTGACAGGGCGGCGCCGCCCAACCGCGATGGAGCCGTAACCGATTCCCACGGCCGAGCTGGCCGCACTCATCGGCATACCTTCGATGGCTCAGGTGGCGAGCGCAACTGGGGGTGCACGGGCTCTACGTCTGACAGAACTCAGCTCCATCCAATCCGCGCCGGCCTTGCGAGAGGTAGTGCTGAGCCAGCCTTCTGTGACGGCGCCCCCTATCGTCGAAGCGCTCGCGGTATCGGCGACTTCGTTGACCTCTACGTCTTCGAGATGCGGCAGCAGCCTGCCGACGACCTCAGTACACCATCACCCGACGATTGATCACTGCGAGCAGCGATCACCTTCACGGGACAGAACCCATTACTCGCGAGCACGGCCAGGCTGGCCTACCAGCGATCGGTGTGCGACCCAACGGCCGGTCAGCGAAGAGCACGTCAATGCGGCGTCGGGCAACGGAGACCAGGGCGGCGACGTGGTGCTTTCCTTCGCGTCGTTTCGGAGGTCCTGCGACAGGGGGCCGGGTGCCTCTGCCGCGGGACGGCTGCCGGAGGGATCGTTGAGGAAGGAGGTGTGGCCCCGCCCCGAGGGAGTACAACGATGAAAGGTCTGTCGACCTTTCTTTAGGGCCCTCGGTCGACGGACAACGATGATGAACAGGCTGCGTACCGAGGTCGGCGCCGGGATGCCCTCACTCCTGTCCCCGGCGGTCATTGCCGAGTGCGTCCGGACCGCGACCGCCGCGCCATCGTTGCACAACAGCCAGCCATGGTTCTTCCGCATCCGTGACGGCGCCGTCGAGGTGTATGCCGATCGCCGCCGCAAGCTGGACGTGGTCGATCCGGCCGGCCGTGAAATGATCATCAGCGTGGGAGCGGCGGTCTTCACGCTGCGCCTGGCCGTTCGGCGGGAGGGCTTTCTGCCCGAGGTGGAGTCCTTCCCGGACGCCGCTGACCCCGACTTCGTGGCGCGGGTGAGCATCGGACCGGCCTGCGCGCCCAGTGCGGCCGAGGAGGCGCTCGCCGCAGCCATCGAGCGTCGGCACACCAACCGGTGGCCGTTCACCCAGCAGGTCGTCCCGTCTCCGGTTCTCGGGGACCTCAGGGACGCCGCACGGGATGAAGGCACCGCGCTGACGGTCGCGGATGCCGCCGCGCGCGACACGATCGTCCGGCTCTCCCGCCTGGCCGGTCGCCGGCTGCGTGCCAGGGGCGGCTACCACGCCGAGACCTCTCACTGGACCGCGCGGGGTGCGGGCCGCAGCGACGGTGTGCCGATCACCGCAATCGGGCCGTGGGATGTGCTCGAAACGGTGCCGACCCGCGACTTCGGGCTGTTGAGGCCGCAGCCGCCGACCATCGGCCGGTTCGAGCCGTACCCGACGATGCTCGTCCTCAGCACGAGGGGTGATGATCGCGCTGAGTGGCTGCGCGCCGGGCAGGCGCTGCAGCGGGTGTTGCTGGCGGCGACGGACCAGAACCTCGTCACCACTCCGGTCAGCCAGCCTGTCGAGGTGCCCGGGATCCGCCGGCGGCTCACCGCCACCGATGACGGAAGGTGGGCGCAGATGATGATCCGGGTGGGATACGGCCGTCCGGCGGCGGCGACGCCCCGGCGCCCGCTGTCGGAGGTGCTGCTGAGCGCATGACGCGGCCGATCGAACCTGCCTGGTCCTAGAGAGGACGGGTGGCACTGATGAATGCCGTTGCTGAGCAATGGCCCATCCCTGTCGTGGCACTGGTCTGCTCGGCCGGTGGGCTGGACGCGCTCTACCGCATCCTGGCGAAACTGCCGAGCACCTTCCCGGCGGCCGTGATCGTGCTGCGCCATCAAGATCCGCGAGGCCGTAGTCTGCTGGCCCCGCTGCTGCGCGGCCGAACGACGCTCCAGGTCGACACCGCCCGGGACGGGGAGCGCATCTCTGCGGGCCGGGTCTTCGTGGCCCCGGCGGGCCGGCACACCCTGATCACGCCGGACGGGCGGATCGCTCTGATCGTCTCCGGTGACCGTCCGCCGTACCGGCCGTCCGCGGACCTGCTGTTCACCAGCATGGCTCTCAGCGCGGGCCGCCGGTCGATCGCTGTCGTGCTGTCGGGTCACGGCAACGACGGCGCGACCGGGGCCACGGCGGTCCACCGCTGTGGAGGCATGGTGGTGGCCAGTGACAAGGCCACCTCGACCGTCTTCGCGATGCCCTGCGCGACCATCGAACGGGGCGGGATCGTCGATCATGTAGTGCCGGTGGACGACATCGCCCCGCTGCTCACGACGATCGTCGCCGCCGACGACGTCGAGTCAGCCACCGCCGCGTAGCGACGGTTGTCCCGGCTGTACGAGGACGTCGTCCACGTCGCGGCGTGGTGTGGGACGGCCGGGGTCGCCGTATCCGATGCGCAGCGTCATCTGCGGTGTCCCGGACCGGCGCAAGGAGATGCGCAGATGCTCGCGAGCAGCGGGTACCTCGATCGGCTGCGAGATCATGGAACAGGCCAGGCCGGCATCGGTGACCGTCAGCAGGACCCGTTGCAGGGCATGGCCGGCGATCAGATGGTCGGTGGGTCCGTCGCCCGCCACGCCGAGGACCGCCACCAGCGGTTCGGGTTCGAAGTCGCGGCCAGGGGCGCGGCGCCGGTCCGTGAAGGCGCGCTGGGGTAGGAGGTCCTGCGGTTCGACGACCGGCGCTCCGGCTGTCGCCGGCACCCCGTCCGCCGCCGCGTCGGCATGCGTCCAGCCTGCCAGTTCCGCCTGGTATTCCGGGTTACGCCGGAGGACGCGGTCGGCGCTCTGGGCGATCTCGGCGAAGCCGCTCAGGGCCGTCATGCCGACAAGCAGGTCGAGCCATGCACCCTCGGTGCGGGCGGCCTCGATCAGCGCGTGCCGAATGTCGGAGGGAACGGGTTCGGGCCGAAACGGCCGGCGGTTGCTGTGGCGGCGGGGGATCGCCGAGTAGAGGTCCTGCTCGGCGTAGGTGGCCGGGCGCGGCCTGGCGGGTGTGAGGCGGGCGAGGACCTGCGGTTCGGCGGGGTAGGGCCGCCATCGCACGTCGGCCGGGGTGCCGGCGACGGCCAGGGCGATCCGTGCGTTGAAGGTGGCGGCGCCGCAGGCGATCCGGACCGCCCAGCCGGTGCTGTCGGCGATCGCCTGCTGCCTGGCGGGGTCGCTGAGGATCTCGATGCCGCCGTCGTGGAGCCGGAACCGCCAGGGTTGGCTGTTGTGCAGGGACGGTGCGCGGACGGCCGCGACCGCGGCGACACGCAGAGCCGTGGCTTCGTATGACGTGCTCACAGCAGTAGTCCTTCCCCGGTCGCGGAGGGTCACAAGTCGTCGATCTCGATCACATCGGCGGCCCGGCGTCGTGGGGCCGGTGGCAGATCGTCGTCGGTGGTGTCGCGGTAGCCGAGCCGGACCACGACGTAGGGCTCGCCGACGTCGGCCAGTAGATCGGTGAGCAGCCGCCGGGGCCATTCGACCTCGATGGTGTCGCTCAGCGGCGCGGTGGCCAGGCCGTCCGCGGTGGCGGCCAGCAGCAGGGCTGACAACGCCTCACCGCCACGGAGCAGGTCTTCCGGGCGGTCGCTGGTGCCGAAGAGCACCGTGTACGCGGCGCCCAGGTCGAAACCGTCACCGGCGGCCAGCCCTGCGGTGCCGTCCGGGGCGTAGTCGCGGATCGGGACGCGCCGGGGAGAACGCTGCACGGCAGTCGATGCGGGTACGCCGTCGCCGGTGCTCTCCGGGCGGTGCGTCCATCGCCACAGCTCCTCCCGATACGCCGGATCGTCGGTCTCGGCGTCGGCGGCGCGGCTCGTGGAGGTCGCCAGCATCGGCATCTGGTCGCGGCGTACGACGTGCAGGTACGCGCCTTCGGCCTCGACGATTCGGCGTAGCTGCGTCATGACCTCGTCCGGCACGGGCCGCTCCCCGAAGGAACGGCGATCGGTGCGCCGGTGGGGGATCGCCGCGGCCATGCGCTCGCTGTCCGGGTCGGCGGCTACGGTGCCGGTTCACGCGCCTGCCTGGTCAGGGCCGAAGGTCCTGCGCCGCGACATCCGCTCTGCTGATCGACCGTGAACCCGGCGGGGCCGCAACGCTGGATCACCCGGCGCGGTGGCGGCTCCGGGGTGCAGGTCAGATGAGCCAGCGGTGGTGCTGTACGAACGGCAGGCTGCTCCACCAGCGGCCCAGTCCCCAGGTATGGCCGGCGTAGGTGAGGGTCAGGACGATGGCGCTGATGGCGTACATGTAGTGGTAGTCGGTGATGGGGTTGGTGGAGCCGCTGGGTTTGCCGCTGCTGGTGTGCTGGGCCAGGGGATATTCGGCGAACCACATGAACGCCATCATGAGCGTCGCGGCCCCGGCGGCGAGGCGCATGCCGATGCCGAGGGTCAGCGCGAGGCCGATGCCGAGCAGTCCGAGCATGAACAGCCAGTTCGCCCAGGGGTCGCCGGCGATGGCATGAGCCGTGCCTTCGAAGGGTCCGATGTCGACCGAGGACAGGAAGCCCTTGGTGGGGGACCCGCCGTTGATCCAGGCGCGTTCAGCAGGGGTTGCGTAGCCCCAGCCGAAGGTCTTGTCGAGGAACGCCCAGAGGAACACGAATCCCAGGGAGATGCGGAACACGGCCAACGCTCGGGCCGCTGCCGTGGTGAGCATGACGCCGGGTGCTTCGGCGTTCTCGAGGTGGGCTGCCGCTCCGCGGTTGATGGTCGTCATGATGTACTCCTCTGTCGATGTCTTCGTGCCGACTCTGCTCCCTCGCGGCGGTGAACACCCGGGCCTGAACGCCCGACAGGACCGGGACGAAAGTCCCGATCGATGGGCCGAACCGGGACCTCCGGCCGTACCGCCACGGCCGACCGGCCCTACATCCCGGCGCCGGCGTGATCGAGCCTGGGGCCATGACTGGATCTGCTGCACGAGTGATCATCGGCTTCGACGGCTCGCCCGCGGCGAGCGCCGCGATCGATGTCGGGGCGAAACTGTTTCCTGGCGCGCAGGCATGGATCGTTCACCTGTGGGAGCCTCCGTTCGCCAGCGAGACGCTGCGCCGGCGGCTCTGGAGCGGGACGGCGAACGTCGACGAGTACGTCGAAGCGGTCGAGCGTGAGGGGGCTCGGGAGGCCGAGCGCGTCGCCGCTGTCGGGGTCACCCTGGCCGCGGCCGCCGGCTGGCGGGCCGAGGCGATGGTGGAGCGCGGCTACGGCGGTGACGGAGTCCAGTTCGCGCAGCTGGCCGAGAAGCTCGACGCCGACGTGGTCGTGGTCGCCTCCCGCGGGCTCGGCGGCACCCGGGCCGTGCTCGGCAGCGTGTCGGACATGGTGGTGCACTATGCCCAGCGGCCGGTCCTCGTGGTGCCACACCCGCTGCTGACCGCGGAGTCCGCCGCCGTCGCCGACGGGCCAGTCGTGACCGGCTGGGACGGCTCCTCGGACGCGGAAGCCGCCCTGACCGCGGCCCGTGCGCTGTTCGGTGATCGCGAGATCGAGCCAGTCGCCGTGGAAGACCGCGGAGGGCCGCATCCCGAAACCGCCGGCGACACGGTGACGGTGCTGCACCATGACGGCATGCTGCGCCGATCCGGCCGTGCGATCGCCGGCGCGTTGACCGCGTACGCCCGTACCCGGCATGCCGCGGTCCTGGCCGTCGGCTCGCGGGGCCGCTCCGCGGTCGAGGAAATGCTGCTGGGCTCCGTGGCCATGGCGAGCCTGCACCAGGCCCACCGGCCGGTCCTGATCGTGCACCGCGCGGGAGGGTCTCCGGCGTAGCCGCCCACGCAGCGCCGGACGGCGGCGGCGCCGTCGACGTACAGCCGCGCCGGATAGTCGGGTGCTTCGGTCATGGTGAACGGTGGATACCTGTCGGGCTGGGTGGGACCCCGTCGCTGGCCGTGGCCGTGGTGGCGGTGATCCTGCTGAACGCCGCTTTCGCCTTCGCGCAGGAGAGGCAGGCGGAGCTGGCCGTGGAGGCGCTCGCCGCCTACCTGCCGGCGACCGCCGGGGGTGCTGCGTGACGGCGTGCCCACCGACGTGCCCGCCCGGGAACTGGTGCCCGGCGATGTCGTCATCGTCGGCGAAGGCGACCGGATCTCCGCCGACGCCCGGCTGATCGACGGCGAATTGACGGTGGACATGTCGGCGCTCAACGGCGAACCGGTGCCGGCCATGCGAGCCGCTGACGCCGAGGCGGTACCGGGCCCGCTGCTGGAGGCGCGAGAGCTGGTCTTCAGCGGGACCGCGTGCACCGCGGGGCAGGCGCACGCCGTGGTGACCCGTACCGGGATGCACACCGAGATCGGCCGGATCGCGGTGCTGTCGCAGCGGGGACGCACCGAGCCGAGCCCCTTGGAGCGTCAGGTCCGTCGGGCGACCTGGATCATCGCGGCAGTGGCTGTGGCGACCTGCTGGCTGACCGAGCCGAGCAGCAGGCCGGCGAAGCCGCCCCGGCCTCGGCTGCCGACCACCAGCAGGTCTGCGTCGCGGGACACCTCGAGCAGCCGCGGTGCGGCGTTTCGGATGAGGATCTCGGTCTGGATCGAGACATCGGGACGCGGCCCGCCGGGCCCGGTTCGCCGCGGCGGCCACGACCGTTTCCGCGAGCCGGCGGGCGATGTCGACGTACTCGCTGCCGATGTCGAAGCGCGCCTCCTGCCAGTCCCAGTCGAAGGCGTGAATGATCCGTAGTGGCAGGCGACGTCGGCAGGACTCCTGAGCAGCCCAGTCGACGGCGGCGTCGCTCGAGTCGGTGCCGTCGGTACCGACGACGAGGGCCCTGTTCGTCATGGCCGATCCTCTCTGGTCCCTGCTCTCATCCTCAGACCTGTCGATGCCCGGCGGCCGGGTGGCAGGTCCTGTTCCGGCGGGCCGGAGGTGCCGGCCCGACGGTCCTCAACGGCGTGCGAGGCGCAGGGCCGCGCCGGGAATCACGGCCACCGCCGCGCAGGCGACGAGTTCCGGGAGGGTGAGCGGTTCGGTGCCCAGCAAGGACTGCAGCGGGGGCAGCACGACACCGGCGACCTGGAGCAGGGCGGAGACTGCGACCGCGCCGAGCAGCGACCAGTTGCGCGGGGTGCCGGCTTCGGCCTTGGCACGCACGGCGAGGGCGACGCCGAGCTGGGCCAGGCCGAGCACGACGAACATGACGGACTGCCAGGGGCGCCCGGCGTGGTCGGCGATCACGCCGGAGGCCAGCACTACGGCGGCGAGGCAGAGGCCCCCGGCCACGATGCTGGCGAGCAGGCCGTCGCCGAGCACGGATTCCTGCGGTGAGCGGGGCTTGCGGCGTAGGACGTCGGCCTCCGCCGGCTCAGCGCCCAGGGCAACTCCGGGGATGCCATGGGTGAGCAGGTTGATCCAGAGCAGTTGAGCGGGCAGCAAAGCGAGCGGCATACCGAGCAGCGGACCGATCAGCATCACCAGCAGTTCGGCGATGCCGCCGGAGAGCGCGTACCGCAGGAAGCGGCGGATGTTGTCGTAGATGCGGCGTCCTTCGCCGATCGCGTCGGCCACGGTGGCGAGGTTGTCGTCGACCAGGACCAGGTCGGCGGCCTGGCGGGCGACCTCGGTGCCGCCACCCATGGCGACGCCGATGTCGGCGCGGCGCAGCGCGGGTGCGTCGTTGACGCCGTCGCCGGTCATCGCCACCACCTCACCGCGCTGCTGGAGGCCGGCGATGATGTCCAGCTTTTGGTCGGGTTGCGTGCGGGCGTACACCCGGGTGTGCGCGATGTCCTCGGTGTTGAGCGGGCCCGCGTCGCCGACGGCGACGCGGTCGCCGGATCCCAGGATCCCCAGCTGGGTGCCGATGGCGCCGGCGGTGGCCGGGTGATCTCCGGTGATCAGGAGCAGCCGTACGCCCGAGCGGTCGAACGCCGCGGCCGTGTCGCGGGCGCCGGGGCGCAGCGGATCGCCGATACCGACCAGGCCGGCGACGCGCAACCCCGGCGGTGCCGTCGGGTCCGGCTCCGTCTCGCTGACCGCGGCGGCGACGGCCAGCACGCGCAGGCCCTCGCCGGCCAGTTCGGCGGCAGCGCCGAGGAGTGCGGCGTCGGTGTCCGGATCCAGGACACTCTCCGGCGCGCCTTTGCACGCCGCGAGGAAGCCGCCGGCGCCGAGCTGGTGAACGGTGGTCATGCGCCGGGTGCTCTGGTCGAAGGGATGTTCGGCGATGCGCGGCGCGGCGGCGCGCTCGGTGGCCGGGTCGAGCCCGCAGCGCGCCGCGAAGGTCACCAGGGCGACCTCCAGCGGATCACCCGCGGGCTGCCACTCGGTGCGCTGACCGCTGGGCGGGACAAGGCTGGCGTCGTTGCACAGCAGCCCCGCCCGGGCCAGCAGAATCAGGTCTTCGGGCGGTTCCACCTGCTGTCCCTGATGTCGGACCTCTCCGGCGGGGTCATAGCCGGATCCCGTGAGCGTGTAGTCCATGCCGTCGGCGGTGATGGCCTGCTGGACCGACATGCGGTTCTGGGTGAGGGTGCCGGTCTTGTCGGAGGCGAGCACGGTGACGGAGCCGAGGGTCTCCACGGCATGCAGTCGGCGGGGGATCGCCCGGGTGCGGGCCATGCGGCGGGCGCCCAGCGCGAGGGCGAGGGTCACCACCGCCGGCAGGCTCTCCGGTACGGCGGCGACGACGAGGCTGACCGCGGTGATCGCCATGCGGGTGAGGGGTTGACCGGCGAGTACGCCGAGGGAGAAGACGACGGCGGACACGGCGACGGCCGTGATGCCGAGGACGCGGCCCGGACTCGCGATGCGCCGCTGCAGGGGCGTCGGCGCCGGCTTGGTCCGGGCGACCAGAGCGGTGATCCGGCCGAGTGAGCTGTCCGCGCCGGTGCGCGTGACCAGGCCGGTCGCGCGTCCGGTGGTCAGCACCGTCCCGGAACCAGCCTCTTCGCCCGAGAGCCGGTGCACGGGCACGGACTCGCCGGTCAGCGCCGACTCGTCGAAGCTCGTCCGCTGGGCGTCGGCGAGCCGCAGGTCGGCCGGGACGACGTCGCCGGCCTCCAGGCGGACGAGGTCTCCGCGGACCAGTTCCGCGGCCGGAATGATCCGGTCGTGTCCGTCGCGGACGACCCGGGCGGTGGGGGCGGCGAGCTGGTCGAGTGCGGCGATCGCGGCATCGGCGCGGATCTCCTGGACCACACCGATCAGAGTGTTGATGGTGACGACCAGGACGATGACGACCGTGTCCGGAACGTCGCCGAGGACCGTGGTCACGACGGCGGCGGCCAGCAGGAGTGCGACCAGCGGGTCGGCCAGTTGCCTGCCGATCCGGCCGAGGATGCGGCGGGGCGCCGGCGCGGCCACCGTGTTGGGGCCGTTCGCCGCCAGGCGTTCGGCCGCTTCCTCGGTGGTCAGTCCGCCCGTGGCCGGGACGACTGTGGTTTCCACGGGTGGTCCTTCCGTCGGAGTCGCCTCCACGCTGCGGCAGCAAGGGCCCGCCCGACAGGGCCGAAGGGCCCGGTTTGCCGAGGCATCGTCACGACATCGGGTGCGCGCCGTGGGGACCGTTCACAGCGGGTCCGCTTCGCGCTGGTCGAGCGGGACGACGGCGACCGGGCACGGCGCCTCGGTCGCCACGGTCAGGGGAACGTCGCCGGTGCGAGCCCGGCCGACGGCGCCGCGGCGCTTGTCGCCGACCACCAGCAGCCGCGCGCCGAGACCGGCGCGGACCAGGCAGTCGACCACGCGACCGTGCAGCACGGCGCGCCGGACCGGCACCGTTGGGCACTTGAGGGCCCACGGCTCCGTTTCGGCAGCCAGCAGCTCGAGAGCGGCCGGTTCGACGGCGAAGTGGGTGGACAGGGTGACGTCGTCGGAGAAATAGTCGTCCCGGCTCGCCTCGGACACGCGGACTGCGGCGAGTGGCAGGCGGTGGGTGGCGGCATGATGGAACGCGAACTCCATGGCGGTCCGGCCCGCGGCGGTACCGTCCACACCGATCACCACATGACCGGTGAGCGGTGAGCCGTGAGGCGATCGAGTCTCCGGACGGACGGCCACGACAGGGCAGTGTGCGTGCCGCAGCACCCGGCGTACCGTCCTGCCGCCTACTCCGGCGCCGATGACGAGCAGGCGGACGCCGGTTGACGCGTCGACCAGCCGGGCCGCCGGCTCACCGCTGCGGATCCGCAGGGCGACCCGCTGCCCGCCGAGGCGCGTCTGCGTCGTCGTGTAGGCGCGGGCCAGAGGCGGATCGAAGAGCTCCACCTCGGCCGGAGTCGGGATCTCGGCTGCCTTGTCCAGCGGTGAGCCGGGCGCGCAGACGTGCAGTAGCACGAGCCTGTCGCCGGTTCGCTCGGCCTCCTCGGTGGCCCAGGCCAGCGCCTGCCATCCGCAGGCGCCGCCGATACCCACTGCGATCGAACGGCCCATCGTGATCACCTACCCCGCTGAGATGATGATCCGGCGCGGGACACCGCACGGCGCGGCGGACATCGGCTCGCGATCGGTACGGAAGCGGTGTCGAACGGTTCGGTGTGGGCGGCCTGCACGAGCGGTGTCATGGTGGGAACCTCCGTATGGTGCCTCACCACAGTGCCGCGCCCCGGCCGCTCCGGTCAGAGCCGAAGGTCCCCCTTCAGCCGCCGATGGGCACCCGCCAGGTCAGCATGGTTCCGGTGCCGTCCGGACGCGGAGCGATGTGGAACGTGCCGCCCAGACCGTGGGCTCGTTCACCGAGATTGACGAGGCCCCCGCGGGCGAGGGCCGGGTCGAAGCCGATGCCGTCGTCCTCGACGCACAGGACGCCCTCGCCGTCGGCGGCTCGCAGCGAGATCCGGGCGGTGGACGCTTGGGCGTGCCGGGCGAGGTTGGACAACGCCTCGCGTAGAACGGCCATCAATTGCGGCTGGATCTCGTCGGGGATCGCACTGTCCACCGGGCCGGAGGTGTCCAACGTGGGCCGGAAGCCCAGTGCCTTGGACGCGGCCTCCACCGCCTCGTGCAACTCGGCGCGCAGGGACGCGCCCATGGGAGCGCGCAGCTCGAAGATGGAGCGGCGGATGTCGCGGATGGTGGCGTCGAGGTCGTCGACGGCAGCGTTGACCCGCTTGGCGACTTCCGGCTTCGCCGTCTGGAGTACCGCCCCCTGCAACTGCATGCCGGTGGCGAACAGCCGTTGGATGACCACGTCGTGCAGGTCTCGGGCGATGCGTTCGCGGTCCTCGAGGACGGCGAGCTGTTGGCGTTCCTCCTGGGCCCGGGCGCGCTCGAGCGCCAGCGCGGCCTGGCCGGCGAAGGTCGACAGTTGCACAGCGTCCTCGTCGCTGGGCGGCTGCCCGGCGGGTTGAGTCACGATGAGCACGCCGTGCAGGGTGTCGGCGGCCGTGAGGGGCACCGCCATCGCCGGGCACTCGGGAACGGGGCCGGGCCAGTCGACGGCAGCGTGAAGATTCGGCAGGGTGCGGTGCTTGTCCCGCCCGAACTCCGCCGCCACCGCCTGGTTCACGGGGACGAGCTTGCCCACGAGGTCGTCGACCGCCGGGTGTGGGCCGTCGGCGACGTCGATGGTGTAGCGGGCGTTCTCCTCGTCGTACAGCATCACCATGACCAGCTCGGCACCGGAGACCTCCCGAGCCCGGCGGGCGATCAACCGCAGCGCCTCGGTGCGCCGGACCGTGCCCACCAGGACGCCGGTGATCTCCGCGGTGGCGGCGAGCCAGCGTTCCCGGCGCCGTGCGAGCTCGTACAGCCGGGCATTGTCGATGGCCACGCCGGCCGCGGCGGCGAGGGCGACCACGATCTCCTCGTCGTCCTCGCTGAACTGGTCCGCGCCCTGTTTCTCGGCCAGGTAGAGGTTGCCGAAGATCTGGTCGCGGATGCGGACGGGGACACCGAGGAAGCTGTGCATCGGCGGATGGTTCGGCGGAAAACCATAGGAATCGGGGTGTTCGGTGATGTCCGGCAGGCGCACCGGGCGCGGGTCGGTGATGAGCAGACCCAGCACACCCCGACCGTGTGGCAGATCTCCGATCTTCGCGTGGGTCTCGGCATCGATGCCGTGGGTGATGAAGTCGATCAAGTCGGTGCGATCGGCGCCGATGACGCCGAGGGCGCCGTACCGGGCGCCGGCCAGCGCGCAGGCGGCCTCGACGATGCGTTGCAGGGTGCTGCGCAGGTCCAGGTCGGTGCCGATCCCCACCACGGCATCGAGCAGAGAGCGCAGTCTCTCCCGGCTGGTCATCACGTCGCCGACCCGGTCGAGCATCTCCTGCAGGAGCTCGTCGAGCCGGACACGCGAGAGCGGGCCGAGACCCAGCGACGGCGAGCTGATCCGATCTTCCCCCGGGGCTCGTTCCGCCATGCTCGCCAGGCTAACCCTCAATTGTTTCTCGCGAAACGGGCAATATCCGGTGACCTCCGGCCCTGCTGCGGCGGGGCATCGGCGATCTACCGTGAGTGATAGAGCAGGAAGCGCGAGATGAAAACTCCGGCGTGTCGAGATGAGGCGTGATGTCGTGACGGTGGCGGAGGACTGCACCTACGACGAAGTGGTGCGGTTGTTGACCGGTCACCGGGTGAGTGCGCTGCCGGTGGTCGACCGGTTCGGACACGTGCGGGGAGTCGTGTCCGAAGCGGACCTGCTGCCGAGGCTGGAGGCCCCCACCGGATGAGCCTCACCCGCGGTGGCCGCCGCCGGCGCGCCAAGGCAGCCGGCCCGACCGCGCGGGAGTTGAGGACCGTGCCGGCTGCGCTGGCCCTGCCGTCGCTGTCGGTCTCGAAGCCGCGGCACAGCGCATGCTGGCGGCCGGTGTCAGACGGCTTCCGGTGGAGGACGAGCTCGGCCGGCTGGTCGGCATCGTCACGCGCAGTGACCTCTCAGGACCACATTCGACATCCGGTCGTGGCGGCCGGACGCTCGGGATGGGCCTTTTGGTCCCTACGGCTCGTCGGTGGGACACGGTAGGAAGGGGAGATGATTCGGGTATTTCTGCTCGACGACCATGAAGTGGTCCGTCGCGGTCTGGTCGATCTGCTGGAAGTGGACGGTGACATCGAGGTGATCGGTGAGTCCGGCCTCGCCCAGGAGGCGATCCGGCGCATTCCCGCGCTGCGTCCCGATGTGGCGATCCTCGACGCGCGCCTGCCCGACGGTAACGGCATCGACGTGTGTCGTGACGTGCGTGCGGTGGACTCGTCGATCAAGGGTTTGATCCTCACGTCGTACGAGGACGACGAGGCCCTGTTCGCTGCGATCATGGCAGGCGCATCCGGGTATGTGCTCAAGCAGATCCGCGGCACCGACCTCGTGGACGCCGTGCGGCGGGTCGCGTCGGGCCAGTCCCTGCTCGACCCCGCGGTCACCCAGCGGGTGCTGGAGCGCATCCGGCATGGCGTGGAACAGCCGCGGGAATTCGCGTCGTTGACCGAGCAGGAGCGCCGGATCCTGGAATTCATCGCGGAGGGATTGACCAACCGCGAGATCGCCGGCCGGATGCTGCTCGCTGAGAAGACGGTGAAGAACTACGTCTCCAGCCTGCTGGCCAAGCTCGGCCTGGAACGGCGCACGCAGGCGGCGGTGCTCGCGACCCGCCTGCTCGGCGAGCATCCACACTGAGACCTGAACTCAGTAAACGGTGAAGCCGCGATCGCGGAACTGTCCACGTACCCCGCTGCAGCGAAGCGGACGGTCGGCGCCAGCCGTCCGGTGTGGGTCACCTGCCGGTAGGTGTGCGGATCGCCGGGACCGGGAGCGGCCGGGCAGGGCCGGAGGTCCGGACGGTTGGAGCCGTCCGGAACCTCCAGGTGCGGGCGCGATCTCTCGTCGGCCCCAGGGGTGTGGTCAGGGGACGAGCACGAGCCGGGACGCACCGCCGGCCAGCGGTGTGCAGCCGGAACACCTCGGCAGCACCTCCGGATCGGCGGCGAGCACGACGGCGACGTCCGCCCCGCCGACGAAGCAGCTGAGGTGCGGCAGGCTCTGTCCCGCGTCCTCACCGGCGCCGGCCACCATATCGTCACCGCCGCCGACCACTCCACCACCCTGCAACTCGCCCGCAGCTCACCACCCGACCTGGTCATCCTCGACATGTGCTCACCTCGCCTGCAAGGCGTCAGCCTGTGCCGCGCGCTCCGCCGTGATCCGGGCACCGCCACCACGGCCGTCATCCTGATCTCGGCCTGCGCACTACCGGCGGCTTCGAGCCCGGCATGGCCGCTGGCGCCGACGACTACCTGCTCAAACCCTTCCACAGCGCCGACCTGCTCGCCCACACCCACGCCCTGCTCAGGCGACCCCGGCCCGCCATCGTCAAACCAGACTTCACTGTCTGACTAGGACCAGTACCGCGCCGCCCCCGAAGGCGCGGTGCTCAAACGCGGCTGCGTCGCGGCGACGTCCGGCGAGCCTGACCGCCAGGCTGTCGGTCGGGGCTCAGGCAGCCCCCCATCGGTCGTTGGCCAGGTTGCACGGGTAGGTGCGGCGCTCGATCAGCTACTGGCGCTCGGTGGTGGCGGGCGGGTTCTGTGGAGGTCAAGTCCGTTGATTTCATGACGAGGACGAATCAGACGCATCGAGAGATGAAAAGACCCTATAGTCGGTGAAAGTCGAATCGGCTGCAAGGCCGCGATTGAGTGAGATTGAGCTAGCCAATTCATCATGATCAGTACAGAAGTCGACTTTGTCGCCATTCAAGGTGAATGGGCGCACGGCGCGGAGCCGGTAGTCACACCGGATGCGATCGGCCTTTAAGTATGTTCAAAATTAGTCTCTGCGCCTGGTTGTCTGCTCATGGACACGGTCAGTAGTCATTTGTTGCGTTCTGCTATTTCGTGCAGCCGTACGGCCGTCGTTTGCCCTCTGTCTCTCGAGCGGCTGGGAAGTTCCCTGATCTTCGCGCTCCAGAGTTCCGCTCGCTGGGATGGGTCGTGCAGTCCACGCGGGCCATGGATCCCGTGACGTGTGACGGAGCGGTGGAAGGGTGATCCGCGACGCCGCCGCTGTGGGGTGAAAGTGCCTCACGCTGGTGCGGTGGCGGCGGGCAGCGGGATCGGGCTACCGGTCGTCACCCGTCACCGCGCGTGCGTGGCCATCTGCGCAAGATCGAGGCTTCCGCAAGCCAGTCCAGATTTATCTCAGAGCACGCTGTTAAATAAGCCGAAACATTGACGACATGCATCACGCGACTTATCGTCCTGCTGAGAGAGCGCTCTCACGGCCGATGCACCGGACCACAGTGGAGGCGTGATGCAGATATCCGTCCGACGTGCGAAAGCCGGGGATCCCGGCCATCCGACGTCTCGCAGCTTTGCCGGCAGGGCACTCGTCCTGACCGTCGTCGCCTCCGTCGCAGCCGGGCTCGCGGCGGTGGCCGTCGCCACCACCGCCGACGCGGTCACGGTGGGCGCGGGCAGCCACACCGAGATCCTGCCCGCCGGCGCCGCGCTGCCCACCGGCTGCGGCACACTGTCCACCAACCCCCGGCAGTTCGTGACCGCCGACGCGCCGGCCGGCCCTGTGCCGACCAACGACTGGTGGTCGTCGCTGGTGTTCAAGAAGTTCGACTGCAGCTACAGCGAGAACCTGCACGCCCACCCGATCAGCTACGACACCACCGCGGGCGGGCTGGGATTCTCCTACAACACCACGCCGCAGATCAGCGGATCGGCCACCGGCGTCGGTGAATACCACTACGTCTACGCCGAGGACTTCACCGCCGGCGTCTCCGGCATGAACGCGCCGAAGGTGCTCGTCGACGACTGGAGCGACTGGACGGTCACCCCGTACTGGAGCGACGGCGCCCGCACCATGACGGCCACCATCGGGCACGGCCTGCCCTTCGCCTATTTCCAGATCACCGGCGGCAACGCTCAGATCACCGCGAAGAGCACCCCGACCGTCTGGTCCCACAGCGGCGCGAGCATCGGGTATTCCGTCGCGGGCAACGACTACGTGGCGTACGCCCCCACCGGCGCCACCTGGTCGGTCAGCGGCAACGTCATCAGCTCCAGCCTGGCGGGCAAGGGTTACTTCTCCGTCGCCGCGCTGCCCACCACGCCCGAGACCGCCACCGCGGAGAAGGCCAGCCTGGCGACCTCCTACGGCCGGTACGCGCACAACCATGTCACCGGCACCAAGCTGTCCTACTCGTACGACCAGGCGGCCAGCCGGGTGTCGACCACCTACAAGTACGACACCACCGCACGTGAGAGCGGCGCCACCGGCACGGTCATCGGTCTGTATCCCCACCAGTGGCGGGCACTGACCGGCGCCACCCCGATCGCACAGACCTACGTGAGCGCCCGCGGGGCGATGAAAACACTGGTCGGTAGGTCCTCGTACACAACCTCCGCGGTCTTCTCGGGCGTGCTGCCGGAGATCCCGGCGGTGGCCGACAGCAGCGGCGCCGACCTCCTCACGCTCAACGGGTACCTGGACGAGATCAAGGGCAACCCGATGGACGCGCGCGGCAACGACACCTATTGGACCGGCAAGGGCCTCGGCCGCGCCGCACGGATCGCCGAAATCGCCGACCAGCTCGGCCGCACCGAGGTGCGCGACGCCGCGCTCGGCGCCATCCGCGAGCGGCTCACCGACTGGTTCACCGCCTCCCCGGGCAAGACTCAGCGGGTGTTCTACTACGACCGCAACTGGGGCACCCTGATCGGATACCCCGCGTCGTACGGCTCCGACCAGGAACTCAACGATCACCACTTCCACTACGGATACTTCATCGCCGCGGCGGCCACACTGGCCAAGTTCGACCCGGCCTGGGCGTCGAACGCCCGCTACGGCGGCATGATCGATCTGCTGATCCGCGACGCGAACAACTACGACCGCTCCGACAACCGGTTCCCGTATCTGCGTGACTTCGACATCTACGCCGGCCACGATTGGGCGGCCGGGCACGGCGCCTTCTTCGCCGGCAACAACCAGGAGTCCTCGTCCGAGGGCATGAACTTCGCCAACGCGCTGATCCAGTGGGGGCAGGCGACCGGCAACACCACGGTCCGCGACGCCGGCATCTTCATCTGGACCACCCAATCCGCCGCGATCAACGAGTACTGGTTCGACGTCCATGACGAGAACTTCCCCGAGGCGTTCGGCCACGGCACGGTGGGCATGGTGTGGGGCGACGGCGGGGCGTACACCACCTGGTTCACCGCAGCGCCCGAGATGATCCAGGGCATCAACATGCTGCCGATCACCGGTGGACATCTCTACCTCGGCAACGATCCCGCGTATGTGCGATCCAACTACGCCGAGGTCGTACGCAACGCCGGCCACGAACCGACCGTCTGGCAGGACATCCTCTGGTCGTTCCTGGCCCTCGGCGACGGCGAGGCGGCACTGGCCAAGTTCCGCGCGAAGAGCGGCTACACCCCGGAGGAGGGCGAGAGCAAGGCACACACCTTCCACTGGATCCGCAACCTGGCCGCCCTCGGCACCACCGACACCTCGGTCACCGCGAACCACCCCCTGGCCCGGGTGTTCGTCAAGAACGGCGTCAAGACGTACGTGGCGTCCAACATCACCGCAAAGCCGCTGACAGTCACCTTCTCCGACGGCCGCACCCTCACCGCGGCGGCCGGCAAGACCGCCACCGTCGGCGCGCTCACCTGGAGCGGCGGCAACGCCACCGGCGGCGGCGCCGACCCGTCCCCGACCGGCACCACCCCCACGCCGACCGACCCGACCAGCAGTCCCACGCCCACACCGACGGTCACCACGGACCCGACGCCCACGCCGACGGTCACCACCGATCCGACGCCGACCCCGACCACCCCGGGCGGCGCGATCCGCTTCCTGCAAACCGGCGGAGCCCTGGCCGCAGCGGCCGGGGCCGCCGGGACGCTGACCGTACCGAAGGCCACAGACGTTCCGGACAACCAACCGCACGACCCGGTGATCTTCACCGCCACCGGTCTCAACCTCACCCACGAGGCCGACGAGCCGACCACCTTCGACCTGGCAGTGGACGCCGACACCACGGTCGGCAACGCCGCCCAGGTGCGGATCTCGTACGACCTGACCGGTGACGGCAGCTTCGAGCGGGTCGAGACCTACCGCTACTTCGCCACCGACGCGGTCCCCGGCTGGGAAGGCTACCGGGAAACCGCCGGCCTGGCCGCGGCCGCCGGCACCATGGGCGACCTGGAGAACGGCGCCGTCCAGGTGGAAATCTGGAGCCCCATCGGCTCCGGCCCGTCCACCGTCTCGCTCGGCAGCCTGTCCACGGTGCACCTGCCATACCGGTGAGCTGACCGGCACCGCTGACGACCGAGCAGCGCCGCATGGCTCGTGCCATGCGGCGCTGCCGCGTTGCGGAGGGCCGCGCCGCGCCGTGCTGCCGCGGGGGTGTCGCGGGCGTGCTGTAGGCCGTCGAATCAGGATCGCGCCGAGGGCTATGTCTAGGCACAGCAGTGCCGAAAGTGCCGCAGCTTCGAGTCGATCGTCCCCGCCATTTACAATCCGCGAGACTCCGCACAATACGGCGCGAGAAGGCGATGCGCCGGGCCCTTCGGCCCATCAAATGCGCGACGGTGCGACGGTAGGACCCGCCGCCGCAGTGTGCAGAACCCCTGTTCGCGGTGCGGTGACGCGCGTGCGCACGCCCGCCGAAGCAGTGTTCATATTTGTAGTGTCGCCGCCAGGCTGCGTTCTATTCCGTCCTCCGGTCGGTGGGCATGTCAGCGAAGCCTTTGGGTGTGTTCGTGCTGCGCGGCGGGAAGGTCGCCTGGCGTCCCGCGATCGACGTCAACCGGGTCATTCTCGGCGGCTAGTGCGCTGTCCATGAACGTTCACCGGGTCTGAGCGGTCAGGCGGCTTTGGTGCGGGGTCGGCCCCAACGCTGTTGGCGTTCGCTGCGGACGCGGGCTCGTTCACGGCGTTGAGCGGCAAGGACGTCGGGGTGGCGGGCGTTGGCGTTGCGCCAGCGCAGATACCTCTGCAGCTCGCGGGTCTGGACGGTGTGGTTCGGGTGGTTCGAACCGGCCATCGTGAACGTTCGGAGCGGCCCGAACTGCGCCTCGATCGGGTTCGCCCAGGACGTGCTGGTGGGGGTCAGGCAGAGCTCGACCTTGTTCCGGGCAGCCCAATCTCGGATGGTCGGGGTCTTGTTCGCCGACAAGTTGTCCATGATGACGTAGATCGGTGCCCCGTCCGGCCGCGCGGCCCGGATCGATTTGAGCGCGGACAGGGTGTGGTCTGCGCCCTTGCGGCGGCGAACCACACCCCAGAGCTGATCGTCAGCGAAGCTGTAACAGCCGTGGAAGTAGCGGATCCCGTGCGTGCGCGTGTAGGTCGCCGGTAGCCGGTCCGGACGCTTGCGCTTCTGCCAGGTGGTGCCATGGTGCGGGCGGATCGACAACGGCCCGAACTGGTCGAACGCGAAACACCGCTGCGGGAACTGTGTGGTGACCCGCTCAATGCGATCGAGTTTCGTGTCGAAGTCCGGATCCGTGGATTCCTTCCACGTCCTCGTGCGCTGCCAGCTGACGTCGTTGGCGCGCAGCAACTGCCGCAGCCGTTCCCGGCCGCAGACCACCCGCCGATCAGCGTCTCGGGCAAGATAGTCGGCGAGTTTCCGCAGGCTCCAGCGGGTGAACGGGCGTCCGAGTTTGCTCGGGCGCGTGGTGGCCGTCGCGACGATGAACGCCTCATCGTCGTCATTGATCCGGCGGGGACGGCCTCCCGCCCACTGAGGGTCCAACGCGCGAAGACCCATCTCATTGAACAGATGGATCACGTCGCGGACGGTGTCCTCGTGCGCCGCCACGAGACGAGCGATCGACACCACCGGCGTCCCCGAAGCCGACGCCATGATGATCAGCGCCCGTCGCACCCGAACCGAGTCGTGCTTACCGCGCCGCACCAGTTGCTGCAGTCTGCGGCCCTCATCCTGCGTCAACCGCCGTGCCCGAACCGGCTCGGCCAACCCGCTCACCCACTCTCAACGGCGAACATCACCGCCGTCGAGAGTGATCCCCCCAGCCCCATACCGCCCGGACGCCACACGGCGTGTCACCAACCCGGTGAACGTTCATGGACAGCGCACTAGTGTGCTGCGCCGGAAATTCGCCTACAAAATCGGGCGAGTGATTCGAGGATCTCTTCGGCGGTCTTGGTCCAGATGAACGGTCGCGGATTGCTGTTCCAGTCGGCGATCCAGGACCGGATGTCGGCTTCCAGGGCCTGGACGCTGTTGTGGGTGCCGCGGCGGATCTTCTGGTCGGCGAGGAAGCCGAACCAGCGTTCGACCTGGTTGATCCAGGACGAGCCGGTCGGGGTGAAGTGCATGTGGAAGCGGGGATGTTTCGTCAGCCAGGCCCGGATGGCGGGGGTTTTGTGGGTGCCGTAGTTGTCGCAGATCAGGTGCACGTCCAGGTCGGCCGGGACGGTCTTGTCGATGGTGATCAGGAACTGTTTGAACTCGGTCGCGCGGTGCTGGCGGTGCAGTTCGCTGATGACGGTGCCGTCGGCGGTGTCGAACGCGGCGAACAGGCTGGTGATGCCGTTGCGGTGGTAGTCGTGGGTGCGGCGTTCGGGCATGCCGGGCATCATCGGCAGGACCGGCTGGGAGCGGTTGAGGGCCTGGATCTGGGACTTCTCGTCCACGCACAGCACCACGGCTCGTTCGGGCGGATGATGGTAGAGGCCGACGACGTCGACGACTTTCTCGATGAACTGCGGGTCGGTGGACAGTTTGAACGTCTCAGCCCGGTGCGGCTTGAGGCCGAAGTCGCGCCAGATCCGGCCGATCGTCGACTTCGACAGCCCGGACTTCTCCGCCATCGACGCGCGTGACCAGTGAGTGGCGTTACGCGGTGTCTGTTCCAGGGTGGCGACGACGACTTCTTCGACCTTGTCCAGGGCGATCGACGGCGGCCGGCCCGGACGTTGTTCATCGATCAAACCGTCGAGACGTTCGGCCAGGAACCGCCGCCGCCACTTACCCGCAGTGGACAGGTGTACGCCCAGAGCCGTTGCTACATCAGTGTTCGCGGCACCTTCGGCGCACGCCAGGATGATCCTCGATCGCACAGCGAGGGCCTGCGAAGACTTCGCCCGACGCGACCACCGGGTCAACGTCGCGCGTTCCTCATCGGTCAACACCAGCGGTGCAGTCGGGCGCCCGGTACGTGCCATCAACCCACCCTACACCGACTTATCAGGCGAATTTCCGGCGCAGCACACTAGATGGTCGCCGTCACGGCGTTGCTCCTGGCACGCGCCCTGGTCCAAGCTCGCACCGGTAAGCCTCGGCACGGCAGGTGGATACGGCCGAAAGCCAAGCGACCCCGTCGGCTCGGCCTGAGCCGCCGGCGTGCCCGGACGTCGCAAATCTCTGGCCGCGCACAGTAAGTCGAGCGACCCATTCCGCGAAGGGTTGCTGAACACGGTCCCACTGCGAGTTCCCTCGCAGCGGGACCGTGGCTCACCGCAGTTGGCGCGGTCTACCTGCGTGGGTTTCCGTGTTCTTCGACGAGCCGGCGTGCGCGCAGGATTCTTGCCCACCACGGCCGATCTACTACCGGGGCCGCACGCAGCGGGGGACGGGAGGTGCGCTTCAGGCTGATCCAGCCGCCCGGTCCCATGGTGACCGTGCCGATCGCGGGGCGCCGCCGCAACGCCAGGCCGATCGACGCGCCGACGGTGGCGGTGGCGGCGGTGATCAGGGCGGCCATCGCGACGGCGGTGGCGTCCACTGCGGGCACGAATCTCGTTCCGCGCGCGTCGGTGACGTAGGCGCCGATCTCGCGGTCACCGTGGCGAACCGGGATGACGTCGGTCCCTGGCAAGGTCTGGCTCCGCTGGTCGATTGCAGTGATCATGACAGCCTCCTCGCGGCTGTGCGGGTTACGGAGACGCGGTTCCCTCCGATGAATCTGACCTGCAGGGGGCCGCGCTCCCTTCTCGTTGGTAGCCCGGCCAACGTCCCGGCCTGTAGGGCCGGACGTCCCTATTCGTCGGGGCGCAGCGCGACGAGTGTGAGGGCGAGGACGTCGAAGGAAGGGAGCCGGTCATGAAGGGGCTCGTGTACGGCGGGTCGGGTATCCGCTCGTGGGCGGACGTTGCCGACGCGCGGATCCAGGATCCGCGGGACGCGATCATCCGGGTGGACGCCGTCACCATCTGCGGCACCGACCTGCACATCCTCGGCGGGGACGTGCCCGAGGTCGAGGCCGGGCGGGTGCTCGGGCACGAGGCCGTCGGCACGGTCGTCGAGACCGGCGGTGCGGTGGCCGGCCTGCGGGCGGGTGATCGAGTGCTCGCCTCCTGCATCTCCGCGTGCGGGATCTGCCGCTACTGCCGGGAGGGCGCGTACGGGCAGTGCCGGGGCGGCGGTGGCTGGATTCTCGGCCACACCATCGACGGCGTGCAGTCCGAGTACGCCCGGATCCCGTTCGCGGACCTGTCCACGTAGGTGCGGACACCACGGTGCTGGCCGGGCCGGAGGTCCCTGCCAACATCGTGCGTGCCCTGACCGGCGGGCTCGGCGCCGACGTGGCGATGGAAGCGGTCGGCACACCGCACACCTTCGAGCTCTGCGCGTCGCTGGTGCGGCCCGGTGGCCGGGTCGCCAACATCGGGGTCCACGGCAAGCCGGCCACGCTGCACCTGGAAGACCTGTGGATCCGCAACATCACCATCACCACCGGCCTGGTTGACACCTTCTCGACGCCGAAACTGCTGGACATGATCGTCGCCGGCCGACTCGACCTCGGCCACATGGTCACCCACCGGTTCCGCCTCGACGAGTTCGAGCATGCCTACAACGTCTTCGCCGATCCGGTGCACTCCGGCGCGCTCAAGGTGGTGTTGTCGCGATGAAGCCTCGCATGTTGATGGCCGCCGCCGGTGTGCTGGCGGCGGCCGTGGCGCTGTCGGCTCCGGCCCGGCGCCGTTACCTCACCTGGGGAGCCACGCCCGAGGAGGCGGCCGGGCCACTGCCCGGAGACGACCTGCTGCCCGGCGCCACGCTGATCTCCACCCGGGCGGTCACGGTCGATGCCGAGCCGGGCGCGGTCTGGCCGTGGCTGGTCCAGATGGGCAGCGGCCGCGGCGGCGCGTACACGTACGACTGGATCGAGAACCTGTTCGGGCTCGACATGCACAGCGCCGACGAGATCCTGCCGCAGTTCCAGCATCTGGCCGTCGGCGATGTCCTGCCGCTGGGCCCGAACGGACCGCACATGCGGGTGGAAGTCTGTGATCCTGAGCGGACGCTGGTCTTCCGCTCCACCGATAGCGCCTGGGTGTGGATATTCGCCCTCCGTGCCGATCGGCGAGGGACGCGGCTGATCAGCCGTAACCGGATCACGTCGCCCGGTGCGGGTCGTGCCCGCCGGTTCCTCTACGAGGTGGTGATGTCGCCCGGCAGCCTCGTCATGGAACGCCGGATGCTGCTGGGTATCAAGCAGCGTGCAGAGGGGCTGGGCCGCTCCGCAGAACCGGTGACTGTCGGGAGGCGGGGATGAAGACCTGGACCGTGGACGACGTGATGACCAAGCGAGTCGTGTCCGTAGGGCGGACCACCTCCTACCGCAGTGCCCACCGCGACGCCGATCGCCGCCGCGGCCCGCATCATGCACGCCCAAGGGGTGAAGCGGCTTCCTGTGGTGGACGATCGGGGCCGGCTCGCCGGCATCGTGACGCGCGGTGATCTGTTGAAGGTGCACCTACGGCCTGACGACGAGATTCGCGCGGACGTCATCTCCTGCATCCAGTCGGGGGAGACACCATCCGTGCGGGTGCAGGTGAGCATCGGCGTGGTGACGCTGGCGGGGCGGGTCGAGCGCTGGTCGACCGCGGATCTGACCGGACGGCTCACCCGTCAGGTCCCCGGGGTCGTCCAGGTCGTCGGGGTCGTCCAGGTCGTCGACGAGCTGGCCTACGGCTTCGACGACCGCGACATCTTCACTTCCGGCCTGGCCTACGGTGGGGCGTGAGGGCCGAACGTCCCGTGAACCGCGTCGTCCGGCCCTGGGACCGCTGTTCGCGGCGGCCCTAGGGTCGGGACGACACCAAGACCTGCGGAAGGACCCGCCGTGACCACGGTCGCTCCAGATCTGCTGCGTACGCTCGCCGAGCCCGACGACGCCGACCTCGCCCGGCTGGACGCCTGGTGGCGTGCCGCGAACTACCTCACTATCGGGCAGATCTATCTGCGGGCCAATCCGCTGTTGCGGGAGCCGCTGACCGCCGGGCACATCAAGCCGCGGCTGCTAGGACACTGGGGGACGAGCCCCGGCCTGTCGTTGATCTACGCGCACGTGTCCCGGCTGATCCGGCACACCGGCCAGCAGGCGATCTACCTCGCCGGTCCCGGCCACGGCGGCCCGGCTCTCGTCGCGGCCGGCTACCTCGAGGGCACCTACAGCGAGATCTATCCGGGGGTGTCGCAGGACGAGGCCGGCATGCTGCGGCTGTTCCGCCAGTTCTCCAGCCCGGGCGGCATCCCCAGCCACGTTTCGGTCACCACCCCCGGTTCCATTCACGAGGGCGGCGAGCTGGGCTATGTGCTGGTGCACGCGTTCGGTGCGGTGATGGACAACCCCGACCTGCTGGCGATCGCGGTGGTCGGCGATGGCGAGGCGGAGACCGGCCCGCTGGAGGGCTCGTGGAAGGGCATCTCGTTCCTCAATCCCGCCCACGACGGCGCGGTGCTGCCGATCCTGCACCTCAACGGAGCCAAGATCTCCGGGCCGACGGTGCTGGCCCGCAAGGACCCGGCCGAGGTCCGCGCGCTGTTGCGCGGGCACGGCTACGAGGTGATCGAGGTGGAGGGCGATGACGTACCGGGCATGCACTACCGGTTCGCGGCCGCGCTCTCCCGGGCCTGGGGCCGGATCCGCGACATTCAGGCCGCGGCCCGGGTGGGGGAGTGGGACGGCGTCCGTCCGGTCTGGCCGGTGATCGTGCTGCGCTCGCCGAAGGGCTGGACCGGACCGCAGCAGGTCGACGGGATCCAGGTCACCGGCACCTGGCGGTCGCACCAGGTCCCGCTGTCCGGTGTCCGCGACAACCCGGAACACCTCGCGCTGCTCGAAACCTGGCTGAAGTCGTACCGTCCGGAAGAGCTGTTCGACGCGACTGGCGCGCCCACCGCCCTGGTGTGTGAGCAGGCGCCGGAGGGCGACCTGCGGATGAGCGCGACGCCGCAGGCCAACGGCGGGCTGCTCACCAGGGATCTCGACCTGCCGGACTTCCGTGGCTACGCCGTGTCCGTGAAGCGGCCTGGGGAGGGGCGCGCCGAGTCGACGCGCAAGCTGGGTGAGTTGATGCGCGACGTGTATGGGCGCAACCCCGATCGGTTCCGGCTGTTCTGTCCCGACGAGACCAACAGCAACCGCCTCGGCGCCGTCTTCGAGGTCTCCGACCGGGCCTTCGCTGAGCGCGTGACACCGGAGGATGTGGCGATCGGCCGTGACGGCCGGGTCATGGAGGTGCTGTCCGAGCACAACTGCCACGGCTGGCTCGAGGGCTACACCCTCACCGGCCGGCACGGCATGTTCGCCACCTACGAGGCGTTCGCCATGGTCAGCGCCTCGCAGACGGTGCAGCACGGCAAATGGCTGCAGGAGGCGAAGAACCTGCCGTGGCGGGCCAAGGTGCCGAGCCTGAACGTGCTGCTCACCTCGACGGCCTGGCGCAACGACCACAACGGCTTCTCCCACCAGGGCCCCGGCCTGATTCAGGTCGTGTTGACCCAGCGCGGCGACGTCTCCCGGGTCTACCTGCCGCCGGACGCGAACTGCCTGCTCTCGGTCGCCGACCACTGCCTGCGCTCCCGGTCGTACATCAACCTGATCGTCATCGACAAACAGCCACAACTGCAGTATCTGACGATGGATCAGGCCGTCGACCACTGCACCCGTGGCGCCGGCATCTGGGACTGGGCCGGCACCGACGACGGCACCAGCGACCCCGACATCGTGCTCGCCTGCGCCGGCGACGTCGTGACCATGGAGACCGTCGCGGCCGCGCAGATCCTGCGCGAGCGACTACCAGGATTCAAGGTCCGGGTCGTGAACGTGGTCGATCTGATGACCCTGATCCGGCCGAAGGACCACCCGCACGGCATGAGCGAGACGCTGTTCACCGAGCTGTTCACCGACACCGTCGACGTGGTCTTCTCCTTCCACGGCTATCCCGGAGCCATCCATCAACTGGTACACGGCCGGCCGGACGCCGACCGGTTCCGTGTCCGCGGCTTCATCGAGCAGGGCACCACGACCACCCCGTTCGACATGACCGTCCGCAACCGGGCCTCGCGTTACCACCTGGTCATGGACGCCATCAACAACGCCAAACGACTGCCCCGCGGGGCAGCCGACCTCAAGGCCTGGTGCGAGAGCCAGCTCGAACGGCACGACGCGTACGTGGTGGAGCACCTCGAAGACATGCCGGAGGTCCGCGACTGGACCCTTGGCGACTGGGCACAGCAAGGCTGAGCCGCCCGGAGCAAGGGCAGGAGAATTTGACGCATTCGCCCGGCTCCGACGGCCCCTCGCAGGAATCGTCCATCCGCTTTGCTGACGTGATCGCGTCCGGTCCGCGAGCACATCCTTGGCAGTACGACACGCGCCATACGTCAATCGCCGCAGTGTCCTTGATCGTTGAGTTCCGTCAGGACCTCAGCGGCGTCGCGGTTGCCCGCGTCGGCGAGGCGGCGCAGCTCGTCCATGTCGCCTCGCTCGCTTGCGAGCTGGACGAGCTCATCGGCCGCGTCGCGGCTACCCGCCGCGGCGAGGCGGCGGAGCTCCTCAAAGTCACCGCGCTCGCCCGCGAGTTCGACAAGCTGGTCGACAGCGTCAGAGTCGCCGCTCTCGGCCAGCGCCCGGAGCTTCACCACGTCGTCGTCGGTCATGCTCGCCTCCCAGGCGGTGGGCAGCACCCGCCGTCCGACTGTCTGGGAACCCAACACGGGGTTCGGTAGGGCACCAACCGACCGTAGCTCAACCGACACGTATTGCTGGCGCGCATCTCCTCAACAGGTGGTTCGGGGCCGCCGCTTCCATGCCACCTGCTGCACCAGCAGGGTCAGCACACCGGCAAGGATGATCGCGGCCACGTTGATGACCAGCTGTACCGCCGAGCCGTACGCCTCCGGGCCGACCCCGTACGCCAGGGCGACCGCGGCGTTGGCAGCGGCGGGCACGGTGGTCACCGAGATCAGCACGCCGACCAGCGTTCCGGCCTTGGCGGATGTGAGCGACAGGATGCCGGCCACCCCGCCGAGGAAGCCGATCACCCAGGACAGGGCGTCGGGCCGCCAGATGAAGTCAGTCAGCGGCCGCTCCGCCAGCAACATCGACTTGTCCACCAGGCCCGCGGCGGTCAGCGCCCAGACCGCCACGACGGTGACGACCATGCCCACCGGGAAACCGACCGCCAGCGCCACCGCCGAGCGACGCACCAACGCATACTTGTGCTGCACCAGTCCGACACACAGCGCGGCGAGCGGCCCGAACTCGGGGCCGACGACCATCGAGCCGACGATGAGAATCGGCTGGTCCAGCAGCACACCGACCGCCGCGATGACCATGGCGACGCCCATGAAGGTGAGGAACGAGGCCGACAGAGCCGCCTCCTCACCGGTCTGGTGCTCGATCTCGTCCCACACCACCGCGTCCACGCCCAACCCCGGGGTGCGTCGGGCAGCGCGGTCGGCCGCGGCGGACAGGGCGGTGTCGACCCGGTCGATGACGATCGCGCCGTCGCGGTCCACGCCCAGCTCGCGCAGGCCGTCGAGGATGTGGCTGGCGCCTTCGCGCACGACATCGAACTCCAGCACGTCACCCTGCGGCGATCGTGCCGCGCCCGGAAAGACGATCACGTGGGTGACCGCGTCGTCGTCGGCCAGCAGCTGCCGCACCCGCGTACTCACCGATGGCGGCGCAATGACTCGAACGTGCAGCATCCGCGCCCTCTCAAGACCTCGTGACCGGGGCAGTGTACGGCCACCTCATTCTCGAGGGATTCGAGATCTCGACGAGCGCCGTCGACCGTGCGTCGTACCGTGACCCCCGGTGCTAAAGCAACGCCGAGGCTGGCACGGGGAGTGAGCTGATGGACACCACCGATGGGGACCCCTCCGGCGAGCCCGCGGAACCCGCATACGCGATTCCCGCGGTCGTCGACACCCCCGACGGGCGAGAACACCACGACGGGGCGCTGCCGCGGTGGCTGCTCAAGCACCAAGTGCAGCCGGTCGGCCCGGCCGCCGGTGAGGCCCACGCCGAGCAGCACGCCTGGTGGAAGGTGATGTGTCTGACCGGGGTGGACTACTTCTCCAGCCTCGCCTACGTCCCTGCGATCGCCGCCGCCGCGGCCGGCGCGGTGTCCCCGCTCGCCACGTTGCTTATCGTGCTGCTGACCCTGGGCGGGATGCTGCCGATGTACCGGCGGGTCGCCAAGGAGAGCCCGCACGGCGCCGGCTCGGTGGCGATGCTGGAACGGCTGCTACCGTTCTGGCGCGGCAAGATCTTCGTGCTCGTCCTGCTCGGCTTCGTGGCCACGTCCTGGATCATCACGATCACCCTGTCCGCGGCGGACGCGAGCCTGCACGTGCTGGAGAACCCGCACGCCCCGCAGTTCCTGCACGGCCACGCCGTCGCGCTCACCGTCATCCTGCTGCTGCTGCTCGGCGGGGTGTTCCTGCTGGGCTTCAGCGAAGCCGTCAGTGTCGCGATCCCGCTTGTCGCGGCGTTCCTCGGCCTCAACGCCGTCATCATCGCCGTCGGACTGGCGGAAATCGTCACCACACCGGGCGCCTGGTCAGCGTGGATGGATGCGTTGACCGCCGGAGGCGGGGGAGCTGGGGACTTCGTCGTGCCGGCGTTGGTGGCGTTCCCGCTGCTGGTGCTGGGCCTGTCCGGGTTCGAGACCGGGGTCGCCATGATGCCGCTGGTCGCCGCCCAGGGAGCCGACGAGCAGCAGCGGTTGCGGTCGCGGATCCGCAACGCCCGCAAGCTGCTCACCGGCGCCGCCGTGATCATGAGTGGGTACCTGCTGGCGAGCAGCCTGGTCACCACCGTGCTCATCCCCGCCGCCGAGTTCGCCGAGGGCGGCGCCGCCAAGGGCCGGGCCCTGGCCTGGCTGGCCCACGAGCAGCTCGGCGAGGTCTTCGGCACCGTCTACGACATCAGCACCGTGCTGATCCTCTGGTTCGCCGGCGCGTCGGCCATGGCGGGCCTGGTCAACATCGTGCCCCGCTACCTACCCGCCTACGGCATGGCCCCAGCATGGGGACGCGCCGTGCGACCGGTCGTGCTGGTCTACACCGCGATCAGCGTCGTCCTCACGATCGCGTTCGGCGCCGACGTCGACGCCCAGGCCGGCGCCTACGCCACCGGCATCCTCGCCATGATGGTCTCCGGAGCATTCGCCGTCACCGTCTCCGCCGTACGCGGTCGGCAGTATCCCGCCGCGACGGGATTCGGAGTACTCACCGCCGTGCTCGGCTACGCGCTGGTGGAGAACGTCATCGACAAGCCCGACGGTCTCGCGATCTCCGCCATGTTCGTCGCCGGCATCATCGTCGTCTCACTGATCTCCCGGGTGGCGCGGACCACCGAGCTGCGCACCGACTGCATCGAGTTCGACGACAATGCCCGCCGGTTCATCACCGACACCCTCGCCTTCGACCGGCGCATCAACCTCATCGCCAACCGCCGTCAGACGGGGTGCGCCGCCGAGTACGCCGACAAGGAACACGAACAACGCGGCGACAACCCCGTACCCGGCACCGCCGACGTGCTCTTTCTCGAGATCGACGTGGTGGACCCGTCGGCGTTCAGCGACACCCTCACCGTCCGCGGCGTCGAGGTCGACGGCCACAGGGTCCTGCGCGCCGAGGCGCCCGCCGCACCGAACGCCATCGCGGCGATCCTGCTCGCCCTGCGCGACACCACCGGCATACGCCCGCACTGCTACTTCGCCTGGGCCGAGGGCAGCCCGCTGGTGCACATGATCCGCTACTTCCTGCTCGGCCGCGGCGACACCGCACCCGTCACCCGCGAGATCATCCGTACACACGAAGCCGACCCCGATCGGCGGCCGGGCATCCACGTCGGCGCGTGACCTGGGGATCCGCCGCCAGGGGTGGTCAGGGCCGGAAGCGATAGCCCATGCCGAGCTCGGTCAGCAGACTTGTCGGCCGGCACTGCGCGGCGGCCGGAGACGGTGGCGACTACTGCGGATTCCTCGCCGGCAACGAAGGCGTCCGGTGCGACCATGACCGCGATCGGATCGTGGCGGGTGGCGAGCACGCCGCGGATCGCACCGGCCAGGTCCGTCGGAAGGGGGAGGTGGGTGGTCCGTGCGCCGAGGCGCGGGCGAGCTGCAGGCCGTCGAGGACCAGGTGCGGCCGGTATGTCAGCAGCGTGCGATCGTTGCCGCTGGCCGGCTCGCCCTCGGCGCCGTTGCCGATCACCACGGGTCTGCCGGATCCGGCAGCCACCGCGTCGGTTTGCGCATGGAGACACCGGCCGGGGTCGATCTATGACAGCGCGACGCCGGCCACCGAGGTGGCCGGCGTCGTCGGGGGATTCGGTTCAGGTGTTGTCGGTCGCCTCGGCGGAGAAGACCAGCGCACCCCGGCGCCGGCGGGCGACCAGGAGGACGATGCCACCCGCCACGAGGGCCGCGCCGGTCAGTGCGATGCCGGTTACCGCCGTACCGGTGAGGGGCAGGCTGTCGGAGTCGCCGCCCGTGCCGGATCCGCCGGAGTCGCCGCCCGTGCCGGATCCGCGGGAGTCGCCGCCCGTGCCGGATCCGCGGGAGTCGCCGCCGGAATCGCCGTTGGAGTCGCCGCCGGCGCCGTTGTTGGAGCCGTCGTTGGAGCCGCCGGTCGGGCCGGGGGAGGCCGATGACTTGGAGACCGGCGAGGTCGGCTTCGGCGTCTGACCGCCGCTGGCGGCCGGGCAGGTGTGGGTGAGGTTGAACTTGTCCGCCGTACCGGTGATGACCGCGGTCGCGCCGGTCAGCGTCCATCCCGCTGGGGTGGTGATCCAGGCCTTGCTCGCGCCCTTGTCCGTGACGACAGCGCCGCCGTCGGCCGGGATTGTCAGCGTTCCGCTCGCGCGGAACGTCGCCGTGACCGAGACGAAGTCGCCCACCGTCTTCTGGTTGCCGGGAAGGACGAACACCCATATGTCCTTGCCCTGGCGCGGTCCGCCGCCGAAGTTGTCGTCGCAGTCGTGCGTTCCGTGCGCGGAGGCGGTGGTGGGCACGTTGCCGGGGTTGACGGTGACCGTCGTGTCGGCCAGTGCGGGCGACGCGGCGCCCAGCCACACCACGGCCGCCGCCCCGGCCGCGACCGTGAGCCTACCCAGCAGTTTCATCCCCATCGTGCGATCCCTCCTATGTGCCCGTCCGGGCGCCCCGAGGGGTGATCCGACCAGATCACGACCGGTGCGACGACCGGTGGTTCGGGTCATCTGCGACGAGGAACCGGTCCCATCCACGGACGAATGGACAGACATTCTCCAGACGCTGACTTCGGTGTAACGCCGTGCCGGCAGGGTTGAGCCGCTGCCGCTCAAGAGGTGCGGCGAGGAACGCTCGGAAAGCCTCGAATGCTGGCATAGCAGGCGGACCAGGCATACTGCCCAATTAGGGCAGAATGCAGGCGGACGAGTACGGCTCCTGAATCGGGACCCCGGCCGGCCCTGTACTACTTGACCTCAGCCAACCAGCATTGTGTACGGGCCCGGCCAGGGTCGCTCCGGCGTCCAGGCGAACGTGCCCGGCATCGCGCCGCGCGGTCCGGTGACGCTGACGGAAGTGCGGTAGTCCGTGGATGTCGTGCCCCGAGCTGCTGCACCCCTGCGCCGGCACCAGGTGTTGCAGGCCCGGCCGGGGACGTGACGTTCCCCGCGGGGCAGCGAGCACCGGGACGGGTGCGGCCTGCGCACGACGGACCACCGCGCGGATGCGGGCGACGAGTTCGCGGAGACTGAACGGTTTGGCGAGGTAGTCGTCGGCGCCCAGCTCGAGACGGACGACCCGGTCGCATTCGCCGGCTCGGGCGGTCAGCATGATCACTGGCGCGGCGGAGGTGGCGGAACGTACAGCACGTCCACGGCGACGGTTGCGGCCATGTGGCCATTCCGCACCAAGGGCACACGGGTTACCTGCATGAAGGACATCGACACCCAACACGGGCGATCATTGGGACGATCACTGAGCCCGGAGGCTGACCTATCAGACACTGCACAGACCCGGTCAGAATCACACCAAACAATTCATCCCAGTCGCTCCGCACACCAGCCATCGATCGACACCTCCCGGCGTCGCCCCGGCGACTCACGCCCTGAGACGGCGACGTGGCGCCAATGGAAGGACAGCGCCGCGTCGTGCGAGTCATAGCAGGCTGCGACAGCTCACGTCCCGACCGGGACCGCCCCGTCTGGGCCGCCCGGCCTGCAGCATCCGCCGCGGAGACGGCTATCAGGGACGCCATACCCGCCGTGTCGACCTGACGGAGTCCGCGAACGGGTCGGTCAGCTCCGACCAGGAGTCGGCCCCGGCGGCGAGTTCGGCCTCGGTGAGCAGGCACCCGGTGAGGACGTCGGAGAGGGCGGCCGTGTCGGAGTCGAGGCCGATGAAGGCCAGCGCGGTGCGGCGGTCGCCGTAGTAGGGGTCCCAGGTGGCGTCGGCGGCGAGCCGGCGCAGGACGCTGGTCTCGTGCCAGCGCTCGCGTGGCAGGGCGGCGAGCCAGGGCCCGAGGCTGGTCATGCTGATGGCCTGCCCGGCGGTCTCCCAGCCGATCACGGCGGCGGGCTGGCTGGCGATCCAGAGCTGACCCCGGCCGCGCAGGGCGTCGCCGGTGAGCCTCGGCAGGGCGTCGTGCAGGCGATGCGGGTGGAACGGTCGGCGGCTGTCGAACAGCAGCGACGTCGCCCCGCGGGTGCCCTCCAGGTCGTGCACGCCGATCGGACGGCATTCGAGGGCGCGGCTGAGGATGCCGGGTGTCAGCGGGTCGTGGCGGCCGGTGCGCAGCAGCCGGGCGGCGAGCTCACGGTCGTCGGAGGTCGCGGGGTCCTCGACGTGGACGTACGCCGCCCAGGGCGTGAGGCGTTGCACGAGGGCCGTCAGCCGGGCGGCCTGGTAGACGTCGGCGGGCCGGCCCCAGATGACGACGGTGTCGCAGAACTCGACCTGGCGGGCGACGACCTGGGCCACGGACCGCCCGTCCCCGGGCGCCGCGTGCAGGTCCCGGTCACGCAGATCGTCGGTGGAGCTCAGGTCGTCGAGAAATGCGGCGGCGTCGACGACGGTGACGAAGGAGTCCACGTGCAGCAGGTCGCTCAGGGCGCTCCCGTGGACCGCGCGGTGCCGGCAGGCGGTCGCGATCTCCTCCGGATCGATCGCCTCCGGCAGGGCGAGCAGCAGGTCACGGCCGGGATGGTGGCGGCTGAGCCGGGCGAGGGACGGGATGACGTCGTCGCGCAGGGTGCAGGAGACGCAGGCCTGCACGAGGGAGACCACGGTGTCCTCGATGGTGCGCTCGGCGGTGCGTACGATGCGGCGTACCGTTCCCGTGCGGATCCGGCTGATGTCGTAGTGCAGCAGCAGCGGACGGTCGTCGTCACGCAGTAGTACCTCGCCCGCGGCGAGCGTGGCGGTCGGGGAGAACCCGGACACCACGGTCACCCGGGCCCGGTTGTCGAGATCGTGCGGTGCGGCCGTCGTGGCGGCGCGGGTGTTCATAGTCCATCCCTTGGTCGTGCGGTAGTGGTAACCGGGGGTGCGGGGTAGGAGCGGGTGAAGGGGTCCGCCCACCGCCGCCACACGTCCGGTCCGCGGGACAGTTCGTCGTCGGTGAGCAGGCAGCCGGCGAGCGTGCGGTGCAGCCGTACCGGGTCGAGGTCGATGCCGATGAAGGCCAGGTGCTGGCTGCGGTCGCCGTAGTAGGGGTCCCAGTCGATCTCGGTGGCGAGGCGGCGTTCGTCGTCGACGTCGTTCCAGCACTCGTCGGGCAGGTCGGCGAGCCAGCCGCTGGTCGGGCCGAGGCTCAGTCCTGCGGCGGACTCCCAGGTCATGACCAGGTCCGGGCGGCTGGCGAGCCAGAAGTGTCCGCGCGAGCGCACGACCCGGTCGGTGATCTCGTCGAGGGCCTCGTGCAGCCGCCCGGGGTGCAAGGGTCTGCGGGCGTGGAAGACGACCGCGACCACGCCGTGCTCGGGTAGTGGCGCGTGCACGCCGACTGTGCGGCCGCGCAGTCCTCGGGTGAGCGGGGCGAGGGGCTCGGAATGCCCCTCGGCGGGCAGGCCGAGGTCAGCCAGGCTGCGGTGCTGTGACCAGGGCGCCATCCTGTGCAGGAGGATTCGCAGTTGTTCGGCCTCCCACGCGTCGTCACCGTCGGGTGGGCCGGCGAACAGGACGGTGTCGGCCTGCTCGATCTGGCGGCACACGACCTCGCCGACGCTGCGCTCATCGGCGGCCGTGCGGTGCAGGTCGACGGCGCGCAGGACGGTGTCGTCGGCGACGCCGTCCATGACGAGGTCGGCCGGTACGACGGTGGTGAGGCTGAGCGGCGCGCCGCCGGTGTGCGCGTGCCAGGCGGTGCGGATCTCGTCCGGCTCATACGCCTCGGGCAGGACCACGATCAACTCGGACGGCTTGCCTCCGTCGACGACAGCGGCGAGATCGCGGATCAAGGCGCCTGCCGGGTCGTCACCGTACGGGATCTCGACGGCGCCGGTACGGGCCAGCACGCCCGGGCGGGGACTCTCGTAGCGCACGAGGCGCAGGCCCGGGTATTTCGCGAGCAGCGCGCTCGCTGCTTCGGAGGTGGCGTGGGGCCAGAAGCCGCCCAGGACAGAGATGGTCATGAACGCATTCCGATCGTCCTCAGCACGCTCATCGCGGGGCGGCGACCTGACGGCCGCGGCAGAGACCGCAGTGGATGCAGGCCCGATGCGACACCACCATCTCCCGGCGCGGGCACGGGCAGTTCGCCAGCGTCGGGGTGGTCCTTTTCCACTGCGCACGGCGGTGGCGGGTATTGGCGCGAGAGGTGCGCCGCTTCGGGACAGCCATGAACTTCCTCGCGTGTCGAGAACCGGTGAGGACCTTCATCTTGTTGGAAACGGTTTTCATCGTAAAGTAGCTAGGTGCCGACGTCCTCGCGGGTGGTGAGGGTTTGCGCGACGACGAGCAAAGGTGACGGTGGGATTCACTCGCCGGTCAGATGGCGTTCATCCGTCCCGGGCAGCGTCCCGGCCATGGCACTTCGACTCTCCCTGGCGCGCTCGGTCGCCGTCCTCGCCCCGGCTCTGATGCTGACCGCGGTAGCCGCGAACCCCGCCGCCGCCACGGCACCGAGCTGGCCCGGCCTGTCCGCGAGGGTGGTGGACGCGGCCACCCTGCCGGCGATTCCGCTGAGCTCCTTTGGTGTCGCCGACGACCGGGGCGTCAACCTGGGCGGCATCGGCAGTGACATCTTCCCGGCCGAGCGGGCCGGCGAGTATTGGACGGTCACCGACCGCGGCCCCAACGGCCAGATCAAGGTCGGCAAGGACAAGCGGCGTACGTTCCCGGTGCCCGACTTCGACCCGATGATCGTCAAGGTACGCGCGGACCACGGTGTCCTGCGGGTGCTGCAGACGATTCCGATCAAGACGGCCCACGGCGCCCCGGTCACCGGGCTGTCCAACCAGCTGTCGCACGACGAGGCGCCGTACAACTTCAACGCCACCGTGGCGCTGACCACCAACCCCAACGGTCTGGACACCGAGGGCATCGTGCGCGCCGCGGACGGCACGTTCTGGCTGACCGACGAGTACAGCCCGTCGCTGGTGCACGTGGCCGCGACCGGCCGGATCATCGCCCGGTATGTGCCGGCCGGCCTGCAGCTGACCGGAACCGACTACCCGGTGATCGAGGCGTTCCCGGCGATCTACGGCTCCCGGAAGATCAACCGTGGCTTCGAGGGCCTGGGCAAGCTGGCCGGCGGTGACCTGGTGCTCGCGCTGCAGAGTCCGCTCTCGGTGCCGGACAAGGCCGCCGGCGAGGCCTCGCTGAACACCCGGCTGCTGCGCTTCTCGCCGCGCAAGGGTGTGGTAGTCGGCGAGTACGCGTACCGCTTCGACGCCGTGAACATCGTCGACCCGGCCGAGGACGACCCGAGCGAGCTGAAGATTTCCTCGATCGTCGGCCTCGGCGCCTCCTCGGTGCTCGTCGAGGAGCGCACCGACCAGGCCGCCCGCCTGCAGATCGCCGACCTGCGCCGGGCCACGAACCTGCTCGGTGGCCGGTACGACGATCCGGCCACCACCCCGTCGCTGGAGCAGCTAGCGAAGCCGGCTGACCTCAAGGCGGCCGGCGTGACCGTGGCGCCGAAGGCGCTCGTACTCGACCTGAACACGGTCGCCGGCGTACCGAAGAAGATCGAGGGCGTCGCGGTGCTCAACCCGTGGACCATCGCCGTCATCAACGACAACGACTTCGGCATGACCGACGGCACCGGCGCCTTCGACGCGAACGGCCGCCTGATCGACAGCAACATCCCGACCACGCTGGTGACCCTGCGCCTGGGCTTCCCCGCCTTCGACTGACCAGAGCCTGGCCGGGGCCGAACGGCCCCGGCCAGGCCGGGTTCATACCCTCACCGCCTGGCGCGGCAACACCTCCTGCAGCCTGGGCCCTGCTGGCCGACTGACACCGGACGCGCTCCCCGCGCTCCGCGCCCTCGCCGACTATCCCCACACCCATGGCAGCGCGTATCGACTACCGCCGACGAGGGGGTGCACGTGCAACTCCGGCGCCTCGCCCTGCTGCTCGATGGTGACCGTGAGCTGCGGAACCGGCGCGAAAATCAAGATCGTGGCGTTGTCGGCCATGCCGTCGGATACCCCGGCCCGGCCGGGACACCCTGCGCGGGACGCGAATTCGCCATGTAGCGCATGCAACCTCCGGTTGCATCGGAAAGACGCCTCGAAACGGCTGGGACTGTCGCCATGCGTGCCTGAACAGCGCCATGCTTACCGGGCGGATGGTGGTCCGTCCTCATCCCCTTCGAATGAAGGCGCCATCGGTTCGCGCATCGCGCCGAGGGTGACGCTTCTGCGGCCGACCGTCCTCCTCCTGCAGACCCGGTCGGCCTCCGGGCGGCATCGCCGTCCAGGCGGGACGCTCTTGGAAGGGCCTCCTCACCGAGTGGCGGGCTCACCCGGTGCGCCGCCGTATGGGTCGTCGCTCGCCAGTAGGCGGGAGAGGATCCGTGCGCACTGCTCGGCGCAGGTCATGGCGTCGGCGGCGATCCGCAGCCGCTCGCCCGGCGCGATGGAGCGCTTGGCGACCAGATCTCCTCGAAGGGTCGTCAGCCTCTGCAGGTGAGTATCCAGCGTGTGGAGAACTTCGCTGTGCATGCGTTCGTCGCCTCGCTCAACGGGGCGGCGGGCAGAACGTCGTTCGACGCGAGCGCCGCCGCAGGACTCACAGGGAACGGCCTTGTCGGCCGGCCCGCCTCGCATCTCAGGTGGTATGCCGTGACGATGAGACGGGCCGTGCGTGACTACTTCTTCTTGGCCTTGCCCTTCTTGTCCTTCTTCTTGCTCTTCTTCGCCATGGTCGCCACCCCATCTCTGTCAGCGCATGCCAGGTTCGGCTTCGCGTAACCTTCCGTACTCCTGCGGTTACGCTCCCGGCAGCCTATGCAGACATTGATAACCCGGAATTTCTGGGTTGTTTCTGCAAGAGGTGTAAGAGGCCGGTCTCCGGCATCAGGGCTGGTCGTCGTCGACGGCGTAGCGACGCAGGGCGGCGGGGTCGGCGGCGGGCGGAGTGTCGTGGGCGAGCACGTCGAGGCCGAGCCTCCCGGCGGTGACCTGGAACTGCGCGGCGGTCGTGACGCCCGCGGTGGGTGCCCAGACGGTGCTGACCGTACGCAGCGAGGCCAGCAGCCTGTCGGCGGTGAGTTCGCACAGCAGGTAGCCGCGCCGGTTGTCGATGTACTTCCAGTGCGGACTCTCGGCCTTGATCGGATCGTACGTACGGTGGAACGCGGCGGTGTCCGGGTCGCCGCCGGAGGAGATTGACGTTCCGGTGATCTCGGCGGCGACGGCGGGGGTGTCGGGCCGGTCGAAGTCCGGGCGCAGGTCGCAGGCCCAGGTGGCGTGCCGGTCGCCCGTCAGCACGACCGGGTTGCTGGTGGCGCCGGAGCCGAAGAAGTCGAGCAGCCGGCGGCGTTGCACGCGGTAGCCGTCCCAGTTATCGAAGTCGAAGCTCTGTGCGGGGCCGGCGGTGCGGTCGTTGCTGGCCCACATGACCTGACTGGCGAGCAGGTTCCACCGGGTGTCGGAGTAGCTCATCCCGGCGGTCAGCCACTGTTCCTGCTCGGCGCCGGTCATGGTGCGAGCGGGATCGTCGGCTTGGGCCAGGGTGCCGGGCTGATCGCTGCGGTACTGCCGGGTGTCGAGGACATGCAGGGCGGCGAGGCGGCCGAAGGTCAGTTGCCGGTAGGCCCGCATGTCGAGGCCGCGGGGCAGCGAGGAGCGCCGCAGCGGCATGTGTTCGTAGTAGGCCTGGAACGCCGCTGCGCGGCGCGCCCGGAACACCTCCGGACTCTGCTGGGCGGGGTCCTGGGGAAGCTCGTCGGCCCAGTTGTTGTCGATCTCGTGGTCGTCGAAGGTGACGATCCACGGTACGGCGGCGTGCGCGGCCCGCAGGTCGGGGTCGCTCTTGTAGCAGGCGTGCCGGTTGCGGTAGTCGGTCAGGGTGTAGGGCTCTGCGGTGCCGTCGTGCTGGCGGTAGGCGGCCGAGTTGCGCGGGTTCTCGTAGATGTAGTCGCCGAGGAACGCCACGAAGGCGAGGTCCTCAGCTGCGAGGTGCTGGTAGGCGGTGTACCGGCCGGCCTGGTAGTCCTGGCAGCTCGCGAACGCGAACCGCAGCCGGCTGAGCTGGGCGTCCACGGCGGGTGCCGTGCGGGTGCGTCCGACCGGTGACACCTGGCCGGCAACGAGGAACCGGTAGAAGTAGACCCGGTCCGGCTCGAGCCCGGACACCTCAGCGTGCACACTGTGCCCCCAGCCGGGCTCGGCCGTGACGGTGCCGCTGCGCCGGGTGTACTGGAACCGCTCGTCGTCGGCGATCTCCCAGGTCACCGGCACGCTCTGGTTCGGCATGCCCCCGCCGTGCACCGGATCGGGGGCCAGTCGGGTCCACAGCACTACGCCGTCCGGGCTGGGATCGCCCGAGGCGACACCCAAGGTGAACACATTCGCCGGCACCCGCGCGGTCGGGCCGGGACGAGGCACCGGCCGGGCGGCGCCGGCAGGGTCGATGAGGGCCGGGCCGCAGATCAGCCCGGCGACTGAGCCCCCGGCAACGGCCACGAACCGGCGGCGCCCGACGCGGGCTGGCCGCTCCGATGGTTCCAGCGGCGGCAGCGGAGCAATCGAATAAAAAGACATGCATCGATGCTCGAAGGCGCGGCGTGGCCATCGACACCGTACTCATGCGAACCCCGCATCAACACGCCATGACAACACCATGACGGCGTCGACGTGTGTCCGCCAACGGAAGGACTGTCACCACTGAACTGGCTAGGCAGGTCGGGTGCAGGGTCGCAATGGGAAGGTGCCTGACTTCCGCTGCGATCTGGAACAGAGGCGCTGGCGGCCGAGCCTCGTCGCCAGATGCTCTCCATCGGTGACGTGATGCTGCCGGCCAGCGGCGCCTCCCGCCGGGCGCGTGACCTGGCAGTCGAGGCCTGTGCCGAAGGTGTCCAGCAGTCCCGTGATGCGCAGAACCTGGTGAACCACGGAACTCACCGCAACGATGACGAGCTGGCCACCAGCGTTGCGCGCCCGTCATGGCTCGGTCCCGACCAGGATGCCGGCGAGGGTGAATCGCGTGACCGCCGCCGCAACCATCACATGATCCTTACGTTGCGGCCGGTGATGTGTTGACCGGGAAGCCAATTGATAGCCTTCACTGACTGCCGTTTGGGAGGGCAGTGTGGCAGCGGACGGCGGCGGCAGTGCTGCGGGATGGCGCCGTACGGCGGTTGGTGGCGCCGAGCGGATCCCGACCGCTTGTCGTCCAGGCGGGTGGCGTTGGTCGCGGAAAGCCAGGGGCTTCGGAGCGGACCGCGCGGCGCGGGATGGCGCAAGGCTCGCCTGCGGCGCGGTTGAACGATAGCTCGATTGCGAGCGCCAGGCGGTCCGGATCGCCGGTTCACCAGCGCGTCGGATGGCAGGTGGAGGGATTGTGGGTCGTCCTGAACGCAAGCTGGACCCGGATGCGGGCCCGCTGCAGCGGTTCGCGTTTGACCTGCGGCAGTTGCGAAACGCCGTTGGCCGGCCCAGCTACCGGGAATTGTCTAAACGTGCGCGTTTCTCGGTGACGGCGCTGTCGGAGGCGGCCGGTGGTGAGGTCGTACCGAGCCTTGCCGTGGTCTTGGGATATGTAGCGGCGTGCGGTGGGGGCGAGGCCGACTGGGAGCTGCGATGGCACCAGATGGTCGCGGAGTTGACCCCTGCCGGGCCGACAGTGGAGGGCGACGGGGAGCAAGCACCGTACCTGGGACTCGCGACGTTCGAAGCATCTGACGAACAGCGGTTCTTCGGGCGGCAGGACCTGGTCGAGGAGATGTGTCAGCGGCTGGCTGCGTGGCCGTTGCTCGCGCTGTTTGCACCGTCGGGTGCCGGTAAGTCGTCGCTGTTGCGCGCCGGTCTGCTGCCTGCGATTGCCAGGGATGCTATTGCCGGCAGTCAGGAATGGCCTTGGGTGCTGATGACGCCGGGGGAGCACCCGGTGGATGAGTTGGCTGTTCACCTGGCGAACCTGAGACATCTGGCGGCTGCTTCGGTGCGCGAGGCGTTGACCGCCGATCCCACCGGCCTTCGCCTCATGCTTCGGCAGGTTCTGGCCGACCGGGCCGCTACGGCGCGAGTGGTGATCGTCGTCGACCAGTTCGAGGAGGTCTTCACCCTGTGTCGCGCCGAACGCGAACGAGCGGCCTTCATCGACATGCTCGTCGCGGCGGTCGATGAACCCGCCGCGCGTGTCGTGTTGGGGGTACGTGCGGATTTCTACGCGCGGTGTGCGGCGTACCCGGAACTGGTCGCGGCGCTGCAGGATCGGCAGGTATTGGTCGGCCCCATGTCCGAGGACGATCTGCGGCAAGTGATCGTCGGGCCGGCACGGCGGATGGGCTTGCGGGTCGAATCGGCGTTGGTGGAGGTGGCCGTCGCGGACACCCGAGGCCAGCCGGGTGCGTTACCGCTGCTGTCCCACGCGCTGCTGGAGACGTGGCGGCGGCGGCGAGGCCCGACGCTGACCCTTGCAGACTACGGGGCCGCAGGCGGCGTGCAGGGCGCCATCGCGCAAACAGCCGAGCGGGTGTACGCGAGATTCGGCCCGGTGCAGCGGGACCTTGCCCGTGGGGTGTTCCTGCGGCTGACCGCATTCGGTGAGGGCACCGAGGACACCCGGCGGCGCGCTACTCCGGCGGAGCTGCTCGGCGGACGGGATCCCGACGCCGTGGCGGCGGTGCTGAGCAGCCTGACGGCGGCGCGTCTGGTCACCGCGGATGAAGACTGCGTGACGGTCGCCCACGAGGCACTCATCCTCGGCTGGCCTCGGTTGCGTGCCTGGCTCGCTGAAGATCGTGACTTCCTGCGCGCCCACCGCCGGCTGACCGAGGCCGCCGCCGAGTGGGACCAGCACGATCGGGAAGACGGCTATCTCTACCGGGGTGCACGTCTTGTCCGCTGGCAGGGCCGACCGTTGGATCGGCTCAACGATTTGGAGACCGCTTTCCTCGCCGCCAGCCGTAGCCGCGATGTGCACGAGCGCACCGCCCGGCGGCGACGTACCCGGCTCGCGCTCAGCGGGCTGGGAGCGGCCGTCGTGATCGTGGGGGTGCTGGCGGCGATGGCCCTGGTGCAGGGCCGCCAAGCCAGCGCGGAGCGCGATCTCGCGTCGTCGAGGCAGTTGGTCGCCGAGGCCTACAACGAGTTACAGCTCAATCCCGCGCGTGCGGTGACGCTGGCCCGGCGGGCATTCATGATCGCGCCGACCGTGGAAGCGGAGATGGTGCTGCGCCAGGCTGTCGGGGACTACGGGGTACGCGCGGTGGTGCCGCTCGGCAGTCCCCAGGCGCTCAACGTGGTGTTCAGCCCGGACGGGCGGCGATTGGCCGCTACCGGCGCTGACGGCGCCGTACGGGTGTGGGCCTGGAACGGCCAGACGGTGTCGGGATCCCCGGTCGTCCTGCGCGGGCACACCGGCAATGTGTGGTATGCCGCATTCAGTCCAGATGGGCGGCGCCTGGCCACGGGCGGCGCAGACGGCACCGTCCGGATCTGGCCGACGGACGGCACGGGCGCACCACGGCAACTTCGCGGGCACACCGGCATCGTCTGGGCGGTGGCCTTCAGCCCGGACGGATCCCGCCTAGCCAGCGTCGGCGAAGACACCACGACCCGGATCTGGGACACCAGCGGCCGTGTCGCGCCAGTCGTGCTGCGCGGCCACCGTGGCATCACCTCGGGCGTCGCGTTCACCCCAGACGGCCGGCGACTGGCCACTGCCAGCCACGACCGTACGGTGCGAATCTGGGACCTGGCCGCCCACACCAGCCTGACCGTCCTGCGCGGACCACAGGACGCGACGAAGACGCTGGCCTTCAGCCTCGACGGGACACGTCTGTACGCCTCCAGCATCGACGGCGCCGTGTGGGCGTGGCCGACCAGCGGCGGTGACGCCGAGGCCACCTGGCGCGGTCATCAGGGCACGGTGGAAGGACTCGCCCTGAGTGCGGACGGACGGTGGCTGGCCACGACCAGTGACGACACCACGGTGCGAATCTGGTCGGCCACCGGCGACGGCGAACCGCTCGTGCTGCGCGGGCACAACCGCATGGTGTGGGCGGTGGCCTTCAGCCCGGACGGTTCCCGCCTGGCCAGCGCCGGTGAAGACGGCATGATCCGGATTTGGGATCCCCGCGGCCCGGGTGATCCCGCGCTGCTGCTGCGCGGTCACGACGGCGCAGCCTGGACGGCCGCGTTCAGCCCGGACGCGAAGCGGGTATTCAGTGGAGGCGCGGACGGCGTCGTGCGGCTGTGGACCCTGGCCGAGCCCAGGAAACCGCGCGCTCTGCGCGGCCATCGCGACGAAATCCTCGAACTGAGCGTCAGCGCCGACGGCCGGCGCGTGGCCAGCGCCAGCCGGGACGGCACCGTCCGTATCTGGGACGCGGCGGGTACCGCCGGACCTGTGGTCCTGCGCGGCCATGAGGGCCCGGTCTGGCAGGCCGCCTTCAGCCCTGACGGCACGCGCGTGGCCAGCACCGGCAGCGACGGCACCCTACGAATATGGAACATCACGGGAACGGGCAACCCGTTAGTGCGTCACGCCAAGTCGGGATCGTTGGGATACGCCGCGTTCAGCCCGGACGGGAAGCACGTAGCGACAGCCAGCAAGAACGGGTTAATCCATATCTGGGAGGTTGGCGGATTTTCCGAGCCGCTGATCCTGCGCGGGCACGAGGGATTGGTGTACGCCGTCGCCTTCAGCCCAGACGGACGCAGCCTCGCAAGTGTCGGCGTCGACGGCACCGTACGAATCTGGCCGCTCTCGCAGAAAGGTACGCCGCTCGTCCTGCGCGGGCATTCCGGCTTCGTGTGGCGCCTGGCATTCAGCCCCGACCGGAAATGGCTACTCAGCACCGGCAAGGACGGAACCGTACGCGTATGGCGCACCGACGGTGGCGGTCCACCGGTGACCTACAGTGGATTCGGTGCATCCGTGGAAACCGTCGCCTTCAGCCGCGACGGTACCCAGTTGGTAACCGCGCACGACGACGGCACCGTACGCGTCTGGCGCTGCGACGCCTGCGGCCCTATCCGCCAGGTCCTCACACAGGCGGAGGCGATCGACAACGCCACCGGGAACCGTACCCGCTGATCCTCGGTTCACGGCCTGCCCCGCCCATCGCCCCCCGTGGACAACGACTCCCCTCATCCGACGGCACCCGCGCAGAGCGCCACAGCCTCGGACAACGCCGGCCACCGTAGCCTCCGATCAGGACACCGACCCTCATCGTTGTTTGTCCAGCCGTCGGGCATGTTGCTGGACAACCGGCCGCCACCTATACAAGTAGTCGCGGCCATCCATGGAGGAGTCATTTCTCCCTCTCCGGCGATCGGCCGCAGGTACGAGAGCATTTGCCCACCTCGCCGCGCATCTCGACGAGCCGGATTCCCCATGTGGTCGATCCGCACAACGGGGGGACCAACCACATGCGCGGGAATCCTCCACACGGAAGCACGAAACCGTTAGGACTGCGACCGGATGTCGAAAGACGATCTGAGCGCTGAACGCCGGCACTCATCAAAAGATGACGGCCGTCACCTACTACATCGTCTTTGCCGGTACGGGAAAGTGCTCCAATTTCGTCATCAACCACTGGGAGGTCAGTTCAGCATTCAATGTATCCATCCTTCCACGCCGTCGAACGCTTCGCAGGCACCGGTCCAGGAATTGATTCGAAGCTCCTCTGGAGGGAACATGTTGTCTAGTAAACGCCTAACCGTCGCAGCTGCAGCCGCCGTGTTGTCGAGCCTGATGTGGACGGCCGCCCCAGCCGCCTCGGCGCCTAGTCAAAGCGACGTGCGGGACTCGGCGCGAACCGCGGCCGCATCGATCGACGAACCGAGTCTGACGCAGGCCCGTGCCCGGGTAGCGGCGGCCGCCAACCAACGGCGTGCCGTCAGCGGCGCCGCTCGGTCGGTCTGCTACCAGGCGCACGTGCAGAACATCGGCTGGCAGAGCATCAAGTGCGACGGGCAGACCGCCGGCACGACCGGACAGAGCCTGCGGATGGAAGCCATCGCCATCGTCGTAAGCTTGGAAGTAGGCTGGGTCTGCTACCGAGCGCACGTGCAGAACATCGGCTGGCAAGGTCAACAGTGCGACGGGCAGACCGCCGGCACAACCGGAGCGAGCCTGCGGATGGAAGCCATCCAGATCAAGGTTCAGAACGGGTCGGTCTGCTACGAGGCACACGTGCAGAACATCGGCTGGCAGAGTCGCCGGTGCAACTGGGCGGTCGCCGGCACGACCGGACAGAGCCTGCGGATGGAAGCCATCAAGATTACCGTGTAGGACACTGCAAGCCACCGAACGCGCAGGTCCAAACGAAAGGCCGGTGCCGTTCGCGCGTGCACCGGCCTTTCGCGCTGCGAGGCAGTGCTCGGACGCTACACAGCCATCGCCTACGCATGACCGTCGGCCGTCCGGGCGAAGATGAGCAGATGAGCCGACGAGGGCACCTGCATCACCTTGAGCTGTGGATGGACGACGCCACCTCCGCGGACGGGTCGTGGCCGTGGCTTCTCCAACGACTCGGCTACACGAAAAAATCTGCATGACGTGGGGCCTGCACCGACCGCGCTGGAGCCGGGGGAGCGCCCCATCGGCCGGTCCGGACGAACTCGGGCCGAGCGACCACCTTCACGCTGGCCTGAGTACCGCTTCTCAGCTTCCACGAGCCCGACGGCGACCGAGCCGTCGGGCTCGTTTGCTGTCCGGTTCATCGTTCCCCTGGCGGCCCGAGACCGCCGATCAGATCGGTGGGGGGCAGCAGGCGCGCAGGATGGTCTGGAGTTCGTCGAGGGCGGCGATGACGCCGTCGCGGTCGGCGCAGTAGTAGACGGTCTTGCCCTCGCGTCGGGCGTGGACGATGCCGCCGCGACGCAGCGCGGCGAGTTGTTCGGACGCGGTGGACTGACCGATGCCGAGGTCAGCGGCGATCTGCCCGACGCTGCGAGGCTGCCCGTCGGCGAACAGCAGGAGGACCTGTTGGCGGTTCTCGCTGGCGAGGGCACGCAGGAACTCGCGGGTGCGTTCGCTCAGGCCCAGGGTGTCGGACATCGGCTACCTCCGCCGCCAATCCTAACTCACATCGTCATATCGCTAATCCATGAAATGACGATACGATGCCGGGCATGACCCTCCTCGACGCCGTCGTCATCGGTGCCGGCCAAGCCGGCCTCGCCACCGCCCACGTGCTCCGCCGCCACGGCCTTGATCCGTTGCTGCTGGAGGCGGGTCCGTCGCCGACGGGATCGTGGTCGCGCTACTACGACAGCCTGACCCTGTTCTCCCCGGCCCGCTTCAGCGAGCTGCCCGGCCTGCGGTTCCCCGGCGACCCGGAGCGGTATCCGACCCGCGACGAGGTGGTGGCCTATCTCGCGGCCTACGCCGAGGGTCTGGACGTGCCGATCGAGGTGAACACGCGGGCCGTCGCCGTGACCCGGACGGCGCAGGGGTTCGTGACGCGGGCGGGGGACGGCCGGGAGTTCACCTCCCGGCTGGTGATCTCTGCCAGTGGCGGGTTCGGTGCCCCGTACCGGCCGGCGCTGCCGGGCCTGGACGGGTTCGCCGGTACGGTGCTGCACTCGGCCGACTACCGCGCTCCGGAGCCGTTCGCCGGAAAGAGGGTCGTGGTCATGGGAGCGGGGAACTCGGCGGTGCAGATCGCCGTCGAACTGGCCGAGGTCGCCGCAGTGACCCTCGCCTCCCGGGGACCGGTGCGGTTCATGCCGCAGCGCCCGCTCGGGCGTGACCTGCACGAGTGGCTGCACCGGAGCGGGCTGGAGCGGCTGCCGTTGGGGCGGCTACTGCGGGGCAGGACCGTGCGGGTGCTCGATGACGGCCGGTACCGGGCCGCGATCGAGGCGGGGCGCCCGGACTGGCGGCCGATGTTCGCCCGACTCACGCCGGACGCGGTGGCGTGGGCGGATGGCATGGTGGAGCCGGTCGACGTCGTGCTGCTGGCGACCGGCTTCCGGCCGCAGGTGGCGCACCTCGCCGGCTGCGCCGGCCGGGACGGGCGTAGCGCTCTCGACGGGACCGGTTACCCGGTCCATGATCGGGGTGCGTCGATCACCGTGCCGGGGCTGGGCTTTGTCGGGTTGGAGGGACAGCGGGGCATCGCGTCGGCCACGTTGCGGGGTGTGGGCCGCGACGCCGCGCACGTCGTGCAGCGCCTGACCGCTGATGTCCGACGCATGGCAGCGGTGGGAGCGGCGTGAACGTCACCGCTGTGGTCCTCGCCGGGCTGCTGGTCGCGGCGATGCTCGCCGTCGGCACCACCGTGGACCTGGCCGGGCTGCGGCGGGTGCTGAGGCAGCCGGCACCGGTCGTTGTGGCGGTGAGCGCGAACGCCGTGGTCATGCCAGGGTTGGCTCTGCTGTTGCTCGGCGCCGTCGACGTGTCCGGCCCGGCGGCGATCGGCGTGCTGTTGGCGGCAGCGGCACCCGGTGGAGGGTCCGGGGCGCTGCTGGCCCACCACGCTCGCGCCGACGCGGCTTCGGCGGTGAGTCTGCAGGCCGTGCTTGCCCTGGCGGGTCTGGTGATCCTGCCCTTCTGGTTGACCATCGCCGAGGCACACCTGCATCTCGGCCTCGCCGCGTTGCCGACCGGCGGTGCGGTCCTGCTCGTGGTGGGCAGCCTGGCCGGACAGGTAGTCCCCCTCGCCGTCGGGATGTGGCTGCGCGAGCGTCGCCCGGCCCTGGCGGCGCGGGTGCACGCCGTGGCGCGACGTACCGCGGACGTGTTGCTCGCCGGGATTGTGCTGTGGTCGTTGGTCGCCAACCTGCACCGGCTCGGCGATGTGCCGCCCGCCGCGTACGCCGTCATCGCCGTGGTGGTGGCCGCCGGGCTGGTCACCTATGCGAGTCCCGGGCTGGGTGGCGCGGCCGGTCGGGGTGCAGTGGCGATGACCACGACGGTGCGAAACCTGTTCCTGGCGCTGTTCGTCGCCGCATTCGCCCCCGACGCCGCACAGGTGATCCTGACCGTCCTCGCGTACGGCTTGGTGATGTACGTGGCGGCGGTCGCGGCGATTGCCCCGATGCGCCGGGCGGTCACCTGACGGACGGCGGTGGCGGGCTACAGAGGTTGAAAGGCTGAGGTTCGAGTCGTCACGGTGGCTCGGGGTCGAGGGTCATGCCGGTGCCGGCGAAGAAGCCAGCGAGGAGATCGGTTTGTTGCTGGCAGGCGCGTAGCCGACGTTTGACGAGGTCGGCGAGGTGGTCGACGCCGCGGGCGGCGGTGTTGGTCAGGCCGCGTTTCATCCACCGCCAGACGCCCTCGGCCGGGTTGAGGTCCGGGGCGTAGGCGGGTAACCGGATCACGGTCAGCCACCTCCGGGCCGTGATCAGTTCCCGCATCCGGACGCTGACGTGGGTGTTCAGGTTGTCCCAGATCAGCACGATCGGTGCCCGCAAGCGTTGGTGGGCCTGATCGAGGAAGGCGATGTAGTCGTCCTCGCTGAAACTGCCACGCTCACCTTTGCGGTTTCGGTGCAGCCTCGTGCGCCACATCAACCGGCCGCGGTGTCCGGGCTTGAGGCAGACCAGCCCGGCAATCGAGACCCGCCCGGAGCCCTTGCCGGAGACCTCGACCACGGGAGTGTGCCCGCGCCGGGCCCAGGTCTTGGCCACCGGCGGCCGCATCACCTGGCCCGCCTCGTCCTGGAAACAGATCCCCGCGCCCTGAGCCGCCGCTAACCTCTTACCGACGGCCACCGCCGGCGATGCCACGTAGCGATCGCCTGAGGGTCGCGTTCGATCGCCCGACGAGTGGGAACCTGCTGGCTGTAGCCGATGCGGTGCAGCAGATACGACACTCCGCGCAGCGTGTAGGTGATCTCGAAGCGACGCTCGATCAGCTCCGCGACCCTGGCGAGGGTCCAGCGGGCGTCGTCCCAGCCGTGCACGACCGGGCCGTCATCGAGCATCTCGATCAACTGTTTCTGCTGGTCGCCGGAGAGTTTGCAGTCCGAGCCGCCAGGGCCGGCCGACGCCAGAGCCGCCGTCCCGCCGGCCGTCCACCGTCGACGCCACTGGCGTACTGATTTCTCGGAAACTCGCAGCTCAGACGCAATCTGCGCGGTCGTTTGGGATTCGGCGAACATGGCCGCAGCCTGGATCCGAACCTTCTCACGCCGGACCCGGGCTGCCGCGTTCATGCCACCACCAGCCGGATACCTCATCCCTTCGGCCTACCGAACCCATCGAGATCTATCACGCCGCCACGCCGACGAACCTCAGCTATTCAACCTCTGTAGCTGGTTGGCTATGGGTGGATCGTGGAGTGGGCGTCGGACTGCGTCAGCACGCCCAGGAAGCCTTGGCACGGTATGACGGTGCCGCTCAGGAGGTTGCCGGCGCGCCGAGCGCGGCCGTTGCTGCGCCGCCACCGCCTTCGGACAGGTTTCTGTCAGGGACCCAGGTCGAATCCGCTACGACAACGGCAAGCGGTACGCGCTTGACTGTGAAGTTCGCTGGGGAAGCGCCGGGGAACGGTCCCTGCGAACGTGACTATCACGCGGAGGCCTTTGAATCGGCAAATGCTGTCGTCGTGGTCTTGGAGGGAAAACCCCGCAACATCCTGGAAAGGCTCCATCTCAGCGTCGACACAGAGACGTGCCTCGCCCTCGGGCATCCGCGCACCGTCACGGTCGTCCTTGGTCAGCCGCTAGGCGACAGGGCGGTGCTTGACGGGCGCAGCGGCGAGCCGGTCCGGGTGGTAGTTACCGGCTGAGAGACCCCGGCCGAAAGGGCTCATCAGCTCACAGCTCTTAGTGCCCGTCTGGAAACTTGGGTCTGTCGATGGGTAGGCGGTGCGGCGCGTCTGAATGACATGGGTAGGGCCTTGAGGTAGAAGCGCAGGTAACCACACCAAACACGCTCGATCCCTCAAGGCCCTGTATGACTTTCTACCTGGTCGGTGGCGCCGGCGCATCCACCGCCTCTGTCGTGTCCGCCGATCACCTGCCAAGCAACCGTGCCCGTCTTTATCCGTCGGACACCAGCGACGCGGAATGGCAGGTCATCGCCCCGCTGATCCCGGCTGGACAGCCGAGCCGTCGCGGCGGGCGCCGGCCGGTGCATTCACGCCGCGACATCGTCGACGCGATCCGCTACCTCGCCCACAACGGCTGCGTCTGGCGGGCCTTACCCGCCGATTTCCCGCCCTGGCAGACCGTCTACGACTACCACGCCCGCTGGAGCACCGACGGCACCGTCAACCGCCTGCACAACACCCTGCGCGACCAGGTCCGCACCGCAGCCGGCCGCGAACCCGAGCCGAGCGCAGCCATCATCGACTCACAGTCGGTGCGCGCGGCCGAGACCGTCGCCCGGGCCAGCCGCGGCTACGACGCCGGCAAGAGGGTCAACGGCCGTAAACGCCACATCGCCGTGGACACCATCGGGCTGCTGCTCGTCGTCGCGGTCAGCGCCGCCTCGGTGCAGGACCGCCAAGCCGGCCGAGTCCTGCTCTGGGCCGTACACACCGTCTGCCGAAAGGTGACGATGACCTGGGCCGACAGTGGCTACAGCGGCACGCTGGTCGACTTCGCCGCCGCACTCGGCGTCACCGTCACGATCGTCGCGAAATTCGCCGGACAGTTCGGCTTCCACGTTCTACCCCGGCGCTGGGTGGTGGAACGGACTCTGTCCTGGATCAGCCGATGCCGACGCACCGTACGTGACTACGAACGCCTACCCGAACATCACGCCGCGATCGTGCAATGGTCAATGATCATCATCATGAGCCGCCGCCTGGCACGCCATCACCGACCCTGAAACGGTTTCCAGACGGGCACTTAGACCCTGATAAATAAGGGGTTGAGGCGTCCGGCGCCTCCACCGGAGATCGATGATCATGCTCGCGTGCGGCGTGGCGAGATGACATGAGGAAGGGCCTTCGATACGAGCAAAGGTGACTAAACCATCAGCTCGACTCCGAAGGCCCAACCCTGTTTGTATACCTCGTCGCCGGGACTGCCACACCTTCGACCCCAGCCACCCTCGCCGATCATCTGCCGACCAGCAGGCCACGGCACTACCCGTCCTGCCCTCCGGGTGATCTACGCGGTGTTATGAAATTCGTCACGGCCGGTAGGCGTCTCCGGATCGTCAAAGGCATACCTCGCGGTCCGACATTCGATGACCATGACGGACCGAACGAGGTAAGCGTCGGAGGCCCCGGTCGCGGCAGAGTACAAACCCGGCATTCCCGCCTCACGGAACGAGGACACTTTGCGAAGCATGCCCAGCAGAGTTGCGTTGGTCGCGCTGGCCGTCGCGGCTACGACGCTCGCCGGTTGTCAGAACGGCAAGGCAAACACCGCGCAGCCGGCCGCCGTGCCCGCCGCTTCGTCGGCACCTGCCGCGTCGTCGGCGCCCGCCGCCTCCGGAGTCGCGGAGCTGAGCGCGGACAAGATCCTCAAGCAGGCGCGGGAGGCCCTCGACGAGGCGGGGTCTTACCGGGCGAAGGGCAAGATGGTCCAGGACGGTCAGAAGACGGAGATCGACCTCAAGGTCGACGGGAAGAGCTTCACCGGCTCGCTGTCCTTCGGCGGCGCCGAGGTCGAGCTCCTCGTCATCGGGGGCAAGAAGTACCTGCGGCCCAACGAGAAGTTCTGGGTCATGTCGGCCGGAGCCCAGCAGGGAAAGAGCATGGCCCAGTTGATCGGTGACCGATGGGTCGCCGGCGTCGACGACGACAAATCCCTCGAAGACCTGTTCGCCATCGGCGACGTCGACGCCGTCCTCAAGCCCACGGGCAAGTTGAGCAAGGGTGCGGAGAAGGAGATCGACGGAGTCCCGGCCATCGCGCTCAAGGACGCTGCCGACCCCGACTCGACGCTCTACATCGCGACGACCGGAGAGCCCTACCCCCTCCGGTTGACCGGCAAGGGCGGATCCGCCCTGGTGTTCAGCGACTTCGGCGAGACGTTCGACGACATCGAGAAGCCGGCCGCGGACGAGGTCGTCGACCTCGGCAAGCTGGCCGGGAAGTAGGCACCGCCGCAGGCGGAATCGGGTGGTGCGGTGGGTGCCGCACCACCCGATGGTGTCTCGCGGCGGTCAGCCGCCGATCAGGGACGGATGCGGTCCGCCCGCACCGCCAGCAGGAGCGTGGGCAGCCGCGGTCCGGTCTCCTTGCCGATCAGTAGCCGGTACACCAGCACGAAGAACGAGCGCTGCGTCATCTTCAGCTCCGGCGTTGGCTTGGTGTCCGGCGACAGGCCGGCCATGACCTTGGGTACGCCATACACGAGCGTCGTCAGCCCCTCCAGCGACCAGTGCTCGTCGAGCCCGGCCGCCAGCAGCCGCACGCACCGCCTACATACCTGGGCTTTGCAGAACTGGCCTTGCCCGGTCAGTTTCGTGCGGCCGACGAACGTGCCCGACAGCTTCTCCCGCGGCGCCAGACCGGCGTGTTTGACCAATGCCCGAGCGGTCGCGAACCGGTTCGGGTTGGCGGTCTCGGCCAGGCTCGCCGCGGCGCCGGTCGTCGACAGGCCGGGGATCGAGGTGACCAGCTCGGTCAGCTGCAGCTGGTCCAAGACCGCCGTCATCCGGGTCTCGGTATCGGCCAGCCGGCGGTGGGTCTCGAGCCAGTCGTGCAGGATCAGTGCGACTCGTTCCAGGGCACCGAGGCGGTGCGCGGTCACGCCGGCCGGGTCGCTGAGTGCGGCGAACAACAGCCGGACGATGCGCATGCAGGGCCTCGTCCGGCCGCGGCGGATGATCTCCTTGCGCACGTCGAGCACCGAGATGCCGCAGCCGGCCCCACGTCTCATCGACCGTCTCGGGTACGTAGCAGCGCAGCTGCGCCGCTAGTGTGCTGCGCCGGAAATTCGCCTGATAAGTCGGTGTAGGGTGGGTTGATGGCACGTACCGGGCGCCCGACTGCACCGCTGGTGTTGACCGATGAGGAACGCGCGACGTTGACCCGGTGGTCGCGTCGGGCGAAGTCTTCGCAGGCCCTCGCTGTGCGATCGAGGATCATCCTGGCGTGCGCCGAAGGTGCCGCGAACACTGATGTAGCAACGGCTCTGGGCGTACACCTGTCCACTGCGGGTAAGTGGCGGCGGCGGTTCCTGGCCGAACGTCTCGACGGTTTGATCGATGAACAACGTCCGGGCCGGCCGCCGTCGATCGCCCTGGACAAGGTCGAAGAAGTCGTCGTCGCCACCCTGGAACAGACACCGCGTAACGCCACTCACTGGTCACGCGCGTCGATGGCGGAGAAGTCCGGGCTGTCGAAGTCGACGATCGGCCGGATCTGGCGCGACTTCGGCCTCAAGCCGCACCGGGCTGAGACGTTCAAACTGTCCACCGACCCGCAGTTCATCGAGAAAGTCGTCGACGTCGTCGGCCTCTACCATCATCCGCCCGAACGAGCCGTGGTGCTGTGCGTGGACGAGAAGTCCCAGATCCAGGCCCTCAACCGCTCCCAGCCGGTCCTGCCGATGATGCCCGGCATGCCCGAACGCCGCACCCACGACTACCACCGCAACGGCATCACCAGCCTGTTCGCCGCGTTCGACACCGCCGACGGCACCGTCATCAGCGAACTGCACCGCCAGCACCGCGCGACCGAGTTCAAACAGTTCCTGATCACCATCGACAAGACCGTCCCGGCCGACCTGGACGTGCACCTGATCTGCGACAACTACGGCACCCACAAAACCCCCGCCATCCGGGCCTGGCTGACGAAACATCCCCGCTTCCACATGCACTTCACCCCGACCGGCTCGTCCTGGATCAACCAGGTCGAACGCTGGTTCGGCTTCCTCGCCGACCAGAAGATCCGCCGCGGCACCCACAACAGCGTCCAGGCCCTGGAAGCCGACATCCGGTCCTGGATCGCCGACTGGAACAGCAATCCGCGACCGTTCATCTGGACCAAGACCGCCGAAGAGATCCTCGAATCACTCGCCCGATTTTGTAGGCGAATTTCCGGCGCAGCACACTAGCGTAGGGCGGCGCTGTGTCGCTCAGGTTGACCAGGCCGCCGAACTCGGCCAATCAGACGCTGATGCCGTAGGCGTGCAGGTGGGCGATGATGTTGCGGCCTGACCGCGCTGAAGCCGCGTTCGAACTCGTCGATCACGACCGCGTTGCATCGGCGGTGCGGGTCGGCAGTTGCGCGGAGCATGGCGGCGGCCTGGGGTCGACGGCCGAGGGCAGGCGGCGGGAGTAGCCGACGTCGAAGTACTTGAACCACCCGTGGGCCGGTGCGCCGCTGACGGCCAGTTCACTCGGCGCGGATGAAGGCCGGTCCCGGCGTGCGGCGGATGCTGGCATCAGCGGGGTTTAGGGAGGCCGCAATGACCAGGACAAGCAGAAGGCACCTGCTGGGCAGGAAGGCACAGCGCCGCACCGGCCCCGTCGGCAAGGCCCTCGTCGTCGGGGCCGTCGCGGCCGCCGGCGTGATCACTGTCGCGGCGCGGAAACGCTCGTCGCACCGCGTCCGCGGCGTCACCACGGAGACCGCGACAGAGCCGGTCTCGGTGACCACCGGCACCTCGGCGGAGCGCGAGAGCATGGCATAACCGGAAGGGCCGACCCATGTCCGAGTATCCGCTCATCGCTGACCACGGCCTGATCGGCGACCTGCAGACCGCGGCGCTGGTTGCCACCGACGGCACCGTCGACTGGTTCTGCGCTCCGCGGTTCGACTCGCCGAGCATCTTCGGCGCCCTGCTCGACCACGGCCACGGTGGCCACTGCCGGATCCGGCCCACCGCCGAGGCCTTCACCAGGAAGCAGCTGTACATCCCCGGCACCGCCGTGCTCGTCACCCGGTTCCTGACGGAGGCGGGCGTCGGCGAGGTGGTCGACTTCATGCCCGTGGCGAGCAGGGCCGCCTCCGAGAGCCATCGTCTCGTCCGCACCGTACGTTGCGTGCGCGGGCGGATCACCTTCGACGTCGAGATCGCCCCACGCTTCGACTACGGGCGTGAGCGGCATCAGACGCGCCAGTGGGCGCAGGGAGTCCAGTTCCGGGGCGACCGTACGGCGCTGACCGTCGACCTCATCCGTGATCCGGACGACGGGCGAGAGACCGAGATCTGGGTCGACTCCGACGGTGACGTGCACGCCGAGGTGGAGCTGGTGGCGGGCGAGACTCGTGGCCTGGTCCTGGACACCGGCGTCCGGGCGGCGCCGCGGCAGGTGCCGACGGTGGAGGCGCGGCGACTGTTCGACGAGACCGTCGGGTACTGGAAGCGTTGGCTCGCGCAATCCACCTACGCCGGGAGATGGCGGGAGACGCTGCACCGTTCGGCGATCACGCTGAAACTCATGACGTACGCGCCGAGCGGTGGGCTGGTGGCGGCGCCCACGGCAGCGCTGCCGGAACAGGTCGGTGGCGAACGGAACTGGGACTACCGCTACACCTGGGTCAGGGACGCCTCGTTCTCGGTGTACTCGCTGCTCGGCATGGGGTTCCGGGAGGAGGCCGCGGCGCTGGGGCGGTGGTTGCGGGAGCGGGTGGAGGAGCGGGTCGACAAGGACGGCGGCGGGCCGCTGAACATCATGTACCGCATCGACGGGTCGAGCGATCTCACGGAAGAGACCCTCGACCACTGGGAGGGGTACCGGGGCTCGGGCCCGGTCCGCATCGGCAACGGCGCCGCGGGGCAGCTCCAGCTCGACATCTACGGCGAGGCACTGGACAGCATCTACGTCGCCGACCGGCACGGGCAGCCCGCCGGTCACCAGGGCTGGCGACGGATCTGCGACGTGCTGGACTGGCTCACGGACAACTGGGACCAGCCGGAGGAGGGCATCTGGGAGACCCGAGGCGGCCGCCAGGACTTCACGTACGGGCGGCTGATGTGCTGGGTGGCGTTCGACCGCGGCATCCGGCTCGCGACCGCGCACGGGCGTCCCGCCGCCGTCGGTCGCTGGCGGGCGGAACGGGACGCCGTCTACGACCAGATCATGACCCGAGGCTGGAGCCAGGAACGCCGGGCCTTCCGGCAGCACTACGACACCGACGTCCTCGACTCCGCGCTGCTACGGATGCCGCGCGTCGGCTTCGTCACCCCCACCGACCCGATGTGGCTGTCCACGCTGGCCGCGATGGACGCCGAGTTGGTCACCGACAGCCTGGTGTACCGCTACGACCCGGCCGCCTCGCCCGACGGGCTGCGGGGATCGGAGGGGACCTTCTCGCTGTGCACGTTCGCCTACGTCGACGCCCTGTCGCTGGCCGGGCAGGTCGACCGGGCACAAATGGTCTTCGAGAAGATGCTCACCTACGCCAACCATCTGGGCCTGTACTCGGAGGAGATCGCGCTGACCGGCGAGCAGGTCGGCAACTTCCCGCAGGCGTTCACTCACCTGGCGCTCATCGACGCGGCGATCAGCCTGAACCGCCGACTCGACCGCAGGGCACCGGACACCACCTGAGACCGAGACCCGCACCACGAACGGCACCGCCGCCCTCGACACGCTGATACCGGCGGCGCACAAATCCGTTGCGCTGTTCGACGAAGCGGAGGAAGCGATGTCGGCTCAGACCGAGGCGGACGCCCTGCTGCGGACTCTTGCCCAGAACGGCGGCCCCTTGCTCGAGACACTCGCGGAGATGAACACCGGCGCGCTCACCAAGGCCGACATCGACGAACAGACCGCGCTCCCCCGTGCGGCTCCGTGCTCTGGTCGCGCTTGACGCGCCGACCGAGTCGTACCTGATCCATCTGGGGCTGGCCGACGAGGCGGGGATCGAGCCGGAAACCGTACGCGCGGTTCTGGTCACGCTTGCTCCGCTGGTCGGCAGTCCACGGATCGTGGCCGCCATCGGCAAGTTGCAAGACCTACTGGGCCAGGCGAACAGGTGAAGCCTTGTCCGTGAGTGGCTTCACCTCCCCGACGAGATCGCCGCCGGGTCCGTGGTGTGCCCATCCCCGAGGGTGGAGCCGTGTCGACCATCGTGCCCCGTCGACCATCGTGCCCCCGCGGCGGGCCGCGGTGGACCGCGGCCCCGCTAGAGCTTCTCTCGACCGCCGGTGTCACGTAGTCCGGGCGGCTTGCGGACCACCCCGCTGGGTGGAGTTCGCAGCCGGGGTGTGGCCGAGCACGTGGGCCTTGGCCTGCTCGTAGTCCGCCGCCGAGATCACTCCGCGGTCACGCAGGTCGGCCAACTTGGTCAACTCGTCAGCGATGCTCACCGCGCCGCCGCGAGACTCCGCGTCCTGAACGTACGGATACGGTCCCTGCTGGTGGCGCTGGGCCGCATGTACCTGCGCCCGTTCGTTCATGGACCGACCCCGGACAATCACGTAGGTCAAGGCACCCAGCCACGGCACAAAGATGAGAAACGCCGTCCAGCCACCCTTGGCCCAGCCTGACATCTCGTGGTCACGGAAGATGTCGGCCAGAATCGTGATCAGCAACCAGATCCAGGCGAACAGCATCATGAACCAGAACATCGACACCATCACGTCCCACAACGACATGGTCAGCTCCTCATCGGGGCCGACCATCGGTGCCGGAGTTGGCTCGAGGCTGTAGCCCCTGACCGCAGCTTGCTGCGGTCGAACGAGAATGACTTCATTCGCCACGGATGAAGGTCGAAGCCCTCAGCTAGCTCGTGGTTTCCTTCGGCGTGTGAGGCACGCCGACTCCACCTGCTCGGAGAGTTCGCTGTAGCCGGTGTCGAAGCGGTACCGGTTGTGCTGCTCTGCTTCGGCGCCGCCGTCCTGGCGCTCAGCTGGACCCGCGCGCCGTCGCAGCGGTCGGCGCCGCGTCCCGGCGACTGGGTAGCCCTCGGCGCTCAGCGCCGGTTCTTCTTGCGGCGCAGGGTGATGATTCCCGCGACGATGAGCAGGATGGGCAGGATCAGTCCCCACATCAACCAGCCTTGCATCACGGATGTCCTCCCGATCGCGTCCGCACAAATACTGAGCGTCGCGGTCCGGGCCGGTGCCCGACTCATCCCGACGGGATGGGCGCGGTTTCAGATCCACGAAAGTATCCCGTCCACACGTCGAGTAGCAGGTCCGGGACGTGGTCTAGCCAGACGGTTGCCGGTCACCCGCCGCATCCTCGGGAGCCAGGCTGGTCCTTCGGCAGGTATCCACTCGCTCGGGGTGAGACCTACCGACCCGCCGGGCTGTTCACTGGAGCGATGAGACGGATCTGCCCGTTCCGCGGCTGCCCGGAAGGGATCGGCCAGCCGGTGCGCGGTCGCCCGGAGCAGAGGTGATTGTGGTGCTGTGCACCCTTCTGCTGGTGGTTCTGATAGCGGTGGCTGTCGTTGCGGCATGGCCGAAGATCCGCCGGGCCGTCCATGACGCCGCGAGTGAACCGGCCGGGCCGGCCATTGCCTCCGCGCCGGCCCGGAGCCCGCAGACCCTCGAGGGCGTGCTGACTCTTCAGCTCGTGGCCGGCGAGATCACCGGGACGCAATACCGGCACGCCATGTCGACCCTCGCGGCCCGCGACGCCGAACGTCATCCGCTTGACGCGCCCCCGGACGTCACCCCGCCGGAAGCCGCCTGACGGCGTAGTGATCACCGCCCACGGCGACGCGGCGGAACGAGACGAATCGTCAGTCTCGAATGATTCGCGAGCTCGCGCGCCCGGGTTAGCGTCGCGTCACCGACCAGCGAGGAGCCGGCATGGCATCCAGGCGAACCCATCGGCGGCCCGGCGCGGTGACCGTCCTGTCAGCGTTCGTGATCGGTGTGGTGCTCGGTCTGACCGCATGCAGCGCAGGTGACGGAGATCCGTCCACCCTGCCGTCTCCCCGCGCATCGCAGCGGTCCGCCGACCGCCCCGCATCGGAGGAACCGGAGGCCGAGCCCACCGCGGCGCGGCCCAGCCGGACCGAAAGCACCCAGCCGGCACGGTCCCGGCAACCAGAGCCGACCACGGAGCCCGCCGAGCCCACCGCCGCGGAGCCGGAGCCGGCCCGGACAACCAGCACCCGGGCCGCCGCACCGGCCCAGACCACCACCACCCGGCCCATCGCACCGGCCCAGACGACGACCCGGCCTGCGACGTCGGCGCCCGTCGCGGCACCCGCACCGGTGCAGACCACCGCGGCCACCGCATCAGCGCAGGGCAGTGCGGCACCCACCGTGTCCGCCACCGCCGCGGCGGCTGCCGCTTCGACCGGCCTCGGACCGCTCGGCTGGTTCTCGCTGCTCGTCCTCTTCCCAGCGCTGATCGTCGGCGGGTTGCTGGTCTACCGAGCACAGCGCAAGTCGGCCTGGGACGCGGAGGCTCGCGCCCTGGCGCAGGAGACCCGCGCCCTCACCGGCACGCGGTTGCCGCCCGTGCTGACCACCACCACCGCCGCCCAGCGGGACCTGGCATGGCTACCGGTACGCGCCGGCCTGACCGAGCTCGCGGGCCGGTGGAACGCCCTGATCGAACGGGCCGCCACTGAACCACGACGGAACTGGTCGCTGGGGCTCAGCGGCCTGCTGCAAGACCTCGTCGCCGCGGTGGACGCCGAGAACGAGGCACTCACCTTCGGACGGGACTGGATGCTCCTGCGTCCCCAGGTCAACCACGTGGAGCAGGCACTCGCCGCGGTCCTCGCGGGCCGACCGCAGTCCGAGCCGCCGGCAGCCGGCGAACCAGGGCCGCCCACACTGCAGACCTGACGACCCGTCGCGGCGCGCAGGGCTCCGCACAGCCCGGGGCGCTCGGCAATCCCCTGACGTCACCGTTGGCGGCCGGCCCGCCGCCCAGCGGCGCCGGCTCACCCCCCACGGGTGGCGCTCGAAACGTCACGGCGTGGTCTGTTGGTGTCGGCTGTCGAGTCACACCAACAGGGAGGCATGGTTGCGATGTGCAGGTGGATGGCCTATTCCGGCGCCCCGATTCTCGCCGACGACCTGCTGTTCCGGCCGAAACACTCGATCATCGACCAGAGCCTGCACTCCGACCTCGGGACCGTGACCACCAACGGTGACGGCTTCGGTATCGGCTGGTACGGCCACGGGGGCACAACGACGCCGGCCGTGTACAAAAGCACCCACCCCGCCTGGAACGACGAGAACCTACGCGAGATCGCGCGCCAGATCCGTACACCACTGCTGTTCGCACACGTCCGCGCCTCGAGCGGAACGCCGATCCAACGCAGCAACTGCCACCCGTTCCGCTATGGGCGATGGCTGTGGATGCACAACGGATCACTCGCACAGTTCCAGGAGGTCAAACGCGATCTGCAGGTAGCGGTAGGCCCGACCCTGTACGGCCAGATCGACGGATCAACCGACACCGAAACGCTGTTCTTCCTGGCGCTCACATTCGGCCTGACCGACGACCCGCCGACCGCGGTCGCCCGTGCGGTCGGTCTCGTCGAAGACGTCGGACGCCGACACGGCATCGAGTACCCGGTGCACGGAACGATGGCCACCACCGACGGCGACTCGATCTGGGTCTTCCGCTACTCCAGCGAGAAGAACACGAGCTCCCTCTTCTACTCCAACGACGTGTCCCAGGTGCGCGAGCTGTACCCGGAGCTGGACACCCTCGAACGGCTCGGACCCGATACCCGCTTCATCGTCTCCGAGCCGCTCCGCGACCTTCCCGGCGCCTGGACCGAGGTGCCAGAGGGATCGTGTGCGCACATCCGGCGCGGTACCCACGACATCCAGCCCTTCCAGCCGGCGGCCCCCGCTTGACGATCGTTGAGCTCGCAGGACGGATCGCCGGTGTTCTCCGACAATGAGAGGTCGCGCCAGGTAGTTCCCTCTGTTCCGTGCGGGCGGAAGGAAGTCGGCCGTTGGCCGGGCGTGCGAGGCGGCGGCCGACGCCGCCGGAACGACTCCGGCTATGGAACGATCTCTTGGGGCAGTGGTTCATTGGTAGAACGGGGCAGTTCGTCGAGGGCCTTGGAAGCGATATCGGCCCGGCTGAAGCCTCATCTGCCGGACCGGCCGCCACCACCCGGCAGCCGGCGGGGCCGACCACCGCGAGGCGATCGAAGCGATCGCGGGAAGTACCGCACCGGGGCCACCATCGCGGGACCATCCGACGCGGACGAAGCACGTGTCGGCAGGAGCGCCGATGCTGAACCCGTCGGCCCGGTCCGCTGAGGGGGTGGAGGCCGCGAGTGGTCGGAAGCACCTGTGACCGTGCACCGCGACAACCATCCAGAGCATTGGCGCCGTGGTTACAGCCTTGAGCTATCACTCCGGTCGAGCATCACGGGACCGGGCCGGCACCCGCGACTGTCGCACAGGGCAGCGGGGGTTCGCACCCAGTCGGACCATTCACCTCGACGATGTCCTCGGCCACCTTGTCCGGCCGGTCCGCCGGACCTCAGCGCTACTCCTGGTTCGGCAGCACGCGTGACTCAGACCCTGGTAAATAAGGGTTTGGGGCTACTGACCTCTCAGGTGGATATCGATGCTCGTGCTCGCGTGCGGCGTGGCGAGATGACATGAAGAAGGGCCTTCGGTACTCGCAACGGTGACTAGTGCGCTGTCCATGAACGTTCACCGGGTTGGTGACACGCCGTGTGGCGTCCGGGCGGTATGGGGCTGGGGGGATCACTCTCGACGGCGGTGATGTTCGCCGTTGAGAGTGGGTGAGCGGGTTGGCCGAGCCGGTTCGGGCACGGCGGTTGACGCAGGATGAGGGCCGCAGACTGCAGCAACTGGTGCGGCGCGGTAAGCACGACTCGGTTCGGGTGCGACGGGCGCTGATCATCATGGCCGTCGGCTTCGGGGACGCCGGTGGTGTCGATCGCTCGTCTCGTGGCGGCGCACGAGGACACCGTCCGCGACGTGATCCATCTGTTCAATGAGATGGGTCTTCGCGCGTTGGACCCTCAGTGGGCGGGAGGCCGTCCCCGCCGGATCAATGACGACGATGAGGCGTTCATCGTCGCGACGGCCACCACGCGCCCGAGCAAACTCGGACGCCCGTTCACCCGCTGGAGCCTGCGGAAACTCGCCGACTATCTTGCCCGAGACGCTGATCGGCGGGTGGTCTGCGGCCGGGAACGGCTGCGGCAGTTGCTGCGCGCCAACGACGTCAGCTGGCAGCGCACGAGGACGTGGAAGGAATCCACGGATCCGGACTTCGACACGAAACTCGATCGCATTGAGCGGGTCACCACACAGTTCCCGCAGCGGTGTTTCGCGTTCGACCAGTTCGGGCCGTTGTCGATCCGCCCGCACCATGGCACCACCTGGCAGAAGCGCAAGCGTCCGGACCGGCTACCGGCGACCTACACGCGCACGCACGGGATCCGCTACTTCCACGGCTGTTACAGCTTCGCTGACGATCAGCTCTGGGGTGTGGTTCGCCGCCGCAAGGGCGCAGACCACACCCTGTCCGCGCTCAAATCGATCCGGGCCGCGCGGCCGGACGGGGCACCGATCTACGTCATCATGGACAACTTGTCGGCGAACAAGACCCCGACCATCCGAGATTGGGCTGTCCGGAACAAGGTCGAGCTCTGCCTGACCCCCACCAGCATGTCCTGGGCGAACCCGATCGAGGCGCAGTTCGGGCCGCTCCGAACGTTCACGATGGCCGGTTCGAACCACCCGAACCACACCGTCCAGACCCGCGAGCTGCAGAGGTATCTGCGCTGGCGCAACGCCAACGCCCGCCACCCCGACGTCCTTGCCGCTCAACGCCGTGAACGAGCCCGCGTCCGCAGCGAACGCCAACAGCGTTGGGGCCGACCCCGCACCAAAGCCGCCTGACCGCTCAGACCCGGTGAACGTTCATGGACAGCGCGCTACAGAGGTTGAAAGGCTGAGGTTCGAGTCGTCACGGTGGCTCGGGGTCGAGGGTCATGCCGGTGCCGGCGAAGAAGCCAGCGAGGAGATCGGTTTGTTGCTGGCAGGCGCGTAGCCGACGTTTGACGAGGTCGGCGAGGTGGTCGACGCCGCGGGCGGCGGTGTTGGTCAGGCCGCGTTTCATCCACCGCCAGACGCCCTCGGCCGGGTTGAGGTCCGGGGCGTAGGCGGGTAACCGGATCACGGTCAGCCACCTCCGGGCCGTGATCAGTTCCCGCATCCGGACGCTGACGTGGTGTTCAGGTTGTCCCAGATCAGCACGATCGGTGCCCGCAAGCGTTGGTGGGCCTGATCGAGGAAGGCGATGTAGTCGTCCTCGCTGAAACTGCCACGCTCACCTTTGCGGTTTCGGTGCAGCCTCGTGCGCCACATCAACCGGCCGCGGTGTCCGGGCTTGAGGTAGACCAGCCCGGCAATCGAGACCCGCCCGGAGCCCTTGCCGGAGACCTCGACCACGGGAGTGTGCCCGCGCCGGGCCCAGGTCTTGGCCACCGGCGGCCGCATCACCTGGCCCGCCTCGTCCTGGAAACAGATCCCCGCGCCCTGAGCCGCCGCTAACCTCTTACCGACGGCCACCGCCGGCGATGCCACGTAGCGATCGCCTGAGGGTCGCGTTCGATCGCCCGACGAGTGGGAACCTGCTGGCTGTAGCCGATGCGGTGCAGCAGATACGACACTCCGCGCAGCGTGTAGGTGATCTCGAAGCGACGCTCGATCAGCTCCGCGACCCTGGCGAGGGTCCAGCGGGCGTCGTCCCAGCCGTGCACGACCGGGCCGTCATCGAGCATCTCGATCAACTGTTTCTGCTGGTCGCCGGAGAGTTTGCAGTCCGAGCCGCCAGGGCCGGCCGACGCCAGAGCCGCCGTCCCGCCGGCCGTCCACCGTCGACGCCACTGGCGTACTGATTTCTCGGAAACTCGCAGCTCAGACGCAATCTGCGCGGTCGTTTGGGATTCGGCGAACATGGCCGCAGCCTGGATCCGAACCTTCTCACGCCGGACCCGGGCTGCCGCGTTCATGCCACCACCAGCCGGATACCTCATCCCTTCGGCCTACCGAACCCATCGAGATCTATCACGCCGCCACGCCGACGAACCTCAGCTATTCAACCTCTGTAGCCAGCAGCTCGATCGAAGGCCCAACCCTGTCTGTATACCTCGTCACCGGGACCGCCGCACCTTCGACCCCGGCCACCCTCGCCGATCACCTCCCGACCAGCAGGCCACGGCACTACCCGTCGGACACCAGCGACGCCGAATGGCAGGTCCTCGCCCCGCACATCCCCGCCGGCACCGGCCGCGGCCGTCCGATCATCTACCCGCGCCGCGACATCGTCCACGCGATCCGCTACCTCGACCGCACCGGCTGCCAGTGGGACGCCCTACCCGCCGACTTCCCCCACCCGAAACTCGTCTACCACTACCTCCAACGCTGGACCGCCGACGGCACCCTGACCCGGATGCACAACCACCTGCGCGAACAGGTCCGCCAGCAGGTCGAAAGCCGTAACGCGCAACCCACCGCCGCGCTGGTCGACTCCCAGTCCCTGCGCGGCGCCGAGACCGTCGCCCGAGCCAGCCGCGGCTCCGACGCGGGCAAGAAGATCAACGGCCGGAAACGTCACATCGCCGTCGACAGCTGCGGACTGCTACTCGCCATCCCGGTCACCGGCGCCGGCGTGCAGGACCGCGACGGCGCCCGGCCCTGCTCTGGGCGCTGCACGCCTGCTTCCCGACCATCCGCCCCGTCTGGGCCGACTCCGGCTACGCCGGCAAAGCTCGTCGGCTGGGCCACCGATCAGCTGCGCCTGACGGTGCAGATCGTCGCCAAACTCGCCAGGCAGACCACCTTCATCGTCCTGCACCGCCGATGGGCGGTCGAGCGGACCTTCTCCTGGATCAACCGCTGCCGACGCACCGTCCGCGACTACGAACGCCTACCGCAGCACCACGCAGCGATGGTCCAATGGGCAATGATCATCATCATGACCCGACGCCTCGCCCGCCACCGACACACCAGAACCCCTTATTACCAGGGTCTCAGAACTGGCGCAGGAGACCGGCACCCAGATCAACGCCGCCCAAAAAGGACTACGCGGGCGCCGATACGGGCGCGGCGGCACGGCTGGACGCCGGCTACCCCGGCGCCAAGGACGCCGCCGCGGTGCGCGGCACCCTGTCTCAAGGCCGTCCGGACCTGTGGCCGCAGGCTGCCCGCTCGGCGTTCGCCGACGTCGCCGAGCCGACATCGCACCTGAACAACCCGGAATATGTGACCGAGATCGAAATGTGGTCGATCAACCCGATCGCCGACCTGATCAGCCCGTCAGCGTGGCTGCGACAGGTCAGCATCTGGCTGTTCAGCTACGACCCGTTCGAAGGCTGGGCCAAGCAGTTCAGCGGCGACTGGAACGCGTACGTGCACTGCGCGGTCGCCTGGGGCCACATCGGCGGCGCCTGCCACGACATCGGCCGCATCCTGGTGACCGGCGCGCAGGACGTGTCGACCGTCTGGCGCGGCAACGCCGCCGAGGCCGAGCAGGAATTCCAGCTGAAGCTCGGCGGCGCGGCGATGGGCCTCAAGGGCGCGTGCGCCGAGTACAACGACCTCTACACCAAGGCCGCCGAGTCCACCAAGAATCTGTTCGAGGTCGTCAGCGGGCTGATGAGTCAACTGCTGGATATTCTGATCATCATCAACGCGGCCGGTGCCGTCGGCACAGCCACCATCGAGACTGTCATCGGGCCGGTGGTCGGTTACAGCGTCGCCGGATACTACATCTACCAGGCCTACAAGCTGTACGAGGAGATCTCGCGATTCTTCGGCACCGCGGACAACGTCATCAAGGCGATCGCCGGCACCGTGGAGTCGGTCGAAGCCAAGCTCGCCGTCGACGTCCTGCCACAGACCCAGCCTTATCGGCACCCCGCCGGATACTGATCAGACGAAGGAGTATCCCGCGACGATGAACGGTGACATCGCCGAACAGCCACTCGCCCGTGCGCTGCTGCGCCACCTCGCCGTCACCCGAGGCGAGAACGATCCTCTCGGCTCCTTCGCCCGTACGGTGATCAACGGCGAGGCCACCCTGCGCGCCGCGGCTGACTTCCCCTGGCACAGCGAGGCCCTCGCCACAGCAGCCGCCAAGGCGCAGGAAGAACAGCAGCAGATGACGCCCGAAGAACGTGCCAGCTACGAACGCGCGGCCGAAGACCTGCGCGCCGCGCCCGAGCTTCAACCCGGGCAGGACCAGCAGTGAAGACCTCACACCGCCTGAGACTGGCCGCTCCTCTGACCGGACTCACCGGCCTGAGCTTCGGCGCCGCCCTCCTCGGAGCAATCGGCCTGTGGTCGCAGTACACCAACGCCGAACGCGCCATCACCGCCTTCCTGTGCCTCATCACCGGACTCAGCCTCGGCATCAGCATCTCCATCGCCGTCGACCGGCGCATCACGGACACACCGTGGCTCAGAATCGCGACGATCGCCGTTTTTCTCCTGCTCTCCTACGGCGTTGCCGTCGTCCGCCGCAACCTCGTCCTCGAAGGGGTCTGACCCACTGTCGGTGTGGACTTCACTCCAGGAGCGGGCCGTTTCGAGGGTTTCGGCTGGCGCTAAGGTCCCCACCCTCAACGGCGAGCGAACTGACGCACCGCCAAATCAGACCGCGCATGCCAGCTCGCGGGAAGCGATCACTGTGTGCGTGTCCATAGTGTTGATCTCGGACACGTTAACCCCCACCAAGGTCATTCACGTTTCGAATGACCTTGGTGGGGGTTAAATGCTGTCCGCCGCTGATGAGGAATCGTAGATTCCGGCATCGGCTGTTGGACAGAGACAACTGGGCGAGATGACTACTTCGGGGTTTCGTCGGCCCCTTCGATCGGCGCCTCCTTTTCCCCAGCCGGGCTGGTCGTGTCGCCTGGGCTGACGGCGAGGCGCGGCGAGGTTGGAGGCTCGACTGGGGAATCAGCACCGACGTCGAGGGTGATACTGACGGGCGTACACACGATGGTGATCTGCCGCTGGCGCAGCTGTCCGGCGAGGTCATCGGGTGCCAGTGCGTGCGGGTCGAGGTCGATGAGGTGGGCGAACTGGATACGCGCTTGTTCCAGGACGTGCTCCTCGCGTAGGTAGAGCGTCTTGGCGCGGTCCGGCTGGACGTCGCTGCCGCTCGTGTAGCCGTGTCGGCAGCGGTAGCCGGCGCGGCCATGCACCCACTGGCCTTCCAGGCGGCGCCGGCACAACCCGCAGATCACTAGACCGGTGAGCCGGTAGCGGTGCGGGTTGCCGTAATCGGGAACGTCGAGGGCCTTGATCTGCTGGGCGCGCAGGAAGTCTTGTTCGCTGACGAGCGGCGGGTGCACGACGACCGTGGAGATCACCCACTGGTCGCGCTGGTTCCAGTGATGCGACGGCTTGCGGCCGGGTGGCCGGCTAGTCTTGTCGCCGGGGCGGGTCTCGTGGTGGTCGATGCCCTGCCGATTCCACACCTGCCGACCGGTGTATCTGGGGTTCGCCAGGATGGCCGCGACCGTACGGACCGTCCAGGCCGCGCCGCTGCGATGGGGGTTCCGGGCCCGGTCATGCGCCGACGGCGGCGCTACTGCCATCGCGTTCAGGGTCCGGGCGATGCCCGCCACGCTGCATCCGGCCAGTCGCTGCGCGAACATCCACCGCACCGTGAGTGCAGTCTCCGGATCCGGGTCGAGGCGGTGCAGCCTCCTACCCCACCGGGCGTGTGCCGCGTTCGGATGCGGGCCCGCGTCTACGAGTCGGTACCCGCACGGTGGTCGACCGCCCAGGTGCCGGCCTTGGTCGCGGGCTTGGACCTGCATCGCCGCCGTGGTGCGAAACCTCGACCGGAGGATCTCGCGCTGAGACTGGTGACCCAGCATCAGGACCAGCGCCTGGTGCACCGGATCGGCCGGGTCGATCGGACCTCCGGCCTCGGGTAACCACACCTGGATGCCGTGCTCGTCGAGCAGCGGAAGCAGCACTTCGAACTGCCCGGCGCAGAAGGCCCGCTCGAACTCGCCCACCATGAGCGCATCGAACGGCCGGTCCGGATCGGTGATCGCCGCCAGTAGAGCTGCGGCCTGTGGACGCTGTTCCCACGGCAGACTGCGTGAGCAGCCCACGTCGAAGAAGCTCGCGACGATGACGCCGTACCCGGCGATCAGTCGCTGCGCGCTGTCGTGCTGCCAGGCCCGCGAGGACACATCGTCCTGGTACTCCACCATCGACATCCGCCCGTAGAACGCGACATCCGCCCGTAGAACGCGAAACGCAGCCCGCCCATCTGGGTTGGGACGCAGCGGCCCCTGACTCGCACCTGGCCGGTCGTTGGCGGGCTGGTCAGCCACGCGGTGAGCGGGTCGCAGGTGTCGGCAGGGAGGGTCATGACGGCCACCTCATCCGGTCCGGATACCTGAGAGAGCCCACCGGCGACAACGGATGACGCGGTATCGACCGCGATCAAGGTCATCTATGTGACTGATCGTGTTGCGAACACCACCCGACCAACTGCTGCGGTCTGGCGGCGGTAGTGCTCGGTCAGCAGTTGTGCGATCGTGGCGTGCGGGTGGACCACCAGCACGCCGAGTTCAGGTGCGGCCGCCAGGATCACCCGATGATCGGATTCCAGGCCGAGCAATGAGCGTGTCGGTGCCGGTACTGCGACCTCTCCCCGCACACCTACCGCTTGTCGGCCGGTGGCAGAGGATCCGATCACGACTGCATCGGCGACGACGGCCAGATCGATACGCTGGCCGGGCGCCCGTTCCAGTGCTTGCAGCAGTGCACGGGCGTAGAAACGGCCGGAGGCGTCGAGATGGCCATGTCGAGAAGCAACGCCGCGGGCCCATTGTCCACAGGCAGGCGGGGCCGCCACGGCTCCGGCAGCAGTAACGGTATTGAAGGTTTGGGCCTACGCGTCCCAGGGGGAATCAACGCACCGATCATTCGTTCGGTGCTACTGGCACTCGACCCCGCTGACGAGCCCATGACGCCTATCGTGACGCTTCTAGAAGATCATGAGACGAAAAATGGCAAGGTCTGATCGTTCGACGCCACCCATCGTCGACACCGGAAATGTGGGCCCTGATCCGCGACCGGCGCCTCTACGAAGTAACACCACCGCTTGCCATGGCGTCGCCCTGATTGACCATCTCCGTGGGTCTGGGCCTGGACACCGGTTGAAGACGGCCCCAGCACCAGGTGATCGGTCTGGATGCGGCAGTGTCAGTCAGTCAGCCAGCCCACATCGGCTGCGGTGATACGAATCACGATCTTCGCAGCACGAAACGTTCGGCCAGCAGGGCTTCCTTCTATGTTCAGATCGACGCAGGCGGCCGAAATCCGCTCGCGTGAGGGGAGATGCAAGCGTGCCGATTCAACCCTCCCTATCGCCGCTCACGTGGTTCGCGTCTGTTCGGGCCGACGTCAGTCGGGTTCTACCGTGCTCCAGGCTGTAGAGGGACTGCAGAGGGGTTGGTGAGGACCGGTGGTGGTTGATCTCAGTCGGACGCCGCAGATCGCGCGGGTAGCCGCGATGTCGGCCCTCGGACGCGATCCGGGCCCGATGGAAGCGGCGGCTAGCTTGTCCCACCACGTCTACGTCGGTTCGGACATCGTGGTGAAGCTCATCGGCGAGGCGCGACATCCGCGGCTGAACCGAGAGGTCGCACTGGCTCCCCACCTACCCGAAGGGCTGACCGCGCCGCTACTCGCCAGCGGCCTTGACGAGGTCAATGGCCACAAGATTCGGTACGCGTGCTACGCCCGCATGGCAGGCACGGCGCTCGCGATGGGCCTGCCCGGTGTTGAAGCGGCGACCGCGCGGTCCCTGGCCGAGCAGGCCGTCCAGCGGCTCGAGGTGCTGCATCGCTGGGCTCCTTCGCCGCCCGCACGGAAGGTGCTGGCGGAGCCGCTCGACCACGGAGGCCTCGTCACCAAAGCAGCGCTGCTGGCACTGATCGATAGCCTTGCCACGATCGATCGGAACAGTGTTGTGCGGCCTGCTCTGCTCAAGGGCCTGACGGCGATAGCGGACAACGCGCCGGTGTCCGCGAGCACGGATACGCCGGTCCATGCCGACTGTCATTGGGGTAACTGGTTGGCGTCCGCTGGCAGGGTGACGGCGTTGCTGGACTTCGAGTGGGCACGGCTCGGCGAGCCCCTCGACGACTGGTGCTTCCTCATCGCGTTCAGCGGCGTGCACCGGGAGGCCGTCCTCGACGTCGTCGCCCGAGAAACCGCGACTGCGCCGGAGATTCTCCGAGCCGGATGCGAAATCCGAAGCGCCGCCTACCTTGCCTCTGACCTGCATCTGGCCCTCACCCGCCCCGATAACGTCCCCGCCGAGATGCTGACCGATCGCCTGAGTGAGCTCGAGCAGATCATCGTCGAACGTTCCTGGTGGAAGACGCGCTGAACTCGGGCACCGGTGAGATCTGGCTTTGGCCGCCTTCCCAGGCCGCTGATCAACACGGCTCCACGGCGGCGCCAATAATCAGGCGCCCAGCACAGACCCCGAGGCTTGACTTCGCCATTGGGAAGCCAGTTCGTGCCCGGGGACCGGCTGACGCCGACCGGGTTGCGACGCGTAGTTGGCCGGCCCGGACTACGGTTGGCAGCCTGGCGGGCGGTCTGGGGCGCACAACGCGCCAACCCCGTCTACGCCGCCCGCTTCACTCACCTGACCACCCGGGCACAGAACAAACTCACCGTCACCCAAGCCCAAGCCGTGATCGCCGCTGCGATCCTGCGGCAGCTGCACGCGGTCGTCACCACCGGCCAACCCTGGGACCCCGCCATCGCCACCCACGGCACACGAACCGCGGTGATGTCCCTCGCCGCCTAAACCACCAGACGGCCCGTCAAGCAAGGTCGGGGCGAGCCCCACGCGGCATTGAGGAACCCCCGGGCAACCTCGTCTCTCATCATGGGCAGCTCCGCCCGCCGTCGTATCAACCCGGTTACGCGCTGCAGGGACCAACCCCATTACGACTATGCAGGGACCGACGACGGACGAGGCACCCGACCAACCGCTTGACCAGAACGTCTTACGCTGATGAAAGGATGTTGGCCCCTCGCCCACGGCGCCGCCGGATGGCGCGCGATGCTCGCACGCAACGGCCAGGTCGGTGCCAGTGATTGCCAGCGCGACGTCCGGACGGACCCGCGAACGCAGACGCTCCGGCATCTGCGAGTCTTGTGTCCGAAGCCTTACCCGCCATGTCATGCCGGTTCGCTTGGAGGAGCCCGTGAAAATTCTGACGCTCGGCCCCACCGATGCCGGACCAGTCGTGCTGTTCGCTGCCGGAGCAGGCGGCGACCCCCAGCGTCACCGCCCACTTCTGGAGCACTTGGCGGCCCATGACTGCCTCGTGATCGCACCGCACTTCGAGCGAATAGTCCCGAAGGCGACGACCACTGCGCAGCTTCTGGCCCGTCCCGCCGGATTGCTCCGGGCGCTGGAGGAAGCGGCTCCGCCGGACGTGCCCGTCGCTGTAGTCGGCCACTCGATCGGAGGGTGGGCGGCCCTGTGCCTGGCCGGGGCGACGCCGTGGGGACGCGACGGAAAGCCGATCGACGTTCCCCACGAGCCGCGGGTCTCGCGATTGGTCCTGTACGCACCCGCCGCCGGATGGTTCGCCGCCCCCGGCGCCCTCGACGCGATGACGATTCCCGCGCTGGTCTACGCGGGAGAACAAGACACTGTCACGCCGATCACGCAGGCCCTGCACTTGAAGAACGCGCCCGGGCTCGTCGATGTACGTCTCGTGCCGAATGCAGGCCACTTCAGCTTCATGAACGTCCTGCCACCCGGCATGAGCGACAGCCCCGAATTCCACCGCGGCGCGTTCCTCGCCGACCTCGCGGAGGCAACCCTGCGCTTCCTCATCGAGGTATGAGGAGCTATGCCCGGCCGGGAGACAGCCCCGGCATGCCGGGAAACTGCGCAAGACTGCATGAGCGTTGATGAAACACATCCGCTCATCGGACATGAGCGTGCACGCGATCGTCAGCCGGGCAGGCACCGACGATGGCTGGCGCACTCAGCGGTCCGCCACAGCTCCGGGCATGCTGGTGAACTCGGCGGCTGCCGCGACCATGGAACGCCTTGCCGGCACGAAAACGCGTGTTTCTCTGAACTACCTAATCTTGACTGGCCAACTGGAACGACGGATCTCTATATGAGTCTTCGCGTGTCGCGGCAGCTGACTCGGGTAGGAGCTTCAGGCCGCACCATCCGGGGGTGTGTCGCGAGTCCAGTGCAGCCAGTCCTTGAGAGCGGCGTAGTCAGCATCGGTGAGACCCAGGGGGGGCGACTCGATGAAGTAGGGCGTCCCCTGGGTGATGTGCTGACGCCCAGGCTCGGTCGGTGTCGGTGATTCCGTCGTCGACCCAGGCGAATGGGCGGCCTGCGGCCCAGTCGACGAGGGCGCGGGTCTTCCAATGCAGTCCGATCCGCTCGTCGTGCTCGTCGTGCTCGTCGGTGTCGGCCGGCTCCGGCTGGCGATAGCCCGGTCGTGCTCCTACCCTTCAACTTTTCCGACCAGTGCACCGGGTGGCTGCGGGTCGGACCGGCACGCGACCGCCTTGTGGAGGTGCAGGCTGGGTGGAGCAACGTCAGTCAATACGACCTCGCCCCTTCGGATTTCACTGCAGCCAGCACCCGCATTCTTGATTTCGAACCTGTGCGCAACGCCAGAATCGAACGGTCACTGGACGACATCATCGCGGCGGTTGCCACCCTGCGGGAATCTTTCGCCGCCAGCCCTGAGGAGACGGCAGAGTCCTGAACTGCCTGCTCACTCTTATTGCCGCAGACAACGCGCGGTCCGCTGCGCGCCGCCGCCCGCCAAAGCGTGTCGCAGCTACGTCAGTTATGCCCGGTGGCGGCAGCCGAGTCGCAAGCGGGGCCGGTTATGGCCGCCCTGGCGGAGCCCAGTTCGTCCGTCCTAGCCAGCGGTGACGTGTTGGCGTAGGTGTGCGATGAGTACGACTCGTTGGCGCAGGAGCGGAACTTTCGCGCGACCGCCCATGAGTCGCTTCTGGAGTTTCACGTCGGTGATGCGGCCCTCGTTGATGCCGGAGCTGTAGGGCGACGTGATGGCCTGGACGACTGCCGGTAGGTCGTCACGGATGACGTTGGCGAGGCTGGGCAGGCCGGGCAGGCGGCTGGTCTCGAGTTGGTTGAGCCAGTCCGGTAGTGCTCCGGGGCCGCCGCTGTCGAACATGGCGGCGAAGGCTCGGACCAGGGTGTGCGCGCGGTCGAGTTCGGGGCAGTGCGTGAGCAGCCGCTGGAGCCGTTCGGCGGTGTCGAGGGTCCGGCGTGGCGGGCTGGTGGTGATCCAGCGGGCGACTTCGCGTGGTGCCCAGAAACAGTTCCCGTCTCCCCCTGCCGGGAGACGCTAGCGATGACGCGATCATCCACCAACTGCCGTCGGGCGATGGAACTCAGCCGGCGAGGCGGTGGTAGGGCCAGCTTGGCGGGATCCGCGCAGAGCGGGCTCCCCTGGCAGGCGCCTCGTACGCCAGAATGGCCGTGCATCGCGCGCGTGGAGGTGAGGGTGACCGTTGTTCAATGCAGGCGCTGTCATGTTGGTCCACCGCCGGAAGTCTCCCGCTCCAGGTATCCGCAAGACGCTCTACGGTCTGGTACCTCTGATCATAGCGGTCGTCAGCTTCGTGGCCCTGCTGCGCGCCGGCGGAGACGGTGCGCTGCAGATCGGGGCCATTGTGCTACTGTTGGCATCCGGCATGCTGTTGGCCTACCGGGGCGCATGGTGGTTGGTAGACGGCATCACCGACCTGATCGCCTGGTGGGCGGTGCACCGCGGGCCTCCCACCGCCATGCGGCTGAGCGCCTGGGGCGTGGAGTACGCCCCGTCGTGGCGCGGCGGCGAGTTTCCGATGTCGGTGCCGTGGTCCGAAGTGACCGCCACCACCTTCCGCCCCGGCTTGGGCCGGACGCCGGTCTTCTGTGTCGACGCGGACGGCCAGTACCCGGCCCCGCCGGCCGACCGCCTGCACCATCTGTCCCCTCGCCCGCTGAGTGGCCGGGCCCTGGCGTGGGCCGATGCGCAGGCACCCGCTTCGGACGCCGAGCGCACCATGCTGACGAACACGTACCTCTTCGGCACCCCCATGGTGATCAACCTGAAGCTCTGCGACGGCATGGACGTCGATGAGATGGATCGCCGCCTCCAGGACTGGACCGGCGGGCGTTGCCGTTGCCGGCCACCGACTGACAGCCGCTAGTGCGGTGTCCACGAACCTTCGCCGGGTCGGCGAGCCTTCCGGACCAGCGCTGACGGCGGCAGACAACCCGGTCAACGTGGTGGTCACCGCACTAGTACTGCAACGGCAGTTAGGTGAGTGGATAGCCGCGTCGTCGGTAGTGGCATAGCCGTGCCTGGTATTGGCGTGTGCGGCGCCATCGTGACCACCACCAGACGTGGTGTCTGTGCTGGTGGGAGCGGACGACCAGTGCGGCGATCAGGCGCCTGATCTCGGGTACGGTGAAACCGATCATCATGTGCTCGCCGGTGCAGGTTCCCCCTTTGCGGTAAGGGTTTTCGCGACGACGAGCCAAGCGTGCGCGGCCATCGACAAGGTGATGTGGGCATACCAGGCCCGCCAGTCACGGACCTGATACTCGTCGAGACCGGCACCGTTTTTGGCTTGCTGGAAGCATTCCTCCACGGCCCAGCGGCTGCCGGCTACGCGGGCCAGGTCCATCAGCCGGGTCTGGCGAGGTCCGTAGCAGACGTAGTAGGCCAGCTCGCCCGTGCTGATGTTGCGGCGAGCGAGCAGCCAGTGCCCGCGACCCGGCCGCCAGAACACCCGGATCGGCGTCCGCGCCCAGTGGTATTCGCGGGGTCCGTGAGCGCCGGGCCCGGCCGAGATCCTCGACCAGGCCCGGCCCGGCAGCGCGGCGATCAGGTTGTCGACGCGGGCGAAGCCCATGCTGGTGGTGACCACGTCATCGTTGCGGCGGGTGGCGACCACATGCGCCTGGTCGTGCTCTTCCATCCACACCCGCAGCGACTTCGACTGCCCGTAGGCCTCGTCCATCGTCACCCACCCGGGTGCGATCCCCGCGGCGAACGCCCGGCCGAGCATGGTGCGGGCCATCTCGACCTTGGTGGCGAAGCCGACCTCGTCCGGGATCCCCGCAGCCCGACAGCGTTCACGGTCGTCGGTCCAGGCCTGCGGCAGATACAACTGCCGGTCGATCAACGCGTGACCCTTGCACGAGCGGTAAGCCAGGAACACCCCGACCTGGCAGTTCTCGACCCTGCCGGCCGTTCCCGAGTACTGACGGGCCACGCCGGCGGACTTCACGCCCTTCTTCAGAAAGCCGGTGTCGTCAATGATCAGTACACTCTGCGGGTCGCCGAGGTGCTCGACCACGTAGTCCCGCACGTCGTCACGGACTGTGTCGACGTCCCAGTCCGCCCACCGCAACAGGCGTTGCATTCCGTCCGGCGACACATCGCCGGCCTGCTCCGCCAGGGTCCAACCATTGGTCCGATCCAGGCCCGCGACCAGCCCGCACAGGTACTGCCGGGCCCGCCGCCGCGGCTCCGCACGCGTGAACCGGCCCGCGATCCGGGCATGCAACCGATCCAATTCCGCCGACCACACCGCAACATCGACATTCGTCACACCATGACCAACGACCCGATCATGAACTCGTTTCGCCTGCTGAGTGCCGTTGCAGTACTAGGCCGTGTATCGAAGTCATAGCCACTCGTTGATCGCGGCGATAGTCACGGTGGCTTCGTAGCGAACGGCGAGTCGAACCGGGTAGCGACGGCGCGGTGGCGTTTGAGCCGGTTGATGCCGCACTGGACGGCGTGGCGCTGCTGGTAGATCTTCGGGATGCAGCGGGCGCTGCCAGCGAATACCGCAGCGGCATGGATCATGTGCTGATGGACTCGATCGGGGGCAACTGCTGCTGGGCCTGTTGCTGATCGCGGGCATGTTCCTCGTGGTCGGGCTTGGCATCGCACTGCTGCTGTGGATGCCACTGGCCCGACCGCCGGAATCGGCGGGGTCGTCGCGGTGGCGTGTGCGGGCCGGCGGCGGTGTGCGGGCTGCGAGGGCGGGGGGCCTGGCGCGCGCTGGCTGTGGTGCGGCGGTGGCGGCTACCGGGGTTGGTGACCGGGCCGCTGGCGCGGACGGTGCGGCATCCGGCCCGGATGGTGGTCCTCGGGTTCGCCGCGGCGGTGCTGGTCGGTTCAGGGTTGCTGGCGTTGCCGTTCGCTACCGAGAGTGGCCGCAGTGCTGGTCTGGTGACGGCGTTGTTCACGGCGACGTCGGCGGTGTGCGTGACCGGTTTGGTGATCGAGGGCACCGGTACCTTCTGGTCGGGTTCGGGGAGGTGGTGATCCTGGGGCTGATCCAGATCGGCGGGTTCGGGATCATGACCTTGGCGTCGCTGCTCGGGCTGCTGGTGGCCCGCCGGCTACGGATGCGGCTGGCCGCGCGCAATCTATCTGGGGGTGTTCCACGCGGTGTCGGCGTTCAACAACGCCGGCTTCGGCCTGTACCCCGACTCGCTGATGCGGTTCGCTACCGACCCGCTGATCTGCCTACCGATCGTGGTCGCGGTCATCATCGGCGGCCTCGGGTTTCCGGTGCTGTTCGAGCTGCTCCGCGAGCTGCGCACACCCCGCAAGTGGTCGATCCATACGAAGATCACGGTGGGGATGACGGTGGTGCTGCTGGCCGCAGGGTGGGTGGCGATCAGCATTGCGGAGTGGTCGAACCCCGGCACGCTCGGCGGCCTCGGGATGGGCGGCAAGCTGCTCGCCGGGTTCACCACCGCGGTGATGCCACGCACCGCCGGGTTCAACAGCCTCAACGTGGCCGAGTTCACCGACGTCACCCTGCTCATCCACGACGCGCTGATGTTCATCGGTGCTGGTAGCGCCGGCACCGCCGGCGGTATCAAGGTCACCACGTTCGCGCTGCTCGGCTTCGTCATCCTCGCCGAGATCCGCGGTGAGCCCAGCGTGCACGCTATCGGCCGGAAACTGCCCGGCGGGGTGCAACGTCAGGCGCTGACCATCGCGCTGCTCGGCGTCGCCGCCGTCGCCGTCGGCACCCTGACCCTGCTGGCGCTCACCCCGTTCCGCCTGGACCAGGTGCTGTTCGAGGTCACGTCGGCGTTCGGCACCGTCGGACTGTCCACACCCTGCTGATGTTCATCGGCCGGCTCGGCCCGATCACCGCCGCAGCCGCCCTCGCCCTGCGCGAGCGGACCCGCCGCTACGAACTACCCGAGGAGCGGCCCATCGTTGGCTAGAAACCCCGCCACCAGCAACCGCATCGCCGTGCTCGGCCTCGGCCGGTTCGGCAGTTCCCTGGCACTGGAGCTGATGCGCCAAGGATGGGAAGTCGTCGCCATCGACTCCAGCACCTCGGTCGTGCAGAACTACGCCGACCGGCTCACCCACGCCGCGATCGCCAACACCACCGACGAGCAGGCACTACGGCAACTCGGCGTACACGACTTCGCCCATGCCGTCGTCGGGATCGGCACCGATCTGGAGGCCAGCATCCTGACCACCTCACTGCTGGCCGACCTCGGCGTACCCAACATCTGGGCGAAAGCCATCAACCGCCAACACGCCAGCATCCTGCAACGCGTCGGTGCGCACCACGTCGTGCTCCCCGAACACGAGATGGGCGAACGCGTCGCGCACCTGTCACCGGGCACATCCTCAACTTCATCGAGTTCGAGGACGACTACGCCATCGTCAAGACCCGCGCCCCCGAGGAGACGTTCGACAAAACCCTGGCCGACGCCGCCCTGCGCTCCAAGTACGGCGTCACGGTGATGTCCATCAAGCGGCCCGGGGAGGACTTCACCTACGCCACGGCCGACACCATCGTCTACGCCGGTGACATCCTCATCGTGGCCGGCAAGATTCGTCACGTCGAAGCGTTCGCCAACCTCAGTTGACGGGACTGTCCAGTTAACGGCTGATCTTGGTGGTTGAACGGACCAGTAGGCGGCCGGCGTCAGCCGGCCTTCGAAGGCGACCTGGAAGGCGTTCAGGGATGCCTTCCAGTGCATGGTCCACCGGCGGCGGCCGGCGCCGGTCGGGTCGAGGTTCATCAGCGCCAGGTAGACGCATTTGAGCGCGGCCTGCTCGTTAGGGAAGTGCCCGCGGGCACGGACCGCCTTGCGGATACCGGCGTTGACGCTCTCGATCGCGTTGCCCGGCCACCAGGCCGGGCGAGGATCGTAACGCGGTCAGGGCGTGGTAGTCGGCGGCGGCCGGTCGGTCGGGCTGCGGCCGGCCACCGGGGCGGGCCAGGATCGCAACGCGCAGTGCTGCCGGTAGCGGTCGCCCCATTCCTCGGTTGCGCCCGGCCACTAGGGCGCGTCTCGAAGTGCGTGTAGCCACTCGTTGATGGCGGTGATGTGCAGGGTGGCTTCGTAGCGGACGGCGGGGCTGGAGCAGGCCATCACCACCAGCTCCATCGAGTGCCCCGAGCCAATCCGCGACGAGGTGACCCGCCTGGCCACCCGCCTTGTTCGGCGTCGGCACCGGCCTCGGCCTGTGGCTCATCGTCGTCGGCTGGGCACCCCCGCCGCCCCGGCTGGCAAGGCCCTCGACGCGCCGTACGGGCTGAGCCGCCGCGCCCAAGCCGAGGCACAGGAGGCCGCCGCCCCCGGGTGGGCCGGACGGTGGGGCCGCCGGCGGTGCGCTGGCTGCGCCGCCTCGGCCTACCCACCAAGGGCACCCGCCGGGACCTGGCGACGGTGGACAAGCCGATCGACGTGCACCTCGCCGAGCGGGCCACCGCCACCGTCTTCGGACTCCTGGTGCCACCGGTGCTGGCCACCCTGCTCGCCTTCGTCGGGATGGCACCCGGGTTCACGATGCCCGCCGCCGCGTCGCTCGTGCTCGGCATGGCCGGGTTCCTCGCGCCGGAGCTGTCCGTGCGCTCGGATGCGGCCAAGCACCGGGCGGCATTCCGCGACGCGCTCTCGTCGTTCCTCGACCTGGTGGTCATCTCCCTGGCCGCCGGGTCCGGGGTCGATCAGGCCCTGGACGAGGCCGCCGCTGTCGGCTCGGGTCCGGCGTACGCGGAGCTGCGGTACGCGCTGACCGAGGCCCGGCTGGCGCGGGTGCCACCGTGGGACATCCTCGCCACCCTCGGCCAACGCCTCGCCGTCGCCGAGTTGCAGCAGCTCGCCGCGACCGTCGGCATGGCCGGCACCGAAGGAGCCCGGGTCCGCTCATCGCTGCGCTCACGCGCGGTGGCCATGCGCGACCGGTAACTCACCGACGCCGAAGGCGAAGCCAACGCCGCCACCGAGCGCATGAGCCTGCCCATCGTCGCCCTGTTCGGCGGCTTCCTCATCTTCCTCGGCTACCCCGCCCTCGCCGCCGTCCTCGGCGGCCTCTAGACCCCCGGCCAGTTCACCAATCTCGACACCGCCCCGCTGACCTGGAAGGAGCCCGCAAGTGAGTACCGAACAGTGGCTCATGCCCCGTCTTCGCCTGGCGGTGATCGCCGTCCTGGCCGTCGTCGTGCTCGTCGCCAAGTGCATCTGAGCACCACCCGGCCAGCCCTGCGGCCACCGCGTCGGTAGCCCCCCGCCGTCCTCACCCGACCGCACACCCAAGGATTTGCGATGACCTCGACCGCCACGAGACAGCAGGCCACACCGTGCCGACGGGACGGCCCCGCATGGTGAGCGATCAACGGCTCGTCTGGTACCTCACCGCCGTCCCCGGCACGGACACCAGCCGCCGCCACCTGCGCTCCCTGCTGACCAGCCCCAGCGCCTGCTCCCACCGTTCCGTACTCGCCCGCATCCGAAGGAGGACCACGCCATGCCCGCACTGCTGAGCTACCTGACCGCCGAGATCCGCCACCGCTGGAGCCAGGTGCGCGACACCAAGGACGGCGGCTACTCCACCGAGGCCGTCCTCGTGACAGCGCTGCTGGTGGTGCTGGCCATCGCGGTCATCGCCATCATCGCCACCAAGGTCACCGGCAAGGCCAACAGCATCAACCTCGGCTGAAACTGCCATGCCCACGGTGACCCTGCCCCGAGACCGCCGTGCCGCGCGCCCCTCCTCCCCGGCGCGCGGCACGGCCGGGCGGCTGCGTGCCCGCTGGCGGCGCGTGGCCGCCCGCCCCGACGCGGGCGGCGCCACGGCCGAGCTGGTCATCGCCATGCCGCTACTGCTGCTCATCGTCATGTTCGTCATCCAGGCCGGAGTGTGGCTGCACGCCGGCCACGTCGCGCAGGCCGCCGCGACCCGGGCGGCGAGCACGGCCGCCGCCTACCAGTCCAGCGCCGGAGCCGGACAGGGCGCAGGCAACGACACCCTCGCCGCCATCGGCGACGGGGTGCTCAAGAGCCCACAGGTGTCGGTCACCCGCACCGCCACCGAGGTCCGCGTCGAGATCACCGGCACCGCCGCCGCCGTCGTCCCGGGCGTGTACTGGCGCGTGCGCGCCGTGGTGGTGCGACCGGTCGAGCGGTGGACCGACGTCTCCCGTGAGTTTACGAATTCTGAAGGATTGTTAGACGGGAACCGAAGCGGTGGGGGTGGCTGGTGACGCTAGCCGGACACCTCGGTTCGCGAACCGGAGCACGGTCGACATTGGGTTGCCGTGTGAGCCAGGGTCAGTTGGGTCAGGTATCGCTTGCTGATCTGGCCGCCGTGGTCTCGGTTGATGAGGTTGGCGATGCAGGCAAGGAGGCCCTCGCGTGCTGGTTCAGCCAGCGCGCGGTGGCCGGAGTAGGTCATGAGCAGGTCGAGGTATTGCTTGGTGGTGTAGGTCTGCTCCCACTCATAGCGGCGGAATTGTGCCGAGCCGAAGCGTTGAGACCGCTCGAATTCGGTCGGGTCGTCGGGGATGTCTGCGGCCGGCGTTTGGCGCAGTCCTGGAGGAGTCTTGGGGTCGAAGCGTTCGTAGCACTCCTGCACGTCCGCGAAGAAGCTTTCCGTGCCGCCGGCGACGTGTTCTGTGGATACCACGGCAAGTGTGCCGCCTGGGCGGAGCACGTCCGCCGACTTGCCGACGCGGATATCCGGATCAATCCAGTGAAACGCGGTCGCCGACAGGATCAGGTCGAACGGGGTGGCCGGTGGTATCCAGTCCTCGAATGGGGACACCTCGACGGTCACGTTCGGGAATGTTTGCAGGTTACGTCGAGCCACGGCTGCCATCTCGGGGCTGAGTTCCACGGCGACGATGGTGCAACCGAGCTGGGCCAGTGGCGCGGTGGCTTGGCCGATGCCGCATCCGATTTCCAGCACCCGAGACTGCCGGGTCAGGCCGCCGAGCACTGCCAAGTCCTTGAAGAGCTGAGCTGGATAGCCCGGCCGTGTGCGGTCGTAGAGTTCGGCGTGGGCTGACCTTCGGGTCCCTTCAGCGGGACAGCTCCGTACGCCGCACGAGTCATCACCACCGACGGACGGCGCCGCTGCCAGGTGAGCGGCAGGTTGCTTCGCCACGGCCAAACGCCCGAACCACCGAAGCCATCCGCGCGATCCTGCCGACCACCCGGCCCGCCGGGTGAGCCATCCGGCGCCCGCCGCGCGACGATGAGATCAAGGCCACCGGCCAAGAGCAGCGTACGGGGCGGCTGATCTGCCCTACTGGTCGGTACGATCCTCCCTCCCTCCGTGGAGCGGGTCAGCGCTGCGGGGATCATCGCGAAGGCAGGTCATGTCGGTAATCCACGACTCTCTTGTTCCCTCGCGCGCTTCCGAGGTTTCGGCCGCGGCTGGGCAAGCGCGCGCACACTCCGGCTTCCGGCCCGACATCGAGGGCATGCGCGCCATCGCCGTGACCCTCGTGGTCCTGTCGCACGCCGGCATGGCGACCCTGGCCGGCGGATACGTGGGCGTCGACGTCTTCTTTGTGATCTCCGGCTTCCTGATCACGACGCTCCTCCTGAAGGAGCTGGACCGCACCGGCACCATCTCGCTGAGTGACTTCTACGCGCGCCGGGCGGTCCGGCTGCTGCCCGCGTCGGCGCTGGTCCTGGTCGCCACGTTAGCGGGCGCCTGGTTCTGGCTGCCGTCGACCCGGTTCCACTCGATCAGTCTGGACGGCCTCTTCGCGACGTTCTACGGCATCAACTGGCGCCTCGCCGACGAGGGCGTCGACTACCTCAACGCCGATGCCGCGCCGTCACCGTTGCAGCACTTCTGGTCACTGGCCGTAGAGGAACAGTTCTATCTCGTCTGGCCTCTGCTCATGCTGGTCTACGCCGCGATCTGGGCCCGCCGACGCGCGAAGAACGCCCCGGAGACGACTCCGGCACGGCAGACCACGGGCTCCGCGTCCGTCCGGCCCGGTGGTCCGATGCCCATGCAGCAGCGGAGTGCGGGCTCCGCGCAGGTCCGGCCGGGTGGTCCGGTTCCGGCGCAGCAGGCTTGGGGCTACGGGTCTGCCCGGCCCGGTGGTCCGATGCCCATGCAGCAGCGGAGTGCGGGCTCCGCGCAGGTCCGGCCGGGTGGTCCGGTTCCGGCGCAGCAGGCTTGGGGCTACGGGTCTGCCCGGCCCGGTGGTCCGATGCCCATGCCGCAGCGGAGTGCGGGCTCCGCGCAGGTCCGGCCGGGTGGTCCGGTTCCGGCGCAGCAGGCTTGGGGCTACGGGTCTGCCCGGCCCGGTGGTCCGATGCCCATGCCGCAGCGGAGTGCGGGCTCCGCGCAGGTCCGGCCGGGTGGCCCGATGCCGGCTCAGCAGGCCAGAGGCCACGGAATGCCCAGGTACGCGACCGGCGAGCCGCGCAAGGAGGTCGTGGCGCCGGTCGTCGACAAGACCCCGGAGAGGAAGCCCGCGACCCGGGTCCCCCTCACCCTGGCGCTGATCGCGGTCGCCGGGATCTCGCTGGCCGCGTCCGTGACGCAGACGAAGTCGGCGGCGCCGTGGGCGTACTTCGGTGCGCACACCCGGGCCTGGGAACTGGCGGTGGGCGCGCTCGTGGCCGTCGCCGCATCCCGGCTCGCCCGGCTGCCCGGCCCGCTCGCCGCCCTGCTCACCTGGGCCGGCCTGGCTGCCGTGATCACGTCGGCATTCCACTACGACGAGAACACGGCGTTCCCCGGCACGGCCGCCCTGCTGCCGGTCCTCGGTTCCGCGGCGATCATCGCGGCCGGCTGCGCGTCGCCGCGGGGCAGCGTCGCCGTGGTGCTGCGGGCGTGGCCGTTCCAGCTGATCGGGCGGTACTCCTACAGCTGGTACCTGTGGCACTGGCCGGTGCTGATGATCGGTCCGGCCGCGCTGGGCCGCGAGCCGTCGCTGCGCCTGGGCCTGGCGCTCTCCGCCGCCTCGCTGGTGGTCGCCGTCCTGTCGTACCACCTGGTGGAGAACCCCGCCCGGAACGGACCGTGGATCAAGGCGCGGGCCCGGCGCGGCATCGCCGTCGGGCTCGTCCTGTCGACCGCCACGGCCGGAGTCGCCCTGGGTGCGGGCCAGTTCACGCCGCCCGTCGAGACCGGTGAGGCGGTCGAGGACCCTACCAGCCTGCTCGCCAAGGCGGCCGATCCCCAGGCGGTCCTGCAGACGCTTCTCGCCGAGTCCGCCAAGCGGACGAGGCTACCGTCGAACGTGCGGCCCGCGCCGCAGTCCGCGGCGACCGACCAGCCGGTGATCTACAAGGATCAGTGCCACCTCGAATACGAGGTCGTCACCCCGGACGGTCCGTGCCTGTACGGCGACCCGGACGGCAAGAAGAGCATCTTCCTGCTCGGTGACTCGCACGCCGCCCACTGGTTCCCGGCGGTCGACGCGATCGCCAAGAAGCGTGGCCTCCAGCTGTACTCCCGCACCAAGAGCGCCTGCCCGGCCTCGTCGGTGCTGGTCTTCAACAGGGTGCTGAAACGTCCCTACCGGGAATGCGCCGAATGGCGGGAGAAGGTCCTCGACGAGATCGCAGCGAAACGCCCGACGTTCGTGGTGCTCTCCTCGAACGGCGGCAACTTCGACGGCCTGGTCTCGCCGGACAACAAACTGCTGGACAAGTCGAACTGGGACAAGCTCTGGTTGGCCGGTTGGATCAAGACGGTGGACCGGATCAAGAAGGCCGGCTCCGTGCCCGTGCTGCTGCTGGACACGCCGTGGCCGCCCAACTCGACGCCGGAGTGCATGGTGACCAACCCGTCCGCGGTGGACAAGTGCTCCGCCCGGGTCGCCGAAGCGTTCTACGAACCGGTCCGCCGCAAGGCGGTCGCGGCGAAGGCCGCCTCCCTGGGCGCCAAGGTGATCGACTCTCAGGGCTGGTTCTGCACCGCCGAAGTCTGCCCGGCGGTGATCGGCAACCTGCTGGTGTGGAAGGACGGCAGCCACATCAGCACGGCGTACTCCGCGGCGCTGACGCCGCTGCTGAACGCCAGCCTGCCGAAGTGACCAGGTCGCCCTGAGCCGAGTTTTCCGAGAGCTCACGGGCGGCGGACCGAAGGGTCGCATACGGGCTCCACTAAGGGTTTGCGAGCAATTGCGCGAAGGCGGCGGACCACCAGGATTCGGGGTCCTCGAACGCGTCGGGGTCGAGATCATGCAGGTCGCGGCGTAGCGTGGCGGCCTGGTCGGCGCGGGCGCTGCCGCCGGGGTCGGTTTGGATGAGTTCGTCGAGGCGGTAGAGGAACTCGATGAAGTGGGCGAAGGAGGTGTTGACCAGTTCGTATCCGGGGTGCTCGGGGTCGAGGTCGAGCAGCATGATGGCGCCGGTTGCCGGGTTGAGGCAGAACAGCATGTCGGGGTCGGAGGGGACGCAGCCGATGACGATGAGGCTGGTGGGCTGGTCGTCGCTGAGTTGCAGGTTCAATAGGCTGAACAGCTCAAGATCGGGTGCGGTGACCGCGACGGTGAACAGGATCGGTACTTCGGTGGGGATGGCCCCGTCGGGTGGGAACGCTTCGGGGCCGACCTGGATGCGGGACAGGAAGCGGTCGAGCGGGAAGTAGATGATGCGGCGTGCGCCCCATTGTGCGAGCAGTTGGCCGTGGGTGACGGGCAACGTCAGTCCTCCGCGTCGTCGTCCTGGGCCCAGCCGAGCTCCACGAGCAGTCTTGCCCATTGGTTGTCGGTGGCGCAGATGTCGAGGTAGCCGTCGCCGAGCAGGTAGTCGGTCATGAACGTGGTGACGTCGTCGGTGAGTTTCTCGAACTCGGTGCTGTCGAGCCAGGTCACGCCGGTGTCTGGGAACCACCAGACTTCTCCGGTCTCGTTGTGGATGAGTAGGGTTCGTCGTTGAGGGTTGCGAACCGAGTCCAGACGGGCGGGTCGGCGACGGCTTCCACGCCTTCGAGCGAGAAGTGCTGCTGTTGTGCAAGCTCGGCGTGGGAGTAGACGACGATTTCGCCGCCGCGAGGCCCGTCGCTGAGCGGGAGGACGGCGGCCAGTCCGGGGGGAAGGTTGTTGTCGTCGTGCGGCCGGCCTGGTGGGAACTTGCCGAACTTGATGCCGTCGGGGCGCGCGGCGAGCTCGGTGCGGGCGTGTTCGACGCGCCTTTGCAGCTCACGATCGATCACCTCTATGCGGATGGGGGTGCCGTCTTCCAGTTTCGCTATTTGCGGGCGTATCTGGCGCATCCCGATGTCTTCATTGGTGGGCCCGTGCAGGAATCTGAGTGAGTGTTTGAGAGGGCTGTTATCCGGGCGTGCTGAACGTCCGGCGGGTTTGCCGGGTGGCGGGCCGTCCGCGGTCGAGGCGGCGGACCATGGTGTTGATCGCTGCCCAGCGGATCAGGGCTTCGGAGACCTCGGGATCACGTTCGTAGTCGCGGGCCAGGCGGCGGTGCGCGGTGAGCCAGGCGAGGCTGCGTTCGACCACCCACCGTTTGGGGTGCCCGACGAACCCTTGCTGGTCGACGGGCTTGCGGACGATCTCGACGGTGGTCTTGAGCGTCTCGGCGGCCCAGTCGACCAGTCGGCCGGCGAAGCCCTGATCAGCGAACACATGCCGGATCGGCGAGGTCAGGTAGGTGCTGAGCAGCGTCGTTCTCGCGCCATCGCGGTCCTGCCAGGACGCCGACATCACGCACACCACGACGAGCAGGCCGAGGGTGTCGGTGACGATGAACCGCTTGCGGCCGTTGATCTTCTTCCCGGCGTCGTAGCCGCGGCTGTCTCGCCCGACGGTGTCGGCGGCCTTGACCGACTGCGAGTCCATGACCCCGCCGACGGCTCGGGCTCGCGCCCCTCGGCGATCCGCAGCTGCTCGCGTAGTTCCTCCAGGATCCGTTCGGTGACCTGGCGTTTCTCCCACTGTTGGAGCTGCCAGTACACGGTCTGCCAGGGCGGGAAGTCGACCGGTAGCTGCCGCCACGAACAGCCGCTACGCACCACGTAGAGGATCGCGTCCACGATTGCCCGGCGTGGATGCTTCGGGATCCGGCCCGGTTCCTTGATCAGGGGGAGCATCGGCTCCACGATCTCCCACTGCTCATCGGTCAAGTCCGACGGATACCTCCGCTCACGCTCCACCGAAACAGAGTCACGCTGCCTCGACCACCGCCGCGGACACGCCGTGCGACACCGCTCTCAAACACTCACTCAGAGACGCAGGCCGGCACGAGACGCGAGCTCAACTGGTTTGATCCACGGTCTCCTCGGCTAGCCGACGCCGTTCAGATCGTAGAGGCGGGTGACGGTGGTACCGGCCTCGGAGTGCATGGCGACCAGCCGGGTGTCCGTCCACCGCCCCACTCCGCTCAGGTGTGGCCCGGCGACCTGCGCAGTGTCGCAGGCGTACCCGTCGAACGGCGCGAACCGGTATCCCTCGAGGCGCAGCTCGGCGACCGGGCGCAGCGGGTCCGGGCTGAGCAGCAGCAGGTGCTCCTCCCGGGTGAACGCCGCGAGGTGGCCGCCGGCGAGGTAGAACGTGTTGAAGTACCAGGTGTCGTCCGCGTCGTCGGTGTCGGCCGCCGCGCTCATCGTGAGCCGTCCGGTCGGTGTCTGCGTCGCGAGGTCGACGGTGACCAGCTCGCTGGGATAGCCGTCGAGTACCGCCGCGTACTCCAGGCCGTCGCCGCGGACGTCGGTGAGCAGCGTGTCCGGGCCGGGCTCGCCGGCCACGACGGCGGCGCCGTCCCACCGCGGCCAGCTCAGGTACGCGCCGTCGCTGTCGGCGAGCAGGCCGAGCACTCCGATCCGGTCGGCGAGCGGGTCGGGGATGATGGTGTAGCAGGCCTGGTTGGTGCTAGGCGCGCGTACGGTGACCGCGCTGGCCAGCGTCCAGCGGGCGGGATCGATCGCCACCACCCGGTCCGTGCCGGGCACCTCCGTCGGCGTTACCGCCCACAGCAGACCGCCGCCCGACGTCCACGCGCAGGCGTACCGGTAGCGTCACTGCTCCATCCCGCCCCGGGCGGGTGCCCCATCGCCGAGCACCTCGGCGGCGCGGCCGTGCAGCGCCGGGTCGCGCGCCACCGCGGCGTCGAGGCTGCGTCGGGCCTGCTGGTGCTGTCCGTCCGCCGCGTAGGCCCGCGCCAGTTCGTAGTGGCCGGCGCCGCTGTCGGGGTTCAGGTCGCAGGCGGCCTGCAGCTGCGCGATTTCCCCGGCCGCGTCGCCCACCTGCCGGTACGCCAACGCCCGTTCGTGCCGGAACCACGCCGTCTGCGGGAACCGTGTCACCGCCGCGTCGAGGTGCCGGGACAGCTCCTGGTGCGCCGCCGGGAACGACACCCAAGGGGCGATCCCGGCGACTCGGCTCGCGCGTTCCACGGACTGCGCCGCGTGCGCCAGCATCGCTAGTACACGTGCCTTGCCGGCCCAGGCGCCGGCGTCGCCGGCGTCCAGCGCGAGGGCTTGGTCGTAGGCGGCCACTGCCTGCCGGAGTCGTCCGTCCGGCCTTTCGTCGACGTGTCCGTCTGCGGGCAGCGCGGCCAGCGCGTCGCCCAGCTCCCGATGGGCGCCGTGGTCGCCGGGCCGCAGGGCGGTCACCCGCGCGTAGTCCTCGATCGCCCCGTCCTGGTCGCCTTGGCGGGCCCGCAGGATCGCCCGGCAGCGCCAGGCAGGGACGAGCTCGGCGTCCAGCGCGAGCGCCCGGTCGAAGGAGGCACGCGCCTCGTCCGCGCGGCCGAGATCGGTGAGGGCGATGCCCCGGTTCACCCAGGCAGGCGCGAACGCGTCGTCGATGGCGAGGCTGCGGTCCAGCTCGGCGAGGGCTCCGGCCGGGTCGCCGTGGCGCAGCCGGGTGGTGCCGGCGTCGTACAGCGCCCGTGCACCGGACGCGACCGTCCGGTCCGCGTCGTCGTCGTTCGGCATGCGCGGAAGGTTAGCCGACGCCCGTCACCGTCGGAACACTGCGCACGACCAGAAAGGCCACAACGAACACCGTGACCGTAAGCGTGACGGCGGGACGGTCCGGCCGCAGCATCGGCGCAACACATCCCTAACGGCGCGGTAATGCGCCGATCTGAGGAGGACCGCCGTGCGGACCATGGACATACTCTCGCCGACCGCTCGGCGGTCGAGCCGGATTCTCGCGGCCTCGGCGGCGGCGCTGCTCGTCGCAACCGCCGCCGGCTGCCAGAAGGACACCGCCGGCAGCAGCAATACGGCCGGTGGCGAGGTCAGGTACCCGACGAAGACACTGCAGCTGATGGTGCCGGCCGCGCCGGGCGGCGGATGGGACCTGACCGCACGCACCATGCAGAAGGCCATGACCGACGGCAAGCTGCTCGACAAGGGTGTCGAGGTCTCCAACGTGACGGGCGCGGCGGGCACCATCGGCCTGGCCCAACTCGTCGCCAAGCACCGGGGCGACCCGCATCGTCTGATGGTCATGGGACTCGTGATGGTCGGCGGCGTGGTGGCCAACAAGTCGCCGGTCAAGCTCGACCAGGTCACGCCGATCGCCACGCTGACCGCCGAGCAGGAGGTCATCGTCGTACCGGCGAAGTCCAAGTACACGACGCTCAAGCAGCTGATGGACGACGCCAAGGCGAACCCGGCCTCGGTCAACTGGGGTGGCGGCTCGGCCGGCGGCACTGACCAGATCCTGGTCGGACTGCTCGCCAAGGCGGCCGGCGCCGACCCCAAGGCGATGAAGTACGTCGCGTACTCCGGCGGCGGTGAGGCGAAGGCGGCACTGCTCGCCGGCGACCTCACCGCGGCGGTCTCCGGGCAGAGCGAGTTCAAGGACCTGGTCGCCGCGGGCAAGGTCAGGGCCCTGGCCGTCTCCGGCGCCACCGGTGTCGACGTGGGCGGCGGCAAGCCCGCGCCGACCATCAAGGAGCAGGGGTTCGACGTCGAGCTGATGAACTGGCGCGGAGTCGTGGCACCCCCCGGCATCAGCGCCGCCGACAAGACCGCGGTCACCGCTTTCATCGACAAGCTGCACTCGTCCCCGGGCTGGACCTCGGCGATGCAGGCGCAGGGCTGGGAAGACTTCTACAAGAGCGGTGATGAGGCGGCCACCTTCTTCACGAGCGAGAACGAGCGCATCACGACCGTCCTGACCGACATCGGGCTGGGCTAAATGCGGCCACCTTCCGAGCCGGTGGGGCGGCCCGCCACGGGCCGTCCCACCGGCATCTCCGCCCACGCCCTCCTCGCCGGCGTCCTGCTCGTCGCCGGCCTTCTCCTGCTCTGGTCGGCGGTGACGGCCGAGGGTGACTTCGGCCTGCAAGGCCCGCGGCTCGCGCCGGTCGTCGTGACCGTCGCGTGGGTGGCCGTCGCCGGCGTCTACCTCGTCATGCAGCTCCGACCGCGGCCGCAGTCGCGGCTGATGCCCGAGACCGCCGGCGAAGCGTCCGCGGACTCCGCCGAGGAGAGCGGCCCGGAGGCCGAGGTAACGCCCGAGGAGCAGCACAAGCCCGGTTGGTGGGCTCCGGCCGGCGTCCTGGCCGCCCTGGTGGGCTTTGCCGTCGCGCTGGAGTACGCCGGTTTCGTCGTCTCCGCCGCGCTGTTCACCGTAGCCACCGCGCGGGTGCTCGGCAGCCGCAACCTGGTCCGTGACCTCATCGTCGCCGTGCTGCTGCCGATCGCCGTCTACCTGGGCTTCACCCGGTTCCTCGACATCTTCCTACCCGCGGGGGTGTTTCCGCTGTGAACGTCTTCGGTGATCTGCTCGCCGGCTTCGGCACAGTGCTCACTGTCGAATATCTGCTGTACGCGGCGATCGGCGTCACCCTCGGCACCTTCGTCGGCGTGCTGCCCGGCATCGGCCCCGCGCTGACCATCGCCCTGCTGCTGCCCGTCACGTTCAGCCTGGACGATCCGATCGGCACGTTCATCATGTTCGCCGGCATCTACTACGGCGCCATGTACGGCGGGTCGACCACGTCCATCCTGCTGAACACGCCGGGTGAGTCCTCGTCCGTGGCGACCGCCATCGAGGGTTATCAGATGGCCCGTCGCGGCCGTGCCAAGGCGGCCCTCGCGACGGCGGCGATCGGATCGTTCGTCGCGGGCACGATCTCCACGTTGCTGCTGAGCCTGTTCGCCCAGCCGGTGGCGAAACTGGCCACCACGTTCCGGGCCGCCGACTACTTCGCGCTGGCGCTGCTGGCCATGGTCGCGGTCACGGCCCTGGTCGGCCGTTCCCTCGTACGCGGAATGATGTCTCTGATCTTCGGTCTCTTCCTCGGTCTCGTCGGGATCGACGGGCTGACCGGTCAGGCTCGGTTCACCTTCGGCACGATGGAACTGCTGGAGGGCATCGACATCGTGGTGGTGATCGTCGGGCTCTTCGCGATCGGTGAGACGCTGCACGTGGCCAGCCGGATGCGCAGCCTGCCCGAGCACGTGACGCCCCTGGAACCCGGCTCGTCCGGGCGGGGCTGGCTGAGCCGCGACGACTTGCGCCGCTCGTGGGCGCCGTGGCTGCGCGGCACCGCGGTCGGTTTTCCCTTCGGCGCCCTGCCCTCCGGCGGAGCGGACGTCCCCACGTTCCTGTCCTACACCTACGAGAAGCACCGCTCGAAGAACCGTGCCCAGTTCGGCAAGGGCGCGATCGAGGGCGTCGCCGGCCCGGAGGCGGCCAACAACGCGGCCTTCTCCGGCGTCCTCGTGCCGCTGCTGACCCTCGGCATCCCGACGTCCGCGACCGCCGCCGTCATGCTGGCCGCGTTCCAGATCTTCAACCTGCAGCCCGGCCCGCAGCTCTTCGACCGCTCACCCGAACTGGTCTGGGCGCTGATCGCCTCGCTCTACGTCGGCAATGTGCTGCTGCTGGCCTTGAACCTCCCGCTCATCCGGGTCTGGGTCAAGGTCCTGCAGATTCCCCGGCCCATCCTGTACGCGGGCATCCTCGTCTTCGCCACCCTCGGCGTGTACGCCGCCACCGGCAGCGTCAACCAGGTCTTCATCGCGTACGGCGTGGGGGTGATCGGTTTCGGGATGCGCCACTTCGACTTTCCGATCGCGCCGGTCATCCTCGGGCTGATCCTCGGGCCGATGATGGAACTCCAGTTTCGCCGGGCGCTCGTGCTCTCCGACGGCGACCTGACGGTCTTCGTGAGCCGTCCGCTCACCGCGATCCTGCTGGCCCTGGTCGTGGTGGCGCTGCTGGTGCCGTACCTGCCGCGGATCGTGGCGCGGCTGCGGGGGAGGCCAGCCGTGGCCGAGCGGCTGACGTTCGCCGAGGACGATTGATCCCACCTTCTCTTGGCTTCGGTCTTCCGCTGCGGGGGACTCAGGCTCTTGGCTTCGGTCTTCCGTTGCGGGCAGGCACAGCCGCGCTCAGGCCTGGGCGGTGACGCCGAGCCGGTTCAGGACGCCAGCCACCCGGCTACGCTCGTCCGCCATGAACCGGGCGAAGGCGTCACCGCCCAGGTAGGCGTCGGTCCAGCCGAAGCGGGCGCGCGCGTCGGCCCAGTCCGGCGACGCGTCGAGCGCCGCGATCACCGCCCGGATCGCCTCCGCGTCCGGCGCGGACAGGCCGGGCGGGGCGACGATCCCACGCCAGTTGTTGACGACGATGTCGAAGCCGACCGAGCGTACGGTCGGTGCCGCGACCTGGTCGACCGGGCGTTCGCTGGTCACGGCGAGCGCCCGCAGCTGACCCGACCTGATCTGGTCGGCGTACTCGCTCAGCCCGGACATCGCGAACTCCACCTCGCGGCCGAGGATGGCCGCGAGCAGGTCGCCGCCGCCGTCGTGCCGGGTGTACGCGACGCGGGCGGGGGACAGGCCGACCGACTCGGCGAGCAGCATGGTGGCCAGGTGGTCCGGTCCGCCGACCGACGAGCCGCCCCCGGCCCGTACGCCGGCCGGGTCGGCGCGCCACCCGTCGATCAGCTCGTCCAGCGAGCTGTACGGCGAGTCGCGGCGGACGACGAGGATCGCCGGCTCCTGGACGAGGCGCGCGACGGGCGTGGTGCCCGCCAGGGTCGCCGGCGTACCGGCCGCGAGTTCGGCGCCCACCAGCCCCAGCCCCATCAGCATCACCAGGCGGCCGTTGCCGTGCTCGTACGCGAGGCGCCGCAGCCCGACCACCCCGCTGCCGCCGGGCAGGTTGAACACCTCCACGCCGCGGGCGATGCCGGCCGCGTCCAGCGTGCGGGCCAGAACCCGGGCGGTGATGTCATACCCACTACCGGGCGGATTCGGCACCATCACCCGCAGATCGGACAGATCGCCATCGGTGGCGGCGCAGCCCTGCAAAACGGCCACCAGTGCACCGCCCAGCGCGCCTGTGAGCATCGTCCGCCGCCGCAATCCGCACCTCCTTCGTACCGCATCTTGCGCCGTTGCGGCGAATGACGCCAGATCGGTCTTGCTTCCGCGGCGCCGACGCACTTTGCTGTGGACGCGCACGCCACCGACCAGGAGGTGCACCGTGAGGCAGCGTCTGTCGCTGGCCGGCCAGCTGTTGATCCTGCAGCTGGCCATCGTGCTGCTGGTCGTCTGTGCCGTCGCCGCGGTGTCGATCACCGAGTCGGACGCCGCCTTCCGCCGTGTCGAGGGTGAGCGGCTGAGGTCCGTCGGCGAGAACACGGCGATCAACCGGACCGTGCGGCTCGGCCTGGGCAACCCGCTCGGCCGCGAGGCCCTGGAGACGGTCGCGGAGAGCGCCCGAGCTGTGTCCGGTGCGTCGTACGTCATGGTCACCGACGCTGCCGGCACGATCGTGACCGGCCCGGACGCGGGCCGCGCGGCCCCGATGGGCGACAGCCCGGGGCTCACCGGCCGGTCCTGGGTGGGCGTCAGCTCGGAGGGCGGCAAGTCACTGACCGCGCACGTGCCGGTCCTCGACGAGCGGGACGGCCGTTTCATGGGTCTGATCATCGTCGGTCGCACCTATCCCACCCTGATCGACCAGCTCGCGGCCGCCCTGGCGAATCTGCTCACCTATCTCGTGCTCGGCACGGTGCTGGGAGCCGGCGGCTCGCTCCTGCTGGCCCGGCGGGTCAAACGGCAGACACTCGGCCTGGAACCCGGGGAGATCGTCGGCCTGGTCGAGCACCGCGAGGCGATGCTGCACGGCATCAAGGAAGGCGTCATCGGCACCGATTCCGCGCACCGCGTCACCCTCGCCAATGACGAGGCCATCCGGCTGCTCGGCATGCCGGCCGACGCGGTCGGCCGTCCGCTGCACGACCAGGGCCTGGAACCGGCGCTGCTGGACGTGCTCACCGGTCGTTCGGAGGGCGTCGACCAGGTGGTGCTCAGCGACGACCGGGTCGTCGTGCTGAATCGGCAGCCGGTGGTCATGCGCGACCGCGCGGTCGGGTCGGTGACCACGCTGCGCGACCGCACAGAGCTGACCGCCCTGCGCCGCGAACTGGACGTCAGCAGGAACACCACCGACACGCTGCGGGCACAGGCGCACGAGTTCGTCAACCGTCTGCACACCATCGCCGGCCTGGTCGAGCTCGGCGAGCACGACGAGGTGGTCCGCTACATCAACCGCACCAGCGAGCTGCACGAGAGCCTCGACCGCGAGGTGACCCGGGTCGTCCGGGACACCGCGCTGGCCGCGCTGCTGATCGCCAAGGCGAGCCTCGCCGGCGAGCAGGGCGTCACGCTGGCCATCGGCGACGGCACCGACCTGCCGCCGGTCAGCGATCGGCTCTCCAGCGACCTTGTCACCGTGGTGGGCAATCTGGTCGACAACGCCTTCGACGCGGTCGATGCGGGCGGACGCATCACGGTGACCGTGCGGGCGGGGGAAGGTGAGGTGTTGGTGACGGTCACCGACACGGGCCCCGGCGTCGACCCCGAGTTGGCCGGCAGGGTCTTCCAGCAGGGCTACAGCACCAAGGACGAGGCGCACGGCCATCACGGGCTCGGGCTGGCGATGATCCGGCTGATCTGCGTGCACCGCGGCGGCACAGTGCAGGTGTCCGGCTCGACGTTCACGGCCCGTCTTCCGTACGAGCTCGAGGCGATCTCGTGATCCGGGTGCTCGTCGTCGACGACGACTTCATGGTGGCCCGGGTGCACCGCGGCTTCGTGGACCGGGTGCCGGGATTCCAGACGGTCGGGGTCGTGCATACCGGCGCCGACGCGCTGGCCCAGGTGGAAGCCTTGCGGCCGGATCTGGTGCTGCTGGACATCTACCTGCCGGACTTCAGCGGTCTGGAGGTGCTGCGGCGGCTACGGGAAGGCGGCGACGGCGACGGCCCCGATGTGCTGGCGGTGACCGCCGCCCGGGACGTGTCGACGGTACGGTCGGCCCTGCACGGCGGCGTCGTGCACTACGTGCTGAAGCCGTTCACCTTCGACGTGCTCCGCGACCGGCTGGAACGCTACGCCGCGGCGTACGGTCGGCTGGCCGAGACGACGGACGTGGAGCAAGCCGACGTGGACAATTTGTTCGTGGCGCTGCGGACGACGTCCGCCCCGCTGCCCAAGGGGTTGACGGCGGACACGTCCGCACTGATCGCCGCGGCGATGCGAGCCTGCGACGGCGACCTCTCCGCGAGCGAGTGCGCCGAACGGATCGGCCTGTCCCGGGTCAGCACGCGCCGATACCTCGAGCACTTCGTCACCGCGGGCAAGGCCGAGGTCCGGCTCCGGTACGGCTCGGCCGGGCGACCGCAGCGTCGCTACCGCTGGGCCGGCTGACCCTGCCACCGTCGCCGGCGGCTACAGCAACCCCGTCAAGGTCCAGCACGACGTGGTTGCCCCGACCCCCGATCCACTGATGACGCTCGGATAGGGCATGAGACTGCGGCGCGACCCGTTGGGCCGCGCCGCATCAGGTGGGGAAGTTACCTGGGCGCCGGACTACTTCGCGCGGCTCGTCGACGGCCGCGGCCTGGTTGTGGACTGCCGACCGGCCGACCGAATCAAGCCGCGCGACGCGGCGGCGTTCGCCGCGACGCACACGGCGTGTGAGCTGGTCGGCTGGGAGTACCGACTGGTTGACGCGCCGGAGCCGGTGTTGGTGCGCAATGTTCGCTGGCTCGCTGGCTACCGGCACCCGCGCTACCGGATGCCGCAGACGGTGACGGCGCTGCGCGAGGTGTTCGCCGAGCCGGCGCCGCTGGAAACCCCCTTATGGCTCGGAACTGCGGTGCAGTGGGCCGCGCGACGGTCCGTGAGCGTCGCTATGCGGAGGCTCTCAGGGGCTCGAGGGCGGCTAGGACGAGGTCGAGGCCGAAGATGAACTCCTCCGCCGGGTCGTAGCCGGCAGCCACTAGCGCCGCGGCGGACTCGTTGAGGAAGGGGAACTCGTCAGGAGGAAGCTGGGGCAGGAAGACGTCCTCGGTCATGTCCGCGAACTCATCGGCGGTGTCGAACTGCAGGCTGGCTTCCTGCAGGGCGAAACCGTAGACATAGCTGTTGAGCAACCAATTGGCGTGCGTCGCCATCACGACCGAGAAGCCAGCCCTCCGCAGGCAGGCGGTGACCGCTTCGCGGTGGCGGAGGTTCGCGGGCCCCGGCGATGTCCGCGACTCCATCAGGGCGATCGCCCACGGGTGGCGTGCGAGAACCTGTCGGGCGGATACCGCCTCCCGTCGCATCGCCGACTGCCAGTCGGCCTCTTCGGGCGGGAGCTCGATCTCCTCGAACACGACGTCGATCATGGCGTCCAGCAACTCCTCCTTGCTCGCCACGTAGTGGTAGAGCGACATCGCGCCCGCGCCGAGCGCGCCAGCCAGCCGGCGCATGCTCAGCCCGTCGACCCCCTCGCGGTCAGCGAGCCGGACCGCCTCGGCCACCAACCGCCGCTTGCTCAGCACCGCGTCTGACGCGACCTGGCGTTGTTCCCTCGCAGACACGGTTCTCCTCGCTACCTCGAACGGCTTGACAATCGTACAGCGTACGGTCATCGTACAGTGTACGACGTACGGTGTACGAGTCTGCGAGAGTTGCGGCTCGGACGTGAGGAGGCTTCCGTGGGAATCGAACAGCGATCGAGTGCCGGAGCCGGGTCGAGTCAGGCCGGGCCGGCGACGATGCGGGCCGCCGTCCACCACCGCTACGGGCCGCCCTCAGTGCTCGAGTCGTCCGCCGTCGGGCTGCCGCTGCCCGGTCGAGGCGATGTGCTCGTCCACGTGGGCGCGGCCTCGGTGCACCCTGGCGACTACTTCGTCATGACCGGTGTGCCGTACGTGGTGCGCCTGGCGTTCGGGCTCCGCCGGCCGCGTCACGGCATCCCTGGCAGGGACCTCGCCGGCGTGGTGACAGCGGTCGGGAAGGATGTCACCGCTCTCCGCCCCGGCGACGAGGTGTTCGGCTGGAGCACCGCCGGAACGCTCGCGGAGTACGCCTGCGTCCCGGCGGACAACCTCGTGTCCACGCCTGCCAACCTGTCGGTCGTGGACGCGGCAGCGGTGCCCACGTCGGCCATGACGGCGTTGCAGGCATTGCGTGACATCGCGAAGGTTCGACCGGGCCAGACGGTGCTGGTCACGGGCGCGTCGGGCGGTGTGGGCTCCTTCGCCGTGCAGATCGCCAAGGCTTTCGGCGCCGAGGTGACGGGTGTGTGCAGCACCCGCAACGTCGACTTGGTCCGGTCGCTCGGTGCCGACCACGTCGTCGACTACACGAGGACCGACTTCACCCGCACCGAGAAGCGCTACGACGTCATCCTCGACAACGTGGAAGCGAAGCCGCTGGCTGCTGTCCGCCGAGTGCTGACGCCCACCGGCACCCTCATCCCGAACAGTGGACGCGGCGGCCGCTGGCTCGGCCCCCTCGGTCGGATCGTCAAGGCGCGCGTGCTGTCCGGGTTCACCCGTCAGCAGCTGAGGCCCTTCACGTCGGTCGGGAAGCGCCAGGACCTGCTCACCCTGGCCGAACTGGTCACGACCGGGCAGGTCACGCCCGTCATCGACCGCACCTACCCCCTCGACGAAGCAGCCGACGCCCTCCGCTACGTCGCGGCCGGCCATACCCGAGGGAAGGTCGTCGTCACCGTCGGATGACCGGACCGACGAGAACGACCCAACCGTGCGTATGCACGCCCAGACCTGCCGCCACTTCGGCGGACGGACCGCTCCTCTCGAAAGAAGAACCGATGACCATCCGAACGAACACCCCGAACGTGCTCGACAACCCGCCGATCCCCGTGCAGGCCAAGCTCGCCGCCGCGTGGACCAGCTTCATGTTCTTCTACATCTACGTCGACTACTTCCACCTCTACAAGCCTGGCGCCCTCGACGACATCCTGGTTGGCGTCGTCTTTGAGTTCGACATCAGCTCGACGTTGTTGACCACTTTCCTCGTGTCCATGTCGATCCCGATCCTGATGGTGGTGCTCTCCATGACGCTGCCCGCCCGGGTGAACCGCGCCACGAACCTCGTCGTGGCATCGCTCTACATCCCCTACTCGGTGATCAACGCGGTAGGGGAATCCTGGGAGTGGGCCTCCTTCTACGGCCTCTCCATCGGACTCGAGGTGCTGCTCCTGGCCTTCATCCTGCGCTCCGCCTGGACATGGCCTCGAACCCCCGCCGTCCCAGCCGGTCCCGCGACGACCGACCTTCGACAGTAGGTATCCGTGTAGAAGCGCCTCGGAAAGTCCTACGGCGTGAAGCCCGCCGCCGCGGACACCGCCGACTGTGACCAGCTCAGTCGCGGTATGCGCCTAGAAACGGTCCGGTGTGCACATGCCGAAATGCTCAGAAGCCCACCGCTTGGGCAGTTTGGAATCGCGCTCAGTGATCATCACATTTCCGCAATGGACATCGGAATAATTCACTGCCTGCGTGGCGCGGCCAACGACGCCACCATGACCGTTCGCCGGGCGCCATGTCGCTCGAGTAGAAGCCACGAAGCCCCGCAAATCGTCCCGAAAAGGCAAACATGAATCAGGATAAGACGTCCTCTAAGGTCTTACGTGACCACGTGAACTCGATGGCGCTGCTCTCCGAGAGCCTGCGGCTGTATCGCCGTGACTCGGGCGCCGAGCCCAGCGAGCTGGGGCGCGGCGACATCCTGGCGTTCCTGACCCGCCTCAGCCACCTCCACCAGACCGGCACGCTCACCGCGACCCAGCACGTCAAGATCGTGCGACACGTCAAGGCCGTCCTGACGACCTGTCGCGACGCCGGGCTCACCAAACCGGAAAAACCCATGGCCGGGTTACCGGGCGAGTTCTCGATACGCCGCGGCGACCTCCCAGCCACCCCCCCCGGCAAGCAGTCCTGGCGGGCGCTGCCTCCCTCCGTCTTCCATGCCCTCATCGCGGGGCTGCCGGAGCTGGAGAAACAGATCGCGCGGGAGTTCCGCGTGGCCGTGGAGCTTCTCATGGACACCGGGCGCCGGCCCGACGAGATCTGCCAGCTACCCCTGCAATGCCTAGACCAGGACGCCGACGGCAACGACGTGCTGGTCTACACCGACTTCAAAGCCAACCGGATCGGGCGACGCCTCCCGATCACCGCCAGTACCGCCCAGTTGATCCGCGATCAGCAGCAGCGCACCCGAGACCGGTTCCCGAACATCCCTGACCGGCAGCTGGTCCTGCTGCCCGCCAAGCAGCGCAACTCGCATGGCGCCCGAGCGATCAGAGCGACGACCCTCACCCAGGCGCACCGGCTACGGGTCGACAGCCTTCCCGCACCGACGCTGCCCGACGGCACCGCCTTTCCCCGCGAATACCTCGTCCCCTACGCCTACCGCCACAGCTACGCCCAGCGGCACGCCGACGCCGGCACCCCCATGGACGTCCTGCGCGATCTCATGGGTCACCGATCGACCGAAACCACGCAGATCTACTACCGGATCACCGAGAAGCGCACCCGCAAAGCCGTCGACCAGCTCGCGGCCCACCAGTACGACGGCACCGGCCAGCATCTGGCCCGAGAAGTCACCCGGCTCCTCGACAGCGAACGCGCCCGCCGCGGCGTCGGCCAGGTCGCCGTCCCGTTCGGCGTCTGCGCCGAACCCTCCACCGTGAAAGCCGGCGGCACCGCATGCCCCTACCGCCTGCGATGCCTCGGCTGCGGCCACTTCCGCACCGACGCCTCCTACCTCCCCGAACTACGGAGCTACCTCGACCGGCTCCTCGCCGAACGCGAACGCGTCCTCGCCACCACCGACCTCGACGACTGGGCCCGCGCTGAAGCCACCCCCAGCGACACCGAGATCACCAAAGTCCGCCACCTCATCCGCCGAGTCGAAACCGACCTCGCCAACCTCACCGACGAAGAACAAGCCCACATCAAGCTCGCCTGCGCCACCGTCCGGCAAGTCCGCCAACACGTCTCCCTCGGCATGCCCAGCGTCCTCGCACCCACGGCCGATCTACCCGGACCAGGCCGGCGCCCATGAAGGCGGCCCGTACCGCGCTCGCCGCAGCCCGCGCCGGCGACGCCGCCCGGCGCCACGACCGGGTACAGCAAGCCCTCACCGCCCTCACCGAGGCCGCACACGACATCACCGTCTCCTCCGTGGCACGAGCCGCCCGCGTCCACCACTCCTTCATCTACCGCCATCCGGAGCTACGCGCCGCTGTTGAGCAAGCCCAACGGAACACGGCCAGCCCAACAGTCGGCGCCACCTCCGCAGCTTGGATACACACCGAGCTGGCAAACGCCCAAGCCCAGAACGCCCGCCTCGTCAAGCAGGTCAAGCTGCTGGAGAACAGGCTCTCCGACGCGCTCGGCGTCCAAGCCCACCAAGTCAGCGGCATCGGCGCCCCAGACAAGACCGCCCAACTGGAATATCGGTGCCTCGAACTCGAACAACGCGTCCGCGACTTAACCAACCAACTCGAAGAACGCACCGATGAACTCGACGCAGCCCGAGCAGCCAACCGCAACCTCATGACGCTGCTCAACCGGTCACCGAGTTGACCTCTGGAGGCCGTCTCACTGCGGACACCACCGCGCAACCAGCATGAAGTCAATGAATTCGCTGCTCACGGCCACTCCGTCGCGACTAGCGTGAGATCCCCTTTGCCAAGGGACCGTCATGCTGCACTGGCCCGTCGATCCCGTCAGCGCGGCCTCTGTCAGGTTGCTTCCTGAGCCGGGCCACACGCCGGTGGTCTACGAAATGAAGTGGGACGGCTTCCGCGCGATCATCTGGCGGACTTCCGATGGCGTGCGCATCCAGTCTCATAAGGGCACCGACCTTACCTCCTATTTTCCGGATCTCACCGGTCCGCTAACAGCGGCTCTACCAATGAAGATCGTGATCGATGATCATCACAGCTTCAACAACGCCGTCGCGGACGCCTCTCCCACTGCTGCCCAGCACTTAGCTGTCCCGTGGCAGGCTTCCGGCGTACTCCGGTCGGACCCCTGAAGGTGCCGAGGTTCACGGCAGGGGAGTGAGGCGGAAGCTGGTGGCGTCCGCGGCTGACGAGGCGGTTGCCTCCAGTAGGCCGGTGTATCTGCGCGGGCCGTTGCGGCGGGCTGACAGGTAGTGGTTGCGGCCGATCGAGAACAGCGTGACCTCGCCCTCGGTGGCCGGGACGGCCTTCAGCCATTCGTACGGACCCTTGGTGGCTGCGGACAGCCGCAGCGCCGCGTCGCCCGGCAATCGCGGCCGCGTCGACACGAAGCGCTTGTTCGCGGCGAACCCTCTCAGCAGGAAGTTCTCCGGCTGTCGCGGGAGGCGGCATATCTGGAACTGCTCCCAGGTGCCGTAGGTGTCGGGACGCGTCCTGGCCCGCAACAGTCCCGCGTCCAGCCCCTGGTAGCCGTCTTCGGCGGCCACCAGCAGACCGGTCCGCACGTCGAGTAGCCCCACGGCGTCTCGGTCGCAGCGCAAAGGGTCGATCATCGATGCGCCGCCGGCGACGGTGACCAGCGTCAGCAAGCCGACTAGAACCGACGACAGCCAGCGCCGGCGCAACCGGTGGCGGCCCTGACGATACGTCTCGGCCGCGTCGTGGCGGATGCTCTCGTCGACGAACCGGCGCTCCAGCGGGCTCAGCGCCGACCGCCACGACGGCGACGCGGTCCACTGCCGGGTCTGCGCCAGCCGGTTGCCTCGGTAGAGAGTGCCCTGGTCGTACCCGAGTTCCTGCCAAACGGCCGCGGAGTCCGCGAGGTGCCGATGCGCGCGCAGCGTCGCGCGGTCCTGCTCCACCCACCGTCGCAGCCGCGGCCATGCCCGGATCAGCGACTCGTGCGCCAGTTCGACGCTGCCGTGGTCGGTGGTGAGTAGCCGCGCATCCACCAGCCGGTCGACCAGATCCGCCGCGTCGATCTGCGAGCGCGGCACCCGCCGGCCCCGCACCCCATCCAGGTCGTCGAGGTCGATCATCCGCAGCAGCAGCCGGCGAACCGCCGTGCGCTCCTGGTCGTCGAGGCCGCGGTAGACGCCCTCGGCGGTCGCCGCGACCGCGCCGTCCACCCCGCCCGCCGCCTGGTAACCGTCCAGCGTGATCGTGGTGCCGCGACGCCGCCGCCACGCCTCGAGCAACGCGTGCGAGGCCAGCGGAAGCGCTCCGGGCCGGCCCGCCACCTCGGCCACGATCGTGGAGACCAGGGCGCCCTCGATCCGCGCCCCGACGCGGTCGGCCGGTTTCACGACGGCCTCGCGCAACTCGGCCGGGCTCATCCCGCCTACCAGCAGCTGTCCGTCCTGCATCGCGGCGAGCAGGTCCGGGTACTCCGCGAACCGCGGGTAGTGATCGGCGCGTACCGCCAGGACCACGCGTGTCCTGCTGTCCGCCCGGCACAGAGCCACCAGGGCGGCGAAGAAGGCCGTCCGCTCACCGTCCGGTACGGAGGCCGAGAACACGTTCTCGAACTGGTCGACCACCAGCAGCAACTCGGCGGTCTCCGTGAGCAATGCCTGCCGCACCACCAGCTCGGCGTGTGACGGATCCTTGGTCAGGTCGTCGAGCAGCGCACCGGCCGGGACCCGGGCCAGGACGGCCAGATGCAGCGCGAGATCGGTCAGCGGGTGCTCGCCCGCGACCATCAGGACCGCCGGTTGGGACATGGACGCCATCAGCCCGGCCCGCACCAGCGAGGACTTGCCGACGCCCGACGGCCCGAACACCACGACCAACCGGTGCTGCGACACCCGCCGCACGAGGTCAGCGACGAGCTGCCCCCGCCCGAAGAAGAGCTCGGCGTCACCCTGCTGAAAGGGCGCCAGCCCGACGTACGGCGGGGAGCCGTCGACGGGCTCACCCGGCTCGGGACGGTCCGCCCCCGCGAGTACGCGCCAGCGACCCTCCCACTCCGCGACGTCACCACCGCACGCCCGGACATACGCCCGGGTCACCTGCAGCGTCGGCAACTTACGCCCGGCCGCGGCCGCCGCGAGCGTCGCCGCGGAGAAGTTCGCCAGGACAGCCAGCGACCGGTACGACGGACTCCCCGCCTTCTCCCGCAGCTTTCGCAGACCGGCCGCGAACTCGACGAGCGGGTCACCGGTGTCACCTAACGCACGCTCAGGCCGCGGCATATCCACCCCCGTGAGTTGTCCAGCAGTTGTCCGACCCATTGTCCAAACAGGGCAGTCGGAAGCAAGACAACTTGTCAGCCGCTAGACAGAGACCTGAGAGACAGCCGCTCTAGCAGCAGGAGGGAACCGGGATGCTAGACGTACGGAAGTACGTAGCGCGAATTCCAATATCGGTCAATGTGACGGGGATCGAAGGCAGCCGCCAAAGGGAGGGATCATGAAACGGATTTTGTCGCTCATTACTACAGTGGTGCTTGCCTCGGGAGTTGCCGTAGCCCTGTCCACCATGCTGACCGGCCCCGCGGCGGCCACTCCAGCGCCCGGCCCGATCCCGCGTACGGTCGAGCGCGCGCAGGCATCGGCGTTCGCGGGTATTCAGCTGCGCAACGCCAATTCGAACCTTTGCCTGGTATCGCGCGCCGGCAGCGGCGAACGCCCGGTGGTGCAGAGCACGTGTGCGAACCCACCCACGTACTGGGCGGACCAGTACTGGGAGTACATCTACCCGGATCGGCTCAACAACCCTGGATACGTTCGAGTCCGTAACGTGGCACTCGGCCTGTGTCTCACCGCCCGAGGGGCGGCTGAGACTGCTGCGGTGACCACCACATGCGGCAGCGGATGGGCTTGGCCGGATCAGATTTGGCGGCTGACGTACGTGCCGCGGTGGAACGCCGACCGGATCCAGAACCTCTCCTCCGGCAACTGCCTGGCGGCCCGCGGCAGCGGAGAGTCCCTCGCCGTCGTGACCACGTGCAATGACGGCTGGATCGATCAGCACTGGCGGTAGGGGCCGCTCGGCCTTCGTCGGCGGCCGCCGATCGATCGCCCGCAGCCACATGATGGACACCGGCTGCGCCCAGCTCGGGCAGCTGGTGTTGTCGAGCAGCCGGCCCAGCCGTGGGTAGAGCGTTCGGCGGGGCCGTCGACGGGCTCACTCGGCTCGGGACGGTCCGCCCCCGCGAGTACGCGCCAGCGACCCTCCCACTCCGCGACGTCACCACCGCACGCCCGGACATACGCCCGGGTCACCTGCAGCGTCGGCAACTTACGCCCGGCCGCGGCCGTGGCGAGCGTCGCCGCGGAGAAGTTCGCCAGGACAGCCAGCGACCGGTACGACGGACTCCCCGCCTTCTCCCGCAGCTTTCGCAGACCGGCCGCGAACTCGACGAGCGGGTCACCGGTGTCACCTAACGCACGCTCGGGCCGCGGCATATCCACCCCCGTGAGTTGTCCAGCAGTTGTCCGACCGACTGTCCAAACAGGCCGGTCGGAAGCAAGACAACTTGTCAGCCGCTAGACAGGGAACTTCAACACATCGACGGGCCGCGGACTCTGCCGCGACGGGCGGCGGCATCCCTGTCGAACCCGACCTCGCCGGCGAGCCGGCCCTCCAGCCGCGGTCAGGAAGGAACACACAGGGAGCAGATTATGAAGGTCAAGCGTGCGAGCAAGAACGCGGCGGTCATGGCCGCGGCCGCGTGCTGCATCGCCGTCGCGGCACAGCCCTACTCGACTTCCGACCGTTGCCGCATTTGAAGAGCATCGGCTCGACGCGCCTGTACCGGGCCGCACGACGGGGCCAGCCACCCCGGCCGAAGCCGGTGCTCGCGAGGGCGATCAACTCCCGTGGCTCGCGCCCTTGAACGACCGCCAGCCGAAACGCGACCTCGTTGTCGAGCCTTCACTGGTCTACACAAGATGAACGGTAGGAGAAGCTATGAAAGTCAAATCAATGGTACGCGGCTGGGGCCGCCACCTCGTGCTCGGAACAACCCTTGCCATTACCGGGGCAGTGGCCATCGTCTACATCGCTGGCCCAGCCCGGGCGGCCGAGTCCCGGATGCTGATCGGTGAGGGATGGCAGAGTTGCCCGGCCGGATACGTCTGCCTCTGGGCCTTCTCCGACTACACCGGCAGGGGATACGCCTTCTTCAACAGCGAAGTCGACTACGCAACCCTGCCCTCCCCGTTCAACGGCATCCAGGATGACTCCCGGTCGTTCTACAACAATGGCAACACCAGCGACGTCAGATTCTACCGCGCCAATCAGTTCGGCCAAGACTGGCTAGAACTGTGCAAACAGACCGGCATTCCGAAGCTTCCACCTACCACGGATCTCCCCACAACGAGCGCGCTTCCCGGCGCGGACACTGAGCCGGGCCGCGGGTGGCTAGACGTCGTCTCGAGCCACCGATTCGGGGAGTGGTGCTAATGCGTACGGTTGCGTTCGGCGGCACAGCCGCCGCGATGGTCCTCGTCACGCTGATGTCCAGCAATCAGGCGTTGGCCGATCCCATCACCGTCCCGGCACCAGAAGCGACTCCGGTCTCCGACGTGCAGCGGGCTCGGGAATCCATCGACTACCTCATGGCCACCTACCAGGTGTCGCAGGACGAAGCGTTGCGGCGTCTTCGGTTGCAGGAGCGGGCGGACGACTTGGTGGACGCGGTCCGTGCATCGGTGGGCGAGGAGTTGTTGGACTTCCGGATCGATCAGAAGGACGGCGGCAAGTTCGTCTTCCTCACCAGCAAGCCGGACATCGCCAGTCGGGCGCTCGCGTCGGTTGGCGGCGGCTCCGCCGATGCCGAGGTGGTGCGGAGCAAGCATTCGGCGGCGGAACTGGAGGCCGCCAGATCCGCCGTGGCGAAGCGGCTATCCGACAAACCCGCCGTCGAAGTATGGACCGACCCGGCGACGGAAACCATCCGGGTCAGATATTCGGGTACGGACCGGCGGACCGCTTCGCAGGTGCGGACGTCGGCCGGAAGAGTGGCGGGCGACGACGACGTCGTCGTCGCTGTCGACACTTCGGGACCGCCGCCGAGGGGCGAGCAGAAGTTCTGCGACAGCCCGCTGAGCTGTGGCCAGGGAGCCGCCGGCGGCATGCGCATGCACATCCGCCGGGACGACGGCACGTGGGGCTCGTGCACCGCCGGTTTCAACGTGCGCGGCAGCAACGGCTGGGTCTACCTGCTGACCGCAGGGCACTGCGTGGAAGGCAAGCACAAGAAGAAGCGTCAGTACGCCTACCACGCCGGCCTCCCGCTGGTGTGGGAGAAGGCCAGGGACGGATTTGACGAGCATGATCCGACCGCACCGACGGACAGCCGGTACTTCAAGAACGATCCGGGCGGGAATTTCCTCGACTACGCACTACTGCCGTACCAGACCGACGGCATGAACTGGAGCAGCTACTGGTCCAACGGACGCACCGCGCACAACCACGTCGTGTCCCAGTGCGTGAACCCCTTCGCCGACGGGTGCGTAGGAGGAAACTTCGGGATTACCGACGTCGTCCGTGATTGGGAAAGCGTTCCGGTGGGAGCCGTGCTGTGCGCCACCGGCACCGGCACCGGCGTCCTCTATCCCGAGAACGTCGGGTACACCCATGGCACTCGCTGCGGCATCGTCCAGAACAAGACCATGAACGACTATTCCAACGAGGGTGGCGGGAGAGGCATCAAGGTAGATATCTGTGGTCGCCCCGGTGACAGCGGCGGGCCCTTGTTCAGCCAGCTCAGGGGCAGGGCTTACGGCATTCTGTCAGGCGGGCCCCCGGAATCCGGCCCGTGCCGGACGAATGGGCCGCCCGAGTACGGCGTCTACTCGTTGGTAACGGACGCCCTCGCCGACCTCAAGGAACGAACCGACATCACCTTCAATATAATCACGACGGTCAACGGCTAAGCTGATCAATTGTCCGGATGCGCAGACGCCGCCTGACGGCGTCCCTGAAACGGCACATAGATGATCAGCGAAGTATGGGCCGGAAGCAAGACAACGGGCCTGCGTCACTTATAGGGGTACCGGTAGTTTCCGGCCCAAAACAACTGCAGTGCTGCTCAGGGCAGCCATTCAGAGTCAAAGGTTCTGGGACTCGACAACACCCCTGACCAGCGCTGGAGTTGTTTTCGGGCCGGAAGCTGTCCGGTGTCAGTAGATCTTCCTCGTTGCCAGTGACGCTTGCTCGGCCCGCGGATTTCGCCGGGCCATCGTGCTCGGCGCACGCTCGATGGAGCCACGGACGTCAAGTCGTACTGCTCGCGGCCTGGAGGGCGCGAACCGAAAGTAGGACTGACTGGCGAGCAGGCGGTCTCCAGCGCCGGCCAGTCTGCGCTCCCGTTCCCAGCCGACCTTGCAGATCGCCACTCAAAACTCCTTCGCCCCAGGTCACGGCGGGTACAGGGAGGACGAACTTCTGGAACGGGACAGAAACTACCGGGACGCCTCCAAGGCCCGGGCTCAGCGAGCTATCAAGGTATGGGGGTGGTGACCTACGCGTCGCCTCGATGATTCTTCAGAAATGGCGAGACGACGATCTTCCCCAACTTGCCGAAGAGGGCCTTCAGGCTGGGATCAACTGGACCGGCCCGCGCCTCACCGGCTGGGATTTCACGGTCCCCGAGGTCCTTAACCGGCTCGACCAGGTTCTCGGGACCGGGCTGTTCGTCGAGGATGAGACGAGCGGGCATCATCGTGCGATGGCTGACCGCAAGTCGGCGATCGTCCTCGTCGACGATCTCCGCTCATTCGTTGACGGCCGTCCAGCCAAGGTAGCTCGCACAAGCTCAGCTGGAGTCGAACTGCTCGACCGTCACCGGAGCTACCGGCTCGATGAACTCTGGCTGGATCACGATCTGGGCGACGATGACACCAGGACCACGACCCGGCCAAGCGCTACCCCGCGGTGGCCATCGGCGGGTTGTTCACCTCCGTGAAGGAGCAGATGGGCGGCACCTACGGCGCAGAGATGGCCCGCCGCGGCATCATCGGCCTCGCCATCGACTACCGCAACTACGGCCAGAGCAACGGCGCCATCCGCCAGTACGAGGACCCCGACAGCAAGGCCGTCGACCTCTCCAGCGCGCTGAGCTACCTGCGAAGCCGGCAGGACGTCTCCGGAGCGGGACTCTTGGGCATCTGCACGTCGGGAACCGCCGTCATCCACGCTGCGGCCGACGACCACAGCGTCGCCGCCGTAGCCACTGTCGCAGGGCCGTTCTGGGAGCCGATCCTGTGGACCGGCGTCCAGCGCCGTCTGGCCGCCGGCGAGGCAGCGAGGAAGAAGTACGAGCAGACCGGCGTCGTGGACATGGTGCCGGCATATCACCCCATCAACCCGCGGGCGGTGAACACCGTCCCGATGCCTTACTACCTCACCGCCCGGCGCGGAAAGGTGTCCGAGTGGCGCAATGAGTTCGCGGTCATGGCCTACGCCGACATGCTCAAGGCCGACGCCGTGACGAAAGCCGCGAAGGTCGTCGCCCTCACGCTCATGATCCACACCAAGTTGACGGCAGCTTCCGGCCAGTCCACGAAGGTGCACGACCGGCTCGCAGGTCAGAAGGAGTTGCACTAGTCCAAGGGGCAGCACTTCAGCTTCTACGACCACGCCACACGAGTGCACGACACCGCCGACCGCCTAGCGCCCTTCTTCAAGGACACCCTGAGCTAAGCCATCGCGCGGTGTTCTTCACCGGTGCACGCCTCACCCGCTCGCTGGGCCTCGGGAGTCTTCGGCGACAGGTGTCGTGGACAACAGGCTGGAGGTGGTGCCGACGTGAACTGCTGGACGTCGGTACGTACACCGCTTCTTGCCTGACAGAAACCGTCTTGACCCACGTCTTGGCCCGTTGCCCCGGCCTGTACGGCGCGGTCAGCCGCTTGTAGACGATGCCTTCCAGGCCGTGCTCCTGCGCCGCGGCGTACACCTCGGCGGCGCCGTCGACGAACGATGGTGGGGTGTCCACGCCGGCGCCGCGCACCCGCAGGTCCTCCAGCATCGGTCGGCGCTCGGGGCACTGCTTAACCGAATTGTAATGCGACTGGGGGTTAAGGGGTCGTAGGAGTTCACCGTGGTCGTGAACACCGAGGTCCATGCCCTGTCTGCCACCGACCTTAGGCGCGCCTCGCGATGCGTCTCGTTAGCCCGCCGCCTATTGGCTGTCATGCGCCAAACGCAAAGGGGAGTCGCTGTGTGTTGCGCCTGTCGACCCCCGTCGACCTATGCCGATCTTCGTCATCTTCCAGCCGAGGGCCTGCCTTGCGATGGTGCATGTGGTCAGTCAGCCACGGCCAACCGCCATCCGGCCGGCTTGCTCCGCTAGGGAAGTCAGGTGATGGAGAAGCAGTACACCGCGATCCTGCGGGTTGCCGAAAGCACTCTCCGACGGTGGGTTTCGGACGGGCTAGTGCCATGCCATCGTGCTGGCCGACTGGTGCGCTTCACAGAAGCTGATCTGACGGCGATGTTGAAGCCGTCGCCGGCCGTCGTTGCGGGCAGGCATGCACGTCGTGCGGGTCGCAGGCAGCGACGATGACGCTGTTTGCGCCCCGCCCGCGGATGCCCGGCGTCGTATCGCCGCCTCGATGATCGAGGCGGCGATACGCTGGCCTATCGGCCAGGCCGGTGGTCCTCAGCGGCGTGGGGTTGCGACGTGAACGGACCGGCCTCGAGTCCCATCAGGTCGGAGATGGCCTGCTTGACCTTCGGGTGGTGTCGGCGGGTGCTGTGGACGTAGATGTCGAAGGTCGTGCTGACGCGTTTGTGTCCGGCGATCGTGCGCAGTGTCGTCAGGTCGACGCCTTCGGAGGCCAGCCAGGTCAGCAGCGAGTGCCGCAGCCCGTACATCGTCCTCCGTTTGCGCAGCCCGTTGGCCTCGGCGAGGGTGCGGATCTTCTTCCAGCGGTCGTCGTAGAAGTTGTCGTGGAGCCAGTGCCCGCCCATCGGGGCGGTGAACACGAACGCGTCGCGGTCCCGGCTGCCGCAGCGCGCGGCGATGACCTTCATGACCTGGGCCGGCACCGGAATTTCGCGGTAGCCGTCCTTGGTTTTCGGCTGAGGGATGACCTTCCACTGGAAGTGTTCGCGGCGCAGCACCTGCATGATGCTGACGGTGCCTCGTTCGACATTCACCGCTTGCACCGGAAGGCCGGCCGTCTCACCCCAGCGCATGCCCGTCGCCAGCAGTGTCAGCATGAGGTCGGCGGCGTTCGGGTCGATCTCGTATGCAGCCTCGATGACGAGTCGGGCCTCGCGCTGGTCCTCGACGATCTCGCGTGGGGGCCGGATCCGCTGCGGCAGGGCAAGCCCTTTGAGCGGGTTATAGGTGCGCAAGGGTGGCTCGTCGTCTTCGCCGGGCAGGCAGGCGGCCTCGAAGATGGGTGACACCGTCTCCCCGCGGATGTTCTGGATGGTTTTGGCCGCCAGCTTCTTCGCCACTAGTCCTTCCTGCCAGAGGCGCATTTCCCGCCGGGTGATCTCCGCGATGGGCCGCTCGCCCAGCACCGGGAAGACGTGCACGCGCAAGCGCTCGAGGTACTTGCGCTTGGTCTCCGGGTTCGGCTTGACCAATCGCTCGAGGTAGTCCAAGGCGAACGTCTCGAAGGTCACGATTGCTGGTGGTTCTACCGGGTCCGTGGTGGCTGACGCCGCGTCCGCACCGGGGACCAGGTAGGCGAAGCCTTGGGCGATCAAATCCTCGGCCGGCGGCCACTGGTGCCCATGCACCTCCACCAACGCCTTGAACCGCTTCGCGTCGGTGTACGCGTCGGAGGTCGTGCCGTCCCAGGCGCCGGCTCGGGTTCCTCCCGTGCGCCATTTCACCCGGTAGCGGGTGAGCTTGCCCTTCGTCTTCCGGGTCTCGATGGAGGCCATCGCGCTGTCTCCCCAGATGCCAGGGCGACCCGATCCGGATTCCGAGAAGCGCTGCGCCGCAAGGGCGGTGTTCCCACCGTGTTCCCACGGCAGCGCATACTCCGAAATGATGAAGGCCGCCGACCTGATAATCGCTGGTCAGCGGCCACATGATGCTTGTGGAAATACTGTGTCCGAGGACCGACACAGGAGGTACGCCCACGATCATTGCTACGAGAGCGTTGCCGCTCACCATATAAGAGGGCATCTGATCCTCGATCGGGTTGATTCGTGTTTGCGGGCAGTTGGTGGCCGTGCTGGCTCGTTGGCAGGGCATGGGGATGGAGCGACGTCCATATCGATCGGACCTGTCGGATGCGCGGTGGGCGGTGATCGAACCGGTCCTGACGCAGTGGCGGGCCTCTCGGCCAGGACTCGGGATCAACCCGCCGGTACACGATCTGCGGGAGATCGTGAACGCGATCCTCTACGTCACACGCACCGGGATCGCCTGGGAGTACCTGCCGCACGATTTTCCGCCGGCCAAGACGGTGTACGACTACTACGCCAAGTGGGAGAAGGACGGCACGACGCAACGGATCCATGATCTGCTGCGTCGCAGACTCCGGCAGGCGCATGGCCGTGACGGCTCACCGAGCGCGGCGGTCATCGACGCGCAAAGCGTCAAAACCTCCTGCAACGTAAGGGAATCCGAGCAAGGCATCGACGCGGCAAAGAAGATCAAGGGCCGTAAGCGGCACATCGTCACCGATACCCTCGGGCTCCTGCTGGCCGTGGTGGTCACCGCGGCGTCCGTGTCGGACACCGCCGCCGGTCGGGGCCTTCTCGACGAGGTGGCCGCCTCGCATCCCACGGTGCGCAAGGTCTGGGTCGATGGCGGCTACCAGACCACCGTGTGGCGGCGCGGCGCCCGACATGGCATCGACGTCGAGAGGGTCACCCGCCGTCCGGCGGAGAAAGGCTTCCGCGCGTTGCCGCGCCGGTGGGTGGTCGAGCGCACCTTCGGCTGGCTGATGCAACACCGCCGGCTTGCCCGCGACTACGAGTCCCTGCCCCAACGATCACGCACCATGATCCTCTGGGCCATGGCTAACACAATGTCCCGCCGATTGGCAGGAGAATCCACCCAAACCTGGCGCGACTAAACACCGCCAATCCGGGTCAGACCCGGCTGCCCGGGATCAGATGCCCTCTAAGCGCCGGCGAAGACTGCCCTGCTGATCCGCCAGGCATTGTTGACCAGCAGGATGACCTCCTCGGACGCCAGCGCCCGCGCGACCTCGTCGATACCCTCGTCGGTCGAGAGATCGGCGGGCAACCTGGACGAGAGCCTGCTGGAGATCACCTGGCGGGAGCGACTACTCGAGTCGTTGCAGCGGCACTGCTCCGAGCTGATCGCGGCACCGGCGGACATCGCGGGGCAGGTCACCGACGGTCCGCGCCAGCATCGACGTCGACCGCCTGGTTGCTGTCACAGCGGGACGTGTCGGACGTGCGTCACCGGTCTGCCTTCGACCCAGAGGTCGGCTCCTGCGCGACGGTGGGCCCGCCAGTGCCTGCGAGAAGCCCTGGGCCCATCGGAACCGGGCGACGACGGTACGGCTTGGTGGCGCGCTCAGCCGATCAGCCGCAGTACGTCTTGGCGACTCCGATCGGCGCGACTGCTTCCCCGCAGCACCCACTGCGGTGCGACGTGGGGTCGGGCGGGCCCGCGGGGTCGGGCACCAGGGCTTCGATGGTGGAGGGGGATCAGGTGTCGCGTCCTGGTCGTGGGCCTCCGGCGTCAGGAGCGCGCGCCCCCATCCGGGCATTGTCGACAGCGGTGTCAGAGCACCCGGGGCGGGGTGTTGCCCGCGGCGACGATGGCCCGGCGCATCGGTACCGCCGCCAGCAAGGTGAACCCGATCACGAAGAAGATCAGCAGGGAGACCAGGCCCACCCGGTAGCTGGCGGTGAGTTGGAACACCAGCCCGAACGCCAGCGGCCCCAACCAGCTGGTGCCCTTGTCGCTGATCTCGTAGAAGCCGTAGTATTCGGCCTCCTTGCCGACCGGGATCAGCTGGGCGAACAGTGACCGGCTCAGCGCCTGGCTGCCGCCGAGTACCAGCCCGATCGCCGCGCCGAGCACCATGAACGGTACCGGCGCCTCGGCCGGAAGCCGGAATGCCGCCACGATCACCGCCGTCCACAGCACGAGGCTCAGCAGCACCGTCTTGTGCGCCCCGATCCGTGCGGCCAGCCCGCCGAGCAGCAGCGCCCCGCCGAAGGCCAGGAACTGCACGAGCAGGATCGTGACGACCAGCGTGGTCTGGTCCAGGCGCAGTTCCTCGGTGCCGTACTGACTGGCCAGCGCGATCACCGTCTGGATGCCGTCGTTGTAGACCAGGAATGCCAGCAGGAAGAACAACGTCAGCGGGTACGCCCGCATCGCACGCATGGTGCCTCGCAACTGCCGGAACCCGTCGACCAGTACGCTGTCGCGCCGCTCGGCGGCCTCCGCGCCTGGACGTTCCCGCAGCCAGCGCAGCGGCACCAGGGTGAACAGCGCCCACCACAGCCCGGCCGACACGATCGACCAGCGGGCCACGTCGAGGGTGCGCTGTGCGTCGCCGTCCACGGCGAACGCGCTGACCGCGGCCAGGTTGCCCAGCAGCAGCAGCCCTCCGCCCAGGTAGCCGAGCGCCCAGCCGCGGCTGGAGATGGCGTCGCGCTCGTTCGGGCCGCCGAGCTGGGGCAGGAACGAGTTGTACACCACCACCGCAGCGCCGAAGGCGATGTTCGCCACCACGAACAGCGCCCCGCCCAGCAGGTACCGTTCGCCGGTGACGAACACCATCGCCACAGTCGCCCCGGCACCGGTGTACGCCGCGGCGGCGAGCAGCCGCTTCTTGTGCAGCGACCGGTCGGCGACCGCCCCCATGATCGGCAGCACGAACACGGTCAGGAACACTGACAGCGACACCAGATAGGGAAAGTACGACCCGGCGGCCATCGTGATGCCTAATGGATGAACCGATCCGGCGCATTCGTCGGCGCCGAGCGGGCAGCCGGCCGCCTGTTCGGCGACGCTGGTGAGGAACGGACCCAGGAACACGGTGATCACCGTGGTGGAGAATGCCGACATCGCCCAGTCGTAGAAGTACCAGCCGGTGCGTTCGGCGCGGGTGCTGCGGCCCGGGGTGGCGTCGGTGATGGACGCGGCCATGCGGGGTCCTCGTCTTCGGCGGCCGGCGCGGCCGGCAGGGGCGGTGGGTCAGCCAGGCCAGTGCCCGCGCTCCGCGTACACGTCGCGCAGCACCTCCAGGTGATCGGTCATGATGCCATCCACGCCGAGATCCAATAACCGTCGGATGGTCGCGGCGTCGTCCACCGTCCAAACGTGTACCTGCAAGCCGAGCCGGTGCGCGGCGCGCACGAAACGCCGGTCGACCACCGGCACCCCGGCGTGGCGCAGCGGCACCTGCGCGGCCACCGCCCCCACCGGCACCCGCATCGGCAGGCCGGTCAGTGACGTCACCCGCAGCCGAGCCACCTCCCGCATGCCCAGCGACGTGGCGACCTGCGGGCCGGCCAGGGCGCGCAGCCGCGCCAGCCGGGCGTCGCCGAACGAGGTCAGCAGGACCCGTCGCTCGGCGCCCGTGCGGCGCACCACCTGCACGGTGGCCTGCTCGGCCCCGTCGGCCTTGACGTCGATGTTGAACCGTACGCCGGGCCATGCGCTCAGGATCTCCTCGAGGCGTGGCACCGCGGCGGCGCCTCCGACGCGTACGGTGGCCAGGTCCGCCATGCTTAGCGCGGCCACCCGCGCCGGCTCCCCGGCGACGCGGGCGAGGGTGGGATCGTGTACCACCACCGGCACCCCGTCGGCGGTGGTGTGCACGTCGGTCTCGATGTACCGGTAGCCCATCGCCACGGCCCGGGCGAACGCCTCGGCGGTGTTCTCGTCGCCGGCGGCGGCCCCGCCGCGATGGGCGAACGCCAACGGCGTCGGGGCGTCCAGGTACGGGCACGGCTGCGACATGCGGGCACCCTACGCGGCCGACGCCGTGCCGTAGTCAGTCGGTCGGGCGGACAGGAACCGACCGCTAGGCAGCGTCGTCGAACGAGCCCCGCCTGGCCGGGCTCAGCCGGCGGTCCCGGGTGACAACCCGAAGGGTTTCCAGCCCGGCGCGAAGCGCATGGTCGTCTCCGAGGGCCAGTCGGATGCGCACCCGCCAGATGTATCTGCCCGATCAGTCGGTGAACAGGTTGAGCAGGTCGCCGATGTTCCGGTCCGCTTCGGCGGGGTGGCGGAACCGACCGGCACCGTTAACGGTGTACTGATTGCGGCGCCCGACGCGCTCACGAGTAAGGTAGCCGTCGGTTTCGAGGTCCGTGACGATGGCTTGCGCGGCGCGTTCGGTGATGCCGATGGTGTCGGCAACATCGCGCAGGCGCACGGTGGGGTCGCGGGCGATGGCCAGCAGTACGTGGGCGTGGTTGGTCAGAAAGGTCCAGGTCCGCACGCTCGATCCCGAGCGCTTCACCGCTTCCGGCACCGACATCTTTCGCCCCCATCTCCGCCCGTTCCCGAACAAGTCACACCGCGTGAACGCGCACGACCAGACGAGAATGGCACATCGTAGGTTATGGCGACCTAGAAGGTCGGCTTTCCCCTTCACCTTCCCAGGCAGCTTCACGCACGAAGCGCGATTCGTGGATACTCAAATCCAGCGAGGGAAAGAACTCGAACATCGTACGCGTGACCGTCAGTTCGGACCCGTGTTTCGACGGTGCAGCCACGGGCGGATGATTGCGTCCAAGATCGTCCTGCCTCTACCCGCATGGCCAAGACCGCCGGGCCCGGAGCCCAGCAGACCCGGGCAGGCATATCAGGACTCGAAGTACCGGCCCTGTGGCCGTCGGTAACGCCGCCTCGGAGCCTGCGACAGGCGTCGCATCGCGAACACCGTTCCAGCCACGCTAGCCAGCACCGCGGCGACAATCAGTAGCATCGATGTGCCGGTTATCGGCGATGGGGTCTCGGAGTTGGCTGCCGCCGAAACGCGTACAGCGTTCGCCGACCCACCGTTACCGGCTGCAGGCGGCGGTGCCGTCGGCAGTGCGGCGAAGTTCACGATGCCGCTGCTCTCCAACAGGGTCATATGCGTCATCACGAACTGGTTGGTGCGCTGCGCCAGTTTGCGGATCGTGTCATTGCGGGTGCTCGCCCGGATCGTCGCGATGGCCGGGAAGATCTTGCCGTGAGCGGCGCGGAGCCGGTCGATGTAGACCTTGTCGAAGTCAGTGCCCTCGGCGTCGCGCATCTCGCCGAGCCACCCCTGCTGGTCCGCGTTGGGCTCGTCCGGCAGAGCGATGTCCAGCTTCTTCGCGGCATCACGGACAAACTTGTCCAGAATCTTGTGCTGAGCCGCGATCTCGCGCCCGATGGATTGGATCCTGGGGTCGTCCGACCTCTGCTGCGCCATCTCGCCCGCGGGAATCTCCCACAACCCGGCGAGGCGAACCTTCGTCGCGAAATCGCGATCGGCGTCCGAGAGGTCGCCCCTGCCGCGGTCGCTCAGCAAGCCGTTCGGCGGCTCGGGAACGCCGGGCTCCGCCCGCGCGCCCTGTGGATCGAGCAGGACCGCTGCCACGACGAGCATCGCCGCACCCGAGAGCCAACGACGCCACGACAACATCCCCGAGACGGCCAACACGTGAATCTCCATTCGTGAATTCACCATCTATGCAGGCTGAAGTACGTACGCCAGCCCGCTCGGGATCAACCCATGTCAGAAGTAGTTGCCAGAGGCGTGGCACATGACGAGGTCGCGTGCCAGTGGATGGCATGCAACGACGCCTCGCCCGGAGCCGAACCGGCAGATCACCTTCTGCACAGGCGGGGCACTACGCCCAGAACGCCATGAGGCGTGTCATCACCCGCCGCGGCGGGTGCACGGCGCGCCAGTGGCAGAGGCGACGACGAGTACGTGACCGTCGGATACTGGCAGGGCCGGTCCGCCGGCCGACCGGACCGCGCCGTCAGCCCTGGCCGGCTTCCCGGTAGGCGGCGCCGACCGCGGTCGCCGTGCCGTCCGGGCCGTACAGGCCGGTGTCGCCGCTCTCCCGGGAGGAGAGGGCGAACCAGGCGTACCGCTCCACGAAGGGCAGCCGCTCCAGCATCGCCGCCGAGCCGCGGGCGAACGCCGCCTGCTGCTCGGCGGTTGGGTAGCGGGGCGTCCCGGCGAAGTTCACCAGGGCGTACTCGGTGACCCAGACCGGCAGCCCGTACCGGTCGTGGACGGCGGTGACGTAGCGGCGCAGCTGGTCGACCGCGGCCGGGCCGAAGTCGCTGCCGTACCAGTGCAGCGCCACGAAGTCGACCCGGTACCCGCGGGCCTTCGCCCCGGCCAGGAACCGGTCCAGCCAGCCGCCGGCGAGGTCGGCGCCGGTGGCCGGGGCCGGGCTGCCCAGCCGCCGCCCGGTCGCGGTCAGCCGGGGCCACAGGTCGAGAGCCTGCTCGACGGTGAGGTTGGCCTGGGCCGGCAGGTCCGGCTCGTTGAAGCCGAGCAGCGGGCCGGAGCCACCGGGGATGCGCCGCAGCCGGTCCGGGGCCGCCTCGGCCGCGCCCCAGACCGTCGGCACGAACTCCACCCCGGCCGGCGCCCCGACCCCCTCGGTCGACCAGGTCAGGTACCAGGACGCGGAGACGTCGGCGAGGGCGCCGGCGGCGCCGGGGTACGGCGTGGTGGAGACGCCCTTCTTGGCGGTGCGCACGCCGGCCGGCGCGGCCGGCGGCCCCGACGTCGGCGCAGCGGTCGGCGACGGGGCGGCGGTCGTGGGGCCGACGGTCGTCGCGGCGGCCGTCGGCGGAACCACCGTGGATGCGGCCGCGGTGGGGGCGGTCGCCGGACGGCGCTCGTCGCGGTGCGTGGCGACACCGACCGCGACCCCGGCGGCGACCACCAGGGCGACCAGCGCCGCGACCGGCTTGGCCGCGAGCAGTCCGGCCGCGCCGCCCCCGGCCGCCGGGGCCAGCGCGCCCGCCCCGGCGCCGGTGGCGGGCGCCAGCCCGGCCGTGACGGTCCCGGCGGTACCTGTCGCCGCCGCGCCGGTGGTGCCGGCGGCCGCGGCGGCGCCGGCCGCGCCAACGGCGAGCTTGCCGGTGAACAGGCCGGCCGGGACCGGGACCAGCGCCGCGCCGGCCAGCAGCCGCTCGGCGGCGACCAGGTCCGACCAGGCCCGGCCGCAGCGCGGGCAGTCCCGGGTGTGCCGGGCCAGCCGCTTGCGCCACAGCGGCTGGGGGCGGCCGTCCCACCCGGCGGTCAGCGCCGCGAGGTCGAGGCAGCGCGGGGTGGCGCGCAGCGCCCGTACCACCGCGCGGGCCGTCTCCAGCTGGGCCTTCATCCGCTGGATCCGGACCGCCACGTGGGCCCGGTCGAGGCCGGTGGCGGCCACCACCTCGTCCCGGTCGAGCTGGCCGGCCGCCTCCAGCCACCACAGCGCGAGCAGCCCCCGGTCGTCCGGGTCCAGCCAGCGGGTCGCCTCGGCCACCTCCCGCCGCTGCCCGGACAGGCCCAGCTGCAAAATCGTCAGGTCGGCGAAGTCGGCGCCCGGGTCGGCGACGTCCTCCGGTACCGCGTCGGCGAGCGGCGGCCGGCGGCGGTGCCGGTCCCGTACCTGGTGCATGGCGATCGCCACCAGCCAGGAGCGGAACCGGGCCGGCTCGCGCAGCTCGCCGAGGCCGCGCAGCATCCGCAGCATGGTTTCCTGCACCACGTCGTCGGTGTCCGGATGGCCCTGCAGGGCCCGACCCACGACGTTGTAGACCAGCGGCAGGTACGCCGCGACCAGCGTGTCGACGGCCCGCTGGTCGCCGGCCCGGGCCGCCCGTACCGTCGCCTCGTCGGTCCGCGCGGCCCGTGTCGCGTCGTCCGCCATCCGCTGTACCTCCTCGTCGGCGCCCGCCCCGCGGGGCGCCCCTGAGCTGGGGACGTGGCGCGGGGGCCGGGATAACAAGGATCTCCGACGTTTCTGTTATCGGCGCCACCGGCAGGCGTCTCCTCCTCGACGCCACCCGCGCGCCGGCCCCGTCGGGGCCGGCGCCCGACCGTACGAGGAGCCTTCGATGACGATCACCCGCAGGACCCTGCTCGGCCTCACCGCCGGCGCCGTCGCCGCCGGTGTGCCGCTGGTCGGCGCGCTGACCACCCGCGCGTTCGCCGCCGACGGGCTGCCCCTGACGATCGCCAACGACACCGGCCGCTTCCCGAACTCCGCGATCACGGTGTACGTGGTCGGTACCGACCCGGCCGGGCGCCAGGGTTTCGTCAGCCGGTCCCGTGGCTTCACCCCGTGCAGCACCGCCCAGAACGGCCCCGACGGCTTCGCCGACCTGGGCATCCCGCTCACCGGCGGGACCACCACCCTGATCCTGCCCAAGATGTCCGGCCGGGTGTACGTGGCGATCGGCGACCGGCTGCGGTTCAAGGTGGTCACCGACGGTGCCGGCAGGCCGGCGCTGCAGTTCCCGGCCGGCTGGGTGGCCGGCGACCCGAGCTTCGGCGTCCTGCACGACTGCATCGAGTTCACGTACAACGACGCCGGGATGTTCTGCAACACCACGATGGTCGACATGTTCAGCATCCCGATGTCGATCAAGCTCGACGGCGAGAGGTCGCAGCGCACCGGCCTGCTCACCCCGGGTGGCCGGGACCGGATCTTCGCGGCGGTCGCGGCGCAGCCCGACTTCGGGCGGCTGGTGGTCGGCGACCGGCTGCGCGTAATTGCCCCGGGGCACGGCATCGACGGCGGCCGGTTCCCCGCAAGCTACTTCGCCGGCTACGTCGACCACGTCTGGCGCACCTACGCCCAGCGGCCGCTCACGGTGACCACGAACGCCGGGACGTTCACCGGCCGGGTCCTCGGCGACCGGCTCGTCTTCAACCGCGGCGCCGCCTCGTTCGGCCGGCCAAGCAGCCGTGACCTGCTCTTCTGCGACGGTACGCTGGCCGCCCCCAACGACGGCGTCACCGGCCCGGTCGCGGCGGTGCTGGGCGCCGCCCTGAACCGGTCGACGCTGCACGACCGTGCGCAGCAGCCGGTCGCGGAGGCGGCGGCCCACTACCGCAACCCGGTCACCAACCACTATTCCCGGGTGATGCACGAGAACTCCGTGGACCGACGGGCGTACGGCTTCGCCTTCGACGACGTCAACGACCACGCCTCGTACCTGGAGGACCACGCGCCGAAGGGGATGCGGATCACCCTGACCCCGTTCGGCGCCGCCCCGGCGGTCGGCACGGCCGCGGCGGCGACCACGCCGGCGGCGGGCGGCTCGGTCCGCGACGCGTACGGCCGGACCGAGGCGGAGCGGCACGACGCGCAGTCCGGCACGGCGACCCAGGGCTGCGCGGAGGGCGGCCGCAACGTCGGCTGGATCGGCGCCGGCGACTGGCTGCGCTACGACCGGGTCGACTTCGGCAAGGGGCCGGCGCGGAAGTTCGCCGTCCGGGCCGCCTCAGGCGCGGCGGCCGGTGTCTCCGGCCTGGTCGAGGTGCGGCTCGGTGGCCCGACCGCCCCGGTGGTCGGCTCACTCTCGGTCGCCACCACCGGCGGCTGGCAGTCGTGGCGGACCGTGTACGGCACGCTCACCGCCCCGGTCACCGGCGTGCACGACGTGTACCTGACGTTCGCCAGCGGCCAGCGCGCCGACTTCGTCAACGTCAACTGGCTGACCTTCGCGCGCTGACCGCCGGTCAGCCGGCCGGGGCGCGCCGGGGGGCGTCGCGGGTGGCGGCGGCGGTGACCACGTCCGGCAGGTGCGCCGGATCCGGGCCTCGACGCCCGGGTCCGGCGGCCCGGACGCGTGCACGCTGCGGTCGCCGAACTCGAACCGCAGCTCGGTCCGGTCGCCGGCACCGGTGAGGTGCTCCACCCGGACGGTGCGCAGCTCATGGTCCTCCCCGGCGCCACGCCATCAACGTCCTGGCACTGCTGCGGCACGCGCCGCTCAACCGCCGCGGGATGCATCGCGTCCAGACACCGGACCACGGCGACGAGGGCGTCGCGCTCCGCCACGCTGATCGTGGGGGAGCGCACTGGGTCGCGTCGCCTAGCGCCACCCACGGTCGCCGGGTTTCGTGGACTGGGCCAAGACGTGCCTGGCCACCGCTCCAGGTTCGCGTCGCGCGCCTTGTCGAACGACTCGCTGTCCCATTCGCCGTCCCGACGTCCGCCGGTCCGCCACTTCACCCGATGCCGGGTGACCTTGCCGTCCTTACCCGTCGCTTCTCGATGGTCGCCATGCCCCTGCCCTCCCGTGCAAGGGCGGCATCGACCGGCTCGGTCGTGCCCCGTCCGCGCGTGCACCAGTGCGACCCGTATCCGCCCCCGAGTGTACGAGGATCCGCACAACTCGGCGTCTGATGATCCCCGGTGTCCCGCCGGGAACACGAGCCAAGAAACGATCAAAGCCGCTCACCCCTGTTTCAGGAGGTCAACGGCCTTATATCTGTGGTGTCCGAGGGGGGACTTGATCAACAAACCGTGGCACCGATGCCACAAGGCATCGGTGTTCATGTGCTAAATCCTACCCTTCTTCCTCTCGTCGACCATCCCTCGAGCGAGCGACATCCATGGGGTTCACCTCGGCTGAGCAGGGCTGGCGAGGTGGTTCCTGTGGCAATCGACGTTCTGGAGGCTGACGAGCAGCGGAGTCATCGCGCCACTGGCGAACCGTCCGGTTATCTCGTCCAGTCCGGGTTCTCTCCGACCGTCTCCGAGACTCGGTGCGGCAACATGTGCTCCGCCGGGCCGCCACGGCGCGCTGCACGGCTGCCGCAGGGCCCGACTGGCGGTCCGAGGGCAAGGAGTCAGGGCGGCGGTCCTGATCGTCTTGACGCCGAGGGCTCGCACTGGCTCGGGCCGATCGGGATCGTCGCTTCGTTGCCCGTACGAGTGGGTCAGGCACTATGCGGGACGTGCAGCACGCGCCAACGGCCGCCCGGCTGGTCGCAGTCTAGTGAAGGCCAGGCGTCGACACGCCTCACGTAGCCAACGGTGCTCATCCTGGACCTGTGCGCCTCAAGTCGTGGTGCCAGATAGGCGGAAGGACGCCGCCCCGCGCACCTTTGTCCATGGAAGCACTCATTTGGCCGATGAGAGTGCACCAGATGATGCGCTCGGTTCAGCCGACCTCACCAAGTCCGGGCGAAACCGGCTGATCCCCGTGCCCAACGGAAGCTAGGTGGCGCTTCTATTTTCCGGATGCGAGGAAGTGAAACAATGCGAGCATCAGAGCGAGCGAGCCTCCCGTAGTGCCGCCGTCTTCAAGGATGGCCGCTGCGACGGTGTCACCGCCGACCCAGGCTAGAAGACCGGTCGCTGAGCCGATCATGATGCTTGCCAGGATCATGAGCGCGAACCACAGTGCGCGGTCACCTATCAGAATGAGGCCGAAAATGATATTCATTCATTTTCCGCCCACAGTACTTCCTTACCGCTTGATGGCCTCCGGAACGTAGCCATGAACCAACGCGCGATCGTGTCGACGAGTGCACCGGATCTGGCCGATGCGACGCCGCCACGCGGGGGCGCACGTCGGGCCGACGGTGTGTCAACCGGCACTGTGAACGTTCGTGGTCACGGCATGAGAAGGCGCCATAGGCTGACCTCGGACGCGGCGAGGGGAGCTACCCATATGATCGACCACTGCCCGGAGTGCGGTGAGCCCGGCACGATGCTCATCTACGGTCTGCCCGGTCCCCAGCTGAGCCGCGCCGTCGACGCCGGCCGCGTCAGACTCGGCGGCTGCATGATCGAGCCAGGGCAGCCGGACTGGTACTGCCCGGCGGGGCACCGGTGGAGCGACGAGGATCTCGACGGCCAGCAGCGGCTGCTCGACGAGATCCTGGCCGAGTGCAACGCCCCTCCCACCGCTCACGCCGGTGCAAGCGTCGTCGAGTGGCGCGTCGGCGAGCCCGCGCTCACGCTGGTCACGCCGGGGGCGCCCGACGAGGTGGCGCCGTTCGAGCCGAGCACCCCGGTCGGTGAGTACGCGTTCGTGGTGTCCCCCGACGAGCGCTACGTGGCGCTGTTCATCGATTCGGGGCATCGCACGCACGGCTTCGAGCTGTTCGAGGTGCGGCCCGAGTTCCGGCACATCGGTGGGCTGCCCGCGATGCCGGGCTCCGGGCACCCGCCCGTGTTCTCGCCGGACAGCCGCTGGCTCGTTGGGTTCGTCGCGGACGGATACCGGGTGCGCGGCACCGACCAGCACTTCACCGACCTGTTCGACAAGCGGTCCGGCGCCCGGGTCACGCTCGACTGGGCGAGCCTGCGCGCGCTGCGGGTGCCCGGCGGAGAACTGCACCGGGTCGACGTCGGCGTCGAGATGCCGGTGTCCGCATACCCGCACGAGTACACGGAGTGGGACACCGAGGATGCCGTCCGGTTCACCGCCGGCGATGTCGCGGTGCTGCGGATGCCGTGGGGGCAGAAGGTCGCGGTGTCGCTGCCCCCATCGGCGCCGGTCACCGGCGACCGGCCGGTCCCGGCTCCCTGATGTGCGGCTCTTCGGTACGGCTAGCCCAGGTCGAGGAGGGCGAGGCCGTGCGCACCACCGACAGCCAGCCGGGAGTCCGCCGCGGCGTACGCCGCGCTCCCGGGTCCCGCGGTCACTACGCCGGTGGCCAGATTCGGGGTTCCTTCCGGCCATTGTCGTTGCCGGTAGGTGTGTTGGCCCAGTGGAGCTGTCGCCGGTAGCCGTGTAGGCGGTCTCCATCAAACCCGGGCGGAACACTCCGCCGACTCCATTAGCGGCCCCCATCTGCTGGATATCGTGTGTACCTTCTTGCCGAAGGTGTGCGATTGCCTACAGCCTCAAAGGCCGCGCTGACTCCCTACTGGACCGCCACTGGACCGGGGGTGCTTAGGTGGGGAGGATGTGGGGCACAAAGCCGTTCGCGGACGAGGTGACGATCGGGCCGGACGGGATCACGCTGCGGTGGCCGCTCGGGTCGGCCGAGGAACGCTACAGCGGCACGTGGATCGCGTGGAGTGCCGTCCGCGACGCCGACCCGGACATGTTTCCGCCGGAACTGCGGCTTACCGACGGGCGGACCGTTTTCATCAGCCGGGAACGGCAGGCCGAGCTCGCCGTGGCACTGACGGCAGCCCAGGTGCCGGTGCGTAAACGCGGTGATGTCTGGTCAAACCTGCTCGAACCGTTCCTCGACATCGACTACGACGAGGTGACCCGCGCCGGCTGCGAAAGCAAGCTGCACGCCTGGGGATTCGACGATCAAGAGATAAAACAGATCCGCGACAGGGTGTGGGACTGGATGACCGCTCTTACCCTGGCAACGTCGGAATGGGGCAACTACGGCCACCACGACGTGTTGCTCGCCGCCGGGAACCTGCCCGCTGAACGTTACCTGGCCTTCCGCGCCTGGGCCGACACGATAGCGGCCCGCGCCCCCTGAACAACTCAGTGGGCGATAAGTGCGGCATAGATGCTTTCGGACGTTGTTCGGGTTTCGGCCGTTTCCTGAGCTTTTGTCATTGCTCGATGTCGTGATGTAGCGGCCGTGACCGACATGACCCACCTTGAACCGTGTACTACCTGGTCATGGGTGAGCGTTCCGGGTACCCGAGTGACCTGTCCGACCGGCAGTGGGCGTTGATCGATCCGTTTCTGCAGGCGTGGAAAGCGAAACGCCCGTCGCCGTCGGGGCATGAGGGGCCGCTACGAACTGCGGGCGATCGTGAACGCGATCTTCTATCAGAACCGGACCGGCTGCCAGTGGATGTACCTGCCAAACGACCTGCCGCCCTGGTCAGCGGTGTACTACTACTTCAGACTGTGGCGTGACGACGGCACCGACCAGGCCATTCATGACTTGCTGCGCTGCCAGGCAGATGCCCAACTCGGGCGCCAGGCCTGTCCCGGTCCGACCAGGCATCCGCGCTCCGTCTGCTCGATTTTGCCGTCCGACTTGTCTATTGAGCCTAAAGGCCCAGTCGAGGGCGGGCAGGCAGAGCGTGATCTGACGGAAAGTGCGTCGCTGCGTCGATGGAGGCCTGCCATGATGTGGGGCGCTCAAATTTGTCTTCGTCAGGTTTGGTGGAGCCACCGATCATGCAGCACAGTATCCGGCCGGCCCGGATGACGCCCGCGAAGCCGCCGGACCGGCGCTCAGGTGCGCACGTCCCGGCAGTGCGCGCGTTGTGCGACGGAGCCGATGCGTCGACTTTGACACGCGCAACCGCTGGGTCAGGTGAGGAAGCCGAGGTCGTTGGTGTGCAGGGCGAGTGGGTGGGGTTCGCCGGTGAGGGCTGCGAGGGCGGCGGCGACGGCATGGAGGTCGGCCTTGATATAGGTGGTGGTAGCGGGGCCGGTGTTGTCGGTGTGGCCGGCGTAGGCGCGGGCGATGCCGTAGCTGAAGTTGCGTTCGACCCAGGTCAGGGTGGTGTGCCGTAGCCAGTGGGTGGAGACGCCCTGGGCGGCGGCCCAGGGGAGCTGTTCGCCGATGCGTTTCCACAGCCGGTCGTAGCGGCGGGTGGTGATCGGCCGTCCGTTGCGATACCGCAGTATCGGATCCTCAGCAACGACGGCGCCGCGGGCGTGAGCGTGTTCGTCGAGTCTGGTGGCGAGGCTCAGGGTGATCGGCTGCCATCGGATCGTTTCGCCTTTCTCCCGCACAAGGACGAGACCGTTGGTGGTGTCCAGATCTGCCAGCCGTAGGCCGAGGGCGCCGCCGCGTCGGCAGGCGGTCTCGGTGTGCAGGCGCAGGATGAGGCTGTCGAGGATGACGTCGTTGCCGGTCGTGCGGGCCACCTCGGTGATCGCCTGCATCTCCCAGGGAAGCAAGGCTCGGCGGGTGCTGGGGAGCCGCCGTGGTTTAGGAACCTGATGCGCGGGACTTGATCCGACGGGAATGAGACCGTCGGCCTCGGCGCGGCGGAAGAAGGCGCGGGCCGCGGAGTTTGCGTTCTCGCCGGCGTGCCGCCCGCCTCGATAGTTGCGCCGCTGCTGGCGGGAACGAGCGGTGCAGTCACGTTGGAAGGCTTCGACGTCGGATGCCCGGATGCTATCGATCTGCCGCTCGCCCCAGTGTTCGACCATCCGGGTCCAGTAGGTGCCGTAGGACCGGGTGCTCGCTGGGCTGGATGCCGCGATCACTTGCGGCAGGTACTCCTGGACGGTTATCGCGTGGCTCGTCGGCTCGGCTACGGCGAGGCCGAAGCGGGCGAGCATGGTGTGTGCCGGGTCGGGCGTCTCAGCCGTCATCGACGGCTTCCCGCTGGGCGTAGTGCCGCGCGATCAGGTCGGCGATGGCCGTTTCCGGATGGACGACCAGGATGTCGTGTGCCGGTGCGGCGACCAGGACCACGGGCCGTTCGCTCGTTCACCACGGCGAACGAGCGAACGGCTCCGGGGATCAGGAGATCGCCGCGGCTACCGACAATCGATTTTCCGGTAGGGGAGCGGACGATGACGATCGCGTCGTCGACGACGGCATGCTCGATGCGGTCTCCGCCGGACCAACCCAGGACCCGCAACAGGTACCGGATCGAGACGCGACCCGCTGCATCCGGCCGGGCTAGGCCGAGGTGAAACGAAGACGGATGCTCGCCTACCGGCAGGCGTGCCGCAGGTAGCTGGGGAACCGCCATCGGCGCTGCCGGGATCGGCCGTCTTCGAGACTCGGGCGGCACGAGGGCGCCGATCAACTGTTCGCTGTAGTCGGCTTGTCCATCGATGTGGGGATGCCGACGAACGGTACTGCCCATGGGTTCATGGTCCGCGTCACAGCGACGGTGAGGGCGGTAAGCGGCAAAGTCTGACCGATCGACCGGCATCTTGCCGTCGCTCCGCCCCTGGGAACAAAAAATCGTGAAATTCCGCATCGAATGCGAAACTTCACGATTAATGGTGTCCGAGGATCAACACTCAAGATAAGCACACGGTGATCGTGAGCAAAGAGCTGGCTTGCGGAACGTGAGGAGTTCTATCGCCTCACCTATTGCCCGTCCATCGGCACGCGCGAACACTCGTCGGCGGAGACCTCGTCGGGGGAGAACATCCTGCAGAAGGTTTACTCGACCGCGGGCGGCCAGCACAAGCTCCAGATCGACGGCGTGTCCGGCAAGCCGAGCTGCGTGATGAGCAACAAGGAGGCCACGGGCATCCACGTCGCCAAGAGCGGCAAGTCCATGGCCGACGGCAACTGGCACACTATCGAGTGCCGCCGCGCTGGCACCATGCTGTCGATCCTCGTCGACGACCGGGCGGGAGGACAGCGCGACACTGCCCGCCGGCCTGTCGGCGGTCACCACCCAGCCGCTCAGCCTGGGTGGCAAGGGTACGGGCGTCAACAACGACCAGGTCCACGGCAGCCTCGACGACGCCTGGGGTCAGCATCGGCTGAGAACCGGACGGCGACGGCCGGGATCCCGGGTCCCGGCCGTCCTGTTCGGTCGCTCTACCGCCATTCCGGCGTCATGGACGGTCGACGGCGGACATCGCGCCGACGACCAGCAACACTCCGATCATCGTCCCGAAGAGGATGCCCGCGGCCCAATCCCGGGTGGTGCGGAGGCTGAACAGCACGATGATGAGGATGGCGGCCACCGGCAACAGGAAGATCTCGGCGAACCCCCACATCGCGTTCACCCCCCGCTCGCTTCCCTTGGTGGTGGAAGCGCCGAGCACTATGAGAAGTGCCAGCAACCCATGCGGTGCCAGACCCAGGACGACGCCCAGGCCGAGGGCTTTGCCCGTCGGCGGGCTGGCGTCGTATGGCATGTCGTGCATCTCCTGGTCGGTCGAGTCATGAGCAGGCGCGGGAGCGGGACGCCGGGCCGGTGATCCTTGCACCCGGCGCCCCGCGAGTGGCTCTCGGACTATTACTCGACGGAGCCGTAGTCCCCGGTGGTGATGGCGGCGATGCTGCGCCGCACGTCGTTCTCGCTGTAGTCGTCGGTCCAGTAATCGGAGTGCTCGTTGGGAATGTCGGGGACCCATCCCCGGGCGAAGATGTTCGCGCCGAAGGCCAGTCCATTGGATCGATCATGTTCCAGAAGACCTGGCCTGGGAGGTGGATGATGTCGAACGCGTGTGTCGTCACCCAGACGTGGTCCGCTGCGATGGTCGGCAGGTCTGAGGCTTGCCACACACCGATGCCAGGACTTGCCACGAGGATGAGGTCGTCGGCGTCGAGCCCTTCGGGTTCGCGCGCCGTGTAGCCGATCGCGGTTGTCCCGTAGCTGTGCCCGAGAACCGTGGGTCTTCGCCTCAGTGTGCTCGACCCCAGATCGCAACCTTGGCGGCCGCCGAAGTCGCATAGCCAGGCACCGGCTGCCCCGACAACCGGCACAGCTCCTGCACGGCACCGGCGAAGCCTTCGGCATCCGGGTGAGTCCCCCCGCTTCTCCGGAGTCTCACGAGGCGTTGCGGAACTGGATCCGGCAGGACGAGGCCGACCGCGGGTAGCGTGACGACCGGCCGACGACGGACATGGTGCAGGAGAACCGCCGGCTGCGGCGGGAGAACGCGGAGCTGCGCCGGATCAACGAGGTCCTCAAGGCAGCGTCGGCGTTTTTCGCCGCGGAGTGCGACCCGACCCGGCGTCGGTCATGAGGTTCGTCGATGAACACCGTGGCCGCTACGTGGTCGCGCTCCTGCTACGGGTCCCGGGCGTCAGCGAGTCCACCTACTACGAGTGGCTGGCCAAGGTCGAGCAGCCGTGCGACCGCTACGACGTCGACCGTGCTCTGTTGAGCAACATCCACGAGATCTGGCAGGCATCGGGTGGCACCTACGGCGCTGACCGGGTGCATCAGCAGCTGCGCCGCGACGGTATCCGCTCGGACGCAAGCGCATCGAGAGGCTGATGGCCGTTCAAGGCTGGCGGGGCGCCTATCTACGACGCGGCTGGCGCGGGGGATCCACCCGCCGAGACTCGCGCGCCACACCCGCGCCGGACCTGGTCAACCGGCAGTTCACCGCGAGCGCGCCGAATCGGCTGTGGGTCGCTGACGCCACCCGAATCCCCTGCGGCGAGGGGGTGTTCTGGCTGGCCACCGTCCGAGACGTGTTCTCCCGGCGCATCGTCGGCTGGAAGACCAGTGACCGGTGTAGCACCGATCTGGTGCTCGGCGCCCTGGAGTACGGCGTCTGGTCCCGTGACGTGCGCGCTGGCGAGTGGATTCATCCCAGCGATCAAGGATCGACCTACACCGCGTTTCGCTTCGGTGCTCGGCTGGCCGACCACGGCATCGCCGCCTCGATGGGTTCGGTCGGCGACAGCTTCGATAACGCCCTGATGGAGTACTTCTTCTCTACCCTGAAGACCGAGCTGGTCTACCGGACCAGCTGGCGATCCCGCGAGGAGGCCGAGAACGGGCTCTTCGCCTACATCGACGGGTGGTACAACACCCGCCGCATCCAACGCGAACTCGGCTACCTCAGCCCCGACGAGTACGAGACTGCCTGGCACGATCAGCCAGACCTCACCCACACCACCTTGGCGGCAACCGGCGCCAGGTAACCAACGCTCCGGAGAAGCGGGAGGAACTCATATTCGTCTGAGCTGAGGTGGCCGAGCTCGCGTTGGATGTGGCGGGTGTTTGTACCAGCCGTCGATGTATTGAAGATCGCGTTCTCGGCTTCGTCCTGGGTCCACCAGCTGGTGGGGTAGACCAGTTCGATCAGCCGTGAGTTTGGGTCCCAGCGTTTGCTCGTGATTCTTCTGTGCGTGTAGTCGGGAGCCACCTTCGGTGAGATACCACTAGCGTTGGTAGCGGTCTCGGCTCGCCGGTATTGAGCGACGTGACTTGTGCGTTAACCCGCGGTAGCCGTGCAGCGGCACCGCATCATTCTCGACCGGTTTGCTGCGGACGGACGGATTTTCGCTGTCTCACTGTAACGACGCAGATCACTAGCACCGCCTCGAGCAGCAGGCCAGCGATAGCCAATGCTGCTAGGTGGATCCAGGCCTCCCTGTACTCCTCCTGTGCGGATCTCTTCCGCTCGGCCACGACCCGGCTCGTGGCGTCCGACAGTTTGTTGGTGGCCTGGCGGATGTCGTACGACAGCGCCCGAAGCTCGGTCCGGTTCGCCGCGCCCTCTTCCCCCTTTTGGTCGCCCCGTAAGAGCATGTCGTTTTGCAGCACCTTACGACATTTTTCCCATGCCTTCTCGAAGTCGGAGACGGCAAGCATCTCCGAGAAGTGCAGGGTGAGGACGCGTGCCTCGTATTCGCCTTCGCTCTTCTCCACCTCATTGAGCGCAGCGTCGAGGACATCGCGGCCAGGCTGGCGGTCCTGCTCGGAGGTTAGGTAGTCGTCGAGCAGCGTCAGGAAGCGCGTCACAACGGCGTCCATCGTCCTCATGGCATCGAGGTGGATGTCGCCGCGTTGTCGCTGTTCCGTGACCTCGTGGTCCCTCGTCACCAGCTGATCGAGCGCGCGAAGGCCCGGCACCCCCAGGCATACCACCGTGAACGCGACCGTCAGCAGGATGTGCGGTCTGAACGGGGTGTCGATCAATGCTTGCAGCCACGTATGTCTGCCCGTTCGCGATCCCACCGCTTCAGGAAACACCTCGAAGGATGGTCAGCGCATGAGATTCGCACACCACCAGCTGCCGAGCTTGACGAAATTGCTCCGCGCCAAGCGCGTCCAGGTGGTCCATTCCCGCCGCGCCCCAGTCAGGCACGGACTCATCGTCGCAACCAGCGCGGACAAGGATGAATGGTAGGGCCTAGGTACGCGGCCACCGCGGTACGAAGAACACGATCGTCTAGAATGTCAGTGGTTTGCTCGGGATCAGGGACGACAGTCATAGCTCACGGTGCGTCACTTCAAGCCCATGCGCCACGCAGTCGACGCGGCAGGGAAGTGCGGGCTACTCGTACCCGGTTGCGGCCTGAACCATCGCGGCAAACAAGCGCCAGGAGGCTTGGTCTCTTTCAAGATCAGGCGCTTCGGCGACACGGGCGTCGGCATACGCCGATAGGCCATCGAGGAAACGATCAAGGGTGCCGTTCTCCCAGTCGGCTGCTCCTGTCGATCGGAAGTCAGCCAGCACAGCCGAGAGGTAGCGGGCGAAGTCGTCGCGTGTCTCGACGTTGCTCGGGTCCACGTGCGTTGCCCTCCAGTCTCGTATCCCACTGCACCATGGTGCATGGTCCGGCGACTACCTGGTGACCGGTCGGCCCGCGCCCAACACGGCTAAATGAGTACGCGTCGCCGCCCCGGGGCCTCAGGGTGCCAGGCAGCGGCCGTCGGGGAGGGGCCCGCTGATGTCCGGGGAGTCGGGTCCATCGCCCATCTCGGCGTAGGTGACGATGCAGACCCCGCCGGGTAGGGTGGCGGCGTACATGATCGCGCCCGGTGGGGCCGGGTCGTCGCGGGGCGAGCAAGGCGCACGATCGCGTCGGGGAAGACCTCGTCGTGAAGCACCTGTCGAAGCATTTCAACGTCGGCTTCTGTGGCGCGTCGCAGTGCCCGACAATCGAAGTCGCCGCCGTCCGGAGCGCAGATCGCATCGAAGAGAGCACGCCACACCCGGGAAGCGGCGGGGTCGATGCCGGCCGCGCACGGCAGGGCTTGCGGTTGCTCTCGTCCAGGGCTTCGCGGTCGCAGAGTGCCAGAGCAGTGGCCATTTCTTCCTCAGCCTGCGAGCCGGTGGTTATGCAGGAGTACGAGCCGATCGGCTCCGTTGCGGGACGGATCCCCACCCGGGCAATGACGCCCGCACCGACTAGGACCAGCACAGTGATCACCAATCCGATGAGCTGCCTGCGTCGCGAGGCTGGAGGTCGGTCGGCAGCTGGCGTGTGCTCAGTAGCCAGCTGGCTCAGCGAGACGACCACGATCAAGAAGGCGGCACATGCCCGGCTCCCTGGAGCACATCAGGGCCGTTGTCAATGGTCAAGTCGAGATGGCTGAGCAGGTGCGCGCCCTGCCTGGTGGGTGGGACGAACTGTCCATCGGCGGCCGCTTCCGATACGGCGGTGATCCGATTCGTCGATTACCCTGCCGGACCGCTGACGTCGCAGAGGATGACGGTCATGCCGGTCAGGGCGTTTGCTGTCGCCTCGATGCTCGAAGTCACGTGGCCCAGCAGCCGGCTTCTCTTCAGCTTTTGCGAAGGCTCCAGACAATCTCTCGCTCGCTGTCAAGATCGGCGACCGTTGGACTCCACGCTGTATAGGCCGCCTCAACTCGACCGCAAATAACAAAACCGGAAGTCCTTTGTGATGATATCTTTACCAATAAGAGTTCTTTCTCATCGATCAAGTCGGCGGCTCCCCTTGGTAGATCCTGGTCCGTGGTAGTACCTAGTTTGAGCTCAACCCCATCGAACGAAGTCGGCAGGCTTACCCAGGCAACGCTCTCGAAGTGGACATCGAGACACCGCTTCCCTTCTGACGGTAGCGAGCGTAGTAGCAGCTGGGAGTGACCGACGCCGTATCGCCAGAGCTTGAATCTGCGATTAGAGGTGAACGGCTCGGCGTTCTTATTCGAATGGGTTCGGGACAACGCGGCCTCCTCGATAAAATGTAATTCGACTCCAGGCGTCCGGGCTTTGGCTTACCTGATGCAACTCCCAGTTCGTCAAGTTTTCGTACATGCTCGGATCAACACCAGCTCCCGCACGTGCCGAGGCGACAGGATCCACGATTCCATCAAGGTTGAATGAGATTCGCTTGTTCGAGCCACTGCTCAGATAGCTCTTAAGTTTGTCGTACCACATTTCGTTGCCGGGCCATTCTCTGTGTGTCAATGCTTCGCGCTCCATTGCGAACACAGCTAGTGCTGATTCGCCATCTACGTCTTCCAGACCAAGGGCAATGTGATCGCAGTCCGTGTTGTGTACGAGCACCGGCGTGTTGGCGGCCATCACATAATACGTGTGCAGGCGGTCAACTGTCAGGTTGTACATCGTCATGCTGCCCGTGAAGTTGTGCACCGATTGTACTGTCGTGGAAACGCCGTCGGTACTACTCAAGATCGTGCCGGCGACGAGATCTTGTGCGTCGGTCCAACGCTGTTCTGCGGGTGTCCAGAATGGATGGTGCGCGGTGGTATGAACAACGGATCCGTCGGCCAGGGTCAGGTCCGTCAGTTCCGTGTCGGTATTGACGTGCACCGCGGTCACTGGTTGTGCAGCGGTTTCCTGGCTGACCGGGTCGGCAGCGAGCACTTGCTGACCTGGCCTGATGTCCTTGATCGGGACCGTGTCACCATCGGCCATAAGGACCCGGGTGTCGGCGCGGAAGCTGTTGCAGCTGGTGTTATTCGGGCGCAGGCCTCCCCGGATATCGAGAAAGTCTTTAATCGTTGAGGCGACGTCCAAAAGTGTCTCGGCGGTCTCGACGGCCTTTTGGATAGCGTCCCGTTCTTGGCAAGCTCCCGTGAAGATGGCAAGAGTTGCGCAAGATTTATTGAAGGTGTCCACCTTCGCTTCTAGCTTTAGGGTTCCATTCAGATTGTAGATCTGTTGATCATTGACGAATTTCTCAACGAGAAAACTCTCTTGTGCATTTACATCGCACTGTGACTCAGGGCCCTGGAGGTCGTCAAAGAGGCAGAAGTCCCACGTATCCCAGGCTTTCGCGGTGGCAAGTGCTCGGATTCCTGTACAGTGATCGACGCATAGGCGGGTGGCCGGATCCCAGATGACAGTGTGATTGAAACTGAGGTAATCGACGTCGCTGCGATTCCCGCTCGGGACGAAGGCGGTACCAGGCTCAATGTAGTAGCTCTCGTCGGGCGAAGTCGGGAAATGCAGGCTTACGATGTTAGTGTATCCATTTTGACTGTCCAGGGTGTATACGTCATTGTATGTCACCGCGAGGCCGGTCATTGCGCCATCCCATGGACTGGAGAGCGTCTCGGTGAAGCCGTAGTCGTTTTTGTGAATTCGTGCGATCCGGGGCTTCTGGAGCGTGCCGTCCGCGAGTGGTGGCACGTCCACCATGGCGTAGATCAGGTTTCCGGCCGATGCGATGTGTGCACCCATCACCTGGTAGGCAAGTCCAGTAGTGATGGTGTCGGGGGTTCCGATCGGCGTAGTTGAGAGCTTTCCGTCGGTGTCGGACAAGGACAGTTTGGTCAGTGTTCGACCGTTGATTAGCCAGGCGGCGGAACTGTCGGCGGTTAGTAGTGAGCTGATCGCGATGTCTCGTCCGACGACGTTGGTGACGCCGCTTTCGAGCCCGTACTGATAGAGGGTGCCCGAGCTGTCGAGGGTGTAGAGGTATTTGCGTGCGATGACTGATCGCATGTTGGCAGGCGCCCGTAGGGTGCGGGTGGACCCAGTGTCCGGGTTGACGGCTCGCAGGCCGCAAACATCGTCTGCTACGTAAATCAGCACTCCGTCATTGCCCACGATTGAGGCCCGGGAGAAGCTTGAGAGTGCCCCGGAGTTGCCATCCATGCAGCCGCTGTCATCGCCGCCGGCCACCGTGCCCGTGTCGGCGGGGTGAAAGATGTTGGTCCAGGTGATTTTCGAGCGCTCGGCTGTGTAAGCCATGCCGCGAAGCACGGTAATTCCCCAGCGGTCGCCGTGCATAACGTCGATCCTGGTTAGATTTCCGCTGTTTTCCGCGGGGCCGAGCGGGGGTGTCGGCGCGTAATTCCGGTTCGCAACCGTGATCCGGTGCAATCCATGCTCATCGGCGACGTACAGCCTGCCGTTGTCGCTGGCGATATCCATGACGCTGAATAGAAGGTCGTCGTCGTGGGCGCCGTCGCCGGCGATGATCCGGAGGCTGCCGTCGATCTTGCTGATCCGTCGGAGTACGTTGCTGCTGTCGGTGTAGTAGATGTAGTTTCCGGCTGACAGCGCGGTGTACGCGCTCTTCTCGGGTATGGGGAAGGTCTTGGTTTCGGTCTTGCCGCTCGGATCGAGGCGGTGGAGCATGCCATCGTTGTTGTTGAATGCCCACACGAATGAGCTGTCTGCTGCCAGGGTGCCCATGACGGTCATGTCGGTGAACAGGGGGGTGGGCTGGCGAGTGCTCAGGTTGTAGCGCCAGATCTTGCCGGCACTGTCGAGGGTGTAGAGGTTCGGACCCGCGATAACACTGTGGGGGTTTGCCCGAGCGTTGATCTTGCGGGTCGATCCGGTGTTCGGGTTGACTTCCCGTAGTCCACAGCTGGAATCTGCGACGTAGATCAATTTGCCATCGTTGCCGATAACGTTCGGGTACCGGAAGCTAGCTAGACCGCCGCTGCCGGCGTCGGTGCAGCCGTAGCTTTCGTTACCCGCAACAACCTGCTCGCCGGCTCCGGTTGCGAGATCAAACCGGACGATCCTGTAACCGACGGCGGTGTACGCGTAGCCGTTGAGCACGGTCACGCCCTTGGCCCAGCGATCCGGTCCGAACCGGGTGACTCTTCCCGAGTCCATGACCGGTCCAGTAGCAGGTGGGGCGAAGGTGCGAATTTTGGCGGCGAGTTTGGCGATGCCGTGGGCGCCGGCGGTGTATACCTGGGTGCCGTCGGTGGCGATGGCGGTGGTGTTGTAGAGCAGCTCGTCGTCGTGGGCGCCTTCACCGGCGACGACTTGCAGGCTGCCGTCGCTCTTGCTGATGCGGGTGAGCAGGTCACTGCTGTCGGTGTAGTAGATGTAGTCACCGGCCGAGCGGGCCGCGGTCACGCCGTTGTCGGGTAGCGGGAATGTTTTGGGTTCGACGCCGCCGGTGGGGTCGAGGCGCCAGAGCTTGTAGTCGTTGTTGTTGAACGCCCACACGTATGTGTTGTCGGCGGCCAGGACGCCGCTCATGTAGAAGGGTTTGACCACCACGGCGCTCTGACCGGATTGCAGGTCGTAGCGCCAGATCTTGTCGTAGTCGTGGGTGTAGAGGTAGCGGCCGGCGATGGCCGTGGTGGTGTTGACCGTCGCCTTGATGGTGCGGGTGGCGCCGGTGGCCGGGTTGACCGCGCGTAGACCACAGCTGTAGTCGTAGACGTAGATCAGTGAACCGTCGGTGCCGATTACCCGGGCGGTGCTGGACCAGATGCGGGCTTGGGCGCCGCTGCTGGCGTCGACGCAGAGGTTGCTGCCGTTACCGGCCACCGTCTGCGCGGTAGCGTCCTTGCCCGCGGCCAGGTCGTAGCGCACGACCTTGTAACCCATGGCGGTGTAGGCGTAGCCGCCCAGCACGGCCACACCATTGGTTTGGACGTCCGGGCCGAGCGGACGTACGTCGCCGAAGTTCACCGGCGCACGCACGGCCGGCTCCTCATAGACGCGGGAGACCGTGGCGAGTTTGGCGAGGCCGTGGTCGCCGGCGGTGTAGAGGTAGGTGCCGTCGGTGGCGATGGCGGTGGTGTTGTAGAGCAGCTCGTCGTCGTGGGCGCCGTCGCCGGCGACGATCTGCGTGCTGCCGTCGCTCTTGCTGATGCGGGTGAGCAGGTTCCGGCTGTCGGTGTAGTAGATGTAGTCACCGGCCGAGCGGGCCGCGGTCACGCCGTTGTCGGGTAGCGGGAATGTTTTGGGTTCGACGCCGCCGGTGGGGTCGAGGCGCCAGAGCTTGTAGTCGTTGTTGTTGAACGCCCACACGTATGTGTTGTCGGCGGCCAGGACGCCGCTCATGTAGAAGGGTTTGACCACCACGGCGCTCTGACCGGATTGCAGGTCGTAGCGCCAGATCTTGTCGTAGTCGTGGGTGTAGAGGTAGCGGCCGGCGATGGCCGTGGTGGTGTTGACCGTCGCCTTGATGGTGCGGGTGGCGCCGGTGGCCGGGTTGACCGCGCGTAGACCACAGCTGTAGTCGTAGACGTAGATCAGTGAACCGTCGGTGCCGATTACCCGGGCGGTGCTGGACCAGATGCGGGCTTGGGCGCCGCTGCTGGCGTCGACGCAGAGGTTGCTGCCGTTACCGGCCACCGTCTGCGCGGTAGCGTCCTTGCCCGCGGCCAGGTCGTAGCGCACGACCTTGTAACCCATGGCGGTGTAGGCGTAGCCGCCCAGCACGGCCACACCATTGGTTTGGACGTCCGGGCCGAGCGGACGTACGTCGCCGAAGTTCACCGGCGCACGCACGGCCGGCTCCTCATAGACGCGGGAGACCGTGGCGAGTTTGGCGAGGCCGTGGTCGCCGGCGGTGTAGAGGTAGGTGCCGTCGGTGGCGATGGCGGTGGTGTTGTAGAGCAGCTCGTCGTCGTGGGCGCCGTCGCCGGCGACGATCTGCGTGCTGCCGTCGCTCTTGCTGATGCGGGTGAGCAGGTTCCGGCTGTCGGTGTAGTAGATGTAGTCACCGGCCGAGCGGGCCGCGGTCACGCCGTTGTCGGGTAGCGGGAATGTTTTGGGTTCGACGCCGCCGGTGGGGTCGAGGCGCCAGAGCTTGTAGTCGTTGTTGTTGAACGCCCACACGTATGTGTTGTCGGCGGCCAGGACGCCGCTCATGTAGAAGGGTTTGACCACCACGGCGCTCTGACCGGATTGCAGGTCGTAGCGCCAGATCTTGTCGTAGTCGTGGGTGTAGAGGTAGCGGCCGGCGATGGCCGTGGTGGTGTTGACCGTCGCCTTGATGGTGCGGGTGGCGCCGGTGGCCGGGTTGACCGCGCGTAGACCACAGCTGTAGTCGTAGACGTAGATCAGTGAACCGTCGGTGCCGATTACCCGGGCGGTGCTGGACCAGATGCGGGCTTGGGCGCCGCTGCTGGCGTCGACGCAGAGGTTGCTGCCGTTACCGGCCACCGTCTGCGCGGTAGCGTCCTTGCCCGCGGCCAGGTCGTAGCGCACGACCTTGTAACCCATGGCGGTGTAGGCGTAGCCGCCCAGCACGGCCACACCACCGCTGCTCACGTCCGACCCAAACCCGGCAACCATGCCCGAGCTCATGACCGGTCCGGTGGCGGGTGGTGCGTAGGTGCGGGTTTTGACAGTGAGTTTGGCGAGGCCGTGGTCGCCGGCGGTGTAGAGGTAGGTGCCGTCGGTGGCGATGGCGGTGGTGTTGTAGAGCAGCTCGTCGTCGTGGGCGCCATCGCCGGCGACGATCTGCGTGCTGCCGTCGCTCTTGCTGATGCGGGTGAGCAGGTTCCGGCTGTCGGTGTAGTAGATGTAGTCACCGGCCGAGCGGGCCGCGGTGAACGCCTCGGTGCTAGGCAGCGCAAACGTCTGAGCGGTGGCGCTGGTGTTGTTCAGATCGAGGCGGTAAAGCCGGTCGTCGTCGTTGCGGAACACCCACAGGTGGGTGTTGTCGGCGGCCAGGACGCCGCCACTGGCCATGTTGAAGACGCCGACCACCACGGTGCTCTGGCCGGATTGCAGGTCGTAGCGCCAGATCTTGCTGCTGCTGCCGTCGTGGGTGTAGAGGTAGCGGCCGGCGATGGCCGTGGTGGTGTTGACCGTCGCCTTGATGGTGCGGGTGGCGCCGGTGGCCGGGTTGACCGCGCGTAGACCACAGCTGTAGTCGTAGACGTAGATCAGTGAACCGTCGGTGCCGATTACCCGGGCGGTGCTGGACCAGATGCGGGCTTGGGCGCCGCTGCTGGCGTCGACGCAGAGGTTGCTGCCGTTACCGGCCACCGTCTGCGCGGTAGCGTCCTTGCCCGCGGCCAGGTCGTAGCGCACGACCTTGTAACCCATGGCGGTGTAGGCGTAGCCGCCCAGCACGGCCACACCACCGCTGCTCACGTCCGACCCAAACCCGGCAACCATGCCCGAGCTCATGACCGGTCCGGTGGCGGGTGGTGCGTAGGTGCGGGTTTTGACAGTGAGTTTGGCGAGGCCGTGGTCGCCGGCGGTGTAGAGGTAGGTGCCGTCGGTGGCGATGGCGGTGGTGTTGTAGAGCAGCTCGTCGTCGTGGGCGCCATCGCCGGCGACGATCTGCGTGCTGCCGTCGCTCTTGCTGATGCGGGTGAGCAGGTTCCGGCTGTCGGTGTAGTAGATGTAGTCACCGGCCGAGCGGGCCGCGGTGAACGCCTCGGTGCTAGGCAGCGCAAACGTCTGAGCGGTGGCGCTGGTGTTGTTCAGATCGAGGCGGTAAAGCCGGTCGTCGTCGTTGCGGAACACCCACAGGTGGGTGTTGTCGGCGGCCAGGACGCCGCCACTGGCCATGTTGAAGACGCCGACCACCACGGTGCTCTGGCCGGATTGCAGGTCGTAGCGCCAGATCTTGCTGCTGCTGCCGTCGTGGGTGTAGAGGTAGCGGCCGGCGATGGCCGTGGTGGTGTTGACCGTCGCCTTGATGGTGCGGGTGGCGCCGGTGGCCGGGTTGACCGCGCGTAGACCACAGCTGTAGTCGTAGACGTAGATCAGTGAACCGTCGGTGCCGATTACCCGGGCGGTGCTGGACCAGATGCGGGCTTGGGCGCCGCTGCTGGCGTCGACGCAGAGGTTGCTGCCGTTACCGGCCACCGTCTGCGCGGTAGCGTCCTTGCCCGCGGCCAGGTCGTAGCGCACGACCTTGTAACCCATGGCGGTGTAGGCGTAGCCGCCCAGCACGGCCACACCACCGCTGCTCACGTCCGACCCAAACCCGGCAACCATGCCCGAGCTCATGACGGGACCCGTAGCCGGGCCCGCGTACACGAGCCAGGGGAAGATGGTGTGACCGGTACGCCCGCTGCCGCTGGTGGCAGTGACGGTGACGGTGAAGGTACCGGCCGCGCGCACGGTGCCAGTGATGACGCCGGTGGTGCGGTCGATCGTCAAGCCCTCAGGGAGGCCGTCGGCGGTCCAGGCGAACGGCCCCACGGGCTCGTCCACGGTCATCGCCAGGGCAGGGACCTGCTGGCCCTGATCGACGGGTGCAGGCTTCGGCTCGGACAGTGTCAGCGCGGCCGGGATCCCGGCGATGACGCCGCGGATCTCGATCTCGTCGATGAGGCTCCAGCCGGCGCTGCCGTTGACGGTGGCGCGCACGTAGCGGGCGGTGTCATTGAGGCCGACCGCGCGGTAGGCCTTGACCTGGTCCGCATCGGAAACGTACGGGCGGGAGACGAGGGTGAGGTCGGTGAAGTTCTGCCCGTCGTTGGAGAAGGCGTAGGCGACGGTCACCGGCAGTTCGACATCCTGATTCTGCTTCTGCAGCCAGGTGCTGTTGATCTCGGTGATGGGCCGGCTGGTGCCCAGGTCCACCGTGAACGTGTACTTGTCGGTGGCGGGACGGCCCTGCCAGGCCACACCGGCGGCGTTCAAGTCGCCGTGGACGCCGTCGGTCAGTCCACGGCCGGCGTCCGGGTGTGTCGCGTCGGCGGGTGTGCTGGCGGTGTAGGCGCAGCTGTGGGTGTCGCTGTCGGGGCAGGTGGTGTAGTTCTCGGGCGCGGCCGGCGTGGGCAGCGTGGTCGCCGCGGTCTGCGTGCTGGTGGCGGTTTCCACGCCTTCGCCGCTGATCGCGGTGACGCGGTACTGGTAGGTGGTGGCGCCGTCGAGCTGGCGGTCCCACAAGGTCGTGTCTGTGCCGGTGGTGGCCACTCGGGCGCCGTCGCGGTAGATGCCGTAGCCGGCGGCGCCTTCAACTGAGGCCCACTCGAGCTGCACCGTCTGCAGGCCCTCGGCGTGGGCGGTCAACGCGATCGGTGTCAACAGCTCGACAACCCACGTGAACGCGATGTGGTCGGTGCGTCCGGCGGCGTCGGTGATGGTGGCGGTGACGGTAGCTCCGGCGCTCGCGTCACCCGGCGCTCCGGTCACGATCCCCGTGCGCGGGTCCAGCGCCAGCCCGGCCGGCAGGCCGTCGACGGTCCAGGTGTAGGGGGTGGCGCCGCCGCCGGCGACCAGGGTGAGGTTCACCGGCTGGCCGACGAGCGTGGTCTGGTCACCAGGGTTGACCGCGGCGACGGCGGTCGCCGCGTTCCAGGCGAATTCGATGCTGGCGGTGCCGTCGTTGGCGTCGGTGACCGTGACCGCTACCGTCCAGGTTCCCTCGGTGGTGGGTGTGCCAGAGATTTCGCCCGTGGCAGCGTTCAGGCTCATCCCGGTAGGCAGACCGGTCGCGGCCCACCGGAGATCACCAGAGCCGCCGGTGGCGACGAGCTCCAGCGTGGTGGCAACGCCAATGGTTCCGGCCTGCGCACCGGGATCGGCGACGGCCAAGGGCCCGGCGACGTTCCAGGTGAACGACGTCGTGGCGGTGCGGCCGGCACCGTCGATGACGGTCGCGGTGACAACTGACGTCGTCGCCCCGGTCGGGACGCCGGAGACGACACCGGCCACGGTGGCCGACAGGCCGGCGGGCAGGCCGTTGACGATCCACGTGTACGGCGCGGTCCCGCCATCAGCGTTCAAGACGACGTTGGTGATGGCGGCCCCGGCGGTGCTGGCGCGGGTGCCCGGGCTGGTGACGGCGATGGGCGTACCTACGGTGAGCGCGAAGGTCACCGTGTTGGTGATCTTCAGGGCATCCGTGACTGTGACCGTCACGGACGCCGTGGCGGGAGTGGTGACGGTGCCGGTGATGAGGCCGGTGCTGGCCTTGATGGTCAGTCCGGCGGGCAGGCCGGTGGCGCTCCAGGTGTAGGGGGCTTTGCCGCCGGTGGCGGTCATCTGATGGGACAGCGCGATACCGGTGGTGGCGTGCACCGTGCCGGGGTTGGTCAGCTCGGGTGCGGCGGCGATGGTCCAAGGGAAACTGGTCGCGCCGGAGACGCGAGCCGCGTCGGTGGCGGTGACCTTGGCAGTGTAGACACCGTTGGTGGTCGGGGTTCCGGTGATGACGCCACTGGCTGGGTCGATGCTCAGGCCGGGAGGAAGGCCGGTGGCGGTCCAGGTGTAGTCGCCGGTACCGCCGGCAGCCTTGATCGCCAGCGGGGTGATCGGCATGCCGATGCCAGAGCCGCGGCTGCTGGGGTAGGTGACGATGACGCCGGTGGCGAAGGAGAACGAGACGCTGCCGGTGATGCCATTCTTGTCGGTGACGGTGACCTTCGTCGTCTGGCTACCCGCGGTGGTGGGGGTACCCGAGATGACACCGGTGGCCGCGTCGATGGACAGGCCGGCAGGAAGACCCGTGGCGCTCCACCGGTAGGGAGTGGTGCCGCCGCTGGCGGTCAAGGTCTTGGCATACGCGACGCCGGTGGGACCGACCTGACCACCCGGGTTGCCGATCGTGATCGGCGCGACGATGTTCCAGGTAAACGTGGTCGTGTGGGTGCGCTGGCCGGCGTCGGTGGCGGTGACGCTCACGGGGCTGGACCCGACAGTGGTGGGGGTGCCTGAGACGACACCCGTGACTCGGTCGAGGGCCAGGCCGGCGGGCAGGCCAGCGGCCGACCACGTGTAGGGCGCGACACCGCCGGCGGCAGCAAGAGTTGCGGAGACGGGATTGCCGGTGGCGTCGCTGCGGGTGCCCGGGTCGGTGATCGAGACCGGGGTGGCGACGGTGACCGGGACGGTGATGGTGGTGGCGATCTTTGCGGCGTCGGTGACGGTGATCAGTACCGACGCGGTGCCGTCGGTGGCAGCGGTGGCCGTGCCGGAGATGAGGCCGGTGCTGGCCTTGATGGTCAGGCCGGCGGGAAGGCCGGTGGCGGTCCAGGTGTGCGGCGTGGTGCCGCCGGTGGCGATCATCTGCTTCGACGCGGCCACGCCGGTGGTGGCGTGCACGGGTCCGGGGTCGGTGATGGTGGCGCCGGGGGCGACGGTCCAGGTGAAGCCGGTGGAGCCGGCCTTGCCGGCGGTGTCGGTAGCGGTGGCCTTGACCGTGTAGGCGCCGTCAGCGGTAGGGGTGCCGGTGATGACACCGGTTGCGGCATCGATGGCCAGGCCAGTGGGCAAGCCGGTGGCGGTCCAGGTGTATTCGCCGGTGCCGCCGGCGACCTTGAGCGCGAGCGGGGCGATGGGGGTGCCGGTGTTGCTGCCCCGGCTGCTGGGGTAGGTGACGATCACACCGGTGGCGAAGGAGAACGACACCGTGCCCGCGACACCGGTGGTGTCGGTGGCGGTTACCTTCGTCGCATACGTGCCCGCGATGGTCGGGGTGCCGGAGATCAGACCCGTCGTGGCGTCGATGGCCAGGCCCGGCGGAAGCGACAACGCTGACCACGCGTACGGGGTGGTGCCGCCGGTCGCGGTCATCGCCTTGGAGTAGGCGACCCCGGTCGGCGCGGCCTGACCGTACGGGTTGGTCACCGTGACCACCCCTGCAGCCGACGCCGGCGGCACGGCGATGAAGGGCACAAGCAGCGCGAGCACGCAGGCCAGCGTGAGCGTGGTGAGCCGGCGTGACCGCCAGCCCGCGCGTCCAACCGCCGGTACCGCGAACGTGCGAGGTTCCTGCCGCAGCATCTGCAACCCTTCGACAACCGTCAGATGACCGAACGGTACGGATTTGCGGCATACGCGCAGCAGATGCAATCGACCGGATACGGATCCTCCGGCCCGGCGTGCAGCTGACATGCAGGGGCGGAATCCAATGCCCGAAAGGCTGACCGTCGCATCGCGAAGCCGCACCACAACGCACGCGCCGTCACATCAACCACGCGGGAAATGTGGACGAGCTGGGCGAAGGCCGTGCGTATTCAATGTCTCGCCAGAAGCCCTCAAGTCCGCGTGCGTAGAGCTGTCGCAAGATCAGCATCCCGTCGGCGCACGCCCGGGACAGCGGCCTGGGCGGGACATCTAGAAGTCGCGAGACGTCCAGGGCCACGCGGTGCCGATCAGTTCTGGCGGCGACGAGCCTTGCTCGTGGAGTTGCCACTTCGCGTGGCGCTCGCCCAAGACCCCGGCCGTCCGTGACAGTTGCCTCCGGGCGGCCGGGCTGTCGCCGCACGGAGGACACCGATGGCTTCTGAACAGCACGGATACGAGCCTGTGTCCCTGACCGATCGACTCCTGTCCTATTACCGCGACGTTGTCGCCATGCACGCCGATGATCCGGTCATCGGCGCGTGCCTGGTCTGCCGAGTGCCGAGGTGCGAGGACTGGCGATTCGCATCCGAGCGGCTGTTCGCCCCCGCCGCCCGAGAGGCAGAGCCGATTATCCCGGCTCCTCCGCAGCCTCAATACGGAGCCGACGCCTCGTGAGCCGCGTCGCCCCGGTACGCGCGGGAGACGTGATCCAGGTAGCCGAACCGGACTACTGCTACGGCGTCGGCTCTATAACGCTGAGGATCACCACGGTGCACTACCTCGTGTACCTCGATGACGGGCCCTGGGTGGTCGTCGACGGCATCCCGTTGTGGCCGAACGGCTACGAGGGCGAGGAGCGCTACGCGCAGATACGCGTCACCGGCATCCAGCACCTACCCGGCGGGCCCGCATCGAGGACCACGTCATGACCCCGACGGTGTACCTGTCTCATGTCGCCCGCGCACAGATCGCGATCGCGGAGGCAGACCTGTACTTCCACCTTCCCGTGACGCCGGGCGGTCTCTGCGTCACCTGCGCTGAGCCCGAGCCGTGCTCAGGACGCTATGCAGCACTTCAGGTGCTTCTCCGGTACGGAGTCCTGCCCAAGCGGCGACCGGGTGTCGCAGGAGTCCGAACCACCGGTTCTCAGACGATGGCGGGCTTCGTGACAGACCAGACGCGTTCGAACGAGGCGAGATAGGTCGCCACCATCCCGTCCACGCGGCTGCCCTTCAAATGCAGCACCGGAGCGTGGGCGCCGGGCCGTCCATAGATGTGCGAGGTCACGAGCAGTTCGTCGTCGGCGCGGCAGATCGAGTTGTAGAGCACGGTGTCGTGCAAACCCAGCGCGGCCCCGGGCTCTTCAGCCAGCGGACCGAAGCCGACCAGCGCTGTGCGGATGCGGGCGCTCATCCCGGCACCGATCCGTTCCTCGTCCCCGCGCGTGGCAACGTGCTTGCCAGCCGGATCGCCGAGCGCGATGCGAACCCGTACACCTGCTCGGGCTTTCTCCCGCAACAGGTCGGTCACCGCGACGTTCTCGGCGAGAAAGAGCGCGCTGTAAGCCAGGATCGCGACCTCATGCTCAGCACGGCTCAGCAATCCTGCCCACGCATCGGCCGGCACGGCGGAGCGGTGCGGGTAGACGATCCGCACCTCGTCGGCCAGGGTCGCCGGATCGGCCGGACGTGCCAGTTCGGGCCAAAGGTCGTGTGGAGACCAGCCGGTCAGCGCCACCAGCGCCTCCCGATGCCGCGGGTACGGCTGGCGGCCCGTCATCCATCGCTGCACGGTCTTCGGGTCGACACCCAGGCGCGCCGCAACGTCAACTGCGTCGATGCCTGCACCGCGGAGGGCTCGGGCGAGAGGATGGTTCACGCAACGACTCCGATCGCTGGCGAGAACGTCATCCTAGCCAAGAAGTCCCAAGACGTCCTCACGGCGTGGTTCACCTGTCGTCACTCCACGTTCAGAGTCGACAGCGAGAGAACATCAGGAGTCGAGGTGGACGGGCGACGATGGCCAAGGAAGAAGACGAGGCGGCGCGGAGGTCAGCGGAGCGCCTGGCGCTGGCGCTCGAGGACGCCGGGTTCGACGTCGGCCAAGAGTTTCCCGCACTCCATGACGCCGTCGGCCGTCAGGGTAGGGCAGTGGTTCGCATCGGTGACGTGTTGCCACCCATCGCCGATCGGCTCGCCTCGGCACTGATGGCAGGCTCCGGTCAGGATCACCAGGCTGAGGGGGAGAGCAGCAGGTAGCGACCTTGATCCCGTCGGCGGGGCGTTCGTTAGTCTGCTCCGGTGGAGCAGATCGAACGAGCCCGCGATCTCGCGCGCCAGTTGCTGGCCGAATCGATCCCACGTCGCTGGTCACACAGCCAAGGTGTCGGCCGCAAGGCCGAGTCAGTTGCCCACCTCGTCGGGGACGAAGGGACGGCGTTGATATCTGCCGCCTGGCTGCACGACATCGGGTACGCACCCGATCTCGTGGTTACTGGCATGCATCAGCTCGACGGCGCCCGCTACCTGCGCGACGTCGTCCACGCCGACGAGCTGGTCTGCCGGCTGGTCGCCCACCATTCGTGCGCGTTCATCGAGGCCCGGAACCGTGGCCTCGATGGTCAGCTCGCAAACGAATTCCCGCAGGTGCCAGGCATCATGTCGCATGCGATCACGTACGCGGACATGACGACTACACCGGTAGGCGAGCCGACCGACGTAGAGCCGCGCCTTGCCGAGATCCTCGCCCGCTATGGGGACGGTGACATCGTCGCCGAGTCGATCCGTGAGGCGAGCCCGCTGATCATCAACTCGGTTCAGGTGATCACGAAGGCACTCCACGAGGACTGACTCAGTCGGCCCGGCAGAGCGAGCCCTGTTCGTCGCGGCTCCACCGGCGGCCGGCGCTGTCCAGAAATTCGATCTGTACGGGCTCCGGCTCGATGTACGTCCGCAGCCAGTCCGACGGCGCCGGTCGCTGAACCGTCCGGCCGGGTGGGACGAGGCCGACGAACTCTGCGTCCGGCTGCTCGCCGTTGCGCGCGGGCATCGGCAGCTCGACCTCGTAGATCGGCATGTCGCTCGCATTGTGAATGTGGAACGCCAGGTCCCGGCCGCCGTCGACCTTACGGGTCAGCTCCACCCACGCACTGATGCGCTCTGTCTGGGCGCGGCGTTCGTCCTCGGCACGGTCAGCCTCCCGGCGATGCTCACGCCGTAGAAGAAGGAACCCGACCAGAAACGCGCCGACGGTGCCCACCGCGGAGAAGACATCGGCGAAGGCGCTCAACCAGTCGCTATCCAAGGTGTACGTCCTGCGGCGCGGTCAGGAAGTGGTCGAGCCGCATGCGCATGGAGCGGTCCATCGGCAGCGAGCCGATTTCACGTACGGGTACCCATCGCACTTCGGTCGTCTCGGCACTGCGGGCCAGGGACCCGCCGATGGGCCGGGCGGCGAAGACGACGGAGAACTCCTGCCGCACCTCGCCATCGCTGGTATAGAGGATGACGTGTCGGGGGTCGGTGAAGATCCCGACCAGGCCGGTGACCTCGACGTCGACCCCGGTCTCTTCGGCGGTCTCGCGCACTGCGGCATCGGGCAGGGACTCGCCGAGGTCCATCGCACCGCCGGGAAGCGCCCAGTTCCCGTTGTCCGATCGGCGGATCAGGAGGATCTCCCCGTCCTCGTTCGTGACGACGACGTTCGCCGAGGGAACAATGGACGTCGGGCGGGGCGCCTCAGGGTCGTCGTAGAAGTCGATGCGCCGTCCCATGCCGTCCTCACTCCACCGGGGTCGCGTCGTCCCACACCCGCTCGAAGCTGTCCAGGTACGTCGACACCATGCCGCCGCCGGCTACCCGACGCAGGTGGAGTACCGGGGCTTGAGCCGCGGTGAAGCTGTAGATGTGAGTGTTGACGAGCAACTGATCGTCGGCACGGTAGATCGAGTTGTAGAGCACCGTACGGTGCAATCGGAACTCGATGCCGTCGACCTCGCGCAACGGCCGGTACATCACGAGCGCATTTCTGATCTTCGCGGCCTGAACGTCGTCCACGCCCTCGTCAGCGCCGCGCTGGGCGACAGCCTCACTGTCCGGATCACCGAGCAGGATGCGTACGCGTACCCCGGCATCGGCCTTCTGCCGGAAGATGCGCTGGATGCCGGCATCCTCGGAGAGGAACAAGCCGCTGTAGACAAGGACGCCGATCTCCTCCTCGGCGCTGTCGAACATGTTGCGCCAAAGGTCCGACGGAACGGTCCAGCGGTGCGGATAGATGTTGATGATCTCGCTCTCGCTGGCGCTGGCCACCTGGTCAGAGCTCAGCGCGTCCGGCCACAGATAGACCTCGTCCACCCCGAGATGAGCCGAGACCGCATACCGATGACGCCGGTACGGTGTGCGCCCGCTGATCCACCGCTCGACGCTCTTCGGGTCCACCTTGAGCACTTCCGCCAAACCGGCCGGGGTGATGCCGCGCTCCAACATCGCGGTGCGTAGTCGGTCGTTCGGCATCGTCTTCCCGTCAGGACGTCCGGCAGCGAAACCACCTTAGGCGAGACGTCTCGGACACGTCCAGCCATGACCTGATCACGTCCCGTCCTCAAATCGCACTCTCGGAGGCATCGATGCGGGTCACGCATCGCCGGCCCGAGAGGAGATCAGCAATGGACACCCAGCACTTCACGAACGAGGTCCCGACCTGCCCGTGCGGGGCGCAGCTCAGCGCGGGGCACCCGACCCTGTGCCGCAAGTGCGTCGCCCGCTCCCGCTGGACTCGCCGGCATCAGGCTCGCGGCAGTCACGGAGGAGCAGACCGAGCCATCCGTACGCGTCGAGCCCGACGGAGCCGGGACGGTGGCGACGAATGACGATCGCCGTATCCGCCGTCGTCCTGCTCGGCGTCTTCGTCTACCTGCTCTGGCGTTACGCCCGCCTGCCGCTCTGGCAGGCCGCCATCTGCGCAGCCTTCGGCTACTACCTCTCCTCATCGTCCATCGGGCCGGAGGTCGGCAACGGGCTCCGCGCCCTGGCCCGGTTCATCGCCGGCCTGGTCCTCTGAGGTGAGGCACCGCGACTGGTGGGTGATCGTCGGCATGACGGTTGCCGCTGTCTCCGCCGCGGTGGCGAGCTTCGCCGGACTCCGGGGCCTGGCTCACGTCGCCGGCTGGCCGGACCGGCTCGCGTGGCTGCTGCCGGTCACCATCGACGCATATGCGATGACCTCGACCCGGGTGTGGCTCACCGGGACGGTCGGCAGCAGCCGAGCCCGGAGGTTCGCTCGCGCCAACGCGATCGGCGCGATTGTGACGAGCATCGTCGGCAACGCCGGATACCACCTCGTCGCCGTCGGCCTCGTCGCGATCTCCTGGCCGATCGTCGTCCTCGTCGGCGCTGTACCGGCTGCCGTCCTCGGACTGACCGCACACCTCCACGCGCTGAGAACCATCGTCTCCGTTCCAGAGGACCGGACCGAGATCCGTACCGGAGTCCGGCCCCGGCGTACCGATGCCGCCCTCCTGAACGCCGCCCGCGAAGCCGACGCCCGGCACCGCGCCTTGCACGGCGGACGCCCGATCAGCCGAGACGGCTTGCGCTCGGCGCTTCGCATCGCCGGACCCAAGGCGACCGAGCTGCGGCGCCAACTCGCCGCAGAGAACACCGACCGAAAGGAGGCTCCTTCCCGCTCATGACTACCGATCCGCGTATCCCGCGCCCGACCGTCGACAAGGAGGCCGTTCTCATCCACCTGCACGCCGTCCGCCTGCGGCCGACGCCGCTTGCGGCTTGGACTGCCATCGCTGACATCCCTCTCCTGCTCGCCGAGATCGACCGTCTCGCCTGGCTCCTGAGCCGTACCCGGTGGGACTTCGCCAACCTCCTCGCCGCCGCCCGCGGTACTTTGGCCGCCGACCACGACGGCGAGTCCGACCCGCTGACCTATCTCCGTGATGCGGTTGCCGAGCATCGGGCCTTCACACCACCCACCGATACCGGCCTCGCCGAATGAGGGCCTACGGACGTCGGCACCGTCGCTGGAGCCGCCGCAACCCGCAACCGCTCCTGCTCGTACCGGATGAACCGCTCCTCATTGCCGGCTTGGCCGCGATAGGGCGCGCCCTATTCCGGTATCGGTCCGGACTCGCCCCGATCACGTCCGGACTCGTCCTCGAGGTCGCCGGACTCCTGCTGCACCACAAGCAACCCGGCGCATGGCCGATGGTCGCGGTCCTGGCGACGCTGGCGGCCCTTGCGGCCGGACTGCGCGGGTGGCCTTGGGGACTCATCCGGCTTGAAGAACGCGCGTATGCGGCATCAGTGACCGTGGTCGCGGGAGGTTGGCTCGCCGCCGCGACGGCAATCGGCCCCGGCCGTGGTCCGCTGCCTACAGCCCTGTTGTCGGCCGTGGTGGTTCTCGGGGTGCCGTGGTGGGCGCACCGGCGGCGCCGTGCACGCGTCCGGGTGGACCGCGTCGTCCGTGCCTGGCCGGACCTCGCCGAGGCGATCGGCCTCGACGGCTCTCGGGTCATGTCCGCCGTCGTGGACACCTGGGGCTGGCGAGCCCGAATGAAACTACGGCCGGGACATAGCGTCGCCGACGTCATCGCCCGGGTGCCGGCCATCGAATCAGCTTTGGGTACGCGACCCGGGGCGGTCCGCGTCGAGCAGGACCCGGCACACGCCGGCCGCTGCACGATGCGGGTCGTCGCGATCGACCCGCACGCCGGCGCCATCCCATGGCCCGGCCCGTCCGCTCGATCGCTGGCCGATCCGATCGAACTCGGCGTCTTCGAGGACGCGACAACCGTCCGGGTTCCACTGCTGCGACGGCACGTGCTCATCGGTGGCACCACCGACTCAGGCAAGAGCGGCGTGCTGAACGTCGTCCTCGGCAACCTCGCCGCTTGCTCCGACGTCGTCCTGTGGGGCATCGACCTCAAAGGCGGCATGGAACTGCGGCCGTGGTCGTCATGTCTTGCCCGGCTCGCGACCACCTCGGCGGAGGCGACGCAACTGCTCGCTGACGCTGTCGCCATCCTCGATGCACGGGCGCACGCGTCCGGCCGCGACAACACTCGCGTCTGGGAGCCCACGCCGACCGCACCGGCGCTGGTCATTGTGATCGACGAGTATGCCGAACTCGCCGACACGGCGCCGGCTGCCGTCGGTCATGCCGAATCGATCGCGCGCCGCGGCCGGGCGGTCGCCGTCGACCTGCTCACCGCTACCCAGCGGCCGACGCAGAAGGCCATGGGTGGGGGAGCGCTGCGCTCGCAGATGAGCGTTCGGGTCTGCCTGCGCGTGCGGGAACGCCGCGACGTCGACCTCATCCTGGACAAGGGGATGCTCGCCGCCGGCTGGCATGCCCACACGCTCGACGGTCCGGGCAAGTTCTACGTCCTGGCGGACGGCCACAACCAACCGCGCCGCGCCCGCGGCTACCTCGTCACGGATGAACACGTGCGGGAGACCGCCGCCCGCTACGCCGACCAGAGACCCGATCTCGACCCGCTGTCCAGGGCAGCGATCGAGCACCAGCCGCGCGCCCTCGAACCGCCGACGACGATCGCCGACGACCCCGAGCAAGCGCTCCTGACCGCACTCGCTCACGCGCCCGACGACGGTCTGACCGTCCCGGAACTCATCGACGCCACCGGCATGCGACGCACCTGGGTCTACGACCGGCTCCAGGCGCTTGCTGCCGCCGGAGATGCCCGTCAGGTCACCCGCGGACGTTGGCGGGCCTGACCCCGATCGTCCGCGCGGACGTCCGTCCGCTCGCGCGCGTCTGCGCAGATCAGCGCGCGGACGGACGACGGACGGACGACCGTGCGGACACCCACTGCCTGGCAGGAAGGAGGCTCGCGATGACCACCAACGGTCCGCCTGGAGAGGGGAGAAGTCGCAGCATACGAACAAGCAAGACGCTGGAAATCGAGAATGGCCAGCTCAAGACGTCCCTAGAAGTCCCGCTCACGGATGCCGCCGCCGATGCGCTGTGGCGCATCATCGACCGCGCCCGGAAGACTCGGCAAACATGAGGTTCGCCTTCTACGGACGCGTATCCACCGAGGACCAGCAGGACCCGCAGGCATCGAAAGCCTGGCAGCTTTCCCGCGCTCGCAGCCTGATCGAGCCAGCCGGTGGCGGGATCGTCGCGGAGTTCTTCGACATCGGCTTGTCCCGCTCGCTGCCATGGAAACGGCGGCCAGAAGCGCTCCGGCTGCTCGACACGATCAAGAGCCCGAGCCGCGACTTCGACGCCGTGGTCATCGGCGAGCCGCAGCGCGCCTTCTACGGCAGCCAGTTCGGCATGACGTTCCCGATCTTCATCCACTACGGCGTCGGCCTCTGGGTGCCCGAGGTCGGCGGTGCCGTCGACCCTGGCTCCGACGCCCACGATCTCGTCATGGCGCTCTACGGCGGCATGAGCAAAGGCGAGCGCAACCGCATCAAGATTCGCGTCCGGTCGGCGATGAAGGCGCAAACCGAGTTGGAAGGCCGCTATCTCGGCGGACGGCCACCCTATGGCTACCGGCTCACCGACGCCGGTCCGCACCCCAACCCAGGCAAGGCCGGCGAGGGCAAGCGACTCCACAAACTCGAACCCGACCCGATCACCGCTCCGGTGGTCGAGCGGATCTTCGTCGAGTACATCGCCGGGCGGGGCATGACGTCGATCGCGCGAGGTCTGACCCAGGACGGCATCCCGTGCCCGTCGGCCTATGACCGCGGGCGTAATCCGCATCGTCGGACTGAGGTGTGGGAGACCACGGCCATCCGCGCGATCCTGCAGAACCCCCGGTACACCGGCCGGCAGGTGTGGAACCGCGCCCGCACCGATGAGGTCCTGATCGACGTGGATGACGTCGCTCTCGGCCATGAAGCACGCCACCGCTGGAACCACCCGAGCGAATGGGTCTGGTCAAACACCGAGGCGCACACGCCGCTTATCAGCACCGACGTCTTCGAGCGAGCGCAGCAGACGGTGAAGGCGCGCGGCACCCGCGGCGATGCGGGCAAGGCACCACGTCGCAGCCGGCACCCCTACCTGTTCCGCGGCCTGCTGCGATGCGCACTCTGCGGGCGGGTGATGGCAGGTAGCGTCAACCACGGACGCATCTACTACCGATGCAAGGCATCACGCGACTACGTCCGCCAGCACGAGATCGCGCATCCGCCGGTCCTGTACGTGCGGCAGGAGTCAATCACCGATCCCGTGGACCGCTTCCTCTCCGAGGAACTCGGCCAGGCACGTCTACCCGACACCCTGCGTCGCATCGCCGACGCCAGCCACCGCGCTGCGCTCGCCGAGCATCAGAAAGACGACGAGGCACCGAGGCTCCGGACCACCATCGCCGAGTGTGACGCCAAGACCGTGCGATATCGGGCCACGCTCGACGCGGGAGGCGACCCCGCCCTTGTCGCCGGCTGGATCTCGGAGACGACGGCGATCAAGAAGGCGGCACAGGCAAGGCTTGGCCTCACGCAGGTGCCACCGGAACGGATGACCGAACAGCAGATCGCCGCGATAGTGGAGGCGTTCGGCGGGTTGCTGGGCCTGCTCAGGAGGGCGGAGCGGCAGGATCGGGCAGAGATCTACACCCGGATTGGCTTGCAGATGATCTACCGTCCCGGCACCGAAACGGTGCTCGCGGAGGTCAGGTCGAAAGAGATCGACCGTGTACCTGTGTGGTGTCCGAGGGGCGATCGATACCACAACCCCACGGGAGCAGCAGCCTGACAGCGAAATCGTCATCGACGGTGCCACCGCGGTATTGGGCTCGGTTCCGAACGAGCTCTGGCTCGCCCAACGGCATCGTCGAGGCCGGGCGACTACGGTTCGTGACGAACTGGGGTAATTCCGCGACCGAGTCTCTGCTCGGCGCGGACGCAGAGTCAGTCTCCGCACATGGCCGAGAAGCGTGAGCGGTCTTCGACCGGAGCCGGTAATTCTGTTGCCTTCGGCGAAGATCGGCCGGCGCGTATCGCTAACGGCCTTGCCGAGCGTCGGGAGACCACCAGAGATGCTCGGAACCGATGTGTCCGGCTGCTCAAAGCATCCTGAACAGAGTCTTCTGCGTGGATGTTTCCCTGATGGCTTGAAGAAACCTACCGCATCGGTTGCATATTCGGCTTGGAGTTTCTGCGGCCGACTTCACTTTGGGAGCAGCGGGCTTGCCCTCCCGGGACAACGGCAGCACGGTCCGCGCACTGATGCGCCAGGCCGCCGGAGATCCTCAAGCGCCAACCCCCGCTCTAGACCCTGCGGCCCGCAGTGCGAGGTGTCTCTTACCATGGTCGGTGGCCATGTCTCAGAGGGCGTCTCATTCTGATTCATGTTTGCCTTTTCGAGGCGATTTGCGGGGTTTCGTGGCCTCCGGTTGGGAGATACAGCGCCCGGCGAACGTCCGCTGCAAGGCTGGATGACCCACAAGCCATGGCATAAACGAATCAAACACGCTTACCGTTACCGAAGGTGTCCAAACGGCTATTATCAAATTGCCCGCTAACGTTGAAACTATGGCAAATCGAGCACTGCAGGCTGCCGCACTCGATACGCGAAGCTGGCCTTACCATCGCTAATCCGATTCAAACGTCCAGTCAGAGCGTGTTTGAGAAGACCGCCATGTCGGCGCTGTCGTGATGGTGGTGACGGCTGGCTGGGTTATAGCTGCGCCAGCCAGTCGGCGATGACGGCGAAGTCCGCGTCCGTGAGGCCGCAGCGTGGATCCACGCGATGGAGGAGGGCGTGGCCTTGATGGTGCACTGATACCCAGGCACGGTCGGCATCGGTGATCTCGTCATCGATCCAGACGAACGGGCGTCCGGCGGCCCAGCCGACCAGTGCGCGCGTTTTCCAGTGCAGCGGGCCGTCCTCGTCCTCATCGGGCCAGTCCACAACCGGCAACGCGGGCAGGCCGAGCGCGGGGGCGATCACGTCGTTCGCGTCGCTCATCCACGTCGTAGCCCAGACCAGCTCACACGGCAGCGCCGACAACCGTGATCCGTGTCGTGGGTCAAGCCTATCCAGCAAGGGGTTTCCGGTTACCTGGGGAAGTCGCGGCTGCGCCTGGTCTCCTGCGCGCCCCACGGAGCGCGACGGTGGGGCCCCGAACGGGATGAGGGGTCCATCAACGTCGAGGAACAGCACCGGGCGATGGGCAGGAGCAGGCATGGCTGCAGGGTAACGATGGTGTGCTGGCGCGGACGCGGCCGCTCGATGTCGTCGATCGGTGCTGATCGGTCCAGGGTCGGTGGATGCAGCCACAGCGGCGTTACCCCTCGGACCTGACCGACGCGCAGTGGGAGCTAATCGAGCCGATGCTGCCGCTACCGAAGTGGTTCGGGCGGCCCGAGAAGCACCCGCGGCGGGCGATCGTCGACGCGATCTTGTACGTCACCCGCACCGGCTGCCCATGGCGCTACTTGCCCATCGACTTCCCGCCCTGGCAGACGGTGTACTGGCACTTCGGGCGATTCAACGCCCGCGGGGTCACCGAGCGGATCCTCAGCCGACTACGCGAACAGGCCCGCCTCGCCCAAGGCCGAACAGCGCAGCCGAGCGCTGCGATCATCGACTCGCAGTCGATTCGCGGCGCCGACACCGTTGCACGCGAGTCACGCGGCTACGACGCCGGGAAGAAGGTCAACGGCCGTAAGCGGTTCATCGTCACCGACACCCTCGGCCTGCTCATGACCGTCATGGTGTGCGCCGCCAGCGTCCAAGACCGCGACGGCGCCAAGACCATCCTCCTCACGACGTATCTGGCCAGCCCAGTCCGCTTCGTCTACGCCGACTTCGCCGGCCGCCTGGTCGACTGGGCCGCCCAGGTCCTGCGCACCACCGTCGCCGTCGTTCGCAAAGCGCCTGGTCAGCGGGGCTTTGCCGTCATCCCGCGCCGCTGGTGCGTCGAGCGGACCCTGGCCTGGCTAGTTGCCCACCGCCGCTTGGCCCGCGACTACGAACGTCTCCCCACCACCTCAGAGGCCCTGATCCGCTGGGCCGCCATCGCCGGCATCCTGAACCGCATCGATCGGGGTCACCCCGCCACCCGACAACGCCGCTGGCGCTGGCCCGACACCCCCGACTGACGCCTATGTCAAACACGCTCTCAATTATCAGCGACTAGATCGCCTATCGCGTCGAAGACAGACTGGGTGTGATGCTCGCTGGAGACGACCTCGTTGAGATACAACGGCGGCCAGGCTCGCCACTCCTTCTCACGCGCGGCCGCAATCCTCGGGGCGAGCGCGGGAATCGTCTCCAATGCCTTTGCGGCACGGTCAACGCGCGCTGCCCCCAGCCTTCGCACAATGCCGTCGAGGCGGAATCGCAGCCACGCGTTCGTGCCGGGACGGTCGCTGCTGGTACTGAGCTGCCAGACCGGACTCAACTTACCGGCGAGCGGGTACCGCCCGTTGACGTTGGGCATCTTGGCGCCTCGGCCCCCGCAAACTTGACCGCCGCGTTGGTCGACGTCGTCGAGTAGTCGGCGCATGAGTGCTACCTCGGCGTCTGGGCAGCGCTTGGATGCGGTGTCCAGGAACGACTCCCGCTCCCACCGAGGCCCGAGCTCACGCGTCTTCACGGTGACGGCAGCCGTCGTGCGCCCTCTAACGGTCCGGACGTATACGGTGTGTTCGTCGCCGATGTGCTTGCGTACTTCGACACCGAGCACCTCGGCAGGGTTCATCTGCTCGTTGAGGAACTCGATGATGCGCACGAGTTCATCCGGCAGCTCGTCGGCGACGAACAACATGCGGATTCGCCCGGCGCTCAGGTTAGTCTCCACTGCCTTCCAGAACTCGTCGGGATCCACGTCCGGCCGCAGCTCCGAGAGCAGGTTCTCCTCGGTGAGCAGTTCCCCCATCTCGCTGCTTCGTTCCTCCGCCCTCTGCTGCAGCCAATGCCTAAGGTCCGCGAGCGGCCAGTATCTGACTGCGTTGGCCGCATAGTCGAGCATTTGGCCGACGTATTCCCGTCGGATGCGGGTGTCGCTTGATCGTTTGACCTCTACCAGCACCAGCACGCCTTGTGCGTCAATGAACAGATGATCGAGGCTCCACGTTCTCCCTCCACCACCGGCGCTGGGCACTGGCACCTCCCGACGGACAAGCAGCAGCCGCGGCTCGTCATCGTCTTCGGTCGTCGGTCCAGCAATGACCTCCGGGTACGACGCGAGCAACTGCTGCAGCACAGACTCGGTGTCGTAGGGCGCCTGTTCCATCAGAACAAGATGTCCATCGGCCTGCCAGAAGACCCCGTCAGTAGTCACAGTGCGATCCTTTCAGCCGCCGGATTCCGCTCGTTGCAACCGTGACATGGCTGATCTGAAGCGCGCAGTCGATTGCCGCAGCACAACCGCCGGTGGCCATTACCGCGCGGTCAAATCGGCACTAGAGAGCCGTTGGAGACGAGCGCGTCGATGTGTTCGTGGATCACTGCGGGTTGGGGACCGCCCCGCACAAGGATGCCGCACTCAAGATTGCGTTCGAGTGCCCAGCCGGTGACGTTGGCGCTGCCGACGAGTGCGACAGAACGGTCAACGACCAGTACTTTGGCGTGCAGCGCAGCGCCTCCGGTCGGTCGGTGCTCCGCGGGCCAGGCGAGGCGCCTGGCTGGCAGTGACGGGAATGGGGAGCCGGTCCCCGCGTAGTTGGGGTTGTCGATGGACCGCTCGAGAAGGAGAGTGACCTCCGCGCCGCGGCTGACCGCAGCTTCCAGCGCCTTCGCTACGCTCGGCTCGCTCTGTACGGCATAGCCGATCAGAAGGACGGAGCGCTGGGCCTCGCCGAGGATGGCGGAGATCACCGCCCATGTCAGACGACTGGCTGTGACGTTCGAGGTGGGGCCGGTCCAGACAACGTCGAGCGCGAGTGCACCTCGGGTGTGGCGGGCGGCGTGGTCGGCTCCGAGAAGTGCGCCGCTGAGCGCGCGTGGGTCGGCGCCACGGTTGAGCGCTGCGACGAGTTGTTGGCAGGCCGACCGTAGCTTGTCGCTGGCTGAGTTCGCGGTCAGCCGGTGCAGGTCCTGTAGTCCTGCTGAGGTTGCGTGGGCGAGTTTCGCCACGTCGGCGGGCGGGAGGCGGCTGACGAGCGAGATCGTGAGTTGGATGTCCGCGTCATCCATCGAGGAACGCCAGCCCATCTCCGGTGAGGTTGAGGAGCACGGCTCGGTCGAGCCACCGGTTGTTCGTCTCGCAGGTGGTTTCGGAGGCGAAGAGGCAGGCGTGACAGGCCGCGGCGTGCAGGGTGTCCGAGGGGTCCTGTGGTACGTGTTCGGCGCACAGCGGGTCGGACGAGCATCGTGCGGCGTCCTCCAGCGCGAGGTCGAGGAGTCGTTTGAGGTGCTGGGCTTCGCCGAGGGCGACGAGCCCGCCGAGGGTTCCCTCACTGTCGCTGGCTGCCGTGGACAGCAGGATCCCGGCTGCGGGGTCCGTGGGTGTGCCGACGTACAGGCGTTCGCGGATGCTGGATGAGGAGTAGCCGCATTCCAGCGCGACCTGGCGGATGAGCAGGTGGCTGACGGTGTGGAGGAGCAGGAATCGTGGGATGGGAAAGGTGTCGTCGACGGGGCGGTCTCGGTTAGCGCTCCATCGGGTGTGGGCGGCACGGAGCGCCTCGATGCGGGGATGATCCGATACTCGGGCGGTCCAGGCACGCACGCGGTCTTCGCGCAGCTGTAGGAAGATGCCTTCGCCGCGTTGTTCGAACGCCGGTACCCAGGCCGGGGTGGCTCGCCCGAGTGGGAGCCTGTTGTTCGGCTCGAGGTCGCGTCGTTCGGGGGCTGACAGTCGGGTGAATCCGACGAGGGCTTGGACCTCGCGCAGCCGGGTGACGAGTACGACCTGGTCGAGCAGGTTGTCGTAGCCGGTGGGGTTGGGGGTAGCGACGGCGCGGAAGTCGTCGTCTTGACGCTCGGTGGTGGGTCTGGCCAGCAGTTGCCATTCCGCCTGCAGCAGGTCGACGCTGCCCTCCTCGGCGGTGGGCCCGCCGTTCGCGCGCAGCTGTTCGATGGCAGCCCATGTTTGGTCGACGGGCGTGTCACGCAGGCCGCGCAGGGCGTCCATGCCGTCGACCACAGTCTGCACGACGGTGGCGTTGGGGAGCTGTCCTAGCAGGTCCCAGTGGGCGGAGACCAGGTCGGTGACGGTTTGGCTCTGGGGCAGGTGCAGGGCACTGGCGGTAACGCTGAACCACAGGTTGGATGCGCCGAGCACCATCAGCCGTAGGTCTCGGCCGCATCCGTCAAAGCGGCGCAGGTGAGGGTGTCGGCCGCGGCAGGCGGGCAGCGCTTCCCAGCCGTCGCGTCCGGCGGCGTCTTGAATGTTGCGGGATGCCCCGCACTCGTCGCAGCGGACGGTGACGCGGGGGCCGAGGGTGCTGGCGCTGTCGCGCATCTTGAGTTTCGGCCCTAGGCAGGGCGCGGTCTGGCCGTGGTGGATGAAGTCGACGTAGGGGAAGTCGTCTAGGTGGCCGGCTTCGCAGACGACGACGAAGCGGGCCGGCAGACAGGCGCGTTTGCGGCGGTCGGAGACTTGGGTCTGTTGGGTGCATCTGGCGTGGACCCATTTGGCCAGGTCGGGGCGTTTGCCGCTGCGGTGGATCAACTCGAATTGTCCGGGCGGGTTGAGTGGCCCGAGGCGGTGGCAGCGGGGGCATCGCAGCCAGCCGGGGAACGGGCTGACCGGTACTCCGGTCCGGGTCCAGGGGTCGTCGCTGTCTTGGGGATCCCAGGGGGCTGAGCGCAGCGTTCTGACTTGGGGGCCGATGACGCGACGGACCTCTTCGAGTAGGCGGGGCTCGTCGATGGCTTCGGCGCGTTCGAGTCCCCAGGTGTCGATACCGCGGACAACGACACTCATCGTGGGCAGGTCGACGATCGAGCCGATCCCGGCTGTGGTGATGAGGTGGCTGGGGCGGGCGCCGCCGATGCGGGAGGGTTGGCCGCGTTGTCCGGCGGGGCGCGGGTTCGCAACGGTCATCGGGATCCTCCTCGTGGTGCCCGGTCGTAGCTCCACGGGGGTTCGTCGTCGACGCCGGGGTCGCGTTTGTCGAGCTGTAGCAGCACCTCGGGTTCGACCTCACGCAGGCTCATCGGTGCCGACCACAGTTCCCAGGCGCCGTCGTCGGGTTTGCGGAGCAGCCCGGTGACGTCGACGGCCTGTTGGTAGCCGAGCAGCCCGGTTTGCAGGTGTGCCCGGCGGTGTGCCCATCGGTCGAGGCGGTGCTGGGTCCATTGACGTACCCGGTGGACACGGTCGTTGTCGTGGGTGACCCGTTCGGCGCGCCGGGCCAGCAGGTCGAGGACGAGGTCCGCCGCGGGTCCGGACAGCGGCACCGTGGATGCGGCGGTGTTGGGCAGCGCGCTTGTCGCGCTGTGCCGGATGGCGGCCGTGAGTACGGCGCTTAGGCCACGGTCGATGGCGCGGTCGCTGAAGGGTGTGGTGGTCAAGCCCTCCACGCGCATGCCGAAGGTGGAGTGGTCATAGGCGAAGCTCTCGTAGTGGGCCAGGTCGCGTGGGCGGCTCCACTGGAAGATCGTGAGGACGAGGCCGGGCCGGGCGGCATCGCGGCCGACGCGGGAGGTGGCCTGGATGTATTCGGCGGTGTTTTTCGGCTGGCCAGTGACGACCATTAGTCCGAGGCGTTGGACGTCGACACCTACCTGCAGCATGGACGTGGCCAGCAGCACGTCGAGGGGTTGTGCCCGGGGTGCCAGGGTCCGGTCGGTGCCGGCCTTGCGGTCGCGGCGGAGTTGGTCGAGGTGGTCGGAGCTGTCCAGGACGGCGTCGAAGGTGCGTTCGAGGTCGGCGAGGGTGGAAGCGATCTTGCTGCTCGGCATCCGGCTGGTGAGTTCGCTGACGGTGGGACGGCGGCGGCGGGTACGTACCTGCAGGCTGGCGAGGCGGTCTGCAACGTCATCCTCGACGAGGCGCCGCATGCCGGCGAGTTCTCGGGTGGAGGTGAAGTAGTCCACCAGGGTCATGTACGGGTCGGCCGCGGCGCCGTGACGGTCGAGCAGGTACTGCGCGTGTTCCATGATCGCTGCGGCCACCCGGATTTCGACCGCTTTGATCCGCTCGCCGGTCGCGCAGATGCCGCGGTAACGGCGGCTGGGTGTGGTGGGCGAGGGCGGTTTCACGGTGGAGAAGAACGTCTCGCCCGCGTCGAGGGTCTGTGGTGGGAACACGGACAACCCGCGGGCGAAGACCTGCTCGACCTGGTCGCGGGCGCGTCGCACGGTCGCGGTGGACGCGACGAGGACCGGCCGGATGATCCGGTCATCATCGGTGCGGCTGCACAGCCGGTCGATGACGGTCTCGTAGAGGCCGACCATCGAGCCGAGCGCGTCGGAGATAAGGTGCAACTCGTCCTGGATGATCAGGTCCGGGGGACGTAGCCGCATCGTGGGCTGCGGTTGGGCGGCCGGCAGGCGCGGTGTGCGTTGGTGGTTGCCCTTGCAGAACGTCTCAAAGTCCGGCGTCTTCCAGCCGTGCCGGGGGCAGCGCTCGTCGAGGAGGCCGAACAGCGTGCTCGTCGCGGCCTTCCACGGTAGTTGGGCGAACTTGTCGACGGTACCGATGACCAACGCCGGGGTAAGGCGGTAAATCTCCTCGTCCACGGTGACGACGGGCAGCCCTTCCCCCGGCGAGTTCCGCGGGGTGAACTCGCATCGGCCTTCCGGGTCGCTGCAGAACAGCAGGACCCGGCGTCGCTTGTCGTCGGTGCGCAGGTCCCCGCCAGCGGACAGCCGCTGCCCACACCACGGGCAGACGGCGAGTTGCAGAGGCCCGCCCAGGGCGTCGTCCTGACCGCGGCTGTCCTCGACCTGACGTTTCGCCTCCTCGAAGGAGTTCGGTGTGACCTTGCTGCCGACCCACAGGCCGACGCGGAACGGTGTCGAGCCCCATCGACCGTCCCCGGCCGCGAGCCGCTCCCGTCGCAGCCATTCGCACGCGCACACCAGCGCGGCGGCGCGCTGGAACTGCTGGGCGGTCAGCAGCCGCAGGGTATAGCGCATGAGCACCGCCACACCCTCGGTGCCATCCCGCGCGTCGTCGCCTACGCCGACGACGCCTTGGAGACGTCGGATGGCGAAGGTGTACGCGGTCAGGCCCAGATAGGCCTCAGTCTTGCCGCCACCGGTCGGGAAGAACAGCAGTTGCGCCTCACCGTCATCGATGCCTCGGTGCGCGTCCGGGTGAGCAGGGTCGGTCAGGCCCGGCAAGCACAGCAACACGAACGCCAACTGGAACGGGCGCCAACTGCGCTTGACGGGCACGTCGAAGCGGGACAGCAGCGCAGCCAGACTCTCGTCGGGATGGGCCATGCGCTCCCGAGTAACCTCGCTGCGTACCCGCTGCAACGCCATCGCCTGGTTAGCAAAACGAAACGCCTCCCGCGCCAGGCTGTCGCCACGAAGCAGTTCGACGGCGCGGTCCAGGCGGTCGGCAAGGGCGTCGGCCCGGTCGAGGGCATGCACCCCGGCCGGGGCGTAAGCGGCGATCTCCGGTTCCTCCAGGCGGGCACGCTGGGTTTGCAGCCAGCCCCGGTAGCCGGTCGCTAGCGGTTTGAGAGCACGTACGAGGTCGTCCCGGGCCAATTCGGCGCTGCCCAGCCGCGCCATGTCGAGCACCAGTCCGGGCATCGTGGCAGTGTCGGCCGGCACGGTCAACGGCACGTCGGCTACTGGGAAGCAGGTTGTCGCCAGCCGCCACGCCCGGATCTCGCCATCACGGACATCGGCGTCCACGGCGCACTGCCTGCCATGGGCGTACTCGCGCTTGGCCCGATAGAGCAGGGCTAGATGCAGCCGCTCGTCGTCGCTCGTGGAGGGCCGCGCACCGATCTCCGGGTCGTTGTGGCCGATAAAGATGGCGCTAGCCCCGTCGAGCGCGGTCACCATCAGGAACGTTTGGTAGAGCCGTGACGAGTCGACGTTGGCATCGGGCACACCCTGGTCGTTGACCAACGCCAGGTCCACGACCTTGCAACTTCCCCTGGTGCGGACGGTGACCCGCAGTACGACGCCCTCATGGTTCGGATCGACGACGATGGGTTTGCTATCACCCTCCACGAGGGCTACCTCGACACGACCGCCGGCCGGGCTGCGTTTCCACACGGACCTTGGCCGGCCCTGCTCGGTGACGTGCGTCTCCGACTTCGCCGGGGCATAACGACCCCACGACGCCTCCACTACCAGCCGTTCGACTTCGGCTGGGACGCGGAAGGACAAACCCAGGGCGGAGGCGGCCATGCTTCCGGTACGAGTCGACTGCGAGGTTTCCACCTCCGCGTCGGTGTCGTCGCCGGCGCCGGTCACCTCCAGGTCGACGAGCGCAGGGTCGTCATCCAGATGGGTCTGCTCCGGTGGCGGCGCGCTCGGACGGGTGCGCGGCACTAGCCGACCTAGGAGATACCGCTCGGCCGGCGGGACGCCCGGCGGGAGCTCCTCGTCCGGACCGTCCCATGGGCCGCGCAGGTCACGCTCCAGCAGGCTCTCCAACTCCGCCCGCACCTCAAATGAGGTGATGCCGTCACTCACCAGTCCGCCTCCCCTTTCGCTTGCCCACTCCCTCAGGGCGAAGCCGGCCGCCGCCGAGATGCGAGAGCGGGGTGACCGCGCAGTAGCCGTTCACTGCTCGGCCTCGTGACGGCGGTGGTTCTCCTCCAATAGGCAGTCCAGCAACTGGAAGCGGGCGTCCTTGCTGAAGGTCCACCGTGTGCCGATCTTGGTTGGATGGTGGCCCATCTGCGGGTCAAGGCCGCTCCATCCGTACGCCGCGAGCACCGCATGGTCAATTTCGGTATGCAGATCACGGAGGGCTTGCACTTCAGGGTCGCGGTCGGCTGGGTTGTGCACGTGCCGGATGTACGTGGTTGTTAACCCCCAGCCTCGGTCAAGCATCAGGTTCCGCCGTTCGGTATCGAGACGCCGCCCGAGGGTTTCTAGCTCTGAGGTTACGTCAGGCAACGGAAAGGTGAGGAAGACATCAGAAGGCGAGTAGTTGATGTCGGTCCTCATAGTAGAAGTGTAGCGAATGACCCAAAGGACGTGAATGCTCGACGAAAGCACCGCCATGCTTGCATAGTCTTCAAGGGCAAAAACTGCGGTCTTGTGCGAGAACACTTGCCCGGTCGGAACACGGACTGGCATCACCGCGTTCCCAACCAACGCCATCGCCAGCACGTTGTTGGCGCTCGCGATCGTCTCGTAAAGCTCGGTCCGTCGCCCTTCGTATTGCCAGTAGAAGGTGGCTGACTTGCGCCGCCAACCAGCGAAGCCGTGTCGTTGGCGGTCTGGCTTCACGAGTCTTTCAACAATCGCAAAGGCATCTGGGTAGGAGCGAGCGCGCTCCTCGTCCCAGTCACGGAAGTTGATGATCCAGCGGCTAGCTGAGCAGTCTGGGCGCTGGTTGAGGTCCTTGCCGATCACGTATGGCTGGAGGATTTCGGCGTTGCGCGGATCGCGCGCGATCAGTTCTGCAGCCTGCTCGCGCGTAAGGGTGAAACCAAGCCCCAGAACGATGGAACCTTGAAAGGCGATGCCTTCGTTCTCGCTTAGTCTGACAGGGCGGCCAGTAACACGGCCGACCGGCTCGAGGTCGACTCCGATTGAGGGCACATCCTCTCCGTCGAGACAACGAACTCCGCCCGGACCCGGCGGGGTGCGTGTAGCCCATATCTCGACGATCTCTAGGTTGGCGCTGGCACTCGGCCATGGATGACTGGACGTCCCCCGACGAAGTTGGAGTCCACGTTCAGCGACCTGTCCGAGGCCGACCTGCAGTGTGGCCCCTTGGACAAGGGTATTGGTGGTGATGTAGCCGAGTTGACCGCGTCGCGAGAGTAACCGCTCGGCACGCAGCACGAAGCGGGCGGCCAGGTCAGCGCTGCCTTTGACTCCGTGGCCGTCCCAGCGTTGCAGCCAGGCAAGGTAGTCCTGCCCCAGCAGACCAGAGAGCTTTTGTCCGCCGGCGAATGGCGGATTGCCGACAACGGCGTCGAAGCCGGTATCGGCGGCATCGACAAAGACCTCCGGGAAAGTCAACGGCCAGTGCTGGGGCCTACGCGGCTCGACGCCCTGCGGACGACCCGACTGCAGTTCCTGCTCCGCTTCGGAAAGGAGCTTCTCGGCATCATCGGGCAGTGCGTTGGCCACGCGAACTTGCAGAGCAACGAAGGCGCCGTCCGTTTCCCGAGCCCGAGCGGCGGCGTACCGAACCCCAGTTGCGGTTACTGCGCTGGCAACGGAGTCCAGTGAGCGGGCGAGCTGTTGAGCCTCCGCGAGCAGTCGCTGCTTGTGTTCGACGTCGCGCATTGTCACCACTGGTGCAGCCGTGATCCTCCGCCGCAGATCGGCCGCTTCCGCAAGCAGCGGCCGCCACTGCGCCGAGAAATCGAAGGCTCCGCGGTGCAGGCGGCGGCCATCGGGCGGGTTGACGTGCAAGGTCTCCAACTGGTCGAGCGAAGCGAGTCCGAGCAGGCTGTCACCGGTAACGAGGCGGTCATCGAGGAAGCCGAAGGGCCGTTCGCGGTCCATGGTGACCAGCCACAGGGACAGCTTGGCCATTTCGACGGCGAGCGGGTTGATGTCCACGCCGTAGAGGCAGTGCTCTGCGACGAGGCGTCGGGCGTCGAGCGCGATCTGGTCGACCTCGGTGTCGCTCGTCGACGGTGCGGTCCGCTTGCGTTCGGCGATCAGCGCCTCTTGCTTGCCTTCCTCGACCCAGGCGTCGACAAGCCGGTCGGCGAGGTAACGGCAGGAGGCGACGAGGAAAGCTCCTGATCCCATGGCGATGTCTGCGACGCGCAGGTCAAGCAGCTCATTGGATGGTCGGATTCTCCATCCCTTGCGGTCGGCGGTCTCGAGTGGCCCGGGGCGATAGACGAGCGGTTCAAGGGTGTTGTTGGCGACGTCCTCGGCCAGGGAACGGGGGGTGTAATGGGTGCCGGTGACGGTTCGACGGGTGCTGGGGGCGATGTAGCGTCGGCCAGGCATCACGACGACCGGCAGGTCGCGTTCGTCGTAGCGCAGGACTGCGGCGAAGGGCTCGATTGCCTTGACTAGCCTGGTGTCTGCACCTGTTACAAGAAGCAGGCCAGCGTGGTGCTCGGGTTTGACGGGGCTACCGAGCAGTGTCGCGAGTTGGGTCTTGCCGTACCCAGTGCGGCCGGCCAACCATTCGATCAGTTCCGGAGAGCCTGAGCTGCCGGCAGCGCTCGCGGCGGACAGCGACACCTCGGACGGGTGCTTTGCCTTGGGCCACTTCTTCGCGCGTTCGAGACATAGCATCGTCTCGGCTGCGGTGCGGACCTCCAGTTCGAGCAGACCCTCATAGACGTAGCCGATCTGTTCGACGTCGAGGGCGCGGAAGGTGAGCCGGCGTCGTTCTCCACCGATGTTGACGTACTGCACCGCCCGCAGCATTAGCCAGACGGTGCGGTCGTCGATCGCGGGTGGTACGGCGTCGCTGCCGTCTGCCGGTGACCGGCCTTCGAGCCACGGATAGCGGTCTGGGTCGAACAGGCCGCCACCGTACGCGGGTAGCCGTAGGTCCTCGTGGGCGACGCCTCGGTGCAGGGCTCGGGCTATGGCGAGGAGGCGGTGCCAGGCTCCGGTGCGGTGCTCCAGGCTCTGTTCGCCTGCCAGTTCCTTCTGTTCGTCCAGTTGCTCGACGAGTCGGGCGACGCTGTAGCCGGTGATGTAGACGTGGTCGTCGCTGGGTAGCAGGCGGCGTTCCTCGGCGAAGAGGAGGAACACGACGCGCATCATCACGGTGACGACGCCGTCGTAGAGGGTGTCGTCGTCGACCCCGGCAAGCAGTTGGCCTTCGGAGTCTGCGTCGAGGCGGTCGAGGGTGGTGATGAGCAGCTCGACGGCGTCGCGGACCTGGCGGCCGAGGGTTACGGTGACTTCCTCCTGTGCGCCGAGGCTTTCCGTGAGCAGCTGCGGCAGGGTGTCTTGCGTGCCGACGGCGAGGAAGCGGGCTCGGGTGAGCAGGACGACGAAGGCCTGCAGTGTTTCGGGTTCTTCGCTCCAGAGGCTGGCGTCCCAGACCGCGGCACCCATGCTGCCGCCGACAGGTGCCCAAACCAGGGCCCACCACCGGCCGTCGGTGACGAGCCCGATGGGCACGTCGCGGGCTCGCAGGAGGTGTGCCAGGCGCTCGACGGGGCTCGCGGTCCAGCCGTTCTCGGTCGTGCGGGTGAGCGGGTGGGTCTCCCAGGGTGTCAGCATGCCCAGCAGCCGCCAGGGGCCCTGAGCCGGCCCGGGTTCCTCACTGTCGCCGTCCTCGTCGGTGTCGTCTGTCTCGTCGGTATCAGCTTCCCGTGCGGACTCGTCGGCAAGCTCGTCGGTGGAGTCCTCGGCGTAGAAGCCGAAGTCGGCGGTCAGTGTCAGGCCGTGATCGGGGACCGGCTCGGCGAGGGCGGCGGGAATCTCATGATCCATGCGGAGGTGGTCGCCCCAATCGAGGACGTCGCGGAGCATCTGCGAGACGACCGTGCGGCGGTTCGTTCCTTTGCCCTCCAGCATGTCGGCCACGGCGGCGCGGACCGCTGCCCTGCTGGCCACGGGGACCTCCGGAAGGCCGTCGGGGAATACGCGATCGACAACGGGCAGGGTGAGGAACGGTCCGCTCTGCTGGACAAGCTCCAGCCAGGCGTGGCGACGTCGTGCCGCCTCTCCAGCGGTGTAGCGGCGTCGCCGTGTGCCCCGGGCGCTCACTGAATCGCTCCGGAGTCCGGGACGCAGAACGCCACCGCGAACGGGAACACGAGGCCGTGGACGTCGGCGTAGCGCTTGTGCAGTGCGGTGAGTTCGGTGGCGCGGTTCTCGTCGAGCCGGTCGCGGCGTTCTTGCCAGGCGCGGCGGTCCCGCTCGAACTGGCGGGTCTCGTCCTGGTCGAGTCCATCGAGGGTGAGCTGAACGTTGCCCGGGTCTGCCAGAGCGCTGTCCAGGGTGGCGCGGAGCTGGTCGAAGACGACGTTCGTGCGGTGCAGGTCTGTGTTCAGTCGCTCGTCAAGTTTGTGACGCAGTGACTCCCGTTGCCGGGTCGCTCGGGCCTGAATGTCGGCTACCAGCCGGTCGGTCAGCTCTGGCCAGCGCTGCGCGAATGCGGCTCGCAATGGCGGCGGTGCGGGACGGCAAGCGCCGGGTTCGAGGGCGGCCTCGACGGCGGCTCGCAGGTCGGTGTAGCCGCGTTGTTCGAGGTCCACTCGCTTGCCGCGACCGGTTTCGGGCAGTTCGCGGGCGGCGAGGATGACCTCTTCGTGTAGGCGGCTGCCGTCGCTGCCCACTACAACGAGTCTGGCGAATACCGTGACCAAGGGGCCGCGCAGGTTGAGGCCGGGTGGGGGCGTGAAGAGCACCGCGGCGACGCGGTGTAGGTCGGTGCGGCCTCCCCAGAGTGCGCTGCGCAGCAGCCGGGTGCTCTGCGCTACCAACGGATGCCCGAGGTGGGCGAGGACCGCATCCTTACGGTTGGCGAGCTCGCGGGCGTCGAAGGTGAGTGGTCGCGGGGTGCCGCTGAGAGGGTCGACCGAGCCGGCCACCGTGCGCTCCCAGCCCGCTTTGAGTTGTGGGGGCGCCACGGTGCCGTCTCCTTCGTCGACCAGTGGCGGCTGCCCAGCGAGGTGGAGCGCGGTGTCGACGACTCGGCGGATGTTCGCGGGTGCTACGTGCAGCGCCGCTATGGATCGGTCGAGTTGGCCGCGCAGCCGCTCTGCCTGGGCGCGTAGGTGCTGCTCGGCTTTGAGGACGCTGGTGGAGACCTTGGGGGTGACTTGGAGCGGGTCGAGCAAGACTGGGCGGCCGAGCATCCGCGCTTCTACGGCGTGGGCGAGGACGGGGTTGACGCTGCCCAGGTCACGGCGCTCGGTTGCTACCTTGCGGGCTACCCGGCTGAGGAATTCCAGGTCGGCTTCGTAGGAGCCGGCTTCGGCGTGTTCCCAGCCGGCGCCGACGAAGTGCGCGACGTCGACCTTGTGGTGTTGGCCGTAGCGGTCGACTCGACCGATGCGCTGTTCGAGCCGGTTCGGGTTGAACGGGATGTCGTAGTGGATGACGCGATGGCAGTGGTCCTGCAGGTCGATACCTTCGCTGGCCGTGTCGGTGGCGAGCAGGATGCGGACCGGGTCGCGGTCAGGGGCGGCCTGGAAGGCTTGTTTGAGGTGTTCGCGTTTGGCGTCGTCCATCCCGCCGTAGAGCAGACCGAGCCGTGCGCCGCCCAGGCCTCGCGCTTCGAGTAGGCCTGCTAGCCAGTTCTGGGTGTCGCGGTACTCGGTGAAGACGATGACCCGCTCGTCGGTCCACGTCTTGCCGCGCCGGCAGATGCTGGTGAGTTCGTCGATCAGTCGGTTGGCCTTGCTGTCGGCCGGCTCCCCGTGCCGCTCGGCCCATGCGGTCAGCTCGTCGAGTAGGTGAGCTTCGTTGTCGTCAGGGGCATCGACCAGGGTCGCGGCGCGGCCGAGCAGCTCAAGGTCGGCCTCTTGTGCCTGGTCGTCGGTGTCGTCATCGTCCCAGGCCAGCGCCTCGGACAGCCACTCTGGGATGTCTTCGTCCTGGGTGCGGTGCGCGTTGCCGATGGTTTGGCGGTGAGCGGCGAGGGTGGCGGCGAAGGCTGCCGGGGAGGAGAACAATCGCTTCTTCAGCAAGAGGGTGATGAGGTCGCCGGCTCTGACGGCGGCGGTGCCGGTGACACGTTGCCGTGCCCGGGTGTATCGATCGAGCAGGACATGCCCGGCGGTCTCATCGGCGCTGTAGTGCACCTCTATCGCGCGGGGTTCGCGGCCGGGGAACTTTGGTTGGCCGTCGGCGTCGAGGATGGAGTCCTTGAGCCGGCGCACCATCACCTGCTGTACCAGCGCGGGGTCAGGCTCCGCACCGCGGAGGAACCGCTGGGGATCAAGCATCTCCAACAGCGCCTGCCACGACTCGCTGTAGCCGTTGTGCGGTGTGGCGCTGAGGAACAGTCGATGCGCCGAGTGCTCACCGAGGCGGCGCACCGCTTGGGTCTGGCGGGTGTCGACAAGGTAGCGTTTCCCGCCGCCCGGCGCAGGCGGGGCGCAGTGGTGGGCCTCGTCGACCAGGAGGATGTCGAAAAAGCCGGGGTGTCGCGCCTGCGGGGTGAGTACCTCGTCGAGCAGGCGCTGCACCCTTGGGGTGCGTAGCCACGGCAGGCTGATGATGGTGCGAGGAAACACCTGGAACGGGTTGGCTTCCAACCCGTGGGTACGCCGCAACTGCTTGAGCGCTGCGGCGTCAAGGACGGTGAAATCCAGGCCGAACCGGTCGGTCATCTCATCGCGCCACTTGCCCGTCAGCGGCGCAGGGCACACCACGATCACCCTCCGGGCGCGGTGCCGCAGCAGCATCTCCTGGATGACAAGGCCCGCCTCGATGGTCTTCCCGAGGCCCACGTCGTCGGCAATCAGCAGGTTCACCCGGGGCATCGCGAGTGCCTTCGCGACCGGTTCGAGCTGGTACTCCTCGATCGTGATGCCAGCCCGGAACGGCGCTTGCAAGGTTTGGTCGTCAGCGCTCGCGACGGTGCCCCACCGCACGGCGTCTAGGAAGGCACCGAGCGTTTCCGGATCGTCCCACCCAGTTTCGGTGACCTGGGGAAGTTGGGTCTCCGGCAGCACCTTTCGGCCGGGCTCGACCTCCCAGGCCAGGGTCAGCTCTTCACCCAGGTCGTCGTCGCTGACGCTGGTCAGCGTTACCAGAGTGCGACCAGGCGGCTGACTTGCCGCCAGCTCGTCGCGGGGTTGCGTGCTCACGCTGCACCGGGCGACCACCCACTGCTGGCCACGCACTCTGACCAGCTCGCCGACTTCCGGCGCCTCGACCGCCGCCGTCACCGATACGCCTTTCCGGAGTCGGCGGCCATGGCGAAGGACGAGTCGGCGGTCCGGTCAAGCGAGCTGCCGTGGCGTTGACAAGTCAGATGAACATCCACCGGCGTCCGGTGGAGACGCTTCGGCCCCCTGCAGTCGTTGTCTCGATACCAGACCCAGTCGCGCAGTTGATACGTGCTCTGGACCGGCGCGAGTCCCGCCGTGGACCGCGTAGCACCCGCATGGGCCGGACGTGGGCGGAGTTCGTCCTTCGTCGTCACGTCCGGCCCGCCTTGCGCGAACTTTGACCCCAAAGGGTGATTCCGCATGAAAAGGGCGCCACGGATCAACTTGGACATAAGCGGTATGGTAGGCACCCGGCGTGCAGCCCGTCTGGGCTTCGAGCGAACCAGGAGCAGACCAACACGCGGCAGTGACCGGGCCCCCGTACTTGCCAAGTGCGCGAATCGGCATCGCTTCCCGCGCGCTTCTCGGCGTTCAAACAGCGTGGCGAGTGGCGAGCCGGTCGAAGAAGGCGTCGAGGCGGCGTACCGTCTCTGGGCCATCGACGAGGTCAGCACCTCCGAAGCGGTAGACCTCGTAACCGTTGAGCCGCAGCTCGCGGTCTTCGGCCATCATCTCGGCATAGCGGCGGGGACTGGCCCGGCCGTCGTCGTCTGCGTAGTGCTGCTTGCCGTCGCACTCGATCACGACACGGACCCGGTGCGGCAGCAGTAGAAGGAAGTCCATTCGCTGCCTTGCCAGTGACGCCGCGCCGGGCTGGTGATGCGTGCGTATGTAGGGGTCGTAGTGGAGGTAGACCTGCGGGATCAGGGCGGGGATGTCGGGGCCGAGCCGTACGTACCGCTCGGCATAGGTCCGCAAGATTCGCCGTTCGGCGTCGTTCCCGCCGAGGGACCGGTCCAGCCGCTGGTAGAGGCTACGGGCTACATCGCGCTCCGATGCCGCGGCGATGCCTTCCTGGTCCGCCCACCAGGCAGTCAGTTCGGCCCAGGTCAGGCCATGCGCCGCCAGCGGCCGGTCGTAGATCAGGCAGTTCTGCCCGTGCCGAACGATGCGTAGATCGTTGTTCACCGCGTCGGCGAGCACAATTTCCGGCTTGGGACCGATGGAGGCAAAGATCAAGTTCTTCATGGTGCCGCGGACGCCTGCGCCGACACGGCACGCGGCGAAGATCGGTGCGCCGCTGATGTCATCGACCTGGACAAGCTCGTAGCCGTCGCTGATCAGCACACGGTTCAGGAAGCTCCGTATCCGCTCTACTTCGGTCACATCCGTGCGGACCTCCGGGTGCAACATCTCAACGAGGAGCGCCAGGAGCGCCTCGTCGCCGTCCGCCAGGCCGAACCGAGAGTCATGGAAGATCCAGTCGTCATCCCAGTCGTTGTTCAGCCAACGATGCTGGACGATGTCCTGGCCGGCGGTACTGAACCGCGGATCGCGGCTCGGCAGTGCATCGACGTCGTAGAGTCTGCCCAGAAAGTCGACCTCTTCAAGTGCGCCGCTCCAATGCGCCCCCATCTCGGCCAACCCGTCGATGAGCCGCCGGCGAGTGACGCCGGTGATGTATCCAGCTGCCGCGATGGTGACCTCCCTGCCGGTCGCATTGAGCAGGCCCGCCGGACTGGCAGACCCCATCGCTGTCTTACCTCTCGCCAGCCGGAGTGTCTAACGCGGAGGGTGGAGGGCGACCGGCTGACACCGGCGCCGATCGATCGGCACGAGATGGCATATCAACAGGATCGGATCTAGCCGAGCGTACCCAGTACGCTATGCAGCGTGGCTGATCAGGTCGGCGGGCACGTCCGCAACGGGATGCTGAGCCTTGACGAACTGCTGGCCGTCATGGACCGCGCCGCCGCCAACCTCGAACGGCTTCAAGCCGTGTGGGAGAGGGCTGGTCCGATGCTCCCCATTGGCCCGTCAGGGGGATCCACGCCGGAGTACGAGGATCTCACCCGCACGTGGGGCGACCTGCTTCGCGGCTTGCCCAAGATCGATGACTGGACGATTACCGAGCGACTGCCAGACATGCACGCGATCGGAATGGCGTACCTCGAGTACGCCGAGTTTGGCGAGCCGCCATTCGGCCTCATGGACGCTTCAGACGCGCCTGGCAAGGCGCTCGCGGAGTATCGGCATCGCCTGAACCGGGCCCGCCGGCGCGCCGTCCGCGACCGGATGCAAGAACTGGTCACGAAGGTCGATACCCTTCTGCCGCAATTGTTGGCGGATGTCCCGCGTGACTCGTTGGAGCGCTTGGAGGATGCCCGGGCGTCCGAGGTCGATGCCGCCATCGCCGAGATTGAACGGCTGATGGGCGCCACCGCCTCGCGCCGCGGACGGTGGAGCGACCTTCACCGACACATGCACTTCGGTCAAGGACACGACTGGCACGACATCTACGAACTCGACTGGCCTACCCTCAAGCCGGACATCGAGGCAGCGATGTTCTCCGAGGACGACCCCCTGCCCGTGCCCGACATCGACCTCGGCAGGGCTGCTTCCCAACGACCCGTCGGCGGGGCCTCCACCAAACTGTCGTGGAACAAACTCGACCCCGACGTCTTCGAGCGCCTGCTTCATGATCTTCTACGGAACCTACCTGGCTACCAGAACGTCCAGTTGCTCATGAAGGCCAACGCTGCGGACCGGGGCCGGGACATCTCGGCTGAACGTGTCCTCCACGATGGCGCGGGCGGGGTGCGTACTGAGCGCGTGATCGTCCAGGCCAAGCATTGGCTGTCGAAGTCCGTACCGCCGGAGGAGATCACCAGTGCGCTCACCCGCATCACCCTCTGGGAGCCCCCGGTAGTTCGAGGTTTCGTCGTGGCGACCAGCGGCCATTTCACCCCGGATGCTGTTGCGTGGGTCGAGAGGCACAACGAGGCCGGCAAGGTGCCGTTCATTGATCTTTGGCCCGAGCCGCGGTTGACAACCATGCTCTCGGAGCGTCCGTGGTTGGTGGCCGAGTACGGGCTCAGGTAGCACCCAGGTCGCCACTCTCGCTCGGCGGACATCAGGGCCGCCCGATCGGATGGTCCGGCCTTCCCGGTGTTCGGATCAACACCGCGGCAAGCGACTCGACTCGCCGAGTCAGGGTTGGTTCCTTGCGGCTGAGCCTCGTACTCAGCTCGGGTCAGAACAACGTGTCCGGCGCCTGCGTGGGTGCTACGTCCGGCAGGGCGGCCACCGTGCGCAGTCCGGCAAGACCGACACCGGTGGGCCACCGTCGGGTGACGAGGCTGCCGAGGAGGATGGCCGCGCCGACGGTGTCCCACAGGGCTCGGTGGGGCTGCCCGTGCGGCACTACCCCGGTCACGGTGGCGGTCAGTTCGAGGTGGTCGAGCAGCGTGGTGAGGCTGTGGCCGCCGGCGTCGAGGTGGCAGGCGCGGGCCAGGCGCAGCGTGTCGATGAGCCCGGCCGGTGCGATGTCGGGGCAGCGTCGGTGCAGCAGGCGCCAGTCGACGCCGATGTTGTGCCCGACGAGCCAGCGGCCGTTGATGCGGTCGGCCAGCTCAGGCTCGATCGCGGTGAGCGGCCGGGCGCGGCTGAGTACGTCGTTAGTCAACCCGGGTGAAATCCACGGCCGGGCCGGGATCGAGCGGCCGGGGTTGACCAGGGTGGCATACGACTCGGCGACGGCAGGCTTTCCGGCGGTGAGCGGGACGAGTGCGATCTCCAGGATGGCCTCGTTGTCGCGGTCCTGGGCGCCGCTGCCTTCCAAATCCAGGGCGACGAGGTCGGCCTGGTGCCAGGGGGCGTCGGTGCTGGTCACGGGTCCGTCCTGCCGGGTGTCGGGGTCAGTCGTCTTCATACCGCGCCTCCTGCTCGAACTGCTGGCGCACCGCCGTGAACACCTCGACCTGTGCGGCGTCGGCGCGGTGGCCGTTGAGGGATCGGCCGTGGGCGTGCAGGTGGTGGGGCTGGTCGAGTTCCCAGATCTGATAGCGCAGGCCGTGTTGGATGGCGTAGCGGCGCTGCTCGCCGAGGCCGTGGGTCCACACGTGGCCGTCCTCGATGACGTACTGCGTCTGGTAGCCGAGCTGGCCGAGGATGCGGTCCATGCTGGCCGGCGTCGGTGGGGTGTGGTCGTCGGCGCAGCGTTGCTGCTGGGCGGCGGGGCAGATGTCGCACAGCTCCCGCACGCCCCAGTGCCCGTTGTAGTCGGGCACCTCGTGGGCGTAGGCGACGCCGCAGCTCGTCTTGCGGAACAGCGGGGTGCTGATGCCGGAGGTCCGCCAGGCGGCGACCACGGCGGCGTCGAGGTCGGCGGGCATGGTCTTGCGCCGGTGGTAGTCCTCCCCGAAAGGCACGGGCACGCCGAGGCCGCGGAGGTAGTCGGCGTTCTCGGGCTTGTGGTAGTAGCCGGTGAACACGATCGCGTCGGCGTCGCGGCCGACGTCGAGCACCCGGGCCATGGTGTCGGGGGCGTCGTTCCAGCCGGGCACGATCGGCCGCCAGTACAGCACCACCCCGGTGCGGCGCTTGTGGGCGGCGGCGGTGCGGATCGACGTCACGGTGATCTCGCTCTTGGAGATCGGCTCCACGCGCGGGTCGGTGATCCCGGAGTAGGTGAACAGCAGCGTGACCCGCAGGTGCTGCAGCCTCTCCAGCGCGGCCATGTCCGCCTCTGTGACCTTGAACCGGGTGATCAGCAGGACGTGGTTGGTGAACCCGCTCGCGTCCAGGGCCTGCAGCACCTGGAACAGGTGCGGTTTGACGCCGGGCAGGAACGGGTCGGTGGCTTTGTTGAACAGTTGGATCGGGGTGACGCCGGGCCGGAACGCCTCGTGCCCGACGAGCCTGTCGATCGCCTCCTCGGTGGGCATAAGCAAGTGCGGGACCTTGACCTCGAAGTTGCCCCAGAAGTGCCGCACGCAGTAGCCGCACTCCAGCGGGCAGCCGATGATGTGGTTGAGGCTGAGCCCGGACTTGCGGTAGCCGACGATCTGCGCCATGTACGGGTCCAGCTCGGCTTGCTGGTCGGCGGGCATGACCGGCAGTAGCCGGGGGCCGGGGGTGAAGGTGGGTATGGCGGTGCTGGTCACCGGGTGCCTCCGGAAGGGGTGGGGGCGGTAAGTAGGTGCGCGGCGGTGGGGCCGTACCAGATGCCGAAGTCGCGGGGAACGACCTCGACGGTGTCGGAGCTGTGAATCAGGTTGTCTACGAGGCGACCTTCGGCCATCGCGGTCCGGAGGCTGTCGATGCCGAACCGGCCTCGGATGGTGTCGGCCGGTGCGGTGGCCGGGTCGGTGGGGCCGAGGCGTTCCCGCAGCCGGGGTGCGGCGTTGGGACCATAGCCGAGGGCGAGTCCAGTGGGTTGCCCGACGAAGATGCGCCGCAGCTCGGCGGGCACGTCGCGGCCGATCTGCGTGGACAGCGGCAGCATGTCGGAGTAGTGCACGAAAATCTGCGCCTCGGTCGGCCAGATCGTGCGGACGTCGACCACCTGGACCTCGCGCTGGAGCCAAACCAGGACCGGTTCGCGCAGGCCACGGGCCAAGCAGTCGGGCTTGAGCAGGATGACGGTCCAATCCGACCAGTCCACCCGGGGCGGCGTCACGACGCCCACCCCACCCGGATGGTGGCGGGCATCCGGTCCGGCCAGCGCGCCGCGACAAGCCACCGGTGGCCGGGGTGCAGCGCGGCCATGGCGTCCGGGCTGACGGGACCGTCGGGGTCGTGGACGATCTGCCGGTACACCTCGAACAGGGCGAGCACCTGCTGCCAGTACAGCGGCAGCGGAACACGGTCCAGCCGCACCGGGTCCAGACGCCGGGTGTCGGTGCGCAGGCCCTCCTCCCACGCCATGACCAAGGCCAGGTCGTCATGGCTGGTCACCGGCATCGACGGAACCGGGAACCTCGGCCGGGCGTTCGGCCCGGCGGCCTCGGTGAGGATCGCGTCGACGCGGTCCAGGTCGAGCAGGTTGATGTGCATCGAGCCGACGTGGTGGGCGTAGGTGCCCACCGGCACGCCGAGGCGGCGGGCCGTGTACTCCTGGAGGAAGGTGAACGAGAACGTGTCGCACAGCAGCCCGATCACCGCATCGTTGCCGCGCATGTAGGCGGCGGCGTGCAGTCGCCCGTCGCGGAGCAGGAACTGCAGGCCGAGGGTGCACGCCACGTCGGGATGGGTCGGGTCGGTCAGCTCGTCCGGCCGCATGATCACCATCGCGGCCCGCTTCGTGTCCGGGTCCTCCCGCAGCAGCGACATCACCCGGTCGAACTGGCTGCGCCCGTCCTCACCGGTGGGGTTGAACAGCCTCGGCCCGTAGGCGGTGCCGGTGAGCCGGCCCTCGACGGCGAGGTCGCGCAGCCGCGGCGCGTAGTACCCGATCATGTCGACGTCGTCGCGGCCGGTCAGGTACCACAGCGCCTCGGCGTGGTTGAACACGATGTTGGTCCGCCGCGCGGCGAGGTACGGGGTGCGGTCGATCGGGTCGGTGATCGTGAAGCTGCTGTTGATGATCTCCCGGGCCTTCTTGCCACGGCTGGCGGTCTCGTACTGGTAGCGGCGGGCGACGGTGCGCAGCACCGCGAGGTACGCCTGCTGGAAGCTGTCGTAGGTGGGGCCGTAGACCATGGCTACCTCCGGGGGCTCAGGCTGGTCAGGGTGGTGAAGACGTCATCGAGGACGGCGAGCTGCCGGGACAGCCGCATCGGCTCGAGGAAGCCCAAACAGGCCGCGATCAGGTCCGCGTGCTCGGTGCTGCCGGCCATGCGGTGCAGGTGCTCGACCCGCTGCACCACGTCCGCCCCGTCGCTGACGCGCAGCACCGGCGGCACGAACACCTCCCCGCCGACGAACTCGGCGGGCAGCAGGGGCAGGCAGCCGGCGAGCAGGGCCTCGAACAGCCGCGACGTCATGTGCCCGACCGCGTTGTAGCGCTCGGGCAGCAGCAGCACCGTGGCCAGGGCCTGCCGGTGAATGGCCTCGACCTCGGCGAACGGGCAGCGGCCGGTGAAGGTGACGTGCGGCCACCGCTCGGTGCGCGGCCACTTGCCGGCCACCCGGTGCCCGACCTGCCGCGCTGCCGGAGCTAAGTAGTGGTCGAAGGCGTCGTCGCGGTCGTACTGGTTGCCGACGTACACCAGCGACACCGGCCGGGCCATACCCGCCAGCGCGGCCGGGTCGGCGGCGTCCAACACGGCGTCCGGGACCGGGCAAAGCACCGTCGTGGCGCCCGGCGTCGGGTGCAGGGCGAACTCGCACACCGCCACGTTCGGCAGCACGCGGAGCGGGTCGTCGGCGGGGAGCTGCCGGTCGAGGTCCCAGATCACCGTCGGGATGCCGCACGCGCGGGTGTAGTGCTCCAACAACTCGGTCTGCCGGTGCAGGTCGCAGGTGTGCCTCGGCGTGCCACACGGAGTGGTGTTGCGACCGGGCAGCGGCCACCGCCACTCCAGCATCAGCACGTCGAAGTCGGGCAGCCCGCCGTACGTGTACTCCTCGCGCAGGTCCAGGCCCGCCTCGGCCAGGTCCCGGTTGCGCTGGACGAGCACCACCTCGTGACCGGCGGCGGTGAGCCCGTCGATCAGCGGGCGGCGGTAGGCCCGCGACCCGTCCGGCGTGTCCACCACCCCGGGGCCGAGAAACCCCCAGCAGCTATACCCGACCCTCATCGCGCCTCCCAGGCCGAGCGCGGGCGCCGCCACATCGGGTACAGCTCCGGCCCCTTCGGCAGCCGGTATCCCGGGCGGGGCAGGTAGCCGTGCCGGCGGTAGAAGACGCCGTGGCGGCTGCTGGTGGCCTCCAGGTAGGCGGGCATTCCGATGGCGTCGAGCTGGCCGTGGTGGTGCTTCAGCAGGGCGCTGCCGAGCCCCTGGCGTTGCCGGTCCGGGTGCACGCCGAGGTGGGCGAGGTAGTGGTGCGGCGTGCCGGTGGGGTGGTGTTCGTGCATGATCTGGTCGAGGGCGACGAACCGGTGCAGGTGCTGGCCGCACGCCTGCGCGAGGCGGGTGTCGTAGTTCGGGAACTCGACGTCGAACCGGTCACCAACCGGGTACCAGAGGGCGACGGCGGCGAGGTCGTCGGTGACGTCGATCCAGCCGGCCGCCTGGGCCACCTCGGCGAGGAGCCTGAAGTACGGCCAGTACACCTTCTCGCGGGTGTCGACGTTGAGGATCAGCCAGGGAGCGAGGTCGCCGTGCAGGAACGCCTCGGCGAGCACGGCGGCCACAGTGTCGATCTCGGCCGGGGTGGCACGGCGGATGATCGGAGTGAGCGCGCCCACGGTCGTCACCACCCGCTCGCGGCCGGCGCGGGATTCGGCTGCCCGAGCGGGGCGGCCAACTCGGTGGTGACGCTGTTCGCGCCCCTGCCGATCCCGGCGTACACCGCTGGCCTGACGGCCCGCAACACCAGCGCCCACAGCACCCCGAGGACGGCGGCGACCCCGAAGGCACCCGGGAAGATCCAGCGCAGCGGGTTGTTGGCCTCGACACCGAGCAGGATGTGGAACTGATCGATGGTGGCCCACAGGATCCACAGCAGCGCGGCAGCCGCGAGGGCGGGGGCGATCAGGCACCGCCACGCGCTGATGTCCTCGCGGTTGGAGCGGCGGGCGAAGAACGCGATGACCGCGACCGAGGTACCGGCCATCAGGATCAACACGCCGAGACCGCCCACGACGGTGAGCCAGAAGAACAGGTGAACGATCGGATCCCACCCCATCGCCGCGTAGACGGCCAGGACCATCGCGGCCAGCCCGGACTGCACGATCGAGCCGACCTTCGGCGCGCGGGTCCGGGTGCTGGTCCGTCCCAGGACCGGCGGCAACACCCGCTCGCGACCGAGGGCGAACAAGTACCGGGCCACCGTGTTGTGGAACGACAGCAGCGCCGCGAACAGGCTCGTCACGAACAGCAGGTGCCCGACGCCGACCACGAACCCGCCGACGTGCGGCGCGACCAGGTTGAAGATCAGTTCGGTGCCGTCGGCCTTCGCGGCCTCGACGATGCGGTCCGGGCCGGTCGCGACCGACATCGTCCACGCGCAGAAGGCGTAGAGCAGGCCGATGATCGCCAGGGCGCGGTAGGTGGCCTTGGCGACGGTGCGCTGCGGGTCCTTGGACTCCTCGGAGAAGACCGCGGTGCCCTCGAACCCGACGAACCCCGCAACGGCCGTCACCAGCGCGGCGCCGATCCCGGCGCCGAGGAGGTTGCTCGGCGCGAGGGTGTCGAAGGTGACCCGCCCGTCGGCCGGGTGGGCGAGCTGCACCACGGCGAACACCACCGCGACCGCGATCTCGACCAGCAGGATCACGGCCAGCACGCGGCCGTTGAGGTCGATGCGCCGTACCCCGAGGACCGCCACCACGGCCCAGCCGGCGAACGCGCACACCGACCACGGCACCGACCAGCCGAGCCAGTCCTCCAACAGACCGGCGAGGACGGCGCCGAACCCTCCGTAGAGGCCGATCTGCATGGTGTTGTAGGCCGCGACCGCGACGAACGAGGCCCCCACGCCGGATACCTTGCCCAGGCCGCGTGACACGTAGGTGTAGAAGGCCCCGGCGTTGACCACGCGGCGGGACATGGCGACGTAGCCGACGGAGAACAGTCCGAGGGCTACCGCGACCGCGAGGTAGGCGATTGGGATACCGGTCACGCCGGTGACGGCGTAGCCGGTGGTGGCGCCGCCGGCCACCACCGTCAGCGGAGCGGCGGCGGCCATCACGATGAACACCACCGGCCACACGCCGAGACGGGAACGCGCCAACGCCAGCGAGACATTGCTGGCAGGCGTCCGGGGTCTGGGGACGGACATGGTGAGCGCTCCTCGTATGCGAAAGGGGGTCAGTGGCCGGTGAGGACGGCGTCGCCGATGGCGGCCTCGGTGTGATGCAGCAGCAGCCGCAGGGACGGCGGCGTGGTGTCGATGAGCTGGCGAAGGCTCGTGATGACGTGCCCAGGGACGCCGTCGAGGACGTGTCGGTGCAGGTCGGCGGCGAGCGTTAGCCCGGCGAGGACGGTGTCGAAGGCGTCCAGCGGCTGGGCGTTGCGCAGCCGGGTGGACAGCCGCGCCCACGGCCACGCCGCCACGTTGGCGTCGGTGGGGACGTAGGTCGTGCTCTTGGTCAGCAGTCGTCTGCTGGTCTCGGCGCGGACGTGCCCCGACCGCAGCATCCGCGATGCCACTTGCTCGTGCGAGGTCTGCGACAGGAACGCCAGCCAGGTCCGCACGGTGTGCGCGATCGTCTCGCCGGCGAGCTGATCCAGAACCGTGTGCGCGAGCGCGTCGCTCGGCGGCGTGCGGCTGATGACGTGCACCTGGTCGTGCTCGATCACGATCGTGTCGGTGAAGGCCAACTCCGCCAGCAGCGCGGCGGCCAGCCCGAGACCCGCCACCGTCGAGTGCAACAGCGGACGGCCCGTCGTGTCATGGTGCGCCAGCCGAAACAGGTCATCAGCCAGCCGCGGCCACCGAGTCCGAGGCGGCACCGACGGGTTCGGGCGGACCGGTCCCCCGGGGATCTGCGTTACCGGGTGTCCGTCCGGTTCAGGGGCCGCGTGCCGGGCCGGAATTGGGACGGTGGTCCGGGGCGTGCGTGGTGCTGGCGCCCGGCCCGCCGCCGGCCATGTGACAGCAGCGGCGGGCCGGGGATCCTGGTACGGCACGCCGGCATCACCGCGCGGAACGTGGGGCTGCGCAGGTCCAGGCGTAGCCTGCGCCGCCAATGGGTGCTGTGCCTGCATCGGTCGCCTCCCCTGCCTGGCCTCTCGTGCCGTCGCTGATCGGGACGCCTTCATCGATGAGGACGCAGCCCTGGGGGGCTGCCGTAGCCATCGATGTATTGCGTGTCGTGAGTCCACGATAACGGACTGTCCGTCGGGCCGGAACCCCGTTCTATGGGGAGACTTAGGGGGAGATTTGCGGGGTGACTGGCCGCTGACCAGCGGTTTTGCGGATCCGCCCTGATCAACTAGTGATCAACATGGACGATTCCGGGGTTACGCTCTTCGCGCGCTGACAGTCCACGGAGACGGTCAGTGAGCTGACATGGCCGGTGTGGCTGGAGGACTTGATGATGGTCAGCCCATATGTGCGACGGCGTCGGCTCGCGATGGAGATCCTGCGACTACGCGACGAGTACGGCTTCTCTGCTGACCGTCTTGCCAGTGCGGTCGGGGTGAAGCGGCAGACCATCAGTCGGATCGAGAACGGCCACGTACGGCCCGACCCTGACCTGATCATGCGGATCCTCGCGGTGTTCAACGTCGGCGAGAAGCGTTGGGCGCAGATCATGACGATCGCTCGCGAAGCCCAGGAGCGCGGCTGGTGGGAACGTCACGCCGAACAGATGGGTCCTCGGCAGGCGCTCTCGGCGAGTCTGGAGGCCGGCGCCCACCGGATCTACGAGTACCAGATGACCTTGCTGCCGGGGCTGCTGCAAACCCCGGCATTCAGCCAGTCTCGGGTCCACGCCGACCCCTCCGCCCACACGCAAGGAGTTGACCCCGCCCGCGCCCTAGAGGCGCGCCTCACGCGGCAACGCTTCCTGGAACGGCCCGGCGGCCCCACCTACGAGGTCGTTATTGACGAGCTGGCGATCCGAAGGTTTGCCGCGCCCGTGCACGTTGTTAGAGGGCAGCTTCGACATCTGGCCGACCTCGGGCGCACACACGACCGGGTCACCATTCGGGTGCTACCGATCGCCGCGTCGATCGCCGGCCATGTAGTGCCACGCTCGGCGTTTTCCATCTACCGCTACCCAGATTCCGCCGACCCGATCGTGGTTTCCGTCGACACCATCACCTCGGACCTTGTCCTGACCGAGGCCGTCGAGGTAAGCCATTACCTGACTCTGTACGACCGCCTCCGGGCGGCGGCCCTGACGCCGGAGCAGACCCTCGACTTCCTCGCCGCCGTGGCCGAGGAGCTACCCGAACACCAAGGAGCCATCTGATGCCCCACCGCTTCACCAACTGGCGCAAGTCCACCCGCAGCGGCAGTGCAGACAACTGCGTCGAGATCGCCGTCGCTGAAGACGGCGTGGTTGGCGTACGCGACTCGAAGAACCCGACCGGGCCGGTCCTCGAGTTCACCCCGGCGGAATGGGCGGCGTTCACCGGGGGTGTCCGGGACGGCGAATTCGATCTCTGATTGAGGGTGACCGAACGCGTTCTCGGTCGCGGTCTGTCATGACCGCAACGCCTTGAACGCCGTTCGTCACGGTGGGATGCTGACGCTGGCCGACATGTCGGGGCTGACCGGACATGTCGGCTCGCGGATCGATAGCACAGCGAATCGAGGTGAGGACGGTTGGGGATGACGCGGGGCCACGACCGTCCGCCCAACGAGCTGCTCCGTAACGCTCGCCGCCGCCGAGCGTCGCCGTCCGGATCGGGAAGGCCGATGTCCCGCCAAGAGGTCGCCGACGCGGTCAACCGCTACCTCGCCCGCAAGGGGTACAACGAGGCCGACATTGACGCCAACTACGTCGGCAAGCTCGAACGCGGCGAGCACCGCTGGCCCCGCGATACCCGACGCGAGGCTTTCCGTGCCGTACTGGGTGCGGCCAGCGACGCCGCCCTGGGCTTCTACGTCGTCCGTGGCGACCCTGCCGAGGTCGAACCGCACGCGCCGTTTGAGGTGGGGCGGTTGGAGACGGCTGATGGCGGTAGGCGTTCGCTGCTCGGCGGCATCGCTGGCTTGATCGCAGCCCTCGGGCTGTTCAGTCGCGGACCACATGGCGACAAGAGCAGGCGCATCGGCGGCTCCGATGTGGCCCGCCTGAACGCCGTGGTGGCGCTGTACCGGTCGGTGGACTACGAATCCGGCGGCGGCGTGCTGCGCGTGGAGGCGGGTCGGTTCGCCGAGGCGGCGACGTCGCTGTCCGACCGGCCCTGCAGCGACACGGTCAAGCCCGCCCTGCTGGCCGCCATTGCCAACGCCCGCCAGCTCGCCGGATGGGCCGCGTTCGACACCGGTCACCACTCCGACGCCCAACGCCACTGGCTCTCGGCCGAACGTGCCGCCGTCACCGCCGGGGACCTGCGACTGGCCGCCCGGGTCCGCTACTGCCAGGCCCGGCAGTTCCAGCACCTGCGCCACAACGGCGACGCCCTGGACACGCTCCGGCTGGCTCGCGAACACCTTGCCAGCCTCGCCACGCCGGCCATCAGCGCCATGCTGCACGGCGCGGAGGCCGCCTCCCTGGCGGCCCGGGGCGATCGGCAGGAGGCCCTGGCCGCGCTTGGTGACGCCACCGATGCCTTCGACGGCATCGATCCCGACCGCGAACCGGAGTGGATGGGCTTCTACGACCGCGGCGAGCTACTCGCCCAGTACGGGCGCGTCTACCGCGACCTGGCCCGAGTCGACGGACGACACGGCAACGCCGCCGTCCGGTGGGTCTCCGAGGCCATCTCCGCCTTCGGACCCCAGAACGTACGCAGCACGGTGCTCAACGAGGTCGGGCTGTGCAGCGGCCTGTTCCTCGCCGGGGAACCACATGAGGCCGTCTCCGTCGGTAACCGGGTCATCCAGCACGCCGCCCAGTTGACCTCCCAGCGGGTACACGACCGCATCCGCAACCTCCGCCGCGACCTGGATCCCTACGCCTCCAACCCGGAGGTGGCCGAGTTCAGCCGTGCCCTGTCCACGATCGGCTCGGCCGCATGACCACCACCGACGCCAAGGGCCGGTATACCGAAGCGGCCATGACCGAGGCCATGCGCCACATCGCCGACCAGCTCGACGTTCCCAGTCACGACGCGAAGTTGCTCCGTCTCACCAACAATGCCGTCTTCGCGCTGCCCACCGCTGCGATCGTCGTTCGCATCACCCGCTCCACCGTTCTGCACGACCGCGTCCACAAGGTCGCCCGTCTTGCCACGTGGTTCGCCGAACGCGACGCCCCGACCATCCGGCTCGCCACGCACGTTGATCAGCCCGTCCCCGTCGAGGGCCTTCTCGCCACCATCTGGGAGTACGTCCCGCCCACTGACCCAACGCCGACCGTCGAGGATCTCGGCCACCTCCTGAGCCGCTTCCACAACCTCGGCACGCCGCCGTTCCCTCTGCCGAGTTGGGACCCCGTAGCCGACGCACGAAGCCGGCTCGCCGACGCCGAAGCCCTGCGAGACGATGAGGCCGACTACCTCCTGACCTGGTGTGACCACCTCGCCCCCCGCATCGCGGCACTCAACGAGCGATCGAAAGGCAACCTTGTCCACGGCGACGCGCACGTGGGCAACCTGCTCCGCACCCCGGACGGCGATGTTGTCATCGGCGACTTCGACCCCACCTGCGCAGGCCCCTGGCAGGTCGACCTCGTCGCCGTACCCGTCGGTGAAACCCGCTTCGGCCGCCACGGTGCCCACTCCCGCCTAGCCCGCGCCTACGGCTACGACGTGACTCAAGATCCCGACTGGCCCACGCTGCGCGAAGCACGAGAACTCAAAATGGTCTGCGCCGCCGTACCTCTTCTCGCGAGCACCCCAGGCGTAGCCCGCGAATTCCGCACCCGCCTACACAGCGTCCGCATCCAAGATCAACATGCCCGGTGGACCCCGTTCGCGGACCTCCGAAGGGAAGGAGGCTGACGTGACTGACAAGGACAAAGGGCATCGAACGAAGACTTGCGGCGTCGTCGCCCTGCTCGGTGCCGCCTAGCTCACGGCAACTGCGAGTAGCCACCCCGCCCACATCGCCGGCCCCATCGGCAATGTCGCTGGCGCCCTCGTTCGCACCCTGACGAGCAAGCCGATGACCCCTTGCAGCAAGAACGCGATGAACATGCCAGCGATGGCCGCCTGCCAGCTCAGCCATGCAAGATTGAGGGTCACCGCGCCCGAGAGGGCTACGTCCCCCAGGCCGAGCTGTCCGGGGAAGGACAGTGCCACGCCCAACATCAAGAGCGCTGCGATCAACGCAGCCGCGAGCGCTCGAAGTAGAGAACCCTCGCTTCCGTGCACCGCGGCATCCACAGCGAAGCAGAGTGCGCTTGCGGCTGCAGCGGTCCCCACGAGAGGGTACGGCAGACGGCGTCGCCGGACGTCGATAACGGCTAGGCCGGCGCCGACAACGGCGAAGATCCAGAATGCGGGCATGGTAGTCGTCGGAAGCCGCCAGGCCACGAGCCAGGTCGCCACTCCGGCCATGAGCGAAACGGCGAGCACAGCCGCCGGCCGTGCGGGGGCGCCGCGCCACCATCCTGCCGGCACCTGGAGGCTTCCGTGAGCCGGCGCGGCGTACGAGATGGCGGAGATGGGGATGCCGGCAAGCGCGCCCGCGACGGCGAGGCCGCTCGCGGCGAAGACGTCCACGGCCTACAAACTGCCCTCGTCGTCCTCGTCCGGCCAGTGTTCTCGGGTCCAGCGGTCGAGTTCGGCCAGGAGGTCGACCAGTTCGGTACCGGCCCTGGTGAGCCGATAGTCGGCGGCCTCGTTGTCAAGGTGGTGCTCGACCAGGCCCTCCGACTGGAGGTGGGCGAGCGTGCGGGTCAGGGTGCGCGAGTGGACGACGTCCGGACTAGTCTGCGAAACGGCGTGGAGCACCCTGGTGTACCGGAGGGGGCCGTCTCGGAGGGCGGTCAGGATGGCGCGGGTCAGCTTTCGCTTGGCGATGTTGAGGATGGGTTCGAGATCTTTCGGCAGCGCGACTCACCTCCCCCGACACGAGCGCGCGAGCAAGCGATCATTCTATCGGGTCATACAAATGTTCGGCCAGTCGATTGTGATCGCCGTGACCTCTGTCCACTGTGAATCAGGTAAGGGTCAGCGCCGTGAGGCGCGCCTTACTGACCTGGAATGTGGAGATCGAGGGGTTATGTCGCTACGCCGCAGCTCCTCGGCTGCCACGACGAGTCGGCCGGCTGGTGACCCACTCTTGGAGCCGGACGAGGTGACCGGTCACCGCCTCGCCCTTGGCGGTTAGGCAGAAGTGGGTCCGCTCGCACGGCTCGATGTCCAGGGTTCCGCTGTGGTAGCTGCGCACGAAGCCTTCGGTCGCCAGCGCCCGCAGGAGGGCTAGCGGCTGGCGTGCTGCGGTCTTGATCTCGGCGAACGTGGCCGTACCGTCGCGCGATTGCATCGCGTGGAGCACCTCGTAGGCGCCTGGCCGCGCAAGCAGCGTCAGCGCCCTGTCGGTGCGGCCGTGGTCGCTCATCGCGGTCACCTTTCTTGCGGCCACAAGCATTTCGGGGAGTGTAGCCCGCAATCGAAATCGACGGATCTGTCGGCTGGGTGACAGTTTCGCGGATGGCTTCTGAGGGTCAGCCGCGAGGTACGCACCTCAATGTCCACACCTCTAGGTACGTACGTCGGGGTACGTGAATTCAGCCCCTTGAAGGTGCGTACGTGCAGGTACACACGTTGCGGTCCCTATGGGGTGAGGGTGTACACACGATTCGTGACCTTGATTCGCGTCCTCAGTGGCCAGTGTCAAGGATCGCAGACGCGGTTCCTCGACGGGGGGCCGTCCACGAGTTGGGGAGGTACTGCCCGGTGTTCACCCGTCCGGTTCTGGTTGGTCTCGTCGCGGCGTCCGTCCTGCTCGGCGCGGGGTGTACCTCGGACAAGCCCAAGAGCACGCCGACCAGCGCGCCAACGCCGTCGGCGACACCGAGCCTTGGCCCGAGCGCTGCCGCTGAGCGGGATGCGCTGATCGCGTACCGCGGCATGTGGAGCGCGTTCGTGGAGGCGGCGAAGACCTCGGACCCTGAGGCGCCCGATCTGAACAAGTACGCAACCGGCAACGCCTTGCGGCTGATCTCCAGCGCTCTCTACACCAACCGCTCCCAGGACGTCGTCACGCTCGGCGAACTCAAGATCGACCCCAAGGTGACGGCGCTGAAGCCGTCCGACGCGCCCACCGAGGCGAGCGTCCTTGACTGCGTCAACGACGAGAAGTGGCTGGAACACAAGAAGTCCGGAGGGCTCGTGAACGACAAGCCCGGAGGCAAGCACCGCACGACGGCGACGGTGACGCTCACCGCCGACGGCTGGAAGGTCAGCCGCTTCGTGATCGGAGACGAGTCATGCTGAGGGTTATCGGCCGCGTCCTCGTGGTGGCGATGCTCGCCCTCACTCCCGTGGTCACCGTGTCAACGCCGGGGTTCGCCGACGGCGGCATCGGCAAGGTCAAGTGCGACAAGCAGAACCCCCAGCCGGGCTGCGACGTTGACGTCGGCACACCGGCCCGCCCTGGTAACGGTGGCGGCAACGGCGGGGGCACCGGCGGCCGAGGCGGCGACGGCAAATGCCGCAACCCTGAAGGCGCGGAGATTCCCTGCCAGCGAAACGGGGGCTGGGCCGGCGCGGACGGCTGCTACTACAAGCCCGCCGACCTGTCACCGACCATGATCGAAAACATGGGTGGTCAGCCCGCCGGAGAGGGCGGCTGGTACGAGAAGGTCTGCTACGGCGCGGACGGTCAGGCGACGACCGGGCTCGGTGGGCCGGTGTGGATCGCGGGCGCGCCTCCGGCGGTGTCGCCGGAGATCCTCGCGCGGCAGGCGCGAGCGAAGCTGCGGTTGCCCGATGTCACGATCCGGATGAACCCGCCGGGTGACCAGCTCGTCAACCTGCCGATCTGGCTCGCGTTGGACCCTTCATCGTGGAAGACGCAATCGGCCACCGCTTCGGTTCCCGGCGTGAGTGTCACTGCGACCGCCCGGCCGGTGATGGTGTCCTGGGCGATGGGTGACGGGACGACGAAGACCTGTGACGGGCCGGGTACGGCGTGGACGCCGGGCACCGACCCGGCGAAGGCGTCACCGGACTGCGGACACGTCTACCGACGCTCCTCGGCGGGCGCTGCTGGCGGCACCTACACCGTGACGGTCACGGTGACGTGGGAGGTCTCCTGGGCCGGGGCGGGTCAGTCCGGCACCGTGCCGGGGATGACGACGACCGGTCAGGTGCAGACCCAGGTGCAGGAGTCGCAGGCGGTCGTCCGCTAGCACAAGCAACGAAGTAGTCCGTAGAAGCGCGCCAAGTCGGGGAGGACGTTGGTCATGGCGCTAGGTTCCATGCGCCCAAAATCAGGGTTGGAAGATCGTTCCACGGTTCCCGCACCGCGTGCGGGGCGGGGACCGTGGCGGGCTGCGAGGCGCCGTCGTCGGCTGCCGTTCATGGCACTCGGCGGCCTGCTGGTCATCGTGTGCGTGCTCGGTTACGCCTACGGCGCGGTCCGTCTCGGCGACCGGGTCCAGGTGCTCGCGGTGGCCCGCTCGGTCGCCGCCGGGCAGACGCTCACGGCCGCCGACCTCAAGCAGGTCTCCGCCGCGCAGGACCCGGGGGTGCAACTCATCCCCGCCGCGCAGGCCGAGCAGGTCGTCGGCCGCACGGCGGTGGTGCCGCTTCTGCCGGGAACGCTGCTCATGCCGTCGCTGGTGGGTGAGGCGGCGTTCCCGCCGCCCGGCAAGGTCGCCGCCTCCCTTGCCTTGAAGCCGGGTCAGTACCCGCAGGGGTTGTCCACCGGTGCCCGGGTGGCGGTGTACGTCTCGGCCACCGGTGCGGGCGGCAACGGCCAGGCGGCCCCGGCGCCCAGCTCGGGCAGCTCGACGGCGGGCAGCTCGGCCCCGGCGCGGTTGGCGGCGGTGGTGCTCGGGGTGGATCTCGCCGGCGACGGCCAGGGCGCCACTGTCATCACGCTCCTGCTCGACGCCTCCGATGGTCCGAAGCTCGCGGCGGCCCCGGCGGGCGGCGTGGTGCTGATGCAGACCGCTCCTGGAGGTGCCTGACATGCCGCTCATTGCCGTGACCTACGTCAAGGGCCGTCCCGGCGTGACCACGACCGCGCTCGGGCTGGCCGCCGTCGCCCCGCCCACAGCACGGCCGGTGGTGGTGGAGGCTGATCCGGCGGGCGGGGACCTGATGCGCCGCCTCGACCTGGCCGCGACGCCGAGCCTGGTGGACCTGGCCGCCGCCGCCCGGGGCGCCACGCACGCCGAGGACGCCCTCGCCGCCGGACGGCAGGGAGTCGTCATCGGTGACGTGGCCGTGCCGGTGGTGGTGGCCCCGGCGGGCGGGGCGCAGACCCGCGCCGCCCTGCCGGAGCTGACCGGCATGGGCCGGGCGGTACTCACCGCACCGGACCGGCTCGTCATCGCCGACTGCGGGCGCCTGGCACCGGGTTCCTCGGCCTGGCCGCTGCTCCGCCTCGCCGACGTCGTCCTCGTTATGGTCCGCGCCCGTACTGACGAGCTGGCCCATCTGCGTGAGGTGCTGGCCGAGCTGGTCGACGTCGGTCCCGGCCGCCTCGTCGTGCTGCTTGCTCCGGGTGGCGTGTACCCGGCCGCCGAGGTGGCTGACGTGCTGTCGACCCATGTGGCCGAGGAACTGGCCCGCGACCCGAACGCGGTCAGCGTGCTCGGGCCGCTGCCGGCCGACCGCAAGGCCGCCGCGGTCCTCGGCGGGGAACTCGTCGCGGGGCGGCGGTGGCGGCGGTTGCCGCTGATGCGCGCCTACGCCGGTTTGCTCGGCGACCTTGCCCCGCACCTGAGCCTCGCCGCACCGACCCCGACTGACTTTCGTGAGGAGGCTTCCCGATGAGCTACCCGTTCGAGCCCCGGCCGCTGGGCAGCCGCCGGGACGGGTTCACCCCCGACCTGCCCGCTGACGCCGCCGAGATTCCGGTGGTGCGCCGGATCCGTCGCGAGGTGGCCGAGCGGCTGACCCGGGCCACCCGGGCGCATGAGACCGCCACCGGGGCGGTGATGTCGGCCGCCGAGCAGACCGCGACCACCCGCCGCCTGATCACCGAGGCTCTCGACGCCTACGCCACCGAGGAGATGAACGCCGGCCGCCCGCCGCTGCGCCCGGACGCGGAGTCCCGGGTGGGCCGAGCGGTGGCGGACATGCTGCTCGGGGCGGGCGGGTTGCAGCCGCTGCTCAATGACGAGCGGGTGGAGGAGATCCACGCCAACGGCGCCGATCAGGTCTTCGTCCGCTACACCGACGGCAGCCGCGTGCAGGTCGCCCCGATCGCCGACTCCGACGCCGACATGGTGGAGCTGATCCGCCGCCTGGCCGCCGACGCTGGCCGGGCCGAGACCGGCGGGGAGGGGGGCGAGGAGCGCCGCTGGGATCGCGCGTCGCCGATCCTCAACCTCCAACTCCCGGACGGCTCGCGCCTGCACGCGATCATGTCGGTCACTCGGCGGCCCGCGTTGTCGATCCGCCGGCACCACTACATCAAGGTTTCGCTGGCTGACCTGGAGCAGCTCGGCACCCTCAACCCTGTGCTGCGGGAGTTCTTTGCCGCCGCCGTGCGGGCCAGGCAGAACACTCTCGCCGCCGGGCGCACCGGCGCAGGGAAGACGACCCTCCTGCGCGCGCTCGCCTCGGTGATCCCGCCGGACGAGCGGATCGTGACGATCGAGGACACGTACGAGCTGGCCCTGGACTCGGACAAGGCGCTGCACCCGGATGTGGTGCCGTTGCAGTCGCGGGAGGCCAACGTCGAGGGCGAAGGCGCCATCGACATGAGCATGTTGTTCCGCTCGGGGCTGCGGATGTCGCCGGACCGGGTGATCGTCGGTGAGATCCGGGGCCACGAGGTCATCCCGATGCTCAACGCCATGAGCCAGGGCAACGACGGCAGCCTTGGCACCATCCACGCCTCCTCCAGCGCCGGGGTGTTCAAGAAGCTCGCGCTCTACGCCGCGCAGTCCCCGGAGCGCCTGGACCCAGCCACAACGAACCTCCTCGTGGCAGAGTCGGTGCACCTGGTGGTGCACCTCGGCCTCGCCGAGGGCAGCCGCCGTGTCGTCACGTCCGTGCGCGAGGTCGTGGACGCCGATGGCCTGTCGGTCGCGAGCAACGAGATCTTCCGGCCCGGCCGCGACGGGCGGGCCGTGCCCGGGTCGCCGCCGTCGACCGCCTTGCTGTCCACCCTGGCCGATGCCAGGTTCGACCCGCGCCTGCTCGATGAGGCGCGTACCGCACCGGGCGGGGGGTGGGCGTCATGACGTTGACCGTGCCCCTGGCCGCGCTGCTCGGGCTGGGAACAGCGTTCGGGGTGGTCATGGTGGCCGTCGGGCTGTCGGGCCGGGACAACGGGCCCGTCGACCTCGATGGCGACTCGTGGCTGTCGAGGTTCACTTCGGGCCGTGGGCCGATCGACCGGCGCCGGGTAGCCGTGTGCCTGGCCGTTGGGGTCGTCGCGGCTGTGCTGACCCGCTGGCCGGTCGCGGCGGCCCTGTCCGCCGTCGGGGCGTGGGTACTGCCGGCCGTCATCGGCCCGGACCGCGACCACGCCCGCCGGGTCGCCCGCATCGAGGCCATCGCGACCTGGACGGAGTCCCTGCGTGACAGCCTGTCCGGTGCGGCCGGGCTGGAGCAGGCCATCACCACCAGCGCGATCGAGTCCCCGGAGGCCATCCGCGATGAGGTGACCCGCCTCGCGACCCGGCTGCAGCGCAGTTGGCGGCTGCCGGCGGCGCTGCGGGCGTTCGCCGCCGAGTTGGCCGACCCGACCGCCGACCTCGTCGTCGCCGGCCTGCTCATGGCCGCGCGGGGCAGCGCCGGGCAGCTCGGCGAGGTGCTCGGCGAGCTGGCCGCCTCTGCTCGCGCCAAGGTCGCGAGCCGGCAGCGCATCGCCGCCGGCCGCAAACGCAACCGCACCTCGGCGCGGGTCATCGTCGGCGTGACCCTCGCCATGGCCGGCATCCTCACCCTGATCAACCGGGGCTACCTGGCGCCGTTCGACACCGCCACCGGACAGCTCGTCCTGCTCATGGCCGGCGGATGCTTCGCCTTCGCGTTCTTCTGGCTGGCTCAGCTGATGCGCGACCGAGACACCAGTCGGATCTTGCAGGGGGTTGCCGACAGCACCGACGCGGAGGCGGTGGTGCTGCGATGACCGGGACTCTGCTGTTCGGCGCCGGCACCGGCCTCGGACTGTGGCTCATGCTCGTCGGTTGGTCACCGCGCCCGCCCCGCCTGGACAAGGCCCTCGACGCCCCCTACGGGCAGGTGCGCCGCGCTCAGGCCAACGCCGAGGCGACCGAGGCCGCCGCCGGGTGGGCCGGACGGTGGGGACGCCCGGCGGTGCGGTGGCTACGCCGCGCCGGCCTGCCGCTCGCCAGTACCCGCCGGGACCTGGCGACCGTGGACAAACCGGTCGACGTGCACCTCGCCGAGCAGGCCACCGCCACCGTCTTCGGGCTGCTCGTCCCGCCGGTGCTCGCCACCCTGCTCGCCCTCGCGGGGATGGCTCCCGGGTTCACCATGCCCGCCGCCGCGTCGCTGATCCTCGGGGTGGCCGGATTCCTGGCCCCGGAGCTGTCCGTTCGCAGCGACGCGGCCAAGCACCGAGCCGCGTTCCGCGACGCGCTTTCGTCGTTCCTCGACCTGGTGGTGATCAGCCTCGCCGCCGGGTCCGGGGTCGACCAGGCATTGGACGAGGCCGCCGCTGTCGGGTCGGGCCCCGCGTACGCGGAGCTGCGCTACGCGCTGACCGAGGCCAGGTTGGCGCGGGTGGCGCCGTGGGACATCCTCGCCGTCCTCGGACAACGCCTGGCCGTGGCCGAGTTGCAGCAGCTCGCCGCAACCGTCGGGATGGCTGGCACCGAAGGCGCCCGGGTCCGTTCGTCGCTGCGCTCCAGGGCGGTGGCGATGCGCGAGCGACAGCTCACTGACGCCGAAGGCGAAGCCAACGCCGCCACCGAACGCATGAGCCTGCCCATCGTCGCCCTGTTCGGCGGCTTCCTGATCTTCCTCGGCTACCCGGCCCTGGCCGCCGTCCTCGGCGGTCTCTAGAGATCCCCGCCAGTTCACCAATCCCGACTGTCCGCCCCGGCTGATCTGGAAGGAGACCCGGAGGTGAGCACCGAGAGCCGCGTCATGCCCGTCGTGCTGGCGGTCGTGCTTGGCCTGCTGCTTGTCGTCGTGCTCGTCGCCAAGTGCACCTGACCACCAACCACCGGCCGCCGCCACGGCGGCCACGCCCCACATACCGACCGCCTAGCCCGCGAAGGAGCTGATCGTCTCGTCCACCACTACGAACACGCCCGCCCCTGACCAACGCCGAACCGGCCCCGCATGGTGAGCGACCAGCGGCTCGTCTGGTACCTCACCGCCGTTCCCGGCACCAGCACCAGTCGCCGCCACGTCCGCTCGTTGTTGACCAGTCCCGATGCAGCCAGCCCCGGTACCTGCCCGCACCGTTCCGTGCTCGCCCGCCTTCGAAGGAGGAAACCATGCCCGCACTGCTGAGCTACCTGACCGCCGAAATCCGCCACCGCTGGAAGGCGGTGCGCGACACCAAGGACGGCGGCTACTCCACCGAGGCCGTCCTCGTGACGGCGCTGCTGGTGGTGCTGGCCATCGCGGTCATCGCCATCATCGCCACGAAGGTGACCGGCAAGGCCAACAGCATCAACCTCGGCTGAGGACTGCCATGCCCCCGGTGACCATCTCCCGAGACCGCCGTGCCGCGCGACCCTCCTCCCCGGCGCGCGGCACGGCCGGGCGGTTGCGTGCCCGATGGCGGCGCGTGGCCGCCCGCCCCGACGCGGGCGGCGCCACGGCCGAGCTGGTCATCGCCATGCCGCTGCTGCTGCTCATCGTCATGTTCGTCATCCAGGCCGGAGTGTGGATGCACGCCACCCACGTCGCCCAGGCCGCCGCGACTCGGGCGGCGAGCACGGCCGCCGGCTACCAGTCCAGCGCCGGGGCCGGGCAGGGTGCCGGCGCGGACACCCTCGCCGCGATCGGTGACGGGGTGCTGAAGAACCCCCAGGTGTCGGTCACCCGGACCGCCACCGAGGTCCGGGTGGAGATCCATGGGACGGCGGCCACCGTCGTGCCGGGCATCTCGTGGCGGGTCACCGCCGTGGTGGTGCGGCCGGTCGAGAGGTGGACCGACCCGGGAGGCGCAGCATGATCTCCGATGCCGATCCGTCGGCGGTCCCGCCGAGCACCGGGACGCAGCCCATCGACCCGGAGGCGGACGCCCGGTTCGCCGCCTACGTGGCGTCGCTGAGAGCCGACGTCGATGACCCGGTCCACGGCGAGGAGTACCGGGCGCTGCTGGCCGAGGACCCCGAGTTCCTGCGCGCCCTGTTCGACGTCGCCGACGCGCACGCGGCACCCGCCGCCGCGCCGTTCGGGGTGGCAGTCCTCGTCACGGTGCTGATCGCGTGCCTCGGCGCGGGCGCGCTGCTGGTGTTCGTTCTCTCGTCCCTCGGATGACCCACATCCGCCATCCCGCTACCGCCCAGAACGGAGGTGCTGGCATGACCCAGCTACGCGCGGGCCTCGCCGCCCGGTGGCGGGCACTGACCCGCACCCCGGATGCCGGGGCGAGCACCGCCGAGATGGCGCTGCTCACCCCACTTTTGATCATGTTTCTGCTACTCGTGGTGCTCTGCGGTCGGCTGGCGGCGGCGCAGATCGACGTGGACGCCGCCGCGAGCAGCGGCGCCCGGTCGGGATCGATCGCCCGCAGCCAGGCCGCCGCTGTCGCGGGCGCCGAACGCACCGCCCGCGACACCCTCGCCGCCCGAGGTGTCACCTGCCAGCAGACCACCGTGAGCGTCCACACGGGCGGGCTGCGCCCCGGTGGGGCGGTCACGGTCACTGTCTCGTGCCGGGTCCTGCTGGCGGATCTCGTTCTGCTCGGCGTGCCAGGCAGCCGGGTCGTGGAGTCGACCGCGACATCGCCCGTTGACCAGTGGAGAGGGGTGGCCCCATGAGGTCGCGTATCCGTGCCGTGGGCCGGTGGTTGCGTCACCGTACCGGCCGAGCCGATGCCGGGGAGGTGACGCCGTTCGCGGTGCTGCTCAGCGTCGTCATGGTCGCGGTGGCCGGACTCGTGCTCGACGCCGGCCTGGCCCTGTCGGCGAAGGTGCAGGCCCTGGACATCGCGCAGTCCGCCGCCCGCGCCGGGGCGCAGCAGCTCGACCTCAACGCCTACCGCACCCGCGGCGTCGCCCAGCTCGACCCGGCCGGCGCCGCCTCCGCCGCGCAGGCGTGGCTGGCCTCGGCCGGAGTGCAGGGCGACGCCTCCGCCACGGCCACCACCGTCACGGTCAACATCCGCCGGACCAGCCGCACGCAGCTACTGCAGATCGTCGGTGTGCGGACCCTGAGCGTGTCCGCCTCGGCCACCGCGACCGCTGTGCAGGGCGTGACCGGCCCCAACACGTGACCTCATCCCCAACCGGTAAGGAGAGTCTGAGCATGGTGCGCACCCTCGCCACCGCCGGCCGGCTGCTGCGGGCCGTGGCCGCCCTCGCCGCCCTGGCCGGCTTCGTCGCCGGGGTGCCGTGGCTGCTGACCGCCTCGGCCAGCTGGCCGCTGAGCTGGATCGGCTGGCCCCAGGCCGCCCACCTTCCCGGCGTCGCCGAGGTAATCGGTGCGGTGACGAGCCCCTGGTCGGACCAGATGATCCTCGGCCTCCTCGCCACGATCGGCTGGGCGCTGTGGCTGACCTTCGTCCGGCACGTCATCGTCGAGGTCATCGAGGCCAGCGCGCACGCTGCCGCCGCCCGCCACGGCCGCCCCCGCCCGCCGGTCACCGGGCGCGGCCCGATCCGGTGGGTGGCCGCCGTGCTGGTCGGCGCCATCGCGGGCGCGGTCCTGTTCGACGCCGCCCGCGCCCTCACCAGTCCCGGTGCGAGCGCCGCCGCTGCGGCCGATGCCGCCGCGCGCCGCCCAGCCGTCGCGGTCGTCCAGGCAGCCCCGACCGTCGCCCCGGCGGTGGTCGATCACGCCTGGGTGAAGTCCCTGGCCACCGGCGACGCCGTCACCTCCGCGTACACCCGGACCTCCGCAGCGGCCCAGGCCCTCGCCGACCGCAACCTCGACGTCCCGGCGTGGGCACGCGACGCCCCCGGCGGAGTCCACCACGTCCGGGCCGGGGACAACCTGTGGGACCTGGCCGAGGCGAAGCTCGGCGACCCGCACCGGTGGCGGGAGATCTACACCCTCAACCGAGGCCACGAGCAGGCCAACGGCTACTCGTTGACCGACCCAGACGAGATCCACATCGGGTGGGTCCTCGCCCTGCCCGCCCACGACACCGACCCGGCCCCGGCCGCCCCCGCGCCCGCCGACCCGGCCCCCAACGACGCCGGCCCGGCAACGGGCGACCCCGCGCCCGCCAATCCCGCGCCCGGCGGCACGGGCGCGGCCGAGCCGACTCCGGGCGACGCCACGCCCGGCCCGGCCACCCCGGCGCCGTCGGCGACCACCACCGCGCCGAGCAACGCCGCTCCGGCCACCGGAGCGTCGGCCAGCGCGACACCCGCTGACAGCGGCACGCCGTCCGCCGAGGCCCCCGACGACGGCAGTGACAGGGAGGCGGTCGGCGCGCACGACGAGGCCGGGATCAGCCTGCCGTCGCAGGGCTGGGTCAGCCTCGGCCTGGCAGCCCTCATCGCCACCGTGGCGTCGCTGCTGCGCCTGCAGCGGCGCCGCCGCGCCCGCCTGGCGTTCCCGATCCGCGCCAGCGTCGAGGCGCAGCCCGCCCCGGTACCGGAGCCGCTGGCCCGGGTTGACGCGGTCGGCACCGCCCGCCTGGGCACCGAGGACGACGAGTCGCACCGGCCGCCGGTCCCGGCCGTGTCCGCTCCGATCGGCGTCGATGTCGATGGAGGCGAGGTCAGCCTGTTCGACCTTCCTGGCCCCGGCGTCGCCCTGACCGGGGCCGGCGCCGAGCCGGCCGCCCGCGCAATCCTCGCTGCCGCCCTGGCGACCGGGACGACGGCGCCGGTGGAGAAGCGGCCGGTGGTGGTCACCACCGTGGAGATCGCCGCTCGGCTGCTGCCCGACGGGGCGCCGCTGGTCGGCCTCGATCCGGACGGCACCAGCTTCGACGGTGAACGCCTCGTCGTGCTCTCCGACGTCGCCGCGGCCGTCACCCACGCCGAGGAGGAGATGATCGTCCGCCGGCGAGTCCTCGACACGTTCGATCTCGACACCGTCGCCGCGCTGAACGCCCGCACCGACCACGCGGAAATGCAGCCGCCGTACGTGCTGCTCATCGAGGCGACGGCGCGGCACGCTGCCCGGCTGCTCGCCGTCGGCGCGCACCGCGCCGCGCTGGACCTGCACCCGGTCGTACTCGGCCCGCTCGACGGCATTCCGAGCGTCGAGGTCGCCGCCGACGGCACCACCACCACCACCACCGGCGGCGACGAGGCGGCCCGGGTGGCGCGGCTGTCCACCCTCGCAGCCGATGATCTCGCCGCCGTGCTGGCCATGCTGACCGACGCCACCGCACGGCCCGAGGCCGGCTACGACGTCGAACTCGACCCCGCCCCGAGCAGCAACGCCGCGGCCCCGGTCGAGGCCCCGGCCGAGCCGGTTCCGGCTCAGGCCAGCGACGCGCCGGCCCTGGTGCGGCTAAGGGTCCTCGGCCCGCTGGTGGCCGAGACCGACGCGGGGCCGGTGACGAGCGGGATGCGCAGCGGCTCCTACTTCGTCCTCGCCTCCCTGGCCGTACACCCGGGCGGGCGGACCCTCGACCAGCTCGCCGCCGACCTGCACCCCGAGGTCCACCTCGCCACCGCCGGCAAGCGGATCCGCACCGACGTCAGCACCACCCGCCGGGTCCTGCGCACGGCGACCGGCAACCCCGAGGCCATGTTCGTCATCTACGACGGCGCCACCGGCCGCTACCGCCTCGACCTGGAGCTGATCGCCGTCGACCTGTGGCAGATGCTCACCACCATCGAGGCCGCGAACACCGCCGACGACGACACCCAGGCCCTCGCCCTGCTGCGGGAGGCGGTCGAGCTGTACGGCGGGGACTTCGCCGACGGCGCCGACCAGACCTGGATCACCGACCACGCCACCACCTACCGGCACCAGATCCTCTCCGTGTATGCCCGCATGGCCGAGATCACCGAGGCCGACCACCCCGACCAGGCCGTCGCCGCCCTCGAACGCGCCCTGGAGTTCGACCCGGTCAACGAGGAGCTGTACCAGCGCATCATGCGAATCCACGGCCGCCAGAACCGCCCGGACGCGGTCCGCCGCACCCTGCGCCGGCTCGAGGAACGCCTCGCCGAGTTGGGTGACGCCGAACCGTCGCAGGCCACCCGCCGCGTCGCCGAACGCCAGCTCCGACCCGCGACCGCGAGCGGGGTGCGCGGATGAGCGAGGCACGCCTGCGGCGGCTGCGATGGGCCGTGCGCCTCACCCTCGCCCTCGGGGTGGCCGCCTCGGTCACCGCGAACATCCTCCATGCGAGGCCGCACCCGGTTTCGCAGGCCATCGCGGCATGGCCGCCGCTTGCCCTGCTCATCACGGTCGAGCTGGTCTCGCGGATCCCGCTGTACCGCCGCAGCCTCGGCGTACTGCGCATCACGGCTACCGCCGCCATCGCCGGCATCGCCGCCTGGGTCTCGTACTGGCACATGGCCGGAGTCGTGGCCCGCTACGGCGAAACCGGCACCGTGCCCTACCTGCTCCCACTGTCCGTCGACGGCCTCATCGTCGTCGCCTCGGTGTCCCTGGTCGAGCTGTCCGCCCGCCACCGCGACACCACCCCCGCCGCACCGGCCCCCGGTAGGGCCGGGGCGCCCGCCACAACGACCGCGGCCAGCGCCACACCGGAACCGGAGCCGGGCCTCGCCGCTGCGACACCTGCGACCGCGCCACCGGTCCGGCCCGCGCACGCCGAGCTGACCGACGGCGTATCCGACGACCGTCCGCCCGCCATACCCGCGCCCGATCCGGCGTCCGCCGCCGAACGCGGTCAGTACCCGGACGGCCAGGACGACGAGGACGACGCAACCGACGACGACAGCGCCTCCGAGGCCGACGACGAGGACGACGCTGACGACGGCGCGGACCTCGCAGCGGACCTGGTGCCGCTGCTGCCGGCCGCCCGCGCTGCCCGCGACGAGCTGACCCGCGAAGGCCGCACCGTCAGCCGCGACGCCCTCGCCCGTCGGTTGCGCCGCAACGGCACCGCGATCCGCAACAACCGGGTCTCCGAGCTGCTCACTGCCCTGCGCCGCGAGGAGCCATCGGTGAACGGCTCCCGCCCGAAGCTGCCGGTCTGACCCCGCTCCGACCGCATCCCGCCCTCGCCAGAATCGAGGAACCCCATGGACGAGCAACCCGCGACGCCCGACGCCCGGCGACACCTCGGCTCCTGCCCGCCGTGGTGCGCGGACTGCCGCGACTCCGACCCGCCCGGCACGCTGCTGCACCGAGGCCCGACAACGTCGGTGGCCGTCTACGACGAGGCGTGCCACCTGGTCGACGCCCACGTTCGCCCGGCCTTCTGGAACAAACCGCCCGCCTGGCTCGGCACCGACCCCGCCGACATCGAACGCCCACACGTCGAGGTCCACCTCGGCGACGGCACCGATGTGCAGCTGTACCTCAACCCCGCCCAGGCACGCACCTTCGCTGCCGCCCTCATGCGGTCCGCCGACGCCGCCGAGACCGAGGCCCTCTACCGCACGCCCGCGCCATGCGGGCCGCCCTCGGATACCGCGCCGGTCAGTGCGCCGCCACGGTCGGCTTGATGCCTTCATGCCGGTCGCCATGGATGGACGGCGGGTGCCCCGACCGGGACGCCCACCCCATCCACGTTGGAGGAGCCGATGACGACCGAGACCCGACCCGGCTGGCACCAGATCGAGGTCAGCCAGGACAGCTACGACGTGCTCGCCCGCACCGCCAAGACCCGGGGCACCGACATCAACGGAGTGCTGCGCTACCTGCTGGAGCTGTCGCCGGTGCCTACCACGCCGGCCGAGACCGACGACGAGGACTGATCTCCCCGCGCGTGGGGCGCTGCCGGGCGAGGGGGCCGGCGGCGCCCCACGCTGCTCGACGGGGTCAGGTCGGCTGCCCGCCCTCGGCCACGGTGAGCAGCCGCTGCGCGGTGCGCTGCGGGATGCCGAGGCGGCGGGCCAGCTCGACCCCGAGGCCGCGCCGGCCCCGCCCGGCCTCACGCGCCTCGGCTAGCAGGTCGGCGGCGGCCCGCAGGCGCGGGTCGTCGGCGTACGGATGCGGCTTACGCGGGCCGGTGGTGGTGCCCGGGGTGCGGCCGGTGGACTGCCGACCGGTCCGCCCGTCGGCGTAGTCCCACACGGTGCGCCGGTACCAGAACCGGCGCACCCGCCCGTCGGCCAGCTCCTCAGTGTCGTCCGCGAGGTCGAGTAGTTCGTCGGGCAGGTTGCGGTACGAGCGGTAACGGAGGATGGCCGCCGCGCCGCCGGAGGTGACCAGTTCGGTCGGGCTGCCGCTGCGGTCGACCTCGGTCAGCTCGGCCTTCTTCGTGGCCTGGTGGGCGGCGTGGAATGCCTCGATGTCGTCGAGCCAGAACCACTCGCCGTCGTCGTGGGTGAAGCCTTCGGGGAAGCCGAACCGGTCGCGGTGCAGGTGCCAGTGGTTGACCGTGGGCCGGGCCGCGCCGGTGTGCGCGGCCACCCCGTCGCGGTCGAGGGCGACTCGGCCGCCGATGTTGCGTTTCGCCACGGCGATCATCCTCTCTCACCCCGCCCAGGCCGCTCGTCGCCGTGGCGATGCATCGAGGTGTTCGGCATAGGATCGGTGCCACGCTCGCCCGGGAAATGCGGCTGTCGATGGCCTGGATGGTCCGGAGCGGGTGAGGTGGCCGGCGGGGGTTCCACACGCCCTCGGGCGTGCCCGCCGGCCACCGACCGGCCCTACAGGTGCGGGCGCAGCAGGCGCCACGCCACGGTGGTCATCTTGTCGAGGTCCAGGGCGAGGAACTTCGCCCGCGTCGGCGGTTTCATCACCTCGTAGACGGTCAGGATCGCGGCGGCGGTGGTGCCGTCCACGATCAGCCCGTCGACCTTGCGCATGTGTCCGCGCGTGGCTTCACGCAGTACCTCGATGATCCGGGGGTCTCCCGCGGTGGCGTCGTTGGGCAGTTCCTCGATCCAGACGAGGTCCGGGCAGTCCGGGCAGGTGATCTGCAGCGGGTCCTCGCTGACCCGGGTTGCCGGTCCGTCGTCGGCCCCGCACACCGGCCCGCCGTGGTGGGTGGCCTTGGCGTGCGTGACGACGGGCGTCACGATCGGTCCCCGTCCGGAGCCGGGGCCGCCGACCCGACGGCGGCCGGGTCGGCGGCGGTGCCCAGGTCGACCAGGCGGGCCGGGTCGAGGGTGACGCGGAGCCGCAGGCGCGCGGAGTCGATCAAGCTGGCGGTGTGGAAGAAGATTTCGGCGCTGAGTTCGTCGTCGCCGTAGTCGTGGCCGATGCGGCACGCGGCGGCCAGCGACCGGAACGCCGCGTCGAGGTGGGTGATGAGGGCGGCGTGGTCGTCGTCGCGGCCACACGCGGTGATCTTGTCGGGGGTGTAGGTGCGCTCGTCGCCGGTGGGGAACCGCAGCCGGTACCAGTGGATCCAGGTGGTGAAGCTGTCGAGGCGGAAGTCGGTGACGGTGCCGAGGCGGTGCTCGAAGCCGTGTTCGGGGTGGTCGACGCGGGCGGTGTCGCCCAGGCCGAGGCGCTGGTTGCGTGATAGGGGCATCGGGTGTTCTCCGTCCGTGGAGGGGGGTCAGCGGGTGGGGTGGTCGGCTTCGCCGCCGCCGTTGATCTCGAAGTGGATGAGGTCGTCGTCGCTCTCGCTGGTGTCGGCGTGCAGGTACAGGCCGCCCGCGCGGCGCTGCGCGCCGAGGGAGACGCCGTGCAGGTCGAGGACCACGTAGGCGCTGTGGTCACCGGCCGTGTGGTCGCGGGGGTAGAGGCGCAGGTTCAGGTGGTCGAGTACGTCGGCGAGGGCGGGCTCGACCGGGCCGAGTGCACGTAGCGCGGCAGTCAGCCGGCGGCCGTCGAGGAAGATCTGTGTGACGTCGATCTCGGGCGCGTTCTCCGGGGTGCTGGTCATGCCCGCGTCCCGTGGTCGGGCGTGTCCTGCCCGGTCGCCGGCTCCGGCTCGGAGTCGGGTGAGTGGGCTCCGGGGAAGGTGCCGAGGATGCGTGACAGGGTGCCGCCCTCGGCGGTGTCGGTGACGGCGGCGCAGGCGATGAGCGCCGTGCCGGCGGCGACGGCCTCGGCCGGGGTGTAGCGCACCCGCACGGCGCGGGCGCCTTTGGCCGTGATCGCGCGGACCTCGACCAGGCCGCGCTGCCACATGCTCACCGCGAGGCGCCCGTCGGGCACAGCCCGCACGGTGGACTCGGTCACCGTGCGCAGGGCGCGGCGCAGTTCCTCCTGCCGCTGGGTGGCGGTGACCTGGCACTGCTGCGCCTTGGCGGTGTGCTCGTTGCGCTCGTCGTCGGTCGTGGCGCGGGCGGCGTAGGCGTAGGCGCGTTCGGCGGCGCCGGTGGCGAGTGCGAACTCGGTGGCGAGGGCGAGAAGGCGTTCCGTTGTCATGGTGATCTCCGATCGAGGGGGTTGGGGGTCGCCCGCCGCGCGGCCGGTACCGGACCGACCGGCCGCGCGGTCGGTCGGTTAGGCGTGGCGGCGGTGTCCGGCGGGTGCGGTGGCGACGCCGCGCGCCGGGGCGGCGGGGCCGGCGGTCATGAGCGCGGCGGGGCCGCCGGGCCGGGCGTCGGTGGTGGTGGCCGGCGGCGGGTCGGTGATCATCGGGGGCAGGACGCGGTCGACCTTGGTGCCGGTGCGGTCGAGGCCGATGGCGGCGTACGCGGTGAGGTGCACGCCGACGGTGACGGCCTCCGGGCCGGACAGCGCGAGGACCACGGGGCGGGTGTGCTGGTCGCGGGCGTGGATCTCGACGTGGCCGTTGGGCAGTACCCGCACCGGCAGGAACGCCTCGATCCGGGCGCCGCGCGGGAACGCGGCCTCGACCGTGTCGGCGAGGGCGTCGAAGCGGGTGCGGACGCTCAGCTCCCAGTGCTCGGCGCGCGCGGTGAGGTTGTCGTACTCGGCCGGCGTCTCGGCGTGCTGCGCGAGGGCGCGGGTGGATCGCGCCAGCGCGTACGCCTCGCACAGCTCGTTGATCGAGGTGAGAAGCTCCTCGGCGGTCGGTGTGGCACCGGCGCCGGGCATGGGCTCGGTGGGCATGATCGGGTCCTCCATCGTGGAGTGAGTTCGAGGCGATCGAGGTTCGGGCGCGGCCGTGACGGCGCCCCGCGAGCCGGGGGCGGGCGACACCCCGGGCCGGGCCAGATACGGCGCCTGGGGGCGTCTAGGGCCGGGCTACGTGCGCGGGCGGGACCATCCCGAGGCGTTCCGCTCGGTGGCGGTGGCGCGCTCGGTGGTGACGGTGTCCGCCGGTGGCGGGGCCGGTCGCCTGCGGCGGTGCCGGCCCCGATACCCGGGCTACGGCTCAGACCGACAGCAGGTCGAACGCGCGGGCCTTCAGGTCGGCACCGGCACCGGTCACCGCGCGGCGGGCGCGGATCTCGGCGGTGCTGGCCTTGGCGTAGTGGTCGACGTACTCGGTGATCGCCTGGTACCCGGCCCACCGGGTGCCCTTGATCGCCTTCTGCGTGTCCGCGTCGCGGACGAGGTAGCGCAGGGTCGAGGCGCGCTGCTTGGCGTTGTTGCGCGCCGTGTCGGTGGCGTCGTCGGCGAGGGGCCAGAGCTGCGCGACGATCTTCTCGAACTCGCCCATCGTGAGCGCCTCGTTGATCATCTTCTCGGCCGCGGCCTCGAACGCGTCGAAGTGCTTCCACATCAGGCCGAGGGCCTGCCTGGCCTCGCTGATCTTCGCGGTGATGTTCGAGGTGTGCCGGAAGGTGTAGGTTCCTTCCGACTGCGCGAAGGCTGACCGCTGGGTGTTGGCGCACACGATCCGCACCGGCGTGGCGTCCAGCCTCAGCGACGCGGTCCCGTCGTGGCTCGTGGTGCCGGCCAGATAGAGGTCCATCCGGTCCACCCCGGCGATCTCCATGGCGGTCGGCAGCTTCATCGTGACGAAGACGCTCTTGCCCTTGCGCATCGAGCCGGCGGTTTCGAAGTGCGCGCCGGACTCGTCGACCAGGAGGTTGAGTACCTCGGCGATCTGTTCGTTCTGCACGGTGGTGTAGTCCTCGCCGACGATGCCGAGGTACTCGGTGGCGCCGGTCTGCGGGTTGGTCCGCACCGTCATGAACTTGTCGGGGCAGTCGACCTTTGTCACGCCCTTGTCGGTGATCTCCATGCCCTGGAGCGGGATCTTGCGGACCTCCCAGCCGCCGAGCCACGCCTTGCTCATGATCTCCTCGGCGGTCATGCAGTCGTCGGTGACCTGGCCGAGCTGGTGCCAGGCGGACAGTCGGGCGGAGGCGAAGGCGGTCTGTCCGTTGGCGAGGCGTTCGAGTTCGTGTGCCACGGGTGTTTCCTTCCGGGTCGATGTGGATGGTGGCGGCGGGCCGGGGGTTCCAATCCCGGGTGCGCCGTCACAAATAATGGTCCCTACCTACAGGTGGCGGATCAAGTCGATCCGGGCCGGTCTATGGAGTTTTCTGCGGCGAATCTGGCGCCCGCCGCTGGCGCACGGCTACCGGGGTACCGGGCCGGTCGGCCGGTTCGGCGTCATCCGCAATGGCGGCGTCGGTAAGGGTTTCGCCGCACGTCATGCAGTCCAGGGAGACGTTTTCTCCCGCGTACGTCACGATCTCTACTTCGTGGCCGGCGTGCAGGATCAGCTTGTCGACGGTGAGATCGGAGTGAAACCCGGTCATGGCGCTTGCTCCCTAGGGTCGCGATTGGGGGTCGGTGTTCAGCCGTCCGTCGGGGCCGTAGCGGTACTCGTGGACGGTCTTGAACCGGGCCGGCAGGTACACGCTGAAGCCGTGCTCGGGGATGAACCGGGTCCGGTAGTGCCGGGTGATGCCGAGCAGGTAGCGGTCGGGTTTGTCGCCGTGCGAGCCGGGCGGGATGATGCCGCCACCGGGCCGGTCGGCGCGGGCTCGCCGGTGCCTGCCGAGGGCGATGTGTGGGCACAGCGTGAGTGCGGCCGTCATGCACTCCACGCACCCGGGCGGGTCGGCGTAGCGCATCAGCTCGGCCGCGCGGGGGCCGCCGAGGAACGCCACCCAGTACCCCATCGGTTGCCCGCACAGCGAGCACAACCGTTGTACGGCGAGGTCGGTCGACGTGCGGGTGTTGATCGTGGTGAAGTCCACGTGTATCCCGCCGCCGGTCGGGTCGGGGTGCAGGTTGACCGGCGGGATCGGCAGTCCGCGCCGCGCGTCGTGGGGCCGCGCGGCCAGCCGTGGCGGGATCGCCGGATCGTCCGGGGTGGCGCCGGGCGGGCGGGTCACCGGGCACCGCCCGCACGGCCGGTCCGAGCGTCGGTGATGGTCAGGGCGGGCACGCGCGCCAGCAGGTCCGCCCGCACCTCATCCCATCGGGCCGCGCTCAGACACGCGGTCACCGGGTCAAGGTTCGCGCCGATCATCGTGACGAGCATGATGTCCGCCGCCTCGCGGGTGTCGAACAGCGCCACGAGGTCGCCCCCGGCGACCAGGTACACCTGCCCGGCGGGCTCGGGCGCGGTTGCCGGGGCCGTCGGGCCGGGCTCGGCGGTGGTGCCGGGCGGCGGGGGTTGCGTGGTCATGCGGCGCGTCTCCTGTCGGGGGTCGGTGGTGGTCGGGTCGCCGGTTCCGGCCGAGGTCATCGGGTCGCCGGGCGCCACGCGCTCCAGCCGGTGGCGGGCGCGTAGGTGCGGGTCATGGGCGCGCCGCAGCCCTCGCACGGCCAGTCCTGCCGGTCGGTGCGCCACATCCGTTGCGGCATGGCGTTGAAGTCCGCGCACACCAGGTGCGGGCCGAGCGGGCACATGCCGTCGTGCGCCGGGACGTACGGGGCCGGGGCCGGGGTCTGTGTGGTGGTCATGGATGCCTCCTTGCGGGATCGATGGTCATGAAGGGGCGCCGCGCCGGGGGCCGGCAGGGAAGTCCGGCCCCCGGGTGCGCGGCGGGTCATCACGCGGCGTCGGCAAGCTCGGCCGGGGCCTCGTTGGTCGCCGGGGCGTCTGCCGTGGTCGCGGCCTCCTCGGTGGTCGGGGCCTCGTCGGTGGTCGCGTCGGTGGTCGCGTCGGCCGGGGTGTCGTCGGTGGCCGGGGCCTCGTCGCTCACCGCCTCGTCGGTGGTCACCGGGCGGGTCATCAGCGCGGCAACCGCGTCACTCGGGGCGGGCGGGTTGTCGGCGAGGGCGAACTTCGCGGGCGCGGCGCTGGTCATCACGACCACCCCGGCGGCGGTGAGCTTGTTCAGCGCGTTGCCGCACGCGCCCGAACTACGTCCGCCCAGCTCCTTGCCCACGGTGGTCGGGGTGACGTCGTGGCCGGTGCCCAGGTCGCGCATCCACGCCTCGACCATGCGCTCCAGCTCGCCCTTGCCGAGCTTCGCCGACCCGTCGGTGTTGATCTCGCCGGTGGTGCGACCGGGGCGGCGCATCGTGGTGACCGCGACGCCGGTCTTGACCCGGTGCTTGTGGCCGCACGTGCACACGCACTCGCGGTACGGGGCCGCGTTGGCGAGATCGACCTTGTCCAGGTCCGCCTCACCGCGCACCCACAGGTCTACGCCGTCGGGCTTGTCGGCGGGCTTGCGCACCGCCGCCCCGGCAACCTCCATGGCGGTCAGTACCCGCGCCACGACCGCCGCCCGCAGGCCGGACGTCTCGATCAGGTCGGCCGCGCTCACCCCGTCCGGGTGGTCACCGAGCACCCCGGCCACCATCACGATCTTTAGGTGATCCCCGGCGCCGGACGGCGCGCCCGACACCGGCGCCCCGGAAACCGGCGCCTCGACCGGCTTCCCGTCCGTCCCGTCGGCGTTGCCCGCCTCGTTCGGCGCGGCCCCGTCGGTCGGCGTCGGCGCGTCGGCGGCGGCCTCGTCGGTCGAGGCGGGCGCGTCGTCGGTTGCGGTGGCGCTGCCCGCGCCGTCGGTCGTGGTGGCCGTGTCGGTCGCGGCGGGCGCCTCGTCGGCGGCGCTGGCGTCGTCGGTCGCGGCGGGCGCCTCGTCGGTCGTGGTGGTCACGGTGGCCTCCTCGGTGGTGGCGGCGGGCCGCCAGATGTCGGCGCTCTTGCGGTTGCCGTTGGTCGGGCCGGGGATGCGGGTGGCGGTGCCGTCGGCCTCCATGGCGGCGAGGATCTTGGCGGCGGTGGAGTTGCCAACCTTGGCGGACGTGGCGAGGTCGCGTGCGGTGACGCCGTCGGGGTGGGCGGCGAGCGAACGGGCGACGGACTCGGCGGCCGGGGTGGCGGTGGGTGCGGTCATGGCGGGTAAACCTCCGTACACAAATGGGATTGGTAATAGCGATTCCGCGTTGGCGTTCTTGCGTTTCGCCGGGGCGGTTGTTGTTGCCCACGTCCATGGACGCTCGATGCCCGGTTGTTGTCAACCCCGGTTTTCATGACTCTTTCCGGGAACCCGGATTCGGGGCCGCGCGGCCCTCGATTGCGGGCGCGATTGCGGCGGGGCGCGCTATTTGATGGCCCCAGCTTCGCCGCTGTGCGACGTTCGCGCGGCGCGGGTGGCATTGCCTAGGGCCGGTGGGGCGTGGCCGTAAATCGGCCGTGGGCGGGGTCGGCTTTCGGGGGTAGGAAACGCGCCGCGCCCGGCCGATCGGCCGGGCGCGGTGGCGGGGCGGTGGTGCGGCGGGGTGACGGTCAGCGCGCGGCGTTGATCATGGCGGTGAGCCCGTCACAGATGGCGCCCCACCGGTCGGACCGTAGCGGCTCGGTGGGGGCTCCGGGGAGTTGGATGTGGTGCGTGGTCCCGGTTCGGTCGGCGGCGAACGCGACGCGCTCACCGGGCAGAATCAGCGCGTACCCGGCCACGTCGGCGCCGAACATGCCCGGGTGCCGGCCGATCAGCCGCGCCATGCCGGCCAGCGTCGCGGCGGCGGCGTCGGCGGTCAGCGGGGCACCGGGGACGGCTTCCGCCCGCCCGGTGACGGTGGCCCCGGCGGCGGTCAGCGTGACCACCGTCGGGGTGTCACAGTTGGCCGCTACGGACTTCACGGCGGCGGCAAGGGACTCGGTGGTGAATTGCGGGGCGGTCGCGTGCGGCATTGTCTTTCCTTTCGTCCGGGAATTGCTTACACGTTCATGGACGCTCGATCCGGGTGGTGAAGTCAAGTCGATGATTTGTGCGAAGAATCACTTCACGATTTACAGTCGGACGCCTTTTTTCGCCATGAATGAAACCGGGTCCACGGCGTTGCCTTCGTGGGCCGGATAGCCGGTGTACGGGTCGACCAAGGGCGCGGTTTCGGCATTTCCGCCGCCCGTTTCCCTTGGCCGCCCGTCCGAACCCGGCGTGCCCGTTTCCGAGCACCGGGCTCTCCACGAGTCCCGGCTGGTCAGGTTGTTGCTGGGCGCGTGCCCCACGGCGTGGGGATCTTCGTGCCCCGGTAGCGGTAACGGTGGATCTTCACCGTACTGGGGTCGAAGAGCCTGATGCCGTTCCATTCGGGCCACCAGTCTTGGTTGAAGTACTGGCGGCGGATGTACTTCCATCCCGGCTTCGCGTGCCGACGCCGTAGCCACACGACGACCCGTTTCCACAGGTAGTAGCGCAGGTAGGCGAAGGTGACGCTGGCTGAGGAGTGCCGGAAGTACAGGGTCCAGCCCCGCACGATGGTGCCGAGATGTTTGAGGATCTCGTCGAGCGGGCGGTCCAGGGTCTGTGTCTGTGTGACCGCCTTGATCTTCGCCTTGACCGACGTCAGGGTGTTGCGCGCCGGGTAGGTGTAGATGAAGTAGCGGTCGCTTCCCCTCTGCCGGTCCCGCCGGATGCGGAACCCGAGGAAGTCGAAGCCCTCGTTGATGCCCACGACCCTCGTCTTCTCGGGCGCTAAACGCAGCCCGAGCGGCGCGATGATCGCGGCCACCTCATCCCACAGGCTCATGGCCTGTTCGCGCGTGCCGGACACCATGACGACGAAGTCGTCGGCGTAGCGCACCAGGCGATACGTCGCGCCTCCGCGTCGGCGGTGATCTTTGCGCGCGGTGGGATTGCGGTGGCGCTGCCACAGCTCGGCGAAGTGCTCGTCGAGCGCGGACAGGGCGATGTTGGCCAGTAGCGGCGACAGGATGCCGCCCTGGGGAGTACCGGCGTGAGAGCCACGGACGTGCCCGAGAGCATTGAGCACGCCCGCCTTGAGGAACGCCTTGACCAGCGTCAGGACGCGCCTGTCGGCGATGCGTCGACGCACCCGGTCCAGCAGGGCCGCATGGTCGATCTCGTCGAAGCAGGCCGCGATGTCACCCTCGAACACCCACTCGTAGGAGCGGGCGGCGAGATAACGGATCTCCTCGATCGCGTCCTGACAGCGGCGTTCCGGGCGGAAACCGTAGCTACACGGCAGGAAATCCGCCTCAAAGATCGGCTCCAACACCAGCTTCAAGGACGCCTGCACGACGCGGTCTGCGATCGTCGGAATCCCCAGCTTGCGCAGCTTGCCGCTCGCCTTGGGGATCATCCGCTGCCGCACCGGGACCGGAACGAAGGCCCGCGCCTTGACCTGTGCACGCACCTGTTCCAGGAACCCGACCACGCCGGCCGCGGACGCCTCGATGGAGTGGGCTGTCTGCCAATCCACCCCGGCGGTCCGCGAACCCTTGTTCTCCCGAACCCGTGTCCAGGCCATCACCAGGAACGCCGGGTCCGCCACGAGGTTGAACAGATCATCGAACCGGCGGCCAGCATCGGCCACCGACCATCGGTGCAGTTTGGTTTGCATCTCCAGTACCCGCCGCTCGGCCACCAAGGGCCGCGCGAGCAGATCGCCGATATTCACCGGCGAGTCTTCCGGCATTGCACTCTCCTTCGCTGCTTGACTCGCTGCCGCCCTTCGCCATGTGATCGGCTTTCCCGACCTCGGACTACTACGGCGGCTCCGCCCCGCTGCGGCCCCATCGGCCGACGGTGGGCCTTGCCTTCACGCCGATGGCGACGACGTGGGAGGCGAGACCGCAGCGGTTCCCGTGTTCACTGACAACCGAATGCGACGGGTGAGGCACCCAGCTCCGCCCCGGAGGACGTTGCCGACCACGCGCAGCTCAGCCGACAACCCAGACCAGCCCGAAGGCCGGTCGGACACCGCCCAAATCCACGTAGGACGATGCGTTCCTCACTCCTGCCCATATCCGCCAGGTTCGGGGCAGGTTCTTCGCTTACGGGGTCTCACCGCTGGTTCCTGCTCGTATGCCGTCCCGTCTCGCTAGCCGGACCCGGCCTGTCTGGCAGTGCCAGACCGTCCCGACGTTGTCGGGGCTGCTCCCACCCGACCCGGACACCTCTCCGGATCAGGCTGCCCCCAGCTTCACCCCCCTCTGCGCGAGGAAGGCAACAGGATCTACAGGTTCGTAGACCTCCTCTCGGTTGTGCAGCGCCTCACGGCGCACGTGGATCTCGAAATGCAGGTGCGGGCCGGACGAGTTGCCCGACGTTCCGACGTAGCCGATCGGCTGTCCGGGCGCGACGGTCTGACCGACTCGTACGATCGGTTGCCGCACCATGTGGCAGTACCGCGACACGATGTCGCCCGCGTGGCGCACCTCGGCGTACCACCCGCACCCGCCGGTGGTCGGGCTGCCGTCCACATCGCACGGCATCCCCGGCCCGAAGGGCGCCTGCCACGAGTTGCCGCCGATGTTGCACCGCACCGTCACCACCACCCCGGCCGAGGCGGCACGGATCACGGTTCCGCGTGCGGCCATGATGTCGACTCCGTCGTGGCCGGGCCGGTCGCCGGTACGGAATCCGGAGCCCACCGTCCCGGCGACGGGGCGGCCCCACCCGGACGGCGCGATCGGTCCGCCGTCGCAGGTCGGCAGTGTCCCGCCGGTGTACGCGGTCACGATGGCCGTAGCGCGCGGCTCGTGCTTGGCGTAGGCGTCCGGGTACGCCGACCGTTGCACCGCCTGAGCGGCCTCGGTGACCGGCAACCGTTCCCACCCCGGCACGGTGAGGAGGCGCTCGTAGAACTTCGTCGCGGCGTAGTCGGGGTTCATGACCTGTTCCGGGGTGCCCCACCCCTGACTCGGCCGCTGTTGGAACAGTCCGAGGCTGTCGTGGTCGTTGGCGTCGCCGAGGTTTCCCAGGTTGATCAAGTTGGATTCCTGGAGGGCGGTGGCGACCGCGACCACCCACCCGCGCACCGGTACCCGCATCCGCTCGCCCACGGTCACGATCACCCCGGCGTTACGGGCTTGCTCGGCGGTGAGCCCGGCCGGGACGGCCCCGGGCGCGGCGACGGTTGCCGCGCACCCGGAGCCGTACCCGCCGCCGCCGAACATGGCCGAGACGACCCCGGCGGCGGCACCCGCGATCAGCAGGAGCACGGTCGCCACGACGGCCACGGCCAGCCCGACTATCCGTCCCACACCGCACCGTCCCCGGCCGGGGCGAGGTCGGCGAGGCTGACTCGCCCGGGGCGTCCGGTGACCCGCCACACCGGCCCGGCCGGGCCGCCGGTGTCGGCCGCGTGGTCGTCGGCGGCGGTCGCCACCGTGAGCCCGTCCGGCACCCCGGTACGGGAGAGGTGGGCGTGCAGGTTCGCCTCCCGCGCGGCGATGGGCAGCACGAACAGCACCGGGTACGCCCGGGGCGGGGGAAGTTTCGCGTAGCCGTCGAGCTTGCCGACGACACGGGACAGCGTTTCGGTGCCGAGATCGACTTCGAGCCAGAACGGCACCGCCCGTCCGCCGACGTTCCACACCCCGTGCCCGTCCGGGCGGACCACGGTGCCGACCTCCTCGCGGCACCGCGCCTCGTTCCACCACCGGTCCAGCCGCGTGCTCGGGTCGGTGCGGGCGTGCGCCGTGAGCGCCACGAAGAACCCGTTCACGGCGAGCAGGTGCGGCAGCGTCGGGGACATCGCCAGTCGGGCCGTGGCGTCGCGCACGGTGGCCGGACGGGGCAACGGGTCACCGCGTCCGGCCGCCACGAGGGCCGCGCCGACCGGGCCGAGGGTCCACCGCCACGACTGCGAGCCGGGCCGCTGGTAGTGCCGGAACCGGTCCAGGATGTCGCGGGACAGCAGGACGTTGAGCCGGTTGCGAGCACGACCGGCGGAGCCGAAGGCGACGTCGACGAGCTGGTCGGTGGTGAGGGTCTTGTGCTGGTCGAGCAGGTCGAGCAGGTGCCGGTCTCGTGGGGTGAGTCTGGTGAGTTCGCCGGCCACGACGGACGCCGTCAGGCGGGCACCGGAAGGGGCAGAAGCTTGTGCGCTAGTAGGAGTGATATCTCTTATCAGTCGGTTCCGGTTCACCAGACCTCCTCAGCGCCGCTGACCTGCGCGGATGACGTGTTATAGGGGGTGGGGTCAAACGAGTCATCGGACTCGTTAGAAAACTCGTTGGATTCCTCGTTGGACGGCTCGTGAGTGGTCTCGTTAGACCGCTCGCCCCGAGCGGCGAAGGTGTTGCGACCCACCAGATCCGGCACCGGAACCGGCGCCGAGGACTCGGACTCGGTGCTCGCCGTGACCGTCACCGCCGCGCCGAGCAACTTCCGCCGCTCCTTGTGTGACAGCCCGGTCTGCTTCCTCGCCGCCTTGCGCAGCGCCTCGGAGCGGCCGGAAATCGGCGGCTGCGGGGGCTCGGTGTCAGCGGTCGCCGGTGGCACGACCCGACCGCCTGCGACCGGCCGCAGGACGACCTCATAGCCGCCGAGCCGGATCAGGTCCCCCTCATCGAGGTAGGGCCGCAGGTGGCGGGCCTGGTCGACGGCGTCACGCGGGGCGAGGGCGAAGTACACCTTGTTGCGGGCGTTGGCGTCGATCGCCTCGACCATCTCCCCGGAGAGCTGCCCCAGGTACTGGTGAGCCAAGACGAACGAGGTGTGCAGGCCGCGGGCCTCGGCGAGGGCGTCATCGATGCCGATGGGCAGGTGCAGGAAGTTGTGACACTCGTCCAGCACCACCATGGCGTCCGGGCGCTGGTTCTCGGGGATGCGGGCGCGGGCGGTGGTGGCCTGCCACAGCCCCGCCAGCAGCAGGGAACCGATGAGGCGGGTGCCGTCCTCACCGATGACACCCTTCGGCAGCCGGCACAACAGCACGCCGCCGTCGAGGATGTCGGCGAAGGAGAACGTCGTGGCCGGCACCCCGAACAGCGAGTTCGCCATCGGATGCGCCAAGACGAGGCGCAGCCGGGACAGCAGCGGGGCGACCAGGCCGGCGCGCTGCCCGGCGGGGAGGGCGTCGAAACCCTCCCAGAACTCCGTGAGGGTGTTGCCCTCCCACGCCTTCAGTGCGTTGGTGGCCGCCGCGACCCGCCCGGCACGCCACTTGGAGTCCGACAGCAGCCGCGGCAACTGCGCGAGGGTCGAGCCTTCCAGGTGGGCCAGGGTGAGCAGGGCGTGGTAGCAGATGTCCGCGCTGCGGTGGCCCCACCAGCGGGACCAGACCTTCGACATGACGGCGGTGACGTTGGCGGCCACGTCGTGCGGGGTGCCGCCGTGCACCGCCGGATCCAGGAGGTTGATCGCCGGAGGGGCCTTGTCCTCGTCCGGGTCGATCAGCACCAGGCGGTCACCGGCGGACTTCGGCATCCGGTCGAGCAGATCCCGGATCAGGTCGCCCTTGGCCGGGTCGAACGCGGCCACGCCCCTGCCGGCCTCGACGTCGTCGAGGATCATGTTCATCAGCAGCGTGGTCTTGCCGGTTCCGGTCGGGCCGAGCGCGTGCAGGTGGTAGCGGCAGTCGGTCAGCGAGATCCCGATCCGGGTGCGGGGGCCGGCGTTGGCGACGCCGATCACCTTGCCGCCCAGGCCGTGTCGCTCCTCCAGCGGCACCAGGTTGAGCCGGCGGCCCTGCGGGTCGGAGGCGGGCGCGGCGTCGGGGTTGTGGATGGTGGTCACGGAGCACTCCAAACGTTCGGGGGGTTCTCGTCGGGGTCGTCGGTGCCGGGCTTCGGCGCGTCGGGCTTCGGGGGCTTCGGCGGCTCGGGGTCGCGGCGGCGGGTGGCGGGGCCGGTCCGGAAGACGTCGCGGTTGCCGGGGCGGCGGCGCGACGCGGCGGCGGGCAGGCCGTAGGCGGCCGGTTCGGCGGGCAGCCCGGCCAGGGCGGCGGCCTCGGCGACGGCGGCGAGGCTCATCCGGGACTCGGGCACCCAGCGCATCGCCGCCGCGGTGGTGCCGCCCCTTAGCCGCCGGCGGGTGAAGTGCGCCGACAGCAGCCCGAACCCGCTCGTGATGTCGGCGGCGCCGGACAGGGCGGCGGCCTTGGTCGGCCCGGCCCCGGTGGCGTAGACGGCGACGAGTAGGTGCGGGGCGGCGGTGAGCTTGCCGCGCGCCTGCCGCGCCAGCTCAGCCAGGTATGGGTCATGCGTGGTGCGCCGCGACGAGCTGCCGCTGCTGGACGGGCCGGGGGTGAGCATGTTCAGCACGCCGAGGATCAGCGCCCGCAACCCGTCGGCCAGCAGGCCCACGGCGCGGGACGCACCTCGGGTCTTGCGGGCGCGCTCGGGGTGGGTGGTGGCCCGGCGCAGTGACCGCATCCGGTGCGCCGGTGCCCGGCTGATGTGGACCTGGAGCAGGCCGCCGCCGGTGCGCCCGGCCGAGGCGAGCCCGTCGTAGACGGCGCGTAGCCGGTCCTCGTCCGGCGGCGCGGTCTCCCAGTTCCTCGAGCTGGCCGTGGTGGTGTCGTCCACGAGGGGCAGCCAGTCCGGCTGGGTCGGCAGCAGGGCGAGGGTGGTCGCGGTCCCGCCGGGCACGACCGGCGGCGGGGCCTGCTCGGCGCGCACCCCGGGCCAGCCGCGCTGCAGCAGGCGCAGGACGGCGGTCGGGTTCACCCCAGGGGGCAGCCACAGCCCGACGCGCATCCCGTGCGGGTCGGCTTCGACCTCCCACACGATCCGGGCCGGACGCCACGCCCACCGCCTCGGCGCGGGCAGCGCCGTGGCCAGCAGGCGCCATAGCCCGACGGTGGCGGCCGGGGTGGCGGTGACCGGCGGAATGATCTGCAACCAGCGGGCCTGCGCGGCGTGGGCGGACCAGACCCGGCGTCGCCACATCCGCCACACCACGGCGAGGGCGATCAGGACGACGAGGGCGGCGAGCAGCAGCGGCCACCGGACGCGAACGAACTCGGCTACAGCGGCGGGGGCCTTCGGTCCCCACGTGCCGCACAGCAGCTCGCCGAGCAGCCCGTCGGGCATCCCGCCCTGACCGGGCACACACCCGGCCGGGGACGGCGGGGCCGACGGCGGGGACGGGGACGGCGCCGGGGACGGAGCGGCCAGCAGCAGGGCCGAGGGGTGTGACAACCTGCCGAAAAGGGACATGAGGGTTGCTCCTGACGGGAAGGGTGGGGGAACTGCGGGGTCTACCGGCGGGCCACGGGGCTGGACTCCGGACCTGTCACGACCAGGTCGTGCTCCACGTCGGAGGCGAGGCTGTGGAACGCCACCCGCGAAGATCCACTTGCGAGGAGGGCGTCTCCGCGTGAGCTGGACAGCAGGAACGCCCGCTCGCCGTCGGTGAGCCCGAACGCGGAGGTGACGGCGTCGATGGCCTGCGGCGCCTGCCGCAGCAGCACCTGCGTGGCGGCGTTCGACACCACGGCCCGGCCGACCTCGGTGGCGAGGACGTCGGCGGCGTCCTGCGTGATCACCGATAGGCCGGCGCCGTACTTGCGGGCCGACTTCGACAGCCGGAACAGGAACTGGGCGCCGAGGCCCTGGCGCAGCATCAGCCACGCCTCGTCGACCAGCACCAGCCGCCGGGCGGTGCCTCCGTTGCGGTTGGCGGTGCTGACCGTCTTCCAGATCGCGTCGAGGATCAGCAGCGTCCCGACGGGCTTCAGCTCTTCGGGCAGGTCTTTGATCGCGTAGACGACGAGGTGTCCGTCCGGGTTGGTGGTGGTCGGCCCGTCGAAGAGGCCCTTGAACGAGCCGGCCACGTACGGGTGCAGGCGCGCGGCCAGGGTCCGCCCGGCGTCACCGGCGTCCTTCAACGCCTCGGCGACGTCGGCGAGCAGCGGCGCCGGGCGCCGCCAGGTACGCGGGTCGGTGGTGATGCCCTTGCCCCGGTACGCGGCGAGGACGGCGACGTCGAGAGCGGCGGTCTCCTCCGGAGCGATGGCCGTCCCGCCGGTCATGACCGACACGAAGGTCTGCAGGAACAGCGCCCGCCGGATCAGGGCGTCGTCGCCGTCCCCGGCCGACAGGTCTAGGGGGTTGATCCGTACCCCGGGCACGCCGGGCCGGATGATCGTCCCGCCAACCGCCTCGGCCAGGCGGACGTACTCGTCTTCGGGGTCGATGACGAACGCCTCGACCCCCAGGTAGAGGTTGCGGAGCAGGTCCAGCTTGGCGAAGTAGGACTTGCCCTCACCGGAGCGGGCGAGGACGACGCTGTTGTAGTTGGACTGTGCCCACCGGTCCCACACCACGACACCGGGGCTGTGCAGGTTGAGGCCGTAGAGCACGCCCATGCCGGTGTCCCCGGCGGTGGTCGGCAGGTCCGGCGATGTGAACGGGAACGCGGCGGCGAGGGCGTCGGTGTCGAACACCCGCTTCATCCCCAGCGCGTCATAGGCGAGGGGTAGACCGGTGATCCAGCCCTGGAGCTGCCGCCAGGTGGCCGGGGCGACGTCGAGCAGCAGCGACGAGGCGAGGGCGCGGACCTCGGTCACCCGGTCGGCCAGCTCCGGCTCGCTGTCCGCGTGCACGGTTAGGTAGAGGCCGAGGCGGAACAGGCGGGCTTCGCCTCGGGCGACGCGGGCGGCCAGCTCGGCGGCGTCGGCCGCCGCGGCGTCCAGCTCCGGGTCATCCAGGCGGCCTTTGGCGGCGTCCTGCCGCCGGCTGGCCTCGAACCGGCCGCGCTGCTTGCGCAGCCGCTGCGAGGCCACCACCGGCGGGACGGGTTCGATGTGCAGGGACACGTCGACCCGGCCCGGGTAGGCCAGCAGCGGTTCGAGCCAGCCGGGGCCGACCTCGGCGGGGTAGCCGGTCACGGCCAGGGCGGCGGTGTAGCCGTCCCCGACCCGTACCGACCGTCCGGCGACCTCGACGGCGTCCGGGCTGCCGGGGACGACCGTCCCCACCTCGGGGACGACGGTCTTCCGGTTGCGCGGGAACAGGTTCACAGCTGCTCATCTCCATGGGTGTCGGGGACGGGCCGTCCCGGCGGCGGGGACGACGGGGACGGCGCGGCGGACGGGTTGAGCGCGCCCGCGAGGGTGGCGGCGGCGTCGGCCGGGTCGAGCACGCTCGCGGCGACCTCGCAGCCGGACAGCGCCCGGACCGTCTCGGCTGCCTGATGGGCGGTGTGGCCGGGGCTGCGCTTGCTGCGCACCGCGACGGTGACGTGCCGGTGCAGCAGCTCGCGCCGGGCGGCGAGGTCGTCCAGGAAGGCCGCGTGCGAGCGGGCGGCGTCTTCCAGGGCCGGGTCCGGTAGGCCCGGCGCCTGGGCGAGGATGCGGTCGGCGACGTGGGTCAGGTCGACCCGCTGGGCGCGGACGAGGATCTGCGCCGGCCCGTCCAGGCTGTGCAGCCAGCGGGCGAACCCGGCGACCAGGCCGTTCTGCTCGGCCGGGGTGCGTAGCCCGAACGCGACGGTGCTGGCGGCGACGAGGCCGGTGGTGCCGTCCGGGCCGAGGTCGACCAGGCCGTCGGCGGTGATGCCCTTGGCCGGTAGGCGAAGCGGTGCGGGCAGCGGGAGCCGGTCACCCGGCCCCCGCGTGGTGCTGATCCACGCGGGGGCCGGGGTGACCGGACCCTCCGACGGCACCAGCCGACGCGGCGCCCGGCGGTGCCGCAGTCCGGCCAGGAGCCACACGTCCAGGCCGAGGCCGTCCCGGCGGCCGACCGCCACGAAGAACGCCGTGCCGACGATGGGCAGCGCGCAGGCGATGAACACCAGCGGCGGCACCACCGTCGCGAGAGCGGTCCACGCCGCGTACAGCACGAGGCCGGTGACTGTCAGGATGACGAGCTGGCGCCCGGTCAAGCCGAACGCGATCCGATCAGCCCTCTCCACATCGGCGGGTACCCGGGCGCGCAGCGGCGCCTCGTCGTCACGGCGACTCATCAGTTACCTGCCTTTCGGGGACGGCGCCGCGCGGGCGGCGGGGACGGCGGGGACGGCCGCTGCGGCGGCGGGGACGGTGGGGACGGAGGCGGGGACGGCGCCGGTCGGAACACCGGAGCCGCGCTGCCCGCTGGTCGCGGCGGGGACGGCGGCGGCGATGCCGGCCCGGCGGCCGGGGACGGACTCGGCGCTGGTGCCGGACGCGGGGACGGCCGAGCCGCTGGCGCCGGGGCCGATGCCGGCGGCGTGGTGACCGGCGGACGGCCGCCTCCGCTGGCCGGGCGAGGCGCGGCGGTCGGCCGTCGGGCCGCCGTCGGCCGCCCCGCCGAGGTGCCCTTCGGTGCGGAGGAGAACACCGGCGTGACCGGGGCCGGGGGTCGACGCGGCGCGCTCTGCGCCGTTGGCGGATTGGAGAACGTTGCCGCAGGTGCCGGCCCGGTCGGAGTCGGGCTCGCCGGTGAGGGCGCCGTGCCGCTGAACGCCGCCGGTGCCGGCCGTCCACTCGGTCGAGGCGTGGCCGGCTGGGAAGCGTTGGGCTGGGAAAACGACGCGGCCGGGGCCGGGCCGGTCGGGGTCGCCGCCGGGGTGCCCGGCTGCGCCGGGTGGCTGAACGACGGTGCCCCGGCGGTGCCGGCGGGCGCCGACAGTGGCGTCTGCGTGGTCGGGGCGTTACTGAACGCCACCGGACCGGCCGGGGACGGCCGGGACGGCGCCGGGCGCGGGGTACCCGGACCACCCCGGGTGGCGGAAACGGGCCGAGCAGTGCTCGTCGTTCCCGTCCCGCCGCCTGTCGGGCGGGCTGCCGCACCTGCGATGACGGCCCTCTTGCCCTTGCTCAGGCCGGTGACCGCACCGAGGGTCTTGAACGTCATGTACGCCTGCAGGAGCTGTCCGAACAGCCCTCGGCCCTGGCTTTGCAGCCCCATCGGGCTGAGCACGTACTGCTTCATCAGGCCGGGGAGCTTGATCAGCAGCCACAGCATCGTGATGCAGACCAGGACGCCGAGCAGGCCGCTCGCCGTTTGAGGTACTCCGAGCATCACCAGGCCGGACGGGGTGAGGAACACCTTGATCGTGGCGAGCACGACCACTGCCTGCGCCACCTGCAGGCCCAGGCAGGCGCCGAAGGCACGCCACCAGGTGTGTGCGATGCCCTCGGTCTGTGGCGTCGCGTGGCAGGCCAGCGCCAGGGGTGCGATGCCGACGAGTACGACCATCACCGCCACCCGCATGACGAACGTGATGATCACGATCAGCCCGAGGATGGACGCGGCGATGACCAACAGGGCGAGCAGGATGTTCGGGCTCGCGCCGTTGAACGGCTGGTAGAGGATGCCGACAATGGCGTTCGCCGCACTCGGCCCGTCCACGCCCTGACCAGCGACGGCGGCGGTCAGCGCGTTGGTGAACTCGATGGCCTTGCCGCACAGGATCAGGCTCACGTTCGAGGCCACCGCCCCGAGCGCCAGCCGCGGCGCGATCTCCTTGAGCCCGTGCCGGCTCTGCAGGGTTTCGCGGGAGGCGACGATGAAGCCGCCGGCGACGATGAACAGTACGTAGATGGCGTTCGCGGTGACGAGGCTGGTCGTCCAGATGGCCTTGACGTGCTCGCTGCCGGTCAGGTCCGGGGTGGACAGCGCGGTGCTGCCGAGGGTCTCCATGACCGGCTTCAGGCCGGTCTTGGCCATCCACAGCAGGAACTCGTTGATGGCCTTGCGGATCTGGCCGGGGATGTCGAACATGCCGGGGTCGTCGTCGGCGTCCCCGGCCTCGCTGCCGGGCGGGGCGGGGGCCGGGGACGGCACGACGGTCGGCGGGGACGACGGGGCGGACGGGGACGGGTTCGCCCCCGGCGGGCGCGAGCCGGGGTTCGGCACGCTCGCACCCGGGGACGGTGCCGGGGACGGCTCGGCCCACGCCGTCCCCGCCAGAGCGGGGCCGGCGGTCAGACCGACGCCGAGGGCGATCAGGACGAGCAGCCGCACGCCACGGCGGGACGACCGGGGACGGCGGGCGGGGACGGCCGGGCGGCGGTTGGGGACGAAGGGACGGCGAGCCGGATCGGTGGAGTGGGTCATCAGGCCACCCACTTGCCGACGATGGTGACGAACAGCGGCGCGAGCAGCGCCAGCCCGTAGCCGACGGCGGCGGACTTCAGCGTCAGCTTGGCCTTCTCTACCTCGCCGGGGTCGCCGTTGGCGGCGGCGTAGCGCAGCCCGCCGACGGTGAGGAACAGGGTGGCGACGGCGACGAGGATGCCGACCAGCCAGTTGCGGATGTTGTTGACCACGGCGTCGAGCGAGTCGGCCGCGTACGCGGCCTCCGGGGTGCCGGCGATGGCAACCAGCGCGGCAGCGGTGACCGCGACAGCCGGTGCGAGGACGCGGACGGTACGGGTCAGGCGCCGGCCGCGCCGGTCGCCGACCGGGCGGGGCGGGGTCGGGGTCGGGCGGTGCAGAGGGCGGTGGTTCATGGGACGTGGGCACCTTCCAGGGCAGCCCAGCCCCACACCCACAAGGTGTGGGGCTGGGCGAGCGACGAGGGGAAAGGTGGTGACCTCGACCGGCCGTGTTGGCCGTCCTCCTTCGAAGGGTTCGGCGGGGCCGTTGCGGGTGTCAGCGCCGTCAGCGGGGCCGGTCGAAGAAGGTCACCAGGTGCGGGAAAGTCCCGCACTAAGAGATACAGATTTCGGCCCTCGTTTGGACATCGGGCACGCAAAGGCGCAGGTCAGCCGAGGTGCGCCCGGTCGACCGCGAGGGTCATCGTGGCCTCGGCGATCACGGCGGCGTCCTCATCGGACAGCTCCCCGGAGCGGATCGCCGCGACCAGGCGCTCCTCGGCCCGCGAGCGCTCCTTGGCCACCGCCCAGTAGCCACGACCGGCCCGCTCGGCGTAGTCGGCCACCGACACGCCCTCCAGCCGAGTGGCGCCGATCAGCTCGGCCTCGCCCGGGGTGATGACCCCGACCGCGACCGCCTTGGCCAGCACGAAGTCCGGATGCCCGCCAGCCGCCACCGGCAGATCCACCGGCGCCTTCGTGCGGATCGGCTCGTCGGCGCGCAGCGCCGCGCGGGCGGTAGTGAACGTGGCCGACAGCAGCCGCTGCACCACCTTGGCCCCACCGGGCTTCACCGTGTGCAGCGCCGCGACGAAGGCGGTCAGCAGCTCGGCCTGCACGTCACCGGAGAAGCCGCGCAGCCGGTAGGCCGCCTGGCGCAGGCCCGGCAGGGCCACCCCGACCGCACCCACGACCCAGACCGGACCATCAGCGCGGGCACGGCCGATAAGCAGCCGCCACACCCGGTCACTCGTGGCGTGGTCGCAGGACGGGTGCATCAGGATCGCGGCCAGCTCCGACAACGGAATCCGCCGACGCGGCAGGCCCCCGCCGAGCGCGGCACCGTCCACCGACAGCGGCTCCGGACCGGTCGTGAGCAGGCGAAGCGAGTTCGCGGCGACGTCAAAGGGCTGCGCGCCGAGCACCAGACGCGGCGCGTCGAGACCGGCGGTGGGCAGCACGGAACGAACGAACTGAGACATGGAAGATCCCCCGAGAGGTGGGTGTGGGATGCCGGTGCCTCGGTGGGCCATCCGGCGGGAACGACACCCATCCCGCCACTCGGGTGTAACAGATCATGAACACTGTGGATCTTGTTCAACGGTCACGCCACGTGTTCAACCCCTGTGCTAGCGCGTCGGCCGCCACCCCCGCCCGGCGCGGGCCGAGGGGCGTCGTCCGGGGCCGCTGAGCTGCGTGTTCAACCCCTGTCACACCGGCTCGCGGCGACCGCTGTCACAGGCGGCAGACATGCCTTGAACATCAATGTCCGACCGGGCGTCGGTCACCTCTTGACGGCGCCGGGCGCGACGGCGCGGCGAGGCGTGTTACACCATCCGAACGCCGTTGATGATCTTGTTCAACCCTAAGTCGATCTTGTTTATAGGGCTCGATGATCTTGTTCAACCTCGACGGTGATCTTGTTATAGGGCTTCGTGATCTTGTTATAGGTGGCCGCGATCACCACCCGCCTCCGTCGGCCGCACGCGACCCCGGTGGCGTCCCCGCCACCAGGGCTCTGACCTGCGTGTTCAACCACGAATTGATCTTGTTATAGGTGTCTCGGCGGCGGTGTGACACCGGCGCAACGGGCGTGCCAGGCCGGGGCCGATGTCCAAACCGGCCCCGAAATCTGTATCTCTATGTGTCAGCGCTCGTCGGCGGACATGGCCCACACGCCCCATGTCGCAGACCCGCACTCCCGACACCCGCCCTCCGGCGCCCGTCGGACTGCTCCTTCGCCCCACCCACACCCACCGCCCCGCCGACCCGGCCGGGCGTCCGCTACCCGACTGGTACGGCATCCACCCCGACCACGTCGCCCTCCTGATCGCCCGCTACACCCGCGACGGCGACACCGTCCTCGACAGCGACGGCCACCCGACCATCGCGGCTGCCGCCGAGCACCTGCACCGCCGGCACGGCATCGCTGTCACCGAGGGTCAGCACCCGCACGTGTGGCCCGAGCCCCTCGACGGGCACTCGGCGGCCACCGCCCGGCACGGCGCCGGGCTCGTCCTGGCGACCCTGCCGCGCCTGGACATCGACAGCCGCGACCCCCACGCCATCAGCCAGGCTCTCGGCGCCTGGCACCGGTTGCTGCGCCCCGGCGGGTTCCTCGTCCTGCTGCTGACCACCGGCCCCGGCGGTGCGTTCGGGCACCGCTCGACGGTCATCGCCGCCGCCCGGACCGCCGGGCTGCTCTACCACCAGCACATCCCCGCGCTGCTCGTGCCGCTGCCCGAAGCCGAGCCGCGCACCGAAACCCGTCCCGTGTCCCGCCCGCCGCTGCGCGGAGGCCGGCACGTGCCGGCCCACCGGGACCTCCTCGCGTTCGCGTCGATCACCCCGGAGGCCGCCGATGTCTGAGTTCCGCTCGCCCGCCGCCCTGCTCGCCGCCGGCTACCCCGGCTCGGTGTGGCTGACCGGCCAGCAGCCCTCCCGGGAACTGCGCAAGGGCCGCTACGACTCCGAGTCGATCACGCACCCGGGCAAGATGCTGCCCACCATCGCCCGCTACGCCATCAGCACCTACACCGACCCCGGCGATGTCGTGCTCGACCCGATGGCCGGCATCGGCACCACCGTGGTCGAGGCCATGCACCTCGGCCGGGACGGTGTCGGCGTCGAGTACGAGGACCGGTGGGCCGCCCTGGCGGCGGTCAACATCGCCCTCGCCGAGAGGCAGGGCGCCACCGGGACCGGGGAGGTCTACACCGGCGACTCCCGCCAGCTCCCCGTGCTGCTGCCGCCACCGGTGGCCGGCAAGGTGGCCCTCGTCGTTACGTCGCCGCCGTACGGGCCGTCCACCCACGGCCACGTCCGCACCCCCGGCCCACGGCGCGGCAAGGTACAGAAGGTCCACCACCGATACGGCGGCAGCGACAACCTCGCCTACCGCGACCACGACACCCTCGCCGCCGGGTTCACCGACATCCTCGCCGGCTGCCGGGCCGTCCTGCGCCCCGGCGGGCACGTGGTCATCACGGCCCGCCCCTACCGGCGCCACGGCGAACTCATCGACATCCCCGGCATGGTCGTCGCCGCCGGACAGGCCGCCGGGCTGGAACTGGTCGAGGAATGCGTGGCGCTGATGGCCGGTGTCCGCGACGGGGTGCTCGTGCCCCGGGCGTCGTTCTTCCAGCAGAAGAACGTCCGCGACGCCATCGCCGACGGCGACCCGCAGTGGCTTGTCCAGCACGAAGACGTCGTGATCCTCCGGCGGCCCGATGACTGATCAGCGTCGTACCTCAAGGCGCCGGCAGCAGTCAGAGCCCGGCGGCCCCGTGATCGTCGAGTTCGATACGGATAGCCCAAGCCTGGACAGCGTTGCCGTCGCGCGAGCGGTACTACGCCTCCTACAAGACGCCGGACCGAGAACACCATCGGACTCCTTGCAGCCCACGTCGGACACCGCAGCCCAGCCTTGATCACTCCAACCTGATTTGCGTGGATCTGTGTTGACGCCCCGGGGCGACGACCGCCTATCCCAGATGGGCCTCCGCCGTCCCGGGGCAACACCGAATTTCCTGAGAGGGTGCCACCACATGACGATCGACGTTCCGCCGCTCCAGCTCGACTCGGCCACCCCGGACTCTCGACCGCCACGACTGACGTTCGCGTTCTACGGCCGCGTCTCAACCGAAGACCACCAGGACCCGGAAGCCTCCAAGAACTGGCAGCTCACTCGGGCAACCGCACTGATTGAACCCGTCGGTGGACAAGTCGTAGCCCAGTTCTTCGACATCGGCATGTCCCGCTCCTTGCCGTGGCGCCGCCGCCCCCGGGCTGCTGCACTGCTGGAGGCCCTCACAGATCCCAACCGGGGCTTCAGCGCGGTCGTGATCGGCGAGCCTCAGCGTGCCTTCTACGGCAACCAGTACGGCCTCACCATGCCGGTGTTCACCCACTACGGTGTCGAACTCTGGGTGCCCGAGGTCGGCGGAGCTATCGATCCGGACTCCGAGGCCCACGATCTGATCATGAGCGTGTTCGGCGGGATGTCCAAGGGCGAGCGTTCCCGGGTCAAGGTCCGTGTGCGGATGGCGATGCAGGCACAGGCCAAGATCGAGGGACGGTTCCTTGGCGGCCGTCCGCCGTACGGCTACCGCCTCGCCGACGCCGGCCCGCACCCGAACCCGGGCAAGGCCGCCGACGGCAAGCGTCTGCACCGGCTCGAGCCCGACCCCGTCACCGCGCCGGTCGTCCGACGAATCTTCGCTATGTATCTGGCCGGGGCCGGGATCTTCGCTATCGCCGAGGCACTGACCCGTGACGGCATCCCGTCCCCGTCGGCCGCCGACCCCGCCCGTAACCGCCACCGCACCGGCGAAGGATGGGCCAAGAGCGCCATCAAGGCGATCCTGGCCAACCCCCGCTACACCGGACGGCAGGTATGGAACAAGCAGCGCAAGGACGAGATCCTGCTCGACGTCGACGACGTCGGCCTGGGCTATCAAACAAGGATGCGCTGGAACGACACCGACAAGTGGGTGTGGTCCGACTCCATCGCCCAGGAACCCCTAGTCAGTGTCGCCGACTTCGAGGCCGCGCAGGGCGTCCGCGCCGAACACGGTGCCGGCCGTCAAACCCGCCAGCGCGAACGCGTCCGCCGAACGTATACGCTGCGCGGCCTACTGCGGTGCGGCGTCTGCGGCCGCAAGATGCAAGGCCAGTTCAGCCACGGCCAGCCGTACTACCGCTGTCGCTACCCCAACGAGTACGCCCTCGCCAACCACGTCCAGCACCCTCGCAACGTCTACCTACCCGAGCAAGACCTGGTCCCAGAGCTGGACCGGTGGCTGCTGCGAGCCTTTGCCCCGCACCGACTGACGGACACCATCGACCGCCTGCACGCCGCTCAGCCCCAACACACGGCTGCGCCGGTTCCAGAGGACGACTCGGCAGCGATCATCGCGGAATGTGACGCCAAGCTGGCTCGCTATCGCGCGCTCGCCGAGGCCGGCGGCGATCCTGTCACCGTGGCCGGTTGGATCGCTGCGGTTAATGCCCAACGCGCCGCGGCCCTGTCGCGGCGGACGATCGCACCCTCGCCGATCGCGCCCGGTCGACTGAGTCGTGCGGAGATCGCTCAGCTGGTCAGTGACTTCGACCGAATCCGCGACACCGTCCGCCACGCTGACGCCACCCGCAAGGCCGAGGTCTATCGGCAACTGGGGCTGACCATGACGTACCACCCCGGAAACCACAAAATCCGCGTGCTGGCAACGCCAGACGCGGATTCCTGTGGGGTTATGGTACGTGTCCGAGGGGGGACTTGAACCCCCACGCCCGATAAAGGGCACTAGCACCTCAAGCTAGCGCGTCTGCCATTCCGCCACCCGGACCTGCTCGCACAGCCTAGCCGGGCCGATCTGCGGTTGGCATCCGCAATCGGTGTGCCCCGGTGGGCCGCACAGGAGAGAACTTTACACGCCCCTCCGGGCTCCGTGTACGCGGCCCTCCGTGTCGCGCGGTCCTACTCCGGCGAGCGTCCTGAGCTGCACTCTCTCCGGGTCGGCCACCTCCGGTGCAGGATGCATCACTGCGCTCCGCCCTCCTGGATCCATCTCCGTCCGAGGGCGAGGTGCGGCGGCGAGGTTGAGCGCCCGACGGCTTCGGTCGCAGCAAGGTCAATGCCGGATCGGTCGGGGCGGTGCGCACCTGCACCTCCCGCCGTAGTGCCGGATCTCGGATCGCCCGGGACGAGATCCTGCGGTAAGGGACTGACGGAAACCGACAGTCATCGACCCTTGTTGTGAGAGTGACAGTAAACCTACGGTGCATCCATGACCGCCGATGCCTGGGTGCCGCCTCCGGTGCTCGTAGCCGTCGATCTCGTGGTCTTCACCGTGCGCGGATCAGAGCTCCACGTCGTGCTGATCGAGCGGGGGATCGCACCGCATCGTGGCGTTCTCGCGCTTCCTGGTGGCTTCCTCAGAGACGCCGAGGAGGACCTACTGGCGGCCGCTTACCGCGAGCTGTCCGAGGAAGTGGGATTGACGGCCCGGCACGTTCACCTCGAACAGCTCGGCGCCTACGGAACACCGGGCCGCGACCCTCGCGGCCGGGTCATCTCCGTGGCTTACCTGGCGATTGCGCCGCGGCTGCCCGAGCCGGTCGCGGACACCGACGCGTCCGCGGCGGGCTGGGTTCTCGCCGACTTCGCGTTGTCTCCGGCGGCCCGGCTCGCCTTCGATCATCGGCGGATCCTGGCCGACGGGGTGGAGCGCGTCCGCACCAAGCTGGAGCATTCGACGCTGGCGACCGCGTTCGTCGGGCCGACGTTCACGGTCTCCGAGTTGCAGAGCGTCTACGAGGCGGTGTGGGGCGTCCGCCTCGATCCCCGCAACTTCTACCGCAAGGTCCAGGGTGCTGACGGTTTCCTCGTCCCGGCAGGCCCGGCGCGCAGGGCCACTCCCGGACGTCCCGCTCGGCTTTTCCGCGCCGGCCCGAGCGCGACGATCCGTCCCCCGTTGACGCGACCGATCGGTCCCGCAGATCAGGAGGCGACATCATGAGCGACCTCGTCGTGATTCTCACGGCCATGAACCTGGAGTACGAGGCGGTCCGGGACCGGATGACCAGCCCGCGGACGCATCGGCATCCGGCGGGCACCCTTTTCGAGGTCGGCCGGCTCGGTACGGGCGGATTCCGCGTCGCACTCGGTCTGGTCGGGAAGGGCAACCATCCGGCGGCGGTTCTCGCCGAGCGTGCGATGGCCGAGTTCTCGCCCGCCGCCGTCCTGTTCGTCGGGGTGGCGGGGGCGCTGTGGCCCAGTGTCGAGCTCGGCGACGTGGTGGTCGCCTCGCAGGTCTACGCCTACCACGGCGGTACGAGTGAGGACGACGGCCTGAGATCCCGTCCGCGTGGGTGGGAGACGTCGCATGCCGCCGCCCAGGTCGCGCAGCGCGTCATCCGTACGGGGAGCTGGGCCGGTGGACTGCCCGGCGGGGTGCGTCCCCGGGTGCACTTCGGGCCGATCGCCGCCGGGGAGATCGTGCAGGACTCCGCAGTCTCGGCACAGGCGGGATGGATTCGGCAGCACTACAACGACGCACTTGCGGTCGAGATGGAGGCCGCGGGTGTCGCGCAGGCGGGACACCTCAACGGCGCTCTGCCGGTCGTCGTGGTGCGGGGAATCAGCGACCGCGCTGACGGCGAGAAGGCGGCGCGGGACGGCGAGAACTGGCAGCCGCGCGCCGTCGTCCACGCCGCGGCGTTCGCCGCGGCTCTGGCCGCCGAGCTCGTCGCGGACGGTGGCCCCGGCCGGCCGGCCGCCTCCGGCGAGGGCGGTCCGGCCGCGACGTCGACGACCCACACGAACGTCGCCGGCGGCAACGCGCGGGTGGGCAATCAGGGCACCAACTACGGTGACATCACCTTCGAGCGCGGGGTCCTTCCGCCGACCGACGTGGCCGCCGGGCTTGCGGACCTCCGGGGTTTGCTCGAGCGGGCGCATCATGCCGGGGAGCTCGACCCGGAGACCTGCGCGGCCGCGAAGGCCGAGATCGATGCCGCGAGCAGATGTCTCGCTCAGGGTGGGAGTGGGCTCGTGGTCGCGCTGAAGCGGTTGCGAGGTCTCGTGACCGACGTGGCCGATCTCGCCGCACGCGCCACCGGGATGATCGCCGTCGCCAAGAGTCTGTCGTGATCACTACGACGAACACCGTTCAGGGCTACGCGAACGTCGGCGCGCAGGGCGACGTCCACGGCGACGTCAACTTCTACCAGGTCGAGGCGGACGCATCGCCGGAGGTCCAGTTCACCGTCGGCGTGCGGTATCTGGATGCTCGGATGCCCGGCGAGGCGCGAGAGCTGATCGAGCGCGCCGTCGCCCGGGGCTACGAGACCGACGAGGTGCGCTTCCATCGCCTGCTCGCACGGCTGAGCGGACGGACGCTGCGGGAGTTGAGCCCGGAGGACATCGCGGCGCTCTCGGCGATCTGTGGGGACATGCCACCGCTCGGTCGCGGCGACGAGTGGACGGCGGGCCTGCGGGCGGTGCTGCGCCTGATGGGCTCGATCGGCACGACCGACACCGACATAGCGGTCAAGCAGCTTGACGACCTCCACCCGGTGCAGCGCGGCAAGGTCCTCGATCATCTGGGCTCTCTGATCGAGGGGCCGATGGTTGATCAGCTGTGGCAGCGGTCGATCGCGCAGGCTCGGGCGAACCAGATGGCCGGGGACCGGATGAACCGGGTCTGGATGTTCTTCGAGCCGAATCCCGCGGGTGCGCGCGCCCGTGAAGTAAGGCCGAACGCGACGCGGGTACGGGATTGGGCGGGGGCGATCATCGGCACCGCCGCCCTTCTGTACGCGATGGGCGTCGTCGGCCGCCTGCTCCTTCAGCGGGGCGACCCCGCCGCGATGGCCGCCCTCGTCCTCGCTGCGGCCGGTGGCGCCGTTGCCATGGTGCACGCCGTGCCGTGGCATTTTGCGCGGGCTCGGCTGCGAATGAAGGACGCGGTGCTCGCGCCGCCCAGGCAGCGGGTCGCCGAGGCGCCCGAGCGCGGCTTCGCCCGCGCGGTCGATCGGCTGGTCGACCACTACTTCGCGCGGTACGTGCCGGACGGTTCCGACCGGGACACCTGGTTGGCGCAGACCGCCGGCATCAAGCGGCATCTGCGCGACGAACTCGTCGAGATCTACCGCGAGCAACGCATCAAGGCCCGGCAGATCGCCTGGCTGGTGCGTCATCTCGTCGGCGATGTCCGCAGCCGCTGGGAGAAGGACACCCTGACGGCATACCGGGCGCATCTCCGCACTCCTTTGCGGATCAAGGCGGCATGTCTCGCCGGGATCGCCGTCGCCCTGGTCGCGGTGACGGGCTGGGTGGTGCCTGCGGCCGTGGTGACCGCACCCTGGGCGGGCACGGCCGCAGCCCTGCTCGCCGCCGTCTGCGTGGTCGTCGCGACGCGGGCGTGGTTGCGTATCACCACCGAGCGCCGGCGGGTGGTGGCCGACGTTGTGGAGCGGGCGGAGGAGCTCGAGGCGCGCGAGGTGGCCTACCTTCGCTGGAAGGCGAAGCTGTCGCGGCGGCCCACCGATCCTGAGATGGCCTCCTGGCTCGAGTGCGACCGGAAGCTCCTCGTCGACCGGATGCTCGCGCTGTACCGGCTCAAGCCGAGCCAGATCATCGCGCACACCTTCATCGAGGCGCCCGGCACGCCGCGCGAGCGGGCCCGGCTCATTCGTGGCCCCTGGCGCTACACGAACTATCGGCTCCTGCTCTTCCTGCTCACCCAGTCCGGCGTACGCCACGCCTCGGTCGATCTCGACTTCCGGGCGGCGCAGTCACGTCCGACGGCGCGCATGAGTTTCCGCTTCGACGCCGTCGCCGCCGCACACGTGCAGGGGCTCGCCGCGCGACAGCGGCAGACGTTCGAGCTGACACTCGTCAGCGGCGAGCACATCGACGTCGAGGTCACCGAGCCGCCCACCGCAGACATCAAAGACGGCGAGGACGTGTCGACCCTGTCCCGGGTGGCGGTGGACGCGTCCGGTCTGACCCACACCCTCAACGTGTTGGAAGGGATCGCCGCGGAAGGCAAGGAGTGGGCCAGGCACCAGCGTGCCCGTACCGAAGGCCGGCTCGATGATCTCGCCGCGACGATCAAAGGGTTGATCGACTGAGTCGGCGGCGGGCGTGGGGGAGTGCCGATCCTGTCCGCTAGCTGTATCACGTTCTCGTTAAAGATTTCAATTGACAACAGCATATTTTCTTGCCAATAGTAGAACGCGTTACAGGCTGCCTGAGCCGTCGTCCACCGCGACATCGAGGCACGCGCGTCGTTCTGCTCCCTGCCCTCCTAGGAGCTCCGATGTCACCATCTCTCAGCCGGCGCCAGGTTCTCACCGGCGCCGCCGCCATCGGTACCGGCCTGGCCGTCGGGCCGGCCGTTCTCGGACGCGCCGCGCGGGCCGCTCAGCAGTTCGATGTCGTGGTTGTCGGCTGCGGCGCCGCCGGGATGACCGCGGCGCTTCGTCTGGCCAAGCGGGGTCTCAGCGTCGTCGTGGTGGAGAAGGCGCCGACGTTCGGCGGGTCCGCGGCCCGGTCGGGTGCCGGGATCTGGATTCCGAACAACGAGATCATTCTTGCCGCCGGGGTTCCCGACACCCCGGCGAAGGCGGCGACCTATCTCGCCGCGGTGGTCGACGGGGACGTGCCCACCGCCAAGCAGCAGGCGTTCCTCGACAACGGGCCGCCGATGATCTCGTTCGTGATGGGGAACAGCCCGCTGCGGTTCCGGTTCATGGAGGGCTACCCCGACTACTATCCCGAGTTCGCCGGGGGCATGCCGCAGGGCCGCTCGATCGAGCCGGACCTGTTCGACGGCAAGCTGCTCGGCGCGGAGCTGAGCCGGCTCAACCCCGCCTACATGCCGACGCCGCCCGGGGTTTCCGTCTTCAGTGCCGACTACAAATGGCTCGTACTGTCTCTGGTCAATGCCAAGGGTTTCGCCGTCGCGGCGGAGTGTGTCGCGCGGTACGCGGCGGCCGTCCTGCACGGGAAGACGCCACTCACGATGGGGCAGGCCCTGGCCGCCGGGTTGCGTGCCGGCCTGTTGGGGGCGGGCGTGCCGGTCTGGCTGGACACACCGTTCCAGGATCTGCGGTTCGACGCGAGCGGCCGGGTCACCGGGGTCGTCGTCACCCGCGACGGGTCCTCGACGGTGATCGGTGCGAACCGCGGCGTGATCGTGGCCGCCGGGGGGTTCGAGCACAACCTGGCCATGCGGCTGGCGTACCAGCGGGAGCCGATCGGCACCGAGTGGACGGTCGGCGCCAAGGAGAACACCGGCGACGGCATTCAGGCCGGACTGCGGGCAGGCGCCGCCACCGACTTCCTCGACGACTCATGGTGGGGACCGGCCATCCCGACGCCCGGCGAGCCGTACTTCTGCCTGGCCGAGCGGACGCTGCCCGGCAGCCTCATGGTCAACAGCGCCGGCGTGCGGTTCGTCAACGAGGCGGCGCCCTACAGCGACGTCGTGCACGTCATGTACGACAAGAACGGCATCACGCCGGACATCCCAGCCTGGTTGATCTTCGACCAGAACTACCGTAACCGGTATCTCTTCGGCGACATCGCTCCGGCTTTCCCGTTCCCGGACTCCTGGTACGACGCCGGTGCCGTCTACCGCTCCTCCACGCTCGGCGGGCTGGCCGACAAGATCGGGGTTCCTGCGAGTGCCCTGTCCGCCACGGTCTCCCGGTTCAACGGGTTCGCGCGGACCGGGCGGGACACCGATTTCCACCGCGGCGACAGTACCTACGACCACTACTACACGGACCCCGCGGTCCGTCCGAACTCCTGCCTCGCGCCACTGTGGCTGCCACCGTACTACGCCTGCAAGATCGTTCCGGGTGACCTCGGGACCAAGGGTGGACTGCGGACCGACGCCCGTGCCCGGGTGCTGCACGCCGGCGGGCCGGTCATTCCCGGACTCTACGCGGCCGGCAACTCCAGCGCCGCGGTCATGGGGCACAGCTATGCCGGTGCGGGTTCCACCATCGGTCCGGCGATGACCTTCGGGTACATCGCCGCCAACGACATCGCCGACGGCACCTAGCCTGCCCGCCGGCGCCGTGGGAAGGAATCACGATGTACCACCATCCCGCGCCCCGGTCCCGGGCGGTCTCCCGACGCAACCTGCTCAAGGGCAGTGCGGCGGCGGCCGTGCTCGGCGCGTCCCTAGGACCCCTCGCCCGAGCCTCGGCCGCCGGCGCCACCCTCGTCGACGGCGACCACGTGAATGCGCTCGTCATCGGCAGTGGCTACGGCGGGGCGGTCACCGCGCTGCGCCTGACCCAGGCCGGCATCACCACCAACGTCGTCGAGATGGGGATGGCCTGGAACACCCCCGGACCGGACGGCAAGATCTTCTGCAACATGCTCCGCCCGGACCAGCGGTCGTACTGGCTGCGGACGTCGACCGACCAGCCCCTCGGCTACTTCCTCGGCATCCCGGCCAACAAGGCGATCGGCAAGTACACCGGCGTGCTCGACTCCGAGCGTTTCTCCGGCGTCCGCGTCTACCAGGGACGGGGTGTCGGCGGCGGCTCGCTCGTCAACGGAGGCATGGCGGTGCAGCCGCTGCGCAGCTACTTCGAGGAAGTACTGCCGTCGGTCGACCCCAAGGCCATGTACGACACGTACTTCCCGCGAGCCAACGCCGCCCTCGGCGTCAACTACATCGACCCGGCCTGGTTCGAGGCGGCGGAGTGCTACCGGTACGCCCGGCTCAGCCGCAATCAGGCCAACGCGTCCGGGTACCGCACCACGTTCGTCCCCAACGTGTACGACTTCACGTACATGGCGCGGGAACAGGCCGACACCGTGCCCCGCTCGGCCCTGGCCAGCGAGGTCATCTACGGCAACAACCACGGCAAACGTACGTTGGACAAGACCTACCTGGCCGCCGCGGCGGCGACCGGACGGCTGTCCGTGACATCGCAGCATGTCGTCACGGCCGTCAAGCCTGCACCCGCCGGCGGCTACGCCGTCACGATGACCCAGATCGGCACCGGGGGAGACCCGGTGGCCCGCAAGACCGTCCGCGCCGACCGGGTCTTCTTCGCCGCCGGAAGCATCGGCACCAGCAAGCTCCTGGTCGCGATGAAGGCGGCCGGCGCCTTGTCCGGGCTGCCCGACGCGGTGGGGCAGGGCTGGGGCAACAACGGCAACGTCATGGTCGCCCGGGCCAACCACATCTGGGACACCACCGGCGCGTTGCAGGCGAGCATGCCGGCCATGGGCATCGACAACTGGTCGGACGCCGCCGGTCCGGTCTTCGCGGAGATCGCGCCGTTCCCCACCGGCGTCGAGTTGTGGGTCAGCCTGTACCTGGCCATCACCCGCAATCCCCAGCGCGCCCGCTTCGTCTTCGACACCGGCACCGGTGCGGTCGACCTGACCTGGCAGACGGCCCAGAACCAGCCCGCCATCGATGCGGCGAAACGCGTCTTCGACCGCCTCAACGCCACCCAGTTCACCGTCTACCGCCGCGATCTGTTCGGTCCTAACAAGATCTGGGGCGACGACTTCACCTACCACCCGCTCGGCGGCTGCATCCTCAACCAGGCGACCGACAACTGGGGCCGTCTGCCCGGGTTCCCCGGCCTCTACGTCGTGGACGGCTCGCTGCTTCCGGGGAACATCGGGGTCAACCCGTTCGTCACCATCACCGCGCTCGCCGAACGCAACATCGAAAAGATCATCACGACCGACCTTTCCTGAGCGTACGGGAGGACTCAGGTCAGCAACACCGGGAGGGAGCTGAGGCCGCGGGCGCGGAACGACGGGCGCCACCTCAGCTCGCCCTCGGGCACGGCCAGCCGCAGCCCGGGGAAACGGCGCAGCACCGTACCGATGGCGATCTCGAGCTCGATCCGCGCCAGCGGGGCGGCCACGCAGTAATGGATGCCGTGGCCGAAGCTCAGATGGCTGCCGGCACGACCCGGAGTCACCTCGCCGGGCTCCGGAAACGCCTCGGGGTCGCGGTTGGCCGCGCCCACCACGAGAAGGACGGTTTCCCCGCGCGGCACCACGACCCCGCAGACGTCGACATCCTCGGTGGCGAAGCGCCGCAGGAGCACGGGAGCGGGCGGCTCGTAGCGCAGCAGCTCCTCGATCGTCGACCCTAGCTGTGGCGAGTCCCTCGGCAGCTCGGGATGGCGCAACAGTGTCAGCAGCCCCGTACCGATGGCATGAACGGTGTTCTCGTAGCCGGCGAACAGCAGCAGGAAGGCCAGCGACGTCAGCTCGTCCTCGCTGAGCCTGTCCCCGCCCTCCCGCGCGGCGATCAGCGCTGAGAGCAGGTCGTCGGCGGGGTCGGCGCGCTTGGCCGCGAGCAGCTTCTCCAGATAGGCGTGGATGGCGCCGATGGCGCGCGCCGCGGCGGCGCGGTCACCCTGGGGCGGGTCGAGCATCGTGTCGGTCCAGGACCGGAAGTCCGCCCGGTCCGCTTCCGGAACGCCGAGCAGGTCGCAGATGACGGCCACCGGCAGGGGACCGGCGTAGTCGCGGACGAGATCCGCCTCGTCCCGAGCGGCGACGGCGTCCAGCAGAGCGTCGGCGGTCTCCTGGATCCGCGGCCGGAGGCCCTCCACCCGGCGGGGGGTGAACGCGCGCGACACGAGCGTACGGATGCGCGTGTGATGCGGCGGATCCATGTTCAGCAGGTTGGCGTCCAGCGCCGGTGGGAGCGAGAAACCGCGCCAGCTCCCGTTCCCGTTGCTCTTGTCCACGGACAGCCGCGAGTCGGCGAGCAGGGCGCGGACGTCCGCGTACCGGGTCACCAGCCGGACCGGCGAACCGTCCGGCAGCTCCACCCGGCAGGCGGGCGCCGTGTCCCACAGCAGGCCGTGGACCGGGGGCGAGGTTGCTGTCATCCCGCAACACCCCTCCTGGACACGGGCCGGCTCACGAAGAGAGGCCGGGCATCCACGGGGGAAGATGCCCGGCCTCCCCTCGATGGAAGCACACCTACCGCCGACTCCGCTACCCGGCGGCGCGCATTGATGCCGGCATCGACGCTTTCCCGCCCGCCGGAGACACTGTGACGACAACGGCACTTCTTGTCGATGCGGGGCTTCGGTTGAATAAAGCTTGCCGAAAGCTCGGCGTAAATGTCGGAATCATTTTTTCAAGGTATTGACGCTGGTCGTTCACGGGCTCAAGACTGGGCTGTCGCTCGACAGGCGAGCGCGTACGCGTCCTCGGCGGGAACGTACCCGTCGGCGGCTGAGGAACCCCCGGTGCGTCCGCGCACCCCGGTCTCCTCGGTGGCCGCCACGAACGACGATGATGGGAACCATGGTGCGCAGGTCGCGAACATCCATAGTCCTTGCCGCCCTGCTTCTGGTCGGCCTCGCCGGCTGCGGCTCCGCGTCTGCTCCGGCCTCGCCGACGTCTGCCTCGCCAGCATCCTCCGGACCGGCGTCCTCCGCGCCGGCATCCGCCCCGCCGACGTCCGCCGGACCGGCGCCGTCGTCCGTGGGTCCCACGGGGTCCGCGGCGCCGGTTCCTGCGGCGAAACTGTTTCCGCTCGCCGTCAATCGTCGTGGTGGCTTTGCCGGTGTCGACGACCGTGCCTCGATCGCGGCCGACGGATCGGTGGTGGTGACCCGTCGGGGCGGCGCGGTGGTGCGGACCTCGCTGCCGACCGCCACGATGGCGGAACTCCGCCGGCTGCTGACGGCGCCGAATCTCGCCGGGACACCGTCGGGCGCGCAGGTGATCTGCAATGACGGCTACGAGTACGAGTTCAGGAGCCCGTCGTCGACCGTGGTCGTCCACGATTGCGACGTGCCGCAGGGGACGTCGCTCGACAAGCTGCTGACCGTGGCGAGGCAGTTGTTCAACGGCTGACCGCGCCCGGCTCCGTCGTCAGCGGCCGGAACCTCCTCTAACGGATACGTGATTAGATGTTAGAACCTGGGAGGTTCTTTCGTCAATGGGGCCGTCCGTTAGAGTAGGAGCGAAGATCTCGGAGGGAGCGCTGATGGGCGACGATCTTGCGGCCGACATCACCAGCGTCGCGGCGCTGGGCGAGCCGGTCCGCCGCGACCTCTACCGGTACGTCGTCGCCCAGGACGAGCCGGTCAGCCGGGAAAGCGCCGCCACGGCGACGGGGGTCGCCCACCATGTCGCCAAGTTCAACCTCGACCGGCTCGTCACCGACGGACTCCTCGAGGTCGAGTACCGCCGTCCTCCCGGCCGCAGCGGCCCCGGCGCGGGCCGCCCCACCAAGCTCTACCGCCGCGCCGCCCGCGACATCTCCGTGAGCCTGCCCGAACGCCACTACGACCTCGCCGGCCAGATCCTCGCCGAGGCCATCACCATCACCGAGCGCGACCACGTGCCGATGAGTACGGCCTTGCACACGGCGGCACGCGAAGCCGGGCGGCACCTCGCCGACAGCCCCGCAGCCGCGTCCGGGACGCAGCACCCGATCTGCACGGCCCTCGCTCGCGCCGGTTACGAACCCCGCACCGTCGACGGCGAGGTGCTCCTCGCCAACTGCCCGTTCCACAACCTCGCCCAGCGCTACACCGCACTGGTCTGCGGCGTGAACCTGGACCTGATCGACGGACTCCTCGAAGCTCTCGACGCCGACGATCTCCACGCGCGCCTCGACCCCGGCCCGGACCGCTGCTGCGTCACCATCGGCCGAGACTGACACGCCCTGGGCCCGTGATACGGCCAGCACTGTCAACCTATCCTCCTAGGATGCTTAAGGGATGGTGGCGTCCGACACGGGCGAACACCACGCGACAAGCCGAACAGCGCCGGGCCGGTGCGGTCGACCGGGGTCCGACATATTCCGGTGGGGACAGGAGGCGGCGGGTGAGATCCCGCCGGCGCCGTGCCGCGCGCACGATCACCGGCGAGGACTCACCCGCCTGGACGCTTTGCCGAGCCGGCCCGGACGCTTTGCCGAGGTCGCTTGGACGCTTGCCGGGCCCGCCCTGGACGCCCTGCCGAGCCAGCCCGTTGCTGACGCCCGAATCCGGCGGAAGCCGGATGCCTACCCAGCCGCTTGGTTCAGCAGGGATCCACGCCGTCGATCATGTTCGCCAATCCCGACCACCGGTTCAAATCGTAATCCGTGTGCGGGGCGGTGCTGCCGAATTTGTAAACCCACCGCCCTTCCCAGTTGTAGAAGCGCGCGACGGTACCAGTCGTCTGGCTGTTGTCGTACGACTCCAGCCGGTCGTTGAGGCCGTAATCGCCGAGGTTGACGAAATCGCAGCGGTAGAGTCGCGTCAGGAGCCCGCCGAAGTGGGCATAGTCGAACAGGCAGAGGTATTCGTAGGAGCAGTTGGCGAGAGTTTCCGCACCGGAAAGTGAGCGGGCGCGCTGCTCGCCCGGCACCGGGATGACCACCTTGACCCGGCCGTCGTCGGACACGACCTCATTGGCGCTGACCTGCCGACCGCCGACCTTCATGCCGGCAAGAACCTTGTCGACCTCGCCCTGCAGCAGGCGTGCCTGCCGCTGGTCGAGACCCGCGCTGCGCGCCTGCTCCGCGAACGCCGGCCGCGAGACCGCGCCGTCCGCGGCCGCGTTCGCGACCTGAGCGGGAGCCGCGACCACGGCCACGACGGCGAGGGCGAGCCCCCACCTTCTGGCGTTCTTGGCGATCATTTCTTTCATTCCTCGTTCCCTTCGTTGTTCAAGATTCCGGTGCCGCCAACGCTTTCGAGTCGGTCAGTTCGACATTCACCTCCTTTCGCCGGTTGACATCGAGACCGGTTCGGACAGTCGCCTCCGAGGAGAAGGCAACCGTCATCGGAAGGTGCTCGACAATGGCGGGGGCCGTTGAACAACCACGGCCAGGCGCGATCTGCGGCACCGTGGACCGGTGCCACCTTGACTCCACGAAGATCATCGATGATAGTTGTTCTCGGCGCCCACGGAATCCTCTGTGGACTCTCAAATTCCCAGCTCAGAAATGCTTCGGGGAGGGGTGCATTGGATCTCCGGGTCCTCGGTGGCGTGGAGGCCTACCGCGATGGCCGGCCGGTCGACCTGGGTCACCTGCGGCAGCGGAGCGTCCTGGCGGTCCTGCTGGTGGAGGCCGGTCGGCCTGTCTCCGCCGACGAGCTCATCGAGCGGGTTTGGGCGGACAGCGCACCGCAGCGCGCCCGCGGCGCGCTGCACAACTACTTGTCCGGACTGCGACAGGCACTTGCCCCCGACATCCGCATCGACCGGCAACCCAGCGGCTATTGCCTGTGTGTCGACCCGCTCGCTGTCGACGCCCACCGCTTTCGCCACCTCGTCGGACAGGCCCGTGCCGGAGATGCCTCGGACGACCTCTTCGACGAGGCGCTCGGGCTGTGGCGCGGCCGCCCGTTCGGCTCCCTGGACACGCCATGGTTCAACGAGGTGCGCGAGGCACTGGAACGCGAGCGGCACGCCGCCATGCTGGATCGCAACGACCGCGCGCTGGCGCGAGGGCGGCATGCGGAACTGGTCGAAGACCTGGTGGCGGCCGCCTCCACGCACCCGATGGACGAGCGGCTGACCGGGCAACTGATGCTGGCCCTGTATCGCAACGGCCGTCAGGCCGACGCGCTACGTCACTACGAGACGAGCCGGCGACAGCTTGCCGACGAGCTCGGCGTCGATCCGAGCCCGGCGTTGCAGGCCCTGCACCTGAAGATGCTGACCGACGGCGCGGAGATGGCGTACGCGCGGGCCAGCACCCCGTCGCCGTCGTCCCTGGCCTCCGCTCCCACGTCGACGGTGGCGACTTCCGAGCCGTCCGCCAGGCGGTCATGGTCGGCGGCGGCCGCCATCGCACTGGCTCTCGCGGCCACCACGATTGCTGTCATCGCCTGGACGCGGGATGCCGGCCGACCCCCGGTCGTCCCGGCGGTGATCGCGTCGCCGCAGCCCGGCGTCTCTCCCTTGAGTGGCGACATCCCCGACGCAACGATCGTGGCGATCGTCAACCAACGCTCGGCCACGTCCACCTCGGCCGCGTACGTGGTGGACGTCGAGAACTGGTCGACGGACGAAGGTGGGCGTACCCATCTCTGGCATTGGCGCGAGGACGGCGACTTTCGCAACCAGTTGTGGCGGGCCCGGCAACTACCTGGCGGCGAACACTGGTTCGTGAACATGCTGAGCGGCAAGTGCCTGTCCGGCGATCCCTCCGCGCGTGAGGTCGTCCAGTCCGCCTGCTCAGTGACTGCTCCAGCCCAGCACTGGACGATCCGCGACGACGGCCTGCTGAGTAGCGGCGACGGCGCGAAATGCCTGAAAGTCCGCGACGACCTGCTGCTCGAGGGCACCGGCCTGCAGATGGTCGACTGCCGGCAGACCTGGAGTCAGCAGTGGCACCTGGTCCGGCGTCCCTGAAGGGCCCCGCATCGGCCGGCTCGGCGCAGGTGGCGAGAACGCTGCCGGTAGTGCACGTCAGCCGGCCCGGGAGCCGGAGTCCCAGACCGCGCCGAAGAGGCGCCGGGCCTGGTCGGCGCTGAGGGCGACGAAGGTGCCGGTGGCGGCGACCAGGACGGTGTCCGGCTCCGCGGCCGTGGCGATGGCCCCGGAGGCGGTCACCCGCCGTCCGTCGATCGCGGTCACCCGGGCGGTCAGGCGCAGGGGAGTCTGCAGGGGCACCGGCGCCCGGTACGAGGTGTCGAGCCGCACCGTCATGCCCGGGTGTCCCGAGGCGCTCACCGCATATCCGAGGAGCTGGTCGAGCAGCAGCGCGCTCATGCCGCCGTGGGCGTAGCTGGGTGGACCCTCGAAGGCCAGGCCCAGGGTGCAGGTGCCGATGGTGAGGTCGCCCGCTTGTTCGATGTGCAGCGGCGGGGCCAGGGCGCTGCCGCTGCCGGTCACCGGGTTGTACATCCGGACGCCGTCGAGCAGGTCGTCGGTGCTGGGCAGGCTGGATCGGTCGCGCACGCGACCGCCGAGCAGGGCCGCGGCCGCTCGGACGCTCTCGGTCGCGCGCTCGAGGTCGTCGGCCGGGGCCTCGGTGGCCGTGGCCAGCTCGACCAGGGCGCGCAGCGCGTCGCCGAGATCGCTGACGGCGCGCCGCCGGCGGCGCAGCCGGGCCGGGCCGGCCGGGTCCGTACGGCCGTTCACCGCGCGCAGGTTGCGGGTGGAGCGGGGCGCTATCGCGTCCTGGTGCCAGGCGGTCGACGGGGAGTCGTCCCGTCCACCGGCATCGTTCTCGGTCACCGTGCGCCTCCACCGCTTGACGACAGAACCTGGTTCTACTCCGGCAACGAGCATGTTTCATGAATGAAACTAGTGAAGCTCGTCACATTGCTATAACCTGTTCTAGTTCTCTGGGATCAGCCTCAAGGAGGAACGCGATGCCCAAGGTCAGTGTCTCGGCCGGTGCCGCGGCCGAACCGCAGAAAGTCTGGCAAGTGTTGGTGGACCTTCCGCGGGTCGCCGAGTGGAACACGATGCATGAGGGCTTCACCGGCGAGATTCCGTCGACTCTCGACACGGGCACGACCTACCGGCAGAAGGTGAAGCTGATGGGCATGCCCGCGGAGATGTCCTGGAGGGTGACGGGCGCGGAGGCGGGGGAGCGGCTCGAGCAGTCCGGCGACGGCCCGATGGGAGTCAAGGCGAAGAGCAGATTCACGATCGAGCCGTCCGGGAGCGGTTCGCAGATCACATACGAGATGGAGTTCATCGGCCCCGCGCTGGCCGGGCCGATGGCGACCATGCTCGAGAAGCAGGCCGGCACCGCCGCGCAGCAGTCCCTGGCGAAGCTGACGGCCCTGCTCGGCTGACGGGCGACGAGCGGCACCGGGAGCAATCCCGGTGCCGCGGCGTGTGTCAGCGCAGCAGCAGGCGGGTGGCCAGCTCCAGGTGGTTGACCACGTCGTTGGCCGAGGCCCGCCGGGTCACCCAGGCCACCAGGTTGGACAGCCACACGTCGCCGATCACGCGGGCCTTCGCCCGGTCGTCCGGGGTCGGCTCGCCGTCGTGCATGGCGTTGGTGAGCATCTCCTCCATGAGCCGGGCGACGGCGTTGACCTCGGCGCTGGCCGACGGGTCGGCGAACATGAACGCGCGCGTCATCGCCTCGGTGAGCAGCGGCTCGCGCTGCATCACCCGGGTCATCCGGCCGAGCACGTGCAGAGTCCGCTCGTGCGGGGTGTCTCCCGGCACCGGCTTGCGGTCCAGCTTCTCCTGGATCATCTCGAACTCCAGCACCAGGGCCGAGACCAGGAGATGGATCTTGGAGGGAAAGTAGCGGTACAGCGTGCCGAGCGCCACCTCCGCCCGCTCGGCGACGGTGCGCATCTGGACGGCGTCGTAGCCACCCTTGGAGGCCAGTGCCAGGGTCGCCTCGAGGATCCGGCGGCGCCGATCCCGCTGAGCGGCGGAGCCCTGCTGCGCGTCCGCGCCGGCGAGCGCGTTGCGGCCGGCACCGTTACTGGTATTCGTTCTCGACGCTGCCATCCTTGCCTTCCCCGCGTACTGGATCACGGCTGGGGGCCGTGTTATGGGATCTACCAGCGTACCAACGCGGGTGAGACGTTCGCGGGCGTAGGTATCTGGCGAGTGAATACTGAAACGTGTTCTAATCCTGGCATGGGTCCCGACTTCGAACTGGACGAGGCGCAGGACGCGATCGTCCGCCTGGCCGGCGAGGTGCTGGACGACGACGCCGGGACCCCGGACCGCCTCGGGAAGGCCCTCGGTGAAGCGGGCCTGCTCACCCTTGCCGTGCCGGAGCGTCTCGGCGGCGCGGGGCTGGGTGTCCTGGAGAACGCCCTGGTCATCACCGAGATCGCCCGCCGCGGCGGCGCGGTCCCGGCGGTGTCCACACTCGGCCTCGGCGTGCCGCCGGTACTGCGCTGGGCGGATCCCGACCGGCACCGCGAGCTGCTGGCCGGGGTGGGTGAGGGCCGGGTCCTGACGGCGGCCCTGGCCGAGCCGGGTGATCCGCTACCCGTCACCCCGCGCACCACGGCCACCGCGGGGTGGACGGTCACCGGCACGAAGACCGGCGTGCCCGACGCCGAGCAGGCCCATCGCATCCTCGTGCCGGTGAGCCTGGAGACCGGCGGCCTCGCGGTCGCCCTGGTCGATCCGGCCGCCCACGGCGTCACGCTGCGGCGCTCGGCCACGTCGTCCGGCATCGCGGAGTTCACCGTACGGATGGATGCGGTGGTCGCGGAGCCGCTCGGTCCCGCCGCCGACGGACGGTGCGTCGCCGACCTGCACCGCTGTGCCGTCGCCGCGACCTGCGCCGCCGGCGACGGCGCGCTGGCCGGGGCGTTGCGGTTGACCGCCAGCCACGTGCGGAGCAGGCAGCAGTTCGGACGCCCGCTCGCTACCTTCCAGGCGGTCGCCCAGCAGATCGCCGACGTGTACGTCACCTCGCGCACGCTGCACCTCGCCGTGCTGGCCGCCTGCTGGGGCCTGGACACCTCCCACGAGGCCGCGGACGACGATCTGTGGGTCGCCGCGTACTGGCTGACCAGCGAGGCGCTCGCGGCCCTGCGCTCCTGCCACCACCTGCACGGCGGCCTGGGCCTGGCCGCCGACTACCCGCTGCACCGCTACGGCGCCCTGCTGCGCGACCTGGCCCGCCGTCTCGGCGGCGCCGAACACTGCCTGCACCGGCTGGGAGGGCGCGTTGTTCATCGACCTGTCTGAGGACCAGCGGGCGCTGCGCGACCGGCTCCGTGCGTACCTGGAAGGCCTGCTCTCGCCGGAGCAGCGCGCCGCACTGCGCTACGAACGGCACGGACCGGTCCACCGGGAGGTGGTCGCCCGGCTGGGCCGCGACGGCTGGCTCGGCCTCGGCTTCCCCACCCGCTACGGCGGTGGCGGCCACGGCCCGGTGGAGCAGCAGATCCTCGGGAACGAGGCGGCCCGTGCGGACGTCCCGCTGCCCGCCGTCACCCTGCAGACGGTGGCGCCGACCCTGCTCGCGTACGGAACGCCCGAGCAGAAGGACTTCTTCCTGCCCCGCATTCTCGCGGGCGAGCTCCACTTCGCGATCGGCTACACCGAGCCGGAGGCGGGCACCGACCTGGCCGCGCTGCGCACCCGGGCGGTACGCGACGGCAACGGGTACGTCGTCAACGGCCAGAAGACGTTCACCACCGGCGCGCACGACGCCGACTATCTGTGGCTCGCCTGCCGGACGGACCCGGACGCGCCGAAGCACAAGGGCCTGTCCGTGCTCATCGTCGACACCCGCGACCCCGGCTACACCTGGACGCCGATCATCACCTGCGACGGGGCGCACCACGTGAACGCGGTCTATCTCAGCGACGTCCGCGTGCCGGTGTCGATGCGGGTCGGTCCCGAGAACGGCGGCTGGCGCCTGCTGACCACCCAGCTCAACCACGAGCGGGTGATGCTCGGCCCGGCCGGGCGGCTGGCGGCCTTCCACACGCGGGTGCGGGCCTGGGTGGGTGCGCACCCGGGCCTGCGGGACGAGCCCGACGTGCGCCGGTCGCTCGGCCGGGCGTACGCCTGCCTGCGTCTCAACGAGCTGCTCAACTGGCAGGTCGCCGGCGGCGAGCCGGCGGCGGCGGACGCCTCCGCCACCAAGGTCTTCTCGTCGGAGTGGGTGCTGCGGATCGGCCACGAGCTCGAGCAGCTCGTCGGCCGCCACGGCGACCCGGACGACCCCGCGACCGCCGAGTTGATGTCCTGGCTGGACCTGCAGGCCCAGCGCAACCTCGTGCTGACCTTCGGCGGCGGGGTCAACGAGATCCAGCGGGAACTGATCGCGTCCGCGGGCCTCGGCCTGCCCCGGGTGCCGAGGTAGGTGAGGGTACGCATGGACGAGGCGATCCACGACGCCGCACGCCGCATCATCGAGGCGGGGGAGTCGGCACCGCGCGAGGCCCGGGATCCGGTGAACCTGCCGGCGATCCGGGGCTGGCTGGAGGCGATGGGCGACACCAACCCGGTCTACGAGCGCGACGGCCTGGCACCGCCCGCGATGGTGCAGGTGTGGACCATGCCCGGATTGCGCCCGGCCGCGCTGGACCCGGCCGACCCGCTGCGGGTCATGTCGGCGGTGCTCGACGACGCCGGCTTCACCTCGATCGTGGCGACCAACTGCGAGCAGACGTACGAGCGTTATCTGCGCGACGGCGAGCGGCTGACCGTGCGCGGCCGCCTCACCGGCGTCAGCGGCCCGAAGCGCACCGCGCTGGGCGAGGGCTGGTTCGTCACCACCGAGAGCATCTGGAGCGCGGGCGACGAGCCGGTGGCGAGCATGCGGTTCCGGGTGCTGAAGTTCCGGCCGGGCACCGCCGCGCCGCCGGCCGACCCGGGGACCCTGCGGCCGGTGATCAGCCCGGACACCGCGTTCTTCTGGGCCGGCACCGCCGCGGGCGAGCTTCGGGTGCAGCGCTGCGGCGAGTGCGGCGCCCTGCGCCATCCGCCCGGGCCCGCCTGCCCGCGCTGCGGCGCCACCAAGCCCGAGTACGCGGTCGCGTCCGGCGCCGGCCGCATCCACAGTTACGTGGTGCACCGCCACCCCCCGCTGCCGGGCCGGCGGTTGCCCGTGGTGGTCGCGCTGGTCGACCTCGAGGAAGGCGTACGGATTGTGGGCGAGCTGCGCGGCGCGGACCCGGACCAGGTCCGCATCGGCGCCCCGGTACGGGTAAAGTTCGTCCGCCTCGACGACGAGGTGACGTTGCCGGCGTGGCGCCTCGACGCCCCGGCGGGGACCCCGCTGCCGCCCTGGGAACTGGCGGTGACCCCCACCGTCGTGATCAGCACGGCCCTGGCCACCCGCGACTTCCAGGACGTCCACCACGACCGGGACGCGGCGGTGCGGCGCGGCGGCAGGGACATCTTCCTCAACATCCTGACCACCGCCGGGCTGGTGCAGCGCTACGTCACCGACTGGGCCGGACCGGACGTCACCCTGCGCGGCATGGCGATCCGCCTCGGCGCGCCGTGCCACGCCTACGACACCCTCACCTTCACCGGGCAGGCCCGCGAGGCCCGCGACGGCGAGCGGGTGGTCACGGTGAGCGGCCGTACGGCGGTGGGCGAGCACGTCGCGGCGACGGTGCGGGTGGCGTCGTGATCGCCCGGACCGCCGCCATCGCCGGGATCGGCGCCACCGAGTTCTCCAAGGACTCCGGCCGCAGCGAGCTGCGGCTGGCCGTCGAGGCGGTCCGCGCGGCCCTCGACGACGCCGGCCTGGCGCCCGGCGAGGTACAGGGCATGGTCACCTTCACCATGGACGGCAACGCCGAGGTCGCCGTCGCGCGCGAACTGGGCGTCGGCGAGCTGAGCTTCCTCGGCCGGATCGCGTACGGCGGGGGAGCGGCGTGCGCGGTCGTCCAGCAGGCGGTGCTCGCCGTGGCGGCCGGGCTGGCCGACGTGGTGGTCTGCTACCGGGCGCTCAACGAACGCTCGGGCCGCCGGTTCGGGCGGGCCCAGGCGCAGACCGGTGCCGCCTCCGCGGACGTCGACGCGGGCTGGCACTACCCGATGGGCCTGGCCACCCCGGCGGCGATGGTCGCCATGGTCGCCCGGCGTTACCTGCACGACTACGGCGCCACCACGGACGACTTCGGCCGGGTCGCGGTGGCGGCCCGCCGGCACGCCGCCACCAATCCGCACGCCTGGTTCCACGGCCGCCCGATCACGCTGGACGACCACCGGGCGTCGCGCTGGATCGCCGACCCGCTGCGGCTGCTCGACTGCTGCCAGGAGAGCGACGGCGCGGTCGCACTGGTCGTCACCTCCGCGGAGCGCGCCCGCGACCTGCGGCAACCGCCCGCGGTCGTGTGCGCGGCGGCCCAGGGCAGCGGACCCGACCAGTACGTGATGACGAGCTACTACCGCGACGAGGTCGCCGCCCTGCCCGAGATGGGCGTGGTCGCCCGCCAGCTCTGGCGCCAGTCCGGGTACGCGCCGCCGGACGTGCGCGCCGCGGTGCTCTACGACCACTTCACCCCGTACGTGCTCATGCAGTTGGAGGAGCTGGGGTTCTGCGGCCGTGGCGAGGCCCGGCATCTGGTCGCCGACGGCGGCATCGAGCTGGGCGGGCGGCTGCCGGTCAACCCGCACGGCGGGCAGCTCGGCGAGGCGTACATCCACGGCATGAACGGCATCGCCGAGGCGGTCCGCCAGGTACGCGGCACCGCGGTCAACCAGGTGCCGGGCGACGGTCCGGTGCTGGTCACGGCCGGTACGGGGGTGCCCACCAGCGGCCTGATCCTCGCGGGCGGCTGAGGCGTCGGCACCACCAGCTACACCATCACCACCAGCGGCGACCCGTGCGTGTCGTCCAAGGTCCGGGTGGCCGCCGAGGGCGCCGGCGCGTCCAGCGAGTACAGCGACCTCGTCACCGCCCGCACCCTGGCCCCGTCCGGGATCATGGCCGCCGTCGCGGGCCGCGCCGGGCTGACGGGCTCCACCGGCACGATCACCTGGGACGCCCCGGAATGGGCCTGCGCTACCTCTCCGAGAACAAGGGCCAGCATCGGCCTCGAGCACGACCTCACCAACAAACTCCTGCACGGCCAGTACGACCAGTACATCAGCAAGACCCAGAAGGAGACCAAGGACAAGAAGCCCGGCCTCACCGCCAAGAAGATCGACGAGCTGGCCTACGGGGCCCGCCTGATGAACTGAGCCACATCCACAGAACACACCACCGAGCCGGACCCGCCAGGGGCCGGCTCGGTGCCGTTCACGGACCGGCCGCTATGCCGACCGGCTGCGCCGCCAGAACTGGCGCGCCGCGAAGTTCTCACGCCGGAGCCAGTGCTCGGTGTAGACGATGCGTTCCGCCTCGATCACCACGAGGGTGTCAGCGGGCGGTTCGGACAGGGGACGGCCACGTTCGGCATGCTCGTTCTCCCACCGGAAAGCCGGCCAATAGTGGGCGCGGTCCGGATGTCCGGCAGGCAGTACCCGAGCGGTGCCGAACAACTGAGCGCCGCGGCTGCTCGCCAGTCCCACGAGCGGGGCGAAGATGCCGACCGACACGCGCGGATCGGCGGCGATGTTGCGCATCTTCGGCGAGCGCGGCGCGGCGGTGAACATCACCGCGAAGTCGAGCGGGTAGTACCGCACCGGGGTGGCCAGCGGCCCTGCCGGCCCCGCGGTGGCGAGCACGCACATGTTCTGCGATGACAGCAGGTTGAGGATCCGCTCCTCCAGCCGCTCCCGATCCAGCCGCCTTTCGGGCGAAGGCTCCGACAGCCAGGGATTCGTCAGCGGCACGGGACACCCTCGATCATGCCGGGACTCTACCCGCCGCCGACTGACTCACCTCCCGGCACCAGGCACCGGCAGCGGGCATGACGAAGCCCGGGCAAGCTGCCCGGGCTTCGTCGTCCTGCGCGGATCAGAAGCGCACGCGGACGCCGCGCGTGAGGCGGCGGACGAGACGACGGAGCATCGGTTTTCACCTCCGTGGCGGCTAGACGGCGGATGCATCCGGACCCGGACGCTTTGCGGATCAGCGGAACTTGAAGCGACGCGCCAGCCGGCGAACGACTCGGAGCATGGTGATCACCTCCCTCCGGTGTCGGAATCGGTGGCGGCGACGTCCTGCGACAGCGCGACCTCGAGCAGCAGGCCGAGCGTGCTGAAGAGCATGCCGGCCACGACCGGGGCGACGAGCAGGATGCCCACGGCGATCTCGGCGACGTTGCCGGTGAACAGTGCGATGACCAGGTCGGACGCGGCCCACCAGAACACCCACGCGGAGGCGGCGAGCAGCCCGATGCCGCAGGCCAGGCTGAACGCGCCGTACCAGGGCAACCAGCGCGGTGTCTGCGGATTCCGGCGCCGCCGCACGACGTCGCCGAGGGCGCGGCGGGCGCGGGAGGCCAGGTCGGGCTCGTCGAGCAGGTCGGCGAGCGCCCAGTGGCCGTCCACCTGCAGGATCGGGACCAGGTTGACGACCACCTCGAGAAGTCCGAGCACGGCCAGCCGCCAGGCCACCGCGGTCAGCAGTACCGACGTGGACACCTGGGCGATCATCGCGAGCAGGCAGACGGTGACCACGTCGACGGCCAGGCCGACCAGGGCCTGGGTGACCCTGGCCCGCCGGGGCAGCGTCATCGCCTCGGTGGAGTCCACGTAGAAGGAGATGGCTCCCCAGTAGAAGCCGAAGCCCGCACGGCGGGACCGGCGGCCGTAATGGGCGAGGGCGACGGCGTGCGCGAACTCGTGCAGCGCCGAGCACCCGAGTCCGATCGCGAAGCCGAGCAGGGCGTCCACCCACGGCCGCGCCGACACGGCCGGCCCGTCGGGCCGGCCGGTCAGCAGCGACCAGGTCCCGGCGACGACGACCGCGCCGATCAGGAGACGGCCGGGCCAGCTCAGCAGCGAGGGTACGACGCGTCGGGCGAACCACTGCGCCGGCCGGTCGATGCCGGTGACCTCGACGCCGGAGCGGGTCACCGTCACGCGCCGGGGCGGTGCGGCCGGCGGCGCCTCGACCGTCGGGTCGCGCAGAATGCCGATCTCGGTCATCTCGGCTACCAGCCGGGTGCCGTCCGGGTCGCCGAGCCGTTCCGCCAGCTCCGCGGGGCTCGGGTCGGCGGCGAGGAGTCCGGGCAGCTCGGCCGCACGCGGGTGTTCCAGCAGGGCCGCTTCTCCGTCGGTGCCGGCGATGACCAGGCCACGCCTACTGACCCGCCATGCGACCTCCGGAGCGAACTGCACGGCGTCTCCCGTCGACAAACTGATCCGATCGCCGCGGTGAGCCTCCGGGCAATCGGATGCGTACGTTGCGTCGGCGAGTATGGCGATCGTCACGCCTTGGCTGTCAAGCGGCGCACGACTCCTTCGAACGCACATATCCGCAGTTCAACCGCGCTGCGGGACCGAGTGACCGTCCGTCGCGAGCCACCCGGCGATCACGGCCGGACCGGACGGGCCGTTCGGCACCCGGGCGTCGCCGGACGGTGGAGGCGGCGGCCGTCCGGTGGTCCCTCGCCGGCGGTGCGACGACGCGTGGGGCGCCTAAGCCCGGGCGAGGTCGAGGGCGGCCAGGTAGCCGAAGGTCATCGCGGGTCCCAGCGTCGCGCCGGCTCCGGCGTAGCTGCGGCCCATCACCGAGGCGCTCGCGTTGCCCGCCGCGTACAGGCCGGGGACGGGCGTCCCGTCCTCGCGCAGGACCCGGGCCCGTTCGTCGGTGCGCAGCCCGCCCTTGGTACCCAGGTCGCCGGGCACGATCCGGAACGCGTAGAAGGGCGGCCTGCGGACCGGCCCGAGGCACGGGTTCGGCCGGTTGCGCGGGTCGCCGTAGTAGCGGTCGTAGGCGGAGTCGCCGCGCCCGAAGTCGTCGTCGCGGCCGCGGGCGGCGAACTCGTTGAACCGGTGCACGGTGGTGCCCAGCGCGCCGGGCTCGACACCGATCCGCGTGGCCAGCTCCTCCAGGGTGTCCGCGCGGTGCGCCACCCCGGCGGCGAACCAGCGCCGGGGCAGCGACGTTCGTGGGCCGTGCCCGGCGAACAGGTAGCGGTCCCGGTACCTCTGATCGGCGACCAGCCAGGCGGGCACGCGTCCCGGCGCGGCGAGCATGGCGTGCACGGCGTCCACGTACGGCGCCGACTCGTTGACGAACCGGCGGCCCGCGGAGTCCACCAGCAGACTGCACGGCAGGTTGCGCTCGGCGAGGCAGAAGTACGGACCGCCGGTCAGCGGCAGAGACGGCCCCCACCACGCCTCGTCCATCAGCTCGAGCGCGGCGCCGAGGCGCCGGCCCGCCTCGATGCCGTCGCCGGTGTTGCCCGGCGCGCCGGTCGTCCAGCCGGCGCCGACCGGCTGGTGCCGCCGGCGCATCTCCTCGTTCTGCTCGAATCCGCCGCTGGCTATCAGCACGCCCCGACGGGCGCGCAGCCGCACCGGGAATCCGGCGGGTCCGGCATGGATCCCGGCCACCCTGTCCCCCTCGACGATCAGGTCCGTCAGGGGCGTGCCGAGCCGGACGGGCACCCCGGCCGCGCGCAGACCGGCTCGCAACCCGGCGGCGAGCGCCTGTCCCATGGTGAGCCGGCGCCGGTGCCGCAGCCGGTTGCTCAGGCCGCCGGCGGCGAGCCGCGCCGCCGTCAGGATCGCCCGCGGGTGGTGGGTGCCGAGCGACAGCCAGCGGTAGTCGGCCGCGGTCACGGTGATGCCGGCCGGCGCGGCCCGGTACGGCGGGGCGAGCCTCTCCACGTCGGACCCGAGCATGCGGGCGTCCAGCGGCCGCGGCTCGATGGTCCGGCCGCCGGGCAGCCCGCCCGGTGCCTCGGGATAGTAGTCGGGGTAGCCGGGGACCCAGGCGAACGCGAGCGGGGTGTGCTCCCGGACGAGATCGAGCATGGCCGGGCCGTGCGCCAGGAACGCCTCCCGGCGCGGCGAAGGCACCTCGGGTCCGGCGACATGGGCCAGGTACTTACGGGTGGCCTCGGCGTCGTCCACGATCCCCGCCTGCCGCAGCACCGCGTTGCCGGGCAGCCAGAGGGCGCCGCCGGAGCGGGCGGCGGAGCCGCCGAACACGCCGGCCTTCTCCACCACGACGACGCTCAGCCCGCGACGCGCCGCGGTGAGCGCCGCTGTCATTCCCGCCGCGCCGCAGCCGACCACGACGACGTCATATTCCTCCACCGGCATCGACACTAGAACAGGTTATAGTTATCGGCGGCGGTAGGCCATCGAGACAGGGACATCTGCCCATGACCGAGGCATGGCACGAGGCGGCCGACGTGGTGGTCGTGGGGTTCGGCGCGGCCGGGGCCTGCGCCGCCGTCGAGGCGGCCGAGGCGGGCGCCCGCGTGCTGGTCCTGGACCGCTTCACCGGCGGCGGCGCGACCGCGATCTCCGGCGGCGTGGTCTACGCCGGCGGGGGCACCCGGCAGCAGACGCAGGCGGGTGTCACGGACACCCCGCAGGCGATGGCCGGCTACCTGCGCGAGGAGGTCGGCGACGCCGTGTCGGCGGCGACGCTGCGGCGGTTCTGCGCGCAGAGCGCCGGGATGCTGGCCTGGCTGGAGGAGCGCGGCGTGCCCTTCGACGCCTCCCTCTGCCCGCACAAGACCTCCTATCCGACGGATCGGTACTTCCTCTACCACTCCGGCAGCGAGCTCTCCTTCGCCCACGTCGCCCCGCCGGCGCCCCGCGGGCACCGCGCGCACGCCCGCGGCGCCTCCGGCCGGCTGCTCCACGCCCGTCTGGCCGTGGCGGCCCGCTCGGCCGGCGCCGAGGTCCGCGTCCAGACCCGCGCCCACCGCCTGGTCACCGCCGGCGGCCGCGTGGTCGGCGTCGAGTGCCACAGCCTGCGGGACGCGCCGGCCTGGGCCCGGCTCGGCCACCGCGTCCTGCACCGGTGGTCGGTCAAGCCCGGCATCTATCTGCCCGCTCTCGGCCGCGCGCTGCACCGGCCGGTCGCCTGGCTGGAGCGCCGCTACGCCCGAAGCGTGCGGATCGGCGCCCGGCTCGGCGTCGTGCTCGCCGCGGGCGGGTTCGTGTTCGACCGCGAGATGCTGCGCGAGCACGCCCCGGACTACCGGGGCGGCCTGCGGCTGGGCACGGTCGGCGACGACGGCTCGGGCATCCGGCTCGGCACCGGGATCGGCGCCGCGACCGGCCACCTGGACCGGATCAGCATCTGGCGCTTCCTCACACCCCCGTCGGCACTGGTCGGCGGCCTGCTGGTGGACCGCGACGGGCGGCGTGTCTGCGACGAGTCCCGCTACGGTGCGGCGATCGGCGAGGCCGTGCTGCGCTGCCCGGAACGGCGGGCCTGGCTGCTGATCGACGCGGCGCTGCTTGCCGAGGCGCGCCGCGGTTTGCGCGGGCAGTCCTCGTGGTTCCAGTGGTTGCAGGCGCGGTGGCTGCTGGGCGTCGACCGGGTGACCGGGCCGTCGCTGGAGCGGGTCGCCCGGCGGGCCGGCGTGGATCCGGCCGGTCTGGCCGCCACGGTGGAGGAGTACCACGCCGGCCGCGGCGACCCCGCCGGCAAGCCGGCCGAGCTGGTCCGGCCGCTGCGACGGGCGCCGTACTCGTTGATCGACGTCTCGATACGCCCGCGGATGTTCGTGCCGGCGCCCATGCTCACCCTCGGCGGCCTGCGGGTCGACGAGGAGACCGGGCGGGTGCTGCGGCCGGACGGAAGCGGCGTGCCGGGGTTGTTCGCGGCCGGCCGCACCGCGGTCGGCATCTGTTCGCGCAGCTACGTCAGCGGGCTGTCGCTGGCCGACTGCGTCTTCTCCGGCCGGCGGGCCGGTCGGAGCGCGACGGCCGAGGACCGGGGAGGGGTGCATGCTCACCGAGACTGAGCGCCGGACGCTGGCCGACCGGCTGCACGCGGCCGAGCGGGACCGCGCACCGATACCGCCGCTGGTCCTCGAGCACCCGGATCTGACGGCGGCCGAGGCGTACGCGATCCAGTTGCACAACGTGCGCCGCCGCGGCGAGCCCGTCGTGGGGCACAAGGTCGGCCTGTCGTCGGAGGCCATGCAGGCGATGATGGGCGTCGACGAGCCGGACTACGGCCATCTGCTGGAGAGCATGCGGCTGAGCGAGGCGGAGCCGGCGCGGGCGTCGCGGTACTGCTACCCGCGCGTCGAGATCGAGGTGGCGTTCCTGCTCGGCGCCGATCTGCCCTCGGACTGCACCGAGGACGACGTGCTGGCCGCCACCGAGGCGTTCGCGCCGTCCATCGAGCTGATCGACAGCCGCATCCTCGACTGGAAGATCAGCCTGGCCGACACGATCGCCGACAACGCGTCCTCGGCCGGCTTCGTGCTCGGTGCGGCCCGGGTGGCCCCCGCCACCGTGGACCCGCGCACCATCGACGCGGTCCTCTACCGCGGCGACGAGCCGGTGGCGCGGGGACGCTCGGACGCCGTCCTGGGCAACCCGGTGACGGCGGTGGCCTGGCTGGCACGCACCGTCGCGAGCTTCGGCGTCCGGCTGCGCGCGGGACACCTCGTGCTGCCCGGCGCCTGCGCCCGGGCGGTGGATGTCCACCCCGGCGACAGGTTCCGGGCGGTCTTCACCGGCCTGGGCGAGGTCCGCCTGTCCTTCGAGGAGGAGTCGCATGGCTGAGCCATCTTCAGGTCGACCCGGAATTTCGAAGCTCACGGCCGCCATCGTCGGATCCGGCAACATCGGCACCGACCTGCTGTGCAAGCTGCGGCGATCGCCGCTGGTCGAGCCGCGCTGGATGGTCGGCATCGAGGCGGGAAGCCCGGGCCTGCGTCGCGCCGCCGAGCTGGGCCTGGCCACCAGCGCGGCCGGCGCGGACTGGCTGCTGGCTCAGGATCCGCTGCCCGACCTGGTCTTCGAGGCCACCTCGGCGGCCGTGCACCGGGCCAACGCCCCGCGGTACGCGCGGGTCGGCATCCGGGCCGTCGACCTCACCCCGGCGGCCGTCGGGCCGCCGGTGGTGCCCGAGGTCAACCTGCGCGCCCACCTGGACGCGCCCAACCTCAACCTGATCACCTGCGGCGGGCAGGCCACCATCCCGATGGTGTACGCGGTCTCCCGGGTCACCCCGGTGAGCTACGCCGAGATCGTCGCCACCGTCGCCTCCCGGTCGGCCGGGCCGGGCACCCGGGCCAACATCGACGAGTTCACCCGGACCACGAGCCGGGCGTTGGAGGTCGTCGGCGGGGCGGCGCGGGGCAAGGCCATCGTCGTGCTCAATCCGGCCGAGCCGCCGCTGATCATGCGGGACACGGTGTTCTGCGCGATCGACCCCGAGGCCGACACCGGGGCGGTCGCCGCCTCGGTCGTGGCGATGGCCGCCGACGTGGCCCGCTACGTGCCCGGATACCGGCTGCTCAACGAGCCGCAGTTCGACCCGCCGTCGCCGGCGACGCTCGGGCGGACCCGGGTCGGGATCTTCGTCGAGATCACCGGCGCCGGTGATCACCTGCCCCACTACGCCGGCAACCTCGACATCATGACCGCCGCCGCGACCCGGGTGGGCGAGGAGCTCGCCCGGGCCGCCGTGCCCGCCTAGGAGACCGCATGCCGCCGCGCCCCTTCTCCGCCGACCTGGACGTGCGGATCACCGACTCCGCGCTCCGCGACGGCTCGCACGCCAAGCGCCACCAGTTCACCGCCGCCGAGGTCGCCTCGGTGGTCGCCGCGCTCGACGCCGCCGGCGTACCGGTGATCGAGGTGGCGCACGGCGACGGGCTGGGCGGCTCGTCGTTCACCTACGGCCTCAGCCGCACGCCGGAGCAGGAGCTGATCGAGGTGGCGGTGCGGACCGCCACCCGTGCCAAGATCGCGTTTCTGATGCTGCCCGGGGTCGGGGTCGTCGACGACATCCGGGTGGCGGCCGGCAACGGGGCGAGCGTCTGCCGGATCGCCACCCACTGCACCGAGGCGGACATCGCCGTGCAGCATTTCGGACTGGCCCGCGAGCGGGGGCTGGAGACCGTCGGCTTCCTGATGATGTCCCACTCACAGCCGCCGGAGGCGCTGGCGAAGCAGGCCCGCATCATGGCCGACGCGGGCTGCCAGTGCGTGTACGTGGTGGACTCGGCCGGAGCGCTCGTTCTCGACCAGGTGGCCGACCGGGTCGCCGCGCTCGTGGCGGAGCTGGGCGACGACGCGCAGGTGGGCTTCCACGGGCACGAGAACCTGGGTCTCGGCGTGGCCAACTCGGTGCTGGCGGTCCGGGCCGGCGCCGCCCAGATCGACGGCAGCACCCGGCGCTTCGGCGCGGGAGCCGGCAACACGCCGGTGGAGGCGTTCGTGGGTGTCTGCGACAAGCTCGGCATCCGCACCGGGGTCGACTTCTTCGCCATCGTGGACGCGGCCGAGGACGTGGTGCGCCCGGCCATGGCGCAGGAGTGTCTGCTGGACCGGCTTTCCCTGACCATGGGCTACGCCGGGGTGTACTCCAGTTTCCTCACCCACGCCTTCGCCCTGTCGCAGCGCTACGGGGTCCCGGGCGCCGAGATCCTGGTGCGGGCCGGGGAGCGGCGGCTGGTCGGCGGGCAGGAGGACCAGCTCATCGACATCGCGGTGCAACTGCGGCAGGAGGCGGCTCAGTCGTAGGTGACCGCGACCGAGTCGCTGCGGGCGACCGCCTGGCAGGCGAGGATGTAACCCTCGGCGAAGTCCTCCTCCTCGAGCACCTCGTTGCGTACCAGCTCGACCTCGCCGTCGACCAGACGACAGGCGCACGTGCCGCAGTTGCCCTGCCGGCAGGAGAACGGCGGGTTGAGCCCGGCCGACATGATCACATCGAGCAGGCGGGTGCCGGCCGGCCACGCCAGCCGGTGGGTCTGGCCGTCCAGGGTCACCTCGGCGGTCGCGTCCAGAGTGGCGGGCAGCACCGAGTTGAACCGTTCCACCCGGATCCGCTCCGGCGTCACACCGGCCCTTTCCAGGGCATGCCGAGCCACGACGACGAACGGTTCCGGTCCGCAGACGAAGGCCTCCCTGTCCGCGTACGGACGCAGCAACGGCGCCAGGTCCTCCCCGCGGGGAGCGCCGCGCTCGTGGTCCAGCCAGTGCGTCACCGTGAGCCGGTCGGGGTGCCGTTCGCGCAGCGCCGCCAGCTCCTCGGCGAAGATGACCGAGCCCGCGTCGCGGTTGGCGTAGACCAGGGCGAGCCGTCCGCGCCCGTGCGCCAGCACGGACTTGATGATCGCCATCACCGGCGTGATGCCGCTGCCCCCGGCGAGCAGGAGCAGGTCGTCGTCGAGCGAGGCCGGGGTGAACGTGCCGGCCGGCGGCGCGAGGTCCAGCTCGGCGCCGGGCTTGACGTGGTCGCAGATCCAGTTCGAGGCCTGCCCGTCGCGGACCCGCTTCACCGTGATCTTCAGCTCCGTGTCGGTGTGCGGGGAGCTGGACAGCGAATAGCAGCGGGCGACGGTGCCGCCGCCGCCCGGCACCCGTACGGTCAGGTACTGCCCGGGCTGGTAGCCGAACGCCGTGGCCAGCGCGGGCGGCACCGACAGCACCAGCGAGTGCGCGTCGGCGGTCTCGGCGATGACCCGGGCGACCCGCAGCCGGTGGAACGGCGGCGCCGGCTTCGCGGCCGCGGACGGGCCCGCCGGCTCCCGCCCGGCGAGGGTCTCGCCCATCAGCTCACCTCCAGTCGGCCCTCGCGGACCGCACGGTCGATGGTGTCGCGCAGGTCGGGGCAGGTCGGCACCAGCGCGGCGGGCCGTCCGGCGGCGTGCGCCGCCGCGAGGGCGGCGCACGCGCTCGCGGCCCGGACGGTCCACTGCACGCTGGTCTGCTGGGGGCTGCGCTTGCCGGCGCGGACCAGGGCACCACAGCGCGCGCACCCGATGTCGGACAGGCCCTCCTCCAGGTACGCCCGCCGCTCGGCCAGCGTCTCGGAGGTCACGGCGCCGCCGACTCGGCCTGGCGGCGCAGGTTCTCGGCCACCTCCGCCTCCCAGGTCTGGATCGCGCGGGTGGTGTCGACCTCGAACTCATAGCGGGCGACCATGTCCTCCGAGACGTCCTCCACGTCCACGTAGAACTGCTCGTACCAACGGCGGAGCTGGTAGACCGGGCCGTCCTCGACGCACAGCAGCGGGTTGTCGATCCGGCTCTTGTGCTGCCAGATCTCCACGTCCTGCTGGAAGCCGACGCCGATGCTGCGGGCGAACTTGGCCGCCGCCTTCTGCGCCTGGGCGGCGCTGAGGCCGGGCAGCCGCTTGACGATCAGGCCCCACTGCAGCACGAACGAGTCGGCCGTCACCGGATAGTGGCAGTTGATCAGTACGGACTCTACATCGACGCCCTGGTAGTCGAGGTAGAGATTGTCGATCATGTACGAGGGCCCGTAGTAGGCGGCCTCGGAGCGCAGCCCCCCGCCGCCGGACTGGCTGGCCCCGATCGGCACGTCCGGCCGCGGCCGGGTGGTGAGGTACTGCGCGGCGACGTGGCCCTCCAGCACGTTCTTGAAGAACGTGGGGAAGGCGAAATGGATGTAGAAGAAGTGCGCCATGTCGACGACGTTGTCGATGACTTCGCGGCAGTTGGCGCCGTCGATGCGGAGCGAGTCCCAGGTCCAGTCGCTCCACTCGTCGGAGAACGCGCCCTCGATGCGGGGGATGGTGACCTCCGGCGGGGGAGCGGCGCCCCGGGGGTCGTTCCAGACGAACAACTGGCGGTTCTCCTCGAGGGTGGTCCACGAGCGGGTGCGGGCGCGCATCGGCACGCGGTGGGCGTAGGGCACCGCGTCGCACCGGCCGTCGCCGCGCCAGCGCCAGTCGTGGAACGGGCAGGCGACGGTGTCTCCCTTGATGGTGCCCATGGTGAGGTCGCCGCCCATGTGGCGGCAGTATCCGTCGAGCACGTGCAGCGCGCCGCCGGAGTCGGCGAACACCACCAGCTTCGTGCCGAACGCCTCGATGGCGTGCGGCCGGCCGTCCCGGAAGGAATCGGCCAACCCGAGGCAGTGCCAGCCGCGGGCGAATCGCGTCGGCGGCGCGCCGGCGTCGATCGTTCGTGCCCCGTCGCCGTTGCGCATGAGCCGCTCCCCACTTCTGATGGTGGCCGCCAAGGTAGAACGTGTTCTAGTATAGGGATTGTCGAGTTCTTCGGCCAACCCGCTGGAGGGATCCCATGGAGGCAAGCGCCGGCGCGGCGGTACTGACCGCGGTGCACGACCTGGTGCCGGCCCTGCGAGAGCGGGCCCAGGAGACCGAGGACCGCCGGGCGCTGTCCGCCGAGACCGTCAAGGCGCTCGCCGAGACCGGCTTCTTCCGGCTGTTGCAGCCGGCCCGGTTCGGCGGGTACGAAGCACACCCACTGACCTTCCTGCGGGGCGTCCGCGAGCTGGCCGCCGCCTGCGGCTCCACCGGCTGGGTCGCCTCGGTGATCGGGGTGCACAACTGGCAGCTCGCCCTCTTCCCCGCTCCCGCGCAGCAGGACGTCTGGGGCGACGACCCCGGCACCCGGATGTCCTCGTCCTACGCGCCCACCGGCACGATTCGCGCGGTCGACGGCGGCTACCGGGTCAACGGCCGGTGGAGCTTCTCCTCCGGGTGCGACCACGCCGACTGGGCGCTGCTCGGCGGCATCATCCCGCCCGGCGACGACGGCAGCCCGGCCGACTTCCGCACCTTCCTGCTGCCCGCCACCGACTACGTCATCGAGGACGTCTGGCACACCGTCGGCCTGCGCGGCACGGGCAGCAACGACATCGTCGTGACCGACGCGTTCGTGCCCGCCTACCGGTCGCTGAGCTTCAACGACACGGCCCGGTGCGCCTGCCCCGGCCAGGAAGTGAACACCGCGCCGCTCTACCGCATCCCGTACGCGTCGATCTTCTCCTATGCGATCACCACTCCGATCATCGGCATGGCTACCGGGGCGTACGACGCGCACGTCGACTACCTGCGCGAACGGGTGCGCGCCGCCTACGCCGGGGTGCGCGCGGCCGAGGACCCGTACTCGCAGGTCCGCGTCGCGATCGCGGCCGCCGACCTGGACGCGGCCTGGCTGGCCCTCGAGGCCGACCTGAGCGAGCTGATGGAGCTGGCCACGGCCGGCGAGAAGCTGCCGATGCGGCTACGCCTGCGGACCCGCCGCGACCAGGTGCGCGGCACCGAGCTCGCGATCGGCGCGGTGGACCGGCTGTTCGAGAACTCCGGCGGCCGGGCGCTGGCCACCGGCACCCCGATCCAGCGGTTCTGGCGCGACGCGCACGCCGGCCGGGTGCACGCGATCAATGATCCCGAGCGGGCGCTGTCGCTCTTCGGCCGCGGCGAGTTCGGCCTGCCGATCACGGACGCGATGGTGTGAGGCGGCCATGACGACCAGCAGCGCCTCCGTCGACTTCGCCGGCAGCAGCGCGCACGCCTCGGGCCTGCACTTCCACCGCGCCGGCCCGTCCGGCGCCGCCCCGGTCGTGCTCCTGCACGGCGGCGGGCCCGGCGCCTCGGCCTGGAGCAACTTCGGGCGCAGCCTGCCCGCCTTCGCGGAGCGTTTCGACACGCTCGCCGTCGACCAGCCCGGCTACGGCGGATCGGTGGCCGTGCCGATCACCGGGCAGTACTTCACCGCTTCCGCCGACGCCCTACTCGCGCTCCTCGACGAGCTCGGCCTCGACCGGGTCGACCTGATCGGCAACTCGCTGGGCGGCGGCACGGCGGTCCGGTTCGCGCTGCGCTACCCGCGCCGCGCCGGGCGGCTGCTGCTGATGGGACCGGGCGGGCTGAGCCTCAACGTGTTCTCCGCCGACCCGACCGAGGGCGTGAAGCGGCTCTCCGCGTTCGGCGCGGCGCCGAGCCGGGAGAAGCTGGCCGCGTTCCTGCGGACGCTCGTCTTCGATCCGAAGCTGATCACCGACGAGCTGATCGAGGAACGCTTCCGGGCGGCCACCGATCCGGCGGCGCTGCAGGCGATGCGGGCGATGGGCGCCTCGTTCACCGACCCGGAGCACTACGAGCAGGGCCTGCTCTGGCGCGACGCGCACCGGCTGCGCCACGAGGTGCTGCTGGTGTGGGGCCGTGAGGACCGGGTCAACCCCCTGGACGGCGCCCTGGTGGCGCTCAAGCTCATCCGCCGGGCCCGGCTGCACGTCTTCGGCGGCTGCGGGCACTGGGCGCACCTGGAGAAGTTCGACGAGTTCCACCGCCTGGCGTTCGACTTCCTGGAAGGTGACAGACCGTGAGTCTCATTCGATCCCTCGGATACCTGCGCGTCGAGGCCACCGACGTGGGCGCCTGGCGGGAGTTCGGCGTCGGGGTGCTCGGCATGGTGGAGGGACGCGGTCCGGACCCGGACAGCGTCTACCTGCGCATGGACGACCTCGCCGCGCGCATCGTGGTGGTGCCCGGCGAGCAGGACCGGCTGACCGCCACCGGCTGGGAGGTCGCCGACCCGGCGGCGCTGGGCAGGCTCACCGCGATCCTCGAGGAGGCCGGCGCCGCGGTCAAACCGGCCGCCGGCGACGAGCTCGCCGACCGCCGCGTGGCGCAGCTCGTCAGCGCCGACGACCCGTTCGGCAACCGCCTGGAGTTCTTCTGCGGCGCCGCGCTGGACAACCGGCCCGCGCTGAGCCGCTACGGGACCAGGTTCGTCACCGGCGAGCAGGGCATGGGCCACGTGGTGCTGCCGGCCGGCGACGACGCGGCGGCCCTGCGCTTCTACACCGAGGTGCTCGGGTTCCGGCTGCGCGACTCGATGCGGCTCATCCCCGAGACCGTCGGCCTGCCGCCCAGCGACCAGCCGCTGTGGATGCGCTTCCTCGGCTGCGGCCCGCGCCACCACAGCGTCGCGCTCGCCCCGATTCCGGCGCCGAGCGGCCTCGTGCACCTCATGGTCGAGACCGAGACCATCGACGACGTGGGCCTGGCGATGGATCGCTGCGCCAAGCGTGGTGCACCGCTGATCTCGACGCTCGGCCGGCACGCCAACGACCAGATGATCTCGTTCTACGTGCGGACGCCGAGCGGCTTCGACATCGAGTACGGCACCGGCGGCGCCACCGTGGACGACCGGACCTGGGTGGCGCGGCAGACCACCGCGCACAGCGTCTGGGGTCACCGCTTCTTCGGCGGCGGGCACTGAGGCCCCGGTGACCGTTCTCCCCGCCGCGATGACCGACGTGGACGCCCGGCGCTTCCGCCGGGCGTTCGGGCACTTCTGCACGGGCGTCGTGGTCATCACGACGGCCGACGACGACGGCCCGGCCGGCTTCTCCTGCCAGGCGTTCGTCCCGCTGTCGCTGGAACCGCCGCTGGTGCTGTTCTGCCCCCAGGCCGGCTCGGACACCTGGCGGCGCATCCGCGGCACCGGCGTGTTCGGCATCAACGTGCTGGCCGTCGAACACCGCGAGGTCTCCCGCGTCTTCGGGACCCGGGGCACCGACAAGTTCGCGGGCGTCGGCTGGGCGCCGTCCCCGGCCGGCGCACCGATCCTGACGGCCGCGCTGACCTGGGCGGAATGCCGGGTGGAGGCGATACACCCCGGCGGTGACCACGCCATCGTGGTGGGCCGGGTGACCGCGCTGGGCGAATGCCGCGACGGTGCGCCGCTGCTGTTCTACCGGGGGCGCTACACGGGCACGGCGGCGGTGTCGCCGTACGAGTCGCCCGAGGTGGTCGACACGCTGCTCGCCTGGCCCCGCCACACCGACTGGATCTGATGTCTCGATCCGTGGCGGGCGGTGCGGCCGCTGGTGGGTCGCCGGCGGGTGGGCCATCGAGGCGTTCACGAATTCTCCGCGTCGGCACGACGACCTGGACCCCAGCATCGCGCGTTCCGACGTCGCAGCGTTGCGCCAGCACCTGTCCGGGCGGCTTGACGTCTGGGCGGCAGACGATGGCGCCCTTCGCCCCCTCGTCGGCCAGGACGACCCGCTACCTGCGACGTGCGGCAATCTATGGCTGCGGGCCAGCGGCGCGGACCCCTGGGAATACGATGTCATCCTCATGAACGTCACCTCGACGAGGTGGACGTACAAGCGCGATGCCCGAATCAGCCTCCCGGCCGACGAGATTCTCTGGACCCGAGAAGGCATCCCCTACCTCCGGCCGGAGGTTCAGTTGCTCCACAAGGCCCTGGGCCTCAGACCGAAGGACCAGGCGGACTTCGAAGCCTGCCTGCACCTTCTTGAACCGGCTCCTCGGGCGTGGCTCCGGTCGGCGTTGGGCATCGCTCACCCGGGCCACCCGTGGCTGGCTCACCTCTAGCAGGACGGATCCCTCGAGGCGAGCGCGGACCGCGCCCACGATGCGGTGCCCCGTCGTCGCCTTCAGCGCCAGATCGGACCCGAGCTCAGCGGCCAGCTCTTCGTACGTCTGAGTCAGGGCGGGCAGCGAGGGATCGCTGTAGAGCCGGGCCTCGGCGTCAACCACCGGGCGATGCTACGAGCCGATGATCGCACCAGCAAGCCGCACTGTTCTGGCCGCAGACAACGCGCGCTTGGTCCCGTCTCGGCCCGCACCCGGCGCGCCAGCCGGCACTCGCTGTAGTCGCTGCTGATGACGCAGCGGCTGGTCCGTGGCGGCACTGTGCTGAAACCGGAGGTTAAACGACAAGCCAAAATGTCCGAGCACGTCTCAGCCGGGCGGTCCGCCGGCCAGGCTTGCGCGTAGCAGCAGGTCACGCAGGCCTACGGCGTGCCGGACGTGAACCAGTCGCGCCGCGGTCGAGGCCACCCGGGCCAGCCGCTGCGCCGGCCGCCGTCGGGCGCGGTCGTAGGCCCGCAGGCCCTGCGGGACCGTCGAGGCCGCTGCCAGGCAGTCGGCGAGCGCGACGGCGTCGATCAGGGCCTCGCAGGCGCCGCGGCCGAGGTCTGGTGTCATGGCATGGGCGGCGTCGCCGATCAGGGCCACGTTGCCGTGGACGAATGTGGGCAGCGGCGGCGTCACGTAGACGTCATGGCGGAGCACGTCTGCCTCTTCGAGAGCATCGAGAACGGTTCCGACCGGCGCCGCCCACATGCCGAAGATCCGTCGGAGGTTTGCCAACTCGGCATCCGGGGCGAAGTCCCGCTCGGTGGCTCTGATGGTGGCGTACCAGTTCGTCCTGCCCCCCTCCTGTGGCGTGACGCCGAACTTGGCCCCCGCTCCCCAGGTCTCGACGAAGGCGTCGGTCGGCATGTTGTCGACGTAGCCGCGCCACGCAGTGCTGCCGGTGAACCGTGCCTGGTACCTGGCCCCGAACAGCCGTTGCCGGGTGGTGCTGAACACTCCGTCGGCGGCAACGACGACGTCCTGGTCCCCGAGTTCGGCGACATCGTTGATCGGGGACCCGAAACGCAGGTCGGTCTGCTCCGCTGCCTGGCGGAGCAGACCGAGCAGGGCCGGCCGGGACAGCAGGTACACCGCGTCCCCGGTACGCCGCTGCATCCTGGCGGTGTCCATGACGCCGATGGTCGAGCCGTCGGGCCGCCGGAACTCCCCGCCTTGCTGGGGCCGGCCCCGGCTGCGGACGTCGTTGCCGATACCCAGGGAGTCCAGCGCGCGCAGGGCCGAGGGCCACATGCCCAAGGCGGTACCCGTACCGGGGATTGAGGCGTCCCGCTCGTGCACGGTGACCTGCCAGCCGAACCGGTGGAGCGCGATGGCGGTGGCGAGTCCGCCGATGCCGCCACCGATGATCGCTGCTGTGCCTCTCATGGCCGCGACCGTACTACAGGAGTAGTTAATTTACTACTGGTGTAGTCTCGCTGTCGTGGCCTCCCGACAGGATCTCCTTCTCGACGCCGCGATCCAGGTACTCGGCAGCCAGGGAATCCGACAGCTCACCCACCGGGCGGTCGACGCAGCAGCCGGCGTGCCGTCCGGATCGACGTCCAACCACTTCCGGACGCGCGACGCCTTGCTGGCCGCCGTCGTGGAACGGTTCGTCGCACGCGAGCGTCACGGCTGGGAAGCGATCGCCCACCTGGTGCAGCCGCGGACACCGGCGGAACTAGCGGCAGCCCTGGCGGCGTTCGTACGCCGGGCCACCGGGCCGGACCGCGTCATGACGATCGCCCGCTACACCCTGTTCGTCGAAGGCGCGTTGCGCCCAGCACTACGCCGGCAGCTCGCCGAGACGGCGACCGCCATCCGCCGGTGGGGTGCCGAATGGCTGGCTGCGCTCGGCGCGACCGAGCCGGAAGGAGCGTGTCAGCTCCTGCTCGACCAACTCGACGGCATCATGCTGCACGAGCTGGTGGCACCCGGTACCACGCGCGACGTAGAACGACGACTCACCGAACTGATCGCCGCCATTCTGCCGGAACGACCGACGCAAGCCACATGACGCAAGCGAGACAGGCGCAAGGCCCACCTCCAGGCTGTTTCACAGGCCTGGTTGCCGGCTGAGATCACAGCCGGGATGTCCGGCGCGCCGAAGCGTACGGGCGGCAATGTGTACGGGAAAGCTGCACGGGGACGGTGGTAGCGACACGCTGCTCGCCTGGCCCCGTCACACCGACTGGATCTGACGGTTGTTGCCAGAACGGCAAGATAGTTTGTGATCCTCATCAGCAATGCGGACGCTATTGGGCACAAGGTCGCCCCAGCACGGGAAGGAAGCCGCCTGATGAGTGAACACAGCCACCAGCCCACCGAGGAAGAAGTGGCTCGCATGTTCGAGCCGGAGGGCTGGGAGGAGCGGTATTCCGGCGAGGAGAAGGTCTGGAGCGGAGACCCCAACCCGCAGCTCGTCGCCGAGGCCGCCCGGCTCACCCCGGGCACCGCGCTCGACGTCGGCTGCGGCGAGGGCGGTGACGTGATCTGGCTGGCCCGCCAGGGCTGGACGGTGACCGGCGCCGACTTCTCCGCCAACGGCCTGGCCCGCGCCGCCCGGCACGCCGAGCAGGCCGGAGTGGCCGACCGCACCGACTGGTGGCAGATCGACGCGCGGGCCTTCGAGCCGGGCGGACGCTCCTTCGACCTGGTCACCAGCCACTTCCTGCATCCACCGGACGGCCGGATGGTGGAGGTGACCCGCCGCCTGGCCGGCGCCGTCGCGCCCGGCGGGCACCTGCTCGTCGTCGGCCATGCGCCGTCCGAGGTGTTCGCCCACCTCAGCGCCGCCCAGCACAAGGCGATGTTCCTCGCCGAGGAGCTGCTGCCCGGCCTGCCGGAGGACTTCAAGGTCCTCGTGGCCGAGCAGCGCCCGCGGACGATCACCCGCGGCGAGAGGACGATGGACGTGGAGGACGCCACGCTTCTCGCCCGCCGCCGGCCCTAAGACGGCGCTCCCGGACCGCCCTCACGATGTGTTTCGACGATGCTCGAAAGTCTCCGTCCCGGCGACCGTCCGGCGTCGAGGCTGACGGGAGTCGATACAGAGGGGTTGGTCAATGTGAATCGCAAGGGCTCACTCAAGCTGGCCGCGGGCGCCGTCGCCGCGCTCCTCGTGGCGTCCCTCGCCGTGGCGACGCCCGCCGCGGCGGCACCGAGCGCGGAGAAGGTCACCCACGTCTCCAGCCTCGCCGACTACATGCGGGCACGTGCCGCCGGCACCGCGGCCGACGTCGTGACGCTGGTGTACGGCTCCGTGCACAGCCGCGGCCCCAACGGACAGGAAAGCCACGTCCTCGACGTCAAGAACTGGGGAACCGCGGACCGCTCCGTCGTGCATCTGTGGGAGTACCGGACCTCCGGCAACGTCGACAACCAGCGGTGGGACCTCCTCGACGCCGGAACCTCGGGCGGTGACCCGCTCGTCGCGCTGTCCGACCGCAACTCGACGAACAAGTGCCTCGACGAGTCACGCGACCACCAGGCGGGCAACGGCACCGCCGTGTACATCTACGAATGCCACTTCGCGGCGAACCAGTTGTGGCGTCTGCAGCCGCATCCGCTCGGCGGGGGCTACGTCTGGATCAGGAACCTCTACGACGGGCGGTGCCTGGACGTGAGGCAATACAACTACACCAACGGCGCGACCATCCAGGTCTGGGACTGCCACGGCAACTGGAACCAGGCCTGGGCCTGACCGCGGTCAGGACCCCGGCGCACCCGGCAGCACGAGTTCGGCAAGCCGGCCGACGTGCCGGCCGGGTGCGCCGAAGAGCTGGGCCGAGGCGTACGCGCGGCGTACGTACAGATGGGCGTCGTGTTCCCAGGTGATGGCGATGCCCCCGTGCATCTGGACCATCTCGGCGGCGATCGCCTGCAGGGACTCCGTGCAGGTGACCTTGGCGACCGCGGCCAGCAGCGGGGCGTCGGCGGCGGCGGACACCAGGGCGTCGGCGGCGGCCGCGGACGCCGAGCGGGCGGCCTCCAGCCGGACGTGGGCCTCGGCCAGCCGGTGTTGCAGGGCCTGGAAGGTGCCGATCGGGCGACCGAACTGCTCCCGGACCTGCACGTACTCGACGGTGGCCGCGAGCGCCTGTGAGGCGACGCCGGCCTGTTCGGCGCTCAGCGCCACGCAGGCCACATCCCGCAGTTCCTCGAGGGAGGGACCGACGCCCAGGCGGCGGGCGGGCGCGTCATCCAGCCGGAGCACCCCCAGCCGGCGGGTCGGGTCCAGCGGGACCGTCGCGTGGCGGGCGACGCCGGGAGCCGTCGCGTCCACCTCGTACAGTGCCGTGCCGGTCCCGGCGCGGGCCGGGACCAGCAGGGTGTCGGCGGACGCCAGGTCGAGGACGTGGGGCACCTCGCCGGTGAGCCGGCCGGCCGCCGTGGCGGTGCAGGGCAGGTCGTCCGGATCCCCGCCCCACGCGAGGGTGGCGAGGTCGTCGCCGGCGCAGATGCCGGGCAGCAGACGTACGCAGGCGTCCGTGTCGCCGGAGCGCAGCAGTGCCTGTGTGGCCAGGACGGCGCAGCCGAGCATGGGGCCCGGCGTGAGCGTGCGGCCCAGCTCGTCGAGCACGATCAGGGACTCGCGCAGGGTGGCGCCCTCGCCGCCGTACGCCTCGGGCACGGCCAGGCCGGCGACGCCGATCTCCTTGCACAGCCGGGCCCAGAGGCCGGTGTCGTAGCCGGCCGGCGTGTCGATCGCCGCCCGCGTCGAGGATCCGGCCAGCAGGCCGCGCAGGGCGTCGCGCAGCGCCTTCCGTTCCGCGGTCAGGTCCATGGTCACCTCGTCAGCTCCGCCATCACCCGCGCCCGGTGCTGCGCCGCCGTGCCCCATGTCAGCGTCAGCACCCGGACCTTCGTCAGCCACCGGCCCAGCCCGTGCTCGCGGGTGTAGCCGATGGCGCCGTGCACCTGCAGCGCCGCGCGGGCGGCCTGGTGCGCGGCGCTGCCGCAGGCCACCTTCGCCGCCGAGACGTCCCTGGCGGCTGTGTCCGCGCTGCCGACCGTCACTGCGGCCGCGTGCAGCAGCGGGCGGGCGAACTCCAGCGCGACCGCCACCTCGGCGAGCTTGTGCTGGACCGCCTGGAACCGGCCGATCGGGCGGCCGAACTGGACCCGGGTCCGGGCGTGCGCCACGGCGGCCTCGAGCAGCGCGCACCCGGCGCCCAGCAGTTGCGCGGCGGCGGCGAGCACGCCCAGGTCGAGGGCGCGGGCCACCGCCGCGGCCGCGTCGGGTCCCGTGGCGAGAACGCCGCCGGGGGACACCTCGAACAGCCGCCGGGTGTAGTCCATCGAGGCGTGCGCCGCCCCGGTCCGGGCCAGCCGGACGGCGTCGTCCCCGGCGAGCAGGACCAGGTCGGCGGCGTGCGCGTCGGTCGCGTACGGCAGCCAGGGCGGCGCGGCGAGCGCGGCGACCACCCGCCCGGCGGCCAGCTCGGGCAGCCATTTGTCGCACAGCCGGTCGTCACCGAGGGCGAGGAGCAGGGCCGGGACGGCAGCCAGGGTCTCGGCCACCGGTCCGGGCACCGCGTGGTGGCCCAGCTCCTCGGCGGCGATGACGAGGTCGGCCGCCCCGGCGTCCGTGCCGCCCCAGCGTTCCGGCACGGCGAGCCCGGCGACCCCGGCGTCGGCCAGCCGCGACCAGACGGCCCGGCCCGGCGCGGCGTCGCCCTGCGCCCAGCGCTCCGCCACTGCGGGCACGTCGGCGGCGCTGAGCAGGTCGTGCAGGACCGCCGCGAACCGGTCCTGCTCCGCCGTGGGCACCAGCCTCATCGCGCCACCTCGCGGGGCAGGCCCAGCATCCGTTCCGCGACGATGCCGCGGTGGACCTCGTTGGTCCCCGCGTAGATCGGGCCGGCCAGCGCGAACAGATAGCCGTCGGTCCAGGCGGCGTCCGTCTCGGCGCGCGCGCCGAGCACGTCGAGGGCGGTCTCGTGCAGGGCCACGTCCAACTCGGACCAGAACAGCTTGGTGGCGCTGGCGGCGAACGGCCCCGCGGGCGCGTCCAGCGCGGCGAAGGTGTGCATGCGGTACGCCTGCGCGCCGATCCACGCGTCCACCACCCGGTTCCGCGTCGCCGCGTCGCGCCCGTCGCCGGAGCGCCAGAGCGCCACGAGCCGCTCGGCGGCCGCCAGGAACCGGCCCGGACTGCGCAGCGTCTGCCCGCGTTCGTGGCCGGCCGTGCTCATCGCCACCCGCCAGCCGTCGCCGGGCTCGCCGATCACGTCGGAGTCCGGCACGAACACGTCGTCCAGGAAGATCTCCGCGAAGCCGGGGTCGCCGTCGAGCTGGCGGATCGGGCGTACGGTCACGCCGGGCGCGCGCAGGTCGAACATCACACAGGTGAGGCCGCGATGGCGCGACGCCTGCGGGTCGGTGCGGAACAGCCCGAACGCGCGGTCCGCCACGGCCGCCCGCGAGCTCCACGTCTTCTGCCCGGACAGCAGCCAGCCGCCGTCCGTACGCCGGCCGCGGGAGCGGATCGCGGCCAGGTCGCTGCCCGCCTCCGGCTCGGACCAGGCCTGCGCCCACACCTCATCGGCGCGGACCATCGGGGGCAGGATCCGGTCGCGCTGCGCGGGTGTGCCGTGCCGCAACAGCGTCGGGGCGAGCAGGAACAGGCCGTTCTGGCCGATGCGGGCCGGTGCCCCGGCGGCGTGGTACTCCTCCTCGAACAGCAGCGCGTGCAGCGGCGGGACCGCCCGCCCGCCGTACTCGAGAGGCCAGGACACGACGGCGAGGCCGGCGTCGGCGAGCCGGCGCTCCCAGGCCCGGTGGGCGGCGTCGCCCTGCGGCGTGTCCACGCTGGGCAGCCGGCCGGCGGGGACGTTCGCCGCGAGCCAGTCGCGGACCTCGTCCCGGAAGGCGCACGCGGCCGCGTCGAGGTCGAGGTTCACGGTGCGGCCCGCTTCATCGCCGCCGGATCGAGCCCGGCGAGCGGGTCCTTGCTGACCTCGACGTTGTGGGCGTGCGCGACGTGGTGCAGTCCGAAGACGGAGTCCATCCCCGCGCGCATGCCCATCTCGTCCTCGCACTGGTTCACCGCGCGCTTGGCCAGGGCCAGCCCGAACGCCGGCATCTCGGCGATCCGGGCGGCCAGGGCGAAGGTCGCCGGCTCCAGCTCGGCGCGGGGCACGACGCGGTTCACCATGCCGATTTCGTACGCCCGCCGCGCATCGAACCGGTCGCCGGTGAACAACACCTCGCGGGCGAACCGGGGTCCGAGCACCCACGGGTGGGCGAAGTACTCGACGCCGGGAATGCCCATCCGCAGCACCGGATCGGCGAAGAACGCGTCCTCGGCCGCCACGATCAGGTCGCAGACCCAGGCCAGCATGAGGCCGCCGGCGACGCAGGCGCCCTGCACCATGGCGACGGCCGGCTTGGGCATCTCCCGCCACCGCCGGCACATGCCGAGGTAGACCTCCAGCTCCCGGGAGTAGCGCCGGTCGGCGCCGGCCTTGCCGGTGTGGTCCCACCAGAGCGCCGCCCGCCGGGGGAACGACGTGTCGGCGTCGCGCTCCGGGGTGCCGATGTCGTGCCCGGCCGAGAAGTGGTCGCCGGCGCCGGCCAGCACGATCACCGCGACGTCGTCGTCGTCCACGGCCCGGGTGAACGCCGCGTCGAGGGCGTACGTCACCGCCGAGTTCTGCGCGTTGCGGTAGCGGGGACGGTTCACGGTGACCAGGGCGACCCGCTCGCGGCGCTCGTACAGGACGACTTCAGTCATCGTTTCCTCCCGGAGTGGATACAGTCATCCGTTCTCCTCCCGGAGCAGATACTTGAGGACCTTGCCCGAGGCGTTGCGGGGCAGCTCGGCGCGCAGCTCGACCGCGCGCGGCACCTTGTAGGCCGCGAGCCGGCCCCGGCAGAACTCGATCACCTGATCGCCGGTGAGCTCGTACCCCGGCCGCGGGATGACGTAGGCCTTGCCGACCTCGCCGAGGCGCGGATCGGCCACCCCGACGACCGCGGAGTCGGCGACCCCGGGCAGGTCGGCCAGGGCCCGCTCCACCTCGGCCGGGTAGACGTTGAAGCCGCCGCAGATGAACATGTCCTTGAGCCGGTCGGTGATGCTCAGGTAGCCGCGCTCGTCCAGCCGGCCGATGTCGCCGGTGTGCAGCCAGCCGTCGGCGTCGATCGCCGCGGCGGTGGCGTCCTTGTCGTCGAGGTAGCCGAGCATGACGTTCGGGCCGCGCAGCAGCACCTCGCCGGTGGGCTCGCCGATCGCGACCTCGAAACCGGCGGCGGCCCGGCCGCAGGTGTACGCCACGGTCCGGTCGTCGTCGCCCGGCCGGCACATCGTGGCCACCACCGCCTCGGTCAACCCGTACGCCGTCAGCACGGTCCGCACGCCCAGCTCCGCGCGCATGCGCGCGATCAGCGCGGGCGGCACCGTGGCCGCCCCGGTCACCGCGAGGCGCAGCGAGGACAGGTCGTGCCGAGACCGCTCGGGATGGTCGAGCAGGCTGATGTAGAGGGTGGGCGGTCCGGGAAGCACGGTGATGCGCTCGGCGGCGATCAGCGCCATGGCAGACCCTGCGTCGAAGACCGCCTGAGGCACCACTGTGGCGCCGCTGACCAGGCAGGCGAGCAGGCCGGCCTTGAGCCCGAAGCTGTGGAAGAACGGGTTGACGACCAGGTAGCGGTCGTCCGGGACGAGCCCGCCGATGCCGGCCCACGCGGCGGCCACGTCCAGCGACTGCCGGTGCGCGCTCATCGCGCCCTTGCTGCGTCCGGTGGTGCCCGAGGTGAAGAGGATGTCGCTCACGTCGCCCGGCGTGACGGCGTCGGCGCGGGCATCGGCCGCCCGTGGCGGCACGTCGGCGGCGCGGCTGAGGAAGTCCGGCCACTCGAGCACATAGGGCTCGGGTGGGACCGGAACGTCGGTGGGCGTCCGGACGACGAGGTGGGGCAGGGGCAGACCGGCGTGGCCGGCGGCGGCCTGCAGCGCGGCGAGCCGGTCTTCGCCGAGGAACGGGCCGGTGACGACCAGGCCGCGGGCGTCGCTGCGGTGCATCACGTCCAGCGCCTCGACGGCGGTGAACCGGGTGTTCACCGGCACGAGGGTGGCGCCGGCGTAGCTCGCGCCCAGCGCGGCCAGCACCCAGTGGGAGGTGTTCGGTGCCCAGACGGCGAGCCTGTCGCCCGGGCGCAGGCCCTCGGCGATCAGCGCGCGGGCCATGATGCGCACCTGGGTCAGCAGCTCCGCGAAGCTCAACCGTTCCCCGCCCGGCTCCACCAGGGCCGGTGCCGGCCCGAAGGAGCGGGCCGCGCTCACCACGGCCGCCGGGATGGTCGGTTCCACGGTGACCTCCCGCGCGACGACGTAGCGTACCAAGCAAGTGCTTGGTAGGGTGACTTTACCCGCGGCCCGGGAGGTGGCGCCAGTGGACGGTGACGAGGAGTTCCGGCGCGAGGTCCGGGACTGGCTCGCGGCAAACGTGACGGACGAGCTGCGCGGCGTGGGCGGCCCGGGCCGGGAGAACGAGGCCTATCGGCAGCGTCTCGCCTTCACCCGCCGCCTGGCCGCGGCGGGGTGGACCACGCTCGCCTGGCCGGTGGCGCACGGCGGCCGCGGTGCGTCGCTCGGGCGGCAGATCATCTTCCACGAGGAGTACGCCCGGTCCGGCGCGCCGTCCCGCGTCGACCACATCGGCACCACCATGGTCGGGCCGACCCTCATGGCGCTGGGGACCGAGCGGCAGCGCCACCGGTTCCTGCCCGGTATCGCCGCGGTCGACGAGCTGTGGTGCCAGGGCTACTCCGAGCCGGGCGCCGGCTCCGACCTGGCCGGCGTCACCACCCGCGCCCGCCTCCACGGCGACCACTGGGTGATCACCGGGCAGAAGGTGTGGACCTCGCTCGCGCAGGTGGCCGACTGGTGCTTCATGCTGGCCCGCACCGAGCCGGTCCCCGACGGTGGCCCGCGGCACGCCGGGCTGTCCTATCTGCTGGTGCCGATGCGCGCGCCCGGCATCACGGTGCGCCCGATCCGGCAGCTCACCGGCGACAGCGAGTTCAACGAGGTCTTCTTCGACGACGCCCGCGCCGACCGCGACCTCGTGGTCGGCGAGCCCGGGCAGGGCTGGAGGGTGGCGATGGCCACGCTGGGCTTCGAGCGGGGCGCCGCCACGGTCGGTCAGCAGATCGGATTCCAGCAGGACCTGGAGGAGCTGATCGAGCTGGCCCGGCGCACCGGCGCGATCGCCGACCCGATGCTGCGCGAGCGGCTCACCCGGGCCTGGATCGACCTGTCCGTGCTGCGCTCACACACCCGGCGCGCCCTGAGCGAGCCGGCCTCGACCGGGACCGCCTCGGTGATCAAGCTGCTCTGGTCGCGGTGGCGGCAGGGCCTCGGCGAGCTCGCCATGGCGGTGCTCGGGCCGGCCGGCGCCGCGGCCGGCCCCGGCGACCGCGACGTCGAGCGCTGGTGGCGGCTCTTCCTCTTCAGCCGGGCGGACACGATCTACGGCGGCTCCAACGAGATCCAGCGCGGCATCGTGGCCGAACGGGTGCTCGGGCTGCCCCGCCAGAACCGCCGATGACGGCGCCGGCCGGACACGGCCTGCTGGCCGGCAAGGCGGTGGTGGTCACGGCGGCCGCCGGCACCGGGATCGGCTCCGCCGTCGCCCGGCGGTGCCTCGACGAGGGCGCCCGGGTGGTGCTCAGCGACAGCCACCGGCGCCGGCTCGGCGAGGCCCAGGAAGACCTGGCCGCAGCGTATCCGGGCCGGGTGTGGTCCGTGCCCTGCGACGTCACCGACGAGGCGGACGTCCAGGCGCTGGTCGGCGCCGCGACCGTCCACTGCGGGCGGATCGACGTCATGGTGAACAACGCCGGGCTGGGCGGCACCCGGCCGGTGACCGAGATGACCGACGACGAGTGGCGGCGGGTCCTGGACGTCACGCTGACCGGCACCTTCCGCTGCACCCGGGCGGCGCTGCGGCAGATGATCGCGCAGGGCGGCGGCGGTGCGGTGGTCAACAACGCCTCGGTGCTGGGCTGGCGCGCCCAGGCCGGGCAGGCGCACTACGCCGCCGCCAAGGCCGGGGTGATGGCGTTCACCCGGTGCGCCGCGATGGACGTGGCCGGACACGGCATCCGGGTCAACGCGGTGGCGCCGAGCCTGGCGACACACCCGTTCCTGGCGAAGGTGATCGCCGAGCAGGAGTTGGCCGGCCTCGCGCTGCGGGAGGCCTTCGGTCGGGCCGCCCAACCGTGGGAAGTGGCGACCGTGGTGGCGTTCCTGGCCAGCGACTACGCCTCGTACCTCACCGGAGAGGTGATCTCGGTCAGCAGCCAGCACCCGTGAGTGCCGGCGACCCCGCGGGCGCGGTGGTCCGACGGTCGGTCAAGATTGCCGGGTGCTGATGTCCGTCGGGAGATTCGCTCCCCGGATGCGCCGTAGGACGGGCACTCAGATCCGTTCGAGGATGCTCGCGGTGGCCATCGCGCCGCCTGCGCACATCGTGACGAGGGCGGTGCCTTGCCCGGTGCGTTCCAGCTCGTGCAGCGCGGTGACGAGTAGCCGGGATCCGGTGCTGCCGACCGGGTGGCCCAGCGCGATCGCGCCGCCGTTGACGTTGACCCGGTCCGGGTCCGCGCGGTGCACGCCCAGCCAGGACAGCACCACGCTGGCGAACGCCTCGTTCACCTCGCACCGGTCGACGTCGTCGATCTTCATGCCCGTACGCGCCAGCACCCGCTCGGTGGCCGCGATCGGACCGTCCAGATGGTAGTAGGGCTCGGCGCCGACCAGGCACTGGGCGAGGATCCGGGCACGCGGCCGCAGGCCCAGCTTCTGCGCCCGGTCGGCGTCCATGAGCAGCAGGGCCGCGGCGCCGTCGGAGATCTGCGAGGCGGTGCCGGCCGTGTGCAGGCCGCCGTCGAGGACGGGGCGCAGGCCGGCCAGGCCCGCCGCGGTCGTCTCGCGCAGGCCCTGGTCCCGCTCGACGGTGCGGATCTCGCCGGTGGGCCGGCCGTCGGCGTCGAGCACCGGAGCGTCGACCGGCGTCACCTCGGCCGCGAAGCGCCCCTCGTCCCAGGCCCGGGCGGCGTGCCGCTGCGAGCGTACGCCGAAGCGGTCGAGGTCGGCGCGGGTCAGTCCGCGCCGGGCCGCGATGCGGTCCGCGGCCACGTACTGATTGGGCAGGTCGATGTGCCACGACTCGGGCCGGGGGAGTCCGGCGTCTGTGCCGAGGTTGGCGCGCAACGGGACCCGGCTCATCGACTCGACCCCGCACGCCATGCCGACCTCGATGGCGTCGGCGGCGATGAGCCCGGCGACGAGGTGGGCGGCGTGCTGCGCCGATCCGCACTGCGCGTCGACGGTCAGGCACCCGGTGGCGTACGGCAGCCCGGCGTGCAGCCAGGCGGTGCGGGTGATGTTGTTGGACTGCTCCCCGCCCTGCGTGACGCAGCCGCCGGCGACCTGCTCGACCAGGGCCGGGTCGAGGCCGGTGCGGGCGAGGACCGCGCGTTGCGCCGCGCCGAGCAGCTCGGCGGCGTGCAGCCCGGCCAGCCAGCCCCCGCGGCGGCCGATCGGCGTACGGACCGCGCCGACGATCACCGGTACGCCCACGACGGCCTCCCTGGCTCTAGAACGTGTTCTAACGACACCGCATCAGAGGTATACCACAGCGGACCTCGACGTGTTTCAATCGGGTGGAACCTGTTTCTCCGAGGAGGAGCCGTGGCCACGCCCCGCATCCCCGAGGGTTTCGACCTCACCGATCCCCAGATCTACATCGACGGCATACCGCACGCCGAGTTCGCCGAGCTGCGGCGCACCGCGCCGGTGTGGTGGATCCCGCAGGTGCGCGGCAGCGCCGGTTTCGACGACGAGGGCTACTGGGCGGTGACCCGGCACGCCGACGTGATGACCGTGTCACGCGACAGCGACACGTTCTCCAGCTGGGAGAACACGGCCATCGTCCGATTCCAGGCGGATCTGCCCCGGGACCGGATCGACATGCAGCGGCTGGTGCTGCTCAACATGGACCCGCCGCAGCACACGAAGCAGCGTGCCATCGTCGCGCGCGGCTTCACCCCCCGCGCCATCAACGGCCTGCGCTCCGCGTTGGCCGCCCGCGCGGAGCGGATCGTGCGCGAGGCGTCCGGCGCGGACGGCGGCGACTTCGTCACCGAGGTCGCCTGTGAACTGCCGCTGCAGGCCATCGCCGAGCTGATCGGCGTGCCGCAGGACGACCGCCGGCAGGTCTTCGACTGGTCGAACGCGATGATCGGGTACGACGACCCGGAGTACAGCGGCGGCGCCGACGCCATGGAGCCGGCGATGGAGCTGCTCGGCTACTCCATGAAGATGGCCGAGGAGCGCCAGACCTGCCCGCGCGACGACATCGTCACCACGCTGGTGAAGGCGGAGATCGACGGCGAGCACCTGTCCGCGGACGAGTTCGGCTTCTTCGTACTGCTGCTGGCGGTCGCCGGCAACGAGACCACTCGCAACGCGATCTCGCACGGGATCCTGGCCCTGCTCGAGCACCCCGAGCAGTGGGAGCTGTTCAAGGCCGAGCGGCCGCGGACCGCCGTGGACGAGATCGTCCGTTGGGGCACCCCGGTGAACGTCTTCCAGCGCACCGCGGTGCGGGACACCGAGCTGGGCGACCGGCAGATCAAGGCCGGCCAGCGGCTGGCGCTCTTCTACGGCTCGGCGAACTTCGACGAGGAGGTCTTTGACCACCCGGAGCGTTTCGACATCATGCGCAGCCCCAACCCGCATCTCGGCTTCGGCGGCAGCGGTGCGCACTTCTGCCTGGGCGCCAACCTGGCCCGTCTGGAGATCGACCTGATCTTCAACGCGATCGCCGACCACATGCCGGACATCAGCCTGGCCGGCCCGCCGCAGCGGCTGCGCTCCGGCTGGCTCAACAGCATCAAGCACCTGCCGGTCCGCTACCGCTGACCGGCGGGCCGGTCCGGCTCCGCCGCGACCACCCAGAGCGAGAAGAACTGCGAGCCTCCACCGTACGCATGCCCGACCGCGGTGCGCGCGCCGGCGACCTGGTGCCCGCCGGCCCGGCCCATCACCTGCATGGCCGCCTCGGCGAAGCGCAGCAGCCCGGAGGCGCCGATCGGGTTGGAGCACAGCACGCCGCCGGACGGGTTGACCGGCAGCCGCCCGCCGATCCGCGTCTCGCCGGCCTCGGTGAGCTTCCAGCCGTGCCCGGGCCCGGCGAAGCCGAGGTTCTCCAGCCACATCGGCTCGAACCAGGAGAACGGCACGTACAGCTCGGCGACGTCCACCTCGTCCAGCGGATCGGCGATGCCCGCCGCGTCCCAGAGAGCCCGGGCCGCCTCGGCGCCGGCGCGCGGGTGCACGTGGTCCTTGCCGGCGAAGAAGGTCGGCTCGGTGCGCATCGCGGTCGCCCGGATCCACGCCACCTGACGGTCGCTCGCCTCGGCCGCCGCCTGGTCGCCGAGGACGACGGCGCAGGCGCCGTCCGAGGAGGGGCAGGTCTCGTCGTAGCGGATCGGGTCCCACAGCATCGCCGAGGACCGCACCGACTCCAGCGTGATGTCCGGCTGCCGCAGATGCGCGTACGGGTTGAGCGCCCCGTTGCGCCGATCCTTGACCGCCACCAGCGCCCCGATGTGCTCCGGCGCCGAGCACCGCCGGATGTAGGCGCGGATGTGCGGCGCGAAGTAGCCGCCGGCCCCGGCGCCGATCGGCGCGCTGAACGGCGGCTGGATCGACAGCGCCCACATGGCGTTGGACTCCGACTGCTTCTCGAACGCGACCACGAGCACCCGCCGGTGCACCCCGGCGCGGATCAGGCTGGTCGCCACGTTGGCGGTGGCGCCGCCGACCGAGCCGGCCGTGTGCACGCGCAGCAGCGGGCGCCCGGCGGCGCCGATCGCCTCGGCGAGGAACAGCTCGGGCATCATCACGCCCTCGAACAGATCCGGCGCCTTGCCCAGCACGACCGCGTCGATCTGCGACCAGTCGGTGGCGGCGTCCTCCAGGGCCCGGTCGATGGCCTCCCGGCACAGTCCGGCCATCGACACGTCGGTGCGCCGGGTGCGGTGGTGCGTCTGCCCGGTGCCCAGTACGGCCGCCCGTCTCATCGTCCCGCCTCCAGCACGCAGACCAGATTCTGTTGCAGCGCCGGGCCGCTGGTGGCGTGCGCGGCCACCCGCCCGGCCTGTCCGGACATGACCAGCGTGGCCGCGGCCCCGATCCGGTTCAGGCCGGCCGAGAACATCGGGTTGCCGCACAGCGCACCGCCGGACGGGTTGATGCGTACGCCGTCGCCGAGCCCGAGCGCCGTACGCAGCAGCAACTCCTGATGGGTGAAGGGAGCGTGCAGCTCGGCCGCGTCGAGGTCGGCGGGCAGCTCCGCGGCGGCGGCCGCGGCGGTCGCCGAGGGTACGGCGGTCAGGTCACGTTCGCCGAGTGTCTGAGGATCGATCCGGTGCGCCGCGCCGGTGATCCAGGCCGGCCGCTCGTGCTGCCGGCGGGCGCGGTCGTCCGCGGCCAGGACCAGCGCCGCGGCGCCGTCGCCGACGGGTGCGCAGTCGTGCACGCGCAGCGGGTCGGCGAGATACGGCTCGGCGAGCAGGCGCTCGGCCGTGGTCTCCCCGGCCACCTGGGCGTACGGGTTGGTGGCCGCGTCGGCCCGGCTGCGCACCGCCACCTCGGCCATGTCCCGTTCGCTGAGGATCCCGGCGTCGAGGGCGAGGCGTGCCTGCAGCGCGGCGATGCTCACCGAGTCGGGCCACAGCGGCGCGGTCGCGTACGGGTCGAGCTGCAGCGCCAGCACCCGCCGCAGCCGGCCGGCCGAGGACTTGCCGAAGCCGTAGACCAGCGCGGTCTCCGCCTCGCCCGCGAGGATCTTGACGTACGCCTCGTAGAAGGCCCAGGCCGCGTCCATCTCCACGTGCGACTCGCAGATCGGTGGAAAGGCCCCGATGGCGTCGACGGCGTTGACGAACGAGAACGCCCGCCCGGCCAGGTAGTCGGAGGAACCCGAGCACCAGAAGTCCACCTCCCGCCGGTGCAGCCCGGCGCCGGCCAGCGCGTCCCGCAGGACCGGCACGAGCGTCTCGACGCCGCTGGTCGTGCCGGCCTCGCTCAGGCACGGTGACTGGGCGAACCCGATAACGGCGACGCGGCGGTTCACAAGTGGTCCGCGTAGGACTCGTAGGGCGCGTCGGGCTCGCCGGCCGGCGCGAAGTGCGCGATGTTCTCCGGCGTGGTGGACCAGCGCTCGGGCTCGCGCCAGACCGCGGCGACCCGCATGCCCATCCGGACCTCCTCGGCCGGGCAGCCGACGATGAGGTGGGGCAGCGGGATGTCGGCGCCGTCCAGCAGCACCTGCGCGACCACGTACGGCGGGTCCAGCCGCTGACCGGCGAACGGGACGTTGACCACGCAGAACGTGGTGACCGTGCCCCGGTCGGCCACCGCCACCTCCTCGTCCGGCGGCACGCCGTCGGCGGGGCAGACCCGCGGCGGGACGTAGACCTTGCGGCAGACCGGGCAGCGCTGGCCGAGCAGCCGTCCCTCGGCCAGCGCCCGCAGATACCGGCTCTCCTCGGCCGAGGTGGTGTGCCGGTAGTGCAGCCGGATCGGGGTGGTCATGGTGGTTACCGGGGTGGAGGCCGCGGCGGCGGGGGAGGCGGAGAACGGCGTGTCACCGGGTTCGAAGCACGCGATGTCGCGGATGTGGCCGACCGGCTCGGCGGCCCAGCGGATCCGCACCCGCATCCCGGTCCGCATCCGGCCGGGATCGCCCGCGTCCACGGCGTGCAGCAGGGCCGTGTCCGCGCCGTCGAGCCGGATCAGCGCCCAGCCGAACGGGAGGTCCAGCGGCTGCCCCTCCAGCGGTCGGCTCATCCAGCTCCAGCTCACCACGGTGCCGGTGGGACTCACCTCCACCAGGTCGGTCACCGGGGCGTGGGTGAGCGGATCGTATTCCAGCGGGGGGACGTGGACGCGCCCGTCCGAGGTTCGGCCGCCGTACACGCGGCGGTCGCGCAGGCCGGTCATGAATCGGCCGAGGACCGGGCCGAGCGAGCGGGTGTAGTCGAAGGCGATGTCCATCGGGGCGGACAGCGGCGGCGCCTGCGCGATATCCACGAGCGCAGTGAAACATGTTTCCGTACATGAGGGCAAGGTCGTTCGGCAGCACGCTTCCCATCGATAGAACGCGTTATAGGATCGCGTCATGACGGACATCGGCCTGTGGGCCATCGCGGAGCAGTCGGCGCGGCGCGCCGCCATCGTCGACGCCGACGGGCGGACCGTGACCTACGGCGAACTGGCCGGGGAGGCCGACCGGATCGGGCGCGGACTGCGCGACCTCGGCCTGGAGCCCGGTGACACGGTGGCGGTCCTGCTGCCCAATGGCGCCGACATGCTTGCCGCCTTCTTCGCCGCCTTCCAGACGGGCCTCTACCTCGTGCCGGTGAACTGGCACCTCACCGCTCCCGAGATCGCCTACATCCTCCGCGACAGCGGCGCGCGGATCTTCGTCGCCCATGAGCGGTTCTCCGCCGCGGCGGCCGCGGCGGCGGACGAAGCACAGATAGCGTCCGGTGGCCGCCTCGCGGTGGGGGAGATCCCCGGCTTCCGCCCGCTCGCCGCGCTCGGCGCCGGCGGGTCGGGCCGTCCACGGTCGCGGACGGCCGGCGCCCTGATGGTCTACACCTCGGGCACCTCGGGCCGGCCCAAGGGGGTGCGCCGGCCGCTCACCGGCGCCGACCCGGACGACGTGCCGGAGGCCTCGACGCGGTTCTTCGACCTGTTCGGCCTGGGCCCGTTCGGTGATCATGTGCATCTCTGCGGCTCGCCGCTCTACCACACGGCCGTCATGAACTTCGCCGTCATCTCGATCCTGCTCGGGCACACCGTGGTGGTGATGGACCGGTGGGACTCGCACGAGGCGCTGCGCCTCATCGAGCGGCACCGGGTCACCCACAGCCACATGGTGCCGACCCAGTTCGCCCGCCTGCTCGCGCTGCCCGGCAAGGTGCGCACGGCGTACGACCTGTCCTCGATGCGGGCGGTGATCCACGGTGCCGCGCCCTGTCCGCAGCACGTCAAGCGGGAGATGCTGGACTGGTGGGGACCCGTGGTCGTGGAGTACTACGCGGCCTCGGAGGGCGGCGGCACCCTGATCGCCGCCGACGAGTGGCGCGAGCGGCCCGGCTCGGTGGGCCGCCCCTGGCCCGGTTCGCTGATCCGGGTGCTGGACGCCGACGGCGACGACGTGCCGGTCGGCGAGCCGGGACAGGTCTACATGCAGATGGGCGACGCGAGGTTCGAGTATCTCGGCGATGCCGAGAAGACCCGCGAGTCCTGGCGCGGCGCCATGTTCACGGTCGGCGACATCGGCTACCTGGACGACGAGGGCTACCTGTACCTGTGCGACCGCAAGAGCGACGTGATCATCTCGGGCGGCGTGAACGTGTATCCCGCCGAGATCGAGGGTGAGCTGGCCGGTCACCCCGCGGTCGCCGACGTCGCGGTGTTCGGCGTTCCGCACGAGGAGTGGGGCGAGGAGATCAAGGCGGTGGTGCAGCCGGAGCCGGGCGTGCCGGCCGGGGACGAGCTGACCGCCGAGCTGCTGGCGTACCTGTCCGGCCGGGTCGCCGGCTTCAAGCTGCCGCGCAGCATCGACTACGTCGACCAGCTCCCGCGCGACCCCAACGGCAAGCTTTACAAGCGACTGCTGCGGGATCCGTACTGGGCCGGGCGGGAGCGCGCGATCTGATCAGTGGCCCTGGAAGAGGGGGGTGCGCTTCTCGGCGAATGCGCGGGGGCCCTCCTTGGCGTCCGCGCTCGTGAAGACCGCGGCGCCGAGGCGGGATTCCACGGCGAAGGCGTCGTTCTCCGGCATCCCCTCGGTCTCTCGCATGGTGCGCAGGATGGCCTGGACCGCAAGCGGGCCGTTCGCGGCGATCCTCTCCGCCAGCTCGAGCGCCTTGGCCAGCGCCTGCCCGTCCGGCACGACGTGCCCGATCAGCCCGATGCGCCGGGCCTCCTCCGCGCTCAGGTGCCGGCCGGTGAGCAGCAGTTCGGCCGCGATCGTGTACGGCAACTGCCGCGGCAATCGAACCGCCGAGCCGCCCAGCGGGAAGAGCCCCCAGCACGCCTCGGAGACGCCGAACCGGGCGCTCGCGCCGGCCACCCGGACGTCGGTGGCCTGCAGGATCTCGGTGCCTCCGGCGACGGCCGGTCCCTCCACGGCGGCCACCAGCGGCTTGGTCAGCCGGCGCCCCTTGAGCAGCGCGTCGATCCGGGACAGGTCGGTGCCGCCGGAGCGGAAGCCGTCGCCGGGGTGGTCGCGGGTCATCGCCTTCAGGTCGGCGCCGGCGCAGAAGGCGCCGCCGGCGCCGGTGAGCACGCAGACGCGGATCTCCGGATCCTCGTCCACCCGGTCCCAGGCGTCGCGCATGATGGCGAGCATCTGCGCGGACAGCGCGTTGCGGGCCCGCGGCCGGTTCATCGTCACGATGAGGACGGGACCCCGCTGCTCGACGAGGGCGTGCGGTTCCCGGGTCTCGGCTTCCACGCCCGTCTCCTCCTCATCCTGATCCAAGGCTTGCCCGGCACAGTAACACGTTCTACTTTCGAGGGATGGCGGCCAATATTGCGGACCTCTTCGAGCACGCGGCGGACGCGTTCGGCACGCGCGTCGCCGTGGCCTGCGGCGACCAGACGGCGACCTATGCGGATCTGGAGGCGGATGCCAACCGCCTCGCGCATTTCCTCCAGTCGCGTGGGGTCGGCGCGGGCGACCACGTCGGCCTGTACGCGGGCAACTCGATCGAGGCCGTGACGGCCATGATCGCCGTGTACAAGCTGCGTGCCGCGGTCGTCAACATCAACTACCGGTATGTCGAGAACGAGTTGCAGTTCCTCTTCGCCGACGCCGACCTGACGGCCCTGATCCACGACCGCAAGTACGCGCCCCGGGTCGCCGCCGTGTTGCCCAGCGCGCCGGACCTGCACACCGTGGTGGCCCTGCCGGACGGCACGGACACCGACATCGCCGCGTACGGCGGGGTGACCTACGCCGCGGCACTGGGCGCCGGCGACCCCGTCCGTGACTTCGTGGAGCGCTCCGGCGAGGACCTCTACCTGCTCTACACCGGCGGCACCACCGGCTACCCGAAGGGCGTGATCTGGCGCCACGAGGACGTCTGGCGCGTCCTCGGCGGCGGGGTCGACTTCATGTCCGGCATCCCGCTGGAGGACGAATGGGCGCAGTCCCGGCGCGGCGTCGAGACGGGCGGGATGGTGCGGCTCTGCCTGGCCCCGCTGATCCACGGCAACGCTCAATGGGCGGCGCTCGCCGCCCTGTTCGGCGGGGACACCGTGGTGATGCTGGCGCACTTCGACGCCGACGACGCCTGGCGGGCGATCGAGCGGCACCGGGTCAACGTGGTGGTGCTCATCGGCGACGCGATGGCCCGTCCGATGATCGAGGCGTACCTGTCCGGAGGCTATGACGGCTCGTCGCTGTTCGCGATCTCGTCGAGCGCCGCGCTGTTCTCCCCGGTGGTCAAGCGGCAGTTCCTGGAGACGCTGCCGGACGTGCTGATCACCGACGCGGTCGGCTCGTCGGAGACCGGCTTCGCGGGCTTGGGCGTGGTTGCGGAGGTCGAGGGCGGCGCGGTGGACGGGCCCCGCTTCACGCCCGGTCCGAACACCATCGTCATCGACGAGCACGGCCGGCCCGCCGATCCCGGCGTGATCGGCCGCCTGGCCCGCGGTGGCTATCTGCCGCTCGGCTACCACAAGGATCCGGAGAAGAGCGCCGCGCTGCTGACCGAGGTGGACGGCGTGCGCTACGCCGTGCCGGGCGACCTGGCCCGGCTCGAGAAGGACGGCACCATCACGCTGCTCGGGCGCGGCAACACCTGCGTCAACACCGGCGGCGAGAAGGTCTTTCCGGAGGAGGTCGAGGGCGCGCTCAAGGCCCACCCCGACGTCTTCGACGCGCTCGTCATCGGCGTGAGCGACGAGCGGCTCGGGCAACGGGTGGCGGCGCTGGTGCAGCCGCGCCCCGGCCACCGGCCCGACCCGGCGGAGCTGGACGAGCACCTGCGCCGGCGGATCGCCGGATACAAGGTGCCCCGGGAGCTGTGGTGGGTGGACGAGATCACCCGCACGCTGAGCGGCAAGGCGGACTACCGGTGGGCGCACCGGTACGCCGAGAGCCACCGGGGCGAGGCCGTGAGCCATGCGGACTGACCTGTGCGACCTGCTCGGCGTCGCGTACCCGGTCCTCGCCTTCAGCCCCTCCGAGCACGTGGTGGCGGCCGTCAGCCGGGCCGGCGGCCTCGGCGTGCTGGGCTGCGTGCGCTTCAACGACCCCGCCGAGCTGGACGCCACCCTGTCGTGGCTGGACGCCGAGACGGCCGGCCACCCGTACGGCGTGGATGTGGTGATGCCCGGTCACGTCCCGGCCGAGGGCGCCCCGGCCGACCTGGAGCAGCTGATCCCACCGGGTCACCGCGACTTCGTGGAGCGGACCCTGCTGCGGCTCGGCGTGCCTCCGCTGTCCGTCGGGGAGCAGAGCCGTTCCGGCGTGCTCGGATGGCTGCACTCGGTGGCGCGCTCGCACGTCGAGGTGGCGCTGACCCACCCGGTGCGGCTGATCGCCAACGCCCTCGGCCCGCCACCGGCCGACGTCGTCGCCCGCGCGCACGAGCGCGGGCTGCTGGTCGCCGCGCTGGCCGGGCGGGCGGACCACGCCCGCAGCCACGTGGCCGGCGGCGTCGACCTCGTCGTGGCCCAGGGGTACGAGGCCGGCGGGCACACCGGCGAGATCGGCAGCATGGTGCTGGTGCCGGAGATCGTCGACGCGGTAGGGGAGCAGGTACCGGTCCTGGCCGCGGGTGGCATCGGCAGCGGCCGGCAGATCGCCGCCGCACTGGCCCTCGGTGCGAGCGGCGTGTGGACCGGCTCGGTCTGGCTCGGCACCGAGGAGTATCGCAGCCCACCCGCCCTGCGCGAGGCGCTGCTGCGGGCCGGCTCCGGCGACACGGTCCGCAGCCGGGTCTACTCGGGCAAGCCGGCCCGCCTGCTGCGCAACCGCTGGACCGACGCCTGGACCGAGCCCCAGGCGCCGGAGCCGCTGCCGATGCCGCTGCAGAACATGCTGGTCGCCGGCGCGCACTCCCGGCTCATGGCGGCCGGGGACCCGAGCGTCGTGCCGATGCCGGTGGGTCAGATCGTGGGCCGGATGAACCGGGTCCGGCCGGTCGCCGAGGTGCTGGCCGACCTGGTCGCCGAGGCGGACGAGACGCTGAACCGCCTGCGGAAACTCGGTTAGCCGGGGCGACCGGCCGGACCGGGGGTCAGGACGCGGTGGTGAAGATCGCGACCCCGTTGGCCGCGACGCTCAGTTCCTTACCGTTGTCGAAGCTGGCGGTGAGGCGCTCGGCAGCCTTCGGGAAGCCGTCCGAGTCGACCGGCGCGTTGCCCTCGGTGTAGACGTACTTGTCCAACTCGATCCGTCCGGTCGGCGCGGTGATGGACACCCGGGCCGTGGTGCTGTTGCGGTTGACCAGGACGAACGTCCAGCCCTTGTCGCCCGGCAGCTTGGCCTTGAGCACCCGCACGCCGGTCGGCTGCGGCGGCGCGTACATCTCGGTGCCGGCCGGCAGGTAACGGCAGAGCAGGCTCCAGGTGTAGAACCAGGGCCGCAGCGTCGTGGGGTCGAGGGGCTCGTAGTGGTCCCACATCCCGCACGAGGTCTTCTCGGCGTACCCGTCGAGGCACCACGCCATGGCGCCGTCCACACCGGCCCGCGCCTCCTGCACCGCGAGGTCGGCCATGCGCACGGCCTGGGCCGGTTCCTTGGCGAAGTTGTAGTCCTTGTCGGGGTCGTCGCCGGGCGCCTTCATGCCGGTCTCACCGAGGATCACGGATCCGCCGCCGCTGGCCTCCTTGAGCTGCTTCACCGCCTCGGTCAGCGTCGCCTCGGGGTATTCGGGCGGCGAGCCGGGGATGTCCACCTCGTGCACGTAGAAGTGGGCCTCGTACTGGGCGACCTCGCGGTCCATCGCGGACTGCAACCACCAGTCCTGGACCGTGGTGCCGCCGCCCGGGAAGGTCCAGCCCGAGCTGTGCGAATGGGTCAGGGCGAGGTCGTTCATCGGATCCGTGGTCGCGCCGGACGCGGTGAACAGGGTGACCTTGGAGACGGCCCGCTCGATGCCCTGGACCGGCGGCATCGTCAGCCGCAGGAACTTGGTGCCGTCCGGGAACGCGCGCGGGGAGACGTCGACGCGGTACCACGGGGTGGTGGCGTGGGTCTTGACCGGCGCGGTCTCCTGCACGTCGATGTCGGTCCAGTCGGTGCCGTTCTTCGAGGCCTGGAACGTCCAGTGGACGCCGCGCGCGTCGGGCGTGCGGTAGAAGCGGGCGGAGAAGCCTGTCAGGCCCACTCTCTTCCAGACGAGGTTCTGGGGGGTCCCGGCGTTCGCCTTCGGCACGGACATCGAGCCCAGGTCGCCCTCCTGGGCGGCGATGCTCGCCTCCGCGGTGTCCGGACCGCCGATCAGGTCGGGCTCCAGGCCGGCGCGGTCGAACGCCGCGCGCAGGTTCGCGGTGGCGGTGACCCAGTTCGCGTACTTGAGACCCTTGTCGTTGTTGGGCTCGTTGATGCCGTTGTACCGGACGACGTTGGTGAAGCCCTTGTCCTTGACGAGCTTGCGCATCAGGTCGGCCTGGAGCGTGGCGGCCTCGGGCGAGGTGTAGAAGTCCGGGCTGTTCAGACCCCACATGCCGGTCACCACCTTGGTGCCCTGCTTCTTGTAGTGCTCCAGGATCCGGAAGGCGTTCCTCATCTGGAAGGTGTCCCAGTTGTACTGGCCGACCTTCTCGGACGGGTTGAACCACGGGCGGTTGAACATGATCCGCACCAGGCCGGGGTTCATGTAGTCGGTGCGCTTGGTCAGCTTCCTGAACTCGGAGTCGGGCCACTCGCCGTTGCCGGGTGGGATGTCGTGGCGGCCGCGGTACAGCGGGTCCTGGTTGTACCCGAAGCCGAGCCAGTTGCTGCGGACGGCGTCGTCGACAGGGGCGGCCTGGATCGGCGCGGCCGGTGCCAGCACCGTGCCGGCGAGGGCCACGGCGACCACCGGCACGGCGAGCGCGCGTCGGAGGGTCAGTCTGGTGTGCATGGAGTCTCCTGCGGGGTGGGCAAAAAAAGACGAACCGGGGGTTCGCCTGGGACAGCAAACCCGGTTCGGGTCAGGACTTTACGCGGATACTGTTCGCGTTCGGTAAGGGCTCCACTCCGGACCGAAGATGAGTGCTAACGATCAAAAACGATCACGGCGCGACCGTCGAGGGTCCCGGCCGCGAGCCGGGCGTACGCCTCGTCGAGTGCGTCGAACGCGAACTCCTCGACCCGGTTGTGGATCAGACCGGCACCGGCCAGGGAGATCACCTCACTCGCGTCCGCGATCGTGGCGCCCTGGAAGGTGTAGACCTCGCCGTCGCGCGGCAGCGTGCCGAACCAGGGCTTCGTGAGCCGGCCGCCCGCCGATCCCACGAGCCCGTACGCCCCGCCGGCCCGGACCGCCGCGACGCCCGCGGCGATGGTCTCGTCGGTGCCGACGAAGTCGAGCACCGCGTCCGCGCCGGTGCGCCCGGTGAGCTGCCGCAGGCGTCCGGCCGTCGAGGCGTCCACGCCGTCCAGCGGCACGGCCCCGGCCTCCTCCGCGAGGGCGCGCCGGTCGCTGCCGGGATCCACGGCCACCACCCGGGCCGCGGTCAGCACCCGCAGGAACTGCACCGCGAACAGGCCCAGCCCGCCCGCGCCCAGCACCGCCACGGTGCCGCCGGCGGTGATGCGGGGCAGCGCCCGCCGGACCGCGTGGTAGGCCGTGGCTCCCGCGTCGGTGAGCGGGCCGGCGTGTGCCGGGTCGAGGCCGCCCAGCGGCAGCAGGCCGCGGCGGCCGCTCACCAGGACGTAGTCCGCGAGGCCGCCGTCGCGTCCGTATCCGCGGCCGGCGAGCCCGTGCGGGCAGCCGTTGTCCAGTCCCCGGACGCAGAACCAGCAGGTGCCGCAGGAAGCCGAGGCGGCCAGCGCGACCGGGTCACCCTCGGCGAGGCCGCCGACGCCGGCGCCGAGTGCGGCGACCCATCCGGCCGTCTCGTGGCCCAGGGTGAACGGCATCGTCCAGCCCAGCCGCTCGCCGCCCGCCCGCGGCATCCGCCGCATCGTCAGGTCGGACCGGCACAGCCCGCAACCGGCCACCCGCACCAGCACCTGCCCGGCGCCCGGTGCCGGCACCGGCACCTCGACCGCCCTCGGCGCGCGGTCCCACTCGATCATCCGGTACGCCCGCATCGTCTCGTCCACGTGCCAAGACTGAAACACGTTCTTCGTACGGTCAAGCGGACACTCCACCGTACGTTGACCACAGAATAGAACGCGTTCTAGCATGAGCCGTGCTTACCCAGCGGTTCACGGAAGCGATCCACGACGCGGAAAAGATCATCGTCGGGGCCCCGCACGTCCAGAGCGACCAGGACCTGGTCGAGGGGTACGACTACCTCGCGGGCAGCATCCGGGCGTCGCTGCAGATGGCGTGGGCCTACGACCGCGACTTTCCGTACTTCGTCCGGTCCACCGGGCCCTACACGAAGCTCGGGCTGGACAACCCCGACACCCTGTACTTCCACGCCTGGCTGCGCGCCGACGCGGAGTACGTGGTCACCGGGCGCCGGGGAGGGACGAGCGACCTGAGCTTCCAGATCCTCGACGGTGACTACACGCCGCTCGAGGTCCCGGGCAGTCTCGCCGCCTTCGACGACCGGGACATCCGCCTCGACCCCGACGGTGCCTTCCGGCTCCGGTTCGGTCCCGGCGTCTCGGGCGCCGACGCGTTCCCGCTCGCCCCCGGGTCGGCCATGCTCGTCGTGCGCGAGGTGTTCAGCGACTGGGCCGGCGAGGAGCCCGGCACGATCCGCATCCACCGCGCCGACCGGATCGGCCAGGCCCCGCCGCCGCCCACCCACGCCACCCTCGGTAAGCGGTATGCGGTGGCCGGCAAGATCCTGCTGAGCCGGTTGCGCACTTTCCTCGCCTTCGCCGAGCGGTTCTACCTTGGACTACCGGTGAACACCCTGACCCCGCCCCGCCCGACGCCCGGCGGTCTGGCCACCCAGTATTCGTCGGTGGGCCACTACGACCTCGGCGACGACCGGGCGATGGTGGTCACCGTTCCCGCCTCCGACGCGCCGTACCAGGGCATCCAGTTGGGCAGCATGTGGTACGTCTCGCTGGACTACATCAACCATCAGACGAGCCTCACCGTGTCCCAGGCGCGCGTCGATCCGGACGGCATGATCCGGTACGTCATCAGCGAGCGTGACCCGGGCGTGGCGAACTGGCTGGAGTGCACCGGCCACCGCCGCGGCTACATCCAACTGCGCTGGCAGCGGCTGTCGCGCGCGTTGACCGCCGAGGACGGGCCGCAGACGGAGGTCGTCGCCGTGGAGGACCTGCCCAAGGCGCTGCCGTACCACGAGCCGATCGATCCGGCCGCCTACCGGGAGCGGATCGCCGCCCGGCAGGCCGCGGTGGCGTTCCGGATGCTGGGGTGAGCGCGATGCTGCCGGCGTTCCGGTCGTGGGGGTGGAAGTCGTGGGGGTGGAACCGGTGTTGATGGCGGACAGAGTCGTGCTGGTCGCCGGGGTCGGGCCGGGGCTGGGTCAGGCCGTTGCCGTCCGGGCCGCGCAGTCCGGCGCCGACGTGGTCCTCGCCGCCCGCACGGAGTCCTACCTGGCCGAGGTGGCCGGGAAGGTGACCGCCGCGGGCCGCCGGGCGCTGGTCGTGCCCACCGATCTCACCGACGACGCGGCCGCCCAGCGGCTGGCCGACGCCGCGCTGGCCGAGTTCGGCCGGGTGGACGCGCTGGTGAACAACGCGTTCGTGATGCCGCCGATGCGCAGCCTGGGCCGGGTGGACCTCGACGACCTGCGGGCCGGCTTCGAGACCAACGTGCTCGCCGCGCTGCGGCTGACCCGGCTGCTCACCCCGGCCCTGGTGGCGGCCGGCGGCTCGGTGGTGATGGTCAACTCCGCGGTGCTGCGGCACTCCCGGCGCCCGTTCGGCCCGTACAAGCTCTCCAAGGTGGGGTTGCTCGCCGTCGCGCAGAACCTGGCCGGCGAGCTCGGCCCGCACGGCGTACGGGTGAACTCGGTGGCCCCCGGCTGGATCTGGGCGGACAGCCTGCGGGCCTGGTTCGAGTACCAGGCCGCCGAGCGGGGGGTGCCGGCGCAGCAGATCTACGACGAGACCGCGGCCACCACCGACCTGCGCCGGCTGCCGGAGCCGGACGAGATCGCCGACGCCGTCCTCTTCCTCGCCTCCGACCTCGCCCGCGGCATCACCGGCCAGTGCCTCGACGTGAACTGCGGAGAGTTCCACCACTGAGCGAGGGGGACCGGCATGCACACCACCCGCACCGACGTGGGTACGGTCGAGGACCTGCACGCCTCGGCCACCCGGCTCACCGGCCTGGACGACTTCGGCGACGACGACTACCTCGACGGTCTGCGGGTGCTGCTGGCCTCGTACGCGACGGAGAGTGCTTTCACCCCGGCCGGCAGCAGGGCGACCCGGGCGATGGTGCGCACGGCGCTGGTGTCGCGGCTGCTCAGTGAGGCGGCCTGGCGGCAGCATCCGGAGCACGCGTCGGTGGCCGTGACCCGGCCGATCTTCGTGACCGGCCTGCCGCGCACCGGTACGACGGCCCTGCACCGCCTGCTCGCCGCCGACCCGGCGCACCAGGGCCTCGAGCTCTGGCTCGCCGAGGCACCGCAGCCCCGGCCGCCCCGCCAGGACTGGGAGTCCCATCCCGTCTATTCCGCGCTGCAGGCCGGGTTCGGACGGCACCACGAGTCCGACCCGGAGTTCATGGGCATGCACTACACCGCCGCCGACCAGGTCGAGGAATGCTGGCGGCTGCTGTGCCAGTCGATGAGGTCGGTGTCCTTCGAGTGCCTGGCGCACATCCCGGCCTACTCCGGCTGGCTGGCGACGCAGGACTGGACTTCGGCCTACCGCCGGCACCGGCGGAATCTGCAGCTCATCGGCCTGCCGGACCGGGACCGCCGCTGGGTGCTGAAGAACCCCAGCCACCTGTTCGCCCTGGACGCGCTGCTCGCCGCCTATCCCGACGCCGTGGTGATCCAGACCCACCGGGCGCCGCGCACCGCGATCGCGTCGGTGTGCAGCCTCAACGCCCGGGCCGCACGCGGCTGGTCCGAGCGGTTCGGAGGCGAGACGGTCGGGCGCGGCCAGCTCGCGCTCTGGTCGCGCGGCGTACGCCGGTTCCTCGCCGACCGGGAGCGGCACGCCCCGGAGCACTTCATCGACGTCGGCTACGACGACTTCGTGGCCGATCCGATCGGGATCGTCGCGGCGATCTACGACCGGCTGGGCCGCCCGCTCAGCCCGCAGGCGCGGACCGCGATGCTGGCCCTGCACGCCCGGAGCCGCTCGGGTCTCGCCCGCCCCGCGCACCGGTACGAGCTCGCCGACTTCGGGCTTACCGCGGCCGAGGTCGACGAGGCGTTCGGTGACTATCTGGCCACCTACCCCGGCGTCAGCCCATCCGGCCGATGATCTGATCCGCGAACCGGCGCAGAGCGTCCTTCTTGGCGGCCACCGGGGCGTCGAACCCGGTCCCCTCCGCGATCCAGGGCATCACGATCGCGTCGGTCACCCCGATGTCGGCCTGCCGGCGGAAGCCGTCGAGCCCGGCAGCGTCCACGCATACCGCCTGGATCTCGAACGGCTCGCCGTCCCGGCCGTACTCGGTGCGCAGGCGCGACAGGCGCGCGATGATCTCCGACAGGTCGTCGAAGCGGATCATGGCCGAGGTCCAGCCGTCGCCGGTGCGCGCCGCGCGGCGCAGCGCCGGCTCGGCGTGGCCTCCCACGTAGATCGGGACCGGCTCGCTCGGCGCGGGGCTCATCTGCAACCGGCCGAAGTCGAAGTGCTTGCCGTGGTACTCCACCATGCCGCCGCCGAGGATGAGCCGCAGCACCTCGATCGCCTCGTCGGCCCGGCCCGCCCGCTCGGTGAACGGGGCGCCGCACCACAGCGACTCCTCGGGATTCCAGCCGAGCCCGACGCCGAGGCCGAACCGGTTGCCGGTCAGGTTCGCCACCGAGCCCACCTGGCGCGCCAGCAGCACCGGATTGCGCGGCCCGAGCTTGAGCACCTGGGTATAGAAGCGGATCCGCTCGGTGACCGCGCCCAGCGCCCCGGCGGTGACCATCGGGTCGGCCCAGGGCGTGTCGGCGGTCCAGAACCGCCGGCCGTCCGAGGTGTACGGATAGGCCGCGCCGGCGTGCTCACCGTAGAAGAGGGAGTCGGGCAGGGCGATCGCCGAGAAGCCGCACTCCTCGGCGGTCCGGGCGAGCTCGATGAGCTGGTCCAGTGGGTTCAGCGCGATGCCGAGGGTGAACTTCATTCGAAAACTCCCACGCGTTCGACCGGCGACCGCAGGGTGTCGCCGAGGGCCAGCAACTGCGCCGTGGCACCGCCCAGCAGGAACTCGTGGTACTTCGCGGCGAGGAAGTACCGGTGCAGCGGGTATTCGACGTCGATGCCGACGCCGCCGTGGACGTGCACCGCGGTGTGCGCCACCCGATGCCCCGCCTCGGCGGCCCAGAAGCCCGCCGTGGCCACCTCGGCGGCGGCGCCCGGATGCTCGGACAGCCGCCAGGCGGCCTGCCAGAGCGCGACCCGTAGCGCCTCGACGTCGATGTAGGCGTCGGCCAGCCGCTGCGCGACGGCCTGAAACGCCCCGATCGGCCGCTCGAACTGGACCCGGGTACGCGCGTACTCCGCGGTCATCTCCAGGGCCCGTTCCACCACGCCGAGCTGGGCCGCGCACGTGCCGACCGTCGCGTACGCGCCCAGCCAGGCCCTCGGTGCCGGGTCCGCGAGCAGCCGGTCGCCGGGCACGACCGTGCCGTCGCACCGCAGCAGGCCCGCGCCGGGGCCGCCGGCCACGTGCTGTTCCTCCACGGCGACACCGTCGTCGTCCGGCCTGACCAGGAAGATCCCCGCCTCCGTCGGCACCAGCAGCATGCTGGCGGCGATCGCGGCCGGGACGGCCGGGATCGTGCCGTCCAGCCGCCAGCCCTGCTTGACCCGCTCGGCGCGGACCGTGCCGGCCGTGGCGGTGAGCACGACCTCGCCCCGGCTCGCCGGAACGGCCCACTCGGTCACCTGCTCCTCGGTGCCGAACCGGGCCAGCGTGCCGGCCGCCACCACGATCGACGGCAGGTACGGCACGGCGGCCGCGGCCCGACCCAGCTCGATCAGGATGGCGCACTGCTCCAGCAGCCCGTACCCCTCGCCGCCCGCCCGCTTGGGCAGGGCGGCGGCGAGCACGCCGGCGTCGGCCAGCGCCGGCCACAGCGGACGGCCGGAGGCCGCCAGGTCCCGCGTCAGGGCGGCCAGCTCCCGCGCCTCGTCGCTCAATGAGAAGTCCACGTCAGCACCCCTATCGGCGCACGGGCAGGCCGAGCGGCCCGGCCGCGATGATGTCCCGCTGCACCTCGTTCGTGCCGCCGCCGAAGGTGAGGATCAGCGACGCACGGTGCATGCGCTCGATCCGGCCGTGCAGCAGCGCGCCGGGCGAGCCGGCCCGGACCGTGGCGGCCGGCCCGAGCACCTCCATGAGCAGGCGGTACGCCTCGACCGCCAGCTCGGTGCCGTACACCTTGCCGGCCGAGGCCCCGGCCGCGGCGAGCGTGCCGTCGCCGTCGGACGCCGTGCGCCAGTTGAACAGCTTCAGCACCTCGGTCCGCGCGTGCACCCGGGCGAGATGCAGCCGCACCCACTCCTGGTCGATCACCCGCCGGCCGTCGCCGAGCCGGGTCTGGCCGGCCCAGTCGGCGACCTCGCGCAGCGCCCGGCGCAGCGGGGCGGCCGAGGTGAGCGCCACCCGCTCGTGGTTGAGCTGGTCGGTGATCAGTCGCCAACCCTGGTTCTCCACTCCCACCAGCGCGGTCGCCGGGACCCGCACGTCGGCGTAGTAGGTCGCGCTGGTGGTCGGTCCGGCCACGGTGCGCACCGGCGTCCAGGAGAAGCCGGGCGCGTCGGTGGGCACGATGAGGATCGACAGACCCTTGTGGCGGGGCGCCTCCGGATCGGTGCGGCAGGCGAGCCAGACGTAGTCGGCGTACTGGATGAGGCTCGTCCACATCTTCTGGCCGGTGACGACGTAGTGGTCGCCGTCGCGGACCGCCCGGGTGCGCAGCGCCGCGAGGTCGGTGCCGGCGTCCGGTTCCGAGTAGCCGATCGAGAAGTGGACCTCGCCGGCGGCGATCCGCGGCAGCAGCTCGGCGCGCTGCTCGGGCGTGCCGTGTCGCATGATCGTCGGACCGACCGTGAAGAGGGTCAGGAACGGCACCGGCACCCCGGCCATCGCGGCCTCGTCGGCGAAGACGAGCTGCTCCATCCGCGACCGCCCGCCGCCGCCGTGCTCCACCGGCCAGCCGAGCGCCAGCCAGCCGTCGCGGCCCAACTGGCGCACCACCGTCCGGTACGCGTCGCCGTCGCCGTATTCGCCGTCCTGGTCGGTCAGTGCTTCGCGCAGCGACGGCGTCATCAGGTCGGCGAAGTATGCCCGAAGCTGCCGGCGCAGCTGCACGTGCGCCGGCGTGTATCCGACGTGCATGGGTGGCCCCGATCCGTTAGATTAGAACAGGTTCTAGTAGAGACGATGGGGCGGAGGGCGTCAACCGTGGAGGCGTTTCTGGTCGGTGCTGTCCGTACCCCCGTCGGCCGCCGCGGCGGCGGGCTGGCCGCGGTCCACCCGGCGGATCTCGGCGCGCACGTCATCTCCGCGCTGCTGACGCGCACGGGGGCCGATCCGGCCGCCGTCGACGACGTCGTCCTCGGCTGCGTGGACACGATCGGCCCGCAGTCCGGCGACATCGCCCGGACGAGCTGGCTCGCCGCGGGCCTGCCCGAGCACGTGCCCGGCGTGACGGTCGACCGGCAGTGCGGCTCCGCCCAGCAGGCGGTCCACTTCGCCGCGCAGGCGGTCCTGAGCGGCACCGCCGACCTGGTGGTGGCCGGCGGCGTGCAGAGCATGAGCCAGGTGCCGATCGGCAGCGCCATGGCGCCGCACGGGCCGTACGCGGGTTCGGCCGGATGGGCCGCCCGCTACGGCGACCAGGAGATCTCGCAGTTCCGCAGCGCCGACGAGATCGCCGCGAAGTGGGGCCTGACCCGCGGCGACCTCGACGAGTACGCACTGACCAGCCACCGGCGGGCGATCCGCGCGATCGACGAGGGCCGGTTCGCCGCCGAGATCGCGCCGCTGGGCGGGTGCGGCACCGACGAGGGCCCGCGCCGGGACACCTCGGCCGCGCGGATGGCCGCGCTGGCACCGCTGCGCCCGGACGGCGCCACCACCGCGGCCACGTCGAGCCAGCTCGCCGACGGTGCCGCCGCGCTGCTCGTCGCCTCCGAGGCCGCCGTACGCACGCACGGCCTGCACCCCCGCGCCCGGATCCACCACATCTCCGCCCGCGGCGGCGATCCCGTGCTGATGCTCACCGCCCCGTTCGAGGCGACCGCCCATGCGCTGCGCCGCGCCGGCATGGCGATCGCGGACATCGACCTGTGCGAGGTCAACGAGGCGTTCGCCGCCGTGGTGCTCGCCTGGCTGCGGGAGACCGGCGCCGACCCGGAGCGCGTCAACGTCAACGGCGGCGCGATCGCGCTCGGGCATCCGCTCGGCGCCACCGGCGCCCGGCTGCTCACCTCCCTGCTGCACGAGCTGGAGCGCACCGGAGGGCGCTACGGCCTGCTGACCATGTGCGAGGGCGGGGGACAGGCGAACGTCACCGTCATCGAGCGCTGCTGAGCACGGCGAGCCGGTCGTCCGCCTCCTTCATGATGCGCTCGATGAGCTCGGCGCAGGACGGCAGGTCGTCGATGAGCCCGGCCACCTGACCGGCCGGCATCACCCCGGACTCGGGCCGGCCCTGCACCATCGACGTCCGCAGCAGCGCCGGGGTGTTGGCCGCCATCACCGTCTGCGCCCACGACAATCCGCGGTCCCGCCGGGTGGCGCGACCGGTCCGCAGCAGCGCCGCCCACGACAGGCCGGTCTCGCGCCGGAACGCGCGCGCGTGCCGCAGCGACCGGGCCAGGCCGTAGACCCGCCCGGAGCGTTCGAGCGCCTCGACGAACGGGGTGCGCAACACCCGGTGCGGCACGCCGTCGACCCGGGTGGTGACCACCGTGCCGGTGACCGACGCGGCCAGGTAGTGGCGCTTGACCGCCGCACCGACCGGGCTGTCCGAGGTGAGCAGAAACCGCGTGCCCATGGCGATGCCGGCGGCGCCGTACGCCAGCGCGGCCACCAGCCCCCGGCCGTCGAAGAAGCCGCCGGCCGCCACCACGGGCACACCGACGGCGTCGACCACCTGCGGCAGCAACAGGGTGGTGGGCACCGGCCCGGTGTGCCCGCCGCCCTCGCCGCCCTGCACCAGGACCGCGTCCACACCCCAGCCGCTCACCTTCTCGGCGTGCCGCAGCGCGCCGACCGAGGGCATCGTGAGCACGCCGCCGTCGGCGCAGCGGCGGATCAGCTCGCGGCTCGGCGCGAGCGCGAACGAGGCCAGCCGTACCCGCTCGCGGACCAGCAGGTCGATGCGGTCCGCGGCGTCCGGGATGTCGGCGCGGACGTTCACCCCGAACGGCGCGTCGGTGTGCCGCCGCACCTCGCGGACGGCGTCGCGCAGCTCGTCGAGGCTCATGGCGGCGGAGGCGATGATCCCGAAGCCGCCCGCGCCCGAGGTGGCTGCCACCAGCGCGGGTGTGGACACGAATCCCATGCCGGTCTGCACGATCGGGTGCCGGCAGCCGAGCAGCTCGGTGAGGCGGGTCCTCATCGCAGTTCCCTCTCCCGCAACCCGTCCGGGTCCAGACGGTCCCGGATCAGCGCCAGCTCCTCCGTGGTGGGCGGCCGGGTCTGCGGCACGTCGGCCGGCGCGGCGAGCGGGAAGCCCGTGGCCCGTGCGACCTCGGCCGCGGTGACGCCGGGGTGCACCGAGCGCAGCCGCATGCGGCGGTCCGGGGTCGCGAAGTCCAGGACGGCGAGATCGGTGACCACCGTACGGATCTCGTGGAACCGGTTGGCCGGCGCGCCGAGTTCCGCGGCCCGGTCGTAGCCGATGCCGCACACCATGTCGACCCGCTCCACGAAGATCCGCGGGGAATGCCGCGGCACCCAGTAGCTGACGACGTGGTTGACGGTGTTGCCGGGCGCGCCGCGAACGCCGAGGAGTTGACGGCTCGGCCGGGACCAGTCGCCGATGCAGGAGATGTTCTGGTTGCCGTGGCGGTCGAGCTGGCTCGCCCCCATCATCGCGTGCCGCCGGCCCGAGGCCACCACCTGGAACACCGCGCGGTACGGCAGCCAGCCCTCGACCGCGTCGCCGTGCACGAGGGCCGCCTCACCGTCGCTCAGCACGAGGTCCGGGGCGAAGGTGAGCTGCGCCAGCCGGGCGCCGAGGCGGGGGATGAGCGCCATGGGGCCGGCGAGGATCGCGCCGTCGCCGCGCCAGGTCTCCGCGCACGCGACCACGCAGACCTCCGCGCGGGTCGGTGCGCTCATCGTGCCCGCACCGCCTTCTGGTAGCCGGCCTCGTCGCCGTCCAGGTAGGTCTCGCGGAACCGGTCCCACTCCGGTGGGCTGGCCGCGGCGGCCGCGTACTCGCGCTGGAACGCCTCGTCGCGGCCGTAGTCGGGCACGCAACTCGTGAAGTGCGCGCCGTTCGGGGTGGCCACCACGCCGTCCACCATCATCCGGTTGACCAGCAGCCCCTGCGGCGGCCCGCCGTCCACCAGCTCGGTCGTGCCCACCACACGCTCGCAGGACAGGTAGCGGCGCCGCGCGGCCAGGCAGAACAAGTCGTCGAAGTAGGGATCGGGGCCGAGATAGCGCCCGTTGCCCCGCTCGTCGGCCCGGTTGAGGTGGATCAGCGCGGCATCCAGCGGCAGCGCCGGCACCGCGAGAAACTCCTCGCCGTCGGGGTACGGCGAACGGACGGTCCGCAGCTCCGGGCCGACCCGCGGCACGTCGGAGCCGAGCCCGGCCCGCATCGGCAGGAACGGCAGCCGGTTCGCGGCGGCCAGCAGTCCCCAGTAGAGCATTCCCTCGTCCAGCTCGGTCAGGGTCACCGTGCCCTCCTGCCGTGCCCGGCGGAAGTGCGGCTCCAGCGGGATGCTGTCCAGCGAGACGAAGCCGGTCACCACCCGGCGTACGCAGCCCGCCGCGATCAGCAGCCCGACGTCCGGCCCGCCGAAGCTCACCACGGTCAGGCCGGTCAGCCCGGACCGGGCGATCGCGCGGATCAGCGCCATCGGCTTGCGCCGGGAACCCCAGCCGCCGATCCCGATCGTCATCCCGGACCGCAGTTCACCGACCACGTCCGCGACGGACATCTGCGTGCCCACGCCTCACCGCCCCTCGACGAAGCGCTGCCGGGCGCGGTCGCCGGCGCCGCTCAGGTTCAGCTCGAAGGTGAAGCCCTGCTCGAACCGGTACGACCGCTTGACGTCGACCGGATCGATGCCGTTGAGGGCCTCCTTGGCCCGTCGGATCACCACCGGGTCCTTGGCCGCGATCTCCTCGGCCACCTCGCGGGCCGCCTTGCGCAGCTCGGCGGCGGGCACCACCGAGAGCACCGTGCCGTACCGGTGCAGATCGTGGGCGGACACCGTGCGGCACGTGTAGACCATCGTCCGCATGAGCTGGGGCGGCACCAGCCGGGACAGGTGGGTGGCCGCGCCGAGCGCGCCCCGGTCCACCTCGGGCAGGCCGATGACGGCGTCATCGGCCGCCACGATCAGGTCGGCGTTGCCCACCAGGCCGACGCCGCCGCCGAGGCAGAAGCCCTGCACCGCGGCGATCACCGGGACCGGGCACTCGTACACCGCGGCGAACGCCGCGGCGCAGCCCCGGTTGGCGGCCAGCAGCGCCTCATGCCCCGGGGAGCGTTGCATCTCTTTGATGTCCACGCCGGCGCAGAAGCCGCGGCCCTCGGCCGCCAGGACCACCACGCGGGTGTCCGGCTCGGCGCCGGCCGTGGCGAGGGCCTCGGCGAGCTCCGTCCAGCCGGCCGCCGGCAGCGCGTTGACCGGCGGGAAGTCGAAGACCACCTCGGTGACGGTTCCGGAGTGCAGGTGTACGCCCACGGCCGCAGCGTAACCTAGCGCTTGCTTGGTGGTCTACGATCGACGGATGGACCCCCTGGACCTCGCCGGTCGTTGCGTGGTCGTCACCGGTGGGACGCGGGGCATCGGGGCCGCGATCGCCACCGCCTTCCTGGCCGCCGGCGCCCGGGTGCTGGTCTGCGGGCGCCACGAACCCACCGAGCTGCCGCGGTCGGGCGAGGGGACGGCCGAGTTCGTGCGGGCCGACGTTCGTGACTCGGAGCAGGCCGCCGCGCTCATCGCCGCGGCGGTCAAGCGGTTCGGCGGCGTCGACGTGCTGGTGAACAACGCCGGGGGAGCGCCGCCCGCCCCGGCGGACTCCGCCTCGCCCCGGCTGCACGCGAAGATCCTCGAGCTCAACCTGCTCGCGCCGTTGCACGTCTCGCAGGCGGCCTGCCCCGTCATGCGGGAACAGTCCGGCGGCGGGCTCATCCTCATGGTGGGCAGCGTGAGCGGGGCGCGCCCGTCGCCCGGCGCCGCCGCGTACGGCGCGGCCAAGGCCGGGCTGCACCATCTCGCGACGAGCCTGGCCATGGAGTGGGCCCCGAAGGTGCGGGTGAACACCCTGGTCGTCGGTCCGGTCGACACCGCGGCGGGGCCGCTGGTGGACCCGGAGGCGGTGGCGCGCACCGTGCCGCTGGGCCGCGCCGCGACGCCCGCCGAGGTCGCCGGCGCCTGCCTGCTGCTCGCCTCGCCGCTGGCCGGCTATGTGAGCGGCTCCGCGCTGGCCGTGCACGGCGGCGGCGAATGGCCCGGGTATCTGGCAGACCCGCGGGCCGCGGCGTACCCTCCGCAGAAGTAGAACGTGTTTCAATCCCTTCTGCCGGAGGTGTCTCATGGTTCTCTCGATCAAGTCGAGGCGGGACGAGGTCGGCCTGACCGCCGGCGAGCTGCTCATCGGGGACGCGTGGCGCCCGGCCGCCGACGGTCGTACGTGGACCCATGCGCACCCGGCGACGGGGGAGCAGGTCGGCGAGTTCGCGGTGGCCGCCGCCGCCGATGTCGACGCCGCCGTGCGCAGCGCCCGCCGCGCGTTCGACGAGGGACCGTGGCCCCGCTCCCGCGCCAAGGAGCGGATCCGGGTGCTGCACCGCATCGCCGAGCTGATCCGCTCACACGCCGGCGAGCTGGACACCCTGCTGGCGCTCGACAACGGCATGCCGCTCACCTTCGGCCAGGCATACGCGATGTCGACCGAGTGCGTGGCCGACGTCTTCGACCACCACGCGGGCTGGGTCGACAAGCTGGGTGGCGAGACGCTTCCGGCCTATCAGGGCGGTGAGCACGCCGTGCTGACCCTGCGCGAACCGGTCGGCGTGGTGGCCGCCGTGGTGCCGTGGAACGCGCCGCTGCTGCTGGCCGCGCAGAAGCTGGCGCCGGCGCTGGCGGCCGGCTGCACGGTGGTGCTCAAGCCGTCGGAGTTCGCGACGTTCGCCCTGCTGCGGCTCTCCCGGCTGATCGAGGAGGCCGGCCTCCCTCCGGGCGTGCTGAACGTGGTGACGGGCCCGGGCGAGACGACCGGCGACGCGCTGATCAACCACCCGCTCATCGACAAGATCACCTTCACCGGCAGCCGGACCGTGGGCCGCCGGGTGATGGCCGCCGCGGCGGAGGGCACCAAGCGGGTCAGCCTAGAGCTCGGCGGCAAGAGCCCGTCGATCGTCTTCCCCGACGCCGAGGTGTACGCGGCCGCGACGGTCACCATGGGCACGGTCACGCTGGGCCTCTCCGGTCAGGCGTGCGTGGCGCAGAGCCGGGCCCTGGTCCACCGCGACGTCTACGACGAGTTCCTGGCGATCGCCGAGGGGATGGCGGGCCTGGTCACCTACGGCGACCCCTTCGACCCGGGCACCACCGCGGCGCCGATGATCAACGAGCGCCACCTGCACCGCGTCCTCGGCTACATCGAGCGCGGGCAGCAGGAGGGCGCCCGGCTGGTCTGCGGCGGGGACCGGCCCGACGGCGAGCTGGCCGCCGGCAACTTCGTGAACCCCGCGGTCTTCGCCGACGTCAGCAACGACGCCACCATCGCGCGGGAGGAGATCTTCGGCCCGGTGCTGGCCGTGGTGCCGTTCGCCGACGAGGACGAGGCCGTCCGGCTCGCCAACGACACGTCCTACGGTCTGTCCGCCACGGTGTGGACCGGCGACGTCAAGCGGGCCTGGCGAATGACCCGCGCGGTCCGGGCCGGCACGGTGGGGATCAACGGCTACCAGCTCGAGCCGCACGTGGCCTTCGGCGGGTTCGGCCGGTCCGGGCTCGGCAGGGAGGGCGGCCGGGGCTCCATCGAGGCCTACACCGAGGTGAAGACCGTGCTGCTGCCCACCACCGACGAGCTCATGTGAGCAGCCGCCGGTGGTCCCAGCTCACCGTCCGGCGAGGCTCGACCAGATAGGCCACGCGCTTTCCGGCCGCCCGCTCCACGTACTCCTCGATGACCGCGGTTTCGCCCGGTGGGCCACCCGGCCCGCCGGGCATCCGCGACGCGACCAGCTTGCCGATCTCCGTCACCCCGGCCAGGTCGTCGATCTGCCGCACTACACCGCTCACCTGGACGCCGCGCAGCTCGAAGTAGTCCTCGCCGTCCTCGACCAGGCAGGTCAGGCGGGGGTCGCGGGCCAGGTTGCGGGCCTTCTGCGAGTCGCGGTAGGTCCAGAAGGCGATTCGCCCGCCCCGCAGCCCGTAGAACATGGTGACCAGATGCGGCGTGCCGTCCGGGTTGATGGTGGCCACCTGCAGCTTGCGCCCGGCGGCCAGCAGGGCCGCCACCTCGCCGGCCGGCATGTGCACCGCGGTGCGCTGGTTCACGATTCCCCGCCCGAGGTGCCCGGGGCCGGCGGTCGCAACTTCACGCTTCCTCCCCGAACGTTGCGGGGGCCAGCGGCAGCGTCTCCTCGCAGACGAAGCCCGGCTGCGGCGGATAGCCGGAGAACAGCGGCGCCAGCGCGGCGTCCAGCGCGGCCGCCGACCACTGCCCGTCCGCGGCATGGAACGCCGCCCGGACGGTGGGCGGCCCGAGCACCGCCACCACGTCGCTGTGCACCACGAACACCTCGCCGGTGATCCGCGCCCCGGCCGGCCCGGCGAGGACCGTCACCAGCGGCGCGACCCGCTCCGGGGCCATCGGGTCCGGTCCCTGCGGTGCCGGGCCCATCAGGTCGCCGGTCATCGCGGTGCGGGCGCGGGGGCAGATCGCATTGGCGCGTACGCCGTACCGGGCGCAGCCACGCGCGGTGGACACGGTCAGCGCGACGATGCCGCCCTTGGCCGCCGCATAGTTGGGCTGGCCGGCCGAGCCGAGCAGGAACGCCTCGGACGACGTGTTGACGATCCGGGCGTACACCGGGGCGCCGGTCGTCTTGCTGCGGTCCCGCCAGTACGCCGTCGCGAACCGGGTGGTGACGAAGTGCCCGCGCAGATGCACCCGGATCACCGCGTCCCACTCCTGCTCGGACATCGAGAAGACCATGCGGTCGCGCAGCACGCCGGCGTTGTTGACCAGGATGTCGAGGCCGCCGTACGACTCCACGGCCCGGCGTACGAGCTCCTGGCCGGTCGACCACTCGGCGACGTCGCCGGGGCAGAGCACCGCCTCGCCGCCGGACGCCCGGATCTTGTCGGCCACGCCGTCCAGGGCCGCGCCGGGCAGGTCGTTGAGGACCAGCCGGGCGCCGGCGGCGGCGAGGGCGGCGGCCTCGGTCGCGCCGAGGCCGTTGGCCGCGCCGGTCACCGCCGCGACGCGGCCGGACAGTGGCAGTTCTTCGTTCATGTCTGTACTCCGGTCCACGTCGTCGGTCGTCCGTCGTCGATTGCGTTGGCGTTCCGGTCCACGTCGTCGGTCGTCCGTCGTCGATTGCGTCAGTAACCGGGTCCGCTGAGGAGGCCGCCGTCCGCGACGAACTCGGCACCCGTGCTGTAGGAGGACTCGTCCGAGGCGAGGAAGGCGACCAGCCGCGAGATCTCGATCGGCTCGGCGAACCGGGCGATCGGCAGCGACTTGAGGAACGCGTCCGGCTCGACCCCGGTCATGCTCTCGCCCGCGGCGACCGCCATCGCGGTCAGCACCCCGCCCGGATGCACCGAGTTGACCCGGATGCCGAGCGGCCCGAGCTCCTGCGCCGCCGACTTGGTGATCCCCCGGACGCCGAACTTGCTGGCGCTGTACGCCGACAGTCCCGCCGCCCCGACCAGGCCCTCGATCGACGAGACGTTGACGATCGACCCGCCACCGGACGCGGTCATCGGTGCCACGACGTGGTGGATGCCCAGCCAGCAGCCGACCAGGTTGACGTCGATCACCCGGCGGAACTCGTCCGGCGCCATCTCGCCGATCGGCGCGTGCCGGAAGATGCCGGCGTTGTTCACGAGCACGTCGAGCCGCCCGAAGGCGTCCAGCGTGGTGGCCACGGCGGTGGCCCAGCCGGCCTCGCTCGTCACGTCGTGATGCACGAACCGGCACGTCTGCGCGCCGAGTCCGTCGGCGACGGCCTGACCGCGATCGTCGAGCACGTCGCCGATCACCACCCGCGCGCCCTCGGCGGCGAAGTGCCGCGCATGGGACTTGCCCATGCCACGGGCGCCGCCGGTGATGAGTGCCACCTTGCCGTCCAGCCGCCCCATCGGGCCTCCCTGGCAGCCGCAACCAAACGCTTGCTTGGGTAGGGTAACAGGACGCGCCGTGATCGGCCTCGGTCGATTCAGGGGCGGGTGGTGATGCCGTCGAAGAGCAGGCGCAGGAGGCCGTCGGCGATCTGGCCGGAGCTCCAGCCGGTGCCCCGTCCCTGCCGCCAGAAGGTGGGAATCCAGAGGATGTCGCGCAGCAGCCGGTAGGTCAGCCGGGCGTCCAGATCGGCGCGGAACTGCCCGGTCTCCTTGCCCCGTTCGAGCTGCTGCACCCAGGTCTTCTCGATCTCCTTCATCGCCTTGCGCAGGTATGCGAACCGCGGCTGGCCGCTGAAGTAGCTCCAGTCGTTCTCCAGCATGGCGAGGGCGGCCCGGTGCCGGTGGAGGGTCTCGGCGCTGGAGCGGACGATCCGCTCGATCGCGGCGCGCGCGTCGTCGGTGTCGGCCACCGCCGCGCGGTAGCCGGTGAGCACGTCGTCGAGGAACGCGCTCAGGATCTCGTCACCGATCGACTCCTTGGAGTCGAAGTGGTGGTAGAGGCTGCCGGAGAGGATGCCGGCCGCGTCGGCGATCTCGCGGACCGTGGTGGCCCGGTATCCCTTCTCGGCGAAGAGATCGCCGGCGAGCTGGATCAGATGCGCGCGGCGCTCCGAGGGCAGCGCGGCCTTCCTGGAGGTCGTCACCCGGGCATTATGGCGACCGTCGGGCCCGGTTGCCCAATCGCTTGCTCGCCTCGGGTGTCGCCCGTTAGCGTAGAACGCGTTCTAATTTTAGGGGAGGCGCGATGCGGGCTGCTGTGCTCCACACGATCGGTGCCGAGAAGTTCGACATCCGCGACGACGTGACCGTGCTCGGGCCCGGCCCCGGCGAAGTGCGGATCCGGGTGCGGGCGGCCGGCGTCTGCCACTCCGACCTGTCCGCCCGCGGCGGGACGCTGCCCCAACCGGTCCCGGCGGTGCTCGGGCACGAGGCGGCCGGCGACGTGGTCGAGACCGGCGACGGTGTCGAGGGCCTCGTCCCCGGCGACCGGGTGACCGTCAACTGGCTGCCGTCCTGCGGCACCTGTTCCTCCTGCCGCCGCGGCGAACCCCACCTGTGCGTCACCCACGTGATGGCCGGCTATGCCGCACCGCGCTTCATGGCCGGCGACACCCCGGTGTTCGCGATGGCCGGCTGCGGTGCCTTCGCGAGTGAGATCGTGGTGCCCCGCCCGGGCGCCGTGAAGATCGCCGCGGATGTTCCGTACGAGGTGGCCGCCCTGGTCGGCTGCGGTGTCATGACCGGTGTGGGCGCGGTCGTCAACACCGCCGCCGTCCGGCCCGGCGACACGGTGGTGATCATCGGTTGCGGCGGGGTGGGCATCGCCGCGATCCAGGGAGCCCGGCTCGCCGGTGCGGCTCTCATCGTGGCGGTGGACACCGTGCCGGCCAAGCACGACGTGGCCCGGCGGTTCGGCGCGACCCACGCGGTCACCCCCGACGAGCTCGGCGACCTGTCCGTCGAGCTCACCGGCGGCGAGGGCTTCGACTACGCGTTCGACGTCGTGGCCGTGCCGCCGACGCTGCGCACCGCGTGGACCGCGGCGCGCCGCGGCGGCACCGTCGTCGTGGTCGGCGCCGGAAGCGCCGAACACCGGGTCGAGTTCAGCCCCTTCGAGCTGCTCTTCGAGGGCAAGCGGATCATCCCTTCGCTGTACGGCTCCGCCGACCCGCCGCGCGACTTCGACCGCCTGCTCGCCCTCTGGCGCTCCGGCCGGCTCGACATCGAGGGCATGATCAGCCACCGGCTGCCGCTCGACCAACTCGACGACGCCCTGGGTTCACTCGGCCGCGGCGACGTGATCCGCCAGGTGATCGTCCACGACACGGACCTCTGACACATGCGCCTGGGAATCCAGCTCGGATACAGCGGCGAGGGCTTCGCCGCCGCCGTCGAGGAGGTCGTCGAGCACGAGGCGGCCGGCGCCGAGATGGTCGTCGTGCCGGAGGCGTACAGTTTCGACGCGGTCAGCCAGCTCGGCTACCTCGCGGCCCGGACCCGGCGGATGACGCTCGCATCCGGAGTCATGCAGCTCTACACCCGGACCCCGGCGCTCACCGCGATGACCGCGGCGGGGCTCGACTACGTCTCGGGCGGCCGCTTCTCGCTGGGGCTGGGCGCCTCCGGCCCGCAGGTGATCGAGGGCTTCCACGGGGTGCCCTACGACGCGCCGCTCGCCCGTACCCGGGAAGTGGTCGAGATCTGCCGGCGCGTCTGGCGCCGCGAGACGCTGGTCTTCGAGGGGGAGAAGTATCAGATCCCGCTGCCGGTGGAACGGGGGACCGGCCTGGGAAAGCCGCTCAAGCTGATCAACCGGCCGGTGCGGGACCGCATCCCGATCCTGCTGGCGGCGATGGGCCCGCGCAACGTCGCCCTGGCCGCCGAGATCGCCGAGGGCTGGCAGGCGCTCTTCCTCGCCCCCCGCATCGCGTCGCGGGTCTTCGCCGAGCCACTCGCCGAGGGCCTGGCCCGACGCCGGCCCGACCTCGGCCCGCTCGACGTGATGGTCCCCGTCCCGTTCGCCGTGGCCGAACCCGACCCGGCGCTGCTCGACCGCCACCGCGCGCAGCTCGCGCTCTACATCGGCGGGATGGGCGCCCGCGGCCGGAACTTCTCCAACGACCTGGTCCGCCGCTACGGCTATGCGCGCGAGGCTTCGCGCATCCAGGATCTCTTCCTCGGCGGCCGCCGGGCCGAGGCTGTGGCGGCGGTCCCGGACGATCTCGTCCGGGAAACCTCGCTGGTCGGCCCGGCCGACGAGATCCGGGACCGGCTGACCGAGTTCGCCGCGGCCGGAGTCACCACGCTGCTGGCGTCACCACTGGCGGCCACCCGCGCCGAGCGCGTCAAGGACGTCGCCGAACTCCGCCACCTCATGTCGCAGCTCCCGACGAGCTAACTATCTCGTCTGCGATGTGTACATCACCGAGGAGAGCGCCGCAGAGCCACCGTCACATCACCGCGAGGCGGGGGAAGCCGGCCGCGGAGCACTTCGCGTATGGCCCGGACGACGTCTGGCAAGGTGCCGGCACGCTCACCGCCTTCGCCGACCAACTGGTCGATGCCCCGCTCGGGCGCTTCGGGTGGGGCTGACGACGGAGGGCATGACCGACGGGCGGCCTGCCGGTAGCGGCTTGAGAAGCCGTCGTCACGCTCGGCGAGCGGCATCAGGGTTGTGCCGGATGCAAAACCAGGGTCAGGGGAGGGAATCCGCCGGAGTGATCGTCCAGTGAGGACGGGCAGAGTGCGGATATGCGTAAACGTACTCGTATCTTCGCTGTTGTCGCCGCGACGGCAATCGTGGCCGGTGCTGTCGGCGTACCGTCGGCGGCGGCTGCCGAACCACAAGAATGCCCTCTCCCGCCCTCCGCGCCGACGACATTGCCCTTGTTGTCCGAAAGCAAGCTCAAGGCGGCGATCGGAGATGCGTCCGCCGAGACAGGCCGCTTGCCGGATGCGGAAGCGAGCGGCGCGCTGGTGCAGATCCGTGGCAGCGCGGGATGCTGGCAGGGCACCGCCGGCGTGGGCGACGTGCGCACCGGGGCGGGCGTGCCGCAGAACGGGCGGTTCAGGATCGGCTCGATGACCAAGGCCTTCACCGCGGTGGTCGCTCTCCAGCTCGTCGCTGAGGGACGTCTCGACCTGGAGCGTACGGTGCAGCACTATCAGCCGGGATTGCTACCGGCCGATTATCCGCCGATCACCGTGCGGCAGGTGTTGACGTACACGAGCGGGCTCAACGGCGTGGGGGTGCCGCACAAGACGCCGGATTGGTTCTTCGAGCACCGCTACGACCACTGGGCGGACGGTAGCCAGCTCGATCTGACGGTCCCGCTCGCGTTCGATCCGGGAAAATACCAGCGGTACGGCAATGCCGACTACTGGATGGCCGGCCTGCTGATCCAGAACGTCACCGGGAACAGTTGGGAGAAGGAGATCCACGACCGAATCATTCGCCCGCTGCGCCTGCGCGGCACGAGTACGCCCACGGACAATGCTCGGATCGCCGGTCCGCACGCACACGGATACGAGGCCACCGACGACGGCTGGGTGGATGTCACGGCGGCCAACCCGTCGCTGCAGTGGTCGGCCGCGGGGATCGTGTCGACCGCGGAGGACCTGGATCGCTTCATGGTGGTGCTGTTCGGCGGAGGGCTCCTGCCACCCGCACAGCTCGAGCTCATGTTCACCGTTCCGCCGAACACCACCACCTACGACGGCGACAAGGATCCGAACAACAACCCGCCCGCGGCGTACGGTATGGGGCTCGGCAAATTCCAGGTGGGCTCGCTGACGCTGTGGGGGAAGACGGGCGACCGGCCCGGCTACACGAGCGGGATGGGTGCCACGCGCGACCTGAGCCGCCGGCTCGTCTACTCGGTGAACACCTTGCACATGGGCGGCAAACTGCCCGGTCGCGTCGAGCAGATCATCGGTGCCGCATTCGGCTGAGGGCGGCGGCAGGCCGCGCTCTGAGTGAGGTGCGGGCCCTCCGCGGCGCCGGCGGCTCGATCAGCCACCCTGACAGCCTGCCGGCCTTGAGATGCTTCGAGGTCACTGTCCGCTGCCGGGGTGGACCGGCCGTCGCCGCGTCCGACTCGGGCAGGCCGGAGGTCGCCGTGGCCGTCGTTCTCCGCTCTCGTCTCCACCGAGGCGGGCACGAGCAGCACCCCGGACTCCACCTCCATCCACGGCGCCTCGCTCGGCTTGTCGCTCGTCCAGCGCACCGCCCCGTCGCGGGCGCCGTACACGGTGAGCTTGCGATCCGGGCCGCCCTGCACGAAGACCATGCCGGACCCCACGATCCACAGCGGTCCATAGTCGACTTCTCTCGATAGGCGTCGCTGCGAGCGGCTACCATCCGCCGCATGAATGACAAGGGCTCACCCATCCAGTCGGCCGTCCCCGCGCCCGGGCTTGCACCCATCGAGTTGGCACAGGACCTGCTGTCGCGAATTGAGCGAGCCAATACGTACGCGCGGACCCGTAAGAGGCGCTTTCGGCGAAGCTCAGCCGTTGTCCGCCTCACGACCCTGGCGTTGCTCGTGGCCTCTACCATCATTCTTGGTTTGCAAGATCTGGATTTCTGGGCCGGCCTCGGGTTTTCCCTCGTTGCCGTGGTGACAGTGGTCAACACGCTCGAACCGTTCTTTGCGTGGCGGTCCAGATGGGTTTTGATGGAGGAGACTCAGTATCAATTCTATCGGTTGCGCGATGAGCTTACCTACTACATTGCCTCCACTGAACCGAGTCAAGTCGATCCCGCAAAGATCAAATCGATGTTTGACGAGTACCAAAATATATGGGATCAGCTTGGCAAACGCTGGCAAGAATTCCGGCAGTCCTCCGCTGCGGCGCAGTAATACGCCTGAACGCGACCGGAGGCTTCACGCCAACGCACATCTGCCCCGATCGCGGTTGCCGGCTTGGCCGTGGTGACGGTCCGTGACACCGGTTGAGGTCGGGTGTGCGACTTTGCTGAATTGAGTGCGGTGGCGATTCGTACAGCCAGTGGTCAACAATGCCATTCAAATCCCCTGTATCTCGACCATTCGAGAAGGCGATAGGTTGCTCCCGCCTGCCGCGCTTTCCCCCATATGGAGCCGTCGATCAGTCCGACTTGACGACGTAGCTCCCTAGCGGCACGAGAGGGCAACATCACGATGGCTTGGTGAAGTGTCGAACGCCCTCGGTCGGTGGCGTCGCAGCAGGGGCAACGGAAATCGTCGGCGAAGGTGTCGCAACCGTCCGCTGCTACGGCCTGTTCCCACTCGGAGAGCGGCCCCGTAGCCGTCCGACGCCAAAGCCAGTAGGCCGATCCGATCTCGCCAGGATCGAACCGGTCTCGTTCCAACGTTGCGATGGCACTCTCACCCGCGCTGGACAGGCCTGGGATGCGGCGCTGTACTGACGGATACCAGGTGTATGGGAGGAGTTCCTGTCGCAAACTCGCTGGCGGCTTACGCGGCATGGCTCCTGTCGATACGCATTCCGTCATGATCACGCAGGAACACTGGCTTGGCAAGGGCGCCGGGCTCGGTCGGCGATCTGAAAGGCGGCAGTTGCGGGTCCCGTTGCGAAGGCGATCAATGCAGACGGGTATCGGACTGGTTATTGATCGAGCCGCCCGGATCCTGATCCCACGCACTGATCTGGCTCCGTGCTCGCCGAGCAGCGCAGGCCGTCACACGCCGTGATCAGCGCAAGTGGCGCGCCGCGCCCGGCCGGTTGACGCCGATGCTGACCACTTTGCTCAGCGAGAAGCCGTCCGAGGCTCGGTCGGCGGCGCTGCGCGCGGTGGCGGCGTCCCTGACCGCGTCCCGGCTGGCCGCCGACGAACTCGCGGCGGTGCTGGACGACCCTGAGCTCGGCGCGGTGGCGGCCCCCGACGCAAGGCGCCACGCTCGCGCTTCTCCAAATCACGTCGGACCGGGTCGGTTGGAACGTTAACGGAATCTCGGGCTGGTCGACGCCGGACTGGGCGTACTCCATCGGAATCTGGCACACCCTACGCAGTCCTGAGGTGTGTGTGTTCGGGCTGCCGGCCGAGACCGCGATGAGCATCGTCAACGTCGTAGGTGATCTGCTCCGGGACGGCGAGCGGCTGAGCGACGGGCAGCCTCATCGTCATCGATGTGGAGAAGGGACGCCGGAACGTCGCTACCCTGCGCGTACCGCAGTGTCACGACGCTTCGGACTGCCTCGTATGCGTCCTGCCAGTCCTGGATGTCGTCATCGATACGGTCGAGCAGGCACATTCTTCAGCGAAGAGCGGCAGCACCTCCTCGAATCCCTCTCGGCGGTCGACGCGTGCGTGCGACCACGGGAAGTTGACACCAGTCGCCACCAGATCGGCGAGGCATTCCGCCTCGCAGCCATGACGGCTCGCGCAGGGCGGCGGCACAGCAGACGGACTTGACCTCAACCAGGGTTCAACTCGCAGGCTGACTGCATGATCGATAGGAATGCAGTGGCGGCGTACCTGGACCGGATCGGCGGCGAGCCCCCGGCGGTCGTGGACGCCGCCGCGCTGCGCCGCCTGCACCGGGCGCACCTCACGGCGGTCCCGTTCGAGAACCTGAGCATCCACCTGGGCGAGGCGGTCTCCCTGGACCCCGACGCGCTGGTCGACAAGCTGGTACGCCGGCACCGCGGCGGCTTCTGTTACGAGCTCAACGGCGCGTTCGCGCTGCTGCTGGAGGCGCTGGGCTGCCGCGTCACCCGCGTGGCGGCCCGGGTGTTCGACGGCGACCAGCTAACGCCGCCCTTCGACCATCTGGCGCTGGTGGCCCGGCCCGTCGACGGCAGCGGCCCCTGGCTGGTCGATGTCGGGTTCGGCCGGCACAGCGTGTACCCGCTGCACTTCGCCGAGCGGGCGGAGCAGCACGACCCGGGCGGCCAGTTCACGCTCGTGGAGCGCGACCACGGCGACGTCGACGTGCTCCTGAACGGCACGGCGCAGTACCGCGTGGAGCGGCGCGAACGCACCCTGGCCGACTTCGTCCCCGCCTGCTGGTGGCACGCGACGAGCCCGGACTCGCACTTCCGCCGCGGCCCCGTCTGCTCCCGGCTGACGGCCGACGGGCGGGTCTCCCTCAGTGGGCGTCGCCTGACGGTCACCGGCGTCGGCGGCCGCGCCGAGCACGATCTGGCGGGCGACGACGACGCGCTGGTGGCGTACCGGGAGCATTTCGGCATCGACCTCGCCGCCCCGCCGGCCGTCGCGCCGGGCGACCGGAGAGAGGCAAGAACGAGCGCCGCATAATCGGCCCGCTATCCTCCGCCCACGAACGTGAAGGCCGCCCGCTGCACCAGCTCAGGAAGATCTTCAGGTCCGAGCCGGTGTGCAACCGGGACTCACCCCGGTACCGAGCCAGGTAAGCGGCCAAGCCAATGAGGCGTGAAGGCAGCTCCTTGCGTGAGAGCCGCGGATTCCATGGCGGCATTGTCGCCGGCGGCACCGACTCTGCCCATTGATCCGATCAGGTGGTGCTGGTGGAGGGCGCGAAGATTTTCCGGCTGCGAAATTGCGCCCCGCGGTCGGTGTGCAGCACGCAGCCCGCCACGTAACCGCGTCGGGCTACGGCGTTGTGCAGGGCGTTGACGGCCAGCCTCGATTTCATACGATGTCGACGGTGGTCACCTCGAAGGTGACCTCCCGGTGGACGCGGGCGGCGGCGAAGGCCTGGTCGATTTGGGCCCGACCGCCGTTCCCATGTTGCTATAAGAGGGTCAGTTCAGAATGAGCGGATGTCTGCTCCGGGATCGTTCCTTGTAGCCTCTGCTGATGAGCCTTCCCAGCGTTGTAGCGCGAGCTGTCTGGTACCGACGTTGCGCCTGGGCGGCAACTGTCTGGGCCGGCGCCTTCGCCGTGCTGCACTTCTACTGGGCACTCGGCGGCAATCTAGGACTGGCGGTATCCGCCGGCCCTGAGCTCGCGGCCGAGCGTCCGGCATGGTTCGTCGCTGGAGGCCTCTGGGGCATCGGCATGCTGTGCGTGGCGGGAGCGATCGTGGGGCGTGAACTCACGCGAAGCCGACTCCGCGGCTTCGCGAGGGTGCTGGCCAGAAGCGCTGGCTGGTTTGCGGGCCTGATCCTCCTAGTACGCGCCGCCTCTGTGGAGATTCTCCTGCTCGTGGGGCCGACTCTGGACGACACTGTGGGCCCGGCGCACAGGTTCTGGACCCTCGTCCTGTGGAATCCCTGGTTCGCGGTTGGTGGGATCACCTTCCTGGTGGCCAGTTACGGCCACAAGGCCAAAGAGACGGCCGAGACGGTGTCGGATCGTACGACGGCATGAGTTGACTGAGTGCTTCCATCGGCGCATCCACTCATTGAGCTCGATGTGTGATGTGCTGACCTGCCGCAGTCCGGGTGGGGAAAGCCCGCCTCCACTGCCTCCGGCTCATCCGCCCGACCACGATACCTAGTGGAGGCTGGATAGCGAAGCGCGTTTGCCTACCGCGGCACTGGGCTGGAGCCAGAGGCTAAACGGCGAACTGGGCGGGTGAGCCGCATGCCTACTCGCCACCAGGTGGCTGCTATCCGGCGGTGGTGGCCAGTCGGAAGCGGCGCAGGATGGTGAATGTGTCGGCGGTGGTCTCGGTGTAGAGCACCTCCGGTATCCGAAATTCGTTGTTGAGGCGCTGGCCGGCGAGCGCCCGGTGGCACTTCTCGCCTCGCGTGCAGGTGCGGGGATGGGCCATCGTCACATGGGGCGGAAAGTCAAGGGCGGTCATGGGTGCGGTCAGCAGCAGTCGTCTGAGGCGGGACCATCCCCCGTCAATGTCGTTGACCGCGAGGAAAACCCCACCACGTCCATGCTCGGCGGCGAAGACCTCGCCCAGTCGGAGCCGAAACGGCGCCACCTGACCGAGCTGGGACTGCGCGCGGCGCAGGAACAACTCCTCATCCACGATTTCCTCGGGGTAGGCGACGGTGACGTGGGCCGGCACGACGGCCGCCATTACCGGGTCCCAGGCGCGCCGCCACCGTTGCACCCGCGCGGCCGCCGGCCCGGCCAGAACCACGCACAGATGGCGTCTCAGCATGGCCCGGCACCCCAGGCGCTGTCCGGTGCCAGCGTCGCGACCACGGCCGCCAGGTGCGGCGGCTCGACCCGGTCCGGCAGGCCCGGTATCGACCGGTCGCGCACCGAGGCTGGGTCCAACCCGGTCTCCTCGGCCAGCTCACGCCGGGCCGCCTGCAGCGGTGTCTCCCCGGCGTCGATACCGCCTCCCGGCGGCTCCCACAGTGAGGACCCGTCGAACGGATCCCGCCAGTGCAGCAGCAGAACCCGATCAACGGCGTCCAGGCAGACCACCCGCGCGGCGGGCCGATGCATCGTCTCCACCCCTGGACCCTAACCGCGTCCGGTACGCCGCCCGGCCGCGCCGTCACCCGAGCGCGTCACCGCGCGGCCCTCGCCCCAGCGCAGCGCATGGGGCGGTGACCGTTTACCCCGTCCGCTGCGCCTGGGCTACCCGTCGACGGATGCCGCGCAGCCACTCGCGGCGCACCAGCCCGCCCGGCAGGCGGATGCTCAGCCAGTACAGCCGAAAGAGCCACCGCGTGCGGGCATCGGTGACCAGCACCCGCGTCTGCGTGCTCAGCTCGCCATCGCGGTACCGAAAGTTGAATCCCACCTTGGCGTGTCGAGGCTCGGCGAAGCCGGTGAACTGCTCCGGCGCCATCCGGACCAACGGCGATCCGTCGCCGTCACGCTGCAACCGGTTGACCCAGCCGAAGACGATCTCGTCGTCGGCGCGGGCCAACGCCGGACCGGTACCGAGGAAGTCGTCGAAGACCAGACCGTCACGCGGTGGGCGCCAACGACCCAGCGACGCCAGCGTCATCAGCGTGCGGAGCATCGGAAAATCCCGCCACGTCGCCGACTCGATGGCCTGCAGCACGTCGCCTGGGGCGGCATCGAAGGCCAGCCGGTGCACCTCACGGAACTGCCACCGGGGGAACAGGATGTCGAAGAGCATGGCCGCATTCTCGACCATCCACCGGTCGACGTGGACCGGTGCCAGCGTCTGACCCGTCGACCGGGCATCGCCAGACACTGAGTCGACTATTTTTGAACCGACCTCTTTCGACCGAACGATCCGGGTACGGCCCCCACGACGGTTAACAGCTCCGTGATGAAGGACTGGGTCAAGGTCGGCCAGTTGTTGAACACCTTGGCCGGAGCGCCGACAGGGGTTCGCGAGATCCCGCCAGTGCTCGGGATGTGGCTCCAGCACCGAGAACCAAGCGGGACCAGGGCTCCAGTGACTCGGTTGCAGAAGGTCATCCCGGTTGGGGCTGGCGACGATGACGCCGCGGGACAACAGAAATTCCGTCAGCTTCCCGGCGAGGGCTTCGATGTCAGCGCTGTTGAGGTCCAGCCGCACCATCGTTTCCGCGCTCTCACCCATGGGGGCAAGGTGACGCGCAGGACAGGCCGGCTTAGCATCGGTCAACTTCGCGAGATTCCTGGCCGGGTTCCGCGGCATCTGATCACCAGAACGAGGCGCCGCCGTACCGGCTGCTGCATGGCGTGGTTGGCGAGGCGTGGCACTCACCGTGCCTACGCCCCAACATGCCGAGTTGAGTGCGTCGGAAGTACGACTCCCGTAGATGGCACTCACTACGCTCGCACTCTCATCCCACGATCCGAGGGCAGGCGACATGAACCATAACCGGCACAGGTTTGAGCAGAGCGACGACTCCGGGTTTCTGGCGCTCCTGGATCCCGATGCCTACGCGGGCTTCGTCGCCGAGAATTGGACATACGACTCGATCTTCGAGCATTTCCGGAAGGCCATGATGAGGCAGTCTCTATTGCTTTGGGGCACCGGCAGGGAAGACACATGGACGGTCGACGTCCTCATCGGCGAGCCGGCGCCGCCCAGTGGCTTCCGGCGTGCCGCCGGGCCGATCCGGGTGAGCGGCGGCCGGCTGTACCTGGCCAACTACGAGGCACTGACGATGGCGGCGCAATTCCCCGATACGCGCTTGCCCGAGCCGCATGACCTGCACCTGAGCTTCGAGGTCCCAGCGGATGACTGGCACTGCGAGATCGTGCAGATGCGCGATCCGGACCTCGATGAGGAGGGCGAGCGCATTCTGCCGGACTTCGTCCTGGCGCTCACGCCGTCCAGCGGCGGCGAGCATGCCTGGACCCAGCCAGCGTGGCATGACGCCTGAATCCCGCTCCACACAGACGCGCGTGCCAGGTGGCCTGCCCATCCCGCGGCAGGGTGGTCCTCGCGCTTGGGGACCCGGGGGCCCCTCATCCTCCGGTCGAAGCCTTGCTGCCCGGAGGTGGCCACGCCTTCAGGGACGCCGGTCTTTTGCCCTCTTGCATAGACTGCGCGGCTGTGGGGATCTTGGACATCACGAACAGCTATGCGGGATGGCTCACGCTGTGGCTCGAGCCCTTGGGGGAAGATCGGTGGCTGCGGCCCGGAGAGACGTTCCGGATCCGGTCTGACTACGACGGCGAAGAACGGGACTTCGTGGTCGACTTCTGGGTCGATGACGAAGATCGCGCGGCCGGCATCGCGAACGTGACGGTCAGCATCGAGCGCGGAAACCCCGATGCCGAAGTGACTGACGACAATGGAGGTCTCGTCGAGTGCGGCCATCAGCGTCCCCCGGAGATTGACCAGAAATGGGCCAAAGCGCGTGAAAAGTGGGAGAGACGCGCCACGCCATAAGCCCGGACCTCGCCTGCTCCGGATCACAGCAACGCCGTCTGCCGGGCCCGTCACGCCGACCGCGACGCGCCGGGATGAGATGAGGCCGCGGCCCTGCTGGAGCAGGTGCTGCAGCGGCTACGCGACGCCGGCGCGGACCGCGACGAGCAGGCGGCGGCGCAGTTCGCTACCCGGCTTCGGGAGGAGATGTTTCCGGAGCCGGAGCCGTTCACCTGGGCGAACCGGGTCGCCCCCGAGCGCCGGTGGCAACGGCGGGTGTGGGTACACGCCCGGCTGCGGTGGCGGCGGCAGCCACCACCGCATCCCGGCGCCCATCAGCTGCTACTTCTCCGTCTGGGCGCGGCGACCGTGGGCAGGCTGGACTACCAAGTGTGCGACCAATGCCGATGCGGGTACGTACGCCAGCTCGACGTTAGCGACCGATACCGCGGTCTCGGCCTGGGCACGCGAGCGATCCGCGTCGCCCGCCGCGGACGTGACGGGTACCGGTGGTCCACCACTGCTCAGTACCCGACCAACGGCACCTTCTGGGCCGCGGTCCGGCTCCCCGAGGACCACGAGGGGGCCTGCCCCCACATGCAGCGCCCTTGAAACTGCTGTCGCTCAGTTTCGGCGCCACAGTCCGAACCGCCGGGGGCCCGGGACCTGGCGACCCAGCGCTGCTCGGCGCGAGCGTGCGGAAATACCGTACCGCCGGCGCTGAGGCACCGCGACAGTGGTCGGTCAGGGCTGCGGCCAGCCGGCTGGCAGCTGACCGAAAAGCACCTCACTCTCAGCGAGGTGCCGCAGCGCCGCGGCGGCGTCCCCGTGCTGGCCGGTCGTGTACCGGGCTGAAACGGCTGCGGCGAGCGCCCGCAGCTGTCGTGGCGGCAGCATCTGGCCGCTCGGATCATGCAGCCCGAGCACCTGCCAGTCGTCGTCGCCCTGGCCGCGGTAACGCAGCACGGGTGCCTGGCCGACGACCGACTGCGCGATCGCGAAGCCGTTCGGGGTGCTCTGGTGCGTGCGGTTGATCGCCGCGACGGAGTCGATCCGCACCTCGCAGCTCGACAGGTCCCAGTCGCGGTGGTTCAGTGCCCGCACGACTCGCAAGACCGTGCCGTCGAGCACGACACCGAGCCGCACCGCCTCAATGATCTTGTATCCGCTCGCCAGCACGAAGAACAGGCTGACCAGCAGGCCGAAGACGCCGATGAAGATGTTGGCGCCGGGCATCATCAGGTCCACGAAGAACAGGGGAACGCTGGCGGCCATCATGCCGATCCCGATCACGCCCATCAGGCCATAGAGGGCGCCCTGCTGCACCCGCTGGGCTTGTGGTGATCCGACGCGGAGTCTTATGGGTGGAGCGGACAAATCGGCCTCCGGGCACAGTGAAATATGGAGCTGCGTCATTCTGAACTACCGGCGCAACCTCGCTGCTGCATGCTCGTCCGGTTCGGTGGCCGCCGACCTAAGCGCGACGTTGAGATTCATCGAAGCGGCCAGCCGTCGTCGCGGCGGCCCGGGCCAGACCCATCACCGGCGGGCCAAGATAGCTGATGGGGCGCCGTGCCGCAGCGGCCGCTGGCGATCCGGGGTTGGGGCAGTATCCCGGACCCATACGGTCTGCTGTTCGACGGTAACGACGGCCAGGCACCGATCCCGCGCCTCCGCACGAGCCGTGGCCGTACGCCGATCCTCCCGAGCCGAGCGTGGTGGCCGAGTCGGCTCTCGGGCGGTACACCCGTACCCGCGCCCTGGAACGCCTCGGCTGCCGACGAACAAAGCCGAAGCGGTGAGCGACTCCTAGCTCGATGTGTGCCGATCATGCAATGACCTTGGTGGGGGTATCCACTGGGCCGGCGCCGCCGCTTCGGCGCCGTGACGCCGGTCGAAGGGCGAGGTCGGTGACCTGTTCGGCACAGTAAGCGTGGCGGAGATCGACGACGTCGGTTTGTAGGGAGATTCCTTATACCCGCGCGTGGCACCCTTCGGCACTCTGGAAACGCCGGTACGCACCTCTCGTTCCGGTCCTGTGAGGAATGCTCGTGGAGATGGTCTGCGTCCCGTCGGACGTCATTTGGGACATCACGTACGCGTGCCCGTTGCGCTGTATCCACTGCTACTCCGAGTCCGGCCGCCGCCCCACCCGCCAGCTCGGAGCGCCTGACCTCTTGCGGGTCGCCGACGCCCTCATCGCCATGCGCCCGAGTGACATCGCCATCGCGGGCGGTGAGCCGCTGGTCGTCCCGGACCTCTTCGCGGTCGCGGAACGCTTCTCCCGGTCCGGTATCTCGGTCACGCTCTAGACGTCTGCCACGGCATGGCCGGCTGCGGTTTCACGCTGCTCCGGGCGTACGAAATCACCGGGGTCCCGGCCTTCCTGGAGCGCGCCCCGCAGGTCGCCGTCGCTCTCCTGGGCATGGCCGACGACCGTGACGACCGCCTGGTCTGGCCGATTCCCACCGACTTCAGCTCGACGCTGGCCGGTCTCTTTCACTACGGCTTCGCCCACGGTGTCGCCGGCATGCCCTGCGCGACGGGCGGATGCTCGCCCCGGACGAGGTCCTGAACGCGGTGACCGCCGACTACAACACCGGCCTCGCCGGCGTGGTCGCCTTCCTCCTGCGGCTGGAGTTCGGTGGTGACCGGATGTGGCTCCCGGCCTCGTACACCGCCGTGGGGAGTGATTGACAGGCGAACGCGCGCTCCGGCATCCCGTGACCACGACACCGCCCGGTGAGCCGACGTCGTCGCATGTTCGAGCACCCCGTGTGCCGACTGCGATGTCGCCCTGTCCGCGACGACCGAACGAGGAGGTGATTGACGATGGAGATCGATGTCGAAGCCCTGCAGATGCTGGAGGAGCCGGAGCCCGAGAACGGCCTGTTCCCGTGCCCGATGACCTGCAAGACGTCATTTGCCTGAGCACGCCGCGCTTTCCATAGCCGCACTTCGGCCGCCGGCCCCGCCACGACGACGGGGCCGGCGGTCATGTGCGCCACGCCCACTTCGCCGCCCCCCGGGATCAGCATGGCCGCTCCTGATCGCGCGCCCGGACCATGGGCGGTGGGACCGTGGCAAAGGCGTTGCCCCGCGGACGGTGAACCGGGCATGATCGCCCGACGTGCGTGGCTACCGCCGCGTGCGGGCGGCGCTATCGACGGATCGGGACCAGGAAGAGCGGGCGACGCTGGTGGATGCACAGGGGGGCGGCGCGCCGACCGGTCTGTTGGCCGGTCGAGACCGCGAGCTCGGCATCCTGCGCCGCGCGCTTGTCGAGCCCGGCGGGTCGTGGTGTGTCGGCGTGGCCGGCGACCCCGGGATCGGGAAGAGCCGACTGTTGTCCGAGTTCGGTGAGCTGGCCGGCAGAGCCGGCTTGGCTCTGTGCTCGGCGCGGGCGTCCGAGTTCGAGCTCCATGTGCCCTTCGGGGTTTTCGTCGACGCCCTCGACGACCTCCTCGCCGAGCTGGGCCCGGAACGCCTCGCCGAGCTGGGGGAACCGCAGCTCACGCTTCTCGCCGCCGCATTCCCGGCCATCTCCGCCGCCGCCCGGATCGACCTGGTCGACGTGGAGCGGTACCGGCTCCACCGGGCGATCCGCTCCCTGCTCGAGCTCGCGGCTGGACCGACGGGGTTGGTACTCGCCCTCGACGACCTGCACTGGGCGGACGAGGGCACCGTGGAGCTGCTCGATCACCTGTTGCGCCATCCGCCCCGCGCCCGGCTCGTCCTCGCGCTGTCCTGTCGCAACCGGCAGGTCAGTCCCAGGCTGTGGCAGGCGTTGTGTCGGGCGGTGGCCGATGGAACCGCCGAACTGCTCGAGCTCGCCCCGCTGAGCCGCGCCGAGGCCGAACCGCTGCTGCCGGCGGAGCTGAGCGGCGCCCGACGGGAAGACCTGTACCGGGCCAGCGCCGGGAACCCGTTCTACCTCGATGCGTTGGTGCGCGCGGACCGCGACGGCCCTGCCCCGGGTGAGGCGCCGCCGGGCAGCGACGGGGAGCTACCGGCGGCGGTCCACGCGGCGCTCACGGCCGAGCTGGCGGCGCTGGACCCGCACCAGCGCACCGTCGCGCACGCTGCGGCGGTGGTCGGCGACGACTTCGATGCCGGGCTGCTGGCAGAGGCCGCCGCCCTGGCGACGGAGCCGGTGCTGGAGGCGCTCGACGAGCTCGTTCACCGCGATCTCGTGCGGCCGGGCCGGGCGGCCGGACTGTTCCGGTTCCGGCATCCGCTGGTGCGCGCCGTCGCCTACCGCGACGCCGGTCCGGGCTGGCGTTTGCGGGCTCACGGCCGCGCCGCGGCTGCACTGCGCTCCCGAGGCGCGGCAGGCGTCGAGCTCGCGCACCATGTCGAGCGGTCCGCCGTCGACGGCGACTTGGAGGCCGTCGCGGTGCTTGCGGAGGCCGCCGAGGCGACGCTGCACACCACACCGTCGGATGCCGGGCATTTCCTGCGGGCTGCCCTGAGGCTGCTGCCCGACGCCGGACCCACTACCCCCCAGCGCCTGTATCTGCTCGGCAGGCTGGCCAAGGCCAGGGCGGCGACAGGCGACCTGCGCGGGGCCCGGATGACGCTGCACGAGGTGCTACGGCTCCTGCCGGCCCAGCTCACCAGTCTGCGCGCCGAGACGGTCCGGTTCTGCGCGACGGTGGAGCGCCTTCTCGGCCGCCACATCGAGGCCCGGGCGATGCTCGAGGGCGAGTGGCGGCGGACCGCCGATGACGATCCCCATGCCGCGGCCGGCCTCGTCGTCGCTCTCGCCGCCGGCGAGGTCGTCGAACGCGGAGCGGGCGCGCGGCGTACCCGGACCCTGGAGGCGATCGAGGCCGCCCGGCGCACCGATGATCACGCGCTGCTCGCCATGGCGCTGTCGATCGCCGCGCTAGCCCCGCGGGCGGACCCGGCCGCGCCGGGGATCGGGACGGGTCTCGACGAGGCGGCCGCGCTCGTGGACGCCCTGCCCGATGGGGAGCTGGTCCGGAACCTCGAGGCCGTACTGTGGCTGGGTTGGGCCGAGGCGTCCGCCGACCGTCTGACCGCGGCGAGCCGGCACTTGGAGCGCGGCCTTCAGCTGGCCCGGGCCGGCGGACAGACCCATGTGATCACCGCGCTGAACGCCGTGCACGGGATGGTCCACGCGTACCTCGGTGAGCTGGCCGAGGCGATGGCCTGCTTCGCCGACGGGCTGGAGTCGGCGGAGCTGACCGGCAGCGACGAGCTGCGGACCATGGCGCTGACCTTCGGCTGCTGGATCACCACCTGGCGCGGCGACCTCGACGAGGCGTTGCGGCTCGGCAAGGAGGCGCTGGCCGCCGAGGAAGGTATGACGGTGGGGCTGACCTGGCGGAGTGGGCAGGCCGCGGCGATGCTCGGCCAGGCGATGTTGCACTCCGGCGACCCGCACACCTGCATCGAGCTGCTCCTCACCGCCGGCGGAGGCGCCGAGCTCTCCACCATCGAGGCACTGAACCGGCCCGTGATGTACCAGCTCCTCACCGAGGCCGAGGTCCGGCGCGGTCGGTTCGCCGCTGCCGCCGACTGGGCCGGCCGGGCCGAGGCGGCCGCGGCCGCGGTGGCCTCGCCGGTGCGAAGCGCGGTCGCGCAGCTCGCCCGCGTGATGGCCATGATGCCGGTGGACCCGGCTGCGGCGGCCCCGCTCGCCCTCGCGGCCGCGGCGGCGTTCGCCCGCGTCGGGGTGGCGGTGGAGGCCGGGCGAGCCCACCTCCTCGCCGCGGTCGCGTTCGCGACCCGAGGGAGCACGGGGACGGCACGGGAGCACTTCGACGCCGCCCGGACCCTCTTCTTACGATGTGACGCGCGGCTCTTCCTCCCTCACGTGGCACGGGAGGAGCGGCGGATGAACGCGCGTCGCCCGCGGCCCGGTGCCGACGCCACGCCGGTGGCGGGCTCCCTGGCTGGACGCTTCGGGCTCACCGGACGCGAGCGGGAGGTTGCCGCGCTGGTCTCGGCCGGGCTGACCAACCGCGAGGTGGGCCGCCGCCTGCACCTGAGTCCCAAGACCGTCGAGGTGCATCTGAGCCGGGTGTACGCGAAGCTCGGCGTCTCCGGACGCACCGCGCTGGCCGGCCGCTGGGCGGCGGAGGCGAGCGCGGAGTAGGCACGCGTTGCGGGCACCCGGTCGCGACCCGAGGGCGACCCAGCGGCCGTGAGCGCTGATGGCCGGGTTCGGCGAGTCGCGGTCGCCCGACTTGCCGCTCGGACCCGTCGAGATCGTCCCGCCGAGTCGGTCGGCACGGCCACAGTGGCGGGTCTTCGATTTGCGAGAGCAGTCCCGCGACGTTGCGTGCAGAGGTAGCGATCGACCCCTGCCCGTCGCCCGCCGCGGGCATAGGGGGTTCGCCTATAAGTTCCGGCGAACCGAAACGGCGGAGCCGGCCGCGCGTGGACGATCGCGCTCCGGCTGATGGCTCCGGCTGTCGGGGGGCTGACCAGCGCTTCTGCGCGGCGGCCATGGTGCCGGGCAGCGCCCGGGCGGTACATCGATCTGTCCACCTTGATTCGATTCGCAGCTTATCGCCGACGGTTTGCAGGTCTTGCGCCACCGCGGCCACTCTGCCAAATTGCGCCTGATCATCGATGTACCGGAGGAATCATGAGGATCGGCCGTCTCGGCACTTTCGCGTTGACCACAGGCGTCGCCATCGCTGGAGGTATATCCCTCTCCGCGCCGGCGGCGGCCGCAGCCGGCCCGGAGGTGCCCGTGTTCGCGGTCTTCGCGAGCACCAAACCCGTGGCGGCAAAGGACCTTCCCGCCGACTGCTCGGGTGTCGCGGCACCCAAGGCCGGATTCGAGACCTGGAAGTTCGACACCGCGCAGAACGGCAAGTTCAAGACCTTCGGCGCCTCGTTCGTGAAGGCCACCGACATCACGAAGGTGGCGGCGGCGGGCTGGGGCATCGACCCGACGACACCCGGCAAGGTCATCTTCACCGGCGACCTCGGCGCGCTCCCCGCCGAACTGGCGCTCAACGGTGCCATGACGCTCACCTTCGGCGCCGACCGTGACGCCGTCGCGCTGACCCTCCCGACCGGTTGGAAGCTGGCCGGAGCGAACTCCGCTCTCGACAACCGCAACCTCGCCGACGGCGAGAGCATCGAGGACGCCGTCAAGCCGATCGCGCTGAAGATCACGGGCGTGTGCGTGGCCCCGACGGGTACGAACCCCGGCACGGGCACGGGCACCAACCCGGGCACGGGCACCAACCCCGGCACGGGTACGGGCACCGACGCGGGTACGGGCACCGACGCGGGTACGGGCACCAACCCCGGCACGGGTACGGGCACCAACCCGGGCACGGGTACGGGCACGAACCCGGGCACGGGCACGAACCCGGGCACGGGCACCAACCCGGATACCGGAACGAACCCCGGCACCGGGACCAACCCGGGCACCGGAACAAACCCGGGCACGGACACCGGCACGGCGCCCGGCCCTGGCGCTACCACTCCGACCACGGGCGGCGAGACGACCGACACGGACACCGCCCCGGTCTCGAACACCACGGGCGGAGATGACGACCAGGGGACCGGCCTGCCGCTCACCGGCCCCGGCATCGCCCTGTACATCGTCGCCGGCCTGGCGTTGATCGGCGCGGGCATCGCCAGCCTCGTGCTGGTGCGTCGCCGGCGTGCCACCACCGTCATCTGATCTCGACGACGTCCGCGAGGCGGCCCGGCCGGGCCGCCCCGTCGGGCAGCCCCCGGCCGGATTACCCCGATCGGGTACGGCCGGTGCCGGATTGGTCGCTCCGGGCGGGACTGAAGAAATTCGGTGTAACTCCTGATTAAGGGAGACACCCTGATCTGTACCTGTGGTTCTGCGGCGACTGATCGAGACACCTGGTCACGAGGCAAGGGCGCGTCCAGGGTGGCTTCCCGGAAAGTGCGCCAGATCCGAGAACGGGAGCCAGATGTTCGTCACTCTCGGGTTCTGTCCCGTGAAGAGTGATTGATCTTCAGATCAACGGGCAAGCAAGCTCGCTTCGCTTCGAACAGTCCTTCGCTTACGCATATCGAGGACCGCGGGTGCCCCGCGGGTTTGTCTGTGCTAGTAGAGGACGATCAGGCGGGCGCGTGCTTGGTGACGTGTACGAGAAATGGATCCAGTCCTACCTCTGCCCGCCGCTCATCCATGCGCTCCGGGTCTTCGCATGGCCACGGCACCGGTGCGCCGTCAACGACGCCGGCGATCTGGGTGCCGTAGATCTGTCGTCGTCCCTCGTTGACCATGACTCGGTCCCGGAGCATCGCAAGATGCTGCGGGTCTGCGTCACCCGCTTCCACGGCTTGGGTCATCAGCGTCAGTGCTTTTCGTTGCAGGTCCAGCTGCCCGTCGGCGTGCTGGGCCACCAACCAGGCCCGGCGCGCCGCCTCGACACCGACTGAACTGATCGTCGGCCATCCGTGGTTGTCCAGGATCTTGGCCAGCCGATCGCCGTTGTGGACGGTGACGCGGCGATGCGCCAGTTGCGCGGTGAAGTCGTCGCTGAGGGCGCCGCTTTGCAGCTTCCGGTCCTGCTCCGTCATATCGATCAATTCCTGGGCCAGTGCGTCATCAGTCATGGCGGGGACACTAATACCTCATTCAAGCCCGACGATGCGACCCCGCTATGGGATTGACATACATCGATGGTGCAGAATTGGTATAGAGCCGATTGAGGCAGTGCCGACGAGTGTGTCGACCGCGGTGCTGACGCCCGATCGTCCACAGGTGCTGCCCGCTTCTAGGAGGCGAGCAGAACCCGTTTGCGGAGTAGGTCGAAGCCAGCTCGGCCGTCAGGCATAGTTCCACCCGCCGCCCCGCAACTGGCAGATCAGCCAGCCGACGCTGATACCGCGGGTGCACTCGTCCCGACGCCACCGAGCACGCTGGGCAGATTTGCTCGGCGCTGCGGGCTGCTGCATGAAGAACGACGCCAATGCTGGTCTTGGCGACTTCATTGACCTCTACGCCGGCAAGATGCGGCAGCAGCTTGCCGATGACCTCATCGCACCATCCACCCGACGATCGATCACGGAAATCATCGATCACTCTTCGCGGGACAGAACACACTCTGGTTCTGTCCCGTGAAGAGTGATCGATGGGGCCGGGTTGCAGGAGCAAGGCGCTGTCAGGCTTTGGACAGGGCGGCCTGGATCGCGGGGCTCGGTGGCGAGGTGACCGCTGGTGGCCGCTGTCGTACGGCGTCCCAAGCGGCCTTGCCGCTGGCGAAGTAGTCGCGCACCGATTTCTCCGCGAGCAGCGCCATACCGCAGCCGTCGCATCTTGCCGGGACGCCGTCCGCGTCGAGGCCCACGCTGCGGCAGAGCGTCACCGCGCGCGACAGGTGGTAGGACTGGGTGACGACGAGTGCGCGCCGCACCCCGTACACGTCATGTGCCCGGACGCAGGAGTCGTAGGTGTCCAGTCCGTCGGGGTCGGCCACCACGCGCGCCGGGTCCACCCCGAGTCGCCCGGTCAGGTACGCCGTCATCGCGGCCGGTTCGTCGCCGGAATCGCCGCTACCGTCGCCGGAGACGAGCACCACCCGTGCCCGGCCCGCCGTGACCAGTTCGGCGGCGGTCTGTAGGCGCCCGGCCAGTCGTGCCTCCGGCTGCCCGCCGGCGCCGACCGTCGTTCCCAGCACGATGACCACCTCGGCGGCCGGCGCGTCGGCCACATCATGGATGTGACCGGCGGCTGCCGTCGTCGTCCAGATCCAGGGCACACTGACCAGTAGCACCAGCACCACACCGGTAGCCGCGAGCCGGCGCGGCCGCCGCCATCTGGTCAGCTTCGAGCTCATCGGCTCAGCGTAGGCGTACCCGTCACCCCGCCGGTCAGGCCGTTTGACAGAACGCTCGACAATCCTGGCTGGTTGCTGAAGGTGGACTTGCAGGCAACTGCAATGGACGGCCTGACGTTCTCCAAGCAGGAAGTCCATCGGAGCGAGCACGACTGGCTCGTTGCCCGCGTGGTCGACAAACGCTTCGAGGTCGCCTGCGGACCACTCAATCTCAGTGAAGCCATCCACCAGTTCCGGCTCTGGGCTGCCGACGAAGATCGACGTAGCTCCTGACCAACGTCCCAGTCGAACGTCCGCTCGTGCCACGGGGCACGTGCGGCGGCCTTCCGGTCGTCATCATGGTCTGCGGCGGAGCTTGGCCAGACTGCAGCAGGTGGCCCGCGATGTCCCGGCAAAGCTGTTTGGCTGTTCGGGGCTGGGATACCGGTGAGAATTGTGGCGTGGACTGCGCTGACGGCGATTGCGAGCACGACTGGCACTACGCTTCGGCACGCAGCACGCTCGGGGCGTTGGAACGGGGCCGGGGGATCGTCGCCGCCCGGCTTCGTGACCGGCCGGAAGATGCAGGGCTGGTATACGAGTGCATCGGTCGTGACACCCGATGGAATCACTTCCTCGACAGCCGTGAGGTGTATCTGGCGCGGCTGGTCCGCGAGCTGCGCCTCGATCTGGCTCCCGTGGTCGCGCAGCTGCGTGCCTGCGGCCCCTTGCCGCCCCTGTCGGAGCCGTTCGACCCCGATAGCGATGCGGACATGTTCGATCCTCCTGCCGGGGTCCTGGCGGTGCTGGCGCTCGGCGGTGACGAACAGGCCCGCGAAACGCTACGCGACTACGTCCGCAGCGGCGCCCGCTGGACTGATGCCCTGACCATCATCGCCCGGTGGTGGCCCGTGGCCTGGTGGGACGACCTATGGCGCCAGGCGGCCGCGCGCGCCGGCACCGTTGAAGCGACCGAGTTCTGGCCGGCCGAGCAACCCTGGCGACGCTGGCACGGCCGGGATCGGAGACTCGACGCAGCCTTCGACGCCTCTGTCCGCGAGCGTCCGGTCGCCGCTGTTGCTCCTCGCGGGAATCTGGCGGCGTACTCCGAGGCGCGGCTTCTCAACTTCCTGCTGGACGTCAGCACCGACAGCGGCACCCTCAACCTCACGCTCGGGACCGCTCGGCATCAGGGACGTCAGCTCCAGGAACTGCTGAACCTCGCGGAACGACTCGGACCCCCAGGCCTGACAGGCATGTTCAGCGTCCTCCTTGAACTCGGCCCGCAAATGGCAGCGATCCTCCATATTCGTACGACCGAAACCGGGCGCCTGCCCCTCCGAACGTTTCCGGATGTATCCGCCGGCCGGAAGATTGCGATGCTGTCGGACGCACTCGAGCGACTCGACCGCGACAAGGACGGGGACTGGTGCGGCTACGACCTACTCACCGAGCAACTCGCTCAGACCCTCGCCGGCACACCACCGACGGCCCATCGCGACGCAAAGGACAGACTCGTACGCCGGCTGATCCATCTGACCGCCTGCTCACCACACACCTACGAACGCGCCAGCTACCTCCGCAGCCTGATCCTCATGGATCCGGAGGGTGCTGCGGAGCATCTGCCCATCTTCCTGCTCGACTGCGAAGCTGACGTGCGTCTGCTCGCTGTCCGGCACGCCGCGCTTACCGACGACTCCCGGCGCCGGCTCGTCGAACTCCGTGACGACCCCGTTGAGCATTCCCATATCAAAGCCGCCGCGACCGAACGACTTCAAACCCCTTGACCATCCACCAGGAAAGATGCTGGAAGCGCACACTGACTCCGGTCGTTGCTCACGCGGCGCCTGACCGTCGCTAAAAGCGGCTGCCGTCGATAACGCAGCGGGCTGGTTTCCCGCCGATTCAGCGGGACGGCGCCGCACCCGCGGCGGCGAGGGCCGCGGCGAGCTGGGTGGACCAGGCGCGGACCACGCGGGCGCGGCGGTGCGAGTCGTCGGTCAGGACGTCGGCGAGGGCCAGGCCCCGCGCCAGGTCCAGGGTCGCCTGGATGAGGCCGCGCATCTCCGGGTCGGAGTCGTTCACCCGGAGCAGGCGTACGGCCCGCCGGTGCACCCCGCGGGCGAAGCGGCGCTCCAGGGGCACCACCGCCGACCGCAGCTCGGGGTCGGCGGCCGCCACGGTCCACACCTGGAGCGCGGCGCGGAAGAGTTCGCCGCCGATGGCCTCGACCAGGCCGGTCACCACCGTGTGGATCCGGTCCGGGCCGGACTCCGGATCGGGCAGGGCGTCGAGCAGGGCCGCCCGCTCCTCGAACATGTGTTCCAGCGCGCCGAGGATGAGGGCTTCACGCGTACGGAAATGGTGCTGCACTGCCCCCCGGCTGATGCCGGCCTCGGCGGCGATGAAGCCGACGGTCGAGACCTCCCAGCCGTGCTCGGCCAGGCACCGGATGGTCGTCTCCAGCAGGCGCTGGCGGGTCGCCCGGGAGCGCTCCTGTTTGGGATCAGTCATCCGGGCCCGCCACCACGGCCAGGGTGGTGCCCTGGCCGACCTGCTGGCCGACGGTGACCGGCAGGTCCGTCACGGTGCCGTCCGCCGGGGCCCGCACCACGTGTTCCATCTTCATGGCCTCCAGCCACAGCAGCGGTTGATCGGCCACGACCGTATCGCCCTTCTTCACCTCCACCCGCACCACGGTGCCGGGCATCGGCGCGGTCAGTGCGCCTGCCGGGAGTCGCGCCGACGGGTCGGTGAAGCGCGGTACGCGGCGCAGCTCCACCGTTCCCCGGGGGCCGTCGACCACCACGTGGTCGTCGAACCGGCCCACCGTCCAGGTCCGGCGGACGCCGTCGACGTCCAGGACGACCGTCCCGGCACCGGCCTCGACCAGGGCGAGCCCGCTCATGCCGGCGACCTCCAGGCCGTCGCGGCCGAAGCGGTAGCGGACCTCGATCTCCCGGTCGCCGGCGGCGTACGTGCGGCTGCGGTAGCCGACCGGGATGTTGCGGAACCCGCTGGTGACGCCGCGCAGCAGCGGGCCTCGCCCGGCTGCGGCGTCGGACAGGGCCGCGACCACGGCGCCGAGGGCCGGGTCGAGCCCGGCTCCGGCGGTGAGTGACGCCGGCGGGTGAGTGACGTAGAAGCTCGTGTCGGCGGTGCCCGCCAGGAAGACCGGGTGGAGCAGGCTGGCGACCAGCAGGTCACGGTTGGTGGTGACGCCGTGGATGCGGGTACGGCGCAAGGCGGCGGCGAGCTGGCGGGCCGCGGCGTCCCGGGTGGGCGCGTACGCGACGACCTTCGCGAGCATGGCGTCGTAGTGCGTGCCGACGACGCTGCCGTCCTCGACGCCGGAGTCGAGACGGATACCGTCCGCCGCGGTACGCCCGAAGCGGGCCGTGACGCCGGGCACGTCGAAGGTGGCCACGGTGCCGGTCTGCGGGCGCCAGTCGTCGACGGGGCTTTCCGCGTACAGGCGGGCCTCGATGGCGTGCCCGGTCATGGCCGGTTCCGGACCGCGCAGCGTGAGCCCGGCGGCGATGTCGAGCTGGAGGCCCACCAGGTCGGTGCCGGTGACGCACTCGGTGACCGGGTGTTCGACCTGCAGGCGGGTGTTCATCTCGAGGAACCAGAAGTCGCCGTGCTCGTCGGCGAGGAACTCGACGGTGCCGGCGCCGCGGTAGCCGACGGCCGCCGCCGCGTCGCGCCCGGCGGCGAGCAGGCGCTTGCGCAGGTCGCCGCCGAGGCGGTCGACGAGCGGCGAGGGCGCCTCCTCGATCACCTTCTGGTGGCGGCGCTGCAGCGAGCACTCGCGTTCGCCCAGCGCCCAGACCGCGCCGTGGGCGTCGGCCATGATCTGCACCTCGACGTGGTGGCCGGCGTCGAGATACCGCTCGCAGAAGACGGTGGGATCGCCGAACGCGGCGCCGGCCTCCCGGGAGGCGGAAGCCACGGCGCCGGGCAGTTCGGCGAGCGTCCGCACGATCCGCATGCCCCGCCCGCCGCCGCCGGCCGACGCCTTGACCAGCACCGGCAGGTCCGCCTCGGTGATGGCGTCCGGCTCGAGCAGGCCCAGCACGGGTACGCCGGCGTCGGCCATCCGCCGCTTCGAGGCGACCTTCGAGCCCATCACCTCGATCGTGTCGGGGTCGGGGCCGATCCAGGTGAGGCCGGCCTCGATGACCGCCCGGGCGAAGCCGGCGTTCTCGGCGAGGAAGCCGTACCCGGGGTGGACGGCGTCGGCGCCGGCGCGCCGGGCCGCCTCGATGATCAGGTCGCCGCGCAGGTAGGTCTCGGCCGGCGTGGAGCCGGGCAGACGGACCGCGCTGTCGGCCTCGCGCACGTGCGGGCTGCCGGCGTCGGCGTCGGAGAAGACGGCCACGGTGGCCAGGCCGCGCCGGCGGCAGGTGGCGAAGACCCGGCGGGCGATCTCGCCGCGGTTGGCGACCAGTACGCTCGTGATCGTCATCGTCGGCCTCACATCCGTCATCGTCGGCCTCACATCCGTCATCGTGGCCTCACATCCGGAAGACGCCGAAGGTGCCGGTGCCCTCGACCGGCGCGGTGTGGATCGCGGAGAGGGCGACGCCGAGGACGTCGCGGGTGTCCCGCGGGTCGATGATGCCGTCGTCGTAGACGAGCCCGGACAGGACGGCGGGCATGGCCTCCGCGGAGATCTGCTGCTCGATCATGTGCCGGACCACCTGCGCGCCTTCCTCGTCGAAGGGCTTGCCCTGGGCCAGCGCGGACGCCCGGGACACCATGTAGGTGACGTCGGCGAGCTGCTGGGCGCCCATCACCGCGGAGCGGGCGCTCGGCCAGGCGAAGACGAACCGGGGGTCGTACGCGCGGCCGCACATGCCGTAGTGGCCGGCGCCGTACGAGTTTCCGATGAGCAGGGAGATGTGCGGGACGGCCGAGTTCGACACGGCGTTGATCATCATGGCGCCGTGCTTGATGATGCCGCCCTGCTCGTACTCCTTGCCGACCATGTAGCCGGTCGTGTTGTGCAGGAACAGCAGGGGAGTGCGCGACTGGTTGGCGAGCTGGATGAACTGGGCCGCCTTCTGCGCCTCGGCGCTGAACAGCACGCCGCGGGCGTTGGCCAGGATGCCGACCGGGTAGCCGTGCAGTTGCGCCCAGCCGGTCACCAGCGAGTCGCCGTACCGGGGCTTGACCTCGTCGAAGTCGCTGTCGTCGACGATCCGGGCGATGACCTCGCGCGGGTCGAACGGCGACTTCGGGTCGGGCGGCACGATCGACAGCAGGTCCTCGGCGGCGTACCGGGGGGCCCTCGGCGTGGCCGTCACCGGGCCGGAGGCCTTGCGCCAGTTCAGGCGGGCGACGATCCGCCGCCCGATCCGGATGGCGTCCTGCTCGTCGACGGCGTAGTGGTCGGCGAGGCCGGAGACGCGGGCGTGCATGTCGGCGCCGCCGAGCGACTCGTCGTCGGACTCCTCGCCGGTGGCGGCCTTGACCAGCGGCGGGCCGGCGAGGAACACCTTGGACCGTTGCTCGATCATCACCACGTGGTCGCTCATGCCGGGCAGGTAGGCGCCGCCGGCCGTGGAGTTGCCGAACACCAGCGCGATCGTCGGGATGCCCTGGGCGGAGAGCCGGGTGAGGTTGCGGAAGACCGCACCGCCGGGGATGAAGACCTCCTTCTGGGTGGGCAGGTCCGCGCCCCCGGACTCGACCAGCGCGATGACCGGCAGCCGGTTCTGCTCCGCGATCTCGTGCATCCGCAGCGTCTTGCGCAGCGACCACGGGTTGCTGGCGCCGCCCTTGACCGTGGGATCGTTGGCGATCAGCAGGCACTCCACGCCGCTGACCACGCCGATTCCGGCGACGACGCTGCCGCCGACGGTGAACGGCGACCCGTAACCCGCCAGCGCGGCCAGCTCCAGGAACGGCGCGTCCTCGTCGAGCAGCAGCTCGATCCGTTCGCGGGCGGTGAGCTTGCCCCGGGCGTGATGCCGGGCGACCGCCTTCTCGCCGCCGCCGGCCACCGCCTTGGCGGTCTCGGCCGCGATCTCCTCGAGCGAGGCGAGCATCGCCTTCCGGGCGGCCTGCGCATCCTCGGCGGCGGTGTCCAGGGTGGATCGCAGAACCGTCACCGGGCCTCCTCGGGGAGCAGCGACTCGGGAATGTCCACATGCCGCGACCGCAGCCACTCGCCGAGGCCCTTGGCCTGCGGGTCGAACCGGGCGTGATAGGCCACGCCCAGGCCGAGCAGCCCCTCGACGACGATGTTCACGGCCCGGATCGCCGGCAGCCGGGTGATGCGCACCGGCAGCTCCGCGGCCTCCGGCAGCAGCTCGCGGACGGCACTCTCGGTGATCAGAGAGACCAGCCACGGGTACGCGGCGTCGTCGCGCACCCACAGGCCCACGTTGGCGTCGCCGCCCTTGTCGCCCGAGCGCGCCCCGGCCAGCGTGCCCAGCGGCAGCCGACGGACCGGGCCCGCAGGTGCAGGCGCCGGCTCGGGGGCGGGGCCGGGATGCGGTGCCAGGGCCTGGGTCAGCGGCGGCGGATCGATCGGCACGACGCCGCCGTCGTCCAGGACGACCTCGTGCCGCGCCTCGGCCTGAGGGACGAAACCGGCGGTGAAGACACCGTACGGGTGGGCGCGGCCGGGCGGTGTCGTGCTGAAGAAGCCCGGGTACGACCCCAGCGCGAGCTCGACGGCGGCACTGGTGAACGCCCGTCCCGCGATCTTCTCGTCGGGGTCGCGGGCGACCACGGTCAGCAGGGCGGACGCCTGCTGCTGGGTCGGCGCGTCGGCGGTGTCGAGCCGCGCCAGGTTCCAGGTCAGCTCGGCCGGGGCCGCGCCGCGTGCGGCAGCCTCGAACTGGCGGCGGAACAGCGCGGCCTTGGCCTCGACGTCGAGGCCGGTCAGCACCACGGTCAGCTCGTTGCGGTAGCCGCCGATCGAGGTGCAGCAGACCTTGACCTCGGGCGGTGGGGGCTCACCCCGTACGCCGGTGATCTCGACCCGGTCCGGACCGTGTGCGCGCAACGCCACGGTGTCGAGGCGGGTGGTGACGTCGGGGCCGGCGTAGCGCGCGTCGCCCACCTCGTACACGAGCTGGGCCGTGACCGTGCCGACGGTGACCGCGCCGCCGGTGCCGGAGTGCTTGGTGATGACGCTGGAGCCGTCCCGGCGGATCTCGGCGATCGGGAATCCCGGGTGGCCCAGGTCCTCGATCTCGGTGAAGAACGGGTAGTTGCCGCCGGTGGCCTGGGTGCCGCACTCGATGACGTGGCCGGCCACCGTGGCCCCGGCGAGCGCGTCGAGGTCGGTGCGCTCCCAGCCGAAGTGGGCGATCGCCGGCCCGACGGCCAGCGAGGCGTCGGTGACCCGCCCGGTGACGACGACGTCGGCGCCCGCCGTGAGGGCCCGGGCTATGCCGAAGGCGCCGAGGTAGGCGTGCGCGCCGAGCGGCTTGCCGAGGCCGAGGTCGTGGGCCCGGGCGGTGAGGTCGTCGCCGCGCACGAGGGCGACGCGGGCGTCCAGGCCGAGGTCGCGGATCGCGGCCACGAGGCCCGGCGGGTTGACGCCGCCGGCGTTGGCGACGATGCGGACGCCCCGGTCGAGCGCCAGCTTCAGGCAGTCCTTCAACTGGGCGAGGAAGGTGCGGGCGTAACCGGCGGCCGGGTCGGCCATCCGGTCGCGGCCCAGGATGAGCATGGTGAGCTCGGCGAGGTAGTCCCCGGTGAGCACGTCCAGCTCACCGCCCTCGAGCATCTCGCGCATCGCCGCGAAGCGGTCGCCGTAGAACCCGGAGCAGTTGCCGACGCGCAGCGTCTGGGCGGCTGTCATGCCGGTGACATTGGCACAGCGAAGAAAAACAAGCAAGCGTGCTTGTTTTCGGCGGGTCGGCTTCGCTAGCGTCGGCTCATGCGCCTGAACGAGGACCACCGCGCCTTCGCCGCCAGCGTCCGCCGCTTCGTCGACACCGAGGTCAACCCGCACGTCGACGCCTGGGAGGCGGCCGGCCGGGTGCCGCTGCACGACCTGTTCCCCAAGGCCGCCGCCCTGGGCCTGCTCGGCCTGGAGTACCCGGTGGAATACGGCGGCGAGGGCGCCGACCACAGCTTCCAGATGGTCGCCGCCGAGGAATACGGCCGGATCCACGCCGGCGGCGTCGGCATGGCCCTGGGCGTCCAAGCGATGATGGCGACGCCCTCGCTGCACGACTACGGGTCCGACGAGCTCAAGCAGCGCTACCTCGCGCCCGCCATCGCCGGCACCGCGGTCGCCTCGATCGCCGTCACCGAGCCCGACACCGGCTCCGACGTCGCCCGCCTACGCACCCGGGCCGTGCGCGACGGCGACGACTGGGTCATCACCGGCCGCAAGTTCTACATCACCAACGGCGCCCAGGCCGACTGGCTCTGCCTGCTCGCCCGTACCTCGGACGAGGGCGGCTACCAGGGCATGTCGCAGATCGTCGTGCCCACCGACACCCCCGGCTTCAGCGTCGCCCGCACCTTCGACAAGCTCGGCCACCGCTGCTCCGACACCGCCGAACTGGTGCTGGAGGAGGTGCGCGTCCCGGTCGCCAACACCATCGGCCGGGTGGGCCGCGGCTTCCAGCAGCAGATGCAGCAGTTCGTCACCGAGCGGATGTTCGCCGCGTACACCGCCGTCGGTGCATGCCAGTACGCCCTCGACCGCACCCGCCAGTTCGTCCACGACCGCACGGTCTTCGGCCGGCCGCTCGCCGACCGGCAGTATGTCGCCTTCCGCCTCACCGAGTTGCAGGCCGAAGTGGACCTGCTGCGCAGCCACAATCTGATCACCTGCGAGGCCCGGATGGCCGGCGAGGACATCACCCGCCTGGCGACGGTCGCCAAGCTCAAGGCGGGCCGGCTGCAGCGCGAGGTCGCCGACTGGTGCCTGCAGTTCCACGGTGGGATGGGCTACCTGGAGGAGACCTGGACGGCCCGCATGCTCCGCGACACCCGGCTGATCTCGATCGGCGCGGGAGCGGACGAGGTGATGCTCCAAGTCCTCGCCCGCCTCGACGGCCTGCCCGCCTAGCTCGATCTTCGACTTGCGGCTGGCAGCATCGATTCCGGCCGATCATCGGGACGGCTCCTGACCGATCATTCCTCTTGGTGCGGAGGCTGCGGTCGTGCTGTTTTTCGTGTCGAGGATCGACTCGCCTCCAGGCCTCAGAAATCGAAAATGCCGCCCGTTGTGCGCTCCATGACGCACTGGTTGGGGAAGGTCTCGCTGTAGCTCGTCGGCGTGCCCCGCCAATATCCGTGCGTAATGGCGGTCACGGGAAGATATTCCAGGGTGCACGGGCCCCGGGTGCCCCGGACGGCGGCGAAGTCACCGCCGGCGGCCTGGAGTTGGGAACAGGCCGCGACCGGGTGTGGATGCGTGCCACCGGCGGGCTCGCAGCGAAGTGTCGCCAGACGGGTGGGCCCGCCGTATTCCGGAACCACCGCGAGGGCGAACGCACTCGCCGATGCGCTTGCGGCGGGACCGGCCTGGGCGGGTGTCGCGGCGGCCAGCCAGGCCGCCGTCGCGGACAGGCATGTCAACGCAATGCCGGTACGCCGGAAAGTGGTCATGAAATCCTCCTGGTGAGGGACGCGGCTAGACGGATCGGTTCCTGATGGTGATCACCCACCCTTTGGGCGATCGCCTTGCCGACGGCCCGTGGGAACCGGCTGACCGTGTCGACCGTGATCCTGTTGCTCATGGCCCCGCTCTGCTTCATGGCTCCGCCTCGTCCATGACGCTGTGCTGACCGCAATCCCACGGCGGTGGCGGCAATCACCATTCGCTCCACAACAATCGCCTACACGCTATGTCGCCGTTTCCGTCCGGTCAATTCCTAGTTCGACGAGCATCGATATGAAATGACAGGGACACAACATTGGCAGATCGTCGACATTTCACGCGGCGAACGGGGAGACGTCCATCCGGGAGGTGCGGCGGGCTGGTGGCGTCCGGCTCCGCATGGGCGCGGCAGCGCGGCGCGACTGGGTGCTCACCGCATTGGGATCATCGCCTTGAGCCACGTATGTTCATGAAGCTTTCACAGCGGCCATCGGCGCGCGGCCGATCTCGACGGTGGGCCGCCCCAGGTGACCTTCGGACCGCCGCGCAGCGGTGGGAAGCGTGGGAGCGCCGGCCTCAGCCGCGGCCGAGTATTCGACGGCAGGCGGCACCACTCGGCGGTGCGCGGTTCTGACACCATCGCGTCGTGCTCGTCTACAAGATCCTCCTTTCCGGTGAGTGGAGCCGGTTCCAGGCCTCGGGAAGCTTCGACGGCTCGCCGTTCGACCGCTCCAGTGGATACATCCACCTGTCCACCCGCGAGCAGGTTGCCGGCACTGCCGAGCGGCGGTTCGCCGACGAGGGCGCGCTCGTCCTGCTGGGTGTCGAGGCAGACGCGTTCGGCGACAAGCTGCGGTGGGAGATGATGCCCAACGGGGGGCCGTACCCGCACCTGTACGACTGCCTGACCCTCGACGATGTCGTGGCGGTGCATCATGCGCCGGATGCGGCCGCGGTCGAGGAGACACTGTCGCAGGCGAAGCCGCCGGCCTAGTGCCGCCGCCGCACCCGGCGATGCTCCGTCCTCAGTGGTGGTGGTGCACCACGGCGTGGCCCTTGCCGCGGGCGATCATCCAGCGGTTGACCGGGAGGGTCAGAGCGAAGGCGACCAGCAGTGAGAATGCCAGGGATACCCGGAAGGTGATGCCGGTCAGGCCCGCCTCCATGCGCCGGGCACGGCGCGCATGACCGCGTTGTCGAGGACCTCCATCACGGCGATCGACACCGTGTCGGCCGCGAGGGCGGTCCTCAGTGCGGTGCGCCGGTCCGCGCCGGCGCGGAGCACGCCGCGCACCGTCAGCGCATAGCCGAAGACGAATGCGAGGGTGACCGCCAGGGCGACGGTGGCGGCGGCGTGCAGGCCGAGGGCCGTGTCGATGACCATGCCCAGCACCTCGCCGATGGCACAGCCGGTGAGGCAGTGCAGCGTGGCCCGGTCGGCGGTCGCCCCGGTGGCATCCGAGGAATGGTTCATGGCTGCCCACGTACCCCGGGGGGTATCTGCGGCAAGTGACGTCAGGCGGCGGCGAGGCAGTTGCGGCCGGCGCGCCTGGCCGCGGAGAGCCGGGCGTCGGCGCGGTCGTAGAGCTCGCGGCCCGTTTCGCCGGAACGCCACGTTGATGTCCTTGAAGCGGTCCACGTCGATCAGCAGCAGGGCGCTGCCGGCGCCGTCTGTCGCGGCCATGCGGCGGTCGAACTGGCGGCGGTCGCCGCGCCCAGCGGCGAGTCATCGCGGCCCTTCCAGGAGCTCAGCAACGCGACGCTCTTGTCGACCCAGGACGGCGGCCTCCTCGGTGCGCTGCACCTGCTCCAGGCGCGGCGCCCATTCCAGAAGGGCGGGTAAGCGTTCGCCGGGCCCGGTGCGCTGCAACCGAAAGGCAACCCCTTCTGCTCCCGAACGGCACCCGAGACGGTCCAGGCTGAGGCACTCAGCACCTGCCCTGGCGAGAAGGCGGCCGAATGACAGCTCAGCAGCGAGCCCGGGCTCCGTTCCCGGCTGCGCTGGCCGGCGCCCGGGCATCGTGGTGGTTTCTGCTCGGCGGCCTCCCGATCCTGCTCGCCGGCGTCTGGCTGCGGCCGGCGGGCCAGCAGGCCGTGTACGTGCTGCTCGACGCCGCCTCCATCACCGCCGTTCTCCTGGGCATCCGGGCACACCGCCCGGTCCGGAAGCTGCCCTGGCAGTTGCTGGCGGCGGGCCTGGCGTGCGGGGCCGTGAGCGATCTGGCGTGGGGCATCGCCTTCCTCGTGGACATGCCGCCGACCGGCGTCTCGATCATCGACGCGGTCTACTACGCGATGTACCTGCTGCTCGCCGCCGCGCTCGCCTCGCTGGCGGCCCGCGGCCGGGGCTCCGCGCTGGTCGGCATGGCCGAGGCCGGGATCGTCGGGTGCACCGCCGCGGTGCTCGCCTGGGTGTTCCTGGTGGACCCGGTCGTCGAGGGCTGGACCGGCACGAACATCGGCTACGGCGCGCTGGCGTACCCGATGCTCGACCTGATCCTGCTGACGATGGCCGTCCGTCTGGCCGTCACCGCCGGCGCGATCACCCACGCCCACCGCATCGTGCTGCTCGCCATCGGCACGCTCATGGTCGCCGACATCGGCTACTTCGTCTGGTACGGCTCCGGCGGCTCCTGGTCCGGCTCGGCCGTCAGCGTCGCCTGCTGGATGCTCTTCAACCTGCTCTGCGGCGCGGCCGCGCTGCACCCCTCGATCGCATCCGGCAACGGCGCGACCGCGATCGGCCGGTACTGGCGCTCGCCGCGACGGATGACCGCCCTGTACGCCGTCGTGGTGCTGATCGGGCCGGCGGTCACCGCGTACTCGGTCTGGCTGGACCACGGCCGAGGCGCGTTCGCCGCCGCCGACGTCATCCTGCCGTTGGGCGCCACCGCCGTCACCGCGGTCCTGCTGGTCGTCCGGCTCTCGCACACCAGCACCCTGGTCAACCGGCGGGCCGCGGACCTGCAGGCCGCGCTGACCGACCAGGCGGCGATGCAGGAGCAGATGACCCACCTGGCGATGCACGACGCCCTGACCGGCCTGCCCAACCGTCTGTACCTGGACCGCCTGATCCAGACGGCGGTCGACGAGGGCCGCCCGGGCTGCCTGCTCATCGTGGACCTGGACGGCTTCCAGCACGTCAACGACAGCTTCGGCCACCCCATCGGCGACGCCCTGCTCTACGAGGTGGCCGGCCGGCTGCGGGAGGAGGTCGCCGGTGCGGCCAAGCTGGCCCGCCTCGGCGGCGACGAGTTCGCGCTGCTGCTGCACGACGGCGACGAGCTGATGGCCGAGGCGCAGGCCCAGGCCGTCCTGACGACGCTGCGGCACCCGGTCGAGGTGCGCGGTCACCGCCTGCACGTCACGGCGAGTATCGGGCTGCGCAACCTCGCCGGCGCCGCGGACAGCACCGAGGTGCTCAGCGACGCCGACCTCGCTCTCTACGCCGCGAAGGCGGCCGGCAAGGACCGGGTGGTCGCGTACGACGTCACGCTGCGCGAGCGCCAGCTCCAACGGATCGACGTGGTGGACCGGTTGCGCACCGCCATCGGCACCGAGGCCATCGTGGTGCACTACCAGCCGATCGTCTCGCTGAGCTCGGGCCAGTTCACCGCCGTGGAGGCGCTGGTGCGCTGGGTGCCGCCCGGCCAGGCCCCGATCGGCCCGGACGACTTCATCCCCGCCGCCGAGGACAGCGGTCTCATCGTGCCACTTGGCGAGCAGGTCCTGCGGCAGGCCTGCCGCGACGCCGCGGCGTGGTACCACGAGTACGGCACCAAGCTGACCGTCAACGTCTCACCCCGCCAGCTCGCCGAGCCCGACTTCGCCTCCCGGGTACGCCGCGCCCTCGGCGACGCCGGCCTGCCCGCGTCCGCGCTGATCCTGGAGATCACCGAGGGAGTGCTCGTCGCGGCCGGCGCGCAGGCCGAGCAGTGCATCGCGCACCTGGGCGACCTGCGCCGCGCCGGGGTGCAGGTGGCGGTGGACGACTTCGGCACCGGCTACTCCTCGCTGGCGTATCTGCGGGACCTGCCCATCGACATCCTGAAGATCGACCGCTCGTTCATGCCGGACGCGGCAACCGGGGACGCGGTCCAGCAGGTGGCGCTCGTCCGTACGATCGTGGATCTGGCGCACACGCTGCGGCTGACCGCGGTCGCCGAGGGCGTCGAGACGGACGAGCAGACCGCGGTGCTGCGTACGCTCGGCTGCGACAAGGGTCAGGGCTTCCACTACGGCCGCCCGGCCTCCGCCGACCGCACCGCGGCCGTCCTCGCGGGCGCGCTCAGCGCCCCCGCCCAGCACTGACCCGCCCCGGCGCTGGTCCTGCGCGACGGGTCTCTCGTTCGTCGCGTTCTGTGCGTCGCGTCTTGTTGGTCGCGTCTTGTTGGTACGTTTCCCTCACCGGCGTGCGGCCGGAGCCGCGAGGTGATCGCCGAACCATCGCGCCGCCTGCTCGGCGACCTGCTCCAGGGTGCCGGGCTCCTCGAACAGGTGGGTCGCGGCCGGGATGATCCGCAGTTCGGCGGCCGCGCGCATCGTGTTGCGGGCCTGCTCGTTGAGCTCGAGGACCCGCGGATCGCGTTCGCCCACGATCAGCAGTGTCGGCGCGGCGACCTGGATGAGCGCCGGTCCCGCCAGATCGGGGCGCCCGCCGCGGGACACCACCGCGTGCACCTGGCCGGGCCGGTCAGCGGCGGCCACCAGCGCGGCTGCCGCGCCGGTGCTCGCACCGAACAGGCCGATCGGCAGCGCCGCCGTCTCGGGCTCTTCCCGGAGCCAGTCGATGATGCCGATCAGCCGGTCGGCGAGCAGACCGACGTCGAATCGCAGATCGGCGGTGTGCAGGTCGACCCGCTCCTCGTCGGCGGTCAGCAGGTCGACCAGCAGGGTCGCCAGCCGGTGCCGGTTCAGCGCCTCGGCGACGGCGCGGTTGCGGGGGCTATGCCGGGAACTGCCGCTGCCGTGGGCGAACAGCACCAGCCCAGCGGGATGCTCGGGCAGGCTGAGGTCCCCGTCGAGGTGGACTCCCGCCGTGCTGATCCGGCTGGCCGTCGTCCAGGTGGTCATGTCCATCCCCTTGTCGTCGTTCGGTCGGACTCCGGAGGGATAGGTCTGAGGCTCGCCTCTGGCGTTGCGCAACTCGTCGCGTACCCGCGTACCGTGCGGACCATTCCTCCAGCCCGGAATCGACCAGGGCGGCGTCGTGAGTCGAGCTCGCGTTGCTCGCCCAGTGGCTGGTGGGCGGCCACCCCGGCGCACCGGCGGTGAGACCCTCCTTTCACCGGCGCGGTCCTGCACGTCGACGCCGGCGGCCGGCCTGAGCGGGCCCGGCCGTCCGCTCGTGCGGCCGGGACCGCGTGGCAGGCTGGAGCCGATGAAGAGCCGATACCGGGCCGTCCCCGCGCCCGCCGGGCTGGGCGTCGCGTGCGGCGGTGTCCCTCGCCCTGTACGCCATGTTGCACCTCGTGCCACCCTCGGCGGACCTGGACTGGAGCCGTCGCACGATCAGTCACTACGCGCTGCTGCCGAACGGCTGGGCCTTCGACGCCGCGACGCTGCTGCTTGCGGCGGGTTCCCTTGCCGTGCTGGTCGCGCTGCGAGGGGCCGGGCTGATCGGGTTGCGAGATGCCGGGCCGGTGCGGCGGGGTGCCGCGCCGGCGCTGCTGGCGTGGGTCGCCGGCCTCGTCGGCGTGGTCTGGTTCGAGAAGCACGCGCAACCATCCCCGGAACCGGGGTCGGTGATCCTCAGGCCCGGGTGTGCGGCTCCTCGGTCAGCACCTCGTGCAGGTTGGTCACTTCGAGCACCATGCGGACCATCGGTCCGGGGTGGCGCAGCGTCAGGGTGATTCCCCGGGCGCTCGCCGCCCGCTGGGCGGCGACCAGCATGCCGAGGCCCGATGAGTCGAGGAACGTCACCGCGCTCATGTCGACGTCGAGGCGGGTGTAGTCGTGGCGGTCGACGACCTGATGCAGCACCTGGCGTAGGACCGCCGCGTTGTCCGCGTCCACGTCGACCTCGGGCACCACGACGATGGTGTCGCCGTCCCGCTGGATGGTGCAGTCGAATGGCATGCCGTCTTCCTCCCGAGGTTCCGGTTCGCGGCTACCCCGTGGGAAGGCAGGTCAAACACGCGAAAGGTCTGAGCGTTGGCCCCATGCGAAGGCGGGCGATTTCAGACCGATTTCGCGTGACTCCTGCGAAAATATGGCGATATACGCCATGGGTCCCACAGCCCGGTAGGCACCTCGGCCGAAGGGAACGGCGATGGTTTCGTGGACGTGGTGGGCACGGCGCTGGCTACGCGGAACCGAGACGATGCTGGGGCAGGTACGCACGCTGTTCCTCGGCATCCTCGTGGTCTGGCCCGCCTTCGGCCTGATCGGGTTGCGCGACGCCGACCCGCGGATCGCGGCGCCCGCCGTGGTGGCCTCCGTCCTGCTCCTCGTGTGGCTCTACCTCGGCTACCGACGGCAGCACTTCCCGTTCTGGAGCTGGGTACCGGAGGGCGCGGCCGCGTGCCTGGTCGCCGTGGCGTCCGGCTTCGGCGTCTCCGTCGGCCTGTGCTTCGTCTGGCTCAACTTCCGGGCCCTGTACGGCGGCGTACGCGAGAAGTTCCTCGCCGCCGCCGTGCTCTGCGCCGTCATGATCGTCGGCATGACGGTCGTCGGCGTCGCACCCGGCGAGGCCGTGCCGTTGCTTCTCCTCGCGCTGCTGTCGCTGACCGTCAACCACGTGCTCGCCCGGGGCAGCAGCGCCCGGGACCGCTCGGCGGAGCGGGAGGGCACGCTGGCCTCCGCCGGTGGCGGCCTGGTCGCCTCGACGACCCGGGCCGAGGCGATGGACGTGACCATGGGTGCCGCGCTCAGCATGGACCGCGCCGCGAGCGCCGCGCTCATCGTCACCGTCGCCGGCCCCGCGCTGCACGTCATCGCCGCCGCCGGGGTGGTCGGGCCGGAGGCCGCCGGCTGGGTCACCGAGAAGTCCCGGCTGCCCGCGGAGATCACCGCCGCGTTGCGTCCCGGTGGGTTCACGCTCGTCGACGGCGAGGCCGCCGCAGCGTTGATCGAGGTGCTCCGGTTGCCGCCGCATCCCGTGGTGGTGGTCGCGCCGATGGCCGCGCACGGCTCGGTCTTCGGGATGCTGGTGCTGGCCCTCGAGCGCAAGCCGGAGGACGACCTCTCCGCGACGGTGACCACCCTGGCCGACGAGGCGGCCCTCACCCTCGACCAGCTCCTGAGCCGGTCGCGGCTGAGCATCGTGGTGGAGCACTCCGGCGACGCGCTCGTGTTGGCCGGCGAGGCCGGTTTCATCCGCTTCGTCAATCCGGCGGCCGCCAAGATGCTCGGCTGCTCGAGCGACGATCTGCTCGGCCGCGGCTTGTGGTCTCTCGTGCACGAGGACGACGTGGACGCGCTACGCGACGCCGCGAACTCGCACCTGCCGTCGGCGCCGGTGCCGGCGCGGATCCGCGCCCGCGAGGACGTCGAGTGGACGGATGCGGAGGCGCTGGTCGAGTACGTCAACGAACATGACGGCTCGCGCAGCATCGTCTTCACCGCGCGGGACGTCTCGGAGCGGCACCGCCTGGAACTCGAGCTGCGGCACGCGCAGAAGCTGGAGTCGGTCGGGCGCCTCGCCGCCGGCATCGCGCACGAGATCAACACGCCGATCCAGTTCGTCGGCGACAACGTCCGGTTCCTGGACACCGCGTTCACCGACCTGGAACGGCTGTGCGGCGCGTACCGGGAACTGGTCGCGGCCGTGCAGGAGCAGGGGGACGTCGACGCCGCGTTGCGCAATGTCGAGGAGGTGGCCACCGATATCGACATCGAGTTCGTGATGGAGGAGGTTCCCACCGCCGTCTCCCAGACCCTGGAAGGCGTCAGCCGGGTGGCGCACATCGTGCGCGCCATGAAGGCGTTCGGCCATCCCGGCGCGGAGGAGAAGAGCCGCGCCGACCTCAACGAGGCGATCCAGAACACCATCGTCGTGGCGAACAACGAGATCAAGTACGTGGCCGACGTGGAGACCGACTTCGGCGACCTGCCCCTGGTCCACTGCCATCTGGGCGACATCGGTCAGGTGATGCTGAACCTGGTCATCAACGCCGCCCACGCGATCGGCGCGGCGGACCGCGGCCGGGGCACGATCACGGTGCGGACCCGCCACGAGGGGGACTACGCCGTCATCGATGTGGCCGACACCGGGACAGGCGTGCCACCCGAGATCGCCGACAAGTTGTTCGACCCCTTCTTCACGACCAAGGAGGTCGGCTCGGGGACCGGTCAGGGGCTGGCGCTGGTGCGCACCCTGGTCACCGACCGGCACGGCGGCACCATCGACTTCACCAGCACGGTCGGGGCCGGGACGACGTTCACCGTACGGCTGCCCGTCGCCGGCATCGAATCCGCCCAGGGGAACCGGCTCATGGAGGCTGCGCAGTGAGCCGCCGGCCGCACGTGCTGTTCGTCGACGACGAGCCCCGCATCCTCGGCGGCCTGCGCCGGATGCTCAGGACGCACCGGGACCGCTGGGACATGTCCTTCGCGGAGGGCGGCGAGGCGGCGCTGGCCGCGCTGCGCGAGCGGCCGTGCGACGTGATCGTGTCCGACTACCGCATGCCCGGCATGAACGGCGCGCAGTTGCTGGAACGCGTCCGCATCGAATATCCGGGTACGGCCCGGGTCATCCTGTCCGGGCAGACCAACGAGGACAACCTGCTCAGCATCATGGTGCTGGCGCACGAGTTCCTCACCAAGCCGAGCTCGCCGGAGCAGTTGGTCGCCACGGTCGAGCGGCTCATCGACGTGCGTACGGGCGGCGGACCGGGCGCGGACCGGGCCGTGCTGCAGTCGCTGCCGAGCCCACCGGACACGCTGACGCGGTTGATCGAGGCCCTGGACGGCGACGAGGTGTCGGCGCAGTCGGTCGGATCGGTGATCGAGGAGGATCCGGCCGCCACGGCGAAGGTGCTGCAGTTGGTGAACTCGTCGGCGTACTCGATGGGGCGCAAGGTCAGCAACGTCGCTCAGGCGGTCGCGCTGCTCGGGCTGCCGACCGTCCGCGGCCTGATCTGCATGCACGACCTGATCCGCACCTTCGACCTCTCCGGTGAGATCCCGGTCGAGTGGATCGAGGGGTTGACCGTGCACTCGATCGAGACGTCACGGCTGTGCCGGATGTTCGCCGAGGGCGCCGAGTGGGAGAGCAACGCCTTCACCGCGGGCCTGCTGCACGAGGTGGGCCAGCTAGTCCTCGCCTCCCTGCAGCCGGCGGAGTTCGCGCAGGCGTTGCAGCAGTGGCGTGAACCGGAACAGGATCCCACCTTCCTGTGCGCCGTGGAGTCGGCGGTGCTCGGCTCCACCCACGTCGACGCGGGAGCCGGCCTGCTGCGCTTCTGGGGTCTTCCCGACGCGGTGATCGAGGCGGTCGCCGGCCACGCGACCACCGGGCAACCGGAGGCGGCAGTCGACGCGTCCAGCGCTGTGGTGCTGTCCCATCTGGTGGTGGAGGCGGATCTCGGGCCGGTGTGCGGACTGCCCGGTGCTACCAACCTCGACGTGAGCCTGCTCGACGAGCCGTCGCGCGCGGCGATCACGCGGTGGCGGCGCCAACAGTCTCGGCAGGGCTGACGGCGGTCCCATCCGACCGGGCCGGGCTCATCCTCGGCCCGCACGAGGACAGAGGATCGTCACCGGATCATGTCCGGGCCGAGGTCCTCGTCGATGATCATCAGCGGCTCCGCGACGCCGTCCTCGAGCGCGGCGAAGTTCTTCAGCCGGGTGATCAGGCTGATGGTGATCTCCTGGCCGGCGTTGACCAGCAGCATGCCCGCCTTGTTGCGTACGGGAGCGGCGAGCGCCATGCCCACCTGGAGGTCGGCCAGCGCGATGCCGCGGACCTTCTCGGTCTCGGAGATCGAGGTGGCCTCGAACGCCTCCAGGACTTCCGGGTCGTACTCGTCCTCGCTGGCACGCAGGGTCGCGAGCGTCACCGTGGGCGACAGGCCGTGCATGATCAGGCTGTCGTGGTCCTGGACGAACCGAAGGAGCCGGCCGGCGAACGGGATCTGGTGGCCGGAGATGCCGTCCTTCGGTGTGCCCGAGCCGTCGTAACCCTTCCGGCAGTAGCGGATGGCATCGGCCACCGGTGCCATGCGCGGGATTCCGGAGATCAGCTGCTCGGCGACGTGGGGGAGCTGATCCACCATCACCTGTTCCGCGGGGGTCAGATCGGCGGGGTTGTCCAGCTTCTCCGCCACGCTGGGCGGCAGCGCCACCACGCCGAGCTGGGACATGTCGACAGCCAGTTCCACCGCCCACCGGTCCTGGACCTCCATCTGGTCCAGGATGGCGGTGGCCACGCGGCGCATCCGGGCTGCCCGCCCGAAGGCGAGCGGACTGGACAGCGACAGCACGTCGGTCAACGCCTTGACGCTGCCGCGCAACGTCTGTTCCAACAGCTCCCGTTCGGCCACGACCAACCTGTGCTGGGCCACGCAGTCGTGCAGGGCTTCGATCATGGTCTCGGTGTCGACCGGCTTGAGCACCATCCGGAAGACGTGGCCCCGGTTGACGGTCGCGGCGGCGTCGGCGAGGCTGGTGTGGCCGGTGAGCAGCATGCGGGTGCTGGTGGGCGAGGCCTTCGCGGCCGCGGCCAGGAATTCGGCCCCGTTGATGCCGGGCATCAGGAAGTCGGAGACGATCACCTCGAAGGGATCGACCGCCTTCATGGCGAAGAGTCCCTTCGCGGCACCCACCGCGGTCTCCACCGTGAATTCTTTCCGCAACTGGCGCCGGAGTCCGTCAAGGAGGTTCGGCTCGTCGTCGACCAGCAAGATCCGGGGACGAGTGACGGGGGTCGTCATGCCAGCTCCTCGAGATTGTCCAGATCAGTCCCAATATATCCGGAATTCGGAGGTCAAGCGCCTGTTTCCGGTGTTGCTCGGGTCAGCGTGAGGGTGGCGGTCGATCCGCGGGTGAAGACGGACTCCACCGTGACGTCGCCGTCCATCGCGCGAGCCAGTTGGCGGGCGATGAACAGACCGAGGCCGGTGCCGCCGGTGCTCATCGTCATCGGGTCCTCGACGCGATGGAACTTCTCGAAGATCTTCTCGAGCTGGTCCGCCGGAATGCCCCGGCCGCTGTCGCGGACGTCGACGTGCACCCGCTGCGCCTCGAGCCGCATCGTGACCACCACCTCGGTGTCCTCCGCGGAGTACTTGAGGCCGTTGCCGATGAGGTTCGCGAGCACCTGCAGCGTGCGGCCGTCGTCGCAGCGCGCCGCGACGGGCCCCGGCGGCAGGTCCAGCACGACGCGGGAGGAGCCGAGGTCGCGGGCGGCCTGCTCGACCAACGCGTGCAGATCGTGCTCCGCCACGGACACGTGCAGTGCCATCTCCTCGGGGTTGTCGCCGAAGCGCGAGGCGAGCAGCAGGTCCTCCACGAGCCGCGAGAGATGCCCGGCGCGGTCCCCGATGAGGTTGAGCGCGTCCAGCCGCTTCTGCGGGGTCATGCGTTCGCCCCGGCTGCGCAGCAGGTCGATGTAGCCGATGATCGGCGTCAGCGGCGTGCGCAGCTCGTGCGAGACCATGGCGATGAAGTCGGACTTGAGCCGCTCGGTGCGGTACTCCCGGGTCAGGTCGCTGATGACGACCACGTCGCGGCCCACTGTCCCGGCGGTGAAGATCGCGGAGTGCGCCAGCCGCAGCCGGCGCTGCTCGCCGTCGCGGCGGCGCACGCTCAGCTCGACGACGGCCCGGGGTTGCTCGGCCGTGACCGGCATCAGCAGGTCGCGTTCGTCCTCGACGGGCACATCGAGCACCTCGGCGAGCGAACGCCCGGTGGCCTCGCCGGCGCCCACGCCGGTGATCTCGGCCAGCGCCCGGCTCCACATCCGGATCGACCCGTCGCCGTCCACCACCATGATGCCCTCGGTGGACTGCTCGACCACGGCCTGGAGTTTGCTCGTCTCGTCGACGAGCCGCTCGAGATGCTCGGCGCCGAGCATGGCCACGGCGAGCGCGCTGGCGAGCGAGGCGAGCAGGGTGACGTCGCCGGTGGTCATCCAGCCGCGGTCGCGTTCACGGATGGCGAAGGCGGCCGTGCCCAGCCGGCGGCCGCCGCTCTGCACCGGCACGACGATCATCCGGCGCAGGCCCTCCGGCAGCTCGTCGGCGAGCTGCACGGGAGCGTCGACCACGCCCAGGGCGGCCAGGTACGGCGGCACGACGCCCTGCCGTACCGTCGAGGGGTCGCCGGCCTCCACGGACAGGGCCCCGTCGCCGTTCTCCAGTACCGCCACGGCCAGGTCGGCGCCGAAGGCCTCGCGGACCAGTAGGAGGAACTGGCGTACCACGTCGCCACGCTCCGCGAGGGCATGGGAGAGCTGGAGCAGGCACGCCGACCGTGCGCGCTCGTCGGCCTCCCGCGCCGCCGCCCGGTAGGCGAACGTGACGGCGAGGGCGGGCATCGCCATGAAGGGCAGCAGCAGCGGGGTGTGCAGCGCGATCTCCGCGGTCGTCAGCCCGGTGGCCACGGTGCCGACGGCCATGTAGGCGGACAGCCGGGCCTCCGAGCGCACGATCCGCCACGGCGACGTCTTGGTGATCACGCCGAGGATCTGCGCCAGGCAGCACAGGTTGACGCCGGTGAAGGCGAGGGTACCCACCACGACGCCGGCCAGCACGCCCGCCGTCATCACGCCCGGCGCGCCGCCGACGAGGTGCACGATGGCGATCAGTACGGCCGCGGCGGCGGTGTAGGTGCCGAGGTTGAAGACGGCCTTCATGACCGGGCGTCGCTGCATCGCGCTGGCGACCAGCAGGCCCACGGCGGCCGCGACGAGGGCGTCGCGGGGCGGCAGCAGGAGGACGTCGATGACGAGCGCCGCCTCGTAGAGCGTCAGCTCCTCGACGGCGTCGCCGTGGCGTAGCCGCACCACGGTGAGCTCGGCGAGACAGCTCAGCACGGTCAGGCCGGGCAGCAGCCACGCGTTCGGTACGCCGAGTCCCCGCAGCACGCTGGCGTGCCCGTCGAGCGCGAACGCCACGGCGGCGGCGAGCCCGCCTCCCAGCAGGGCCACCGCCACCACACGGCGCAGGATCGGGTCCTGCAGATTTTCCCGCACCACGCCGGCCACCCGGGTGATTCCCGGGCGGCCGGTGTGGGACGGGGCTGAAATCACGACGTGGGCATCCACGCCCAGGCCCGGGCGCTCCACCGATCCGCCGCCCAGGCCCGGGCGGCCCAGTCGTCGCCGGCCCAGGCCCGTGCGGTCCAGTCCGCGTCCGCCCAGGCCCGCGCGGCCCAGTCGTCGGACGCCCAGGCCCGTGCGGCCCATGCCCGCGCCGCCCAGGCCCGTGCGGCCCAGTCGTCGCCGGCCCAGGCCCGTGCGGCCCATGCCCGAGCGGCCCAGGCGCGGGCGGCCGGGTCCAGGTCGGCCCAGGCGCGCGCCGACCAGTCGCGCGACGCCGCGCTCAGCTTGTTCCACGCCTGCTCGGCGGCCTGCTGGTCGTCGTCCGCCACCGCCTTGGCGAAGGCCGCCCAGCGCTTGGCGTCACGTGCCACCGTGGCGGTGTCCTCGTCGTACCGCTTCTGCGCCTTGCTGGACTTCCAGGTGCCCGCCGCGGCGAGCACCGCGGGGGCGTCGAGGCCGCCCACGCCGCCCCCGCTCTGCCGGCTCAGGCCGCTGCTGGCGTACGCGGTGCTGGTGACCAGGTTCTTGATCGCGTCCGGGCGCAGCTTCGGCTGCACGGCGAGGGCACCGGCGATGACGCCGGAGGTGACCGCGGCGGCCATCGAGGTGCCGGAGCCGCGGAAGTATCCGTCGCCGACGCGCGCCTGCGGGTTGGCCTGGTCGACCACGCTGCCCGGCGAGCGCAGGCTCACCACGTGACCGCCGGCGGCCACCAGGTCGGGCTTGGCGTCGCCCTGCCAGGTGGGGCCGCGCCCGGACCAGGTGCCGACCACGTCGTCGCCACGGTCGCTGGTGCCGGAGACGTCCAGGCCGCCCGTGGTGAGCAGCAGCGGGTCGTTGCCCGGCGAGGTCACGGTGCCCGCGCCGGGGCCCTCGTTGCCGGAGGGCACGACGACCATGACGCCCTGGTGCCACAGCGACTCGAGGGCCTGGGTCAGCGGGTCGATCTGGTACGGCAGCGGGCTGTGCGAGGACAGGGACAGGTTGACCACCTGGACGTCCTTGCGGTGGTCGCTGATCCACTGGAGTCCGCTGAGCACGGTGGTGAGGTCGGTGCGGCCCTGCGCGTCGGCGACCTTGACGTCGATGAGCTTCGCGCCCGGCGCCACGCCCCGGTGCGCGCCGTCCGAGGCCGCGCCGGTGGCGCCGATCAGGCCGGCCATGAACGTGCCGTGACCGTAACCGTCGCCGGCGCCCGTGCCGCTGAGGTCGACCCGGTGCGCGACCTGACCGGCCAGGTCGGGCACGTCGGCGATGCCGGTGTCGACCACGGCCACCGTCACGCCCCGGCCCTCGGTGCCCTTCGCAGGCAGGCCGAGCATCTGGCGGATCGTCTCCGCGGTCCGGGACTGCGCCGGTGCCGCCGCGGCGGCGACCTTGATCTCGCGCTGCGGGGCGACCAGCCACGCGGGATCGAGGCGGCTGCCCTCGGGCAGCCGCGCCGCGACGCCGCGGACGACGGGCAGCAGGGTCTCGACCCGCCCGCCGGCCGCGCGCACCGCGCGTGCGGCTCCCTCGGCGTCCGTGCCGGTCACGACGACCTCGCGCCACGCCACCGGGGTGGGGTGCGCGCTCGCGGGAGCCGGAAGCCCGGCGACCACGAGAGCCGTCGCGGCCGCGGCCCCGAACGTCCTGCGGTAGGAATTCTTCACGCGCTGCCACCTTTCATTCACTCAGAGTAGTTGAGCGAGTTGGCAAGATCCCCCCGGCCGTGGAGGCCGGCATCGTCTCGTGGGAGCACTATCGGCAGTACGTGCGCCAACTTGAGGAAGACTTGAGGCGGAGCCGCCCCGGTCATCCTCCGGTGACGTCGATCCGGTTGCTCAGCACCCCGTCGATCAGGTCCAGGACGGCGTCCGCGGTGAACGGTTTGGCCAGGTAGTAGTCCACGCCACCGGCCCACGCCCGGCTGTTGGTGTCCGGCTCGGCCGCCGCGGTGAGCATCAGGATCGGCACCGGTTCGCCGGGCAGCTCCCGGACCGCGCGCAGCACGCCGAAGCCGTCCATGCCCGGCATCATGACGTCGAGGACCACGAAGTCCGGGGCGGCCGCCTCCACGGCACGGACCGCGGCGGGCCCGTCCACGGCGGTGTCCACCTCGTACCCGTCCATTTCGAGGACGTCGGTCAGCAGTTGCCGGATCGCCGGGTCGTCGTCGACCACCAGGATGCGTGCCATAAATTCTCCCTCCGCCCGGTGCAGAACCGCCGGATCACAGCCGTAGCGGCCGGTCCCACGAGGCCGCCTGCTCCGATGCCTCCTCGGCCGCACGGGCCCAGTCGACGTCCTTCGCCCGCAACTGCGGGTGCGCCAGCAACTGGGCCAGCTCGGCCTCGTGCGTCCCGCCGTCCGGGCAGGCCGACTCCGTACGCTGGATGAGCAGGTGCGCGGTCCGCACGGCGGCCGTGACCCCGAGCCCCGACGCGTCGGGCGACTGCGGCGTGTCCCGCTGGGCGACCGCGGTGATGATCGGCACCGGCAGGCCCCAGAGGTGCAGCAACTCGACGCCGACGTCCCGGAAGGGGACGCCGTCGCGGGTCTGGGCTTGGAGGTCGACGGCGCAGTCGTCGCCGTCCGGCACCCCGGCCAGGCAGACCAGCCGTCCGACGTCCTGCAGCAGGGCGGCGGCCTGGGCGTGCGGACGGTTCGCCGGCGACGCCACGACGTCGACCAGGCAGGCCGTCGCCACCGCGTGCCGCCAGGCCGTCCGCAGGTGCGCCTCGACGGCCGGGCTCCACGTGGAGGAGGGGCGCAGCGCGTGCCCGGCGCCGGCCACGGCCTGCACCATCGGTACGCCCATCGCGTTGACGATCGACTCGACCGAGGAGTTGCGGGGCTGGGCACCGAAGAATCGCGAGTTGGAGAGCTGCAGCAGCTTGGCGGACAGCCCCACGTCGTGCATCGCGGTGCAGACCGCGTCCGAGAGGCTGGCGTCGGGCGCCAGCAGCGCGACGATCCGGTCGGCGTGCTCGGGCAGGGTGGGTATGGCACGGACCCCGCCGGCGATGCGCCGGGCCTCCTCCTGATGGTGCGCGGAGGTGCGCACGAGCAACTGGTCGATCACGCTGGTCAGGGTCTCGGCGTCGGACGGCTTGGTGAGGAAGCGGTGTCCGGCGACCGCCACCTGCACCGTCGCCTCGGGCTCGATGTGCCCGGAAAGCACGACCCGGGCGACCTCCGGATGCCGGCGGCTGATCTGGGTGAGCAGTTCGGCGCCGTCCATGCCCGGCATCCGCATGTCGGACACCACCACGTCGTAGTGGTTGTCCGTCATCAGCTCGAGGGCCTCGGCGCCGTCGGACACGAACTCCATCTCCCACTCGCCGCGCTTGCCGCGCAGCGAGCGGCGCAACCCGTCCAGGATGCGCGGTTCGTCGTCGACGAACAGGGCTCGGGGCTTGCTCATGCCTCAGGCGTCCGGCTCGCCGTTGATCGGCAGGCGCAGGACGAACTCGGTCCCCTCGCCGACCGTGGAGCGGACCTCGATCGATCCACCGTGCTGCTCCAGCACCGCCCGGGCCAGCGCAAGCCCCTGCCCGGTGCCCTTGCCGACCTCCTTGGTGGTGAAGAACGGCTCGAAGATGGACTGCTGGATCTCCTCCGGGATGCCCGGACCGTTGTCCGCGAACCCGATCACCACCGTGTCGCCGTCGACGGCCGAGCGGATCCTGATCTCGCCCCGGCCGTCCTTGTCCTTCAGGGCGTCGGCGGCGTTGACGAGCAGATTGAGGAACACCTGGTTGAGATCGCCGCGGTGGCAGAGCACGTCGGGCAGGTCGCCGAGCTCCAGGCGTACGTCGGCGACGTACTTCACCTCGTTGCGGGCGACGGTGAAGGTGGTGCGGATCGCCTCGTTCAGGTCGGCGTACGACTTCTCGGTGGAGTCCTTGTAGCTGAACGACTTCATCGCCCGTACCAGCGACGCCACCCGCTCGACACCCTCGAGGCTCTGGCTGACCGCGGCGGGGATCTCGGCCGCGAGGTATTCGATGTCCGCCTTGTCCTCGGCCTCCGACGCGCGCCGGGTGCGCTCGTCCCACTGCACCTCGCCGAGGCTCGGTTCCATGCAGGCCCGGTAGACCAGCAGCAGCTCCAGCATGTCGCGGTAGGCGTCGGCGAGGAAGCGGGTGTTGTCCCCGACGAACTGGATCGGGGTGTTGATCTCGTGCGCCAGGCCGGCGGAGAGCCGGCCCAGGGACTCCAGCTTCTGGTCGTGGCGCACCTCGACCTCGGCGCGCCGCGCCTCCGTCACGTCGCGGAAGGTGATCACAGCTCCGGAGCCGTAGTCGCCGCGGCCCAGCGGCGCGATCGAGCAGACCACCTCGAACGTCGAGCCGTCCCTGCGGGTGAAGGTCTCCTCGACCATCTGCACCGACAGGCCGGCCATGCCGATCCGCCGCAGCTCACACTCGCGTTCGGGCCTCGCGGTGCCGGACCGGGCCGGCGCGTGCAGGGCGGCGTGCGCCGAGAGGCCGAGCAGTTCCTTCTCCTCCCAGCCCAGCATCTCCCGGGCGGCACGGTTCATCGAGGTGATGTTGCCGTCGCCGTCGACGGTGAAGAGGCCTTCGGCCAGGTCCTCCATGATCACAGAGCGGAACGCCTGGGCCTGCCCCCGTTCGGCGACGAGGGTCTCCAGCAGCGCGTGCGTCTCGTCGCGGTCGCTGATGTCGGTCGCCGTCACGATCCACTGCACGGGAAGGCCGTCGTCGTCGCGTACGGGTACGAAGTGCGCCTCGTGCCGGCGGAACGTGCCGTCGTGCGCGCGGAGCCGGCAGGTGAGTTCGTAGGGCTCCAGGCGGGCGTGGCGGTCGGCCGCCTCGCGCCGTACGGCCTCGGCGTCCTCGGGATGCACCACCGAGAACCAGGACTCCCCGGCGCCGCACTGCTGGGCGCGCGGGTTGGCGTAGGCGACCTCACCCGACGCCGACATCACCCAGATGCCGTGCGGCACCGCGGCGAGTACCCTGGCGTCGATGGACACGGTCGGCCTTCCCCTCGGTGACCGGGACGGGAGCGTCCCGTGTTGCTCATCGGCCGTTCGGGGCCGTATCTGAGGTTCCGGGCGGTTTCCCGCCGCCTCAGCCGTCGCCGCCGCGCGGGCCGTGGAGCTGTTCGTGCAGGGCCTGCATGAGCTCGGCCCCGGTGAACGGCTTCTCCAGCAGGTGGACGTCCGCGGCCAGGGTGCCGTGCGTGGTGAGCACGGGCTGGGCGTACCCGGACATGAACAGCACCCGGGTGCCGGGCCGGGCCGCCGTGACCGACTCGGCGATGTCCTTGCCGAGCATGCCCGGCATGATCACGTCGGTGAGCAGCACGTCGATCGGGCCCTCGTGGGTCGCGCAGATCTGCAGCGCCTCGCGGCCGTCGGCGGCGGTCAGCACCGTGTAGCCGCCGCGACGCAGGATGCGCTCGCTCACCTCGCGCAGGGCGGTCTCGTCCTCCACGACCAGGACCGTGACGCCGTGCCCGCTCAGGTCGGCCGGCGCCGGCGCGGGCCGGTCCTCCGGTACGGCCGCGTCGGTGATCGGCAGCAGGATGGTGATGGTGGTACCGAAGCCCGGCTCGGAGTAGATCTGCACGGTGCCGCCGGCCTGGGTGACGATGCCGTACACGGTGGCCAGCCCGAGGCCGGTGCCCTGCCCGCTGGGCTTGGTGGTGAAGAACGGGTCGAAGGCCTTCGCGATGACGTCGCGGGGCATGCCGGTGCCGGTGTCGGAGACCCGGATCCGCACGTAGCAGCCGGGTTCGAGCCCCGACAGCACGGCCGGATGGTCCTGGTCGGCGTCGACCACGGCGGTGTCGATGGTGAGGTGACCGCCGGAGGGCATGGCGTCGCGGGCGTTGACGGCCAGGTTCACCAGGACCTGCTCGAGCTGGCCGGGGTCGGCCATGACCGGCGGAAGCGGCGCCGTCGTCGCCGTCAGCGCGATGTGCTCGCCGATCGAGCGCCGCAGCATCTGCGTCACCTCGGTGACGACCGTGCTGACGTCGAGCGGTCGCGGCCGGATCACCTCCCGGCGGGCGAAGGCGAGCAACTGGTGCGTGAGATCGCTGCCGCGCCGGGCGGCCCGGGCGATCTGCTCGGCGTCGGCGGCCATCGGCGTGCCCGCGGCGTCCTCGACGATGAAGGCCGCGTAGTTGAGGATCACGGCGAGCAGGTTGTTGAAGTCGTGGGCGACGCCGCCGGCGAGCTGTCCGAGGCTCTCGAGCCGCTCGACGCGCTGTAACCGGGCCTCGATCCTGCGCTGTTCGGCCTCCTCGCGCAGCGCCTGCTGCTCGGCCTCGGCGGCGAGGCGGTCGGTGATGTCGCGGACGGCGGCGACCACGATGATGCCGTCGCCGGTGTCCAGCGCGCTGCACGAGATCTCGACCGGGAGCCGGACGCCGTCGCTGCGGCGTGCCGTCAGGGTGGCCCACCGCGGCGCCGACTGCCCGGCTCCCGGGTCGCCGACCGGCTCGGTGCCCAGCGGCGTCGAGTCGCCGCCGATGCGCAGCACCGTCGTGGCCGGGGGCAGCCCGTCGGGCAGCAGGCGGCGCACGGCCATCGTGGTCAGGTCGTAGCGCGGATGGCCGAACAACCGCTCCGCCTCGGCGTTGACGAGGACGACGTTGCCGGTGTCGTCGACGCCGAGCAGCGCGTCGGGGGCGGCGTCGAGGACCGCCTGCACACGCGCCTCCGCGTGTTCGCGTTCGCTGATGTCGCGGGCGGTGGTCGTCATGCCGATGATCGTGCCGGTGCCGTCGCGCAGCGGCGAGACCAGCACGGACACGGTGATCGCGGTGCCGTCGGCGTGCAGGCGGGAGGTGCGGTAACGGTCCATCCGGCCGCCGATGCGGACCAGGGCGAGGATCTCCGCCTCGTCGGGGCGCCGGTCCGGCGGGATGATCCGGTCGATCGGCTGGCCGACCATCTTGCCGGCGGGGTAGCCGTAGAGCAGCTCCGCGCCGGGGTTCCAGCTCAGCACCACGCCGTCGAGGTCGGTGGTGACGATGGCGTCGTGCGACGACTGCACGATCGAGGCGAGCAGCGTGCGCGCCTGCTCGGCCTCGCGGTGGGCCGTGTCGTCGCGGAGCACGGCGGTCACGAGTATCTCGCCGTCCGGTGCGGTGACCGCCGCCAGCGACACCTCGACCGCGAACACCTGGCCGTCGCGGCGCTGCCCGCGCAGCGGCAGCCGCCGCAGCGGCGGATGGGCGCTGGCGAGATACGCCGCGCGCTGCGCCGGATGTCCCGGGCGCACCTCGTCGGGCACGAGCGCGTCGATGGACTCGCCGAGCAGGCTCCCGGCGGGATAGCCGAACATCTCGTGGGCGCGGCGGTTGGCCAGCGCGATCGTCCCGTCCTGCCGGCTGACGATCACCGCGTCGGGTGCCTCGTCCACGAGCTGACCGGTCAGCGATCCGAGCGTGCGCACCATCCCTCGATCCCGGCGCCCCGCGGGAGCGCGCGTCGCCGTTCGGCTGTCGTCTGCGGGGCCCGTCCTTCTCAACGTAAAGTCAGGGGCACCCCCGGTGCTCACGGTTCGCCAAAACTGCCGGAAGGGGCACCATGGCCGGCGACGTGTATCCGGTCGAGCCGGGGCTCGTGTACGCGCCCGAGCGTCGCCCGGATCCCGACGACGAGTGGCCGGGCGACCCGGCCGAATCCATGCCGGCGGCGGTCGCGGTCAAGCCGTGACCGCCGCCGGCCGCCGTCCTACGGCTGCATCTCGTACGCCCCGCAGAGCGCCACGACCCGCTCCCACACCGCCGCGTCACGCTTGCCGTCGGTGACCGGGCGGCGCACGTGGGCCAGGGCCCAGGCCGCCTGCTCCTCGGTGGTGGCCGCCTTGCTGTGCAGCTCCGTCGCGTACCCGGAGAAGTCGCGGACGAGGATCGCGAAGATCTCGTCGAGGACCTCGGCGTCGAGGCCGGTCGCCTCGGCCTGCTCGCAGATGAGCTGGCCATAGACGATCAGCGCGAAGAGCTGGCCCAGCGCGAGCAGGAAGTCGAGGTCACGCTGCTGACCCTCGTCGGGGGCGTGGGCGGCCAGCAGGGCGCAGAACCCGTCGGCCTGCTCGCGGAAGACCGCCACGTTGGGCAGCTCGGCGTACTTGTCGTACGCGGTCCGCCATTCGTGGAACTGGATCTTTCCGAGCCCCCGGGCCGGTCCCTGCCGGAAGAGGAACTCGTCGTCGGTCGCGTCGTGCCGGGTCGGTACCGGCGCGAACTCGGCCGGCCGGAACAGGTAGTTGGGCATGAACTTGAGGATCAGCGCCAGGTTGACGTGCACGGTGCCCTCGAGCTTGGGCAGGCCCCGGATGTCCTTGGCGGCCTTCTCGAAGTAGGTGTCGGCCTCGAAGCCCTTGGCCGCGATGACGTCCCAGAGCAGGTCGATGACCTTCTCGCCCTCGGTGGTGACCTTCATCTTGGTCATCGGGTTGAAGAGCAGGTAGCGGCGGTCGTCTCCGGTGGCGGAGCGGAAGTAGTCGACCGCCCGGTCGCTGAACAGCTTCATCGCCACGAGGCGGGCGTACGCGTCCATCAGCTCGCGGCGCACGTGCAGGAAGTTCGTGACCGGCTTGCCGTAGAGCACCCGGCGGTGGGCGTGGGTGACGGCCTCGTACATGGCGTGCTCGCAGATGCCGACGGCGGCCGTGCAGAGGTTGAACTTGCCGACGTTGACGGTGTTGAGCGCGGCGTCGAACGCGGCCTGCCCGGTGTGCAGCACGTCCTGCGGGCGCACCGGGTAGTCCTCGAGGCGGAACTCGCTCACGTACATCTGCGCGTTCACGACGTTCTTGACCAGGTGGTAGTTCTCGTGGCGGCTGTCGGCGGCGAAGAAGACGTAGCCGTCGGGGCCCTCGACGTCGGCGCGGCGGCCGAAGACCGATACGAGGCCGGCGACGTTGCCGTTGCCGATGTAGTACTTGGGCCCCGTGGCCCGGAAGCCGCCCTCGCCGTCCGGCGTGAGGATCATGTCGGTGGCGTAGATGTCGGCGCCGTGGGTGCGCTCCGACAGGCCGAACGCCATGACGTGCCCGTCGTCGAGCAGCCGGGCCGCGTGGGCGCGGGCCTCGGCGTTGGCGCTCTGCCAGACCGGGCCGAGGCCGAGGACGGTGACCTGCCAGACGTACCAGTAGCCCAGGCCGTAGAAGCCGAGGATCTCGCTGAGGGCCGCGTTGCGGGCGGTGTCCCAGCGCTTGTTCTCGTCGTCACCGCCGTCGGCCGCCGGGGTGAGGAAGGTGGCGAAGAGTCCCTCCTTGGCGGCGAACTCGAGGAAGTCGGCGTACCACTCGCGATCGATGTACGTGTCGATCAGCGCCTTCTTGCCCCGGCTCTCGAAGAAGTCGACGGTGGCGCGCAGCAGCCGGCGCGACTCGGCGTCGAGGTGCGCCGGGTCGTAGGTGTGCGGATTGAGCAGCAGGGGATCGGCCATGTCGGCACCTTCCTTCTCAGCGGCCGAGGCCGCGCAGCGTGTCGAGAACGTCGTCGAGCCAGGCGAGGACCATCCGCTCGTACGCGATGCCGCCCCGCAGCACGACGTGTTGCAGGCGGTGCTGGTCGTCGAGCGGCGCAGCAGCGGGGAAGTCGCGGACCTCGCCGGTCAGGTAGCGGGCGAGGGTCGCCTCGTGCGTGGCGCGGTAGCGCTCGACCTCGGCGACGAGCGCGGTGCGCCCGGCGTCGTCGGTGAACGCGGCCCCGCGGATCTTCACCGCGAGTTCGTGCCGGACGGCCTCCGGCTGCACCGGGTCGCGCAGCCAGGCGGCGAGCACCTCCCGGCCCGTGCCGACCACGGAGTAGGAGCGCTTGTCGGGGCGCCCACCCTGGTCGACCTCCTCCGCAATGATCCAGCCGTCGGCCTCCATCCGCCGCAGGACGCGGTAGATCTGCTGGTGCGTCGCGGTCCAGAACCGGCCGATGGACCGCTCGAAGCGCCGGGCCAACTCGTATCCGGACCCGGGCTGCTCCAGCAGGGAGACCAGGATCGCGTGCTCCAGCGCCACAGGAGCATTCTGCTATGCAACTTGTTGCATAGCAAGCAGGACTGCTGCGCGTCTCCAGAGACGGGCTTGAGCCGTGCCTGAGGTGGGGGCGGAATCCTCGACGGGTTGGTTCCGGCACGCGGAGGGAGGGTGCGACCGTGGGCGATTCACGCGTGCGCGTTCCGCTCCTGACGGCCCTGCTGCTCGTCCCGCTGATGCTGCTCGGTACGACCCACGCCGCGTTCACCGCCGCCACCTCCTCCTTCGCCAGCACCTTCGCGGCGGCCTCCGGCTTCCCCGGGTTCACGCAGTCGATCGCGGCCGACGGGCCGGCGCTGTACCACCGCCAGGAGGAGGCGCTCACCTCGTCTCTCAACGGCACCGTGGCGGACAGCTCGGGTAACGCCCGGCCCGGCACGAACACGGGCGCCACGAACGGCCCCAGCACCGTGTGGGCGTTCGAGGAGGGTTCCGGCACCGTCGCCGCCGACAACTCCGGCGTCGTGAACCAGGGCACCCTGCACGGCGCCTCGTGGCAGAAGCCGGGCCGGATGGGCACCGCCGCCGTCGCCCTGGACGGCGTCGACGACTACGTCGAGTCCGACGTCCCCCCGCTCACCACCACGGGCAGCTACACGGCGATGGCCTGGGTCTACCTGACCGACGCCTCGCAGAACCGGTACGCCATGGGCCAGGAGGGTGCCCGGCAGAGCGTCTTCGGCATCCACGCCTTCGTCAGCGGCACCGGGGCCTGCGGCTGCTGGTCCGTGCGCTACGTCGCCGACACCGACAACCCGACCGGCGTCCGGGTCAACTCCACCACCGCGGTCGCGCTGAACACGTGGGTCCACCTGGCGACGGTGCGCGACATCGGCGCCGGCAGGGTCCACCTGTACGTCAACGGCAAGCCGGAGGCCAACGTCGCGTACGCCGCCACTGTGAACGCGACCGGACCGCTCACCGTCGGCCGGGTGAAGGCGAACGGCGCCTGGTCCAACTTCTGGAAGGGCGCCGTCGACGAGGTCCGCACCTACAACCGGGTGGTGAGCGCCGCCGACATCAAGGGCCTGTACGAGGACGCCGCCACCGGGCACTGGGGTATGAACGAGGCGCCCGGCGCCACCACCGCCGCCGACGTGGTCGGGCAGACGGCGACCCTGGCCGGCGACGCGACCTTCGGGTCCGGCCACGCCGGCAACGCGCTGCAGCTCGACGGGAACGGCGACTACGCGCTGACGTCCAGCGTGCCGATCGACACCGAGCAGACCTACACCGTCGCCGCCTGGCTCTACCTGACCGACACCTCGATCGACCGCAACGCGGTCGCCGCCGAGGGCAGCCTTCAGAGCGCCTTCGCCATCCAGGCCAACGCCGCCGCCCGGACCTGGCGGGTGCGGTTCGCTGCCGGCGACGTGGCCGACGCCGCCAGCGGGCGCCTGGAGGGCACGTCCGTGCCGCAGGCGGGCCAGTGGACGCATGTGGCCGTGGTCCGCACCCCGACCAGCGGCCAGCTCTACATCAACACGGTGAAGGAGGACGAGCAGTCTCTGCCGGCCTCCTGGAAGGCCACCGCAGGGCTGAGCTTCGGCCGTCAGCTGAACAACGGCGGCCCCCTGGGTTTCTGGCGCGGCGCCGTCGACGAGGTGCGCGTCTACCCGCGGGCGCTCAGCGCGGTCCAGATCACCCGGCTGTACAAGGACCGGGATGTGCAGACCGGACCCGGCATGACGGGCGGAGTCCCCGGTGCCCTGCGCGGGCAGGCCGCCGGTTCCGCCCTCGCCTTCGGCGGCTGGATCAGCGCCTACAACAACACGGCGTTCGCCGACGCGGGAAACTGCACGGTCGAGGTGTGGTTCCGCGCCGGCACCGGCGCCGGGGGACATCTCGTCGGCTTCAGCTCCCACCCGACCTCGCCGAACACGGGCACCTCCGACCGGATGCTCTACCTTGACTCCGGCGGGCGGCTCAGCTTCGGCGTGGGCACCGGCAACGTGCGCAGTCCCGTCGCCTACGACGACGCGCAGTGGCACCATGCCGCCGCCAGCGTGGGCCCCGCCGGGCTGAAGTTGTACGTGGACGGCGTCCGCGTCGCCACCAACCCCGCGGTCACGACCGGACCGGCGTTCACCGGATACTGGCGATGGGGTGGCGCACAGCTCTGGGGCCGGCCGAACCGTCCCGCCAACGACTACTTCGTCGGCACCCTCGACGAGGTGGTGGTCTATCCCACCCAGCTCGGCGATCAGCAGATCTCCTGGCACCACGCGGCAGGACGCTGACCGTCCAGCGTGCCGCACCATCCTCGCCTAGCATGATCACATGCCCTCCGCGCTGAGTTCCGCGAAGACCCGATCCGCCTTGCGTACGTCGGCGCGCATCTCGCTGCAGATGCTGCTCGTCCTCCTCATGACGGCGGTCACGCTGTGGCTGCTCGGCCGGATGTGGTCGGTCCTCTGGCCGCTGGTGGTGGCGCTGCTGCTCACGACGCTGACCTGGCCACCGGCCCGCTTCCTGCGTCGGCACGGCTGGCCCCCGGCCCTGGCCGCGTCCCTGATCACCGTGCTGTTCCTGCTGATCGGTGCCGGCATCGTGGTGCTCATCGCAGTGCCGGTCGCATCGCAGTCCGGCGAGCTGGCCGAGGGCGTCGTCGACGGCATCCAGCAATTGCGGGAGTGGGCAGCCGGGCCACCGCTGCGGATCGGCGAGGATCAGGTGACCTCCGCACTGGACGCCGCGGTGGCGCGCATCCAGGGCAGTGTCGGCAGCATCGTCTCGGCCACCGTGACCGGGGTCGGCACCATCGTCAACGGCCTGGTCACCACCGTGCTCGCGCTGTTCCTGATGTTCTTCTTCCTGAAAGACGGCCCGCGCTTCCTGCCGTGGCTCACCCGGCAGCTTCCCGGCCGGCTCTCCACCGACGTGCCCACCGTGGCCTCCCGCGGCTGGGACACCCTCGGCGCGTTCGTCCGCTCGCAGGCGTTCGTCGGCCTGCTGGACGCCGTCTTCATCGGACTCGGACTGTGGATCGTGGGGGTGCCGCTGGTGCTGCCCCTGGCGGTGCTGACCTTCGTCTCGGCGTTCGTGCCGATCGTCGGCGCACTGTTCGCGGGCTTCGTCGCGGTGCTCATCGCGCTGGTCTCCAACGGCTGGACGGACGCGCTGATCGTGCTGGCGATCATCATCGTGGTCCAGCAGTTGGAGGGCAACGTCTTCCAGCCGATCGTGCAGAGCCGCGGCCTGGGTCTGCACGCGGCGGTGGTGCTGCTGGCGGTGACGCTCGGTGGCAGCCTGGCGGGCATCGTCGGCAGCCTGCTGGCCGTGCCGGTCGCCGCGCTGATCGCGGTGCTGTGGAACTATCTGCGCGAGCAGCTCAGCGACCCGGCCGCGCCCGAGGCTCCCGATCCGGCCGAACCCGGCCCGGCACCGGACGCCGCGTAGGTTCCGTCCCTCGGGACGCGATGCCTCTCAGGCGGGGGTGACCGGTTGCCCGATGACGACGCCATCGGCGGTGATCTCGAACTCGTGGGTCTGCGGGAGGTGACTGCTGGCCCGCGTCTTCAGCACTGTCAGGGCCCGTGCCGCCATGGACTGCTTGCGCAGGTACTGCAGCAGGATCACATTGTCGGACAGATGCGACACCCCGAATTCCGACAGAGCGGTCTGGCCGTACAACTCCGGCGTCTCGAAGGTGAGCAGCACGCTGATTCCCTCGCGGGAACAGTGGTTGAGCATGGAGTAGACGAACTCCCGGAACCGCTTCTGGTCGGGGCACGCTGCCGCGAGGTCGCCGAGGCTGTCGATGACCAGCCGGCGCGCTTGCAGAGACTCGATGGTGTCGAACAGCTCGTAGTACCACTGGTCGATGTAGATGTCGTTGGGCGACATGCAGCGCAGCATGGTCCCGGGTTCGTCGACGTCCCACCCGAATCCGCGGATCATCCGCTCGAGCTGCACCCGGTTCTCCTGCAACGAGGCGAACACCGCCGGCTCGCCCATGCGCGCCCCGACGAAGGCGAACTGCAGCCCGAGCACGGTCTTCCCGGATCCGGACGGGCCGATCACCAGGGTGCTCGATCCCGACCAGTACCCGTCGGCGAGTAAGGTGTCCAAGGCGGCGATGCCCGAGGTCGCCCGGCCTTCGCCGAGCTCGTACGGCGCGTGGTCGACAGAGCTGAGCCGGGGGAAGACCTGGAGGCCGTCGGCCGCCACGCGGTACGCGTGCGCGCCGGAGAGATAGTCGCTGCCGCGCAGCTTGAGCACCCGCAGCGCGCGGCTGCCGCGCTGCCCGTCGTCCTCGATGCTCAGCAGGACGGCGGCGTCGGCGACGGCGAACTCCGGGCAGATCGCCAGCTCGTCACGGTCGTACTCGCCGAGCCACAGTGCCATCGTGCCGGTCGCGGACAGCCGGCCGGCGAGCTGATGCACGAAACTCTCGATGTCGCGGGAGCTCAATGCCCGATAGCGCAGCGCCCGGAAGCTGTCGATGACCAGCACCGACCACGCTCGCCGCTCGACCAGGCCGACGATGCGGTCGAGGGCGTCGGTGAGCCCCGCGCCGTCGAGCTGGTTGCCGAGGTCGTCGAACAACACGTCGCGGCCGACGCGGTCGGGATCGAAGAAGGTCAGCGCCTCGGCGAAGAAGAGGATCTTGCTCAGCGGTTCCGCCACGGTGCTCAGGTAGAGCGCCGGGCGTTCCTCGGTCCCGTTCGCGAACGCGTACTGCTGTGCCAGGACGGTCTTGCCCGTACCCGGCAGACCCGCGATGACGGCGATGGACGGATCGACGAACCCCCCGCCGAGGACCGCGTCGAGCCGGGGCCGCCCGCTGGACAGCCGTCGACTAGGCATGAGGCGCCTTCGCCGCCGCGCCCGTCACGAGCGATGCGATCATCTGCCGGACCGCCGTCAACACCTCCAGGGGATGCACCGGCTTGCGCAGGAACCGGTCCGGGCGCAGCGTCGCGGGCGGCGGGAGGCTCGACAGCGTGAGAACCGGGATCCCGACCCGCGTGATCTCCTCGCACAGCGCCAGAGTCGACCCGTTCGAGGTCGTGAGGTCGACGATCGCCAGCAGGAACGGATCGGTCAGCGCGGCGCGACCGGCCTGTGCGGAGCCGGCCAGGGTGTTGGGATACCCCTCCGCCTCCAGGAACAAGGACAGCGACCGCCCGGCGAACCGGTCACCATCGACGATGAGGATGCGGGACGGCCCCGGGGTCTCCGCCGGCGAGACGCGCGGCCGGGAGCTCACCCGCATGCGCAGCCGGACCGTGGTGCCACGCTCGCCCTGGCGCCCGGCCCGCACGGTGACCTCGTCGGCCAGGCCCAGGACAAGCTTCAACCCGAGGCCGCGCTCGCTGGGGGATCTCACCCGGATCGCGAACACGCCGTCATCCGCCATGGTGATCCACACGCCGTCGTCGGTGGTCTCCCAGCGCAGGGTGACCGCATCGGCGCCGCTGTGTTCGACGGCATTGGCTGCCATCTCGTTGGCGACCAGCACGATGCGTTCCACTTCCGGGGCTGCGATGCCGGCCGCACGCGCGAGCCGGGTCACGCAGGCCCGGATGTCGCGTAACACCGCCAGCGTTGCGGGGAAGATGTACTCGACCGGTTCGGCCGATCCCGGGCCGGGCCATGAGGACATGACACACGCCTCCTTCGGACCTCGGTGCCCAGAGTAGACCCGGCGGCGGCGGTGGAAGAAGGGCTGGACGGGCGCGACGATTTCGCGCCGCCCCTCATGATTTGACGGATCCGCGAGGCCTAGCCGAGGTCGAGGACGTAGGAGTCGCCGTCGCGGCGGAAGCCCAGCCGGTCGTAGTAGGGCGAGACCATACCCGGAGGGGTGACGACGGTCCGGCATCCCCGCTGGGTGAACAGGTCGCTGCGGCGGTAGACGAACTCCCCGGGCGTGAAGTCCCGGTACCGCTGGGTGACGTAGTCCAGTTCCACCTGCGCCCGGTCGCCGGCGACGCGGAACAGGACCACGCCGACGATCTCGTCGCCGTTCAGCACGAGCAACGCGCACCGGTCGTCGCCGCCGTCCGCCCGGAAGCCGGGGTTGAAGCTGACGATGTCGTCGTGGTGCAGCGCCAGCACGTGCGCCAGGACCTCGTCGCCGGGACGGACCTCCGCCACCCGGTACGCCCGCTCGTCGTGCCGGCTCATCATCATCCGGGTCAGGTACCACACGTTGATGACGGAGAGCACGACGTTCAGCCCGACCATCGGCCAGACCCCGACGGCCGCGTTGAAGCCGATGAGCACCAGGCAGCCGACGAGGTTCAGCGCCCGCAGGCGCAGCAGCCTGCTCTGCAGCAGCGACCACACCAGCAGCGCCGAACCGGTCCAGCCGATCACGTCCAGCCACGTCACCCGATCAGCCTAGGTGAACGAAGCGTCCCTTTTCGGTGCTTCAGCGCGGGCCGGTCCGTCACCCGGGTTTCGGTGCTCCGGCGCGGGCCGGTCCGTCACCCGGGTTTCGGTGCTCCGGCGCGGGCCGGTCCGTCACCCGGGTTTCGGTGCTCCGGCGCCGGCCGGTCCGTCACCCGGGCGAGGTGGCGTGCCGGTGTGCGGATACGGCCACCGAGGCCGGCACCGTGAACCGGATGCACGTGCCGCGCCCGCCCGGGCCGGGCTCGGCGACGATCGTGCCGCCGTGCCGCTCCACGATCCGGCGGCAGATGCCCAGCCCCAGCCCGGTGCCGACGTAGCCCGCGGTCCGGTGGGCGCGGTGGAAGTTGTCGAACACCCTGCCGTGCTGCCCGGCGGGGATGCCGATCCCGTTGTCGACGACCCGCACCTCGACATAGTCGTTGCCGGCGTCGGCCGCGGAGATCCCGAGCTCCGGGGTGACGCCCGGCGCCACGTACTTGACCGCATTGCTGATCAGGTTGTCCAGCACCTGGCGGATGAGCACGGGGTCGGCGTGCACGCCGGGCAGGTCCTCGACGTGGAAGCGTGGCACCGGGCCGCCGGCGCTCTCCGCCTGGTCGGCGCGCGCGGTGGCGATCTCGGACACCAGCGCGGTCAGCGAGACGTCCGCCGGCGCCAGGGCGGCGTCGCGGGCGGTCGTGTACGCCAGCAGGTCGTTGATGAGGTTCCGCATGCGGGCGCCGGCGCGCCGTACCCGTTGCAGCCCGTCGACCGCGTCCTCGACGGCGTCGTGCGCGGGTGCGTCCTCGAGGGCGACCAGCGCCGCGTCGGACCATCCCTGGACGGTGGCGAGCGGGTTGAGCAGGTCGTGGGCCACGACCCCGGCGAAGGAGGCCAGCTCGTCGCGGTGCCGGCGCTCGGCGGTGACGTCGCTGAAGATGCTCAGCGCGCACGGGCGCCCGTCGATGAGATGCGGCAGCCGGGTGGCGGTCACGTGCAGGACCCGCCCGTCCGGGACCTGGGCGTTGCGCACGACGATGTCCATGCTGTGCGGTTCCCCGGTCAGCAGCGCCCGGCGGAAGGGCAGGTCGGCGGCGTCGACGGGGGTGCCGTCGGGATGGAACAGGCCGTAGAACTCGCTGTCGGCGATGCGGCCGGTCTTGCTCACCGCGCCGCCCAGGAGCTGGACGCCGGCCGGGTTGCGCAGGATCAGCTTGCCCTGCTCGTCGAGCACGGCGAGACCCTCGGCCATGCCGTCGACGATGGTGCCGAGCGTGGCCGCCTGGTCGGCCGCGGCCCGTTCGGAGGCGCGCAGATCGGCGAGCAGGCGGGAACGTTCGTCGCGGCCCAGGGCCAGGGAGAGGCCGACGATCGCGACCATGCCGACGAATGCCTGGGCGATCAGGGCACGCCCGGCGTTGTCGCCGACGTGCGCGAACGGCCCGTCGCCGTGCAGCGTGTACAGCACGGCCACGGAGCCGAAGACCAGATCGTGCAGGACCACGAATCCGGTACGCAGCCGCACCGCCGCCCAGACGGTCATCGCCAGCAGCGGAAAGGCCAGCGGAAGCCCGTGGTCGGCGCCGAACGCGATGAAGTAGGTGAACGCCGACACCACCACGACGGCGACATACTCGCAGGCGCGCGGCCAGGTGAGCGTGGCGAGCCGGCTCCGGACCCTCGTCCACACCCCCGTCGCGGGTCCGGCGCGCATCCGGTGCACCAGGTGGCCCAGGCGCAGGCCCACCGCGCCGATCAGCAGGATGCTGACGGTGTTGCGGGTCTGCCACACCGCGGTCGCGGGCCACGAGTGGACGCCGTGGACGACCCAGCCCGCGGTGGGGCCGATCAGCGCCCCGGCCGCGCTGGCCAGGAAGGCCGACCCGATGAGGCGCCAGAGCTCGGCGAGCCGCGCCAGCGGCTGGTCGCCGCCGCCGCCCCACAGATGGGGTAGCCAGCGGCGGAACAGGTAAACGAACACACCCGCCTGGACCAGGTTGGCGGCCACGTACATCAGGGCCAGCACCGGCGGCGCTCCGGTCGCCGTGTTCACCACGAGCGTCACGCCCGCCAGGGCCAGCGCGTCGCACGCCCGCCAGCGGGACCGCCACTGGACCAGGAACCACACCGCCGAGACTCCGGCGGCGGGCCACACCAGGCTGAGGTTGGTGCCGTCCATGATCGTCTGCCGGCCCAGCCAGGTGGTGGCGAGATACAGCGCCGCGAAGCCGGCCGTGCGCAGCAGCGACGTCGCCGGGGTCACCGCGGCGTCCCGGGCTGGGCGAGCAGGTCGGCGACGGCGTCGCAGAGCGCGGCGGCGGTGAACGGCTTGGCGACGTACCGGGCGTCGTAGTCCTCGGTCCTGGTCTGCACGTCGGCGCCCCACAGCACGGTCAGGAACAGCGCCGGGAGCCGCGGGTGCGCCGTCCGCAGCCGTTCGAGCAGCTCGTAGCCGTCCACGCCGGGCATGTCGACGTCCAGCACGGCGGCGTCGGGCGGGCCGTGCAACGCCACCTCGGCGAGGGCGGTCGCCGCCTCGTGGGCGCAGAGCACCTCGTGCCCGGCGCGGACGAGATGCCGGGCGATGAGGGCGCAGATGTCCGGCTCGTTGTCGACCACCAGCAGGCGCGCCATCCGCCGGACCCCCTTCCCCGTGTCCTATCGGCAGCACGCCGGGCGGCGCTGAGCCGGGAACCGGGCCCGTAATCTGCAATTGCACGCCATCCGTGCCGAATAATGGACAGAAGTATTGACGAACATTCGAGGAGTATGCGGATTCCACCCCGATCGGAAATCGGTTAGCGTGATGGTCGGACCCCGCGGCAATGACGGCGCCACGACTCGGCTTGGGAGTCCATTTGACGCTTTACCTCAGACCGCGAATCGAGACCGTAATCGCCGACGAGCTCGTCGCCGAGCTGGTCCGGCACTGAGATGGCCTTCCCCGAGCAGCTCCGGCGGTGGCAGCGGGAGCTGCGCGCCCAGTTCCCGCTGATCGTCGCGAACCCCGACGTGGCCTATCTGGACAGCGCCGCCACCGCGCAGAAGCCGCAGGCGGTCCTCGACGCCGTCATGAGCTACCTGACCACCGGCAACGCCGATGCGGCCCGCGGCACGTACCCGTGGGTGAACCGCACGACCGCGCGCATCGAGCAGGCTCGCGACCGGCTGCGCCGCTTCCTCGACGACCCTCTGCCGCAGGGCTCCGGGGTGCACTTCGTCGGCGGCGCCGCCGACGGGCTGCGCGCCGTCGCCCGGGACTGGCTGGCCCCGCAGTTGCACGACGGCGACGAGATCATCGTCCCGTTCGCCGACCATGCGGCCAACGCCGAACCGTGGCTGGAGGCCGCGGAGCTACTGCGCCGCCAGGGTGCCCGCATCCGGGTCACGCCGATGCCGTACGACGAGGCCCGCGACTACGACGCCGACCGGCTCGCCGCATTGGTCAGCAACCGGACGCGGTTCATCGCGGCCACCCACGTGCACCACGTCTATGGCAACGACATGGACGTCCCCCGGCTGCGCGCGGCGGCCGGGCCGGAGATCCCGATCTGCCTCGACGCCGCCCAGGGGGTCGGCCGCCTGCCGCTGTCCACCGCCGAGCTGGACGTGGACTTCGTCGTGTTCTCCGGGCACAAGGCGATGGCGCTGCCCGGCATCGGGGCGATCTGGGCCCGCAACACCCGCGGTCCGGCGTACGTGCCGGCCGGCTGGAGCGGCTCGCCGAACACCACCGGCGTCATCAGCCTGGCGGCGGCGCTGGACTGGCTGGACGCCGCCGGGCTGGGGCGCATCGCCCGCTGGACCACGGCGCTCGGTGCACGGCTCACCGAAGGCCTGCGGACGCTGCCCAGCTACGAGGTCCTCGGCTGCCGGCAGAGCCTGACCGCGGACTCAGGCGTGCCGCAGCGCCAGGGCATCATCGCGTTCCGCCACCGCGCCATCGGCTCCCACGACCTGGGGTTCATCCTGGCCAGCGAGGGAATCCTGGTCCGCGCGGACGGTCACGGCCAGGGCGACGAGGGCGAGAAGACCGCGTCCGTACGGGTGAGCCTGCACGTCTACAACACCCCCGAGGAGGTGGACCGGCTGCTGACGGTCCTCGCCGGCCTGGATCGTTCGTGGTGACCCGAACGAGGCCTGGCACCCGGGGGCGTGCTCGTCGTCGCCGGCCTCATGCCCGACGGCGGCGTCCCGTCCTTCATGCACGCGCGGCTCCGGATCAAGTGCCGCAGAACGTGCGGTAGGTGCCGAAGTCGGGCGGTGCGGGTGCCGCGTAGCGCGCCAGCTCCGGCCGTTCGTCGTACGGGTGGGTCACGGCGTCCAGCAGGCGGGTGAGCGGATCCAGGTCACCCTCGTCCGCGGCGGCGAGAGCCTCCTCCACGAGATGGTTGCGGGGGATGTATACCGGATTGACCCGGTCCATCGCGGCGGTGTCCGGCTCCAGGGCACGCCAGCGGGCCGCCCAGTCGTCCAGGGCCTCGTCGCCGTGGATGACGGTCCGGGGGAGCGTACGGAAGAACGAGGTGTAGTCCGCGCCCTTCTCCCGCAGCAGCGGCAGCAGCTCGTCGACCAGGGGAGCGGCGGCCTCCGCGGACAGGCCGAGCTTGGCGCCCATGCCGGCCGACCACTCGGCGTGGTAGCGGCGGCGGAATCCGCCCAGCGCCTCCACCGCGACCGCGACCGCCTCGCCCTCGTCGTCGTGCAGGATCGGCAGCATGGCCTCGGCGAGGCGGGCGAGGTTCCATTCGGCCACGGCCGGCTGATTGCCGTAGGCGTACCGGCCGCCGTGGTCGATCGAGCTGTAGACGGCGCGCGGGTCGAAGGCGTCCAGGAACGCGCACGGACCGTAGTCGATGGTCTCGCCGGAGATCGTCATGTTGTCGGTGTTCATGACCCCGTGCACGAAACCGACGAGCATCCACCGGGCCACCAGCGCCGCCTGCGCGGCGACCACCGCCTCGAACAGGCCGGGGTACGAGCCGGCGTCCGGGTGGTGCCGCGCGATGGCGTGATCGGCGAGACGGCGCAGCAGGTCCGCGTCGCCGGTCGTCCCGGCGTACTGGAAACTGCCGACCCGCAGGTGGCTCGCGGCGATCCGGGCGAGCACGGCTCCCGGCCGCGGGGTCTCGCGGCGTACCGTCCGGCCGGTCTCGACCACGGCGAGGGAGCGGGTCGTGGGGATGCCGAGGGCGTGCATGGCCTCGCTGACGACGTACTCGCGCAGCATCGGGCCCACGACGGCCTGGCCGTCGCCGCCGCGCGCGAACGGCGTCCGCCCGGAGCCCTTGAGGTGCAGATCGCGCAGGGCGCCGTCGGGACGGGTGAGCTCGCCGAGCAGCAGGGCCCGGCCGTCGCCGAGCCGCGGGACGAACCCGCCGAACTGGTGCCCGGCGTAGCCCTGTGCCACCGGGGTGGCGCCCTCGGGGACGGCGGTGCCCGCCAGCAGGCCCAGGCCGTCGCCGCGCAGCCACGCGGGATCGAGGCCCAGCTCGGCGGCCAGCGGCTCGTTGAGCACCAGCAGCCGCAGGCCGGGAGCCTCCTCGGCCTGCCAGGCGACGGCCAGCTCCGGCAGTTCCCGGGCGAAGCGGTTGCCGAGGGTCACGGTCGGTGTCGATGCGATGCCCACCCCTCGAGCGTACGGGTCGCTACGGCTGGAGGTGTTCGCGCAGCCGGGGAGCTGCTGGGTCTGGTCGGGCGTGCGGGTGAACTCGACGGAGTCCCGTCACCCGGCCGCGCCTCCCTCCTCGGCGGCGTCCACCTGCTGGCCGGGGGCCTCCGGTGATCCTCAGAGCAGGTCGGCGAGAAGCTTCTCCGGATGGAGGGCGTCATAGGTGCAGTCCGCGCTCGTCCCGAAGGTGATCGTGGCCCGACCCGGGTCGTCGACCAGCGCCGCGCCGCGGGCCCGTGCGTGACGCAGGGCCAGGGCCGCGACGCTCGTCTTGGTGTGGTGCCGGCCGACCACCGCGGACACCAGGGTGGCGACGTCGTGGCCTTCCTGCTCGACCCGTGGCCGCGGCTGCCCGTTCAGGTAGACGTCCACATACAGGATCTCGTGGGTCTCCAGGTCGAGCAACATCGGCACGGCGCAGCGCTTGAGGCCGGTCAGGGCGAACGCGTTGACCACCGTGGCCGGGTCGAACACGCGATCCTTGCTGCTCGCGTCGTCGCGCAGCATCCACCCCGTGTACGCCTCGGGCAGCGCCTCGAACGTCGGCCCGCAGTAGCGGAACACCACCGGCACCAGGTAGCGCCAGCCCCGCTCGCGCCCGGCCCGGGCCGCCTTCGCCAGGTCGATGTCGAGGAACTCCTCGGCGCCCTCCTCCGCGGACGTGAGGTCCCCGGAGTGGGTCATCATCCCGTCGGCGAGATTGGTCCAGGACACCTGGCCGGCGATGCCGAACGACGCGTCCAGCGCGATGCAGGACAGGTCGAGGTCGCTGGTCACCTCGGCCTCCCGCCAGTGGACGAACAGCCGTACCACCTCGGCCTGCCCGATCGGCAACCGGCTGCCCCGCTCCACCTGCACCAGCCCCTGTGCCGTGGCGCGGAGCTGATCCGGCAGCAGCAGCCGGTCCAGGCCCGGCTCGACGTGCACGGTCTCGCCGTACCAGCCGCCCTTGGCCGCGATCCGCAGGTCCACCGCCGCGTCGAGCGCACCGAGCAGTTCCTTGCGGAATTCCTCCGGCACGGCGAGGTGGCCGGGCCGCCGCAGGATCGGCAGCGCCGAGCCGTCCTTGCCGAAGACCACGCGGGGGTACGTGCGACCGTTGTCGGCGAGCTGCGCGCCGGCGGCGAACAGCACCCGCAGCGGGATCCGCTCCGCCGCGCCGGTGAGCGCCTCGACCAGCACGGCCCGCTGCTGCTGCCCCGTGGCCACGGCGGCGAGCCGGCGCAGGCCCCGTCCCAGCAACCCGGGCGCCTCGGCGGCGGCCAGGCGTACCGCCGCGGCATAGTCCGCGGCGAGCAGCCGCTCGAACCGTGACGGGAACGAGCCCCGGTCGTGGCGGCTGTCCCGCAGGCGCGCGAAGGTCTCCCGTACCCGGGGCGCACGGAACTCGCCGACGTGCAGGCCGCGGTCGATCGCCAGCCACAGCCCCCGACGGCGGAAGACGTCGCCCAGCCGGTCGCTCGCCTCCAAGGTGTTCACCACGACCCGGCGGTCGGCGCGGGACAGGCGCGGATAACCGACCGGCGCGGTCAGGCTGGGGTCGCCGCCGGTGAGCTTGGCGAACAGGCGCAACAGGTCGTCCGGCGTGGCCCCGGTCGACGGCAGAAGCTTGCGGTCGAGCGCCCAGAGCAGCTCGAACAACAGGACGCGGTTCTCCCGGAAGCGGACGTCGCCCATCTCGAGATCGCCCACCCCGAGCAGCTTGACCAGCACGCCGAGGTCGCTCTGCACATCCTCGCGCAACGACGCGGCGCTCGCGAAGCAGTCCCGCATCCATTCGCGCAGCCGCGCCTCCAGCTCGGCGGCGCCGACCAGCCGCACGGTGATCCACTCGACCCGGCCGTCCTTGGGCAGCAGCGCCTGCGCGCGCCGGTCGGCCTCCGCCCGCGCCGTGTCCTGCGGGATCGAGGACGCCGGCCACCAGCCCATCCGGCTGAAGTCCAGCGCCTCGCGCCAGGCGTCCGGCGTGTCGTCGCTGCCGATCATCCGTACGCGCGCGACGAGGAACCGGAACACCGCGTCGTCGAACTCGGGCAGGCGGTCCGGGAATCCGCGGAACAACGGTGCGTAGTCGCCGGCTTCGCCGCGCTCGGCCCGTACGTGTGCGATCAACTCGCGGTGCGGTCCGGCCAGGCCGTCAGTGATCGCCTCCGGATTGACGAACCGCACGCCCACGTGCGCAAACTCGGCGAGCAGCGGCGCGGACACGGCCGGGGTGGCGGTGCCTGCCGGCGTCACGACCAGCCCCAGGCGGTCGAATCCGATCCGCTCCAGCGCGTCCATCCGCAACCCCCGCTCACAATAGGAAATCGGCGCCGCAAGGCGGCGCCGATGTGAGGAAAGTGCCCGGGCGAGTTCATCTGAGAGTTGTCGAAGTATGCCCGGGCTAGGCCTCTGCGCAGGAGCGTACGGGAACTCCCCGATCCGCGGCACCTCGAATACCGGTGCCTGTCAGCAGTCCGTCGGTGTGCCACGCCAGCGCTCCTCAGTTGCCCGGCAGGTGTTCTTCCCCGCCGAAGATCCAATCGGGATACTTCTCCGTCAGGTAGGAGCGGTGGCCGTCCCAGGCGGCCGCCCCGAGAAGCTTCATCGGCGACAAGCGCAGATCCTCGGTTCGTGACCGCTGCGTGTAGCCCCAGGCGAATCCGGCCAGGGGCACGACAAGCCGCCGGTCGTCATCCCACGGTCCGATCGTCAGGAAGCTGTGCGCCTCCCACTGCACCGGGCCCTCCCGCCTGCGAGACGGAGCGTCGAACAGCACCGGCTGTATCCCGTACCACGCGAAGGGCGCGGTGGAGTCTTCGAACAGGTCGAAGGGGTCGACGACGAAAGGCCCTGAGGCGTCCGGCTCGCGAACCAGTTGCACCCACCCCAGCAACGCCCGGTATCCACGAGCGCTGAACTCGACGGTCGCAGTACACATCGGCATGCCGCGGTCCTGCTCGCTCTTGCCGACCGTCAATGGATCGAGATTGGCAACGACGTCGGCCAGCACACGCCCATGCTCGCCACCGAAGGCGAAAGAAATCTCCACCGAACCAGTCTCGCACCGCCCCGCGTGCAGACGCGCTCTGCAGAATCGCGGGCGCCGAACGCTGTGCGTGGGTGATTCGCCGATATCGGGCGGGGTTTGCTGGGACGCTATGACGCCAAGATCGGCGGGTTTTCCCCCGAGACCGTGATTGTGCGCCGCACCTCGGGCGTGACAGGGTCGATGAACGTCCCGTTCAGGAAGCTGGCCGCCATGAGTCTTGCCGCCAATGCTGTCACCATGATCCTCCCGGTCGCCCGGCCCGATGCCGCCCGGACCTTCTACAGCGACGTCCTCGGACTGCCCTACCGCGGCACGGCAGCAGACGGAAAGCTGCTGTTCGACGTGGGCTCCGGTGCGACGCTGGCCCTGATGGAGAAGCCGGCCGGCGCCCGGGCCGAGCACACGACGATCAGCTTCGAGGTCTCCGACATCGATGCCTCGATCAAGGACTTGAAGAGTCGCGGCGCGGTGTTCGCCGACTACGATTTGCCGGGGTTCAAGACCGTGGACCACGTCTGTGTACTGGGTGCGGAGAAGGCGGCCTGGTTCGAAGACCCCGACGGCAACATCCTCTGCCTGCACGAGGTAATCACCGGCTGACGCCCATGGTCGGAGCGTGCGAGACATCGTTGGGAGGTCACCGCGCGATAGGTTCACTGCGATGACGGCCGATTCTGGCCGCACAGTTCGTACGGGTCGTGGGTTGAGCCGGCGGTCGCGAGTGCGCGGAACTGCCGATGTCCGTACGTTGGGATCGGACGACTTGGCTCGCATCCAGGCCGGCAGTTTCGTCGTGACGCTGACGTACACGTACGCGCCGCAGACGGTCACCCTGCCGGCGGCGGGTACCGTGATCGGCGAGGCGCCGTTGGCGGTAGGCGTGTGGTACGTGGATATGCCGGCCTACGTCAGGCAGGTCAGCCACGGCGGCGCCGCGGCAGCGCGTCGTGCGGCACGTGGAGCGACGGTGAAGGTCACGTCGTTGCGCAAGGCCGTGCGTCGTGAGGTGTCGGCATTCCACACCAAGGCACGGCTGAAGATGATCAAGGTGACTGACGTGCGCCGCGGAGTTCGGGTCTTCGCGACGAACCCGTGGACGCGCAAGACCGTCTCCTGCACGGTCACAGCCTCCGGTAAGAAGGTCGTCGTCCGAAGCTGAGGCCGGCAAGGTCGGCCTGTGGTCGCTGAGCTGGTGTCCTGTCAGGGGACCGGATGCACCCGTCCGGCTCTGCCCCTTCGCGGCGCGCAGGCCGTACCGTGCCACCCGTGATCCAGACAGCTACCGACCCGGCGGGCCCAGCGGCTGCGCCGCGGCCGACGACGGTGACCGCCGCGTTCGCGTTTCAGGTGGCCTTCGTCGGCACGTTGCTGTTGATGATCGCGACGGCCGTGGCGGAGGCGATCCGGCACGACGCCTTGATCGGACGAGCGGCGCGGGCGGTCGGCGCGAGTCCGGCCGACGTCTCGTTCGAGCGCTCGATGAACCTGTCCACCACGCTGGCGGTCGCCGTGCCGCTCGTGGTGTTGGCGGTGTGGTTGGGCCTCGCCGCGGTGTGGGTGCGCCGGGGCAGCAACATCGCCCGGATCCTCAGTCTGGTGGGGCTCGGCATACCGCCGGTTCTGGGACTGCTGGGCTGTCTGTTCGGCGGCCTGTTCGGCGGCGTGCTGATGCTGGGGTTGCTGGCCGGCCCGCCCGATGACCTCTTCGTCGAGGACGGCGTCTCCGTGGAGGACGGCGCCTTCGTGGAGGAGAACTTCACGGGCGAGGGCGAGATGGCCCTGTACGAAGAGTTGGCACGGCTCGACACCGGCGGCTGGTCGATAGCCGTCGACGTGACCGGCATGACCGCGGTCGCGTTCGGCCTTCTGCTGGGTGTCGCGACCATGATCCTGCTGCTCACCGGCTCGTCCGACCGGCACTTCCGGCCATGGCGGCGAGTGCCCTCTCTCGTCCCGCCGGTGGGATCCTGGCCGGTGCCCGGCCAGCCGATGCCGCCCCCGCATGCACCGCACCCCTGGTACCGCGGCCCGGCCCTGCCGTACCCGCCGGGTCCCCCTCCGGCCGCGCCGCCCGCGCCCGGCTGTCCACCGGCACCGCCTGGCTGACCGTGATGAACGGTTCTCAGATCGATGAGCCGCGTCGTGGTCGTAGGTGACACGCGTGCCCCGGTAGTGGCTCAGGACATCGCCGACCGCGACGGCGTGGCGCTGCCGCCCTGCGGCTCGGTGATGCGCATGAGCTCGGCGATGGCTACCCGGTCCGCCTTCGACGGCAGGCCCCAGCCGGGCCGGTAGCCGTACACCTGGTCCAGGGCGGTTGCCGCGGTGCGGCCGTCGAGAATTTCCACCGAGCCGGTGTCGATCAGGCCGGGATGTTCGACGCCGCACGCCTCGGCGACCTTGAGCAGGTCGCGGCGCAGCGTCTTGACGTAGTTGGCGGCGCGTACGGACTTGAGCGTGGGGTCCAGCCCCCGGGTGAGCCAGGGGTTCTGGGTGGCGACGCCGGTCGGGCACGTGTCGGTGTGGCACTTCTGCGCCTGGATGCAGCCGATCGCCAGCATCGCCTCACGGGCCACGTTGACCATGTCGCAGCCCAGCGCGAACGCGACCACGGCGTTGTCCGGCAACCCGAGTTTGCCGGCGCCGACGAAGACGACCTGCTCGTGCAGGCCGCGCTCGGCGAACATCGCGTACACCCGGGCGAAGCCGACCTGGAACGGCAGCGAGACCGTGTCGGTGAAGATCAGCGGCGCCGCGCCGGTGCCGCCCTCGCCGCCGTCGATCGTCACGAAGTCGACGCCGCGCCCGGTCGTGGCCATCAGCGAGGTCAGCTCGTCCCAGAAGTCGAGGTCGCCGACCGCGGACTTGATGCCGACCGGCAGGCCGGTCTCCGCGGCGAGCATCTCCACCCAGTCGAGCAGGCTGTCGGTGTCGGAGAACTCGGCGTGCCGAGACGGGCTCACGCAGTCGACGCCCTGCGGGATACCGCGGGTGGTGGCGATCTCCGCGGACACCTTCGCGCCCGGAAGCAGGCCCCCGAGGCTGGGCTTGGCGCCCTGGCTGAGTTTGATCTCCAGCGCCCGCACCGGGGCGCCGGCCACCAGGTCCTTGAGCCGCTGCAGGTCGAACCGGCCGCGCTCGTCACGGCAGCCGAAGTACGCGGTGCCGATCTGGAAGACCAGGTCGCCGCCCTGCCGGTGGTACGGCGACAGCCCGCCCTCCCCGGTGTTCTGCAGGCAGCCGGTCAGCGCCGCGCCACGGTTCAGCGCCTCGATCGCGTTGCCGGACAGGGAGCCGTAGCTCATGCCGGAGATGTTGACGACCGACTCCGGCCGGAACGCCCGCGCCCGGCCGCGCGCCGACCCAAGAACCTTCGCGCACGGTACGGAGGCCTCATACCCGGCAGCCGGCGTGGACCGGGGCACCGCCCGCCCGAACGTACGGTGCTTGATGATCGGATAGCCGGCCGTGTACTCGATGTCGTTGTCGGTGCCGAAGCCGAAGTAGTTGTTCTCCTTCTTCGCCGACGCGTACACCCAGCGCCGCTGGTCCCGGGTGAACGGCCGCTCCTCGTTGTTGCCGGCCACCACGTACTGCCGCAACTCGGGGCCGATCGCCTCGATGAGGTACCGGCCGTGGCCGATGACCGGGAAGTTCCGCAGCAGCGCGTGGTCACGCTGTAGGAGATCACGGACGGCGACCGCCACCAACGCCGACACTGCGGCTGCCGCGGCCGCGCCGATACCCCGCTTCATGCCAGATCATGTTGCCGCCGGGCCGGGCTGCTAAACAGCCGCAGGACTGGACTCTCACGCCGGAAATACGTCAGATGTCGGTCCTGGGTCGCGGGCATGCTCAGCGCGCCGAGCAGAAGGCGCTCAGGGCTGCCTCGTCAGCCGGGTCCATCCATTCGTACGTGCCACGCAACTGGTCGGCCCGCTGGTCGACGGTCGTGACCGTTGCCGCCATGTCGCCCCACGGCATGCTGATGTGCAGCAAGGTGCGCACGATGCCGGGCGGCAGGTGGACGCTGTCGGCGGGCGCGGCGCGCAGCAGCAGGCCGCTGGTCGACACGTCCTCGACCTGACCGGACACCGCCACCAGCCGGCGGCCCGGCTCGGAGTCGAGCTGGGCGGTGCCCGTCGCGGCGTACGTGCCGGGGCGCCGGGCGGCACCGCGCCGCTGGACCACGTCGGTGGGTGGGTCGCCGGTGAGGGCCAGGATGCCGTCGCGCAGTTCCGCCTCGACCCAGGTGACACCGGCGCTGCTGACCAGCTCGAGGATGCCGAAGCGGCGGGTGCCCGGGCCGTCCGGGCCGAGTACCGAGATCGGCGGCAGCTCGGCCACGAACGCCGCACTGACCTCGGCCAGCACGATCAGCGCGAGCGGCTGCTCACCCGGGCACCGCAGCAGGAGCGTGCTGCCCGCCGGGACCGTGACCATCGGATCTCCCCGCTCGTAGGGTCGGCTTCCCCGAACGGTCTCACGCCGGCTTCCGCCCGGTGGCCGATCGCTGCGGACCGTCACGCTTCCGGCGTACACGTCAGCGACCGTGACGCCGGCCGATCCTGCACCACGTGCACGGCGCACGAATCGACCGGTGCGCAGCCGTGCCGGCTAGGGAACTGGCCCAGAAAGCGGGCATCCGTGTCGAGATCCCCCCTTTGCTGCGGCGGTTCGAACACGGCGCCGGGTCGCCGCATGGGCCGGCGGTGGACGACAGGCCGGTCACGCCTGCGGTGTCCGTGGTGGCCGGGCGGGCTGCCGGCTTTCCCGGCCCGGTTGGCCAGCAGGGGCTTGCAGTGTGGTGGCCTCGACCAGGGCGTGGACCGCTGCGGTGTCGCCTGCGACGGCGACGGCTGCCCCGCTCGTGATCGGAGCCCCGCCGATGACGACGGCCTTCCAGGCGAGGGTCGTCGCCCGGACTCGCGCGTCGACGTCGTGGGGGATCGGCTGCTTCGCGACCGTGGTGCCGTTCGGACTGATGGTGGCGAGGTACTCGACCGGCTCGTGTCCGTCGGTGCGGGAGTCCGACAGTCCTAACCCGACGGTCCGGGTCGGCTCTCCTGCCGGTGCGGGGCGGGCATGTGCGCGCATGGCGAGAACGAGCGTGTCGGGGCTCATGTCCGCCTCGATCGGCAGCCGAGCGGAGCGCACGGCCCACCGGGACAGCGCCGCGTTGATGTCTTCCAGTTCGCGCCCCCATTCGGTGAGGTCGTAGACGGTGACGTCTGCGGGGCGGGGCAGGGTGCGCCGTACGACGATGCCGGACTCTTCGAGCTCCTGCAGCCGGCGCGAGAGCACCCCTGGGCCGATTCCCAGGACGTCGCGCTGGAGGTCGCCGAAGCGTTTGGGACCCAGTATCAGTTCGCGCACGACGACGAGGGCCCAACGCTCCCCGATGAGGTCCAGCGCGTGGGCGGAGGCGCAGCCGTCGTTGTACGAGCCGTACGTCCTTCGGGTTGCCACCGGATCAGCCTACTACTTGCGCGGTAGCGGCTACTACTGATTCAGTAGTGCTATGCCTGGACGACACGCCGCGACCTGGGCCGCGGTTCACCACGAGCGCGAGGCTCTTGTCCGTCAGCTCCACACTTTGGCGCCCGAGCAGTGGGGTGCCCCTACCGCCTGTGCCGGATGGGACGTCCACGACGTGGTGGCGCACGTGGTCGACTCCGCGAAGACGACGAGGGCCAGCTTCCTCCGAGACATGATCGCCGCGCGCTTCGACTTCGACCGTCAGAACGCGCTCGGAGTCGCGCGTGAACGGTGCGACGACCCGAGCGAGACCCTTGCCGCACTGCAGTGCGTCGTGAGGCGTACCAGCACTCCGCCGGCGGCGATCGCGACCCGCCTCGTCGAGGCCTATGTCCATGGGGAGGACATCCGACGGGCGGTCGGGCTCCGGGGGGACTATCCGACCGATCGCGTGGCGGAGGCGTTGGAGTACCAACTCCGTACGACGGTGAAGATGGGCGGCGGCAAGGAACGCGCGCGCGGCCTGCGACTCGCCGCCTCCGACGCGCAGGTCGACAGCGGCTCTGGGCCAGAGGTGCGCGGGCCGGCTCTCGCTCTCCTGCTCGCGGTATCCGGTCGCCCACTGAGGCCCGGCGAGCTCGCCGGGTCCGGAGCCGAAACCCTCGCCGAGCGGGCCACCTCCTGACGTCTGCCGGCGGTCCCCGAACAGTGCGCCGCGTCGCCCCCGAGGACCCATCCGAGGATCCGCCCAGCTCGACGGGGCGCTGGAACCACGTGCCGCCCACCCAGATCCACATCCCCGGTCCTCGACATGTCCATGGTCGACGACGTCGGAGGTGGGGAAGCTGAGCCGGGGGTGGCTGGGCCGCCTCCACCGTGACAACGGCCGGACGGGCGTCACCACACCGCCATCCAGCGAATGGCAGGGCCGCGACCAACCGGCCTGACAACATCGGCCGGCATGCTCGGCGAGGCCGGTGGGGACGTGGTCATCCAGCACCGGAACGGCCTTCGCTTCGTTGATCTCGACGGCCTTCGACCCGACGACCATGCACGTCACCCGGCGTATCCCCGTAAACCTCTGCCAGGGGTACGAGTACCACCGCCCGGCCGCGGCGACAGCCGGTCAGGCCAATGGCCACAGACGGCAATCCCGTCCAAGATCACCTATATGCTACTTCCTCCCTCGTTGCCCGGATTCCAGATACGGCTACGGCTCCCGGCGGGACGCGGCTCGAGGCGAGATCCGGGTACCATCCACCGTTTGGCCGAGGACGCATCGAGGACGTGGTCTTTACAGTTCTCTCGACGAAATCGACTTACACGAGCAATTCCATCGGATCGGTGTTTCAGCACGAGGAGCATGACGATGCGCAAGACCCGAGCCACCGCGGCGGTTGGGGCGCTGGCCTTGGCGCTGGCCGCGGCCGCGTGCGGCGGGGACGACAGCGGTCCCACCGACGAGAGAAAGAGCTTCGCGGCCGGCTCGACCATGCAGAAGCTCAACGAGGCGCAGAAGCTGCGCGTCGGCACGAAGTTCGACCAGCCGGGCTTCGGGCTCAAGAAGGCCGGCGGCGTGCCGAAGGGCTTCGATGTCGAGATCGCGAAGATCATCGCGACTCACCTCGACATCCCGGAGGACAAGATCGAGTACGTCGAGACGCCGTCGTCCATCCGCGAGCAGGTGCTCCAGCAGGACAAGGTCGACATCGTCGTGGCGACGTACACGATCACCGACAAGCGCAAGCAGGTCATCGACTTCGCCGGGCCGTACTACATCGCCGGCCAGACGCTGATGGTGACGGTCGACAACACCGACATCACCGGGCCGGACTCCTTCAAGGACGGCACGAAGAAGGTCTGCTCCGTGACCAATTCCACGCCGGCGGTCAACATCGAGAAATACCTGAAGGACAAGGCGAAGCAGCTCGTGCTCTTCGACAACTACCAGAAGTGCGTGAGCGCGCTGAAGGACGACAAGGTCGACGCCGTCACCACCGACAACGTCATCCTGATGGGCTTCATCGCGACCAATGAGAACGAGCTCGCGTTCGCCGGCACCGCCTTCACCGAGGAGCCGTACGGCATCGGCGTGAAGAAGGGCGACAAGGACTTCCGGAACTTCATCAACGACACCCTCGAGGCGTCGTTCAAGGATGGCTCGTACCGATGGGCGTGGAAGTACACGGCCGGCAAGTACGACCCGGGCATCCCGGAGATCCCCACGGTCGACCGATACTGACCCGGACGCCCACGTCATTGACCGGGACCGGGGGATGCGCCCTGGCGCTACAGTGCGATCGATGATCAAGCAGACCGCGGTGGATCAATCATCGTCGGTGGCAGCGCTCGTGCGTGGGCTGGCGAGGAACCCGTCGGCACCACCCGACGTCCTGCTGCGCCTGCTGCAGGTAGCGCCGGTGCCGGCCTGCCGGGGATGGCAAGACCGCCGTGACCTACCGGGCCCGGTGCAGGACGCGATGGCGCACCACAGGTCATTCGCGGTCCGGGGCACGCTGGCCCAGCATCCTCAGGTCAACCCCGAGATTCGCAGCCGGCTGCTGGCCGACCCCGACTGGCGGGTGACGGTACGCGCATTCGGCAGTCCCGGGCAGCGGCCACTCTCCGATGATCTGCTGAACTCGCTGCTGACAAGGATCGAAGAGGGTGCCCCGGAAGCAGCGTTCACCGGTGCGGAGCTGTTCAGTGAGCTATGGATGGCCATGCGCTACGACCAGCGCCTCTACCGCCTGGCCGCCGCGCACCCTGACCCACGGGTGCGCCGGCACGCCGCCGCAGCCCCGCAGATGCTCGAGGAATCCTCGCGCGAGGCACTGATGACCGACCCGGTCCCGGAGATCCGGGCGACCGTCACGGCTGCCCTCGCAGAGGACCTGCGGGTCATGCGCCCGGCCGACCTGCCCGATCATCACTGCCATGGATTCTGGGCCGTGCTCCAGCGACCGCTGTCCCGGGCACTGGTGGACCAGGTCGTCGCCGGCGGCGATGAGGCGGCGCTGTACCTCGTGGCTCCGAACCCGAGCACCCCACCGGACGTGGTGCAGGCGCTGCTGCGCCACCCCGCCACCGAGGTACGCCGCCGGCTCGCTGGTCGCACCGATCTGAGCCGCGAGCAACTGCGCGAGCTCGCCGCCGATCCTGCCGTCGAGGTTCGCACCGCGGTCTCGGTCCATCCGGGCCTCACCGAGCAGCAGCGGGCCGGCATCGACATCGACGTCAGCACCGTCCCCGGTAACGGCCACTACCACTCCCGGGAGCGACGACCCTCGCTCGCCGACGCGTTGCGGTGGGCTCGTTCGGTCAATCCGCTGCTACGCCGTCGCGCGGCCCGCCATCCCGAGTTGCCCGCGGAATGGGTGACCGTTCTGGCCGACGATCTCGACCTCGGCGTGCGGGTACTGCTCGCCCGACACCATCCGGACGCCCCACCGGCCCTGCTCTTGCGCTGCTACCTGGAGTACCACGGTCACGGCCGCGACCAGTTCACCGAACTCCCCCAGTTTCCGACCGCGGGCCTGGCCGCATTCGCCGACCACACCGACCCGGTCGTACGGCGGCTGGTCGCCCGAGACCCGCACGCCGCCCCGGAACTCGTCGAGCGGCTGTGCACCGATCCGGACATCACCGTGCGGCAGACGATGGCCGCCTGCCCGCGCCTACCGGAGACCCGGATCATCGCGCTGCTCGACGATCCGGACCTGGCTGAACACGCGGCGGCCAACCCCGCTCTTCCCCTCGACCGGGTCCATCACATCCTGCAGGACGCCTCCACATCTCCGACTTGATCGAGTGCTCACTGGAGTGCGGCCGCGCCGAAGGAGACGGCGAAGCGGGCGCACCAGATGGTGACGCTGCGGTAGTCCTTCGGGTCGACGTCGTCCGGCAGACGGTAGACCTGGTCGCCGCGGTTGCCTTTCAGGCGGCCCAGTTCGACGTGGCGGCCGTCGTCGAATACGCGCCAGGCGGCGACGCCGGTGCCGACCTTCTGGTCGGTCAGCCAGACGCGCAAGTCGGGGCCGTCCGAGGTGTCGAGGCCGGCGAGCTCGAGCTGGTGACCGCCGTCCTCCTTGCGGACGAGGCGCGCCGCGCCGGTCGTTTCGTGCTCGTGGGTGACGAAGGCGCCCTTCCGGATGATCACCGGACCGGTGGCGGGCGCGACGGGAGGGGGAGGCGCCGTGGCGGATGCCGCGGCGGGAGGGGGAGGCGCCGTGGGGGATGCCGCGGCGGAGAGCTGGTCCATGACCGTCGTGGTCGTCCACAGCCGCCAGGGCTGGAACCAGTACAGACCGGCCGCGCCACCGACGGCGATCAGGGCGATGGCCAGCCAGGTCACGGGCTTGGTGAGGAGTCGTCGGATCACGAGTCGAGTCAACCCGGCGGGTGGCGCCGGGGGAAGGGCCGGACTGCTTACCAACTTCTTACGGTTTGGCGCAAGGCCCTCAGGCCCAGGCCCAGCAGCCTCGGCCGGAGCGCTTGGCCTGGTACATCGCCGAGTCCGCGGCGCGCAGCAGCGTCGCCGGGCGCCAGCCCGTGGCCGGGTCGTCCGGCATGCCGCCGGCGATGCCGATGCTGACCCCGACCGAGTACGCCGCCCCGTCGTGCTCGACGGGCAGGGCGACGTCGCGCAGCAGGCGTTCGGCGACCGCGACGGCACCCGCGTCGCCGAGGCCGTGGAGCACCACCGCGAACTCGTCGCCGCCGAGCCGGGCCACGGAGTCGCAGTCGCGGACGGCGGCCCGCAGCCGGGCGGACACCGCGCACAGAATGGCGTCGCCGGCCGCGTGCCCGGCCCGGTCGTTGACCGCCTTGAACCCGTCGAGGTCCAGGAAGAGCAGCGTGCTGCCGGGCGGCGACGCCTCGAGGCGCTCGCCGAGCGCGGCCCGGTTGAGCAGGCCGGTCAGCGGATCGTGGGCGGCCTGGAAGCTGAGCTGGCGTTCGACGCGCTCGAGCGAGCGCAGGGCGGCGGTGAAGCGGACCAGGACGAACATCGTCGTCACGATCGTCGCCGCGAACAGCACGCTGCGCTCCACGGGCGCGTAGTTGGCGCGCAGGAACAGGATGGCGGGGGCGGTCAGCAGACCCACGCCGAGGAACCACGGGCGCGCCGGGTGGACCGTCGGCGCCCGGTACGCCGGCGCGGTCAGCTCGCCGCTGTTCGGGTGCAGCGCGGCGCTCACCAGGACGGCGTTGCTGAGCAGGATCACGCCGGTGGCCACCATGGTGGCGAGGCCCTCCGACGGGATGAAGGAGATGCCCAGGTCGGAGGCGATCCGCAGGACCGCCGAGACGACCAGCAGGCCGGTGGCGCCGCCGCGGGTGCCGGGGGAGAAGACGACGAGCAGGACGCCGCCGAGGATGACGATGTCGCCGAAGGGACCCATGACGGTCAGGTAGGCGTACAGCGGGTCCGCGGCCGCGTCCTGCAGGAACGGCGAGACCCAGACCACCCAGACGATGATCGACGCGGCCGTGACGAGGGTGAGCATGTCCAGCACCGCCGGGCGCAGCCAGCGCCCGGCCCGCCGCCGCGCCATGGTGGTCAGCGCCATGCCGTACGCGAGGTATCCCGCGGTCCACAGCACCGCCTCGGCGCTGCCGTCGCCCGGCCGCCCCACCAGCATGCCGACGGGGTAGACGGCGTCTCCGGCCAGCCAGAGGAACTGCCCGCCGGCGACCCACAGCCACGGCACGCGGTCGCGGGCCCGCTGCCGGCGCGCGGCCAGGACCACGGCCAGCACGCAGACCATCAGGTACGCGCCGAAGTACCACAGATCGCCCGTGGGCGTCGTCGCCGTGACCGCGGACACCGTGGCCGCGAGCACGGCGGCGATCAGGTAGAGCCACAGCGGCCGGCGCGTCATGTCCAAGCCATCGGCCGCGGGCGCGGTCTTCGCTGGGCCCGGGGGCGGCTGCCACCGGACGGCAACCGACAAACTTCCGTCCGCCAACCGACCGGGCCTCGCAATGGGCAGAACTAGGTATGTCCGCAAGCGACAGTGGGCGCAACACTGCGGTGGTCCCGTCACCCGCTCGAAGGAGTGCCCATGAGCTCCCGTTCACCGTCAGCCTGGGTGCGGCGCCTGGCCGGCGCCGTGACCGTGGTCGCCGTCGCCGCCGCGGCCGTGCTGACGCCCTCCGCCGCCCAGGCCGCCGGCCCGTACGGGGCCGCGTTCGTCTGGCTCGACACGCCGGACGCGGCGATGTGCATCGTGCCGGGTGAGCGCCAGTGGAACTCGTCGGCGCCCTTCCAGTTCAGGAATGAGGTCTGCGGCCTGGACGTCGGGCTCTACTCGGTCGACCTGCCGGGCCAGGCCGCCCGGGCGGGCACGGTCCAGGTGACCGCGTACGGCTCCGACACGGCCTACTGCAAGGTGCAGAGCTGGGCGCCCAGCGGGGACAACCAGCGGGTGCTGGTGCGGTGCCTGGACCGCCGCGGCACGCCCACCGACAGCCGGTTCGTCCTCACCTACAACAACCGGTCGGGTTCGGGCGGCAAGCCGCTGGCGTACGTCTTTGCCAACCAGCCCACCAACGCCTCGTACACGCCGCCGGCGAACTACCAGTACAACTCGTCGGGCGCCCTCAACACGATCACCCGGTCGCCGGGCGAGCCCGGGGTCTACACCGTCAACGCCCCCGGGATCGGCACGACGGGCGGGCACGTCCAGGTGACCGCGTACGGCACCGGCGGGGAGTGGTGCACGGCCTGGAACTGGACCGCCTCCGGGACCGCCGAGCGCATCCAGGTCCGGTGCTACAACGCCGCCGGAGCCCCGGCGGACTCCCGCTTCACCATGAGCTTCGTCAAGGACGGCAACATCTTCGGGTACGGCGTCTGTTGCAGCGCCGACGGGCACCCGACGTCGTATCTGTACGCCAACAAGCCGACCGTGGCCTCCTACGAGCCCGCCGCGGCATACCGATTCCTCTCCGGCACCAGCGGCATCACCCGTCTCGGTGCCGGCCGGTACGAGGTGAACTACGGCTGGGCCTCGGTCGGCGGCGCGGTGAACGTGACGTCGGTGGGCGGCAACGGGGCGCGCTGCAAGGTGGAGTCGTTCGAGTCCGACGAGGTCGCCGTCGTGGTGTGCCACAACACCGCCGGGACGCTGGCCGACGCGCCGTTCCTGCTGCACCACGTGGGCCCGTTCGTGATCGGCTGAGCCACGGAGATGATCGGCTGAGCGGCGGGTTCAGCCGCCGGCGTCCGGCAGCAGGCCGAGCGCCCGGGCCCGCAGCACGGTCGCCAGGCGGTCGCCGGTGCCGAGCTTGCGGTACAGCGCGGAGAGATGTTTGTGGACCGTGCCGGCGCTGATGCCGAGCCGCCGGCCGATGGCGGCGGCGGTCAGCGACTCGGCGAGCAGTGCCAGCACGTCCAGCTCTCGGGGGGTGAGCCGGCGGGTCCCCGGATCCGCCGGCTCCGCCGGGTCCCCGGCATCGAGGGGGATGCCGGTGATCCGGGCCAGCCAGTGCGGCCGGGCGCCGCACCGGGCGAACTCGGCCTGGGCGGCCGCGATCTCCCGGCCGGCGCGGGCCGGGCCGGCCGTGTCCCGGTGCGCCGCGCCGAGGTAGAGCCGGGCCCGGGCCACACCGAGCCGGTCTCCGGCCTGGGCGAACAGCTCCGCCGCGCGGGCCGCGTGGCCGGCCGCGGCGCGCGGTTCGGTGTGCAGGTCGGCGTGCATCCGGGCCATCGCGATCATCCCGGCGTGCCTGGGCAGGACGGGCCCGGCGGTCAGCTCGGCCGCCCCGGCGGCCAGCTCGGCCGCGAGGCGGCGGTTGCCGGTGGCGGCGGCCGCGGCGGTGAGCACCTCGAACCACCGAGGCCGCCATTGGGGCCGTACGGCGCGCAGATCCGCACCCTGCCCGGCGGTCAGCATGAGCTGCAGGCAGCCCTCGGCGTCGCCGGCGGCGTACCGGGCCCAGCCGAGCATCCCGTCCGCTGAGGCGGACTGCCAGTCGCGGTGGCCGCCGGCGAGGGTCTCCGCCTCGGTGCCTGCGGCCAGCGCCTGCGCGACGTCGCCGGTCCAGACCAGGACCCAGCACCGGTATCCCTGTACCCGGGCCCGCCCGTCCCGGGCGCCGGTCAGCGTCTCGGACTCCAGCGCGTCGTCGAGGAGCGGCAGACCCTCGCGCAGATCGCCGGTGCAGCAGAGCACGACGCCCTCGAGGGTCTGCAAGGAGCCGATCAGGTGGCTCTGGCCGGTGGCCCGGGCGACCCGCTGGGCCCGGCGCAGATGCCGTTGCGCCGAGCCGTAGCGTTCGAGATAGAGCTCGCCCCAGCCGAGGAACAGCGCGGCGTCGAGGCGCTCGGCCAGTTCGTGGTCGGGCATGGCGTCGACCATGGCGGTCGCCTCGTCCAGCCGGGCGGCGCTCTCCTGGCCGCTCCCGGAGGCCTGGCTGACCGCCACGCCGACCCCGAGCGAGGCGGCGAGCAGGGGCCGGCTGCCGGTGTGCCGGGCGGTCTCGATGGCCTCCGCGACCGCGGCGTCCCCGGCCGACCCGGTCATCAGGGTGGTCAGGGCCAGCGCGACCCGCAGCGTGCCGGCGGCCATGCCGCGGGGCTCCGGCAGGCCCTCCAGCTCGCGGAGCACGAGGGCGTGCGCCTCCTTGTGATCGCCGAGTAGGTGAAGCAACGAGCACAGGAAGCTGATCACCCGGGACCGCGGCTCGCTCCCGGGCGGCAGCATGCCGAGGAGCTCGTTCAGAAGGGCCCGGCCCTCGGTGAGGCGGCCGGTGATGCCGAGGGCCTCGGCGCGCAGGTGCAGAAGCTCGATGCGGGTGGCGACGGTCGCGTCCTGGCGGGGGAGCAGGGACAGCGCCGCGTGCAGCCAGTGGGCGGCGGCCGCCGGAGTGACCCGCAGGGCCTGCTCCGCCGCCGTGCGCAGCAGCCGCACCGCATCCAGGTCACCGACGGCGGCGGACGCGTGCACGTGCACCGCCTGATCCGCGACGGGCGCCTCCCGGCGGCGCAGCTCGGCCGCGGCGCGGGCGTGCGCCGCGACCCGCCAGCCCGGGCCGGCGTGGTGGTAGGCGGCGCTGCGCAGCAACGGGTGGCGGAAGCGTACGGCACCGCCGAAGCCGGCCGGGCGCACCAGGTCCCTAGCGGTGAGGTCGTCGAGCGCCGCGAGGACGGCGCCCAAGGGCAGCTCCGCCACGGCGGCCAGCAGGCCGGGATCGGCGTCGTCCCCGGTCACGGCGGCCGCGTGCAGCACTCGGCGGCGTTCGGCGTCGAGCGCCGCGAACTCGCCGGCCATGGCCGAGGCGACGTCGGGCGGCGGCGCGGTGCCGTCGAGGTCGGCGCCCCGGGCCAGCAGTTCGAGATGGAACGGGTTGCCGGCGCTCGCGTCGTACAACTGCCGGCGCCGGCGCGGGCCCGCCCCCGCCGGCAGCAGCGGCGCCGCCTCGGCGAACGACAACGGCCCGACGGTGACGACGGTGGCCAGCCCGCGCCGCACCGCCGCCGCCATCGCGTGACCGAGCCGGGCCGGAGCCTGCCGCGGCCGGTACGCGAGCGCGAGCAGCACGCCGCCGCGGGGTGGGTGGCGCAGCAGGTGGTCGAGCAGCTCCACCGAGCCCGCGTCGCTCCAGTGCAGATCGTCGAGAACGAGCACCAGCCCGCGCTCGGCCGCGATGCCCTCCAGCAGGGCGCGCACCGCCCGGTGCACGCGATACCGCTCGGTGGCCAGCAGCGCGGGCTCGGCGGCCTCCGGTTCGGCGGTCAGGGCCGGGAACACCGTGCGCAGAAGCCGCAGGTCGGCGGCGCCGGGAGCGGCCGACCGGGTGTCGACGTGGTCGGCCAGTGCGTTCCTGATCGTGCCGAAGGGCACTTCGCGTTCGAACTCGGCCGCGCGCCCGGCCAGGACCGGGCAGCCCCGGCGGCGGGCCTCGGCGGCGAGCTCGCCGAGCAGCCGCGTCTTGCCGATGCCGGGATCGCCGCAGATGCCGACCACCACCGCCTCGCCGGACCGCCGGTCCAGCGCGTCGCGCAGCACCGCCAGCTCCGAGGCCCGCCCGGCCAACGAGTCCCGCACCGTCCCCCCTCGCCGGGCCGACCGCCGCCCTCCGCGCCCGCGATCGTATCCATCGACGGACGCCGGTATGCCGGCGGTGGGGTGTGACCGGGCGCACCAGAATTCCGCCGGAGTCGAACGGCGCACGGCCGGTGGTCGGCGACCGGGTGACCGAGATCCGCAACTCCTGGAACAACGCCGGGGGAGCTGAGTGCCGGGGGCGGGTGCGGCGGGTCAGGGGCCCCGCCGCACCCGCCGTCACGGCTGACGGACGATGCTCTGTCCGGGGTCGACGACCACGGTCGCGACGGTCGCGCCGTCGCGGCGGAAGGTCACCGTCCGTCGCGCTGCCGTCGGGTTGACGGCGAGCAGGCGCGGCTGCTGGGCGGTGCCGAAGGCCAGTCCGTACGGGCCGTCGGCCACCACGGCGGGTTGCGGGGGACCGTACGTCGCCAGCATCTCCACCCAGTACCGCACCATGGCGCGGCTCGTGCTCTCCTCCCTCGGCAGCTTCGCCGTGAGCCGGCGTCGGGCCGCCGCCGGATCCGCGACCGCGAGGTCGGCCGCGAACAGGTCTCCCCACACGCGGGGATCGCCGCCCACGTCGCGGGAGAGCTCCCGCTGGCGGGCCGCGGCCGGTCCCGGGTCGCCGCGGTACAGCGAACCGAAGGTGAGCGGCAGAAGCTGGATGCCCAGCACCGACTCCGGCCGGGGATCGAACCAGGTGGCATAGTCGATCTTGGCGTCCCAGACGATGCCGGCGACGGTGTGCGCGTAGCCGGCCGGACGTTCCCCGACCTCGCCGAGCCAGTAGCGCCGGGCGGTCGCGGCCTCGAGCGCGTAATGCGTGACACCGTACGTGGTGAGCTGCTCGTCGCCGGACACGATGCCCCAGCGGGTGACCGCCTCCCAGGCGGCGACCGCCTCGCTGGACGACTCCTGGTTGTTGCCGTCGGCGAAGGGGGCGAATCCGGATGCGGCGGAGTGTCCGAGGTAGGCGTTGAAGGCGCGGAACGCCGGGAAGCCGTTGGCGCCGGTGCCGGACAGGGTGCCGCTGTAGTCGCGGGCGACGAGCGCTACGGCGCCGCCGTAGTCCCGCAGGAACGCCGGATCCGCCTCGGCCAGCACCGCCGCCGCGCGGACGAGGTAGCCGTACTGGAAGTGGTGGTCGTTGTAGTCGCCGCTGCCGAACTCCGCGGGCACGGCGATGAGCCCGCCCCACATCCGGTCGTAGGCGAAGTACCGCACGTCGCCGGGGCCGCGGTACGTGAGCCAGTCCACCAGCGAGGCCCGCAGCCGGCGCAGGGCCGCCTCCTGCGGGGCCCGGGCGCCGATGCCCTTGGCCACCTCCGCGATCACGGCCAGGCGGCCCAGCTCCTTCAGTCCGAAGTAGCTGCCGCCCTTCGCGGTGGCCGGATCGCGGGCGAGGTCCGCGGTCAGGTCGGCGAGCACGGCGGCGCGGGCCGGCCGCGTCAACGGGATTGCTGGTGCCTCGGTGACCAGGCCCGGCATGGGCACCCGGACGCGGACGGTGGTGGCCCGCGCCACCGACAGCGGTCCGCGCGCGTCGGGGTAGCCGCCCGCGATCGGTTCCAGGTCGCCGCCGGGCACCAGCCCGGCCTGGTGGTGCGGCAGCAGTGCCCACACACCCGGCCGGCCGGTCCGTCGTTCCGCGCGCAGCGACTGCGTGACGGTGCCGGCGGTGGCGTCGTACGCCATCGAGGCGGTCGTCCGGATCACCGGATCGCCGGCGGCGCCCGCCAGCGCCCGCGCCCACCGGTCGCCGTCCACCCGGTCGGGCACCCGGGCCACCGCGATGGCGGTCCGGCCGGGCCGGTCCACGGTGAGCCGCTGGCCGTCCTGGCGCCAGCCGGCGCCGTCCTCGGCCTGGACGTCCCAGCGCTGACCGGCGACGGTGAGCTGGGCCAGCGGTCCGGCACCGCCGACCCGGGACACCGGCCCGCTCGCCGTCAGCGACGGCGTCGCTCCCTCGAAATCGAGGTACAGCACGGGGCTGCCCTGCACCAGGGTGATCTGTATGGCGCCGCCGTCGCGGAGCTCGGCCCGCAGCACCACGTGGAAGGCGCCGTACCCGGTGACCGTCACCGCGGAGATGGCGCCGCCCGCGTGCAGGGCCGGCTGGAACGGTGTCACCACCGCGTTCGCGGACGCGGTCGGGGCGGCGGAGCTGATTCCCAGGCCGGTGTCGGTGCTGCCGATCGCCAGTGGACGACCCCAGAGCGGGCGCTCCAGGCGGCCGGTCAGGGCCGAGGTCCACCACTGGTTGGTGGGCAGCGCCTGCCCGGCCAGCGGTTGCCCGGCCCGTACCGGTCCGGTCTTCGGCGCCGCGCCGGTCACCGCGGCGTCGGCCAGCACGGCCTTGCCGCCCGGGTCCGGGCGTCCCAGCGGGGTCGTGGCGGCGCCCTCGGTGAGCGCCCCGTAAGCGGGCGGCGCAGGCTCGGGATGCACACGATCAGCGCCGTCCCGGGTCCAGCAACCCGCGGTGAGCGACACCGCCGTGGCGACACATGCGGCGGTCATGATCCGCCGGAGGCGGGCGCTCATCCGGCACCGTTGACCGCGGGCGTCCTGCCGACCGCGGTGTCGGTGTCGATGTCGGCCGTGAAGCGCAGCCCCGGTACGAGCGTGCCGACCCGGTCGACGGCGTCCGTGCGCGGGACCAGCACGACGGTGAGCTGGTCGTGCGCCTCTCGCTGCTCCTCGGAGAGCGGGGCGTCGGAGAGCGGGTCGGGACCCACCCGGGCCTCGACGTGATCGACGACGGCCGGCACCGGGTGGGCCAGGCCGGGGCCGCTGATCTGCGCCGTCATCCCCAGGCGCAGCTCGCGGAGCTGCTCCACGGTGGCCCTGGCGTGGAAGCTCAGCCGGGTGTGGTCGTACAGGGTGACCACGGGCTCCCCGGCGCCCACCACGCCGCCGGCGGCGACCTCGATGTCGGAGACGGTCCCGGGCGACGGCGCCCGCAGCACCTCGACCGGCGGGACGGTGGGCGACCGGTCCGCGGCGCGCCGCACGCGGGCGAGCTCCTGGCCCGCGGCAACCCGGGTCTGCTCGGTCACCAGGATCTCGGTCACCACGCCCGAGCCGGTGGCGCCGACCGGGAGCGCGTCCGCGGTCAGGGCGGCTTCGTCGAGGGTGACGACGGCGCCGGCGGCCAGGCGGTGGTTGGCCACATAGGTGCCGCCGACGGCCGCGCCGGCCAGCATCAGGACGGTGACGGCGAAGGTCCGGACGGCCGGCATCCGGGATGGGGAGGTGTCTCGGGCGCTGTCCGGCGCCTGTCCGGGCGGTCCGGTCCGGTCCGGTCCGGCCCCGCCAGAGGAGTCGGGGAGACGGTCGTGCTCGACCACAGTGGTCATGACGGTGATCCCTTTGAACGAGTGGAACAGGTCGATGGGCGGTGGTTCAGTGGGCCGACGCGACGTCCTTCACCGCCGCGGGCTCGGAGCCGGGGACGGCGTCCGGTCCGGCGGGGCGGGCGTCCGGTTCGTCGCCTCCGCGACCGGCGACCGACTCGATGACGATCCGCCCGAGGATCAGCACGATCATCGTGGCCCAGGCGATGGAGAGCCAGGTGGGCGCCGGGTCGGCCATGACGACGAGGCCGACGACGATGCCGGCGACGTTGAGCACCACGAGGGCGAGCTGCGGCATCACGACCCAGAGCGATCGGGCGCCGGCGCCGGCCTGGTTGGTGGCCTTCCAGGTGGCCCGCGTCCGCCGCAGCGTCGCCCAGAACGCCCGGGCGTGCACCGGCGCGGCCCCGATGCTGGTGACGATGGCGGAGCCCTTGAACCCGCCGGACTGCAGCCAGGTGACGACCAGGACCATCACCTGGAACGGCAGGTAGTGCGTGGCCCACGTGACCCCGTCGGCCCGGATCGGGCTCAGCGCGAACAGCAGGTACAGCGCCGGGAACAGCATGAAGGTGAGCATCGCCAGCGACAGCAGGTAGTGCGTGCCCACGAAGAGATACTGCAGCCGCTGGTCGACGGTCAGCCCGGCGCCGCGTCGCAGCAGCCCGCCGCGCAGGACGACCTCGAAGCCGCCGCAGGCCCAGCGCATCTGCTGTTTCAGGTACGACGTCACGTCCGCCGGCGCCAGCCCCCGGGCCAGCACCTGCGGGACGTAGATGGACTTCCAGCCGCGCCGGTGCAGTTCCAGCGACGTCCAGATGTCCTCGGAGTTGCTGCCGGTGGCGATGCCGCCGATCTCGTCCAGGGCGGCGCGCCGGAACATGACGTTGGTGCCGACGCAGAACGCGGCGTTGAAGTGGTTCTTTCCCGGGCACACCAGCTCGTAGAAGATCCGCTGAGCCTCCGCCGCTCCGGTCGAGACCAGATTCGTGCGGTTGGTGTACGACTGCGGCGACTGCACGAACGCCACGTCGGGATCCTCGAAGTGCGGCAGGATCTGGAGCAGGAAGGCCGGCTCCGGGACATGGTCGGCGTCGAGGATCACCACGTACTCCCCGGTGGTGCGCGCGAGCGCGGCGTTGACGTTGCCGGCCTTCGCGTGCAGGCCGCCGTCGCGGCGCAGATAACCGACCCCCTCCTCGGCGCAGATGTCGCGCAGGACGTCACTGTCGCCGTCGTCGAGCACCCACGTCGCGTGCGCGAGCGTCATGTCGCGGGCGGCCCGCAGGGTCGTGCGGACCAGCTCGGGCGCCTCCCCGTACGCGGTGATGAAGACGTCGATGCCGGGCACCTCGGCGCCGGCGCGCAGCCGGTTGCGGCGCACCGTGACGCCGGCGGGTTCGTCGCGGTTGTCGTGGGCCAGGATGGTCCACCACGTGCCGATGGCGTGCACGGCCGTCAGGCCCTCGGCCAGCAGCATCGCGGTCCACAGCCAGACGGGCCCGCGATACTGCGGGTCCAGCAGGAAGGTCTGGTAGAAGAGGGTCGCGAGCAGCGCCCCGAGGATGGCGACCCGGGTGGACCGCTGCAGCGGCCGCCAGGCTCGTCGGGTGGCGGCGCGCGATTGCGGTTCGGCGATCGGCATGGTGCTCCCTTGCAGGGATTTCCGACAGTTTTGTTTCGCTGTCATAACAATGGCGATCACGGGCGTCCGTCGTCGTTGTCGGACCGCTGCCGGTCCTGTCGCGCCAAGGGCGTCAGGGCGGCACCGGAAAAACGCTAGGGGTAGACGCCAGTCATTGGCAAACGGAACGTCCAGAATGCGGATACTGCCTTCGACCAGCCCTCGAAACGAGGCTGTATCCGCACGTAAACCCGTCGTTCATCGCATTCTTTACCCGGTGGGACGGCGCCCTCGCAGGTCAGGCGGAAGAAGCTCGGTTATCGGTGACCCGAGCCCGCGTGACGACCCTCACAAGCGTTTCTTATTGGCTGGCACTGGTCATGTGCGCCAACTGAAATTCCGCTCGGCTCATTGGCCGTCGGAGGTGTCTTCCTGATAGCGGGCACCGCTATCCGACTCGTGGCTCAGCGGACGGGCGCCGCCCTCCGGCGGGCCGGCGGCCGACTGCTTCCCGGCGGCGAGCTCGGGGTACTTGGCGTCGAACGCCGGGCGCTCCGAGCGGATCCGCGGCATGCGGTCGAAGTTGCGCAGCGGCGGCGGGCAGGACGTCGCCCACTCCAGGGAGTTTCCGTGACCCCAGGGATCGTCCACCGTGACGAGCTGGCCGGCCTTGTACGACTTCCAGACGTTGTAGAGGAACGGCAACGTCGAGGCGCCCAGCACGAACGAGCCCACCGTGGAGACCATGTTCAGCGTCGTGAAGCCGTCGCCGGTCTGGTAGTCGGCGTAGCGGCGGGGGAAGCCCTCGGCGCCGAGCCAGTGCTGCACCAGGAACGTGACGTGGAAGCCGACGAAGGTCAGCCAGAAGTGGATCCTGCCCAGGCGGTCGTCGAGCATTCGGCCGAACATCTTGGGGAACCAGAAGTACACGCCGGCGAACACCGCGAACACGATCGTGCCGAACAGGACGTAGTGGAAGTGCGCGACCACGAAGTAGCTGTCGGTGACGTGGAAGTCGACCGGCGGCGAGGCCAGCAGCACACCGGTGAGCCCGCCGAGCAGGAACGTGACCATGAAGCCGAGGGCGAAGAGCATCGGTGACTCGAAGCTGATCTGGCCGCGCCACATCGTGCCGATCCAGACGAAGAACTTCATGCCGGTCGGCACCGCGATCAGGAAGCTCAGGAAGCTGAAGAACGGCAGCAGCACCTGGCCGGTGGCGAACATGTGGTGCGCCCACACGCTGAACGACAGCATGGCGATCAGCAGCGTCGCGCCGACGAGTCCCTTGTAGCCGAACAGCGGCTTGCGGCTGAAGACCGGGATGACCTCGGTGATGATGCCGAAGAACGGCAGCGCCACCACGTAGACCTCGGGGTGGCCGAAGAACCAGAAGAGGTGCTGCCACAGCACCGGGCCGTTGGTCTCGGGCGCGAAGACCTGCGCGTCCAGGATGCGGTCGGCGGCGAGGGCGAACAGCGTCGCGGCCAGGAACGGGAAGATGGCGATCACCAGGACGCTGGTGACCAGGATGTTCCACGTCATGATCGGCATCCGGAACATGGTCATGCCGGGCGCCCGCAGGGTGAGGATCGTCGTGATCATGTTGACGCCGCCGAGAATGGTGCCGAGCCCGGACAGGGCCAGGCCGACGACCCACATGTTCCCGCCCAGCCCTGGTGAGTGGGTGTCGTCGCTCAGCGGCGTGTAGCCGGTCCAGCCGAAGTCGGCCGCCCCGGTCGGCGTGAGGAAGGCGGCGACGGCGATGATCCCGCCGAACAGGTACAGCCAGTAGGCGAACGCGTTGAGCCGCGGGAACGCCACGTCGGGCGCGCCGATCTGGATCGGCACGACGAAGTTCGCGAAGGCGAACACGATCGGCGTCGCGAAGAACAGCAGCATGATCGTGCCGTGCATCGTGAACATCTGGTTGTACTGCTCCGGCGACATCAGTTGCATGCCGGGGCGGGCCAGCTCCGCGCGCATGAGCAGGGCCATCAGGCCGCCGACCATGAAGAAGGCGAAGGACGTGACCATGTACATGATCCCGATCTGCTTCGCGTCCGTGGTCCGCAGCGTACGGGCCAGCGCGGAACCCCGGACCGGGCGGCGCACTGGCCAGGGCTGGACGACGACGGGTTTCGGCTCGACGGCGGTCATGGCGTCCTCCGGGGGCGGCGGAAAGCTCTGCGGCCGTCCCTGACGCTACGCCGATGCCTCCGGGGGCGCATCAGCCATCATCGACGGTCGTGATCACCGTCCGGTCCGGACCGGGGAGTCCGGCACGGGTGGTTCCACGATCGGCGATGATGAGCGGTGGGAGGTCCGGCCGGTGTGGCCGGCCGGATGCGGCGGGGTCATGCGACAGGCGGTGCTCGACGTCGGTTCCAACACGGTCAACCTGCTGGTGACCGAGGCAGACGGCGGGCTGCCGCTGCCGGCGCACACCTGGAAGCTGCGGACCCGCCTGGCCGAGCGGCTCGCCCCGGACGGCACCGTCGCGGGCTCCGGCTGCCGCCGTCTGGTCGACGCCGTGGCGCGGGCCGCCGAGGAGATGCGGCGGGCGCGGGTGGAGTGTTACTTCGCGTACGCGACAGCCTCCGTGCGGGACGCACCCAACCGCGAGCGGGTCCTGGACGAGGTGGAACGGCACACCGGGATCCGGCTGGGCACCCTCACCGGGCTGGAGGAGGCGCAGCTCACCTTCCTTGCGGCGCGCCGCTGGCTGGGATGGAGCGCCGGGCCGATGCTGCTGCTCGACATCGGCGGCGGCACCCTCGAGGTGGCCTTCGGGCGGGACCGGCTGCCGGACTCCGCGCTGTCGCTGCCGCTGGGTGCCGGCCGGCTGACCCGGGAGTTCCTGCGCGACGGCGACCCGCCGTCCGCGCGCTCGGTCCACCACCTGCGCCGGCACGTCCGCGAGCGGGTACGCGAGATCGCGGCCCGCGGCTCGTGGGAGTCGCCGCGCACCGCCGTCGCCGCCTCCAAGACGTTCCAGCAGTTGGCGCGCCTCACCGGGTCGCCGCCGCTGCGGCGCGGGCCGTTCGTCGCCCGGGAGCTGCGGCGCCAGGCGCTGCGGCCGTGGATCGACCGCCTCGCCGCCATCGCCGCCGCGGACCGGCAGCGGCTGCCCGGGGTGTCGGCGCACCGGGCCGGACAGATCCTCGCCGGTGCCGTCGTCGGGTACGAGGTGATGCGCGGGCTCGACGTCCCGGCGGTCCGCATCTGCCCCTGGGGGCTGCGCGAGGGCATCCTGCTGCGCCGCCTCGAGTCCAGCCCGCCGGAGCCGGCCGGAGTGACCTGGCGGAGGTGGCCGATGCCGCCTGCGGCGGAGGCCGGCGCAAGGCACTGACCGTGATCTGACACCACCGTACGGGGGTGTGCCGCATTCGCTGTCCGACTACTCGATCTTTATCCGGTGCATACTGGCGGCCGGTCGTCACGTCCATCCCCGAGGACGCGGCGAAGGGGCAAAGGGGACATATACGGTGACTGAGTACACAACCGTGCGGCAGCGTCAGGTGCCGGGCGGTGTCGTTGCCGACCCCGATCTGCGCGGGCTGCTGGCCGGGCTGACCGCCGTCCGCGACGGCGACTTCCGTACCCGGTTGCCGCAGGACGGCGACGGACTGCTCGCGGAGATCGCGACGGTGTTCAACGGCATGGTCGACCAGTTGTCCCTGTTCACCTCCGAGGTGACCCGCGTGGCCCGGGAGGTCGGCACCGAGGGGCAGCTCGGCGGCCAGGCGGAGGTTCCCGGCGTATCGGGCACCTGGAAGGACCTGACCGACTCCGTCAACGCCATGGCCGGCAACCTGACCGACCAGGTCCGCGACATCGCGCAGGTCGCCACGGCGGTGGCCACCGGCGACCTCTCGCAGAAGATCACCGTCGACGTGCGCGGCGAGATCCTCGAGCTGAAGAACACGATCAACACGATGGTGGATCAGTTGTCGTCGTTCGCCGACGAGGTGACCCGGGTGGCGCGCGAGGTGGGCAGCGAGGGCCGCCTCGGCGGGCAGGCGCAGGTCAGCGGGGTGGCGGGCACCTGGCGGGACCTGACCGACTCGGTGAACTTCATGGCCGGCAACCTCACCAACCAGGTGCGCAACATCGCCCAGGTGACGACGGCGGTGGCGCGCGGCGACCTGTCGCAGAAGATCACCGTCGACGCCCGCGGCGAGATCCTCGAGCTCAAGAGCACCATCAACACGATGGTGGACCAGTTGTCGTCGTTCGCCGACGAGGTGACCCGCGTGGCCCGCGAGGTCGGCACGGACGGGCGGCTCGGCGGGCAGGCGCAGGTCAGCGGGGTGGCGGGCACCTGGCGCGACCTGACCGACTCGGTCAACTCCATGGCCGGCAACCTGACCGGCCAGGTGCGCAGCATCGCGCAGGTCGCCACGGCGGTGGCGCGCGGCGACCTGTCGCAGAAGATCACCGTCGACGCCCGCGGCGAGATCCTCGAGCTGAAGAACACGATCAACACGATGGTGGACCAGTTGTCGTCGTTCGCCGACGAGGTGACCCGGGTGGCGCGCGAGGTCGGCACCGAGGGCCAGCTCGGCGGCCAGGCCCGGGTGCCCAACGTGGCCGGCACCTGGAAGGACCTGACGGACAACGTCAACTCCATGGCCAACAACCTCACCGGGCAGGTCCGCAACATCGCCCAGGTGACGACCGCGGTGGCGCAGGGCGACCTCACCCGCAAGATCGACGTCGACGCGCGCGGCGAGATCCTCGAGCTCAAGACGACCATCAACACGATGGTCGACCAGCTCTCCAGCTTCGCCGCTGAGGTCACCCGGGTGGCGCGCGAGGTGGGCAGCGAGGGCCGCCTCGGCGGCCAGGCCGAGGTCGAGGGCGTCTCCGGCACGTGGAAGCGGCTGACCGAGAACGTCAACGAGCTGGCCGGCAACCTCACCCGCCAGGTACGCGCCATCGCCGAGGTGACCAGCGCCGTGGCCACCGGCGACCTGACCCGTTCGATCACCGTGGACGCCTCGGGGGAGGTGGCCGAGCTCAAGGACAACATCAACTTCATGGTGCAGTCGCTGCGCGAGACCACCCGGGCCAACCAGGAGCAGGACTGGCTCAAGACGAACCTGGCCCGCATCTCCAGCCTGATGCAGGGCCACCGCGACCTCGAGGTCGTGGCCACCCTGGTGATGAACGAGCTCGCCCCGCTGGTCAATGCGCAGCTCGGCACCTTCCTGCTGGTGGACGAGAGCACCGGCGGCGCGGAGCTGCGGGTGATCGGCAGCTACGGGCACCAGAGCGCGGGCGGACGCTTCGCGCTCGGCGAGTCGCTGGTCGGGCAGGCCGCGGTCGCCAAGCGGCCCATCGTCGTCAACGACGTGCCCGCCGGGTACTTCACGGTCTCGTCCAGCCTCGGCTCGGCCGTACCGCTGCAACTGGTGGTCCTGCCCATCGTCGTCGAGGACCAGGTGCTCGGCGTCATCGAGCTGGCCTCCATGGCCGCCTTCACCGACGTGCACCGTGACTTCCTCGACCAGCTCATGGAGGCCATCGGCGTCAACGTCAACACGATCGTGGCGAACGCGCGTACCGATGTGCTGCTCACCGAGTCGCAGCGGCTCGCCGCCGAGCTGCGGGCCCGCTCGGAGGAGCTGCAGGCCCGCTCGGAGGAGCTGCAGCGCTCCAACGCCGAGCTGGAGGACAAGGCGACGCTGCTGGCCCGGCAGAACCACGACATCGAGACCAAGAACTCCGAGATCGAGCAGGCGCGCCAGGAGCTCGAGGCCCGGGCCCAGCAGCTCGCGCTCGCCTCGAAGTACAAGTCGGAGTTCCTGGCGAACATGAGCCACGAGCTGCGGACCCCGCTCAACTCCCTGCTGATCCTGGCCCAACTGCTGGCCCAGAACCCGACCCGCAACCTCACCGCCAAGCAGGTGGAGTACGCCGGCGTCATCCACTCCGCCGGCACCGACCTGCTCCAGCTCATCAACGACATCCTCGACCTGTCCAAGGTGGAGGCCGGCAAGATGGACATCACCCCGGAGGCGTTCAACCTGCAGGTCCTGGTGGACTACGTGGAGGCGACGTTCCGCCCGCTGACCACCGCGCGCGGTCTCGCCTTCGAGGTCTCCACCGGCGGCGACGTGCCCACCGGCCTGTTCACCGACGAGCAGCGGCTGCGCCAGATCCTGCGCAACCTGCTCTCCAACGCGGTGAAGTTCACCGAGCAGGGCAGCGTCCGGCTGAGCATCGACCTGGCCCCGGCCGACGAGCTGTCGCCGCAGCTCGCCGCGTACGGCTCGGTGCTCGCGTTCCGGGTCGTCGACACCGGCATCGGCATCGCCGAGCAGCAGCTCAGCGCCATCTTCGACGCGTTCCAGCAGGCCGACGGCACGACCAGCCGGCGCTACGGCGGCACCGGCCTCGGCCTGTCGATCAGCCGGGAGATCGCCCATCTGCTCGGCGGCGAGATCAGCGCCCACAGCGTCCTGGGCCAGGGCAGCACCTTCACGCTCTACCTCCCGGCGACCCACGTGGGCCCCGTGGTGGCCGCCACCGCCGACGAGACGCCGGCAGCCGACGTCTTCATCCGCCCGCGCCCGCACGGCGGGGAGCACACCCGCCGGCTGCTGGTCGTGGAGAGCCACGCGAACGGGCTGCTGACCCTGCTGGCGGAGGGCGCGGCGGCCGCCGTGGCGCGCACCCACGGCCCGGTCCAGGTGTCCACCGCGGTGGATCCGGAGAGCGCGATCGCCGACCTGCGGGCCGAACCCTGCCACGCCGTGGTGCTCGACCTCGCCATGCCGGCCGACACCGGCTCCGCGTTCCTGCGGGCACTGCACGAGGACTCCGCCCTGCGGCACGTCCCGGTGCTGGCGTACCAGGGGCACAGGCTGGCCTCCGGCCAGGAGACGCTGCTGCAGGCGCTGTCGCACACCCGGCCGCTGGAACTGCTGCCGAGCCTCGACGAGCTGCGCGAGCGCATCACCCTGCATCTGTCGGTGGACGTCGCCGGGCCCATCATGCCGCGCCCGGAGGCGGAGCCCGAGGTCGTCGTCGCGGAGGAGATCCCCGCCAAGCTGGACGGCCGCAAGGTGCTGGTGGTGGACGACGACGCCCGCAACGTCTTCGCCCTCACCAACATCCTCGAGCTGCACGGCATGGAGGTCCTCTACGCGGAGAACGGCCGCAAGGGCATCGAGATCCTGGCCCAGCAGAACGACGTCGACCTCATCCTGATGGACGTCATGATGCCGGAGATGGACGGGTACACCGCGACCGCCGCGATCCGGGCCATGCCCGAGTACGCCGACCTGCCCATCATCGCGGTCACCGCCAAGGCCATGCAGGGTGACCGGGAGAAGAGCCTCAGCTCCGGAGCCAGCGACTACGTGACCAAGCCGGTCGACGCCGAGGACCTGCTCGCCTGCATCGACCGGTGGCTCGCGGACCCGCAATGACGGGCTTCCCTGGGCCTGGCCGGTTCCTCAGCCCTGGTCGGAGGAGTGGCCGGGGAAGAGATGCGCCGATGGGTCGATGACCACCGCGGCGTTGTTGACCGCGGTGGCCGCCTCGCCGAAGCCGACCGCGATCAGCCGTACCTTGCCTGGGTATTCGCTGATGTCGCCGGCGGCGAAGACGCGCGGCAGGTTGGTCGCCATGGTGGAATCGACCACGACGTGCCGGTGGTCGAGCCGCAGCCCCCAGTGGGCGAGGGCGCCGAGGTCGGCGGTGAAGCCGAGCGCCGCGACCACGGTGTCCGCCGGCAGGGACCGCGTCTCGCCACCCGCCGCCACCTGGACGCCGGTGACCCGGCCGTCGCCCAGGATGTGCCGCACCTCGGCGTTGACGATGATCTCCGTGCCCTGCGCGCGGACCTGCGCGACGCTGCCCGCGTGCGCCCGGAACCGGTCGCGGCGGTGCACCAGCGTCACCGACCGGGCGATGGGGTGCAACGCCGCCGCCCAGTCGAACGCCGAGTCGCCGCCGCCGACGATGACCACGTCGTGCCCGGCGAGGTCGGCGAGGCGCGGCACGAAGTAGCGCACCCCGTCACCGGTGAAGTCCTGTGCCGCCGGTAGGGGGCGCGGGGAGAAGCTGCCCATGCCTGCGGTGATCAGCAGCGCGCCGCATTCCACCCGCTCGCCGTCGGAGAGGCTGACGATCGGCTGCCCGTTCTCGTACTCCAGTCCCAGGGCGCGCACGCCGAGGCGGTATTCCGGATGGAACTGGGCGGCCTGCGTGACCAGGCCCGCCACCAGATCCCGGCCGCGGATGGCCGGGAAGCCGGCGACATCGAAGATCATCTTCTCCGGGTAGAGGGCGGACACCTGCCCTCCCGCCTCGGGCAACGCATCGATGAGCGTGACCGACAGGCCGCGGAAACCCGCATAATACGCCCCGAACAACCCCGTCGGGCCGGCACCGACGATCGCCACGTCCACCCGCTGCATGCCCCGACCGTACGGCCGCGGCGCGGGACGGAAAAGGCCCCGGGCGGCTGCCCTCGCACTCAGCCGCAATATCGGCGCGCCGAAGGGGGAAGTGTGCGAAGGCGACTATTCGATATGTCTGTGGGCGCCCGTCTCGGTGGCGCCTTCCTCATCGTCTGTGCCCTGCTCGTCGCCGTGGCCGGAGCCGGAGCCTGGGGTGCCCACCGTCAGCGCCAGCTCCAGAAGGACCTGACGAGGCTGCGGGGGCTGGCCGAACAGGTCCACGAGCTGCGCTACTTCAACGCGGACATCAGCGGGTGGCAGGGCTACATATTCTCCGACGCTGTACTCAACGGTGGCGCCCAGGCGGTCAAACCGGACAACTACAACCGCGCCGGACTGCTGGAGTCCAAGAATGGCGTCTACGAGCTGCTGCCGAAGGTCGACCGGGACTCCATGACCGCCGCCGAACGGGCCGAGTTCGACCGGCAGAAGGGGCTCTGGGACACGTACTTCAAGCACGACGACGAGATGACCGCCTTCCTCACCGAGGACACCCCGGCGTCGCTGAAAAAGGCGGACCAGGTCCTCAACGAGCCGCTCGACACGGCGTGGAGCGACCTCGAGGATTCGACCGGCAAGCTGATCGGCTCGGTCGCCGTGCGCGTGAAGGCGCTGACCGCCGAGGTCGACCGGATCGGCCGCATGGTGATCATCGCCGTGATCATCGCGGGTGCGCTGGCCGTGGCCCTGGCGCTGGTCCTCAGCCGCCTGGTGACCCGCTCGGTGGTGCGGCCGCTGCGGCGCAGCATCCGCGTGCTGGGCAAGGTCGGCGCCGGGGACCTGACCGTCACGACCGGGCTCACGAGCCGGGACGAGACCGGCCAGCTCGGGCAGGCGGTGGACGCCATGATCGCGGATTTGCGCGGCACCGTGCGCACCATGGCCGAGAACGCGGTCACGATGGCCGAGGCGTCGGAGCAGCTCTCCGCCACCAGTGCCCGTCTCGCCACCGGTGCGGCGGACACGGCCGCGGAGGCCGCCCGGGCCTCCGGCGCGGTGGCTCAGGTCTCCGACCACGTCAGCGGCGTCGCCAGCGGTGCGGTGGAGATGGACGCGGCGATCGCCGAGATCGCCCGCAGCGCGTCGGCCGCGGCCGAGTTCGGGGTCGAGGCGGTCAAGGCGGTGGAGGCCAGCTCGGCCACCGTCGCGGAGCTCGGCGTCTCCTCCGCCGAGATCGGCGACGTGGTGAAGGTGATCACCGCGATCGCCGAGCAGACCAATCTGCTCGCCCTCAACGCCACCATCGAGGCGGCCCGGGCGGGCGAGCTCGGCAAGGGCTTCGCGGTCGTAGCCGGCGAGGTCAAGGACCTCGCCCAGGAGACCGCCCGCGCGACCCAGGACATCATCGCCCGCGTGCAGGCCATCCAGGGTACGAGCGGGGCGGCGGTCCAGGCGATCAGCCGGATCCGCGAGGTGGTGACCGAGATCGACTCGTACCAGCAGACGATCTCGGCGGCGGTGGAGGAGCAGAGCGCCACCAGCCGCGAGATGAGCCGCGGCGTGACCGAGACGGTCAGCGGCGCCACCGAGATCGCGGCGGCCGTCCGCGGGGTGGCGGACGCCGCGCAGATCACGGACGCCGGCGTCGACCAGGCCCGTGCCGCCGCGTCGGAGCTGGCCGCCATGTCCGGCGGACTGCGCGACCTGGTGGGGCGGTTCCGGTACTGACGCTTGACCTATCCATGAAGCTCGATTAAACCGTGGTGTGACGGTCAGCCGAGCCATGGAGGACAAAGTGGTCCAGGAAAGTCCGCGTCGCAGTGTTTCGCTGGGCCGAGTGCTCGCGACGATGGTCGTACTCGGCTCCGGCCTGGCCGGCGCAGCACCAGCCGCCGCAAGCGGCGCATCCGGTACTGCGCCGGTCATGGCCGCAAGTGCGGATCCGACGGATCCGACCGACGGGCCCTGTGCGTACACGCCGACGCCCGGGGAACCCGCCGCCCGGCCGGTGCCGTTGCCGCCCGATCCCCGGCGCACGCCGAGTCGCGGCACGGTCGAGGTGATGCTGCGGACCAACCTGGGGCCGATCCCGCTGGTGCTCGACCGCGTCGAGGCGCCGTGCACGGTGCAGAGCTTCCTGCATCTCGTCCGGCACCGGTTCTACCACCAGACCATCTGTCACCGGCTGACCGCGTACCCGACGCTCAAGGTGCTGCAGTGTGGCGACCCGAGCGGGACGGGTTCGGGTGGTCCCGGCTACCGCTACGCCGACGAGCTGCCGACCGACCTGCCGCCCGCGCCGACCGATCCGACCGGCGAGCGCCGCGTCTACGCCCGCGGCGTCCTGGCCATGGCCAACGCCGGCCCGGACACCAACGGCAGCCAGTTCTTCCTGGTCTACGCGGACTCCGCGCTGCGGCCGAACTACTCGATCTTCGGCACGGTGGCACAGTCCGGGCTGGAGACGCTCGACGAGGTGGCGGCCGGGGGAGTGGCTCCGACCCCTGAGGATCCCGCGCCGGTGGACGGTGCCCCGGCCCTGACCACGACGATCAAGACGACCCACATCCGCCGCTGACCGCGCCCGAGGGGTCCTCCGCGAACGTCGCGGAGGACCCCTCGCGCATGCCCGGAGCCCGTGTCGAGCCACGGAAACCGTCAACCGGCCCCATGTCGACTGCCGCATCATGCATTGTGATCCGACCGGGAACCGAAGAGCCGCGGTATCTCCGTCGTCTCCCTCGTGGCGTCTTGCTTCGTCAGGCCTCGTCTGGCTGCCGTGCCGTCGGGTGCCAAATGCGGCCGTCGCATCGCCGAACCGTCGAATTCGTTGGCCTCGCCACCAGATGGCTGAACAATCGTTAATGGTTTAACAGCTTCTTCTCCACTTGGTGCGAGCTTCCTTGCATCGGGTGCAGCAATCGCCCCGTAACGTCATTTCCCTCGCCCGGGAGAAACCCTCCCGCGGTCCATATAATCGCGCTGCGGGAGAACCCCGTGGTCATTTTCGTAAGGATGTCGAGAAATGCGAAGCGCCGTTCTGGTCGCGACCGCCGCCGCCCTGCTTGCACCCAGCGCCGCCCAGGCCGCGCCGTGCGAGACCACCGCTCTGCTGGGCACGTACAAGTTCGGTCGTGCCGATGTCATCGCCGCTGGTGGCCTGGCGGCGGGCGTGTGGAATGCCGCGCGGGTCCGCTCCGGCTTCGCCGGCGACGATCTGATCATCACCTTTGTCCCGCGGACCGAGCGCTATGCGAGCGAGAGGCAGGTCTACACCGCCATCTACAGCGAGGTTTCCGACCCGTTGGCCGAGTGCCAGCAGGTGGGGGCCGACGGGGTCGCCCGTCAGGTGTGGATGTCGTTCCGCTGCCGCACCGGCGTGGCGCCCAACTACACCCTTCTCGTGCGGTGACCATTCCGGGTTCGAACCATTTTCAGGAGAAGACGGTGCCGACTGTCGCCATCCGCGCTCTCGCTGTCTGCGTGGCCGCAGGAATCGCCTGGACCGCAGGCGTGACGCCCGCCGCGGCTGCCGATGGCACACCCGCGGCCGCCGGCGGCACGGCCGTCGCCCATGACACCGAGTTCCGGTTGAGCGTCGGACGGGCCGCCGCCACCGGCTTCTACGACCTCGCGATGAGCATTCCGGAGCGGCCGGTGCCGCCCGTGGTGGTGGGTGGCACGCTCGCGAACCACGCCCGCTCGGGATGTGGCGTCGTCCAGCTCGCCGCCAACGGGCCCGCGGACGAGATCGTCTGGCCCACGCTGGCCTACGTGTGCGGCCCGGGGCAGACCGCTTTCCAGGCCCGGTCGTCCTACCTGTTCGGCGGCGCGAAGCCGCCGCTGCGACTCTGCGTCGGTCCGACCGTGGCCCAGGCCGAGAGCGGCCGTCACTGCGACGTCTACACGCCGCCGCCCGACCTCTGACCTTGCTGGGGGACAGCCCGGTTCCCGCTGCCGATTTCCGGTGGCGGGAACCGGGTTTTTCGTCCCACGGCGACAGGCACACGCCGGCGGGCCGGGTGGCGGCCGCTGCCGGCGTACCGTCGCGGCGAAGTGGCCGTTATGGCTCTCCTGTGCGTTTCCTCCCACTTAAAGTGGGAGGATGGCGACGGTACTGGTTGCTGAGGACGACCAGGATCATCAGCGGCTGATCGCCGGGGTGGTCCGCCGGCTCGGCCACGACGTCACCGTCGCCGACGACGGCCGGGCCGCGCTGGTGGCGGCCGCACACCGGCGTCCCGATCTCGTGGTCGCGGACGTGGACATGCCCGAGATGGACGGTCTGCAGTTGTGCCGCGCGTTGCAGGGGGATCCCGTCTTCGCGGGCGTGCCGGTCGTCCTGGTGACCGCGCTGTCGATGATCGACGACCGGCGGTTGCGGGACAGCGGTGCGCGGGAGGTCATCCGCAAGCCCTTCACGCTGCAGGAGTTGTCGACGGCGCTGACCCGTCATCTGGTCGACGCCTCGGCCGGGCCGGACGGCGACCGACCCCCGCTGTTGCAGGATCGCGCGATGGATGCGGTGTTCGTGGAGGCGTTGCTGCAGAGCGCCGACACGGGAATGGTCGCCTGCGACAGCTCGGGCCGGATGATCATGATGAACTCCGTCGTACGCGGCTTCTTCGGTGGGGACAGCGCCGGTATTCCGCTGAAGGAGTGGGCTCAGCACTTCTCGTTGCGCCACCACGATGGTTCCCCGCTGGCCGCGGACGATCTGCCGATGAGCCGGGCGCTCGGCGGCGAGGTGGTCGAGCATGCCGGCCTGCTGGCCAACGACCGCCAGGGCCGCCCCCGTTGGCTGACCATCAACGCCCGGCCGGTGCGCGACGCCGGCGGTGCGGTGGTGGGTGCGGTCGCCGCGATCCACGACATCACCGTGGAGTACAAGTCACGCCTCTACCAGATGTGTACGACAGAGGTGCTCAAGGCCCTTGCGGAGAGCCGGAGCGCCGCGGAGGCCCACCAGGAGGTCGTGCGTACGGTCGGCGGCACCCTGGGCTGGCGATACGTACGGCTCTGGCTGGTCGACCCCGTGACCGGGCGGCTGCGGATCGAGGCCACGTACACCGGCCCCGGCGAACGGCCGTTGCCCGCACCCGCCAGCATCGCCCGCGGTCAGGGCCTGGCCGGACTGTGTTGGCAGCGCGGCGAGCTGGTGTGGGTGCCGGACATCCACGCCGAGGGCGCGCCGATCCTGCCGGAGGTCGTCGCGGGTACCCGGTTCCGGGCCGCGGGAGCGGTGCCCGTCCGCAGCGGCGAGCACGTCACCGGGGTCCTCTCCTTCTTCTCCTACGACCCGCAGGAGCCGGAACCCGCCCTGGCGGTGCTGCTGACCGGCATCGCCGGCAGCGTGGGCGCGCACCTGCAACAGCACCGGGCCGATGACCTGGAGCATCATCTGGCCGCGGCCACGGACGAGTACATCGCGCTGGTCGGCCACGAGCTGCGGACGCCGCTGACGTCGATCGGCGCCTACATCGAGCTGATCGCCGAGGCGCCGGAGCTCGGGCCGGACCTGCGCGGCCTGGCCGAGGTCGTCGACCGCAACAGCCGCCTGCTGCGGGAGCTCGTCGATCAGTTGCTGGACCTGGCCGCCCTCGACGGCGGTCACCTCTCCCTGCTGAGCGGCCGGGTCGACCTGACGGAGCTGGTCGGCGACGCCGCCGACGCGGCGCGCAAGCCGGCGGCCGAGCGCCGGATCACCATCGATACGAACCTCGCACCGGAGTCGGTCGTCATCGGGGACCTGCGCCGGCTGCGCCAGGTCGTGGACAACCTGCTCGACAATGCCGTCAAGTTCAGCCACGACGACTCCGTCGTCACCGTGCAGCTCACCGGGGACGACGAGGCGGTCGTCCTGAGGGTCACCGACACGGGCATCGGCCTGCCCAGCGAGGACCGCCCGACGCTGTTCCGCCGGCTCTACCGCGGCGACAACGTGCGGCACAGCGGCATCCCGGGCAACGGGCTCGGCCTCGCCCTGTGCCGGGCGGTGGTCGAACACCACCAGGGCACCATCACCCTCAGCCCCGAGTACCCGAGCGGCACGGCGGTCACCGTGCGGCTGCCGAGCACGCCCGGATGAACCGCGCCCGTCGGCCGGCGGCCCGGCGGGCCGCCGGCCGTGAGGCCGGGATCAGCGGCCGCCGGGGCCGTGGCCGCCGCCGAAACCACCCGGACCGCCAGGGCCGCCCCGGCCGCCACCCGGCAGGACGCCGCTCTCGGCCGCCTTGAGGATCGCGGCGGCCTCGTCGGCGGTGAGCTTGCCCTCGGAGACGGCGGCGTCGAGGCGGGTCTTGAGCTCGGCCGTGCGCTCGGCCTTCGCCTCCGCCTGCCGGGCCGTCTGCACCTTCTCCAGCGCGGCGGCGACCTTGGCCTTGTCGATGCCCAGCTCGGTGGCGAGCGCCGCGGCGAGCTCGTCCTGGCGCTGCGCCCGCTCGGCCTCACGGTCGGTGGCACCGCCGGGCGGCGCCGAGGCCGAGGCCGACGGGGAGGCCGACGGGCCGGTCTCCGCCAGCGCGGGCCCGGCGAGGGTGATGCCGAGGATGCCGGCGGTGCCGGCCACGGCCACGCCGGCCGCGACGGACGTCAGTTTGATGGATCGCTTCACGTCAACCTCCGAGTCACATTGGGTCGACACCTACCGTGAGCGGCTGACCTGTCAGGAGCCTGTGGCGATCCCCAGGAGGAGCTGGCAATCGCCTCAGCCGGCGCGTCGGCGCATCACCAGGAACACGACGGCGCCGGCCACGACCAGGACGGCGGCGACGATTCCGGCCACCGCTCCACCCGACATCGTCGACTCCGCCGCCGCCTTCTCGAGCGGAGAGCCGGTGGCCGGAGCGCTCGGGACGGGCGCGGCGCTGGAGGTGGCCACCGCGCTGGCGGAGGCCGCCGACGGCAGGGTGGCGGGCGACGACGGGGAGGAGGCGGAAGGATCCATGACGGTGAAGTCGTACGAACCCTGCACCGTGTGGCCGTCGAGGGAGACCACCCGGTACGCGACCGTGTACTTGCCGTTGACCAGCGGCTCCGGCAGCGTGACGGTCGCCGTGGCGCCGTCGACCTTCGGCTCGGACGCCGGTAGCCGCTTCTTGCCGGCGTCCGAGAGGTTGACGGTGGTGAAGTCGGGGTTGAGCTTCTGCAGGAACCGCAGCTTGACCGTCTCCGGCGCCTTCTTCAGCACCGCGTTCTTGGCGGGTACGGCCTCGGCCAGCGCGTTGTGCGCCCACGCCGGACCGCCGGGCAGCAGCACGGTCAGCGCGGCGGTGGTGACGGCCAGCAGCAGGGCGGTCAGCCGAGCAGCCGGTCGCCGATCCAGCCGTCCGCGGCGCAGCCGGGCGGTACAGCGAAGACTGCGGATCCGATCGGAGTGATCCATTGGTTCAACAGGTCCTTCTCGGCTAGGCGACGCTGGATGGGCAGGAACTGGCGGGTGATGTCGGCCTGGTACGAAGCGAAGATCAGGCCGCTGTCGGGATGCCCCGCCGCGTTCGGCGGATCATCGTAGTTGTACGGCCGGCGCAGGATCTTCAGCCGGGGATCGGTGACCCGGGCCCGGGTGACGTGCGCGAAGTCGGGCATGACCGGCAGCCCGGCCGGGTCCAGGGCGGCGAAGTCCGGCTCGTCGTGCTCCTGCTGCCCGGTCAGCGGTGCCCCGGTGGTCAGCCGCCGGCCCACCGCGGCCTCCTTGTCGACGGTGCTGAGAAGGTCCCACGTCTCGATCTCGGCGCGGATGCGGCGTACGACGAGGGTGGTGCCGCCCTCCGGCGTCCACACTGCGGTGTCCATCTCGGCGCCGCGGGGGTTGGCCGTACCGTCCAACTGGCCCAGCACGTTGCGCTGGGTGAAGGCGGCCGGCTGCACCCCGGGCGTGTTGCGGAAGCCGCGCTGCACCCAGCGGACGGTGGCGAACGGCCGGGCGTCCTTGATGAGCATCCGCTGGGTGTGGGTGACGGTCATCGGGTCGTCGGCGCAGATCTGCACCAGCAGGTCGCCGCCGCTCCAGCGCCGCTCCAGCCGGTCGATGCGGAAGACGGGCAGGTCGGCCACCGAGGGCGGGCGCCGGTCCTCGAGGCCGGCCGCGCGGTAGAGGCCGGGTCCGAAGCCGAACGTGACGGTGAGCCGTGCGGGCAGCGCCGCCAGCGTCGCGTCGGTGTCGCCCAGCGCGGGCTCGCCGCGGGTGAGCCGGGCCGCGTCGTCGGACAGCAGCCGCATCATCCGGCCCAGTGCCCGCCGGTCGGTGCCGGCGGCGAGGGTGAAGGCGACGAAGGCGGCGTGCGCGGGCGGCTCGGTGGTCACGCCGGCCTGGCGGGGGCCGTGGAAGGCGACGGTGTCCGTACCGAAGCCGGCCGCCGTCGGCGCCGCCACGACCTCGGGCGATCTCCCGGTCGCGGCGGCGCCGACGGCGGCGCCCGCCGCCGCGCTGAGACCGGCGACGGAGCCGCCGGTCAGCAGGTTGCGTCGGCTGATGGTCACGGGTGGGCGCCCGCCGAGGGCATCATCGTGCCGGGGTCGTAGCTCTCGCCCGCGCCGGCGAACGGCTTGGCGATCGCGGTGAACGTCAGCGGCTTGCCGGTGGAGAGATCGAGCGTCAACGACACCTCGTCGCCGGGCTTGATCGCCGCTGACGGCTTCATCAGCATCAGGTGGTCGCCGCCCGGGACGAGCTGGTGGCTGCTGCGGGCCTTGATGACGAAGCCGCCCTGCTTGGGCTGCATGACCATCTTGCCGTCCTTCATCGCCATGGTGTGCAGCTCGACCGGCGAGGCGGGCGAGGTGGCGCCCCGTACGGTGATGTCGGCGTCGCTGTCGTTGACCAGGATGCCGAACGCCGCGGTCATGCCCTTGTCGGCGGCCTTGACCCACGGGTCGCGCACGACCAGCCCGGTCACGGCCGTGGCGGAGCTCGCCGGGGCGGCCGCGACGGGTGCGGCGGTCGTGGCGGCGTCCTTGCCGCCACAGCCGGCGAGGCCGGCGAGGCCGGCGAGGGCGGTGGTGGTCAGGAGCGCGGAGAGGGCCATGCCGGCACCGGTACGGGCACGGCGGGTGAGCGTCGTCAGCATCGTCTTCCTCGGGGTTGGTGACACGGTCATTGGTCGCTGAGGACCGCGCCGTGGTTCCCGGCTCTTTTCAGGCCCCGTCGAGGTCCGCGGCCAGTTCCTGCGGGGCGCGCATCCGCCACGCGTCAGTCACCAACTCCTGCAGCCGCTCCACACCGACCCGCGGCAGGCGCAGCATCACCAGCGGCAGGCCGTCGTAGCCCGGCGTGGTGAAGAACAAGTCGGGCTCGCCGAGCAGCAGTGCCTGCTTCTCGGCCTCGTCGCCGACGAACAGCACCGCGATGTCGGTACGCAGGACCCGCGGCTTGCCCGGCCGGCGCTCGGGATACGACCACACGAACCCTTTGTTCCCCACCCGGAAGTCGAAGCCGTCACTGTCGATCTCGACCGTGTGCGGCAGCGCCAGCGCGAGGCGGCGCACGTCGTCGGCGTCGGCCATCGGAGCCCCCTTCAGGCGGACGGTGCGGGCCTGGTCAGGGTCTCCAGCATGCCGGTGAGCTCGAGCACCCGGCGTACCGGGGGCTGCGGGTGGGTGATGCGGAAGACGGTCCCGCGGCGCATGCCCTCCGCGTACGCCCGGTCCAGCGCCGCGACGCCCGAGGAGTCGCAGAACGTGACGGCGCTGAGGTCGGCGACGACCTCGGTGACCCCGGCGTGGGAGATCGCCTCGCGCAGCGCACGGGCGAGCCCGTCCACGGTGGCCATGTCGATCTCACCGGTGACGGTCAGGCACACGGTGGTCGCTTCCCCGCGTGTCTCGATCGTGACGTTCACCGCACCCGTTCCTCGTCCCCGCCGGTGCGCAGGGTTGAGAGCAGTCAACCACACGGGACGGGGCAGACAAGGAGGGGCCGGAGCTCATCAGAGCCCCGGCCCGTCCCCGCAGTGCGGTGGTCAGCTCCGCATGTCCAGTACGAACGCCCAGTAGATCAGCGTCGAGGCCTCCGAGGAGCTCAGCACGGCCTTCCTACCGGCCGACATGACGACGACCTTGGCCATGTAGAGCATGAAGTGACGCTTGGTCAGGGCCGCGTCCACGTTCCGCAGGTTCGCGGGGGTGGCGTTGTCGCCGAGGTACTGGCGGGTGAGGGCCATGAGCCAGGCGACGGTCGGCTCGACCATGTACCTGACGGTGACCGCCGGGGCCTCGTTGCCGGCCTTGTCGACGCCGCCCGCACAGACCACCGTGCGCATACCGATGTCGGAGCCGGTCTTGGTGATCTCTGCCTGGGTGGCGACTCCGGAGCCCTCGTCGGTCGTGCGGCACGACACCACCGGGACGGCGTCGGCGCCGTACACCTTGCCGTTGGCCACGCCGAGCACCGAGACCACCGGGGCGGTCTTGTCGACGTTGAGGCTCAGCGTGTTGGTGGTGGTGTTGCCCGCCTTGTCGGAGGCCGTACCGGGCACGCTGATCGCGGCGCCCTCGGTGGTGACCGTCGCGGGAGCGGGGCAGGACGCCACCGCCGAGCCCGTGTCGGCGCAGGTGTAGCGCACGGTCGGCGCGGTGCGGTACCAGCCGGCGTCGTTCTTGACGCCGTCCACCGTGGCGGCCACCTCGGGGGAGACGAGGTCGACGTTGACGGTCAGCTCGGCGCTGGTGGCGTTGCCGGCCTTGTCGGTCGCCGTGCCGCTGACCTTCTGGCCGGCGCCGTTGGTGGTCACCGTCACGTCGGCCGGGCACTCGCTCAGGCCGGAGCCCTCGTCGGTGCAGGTGAAGTGCACGGTCGGGGCGCTGTTGAACCAGCCGTCCGCGCTCGGCGCCTCGACCAGGGAAGCCGTGATGGCGGGGGCGCTGCGGTCGACGCTCACCGTGACCGAGGTGGTCGTGGTGTTGCCGGCCTGGTCGGTCGCCGTACCCATCACGATCTTGCCCAGGCCGTCGGCGTCCACCGCGATGTCCTCGGGGCAGACGGCGATGCCGGAGGCCTTGTCGGCGCAGGTGAAGTGGACGACCGGGGCCGTGCGGTACCAGCCGTCGGCGTTGGCCTCGCCGAGGACCTCGGCGGTGATCTCCGGGGCGGTCAGGTCGACGTTGACCGTGACCCTGGCGGTGGCGCTGTTGCCCGCGCGGTCCACCGCGGTGCCGATCACGGTCTGCTCGCCGCCGTCCGTGCTCATCACCTGGTCCTCGGGGCAGGCGGCGATGCCGGCGCCCGCGTCCGAGCAGGTGAAGTGGATGGTCGGGGCGGTGCGGAACCAGCCGTTGGCGTTGCGCTCGCCGAGCACCGTGGCGGTGATGGCGGGGGCGACGCGGTCCACGTTGAGCGAGACGACCGCGGTGGCGGTGTTGCCGGCCTTGTCGGTCGCGGTGCCGGTGACCTTCTGGTCGATGCCGTCCTCGCGCAACGTGACGTCGGCGGGGCACTCGGTGACACCGGCGCTGGCGTCGGTGCAGGTGAAGTGCACGGTCGGCATGGTGGTGTACCAGCCCGCCTCGTTGACCTCGCCGGCCACCGTGGCGGTGATCGTCGGGGCGGTGACGTCGACGTTGAGCTTCACCGTGGCGGTGGCGACGTTGCCGGCCTTGTCGACGACCTTGCCGGTGATCTCCTGGCCGACGCCGTCCTCGGTGACCTTGCGGTCCGCGGGGCAGTCGGCGACGCCGGAGAGCGCGTCGGAGCAGGTGTAGTGGATCGTCGGGGCGGTGGTGTACCAGCCGTCGGCGTTCACGTCACCCACGACGGAGGCGGTGATCGCCGGGGCGACCTGGTCGAGGCCGATGGTCACCGTGTCCGAGCTGGTGTTGCCGGCCTTGTCGATCGCCGTGCCGGTGACCTTCTGCTCGGCACCGTCGACGGTGATCGTGGTGTCCGTCGGGCAGATGTTCATGGTGTTGATGCCCGAGAGGGTGTCGGTGCAGGTGTAGAGGACCGACGGCGGAGCGTTGTACCACCCCGCGGCGTTCTTGGTGCCCTTGACGGTGGAGGTGACCACCGGCGGGGTCTTGTCGATGCGCAGTGTCAGCGTGATCGTGGCCGAGTTGCCCGCGGCGTCCACGGCGGTGCCGGAGACGCGCTGGGCGACGCCGTCGGCGCTCGCGGTCACGTCGGCCGGGCAGCTCGCGATCGCCCCCGCCGCGTCGGCACAGGCGAAGCGGACCGTCACCGGCGTGTTGAAGTAGCCGTTCTTCGGCGCCGTGGACAGCGTCGTGCTGATCGTCGGCGGGACCCGGTCCGAGCCGGAGTCCACCGTCGTCGTGGTCGTCGTGGACTCGACGTCCGAGGTGGTCACCGGGGCGCTCGGCGGCGCTGTGGCGCCGGTGGCCTCCGGTGCGGCGGTGCTCTCCGTGGCGACCGGCGCCGGCTCGCTGGACGCGGTGGGCGCCGGGACCGGCGCCGTGGCCAGCGGCTCGAAGACCGGCACGGAGCCGGTGACGGCACCACTGCCGCCGTTGGCGTTGTACGCCTTGACCTCCACCACCCAGGTCTTGGCGGTGTCCAGCGGCAGCGTGGCGGAGGTGGCGGGCACGTCGACCCGCAGGATCTTCGCGACCTTGGTCTCGCCGTAACCCACCTGGTAGTAGGTGGGCGCGGGGCCGGACGCCGGAGCCTTCCAGACCACCTTGACGGTGCCGGGCGCGTCGGCCAGGCGCTGGACGACGAGGTCGGTCGGGTCGGCCGGGCGGTACCGGTCGATCATCGACTTGGCCGTCGCGCAGGCGCCGAACTCGTTCTGCGGGGTCACCGTCAGGTTGTACGACCGCGCCGGGTCGGCTTCGGGGTAGCGGAACGACAGATCCATGCTGGTCTGGTCGTGCAGCACCACTCCGTCGGCGATGCGGGTCAGCACCACGCGGTAGCCGGTGATCGGGGTGTAGCCCGGGGACGACGGGGTGCGCCAGGACGCGGTGAGGACGGTGCCGTCCTCCTCCCGCCCGGTCGCCAGGCCGGCCACGTAGCCCGGTGCCAGGCTCTTCAGGGTCCAGTACGACGTGTTCGTCACCATGTCGGCGGCGTCGACCGTGCCCACCCGGACCTTGTACGGGCTGCACACGTCGGGAGCGTCCACCGTGTAGCTCACAGTCGCGCCCGGCACGCTGGCCACGGTCTGTACGTTGCCCGCGACGCTGTCGACGAGGTACTGGTGGGCGCCCGGGACGAGCTTCCACGAGACGTTGATCTTGCGTACATCGCTCGGTGAACGTTCCACCTTGAACCCGCTCGGCGCCGGCAGGGCGGCACTGGCGGCGGTCGGCACACCGACGACGGTCACCGCCGCTCCCACCAGTCCCGCGCTCACCGCGGTGAGCAGTCGTCTGACGTCCATCTGGCCTCTTCTCGGGTCGAGCTCTGCGGGTGTCAGATCGGCGGCCAACCTCAAGCCGATCTCAAGGGCACCTCTGGGGAACCTCAAGTTCGCGGCGGGAACCGCGGACGAGAGGCCGGGGGATCAGCGGACGGCGTCGGCCGCCACCGGCACCTGCTCGACGCCGGCCTCGGTGCCGGCCGCGGGCAGGGTGAACCAGATCCGCGCGCCGCCGCGGAACTGCGGGTCGGCGCCGATGGCGCCGCCGAGCCGCTGCACGATGCGGCGGCAGATGGTCAGGCCGAGACCCGTGCCCGGGTACGCGTCCGGGTGGGCCCGATGCAGCTCCCCGAAGATCGCCTCGTGCTGCCCGTCCGGGATGCCGACGCCCTGGTCGGTCACCTCGATGTAGACGAACCCGTCCGGGCCGGTACGCGCCGAGATGTGCACCTGCGCGGGCTCGCCGGGCCGCACGTACTTGAGCGCGTTGCCCAGCAGGTTCTCCAGCACCCGGCGCAGCATCCCGTGGTCGCCGCGGACCGCGGGCAGCCGCTCCCAGGTGATCTGCGGTTCCGGCCGCGGCGCCGCGCCGGGGCGGGGCAGCTCCACGGCCCGGTCCGCGACCACGTCGTCGATCAGGGCGTTCAGGTCGATCGTCGTCAGGTGCAGGCGCGCGCCGCGCGCGGTCGAGTACGCCAGCACGTCGTCGATCAGCCGGCGCATCCGGTCGGTGCCCCGGTTGATCTCCGCGACGAAGTCGTCGTAGTCCACCGGGCGGGGATAGCCGACGTCGAGGTGGGTGAGTAGCTGGGCGTACCCGCAGATGCCGGCCAGCGGCGCCTTGAGGTCGTGGCTGATCTCCCGGGAGAAGGCCTCGAGATCCTGCACCGAACGGCTCAGCTCGCGGACGCGGCGCTCCAGCTCCGCGTTGCGGCGGCGTTCGCGTTCCAGCTCGGCGTAGACCTCGCGCCGGCACGGGGTCGCGCTGACGACGTACCACCGGTCGGACCGGCCGATCCGGCGCCGGCGCAGCGACCAGCGCCGGGCTCGGGTGGACACGAGTCGCATGGGTGCACCATCCTGGGTCGCGTCGATCGGGGAGAGGTTCGGCAGCTCAGCGTTGTCCGGCACTGTCGGCCCTCTCGTCGGCGGCGAGGTAGCCGGACATCACTCGGACCGCGCCGGCGACCGCGCTCTCCACCTCGGCGACCAGCGCGGTCAGGTCCTTCTCGCTGGTGCCGGCGATGGCCCGGCGCTCGACCTCGGCGCAGGCCTCGGCGAGCGGATCGGCGCCGAGCAGCGCGCTGGACGACTTGAGCGTGTGCGCGGTCGCCCGCAGCGCGTCGTGGTCCTTCTTGCGCAGCGCCTCGGCCAGCGCCGAGCGGCGCCCGTCGAGCTGCGACAGGAACGTGTTGACGGTGGTCACCACCAGCGCCCGGTCCTCGAGCTGTTCCTCCAGGTCGCGCAGCTTGCTCAGGTCCGCCGCGTCCACCTCGACGGCGGGCTCGGCGGGCTTCTCCGGCTCCTCCGGCGTGGCGGACAGGTACGGCTCCAGCGCCGCGCGCAGCTCGGGCAGCGTGATCGGCTTGCTCAGGTGACCGTCCATCCCGGCCTCCAGGCAGCGTTCCTTGTCGCCGTGCAGGGCGGTCGCGGTCAGCGCCAGGATCGGCGTGGTGTTGCCCTCGGCGCGGACCCGCCGGGTCGCCTCGAGCCCGTCGACGCGGGGCATCTGCAGGTCCATGAGCACCACGTCGTAGGACGTCTCGCCGAGGAGCGCCTCGACCGCGGCGCCGCCGTCGGCCACCGCGTCGCACTCGACGCCCAGCAGCTCGATCATGCGGCGGAACACTGTGCGGTTGACGTCGTTGTCCTCGGCCAGCAGCACCCGGCCGCCGGCCAGCGGCGGCACCGTGACCGGCGCGCCGCGCACGCCCGTGCGCTCCAGGTTGAGCGCCGCGACCAGGCGGCCGAGCACCAGCGGCGCGGTCAGCACACCGGGCTTGCGCACGATGCCGGTCCGCGGGTCGGTGGTGCTGATCATCAGCGCCCGGCCCTTGGGCCCGAGCGCCTCGATGACGGCGTCGGCGCGGCGCACGGCCTCGGGGTCGTGCGAGTCGTCGCACCACAGCAGCGTGTCCACATCGGGGATCCGCTTGGTCAGGTCCTCGAAGCGGGTCGACACCGGCTCCGCGCCTGCGCTGGTCAGCAGCCAGGACAGGGCGAGCAGCGAGCGCGGTGACGGCGCGACGACCGCGACCCGGCGCCGGGTCAGCGGCAGCGGCAGGTGCATGGCCGGCTGGTCGGTAGCGGCCTTGAGCGGCAGCCGGATCAGGAAGTGCGAGCCCTCGCCCGGCTCGGACTGCACGTCGATCGTGCCGCCCATGCACTGCACGAGGCGGGCGGCCAGCGCGAGGCCCAGGCCGGCGCCCTCGTGGCGGCGCGCCGCCGAGGAGTCGGCCTGGACGAACGGGGCGAAGATCCGCTGCTTGTCCCGCTCACCGATGCCGGGACCGGTGTCGGAGACGGTGATCAGGTACGCGTCGTCGCCGTCGCGCTCCGCGGTCACGATGACCTCGCCGGTCTCGGTGAACTTCACCGCGTTCCCGACCACACAGGTCAGCACCTGGCGCAGCCGCTGGATGTCGCCGAGCACCGCCGCCGGCAGGTCCGGCGCGGGGGCGGCCAGCAGCAGGATGCCCTTGCGGCGGGCCTGCTGCTGTAGCGGCTCCACGATGCCCTCCAGCACCGGCCGCAGCGCGACCGGCTGCCGCTCCACCCGCAGGCTGCCGGTCTCCAGCCGGGCCAGGTCCAGCAGGTCGTCGGTCAGCGCCTTGAGAGAGTGCACCGAGCGGTGCACGCTGTCGACCACTTCGCGCACGCCCTGCTGCAACGGCTGGGCGCGCAGCAGGTCCACCGTGGCGACCACGGCGGTGACCGGCGTACGGATCTCGTGGCCCAGCAGGGCGAGGAACTGCGACTTGGCCTGCGCCACCGCGTCGATGTCCGCGTCCGCGTCACCGCCCAGCGGGGCGGCGATGCGCTCTACGGTGATCAGCCGCCGGTGCGCGCCGCAGTCGCTCTCCAGGTGCGTGACGCGGACGGTGTTCTCCACCTTGTCGCATCGGCACGGGAGCACGGCCGGCGCCGCCTGGGGCGTCATCCGCTGCACGACCGCCGGCAACTGGTGGTGGGCCGGGCAGCCGGTCTCCGGGGTCAGCGTCGCACCCTCCAGGGGGTACGCGCCGCCGCCGTCCGGCCGCGACCAGCGCCCGTTGGCGACCAGGACACGGCCGTCGGAATCCACGATCGCGGCCGGGCCGGGAACAGCCTCGACCAGCGTGCGCGCCGCAAATCCCATGCGCTGACCTTTCGCAGAGCGGGACCCGGGGAGTCGAGTCCGTTCACCCAGGCTGGACATGCCTGGGGGCTACGAGGTCTGCGTTCGGGAGCAGTCGGGTTTCAGCGTTGCGGGGCGGGGCCCGGGCAGGCTCAGGCGATGGCGGCGTGCCGCGAGCGGTATCCGGCCGGGGCGGACGTGCGGGCGGCCGGGCGGCGCTGCGACCGGCGGCGGTGCAGGCCGGCGAGCGCGAGGCCGGCGAGCGCGAGGCCGGCGACCGACCAGGGCAGGACGTCTGCCGGGCCGCGCACCGCCGCGCGCGGCGGCACCGCGGAGATCAGCACCCGCGCGGCGCCGGAGACCGACCGGCCCGCCACGATGATGCTCGCGCCGGGCTTCCCGGCGACGATCAGTTCCTCCGGCACGGTGAGCCGCACCCGGCCGTTCTCGTCGCTGCGGGCCTGCTGCAGCGGGCTGTCGCCGAGCCGCACGTCCACCACGGCCTTCGGCCGGTAGGCGATGCCCTCCACCTGGAGCTGCCGGCCGTCCTCGATCCACGTCAGCACGAGCTGGTCCATGCCGCTGGTGCCGGCGGCACTGGCCGCGGTGGCCGGTGCGAGCACGACGGTCCCGAGGCCGAGCACCGCCAGGACGACGACGAGGACGCTGCGAACAGACGTGGGAAGGTTCCGCATGTCCCCCAGCGTGCGGCACGCCAGGCCGGTAGGGGAACGGACCCGAGCCAACCTTGCCCTTCGCCTGAGCGAACCTTGAGCCGGCGCGCCGGCGAGGTGCCGGACTCAGCTCGGTGGGCCGCGCGCCGATGGGGTGGACAACGGACCCGGGTGCGGGCTGCGGCGCGGGAAAGACCTCAGGTCGGCGGGACCAGGACCGATGGCAGGGGCGCCGGAGCATGCTCCGGTCCCGTTCACGCGCCCGCCAGGAGGGATCGTCATGTCGCTCGATCTCGCCGAGAGGCCCGTCGCCGAGCGGCCCGCGTACGCCGCTGAGAAGCCCGCGTACGCCGTCGAGCGGCCTGCGTACGCCGTCGTGCCGCTGCGCGTGGACTCCGACCCGCCGTCGCGTCCTCCCGCCCGCCACCGGCAGCGCTGGTCTCTGCGGGACCTGCCCGGCCTCGCGGACCGGTTGTGGCGCCCCCCGCTGGGCGTAGCCGTCGCGATCTTCGCGTCGTGCGGCCCGACGCACTCGCTGGGGTACACCGACTACGTCTTCAACGCCGTACTCGTCGGCCTGGGGTTGAGCGGGCTCGCCCTCCCTCTCGGAGTCATCGGGCTGCGGTACAGCGTCCCGCACGAGCAGACCGAGACCGGCACCACCCCCTTCCCCCCGGCAGGAACCCGCGAATGACAGCCACCATCGGAGCCCGGCACCGGGCCGCCGCACCGGCCCGGACCGGCACCCACCGGGCGCTCAACGCGCTGCGCACCGTGGCGGCCGTGCTCGTGGTCGTCTACCACCTGCGCTCCCTGCTCTTCGTCGACGCCGCCGAGGCGGGCGACGACGCCCTGACCCGGGTCCTCTACGCGCTGACCGGGCTGGGCCCGGCGGCCGTGCTGGTGTTCTTCGTGCTCAGCGGCTACTGGGTGGGTGGCAGCGTGCTCGCCGCGTTCCGGCAGGACCGGTTCCGCTGGGCGGGGTACGCCACCGCGCGCCTGAGCCGGCTGTGGATCGTGCTCGTTCCGGCCGTGGCGCTCACGGCGGTCCTGGACCACCTCGGCCTCTCGCTGCTCGGGCACACCTCGATCTACCTCGGCGATCCGGCCTACCACCACATCGTGCCGGCCGAGGACCTGGCCGGGCGGCTGGACCCGCTGACCGCCCTGGGCAACATCGGCTTCGTGCAGACGATCGCGGTGCCGACGTACGGCACGAACGCCTCGCTGTGGTCCCTGGCCTACGAGGCGGCGTTCTACGCGATCTTCCCGCTGGCGCTGTACGCGTGGAAGGGCGGTGGCGGCGTGCGGGCGCGGATCCTCAACGCGGTCCTGCTGCTCGTCGTGTGCGCCGTGGTGGGCACGGCCGTCCTGATGTACCTGCCGGTGTGGCTGATGGGCGCCGGTGTCGCGTTATTCCGCCGGCCGATCGCCGAGCGGCTGGTCATGCTGCGCCCGCTCGCCCTGACGCTGGCCCGTGCGGCGGCATCGGTCGCGCTGGCGGCCGCGATGTGGGCCGCCCAGGCCAGCTACTCCAGCCGCAACGTGCTGCTGCTCGCGGGCGCCACCACGGTCCTGCTCGTCCTGCTCGTGGAGGACCTGCACTGGACCGGCCTGCCCGGCCGCGTCCTCGACGCCCTCTCCGGCTACGCCGAGTCGTCGTACTCGCTCTACGCGGTCCACCTTCCGATCGCCGCGATGATCGCGGCGCTGCTGACGCCGCAGGTCACGCACCGCTGGGCGCCCTCGCCCGCACACTGGCTGGCCCTGGCGGCGCTCAGCGCCGTGCTGGTCGGGGCCGGCTGGCTGTTCGCCTGGGTCACCGAGCGGCACACGCCCCACCTGCGGGCCCTGCTCGACGGCGCGATCCGGTCCGCCGCACGGCGCACCGGCGCCTGACCACCGTTGCGACGACCCCACGACCGATCTCGTGGGGTGCTCCCCGCTTCCCGCCTACCGCCGGCACACTCCCGGCGGCGGGCAACGAATGGAGAAGGAATTTGAGCAGGAACTCCCCCGGAAGGGCGGCGCTGCTCGGCGTCAGCCTGCTGACCACCGTGGCCGCCCAGCTGGCTTTCGTCTCGCCGGCACCGGCCGACGTGCCGGACGCGCCCGCGTACAGCCTGGCTCCGACCGTCGGCGACCCTGCGCTGACCGCGCAGGAGTGCGCGGCCGACCCCGGCTGTGCGGTCGCGGGCGCACCGCGCGGCGCCGGCCTGGACGACTGGGCGGCCCTCAACGGCGCGATCGCCGCGGCGGCCGCCCGGAGCTCGTCCGCCGCACCGGCGACCGTGTTCCTGCCGGCCGGCGTCTACACGGTGACCAAGCCGCTGAGCCTGCCGCCGAACGTCAACCTGCGCGGTAGCGGCATGACCGCCACCACACTGGTCATCGCGCCGGGCAGCCACGCGAGCTTCAACTACTCGTTCCTCGTGCGTCCCGACAACACCGCAGACCCCGTCGAGGGCAGCACCAACCTGGTCTCGGACCTCGCGGTCAACGGCAACTGCAAGGCCGGCGCCGGGCTGACGGACGAGGCCGTCCTGCCGGGCACGGCCTGCGACCACGGTGCCGGCAACAACGCCGGTGGCGGGATCTCGGCCGGCGACCGGTGGACCGTCCAGCACGTGCGGTTCACCAACATCGAGTACTTCAAGCTGTGGATCCGGGCCACGACCGGCGTGCGGGCCGTCGACAACCGCTTCGACAACCGTGGCGGCGCCGCCTCCGGCGACGAGGACAACATCGGCGGCGGCGGTAACGCCACCGACACGGTGGTGTCCGACAACCAGTTCGACGGCACCCAGCTCGGCAACGCCCTGGACGTGGTCAATGCCAAGGGCCTGGTGGTGCGCCGCAACACGGTCTTCACCGACCCGGCGATGCTGACCCGCTTCAAGCGGCCGACCAACGGCTCGCTCTACCTGGAGGCGGTCACCGACTCCGAGGTGAGCGACAACCTGTTCCACGGCGCGAACCTCGTCCTGAAGTCGAACGCCGGCTACACGCCGACCGGCACCAACAAAGACGTCACCAACCCGGCCCGCATCGTCGTGCGCGGCAACCGGTTCGTGGGTGCCTACGACGCCGGTATCACCGTGGCCTACAGCGACTACAAGGACTCGGACGGCACGTACGGCCGCGTCGACGCGCCGGTGGATCCGGGTGACACCGTCAACCACACCCTGTGGTCGGGCGGTGCCAACGTGATCACGGACAACGTGATCGAGAACTCGGCCGAGGGCGGCATCGTCGTGCTCGGCTGCCTCCAGGCCGCCAAGAGCATGCCGGACACGATCGCCGGAAACCACGTGACCAACCCGGGCGGGCGTGACTCCAGCTTCAGCACGGGATGCGCCACGTTCGACTCGGTCGGCATCGGCGTGGGCGTCGGGCGCGGTGACCGCATCTACGGCAACGTGGTCTCCGGCCCGGCGACCACCTGGTACGGCATCCAGATCGGCTCCCGCACCGCGCCGACCACGGTGACCGACACGGTGCTCACCGACCCCAGCGGCACCTACCCGGACAACTCCTTCGGCCCGCTCGTCGTCGGCCCCTACCGGTACGGCAGGAACACCCCGGAGTCGCCGGTGGCGCAGCCCGCCGTCAGTACCCCGGACGGGACCACGCTGACCTGGAAGGAGGTCTACGCGCTGCCCAACGTCTTCGTCGGCGGCTACCGGATCTACCGCGGCGGCGCCCTCGTGGCCGACCTGCCCGTGGGCGGGGAGATCCCCGGCAACCTGCTGCCGGCCGACGCGGCCACGCTGGAGAACGGGCTCGGCGGCTGGACCGCCGCCAGCCGTACGTCCGTCAGCCGGGTGACCGGTGCGGCCGCTCCGGGCGTGGGAGCCGCCTCGCTGGCGCTCACCACCACCGGCGCCGGCCTGATCGGCGCGACCGGCCCGCTGACCCCGGTCACGGCGGGTCAGACGTACACCGCGGTCGCGTCGTACCAGGCTCAGACCACGGGCCGCAAGGCGCGTACCGGCGTGCAATGGCTGGACGCCTCCGGCGTGGCCATCGGCACGAAGATGTACAGCAGCAACCAGTACACCGTCGACGGCACGGACCGCTGGATCACCAGCTCGTACACCGCCCAGGCTCCGGCCGGTGCGGCCTATGCCCGGGTGCTGTCGGCCATCGACAACGCCGTGGTGGGCGAGGTCCACCTGATGGACCGGATCGGGCTGGTCGTCGGCACCGCCACCGAGGCCTGGACCGACACCGAGGGCACGGGCCCGTACGACGTCGTCGCCTACCAGGCCGGCGGCGCGGCGGGCAGCGAGTTCTCGATCCCCACCAGGATCACCGCCCCGTAACGCCCCAGGCGGCGCCGCCCGACTCAGGGCGGCGCCGTCGCGGCCGATCAACCTGGGGAAGCGCGCGACCGCCGGTCGCCGCGACCGGGTCGGGAGGGGTCGCTGTGCCGGAAGGGGCTGGGGTGGTGAGGCGCGTGTTCAGCCATGCCGGCTGGCTCGCCGCCCGGCCGTACCTGATCGTCTTCGCCATCTCCTCGCTGATCGTCAGCCGCTGGTTCCGCACCGGCACCTTCATCGCCGGCGGCGACATGGGTGCCTTCATCCGGCAGGGCTGGGCGCCCGAGGCGTTGTGGGCCTGGAACCACCAGACCACGGGCGCCGGCTCCGCCGGTTACACCATGGCCCGCGGGTTCGAGTTCGTGGTGATCTGGGTCTGCAAGGCGGTCGGGCTCACCGAGTACTCCGCCCAGTGGCTCTTCTACACGCTCATCTACGGGCTGGTCGGGTTCGGGATCGCCTACCTGGCGGGCGCCTTCGTCCGCAGCGAGGCCGGCATCGTGGCGGCCGGCGCGTTCGGGGTGCTCAACGGCTTCTTCCTGACCCGGCTGCCGAACCCCCTCAACATCATCTCCGTCGGCTCGGTGGCGTTGATCACCGGAATCGCGATGCGGGTGGCCATGGGACGGCGGGTGCCCGCCCCGATCGCCGGCTTGGCGCTCATGCCGACGTCGTTCCTGTCGTTCAACCCGCCCATGCTGGTCGTCGCCTACGCGTGGGCGGTCGCCGGCACGCCGCTGCTGGCCCTGCTCGTGCTCGGCCGCCAGCCGGCCGTACGCCTGTTGAAGTGGTTCGTGGCCGCCACACCCTGGGCCATCGTGCTCAACGTGTACTGGCTGATACCGCTCGCCATGAGCTTCGTGGGCGGCGGTGGCGCGGCCGCGAACGCCACCTTCCAAGACCCCACCAACTGGTCCTGGTCGCAGGTCAACAACACCCCGCCGAACATCCTCACCATGGTGGCCAACTGGGCGTGGTTCCGGCCGCAGTACCTGCCGTACGCCGCGGACCTGGACCGGCCCGCGTGGATCTGGATCCGCTACATGCTGCCCGTGGTGGTGTTCGCCGCCCCGCTGCTCGCCCCGCGGCGGCTGCGCCGGCTGGCGTTCGGGCTGCTCCTGCTGATCCTGGTCTTCGTCTTCCTGGCCAAGGGCCTGCGCCCGCCCCTGAACCAGTTCAACATGTTCCTGTACCTGCACGCGCCCGGCTTCTGGCTGTTCCGCGAGCCGATGAGCAAGCTCGGGCAGCTGCTGGTCTCCTTCTTCGGCATCATGATGGCGATCGCCGTGGAAGGCATGCTCGCCCGGCTGCGCGCCTCGGGGCGCTTCCGGCCGGGCTGGCCGCGGCGGCTGATCACTGCGGCCGCGGCGACGCCGGTCCTGCTGGTGCTGGCCTACCCGTATCCGATCTACACCGGCGAGGTGATGCCGGACGAGCGGCCCACCCAGCCCTCCGCCCACGTGCGGGTGTTGCAGGACTGGTGGGACGTGGCCGACAAGATCAACGCCGACACCCGTCCCGGCAAGGTCCTGGTGCTGCCGCTCGACGACTACTACCAGATGCCCACGACCTGGGGATTCTTCGGCGCCGACAGTATCGCGAACCTCCTGATCAAGCATCCGATCGTGGCGCCCAAGCCGGGCGGCTACTTCGGCGAGACCCCCGGGTTCAACGCCAGCGTGCACGGCATCGAGAACGCGTTGCTGGCCGGCGACCTGGCCCCGGTGCCGAAGCTGCTGGAGGCCATCGGCGCCAGCAGGGTGATCATCCGGCACGACCTGGTGCGCGGGCTGCCGAACCGGTACTTCGCCGACGACCGGGTGCTGTCGGCGGCCATGGCGAAGGTGCCGGGAGCGGAGCTGGTCTCCGACGGGACGCTGCAGCTGTGGCAGTTCAAGGGCGGCACCAGCCCGACCGTGCGGACCTTCGACCGGGTGCTGGACGCGCCCGCCCGGGCGGACGCCGGCGCCGCGGTGCTGGGCACGGTGGACGGCCGGACGGGCATCGCGGCCCGCGTCGACACCACGTTGGTGAGCTTCAACCCGCAGGTGGACGACACGGCGGTGGTGACGCCGGACGTGGTGCACTGGCCGGTGCCGCCGGTCGACTCCGGCTCGCCCACCACGACCGTCGACGTCGCCGCGGGCACCTACACGCTGGCCCAGCGCGCGCGGGCCGCCGCGGTGCTCGTGCCCCGGATCGACGCGGCCCGCAACCGGCTCCTGCTGGAGGACCCGGCCGTGGTCAAGATCGACGGCAAGGCGGTGTCGCGGCGTCCCGTGCTGTCCCTCCCGCTGCCCCGGGGCCGGAAGGTAGTCGCGCTGAAGGTCGGCAACCGTACGGTGTCGCTCGACGGCCGCACCGCCTCGACCGTGCCGGTCGGCTCCGCCACCACGCTCACTCTGCTGGCCGCCGCGCCGAAGCCCGCGGACACCTCCGCGTACTCCCCGGTGTTCGACTGCAACAACTACGAGCCGCGCCCGTGGAGCGAGCTGAAGCTGTCCGCGACCGTCACCGGCGGCACCGTACGGCTGAGCGCCGCCGACCACGCCGCGTGCACCAAGGTGGTGGCCCGCAACACCGTCGCGGGCCAGCTCTACCGGGTCCGGCTGCAGTACCGGCACGTCACCGGAGCCCGGCCGCAGATCTGCCTGTGGCAGGCCGGCGTGTCCGGCTGCGAGCTGGCCGCCCGGCCGGTGCTGGACGACGACTGGACCTCGTACGAACGCGTCGTGACGATGGACAGCCTCTCCGACGAGCTGCAGGTCATCCTGCGCGCGGACGTGGGGGAGCGGCTCAAGCCCAAGACCGTCGCCGAATACCGGAGACTGCGGATCGACGCGCTCGAGGCGGTCGCGACGCACACCGTCTTCCCGCCCGCGATCCCGGAGGTCTCGGTCAAGCTCACCGCCGGCAAGCACGAGCTGCGGGTCGACGGTGGCCCCTCCGGCTCGATCCTCTCGCCGTTCGAACCGCTGGACGACTGCTTCCGCTACGACGACGAGACCGTGGAGGAGGCCGGGCTGGAGGCCGACACGCAGGTGGGCGCGGACGGCGAGACCACGTACACCCTCAAGGCCGTGCGGCACCTGGCCTGCATCGGCTCGCTCGCCGAGGACATGGGCGCGGCCTCGCTGTACGAGTACTCCATGGAGGCGCGCAGCGTCGCGCTGCGCAACCCGAAGTTCTGCCTGTACCTGCGCGGTCCCGACCTGTGCCGCACGATGCCCGGCGTGGCGGTCTGGAACGGCTGGACCTCGTACGAGACGTTGGTCCCGCCGGACCCGAACGCCGTCGAGGCCCGCATCTACCTGTACGGCCTGCGCGATCCCAAGGGCAAGGAGCAGTCGCAGGTGGAGTACCGCGGCGTGCGGATGCGCCCGGTCAACCCGTCGGAGATCGTGATGGTGCGCCAGGAGGCGCCGGCCGTGACCTCGTCGGTGGTCTACCGGAAGGAGAACCCCACGCTGTTCACCGGCACGGTCACGACGTCGGGCCCGACCGCGGTCGCGCTCGCCGAGAACGCCGCGCCCGGCTGGGTGCTCACCGGCGCCCCGGGTGCCCGCAAGGTGACCCTGCAGGGCTGGATGAACGGCTGGCTGCTGCCGCAGAGCGGTGCGGTGACGGTGCGCTACACGCCCGCGCGGATCGCCCGGATCGCGCTCTACCTGCTGCCCACCGGGGTCGTCGCCTCACTGATCTTCATGTACGCGGTCCGGCTCCCCGAGGGCCGGCCCGGCGTGTGGACGATGCGGCACCGCCGGCGGCGGCGCGTCGAGCTGCTCTGGGCGCGCCGGCCGCGCCTGCGCCATCTGCTCCGGAGGCGGCACACATGAGCGTTCACCTCGCCCGTACGGTGGCCGCGGTCGTCGGCACCTCCCGGCGCCGCCGCGTCCTGTCCGCCACGATCGCGATGCTCGTGGTACTGGCGCTCGTCCTCGTCTGGCTGCTCGGCCGCTGCTCGACCGCGCCGGACACGGTCCGCCTGGCCGCCGTGGGCGACATGGCCTGCGACCCGGACGACCCGGACTTCGTCACCGGCGCCGGCGACCACTGCAAGCACAAGGAGGCGTCCGACCTGGCGGTCGGGCTGAACCCGGCGGTCTTCCTCGGGCTCGGCGACTACCAGTACGAGCTGCCGGCCACCGAGGCGTTCCGCACGGTGTACGGGCCGACGTACGGCCGGCTGCTCAGCCGTACCGTGCCGGTCATCGGCAACCAGGAGTACAAGGTGCAGGACGCGAACACGTTCACCGCGTACTTCGGCGACCGGTTCAGGGACGCGAAGGGCTACTGGTCGCAGGACATCGGCCGCTGGCACCTCGTGGTGCTCAACTCCAACTGCTCCGCGGTGGCCGGCGGCTGCGGCAAGGGCTCGCCGCAGCAGGCGTGGCTCGAGAGCGACCTGGCCGCCAACGATCGCGCCTGCGTCATCGCCGCCTGGCACCACCCGCGCTGGTCGACCGGCATCGCCGGCCCCGACGCCCGCACGGCCGAGCTGTTCAGGACCCTCTACGATCACCAGGTGGAACTCGTGCTCTCCGGCCACGAGGCCGACTACGAGCGGTTCGGACCGCTCAACCCGGATGGCAAGTCCGACCCGCTGGGCGTGCGCCAGTACGTCGTCGGCACCGGTGGGCAGGCCCACTACCGGCCGGCGTCGGCGGACGGCGCGGGCGACGAGAAGGGCGAGCCGAAGCTCCGCGCCGGCATCCCGGGCAGCGAGTTCGCCGATTTCGACCACCACGGGGTGCTGGAGCTGGAGCTGAGGCCCGACTCGTGGCGCTGGGCGTTCCACCGGGTGGGTGCGCCGGTCACCGACCGGGGCGAGGCGTCCTGCCACTGAGCACGGAGGCGTACGCCTCGGCGGTGGTCTCCGCGACCCGCTCCCAGCCCATCCGCTGCGTGGCCGACTCGAGCCCCGCTTTCGCGTACCGCTGCCACGTCTGTTCGTCGCGCAGCAGGGTGACCAGCGCGTCCGCCAGGGCCGGGGCGTCGTCCGGGGGCACCGACAGGCCGTTCACGCCGTGGTCGAGGACCGCGCGGACGCAGGCGACGTCGGTGCCCACGACGGGCAGCCCCACGGCCATCGCCTCGACCAGGGCCATCGCCGGCGGCGAGGTGGTGTAGTCGAACTTGAACGGCCAGGTGCCCACCTGCGCGGCGGACAGCTCGGCCAGCAGGTCCGGCACCGGCTCGGTGACCACCTCGATGGCCTCGCCGGCGGCGCCGGCCCGGGCCAGGATCCGCGGCAGCTCCGGTCGCGGGATCAGCAGCAGCCGCAGCCGTACGCCGGGCACCTGCGCCCGGACCCGGCCGAACGCGGCCAGCAAGGTGTCCAGGCCGCGGACCGTCTCCGAGCGACCGGCGAAGACGATGGTGGGCCGCTCCCGGTCGAACCGAGCCCGGCGAGGATCGGCCGGCGCGCCCGAGGTGAACCGGATGACGTTCAGGCCGCGCCGGCGGCCGAGCCGGTCGGCGACCCGGGGGTCGGGGGTGAGCACGGTGGTCATCCCGGCCCGGCGCAGCGCGGCGGCGGCGAGCGGGACCGGCAGGACCGTGCTCACCAGGACCCGGACTCGCAGCACGTTGGAGGCGCGCATCTCGGCCACGGTGGCCCGCCGCCACGCGCCCGGGCTCGGCAGGGTCGGCCAGGCGTACGCGGTGAGCAGCTTGCGGTACGGGCGCAGCACGGGAAGCAAGGCCAGGAACGGCCCGAGCGCGCCGGCGTGGAGATGCACCAGGTCCGGCCGGATCTTCTCGAGCGCGTCCCGCAATGTGTCGGAGCGGCCGAGCGGGAACGTCTCCAGCGCGCCGCCGAGCTCGTGCACGCCGGCGAACGCGTCCTGACCGTCGAGCGCGTGGGTGGTGACGAGGTGGTGCTCGCCGGCGACCCGGTGCGCCATCTCGGTGACCGTACGTCCCATCGCCTCCTTGGCGGAGAACTCGGAGATCAGGTGCGCGACCCTGGTCATGCCGTACCTCCCCGGACACCGCGGCCGGGCGTTCGGGTGGCCATCCGTTTCCGCAGATGGCCGAGCGCGCCGAAGCCGAACTCGCCGATCTTCATCGTCCACAGGCCGCCGTAGAGCAGCGGGTGCGAGAAGGCGTACGGGAAGTTCCTCAGATAGAGGCCGAAGCGGTTGAAGATGTTGGTCTGCCACCGGAACGCCTCGGGGTGCTCGGTGGCGAAGAGGTCGGCGGTGGCGGAGTAGCCCAGCTTCTTGCGCATGGTCCGGTACAACCGCAGGTCGCCCTCGTTGTGGTAGAGGAAGCTGCGGGTCCGGCCGATCTTGTACCCGGCCTTGCGGACCCGCAGGTCGAAGTCCTTGTCCTCGGAGAAGACCATGCGCTCGTCATGGCCACCCAGCTTGTCGTAGATGTCGCGCGGCACGCAGCGCAGCGACTCGATCTGCTCCACGCCGTCGTAGATCTTCTTCTCCAGCCACTTGCACCGGGCCCAGAACGTGGTGCCGAACGACTCCTCCGGGATGACCAGGGCGTCGTACCCCTCGGAGATCAGGTCGGCGCACTCGCCGATGAGGGTCGGGGTGACCTTCATGTCGGAGTCGAGGTGCAGCAGGATCGACCCGCGCGCCTCGGCCGCACCGCGCTTGCGGCCCTGGGCCAGCGAGCGGTTCTCCCGCAGGTACGTGACGTCCAGGCCGTCGGCCCGGAACCGCTCGACCAGCGCCTCGGTGCCGTCCGTGGAGCGCAGGTCGTCGTTGATGATCACCTCGAAGTCGCGGTACCGCGAGGTCTGGCAGGAGGCCAGGAAGTCGCGCAGCAGCGGCTCGCTGTTGTAGGCGGGAACGATCACCGACACCACGGGGCGGCTAGTCATTTCCTCATATTATGAGCGGCTTCGTCGGCCTCGCCCGGAAATGCACCGAGCCGGACCCGTGAGGGGTCCGGCTCGGTGTGGGTGATCGAGCTTGTCAGCCCAGCAGGCGGGCCCAGTAGACCAGCTCGTCGATCTGCGCGGCGGTCAGGCCGGGCTTCTTGTCCTTCTGCTCCTTCTGCACCTTGCTGATGTAGAGGGCGTACTGTCCGTGCTGCAGCTTGTTGACCAGGTCCTTGCCGAGGCCCACGGTGGCGTTGTTGGCCGCGAGGTAGCGCTGCGTCAGGGCGATCAGGCCCGGCACGGTCGCCGTGACCGTGTAGGTGGCGGACGCGGGCGCCGCGACGTTGCCCGCCACGTCGGTGCCGTTGCCGCAGACGGCCGTGTACTGGGCCTTGCTGTCCCGGCTGACGCTGAGGCCGGCCTGCTTCGCCACGCCGGAGACGGCGTCGCTGGTGTCGCAGCCCAGGATCGGCATCGCACCCAGCGTGTAGGTGCTGCGGCTGAGGCCCTTGACCTGCACGGCGGGAGCGGTGGTGTCGACGTTCAGGCCGGTGACCGCGGCGGCCGTCGTGTTGCCGGCCTTGTCGGTCACGGTGCCGGTGGCACCCTGGCCGGCGCCGTCGGTGCCGACGAGGACAGAGGCGGGGCAGGTCTCGACGCCCGAGGCGGCGTCGGCGCAGGTGAAGTTCACCGTCGGCGCGGTCCGGAACCAACCGGCGGCGTTCTTCGTGCCCTCCACCGTGGCGGAGTAGGTCGGCGCCGTGCGGTCCATGCTGACCTTCACGCTGGTGGTGGTGACGTTGCCGGCGTTGTCGGTCGCGGTGCCGGTGACGACCTGGTCGCCACCGTCGGCGGTCAGGGTGACCGGCGAGGAGCAGCCGCCCACGCCGGACTGGGCGTCGGTGCAGGTGAAGATGACCGAGACCGGGCCGTTGTGCCAGCCGTTGCGGTCCGCCGCGCGGGTGAGCGCCGCGCTGATGGCCGGCGGGGTCTTCTCGGGCGCCGGCGGGGCCGGCGGGGTCACCACCGGGGGCGTGACGACGGGAGCGGTCGGGTCGGTCACCGCGAGCAGCGTGGAGCCGCTGCCGTTCGCGTTGTACGGTCGCACGTCGACGACCCAGTTCTTGCCCAGGGCGAGGTTGATGACGCCCGAGTTCGCGGGGGCCTTGACCTTCAGCGAGCCCTGGTTGGGCTTGTCGACGCCCCAGTTGACCAGGACGAAGTCCGGCTTGGGGCCGGTCGTCGGCGCGTCCCACGAGACGTCCACCAGCGTCGAGTTCGCGCGGCGGGTGGCGACCACGCCGGTCAGGTCGGCCGGCTTGTACTTGTCGATCAGCGACTTGCCCATCACGGCCGAGCAGCTGCCGAACTGGTTCTGCGGGGAGACCTGCACCATGTAGGTGCGGGTCGGGTCCAGGTTCGGGAACTCGTGGCTGGTCGCGGTGACGACCTGGTCGGACAGGACGGCGTTGTCGGAGTAGCGGATGAGCTGCATGCGGTAGCCGGTCAGCGGCGCCTCGCCCGTCCACTCCGGAACGCTCCAGCTGATGGTGCCGGTGCTGCCGGTCGCGCCGGTGCGGCCGGGCACCGCGCCCATGATGCCGCTGGGGGCCAGCGTCCGGGCGGTCACGAAGTCGGTGTACTCGCCGGCGCCGTCCGTGTTCTCGGAGGCCACCCGCACCTTGTACGACACGCAGGGGTTGCCGGTGGTGTTGATCGTGTAGGTGGTGGTGTCACCCGGCACGAACGTGACCGTCTCGGTGGTCCCCTGGATGAAGTCGATGCGGTAGAAGCTCGCTCCGGCGACCGGCTGCCACGACACCACGATCTTGGCGGCGTCCTCGGCGGCACGCGCCACGGTCAGTCCCTGCGGCGCGGGCAGTGCGGTGGTCATGTCCGACGCGAGCGCCGGGGTCCCCGTCAAGGCCAGCGACGCGGCCACGGCAGCGGCGCCGGTCCCAGCCAGCAGTCGTACGCCCATGTTTCCTCGTCTCCTCATCGGCTGCCCCGTCGGCGCCGCTGATATGTGGATCGGCCGCGTACCTCAAGCTGGCCGCAAGGCGGCGTCAAAGAAACCTGAAGTTCTCCGGGCCCCGTCAGGCGGCAGGGGGCAGCTCGGTCGCGGCGGGCGGCAGCGGCGTACGGGCCAGCGCGGTGCCGGGCACGCGGGCGTGCTCGCACACCGCCTCGAGCAGCGTGGTGGCGACGTGGTCCCAGGAGTGGGCGCCGCCGTACGGCAGCGGCGCGGCGGCGGCCGTCGTCAGGCCGGGAAGCAGCTCGACCAGCCGGCGGGCCAGCGCCTCGGGCTGCGGCGGCGTCACGACCCCGCCCGCCGCCCGGGTCGAGTCGCGCAGGCCGGGCACGTCGTACGCGATGGTCGAGGTCCCCAGGGCCGCGGCCTCGGTGACCACCAGGCCCCAGCCCTCGCGCACGCTGGTCGCCAGGTGGACGTGGGCGCGGGCCATCCGGTCGTGCTTGTCCTGCTCGGACACCCGGCCGAGGAACTCGACGCCCTCGGGCGCCGCGGCGCGCAGCTTGTCCAGCAGGGGACCGCCGCCGATCATCCACAGCCGCAGGTCCGGGATCTCGCGGCGGGCCAGGCCGACCGCGCGGATGACCTCCCAGGGCCGCTTGTAGCTGACCATCCGGCCGCAGAACACCGCCGTGGGCGTGTCCTCCTTGTCGACCTGGGGCAGGGTGGCGGGCGGCTCGTAGCCCTCGGGCACGACGGTGACGTCACGGGCGCCGAAGCGGATCAGCGCGTCGCGGGTCGAGTCGGAGACCGCGAGGATGGGCGAGCCCGACAGCCGGCGCAGCCAGCCCGGCTCCAGCAGATGCCGGCCGAGATGGGCGACCACCGGCGGGGCGTTGTGGTGCCAGATCTCCTCGCAGGTCTGGTGCACCAGGGCGATCGTGCGGGCGCCGTCGTCGACCCACTCGTGGGCGAAGAAGGGCACCGTGTTGGTCTCGTCGACCACCACGTCGAAGCGGCCCCGGCCGTAGCGGTTCCACCAGCGCCGCGCCTCGCGGTACACCGTGAACCGGTTGCCGGCGCGGACGACGCGGTACCCGTCCACGATCTCCGCGGCGGGGCGCCCGGCGACGGCCGCGGCGAACAGCGTCACCTCGTGGCCGGCGGCCACCCAGCGGCGCAGCACCTGCTCGGTGTAGACCTCCGCGCCGCCGGCGGCGGGGTGGGTCAGATCACGCCAGTTCAGCACCAGGATGCGCACGTCGGGTCCTCCGCAATTCAGGCCGCGGTAGCGGCGGTACGGGAAGGATCGGCATCGGCGGGTGCCACTTGAACGTTCGCGCGAGGGGCGCGCGCCCAGCGGCGGCCCTCCAGCACGACCATCGCCAGCAGCGTCGGTGCCAGGGCGGCGGCCGAGCACGCCGCGATCTGCGAGCCCGAGCCGTGCCACGTCTCGATGAGCGCGATCTCCAGCACCGCACCGATCCACGGGACGGCGATGAGGCGTGAGCGGCGGGCGAGCGCGGCGTTGGTCAGGACGGTGACGAACGAGGTCAGGGCGGCCACCCCGGCCAGGGCCTGGACGAGCCCGGTGGCGTCGGCGAACCCGTCGCCGTAGAGGATCGCCAGCACCAGCGACGGCAGGGCGACGACCGCGGCCGCGCCCAGCACGGCGGGGCCGGTCACCGCCGCGCCGCCGGTGATCAGGGCGCGGGTGCGCCCCGGCGTCGGCCACGCGGCGAGCAGCCGGGGGAACACCGCGGCCATGACGCCCGCGGGCAGCGCCAGCACCGTCTTGGCCACGGTCGCGGCGGCCACGTACGAGCCCGACTCGGCATCGCCCAGGTGGTGGCGTGCGAGCAGCAGGTCGGCGGTGGAGAACAGGAACAGGCCGGTCACCGCGATCCCGGCGTGCGCGACGGCGCCCAGTCGCAGGCCGGTCGCGCCGGTGCGCCCGGCCGGTCCGCGCAACCGCGGGACGGCGACCAGCAGGGCCGCCAGCTCCGAGACGACGGTGCCGGCCAGGGCGCCGGAGACGCCGAACGGCACGACCAGGGCGAGCCCGAGCCCGAGCCGGACCACGGTGGAGAAGACGTAGGTGGCGGCGACCGTGCCCACCTGCCGGTCACCGAGCAGCAGGCCGCGCGCGGCGGCCACCACGGCGGCGGCGATCAGGTACGGCGCCAACTGCACCGTTTCGGCCAGCGACGCCAGGTGGAAGTAGTCGCGCAGCAACGGCGCGCAGAGCAGCACGACCAGGGCGGGCGGCAGTGACCACAACGCCACCGCGCGCAGCGTACGCCGGGCCGTCTCCCGGGTGAGGCCGTGCTCGGCCACCAGCGCGGATGCGGCGGTCTGGAGTGCGCCCAGCGGGACAGCCAGCATCACCATGGCGCTGAGCACGGCGCCCAGGGCTCCGTACGCGCCCGGGTCCAGCATCCGTCCGACCACCGAGTGGAAGGCGAGGTTACCGGCGCTCTGCACGGCGACCGCCACGGCGATCGGCGCGGCGCCCCGGGCGGCGAGACTCGCGATACGGCGGGCAAGAGAGGTCACAGGGTCTCTATCGGCCGTCCGACGCGGGACCTGTCTGTTATTTGGCGGGGCTGCGTCACGCAAGTGGACACGCATGATGCGTCCGCCGGTCCATAATCGGGGTGAAATGACCAATTCCTGGCAAACAGGCGCGGAACAGCGACCGACGCGGGACGTCGCGGCGGGCGCCGACGACTCGCGCTCCGGGCCACCGAGCCGCGCCGACCTGCTCGAGGCGGTCGTGGCCGCCCTCGACGCCACGGGTCAGCGCTGGGCCTGGCAGGGCGACGCCGGCGCGAGCGAGCGCTGGGCGGCCGACACCGGCCCCAAGGACCTCGACATCTGGTACGCCGCGCCACCGGCGCCCGGCGACCCGATCGACGTGCTCGCCCGGACGTACGCCGGTGCCCGGGTGGCCGAGGCGCACGATCCCCGGCGGTTGCGCCACGTGAGCCTCTCCGTCGAGACGACCACCGGCCCGGCCGTGGTCGACGTCACCCACGGTGACCTGTGCGTCGGACCGGTGCTTCTGGTGCCGGCGGGACAGGCGACCATCGACACCGGCACTCACCGGCTCACCGGCGCGGCGGCGACGGCCGACCTGTTGGTACGCCCGGTGCTGCGCGGCCGCCTCCCCGAGCCGGAACGCCTCGCCGAGGCCCGCGCTGCCTGGGACGCCGCCGACCCCCGGCACCGCCAGGAGTTCGTCTGGCGGCTCACCAAGCAGCTCGGTGCCCGGGTCGCCGCGGATCTCGTCGCCGTCGCCGGCGGTGCGGAGCCCGACCCGCGGCTGCCGCTGCGGGCGCGGGTGCGCCTCGCCGCCCGCAGCCTCGCGCCGTCGGTCGTGGGCTCGACCTGGGCGCAACGCCGGAGCGTGCTGCCCGCCGCCGGCGCCGCCGGCCCGCTCGGACTGCGGGTGCGCGGCGTGGTGGTCGCGCTGGTCGGCACGGACGGCTCGGGTAAGTCGACGGTCGCCGACGGCCTGCACGAGCGGCTGCACCGCTACGGGCTGCCCACCAGCGCCGCGTACTTCGGCATGGCACGGGGCAACCTGCCCGGCGTTGCCCTTGCCCGCCGGCTGCTCGGCGTCGGCTCCACCGCCCCGGCAGCCCCGGCAGCCTCGGCGGCCGCGCCGGCTCCGACCGGCACGCCCGCGTCCCCGGGTGAGGGCGCCCCCGCCGACCACCGCGCCCTGCGCCGCGCCGCCGCCTGGTTCTACGCCGGGGAATACCTCTGGCGCTATCTGCGCAGCGTCGCGCCGGCCGTGGCCCGCCGCCGCGTCGTGATCGCCGACCGCTGGGTCTACGACCTGCGCGAGTCGCCATGGCCGGGCTCCCGCGCCGCGCGCGTAGCCGAGTTCGTGGTGCCCGCGCCCGACATCCTGGTGCTGCCGGACGCCCCGGACGAGCTCATCCACCGCCGCAAGCCGGAGCGGTCCCGGGCCGAGCAGGCCGGGCAGCAGCAGCGGTTCCGTGAGCTGCTCACCGAGCACCCCGCCCGGTGCGCCGAGATCGTCGTGGACACGTCCGGCGACACCGCGGACCCGCTGGCGCCGCTGGTGGCAGCGGTGGTGCAGGCCGCACACGGTCCACGGCGCCGCCGGCGGTGACCCTCGTCGCCCGTCGCCGGGGCGGTCGGCACCACCGTGCCGCACCGGCCGAGGCGCCGGCCTACGTGCCCCGGCACCGGCGGCTGCCGGGCGTCGACCCGCGCGCGGCCCGGCTGGCCGCCGAATCCGGGCTGCTGGGCCTGATCGCCGGGTTGGCCGTGGTCGCACCCTGGACCCGGGAGGGCTACCTGCTGCTGCTCGACTGGGTGTCGGGCCCGAACCAGGCCATCACACCGGGGCTCTACGGCCTCGACCCGGCGGCGCTGGACGCGCTGCCGTACCGGCTGCTGACCGACGCGGTGCGCTCGGTCGTCGGGCCGGGCGCGACTAGCTGGCTGGTCGTCCTCTGCTACTTCCCGATCGCCGCCTCCGGCGTCTCCGCACTCGCCGCCGGCGGGCGGTGGCGCCGCCACAGCGCCGCGCTCTTCGCCTGCTGCAACCCGTTCGTCGTCGAGCGCGTCCAGGCCGGGCACGTCGCCTTCCTGCTCTCCGTCGGCCTGCTGAGCTGGCTGCTCGCCTCGGCCGTGCGGGCACGCCGGCGCGGCACCTGGTTCGCCGCCCGGCCGGCCGGCTGGTACGCGATGGCCATGGCGGTCGGCCCGCACGCCGCCTGGCTCGGCGGCGCCGGCCTGCTGGCTGTCGCGCTGCTCCCGCGCCCGACGCGCAAGGACCTGGCCCGCACGGCGGTGGTGATCGCCTGCGCCGCGTGCATCTACGCGTACGCCGTCACCGTACTGCTCAGCGCGATCCTCACCGTCCGCGTCGGCGGCCAGGACCTCGAGGTGTACGCCCCGCACGCGGGCTCCGGCGGCATGCTGGCCACCCTGGTCTCGCTGCGCGGTTTCTGGCGCGGCGCCGCCGACAGCAGCCCGCAGATCGGCCTCGGCCTCGTTCCGGCGGCGGTGATGCTGGCGGCGGCGGCCGCGGGACTGGCCCGGCTCTGCCGCCGAGGCCCGCTCGCCGGGGCGCCGCTGGCCCTGCTCGCCGCCGTCGGGCTGCTGCTCGGCGCGGGCATCGAGGGCCCGCTCGCCCCGGTCTACCGATGGGCCTTCGACGCCGTGCCACTCTTCGCGGCCATGCGCGAGCAGCAGAAGTGGGTCGCGCTGACGATGCTGGCGTACGCCGTCGGCATCGGGGTCACCGTGGAGGCGCTGGTCGGCGCTTGCCGCAAGGCGCGGCCGTCCCTGGTCCGCGTGACCGCGACGGCCGCCCTGGTGATGATCGCGGGCGTCTACGCGGTCGTCGCCCCCTCGCTGGCGTGGGGCCTCGGCGGCAGCGTCCGCGTCACCCAGTACCCGCAGTCGTGGCACACCGCCGACCAGATCATGGGCGACGGCGACGAGGCCGTGCTGTTCCTGCCGTGGCATCTCTACCAGCCGTTCGCCTTCTCCGGATCACGGACCGTGGCGACACCCGCAGCGGCGTTCTTCCGCCGCCCGGTCCTCAGCAGCGACGCCGTCGAGCTGGGCCCGGTGCGGACGAACTCGGTCTCGCGCCGGATGGCGTACGTGCAGCGCCTGGTCGCCGCCGGCGGCGCGGGAGCCTTCGGCCGCCTCGTGGCCCCGCTCGGCGTGCGCTACGTGGTGCTGGCCCGCGACCGCGAGGCCGACCTCTACGTCTGGCTCGAAGAGCAGCCCGACCTGCGCCGCGTCCTGCGCACCCCGGAACTCGACGTCTACCGCGTCGAGGCCGACGGCACCGGCCGGGTGGCCGGCGCCCGGCCCGGCGGCTACGACGAGGCGGTCGCCCTGGCCGCCCGCAGGGCGCTGGGCACCGAGGCGATCCTGGAGACCGGCCCGGCGCGGGAACCCCTGCCCTCGGCCGCCTCGGGCGACCTGCGCCGGACCAGCTCGACGAGCTGGGACGTCGCGCCGGGAACTCCGGGCTGGGTGGTGATCCCCGAGGAATGGTCACCGGGCTGGTCGGCGGGCGGCCTCCCCAGCGCTCCGACGGCGGCCGGCACGGTCGCCGTCGAAGCCGGCGCGGAAGGGGTCACGGTCCACTACGAACCGTGGCGGTGGCTGCGCCTCGGCCTGATCGCCTCGGTGGTCTCGCTGCTGGTCCTGCTGGCGGTGGGCGTCCTGGAACACCGCCGAGACCTGGTCCGCTGGTGGGCGGTGCCGTACCCCGAAGGCCCGTCACCACCGCAGGCACCGCCCACCGGCCGGCCACCGCGGTCCGGACCGGTGCCCAGCCGGCACTCCGCCGCACGAGCCGGACCCCGGTAGCTGGAGCAAGGCAGCTTTCCGGATCGCACCGCTCAGGAGAAGGTCCAGTTGTGGTAGGTGCGCCGGCACCCTCACGGTCGGCGCCGGAATCTCCGCCGTCGAGTGACCGGCCCTCAGATGTCGAGGACCAGTGCGCGGTGGTCCGATACTTCCGGCTCGGCCAGGATCTCGAAGCGCTCGACGGCGGACACGTCCGAGACCAGCATGTAGCTGGCGTGCCGGATCGGCTTGGCGTATCGGGACGTCCGGGTGTCGGCCGTGCCGACCAGATCGGTGAGACCGAGCCCGGCCAGGACCTCGAACGTCTCGCTGCCGGGCAGCAGGTTGAAGTCGCCGCAGACCACGACCAGGTCGTGGGGGCCGCGGATGCGGCGGACCAGCTCGGCGAGCCGGTCGGCCTGGCGGCGCCGTGCCGGGGTGTCGGCCTTGCCGGCCGCGTCGCGCAGCCCGTGCATCTGCACGACCCACACCGATCGGCCCGCGGCGCGGTCGACGGTACGCACGGCAAGGGCGGCACGAGGGCGGTCGGTGGCCGGCCACCGCACATGGTCGGCGAACTCTCCGTGCACGAACGCGGAGTCGGCGCCGACGACCGGCAGGTGCTCACCGACGAAGGTGGCCACACCGAAATCCTGCCGATGGCGGGATCCCGTGTCGTCCTGGACGGGCCCGGAGTCGCTGGTCACGAAGATCGCCTGGTGGCGGGGCAGCGCGGCGCGGACGTCGTGAAGGAGATCGGCGCGCTGGGGGAGGCTGCGGTCGCCGTCCTCGAATCGCGTCCATCCGCTCAGGCCGGGGGTTCGGGTCACTTCCTGCAGGCAGACGATGTCGGCGCCGCTGGTCGGAAGCCACTGCAGCAGTTCCTCAGACATCGCCCCGCCCCAGGCGTTCACGCTTGCGATCCGCACGACGACGCACCTTAGTCGCCCGGGCGGGAGCCCTTCGGAGGGGGCTCAGGCGGCGTCGGCGAGCTGGCCGGTCGTCGTCCAGGCGGTGGGGGCCGGGCGGAGCACGATCGGGGCGGAGGCCGCGCGGCGGTACTGGCTGGTCAGGTGGAGGCGGGCCCAGATGACGAAGGTGTCGCGGATGGTGCGCAGGATCGCCGCGGAGCCCACCGTCGAGCCGGCGACCCGCTCCTCGAGCCGCACCGGTGCGCCGACGAAGCCGCGGATGCCGGCCGCCTTGGCGGCGACGAAGAACTCCAGGTCGAAGGCGAAGCGGCGCTCGAGCAGCCGGGGCAGGAGCTCGGCGAGCACGTCGCGGCGCAGGACCTTGCAGCCGGTCTGGGTGTCGCGCATGCCGAGCACGAAGAGCAGCGTCACCAGGGTCGAGTAGACCATCGACACCAGCTTGCGGAACGGCGAGGAGGCGCTGCCGGACGCGGTGTGCCGCTTGTCGGCGTAGACGCCGGCGTGGTCGCCCGCGCGGGCGATCCGCAGGTACTCGGCCAGGTGTCGCGGGTCGATGTCGCCGTCGGCGTCGACGAAGCCGATCCAGGCGCCCCGCGCGGCGGCGAAGCCGAGGTGCAGGGCGCCGCCCTTGCCCTGGTTGACCGGGCTGACGACGACCCGCACGCCCGGCAGGCCGGCGAGGGTGCGCTCGGAGCCGTCGGTCGAACCGTCCGAGACCGCGATGACCTCGTAGGAGACGCGCTCCTCGGCGAGGCAGGCGACCAGCTTCTCGACCGTGGGCCGCAGCGCCGCGCCGGGGTTGTAGAACGGCACCACGACGGTCAGCTCCACGGCCGGGTCGGCCGGGGCCCACAGGCGCGCCGCGTTGTAGAGCGGGGCGGCGGCGGTCGTCGGTGCGGTGGCGGCGGTGAGCAGCGTTGCGGTCATGCCCGTGTAGTTCGGAGCGCAAGCTCAATCCAGCCTCTAGCCGGCTTCAAGGCAATGGCAAGGTTGCGAAGCGGTTTGCGGGCTGGACATTCCGCACTTTTGCCGTGGCACTATTGATCCGTGACCGGTATTCGTTCTCGCAGCTCAGGCCCGCTCCTGCTGGCCTCGGCGATGCTCGGTGCCGTGCTCGCGCCCGGTGCCGCCCTCGCCGACGGGCCCGGGTACGGCGGCACCGCCGACGCCCTCACCGTGCAGTGGCAGGCGCAGTCCAGCGCCACCGCCGAATCACTGGCCGTCTACGCGGTCGGCTTCAAGGGCGGATCCCCGGTCAACCTGAGAGTGGGAGCCGACCCGGAGCGTTCCGTGGTCGCCGACGCCTCCGGCGCCCTGCGCGTGCTGGTGCTGAGCGCCGCCGTGACCCCCACGCCCGCCTCGACCCCGGACACCACGGTGCTTCCGGCCTCGGGCGGGCCGGCCGGGCGGCTCTCGCCCGGCACCAGCGTGCTCGCCGTGGGGGAGACCCCGGCCGGTGTGCTGCGGACGCTCGTCGGCTCGGTGCCGCCGCCGGAGGCGGGACGGGGCGTGCAGGACCTGGCGCCCTGGGCGGGTGCCGCGGCGCTGATCGGCGCCGCCGTGGTCTGGACCCGGCGTCGCGGCGCCGCCCCGGCCGGTGGGGCGCACCGCTTCCGGCGCCCGCCGGCGCGGCACCGCATGGCCTGACCGCCGCCCCGAGGGCGACGAACCGGGCGCCGGACGGCCTGTTCCGGCGCCCGCCGGCGCGGCACCGCACGGCCTGACCGCCCGCTCCGAGGGCGACGAACCGGGGAAACGACGAGACCCACGTGCCGGACGGCACGTGGGTCTCGGAGGAACGGATCTAGCGGGTGGCGCCCGGATCAGGCTCGAAGCGGTAGCCGACACCGCGCAGCGTGCGGATGTGACGCGGAGACGAGGCCGACTCGCCCAGCTTCTTGCGCAGGTTGCCGACGTGCACGTCGATGATGTGGTCGTCGCCGTACCAGTTGTCGCCCCAGACGTCCTCGAGCAACTGGCCGCGGGTGAACGTGCGGCGCGGCGCGGAGGAGAGCAGGTCCAGGATGCCGAACTCGATCTTGGTCAGCTCGAGCACCTGCCCGTCGAGGGTCACCTCGCGGACCTCGGGGTCGATACGCAGCTTGCCGTACTCGCGGATCGCCGTGCTCTGCCCGGCCGCGGAGTTGCGGGGGCGGCGGCGCATCGCCTGAATGCGGGCGGCGAGTTCCCGCGGCGAGAACGGCTTGGTGACGTAGTCGTCGGCGCCGACCGACAGGCCCACGACCTTGTCCAGCTCGTCCGTGCGGCCGGTGACCATGACGATGTAGGCGTCGGTGAACTGCCGGATCTGGCGGCACACCTCGATCCCGTCGACGTCCGGCAGGCCGAGGTCGAGGATGGCGATGTCGGGCCGCTCCTTCTGAGCCTGCTCGACCGCGCCCCGGCCGTCGGTGGCCACGACGACGTCGAAGCCCTCCTTCTCCAGCAGATGCTGGCAGAGGAGCATGAATTCGGGTGAGTCCTCGACGACGAGCGCGCGCGGCCTGGCCACGGGACCTCCACTTCTGCGGGACGGGCGGAACGACGGGGTGCTGTCGAGTCCTATCGGTCGCGCCGCGTCGAAACGAAGGTTTCGCCGGGCGCGAGCCGGTCAGGCGCCGCCGATCAGAATCCCGTCGGCGGTGATCTCGGCACGGGCGGGCAATGGCCCCGGACGGGCCATGAAGTAGCCCTGTCCCAGCTTGACACCCAGCGCCCGCAGTTTCTCGTGCTCGGCCACAGTCTCGATGCCCTCGGCGATCAGCATGGCGCCGATGTCCTCGGCGAAACCGACCAGCGAGCGCGCCAGCGCCATCCGTACCGGGTCCGTGTCGATGCCCCGGGTGAGGGTGATGTCGAGCTTGATGATGTCGGGGCGGAGCTGCAGGATGTGGCTGAGGCTGGCGAAGCCGGCCCCGGCGTCGTCCACGGCGAGCAGGATGCCCGCCGAGCGCAGTCGCTCGGTCACCTTGACCAGCGCCGGGTAGTCGTGCACCTGGGTGTGCTCGGTGAGCTCGACGGCGATGCCGCGCGCCGCGTGTGCCATGAGGGTCTCGCTGACGCGCGGGTCCAGCAGTGCCTCCACCGACAGGTTCGCGCTCAGCCACGCACCGGCGGGCATCTCGTCGAGGTAGGTGAAGGCCCGCTCCAGCGCGAGCAGCTCCAGGTCGACGCCCACGCCGGCCTCCATGGCCGCGGCGAACGCGTCCGCCGGACTCGGGAAGTGCGCCTTGTCGAATCGCGCCAGCGCTTCGTACGCCTTGACGACGCCGTCCTCGAGGCGCACGACAGGCTGGAAGGTGGGCTGGATCGCCTGGGAGTGGATAACTTCCCGGAGATTGCGCATGGCGGGCACAACAGGCGCGGTGAAGGTCATGCCGTCTAGTTCGGCGGCATCCCTCAAGGCAGTCTCAGACCGGTTTCAAGAGCTCGGCAAGCTCGCTCTGCACTCCTGGAAGAACACGGCAAGCCCGGGCCGGACACGACAAAACCCCGGCACGCCGTGCGGGCCGGGGTCCTGCGGATGAAGCGGGCGTCAGACGAGCACGTTCTCGCGCTCGCGGGCGCGGTGCAGGCACTCGATGAGCTCGTACGGGTCGACCTCGACGTCCGCGTCGACGTCGACGACACCGACCCAGGTCCCGCCGGCCGCGGCCAGACCGGTCTGCAGTGCCGCGCCCTTGTCCTGCAGCTCCCGGTCGGCGATGACCTGGATCCAGGGCAGGCCCTCGAGGCCGCGCTCGGAGCCGTCGGTCGAACCGCCGGTGACGGCGACCATGTCGAAGGAGATGTTCTGCGCGTACAGCGTCTCGGCGAGGCGCTCGACGGTGCGGCGCAGCGTCGCGCCGGGGTTGTGGAACGGGATGACCACGGTGAACTCGACGGCGGCCTGGCCCGACGAGGATCCCCGCTGAACGGATCCGGCGACGACGAAGGGAGGGACGGCGATGAGGTGAGCGACAGTCATGCCCGAAGCTTCGACCCGCAACCTCAATGCCGTCTCATCCGCTTCTCAAGCCGCACGCAAACCTGGCCGACCGGCGTCAACGCCGCGGCGACGGCACCCCGCAGGGATACCGCCGCCGTCGCCGGAGTGCCGTGCTCAGGCGGGCATCGCCTCCCGGCGCGCCAGCCGCCGGGGGAGCTGAGGCAGTTGGCGCACCAGCGCCGCCGTCCGCGGGTCGGAGCCGTACGCCAGCAGGGTCAGGAAGACCCCGTAGACCGGCAGGTGGCCGAGCAGCTCCGTGCCGCCGAACAACAGCAGGGTGGCGTTGAACGGGATGCCCGCCACCAGCACCGCGACCTGAGGCAGGGCGCCGGAGATCACCAGGAGCCCGAAGAGCAGCTCGGTGGCGCCGGCCACGACGACGAAGACGTCGGCCGGCACGTGGATGCCCACCAGGGCGAAGACGTCGAGCTGGGGAAACATCCGCAGGGTCTCCCGCGCCAGCGCCGGGTTCGCCAGCTTCTCCGCGAAGGCGAGCGTGATCAGCGCACCGCCGGCGCCGAGCCGCAACGCCAGCAGCGCCCGGCCCAGCATGACGGCGTCGGGCTCGACCCGGCCGAAGGTGGCGTCCGACGGCGGCACGAACGCCAGGAACACCGCGACGCCCAGCAGGTCCATCGCCGACAGCAGACCGACCGGGCCGGTCACCAGCAATGCCAGCGGGCCGGCCAGGGCCAGCAGGACGGCGGCCGGGCGCAGCCGGATCCCGGTGACGAACCAGACGCCGAGGGCGCCCTCGATCAGCAGCATGGCGTCGCCGACGGCCAGACCCTCGACCTGCAGGTCATGGGTGAGGAAGTGCCCCGAGACCCCGGCGGCGAGCAGCGACACACCCAGGTGGATGGCGAGCAGCCGGGGCACGTACGGCACCAGCCGGGCGAGGAAGGACAGCCCCGGCAGCTCCGGCGACGGCAGCCGCCGCACCGCCAGGTAGCGCCATCCGACCGTCACCAGGGCGACGCCGAGGATGGCAGCCAGCGTGAGGGGGCGCAGGACGAAGGACCAGTCGTCCGCGTAGCCCTCCGGGTTCGGCACGAACCACTTCTCGTGCGCCGACGCGGGACTCGGCACCGCCAGCACCGCGGCCGCCAGTCCGGTCGTGGCGCCGAGGCGCCCCACGCTGACCTTCATCGTTCTCACTCCGCTCGTCGCACGATCACCGTCACCATTCCTACGGCTCACGGCGGGCGATCATCGAGCGTTCCGGCGCAGGTCGGGACCAAAGTCCCGGCCCTTCGGGACCTCCTGCGTCCCGGCGGTCAGGCGTCGTCGGGGCCGGCGTCGGGCCGGGCCGGGCCGCCGGTGCTCTCGCGGCGGATCCGGTCCATGCGCTCGGCACCGCGCTGGACCGCGTCGCGGGAGCGGTGCAACAGCTCGTTGCTGCGGCTCGTCCTGGCCGAGGTGCGTTCGAGGGATCCGCGAAAGCGGGCGATCGGGTCGGTCGTGCGGTCGTCCTGCCGGTCGGCGTCGGCGTCGAGGAGGCGTTCCCGCTCGTTGGCGGCGGCCTCGCGGGCGTCGGCCTCGCGTTCGCGCTGGTCGGCGAGGTGATCGCGGGCGTCGGCCTCGCGTTCGCGCTGGTCGGCGAGGTGATCGCGGGCGTCGGCCTCGCGTTCGCGCTGGTCGGCGAGGCGCTCCCGGGCCTCGGCCTGTGCCTCTCGGAGGTCTGCGGCGCGCTCGCGCGCGATCAACCGCCGTTCCCGCTCGTCCAGCTCGCCCTCCGTGGCCTCGCGTTCGTGGCCGGGGACGGCGGACCCGCCCACACGCTCCAGAATACCGAACTCGGCCGTCGCAGTAGCATCGTGGCGTGCCGCGAGACCCTCGGATCCGGCCGGGTGCGGGACTCGTCGCCGCGCTGGCCGCGGGTGCCCTGCTGCTGGCCGTGCCGCCGGCCGCGCAGGGCCGCCGGACCGCGCCCTCGCCCGCCGCCCTGGCGTGGCCGGGCGCCGAGCGCGCCACCATCGCGGCCACGCTGGGCGACGGGACCGCGTACGAGCCGGGTGTCTTCCTCGACGCGCGCACCTCGGTCGGCACCGCACCCAGCCCCGACGGCAGATCGCTACGGCTGCTGGTGCGTTCCGGGGACGGCACGGTCCGCGAGATGCGGGCGCTGCCCTCGGCGCGCAACCCGTCGTTCCAGGGCCTCACCGTCGCCGGTGATCTGCTCGCCTGGTTCGAGCGCACCAAGGACGGGCTGGAGCTGTGGGCGGCGGGGCTGGGAGCGGACGGGGCGGCGCGCCGGGTGACCGCCGACACCGGCGACGCCCGGTTCTACCGGTCGGAGACCGACCTCGTCGTCGCCGACGGGCGGCTGCGCTGGGTCGCCGCCGGCCCCGCGGGCGTCACCGAGGTACGCGCGGTCGCGGCCGGCGGCGGCCCGGTCGAGGTACGCCCGGTGGCGGGCACCTGGCGGCTGCTGGCCTGGCCGTGGATGACCGACGGGGTCGCCGACTCGGCCGGCGCCCGTACGCTGCGGAATCTGGTCTCCGGCACGGACCTGGCGGTGGCCCGGCCGCGGGACGGCGCGATCGGCTGCAGCGCCGCATGGTGCCGGATCGTGTCGCTGGACGCCGACGGCTACACCCGCATCGAGCTGATGCGTCCCGGCGGCGGTGACCGGCACGAGGTCGCCGGCGGCACGGCGGCGACCGGGATCGTGGACGTGGCCCCGCTCGACCGCTTCGAGGTGTTCGTCCGGATCGGCCCGAACTCGGAGCTGACCGGCAACGCGCAGTTGCTGGTGCACGAGACGAAGACGCGCAGCACCGTGGAGATCAGCCCGGACGCAGGCGCGGTGGTGCTGCGCAACGGGGTGCTCTGCTGGTCGACGGGCAGTCAGGAAACCTTCGTCCGGCACACCCTCGACCTGCGTACGGTGTCCTAGAAAAGCGACAACTGCCCCGGGGTGGGGTCGCGGCGACCGGTCATGCCGCGGCGGATGACCCAGGGCCGCAACTGCGGGATCGGGTCCTCGTCGCGGGGCTCGCGCTGCGGCGGGATGCCGCCGGTCAGCGCCCACAGCGACGGCCCGAGGTTGATGCCGCGCCCGCGCAGCGCCCGCCGGAGGACGGGCAGGCTCAGCGGCAGGCGCACCTCGTCGAGTCCGGGCACGGCCAGGTCGGTGCGCATCCGCATGAGTCGGCGGTTGCGTTCCACCACCTCCCGGACGCCGGGTGCGGCGAACTGCTCGGCGGCCCGCTCACCGACGGCCTCGCGGACGAGGTGGGCCTCGCCCGCCTCGAGGGCCGCCCACGCCCCGTCGACCGTGCCGAAGGCCGCCAGAAGCCTGGCGGCGGTGGCCGCGCCGAAGCCACGGACGCCGGGCAGGTTGTCGGAGGGGTCGCCGCGCAGCGCCGCGAAGTCGCGGTACTGCCAGGGCTCGACGCCGCAGAGCTCGCTCAGGCCGGCGGCGTCGACCAGGACGGCCTCGCCGAAGCCGCCGTTGCGCACGCGCAGCACCGTGGTGGTCTCGTCGATGAGGGCGAAGGCGTCGCGGTCGCTGGTCATCAGCACCGAGCGCCAGCCGTGCCGGCGGGCGTGCGCCGCCGCGCTGGCGAGCACGTCGTCGGCTTCCCAGGCGGGCGGCACCAGGGTGCGCACCCCGGCGGCGGTGAGCAGCCCGGGCGCGCCGGCGATCTGTTCGACGAGATCGGGGGACTTCTCCGGCCGGTGCGCCTTGTAGCCGGCATGGTCGGCGCGGCGTGCGGATTCGTCGGGACAGTCGAAGCCGACGATCAGCGCGTCGGGCCGCAGGTACGCGGCCGCGCGCGCGATGTACCCCACGAGTCCGCGCAGCGCCCACACCGGCCGCCCGGCCGCGTCGAGCAGCCCGTCCACCGCACCGGCGTGGTACGCGCGGTGCACCAGGCTGTTCCCGTCGAGGACGAGCAGCAGCGGAGCCGGGGGCGACACCCGCCGAGTCTACGCACGGCGGGTGTCACCGGCGTCAGCCGGTCGTGAAGCCGCCACCGGCCGCGTTGATCGACGCCGCGGTCAGCGCGCCGCTGCTGAGACCCCACCGTTCGAGCAGCTCGGCGTAGGCGCCGGAGCGGATCAGCCGGTCCAGGGCGTCGCGCAGGGTGTCGCGCAGCGGGCCGTGGCCCTTGGGCACGGCGATGCCGTACAGGCCCGGCTCGTACTGGACCGTCGAGGCAAGCTGGTAGAAGCCGCGGGTGCGCTGGTCGGTGGTGAGGTACACGGCCGGCGGGAAGTCGTTGAGGACCGCCACGGAGCGGCCGGTGCGCAACTGCAGCAGCGCGTCGGCGTTGGTCTTGTACGTCTTCACGGTGATCGGCTTGTTGCCGCAGCCCTGCTGCGAGCGTTCCAGCAGGTCGACCTGGACCGTGCCCTTCTCGACCGCGACGACCTTGCCGCAGAGGTCCTTGAGGTCGGTGACACCGCTCGGGTTGCCGCGCTGCACCACGATCGAGGTCCCGGCGGCGAAGTAGTTGATGAAGTCGGCCTTCTTCTCCCGCTCGGCAGTGTCGGTCATGGAGGACAGCACCCCGTCGTACGTGCCCTTGACGGCCTCGTCGAGGAAGATGCCGAAGTCCTCGCCGCCGATCATCTCGACCTTGACACCGAGCACGGTACCGAGCGCGGCGGCGAGGTCGGGCTCGAAGCCGATGATGGTACGCCCGTCGGGGCCGTACGACTCCATCGGCGCGTAGGTGGGGTCGGTGACAAGACGGATGGTGCCGCGCTCGCGGATCCCCTGAGGCAGCGCGTCGTGCAGAGCTTGGTCCCGCTCGATGGTGCTGGAAGCGGCGCCGCCGTCCTCGGCCTCCTGGTTGCCGCCGCCACATCCGGCCAGGGCCAGCAGGACACCGGTCACAGCGAGGCCGGTCTTCGTCAGCTTTCTCATCGCCAGTGTGCTCCCGTCATGAGCCGGCCGGGGCGGGGATCTCCCGCCGGGTACGGCCGGCTGCGGTGGTCTCGATCAGGTCGTTCCAGGTCAGTGGGGTGCCGAGCAGCGTGCCCTGTGCGGCGTCGCAGCCGGCGTCGGAGAGCCAGCGCCGGACCTCCTCGTTCTCCACCCCCTCGGCGGTCACCCAGCAGCCCAGGCCGTGCGCCAGCTCGATCACCGAGCGCACGATCGCCTCGCTCTGCGGGTTGCGGGACAGGCCGTCGACGAAGAGGCGGTCGATCTTGATCTCGGAGACGGGGATGGCCCGCAACTGCGACAGGCTGGTGTAGCCGACGCCGAAGTCGTCGACGGCGACGCCGATGCCGCGCTCGACGATGTCCACGACCGCGCGGATGGCGGCGGGTGCGTCCCCGGCCAGCGCCGTCTCGGTGACCTCGAGCATCAGCATGTCCGCCGGGGTGCCGGTCCGGGTCACCAGGGCGGCGACGGAGGCGGCGAAGCCCGGCTGGTCGAGGTTGCGCGCGGAGACGTTGACCGACACCGGCCACGACCGGCCGGCGGTGAGCCAGTCCCGCTGGTCGGCCAGCGCGCGGCGCAGCACCCAGTCGGTGAGCGGCTCGATCAGCCCGGACTGCTCGGCGGCGGGCAGGAACTCGGCCGGTGCGAGCAGCCCGCGCGTCGGGTGCTGCCAGCGGACCAGCGCCTCCACGCCGCAGATCTCCCCGTCCGAGAGACGGATCTTGGGCTGGTAGTGCAGCACCAGCTCGTCGCGTTCGAAGGCGTGCCGCAGCTCGGCCTGCACCACGAGCCACTGGGTGGAGTGCGCGACCTCGCCGCCGGCGTAGACGACGATGCCGTTGGTGCCCCGTTTGCCCTGGTACATGGCCGCGTCGGCGCACTGCAGCAGCTCCTCGACCTCGGCGCCGTGCTCGGGGTAGAGCGCCACCCCGAAGCTGGCCTCGATGGTCAGCGGGATGCCGTCGAGCACGATCTCCTCGGTGAGACGGCTGCGAGCGCCGGAGAGCAGGGCCACCACCTCGGCGCGGTCGACGCCGGGCAGGATCAGGCCGAACTCGTCGCCGCCGAGGCGGGTGACGGTGTCCTCGGGGCGCAGCGCCTCCACGAGCCGCGCGGCGACCACCTTCAGCAGCTCGTCGCCGGCGTGGTGGCCGAGGGTGTCGTTGACCTCCTTGAAGTGGTTGAGGTCGACGAGCACGAACGCGCCGCGCCGCGGCGCGTTCTCCAGGGCGGCCCTGGCCCGCAGCCGGAAGGCCGCCCGGTTGGGCAGCCCGGTGAGGGCGTCGTGCAGGGCTTCGCGTTCCTGCTGGGCCGCGTACCGGCGCAGCGAACGGGTGGTGGACCAGGAGATCAGCGCCAGCACCAGGTAGAGCCCGACGAGGCCGGCGGCGAGACGCCAGTACGTCACCCGCATCTGCTGTTGCAGTTGCGCGGCGATGCTCTCGTACGGCAGGTACAGCTCCAGCACGCCGATGGCCCGCCCGGAGGTGCTGGCGACCACCGGTTCCAGCACCCGGATCACCTGGCCGGGGCTGCGCTCGAGGTCGGGCACGACGGCGACGTCGGTCTGCCCCACCGCGGCGGTCCGGAAGGCGGGGTCGGCGACCGGGATGCCTCCGGCGGTGGAGCCGTCGTCGGAGAAGACGACCTGCCCGCTGAAGCTGCGCAGCCGCAGGCGCACGACCGAGCCGTGGAAGATCGCGAAGTCGGTGGCGGCGTGCAGCCGGTCCCGCTGGGTCTCGGTGAGTCCCGCGGTCAGGTCGGCTTCCTCGAGCGCGGGGGCGACCGCCATCTCGGCGATGACCACGGCCTGGGCGCGGCCCTGTTCCTCGGCCTGCCGGGCGGCGTCCTCGCGGTAGCCGGTGACCAGCACCGCCCCGAGCACGCCGACGGGAACGAGGCTGGCGGCGGCGTACGCCACGAATAGCCGTGACCCGCCCTTCGCGCCGAATTTGCCTCGCAGCCCCACGCTGGAACTATCGGCTGTCCGGCGGGGGTGATGAAGGAAACCGCCGCTTATGGGAAAAGCCGGTCCAATTGGTCGTCGAGGGCCGCGAGAGCCTGTTCGGCGGTGTAGTGCCCGCCGAGCAGGTAGACGCCGAGGCCCTCCATCAGCGCCAGGAGCCCGGCCGCGGCCGGCTCGGGGTCGGCGACGCTGAGGAGCCCGGCGATGAACGCGGTCATCCCGGCGGTGTCCTCGCGCAGCGCGGAGGCCGCCGCCGGGCGTACGGCCGTGTAGGCGAGGAAGGCCAGCGCCACGCGCCCCACGTCGCGGGCCTCCTCGTCCAACGGAAGGATCGCGGTGATCACGGTGCGGAGCAGCAGCCGGGGCGCCGGCTCGGCGCCGAGCCGCGCGATCGCCTCGGTGACCCGGGCCTGGGTGCGGTCACGGACGACCGACATCGCGAAGCCCATCATCTCGTCCTTGGTGCGGAAGTAGTGTTGCACCATCCCCGCCGAGACGCCGGCCTCGGCGGCGACGTGGCGCAGGCTGACGGCCTCCAGCCCCTGCTCCGCCGCGACCCGCATCAGCGCGTCGGCGATCCGGGTGCGCCGCTGGTGGGTGTCGACCTTCCTGGGCATGGCCTCGATGGTTTCACAGCGTCGCCGCATCGACGGTGACGGTTCCCGCCGCCCCGTCCACGGTCACGATCTGGCCGGTGGAGATCTTCCGGGTCGCACCGGGGACGCTGATCACGGCGGGGATGCCGTACTCGCGTGCGACGGTGGGGCCGTGGGCCATGATCGCGCCGGTCTCGGTGACGAGCCCGCCGGCGGTGAGGAACAGCGGCGTCCAGCCCGGGTCGGTGGTGGCGGCGACGAGGATCTCGCCGGGCTCCACGTGGGCGGTCGCCGGATCGTGCACCACCCGGGCCGCCCCGGTGACCCGGCCCGCCGCGGCGCCGACGCCGGTGAGCGCGCCGCCGGTGGCCGGCGCCGGGGGCAGGACGGCCTCGATGTCCGTGCCGTCGGACAGCAGCCCGACCGGTACGGCCCGGCGCCGCGACTCCACCCGGTGCACCGCCTTGCGGGAGGCGGCCGTGTCGTGGCAGTCGGCGCCCTCGTGCACGGCGGCGCGCACCTCGTCGAGGGTCAGGAACATGATGTCGCCGGGCCGGTCGAGCAGGCCGGCGGCGGTGAGGTCGGCGCCGATGAGCAGCAACTGCCGCCGTACCGCCCGCAGCCGGTAGAGGCCGGCGAACTTGCCGGCCTCCCGCAGGCCCGCCAGCATCCGGGCCCGCCGCAGCAGGAAGACGGCGAGCCGGCCGCGCACCGGCCGCCGGCGGGCCCGGGCGGCGAGATCGTGCAGGGCCGCCTCGGCCGTGACGGCGGCGTGGGCGAAGCGGCGGTCGGGCGCCTGCTCCGGGTCGGTGACCCGGAGGTAGTTCGCGATCATGGCGAAGACCGGGGTGGGGTCCTCGTCCCAGCGGGGTACGCCCAGGTCGACCTCGGCGATGCCGCGGTGGCCGTACGCCTGCAGGAACGCGTCCAGCCCGACATCCGGCAGGGCCCCGCGGGCGTACCGCGCGGCCAGCTCGCCCGGTGCCGTGCCGAGCAGCAGCTCCCGGTGTTCGCCCGCCCCCTCGGCGAGCCGCCAGAGCGCAAGGTCCATCTCGATGGTGACGTTGTGGGGCATTCCGCCCAGCACGGTGTGGATCTCTCCGGGCGCCGCGACGCCGTCCAGCAGCTTGGCCGGGAGGGCGGCGGCGAGCATCCCGGCGACGATGGGCCAGACGATGTCGTCGGGGCTCTCCGTCGCGTCCTGGGCCTCGACGTAGCTCAGCCGCTCGGCGGTGGTCATCGGCGCGCCGGGGTCGGTGGAGGCCAGCCGGATGCGCTCGACGGCCTCGGACAGCCGCAGCCGCGCCGCCCCGGGGCGGGCCAGGGCGCGCAGGATGCCGGCGAGTGCGCGGAACGCCGTGCGCAGCGCCGCCGCGTCCGCGCCCGGGCGTGCGGAGCCGCCGGGCTGCGGGGCGAACCGGGGATCGGCGAGCACGTGCGCCATGACGGCCTGGGCGCGCGGACCGAAGTCGACCGCCATGAGCTTGACGAGCCGCTTGCGGGCGGTCCGGTGGCGGGCGAGGTCGCTGAGGTCGCCGTAGAGGCGCCCGCCGATGTCGACGATGTCCGCCTTGACGCCCAGGGCGGCGAGCATCCCGACGATCTGCGCCCGCAGGGTGGCCATCCCCATCGGTGTCACCGGCCGCAGCATGCCCTGCACGTTCCCGAACTCCACGTACACGCGCGGCAGCGGCTTGCTCGTCGGCGGCGGCAGCGGGAACAGGGTGGTGATCGGCCGCGACTGCAGGAGCCACAGGACGCCGTCGTGGTCGAAGGCCCATTCCACGTCCTGCGGGCCGCCGAGGTGCTCCTGGAGCCGAGCGCCCGCCGCCTGCAGCTCGTCCAGCCGCGCCGGGGTCAGGCAGCCCGCGGCGTCCCGCGTCGTGTCGTCGAGGACATAGTGGTCCACGGGCCCGGTGCCGTCGACCACGGCGGTGCCGAGCCCCGGCGCGGCGTCGACCAGCATCTCGGTGCGGCGGCCCGTCACCGGGTTGGCGGTGAAGAGCACGCCGGCGACCTCGGGCCGCACCATGCGCTGCACCAGCACCGCCATCGCCGGCGCGGCGCCGTCGATGTCGCGGGCCTCGCGGTAGGCGGCGGCGCGCGCGCCGTGCAGCGACTCCCAGCACTTCGCGACGGCGGCGATCAGCTCCTCGGGGCCCTCGACGTCGAGGAAGGTGTCCTGCTGGCCGGCGAAGCTCGCATCCGGCAGATCCTCGGCGGTCGCGCTCGAGCGCACCGCCACCGGGCCTGCGCCCAGCCGCTCGTACGCCTCGGCGATCTCGGCCTCGGGGATCACTCCGGTCCGGTAGGCCTCGGTGGTCACGCAGAAGCCCGGCGGCACCCGCTCTCCGTGCCGGATCAGCCGGCCGAGCCCCGCCGCCTTGCCACCGACCAGCTCACCGTGATCGGCGCACGCCTCGGACAACACCATCACGCCCATCGTGACCTCCGGTTCCAATACAACTGCATTGGATTAGACCGTACGCCGTTGGCAATACAACTGCAATGTGATGGTGTCGGCGGTCAGTCGATCGGTCGGATGCGGTAAAGGACGAGCGTGGCTTCGGAGCGGCGCCAGATGTCGGCGCGCTCGTAGCGCTCGCGCAGCAGACCCTGCAGCGCGGGCTGGCCGGTGGCGGGGTCGGCGGGATGGCCGCCGACGACCAGCCACACCCGGCTCGCGGACGCCACGTGCGCCGCGGCGTCGGGGTACTCCTCGGCCCGCAGCCGGCCCACCTCGGCGGCCGGGCGGCTTTCCAGCACGTCAGGCGGGCGGGACGGATAGCGGCGCAGGTAGTACTCCATCCCCGCCCGCATGGCCCGCGACTCCGCCTCGTACACGATGACGTCGCCGGGGTCCTGGTGGCGGACGACGAAAGCGGCGATGCCGCGGTAGTCGGGGCCCTTCTTCGCCGTGGTGGCGCGGACCCGGCCGTGCGCGGGATACGCGGTGACCGCCAGCAGCGCCACGATGCCCACCACCCGGAGGATCGCTCCTCGCCGGCCGTGCCGCAGAGCCTGCCCGGCCGTGCCCACCACCGCCACCGCGGCCAGGATCGCCGCCGGCGCCAGGACGACCAGCAGATAGCGCGCCACCCAGAGCGGAACCCACACCAGCGAGGCGACGGCGACCGCGAGCGGCGGGGCCAGCGCGAAGACGGCGACCTGGCGCACCCGCTCCACCGGCCGCCAGCGGGCCAGCACGGCCAGCCCGATCAGCAGCCATGCGGTGTTGGCCGCGCCGACGATCTCGCCGGGCGCCTGAAGGAAGGTGTCCGGTGCCAGCGGATCCACCCACGCCAGTTGCTCACCGCGCTGCCGCGTGCCCAGCCACGCCACCGGCAGCAGCACCACGACGCTGACGCCGAGCGTCACCACCCAGGCCCGCGGCGAGCGCCCCTGACGGCGGTGGGCCGCCACCACGGCGGCGTGGGCGGCCAGCGTGGCCAGCGCGATCAGGTGGCTCGCCCCCAGCAGGACCACGGCGACGCCGTAGCCGATCCACCGCCACCGGCGCGGGCGCTCCAGCGCCCGCAGGAGCAGCAGCAGGGCGAGCACGGAGAGCAGGCAGGTGAACGCGTACGGGCGGGCCTCGGCCGCATACCGCGAGCTGTTCGGGACGATGCAGAGCAGCAGACCCGACAGCAGGCCGATCAGCGGGGTGAACAGGCGGCGGCCGAGCTCGCCCGCGAGCCCCACCGCCGCGGCCATGGCGACGATCGAGGGCAGCCGCAGGTCGGTCTCCGACGCGCCGGCCAGCCGGGTCCAGGCGTGCACGAGGAAGTAGTAGGGACCGAAGACCGCGTCGACGTGGTGGAGCAGATCCCAGATCTGTTCCGGCGACCGTCGCGCGATGTCGGCGGTGCTGGCCTCGTCCCAGCTCAGCGTCGGCCGCCCGGCGCCGACCAGGCCGAGGCCGAGCATCAGCACCGCGGGCACCACCCCCGGAGCCAGGCGTGGCAGCCACGCCGGCAGAGGGCGGCGGGTGGACGCTGGCGCGGTCCGTAACCCCCCGTCCACGGCTTCCGCGTGATCGTCCGGCATGCCGGGAAGGTTAGCCACGGTCGGCGGTGTCCGGCCAATGGCGCCGCCGTCTCATCCCGGCGAACGCCGTGTCCTTGCCGAAGAGGGGGCACCGCGGAACAATCGCGGCGTGACGGACAACCGGACGTGGCAGGCGGTCGCCCGGGCGACCGCCTCCCACGGCACCACCCTGGGCGCCCTGTCGATCACCGGCGTGCCGGCGCTCAAGCAGCCGTACGAGCCCCTGATGCCGAGCACATCCGCGGCGACGGCTGTTTCTTCGGCATCGAACTCGTCAAGGACCAGACCGGCTCCGGCGGCGGCCCCGTCGACGAAGGCGACCCGGGCGACGTTCGAGGCCGCCGAGTCGGAGCGGCTGCTGCGCGGCTTCCTGTCCCGGGCCCTGTTCGACGCCGGGCCCTATCGCCGCGCCGACGACCCGCGGCGACCCGGTCGTGCAGCTCGCGCCCCCGCTGATCTGTGACGTGCCCCACTTCGCGGAGATGGAACACGTGTTGCGCACGGTCCTGACCACGGCCGCGGACCGCGTCTGAACTGCCCGGCCGCCCGCTAACCCTCACCTTGCCGACGCCGGCGCCGATGGGATGTCCGGACCGAGGAGGGGGCGCGAGCGGGTGATGCCTAGCGTGGTGGCTCCTCGTGGCGTACCCGAGGGGCGGTTGCGGCAGACGCGCGGCGGCGCGATCCGGTCGCTGCTGACCCTGACGCCGTTGCCTCCCTACCTCGCCGCCACCTGGCCTGCCGAGCACCGCCCCGTCATGGCCGCGATCGTCGGCTTTCTCGCGCTGTGCGCCGTCGGCATGTGGGTGGCCGCCCCCGTCGGCCGGTCCCGGTACTGGATGCAGCTTCACCTGGGCACCCTGGTGGTCAACACCGCCGGGTACGCCGCCCTCGGGGTGCTGGACGGCGGCGTGGCCAGCCCGCTCGGCCCGCTGCTGCCGTTCGCCGTCATGGTGTACGCCGTCACCATGCCGCCGCGGTCGTTCCTGCCCGCCGCGGCGCTGTCGGCGGTCGCCTACTGGATCGTCGCCATCGCGGGCGGCCCGGCACCGCCCGGCTACGCGGTCGTCTACACCGTCGCCTTCGGCGGTATCTCGCTCCTCTGCCTGCGCTACTCGGGAGCCATGGCGTCGCTGCGGCGGCGCCTCGACGCGTTGTCGCGCTCCGATCCGCTGACCGGTGGCCTCAACCGGCGCGGCTTCGACGAGCGCCTCGCCGCGGCGCTCGCCGAGGCGGACCGCACCGGCGAGCCGGTCGCGCTGCTCGTGCTGGACCTGGACCGGTTCAAGGAGGTCAACGACACCTATGGCCACCAGGCGGGCGACGAGCTGCTGACCTGGACCGCGCGCACCCTGGCCTCGCAGTTGCGCTCGCGCGATGCCGTCGGCCGCCTCGGCGGCGACGAGTTCGCGGCGGTCCTGAGCGGCGTCGGCGCCGAGGAGGCCGCCGACGTGGCCGAACGCCTGCGCGCCGCCCTGGACGGCGTCGTGACCGGCAGCATCGGTTTCGCCTGCTACCCCGCCGAGGCCGCCGATGTCGAGGAACTGCGCCGGCACGCCGACGAGCGGGCCTACCGCGACAAGACCTCCCGGGTACGGCAGCTCCCGCCGCCCGCGGCCGTCGCCCGGGCCCGCGCCGCCGCCGCGCCGGCCGAGGCGCCCCGGGTCTCCCGGCACGAGCGGCGCCGGCGGGCGATCGCCGACTCCGGCCGGCTCGGGCTGTTCGACCCCGGCGTCGGCCTGCTCTACGTGGTCCTCTTCGCCGCCGGCCATCCGCACCGGCTCGGGATGGGCCTGCTGCTGACGCTGGCGGGGCTGATCGGCCTCGGCACGCTCCGGCTGGCCGGGCCGCTGAGCCGGTACCGGCACAGCGGCCCGGTCATGTTCGCCGTCGGTGTCGCCCAGTTCGGCATCGCCGCCGCGGTGGTCTGCCTCGACGGCGGCGCCGCCGCCACCCTGGCGCTCGGGCTGTTCGCGCCGCTTCCGCTCATCGCGTTGACCACGCCCAACGTGGGCCGCCCGCTGATGGCCGTCATCGTCGCCGGATACCTGGCCATCGCGACGTTCGTCGGCGATCCGAACCCGTGGTGCGTCGTGATGCACATGACCGGCGCCCTCTCGGTGTCGGTGATCTGCGCGCACAAGGGCCGCATCGCCGCACGGCAGCGGCGGCAGCTCAGCAGGCTGTCGCGCCTCGACGCGCTGACCGGCTGCCTGAACCGCCGCGGCTTCACCGAGCGCTTCGAGGCCGAGCGGTCCCACGCCCGCGAACACCACCACCCGACGGCCTTGCTGATCTTCGACCTGGACGGCTTCAAGCAGGTGAACGACGTGCACGGCCACGCGGCCGGCGACGAGCTGCTGGTCTGGGTGGCCGCGACGCTGCGCGCACACGGGCGCCCTCGCGACCTCGTCGGCCGTCTCGGTGGGGACGAGTTCGTCATGCTGCTCGGCCTGGAGGGCGGTGAAACACCGGCGGTGCGCGCCGAGGCCCTGCGGGCGGCCCTCGCCGAACGCACCGCGTGCAGCGTCGGTGCCGCCCGCGTGGGCGACGACGGCGAGGACTTCGCCGCCCTCTACGCGCACGCCGACGCGGAGCTCTACGCCCGCAAGCTGGCCCACGGCGGCGGCCGCAGCCGCCGCCCCTCACCCCCGGCGGCGGCCCCGCTCGAGGAGTCGAAGACCTAGGCGACCGGGCGGTGGACGCCGCTGTGGCCCTGCCGGATTCAGCCACTACCGACGACGCGGCTACCCACTCGTCGACGGCCGTTGCAGCTCCTAGGTCTGGCGACCGACGGAGCCGGGCGGTGTCCGGCCCTGCCAGGGCTCGGCCTCCTCGAGCCGCGCGGCGACCCGGATCAGCAGATCCTCGCGGCCGTAGCCCGCCACGAGCTGGACCCCGACGGGCAGCCCCTCGGCGCTGTGCCCGAGCGGCAGGCTCACGGCCGGCTGACCGCTGACGTTGAATACGGACGTGAACGGCCCGTACGCGAGCAGCGAGTCGAGCCAGCTCGCGACCGTGTGCCCGGGGTCGTCGTAGCGCAGGGTGCCGTGCGGCGCGGGAAGCTGCGCCAGCGTGGGCGTCACCAGCAGGTCGTGGTCGGTGAAGAACGCGCCGACCGTCCTGCTCACCCTGTTCTGTGCGTCCAGCCGGGCCAGCAGGTCCAGCGCGCCGAGGCCCCGGGTCTCCGCGAGGGCCTGCCGCGAGACCGCCTCCAGCAGCTCGGGATCCGGCGGGCGTGGTCCCCTGAGGAACATCGCGGCGATGGCGGTCAGCTCCGCCCGCAGGGCCAGCACCCCGGCGTCCCAGTCCACCGCCGGGCTCGCCTCGATCACCTCGTGCCCCATCCGCTCCAGCAGCCGGGCGGTCCGTTCGGTCTCCGCCGCCACCCGGGGGTCCACCGGTACGCCCGACCAGGCCCGCGTGGTCACCGCGACCCGCAGCCGTCCCGGGTCGGCGCCCAGTTCGTCGGCGTAGGGCCGGCGCGGCGGCGGCGCGGTGTACTTGTCGCCGACGCCCGGGCCCTGTACCGCGTCGAGAAGGTGTGCGGTGTCGCGGACGCTGCGGGTGAGCGCGAACTCGTACGCCATCCCGAACATCGGCTCGCCGAGGTCGGGACCGCACGGGACCCGGCCGCGGCTCGGCTTGAGGCCGACCAGAGCGCAGCAGGAGGCGGGCACCCGGATGGAACCGGCGCCGTCGTTGGCGTGCGCCATGGGCACCGCCCCCGCCGCCACGAGGGCCGCCGCGCCGCCGCTGGAGCCGCCGGCGCCCCGGTCCGGCGCCCACGGGTTGCGGGTCGTTCCGTACCGGACCGACTCGGTGGCGAAGCTGATCAGCATCTCGGGGACCGTGGTCAGCCCGAGGGTGACCAGGCCGGCGGCCCGGAACCGGCGCATCAGGTCGCTGTCGTGGCGGGCCGCCGCGTGCCGGATGCTGCGGCTGCCCAGCGCGAACGGGATTCCGGCCGCCATCGGGCCGCTGTCCTTGAGCAGAAACGGCACGCCGGTGAACGGCCCGTCCGCGGCGTGGCCGAGCGCGGGCGAGAACAGCGGCAGCGCCAGGCCGTTCACCTCGGCGTTGGCGGCTTCCAGGGCCCGCCGGGCGGTGTCCTCGACCTCGGCCGGCTTCACCTCCCCGGTGGACATGAGACCGCGCAGACCGATCGCGTCGTACCGGGCGTACTCGTGAAATTCCATGCCTCGAAGTGTGGGGTGAGGCCCGCCGCGGAAAAATCCCGGGATCTGGGGATGGTCCGGGCGGCAGACTCGGCGCATGCACACCCTCGAGTCCGTCGCCCGAGCGATGTCGGCGCTGCCGCCGGCGACGCCCGCCGAGTTCGGCGCCGAGCTATCCCGCCAGGTCGCCCGCCTGATCCCGCACGACGGCTATCAGCTCCGCGGGCTGGATCCCGGCACCGGGGTCGGTTGCCTCGTCGTCAGCGAGGGCGGCTACCGCGCCGCCGCCGCCCGGCGGCTCGAGATCAACGAGTGCGGCGGCCGGGACCTGCACTCGCTGGCCGCCCTGACCGGCGGCGACCGTCGCGCCGGGATCCTGGGCACCGGCGCGATCGAGGAGCGCCACAGCGTTCGCCTGCACGACATCATGGCCGCGGAGGGCTTCGGCAGCGAGCTGCGTGTCGCCCTGATCCACGCCGGCGTCACCCGGGGCACCCTCACCCTGCTCCGGGGGCGGGGGAGCCGGCCGTTCTCCGCCGCCGAGGCCGGCCACGCCGAGCGGCTGTCCGCGCCGCTGGCGGTGGGATTGAAGCGGTTCGTCGCCGGTCGGCGACCGCGCCCGCCCGGCGGTGGCCTCGCCCCGGGTGTGGTCGTCGTGGAGGCCGACGACACCGTCCGGGCCTCGGCCGGCGGGCGTGCCTGGCTGAGCCGGTTGCTGCCGCCGCCGCCCGCGGAGGCCGGCGACGACGCTCTCTTCGCCAACCTGTGGAGCCTCGTCTACGCCGCGCGGCGTGCCGGCGGCGAGGCCCTGACCCGCATCCCCGCCGGCGGGGGATGGCTCGCCATGCAGGCCCAGCCCTTCGAGGCCGCGGGCCCCGGCGCCGTGGTGATCACGATCCAGCCCGCCTCCGCGGACCTGCTGCTGCCGGCCTTCGCGTCCTGGCACGACATCACCCCGGCCGAACGCGCGGTGCTCGACCAGGTCCGCCGGGGACTGCCCGCCAAGCAGATCGCCACCCGCCTGCTGCTGTCGCCGCACACGGTCAACGACCACCTGAAGTCGATCTACCGCAAGACCGGCGTCACCGGCCGGGACGAGCTGCTCGCCGCCTGGGCGTAGAAACCGTCTCTCGGATCATGGTTTGGTCCAGAACAGGATCCCGGCGAGAGTGGGTGCGGCCTGGTGGTGCACCGCCAGTTTGTCGGTGTGCCTGCTGGTCCGATGGCTGCGGGATCGTCGCGCGGACACCGCGGCGGCGCAGCTACTCGCGGATCGCCCGCGACGAGTACGCCTCGTCGGCCAGGACCCGCTGCGGACGTTGCCGTGGGCGGCCGGGCCCTCGACGAGGCACCGCTCAGGCGGCGAGATGCTTCTCGAGGTCGTCGAGGATCTTGCCGGCGGCGGTGACGCCGATGCCCGTCATCCAGGTCTCGTCCGGAACGACGTGTGCCTTGCCGGCCTTGACGGCGCCGAGGTTCTTCCAGAGCGGCCCGGCGGTCACGGCGGTCTGCTGTTCGGCGGCCTTGGGTCCGTAGGCCGCGACGAAGATGACGGTGCCGTCGACTTCGGAGACCCGTTCCGGGCTCACCTTGTCGAAGCGGCGGTCCTGCTTGCCGGTCAGCAGCTGTCGCTCGGGGCGGCCCAGCCCGGTGTCGCCAACGACGATGCCGGCGAACGACTCCGGGCCGTAGATGCGGATCTCGGTGGGCATGAACCGCACGATCGAGACCTTCGCCGTGCCCGGGTTGCCGATCTTCGCGCCGACGGCCTTGGCCCGCGCCTCGTACGCGGCCAGCTTCTCCTTGGCCAGCTCTTCCTTGCCCAGCGCCTTGCCGTCGAGCAGGAAGTTCTCCTTCCACGGCTTGCCCACGTTCTCGGTGAACACCGTCGGGGCGATTTTCGCCAGTTCGTCGTAGTACTTCTCCTGGCGGAACTTGGAGCCCAGGATGAGATCGGGTCGCAGTGCCTGGATGGCCTCCAGGTTGGGCTCCTGCAGCGTGCCGAGCTCCTTGATGTCCTTGGTGGCGTCGGCGCCGATGTAGGTGGGCCAGCCGGTCAGCTCGCCGGCGCGGGCCGCGCCGACCGGGGTGACGCCGAGCGTCAGCGCGGTGTCGATCTTGTCGGTGTCGAGCACGACCACCCGGGTGGGTGCCACGGGCACCTTGGTGGTGCCCATGGCGTGGACAATCTCGCGGGTCTGCCCGCCGGCTGCAGGGTCATCGCCGGAGGATGACGCGCCGCAGCCGGCCAGGCCGAGGCCGGCCAGAACGGTGGCGGTGAGCGCCAGTCCAAGTCGGTTACGCATTTCCATTCACCTTTTCTCGGTTGCGGGTTTGCCGGGAATGACCAGGGGGGCGCCGGTGACCGGGCAGGGCACGACCACGCAGTCGAGGCCGAAGACGTCGCGCACCAGCTCGGCGGTGATGACGTCGGCGGGTCGGCCGGCGGCGACGATCGCGCCGGCGCGCATGGCGATGACGTGGTCGGCGTACCGGGCGGCCTGGTTCAGGTCGTGCAGCACCGCCACCACGGTGCGCCCGTCGGCCCGGTTGAGCCGGCGCAGCAGGTCCAGCACCTCGACCTGGTGCGCCAGGTCCAGGAAGGTGGTGGGCTCGTCGAGCAGCAGCAGGTCGGTCTGCTGGGCCAGCGCCATCGCGATCCAGACCCGTTGGCGCTGCCCGCCGGACAGCGCCTCGACCGGTCGGTCGGCGAGTTCGGCGATGTCGGCGTCGCGAAGGGCGGCGGCCACCGCGTCGGCGTCCCCGGTCGACCACTGCCGCCACCACCGCTGGTGCGGTGAGCGGCCGCGCGCGACCAGATCGGCGACGGTGACGCCCTCGGGGACCAGCGGGCTCTGCGGCAGGACGCCCAACCGGCGGGCCAGCTCCCGCGGAGGCACGGTGTGCAGCGCGACGCCGTCGATGAGCACCGCGCCGGCGCGGGGTCGCAGCAACCGGGCCAGGGTACGCAGCAGGGTGGACTTGCCGCACGCGTTGGGTCCGATGATCACGGTGAAGTCGGCCGGCGGGATCTGCACCGACAGCCCGGCCAGGACGGTGCGCTCGGCGTACCCGACCGTGACGTTCTGAGCGGTCAGCGTGACGTGCGGTCTCATACGCTCCCCCGGCGGCGGCCTCGAACGAGCAGGAACACGAGGTACGGTCCGCCGATGGCGGCGGTCAGCACGCCGGCCGGCAGCTGTGTCGGAGCGAGCAGGCGGCGACCGACGAGGTCGGCGAGCACCACCAGCACGGCCCCGACGAGGGCGGCGCCGAGCAGCGGCGGGCGGTCGGTGCCGGCGAGCCGGCGGGCCACCTGCGGGGCGACGAGCGCGACGAAGTCGACCGCGCCGACCTGCGCGGTGGCGGCTGCAGCGAGGAGCACGCCGGTGACGCCGAGGCCGAGGCGCCGGGCGACCGGTCGGGCACCGAGCCCGCGGGCGGTGTCATCGTCGAGCGCGGTGGTGTGCAGCGCGCGGGCGGCCCACAGCAGGGCCGGGCCGGTCAGCAGCAGCGTGCCGGCGACGGCGGCGGCCTCGGTCCAGCCGCGCCCGTTGAGGGAACCGATCAGCCAGATCTGCGCCCGTTGCCCGTCGATCGGGTCGGCGGAGACGATGATGATCTCGATCAGAGCGCGCAGTGCGAAGGCGACCGCGACACCGGAGAGTACGAAGCGATGCGCGGCCAGGCCGTGCCTGGCCCCGATCGCGAACACCAGTGCGGCGGCGGCCAGCCCACCGGCCAGCGCGGCCGGGGCCACGGCGGCCGCCGCTACGCCGGTGGTGAGGGCGTAGGTGGCGGCCAGCCCGGCGCCCTGGGTGACTCCGATGACGTCCGGGCTGGCCAGCGGGTTGCGGCTGACGCTCTGGATGAGCGCGCCACCCAGCCCGAACGCTGCGCCGGCCGCCGCCGCCAGCGCGGTGCGCGGCAGGCGCAGCTCGTTGACCAGGAGATCCTCGGGTGTGCCGCCGAGGAACACCGCACGCAGCACCTGCACCGGGCCGACGGTCACCTCGCCGAGGCTGAGGCTGGCCACGACCGCGGCGGCGAGAACGGCGGCCAGCGCCACCGTCACCGCGACGCCGCGTCGGTGCACCAGGGCCGAGGCCTCGCCGATCCGCAGCGCCGGCCGCCCGGGCAGCCCGGCGCGCAGGTCCCGGCCGGCCTCCCGGCAAGCCGATCCGCCGGGCGCGGTCACGCGCTCACCGCCCGGGCGCGGTGAACCAGGACAACCAGCAGCGGCGCGCCGACCAGCGCGGTGACCACGCCGGTAGGCACCTCGCCGGGCGGTGTGATCACCCGGCCCACCACGTCGGCGGCGAGCACCAGCGCCGGGCCGAGCAGCACACTCACCGCGACCACCCAGCGGTGATCGGCGCCGACCAGGCCGCGGGCCAGGTGCGGCACGGCCAGGCCGACGAACGCGATCGGCCCGGCCACCGCGACCGCGGCGCCGGTCAGGAGCACCGCGGCGCCGGCGGCGGCCAGGCGCACCCGGCCGACCCGAAAGCCCAGGCCGCGGGCGACGTCATCGCCCAGGGCGAGGGCGTCCAGGCCCCGCGCGGCGACGACGGCCAGCAGCAGGCCGGCCATGACGAACGGCAGCACCTGGGCCGCCATGTCCGGGGTGCGGCCGGCGAGAGCCCCGACCGCCCAGAACCGGTACTCATCGAACGTGCGGGCGTCGACGGCGAGCAGGCCGTAGATCAGCGCACCGAGGGAGGCGTCGACGGCTGCGCCGGCCAGCGCCACGTTGACCGGGCTGACCCCCGCGCGGCCGGTGACCGCGTACACCAGGACGCCGGCCACGGCCGCACCGACGAGGCCGAACCAGACATACCCGGTCAAGGTGGTGATCCCGAAGACGGCGATCGCCGTCACCACGCCGGCCGCCGCGCCCGCGCTCACCCCCAGGATCCGCGGGTCGGCGAGCGGATTGCGGGTCAGCGCCTGCATGGCGACCCCGGCCAGAGCCAGCGCCGCCCCGACCTCCAGGCCGACGAGGGTACGCGGGACCCGCATGCCGCGGACGATCGTCGCGTGCTCGCCGCCGTCGCCGTCCCGCAGCGCGCTCAGCACGTCGCCCACCGGGATGGGCTTACTGCCCAGCGCGAGGCTGGCGAGCACGGCGAGAGCCAGCAGCGCCAGCGCGACGAGGATCACGCTCATCCGGCGTGCCCGGCTGCCCATGGTCCTCCCTGCTCCGATCCGACGATGACGGAGCCCGGAGCTTAGGTTAGCCGTGCCTTAGTCGTCGAATCGGCCGAACACCACCGTGCGGCGCCGCGTCCGCACGCGGTGACCATGCGCTGCTGGACTCGTGCCGATTCATCCCGGAAGGGGAAGAAGCGTACGGATGGACTCGCCGCCCACTGCCAGGCCGCGCTCACTCTCGCCGGGATCCCGCTCTGGACCAAACCATGATCCGAGAGACGGTCGCTAGCGCCGGCGGGGCCGGGCGCGGATGGCGGTGCTCACCGCGAGCAGGACACCGGTCAGGTAGAGCAGCGTGCCCATGACGTTCACCTGCGGCGGCAGGCCGGCCCGCGTGGCGCCCCAGATCCACAGGGGGAACGTGGTGGTGGTGCCCGCGGTGAAGCCGGCGACCACGAAGTCGTCGAGGCTCAGCGCGAAGGCCAGCAGCATGCCGGACGAGACCGCCGGCGCGAGGAGCGGGAGGGTGATTCGCCGGAAGGTCGTCCACCGGCCCGCGCCCAGGTCCGCGGCGGCCTCCTCGAGCGAGCGGTCCAGGGTCAGCACCCGCGCCCGGACGACCACCGCGACGAACGAGATCGCGAACATGACGTGCGCGCACGCGATCGTCACGGCGCCCAGGCCGGCGCCCAGCGAGACGAAGAGGGTGAGCAGCGAGGCGCCCATGACCAGATCGGGGCAGGCGACGGCGGCGAACATGACCAGGTCGAGCACGCCGGAGCCGCGGAACCGGTAGCGGCCCAGGGCGTAGCCGATCCCGGTGCCCAGGGCGCCCGCGACCAGCATCGTCGCGAGCGCGATGAGCAGCGAGGTGACCAGCGCCCGGGTCAGCTCGTCGCGCTCGAAGATCCGGCCGTACCAGGCGAGGGTGAAGCCGTTCCAGCTCTGGTTGTAGCGGCCCCGGGTGTCGTTGACGCTGAACAGCACCATGACCAGCACCGGCAGGGTGAGCCAGGCGATGACCAGCAAGCTGTACGCCCGCAGCACCCGTCCGCCCCCGCGCCCCGTCATCGCGCCGCCACCGTCAGCACGTCCGCGGTGCCCAGCGCCCGCGCGTACGCGAACAACCCGCCCAGCAGCACCGCCATCAGCGTGGCGGACAGCGCGGACGCGGCCGGATAGTTGGAGCTGGAAAGGTACTGGGCCTGGATGACCTGGCCGATCATCGTCGTGGACGGGCCGCCCAGCACCGCCGAGGTCACGTAGTCCGAGCTGGCCGGCACGAACGTCATGAGCACCCCCGCGAAGACGCCGGGCAGCGCCAGCGGGAGGACCACCCTGCGGAAGGCGGCGGCCGGGCCGGCGTACAGGTCGCGGGCCGCCTCGACGACGCGCGGGTCGATGCGCTCCAGCGCCACGTACACGGGCAGGACCATGAACGGCAGGAAGGTGTAGACCAGCCCGCCGATCACCGCGACCGGGGTGCCGAGGACGTGGAACTGGGCGCTGAGCAGCCCGGCGCTCTTCAGCGGGCCGAGCAGGACGCCCTCGTCGGTGAGAAGCTGCCGCCACGAGATCGTCCGCAGCACGAACGACACGAAGTAGGGCGACAGCAGCAGGAGCAGGTACGCGGGTTTGCGCCGCCCACCGTGCACGGCGATCCAGTACGCGACCGGGAACGCCACCCCGACCAGCACGAGCGTGGTGATCGCGCCGTAGGTCAGGGACCGGAGGAACTGGGTGCGGTAGGTGACGATCGCGTCGGCGTACGTCTGCCAGTGCCCGGTGAAGACGTAGCCGTTCACGACGTCGCCCTCCTGCAGCGACAGCGACAGCATCGTCGCGGCCGGCACGACGAAGAACAGCAGGAGCCAGAGCCCGCCGGGCAGGACCAGCAGGTACGGCGTCAGCGCGCGGCGCACGTCAGCCGAGTACGATCGGTTCGAAGATGCGCTGGTACTCCTGCTGTTCCGCGGCGGTGGCGAAGTCGCGGAAGTAGTGCAGCTTGGCATAGTCGCCCGCGGACGGGAACACCAGCGGGCTCTGCGCCACCGACCGCAGCTCCGCGCGCTTGTCGCCGCTCGCCGCCGCCGCGTCCTTCTCGATCCGCTCCCGCGCGGCCGGCACGGGGCACACGTAGGCGATGTACCGGGCCAGCGAGGCGGCGATGTCCACCCGGTAGAAGAAGTCCATCAGGGTGAGTGCGTCGACCGGGTTGCGCGCGGTGACCGGGATGGCGAGGTTGTCCGTCCAGAGCGTGCCGCCCTCCTTCGGGACCACGAACTTGAGATCCGTACCGTCGGAGAGGTTCTTCTGGAAGATGTCGCCGGACCACGCCTGGGTGATCCACACCTCGCCCTTGCCGAGCGCGTCGATGTAGCTCTGGTCGTAGTAGTTGCGCACGATGCCGGCGCTCTTCTGCTCCTGGAGCCGGGCGGCGGCGCGGCGCCAGTCGTCCGGCGTGGACCGTACCGGGTCGACGCCCAACGCGAGCATGCCGGCGTTGCCCAGTTCCTGGGGGTCGGCGAGCATCCCGACGCGGCCGCGGAACGCCGGGTCCCACAGGTCGGCGAGCGAGGTGATGGGGCGGGTGACCTTCTTCGGGTCGTACGCGATGCCGGTCATGCCGGAGGTCCACGGGATGGTGTAGACGTTGCCGCGGTCGAACGCCTCCTCCCGGTAGGCCGGTGCGGCGTTCGCGGCGAAGTTCGGCAGCCTGGCGTGGTCGAGCGGGGCCAGGAAGCCGGAGTCCACGAACTGCCGGAACTGGATGCCGTTGGAGATGACCATCAGGTCGAAGCCGATGTCCTGCCCGGCCGCGAGCTGCGGCTGCACCCGGGCGAACCAGGGTGCCATCTCCGCGATGACCTCCTGGTAGTCCACCCGGATGCCGGTCTCGGCCGTGAACGCCTTGAGCTCCGGGTGGGCCGGGTCCATGTAGAGCGGCCAGTTGGCGAAGCGCACCGTGCCCGTGCCGGTGCGTCCGGCCCAGAAGCCGGCCACCGCGCTGGGTGCAGGCGCGCCGCGCGTGCCCCGGCCCTTCACCCCGCAGGCGGACAGGGCCGTTCCCAGCGCCGCGAGGCCGGACATCGTCAGGGCGTCGCGGCGGCCGAACCGCCGCCGCGTCAGGCCGCGGAGGGCGGGGTCGCTGAGGTGCTGCGGGCTCATCGGACTCCGATCGGGTAGGAGTTCTGCGGGCTCCAGGTGAGGAAGACGCGGTCGCCGGGGCCGGCCAGCTCCTCGGCGGAGTGCGCGTTCTGGCGGAAGACCACCAGGTCGGTGCCGGCGGCCGTGGTCACGGTGTAGCTGGTCGAGGTGCCGCGGTAGACGACGTCGGTGACGAGGCCGCTCAGGACGCTGCCCGCGGCCGTGGTGGGTTCCTCGCGGCTGAGGTCGATCTTCTCGGGACGTACGGAGACCTCCAGCTTGTCGCCCTCCCGTACGCCGGCCGGCACCGGCACGAGGACCCGGTCGCCGGGGCCGTAGGTCAGCACCGCGGTCCCGTCGGCGACGCCGGCGGCGTGGCCGTCGAGCAGGTTGGTGGTCCCGATGAACCCGGCGACGAACCGGGTCGCCGGGCGTTCGTAGATCTCCCGGGGCGTGCCGAGCTGTTCCAGGCGCCCGGAGCGCATGACCGCGATGCGGTCGGACATGGTCAGGGCCTCGCCCTGGTCGTGGGTGACGTAGACGAAGGTGATGCCGACCTCGCGCTGGATGCGTTTGAGCTCGAGCTGCATCTGCTGGCGGAGCTGGAGGTCGAGGGCGCCCAGCGGCTCGTCGAGCAGCAGCGCCCGCGGCCGGTTGACCAGGGCCCGGGCCAGGGCGACCCGCTGCTGCTGGCCTCCGGAGAGCTCTCGCGGGGAGCGCTTCTCCAGGCCGGTCAGCGAGACGATCTCCAGCATCTCGCCGACCCGGCGGCGGATCTCGTCCCGGCCGGTCCTGCGCTGCTCCAGCCCGAAGGCCACGTTCCGGTACGTGTCCAGGTGCGGGAAGAGCGCGTACGACTGGAACACCATGTTGACGTCGCGCCGGTGCGGCGGCACCCCGGTGACGTCGTGGCCGTCGAGGTACACCGTGCCGCCGGTGGGCTGCTCGAACCCGGCGATCATCCGCATCGTGGTGGTCTTGCCGCAGCCCGAGGGTCCGAGCAGCGAGAAGAACTCGCCGCGGCCGACGGTGAGGTCGGTGGGGCGCACCGCCCGCACTGTCTCGCCGTGCGATGGGAAGTCCTTGTGTACGCCGGCGAGCTCGATCGCGGCCTTGTCGTCCATCGCCGTACCTTTTCCACCGAGATGTTTCCCCACGTGCCCGGACCTCCCGGTCGGTGCCCGCCGCACGTTACCGTCCGCCGATACCGGCATCACCCGGGGGGACCACACCTCACATGAGGGTCACGAACGCTTCGATTCCGGCTCCGGCGGCCGATCGGAGAGCCCGTGAGTGTGCGGACGCCCCCGGCCGTCGCGGAACCCACCGGTGCCGCGGCGAGACTGGCGTCCGAGCTGGATGATCTTGAGAATCACCAGGGTCACGACATCGACTCCATCCTCGTGCGCGCGGCCGAGGCCGCCTGGGCGGCGCAGGCGCTCGGCAACGACCTGCTGCTGCGCCGGGCCCAGCTCGTGCAGGCGGACATGCGCCAGCGCAGCGGCAGCCCCGGCGACGCCGCCCGGGTCTTCCTGACGATCCACGCCTGGGCGGAACGCTACGACTCCCGGCCGCTGCGCGCCCGCAGCCACTTCCACCTGGCCCTGACGCACCACTACCTCGGCGACCACTCCGCCAGCCTCGAGCACGCGCTCGCCTCGGTCGAGCTGCTGGAGGAGACGGCGCCGGCCGGGCTGCGGATCATCTATCTGGTCCGGCTGGCCAATTCGCTGGTCGAGTGCGGATCGCTGGACGCGGCCCGGGAGCGGTACGCCCAGGCGGAGCGTCTCGCGATCGACTCCGGCGACCTCACGCGCCAGCTCCTGGTGCTCAACAACCTCGCGTACACCGAGATCGAGGTCGGCAACGACGCCGTCGCCGGGAAGATCGTCGAACGCATGCACGCCGCCGTCCGCGCCCTCGGCCGCGACTACCTGGTCATGGAGTGCGACACCATCGCCAACGTCCAGATCAGCGCCGGGGACTACGCCGGCGCCGAGCGGACGCTGGCGGGCATCGCCGACGCGCCGCGCTGGTTCGAGGCGCACGACGTCGCCGACGCGCGGCTCACCCTGGCGACCGCGCAGCGCCGGCTGGGCGCGCTGGAGCGCGCCCAGGCCACCCTCGACCGCTGCAAGGCCGGGTGCACCACCGACGACCTGCGGGCCGTCCTGGTCCGCGCGATGGCCGAGCAGGCCGAGCTGTACGCGGCCGCCGGCCGGTACGCCGACGCCTTCGCCGAGTACAAGCGGTTCCACGCGGCCGCCGAGGACCTCCGCTCCCGGCAGCAGGAGGCGCGGGCGCGCACCCGCCAGGCGATGTTCGAGACCGCCGAGGCGCGGCGCGAGGCCGAGCGCTACCGCGAGCAGGCCCGCCGCGACCCGCTGACCGGCCTCTACAACCGGCGCTTCGTCGACGAGCGCCTGCCGCACATCGTCACGCACGCGATCCGCGCGGGCGCCCCGCTCACCGTCGCGCTGGTCGACCTCGACCACTTCAAGCGCATCAACGACACGCTCTCGCACGACGTGGGCGACCGCGTGCTGGTCACCATCGCCGACCTGCTCGCGGCCTCGATGGACGGGCAGGACAAGGACGCCTTCGTCGCCCGCATGGGCGGCGAGGAGTTCCTCGTCGTCGTGCCCGGCCTCGCCGAGGGCGCCGGCAGATCGTGGCTGAACAACCTGCGGCGCACCGTACGCGACCACCCGTGGGCGCCGATCACCGGCGAGCTCCCGGTGACGGTGAGCATCGGCGCGGTGGCCGGCCCGGCGGCGCCCGGCGACGACCAGGCCGCGCTGCTCGCCGAGGCCGACCGCAACCTCTACGTCGCCAAGCGCAGCGGCCGAGACCGCGTCGTCTGCTGACGCGTCGGTCAGCGGTGGTCGGTGGACGCCGCCGATGCGGGTGGTCTCCCGGCCGCCAGGTCGGCGACGAGGGCGGTGGGCTTGCCGACCACCGCGGTCGCCGCGAGCCGGTCGGTCAGCGGTAGCCGGGCGAGCGTGAGGGCGGCGCGGCGCAGCCGTAGCTCGGTGCGGGTCGCCGGCAGGAACCAGCGCACACCGCGGCGAGCCGCCTCCTGACGGTCGAGGACGATCGGGCGCAGGGCGCCCTCGTACGCCGCCAGCGCCGCTTCCACGGACGCGGACCGGGCCAGATGCTCGCCGAGCAGGTACGCGCCGGCGACCGCCAGCGAGGCGCCCTGCCCGGCCAGCAGGGAGACGGCGTACGCCGCGTCGCCCAGCAGCGCCACCCGGCCCCGGCTCCAGGCCGGTACGACGGCCTGGGCGACCTGGTCGTAGTACACCTCGGTGGACGGTGGGCAGGCGGCCAGCGCGCGGGGTGCAAGCCAGCCGAGCGTGCCGTACTCGCGGCGCAGTGCGGCCCCGGCGTCGTCCGGCAGGACCGGATCGCCGGTGCGGTGCACGGTGAACACCGCGACCCGGCCGTCGCGCAGCCCGTAGAAGCCCATGGCGCGCTGCGGCGTGTCCGTCATGCAGAACCTCCCGGCGACGGCGGCGTGCACGGCCGGGTCGTCGAACGAGAAGGCGGCGGTGTGCAGGCCCAGATACCGCAGGTACCGCTCTTCCGGGCCGAAGACCAGCGCCCGGACGACCGAATGGATGCCGTCACAGCCGACGAGCAGATCGGCGGCGAGGGTGGTGCCGTCGTGCAACGTCACCCGCACGCCGTCGGTGCGGTCGTCCACCTGCGTGACGGTGCTGGCGAAGCGGACGTCGACGCGGGCGCTGAGCTGCTCTCGCAGCGCCTGCTCCAGGTCTGGACGCATCACGCTGACCAGTCGCCCGCCCGCGGCCCGCGCGAACCGCCCGAGCCGCAGCCCGGCGCGGCGGTTCCCCGAGGTGTCGCAGTAGGCGACCTCGTCGATGCGGTAACCCCGCTCGAGGATGCGGGGCAGCACCCCGGTCGCCTCGGCGGCGTCGTACCCCGGGCCGAAGAAGTCGATCATGTAGCCACCCGTCCGTGGGGCGGGCGCCTTCTCCACGACGATGACCTCGGCGCCGGAGGCGTCCAGCCGCTGGGCGAGGGACAGCCCCGCGATGCCGGCGCCACAGATGATCACCTTCACGACGTGGCCTCCGATCCCGCCGTCAGCAGCCTGCGCAGCACGGTGGCCACGGTGGAGCCGTCCGGGCCCGGCAGCAGCGTCCGGTGCAGTATCACCCCGTCGACCGCGGCGGCCAGCACCGCCGCCGTGGCGGCCGGATCGGGCACCGCGTGGGCGGCGAGGCGGTCGGCGAGCTGCCGGCGGAACTCGGCGATCACCTCGCCGAGCGCGCTCTGCAGCGCTTCGTCCCGGGCCGCCGCCAGGTATGTCTCGACGAACAGCACCGACACCGCGTCGGTGCCGCCGGAACCGTCCAGCATGGCCAGCAGCACGGTGAGGGCCTCGTCGGCGCTGCGGGCGCCGGCCAGCACCGGGCCCGCCTGCGCGGTCAGGGACCGCGCCGCCTGCAGCGCCGCCTCGCTCAGCAGCGCCTGCACCGAAGTGAAGTGGTAGTGCACCACGCCGGGTGCCACTCCGGCCCGCTCCGCCAGCATCCGGGTGCTGATCGCCGACCACCCCCGTTCGGCGATCAGCTCCGTCGCCGCCTGGAGCAGGCGCTGCCGGGCCTGCCGGCCGCGTTCCGCCGTCGTCACCATGCCGGACCTCCTTGGTCGTTCGCCCAAGTCGACCGTACAGGGCGATCGCCCAATCCGCCAAGGACGGAGATGGCCGCGCCTTCCGGCGCGGCCATCTCCGTCGTCCGTGCTCGCCCGGTCGTCAGTTCTTCCAGGCTCCGTTGGTGCCGTGCTGCCAGGCCGCGCCGGACCAGGCCCGTCCCGACCAGGGCACCCCGTCCACCAGGTTGTTCGACCACGCCCGACCGTTCCAGGTCGCCCCGGCCCAGGCGAGGTCCGACCACGACCGGCCGGCCCAGTTCGTGCCCGACCAGGAGCGGCCGGCCCAGTTGGCCTGTCCGTACTGGGTGCCCTCCCAGTGGGTGCCGGTCATCGGCCGTCCCATCCAGGACCCGCCCCGCCACGCCCGTCCCGTCTTGCTCGCCACCGCCCAGGTGGACGACTTCAGCGGGCCGAAGATGTCACGCTCACCGGTCAGCGGCACTCCGTTCAGGCTGACGATCGACGTGCCCCGGGCGGCCTGAATGCTGCCCGTACCCGTCGAGCGCGGTCCCACCGCCCGGCACAGGGTCGGCAGGCTCGCCGTCGCCCGGTCCAGGTCGATCATCTTGCCGCCGCTCGTCCCCACGGACGGGCCGGACTGGCGCAGGGAGCACTTCAGCGAGTCCGGCGTCAGCGCCGGGTAACGGTCGAGCAGCACCGCGGCCGCCCCCGTCGCGACCGCCGCGGCCTGGGAGGTGCCGCTGCCGACGAAGTATCGCTCGCCGACGCGCGCCGAGGGGTTCGTGGCGTCGACCATGGAACCCGGCACCCGCAGCGACACCACGGACCGCCCGGGCACGAGCAGGTCCGGCACGCGCGGCGCCGTACCCATGCTGGTGAACGAGGCCACCTGGTCGTCCGCGGGGGACGTGGTGCCGAGGGGGTCGGTCGCGCCCACCGTGATCACGTACGGGTCGTAGGCCGGGTTGGTGATGGCGCCGCCGGTGTTCCCGGAGGCCACCACGACCGCGATGCCGGCCCGGTAGGCGTTCTGCACGGCGTGCGACAGCGGGTTCTTCTGCCAGCTCAGCACGCCGTCGGTGCCGTACGAGAGGTTCAGCACGCGGATCGGGTTGCGGGGATCGTCGTTGCGGTGCTCCACCACCCAGTCGATGGCGGCGATCACCTGGGTCACGTCCACCGCGCCGTTGGCCGCGCCGACCTTGAGGGAGAGCAGCTTCGCGTCGGGGGCCATGCCGGTGAAGCCGCCACGCGCGGAGTCGCGGCCGGCGATGATGCCCGCAAGATGGGTGCCGTGGCCGTACGAGTCGCGCCACCGCAGGTTCGCGACCTGGCTCTCGAACGACAGGTCCGGCCCGTTCGCCACGTTGCCGGAGGTCAGGCCCTCCACGGGCGCCACGCCGGTGTCGATGAGGGCGATGCCGATGCCCTGGCCGGTGTAGCCGCGCTGCGCGGCCACGTCCGTCCGGGTGATCCGGCGGACGTCGGTCAGGGTCGCCCCTGCGGCGTTGAAGCTGTAGTCGGCCACCGAAGCGGCCCGTGCGGGCGAGGCGGCCTGTGCGGGCGTCAGCCCGGTCAGGGCCGTCGCCACCGTCGCCGCAGCCGTCACCGCGACCGCAACCGCGTTCCGCCGCCCTCGTGCTCGTCTGACCGTCATGGCCGAGGAGATCGGCCCGCAGGGAGAGGACTTGAGGACTTCCCGATCGGGACTTGAGGATTTTCCTCGTTGCTTTCGCGGGGCGATCGGGGGTCAGATCAGCACCACGCGCGGCGGGGCGAACCCGTTGAACCGGGACGCGTACACGCTCGTGTACGCCCCCGCCGACCCGATCAGCAGTTCGTCGCCCTCGTGCAGGTCCGCCGAGAGCAGCACGTCGCGCGCGAACGTGTCCTGGCTGTCGCAGGTGGGCCCGGTCAGGTGGTAGCAGCGCCGCAGCCGCGTGCCGCGGGTGTCGTGGATCGGGTAGCGCAGCTCGCCGCCGGACTCGAGGACCTCCATGAGGCCGTGGAACACCCCCAGGTCGGTGTGCGCCCACCACCCGGACGGGCGCTCGGCGACGCCGATCACCCGGCAGCGGAACGTCCCGGCCTCGGCGACGAGGCAGCGGCCCGGCTCGGCGAAGACCTCCACCGGGTACGGCAGCGCGGCGATCTCGGCGGCGGCGGCGCGCCCGAAGTCGGCCAGCGGGGGGACGGGCTCGTCGTACGCCGCCGGGAAACCGCCGCCGATGTCGACCATCTCGAGCCGTACCCCGGCTCGTCGCAGCCGGTCCATCGCGTGGGCCACGTCCTGCAGCGGCCGCCGCAGTGCCGAGGGCGCCAGCGACTGCGACCCCATGTGGAAGGTGATCCCGTACGGCACCAGCCCCCGCTCGCGCGCCTCCAGCAGCAACCGGACCGCCCCGGTGACGTCGACGCCGAACTTGCCCTCGCTGGGGACGACGCTGTCCTGGCCGAAGGTGGCGAGGCGCGCGTACACCCGGGCGCCGGGGGCTTCCACGGACAGCCGGTGCAGCTCTTCCACGGAGTCCACGCTGAACCGGTCGACGCCGGCGGCCGCCGCGCGGGCCGTCTGTTCCCGCGCCCGGACCGGGTTGCTGAAGATCACCTCGGGTCCGGGGACGCCGATGCCGGCCAGGATCTCGACCTCCTGCGTGGAGGCGACCTCGAAGTCGCACCCGGCCTCGCGCAGCGTCCGCAGTACGCCGGCATGGGTGTTGCACTTGGTGGCGTAGTACGGCCGCACCCCGGGGAACGCGTCCCGGAACGTCTGCAGCGCGGCGACGATGCGCTCGGCCCGCATCTCGAGCACGGGCCCCGGGCGTGGCTGGGTGATCGGCGCGACCGTCATGAGGTGTGGCGATGACTGGCGCAACGGGAGTCCCCTTACGCTAGGTATTTGGTCCAATGCGGAGCGTGCGTTACTCAGTATGCATCGCCGCCGGGAAAACGTCGATGAGCTGCGCTCATGGAGATCAATGCAGGAGATGACCTCGTGGGTGCGGAGAACGCGGTTCGGGGCGCTTCCGAAGAAGCGCCCCGAACCCATGGTGGACGAGCCTGATCAGGACCCTTTCACCATCTTGAATTAGATCTTGAACCCTCGGGAAGTTGACTTTGAGTATCCACTTCCCATCCGTGAGTACAGATCGGTAATCTCTCAGCGGTTGATATCGAACTCGCCGTTCTGCACCGAGTTGACGAACTCGTTCCAGCGGGCCGGTTCGAAGACGAGAGCGGGACCGGAAGGGTTCTTGCTGTCGCGTACGGCGACGGCTGTGTCGAGGACTGCGACCTCGACACAGTTGTTGCCGCCGTTTCCGTTGCTGCGACTGCTCTTTTTCCAAACGGCAGCGTTGAGATGGTGCGCTGGCATGCCATGCACCCCCCTTCGATATGCGATTGTGCGTGCCCGCCTCCTACGCGCGCAGGAGGCTTTCGATCATTTTGAGGGTCAGGCGCGGATCAAGGGCCCGTGCACTCAACGCCTCGAACTCCGCACGGTAACGCGCGACCTCTGAATGTTGCTCTTCGTAGAGGTCTCCCGCAAGACCCTCTAGGTAAACTACATCCAAATGAGTGGTCTCGCGGAACTCCAAAAGCGCTGCTGAACCCCCGAGGAAGGGATGCTCGCCGGCGTCGAACGGCAAGATCTGCAGCGTCACGTTCGGTAATTTAGCGGCATCGATGAGATGGCGGAGCTGTCCGTCCATGACGTCGGGCCCGCCCACCGAGCGCCGCACCACCGACTCGTCGATGATCGCGAGCAGTTCGAGCGGGTTCGCGCCGGTCAGCCGCCCTTGCCGCTTGAGGCGCAACGAGACCCGACGATCGATGTGCTGCGGCGAGTCCGTGGCCCGGCCGGTGCGCATCAGGGCACGGATGTAGGCCTCGGTCTGCAGGAGGCCGGGCACGATGATCGGCCCCCAGTCGCGCAGGGACGACGCCTCGGCCTCGAGGCCGATGAAGTTGCCGGGCCGCATGATGTCGCGGTAGTCCGTCCACCAGGTCTTCTGGCGCGACGAGCGGGCCAGTTCGAGCAGGGCGTCGCGATACTGCTCGTCCTCGACGCCGTAGAGCAGCAGCAGGTCCCGGACGTCGCGGGGGGTGACGGCGACCCGCGCGGTCTCGATCCGGGTGACCTTGGCGGCGTGCCATTCAAAATGGCGCGAAACGTTTTCCTGGGTCAGTCCGGCCCGCTCGCGGCACCGTTTCAATTCGGTGCCCAGGCGACGTCGGCGCAGCGTAGGTCCCTCGTCCATGGACACCGTGACTCCCTCGATCTCGGGTCGTCGCCACCGTCGTCCCATCGTCTCATGATCCAATTTGGACGAGCGGGACTGCCGCGAGTCTAGTACTTCTTGCATTGACCTCGAAGCGAGGTACATGATGCTTCGGACAGCGAGATATTGCCTTCCCCACGGGTGTTTGCCCGCCGAGGTGTCTCAGGTTTTTTGTCTAAGGAGTGGCGGCGTGCTGGCTGACCAGTTCTTCCTGATCGCACACGAGGACCGGACCGGCCGGTCACGTCTGCACCCCCGGGCAACCGGCCTGGGGCTCGCCGCGGCAATGCTCGGCGAATTGATGCTCGAGGGACGCCTGCGGATCTTCGACGGCGATCTCTACATCGAGAGCCGCCAGCCGCCGCGGGACTCGCTGTCCCATTCCGTGCTGGAATTGCTCATCGCCCAGCCGCAGCACCGCGAAGTGCGCACCTGGCTGGCATATCTGTCACAGGACGCGGCCGACCGGGTGGGGGAGCGGCTGATGCGCGTCGGCGCGGTGGAATCCGTGACCCGACGCCGGATGCTGAGTACCCAGACCTTCTATATGCCCAACAACGAGGCGCAGCGCAACGCGGCGGCGTGGGCACCGATGCGGCTCGCCAACATCATGGTCCGCGGCCTGCAGATGTCGGTGAGCGACCGGCTGCTCGCCGGTCTGGTCGTCGCGACCGGCCTGACCCGCCACGTCCTGTGGGACTTCGAGGTGCACCGTCACGCCCTGACCCAGCTCCCCACCGCCATCGGCACCCTGCCGGAGGACTTCCGTCAGTTGATCGAGCAGACCGAGGCGTCCGTCGGCTCGGTGCTCGCCGTCGGGCGCAGGTGAGTGCCGTCGGCCGTCACCACCGCCGGCGGGACAACATCGATCAATGGGCTGGGAGGCTCTTGATGGCGCGCGACATGTCTGAGCCCGACATTGTCTCCACCGCCCTCGCACGAAACCGGCTCGGCGTTCCCTCGGTGGTCTTCTTCGGGGTGGCGGGCGCCGCCCCGCTCACCGTGGTCATCGGGGCCATCACGACGATCTACGCGGTCGTCGGCAACACCGCCGTGCCCGTGGTCTACCTGGTCGTCGCGGGGATCCTGTCGATCTTCACGGTCGGCTTCGTCGCGATGAGCCGGCACATCGTCAACAGCGGGGCGTTCTACTCGTATATCAGCCACGGGCTGGGCCGCATACCCGGCGTCGGCGCGGCGTTCGTGGCGCTGCCGGCCTACGCGCTGATGCAGATCGGCCTCTTCGGCCTCTTCGGCGTCGTCGCGTCCGGGGTGCTCGACGGGCTGGGCTTCCAGGTCGGCTGGTTCACCTGCGCCATCGTCGCCTGGGTGCTGGTCGCCGTGCTCGGCCTGCTCTGGGTCGACCTCAGCGGCAAGGTGCTCGCCGTCCTGCTGATCGCCGAGATCGTCATCGTGCTCGTCTACGACATCGTGATGGTGGCCAACCCGGCCGGCGGATCGGTGTCGTTCGCGACGCTGTCGCCGGCGCAGGTCTTCACCCCCGAGGTGGCGGCCATGATGGTGCTCGCCATCGGCGGTTTCGTCGGCTTCGAGGCGACGGTCGTGCTCTCGGAGGAGGCGAAGGACCCCCGCCGCACGATCGCCCGGGCGACCCACTGGGCCGTCATCCTCGCCGGGCTGCTCTGCGGACTGTCCGCCTGGGCCATGTCCGTGGGCGCGGGGCCGGGCAACATCGTGGCGGCGGCCCGGGCGGAGGAGACCGACCTGGTCTTCGCGCTGGTCGGCCCGCACCTGCCCGAGGCGCTGATCAACCTCGGCTACGTCCTCTTCATGACCAGCATCTTCGCCGCGCTGTTGGCCTTCCACGCCGCGGTGGCGCGCTACCAGTTCGCGCTCGGCCGCGAGGGCGTGCTGCCGCACACGTGGGGATACACCCATCCGCGCACCGGCGCGCCGATCGTCGGATCGCTGTCGCAGAGCCTGCTCGCGCTCGGCGTGCTCATCGTCTACCGGATCACCGGTGCCGACCCGCTGGTCTATCTCTTCGCATGGCTCACCGTCGTGGGCGGCCTGGGCGTACTCATCCTCATGTGGAGCGCCTCGGCCGCGGTGATCGCGTTCTTCCTGCGGCACCGCCACCAGGAGAACGTCTGGCGCGGCCAGGTGTCGCCGATCGTCGCCTTCCTGCTGTTGAGCGTCATCCTGTTCGCGACCGTCTACGGCCTCGGCGACCTGCTGCAGGTGGAAGCCGGCTCGATCTTCCACTGGCTCTTCCCGACCGGCTACGCCGTCTTCGCCGTCGTCGGCTTCATCTGGGCGGTCGTCATGCGCGCGGCCCGCCCCGAGGTGTACGCCGCGATCGGCCGGGGCGCGGACAGCGGGTTCATCGCCGACGCACCCCGCCTCAAGGGCTCGCACACCGAGCCGATCAGCGCCCGCGCGATGCTCGCCGCCGGTGCCCTGCCGCACGAGGCCCCGCCCGAGCCGCCGTGGGACGCCCCCACCGAGGTGTCCCCGCCGTGGTCGGTTCCGTCCCAGCCCTCGGCGCCGTGGGACGACGAGCCCTCCCCGACGCGGCAGGGCCCCGGGGAACCACCGACCTGGACGCCTTCGCCCGAGCAGCCCCCGCCATGGCGGACCCCGCCGGGCCCGTCGGCGTCCTGGCACACCCCTCCCGGGCAGGGACCCTGGGAGACCCCGCCCGAACAGCCGTGGGAGACCCCACCCGAGCCGTCCCGCTGGAAGTAGCCCACCCCACAGAACGCGCCGAACCGCCCGTCGATCCCGGACAGGAAGGAGGTCACCGTGCCGGCCGGACCGTCAGCCCCCCAAGAGCGCGATCCGGTGCGAAGCGGCGGGCGGTGACGGCGTGCTCAGGCCGCCTGCGGGAAGCGGTAGAGCCAGAACTGCTGCGCGTCCATCATCTCGGCCTCGCAGTTGCCGGAGAAGCGTTGCAGCATCAGCCGGATGACCCGGCTCATCTTGCGCTTCTCGTCGTTGTGCTGGCAGAAGTCGAGCCCGATGATGCCGTTCTGCGCGGCGGCGATCAGGTACATCGCCTCGACCAGGTCGGAGAACGAGGAGCTGGCTCGCCCGCCGGGCAGCACCGCGACGAAGCCGCAATACCAGATCTTGCGCTGGGCGTAGAGCTCCGGCCAGCGCCGCTCGAAATACTGCGGCGAGATCAACGGCATGGCGTCCAGGTCATTGGTGTACGTGGACAGCCCGCACAGCGTGCCCTCGTCGTCGAGGCTCAGGTACTTCTGCACCCGGCCGTCGCGCATCACGTCCTCGAACTCGTGACGGAACATGAGATGACGCTGGACCGCCAGGGCGTTCAGGCCGCGGAACGACTCCTCGTACATCTTCCACGCGGTCTCGATGAGCTCGTCGTCGTTGATCTGCTCGACAACCTTGATAACCATGCGACGCTCCCCGGAGTCATGGCGCTCAAGCCGATCGATGGCCTTTCCTGACCACAGCGTACGGAGCGTATTCGGCGGATTACAAGGCGTGATTCATGCCAAGGTCAACGTGTCCTGAAATGACAATTTCCGGTGCTCAGTCGCGCCAGTGCAGCGTTGTTACCGTTGGTCGAGGCGGGGCAAGCGATCGAGGGCTCACGCCGCATATCCGGCGCCGGCCCGCACGGAGGCGGGGTTCACGACTCCGAGTTCAGGACTCGTGACCGCTTCCGATCAGTCCCTTCCGGAGCCTGTCCGCGGCATATCGACATTGGACGATAAGGTGTGGCTCCGAGTCCGAGCCGGAGGCCAGTCGACGATGCGAACTTTCCGGGGTGGGGCGCGGCTGCTGGCCGCCGCCTGCGCCGTCATCACCGTTCTCTCCCCGGCGGCGGTCGCCACCGCCGCGCAGCCGTCCGCCGGGCCCCGCGGCACCGAGCCCGTCTACGACTACAGCCAGGCCATCCGCGAGCGGGTGTGGGTGCAGGTGCCGGTCGACAGCGACGCCGACGGCCGGCCCGACCGCGTCGCGGTGCGCATCATCCGGCCCCGCGAGACCGGCGACACCCGCAAGATCCCCGTGATCTTCCAGCCCAGCCCCTACTACGCCGGGCTCAACGACGTACCCAATCACGACGACATCGACCGCGACGGCGCCGCCGCCCGCCGCAGCGCGGCCGCCGGTAGGGACCGGGCGGCCGAGACCATCGTCTTCTCCGGCTACCTCGACAACTACTTCGTGCCCCGCGGCTACGCGGTCGCCTACGCCGACAGCCTCGGCACCGGCGGCTCGACCGGCTGCCCGACCTCCGGCGGACGCAACGAGACGCTCGGCATGAAGGCCGTGATCGACTGGCTCAACGGGCGCGCCCCGGGCTTCGACGAGTCCGGCGCCCCGGCCCTCGCCTCGTGGTCCACCGGCCGCACCGGGATGATCGGCGTGTCGTACAACGGCACCCTGCCCAACGCGGTGGCCGCGACCGGCGTGCGCGGGCTCGAGACGATCGTCCCGATCGCCGCCATCTCCCGCTGGTACGACTACTACCGCGCCAACGGCGGCGTCGTGGCGCCCGGCGGCTTCCAGGGCGAGGACACCGACGTCCTGGCCAAGGCGGTGCTCACCCGCGAGAACCCCGAGACCTGTGCGGGCGTGATGGCCGGCCTGGAGCGCGAGCAGGACCGCGAGACCGGCGACCACAGCCGCTTCTGGGCCGAGCGGGACTACCTTCGCGACGCCGCCAAGGTGCGCGCCAGCGTGCTGCTGGTGCACGGCCTGCACGACGACAACGTCCGCACGCAGCAGGCCGGCCAGTGGTGGGACGCCCTCGCCCGCCGCGGTGTGCCCCGCAAGATCTGGTGGCACCAGGCCGGCCACACCGACCCGTTCCACGTCCGGCGCGATGCGTGGCTCGCCACCCTGCACCGCTGGTTCGACCAGTGGCTCTACCGCATCGACACCGGCATCATGCGCGAGCCGATGGCGGACGTCGAGGTGGCACCCGGCCAGTGGCGCACGGCCACGACCTGGCCGGTGTCCGGCACGGCGTCGTCGGCCCTCGCCCTCGGCGGCCCCGCGGCGGACGGACGGGTGGGCACCCTGCAGCCGTGGCCGGCCCCGGCCGGTGCCAGGCAGACCTTCGTGGACGAGCCGTCGCGCACCGCCGAGGATCTGGTCGCGCAGGAGCTCGGCGCGGACCCGAACCGGCTGTCCTATCTCTCCGCGCCGCTGGAGAAGGAGGCCCGCCTCTCCGGCACTCCCGAGATCACGATCCGCGCCGACCTCGCCGGCAAGTCGCCGTACCTGACGGCGCTGCTGGTCGACTACGGCACGGCCGACCGCTTCGCGGGCATCCGGACGGTGCCCGGCCAACAGGACTGCATCGGCCCGGGCATCCCCGAGGACCCGGGCTGCTTCAACCGCCGTGAGTACGTGACCGAGCAGACCCCGTTCGAGATCGTCAGCCGCGGCTGGCTCGACGTCCGCAACCGGCTGTCACCGTCGCACAGCAGGCCGATCGAGGCGGGCAAGGCGTACACATTCCGCTGGAACCTGCAGACGCAGGACCACGTGTTCGCCTCCGGCCACCGCATCGGGCTCGTGCTGATCTCGACGGATCGCGACCACACCCTGCGCTACCCGGCCGGCACCGAGGTCGGCGTCCGCCTGGGCGTCTCCAAGGTGCTGCTGCCCCTGGCCGGCTGACCGGGCCCCGCTGCGCCACCCTCCGGGGTGTTGGAAAGGAATGTGTCACCAGACATCCGATGTCGTTACGGCGTCAAGCCGGCGCTTTTCGATGGAGATCCACCGCGCCGTCGGTCACGATGACGGGGTGAGTGCCGAGATGCTGCCCGTGGTTCTGATCGACGATCTCCGTTCGTTCGTTGACGGCCGGGCGGCGCATGTGGCGCGTAGCAGCGCGGCGGGGATTGACTTACTGCAGCGTTACCGCGCCCAGCGGTTGGCCGAGTTGTGGCTGGACCACGACCTGGGTGGGGACGACACGATCTGGCCGGTCGTCGAGCTGCTCGAGCAGGCAGCGTTCGAAGGGAGTCCCTTCGACATCGGAACCGTCTACATCCATTCGGCGAACCCACCGGGCGCCGCCAGGATCATGCAGGTCCTGCAGCGCTGGGGTTACGTGGTCCGCCTGTCGTCTGGTTCACCGCATGTGGGCTACCGAGTCGAGGCGCAGTAGCGGCTGGTGCGCCGCGATGTCAGCTGGATGCGGCCGGTAGTACGAAGGCGGAGGACTCCTGGTAGTTCGTTGCGCTGCGTGGGCAGTGGTGCAGGCAGCCGAGGAGCCGGTTGAACAGGTGGCGTAGCGCGGCGATGTGGGTGTCGCCGACGGCGCGGCGTCGGTCGTAGTGGGCGCGGACGCCGGGTGCGGCGCGTAAGGCGGCGAAGGCCCAGACGTAGCCGGCAGCGGCGAGGCGTTGGTTCTTCACGCGGCGGGCCATGACCCGGTGTGATCTTCCGCTGGCACGGGTGACGGGTGCGGCGCCGGCGTAGGCCTTGACGGCTCGGGCGTCGGAGAAGCGGGTGGGGTCGTCGCCGAGTTCGGCGAGCAGTCGGGCGCCGACCAGCGGTCCGAGGCCGGGGAAGCTGGTGATGACGTCGGAGCTGGGATGCTTGGCGAAGACCTCCTCGACGGCGGCGGCGAGGTCCTGTTCTGCCACGCCTGACAGCGGCCAGGATCTGTGTCCGGGTCAGCCTTGCTGCTCGGGCAGGAGTCGGCGCGATCGTCAGCAGCGCTGGGGGGTCGGGACGGCCGAGGCCCCCGTTCGGCAGATGGGCGAACGCGGTGAGAGCCGCGGGGTAGTAGTCGTGCAGCAGGGAGCGCACGCGCTGGACAAGTTGCAGGCGGTCCCAGACCGCGTCCTGCTGGGCGCGGGCCAGCACGGCGATCGCCTGGGCGAGATGGCTGTCGTCGGGGATGCGCCGGTGGGCGTCCATGTCGGTGCGCAGGATGTGCGCCAGGGTCATGGCATCACCGTGGTCGGACATCTTGCCGGACGCGCCGTGGCGCGCGATAACGCGACACCGCGAATGGGTTGATCGCGAACACCGGCCGGCCCGTGGCGCGTAGACACGAAACCAGTAGGCCTCGGGGCCGCTCGACGGCCACCGGGATCGGCGCCGCGGCGCTGTCTCCGGCAGCGGCGAGCAGGTCCAGGAGCTGACGTAATCCGTGGGCTGTTGGTGGGGGGGTTCGCTGTGGGCGTGTCTGCGGGCCGGCTGTCGGTGCCGGCGTTGACGCAGGCTGCGACGATGGCCGCGGCCAGGACGAGGATGCCGGCGGCCCGGTTCCGCCAGGGATCTTGAACAGGAAAGCCGAGTTATGTAGAGTTTCGCCGTGCCAAGAATCCCTCACACCTCACCTCAGACTCTGTGCCTGTTCGAGGCGCTGCTCGCCGACCCGGCCCAGTGGCGCTACGGCTACGACCTGAGCAAGCAGACGTCGCTGGCCTCGGGCACCTTGTATCCGATCCTGATGCGGCTGGCCGACCAAGGGCTCCTGGAAACCGGCTGGGAGCCGTCCGGTGAACCCGGCCGCCCGCCCCGGCACATGTACCGACTGAGCAGTGACGGGCTGGTGTTGGCGAGGCAGCGGCTCGCCGATCGCTCCAGCGCCGCCGCCGCTGCGGCCGTCGTCCGACGCCGCCCGGGCCCGATCGCGCAGGCGCGCACCGCGGGTGGTGCGGCATGAGCACATCCATCGTGACCCGCCGGCAACGGCAGGACGAGACATTCCTGCGGCGGCTGGCGTACGTCGTGCTGGCCGCGGCGGTACGGGGGCGCCGCGGCCGGCCCGGCGGGATCTGGGGCGAGGCGGTCCTCGCCGAATTCGGCGAGACGCGCGGCGGCTGGGAGGCTGTGCGCTGGGCCGCGGGTGGGCTGCGCGCGGTCTGGCAGGAACGCCGGGCCCGGGTCCGGCAGCTTCCCCGGTACACCCGGATCAGCCGCCGGATCGTCATGGTGGCGGTGATCGGCGCCGTCGCCGGATTCCTGACGAATCAGTACGCGCTGACAGTGCGCTTCGTGCCGAGCGGAGGCATGTCACCGACCATGCTGATCGGCGAACGGTTCCTGATCGACAAGCTCGGTCACCGGCTCGCCGGCATCGACCACGGCGACATCGTCCTGGTGTCGATGCCGGCCGAGGCCGGATCGCCGTCCTGGACCACCGTCAAGCGGGTCGTCGGGCTGCCCGGCGACACCATCGAGTGCCGCGACGGCAAGGTGTTCCGCAACGGCCGGCCGGTGGATGAGCCCTATCTGCCCGCGGATCCGCGGGCCGCGCGGACCGACTGCCGCACCACCACCGTGCCCGACGGCTTCCTCTACCTTCTCGGTGACCACCGGGAGGTGTCCCGCGATTCCCGCGACGACGTCGCCTACCGTCAGGACACCGTGGAAGGTCGGGTGCTCGTGCAGTTGTGGCCGTCCACCGAATGAGTCAGTGCGGCTTTTCCCAGACCGAGACGTGCCGAGCGCTGTCGCCGGTGAAGGGGGCACGGTCCCAGCCGGCCCAGCGGTGCCTCAGCCGCAGGCCCGCGAGGCGGGCCATGAGATCGAGCTCCGCGGGCCATACGTAGCGGAAGGGGATGCTGCGCTGTTCGGCCCGTCCGCCGGAGAGGAACAGATAGTTCGAGGTCAGTGCCTGGGTGGCGAGGTCGTAGTCGTCGTACGCCCACCGCGACGCGGTGGCGGGATACGGGCGGACCGTTGGTGACGTCGATCCGGTCGCCGCCAGGCTTGGCGCGCATCCGCGCCACCATGGCGCGGGACAAATCGATGCCGTGCACGGGCACTCCGCGCCGCGCCAGCGGGAGTGCCACGCGGCCCGTGCCGATGCCCAGCTCCAGCGCCGGACCGGTGCCCGCGAGCTGCGCCAGCACCTCCGCAGTGGTGTGAACGAGCTCCGGCTGGAACATCTCCGACGAGGGGTCGTCGTACCGCGCCGCCACCTGCTCACCGAAATACCCGTCCGGATTCTCCACGGCCAGGACGGTAACCGGCCATGCGTGCTGACGCTTCTCTATTTCCGGACGGGGGTGACCGCGGCGGCCGCGGCGGCGCAGGCGGGCGTCATCCGCCGGCCGGTGCGGGGGAGTCGAGGCGGAGCGTCAGGTATGTGCTGTTCGGGTCGCGCGTGTAGTCCGCGAAGGGCGGGCACGGGACGAATCCGTGCCGGCCGTAGAGCCGCCGGGCCGGTGCGAAGAAGTCCTGGGTACCCGTCTCCAGGCTGACGCTGTGGTAGCCCCTGGTGCGCGCCTCGTCGATCAGGAACGCGAGCAGGTGGGCGGCGACGCCGCGACCGCGCGCCTCCGGGCGGGTACGCATCGCCTTGATCTCACCCGCCGACGGGTCCAGCTCCTTCAACGCGCCGCAGCCGAGCAGCTCTGCGCCGTCCCACACGGTCCAGAACGACACCCCGTCCGCGCGGAGCCCCCCGTGGTCCAGCGCATGCACACTCTCGGCGGGCGAGGTCGCGTGCATGTCGGCGAGATGCTCGGCGATGAGCTGCCGAACCTGCTCGCGGGCAAGGTCGTCCCGCTCGATCCTGAGACCTGTCGATTCCCCCAGCGTGATCATGCCACGAGTATCGGGCAGCCCGTCCCCGGCCGCGGAACCGACCCTCCCTGCCCCTGTTGACGGCGGTCGTTGTGGTCGTCGCCGGACGGCCGGGCCTCTCCGGGGCCGGAACAGGGATTCCGGCCTTCACGGGCAATGCTCCGGCCTGTCCGCCGGAAGAGCGCCGAGAGGCGACCGAACAGAAGGTAACGATTCGACGCCTGGAGGCCCGAAGGAGCCTCTGCGGCGTACGCGCGGCCAGCGCAACGACTCCAGCACCTCGCCGTCGATCTCGGCCGACGGCCGATACGTCGCCTTCGAGTCGTACGCCTCGAACCTCGTGCCCGGCGACACCAACGGCGCCATCGACGTGTTCGTCCGCGACCTCGGCAACTGATCCCGGCGCCGGCGTCCGCGCCCGTCCGCAAGAGCGGCGCGGACGCCGGCGGTCCGGCCTACGAGCGCGCGTAGTAGTCGACCAGAGTGGCGTTCGGCCGCCTGGGGCGGCCCGTCAGGCCGAGCAGCTCCGCGTCCGCGCCGCGCAGCCTGCTCGCCGCGGTGTCGCGGGAGGACCGGTAGTCGCCTCTGGCGAACGGATGACCTGTCGACGTGACGCGCGATCGGTTGCTCCGGGCGGTCAGCCGTGACCGGAGCCGCCTCAGAACGTCCTGACCCGTGTGATTCATGTGCCCTCCCCCGAATGGCGTGTGGCCGTGCCGGACGTCCGTCCGGCGGCCACGAATACCGTCCGTCGCGCCGCGAGCAGCGCAACGGCGTCGATGTCCATCGTTGGAGTTTCACCGGCGCCGCGCTGACCTTTTCGCCACAGTGGAAGGTCGTTCTCGCGCTGTACAGCGGGGATGACCTGCAGCGTCACCGGCTTGTGTGACGCGGGAGACGTCACCGACAATCTCCCACGATGTGAGATCGCCGGTGACGCCCCTCTCAGTGCACTCCGGGCCTGCGGTGCTCGTGTCCGGCGGGTCGTTGCCGCTTGATGAGGGCCACCACCGCGGCCGCGGCGGCGAGGAGCAGGATGCTGCCGGCCGTCGTGGCGAGGGCGAGTCCGTCGGTGAAGGCGGTCCGGGCCGCGTCCAGGAGCGCCGTGGCCGGCTCCGGAGGCAGTGTGACGGCGGCCTGTACCGCCCCGGCCAGGGAGTCGCGGGCCGCGGCGAGCTCCGGCGGGAGGTCGGCCGGCAGATCGAGGCCGCGGTAGGCGCCGGTGACGACCGTGCCGAGGGTGGCGATGCCGAGGGCCATGCCGAGTTCGTAGGCGGTCTCGGAGACCGCGGACGCCGCACCGGCCTGCTCCGGGGGCACCACGGTCAGAATGACGTCGCTGGCCACGGTGAAGGCGAGTCCCATGCCCGCACCCATGAGGAACAGGGCCGTGCCGAGCAGCAGGTACGGAGTAGACGCGTCGATCGTGATCAGGGTGGCCATGGCGAGGCCGCTGAGCGCCGTCCCCCCGCCGAGGACCGCGCGGACGGAGGTGCGGCGGACTGCGGCGCCGGCCAGGACGCCGAGCACCATGGAGCCGATCGCGGCGGGCAGCTCGGCCAGGCCGGCCTCGAGGGGGCTGAAACCCTCGACGAGCTGGAAGTACTGCGACAGGAAGTAGACCAGTCCGGAGAGCCCGAGGACCGAGAGCATGCCGGCCGCGATCACGCCGGTGAACGTGCGGTTGCGGAACAGTCGGACGTCGATGAGCGGGTACGGCAGCCTGAGCTGACGCCGGGCGAAGGCGATGAGCGCGGCCGCGCCGGCGACGGCGGCGCTCACGTTTCCGGCGGCCGGCCCGTGCGCGGCGATCTCCTTGATGGCGAAGACCGCTCCGAACAAGCCGACCATGGAGAGCGCGACGCTGGGCAGGTCCCACGGCCCCGGCTCGGCGTTCTTCGACTCGGGCAGGAGTTTGACGCCGGCCACCAGCAGCACCGCCATGACGGGCACGTTGATGAGGAAGGCGGCGCCCCACCAGAAGTGCTCCAGGAGGAATCCGCCGAGGACGGGGCCGAGCGCCGCGCCCGCGGACATGGCGGCGCCCCAGATGCCGATCGCCGTGCTGCGTTCCCTGCTGTCGGGGAAGAGCGTGCGGATGAGTGCGAGCGTGGCAGGCATCAGCGTCGCGCCGGCGACGCCCAGCAGGACGCGGCCCGCGATCAGCCACTGCGCGCTGGGGGCGTAGGCGATCATCGCGGAGACGAGCCCGAAGCCGGCGGCCCCGTACAGCAGCAGTCTGCGGCGGCCGATCCGGTCGCCCAGGGTGCCCATGGTGACCAGCAGGCCGGCGAGGACGAACGAGTAGACGTCGCCGATCCACAGCATCTGCGTGCCGGTCGCGGCGAGGTCCCGGCTGATGGACGGCATGGCCAGGGCCAGGACGGTGCCGTCGACCGAGACGAGCAGTACCGCGAGGATCAGGGCGCCGAAGCCCAGCCAGCGGGTCGGCGCGCCCGGTGCGGTGCCCGAGCCGGAGGCGGGGCCGGAGCCGGTGGTGATGGCGGCCATGGCGTCACTCCCTACTCGGGTCGCTCGCCGCGGCGCATCGCGCCGTGCAGCAGGAGCGTGGTGATCATGTGGGAGAAGTCCCGGGCGGCGGCCCGGCCGGTCTGCACGGACCACGCCGCGCCCGCCGCCAGGCTGTAGAAGGCGTCGGCCAGCCAGGCCGGGCCGAGGTCGAGCCGGAACTCGCCGGCCTCCTGCCCGCGCCGGAAGAGCGCGGCGATCTGCTCGTCGATCTCGGCCCAGGCCTCGTGCGGGTGCTCGGGGTCGTATTCCTGGCTCTGGCTGTACATCAGCGCCAGGTAGGCGGACGCGGCCTGACTGGCGGCCACGAGGCGGCCCAGGGCGTCGGCGGCCGGGCCCTCCGCGAGCCGGGCCGTGTGCAGCGCCTGCCGCATCTGCTCCACGGCGAGCTGCTCGAGGGCCGCGAACAGCGCGGCCCGCCCGGCGAAGTGCCGGTGCAGGGTCGCCCGGCTCACCCCGGCGGCCTTGGCGATCTCGTCCTGGGTCGCGTTCGGGCGGCGGCCCAGGAACTCGGCCGCCGCCCGCAGGATGTCGTCTCGTTCCTTCATGAGACGAATGTAGCTCAGATGAGACAGAACCGTCTCACTTGAGTGCTTACTGTCACGTGACCTTGCCCTGGCGTGCGCCTGCCCAGAGGTCCACCGAGGAGAGGTCGGCGTCGAGGATCTTGTCGATCAGGGCCAGCTCGTCGTCGGTGAAGGCGAGGTTGCCGAGCGCCGCCACGTTCTGCTCGAGCTGCCGCACGCTGCTGGCGCCGATCACCAGCGAGGTGACGCGCGGATCGCGCAGCGCCCAGGCCAGCGCGAGTTGGGCCAGGTTCTGCCCGCGGGCCTGGGCGACCTCGTCGAGCGCGCGCAGCCGCGAGAGCAGCGCCTCGTCGATCGAACCCGGGTCCAGCGACTTGCCCTGGGTGGCGCGCGAACCCTCCGGGATGCCGTGCAGATATCTGCCGGTGAGGAGTCCCTGGGCCAGCGCGGTGAAGCCGATGACCCCGGCGCCCACCTCGGCGGCCGCGTCGAGCAGGCCCTCGGTCTCGATCCAGCGGTTCAACATCGAGTACGACGGCTGGTGGATCAGCAGCGGCGTGCCGAGCTCGCGCAGCAATGCCGCCATCCGGCGGGTGTGCTCGGCGTCGTAGGAGGAGATGCCCACGTAGAGGGCCTTGCCCGCGCGGACGGCGGCGTCCAGCGCCGAGGCGGTCTCCTCCAGCGGGGTCGTGGGGTCGTAGCGGTGCGAGTAGAAGATGTCGACGTAGTCGAGGCCCATCCGGCTCAGCGACTGGTCGAGGCTGGCGAGCACGTACTTGCGCCCGCCGCCGCCCCGGCCGTACGGGCCCGGCCACATGTCCCAGCCGGCCTTCGTCGAGACCACGATCTCGTCCCGGTACGGCCGCAGGTCCTCGCGCATCAACTGGCCGAAGCTCACCTCGGCGGCGCCGTACGGCGGCCCGTAGTTGTTGGCGAGGTCGAAGTGCGTGACGCCGAGGTCGAAGGCGCGCCGGGTGATGGCCCGCTTCTGCTCGAACGGCTTGTCGTCGCCGAAGTTGTGCCAGAAACCGAGCGAGAGCACGGGCAGGTCGAGCCCGGAGCTCCCGGTGCGGCGGTACTGCATTCCACTGGTGTATCGGTCCGATGCGGCGGCGTAGATCATGACGCCACTATCGCCGCCGCGATCATGGGCGTCCAACGGACACTCGCGGTGTCCGCCGTCGGTGTGCCCCCGGGTGGCGCAGGCTCAGCCCCGGCGGCCGTCCCGTACGGCCGCCGCGACGGTGTCCACGTCACGCTTGGTGCTGGCCACGGCGGCGGTCGGCGCGGGCGGCACCGCCTGCTCGACCTGCTTCTTGCCGACCAGGGCGGCGACGGCCGCCCCCGTGAACACCACGGCCATGACCGTGAGGGCGGCCAGCCAGGCCGGCCAGGCCAGCGCCAGCAGGGCGCCGATGGTCAGCAGCAGGGTGGAGACACCGTACAGAGCGAGGACGCCGGCCCCGCCGAGCAGTCCGGCGCCGGTCCCGGCCCGTTTGCCCTTCTCCACCGTCTCCGTACGCGCGAGCGCCAGCTCCTCGCGCACGAGGGCGGACACCTGCTCGGTCATCTGCTGGACGAGGGTCCCGGTGGACGCCTCGGCGGGCCCGTCCAGCCGCATCCGTGTGTCGCTCATGGCCACCCTTTACCCCAGCTCAGTGAGGATATGCGGCCGGAAGTCTCAGGTCGGGTGCCCGGCTGCCGATGGCTGCGATCACGGCAGGGTTGATCAAGGTGGGGATCCCGGCCCGGGCAACTGGCGTCGCCCGGGCCGGTGCCACCGGGTCATCCCGGCCAGGTCACTCGTAGGTGTACCAGGCGGTGTGGGTCAGCATGTCGGCCGGCCGCACGGTGCCCCAGGGGGTCATGGTGTCGTTCAGGTCCACGACGTTGGTGGTGTTTCCGGTCGGCAGGTAACCGGAGGTCGGGTGCGCCCTCTGCCAGTCCGACCACAGCTTGTCGATGTGGCAGTGGTGCAGCCAGAACACCGGGTCGTTGGGGGACGTGCCGGTCTGCATGTCGCCGCCCACCCAGACGTGCACGCTGTTGTGCATGCCCGGTCCGCGCCAGCCCTCGAGCTGGTTGCGGAAGCCGGTGGCGGAGGTGCTGTTCCACGGCGCGACGTCGTACACCGTCTGGGCGAGCACCGTCTGAAGCTGGGTGGCGGTCGGCAGGGAGCGCCCGCCGGCGCCCAGCGCCCGGCGCAGGTAGTTGCGGCTGTCACTGCGGACGTTGATCGTCCAGTTGCCGGTGTTGAACGCGAACGGGCCGGTGGTGACCTGGCCGTCCGAGCTGCGGCCGTTGCCGCCCATGAAGTCCGCGGCCCAGATCGACGAGGTGGCGGTGCGGTCGACGGTCCAGTTCCAGTACGGCAGGTTCACGGCCGGATCGATGGCCTGCAGCGCCCGCTCGAAGTCGAGCAGGAACTGCCGGTGCCACGGAAGGAACGACGGCGAACGGTGCCCGACGCGGTTGCCGTTGTCGGAGTCGCTGACGATGAACTGGTTGTGGGTACGGACGAAGGCGTCGTACCGGCCGCTGCGCTTGAGCTGCAGCACGGCGTCGACGAACGCCTTCTTCTCCGTGGCGGACAGGTTGCGCTGGTCCTTGCGTACGCCCATGTGGGGTGCAGTCGCCTTTCGAGTAGGAGGGGTCAGCCGTGCTGCAGCGGCAGCAGGCGGGCACCGTCGAGCTCGTCGACGGCGGCGCGGGCGACCTCGCGCAGGGACTTGAAGCTCTCGTAGTGGTTCGACACGCTGGTGTAGGTGCCGTCGGCGTTCTGCATCACGTGCAGCGGGACGCCGTCGATGCGGATCCCGAGGTCGGCCGCGCCACCGGTGGCGGTCAGGTGGTGGGCCTGGGCCTGCTTCTGCGCCGGCGACGCGGGACCGATCTCGATCCGGCGGCCGCGGTAGGTCTCGGTGATCTGATTCGGACGCTCGGCGGCGGCCGGCGCATCGACGGCGGCCTGCGAGCCTCCGGCGGTGGTGACCTGCACGATGAGTGCTCCAGTGCCGGCGGCCACGGTGGCGGCGCCGGCGAACTTGAGCAGGTCGCGACGTTTGGTGTTCGACATTTCCTCCCCCTTCTCCGGACGCCGGGCAGCAAAAATTCACGCACGAATGCGAAGTGAGTGAAAAAATTGCTGCGCTGCTCGGAATTTCCTGAGTTTTTCCGGCGCCGGAAGCGGGGCGAAGGTAACAGCGGCTCTCGGCGGGAAGCAAACCGCTCGATGCGGGCAGTCGCCGTGCAGATTCGCTGAGAGTGACTCTGCACTGCCGGTGCAGACGTGGTCGTACGGAGATCGGGCTCGATAGGATCAATAAGTGATCGTCAACGGTCGATGACGGGGGTGCGCGCTGCGTCATCACCGGTCGGGCGGGGTGAGCTGGTTCATAGCCGAACGGCCAGGTCAGGTGTCTATTCTCCCGGGGTCGAAGCCGGACCTGTTCCGGCGCGGAACGACCGGGAAAAGGCTCGAGTGCACCTGCCACGACGGAGCCTGCCGCGGCTCGGGCAGCGCGATGACCCGCTCCAGGGCGCGGAGCATGTCCTGCAGCACCGTCTGCATGCGAGGGTCGGTGACCACACCGCCGTCGACGGCCCGCGGGCCGAGCGGGAGCCGGATGCACGCCGGCTTCAGCAACCGGGCCCGGGCGTGCGCCAGCACCGTCTCCAGCGTCGCCAGGGCCGCCTGGTCCTGCGTCGGTGGGCACAGCGAGAGCCAGGCCGCCGGCTTGCCCTGAAGCTCACCGCTGTCGACGAGCCAGTCGAACAGGTTCTTGAGGCTGCCCGGCAGCGAACCGGCGTATTCCGGGGTGCTGACCAGCACGGCGTCCGCCGCTCCGGCACGGTGGCGCAGCAGGGCCACGGCGGCCGGCGGGACCGGCTCCCCGGGGACGAACGCAGGCAGGGTGCGCAGGCCGTCGTAGAGGCTGACGGCGATGCTCGCGGGCGCGTACCGCACGGCGGTCCGCAGCGCGGCGGTGTGCAGGGAGCCCTCCCGTGTGTCACCCGAGATCAACAGGATGCGCGTCATGACAAGACGATAGGGCCGGGCAGTCTGAGATCATCGCGGGCATGCGCCTGCTGCGAGCCCTGCACGACCCCGCGGACGATGAGCGGGCCGTCGCTACACCCGGAACGACACTGTCCCGACACGACCTGCTCGGCCGGGCCGCCGCCCTCGCCGCCGAGCTGCGGGGTGTGCCCATGGCCGCGGTGCACGCGGTCCCCGGGGCGCCGACCGTGGTGGCCGTGACCGCCGGGCTGCTGGCCGGGGTGCCGATCGTTCCCGTGCCGCCGGACGCCGGCGACGTCGAACGGGCGCACATCCTGCGGGACTCCGGCGCGGCCGTGATGCTCTCCGACGATCCGGAGGCCGCCGGGCAGAGCGGCCTGCCCGTCGTGCCCGTCTCCGGGCCCGGCCGCGGGACCGTCCCCGCCGAGCCGGACGCCGGCGCACCGGCCCTCGTGCTCTACACCAGCGGGACGACCGGAGCGCCGAAGGGCGTCGTGCTGTCGCGCCGGGCGATCGCCGCCGGGCTGGACGCCCTGGCCGAGGCCTGGCAGTGGACGGCCGGCGACACCCTCGTCCACGGGCTGCCGCTCTACCACGTCCACGGGCTGGTGCTCGGTGTGCTCGGCGCGCTGCGGACCGGATCGCGGCTCGTGCACACCGGACGGCCCACCCCGCAGGCGTACGCCCAGGCCGGGGGCAGCCTCTACTTCGGAGTGCCGACCGTCTGGTCGCGGGTGTGCGCCGCATCCCAGGAGGCGCGCGCGTTGCGGGGAGCGCGGTTGCTGGTGTCGGGCAGCGCGCCGTTGCCGGTGCCGGTCTTCGACGACCTGGCCGCCCTGACCGGGCACGCGCCGGTGGAGCGGTACGGCATGACCGAGACCCTCATCACGGTCAGCGCCCGCGCGGACGGCGAGCGGCGTGCGGGCCACGTCGGCCTGCCCGTCGCCGGCGTCGAGACCCGCCTGGCCGGCGACTCGGGCGAGCCGCTGACGGCCGACGGCGCCACCATCGGCCAGCTCGAGGTCCGCGGTGCGACGCTCTTCGACGGGTATCTGCGGCCGGACGGCACCGCCGCCGCCCCGCTCACCGCCGACGGCTGGTTCCGCACCGGCGACGTCGCCACCATCGGGGCCGACGGCTGGCACCGGATCGTCGGCCGGGCCTCCACCGATCTCATCAAGACCGGCGGATACCGGGTCGGCGCCGGCGAGGTGGAGGACGCGTTGCTGGCGCATCCCGCCGTGCGCGAAGCCGCGGTGATCGGGACCCCGCACCCGGACCTGGGCGAACAGGTGACCGCCTTCGTGGTCGCCGACGGCCGCCCCGATCCGGGCGAGCTCGCGGCGTTCGTCGCCGCCCGGCTGGCCGCGCACAAGCGGCCCCGGGTGGTGCGCCTCGTCGCGGAGCTGCCCCGCAACGCCATGGGTAAGGTCCAGAAGGCGCGGCTGAAGGCGTGACCCGCACGAAGATCCGGGCCTGGACGCGCCACGGGAGTCGCCGCCGTGCCCGGTGGGCGCACGGGTCCCACAGGTCGAGATCGGCGTGGTAGTCTCCGGCGGCGCCATCGATGTGGCCCGATTAGATAATCTGCTTCCTCGCTGACCGGAGCGCTACTAGTGTCGGGTAGCCGCCGGGAAGCTGGTCAATCGCCGCGATCTTCAGCACTGTGGACGACCGACAGGGAAGCTTCGGGGGCTGGGGGGCCACCATGACCACGACTGTCGCTTTCGACCGCGGTGACGTGCAGAGCAGCGCCAAGCTGTTGCGTGAGGAACGCCTGCGGATCGCACCGGACGAACCGGGCCTGGTGCCCGGCGGTCGCGGCTGGGCGCCCGCCGCCGAGCAGATGGCCGAGCTGTGCGCCGACTGCCCGGACACCATCGGCGACGTGCTGCGGATGCTGACCCGGGCGCAGCAGATCATGAATGAGCTGCCGCCGCCCGCGGCCAACCGGGTCGCCGCCTTCAACTCTCTCTACTTCACGATCACCGACCGGGTCGAGACGGCGCTGCGGGGCTCGACGGTGCGCGACGCCGACTTCCTGGAGCTGCTCGACGTCGAGTTCGCCAAGCGCTACTTCGAGGCGCTACGCCTCTGGGGCGAGGAGGACCTGACCACGCCGGATGCCTGGGAGATCCTCTTCCGCCGTGCCCAGGACCACCGGCTCAGCAAGCTCGCCGCCGCGATGCTGGGCGTGAACGCCCACATCAACCACGACCTGGCGCTGGCCCTGACCGCCACGTGGGAACGCCTCGGCCCGCCGCGCGACGAGCTGGTCCATCCGGACTATCTGCTGGTCAACGACATCTTCTACGCGGAGATCCCGGGGCTGCGCCGGCGCTACTCGACCCGCTGGCAGCTCCGCATCGACGGCCTGGTCGGCGACCTCGACGACTGGAGCCAGCGGGTCCTCGTGGCCGCGACCCGCGCCCGCGCCTGGGAGCAGGCCGAGCGGCTCTGGGCGCTGCGCGACGACGAGGAGGATCTGGCGCGCGCCATGCTGGTGATGGACCGCGCCTCGGCGTACGTGGGAGAGCTGTTGATCACCGGGGACGGTGTGGTGAACCGGGTCGGCGCGGCACTTCGCGTGGGCCGCGATTCCGTGCGGACCGGTGTCGGGCGGCTGCTGGGCCGCCGGGGCGCCGCGGTCCGGTGAGCCGAAGGGGGCTCCGGGGCCCCGCGGTCCGGCGAGCCGAAGGGGGGCGCCGCGGTCCGGTGAGCCCGAAGGGGGCTCGCCGGGCGCGGAAGTGGAGGATTCCACGCCCGGCGAGGCCACCCGTGCATGCCCCGGAGGGGCGCACCGCCCGGCTCCGGGGACGCCGGGTCACGACGAAACGGCCGGCCTCTCCTGGGCGCTGCCCTCGACCACCGGGCCACCCTCGCTCTGGAGCGCCGGTGCGGCGGTCGGGGTGGCGATGTCGATGCGGCGCGGCTTGGCGGCCTGCGCGATCGGGATGGTCAGCGTCAGCACGCCGTCCTGCCAGGTCGCCGCGATGCGGTCGAGGTCGAGACCGTCGCCGAGGGTCAGGCGGCGCTCGAAGGTGCCGGTGACCCGTTCGCGGCGCAGCCACTGGACGTCGGAGTCGGTGCGCGGCGAGCGCTCGGCGCGGATGGTCAGGATGCGGTTGTCGACGTCGACCTGGACCGAGCCGGGATCGACACCGGCCAGGTCGCAGTGCAGGACGAAGTGGTCACCGGAGCGGTAGAGATCCATCGGCATCGCGGCGGTCGCGGCCCCGCCGGACCCCGGAGCGGCGCCGAGAACCTGGCCCGCCAGGCGGTCGAGCTCGCGGAAAGGATCAAAGGTCAGCACCACAATCCACCTCCTCGTGCGGCCCGCCGGCCGGTCCGGCGGGCGCGTGGCGCTCGGCGATCTGATCTTCTCTGCCGAGGTCGCTCAGCCGGTTCCGAGGTGGTCATCACCGCGGTTGAGCTGCAGCGACAGTTAATTTTTTAGCACTGTCCCCTGGCGAGTGCCAAGAGGTCCGGCAAGATTTTTTCTGCGAGGATGGCGGCATGTTTCTCGTCGACCGCTCCGGCCGCCGCTACCCCCTGGACGAGCCGCGGTGGCGCGGCGACGACGGTTCGCCGCTCATGGTGGCGCCGCTGCCCGGCATCACCCGCGCCGACGTCGACACCTCCGTACGCTCGGCCTGGCGCTATGCCGCCGCCCTGCCGGTGCCGATCGCGCACCCGGTGACGCTCGGCGAGGGGTGGACGCCGATGCTGCCCCTCGACCTCGACGGCGTCGTGCTGCGGGTCAAGCCGGAGTGGCTGAACCCGACGGGCAGCTTCAAGGACCGCGGCACCACCGTCATGGTCTCCGCCCTGCGCCGGCAGGGCGTCACCGAGATGCTGGAGGACAGCAGCGGCAACGGAGGCTCCTCGGTCGCCGCGTACGCGGCCGCCGCCGGGATCCGCGCCACGGTCCTCGCCCCCGAGGCGACCTCCGCCGCCAAGATCCAGCAGAGCCGGGTGCACGGCGCCACGGTGGAGCTGGTGCCGGGCAGCCGCCAGGACACCGCCGACGCGGCCGTGCGGCGGTCCGCCTCGGTGTTCTACGCCAGCCACAACTGGCATCCGTTCTTCCTGCAGGGTACGAAGCTGCTGGCGTACGAAATCTGGGAGGACCTGGGCTTCGCCGCGCCGGACGCGGTGGTCCTGCCCTGCGGTGCCGGCAGCCTGGTGCTGGGTCTGCACCTCGGCTTCGGCGAACTGCTGTCCTCCGGCGCGATCACCCGCCGCCCACGCCTGCTGGTCGCCCAGCCGGGCCACTGCGCCCCGCTCGTGGCCGCGTTCGCCGGCGGCGCCGGCGAGACGGCGCCGGGGGAGTGGGCACCGACGGTCGCCGAGGGTACGGCCATCGCCCGGCCCGTCCGCGACCGTGAGGTGCTCGAGGCGATCCGGGTCTCCGGCGGCGACATGGCGGCGGTGGCCGAGCACGACATCGGCCCGGCGACCTTCGAGCTGGCCGGGCGGGGCCTCTACGCCGAGCCGACCAGCGCGATCGTCGTCCCGGCCGTGCGGGAGTTCCTGCGCCGGGGATCGCTGCGCCGCGACGAGGCCACGGTGATGATCCTGACCGGCTCCGCGTGCAAAGCCGCGGACGCGGTCGGCCGCCTGCTCGCGGCCCGGAATCCGTCCTGAGACCTGTCCCGCGCGGCGCGCGGCTCCGGCTATTCGACGGGCGGGAGGGTCGGCAGGATCGTGCGGCTGCGGCCCGGCCGCGGATAGGCCTGCGCCGCGGCGGCGAGCCGGGCCGCGTGGCCGCGCTGCTTCTGCCAGTGCCCATAGAGAGCGCCGCGCCGGGAGAGCCGGTCCACCTCGCTGATCGTTGCGGGGTCGACGTCGCCCGGCGGAGCGTCACGCCAGGGCGTGCCCGGCAGCGGCATGAAGGTGTGGGCGTGGATGCGGGCGCCGAGATCGGCCAGCTCGCCGGCGAGCGCCAGCGACTCCGCGACCTCCGTCGCGCCCTCCCCGGGCATGCCGAAGATCATGTCGACGTTGATCCGGAAACCCTCCTCCACCCCGAGGCACACCGCCCGCTTGACGTCGTCGACGCCGTGCCCCCGCTTGGCGGCGTCGAGAACGCGGTCGGACCCGGACTGCGCCCCGACGATGATGTTGTTGTTGGCGCAGTACCTCTTCACCAGGCGCAGCGCCTCGCGGCTGACATGCTCGGGCCGGATCTCGCTGGGAAAGGACCCGAAGAAGACCCGGCCCTCCGGCCCGATGCCCTCCTTGCAGGTGGCGAGCAGCTCCTCGACCGCCGCGAGGTTCGGCTCGTCCGTCTGACTGCCGTAGGACAGCGCCGTCGGCGTGATGAACCGGACGTCGCGCAGCCCCCGCTCCCGCATCCGGTCGACGTGCCACCGCACATTGCCGGCGCTACGATGCCGGAACCGCGCGGAGAACATGAACGGCGTCTGGCAGAACCGGCACGAGAAGACGCAGCCGCGGGTGATCTCCAGCGCGTTGAACCGGTCCCATCGCAGGCTGAAGCCGCGGAAGTCGTCGAGGGGCCGGCGTTGCGGGCGGCCCGTCCGGACCAGCGCGCCCTGCGCGTCGCGATAGACCAGGCCGGTGACACCGGCCGGATCCCCGGCGGCGTCGACGAGCCGCAGCAGCGTCGTCTCTCCCTCGCCGACGGCGGCGACGTCCCAGCCCGCGTCCAGCGTCTGCACCGGCTCGGCGGTGGCGTGCACACCACCCGCCACGTGCCGGACCCGGGGATCGTCGACCACGCTCCGGATCTGTGCGAGCTCGGCGGCGAGCGAGGCCGCGTCGGGCGAGTAGAACGACCAGAGGACCAGCACCCGGGCACCCGCGGCGAGGGCACTGTGGATGTGCTCGGCGGTGGCCTCCGGCGTGTCACCGAACCGGACCTCGTAGCGGGTGGCGGTCTCGTGCTGCTCCAGGGCGCCCAGCAGCACGTGGAAGCCGTACGTCACGGCCTTGCGATAGCGCAGCACCAAGACCAGTTCTGGACCGTTCACGCCGCGATTGTGCCAGGAGCGCCGCCGCTCGGTGAGGACCGAGTGACCGCCGGCGGTTCAGGTCCAGCTTCGTCCGGTCCAGGAGCGTCCGCACCAGCTCCCGGCGGTCCAGGAGCGTCCGGTCCAGGCGCCCGCGGTCCACGACCGGCCCACGACTGCCCGGACCACGCGCTTCGACCCGGCATTGCCATGTGCGCTTCTCGATGAGCGGCTCCGCAGTGGGGTCTCACTCCGGCGGCCCCGCTCGCGCCATCGGACCGCACCCGGCATCGCGCACCGAACAGAGGGGTTCTTGAGGTGATCAAAAGACTCCGTTGACATCCGGGAAACATGCGGGATCTCGGCCCGTAACGCCCGGTGGCGAGCATCTGTCGGGTGAGAGCCGAGCAGAACGACGGTGCGGGCCCGCTCGCCGGGTTCACCGTGGCCGTCACCGCCGAGCGGCGGCGTGACGAGCTCGCCGCCCTGCTGGAGCGGCGTGGGGCGCGCGTCGTCGTCGCACCCGTGATCACCATCGTGCCGTTGCGCGACGACCGGGCCTTGCAGGCCGCGACCGAGGTGTGCGTCGGGCTCGCCCCGGACATCGTCGTCGCCACCACCGGCATCGGCTTCCGGGGCTGGCTGGAGGCGGCCGAGGGCTGGGGGATGGGCGACACCCTGCGGGCCGCGCTGGGCCGGGCCCGGATGATCGCCCGGGGCGCCAAGCCGTGCGGGGCGATCCGGGCCGCCGGCCTCACCGAGGACTGGTCCGCCGCGACCGAGTCGTCGGAGGAGATCCTGCAGTGGCTGCTGGCGCAGGGCGTCTCCGGCCGGCGGATCGCCGTGCAGCTTCACGGCGGCCCGCAGGCCGAGTTCACCGGCGCTCTGCGCTCGGCCGGGGCCACCGTCGTGGAAATCCCGGTCTACCGATGGACGCTGCCGCCGGACGTGGCGCCGGTGCACCGCCTCGTAGCCCGGCTCACCGCGGGGCAGCTCGACGCCGTGACGTTCACCAGTGCCCCGGCCGTGCAGGCCCTGCTGGAGACCGCCGGCGACGCCGCCGCCGAGGTCCTGGACCGGTTCCGCGGCGCCACGATGGCGGCCTGCGTCGGTCCCGTCACCGCCGCCTCGCTCGTCGATCAAGGCGTGCCGGTGGTCACCCCGCACCGGTCGCGGCTCGGCGCGCTGGTCAAGGTCGTCACCGACGAGCTGCCGCGCCGGGCGCCGCGGCTGCGGGTGGCCGGGGACGAGCTGGAGATCCGTGGGCACGCGGTGCTCGTCGGCGGACAGTTGCGGACCCTGGCTCCGGCCGCGATGGCCATTCTCGGCGCACTCGCGACCCGCCCCGGCGTCGTCGTCGCCCGGGAACGGCTGGCCGAGGCCCTGCCCCGGGGCACCGACGCGCACGCGGTGGACGTCGCGATCGCGCGGTTGCGTACCGCCCTCGGCGGGGGCGGGCACATCGAGACCGTGGTCAAGCGCGGCTACCGGCTGCGGGTCGACGACGTGCCCGCCTGACAAACGGATCTCACATCGACCGCGCAACAGTTGTAAGGAATTGCGAACCTCGAGGCAATCGGCACGCGCGGTGAATCGAAACGACGGCCCGCCACCATCGATCATGTGACGGCCACCGAGACGCATTGCCCGTACTGCGCGTTGCAGTGCGGCATCCGGCTGACGCCCGTGATCCCACGGGTGCAGCTGGAACCCGCCGATTTCCCGGTGAACCGCGGCGGCCTCTGCGCCAAGGGCTGGACCGCCGCGGAGCTGCTCGACCACCGGGACCGCCTGCTGACCCCGCTGGTGCGCGAGGATCCCGCGGACCGCCGCAGCCCGCTGCGCCCGGCGACCTGGGACGAGGCCCTGGACCGGATCGTCACCGCGATCCGCGACAGCCAGCGCCGGTACGGCCCGGACAGCGTCGGCGCGTTCGGCGGCGGCGGGCTCACCAACGAGAAGGCGTACGCGCTCGGCAAGTTCGTCCGGGTGGCCCTGCGCTCGGCCTCCATCGACTACAACGGCCGCTTCTGCATGTCGTCGGCCGCCACCGCCGCCAACCGGGCGTTCGGCATCGACCGCGGGCTGCCCTTCCCGCTCGAGGACGTCGCCCGGGCGCGCACGGTGCTGCTGGTCGGCGCCAACCCGGCCGACGCGATGCCGCCCTCGATGCAATACCTCGACGCGGGGCGGGCCGAGGGCGCCCGGCACATCGTCGTGGACCCGCGGCTGACGGCGACGGCGAAGGGCGCGTACCGGCATCTGCAGCCCCTGCCCGGCACGGACCTGGCGCTGGCCAACGGCCTGCTGCACCTCGCGATCCGCGAGGGTCTGATCGACGAGGACTACATCCGGGACCGGACGAGCGGCTTCGAGGCGGTCCGCGCCGCGGTCAACGCCTACTGGCCGGCCCGGGTCGAGCGGATGACCGGCGTGCCGGAGGCGCACCTGCGCGAGACGGTCCGGCTCCTCGCCACCGAGGGCCCGGCGATGATCCTCACCGCCCGGGGTGCGGAACAGCACAGCAACGGTACGGACACCGCGCAGGCCTACCTCAACCTCGCCCTCGCCCTGGGCCTGGTCGGGCGCCCGTACTCGGGCTACGGCACGATCACCGGCCAGGGCAACGGGCAGGGCGGGCGCGAACACGGGCAGAAGGCCGATCAGCTTCCCGGCTACCGGCGCCTCGACGACCCCGCCGCCCGCGAACACGTGGCGAAGGTGTGGGGGATCGACCCCGCCGAGCTGCCGATGCCAGGCAAGTCCGCGTACGAGATGCTCGACCGGCTCGGCACCGACGGCGGCGTCCGGGTGCTGCTCGTGCTGGCCAGCAACATCGCCGTCTCGGCGCCGCACGCCACCCACGTCATCGACCGGCTGCGCGCGCTCGACCTGCTCGTGGTCTCCGACATCTTCCTCTCCGAGACCGCCGCGCTCGCCGACGTGGTCCTGCCGACGGCGCAGTGGGCCGAGGAGGAGGGCACGATGACCAATCTGGAGGGTCGGGTCATCCGGCGGCGCCGGGCGCTGCCCCCGCCGCCGGAGGTCCGCACCGACCTGCGCTTCATGGCCGACCTCGCCGGGCTGCTCGGCCGCGGCGAGTTCTTCAGCGCCGAGCCGCGTGAGGTGTTCGAGGAGCTGCGCCGGGCCAGCGCCGGCGGGATCGCCGACTACGCCGGCATCACCTACGAGCGGCTCGACGCCGAGCAGGGCGTGTTCTGGCCGTGCCCGTCCGAGGACCATCCGGGCACGCCGCGGCTGTTCGCCGAGGACTTCCCGACGCCCGGCGGCCGGGCACGGTTCGTGCGGGTCGAGCACCGCGACCCGCACGAGCTTCCGGACCGGCAGTTCCCGTACGTCCTGACGACCGGCCGCACGATGCAGCAGTACCAGAGCGGCAACCAGACCCGACGCGTCGCCGCGCTCACCATGGCGACGCCCGAGCCCCGCGTCGAGCTGCACCCCGACCTGGCCCGGCGGCACGGCATCGCCGACAGCGACCTGGTCGAGCTGCGCAGCCGCCGCGGCCGCGCGTTCTTCCGGGCACGCCTCGACCCCGGCATCCGCCCGGACACCGTCTTCGCGCCGTTCCACTGGGGCGGCGACAACGCCGTCAACGCCCTCACCGATCCCGCGCTCGACCGGCATTCCCGGATGCCGGCCTTCAAGGTGTGCGCGGTCGCGATCTCGCGAACCGAGGAAGAAGGGAACCGCTGAAGTGCAGCAACCGCGTCTGGTGGTCATCGGCAACGGCATGGCCGGCGCCCGCACGCTCGAGGAGATCCTCGCCCGTGACGGCGACTTCGCCGTCACGGTCTTCGGCGACGAGCCGTACGGCAACTACAACCGCATCATGCTCTCGAACGTCCTCGCGGGGGTGGAGGACGAGGCGGGCATCTTCCTCAACGACCTGTCCTGGTACGCCGACAACGGCATCACCCTGCACACCGGCACCCGCATCGCGCGCATCGACCCGCGCGCTCGGCAGGTGTACGCCGAGGACGGCACCGCGACGCCGTACGACAAGCTGATCATCGCCACCGGCAGCACCCCGTGGGTGCCGCCGATCAAGGGAATCCACAGCCCCGGTCGCGGATACCACCAGGGCGTCTTCGCCTTCCGGACGCTCGACGACACCCGGGCGATGATCCGCTACGCCCGCGACCACGAGCGCGCGGTCGTCATCGGCGGCGGCCTGCTCGGCCTGGAGGCGGCCCGCGGCCTGCAGAACCACGTGAGCCACGTGACGCTCCTGCACGCCATGGGGCACCTCATGAACACCCAGCTCGATGCGCAGGGCGGGGCGACCCTGCAGCGCAGCGTGGAGCAGCTCGGCATCGAGGTGATCACCGACGCGATGACCACGGAGATCCTCGGCAAGCACGCGGTCACCGGGGTGAAGCTGGCAGACGGCCGCACGATTGCCTGCGACGTCGTGGTGATCGCGGCCGGCATCCGCCCCAACGCCGCCGTGGCGCAGGCGAGCGGCATCGAGGTCGACCGCGGCATCGTCGTCGACGACCAGATGCGCGTGCGCGGCGAGCCCGACATCTACGCCGTCGGCGAGTGCGTCCAGCACCGCGGCGAGGTCTACGGACTGGTGGCGCCGCTCTGGGAGCAGGCGAAGGTGCTCGCCGACCACCTCACCGGGCGCGACCCGGAGGCGGCGTACCACGGCTCCCGGGTCGCCACCAAGCTGAAGGTCGCCGGGGTGGACGTCGCCGCGATGGGCATCCAGGAGGCCGAGCGCGAGGACGACGAGACCGTGGTCTTCAGCGAGCCGCGCAAGGGCGTCTACAAGAGCCTCGTCATCCGCGACGGGCGCCTGATCGGCGCCACCCTGGTCGGCGACGTCCGCAAGGTCGCCTTCCTCATGCAGGCGTTCGACCGCGGACTGGCCCTGCCGGAGGACCGCGCCGAGCTGATGTTCGACCTCGGCGGCCCGCCCGCCGAGGTCAGCGCCGCGGACATGCCCGACGACACCCAGGTCTGCAACTGCAACGGCGTCAGCAAGGCCGCGCTGGTGAAGACGGTGCAGGGCGGCTGCAAGACCGTCACCGGCGTCATGGACGCCACCCGGGCCGGCAAGGGCTGCGGCACCTGCAAGAGCGTCGTCCAGCGGATCGTCGAGTGGGCCGCCGGGGGAGAGGTCGAGGAGGATCCCCGCGCTTCCTGGTACGTCCCCGGCGTGCCGATGCCGAAGCCGGAGCTGATGCGGGCGATCCGCACCCACGGGTTGAAGTCGGTGTCCTCGGTCTTCGCCACCCTGGTGCCGGGCGGCGAGGAGGACGCCAAGAGCAAGATGGGCCTGGCCTCACTGCTGAAGATGATGTGGGGTGATGAGTACGAGGACGAGCGCGACGCCCGCTTCATCAACGACCGGGTGCACGCCAACATCCAGCGCGACGGCACCTTCTCCGTGGTGCCGCAGATGAAGGGTGGCGTCACCACGCCGGCCCAGCTCATGCGGATCGCCGAGGTGGCCGAGCGGCACAGCGTGCCGATGGTGAAGCTGACCGGCGGGCAGCGCATCGACCTGCTCGGCGTGCCGAAGGAGAAGCTGCCGCAGATCTGGTCCGAGCTCGACATGCCCTCCGGGTACGCCTACGCCAAGAGCTTCCGCACCGTGAAGACCTGCGTCGGTCAGGACTTCTGCCGCTTCGGCGTCGGCGACTCCACCGCGCTCGGCATCGCACTCGAGGAGCGCTACCAGGGCATCGAGGGGCCGGGCAAGATGAAGCTCGCCGTCACCGGCTGCCCGCGCAACTGTGCCGAGGCGTACGTGAAGGACCTGGGCGTCGTCGCCGTCGACGGCGGCCGCTGGGAGATCTACGTGGGCGGGGCGGCCGGGGCACACGTGCGCAAGGGCGACCTGCTCACGACGGTGTCCACCGCCGACGAGGTCGTCACGCTGACCGGGCGGTTCCTGCAGTATTACCGGGAGAACGCCAACTGGCTCGAGCGCACGTACGCGTTCGTGCCCCGGATCGGGATCGAGCGCATCCGCGAGATCGTCGTCGACGACGCCGACGGGATCGCCGCGGACCTGGACGCCGCGATGGCCGCATCCGTGGCCGCCTATGCCGATCCCTGGAAGGAACGGGACGCACCGGTCACACCCGGGCAGTTCCGGACCTCGCTGCCGCTGGTGGTCCTGCCCCAGGTGCCGGTCCGATGAGCACGCGGCTCGGCCCGGCAGCCGAGATCCCGCCCGGCGAGGGTCGTACGTACACTGTGGACGGCGCCATGGTGGCCGTCTTCCGGTTGCGCGACGGTTCCCTGCGTGCCACGACCGCCGTCTGCCCGCACCGCGGCGGCCCGCTCGCCGACGGGCAGATCGACGGTTCGGTCGTGCTCTGCCCGCTGCACCTCAACGCCTTCGACCTGTCCACCGGCTGCTCGCTGACCGGGTTGCCCTCCCTGACCGTCTACCCCGTCGGCGTCGACGACGACGGCCACATCGTCATCCACACGGAGGTTCCCGCGGCATGAGCATGACCATTTTGGACCGTCCGGCCCAGAGCCGCAGGGGACGCTGGATCGACGACTGGCGGCCCGAGGACCCGGCCTTCTGGGCGAACGGGGGCGCCGTGGTCGCCCGCCGCAACCTGATCGTCTCGATCTTCTCCGAGCACATCGGCTTCTCCGTGTGGACGATGTGGTCGGTCCTCGTGCTCTTCCTCGGGCCCGCGTACGGGATCGACCCGGCCGGCAAGTTCCTGCTCACCGCGGTGCCGGCCCTGGTCGGGTCGGTGCTGCGGATCCCGTACACCTTCGCGGTGGCCCGATTCGGCGGCCGCAACTGGACCGTGGTGAGCGCATCTCTGCTGCTGATCCCCTCGGTGCTCGCCGCGTTCCTCATCGAGCCCGGCGTCTCGTACACCACCCTGCTGGTGCTCGCCGCCGTGGCGGGCGTGGGCGGCGGCAACTTCGCGTCCTCGATGGCCAACATCAATGCCTTCTACCCCGACCGGCTCAAGGGCTGGGCACTGGGCATCAACGCCGGCGGCGGCAACCTCGGCGTGGCGGCGGTGCAACTCGTCGGCCTCGGCGTCCTGGCCGTCTTCGGCGCGGGCCACCCCGGCCTCGTGGCCGGCATCTACATCCCGCTGATCGTCGTGGCCGCCGCCGCGTCCGCCTTCACCATGGACAACCTCACCCAGGCGCGCAACGAGAAGCGGGGAATGCGCGACGCCGTCCGGGAGCCGCACACCTGGATCATGTCGCTGCTCTACATCGGCACGTTCGGCTCGTTCATCGGCTTCGGCTTCGCCTTCGGCCAGGTGCTGCAGGTGCAGTTCCGCGACGTGTTCTCCACCCCGGCCGAGGCCGCGTACCTGACCTTCCTCGGCCCGCTGCTGGGCTCGCTGGTCCGCCCGATCGGCGGGGCGCTGGCGGACCGGCTGGGCGGCGCCCGGGTCACGGCGTGGACCTTCGTCGCCATGGCATTGGGCGCCGGCGTCGTCCTGGTGGCCGCACAGCAGCACTCCCTGCCGCTCTACGTCGCCGGCTTCGTCGCGCTCTTCGTGGTCAGCGGGATCGGCAACGGCTCGACCTACAAGATGATCCCGCGGATCTTCGCGTTGAAGCACCCGGGCGACGTCCACGAGGCCCGCCGCCTGTCCGGTGCGGTGATCGGCATCGCCGGGGCGATCGGCGCCTTCGGCGGCGTCCTCGTCAACCTCGCCTTCCGGCAGTCGTTCCTGTCGTACGGCTCGGCGGACGCGGCCTATCTCGCGTTCATCGCCTTCTATGTGGTGGGCGTCCTGGTGACCTGGGCGGTCTACCTGCGCCGCCCGCCGGAGCTCGTTCCCTAGCGCCGATCCCGCGGCGGGAATGCGCCGGACGGCCGTTTCCCGCCTGTGAGGCCGATCCACCGCGTAGCGTACAAGGCGATGAAGAGGTCGACGGCTGCGACGCGCGCGGTGGAGGTCACGGTCCGCCGTAACCCCGTCGTCGGGTGGCTGGCCGACCGCAGTGTGAACGTCAAGGGCCTGCTCGCGGCGGGGATCACCGCGCTCGTGGCGCTCGGCGTCGGCGCACTGTCGGTCGGCCGGATGTCGGACCTGAGTGACGACCTCGCGATCACGAAGACCGTGCACGTCGAGAGCCTGAAGCATCTGGGCGACCTGCGGGGCGGCCTGTCGGACATGTACGCCGGCCTGCTGCTGCACAGCCACGGCGATCGTGACCCGGCGCTGCGGACCCAGGGCCGCAAGGACGTCGCGACCGCCGACGCCGCGGTCGACGCGGCGCTGGCCAAGTACCAGGAGCTCGTGGCGACCGGCCCGCAGGGCGGTCACGCACACACCGGCGGCGTCGCAGAGCGCCGGGCGGCGATGGAGGCGTGTGCCAAGGCCATCGCCGACTACCGTCTGTTGCGCGACACGGTGGACTTCGGCGAGGAACCGCCGGCCGGCTTCACCCCGCCGCCCGTCGAGGGAATCTCCGCGGCATTCGCCGAGGTCATGCCGCGGCTGTTCGGCTCGCTCGCCGAGCTGCGCAGCGCCGAGGACGCGGCCGCGACCGCGATGGCCGACGCGGCGGCCGAGAAGTACCGGGAGGCACGGGCGGTCACGATCGCCGCACTGCTGCTCGGCCTGACCATTGCGGCCGCGGTCGGGTTCGCGGTGTCCCGGATGATGGCGCGGCAGCTGCGTGGCACCTCCGCCGCCCTGGACGCGGTCGCCACCGGCGATCTGACCCATCCGGCCGAGGTCCGGTCCTCCGACGAGCTGGGCCGGATGGCCGCGGCGGTCAACGAGGCCAGAGACGGCATCCGGCGCACCGTCGAGACGCTTGCCGCCGGTTCCCGCACCCTGGGTGACAGCTCCCAGCGGCTCACCGGTGTCACCGGGCGGATCGCCACCAGTGCCCAGGGAGCTGCGGATCAGGCCAACGTGGTCGCGACGGCGGCGGGCGACGTGTCGAACAACGTGCAGAGCGTCGCCGCCGGGTCCGAGCAGATGCGGTCGTCCATCCGCGAGATCGCGCAGAACGCACAGGACGCCGCCCGGGTCGCCGCGGACGCGGTGGGCGCCGCCGAGGTCACCAACAAGACCGTCGCCAAGCTCGGCGAGTCGTCGGCCGAGATCGACAACGTGGTCAAGGCCATCACGTCGATCGCCGAGCAGACCAACCTGCTGGCGCTCAACGCGACCATCGAGGCGGCCCGCGCCGGGGAGTCGGGCAAGGGCTTCGCGGTGGTGGCCAGCGAGGTCAAGGATCTCGCCCAGGAGACCGCCCGGGCCACCGAGGACATCTCGCGGCGGGTGGAGGCGATCCAGTCCGACACCGTCAAGGCGGTCGACACCATCGGTGAGATCGGCCGGATCATCGCCCGGATCAACGACTATCAGCTCACCATCGCGGCGGCGGTCGAGGAGCAGACGACGACGGCCGGCGAGATGTCCCGCAGCGTCACCGAGGCGGCCGGCGGCGCGTCCGACATCGCCGCGAACATCCGCGGCGTCGCGGCGTCCGCCGAGACGACCACGACGGAGCTGACCGAGGCGGAGCGCACCGCCGCCGAACTGGCGCGGCTGGCCACCGACCTGCAGAGTGCCGTGGGACGCTTCCGCGTCTGATTCCCGGGTGTTCGACCCGGAGACAGCGGGGAGGGGATGACGTTTTCCGGCGCTTGGGTTGCGGGTAGCCAGTGTCGTGGCGGAGGCTGGCCTGAGCGGGCATAAGTGACGATTGGTCGATACGTCGGGTGTGATGTCGGTGGAGCGTCAGTCCGAGGTGGTGGCCGGCTGCGAGGTGGTGTGGTCGGCCGGTGAGCTCGCCGTGTCCGGTGAGATCGATGTCGCCAACGCGGCGGTGATCGGCCAGCGGATCTATGCGCTGGTGGGCGCGCCGGTCATGACAGTGGACTGCACCGCGGTGACGTTCTTGGATGTCGCCGGGTTGCGGATGCTCCTGCGGCTGGGTGCGGCGGCGGCCGCCAAGGGCACGATCCTGCTCCTGCACTGCTCACCTGCGGTGTGGGATACGTTCGGCCTCTGCCAGGTGTGGGACGCTCCCGGCCTGGTGATCGAACCCGGCACGGTGCTGGACCGGCCCGACCCCGACCGGCCGGGGAGCCCGGAGTGACCGGCATGGTGAATCATCGCGGCCTGGAGCGGTTCCTTCACGGCGTGCTCGTCGTCGACGCCGAGGACACGATCGAGCGGCGGCTCGTGCCTCTGCTACGCCGGGAGATCACCGCTGGGCAGGCGGTGCTGATGGTGGTCGGCTCCCCGACCGCGCAGATCGTCCGGGACCGGCTCGGCCGTGACGCCGATGCCCTGCGGTGGGCGGCCATGGACGGCTTCTACCAGCGGCTCGGGTTCACCTACAGCGGCTTCGACCGCTACCTGCGCGAGCAGCACGCGAGGCGGGAGGCGGTCCACGTCGTCGCCGAACCCGACGTGGTCAGCGACCCGGTGGCGCCGGTCGACCGCACCGCCGCATACCTGAAGTACGAGGCGATGACCAACGAGGCGTACGCCGGATACGGCTGCCCGATCACCTGCATCTGGCACCGCCGGCACCACTCCGCATCGATCATCGACGACGTCCGCCGGGTTCACCCCCGGGAACTGACGGGTCGAGGCGACCGCGACAACCCCGCCTACGTACCACCGGCCGCCTACCTGAAGGCCCGCACGCAGGCGCCGATGACACCCGCCCCGCCGGTCACCGACGTCGACCTCACCGTGTGGGACTTCGCCGAGGTGGGCGCCTGCCGCGCCGCCGTCGCCCGGTTCGCGGCCCAGCGGCACTTCGCCCCCGCCGCCGTCCGGCACGTCGTCGCCGCGACCAGTGAAGTGGTCGCCAACGGCCTGCGCCATGGCCGGCCGCCGGTGCAGGTGTTCGCCTGGACCCAGGACGACACCCTGATCGTGCACGTCCAGGACCACGGCGGGAAGGCCGTCCCCAGCGACGCGGGCTATCGGCAACCGGCGATACTCACCGGGCCTGCGGGCCTGTGGATAGCCCGGCAGGTCGCGGACGTCCTGCTCACCCGTACCGCGGGCGGGCGCACCACCGTACGCATGTACTTCCCCTATGCGGTGACCCACCGCAGCCTTCCGATCTAGGCGAGGTGGCGGTCCACCGCGGTCGCCAGCATCGGCCACAGCGGAACGCGCGGGCCGAGCGTCGCCTGGAAAGCGTGGTACAGGTCCGCCTTGCCCGGCCACACCGTCGCGGTCGGCGCGTTCTCCGGGTCGAGCTGGTGGAACCACGACCCGTGTTCGTGGTCGATCAGAAACTCGTCGATGTAGTCCCACCAGGTCCGGTACCACTGTGCGTACGCCGCCTCTCCGGTGTGGGCGTGCAGCGCCGCCGCGGCGTGGACGGCCTCGGCCGCCACCCAGTGCATGCGGTCGCGCACGACCGGGCGGCCCGTCCAGTCCGTCGTGTAGACGAAGCCCGGCCGGCCGTCGACCGCCCAGCCGTCGGTCACCGCCCGGGCGAACAGCTCCCGGGCCGCGGTGGTCAGCCACGCCGGCGCGCCGGCCGTCGGAGCGGATGCGGCGTGCAGCAGCAGGCGCGCCCACTCGAGGCCATGGCCGATGGTGGCGCCGTACGGCTTGAAGGGGTGCTCCGGCTCCTCGCGGTGATACTCCGGCAGCGGCTGCCACGCGGCGTCGTAGTGCTCGGGGATGCGCCACCGGTGTGCCTCGGCGACGGTCACGACGAACCGGCAGATGCGCAGCGCGCGGGCGACCCAGGCGTGGTCGCCGGTCACGCTCGCCGCCGACAGCATCGCCTCGACCGCGTGCATGTTGGCGTTGATGCCGCGGTAGTCGTCGAGCGCCGTGAATCCGGTGTCCCAGGTGTCGGCGCACAGGCCGATCTCCTCGTCCCAGAAGCGGCTCAGCAGCACCTCGGCGGCCTCGCTCAGCAGCCGGTCGGCGCCGTCCAGTCCGGCCTGGACCGCCGTGGAGGCCGCGAGCAGCACGAAGGCGTGGTCGTAGCAGGACTTGCCGGGCTCGGGCGTGCCGTCGGCGGCCACGGCCGGGAACCAGCCGCCGCGGGGGTCGCGCAGCCGCCCGGTGAGCCCGGCCATCGCCCGCGCCGCGATCCGGCCCGCGCCGGGGACGCCGAGCAGGGCCCCGATGCCGTAGACGTGGGTCATCCGGCTGCTGATCAGCACCGACACCGGCCGCCCGGGCATCGGCTCGCCGCGCTCGCCCAGCCAGCGGGCGCCGCCGCCCGGGTCGGCGGTGCGGCGGCCGAAGGCCAGCAGCTCGCGGCTGTGCTGGTCGAGCCAGCGGTGGTGGGCGGAACTGCTCGGCCAGACGGACATGTGGATCACTCTAGGCGGGCGTGCCGCGGTTGCGGTCCCCGAGCCGATCCGCGACTTCCTCGACGGCCTCCGCCGCTGGATCCGGACGCTGACGAGGCCGCAGCCACCGGCGTTCCCGGCCACGACCTCGAGCTGGTCGTGATGGCCGCCGACCCGCTGCCGCCCGGCGCCGGGCGGGGTGGACCCTAGGCGCGGATGTCCGAGCGGGCCGTCAGGAACAGCTCGGCGAGGTCGGCGAACTCGTCGGGGCGTTCGATCTGGGGCATGTGCCCGGTGTCGGGGAACATGTGCGAGCGGGCGTCCGGGAACGCCACCCGGGCCGCTGCGAGGTGCGTGCACGGCAGGATCAGGTCGCGGTCGCCCCACACCAGCAGCGTGGGCCGGGGGTGCCTGGCCACCTCCGCCAGCAGCGTCTGCCGCCAGAGTGCCTTGATGCCGCGCAGCCCACCGAGCGCCTGGGCGGTCTCCAGGAACACCATCGCGTACTCCGGACGGGCGGCCACCTGCAGCGCGAAGTCGACGCGTTCCTGGGTGGCGTGGATCCGGTCGTGGAAGATGGCGCGCTCGATCCGCCGGGCCATCCGCGCGTCGATGCGGCGCATGAGCGGCCTGCCGAGGCCGGGAATGGCGAGGGCGCGCAGGAAGAACGCCACCTCCTTGCCGAAGCCGGCGCTGTTGACCAGCGTCAGCGTGGACACCCGGTCGGGCGCCGCGGTCAGGAGCTGCATCGCCACCGCGCCGCCCAGCGAGTTGCCCATGACATGCAGCGGGCGCCGCTCGCCCAGCGTGTCCACCGTGGCGAGCACCCCCTCGGCGAGCCAGGCGAGGCTGATCGGCCCCGGCATCCGGTCGGACAGGCCGAAGCCGGGCAGGTCCACGCTGATCACCCGCCACCGGCCGGAGAGCCGGTCGTGCTGCGGCAGCCAGTCCTCCAGGCTGCGGCCGATGCCGTGCAGCAGCAGGATCGGCGGCTGGTCCGGGTCGCCGGTGTCGTGCACGCGGATGGTGGCGCCGCCTACGGTCAACTTCTGGATCATTTGTTGACCTCGACCTTGGCCGCACCCCGCCGGGCGATCGTCTCGGTGAGCTTGGCGAGGAGCCGCATGTGCGATTCCGGCAGCAGCCGGGCGAGCAGGTCGGGGAGCTTCGCGGTGGGGGCGATGAGGAGCCGGCCGCGGCGGTGCCGCACGCCGTCGAGGATGTCGGCGGCCGCCCTCTCCGGTGGATACGTCAGCAGCGCGGCGAACATCCGCTGGTGCTCCTCGACCTCGTCGGCCGGAATGCCACCGGCGATGCGCGCGCTCTCGGCGATCCGGGTACGCACGCCGCCCGGATGCACCGTGGTCACCCCGACGCCGTTCTCGAGCAACTCGCCGCGCAGCACCTCGCTCAGGCCGCGGATGGCGAACTTGCTGGCGCTGTAGGCGGACTGCCCGGGCGGGGCGATGAGCCCGTACAGGCTGGAGATGTTGACGAGATGGGAACCCGGCTCGGCGGTCAGGCTGGGCAAGAGATGGTGCATGAGCAGCATCGGCGCGGTGAAGTTCACCGCCATCACCCATTCGAACTCCTCGACCGTCACCTGGTCGAAGCGGCCGCCCAGGGCGACGCCCGCGTTGTTGATCAGCAGGCCCAGCCGCGGGTGCCGCCCGCGGACGCCCTGCGCGAAGGCGATCACCGCGTCGCGGTCGGCGAGGTCGACGACCGCGGCCTCGATCGCCCGGCCGGGATAGGCGGCCCGCAGCGACTCGGCCACCTCGTCGAGGCGCAGCGCGTCGCGGTCGGCGAGCACCAGATCGCTGCCGCGCGCGGCGAGGCCGTGGGCGAGCTGCTCGCCGATGCCGCCCGCGGCGCCGGTGACGACGGCGGTACGCCCGGCGAAACGGTACGGGGTCAGTCCGGTCATCGGATCTCCTCGAGCACGGGGGCGGGCTGACGACCGAACGTCATGTCCCGGCGGACGTCGGCGCGGGGGGTGAAGAGGACGTCGCGCAGATAGTTCTGCCGTACGGTCCACGGGTCGCGGTCGCCCTGGCTCGGGAAGCGGTCCAGCGACCGCTGCACGTAGCCGGACGTCAGGTCGAGCAGCGGCCGGCGCGGGCCCGGCCGTTCCTGCGGTGTCGCGGTCGTGTAGCCGTTGCGGGCCATGTAGGACAGCAGCCGCAGGACATAGCGGTGCGACAGGTCGGCGCGCAGGGTCCACGAGGCGTTGGTGTAGCCGATGCAGTACGCGAAGTTCGGCACGCCGCTGAGCATCACGCCGCGGTAGGCGACGGTCCTGCCGGGCTCCACGGCCTCGCCGTCGACGGTGAGCTCCACGCCGCCGAGCGGGAGCAGCGACAGCCCGGTGGCCGAGACGACGACGTCCGCCTCCAGCACCCGGCCGTCGGTGAGCCGGATGCCCTCGGGCACGAACCGGTCGATGTGGGCGGTCACCACCGAGGCCGTGCCCGCCTTGATGGCGGTGAACAGGTCGCCGTCGGGCACCACGCACAGGCGCTGGTCCCAGGGCTGGTAGGTCGGGGTGAAGTGCTCGTCCAGCATCGCCCGGTCGCCGAGCTGGGCCAGGGTGAAGCGGCGCAGCAGGGCCTTGACCCGCTCGGGCCGGCGCCGGGAGAGCTGATAGAAGCCCTGCGTCAGCAGGACGTTCTTGGCGCGCACGAGGGTGTGCGCGACCCGGGGTGGCAGCCCCCGGCGCAGCAGGTCGGCGATCACGTCGCGCTCCGGCAGCACCGTCATGTACGTGGGGGAGCGCTGCAGCATCGTCACGTGCGCGGCGGTCCCGGCCATCGCCGGCACCACGGTCACGGCCGTGGCGCCGCTGCCGATGACGACCACCCGCTTGCCCGAGTAGTCGAGATCCTCGGGCCAGAACTGCGGGTGCACGAGGGTGCCGCGGAAGTCGTCCAGGCCCGCGAAGTCCGGCTGATAGCCCTGCGCGTAGTCGTAGTAGCCCGCGCACGCGTACAGAAAGGTGCAGGTGAAGGTGCCCTGGTCGGTGGTGACGGTCCAGCGGGAGTCCGCCCAGCTCGCGGAGAGCACCTTGGTGCCGAAGCGGATGTGCGGCATGATCCCGCCGTCCTCGGCGGTCGCGCGGATGTACGCCCGGATCGACTCCCCGGACGCGATCGCCTGGGCGCCGCGCCACGGCCGGAACGGGTAGCTCAGGGTGAACATGTCGGAGTCCGAGCGGACGCCGGGATAACGGAACAGGTCCCAGGTGCCGCCGATCGCGGTGCGGGCCTCGAGGATCGCGTACGTCGTGCCGGGCCGTTCCCGGCGCAGCCGCCATGCCGCGCCGATCCCGGATAGACCGGCGCCGATGATGAGGACGTCGAAGTGTTCGGCCATGAACCCAGTCTTTCGCTCGTACCGGTCGTGAAACTTGCCTTTGCGCGACAGGGATTTATCCTTGCCCGCCATGGAACCGATGGTGCGCGCCGCCAGCCTGCGGGGGCTGCCCGCGCTCGTGGACAGCCTCGGCGGCGACGGCGCCGCGCTGCTCGCGCGCTTCGGCGTGACCTGCGCGGCGGTGGAGTCCGACGACGCGGTGATCCCGGCGCTGGCCGCCGGGGAGCTGCTGGAGACGGCCGCCGCCGAGCTCTGCTGCCCGGACCTGGGGCTGCGCCTGGCCGGAACGCAGAACGCGTCGGTGCTCGGCCCGCTCGCCCTGGCCATCGAGAACTCCCCGACCTTCGGCGAGGCCCTCACCACCACGCGGCGGTTCCTGTTCGTGCACAGCCCCGCCCTGACCGTCTCGCAGATCCCCGACCCGTCGGGCCGCCCGGGCGTGGTCGGCCTGCTGTACCGCAGTACGGAGGTCGAGCCGTTGCCGCCGCAGGCCGCCGGGCTGGGCCTGGGCCTGTTCCACCGGATCATCATGCTGCTGCGCGGCGGCCCGTACGGGCTGCGCTCCGTGCACCTGCCGCACCCGGCGCTGGCGCCGGTCGAGGCGTACACCCGGTTCTTCGGGGCGGAGGTGCGTTTCGACCGGCCCGACGCGGTGCTGCGGGTGCCCGGCGGCCTCGCCAGCACCGCGGTCCCGGGCGGCAACCAGGTGCTGCACGATCTCGCCGTCGACTACATCGCCAGCCATTTCCCGGCGCCCGGGCAGCGCATTGCGGAGCGGGTGCGCCTGCTGCTGACCCAGGCGCTGGGATCCTCGCCCGTCGAGATCACCGCGGTCGCCAAGGTGCTGCGGACCCACCCGCGGACGTTGCAGCGCCGGCTGGCGGACGAGGGCACCACGTTCGAGACCATTCTGGACGAGGTCCGCTCGCTCGCCGCGCACCGGCTCATCACCCAGACGGACCTGCCGTTGACCCAGGTCACCGCCATGGTCGGCCTGGCCGAGCAGTCCGCGCTGAGCCGCGCGGTGCGGCGCTGGTACGGCCTCACGCCCCGGCAACTGCGCTCCACGGCGCCCGGCCCACTCCGCTAAGGCGCACGCCGCCCCACGGGTCCGGCTCGCCCAGCCGGGCCGCCGCCTCGCGCTCGCCGATGCGGACGGTCACGTCCCGCGTCCCGGACCGCAACTGGGCGCTGAGGGTGGCGTCCGGAGCCGCCCGACCGGCCCAGCGGTAGCGGCCCTCGACCGGTTCGAACTGCACCGACAGTCGTACGGTGACGGTCACCGCCGTCTCCCCGGCCCGGATCTCGGCCTCGCCCCGGTACTCCTCGTCCGCATCGCTCACAGTTTCGCCGCCAATCCTCCTGGTGTGTCCGCGGCGGATCGGACCCCTTCCATCCCGCCCCAGAGCAACGTGGTCAGGTACTCCGCGAGGGCCTCGCGGCTGATCGGCTGCTGATGGCGCAGCCACCAGTCGCCGACGGTCTGGACGTAGCCGACGATCCCGTACGCCCACGGCAGCGCGCCTCCCGAATCGAGCCCGAGGGCCCGCAGCCGGTCGCCGAGGATGCGGGCCAGCACGCTGGCGACGGTGTCGATCGCGTCGGCGACGACGTCGCGCTCCCGGGCGATGCCGCGCTGGTGCACCACGAACCGGTAGAGGTGGGGATCGTTCTCGATGAAGGCCAGGTAGGCGTCGACCGCCGCGGTGACTACCTCGCGGTCCTCGCCGACGGCGGCGACCGCGGGCGCCACCGCCTCGACCACCGCGGCCGCCGCCCGCCGGGCGACGGCCTCCCACACGCCGGACTTGTCGGTGAAGTAGCGGTAGAGCACCGGCTTGCTGACGCCGGCGTGCGCGGCCACCGCGTCGATGCCGGGCTCGGGACCGAGCTCGCGGATCGCCGCGATGACGGCGTCGATGAGCTCTTCGCGGCGCCGCTCGCGGTGGTGCGCCCACCGCTTGCTGCGCCCATCGGCACTGTTGACTGTCTCGTCGTCGGCGCTCATAGTACGAGAAGTAGCTGTTACTTCCGGTAACGTCAACCCCCGTGGAGGTCAGACGTGGTTCTCTCCGACCGTTCCCAGACAGCGACCCGGCTGCTGCGCTCCTCGGCGGCACACTCCTACGACCCGGGAGTCGAGATCGACTGGGAGGCACCCCTGCTCCGGGACGCCTGGTTCGTGCCGGAGCACCGGTCGTCGCTCTACGGCACCGACCTGTGGCGCCGGCTCACCCCCGAGCAGCGGATCACCCTCACCCGGCACGAGGTCGCCAGCATCGCCGGCCTCGGCGTGTGGTTCGAGACCATCCTCATGCAGTTGCTGCTGCGCGAGTACTACAAACAGGACCCCACCGACCCCCACGCCCAGTACGCCCTCACCGAGGTGGCGGACGAGTGCCGCCACTCGGTGATGTTCGGCCGCATGATCGAGAAGCTGGAGTGCCCGGTCTACCGCGTCGGCGCCTTCGACTCCGGCCTGGGCAAACTGATCGCGCTGACGGCGACCGGCCCCCGCATGTACGCGGCCATCCTCATCAGCGAGGAGATCCTCGACTCCCTCCAGCGTGAGGCCGCGGCCGACGAGACCGTGCAGCCGCTGGTCCGCATGGTGTCGCGCATCCACGTCATCGAGGAGGCCCGCCACGTCCGCTTCGCCCGCGAGGAACTCGCCCGCCAGGTTCGAGCGGCGGGCAGGGCGAGGCTGGCGCACGACCGGCTGATCATCGCGCGCGCCGCGTATCTGAGTGGCCGGCGCCTCGTCGCGCCCGAGGCCTACCGGTCGGTGGGCATCGACCCGCGGGTCGGCGTCCGCGCGGCGTGGGCCAATCCCCACCACCGCGAGACGATGCGGTGGGCGGCCGAGAAGGTGGTCGCCTACCTGCGGGAACTGGACCTGATCGGCGGCCCGGGCATGGCACTGTGGCGCCGTTCGGGCCTGCTCTGACACCGGTCTTCCCGCTTCGCCCCGCCTCTCCTCTCTTGTGTTCGCGTCCGTGATGGACGACCGTTGCCGGGCACGGCCGCGATGCGGGACCGTGGGCTGGGCGGACGGGAAGGAACGATCATGGCAAGGGCGGCCTTGGCCCTCGCCGCGGCCGGCGTGCTGGCCGCCGGCGTCGCGGCGTGCGACGGTGACGGTGGCGACGACGATCGCACGGTGGGCAGGGTCGGCGTCATCCTGCCCGACACGAAGAGTTCGGCGCGGTGGGCGACCGCCGATCCCCGCTTTCTGCGGGAGGCGTTCGCCCGGGCCGGTGTGACCGCTGACATCCAGAACGCGCAGGGCGACAAGAGCCAGTTCCAGACGATCGCCGACGGGATGATCTCCAGCGGGGTCCGGGTGCTGATGATCGTGAACCTGGACTCCGGCACCGGCAAGGCGGTCCTGGACAAGGCGAAGAGGGCCGGGATCGCGACGATCGACTACGACCGGCTTACGCTCAGTGGCGGCGCCGACTACTACGTCAGTTTCGACAATGTGGCGGTCGGCAGGTTGCAGGGGGAGGGTCTGGTGAAGTGCCTGACCGACAGGAAGCGCATCAGGCCGGTGGTGGCCGAGCTCAACGGCTCGCCCACGGACAACAATTCCACGCTGTTCAAGCAGGGGTACGACTCGGTGTTGCAGCCGAAGTTCGACTCGGGTGAGTACGTGAAGGGTCCGGACCAGTCGGTGTCGGACTGGGACAACGCGCAGGCCGGCACGATGTTCGAGCAGATGCTGACGCAGCGTAGGGACATCAAGGGCGTCCTCGCGGCCAACGACGGCATCGCCAACGCGGCCATCGGGGTGCTGCGCAAGTACCGGCTGCACGGTGACGTCCTGGTCACCGGCCAGGACGCCACCGTGCAGGGCCTGCGCAACATCCTCGCCGGCGACCAGTGCATGACCGTCTACAAGGACATCCAGAAGGAGGCCGCCGAGGCGACCGCGGTGGCGGTCGCCCTGGCCCGCGGCCAGCGCCCCACCACGGCCACCGACGTGGTCACCGATCCGGAGACGGGCAGGAACGTCCCGTCCATCCTGCTCACCCCGAAGGCCGTCACCCGGGACACCATCCCCGCCGTCATCGCCGAGGGCTTCGTGACCCGGCAGGAGCTCTGCACTGCCGAGTACGCGGCCGCGTGTGCGGCCGCGGGCATCGGCTGAGGCGCTCAGGCGGTGAACTTGATGTACATCCAGGAGCCGGTCGCGGCGGCGTTCATCGCGTCACCCGCGAAGCCGGCGCGGATGCGGAACATCAGACCCTTGCGGCGCGGGCCGCCGATGTAGCCGCCGGCGGCGCTGTCCTCGTTCAGCGTCTGGCACTTGACCGTCTGCAAGGCCCGCCACTTGCCGGAGGCGTAGACCTGGAGCTGGATGCTGAGGCACCCGCCCGGGCGAGCCGGCGTCACCCGGGCGGCGAACCCCGGGTTCACGGAGGTGCGGTAGAGCTTGTACTTGCCCGAGGTCCCGTGGTGGCCGACCAGCACCTGCTGCATCCGGGCGCGGGCGGTCACCGACTTCGTGGCCGTGGCCGGCAGGTACCACTGGTCGCCCGTGAAGACGGCGCTGAAGGTGGTGCGGCGGGTGGTCCGGTACGTGGCGGTGACCGTACCCGTGCCGCACTTGACCTTGGTCTTGGTGCCGCCGCGCGGGGTGGCGTAGACGCAGAGCGCGCGCGAGTCGTGGGTCGTCCCCAGCTTCGCGGTGACGGTGGCGACGCCGTTGTAACCGTACGTGGTCGCGTTGGTGCTGATGGTCACGTTGGTGGCGCGGCGCGAGACCGTGACGCTCGCCTGGGCGCTCGCGGCGGCGGCGACGTCGTTGCCGGCCCAGCTCACCGTGTAGGTGTTGGTCCCGCCCACGGCGGGCTTGTCCAGCACGGTGAACGCGCCGGACGCGTCCGCGATCACGTCGGGCAGGGCGTGGGTGCCGGAGAGGTCCTTACGGCTGACGGTGAGCGTGCCGGCCCCGGCGCCGAGGGATCCGCTCAGGGTCAGCGAGCCGAGGCGGGCGACCGTCGGCGGTGCCGCGAGGGTCAGCGTGGTGGGCTCGGCCGTGGCGGACACCGGCGCCGCACCGCCGTCCGCCAGCGCCGCTACCGGTACGGCCAGCGCCGTGGCACCGCCGGCGACCACCGCCGCGACCCAGGCCCATCCTCTGTTCGACACTCGTGACCTCCACCTCCGCGCGGGGACGATCCCGCGGCGATCCGAGCCGATTCGTCGGCCGGCCGAGGCTGTTTGTGAGGGTTATCCGTTTCATGTATCCGATCCCACTCGATTCGCCGGGGTCCGCTAGCGTCGTCGCGTCGGGAAGCGAACCCAGCGCACGAGGAGGGGCTGTGGCGAAGGCGGGGGGAGTGTTCTGCGTCGAGGGCCAGTGGGAGGACGACCTCACCGAGCGAGGATCCGTGCTCCCCACCCTCGAGCTGCTCGAACGCCTCGGCAGCATCCGCTTCATCCACCGCGACACGGCGACCACCGAGGAGCTGCACTACTACCTCGACACCTGGCTCTCCCGCAAATACCAGGACTACAAGGTCGGCTTCTTCGCCCTGCACGGGCAGCCGTCGCAACTGTGCCTCACCGCCAAGACCACGGTCGAGCTCGACGAGATCGGCGCCTGGATGTCGGGCCGCTGCGCCGGGCGCAGCCTGTACTTCGGTAGCTGCTCGGTGCTGCGCGCCTCGGACCGCGTCCTCAAGGAGTTTCTGCACGAGACGAAGGCCGCCATGCTCTGCGGCTTCACCAAGGCGATCGACTGGGTCGAATCGGCGGCCTTCGAGACGGTCGTCCTCAACGCCATGGTCAACGGCGGCCGCATCGACAGCGTGGAACGCCTCATGCGCTCCAGCCGCTGGGGGGCGCTCGCCGACCACCTCGGCTTCCGCGTCGTCTACGCCAACGGCCGCACCGGCTGACAGCCGGTCCCGGCGGCGGGCCGCGAGGTGCGAATTGGCCCGCGCTGCGAGCGAGGGCGTCCGATTACCGTACGGCCATGGCAGACGGCGAGATCGTGGGATTTCTCGGGCTCGGGGTCATGGGCGAGCCGATGGCCCGGCGCCTGGCCCGGGCCGGTACCCCGCTGGTGGTCTGGAGCCGGCGGCCCGAGCGCTGCGACGCCGTCCGCGCGCTCGGCGCAACCGTCGCGGCGAGCCCGGCCGGCGTGCTCGAGCGCGCGGACGTCGTGCTGATGATGCTGGCGAACGGCACGGCGATCGACGCGGTCCTCGGACGGGGAACGCCCGCCTTCCGTGCCGTCGGTGGGCGGCTGGTGGTGCACATGGGCACCACGTCTCCGGAGTACTCGCGGGCGCTGGCGGACGAGGTGGCCGCTGCCGGTGGGCGCTATGCCGAGGCGCCGGTGTCGGGGTCGCGGCGGCCCGCCGAGGAGGGGCAGCTCGTGGCGATGCTCGCCGGAGATCCGGCGGACGTGGCCGTGGTGCGCAAGCTCATCGCGCCGATGGTCCGCGACGCGACGGTGTGCGGTGCCGTGCCCCAGGCGCTGCTGATGAAGCTCGCCGTCAATCTGTACCTCATCAGCATGGTCACCGGGCTGGCCGAGGCGTACCACTTCGCGGCCCGGTCCGGGGTGGACCTCGCGCGGTTCGCCGCGGTGCTGGACGCCGGGCCGATGGCCAGCGACGTGTCCCGGATCAAGAGCGCCAAGCTGCTCGCGCGGAACTTCGCGGTGCAGGCCTCGCTGCGGGACGTGCTCATGAACAACGAGCTGGTCGCCGCGGCCGCCCGCCGCGCCGGGATCGCCTCGCCGGTGCTCGACGCCTGTCACGCCCTGTACGCGGAAGCGGTCGCGCTCGGGCACGGCGACGAGGACATGGCCGCCGTGGTACGGGCGCTGGAAACCCGATGACGGTCGATGCCGTGCCCCCTAGGATCGTCGGGGTGACGACCTTCGACGCCCCCGACGGCACCCGCCTCGCCTGTCACCACGTCGGTGCGCAGGGCGAGCCGCTGGTCGTGCTGCCCGGCGGCCCGATGCACGCCGCCGCGTACCTCGGCGACCTCGGCGGCCTGTCCGCGTACCATCCGCTCGCCCTGCCGGATCCGCGCGGCACCGGCGACTCGGCCGTGCCGGCGGATCCGGCGACCTACCGGTGCGACCGTCAGGTAGGCGACGTCGAGGCGCTGCGGATCCACCTCGGGCTCGAGCGGATGAACCTGGCCGCGCACTCGGCCGGCGCGACGCTCGCGCTGCTCTACGCGGCCCGGCATCCCGAACGCGTCGGCCGTCTCGTGCTGATCGCGCCCAGCCCGCGGCCGGTCGGCCTGGAGATCACCGACGCGGACCGGAGGGAGGTCGCCGAGCTGCGCCGCGACGAGCCGTGGTTCCCGGAGGCCTTCGCCGCCTTCGAGCGGATCTGGGCCGGTGGGGCGACGCCGGAGGACTGGGCGGCGATCGCGCCGTTCACCTACGGCCGGGACGCCGCGGCCCGGGCACGGCGGGCCCGGGAGGTGAACCGCCACCACCCGCAAGCGGCGGCGGGCTACTACGCCGACGGCGCGTTCGCGCCGGAGGCGGTGCGCTCGGCGCTCGGCCGGCTGCGGGTACCGGTGCTGCTCATCGCCGGCGAGTTCGACGTCGGCCTGCCTCCGGCGCGCGCCGGAGGCTACGCGGAGCTGTTCCCGCAAGCCGAGTTCGCCGTGCAGCGGGGCGGCGGGCATTTCCCCTGGCTCGATGATCCCGCCTGGCTTTCGCAGCGGATCGCCGCGTTCCTCCGCTGATTTCTGTGCCGCTCGGGCAACCTCCGGGCCGCCGGCGGCCACTGACAGGCATGACCCCCTTCCTCGAGATCTCGGCCGGGGCTCCGGAGCTGAGCGCCGACCTGCTGGACGACGCGTACGCCCTGCTCCGCAGCTTCGACGCGGTGGTCGGCCCGACCAGCGACGGCGGCTGGTACGCCTTCGGCCTGCGCGAGCCGTCCCGCGCGCCGGACCTGCGCACGCTGACCGCCTCGCCCGCCCTGACCCTCGCAGCGCTCCGGCTGGGCCTGCGCGTCGCCATGCTTCCCACGCTCCCCGCGAAGAATCTCGGACCGGCGAGCAACCTTTCCGGCGCAGGGAGGCACTGAAGGGGTGTCCGACCGCGGGGAGGCCGTTCCCGGACCTCACGGCCTCCCCGCGGGCGACGGACCGTACCCCCGGCGTGCAGGCCGGCACGGAGGTCCTCACCGAAAGAGGGCGGCTCGACACCGCCGCCTACCCGGTGCGGATCGGCTAGGACCCCGGCTGCCCCGGTCCCCACGGCCGGGGCGGCCGGCCTCACTCCCGACCGTCGACCGCCAGCATCGACACCGCCGGTACCGCGACGTCCGGATCGAGGTCGTCGAGGATCGCATCCGGCTCGTGCGCGGACAGCTCCTCCCGGGTGGCTCGATGCGCGACGACGACCGCCCGGAATCCGGCGTGCCGTGCGCAGGCGATGTCATTGGGAGCATCCCCCACGATGACGGTCCGGTGCGGCACGAGCCGGTGTCCGTACGCCTTCTCGTAGCGCCGGGCGATGACCTCGGGCAGCCGGAACCGGTCGCGTTCGTCCGAGCCGAATGCGCCGATCTCCCGATCGATCTCGTCGCGCAGACCGAGCGTCGCCAGCTTGATCTCGGCCGCTGCCCGCAGATTTCCGGTGAGCACCGTCTGCACGAATCCGCGCTCGTGCAGGCGCGTGATGGTTTCCCTCGCGCCTGGATACGGCGGCTGCACCCGGGCGAGTTCCTCCCGGCCCGCGCTCATGACCTCGGCGAGCACATCGTGGAACCGGGCGATTCCCGCCTCGGCCTCGCCGGCAGGGATGCCGGACGCTATCGCGGTGTCGACGACGATGGACTCGTCCGTGTATCCGTGCACCTTCGTGGCCGGAAAGGTGATCGACGCCTCCGCGATCTCGAAGGTCCGCGCGATCGAGCGGCGTAGCCAGCGGAGATCGGCGGGTATCAGCGTGCCGTCCACGTCCCAGACCACGACGCCACGGTTTCGGGCCTCCACCGGGCCATCGTCTCATGGGCGCCGGCCGCGCCCCTGACCTCTGCCGGTCTATCGCGCAGGTGGCGCGGTGCTGGCCCGGACCACGAGGTCGGGAGGGACGACGAGGTGCGCCGGTGGGGCGGAGTCTTCCTCGTCGGTCATGTGCTCCAGCAGGAGAGCGAGGCTGCGGCGGCCGATCTCGGCGAAGTCCTGGTGAACGGTGGTCAGCGGGGGCAGGAAGTAGCCCGAATCCGGCATGTCGTCGAAGCCGACCACGCTCACCTCCTCCGGGACCTTGCGGCCGGCCTCGTGCAGGGCGCGCAGCACGCCCAGCGCGATGCGGTCGTTGGCGCAGAAGACCGCCGTCACCTGCGGATCGCGGGCCAGCTCCCGGCCGCGGCGGTGGCCCCATGCGGCGTTCCAGGAGTCGAATTCCACCGCCGGGACCGGCGCGCCCGCCTCGTTCAGCGTGTCGCGCCAGCCGGTGGCGCGTTCCTGGGCCTCGGGCCAGTCGTGCGGGCCGCCGACGTGGTGCACCGTCCGGTGGCCGAGGTCGAGCAGGTGCCGGGTGGCGAGCCGGGCGCCGGCGGCATTGTCGACGCGGACGGTCGGGACCGCGTCCGTGTCGCCCGCCCCGCCCACCGCGACGCAGTAGAGGCCCGGCGGCGCCTGGAGCAGGCCGGTGGTGACCGAGGGCTTGGGCGCGATCGCGATGATGCCGTCGACCGCGTGCTGGGAGAGCCGGTCCACCGCCTCCAGCACCTCGCGGCGTTCGAGGGTGCGGATGGTGGCGATGCTGACCAGGTATCCGGCCGTGCGCGCCGCGTCCTCGATGCCGTACAGCAGGGAGGCCGGGCCGAACAGCGTGGTCTCGAAGCCGATCAGGCCGAGCGTGTGCGAGCGCCGGGTGACCAGCGTGCGGGCCGCCAGGTTGCGGCGGTAGTTCAGCGACTCCATCGCCTCCAGGACCCGCGTACGCGTCTCCTCCCTGACGTTGGGGTGGTCGTTGAGCACCCGGGACACGGTCTGGTGGGAGACGCCGGCGAGCTTGGCGACGTCGCGCATGACCGTGACCCGCTTCTTCGATGGCACGCGGCCCCCTGTCGATCCGACGCTGTGATGTGAACGGTAACACGCCGTGCTCAGGCGGTGGTGCCGCCGGCGATCAGGCGGATCGTCCACCCTTCGTCGTCGCGCGCGGAGGCCACGTGATCGCACGTCTGGTGGGCGATCCACAGCCCCCTGCCACCGGTCGCGGTGTCGGTGGCGGGCAGCAGGCCCGCGAACGGGTCCTTCGGCCCCGGCCCGGCGTCCGTCACGGTCACCACGATGCGATCGGCGCCGCCCCAGACCCGCAGGCGCACCGGCGCCCGGCCGTACCGCAGCGCATTGGTGACCGTCTCGCTCACCGCGACCACCAGGTCGTCCACGTCCGCGGCGGGCACGCCGCCGCGGTCCGCGGCGCGCACGGCCGCGCGCGCCTGGCCCGGCGTCGGCGCCGCCAGCGTCACCGTCGGCGGGCCTTCCTGCAACGGATCCGGTACGGGCGGCCGATGCTCGCTCAGATACGCCCGGGGATCGATGTACGTGCCGCTGTCCTCGTGCCGCCCGCCCGCGACCGCGAACCGAGGATGGGTGCGCCCCACGTCCGCCAGCACCGCCGTCGGCGTGACCCGGACGTCGTACGCGCACATGCTCCACAGCGGGAAGTCGTCGTACGCGTGGTTGATCGCCGACTCGTAGCGCGCCCACCAGTCCCAGGTGTTGCCGAACGCGGCGGCCGGAATCTCTCCGATGATCCGGATCTGGGCCGCGCCGGCCTCGACGTGCCGGGCCAGCAGGGCGCGGTAGCTGCGGATGGCGGCGGCCGGGCGGGCGTACATGGCGCCGCCGGACAGGAACTCCACCGGCGCGCCGGCGGGCAGCGCGGCCCGGACCAGCTCCGCGGTGCGCTCGCCGAACGTCACGATCGTCGGTTCGCCGGCCGCCAGCCCGCCGAGCAGGAACGGCATGGTGACCGCGAGCAACTCCTCGTCCGACGCGTACTGCACCGCCGCGTGGAAGTACCCGAGGTGTTCCGCGGCGGCGCCTGTTCTCATCCGGCGCTCTCCACCCGCAGGGCGGTGAGGTCCATCAGGGTGGCCAGGAGGGCGGGGGCGACCGACCGGGTGCGCAGCACGGCCGTCAGACCCTGGGCGCGGGCATACGCGTCGAGGTGGAGCAGGCAGCCGTGGTGGATGAAGGTGAGCCGGTCCGCGTCGATCACCCATTCCCCGGAGGCGGGGCGCGGGTCGGCACGCGCGAGGGCCCGGGCGAACAGGTCGTGGGTCTCCCAGTCGAGCTCGCCGGCGAGACCGGCGTCCGCCGGCCCGGGGGCGAGGGCGAACAGCCGGAACGGCGCCGCCGACACCGGATGCAGGCACGCCAGCTCGTCGACGGCCTCGTCGCCGAGGGTCACCCGGTCGTACCCGCAGAGGGCCGAGAACGGGGCGCCGCGCATGTAGCGGTCCACGAGGTGCTCGTAGCGGGCGAAGGCATCGAGCTGATCCGGGGTGCGTACCAGCGGTGTCGCCTCGGCGGCGACCCGCAGCCCGAGGTAACCGTCGGCGAGCGCCCGTTCGGTCGCGGCCGCGTAGGCGGCCACCCCCGCGGCCGGGTCGATCACACCCGCCTCGGGATAGTGGTCACCGAGCCGGACCAACTCCGGCCGGAAACTCCAGTCCCGCGGCGGCGCCGGAGCGAGATACCACACCCGCTCGCCGGCGGCGACGCCCTCGGCGAGAAAGTCGCGGGCGGCGGCCTCGAAGGCGGCAGGCTCGTCGTAGCTCAGGCACACATGACCGCCCGCCCTCGGTGGACCGGTCATCGTCGCCATCCTCCGATGATAGAAGCCCCGGCGACGTGGAGAAACGCCGGAATTTGCGGAGGTACGCCGGATTCGCGCCGTCCCCTCGGCCCGGCGGGGAGTCGTCTCGCTCGGCGGTGCCGGCGCAGGCGCGCCATCCGTCCGAGCAGGACGGCCGCCGCCCGGCGGCCTCCGCCAGGATCCGCCACCGTCCGGCGTGGACCGGGCCGGCGAAATCGGCCGGCGAAAGAAAAAAATAAGAAATAAATGCCGCGAAAATTGAACCGGGGGAATTCGCGCGAACCCTGAACCGAGCCGTGCCCGGAACCCGTACCGACTCCCGAACGCAGACAGCGAGGTCCGACGACAGGAGTGGTGATGAGACTGCGTCAGCGACGGGGTGCCGGGGTCAACCGTAAGGCGATCGGCGCCGCAGTCTTTGCCGGCGTGCTGGTGGCCGGCGGAGTGACCGGACTGCAGTTCGCGAACGCCGGCGAGCAGGCGGCGGCCGCGGAGATCGTGGTGGTCGAGGGCCAGAACTTCAACATCGCCGGTTGCGAGAAGCTGGAGGTCAACGCCGGCGCGGTGCTCTGCGACGGCGAGCCGCTGGAGCCGGAGGAGCAGGCCGGTGCCGCCGACGCGGCCGCGGCGTCCGCCCAGTTGGTCGAGACGGCCTGCGCCCAGTTCGCGGTCGACCAGGCCGCGGCCGAGGCCGAGGCCGGCCAGGAGGAAGCCGGTCAGGAAGAGGCGGGTCAGGAGGAAGCCGGCGAGGAGCAGGCGGGCGCCGTACCGAAGTCCAAGAAGGCCAAGAAGGCCATCGCGAAGCGCTGGGCCCCGAAGATGGCCAAGGAGCAGGCTCAGGGCAAGGGCCAGGCCCAAGGCCAGGGCCAGGGCCAGGGCGAGGACGCTGCCGAGCAGGGCAACGCCGAGGAGCTCGACGCCGCGGTCACCGCTGCCCGGGAGGCGCTGCTGGCCGCGTGCCTGACGCTGGAGGACGCGAAGGCGGCCGCCGGTCAGGACGACGCCGGTGCGGGCGAGGCCGAGCAGGGCCAGGACGAGAAGGGCGAGGCCGAGCAGGACGAGAAGGGCGAGGCCGAGCAGGGCGAGAAGGGCGAGAAGGAGCAGGGCGAGGACGAGCAGGGCGAGGCCGGTGCCGCCGGCGAGAAGGCGGGCTCCGGGGCGAAGAGCTAGTCCTCCGGGTAGGTCGGGTGGCGCGGTCCTGGGTGAGGGCCGCGCCACCGCCGCGTGCGCGTCAGGAGCCGGGACGCCCCGGCGCGGCCTCGCCCAGAATCTTGTTCAGCAGCACCGGCGCGCCGGCGCGCTTGCTCCACTCCCGCGGGTAGCCCAGCGACACCTCGTGGAACGGCACCCCGTCCTGCCAGGTCACCCGGGGGATGTGCAGGTGGCCGTAGACCGCGGCCGCCGCGCGGAAGCGGACGTGCCAGTCGGCGGTCAGCTCGGTGCCGCACCACTGCGCGAACTCGGGATACCACAGCACCTCGGTCGGGTGGCGGTGCAGCGGCCAGTGGCTGACAAGCACGGTCGGCAGCGCCGGGTCCAGCGCGGTCAGGCGGCGCTCGGTCGCCGCCACGCGGGCACGGCACCAGGACTCGCGATCCGGGTACGGGTCCGGGTGCAGCAGCTCCTCGTCCGTGCAGACCACGCCGGTGCGGTAGGCGTACGCCAGCGACTCCTCCTTCGTGGACGTTCCCGGCGCGCGGAACGTGTAGTCGTAGAGCAGGAACAGCGGTGCCACGATCGCCGGGCCACCGTCGCCGTGCCAGACCGCGTACTCGTCCTCCGGCGTGCGGACCCCGAGGTCGCGGCACATCGCGACGAGCCGCTCGTAGCGGGCCGCGCCGCGCAGGCCGACCGGGTCCTTCGCGTGCGTCCACAGCTCGTGGTTCCCCGGCGCCCAGATGACCTCGGCGAAGCGGGAGCGCAGCAGCCGCAGCGTCGCCTCGACGTTGCCGAACACCTCCGCGACGTCCCCGGCCACGATGAGCCAGTCGTCCGCCGAGCGCGGGCGCAGGCCGTCGACCAGCCGGCGGTTCTCCGCGTACGCGACGTGCAGGTCGCTGACGGCGTACAGGGTCCCCGCCACGGGCACCTCCTCCTTCGATGTTCCTCGATCACGATCTTGCCAGCCGGGCGGGTGCCCGCGCGCGGCCGTGTCCCCACCGTGGTGAAATCACGTCGGAAAGACGACAACCGATACGGGGACATCGGAAAGAATCTCGGCTGCCGCTGTCACGCCGGCCCCCTTCCGCGTACCTACTTAGGGGGAGTGCGAAGACCCTTGTGAACGGAGGCGATCGGTGGTCGAGGCGAACGACGTGGACAGTGACCAGCCCGCCCCACCCCGGCCGCTGATCCCCGACCCGCCGCCCGCGGCCGAGATCGAGGAGTTCTTCCGGCGCTACTGGGCCGGACTGGTGCGTCATCTGCTGCGCGAGGGCGCCGACCGCTGGGAGGCGCAGGATGCGGTCGCCGAGGCCATCCGCGAGGCCCTGCGGCGCTGGTCCGACCTGACCCACCCGGTCGCCTGGGTGCGCACCGCCGCCCGTTCGCACTGGCTCAAACAGCGCCGTGCCACTGGCCGGGGCGACCTCGAGGTGCTGGTCGCCGACGTCACCGAGCTGAGCGAGGGGCGCGCCGACGATCCCGAGCTGGTCGCGTACGAGCTGGAGGAGTGGTTCACCGGCGTCCTCGCCCAGCTCCCGCCCGCCCGCCGCGAGGCGCTGGAGCTCTCCGCGCAGGGCCTGACGCCCTCGGAGATCGCCGCCCGGGTCGGCAAGACGCCCGAAGCGGTCCGGACCGCGCTCAAACTGGGCCGCAAGCAGGCCGTCGCGCTCTGGCAGGCCGTGCCGGGCCAGCGCACCGGCCGGCGGGCAGGCCACGCGGAGGGAGGCGAGAACTGATGGCGCACGCCGGACCGCACGACGAACCCTTCGAGCACGACGAGATGCTCACCCACGCGATGATGATCTCCGCGCTCAACGAGGCCCTCGCCGACTGCGGCTACCCACCGGTCGCCGAGGAGGCCGAGCCGGTGGGGCTGCCGGCCGGCGCCGCCGCCGACCGGCTCATCGAGGACGCCCGGCACCGGGCCGACGAGATCGTCGCCGCGGCCCTGGAGACCGCGGTGGAGTACACCGACGCGGCCCTGCACCGGGCCGCCCGTACGGTACTCACCGCCCGGCGGGCGATCGAGGGCACCGCCGTGCCCGCGCCGGTCGACGCCGCCGCCCCCGCACGGGTCGACCCGGCCCCGATGCTCACCGCCGCGGACGAGGGACGCGCCGTCGGCGAGCGGTGGCTCGCGGCCGTCCTCGCGGCCGGCGTCTACCTGCCGGTGGACGAGGCCTGCGCGGCACAGACCCTCGACGCGTTTTCGGCCCGGCTGCGCGACGCGGCGCACGCGGTGCCGGCCGACCTCGACGCGGCGTACCGGATCGGCACCGAGGTCGTCGCGCTCGGCGTCGGCCGGCCCGAGGCGCTGCCCGCCACGATGAGCATCGTCCTCGACCACCTCGCCGACGGTGACGTGGTCGACCGCCGGGCCCGCCGGGTCGCGGGCGGCTTCGCCGCGGGGTTCGCCGCCGCGCTGCAGGCCGGCACCCTCGCCCAGCAGGAGTCGCTGCACCGCGCCACCCAGCGGGCCGCGCGGGAGTTCCAGGTCGCGCTGCAGACCAGCGAGGCCCGCTACCGCCGGCTCGCCGACTACGACCCGGTCACCGGCCTGGCCAGCAAGGGCCGGCTGGTGCAGCGCCTGCGGCAGGCCGCGCACGGCGACGACCCGGAGCGGCACGCCGGGCTCTGCCTCGTCGAGCTCGGCGGCCACGCCGCGGTGGGGGAGCAGTTCGGCATCCACGCCGGCGACCAGGTGCTCGCCGAGGTGGCCCGCCGGCTCCAGCAGGTCGTGCACCACTCCGACTATCTGACGGCCCGCCACGGCCCGCACACCTTCGCGATCCTGGTGCAGGACAGCGGCGGCCTCGCCCACCTCGCCGACCTGGCGGAGCGGGTCGTCGACGCGCTCGGCGCGCCCGTGCCGCTGCCCGGCACAGGCCTGACCGTTCCCCTGCGGGCCTGCGTCGGCGTCGTCGACGTGCCCACCGGCGACCTCGACGTCGGCCGGGTCCTCGTCGACGCGGAGATCGCCCTGCGCCGGGCCCGGGCCGGGACGACCGGCTGGGCGGTGCACGACGACCGCCCCGCCGCCGGTGCCCGCGCCGGCGGGACCAGCGTGACCGGGCTGGTCACCGGGCCGCCGGCATACCAGCCGATCGTCACGCTCGGCTCCGGCCGGGTCGCCGGGCTGCACACCCGGGCGACCTGGCGGCACCCGCACCTCGGCACGCTCGACCTCGCCCGGATCGGCCAGCTCACCGGCGACCGGGACACCACCACCCGGCTGGCCGGCAGCCTGTTGCGCCAGGCCTGCCGGCAGGCGATGCAGTGGGACGGCGGCGAGAAGGGTCCGTTCATCGGCGTCGACCTGCCGATACACCAGATCGGGTATCCGGAGGTCGCCGAGCTGGTCCAGGAGGCGCTCACCGTCAGCGGGCTGCCTTCGTGCCGCCTGCACCTGCATCTGTCCGGTCTCGACACCGTGCCGGCCGGGGCGCACAGCCACGCGGTGCTCAGCGCGCTCGCCGCGCTGGGCGTGCGGCTCGTCCTCGACGACTTCGGTACGGGCCACAGCAGCCTGGCCTACCTGCGCGACCTGCCGGTGCACGGGCTGCGGACGCCGGCCGGCCTGCTGCACACCACGACGGGCGGCGCGGAGGCCGATCGTGCCCTGCTGAGCGGCATGGCCCGGGTCGCGCACGCGCTCGGACTCACCCTGACGGTGCACGGCGTCGACGACGACCTCCGCGCGGCCATCCTCGCCGGCACCGGCTGCGACGCCGCGCAAGGCCTGCGGTACGGCGCACCCACGACCCCGCACCAGGTGCCGGCCCTGCTGCGCCGCGGCGGCAAGCTCGTGCCGGTCCCCGGTCGCGACAACGGATTGGTGGCCTCATGACAGACCACAGTGGAGTAGGCTTCCTCGGCATGGCGAACGCCGACACCGACCCCGCGCACCGGCCGAGCAGCGCCCGCATCTACGACGCCCTGCTCGGCGGCAACCACAACTTCGCCGCCGACCGGGAGGCCGCCCAGCATCTTCTCGCCGCGATACCCGGCGCCGGCGAAATGGCCCGGGCCAACCGGGCGTTCCTGCACCGGGCGGTGCGGTTCCTGCTCGACCGCGGCATCCGCCAGTTCCTCGACATCGGCAGCGGCATCCCGACCGTCGGCAACGTCCACGAGGTCGCCCAGCGCCGCGCCCCGGACGCCCGCGTCGTGTACGTGGACATCGACCCCGTCGCGGTGGCCCACAGCAACGACATCCTCAAGGACAACCCGTCGGCGGTGGCGGTCCAGGCCGACATGCGCTTCCCCGAGGCGGTCCTCGAGCATCCCAGCGTGCGGGCGCTGCTCGACCTCGACCAGCCGGTCGGGTTGCTGCTCGTCGCCGTGCTGCACTTCGTGCCGGACGACGACGCCTACGCCGCGGTCGCCCGGCTGCGTGCCGCCCTGCCCGCCGGCTCCTACATCGTCATCTCCCACGGCGTGTTGGAGATCGTGGAGGACGCGGCCACCGAGCAGGTGACCGCCCTGTACCGTCGCACCGACGTCTCCGCCGCCCACGGCCGCACCCGCGCCCAGATCCTGCGCTTCTTCGGCGACGCGGCTCTCGTGCCGCCCGGCCTGGTCTGGGTGCACGAGTGGCCGGACGGCGGCGACGGCGAGCCGCACGGCATGGCGGTCGTGGCCGCGGTGGGCCAGGTGTAGGACCGCGGGGTCCACTTCGGAAAATCGGTTTCGGCGCCTGGCAGAGTGATGGGGTGAATCTCCATGAGGGCGCCGGCCTGCTGCACCGGCTCACGTCGTACGTGCCGGAGCGCGAGTGGGACGTCCCCGTAGACGACCCCCGGGTGCGCCATGACCTCGTCCCGAACGACCCCGACACGCTGCCGCCGCCGATGAAGACGTACCCGGACGGGCTCGAGGTGCTGGCCCTGCCGCGTGAGCTGCCCGACCCGGGGGTGAGCGCCACCGCGGTCCTGGCCGGTGTCGCGTCCCCCGCCCTGCCGCTGGACGCCGCGCAGTTGGGCCGGGTGCTCTTCCTCGGCGCCGGCGTCGTCCGCACCGGCGAGCGCAACGGCCGCCGCACCCTGTACCGGGCCGCCGGATCGGCCGGCGCCCGATTCCCGCTCGAGGTCTACGTCAGCGCCCGCGGCGTGACCGGCGTCCCCGACGCGGTGTACTGGTACGACGCGGCGCGGCACGCCCTCGTGCGGATCGCACCCGCCGCCGCAGGCACGGTGTCCACCCTGATCGTGACGGGGGTGCCCTGGCGAACCGGCTGGCGCTACGCCGAACGCGGCTGGCGGCACCTGTACTGGGACGCCGGGACGCTGCTGGCTCAGCTCTCCGCCGCGGCCGAGAGCGCCGGTCTCGCGCCGCGGCTGCGCTCGCTGTTCCCGGACGCGGTGGTGCGGACCCTGGTCGGTGCGGACGGTGTCCACGAATACCCGCTGGCGCTGCTCTCGCTCGGCGCCGGCGAGCCGGCGATCGAACCCCGCGGCGCGGCGGTTCCGGGCGAGCTGCCCGAGGTCGAGCTGCCGCTGTGCACCGCGGCGCAGCGCAGCGGCGAACGGGACACCGTGGGCGACCCCTGGCCGGACGCCCCGGCGCTGTCGGAGGTGCCGCCGTCCCCCTCGCTCGACGAGGCCATCCGCCGGCGCGGCTCACAGCGGCGGATGGACCGATCCCGGACGCTCCCGCCCGAACTGCTGAGCTGGCCACTGGAGGCGGCCCTGCGCGGGGTGCAGGTGCCGCACTGGGTGGCCGTGCACGGCGTCGACGGCGTGACGCCCGGGCTGTACCGGTGGCCGGACCTGGCGCAGCCGAAGCGGGCCGCGGAGCTGCGCGACGAGCTGCTGTACGTCTGCCTGGACCAGGGACTGGCCGCCGAGGCCGCGTACGTCGTGATCGCGGCCACGCCGCTCGCGGGCCTCGACGACCGGGGCTACCGCGACGCCCAGTTGGCGGCCGGGCTGGTCGAGGGACGGCTGCATCTGGCCGCGTACGCCCTGGGCGCCGGCGCCACCGGGATGACCTTCCTCGACTCGGCGGTGCCGGACCTGCTCGGCGAGCCGGACGACCTGGCGGCGCTGCTGTTCACCTGCGTGGGCGTCCCGGAATACCGCTCCCGGCCCGGCGGGAGACCGGGCGCGCCCGTGGAGATCCGCCCGGTCACTCCCCGCCTGGGCGACTCCTGACGCCGCCACCGGTTCACGAACACCTCGGTCGCCTTTAAGGCTCCCTTATGAAAGGCGAGGCTACGGTCCTGCCTGTCACTGCTCCCGACGAGCCGATCGAGGTCCTCATGTTGACAGTCATGGTCGCCGACAGAGACGCCGAACGACGTCCGCGGCAGGCACGGTCGATCAACCCGCTGGTCGGACGGAAGCTGGAGTACGTACGGCTCGGCCACGCCATCGTCCTGAGCTTCACCGGCGGCGCTCAGGTGTGGATCGAAACCGTCGCCCACCTCCACGGGCCGGACGGCGGGGTGGAGGTCGATCCGGGCGAGAGTTCGTCGGATGTTGTCGCGACGCTGCTCGGCCACGTCGTCCGGGCGGCACGGACGCACGACGACGGAGGGCTGCTGCTCACCTTCGCCGGCGGGTCGCAGCTCTCGGTCGGCGCCGACCCCGACGTCGAGTCCTGGGCGATCACCGGCCCCGACGGCGTCCTCATGGTGTGCCTGGCCCGGGGCGAACTGGCCGTGTGGGGCGACGTGACGCCATCCCGGCGGCAGTGAACGGCCTCCCACGTCCAGACCGGTGAGATCATGTCGGCACGCCGGTGTCAGACTGCCGGCATGGAGTTCCTGTGCTACCACCGCGACCGGCCTGGCTCCGTGGCGCTGCGTCACGAGCTCCTGGAAGACCATTGGGCCTACATGGACCGGTACGAGGCGGAGATGATCGCCCGCGGTCCGACGTTCGCCGCCGGCGGCGACACGCCCACCGGCAGCCTGCACATCGTCGACCTGCCCGATCCCGCCGCCGCCCGCGCGTTCGCCTTCGATGAGCCCAACTACCGGGCCGGCGTGTACCGGGACGTGCTGCTGCGCCGGTGGCGCAACCTGCTGGGCCGGACCATGTGGGACTTCCCCGGAGGCCGGACGGGTGGCAACCGGTATCTGGTGCTCGGCTTCGGCGCGGGCCGGGCGGCCGACCTCGCCCTGCCGCCCGACCGGGATGAGCTGATCGCGTACGGGCCGCTGTTGTCCGACGACGGTGCGGTGTGGGTAGGCACGGCGCTGCTGGTTCGAGCGCCGCACCCGGACAAGGCACGCGCTGTCCTGGCTCAGGACCGATACGCCGACGTAGAGGTGCATGAGTGGGCATTCGGCGGGCGGGGATAGGCCCTCGCACGTGCCTTCTCTCCGCCTGGACGGATGGAACGCACTCGATTACCGGGTGTGCCCGCTGGTGCGGACCATGCGGATCTCGCGTACCCCGTCCTCGATCTGGGCCGTTCCATCGGCGACGAAGCCGTGCTTGCGGTAGAAGGCCTGTGCGCGGGGGTTCGGGTCGGCCACCCACAATGCCGCCGGCTCGCCGGGGTCGACGACCGCCTCCAGCAGCGCCTGCCCGGCACCCGTGCCGTGGTCGGCCGCATACACATAGAGCACGTACAACTGCCTCGCCCACGCCGCCGCGGCGTCCAGGGGCGGGCCTGACATGGCGACACCGACCAGCTCGCCGTCGCGCTCGGCGACAGCCGCGCGGTTCTCGTGATAGCGCTCGTCGGTCAGCGCGGCAGTCCAGAATCGCTCCCGTGCCGCCGGCAGGCCCGGATCGTCGAGGAGTGCATCCGGCATGAGCCCGCGGTAGGTCTCCTGCCAGCACCGGACGTGCACGCGCGCCATCTCTGCGGCGTCCTCGGCCCGGGCACGGCGCACCGCCAGCGAGGAACCCACCGCCGCATGGTAGTGCGGTGGATCGCCGCCGCGCCGGGCATTCCGGAATCGTCGCGGACGACGGGCGAGCCGGCCGTCGTGTGACCTGGCGCCTCAGCACCGCCGCATCCGGCGGTGCTGAGGCGACGGCCTTACCGCAGGGGCAGGTCCAGCCAGGAGGGTCCGGCGAGCGTCAGCGGCGCGCCGCGGGTGTTGGCGTCGAAGTAAAGCGGATCCTTGGTGTCCACCACGAGGGCTACTTGATGCCCGGCCGGTATGTCGTACGCCGTCATCGGCAGCGACAGATCCACGGAGAACGGTCGCGTGGCACCGTGCCAACTGGTGGGCGCATGGGTGATCAGCCGGCCCACGCCCAGCGGGTCGAGGTCGTAGAGGTACGCGATGACGGTGCCGTCCGGCCGTTGCGGGTCGATGCCCAGGTGCATGCGGGCGATGCCGCGAATCGATGCCGCGGTGGCCTGCCGGTCGGACACCCACACGCCGGCGTGACTGCGGTTGACGCTCGGCAGCCACACCAGCGGCGGAATTCCGGTCAACTGCTCCAGTCCGTTGCTGACCAGGGCGATGCCGCCGTTCGCGGTGGTGTCGATGCCGGACGCCATGCGGTGGGACCACTCGGAACCGGTCGCCGGGCCGAGGGTTCCGGTCTTGTCCCATCCCTGGGGCCTGCCGAGTTCCTGCCGCTTCACCTCGCCGGCGATCGTGCCGATGCCGGCGTAGGACTCCACGGCGCCGGAACCGTGCGGGCGCAGCACCACCGACGGTTCACCGTCAACGCCGTTGTCCAGGTCCCGCAGGTGGTGGTCCAGCCACCTGTGCAGGCTGGTCCAGACGTGGTTGGGCACGCCGAGCAGGCCGGAGATCTCGACCGTGGCATGGTCGCCGGGGGCCAGTTCCAGGCGCCGGGGTGTCCTGAGGTTGTCGAACAGGTCCACCATCTGGTTGACCGGGAAGATGCTGTCGCCGTAGGCGTGCACGATCATGACGGCCGGGTTGTTGGCGTTCAGTTCGTCGATGCTGTAGCGGACGGATCGGCCCCGGGCCCACTGCTCCCGGTAGTCGTCGTTGCGGCCGGCCCAGTAGTCGTCGAGGATCTGGTTCATCTCGTCCGACGGGCGCCCCACGAGGTTCGCGACGGACTGCAGGAAGAAGGCCGCTTGCGGCCGGCGTGTCTCCTCGCCGGACATCGACTCGGCCATGTCGGCCCAGCCGCTCATCGAGGCGACTGCCCGCAGGCGCTTGTCGTGGGCCGCGGCCAGCAAACTGATGCCGCCGCCGTAGGAGAGCCCGGCGATGCCGATCCGCTCCGGGTCGACGGCGGTGTGGGAGATCAGCCAGTCGACGGCGGTCGACGCGTCGGCGATGTCCGGCGGTCCGGCGACCTCGATCTCTCCGCCGGAGAACCAGAACCCCCGTGCGGTGTAGGAGAGGACGACATATCCGCTTTCGGCCAACTTCTCGGCCTGTGCCAGATATTGGAAGTCGTTGAGTCCCCAGCTTGCGACGAAGATGACTCCCGGGTGGCGGCCGGGTGCCGCCGGGGCGATGACGTTGGACTTCAGCGTGATGCCGTCGGCGGCGGTGATGTCGTTCCAGTGGAAGCCGGTGGTGGCTGCGGCGGCCTCTGCACGGGTGAAGGGGGCCGCGGTGAGTGCAATGAGGAGCACGGCCATGGCGGCGACGATCCGACGCATAGACGAACCTCGATTCGTAGGGGATTACCGAAAGGTAACTTAGGTTCGCCATTCGGACAAGTGCGCCCCTCCCACGAGCCCGGTTGCGCAGCGTGTGATCGACGGAGGTCCGTGCTTCGACATTCATGATCATCGGACTTACCTCGTCCTTACGCATCGACGGGCATTCTCACGGCGAACCGCTGACGAGGGGGAGGAATCCGACAGTGGGGCGTTATCGAAAATGGGCCTGGGGACTGGGCGTCGCGACCGTGACCGCCGTGTCCGCCTTCGGCGTGGCCTCGTGGCAGGCGAACGCCGCGCCACCGCCCACGCCGCCGACCGTGGCAGGGGAGCAGCCGGGGGTGACCGACCCGAACCCGGGACCGGTGCCCGCGACGGGAATCGGCAGTGACGCGCTGACCGCCGGGGAGGTGGACAAGGCCCGCAAGGTGGCGGTGACGCCGCAGTTGGCCTCGGCTGCCGAGGACGTGACCGGTGCCAAGGGTCCCGAATACCTGTCGGCGACCATCGTCGCCGAGGGCGCCACTCGCCGGGCCGAGCTGTACTACTACGACTACAAGGCCGAGAAGGTGATCAAGCAGGTCGTCGACCTGCCCAGCGGCACGCTGGCCGGCTCCTACTCGGCCGCCGGCGTGCAGCCGCCGGCCTCGAAGCGCGAGGCCGCCACCGGCCTCGAGCTGCTGCTGGCGAACCCGCTCGCGGCCGACCTGAAGAGCGCCTACCAGAAGGCCACCGGCAGGCAGTTCGCGGGCAAGGACGACGTCACCGTCACCGCGCACGTCTACAAGGCGAAGCCCGCCGACTCCCGCAACAAGCAGTGCGGCCAGAGCCGCTGCCTGCAGCTCGTCGTGGAGACCAAGGACGGGCTCTTCATCGACGTGAACCACCTCATCATCGATCTCTCCGGGCGCACGGTCGCCCGCCTGGCGTAGACGGAGAACCGGTCAGCATGATGTTCCGAACAACAGCCGGCGCCGCCGCGCTGGTGACCATCGCCTCGTTGGGCCTCGCGGCGACGCCCGCGGCCGCGAAGGCGCCGCCTCCTCCCGCGCAGTGCGCGGCGTCCTCGACGGTCAAGGAGACCCTGCCGAACGGCACCACCTGGCAGCTCTGCTGGCGGATCGAGGCGCAGTCCGGGCTGGTCCTGGAGAAGGTCTTCGTCTCCTCCAAGCGTTACCCGCAGCCGATGCAGGTGCTGGACTCGATCCGGCTCGCGCAGCTCAACGTGCCCTACGACTCGGGCGAGACCGAGTACAACGACATCACCGAGTACGGGTTCGGCGGCGGATACCTGCGAACCCTCGCCGGCGACGACTGCAAGGGCGGCTCGGCCCGCGAGGGCTTCGACGGTGGCGCCGAACCGCAGCGGCGCAAGGTGCTCTGCGTCAGCGCGGAGGCCGGCGGGCTGGCCTACCGGCTGAACGACTACGAGGGCGGGCAGGAGAAGACGTACTCGAAGGAGGGCCACGACCTGGTGCTGCGGACGGTCGCCAAGGTCGGCTGGTACGAGTACATGACCGAGTACCGCCTGCACGACGACGGTCAGATCTCGGCCCGCCTGGGTGCCACCGGCGACCTGTCGCCCGGCGACTATGTCAACGCCGACCAGGGCTGGCCGATCGGCAAGGGCGCCCGCGACTTCTCGGCGATGCACTACCACAGCGCCTTCTGGCGGGTGGACATGAACATCGACGGCAAGGGCGGCGAGAAGGTCGAGCAGTTCGACACCAAGCTCGACGGCCGGGGCTCGATCGCCGCGAAGCTGAAGACCACCAAGACGGCGATCGCCAAGGAGGGCAGCTTCAGCAAGGTGAACCGCCGCTGGTGGCGGCTGGCGAGCCCGACCAGCAAGAACAAGGACCAGCATCTGCGCTCGTACGAGCTGGTCACCGGCGCCGACGACCGGTACGAGGCGCACCCGGAGACCACGCCGGATGTCACGTTCACCGAGAACAACCCCTGCGAGAAGTACGCCACCGGCAACAACGACCCGCAGTGCGCCTCCAAGAAGACCATTCTGGACTTCGCCAAGGACAAGCAGAACCTCAAGGACCCCGTGATGTGGGTGCGGGTGGGCTTCCACCACGTCCCGCGTGACGAGGACCAGAGCCCGATGCCCCTGCACTGGCAGGGCTTCGACCTGGTGCCGCGGGACTTCACCGAGATGAACCCGCTCACCCCGGACGCGCGCGGCAACGTCAACGGGCAGCCCGGCGGCGAGCAGCCCGGCGGTGGGCAGCCCAGCAGTGGGCCCCCCAGCGGCGGACCCCCCAGCGGCGGACCCCCCAGCGGCGGGCCATCCGGCAACTGATCACCCGGCAACTGATCACCTGGTCCGGCCCGGTCACCACGACCGGGCCGGGCCGCACCCCGCAGGAGGAAACCCGCGTGGCTCCACGCCGCCTCGCCGCCGCTCTCGTGCTGGCGGCCACCGCCCTCGTCGTGCTGGCTTTCACTGTCTTCGGCGGCGCGAAGGAAGACGCGGCACCCGCGGCGGCCCGCCCGGTCGCCGCCGTCTCGGTCGCCCCGCCGACGGGCGCCGACCTGAACTACGCGCTCATGATGGTCGTCCACCACGAGCAGGCGGTCCGGATGAGCCGCGCGCTGGTCGCCAAGCCCGGCGTGCCGGAGCGGGTACGGCTGATCGCCGACTTCATCGCCCACGACCAGCAGCGCGAGATCGACGAGACGAACGCCTGGCTGACCGCGTGGGGCCACGAGCCGGCCAAGGCGCACAAGCACGGTGCCGCCCCGGGAACCCACGGCATGCTCACGGAGGCTCAGTTGCGCGGGCTGGACGCCGCGACCACCGAGCAGGCCACGCCGATGTTCCTGCGCCTCATGATCGAGCACCACACCGGGGCCATCACGGCGTCCCGGTCGCTGCTCGACGGCGGCGGCCGCAACGTCTACATCCACGGCCTGGCCAAGCACGTCATCAACGAGCAGTCCGCCGAGAACGACGCCATGCGCGCCCTGCTGCCCACCGGCGGCGCAGCGGCCGAGGCCGGCTGAGCCCTCAGCGCGGCAGCGGCCGGGTGAGGTGCCGGCGCAGCAGCCGGGCGGCCGGGCGTTCGGCGTACCGATGGAGGAGCCAGGCGGCGACCGTCACGACGGCGACCACCGTCGCCAGGACCGCATAACGCGGCAGGAACGGGTGCAGGGCCGCGATGAGCGTCCATCCGATGTACTCGTGCAGCAGGTACAGCGGATACGTCAGCGCGCCCGCCACGGTGAGCCAGCGTCCCCGGACACGGGAGAGCCGTCCCGTCGCCGCGATCGCCATCACCGCGAAGATGGCGGCGACCACGATCAGCGCCGGCAGGACCGGCAGGGGGCGGCCGAGCACGTCACGGGCCACGTGCCGGAGCTGCTCGGTCACCTGGTGCTGGGCCATGAGGAAGGCGGCACCGGCGAGCGCCCACAGCGCCGCGTGCCCACCGCAGCGGTGGACGAGGTACAGCGCGATCCCGGCGACGAAGTACGGCGCGTGCTCCGGCATGATCAGCACGTTCAGCGCCGGTACGCCCATCTGTCCGGCCAGGGCGGCCGCGACCAGCCAGCCGTAGCCGAAGAGCGTCGCGGTGCGCACGCTCAGTCCGCGCCAGACCAGAAGCGCGAACAGCAGGTAGAAGCGGGCCTCCACCCACAGTGTCCAGTACACGGCGTCCACCGACCGGGCGCCCATCGGCACCTGCAGCATCGTCAGGTTGACCAGCAGGGCACGGGCGCCGACCGGCTCGCGGACGAGCGGCCACAGGCTCAGCACCGCGAAGGTGAGCAGCGCCGCCACCCAGTACGCCGGGTACAGCCGGATCACCCGGGACCGCAGGAACTCGCCCGGCGTCCGGTCCCAGGCGCTGAGGCAGATCACGAAGCCGCTGATCACGAAGAACAACTGGACGCCCAGCCAGCCGTACGACGCCGGGAGGTACAGCCACGGGAACACCCGGTCCGCGGCGGAGCCCCACGGCGGCACGGCGCCCCGGTCGTACGCGATGAAGTGGTAGCCGACGACCATGAGCGCGGCGACGAGCCGCAGCCCATCGAGCGCCTCGATCCGGTGGCGGGGCCGCGGTGCGGTGGCGGCGGTCCGGCGTTGCAGAGGGGTCACGAGAACGGCCATGAAGGGCACAACCGGCGGCCGGCGCCGGCGGCAACGGCCGCGACGGGGTTCAGACAGCGGCGAGGACCGTGCTCCGGCGCAGCATCGCGTCGAAGTCCGGGGCGGGCAGCGGCCTGCTGAACAGGTAGCCCTGGATCGCCGGGCAGTCGGCGGCCCGCAGCGCCTGCCAGTCCGCCTCCGCGTCGACTCCCTCGGCCACGGCCGTCATGCCCAGCGAGCGGGCCAGCCACAGCACCGCCGAGATGATCGAGGACTTGCGGACGTCGTCGGCCAGGCCGGCGACGAACGAGCGGTCCAGCTTCACCACGTCCGCCGGTACGGACTGCAGCCAGGTCAGCGAGCTGTAGCCGGTGCCGAAGTCGTCCAGGGCGATCCGTACGCCCAGGGCCTTGATCGCGCCCAGCCGCTCCTGCAGGTCGACCGAGGTGGCCAGCAGCGCGGTCTCGGTGATCTCCAGGACCAGCCGGTGCGGCGCCAGCGTCGGCACGCGGGCCAGCAGGCCGGCGAGCATCGGTACGAAGCCGGGCTCGGAGAGCTGCCGGGGGCTCACGTTGACCGACACGTACCCGAGCTCGTCCTGCCACAGCAGAAGATGCCGCAGCGCCGAGGTCAGGACGTGCTCGCCGAGCGGCACGACCAGGCCGGTCTCCTCGGCGGCGGTGATGAAGTGCCCGGGCGCGAGGATCTCGCCCTCTGGCGTACGCATCCGCACCAGCGCCTCGGCGCCCAGGATCCGTCCGTCGGCGGCGGCGACGATGGGCTGGAACCACACCGGCAGGGTGGCGTCGCGGTCGCCGTCGAGCGCCTGCCGGAGCCGGGCCTCGGCGAGGAGGCGCTCGCGGACGCTGACGCGCATCCGGTCGTTGAAGACCTCGAGGCGGTTGCCGCCGGCGCGCTTGGCCGCGTACATGGCGGTGTCGGCGGCCAGGACGCCCTGCCCGGCCCGCCCGGCGCCCTGGACCACGGCCAGGCCGATGCTGGCGGCGAGCTGCAGGCGGCCGTCGGCGACGGTGAGCGGCTCGGCGACGGCGGCCAGGACGGCCTCGCCGATCCGGACGCCGGCCTCGAGCGGCGCGGGCACGGCGACCACGAACTCGTCGCCGCCGAGCCGGGCCACCAGGGCGTTCTCGGGTACGCACCGCTCGATCCGGACGCCGAGGGCACGCAGCACCTCGTCGCCGCAGGAGTGCCCGGCACCGTCGTTGATCGACTTGAACCGGTCGACGTCGAGGTAGAGCACGCAGACCGGTTCCGGGTGATCGGCGAGCAGTGCCGCCACGTCGTCCTCGAACGCCGAGCGCGAGAGCAGACCGGTCAGGGAGTCGTGGCGTACCTGGTGGCGCAGCTCCGCCTCGTGCTCGCGGGCGCGGGTCACGTCGATGCAGTGCACGAACAGCAGCCGTAGCCGGCCCTGCGGGTCGCGCAGGGCGGTACTGTGGATCTCCACCCAGATGAGCGCGCCGTCGGTGGCGTGCTGGAACTGCCGGGTCACGGTGACCGGCTCGATCGCCTCGGTCAACTGCTCGAACAGCGTGAGGTTGTCGCTGTCGACGGCCCGTAGCGGCAGGTCGGGCACCGCAAGCCCGGCCGGCAGGTCGTCGGGCAGGCCCAGCCAGTTCCGGTACGCCGCGTTGGTGCGCAGCAGCCGCCCGTCCGGCGCCAGCATCGCCATGGGCGTCGGCGTCTCGTCGAACGCGAGGCTGAGCTGCGCCTGGCTGTCGTCCAGGCTCTCCTGGGCGCGGCGTTCCTCGGCCTCGGTGAGCCGCCACGCGATGACCTGGAACGCGGCGGCGCACAGCACCGCCACGCCGTGCAGGACCGCCCAGAGCAACGGGTGCGCGTACGCGCTGTCGTGGTCGTACGTGCGGTGGCTGACGACCGCGCCGAACACCGCGTGGTGCAGCGTGGTGAAGGTCAGGAAGACGCCGAACGGTGCCCAGTCGCGGTACAGGGCCAGCGCGGCGACGGCGATGAAGAACGTGAAGTGCGACTCGGTGAGCCCCTGCGACATCGCCACGAACCCGCCGCAGGCGATGGTGAACCCGAGCGCCACGAAGATCGAGGGCAGCCGCCGCGGCGGCAGGACGACCGCCAGGACGACGCAAGGCAGGACCAGCAGGACGCTGACCAGCCAGGACTGGTCCAGGCCGGTGCCCAGCGCCCCGAAGCCGGTGAGCGCCACCACGCAGGCGGCGAGCAGCGACGTGAGCAGCCGGTGCCGGCGTGCCCAGTCCTCGTCCCGCAGACCGCCTCCGGTGGGGATCCAACTGCTCATCACCCTCGGAAGATCGGGTACGGGGACGACGGTCTGAGCCTTTGCCGGTGCCGGGCGGCTGTGACCCGGCCGACCGAGAAATGAACAGCGTTCACTGCTATTGCCGATGGCTTAGAGTGCAGGTGTTCTTACCCTTGGCGATCAATCGGGAGGGCACGGTGCAGCATTCCCGGTACGTTCTCGTCCTGGCCCTGCTCGGCGTGTTCGCGCTGGCCTGCGAGGCGGGGGCGGACGCCGGTCCCGCACCCACCGGCAAGCCGCGGCCCGCCCGGCCGTCGTCGATGGCGGCGCTGGGCGACTCCATCACGGCGGGTACGGCGAGCTGTGCCGTCTACGTCGGCTGCAGCCGCAACTCCTGGTCCACCGGGTCGGCGGAGGCGGTGGACAGCCACTACCGGAGGCTGCTGGAAACGGACCCCGCGCTCAAGGGCCGGGCCCGGAATTTCGCCGTGCCCGGCGCCCAGGCGGCGGACCTGCCCGCGCAGGCCGCCTCCGCGGTGGACGCCGGATCGGCGTACGTGACGATCCTGATCGGTGCCAACGACGTCTGCGCCGGCGGTGTGGACGACATGACCTCGGTGCGCACCTTCCGGTCGCACGTCGACAAGGCCTTCGGGCGGCTGAAGCGCGGTCTGCCGGAGTCGCGGATCCTCGTGGCCAGCATTCCGGACGTGTACCGGCTGTGGGAACTGGGCCACGACGACGCGAAGGCGGTCCAGGCCTGGCGGCGCGGCGTGTGCCCGGCCATGCTCGCGAACGCCACCTCGACGGCGGATGCGGACGACGACCGCCGGCGCCGGGTGGACGAGCGTATCGACGCCTACAACGATCAGCTCGCCCAGGCCTGCGAGGCCTATGGCCGGCGCTGTCGCTGGGACGGCGGTGCCGCGCACGGGGTGCGATTCTCGCTGGACCTGGTCAGCAAGGCGGACTACTTCCATCCGAACGTGGCCGGACAGAACCGCCTCGCCGACGTCACCTACCCGGGACGGATCACCTGGTGACGTGCCGCTACTTGATGCCGTTCTGCTCGCACAGCTTGGCGAAGCGGCCGGCGCAGAGCGTCTTCTTGGCGACGAAGCCGTCCTTGATGACGTCGCCCACGTTGTCCTTGAAGATGGCCTCCGGCTTACTCAGCACCGCCGGGACCGAGGCGCCCGACTCGGGGTCCTTGACCTGCTCGGTCACTTCCGCGGGCTGCCCCTTGAAGAGGTCGATCGCGAGCTTCGCCGCCTCGTCCGCCTCCTTCTTGATCGGCTTGTAGACCGTCATGCACTGGTCGCCGGCGAGGATGTTCTGCAGGCCCTCCACGGTGGCGTCCTGCCCGGTCACCGGCACCGTGCCGTTCATTCCGCGCTTGCGCAGCTCCTTGATCGCCGCGTTGCCGAGGCCGTCGTTGGCCGCCAGGACCCCGTCGATCTTGTTGTCGAACTGGTTGAGCATCTCGATGAAGATCGTGCGGCCGACCGCGTTGTCCCACCTGTCGACGGACTGGTCCGGGCCCTTGAGGTAGACGCCGTCGTCGTACTTCGGCTGCAGGACCGAGTCGTAGCCGTTCTTGAACAGGGTGGCGTTGTTGTCCTCCGGCGCGCCGTTGAGGTACGCGATGCGGGGCGGCGTCTTCCGCTTGCCGCCGGCCTTCAGGCACCGGACCAGGCCCTCGCCCTGCATCCGGCCGACGAGCTCGTTGTCGAAGCTCACGTAGTAGCTGGCGCCGCCGTTGACGGTGAGCCGGTCGTAGTCGATCGTCTTCACGCCGGCCGCGCGTGCCTTCTCGATTACGTACCTGCCGCTCTCCGGAGTGAGGTTCGCGATGATCAGCACGGTGGCGCCCTCGGCGATCATGCGGTCGCCGATGCGCTGGAAGTTCGCCGCGTCGCCCCGGGCGTTCTCGATCTCCACCGGCACGCTCGCGGCGTCGAAGGCGGCCTTGAGCAGCTTCGGGTCGTCGGTGCCCCAGCGCTGCGAGGTCGTCGTGTCGGGCAGGATCACGCCCACCTTGCCCGTGCCGTCGCCACCGCGCAGCTTGACCCCGACCTTCTTCTCGCCGTCGTCGGTGCAGGCGGTGAGACCACCCATGGTCACAAGCGCGGCCGTCACAAGGGCCACCAGGTTCCGGCGCACGTCTTCTCCTCGATGAGTGAAAAACGCGGCAAGATTACCAGTGCGGCAGACATGAAGCTTCATTCACGGATTGCCTTCGAGCCGGAAGTACCGCTCACCGCTGCACCTTTCGGCGCTCGCGTCGACCGCCTCAGCCGAGGACGGCCCCGGCGGCGGCGCGGGCCGGGACCCGGTCCTGGCCGTCCCTGGGCCGGCCGACCCGGACGAACCCCGGACGGGCCGGTCCGCTGACCGGGCGGGCCGAGCGCGCCACGGCCGACGCCGGGCGTACGGCCCGGGCCGCCGCCGGGCGCACGACCGTCGCCGGAGCGGTCCGGGGAAGCGCCGCGGTGACAGCCGCACCGCCGGCGGGACGCACGACCCGAGCCGTAGCCCGAGCCGCCCGGACGACCGGCGCCACGCCTCGGGCCGGGGCGGCGACCGGCGCCACGCTCCGGGCCGGGGCGGCGACCGGCGCCACGCCTCGGGCCGGGGCGGCGACCGGCGCCACGCCTCGGGCCGGGGCGGCGACCGGCGCCACGCCCACGGCGGCCGGGACCGGGCGGTTGGCGGGTAGCAGCACCCAGCAGACGATCAGCGCGCCGGCCAGGCCCGCCGTCGCCGACAGCCAGACGGCCGGCTGGGCGGTGGCGAGACCGTAGGTCATCCAGCAGGCGCAGGTGAACGCGGCCAGTCCCCAGCGCAGCGGGGAGAGTCCGCTGACGTCCTGCGTACGGTCGCGCAGCAGTGACAACGGCTGCGGGACGGCCGACAGGACGGCGGCCACGGCCAGCACCGCGCCGAGTACCACCGCGAGCTGGGCTGCCGTGACGTCGGTGAGGAGCGCGACCGCGGCGCTGCCCAGCGCGGCGGCCAGCACCGCCGCCGCGCCGGCGGCGCTCAGCACCAGCCGGCGCCCGCGACGCAGGTCGTCGTGACGCACCAGCAAGACGACGAGGACGGCGAGCCCGGCCGTGCCGGTCACCGTGTTGGTCACCACCTGCACGGCCTCGCCGGTCAGCAGCCCGTAGGAGACCCAGCCGGCCGGCATCGCCGCACCCATCCAACAGCTCGTCGCGTTCAGGCCGCCGGTGCGGCGCTGGACGCAGGAGCGCCAGACCTGGGGCCAGGGGAGGGTCATGGACAGTGCGGCGCCGAGCCAGCCGAGCATTGCGGTGGTGAACATGATCCGTTTCCGGTCGCGGTGGTCAGGAGCGGCCGCCGATCCGTCGCGGCCTTGCAGACCCATCGGCCCGCCGGCCCGCCGGCCTGACAAGATCGACTGGTGAGGGGAGACACGGACGGAAACCACCGTTTCGCACCCGACGACCGAGGAGGACGGGCGATGCTGCCCCTGATCGACCTGCACCGGCACCTGGAGGGGTCGATCCGCTCCAGCACGTTTCTCGACATCGCGCGGCGTGACGGGCACCCGTTCGCGAAGCTGGGCCGGCCCCGCGACGAGCTCGTGGCGCACGGGGCGATGGGCGGGCTGCTGCCGTACCTCGCGAAGGTGGACGACCGGATCGGGGTGATCGCCGGGCCCGACGACTGGCGGCGGGTGGCGCGGGAGGCCGTCGAGGACGCGTTCAACGACGGCCTCGACTACGTGGAGTTCCGGTTCAGCCCGTACTTCATCCGGCAGCAGACCGGCCTGGCACCCGAGGCGGTCGCCGACGCGGTCGCCGAGGGCGTCGCGGCCGGCTCGGAGGTCACCGGGCTGAAGGTCGGACTCATCGCCACGATCCTGCGCGACCTGGGCCCCGAGGCGGCCGTCGCGCAGGTGTCGACGTTCCTCACCCGCCGGGAGATGTTCTGCGGGGTGGATCTGGCCGGCAACGAGGCCGGGTACGCCGCGGACCTGTTCCGCCCCGCGTTCCGGGCGGTGCGCGACGCCGGGCTGCACATCACGGTGCACGCCGGGGAGGCCGCAGGCCCGGAGAGCGTCCGTGCCGCGGTGCGCGACCTGGGTGCCGAGCGCATCGGGCATGGCGTGCGCTCGGCGGAGGACCCCGCGCTGATGGCCGAGCTGGCCGCCGCCGGAGTCACCCTCGAGGTCGCCCTCACCAGCAACATCCAGACCGGTGCCGCACCCGGGTATCGCGAGCACCAGATCCACGCGCTGCTCGCGGCGGGCGTACCTGTCACCCTCAACACGGACAACCCCCGGGTCAGTGACGTCACTCTGTCCCAGGAGTACGCCCTCGCCCGCCATGCCACGGGACTGACCGACGAAAAGGTACGGACGGTCGCAGAGCAAGCCGTACGGGCCGCTTTCACCGACTTGAGAAATCCGGCGGCGCGAACCTGACTGCAACCGTGGTGCGACCGTTGTGCACTCGTCGGGGCGCCGTGGGGCCCGAAGAGGATGGCATGACGGACACGCAGATCGTTGAGCTGGGACTGCAGGCCATGACCATCGCGGCGAAGATGAGCGCGCCGACGCTGCTGACGGCGTTGCTGATCGGTTTCGCGATCTCGTTGTTCCAGTCGGTGACGCAGATCCAGGAGGCGACGCTGTCGTTCGTGCCGAAGGCGATCGCGGTGGGTGCGGCGATGCTGTTCTCGGGCAACTGGATGCTGCACGAGATGATGACGTACACGACGCAGCTCTTCGAGAAGCTTCCGACGCTGCTGATGTCCTGATCTGAGAACGTACGAGAAGGCCGCCCCGCTGCGTGCGAGGCGGCCTTTTTCGTGCTCTGCTCCTACGCCGCCGCGCCGGCCGCCCGCACCAGGGCGACCGTCTGGTCGACGGTAGCGGCGCGGTCCGCGGCGAACGCGTCGTCGATGACGACCAGGGGGTCGGACGGGTAGACCAGGGCGGAGATGTGCAGGTGGCCGCCGGGCACGCCGGTCGCACCCAGCTCCCGCCGCAGCCGGTTGGCGCGGTACATGCTCTCGTTCGACAGGTAGTTGCCGCCGCCGCCGGCCTGGGCCTGACCGCCCGGCGAGGGGCCGTTGCCGTGGCACTGCACCGGGCCGGACGGGCGGGTGCCCGCGGGCCACTCGCAGATGCGTGGGTTGAGGGTGGTCGGCCACGGGCCCGTCCCCGCGCCGGTCATCGCCTGGTGTGGCAGCGTCGTCTCGATGAACTCCGGGGTGGGCGACGGCTGCGGCCACCGCGGCGCCGGCGGGATGAGCTCCGCCTCGCCCTCGTTGTTGTTGTCCGGGAAGCCGCCTCGCCACGCGCCGGCCCACTGCTCGACGACCATGACCCCGCGGTTGCCCTGGCTGATCGTCATGATCAGATCGGCGGGCTCCCGGGCACCGGGGCTGAGATGCGGCCCGAACGCGTCCTCCACGATGCCGGCGTCGAAGCCGCTCCAGGTCACGGGCAGCACGACGGACCGCACCCGGACCGTCTCGTCACCGTCGCGGTAGGTCAGGCCGTCGAGTTGCAGCGCCGACGCGCCCGACGGGTTCGAGCGACGGATCTCCCCGTTGAGCTGGTACGGGTCGAAGCCGCTGACCAGCACGCGCCGCACCCCGTCGGAGAAGCTCGTGTGCGCCACCCCGCGGGCCGCGTACTCGTAGGTCCGCAGCAGGGCGGTGCGGTCCGCCTCGCCGAGCGGGAACCGCGGCCGCCACTGGCGGATGTCGCGGGTACCCATCAGGCGTGACCAGTAGAGCGGGCGGTCGTCGTACCGGTCGATGGTGCCCATCCTGATCCGGCCCTGCGCGCGGGCGACGGCGGTCTGCCACAGCCGCGTGCCGTGCTGCTCCAGCAGCCTGCGTGCGGACTCCGCGGACGACACGCGGCAGAGGTCGCGCTGCAGCGCCGCCACGTACGGGCCGAAGCCGCCCACGTCGACCAGGTGGTACGGCACCCGGGTCCCGCCCGGCGGCGCGGGCGTCTCGATGCGACTCTCCTCGTAGGTGACGGCGGCTCCGCGGTCGAGACAGGCCGGGGGAGCGGCGGCCGAGGCGGCCTGGGGCACGCTCAGCAACGTGGCGCAGACGGCGAGCACCGGCAACAGGCGCAACGGGAACCTGCCTTCCCGAACAGGGGCATCGACGTCCGTGACTATATCCGGTTCGCGAGAAAGTCGAGCAGCAGTTCGTTGACGACTTCAGGGCGTTCCAGGCTGGGAAGGTGCCCCGCCCAGTCCAGCTCCACGTGCCGCGACCCGGGCAGCCCGGCGGCCAGCCGCGTGGCGATCTCGCGGAAGTCGATCACGTCGTGGTCGCCCGAGACGATCAGGCTCGGCGCCGTGATCGCCGACAGGTCCACCGGGGTGCGGACCGCCGGGAACTCCTCCGTCGCCGCGAGCTGCACCTCGAAGGCGTGCCGCTGCATCAGCCGGACCCGGTCGCGGGTGGCGTCGTCGGCGTGCGGTCCCAGCCACGTCGCCACGTTCAGCTCGGTGGCGCCCGCGACGTCGCCCGCCTCGAGCAGCTCGTCCTCGCGGTCGCCGAACGCCCGCAGCTCCGCGCTCGGTTCGTGGTCCGCGACGGCGGTGCACAGCAGGGCCAGGGCGTGGACGCGGTCCGGCCGGCGGGCGGCCAGTTCCAGACACACGCGTCCGCCGCCCGACGCGCCGACCAGGGCCGCCGAATCGGCGCCGACCAGGTCCAGCAGGTCCAGGACGTCGCCGGCGTTGTCGTACGGCCGGTCGGGGACCGGGCTGTCGCCGTAGCCGCGCAGGTCGCACCGCACCACGCGGTATCCGGCCGCGGTGAGGGCGGGCACCTGCGGGTCCCACATGCGGCGGTCGACGACGGTGGAGTGTACGAACAGGACGGTGGACCCGGTGCCGGACACGTCATGAGAGATCGTCATGGGGTTGATCTTGCTACCCGAGGGCAAAGTGTGACATCGATTTCCTCGCGATCGCGGACATGCGGGCATCGGGGCCACCGGCTCGGCGACCGATGGACTACCGTCAGTCGATCAGGACGCCGCGGAGGGAGGCGCGATGGCCGCTGCCGACGCCCAGTTGCAGGCGCTGCGGACCTTGCACGCGGTCACCAAGCGGGTGCACGCCAGCCTGGACCTGACCCGTACGCTCGAGGCCGTGGCCTGCGGCGTCGTCGAGGCCGCCGGGTTCGGCCTGGCCGCGGTCAACCTCGCCGAGCCGAACGGCGACTACACCACCGTCGCCGTGGCCGGCAGCGACGACCTGCGCCGCGACCTCCTCGGCGTCCGGGGCTCGGCGGAGAACTGGCAGGAGCTGTTCCGGCGTTCCGAGCGCTGGGGCGCGCTGTACTTCGTGGACCACCGCACCGGCGTGCCGGAGAGCCTCTACAGCTGGACCCCGCCGATCGAGGAGACCGACGACCCGGACGGGTGGCACCCGAAGGACTGCCTGTTCGCCCCGCTGATGGCGCCCTCGGGGGAATGGGTCGGGGTACTCAGCGTCGATCTGCCCGAGGGGCTGCGCAAGCCCGGTCCCGAGCAGCAGGAGATCCTGGCCCTGTTCGCCGAGCACGCGGCGATCGCGATCCAACACGCCCGGCTGCATTCGGCGCTGGAGCAGAGCCGGGCCGAGGCCCAGCACGCCGCCACCCACGACAGCCTGACCGGTCTGGCCAACCGCAGTCTGCTGAAGACCCGCGCGGACGCGATCGGCCGGTGGCCCGGCACCCAGGTCGGGGTGCTCGTGGTCGACCTGGACGGCTTCAAGCGGGTCAACGACGCCGACGGGCACGAGGCCGGCGACGAGGTGCTCCGGGTGGTCGCCGGCCGGCTGCGGCGGCACCTGCGCGGCGACGAGGTGATCGCGCGTACCGGCGGGGACGAGTTCGTGGCCGTGCTCACCGGCACCGACCTGGCCGCCACCATCGCCGGGACGGCCGAGCGCCTGCGGGCGGCGATCGCCGAGCCCATCCCCGCGGGCGCCGGGGTGCACCGCGTCGGTGCCAGCGTGGGCTGGGCGCTCGGCGCGGCCGGCGACGACGTCCAGACCCTGATCGCCCGGGCCGACGCGGCCATGTACCGGCGCAAGCGGCGCTCCGGCGCGGCGGTGCCATGATCCGCGGCTCCGGGGGTCGTTCCGGACGGGGCCGTCGCCGCTCGGGCCTTCAACTCTTCGACGGCGACGTGCCCACCGTCGCGGTGCTGCACGGCGTCACGTCGGCGGCCACTTCGACCGGGCGTGCCGGTCGACCGGCACGATCCGCCGGCTCGGCTGCCCGGCAGGCTACGCGTCCCGGGTCAAGCTGGCGGCCCTCGACGGACGCAGGCGGCTGACCGCCTGGAACCCGCGCGCGAACGGCACGGTGGAGTGCACGTGCTGACCGCCGACGCGGCCCGGTACCGGCTCGCCGTCGGCGGCGCCTTCACCACTGTGGGCGGCCATTCCCGGACCCGCTTCGCCCTCTTCACCCGCTGACCGGCGGTCGCCGGCCACCCGCCCGATCAGGCCGGAGCCGAGCCGGCCCGCCCGATCGGGTCGGGAGCTGAGCCGGCTCGCCAGATCGGTTCGGGAGCCGAGCCATCCGCCTCATCGGGCCCGGGCGGTGGCTGCGCGCCTGACCGCCCGGCCGTGGCCGGGCGGTCAGGCGCCGACGTAGTCCGCGAGGTGCTCGCCGGTGAGGGTGGAACGCGCGGCGACGAGGTCGGTGGGCGTGCCCTCGAAGACGATTCTTCCGCCGTCGTGGCCGGCGCCCGGTCCGAGGTCGATGATCCAGTCGGCGTGGGCCATGACCGCCTGGTGGTGCTCGATGACGATCACCGACTTGCCGGAGTCGACGAGCCGGTCCAGCAGGCCCAGCAACTGCTCGACGTCGGCGAGGTGCAGGCCGGTGGTCGGCTCGTCGAGGACGTAGACGCCGCCCTTGCCCGCCATCTGGGTGGCCAGCTTGATCCGCTGCCGCTCGCCGCCGGACAGGGTCGTGAGCGGCTGGCCGAGGCTGAGGTAGCCCAGTCCCACGTCGGCGAGCCGGTCGAGGATGGCGTGCGCGGCCGGGGTGCGCGCCTCGCCCGCGCCGAAGAACTCCTCGGCCTCGGTCACCGACATCGCGAGCACCTCGCTGATGTTGCGGCCGCCGAGGTGGTGCTCCAGCACCGCCGCCTGGAACCGCTTGCCTCCGCAGTCCTCGCAGGTGGTGGCGACGCCGGCCATCATGCCCAGGTCGGTGTAGATGACGCCCGCGCCGTTGCAAGACGGGCAGGCGCCCTCCGAGTTGGCGCTGAACAGGGCCGGCTTCACGCCGTTGGCCTTCGCGAACGCCTTGCGGATCGGGTCGAGCAGGCCGGTGTAGGTGGCCGGGTTGCTGCGCCGGGAACCCTTGATCGCGGACTGGTCGACGGACACCACGCCGTCGCCGCCCACGACCGAGCCGTTGATCAGGGAGCTCTTGCCGGATCCGGCCACACCGGTGACCACGACCAGCACGCCCAAGGGGATGTCGACGCTGACGTTGCGCAGATTGTGTGCCTTGGCGCCGCGGATCTTGAGCTTGCCGGACGGGGTGCGCACCGATGGCTTCAGGGTGGCGCGGTCGTCCAGGTGCCGTCCGGTCAGGGTGCCCGCGTGGCGCAGCCCCTCGACCGTGCCCTCGAAGACCACCTCGCCGCCGGCGGTGCCGGCGCCGGGGCCGAGGTCGACGACGTGGTCGGCGATCTCGATGGCCTCCGGCTTGTGCTCGACGACCAGCACGGTGTTGCCCTTGTCCCGCAACTGCAGCAGCAGGTCGTTCATCCGCCGGATGTCGTGGGGGTGCAGCCCGATCGTCGGTTCGTCGAAGACGTACGTGACGTCGGTGAGCGACGATCCGAGGTGCCGGATCATCTTGGTGCGCTGCGCCTCCCCTCCGCTCAGGGTGCCCGACGGCCGGTCGAGCGAGAGGTAACCGAGTCCGATCTCGACGAACGAGTCGAGGAGATGCTGGAGCCCGGTGAGCAGCGGGGCCACCGACGGCTCGCGGAGTTTGCGGACGAACTCGGCGAGGTCGCTGATCTGCATCGCGCAGAGGTCGGCGATGTTCTTGCCCTTGATCTTCGACGACAGGGCGGCCTCGCTGAGCCGGGTTCCGCCGCAGTCGGGGCAGGTGGTGAACGTCACCGCCCGCTCCACGAAGGCGCGGGCGTGCGGCTGCATCGCCTCGACGTCCTTGGACAGGAACGACTTCTGGATCGCCGGGATCAGTCCCGAGTAGGTCAGGTTGATCCCGTCGATCTTGATCTTGGTCGGCTCCCGGTACAGCAGGTCGTGCCGCTCCTTCTTGGTGTACTTGCCGATCGGCTTGTCCGGGTCGAAGTAGCCGCAGCCGCGGAAGATCCGGCCGTACCAGCCGTCCATGCTGTAGCCGGGGATGGTGAGCGCGCCCTCGTTGAGCGACTTGCTGTCGTCGAACAGCGCGGATTCGTCGATGTCGTTGATGGAGCCCATACCCTCGCAGCGCGGGCACATTCCGCCGAGGCGCGTGAAGGTGACCTTCTCGGCCTTCGTGCCGGGGCCGCGTTCCACGGTGATGGCGCCGCTGGCCTTCACCGAGGGAATGTTGAACGAGTACGCGTTGGGCGGACCGATGTGCGGGCGTCCCAGCCGGCTGAACAGGATGCGCAGCATCGCGTTGGCGTCGGTGGCGGTGCCGACGGTGGAACGGGGGTTGGCGCCCATCCGCTCCTGGTCCACGATGATCGCGGTCGTCAGCCCCTCCAGCAGGTCGACCTCGGGCCGGGCCAGCGTCGGCATGAACCCCTGCACGAAGGCGCTGTAGGTCTCGTTGATCAGGCGCTGCGACTCCGCCGCGATGGTGCCGAACACCAGCGAGCTCTTGCCCGAGCCGGAGACGCCGGTGAACACGGTGAGTCGGCGCTTCGGGATCTCGACGTTGACGTCCTTGAGATTGTTCTCGCGCGCGCCCTGCACGCGGATCAGATCGTGGCTGTCGGCGGCGTGCGGCGTGAGCCGCCTGGGGTTGCGGTCCATGGCGGCCACCCTACGTGGGCCTCGGGGGACGTGCTTCTCGATTCCTGATCGGGTTCACCCGCGCACGCGGTCCGCCGTCCGGCACGCCGCGCCGCGGCAGGTGGTCAGCTTCTTCAGTGCCGTATGCAGGGCCGCCCGCCGGGACGGGGAGAGCCGCGGGAAGAGGTTGCGCAGCTGGTGCGGGTCCGTACGCCGGTTGTAGAACTCCCGTGCGCCGTCGACGTACTCGACGTAGGTGTAGGTCGCGGTGCGCAGGGCCGCGTACGAGGGCGGGTTGCCGCTGCCGGGGCGGGGCCGGTCGGGGTCGGCGGGGTCGAAGTCGGGCCCGTGGTGCTCGATGAGCGCCGCCGTACGCCATGCGGGCTCGCCGCCCGACAGCAGCGGTCGCAGGTCCCGGCCGTGGAGGTCGGCGGGCACGGCGGCACCGGCGAGACCGGCGAAGGTGGGCCGCAGGTCGATGTTCTGCACCGGTGCGGCGACGCGCAGCCCCGCGCGGACCCCGGGACCGGCGACGACCAGCGGCGCTCGTACATCGGTGTCGAAGGCCGTCTGCTTGCCGGGCAGCAGCCGGTACTCGCCCAGGTGAAAGCCGTTGTCGGAGCTGAAGACCACGACGGTGTCCTCGGCGACGCCGGCCCGCTCGAGGGTGGCCTGCAGGGACGCGAGCAGCCGATCGACCGAGCGTACGGACTGCGCCCGCTTGCGGAACACGTGGTCGATCTCGGCCTTCTGCTCGGCGGTGAGCGGCGCCCGGTCCGCCAGCCACGGCGGGGCGTGCGCGGGCAGGGCATCGAAGGCCGGCCCGCGCGGCGCCCGCAAACCGGGAAAGGCCTCGGCGTCGCGGGGCGCCGGCGTGTACGGCGAGTGCGGCGCGAAGGTCGCCACCTCGACGAGGAACGGGGTACGGGCGGCCGCCGACGCCTCGATGAACGCGGACGCCTTGGCGCCGATCACGTCGGTCAGATAGTCCTCCGGCGCGCTGCCGTACCGGTGGACTGTGCCGTTCTCGTTGAGGACGTAGTCGTACTGCGCGTAGGCGTTACCGGCGCCGTACCAGTCGGTCCAGCCGGGCGGCACGTACGCCCGCGTGCCGCCGAGAGTGTTTTCCGGCTGGTACCGGTTGAGGTACTTGCCCAGGAAGGCCGTGCGATACCCGGCCTTGCGCAGATCGGTGGCGAACGTCGACCGCTCGTGGCCGCGCCGGTGGAAGAGCGCGAAGCCGCCGTCGACGCCGCCGTTGGTGAACACCCCGGTGCCGTGCGGGAACTTGCCGGTGAGCAGGGACGCCCGCGACGGGCAGCACAGCGAGTTCGAGACGGTGTACTCGGTGAACGTCGTGCCCCGGCGCTGCAACTCGCGCACGTGGGGCATGAACTGCACGAGGTTCATCGACAGGTCGTCGGTCAGCACGAACACGATGTTCGGCCGGGTCTCGGCGGGGGCGGCGGACGGGGCTGTGGCGGCCGAGGCCGCCGGTTCGGCGGGCCGCGGGGAGGTGCAGGAGGTCAGGAGACTGACGGCGGCGAGCATTCCGGCCACGCGGAGTCGAAAACCCATGTATCGGACATTACGGCCGAATCCGGAAATCGCCCGGTTGGCTCGCGCCGCGCGTCGGGCTCAGCTTTGCTCCGGAAGGCGGACCTCGACCCTCAGGCCACCGTGCTCGCCCGGCACGGCGGTGATCGTGCCGTGGTGGGCGTGCACGATCGAGCGGGCGATGGCCAGCCCGAGCCCGGCGCCGCCGCTGTGGTCGATGCGGTCGGAGCCCAGGCGTTTGAACGGCTCGAACAGGCCGGCCACCGCGTCCGCCGGCACCGGCGGCCCGGTGTTGAGCACGGTCAGGGTGGGCGCCGTGCCGACCCGGACGTGGACGGTGCCGCCCGGGCGGTTGTACTTGATCGCGTTCTGGACCAGGTTGGTGATCAGGCGCTCCAGCAGCACCTCTTCGCCGGAAACGGTGTGGACCGCCAGGTCGGTGGTGATGGTGACGCCCGCACTCGCCGCCTGCTCCGCGTGCGCCTCCACGACGCCGGCGGCGATCTTGTGGAGCTGCTGGGGGATGCTGCCGGCCAGGCCCTGCTCCACCTCGGTCAGCACCAGCAGGCCCTCGATGAGCCGTTCGTTGCGCTCGTTGGTCTCGAGGAGCTGCGCGGTCACCAGGGCCAACTGGTCGGCGTTCACGACCCGCGCCATGCCGACCTCGATCAGAGTTCGCTGCACGGCCAGCGGCGTGCGAAGCTCATGCGACGCGTTGGCCGCGAAGCGGCGCTGGCCCTCGTAGCCGGCGGCGATCCGGTCCATCATCGCGTTGAGCTCCGTGGAGAGGGCGGCCAGCTCGTCGCGGCGCCGGCCGCCGGTCTCGATGCGGAACCCGAGGTTCTGCGGCCCGACCTGGGCGATGACCGGCACCATGTCGCGCACCGGCCGCAGGCACCAGGCCGTCAGGGCCCGCCCCGCCAGCAGCAGCAGTACCACCATCAGCGCGTAGATGGCGAGGTCGGTCTTCCAGCTGGCGACCTGGATCTTCCCGCAGGGCCGGAGCTGGTACGGCAGCGAGGTCAGTTCGCAGCCCCAGCCCTGGTCGACCCAGAACAGCAGGTCGTAGCGGTATTGCAGCATGAAGTAACAGCCGGTGATGAGGACCGTCCAGATGATCATGAGCCGCAGGCGCAGGCTCCGGCGCAGGACGGAGGTCATCTGGAGATGATGACCGACAACGGCGACCTACCGCCAGGTGTCCTGCCAGGTGGCGCCGCAGGGCTCGGCGCCGGCGGTGGTCCGGACGCGGTTGGCCCCGCTCTCCCAGACGACCGCGGAGCCCTCCTTCTTGACGTACTTGTACTGCACCGTCGTGCCGCCCGGCAGCGGCACCGTAGCGCTCCACACCGGGTACGCCGCCGCGGAGAGCGGGACGGCCGCCGCCGTGTTCCAGCCGCCGAGGGCGGGGGCGTCGCCGGTGACGAAGACGTTCTGTCCCCACGTCGTGGAGACGGTCGCCGCGAAGGTGACCGGCGCGCTCGTGCAGGCGGGCGGCGGCGTGGCGGGGCCGCCGCGGGCACCGACGTGCAACGCCAGCGCCGAGTCGGCCCCCACGGTGGCGGTGACCCGGCCGGAGGCGTCCACCGTGTACGCGGGGCCGGTGCACGTCCCGGCCGAGGACTCTCCGGCCATCACGTCGCAGTAGGTGCCGGCGGGCAGCGACGTCTGGAACGTACGGGTCAGCGCCGCACCGGAGCGGTTGAAGGAGACGTAGGCCTTGTCGCCGCGCCCGAAGGCGATCTGGTTCGTCCCGTTGGTCCACCAGTGGGTGACGGGGGCGCCCGCGGCCGTGGTGCGCAGCGCCACCATGTGGGCGGTGGTCCGCCACCGGTGCTCGCACTGCCAGCCGTCGCCGCAGCTCACGGCGGTGGTGGTGCCGTCGCTCGCGGCGGGCGGCCCGGACTCGGGATGGCCGAAGGTGAAGCTCGACATGACCTGCGGGACACCGTACGGCCAGGCGATCATGAATGCCTCCGCGAGCGCGTACGGGGCCCCGTCCCGATACGTCAGCGCCGCCCGGCCGTTGCGCTGGGTGTCGTGGTTGTCCACGAACGCCACCGCGTCCCCGGACCCCACCCGCATCCGGGTGGCGAGGTCCCGCAGGCCGGACAGGTCGCCGTCCCGGAAGGCGCCGCCGACCACGTCGCCGTAGCGGAACTCGGTGACGGCGCCGACGCCGGTGTACTCCTGCGGACCCGGCTCGCCGGCGCCGCCCTCGATGACCTCGGAATAGACGTACGGGTCGCCGCCGGCCGCGTCGAGGACGGCGGCGAGGTCGGTCGCGGGCAGATGCTTCGCGGCGTCCACCCGGAAGCCGTCCACGCCGAGCGACACCAGGTCGTCCAGGTAGGCGGCGAGCTTGCCGCGGACGTACGGCGACTCCGTACGCAGGTCGGAGAGGTCGACCAGCTCACAGTTCTGGATCTCCCAGCGGTCGCCCCAGTTCTCGATGTCGTCGGTGCCGTTGCGGCCGCAGTGGTGGAAGTCGCCGTGGCCGTACGGCACCGCCGGATATGCGTACTGGGAGTACGCGGAGCCACCGCTGCCGGCGCCGGTGGAGGCGCCGCCGGCCATGTGGTTGACCACCACGTCGGCGTAGATCTTCACCCCGGCGGCGTGGCAGGCGCGCACCATGCTCGCGAACGCGGCCCGGTCGCCGCGCCGCGAGACGAGCCGGTAGCTGACCGGCTGGTAGTCCTGCCACCACGGGTAGCCCTTGCCCGGCAGGACGACGTGCTCCTGCGGCGGCGAGACCTGGACCGCGCCGTAACCCTGGGGGCCCAGCACCCGGGTGCACTCGTCCGCCACCGACGCCCACGGCCAGGCGAAGAGGTGCACGATGACGTCCCGGGCGCCGGGCGGGACCACGGACGCCTCGGCCGGCTCGCGGCCGGAGCAGGCCGCCGGAAGGGTCGCGGCGAGCAGGACGGTCACCACGGCGGCGAGAACCGGGCGGATTCGCATGGGTGCCTCCGGACGCGGGAGCCGATGAAACTCCTTGCGCAACTGGAGGAAAGTTATCAGCGTGTTTCCAGAAGGTAAAGCGACGACGCTCTATGCGGCGGAAAAGGTCACACTCTCCGGCCCGTGCCCGCTCTTGTTCATGGCGGTCGATCCGCGCACCACCAGCTCCGGTGGGAAGACGTATTCCGAGCGTGGCGCGCCGTGCCCGTTGATCTCGTCCACGAGCTGGCGGATGGCGGCGTTGCCCATGGCCGCCACCGGCTGGCGCACGGTGGTCAGCGGCGGATCCGTGAAGGCGATCAGCGGCGAGTCGTCATAGCCCACCACCGACACGTCGAGCGGCACGCTGAGCCCGCGCCGGCGGGCCGCGCGGATGGCGCCCAGGGCCATGAGGTCCGAGCCGCAGACGATGCCGGTGACCCCTCGGTCCAGCAGTTGCCCGGCGGCCACCTCGCCGCCCTCGACCCCGAAGAGCGTCAGGGCGATCAGGTCGTCCAGCTCGTGGTCCGGCAGGTCGAGCTCGCGGCGCATCGCCGTACGGTAGCCGTCGAGCTTGCGCTGCACGTTGAGGAACCGGTGCGGGCCGGAGACGAATCCGATGCGCCGGTGCCCGAGCGCGACGAGGTGGTTGACCGCCATCTGGCCGGCGAGCCGGTCGTCGCAGGAGATGAACGGGGCGTTGAGGCCCTCGGCGTAGCCGTTGATCAGCACGATCGGCAGCGGCCGGCCCACCAGGCGCCGGTAGCGCTCGTGGTCGGCGGTGGTGTCGGCGTGCAGGCCGGAGACGAAGACGATGCCGGAAACCTGCCGGTCGAGCAGCATCTCGACGTATTCGTCCTCGGTGACGCCGCCGGGGGTCTGCGTGCACAGCACGGGCGTGAAGCCGGACTGCGCCAGCGCCGACTCGATCGTCTGCGCGAACGCGGGGAAGATCGGATTCTCCAGCTCGGGCACGATGAGGCCGACGAGGCCGGCGCTGCGCTTGCGCAGCCTTTCGGGACGCTCGTAGCCGAGCACGTCGAGAGCGGTCAGTACGGCCTGCCGGGTGTCGGCGGACACGCCGGGCCGGTCGTTGAGCACCCGCGACACCGTCGCCTCGCTGACCTCTGCCTGGCGCGCGATGTCGGAGAGTCGTGCGCGCATGGGCGTCACTGTAGACCCTGGAATCTATTGCAAGAATTGCGCAACGAAATCCGGTCCCAGGTCGGCTCCTTGGGTGGCCACCGGGGCGGACGCCGCGCCGCGCCGGGCCCTATCATCTGCCGAATCGATGATCACCGAATATCTGGCCCGGACCGGAGGACACACAGATGAGCGCGGAACCGCCGCCGTCACCTTCAGTACCGCAGGAGCCGGCCGCCTCGCGGAGGAAGAACTTCCAGCGGGTCGGCATGGTGGCCGGGCCGGTCCTGGTGAGCGCGCTGTTCCTCTGGGCCGTGCTGGAGCCGACGTTCCACAAAGACGCCGCATCCTCCGGCCGGACCGGCTGCCAGCCTCGGCCGGCGACCGTGGAGGCGATCCACAGGGAGCCGGTGCTCAGCGAGAGTCCGAACTCGACCCGGCTCGGCATGGCGGTCGAGTCGGTCTCGTGCGACACGTCGCAGCCCGGTGGACCCATGAGCGTCGTATCGAACGGCGCGGTGAGCCGGCGGCTGACGACCTCGATGACGACGGCGGGTGTGCGGGCCTACTACGCCGATCTCGCGGAACGCTCGGGGTGGGAGCCCGACCGGTCCGCCGTCGGTCTGTACTCGGCGACCAAGAAGGCCGGCGCCGGCTGCCCCTGGTGGTTCGTGGTGACCGCCGAGAAGGACGGCTACGGCATCCGGGTCTACTACCAGCCGCTCGGCGTGCCCGCCGACGACTGTGAGTGGGCACTCGGCAAGCCGATCCTGCTCCCGATCACCGGCTGAGCCGCGTCGGGCTGGTCGTCGGTCGCCAGCAGGCGGGTGAGGATGTGCGCGCACTGCTGGGCGCAGGTCGCGGCGTCGGCGGCGAGTCGCAGGCGCTCGCCCGGTTCCATGGACCGTTTGGCGACCAGATCCCGGCGGAGGGTCGTCATCCGCTCGAGATGGGCGTCCAGTGCGTGGAGGACCTCACTGTGCATGGGCGTTCGTTGCCTCGATCGACGGGCGGGGCGTCGCTGACGCGATTTGCCGCCGCGGAGTTGACGGGACGGCGCGGGGCGGGGCCCGCCTCCCACCAGGAACACTCCCCGGTGGCGAGGCGGGGTTCTGCGGCTACTTCTTCTTGCCCTTGCTCTTCTTGTCCTTCTTGTCCTTCTTGCTCTTCTTCGCCATGGCCGCCACCCCTTTCGGTCGGGTCGTCGCCGGTTTGACTGTCTGTAACCTTGTGTTCCCTCTCGGTTACGCAGTCGGCAGCTTACGCAGCGATTGATACACCCGAATGTCTGGCTTGTTGCCGTAAGGGCCGTAACTCAAGATCCCGTATGAGGGCTCAGTTCGACCCACGCGCGCCCGATGGACGGCGCCGTGGAGTTCGAGGAGCGCCGTTCATGCTGAGGCGGTTATCGGCCGCGCGCGGCCTCCGGTTCTGCCTCGGTCTGCTCATCCTGCTGCTGGCCGGCGCCGCCGGTGCCGGTTGGTGGAATGCGCGCACCCAGGACCGGGTGCAAGGCAGGATCGCCGAGCTGGCCGAGATCCAGGAGGCCGTGGAGAACATCCGGTACAGCTTCAGCGATGTGAGCGGCTATCAGGGCCCCCCGTTGGACGCCGACGCCGTGGAGGCCATCAAGCGTGCGCAGAGGGCCTCGGTGTACGAGTCGCTCGACAGCCTGCGGATCGCGGCGCTGACCGCGGACGAACGCGCCACCGCGCAGCCGCTGAGGCAGGCCGTCGACGTCTTCTTCGCCGCCGACGACAAGCTCGACGACTTGGCGCGCCGGGACACCGACGAGGCCCGGACGGCCGCCATGGAGATCATCAACTCGGACGAGGTCTGGGAGGCCACCAACCAGGTGGACGAGATCACCGACCTGCTGCTGGAAGCCATCGAGGCCCGAAGTGCCGCACTGCACGAGGGCATGAAGGCCGCCGGTGCCGCCGGCAACGCGACCCTCGCGGCCGCGCTGCTGCTTGCCCTGCCGGCCGGTGTCGCGATGATCCGCGCGGCGCGGCGCTCCGCCGGCGGGTGATCTCGACCGCTGGTGGTGCGGGCGGGTGCCGCACCACCATGCGCGTCGTTGGTGCTAGCCGCCGATCAGGGTCCGGAGACGGTCCGCTCCCACGGCGAGCAGCAGCGTGGGCAGGCGCGGCCCGGTCTCCTTGCCGATCAGGAGCCGGTACACCAGCACGAAGAACGACCGCTGCGCGACCTTCAGCTCCGCGGTCGGCTTGGTGTCCGGCGGCAGGCCGGCCATGACCTTCGGTACGCCGTACACGAGCGTCGTCAGCCCCTCCAGCGACCAGTTCTCGTCCAGGCCGGCGGCGAGCAGCCGCAGGGACTCGCGCTGGTCGTCGTCGAGGGACGCCAGGAGCTCCTTGTCCGGTTCGGTGCGGACCTGGGTGCGCGCCTCGGCGGGGAGCTGGGTCATCACCCAGGTCTGCGCCCGGTCGAGGCGGGGCCGCACCTCGGACAGGTCGGTGACCGGGCGGCGCGGGTCGAGGTCGCGCAGGATGCGCAGGGTCTGCTCGTCGTGGCCGGTGGTGATGTCGACGATCGACGCCAGGGTCCGGTAGGCGATCGGGGTGGGCGTCCGGGGCAGCGTGACCGTGGCGGTCCGGACGGCGCGGTCGTGCGCCGACTCGTCGCCGGATGCGGCGGCGCCGGTGGCGATCTTCGCCTCGAGGGCGTCCCACTCGTCGTAGAGACGCTGGATCTCGGCGTCGAACGCCACCTTGAACGACTGGTTGGGGCGGCGTCGGGCGTACATCCAGCGCAGCAGCGGCGCCTCCATGATGGCCAGGGCGTCCGCGGGGGTCGGCACCGCGCCGCGGGAGCTGGACATCTTCGCCATGCCGGTGATGCCGACGAAGGCGTACATGGGGCCGATCGGCTGCTCGGCGCCGAAGATCTCGGTGACGATCTGGCCGCCGACCACGAACGACGAACCGGGCGAGGAGTGGTCGACGCCCGAGGGCTCGAAGTGCACGCCCTCGTACGCCCACCGCATCGGCCAGTCGACCTTCCAGACCAGCTTGCCGCGGTCGAACTCGCTGAGCAGCACGGTCTCGGTGAACCCGCAGGCGCACAGGTACGTCAGCGCGGTGCTCTCGTCGTCGTACGCGGTGACGGTCGTGGTGTCCTTGCCGCACTCACCGCAGTACGGCTTGTACGGGTAGTAACCGGTGCTCGCCGTGCCGTCGTCCTCGTCGGCCGCGCCGGAACCCTCGGCCGCCTCGGCGGCCGCCGCGGCGTCGGCCGCGTCGAGCTTGGCGTTCGCCTTCGGCGCGGCGCTGCGGCCCTTGGTGCGGTAGCGGTCCAGGATCGCGTCGATCCGAGCGCGCTCGCGCATCGCCAGCAGGATCTGCTCCCGGTACGCCCCCGAGGTGTACATCTCCGTCTGCGAGATGCCCCGGTAGTCGACGCCCAGCTCGGCCAGCGAGTCGATCATCGCGGCCTTGAAGTGCTCGGCCCAGTTGGGGAAGCGGCTGCCGGGCGGCGCGGGCACGGCGGTCAGCGGCTTGCCGATGTGCTCGGCCCACGACGGGTCCACGCCCGCCGGCACCTTGCGGAACCGGTCGAAATCGTCCCACGAGATGAGGTGCACGACCTCGTGCCCGCGCCGGCGGATCTCGTCCGCGACCAGGTGCGGCGTCATCACCTCGCGCAGGTTGCCCAGGTGGATCGGCCCGGACGGGCTCAGCCCGGACGCGCACACCACCGGCTTGCCCGGCGAGCGGCGCTGTGCCTCGGCGATCACCTCGTCGGCGAACCGGCTCACCCAGTCGACGGCTCCTGCTGCTTCAGCCACGATCTCCAACTTCCCGTTCTCGTCTGGTCCCGGCCATTTTCCCGGATCGCCTCCGGCGGGCCGCGCGCCGGGTCGGCGGTGAGGCGGGCGAATCCTCAAGTCGCGTCCGCCCGCGGTCGATGGTCGGGCGTGACAGACAGGCGCGTCCCCGCCGAGCGTGCGGCCTCGGTGGCCGCCTCCGGGGCCGCCGTGCTGCTGACCGGCCTCGTCGTCTGCTACGCCGCGGGATGGGCGGGCGAGACCGTCCGACCGTACGTGATCGTCGCGATGTTCGTCCCCCTGGCCGTGCTCAGCGCGGCGCTGGGCTTCCGGGCCGGGCGCCGCGGCACCGGTCCGTCCCGGAGGCGGGAGGAGAGCGACCCGCTGACGGGGCTGGCCGACCGGGCCGTGATCGCCGGACGCCTGGCCGAGCTCGGCGCCCAGCCGCTGGACGGCGACCGCCACGCCGCCGTCCTGGTCATCGACGTGGACCACCTCGGCGACGTCAACGACCGGTACGGCGCCCCCGCCGGCGACGCGGTGCTCACGGCCGTGGCCGCCGCCGTGCGCTCGGTCCTGCGCGCCGGGGACACCGCCGGGCGCATCGGCGGCGACGAGTTCGCCGTCATCCTGCGCGACCTGCCCGGGCCCACCGCCGCGGCGCGCGTCGCGGAGCGGCTCGTCGACACGCTGCGTACCCCGGTGATCGCCGGCGAGCACGTGGTCGAGGCCGGGGCCAGCGTCGGCGTCGCGGTCCGCGACGAGGCCACCCCGGGAGGCGAGCGGCTGCTGCGGCACGCCGGCGCCGCCCTGGACGCGGCCAAGCGCGCCGGTCGGGGCCGCCACGAGATCTACCGCGCCGGCCGCGACGTCCGGGCCCGCGACGCCGAACTGCGCCGGGCGATCGACGACGGCGGCCTCGTCGTGCTCTTCCAGCCGGTCGTCGGCCTGGCCACCGGCGGCGTCGTGGCCGTCGAGGCGCTGGTCCGCTGGCTGCATCCGCGGCTCGGCCTGCTGGTCCCCGACGAGTTCCTCGACCTCGCCGAGGAGACCGGCGCGATCGTGCCGCTGGGGGAGTGGGTGCTGCAGGAGGCGTGCCGCGAGGCCGCCCGCTGGCGGGCCACCGTACCGGGCGTGGAACACGTGCGGCTGAGCGTGAACCTCTCGCCGGAGCAGGTTGTGGCGCCGGGCATGGTCGAGACGGTCCGCGCCGTCCTGGAGGAGACCGGTCTCCCCGCGGACCGGCTGGTTCTCGAACTCGCCGAGGGAACGCTCCGCGACCCCGGCCCGGACCTGGAGGCCCGGCTCGCGAGCCTGCGCGAGCTCGGCGCCGGCATCGCCGTCGACGACGTCGGGCTCTCCTCGCTGGGCCCGTTGCGCCGGCTCCCGGTCGACCACCTCAAGATCGACGGATCGCTCGTCGCCGGTGTCGCCGGCGACCCGGTGGCCCGTACGGTCGTCGAGGAGGTCGTCCGGCTGGGCGCGGCGCTCGGCGCGACCGTGGTCGCCGAGGGCGTCGAGACGGCGGAGCAGGCCCGCGTCCTCGCCGCGCTGGGGTGCGGCTCCGGTCAGGGCTTCCACTTCTGCGAGCCGCTGCACGGGCGCACCGTGGCGCAGGTGCTGCGCCGGACCCACCAGGGCACCCGCATCGACGAGTGAGCCGCCCGGGCCGTCAGCCGCCGATGCGGTAGCCCGACCGGTGCACCGTGTGCACCACGGCGGGGTCGCCCAGCTTCTTGCGCAGGTTCATGACGGTGACCCGCACGACGTGGGTGAACGGGTCGGCGTTCTCGTCCCACGCCCGTTCGAGCAGTTCCTCGGCGCTCACCACCGCGCCGCGCGCCGCCAGCAGCACATGCAGGACGGCGAACTCCTTGTTGGTCAGGTTGAGCACCCGCCCGTCGCGGCTGGCGACGTGCCGGGCGACGTCGAGGACGACGCCCTCCTGTTCGAGGATCGGCGGCACCGCGGGCGTCGAGCGCCGGCCGAGCGCCTGCACCCGGGCCGCCAGCTCGGCGAAGGCGAAGGGCTTGGTCAGGTAGTCGTCGGCGCCCAGGCCCAGGCCCTCGACCCGGTCGCGCAGCCCGGCGGCGGCGGTCAGCAGCAGCACCCGGGTGTCCACGTCCCCGGTGTCGGCGACCCAGCGGCACACCTGGTCGCCGGTGCGTCCCGGCATGTCCCGGTCCAGGACCGCCACGTCGTAGCGGTGGACGCTGATCCGCTCGAAGGCGGTGTCGCCGTCGTAGCAGACGTCCACCGCCATGGAGAGACGCCGCAGCCCCTCGGCCACCGTGTCCGCCAGAAGTCGCTCGTCGTCCGCCACCAGCACTCGCACCGCACGAGTGTGCCAGGCGGGAGTTAACGCCCGCGTCAAGATCGCCTTTACCGGTACGGGACGGGACGCCGCCGAGGATCGGCCTCCACAGATCGCCACACGGCCGCACGGGCGGCGAGGAGGTCAGGGACGTGCCGCAGGCATCACCGCGCCGGCTGGTCGCGCTCGACGGGCTGCGCCTGGTCGCCGCCGTCGCGGTCGCCGTCTACCACTACACGACCTTCTGGCACCTCGACGGCGAGCACGTCCCGGTGTACTTCCTGCCGCAGGCCGCCAAGGTCACCGTGTACGGGTTCCTGGGCGTGGAGCTGTTCTTCATGATCAGCGGCTTCGCCATCTGCATGAGCAGTTGGGGACGCGGCCTCGGCGACTTCGTCGCCTCCCGGGCCTCCCGCCTCTACCCGGCGTACTGGGTCTGCATCGTGCTGACCGTGACGGTGACGGCGATCTTTCCGATCCGTGGATACCTGCCGTTGTACACCGACCACACCCTGGCGGACATCGCCGTCAACTTCACCATGCTCCAGGAGCCCATGGGCGTGCCGGGGGTCGAGAGCGTCTACTGGACGCTCTGGAGCGAGTTGCGGTTCTATCTGCTGTTCGCGGTCTTCGTCGTGGTGCCGGGGATCACCTACCGGCGTACGGTCATCTTCTGCGCGGCCTGGATGGTCGCCGCGGCGCTGGCCCCGGCGATCGACAACGAGGTCTTCACGATGCTGACGGTCCGGCACTACGCGCCGTACTTCGTCGCCGGAATCACCATGTACCTGATGCGCCGCTTCGGGACCACGCCGCTGCTCTGGGCCATGCTCGGCCTCACCTGGCCGGTCAGCCTGTACAGCCTGGGGGAGCGGGTCCGGCTCGACCCCGGCTGGAAGGTCGCGCTCTGGCCGGCGGTCCTGATCGTGACCGTGTGCTACGGCGTCCTGCTGCTGATCGCGCTGGGCCGCACGGACCGGCTGAGCTGGCGGTGGCTGACCGTCGCCGGGGCGCTGACCTTCCCCTTCTACCTGCTGCACCAGCGCATCGGATACATCGTCATCCGGTACGGCCACGAGCACACCGGCCTGAGCGTCGGCGTCCTCATCGCCGGCACCGTCGCGGTCATGCTGGTCCCCGCCTGGCTGGTGTACCGGTTCGTCGAGCGTCCCTGCGGCCCCCGGATGCGCGACGCGCTGCGGCGCGGCGCCGAGGCCGTCCGGGCCGCCGCGCCACGCCCCGCGGCGCAGGCCCCCGCGCCCGGAGTCGTGCCCCGTCGGCGCGACCTCGCCCTGGCCGAGCTGCGGGCGTGGGCCGAGCTGCGGGAGCCCGTCGCGCCGAAGCGCTAGCCGCGCCGCGCGGCGGGCCTTGGTCTATGGTGAAGCGGGGTACATCCAGGGCCGCCGATGGGCGGACGGCGTGCGCCCGCGGGCTCCGAGCACCCCATCGGAGGCGAGGATGAACGACGGTGGGCCGCTCGAGGACATGACGCTGGTGGTGGGCCGGGCGGCGGCCGGCGATCCCGAGGCGTGGAACGAGATCGTCCGGCGCTACAGCGGCCGGGTCTGGGCGGTGTGCCGGGTGCACCGGCTCGGCCCCGCCGACGCGGCCGACGTCTTCCAGCAGACCTGGCTGCGGGCGCTCGAGAACCTCGACTCCCTGCGCGATCCGGCGAAGTTCGGCGCCTGGATCGGCACGACCTGCCGCAACGAGTCGCTGGCGGTGCTCCGCCGGGCCCGTCGCGCGCAGCCGGTCGACGACTCCTGGCTGGACGACCGGCCCGGCGACGCCGCCGACGACCCGGTGTCGTCGTTCCTGGCCGCCGATCGCGACGCCGAGCTGTGGCAGGCCTTCCGGCGGCTGAGCCGCCGGTGCCGCGACGTGCTGCGGGTGCTGGTGGTCGAGGCCGACGGCGGGCGGCCCTCGTACGAGCTGGCCGCCGCCGCGCTGGGCATGCCGATCGGCAGCCTCGGCCCCACCCGCGGACGGTGCCTGGCCCAACTGCGCCGATTCCTGACAGAAGGTATCCGGGAGACCGGCGACGACTCCTGACAGTGATGGCTTCGCCACGCAACCCGTTTTCCCACCGGCCCGAGGAGTCACCGTGCACGACGCGTACGAACCCGTGGACGACGAGCGCCTCCTCACCCGGCTCGGCGACCTGTTCGCCCAGGCCGACCCGCCGCCGGAGCTCCTGAGGGAGCTGGCCCGGCAGAGCTTCGGGCTGCGTGCCCTCGACGCCGAGCTGGCCGCCCTGGTCGAGGACTCCGAGGCCGCCGGCGACGGCGCGGTGCACCGGCGCGCGGTCGCCGTCCGCGATCCGGGCACCGCGCCGCAGCCGCGCCAGCTCACCTTCCAGGTCGTCGGCCCGCACGGCCGCGACGAGGTGGTCATCGCGGTGCAGGTGGAGTTCCTCGGCCCGCGCCGCCGACTGACCGGCCACCTCGCCCCCCAGGGGCCGGCCCGCATCGAGGTACGCCAGCCCGCGGCACCGCAAGCCCGCCAGGTCGACGCCGACCGGCGAGGGCTGTTCGTCGTCGAGGACGTGCTTCCGGGGCCGCTGAGCCTGACCTGCCGCCGATCCGGGGCGCCCGCCGTGACCACCGAGTGGACCCTCGTGTGACGCACGGCGGGTGACCTCAGCAGGAGATCGGGGTGCCCGGCAGCAGGTGGACGACCTTGCCCAAGCCGGCCAGCGCCGGACGCGGCCCGATCAACTGCTCGAACGCCGTCCGCGGGGTCAGCGCCGCGTCCTCCCCGCACAACGCGGCGACGGCCCCACTGATCTGCGGTGCGCTGAACGACGTGCCGCTCCAGGTCGCCCAGGAGTCGCTGCCGAACGGGATGTCGGCGCCGACGCCCTCCTCGGGCGGCAGCAGGCCCTGGACGAACGTGGAGACGACGCCCACGCCCACCGTCGAGCAGTGCACCCAGGAACCCCGGTTCGAGAAGACCGCCGGGGACAGGTCGGCGTTCAGCGCGCCCACCGCCTTCACGCCGGGGTACGCCGCCGGATACAGCGGCAGGTCCGCGCCGTCGTTGCCGGCGCTGGCGACGATCAGCACCTTCGGGTACGTGGCGTGGATGTACTCCACCGCCTCCCGCATCGCCAGCGGCGGGACCCCGTCCACGGCGGGCGCGCCGAACGAGGCGTTGATGACCAGCCGCTGGCCCGCGGCGTCGTCGGCGGCCTGGATGAGCATGTCGGCCGCGGCCTCGTCGCTACCGAGACCGTCCGGGCCGGTGAAGCGGTAGACGACCACCTCGCAGTCCGGCGCGATCTGCCGGACGATCCCCGCCGCGAAGGTGCCGTGCCCGGCGAACCAGTCGATGCGGTCCTTGGGCGCCACCACGTCCAGCTCGTCGGTGCCGTTGCGGACCAGGCCCGTGTCCCAGGCGTCGGAGCGGCCCTGGTCGGTCAGCCCGGTGTCGACGACGGCCACCCGCACCGGCGCGTGGGCACCGTTCGGCGAGTACGGGCCGGGAGCGACGGTGACGCCCGGATACGACTTGCCCTTGATCACGTAGCCGAGCGGGACGAGCAGGTTCACGGCGGCCGTGATGCCGTGCCCGCGCAGCCGCTCGGCGTCGGCGCGCAGTTCCCGCGCCGTGCGGTTGGTCCGGCAGCGCAACACCCGGGTCCGCCGCCGGTCGCTGCGGCCCGGGCGGTCGTCCGGGTCCCAGTTGGGCAACAGCGTGCCCAGCCGTCCCTGCTGCTCCGCGTCCGCCTCCACCACCAACTGGTTCTCGGCGGTGAGCGCCGTGCGGTGGTCGTCGGTGGTCACGACCACGAACGGGTCGCCCGACGAGCGCCGGCGCACCCGGATCCGCTCCACGATGTCCTGTTGCGCGCTCGCGAGGACGGCGACCTGGCGGCCGACGTCCTCCCGGTCGTGCGCGAGCTGTTCGGCCGTACGAGTGTCCGATACCGGCCAACGCGCGTCGATGGTCATGGATTTCTCCCTCTGTCCGTCGGTACGCTGACGTCGACTTCCACGCCTCACCCTCGGGCGGTGCCAGGTGGACACAGAGGTGAGCCTACGGGCGGAGGCCGACGCCGCTTACCGGAGAGTTCTGCGCGATCCGGCCAGATACGCGCACGCGGCAGAAGTGACCCTCCGGCGGACCCGGACCGGTACGAACGTCGATGCGCATCTCGTCGCGTTGCGGGCCGTGGCCTGGGCGCGGCATGCCAGGCTCGACAACGAGGGCGCCCGCGAGCTGCTGGACGGCGGCGTCCGTACGGCCCGGCGGCACGGCCTGGCCCGCCGCCTCGGCGAGCTGCTCGTCACCCGCGCCGTCGCCCTGCACGAGCTGGGCCGCCACGACGCCGCGGCCCGGGATCTGCGTCGCGCCGAGCCCTTGATCGAGCCCGCCGACCGGCCCGACCTGCGGCTGCAGCTCGCGGTCCTCGACCACAACCGCGGCCGCGTCGTCGCCGCCGCACAGGCGTACCGGGAGCTGCTCGCCGATCCGGAGTGCCCGCCGATCGTCCTGGTCAAGGCCGCCAACAACCTCGCCAACGCGCAGACCCTGCTCGGGTGCCCGCAGGAGGCGCTCGAACACCTCGACCGGGCCGCGGTCCTCGCTCGCGACCTGGGCCCCCAGTTGCCCGCCGTGATCGCCGACAGCCGGGCCTGGGCCACGTTCCACGCCGGACGGCTGGCCGAGAGCGTGCGCCACTTCGAGGAGGCCGGCCGGCTGCACGCCGCCGCCGGGCTGCCGCTCGGCGAGCACCGGCTCGAGTACGCCGACGTCCTGCGCGACCTGCGGCTGCTCGACGAGGCCATGGCGGCGGCCCGTTCGGCGGCGGCCGACTTCGACCGCCACGGCGCCCGGCTCATGGCGGCCGAGGCCCGGCTGCGCGTGGCCGGCCTCGCCCTCGAGCTCGGCGACCCGGCGACGGCGCTGGCCGAGGCCCAGGCCGCCGGACGGGACTTCCGCCGCCAGCGCCGTCCGGCGTGGACGGCCCGTGCGACGGTCACCGAGGCGGAGGCCCTGGCGGCCCGCGACGGCTACACGAGCGAGGTGCTGCGCCGGTTGTGCACGGCGGCTGCCACCCTGCGCGATCAGGGGCTGCGCGCCGAGGCGGCGTACGGGCACCTCGCGGCCGGAAGGGCCGCCCTGGCGCTCGGCAGGCTCGCGCCGGCCCGGGCCGAGCTGACCGCGGTGAGCGAGATCGCCGAGGGACAGTCGCTGCTCGTGCGCCTGCGCGGCCGGGTCGCCCGGGTCCTGCTGGCCGAGGCCGAGGGCTCCGGCGACGTCCTGCGCGAATGCGCCCGCGGCCTGCGCGACCTGGCCCGGCACCGGGCCGCCCTGCCCTCGCTCGAACTGCGGGTGCTCGCCTCCGGCCACGGCACCGAGCTCGGCGAGGCCGGCCTGCGCCATCTTCTCCCGGCCGGCTCCCCGTCGCGCATCCTCGAATGGCTGGAACGCACCCGGGCCGCGGCCCTGCTGCGCGTGCACCCACCGGCCACCGGGGTGGACTCCGACGTCATCGCCCTGCGCGGCATCGCCCAGGAGCTCCGCGTCGCCCGGCTGGAGCGCGGCGAGGAGCCGGCGGCGCTGCTGGCCCGGCAGAGCGCGCTCGAAGCCCGGATCCGGCGCCGGTCCTGGACCCGGGAGGAGACCGGCACCGTGGCGGCGAACCCGGCCCGGGGCGCGGAGCTGCGCCGCGCCCTCGACGGCGAATGGCTTGTGGAGTACGCCGTGACCGGCGATCGCCTGCTGGCCGTCGTGGTGGAGCCGCGCCGGCTGCGCCTCGTCGAGCTCGGCGCCGCCGAACCGATCCGGCAGGAGGCCGCGGCGCTGATGTTCGGCCTGCGCAGGCTGCTGCACGGCACCCGGTTCGCCGCCCTCGCCCTCGGTGCGGCGACCGAGGCCGTCGACGCGCTGGCCGGGTTGCTGGTCGCGCCGGTGGGCGTGCCCGCGGACGTGCCCCTGGTCGTGGTGCCGTCGGCCCGCATCCCCGGCGTACCGTGGTCGGCCCTGCACCCGGCGCCGGTGACCGTGACGCCGTCCGCGGCGCTGTGGGCCCGGGCCCGGCGTACCCCCCCGAAGGGGCCGCCGGACGCCGACGGCCGCGCCCGGGTCGCCGTCGTCGCGGGCCCGGATCTGCCGTGCGCCCTCGACGAGGCGCAGGCGGTCGCCGCGGTACACCCGGAGGCGCGCACGCTGTTGCCGCCGGAGAGCACGGTGGACGCGACCGTCGAGCTGATCAGGGACGCCGACCTGGCGCACCTCGCGTGCCACGGACTGTTCCGGTCGGACAGCCCGCTCTTCTCCGCGCTCGAGCTCAGCGACGGCCGGCTCACCCTCTACGAGATGCTCGCCCGCGGGGTCGCACCGCACCGCGTCGTGCTGGCCTCCTGCGACTCGGGCGCCCAGCGGGCGTACGGCGGCGACGAGGTCGTCGGCCTCGTCGGCGCCATGATGGCGCAGGGCAGCGCGGGAATCGCGGCCACCGACCTGCCGATCCCGGACGGGGCCAGCGCGGCGTGCATGGCGGTGCTGCACGAGCGGATCGCCCGGGGAGACTCGCTGGCCACGGCGGTATGGCACGCCCGGCAGGCCCTGTCCGGGGGCGGCCCGGAGGAGTACGTCGCGTGGTGCGGCCTGACCGCCTTCGGCCCGGGTTAAGAAAGATTTATATATCTAAAAGTGATCTTCCTCAGGTGAACTGCTGACAAGCAACTCACCGAGGGAAGTTCATCAATGACGAAACGACGCATCGTCGGCGCGTCCGCCCTGGCGGCGCTGACTCTGCTGAGCACCACTGTGTCGGGCTCGGCCCAGGCCGCGCCGACCGCTCCCACCGAGTACACCGTCGTCGCCGAGGAGGGAGTGCCGGTCTCCGCGGCGACCGCGGCCATCACCGCGGCCGGCGGCACCGTCGTCGCCCGCAACGACGCGATCGGCCTGTTCCGGGTGACGTCGCATCGCGCGGACTTCCCCGCGAAGGTCGCCGGCAGCGGCACCCTGATCGGCGCGAACCTGCGCGCGCCCATCGGCCGCAGCCCTCGTGCTCCCCGGCAGGAGGCCGGCGTGCAGTCGGTGACCGCCGGGTCCGGCTTCACCGCCTCCGCCGCGATGTCCCCCGCGGCCGCCGCGCTCCCCGCCCGGGCCGGCAGCACGGCGGGCCTCGACCCGCTCGACACCCGGCTCTGGGGCCTCAAAATGATCAAGGCGGACCGGGCGCGGAGCGTGGAGGCCGGCGAGCGGGGCATCACCGTCGGCATGCTCGACACCGGCCTGGACGCCAGCAACCCGGACCTCGCGGCCAACTTCAGCGCGAGCCTGTCGCGTAACTTCGCACCGGACATCCCCGAGGACGGCCCGTGTGAGGTGGCGAGCTGCCTCGACCCGGTCGGCACCGACGACGGCGGCCACGGCACGCACGTCGCGGGCACCATCGCCGCCGCCGCCGACGGTTTCGGCATCTCGGGCGTCGCGCCCGGCGTGACCCTCGTCGAGCTCAAGGGCGGCCAGGACTCCGGTTCCTTCTTCCTGGAGCCGATCGTCAACGCGCTCACCTACGCGGGCGACGCCGGCCTCGACGTGGTCAACATGTCGTTCTACGTCGACCCGTGGCTCTACAACTGCACCGCCAACGCGGCGGACAGCCCCGCGGAGCAGGCCGGGCAGCAGGCGATCATCGCCGGCATGCGGCGCGCGCTGGAGTACGCGCACAGCAAGGGCGTCACGCTGGTGGGAGCGCTCGGCAACAACCACGAGGACCTGGGCAGCCCGCGTACCGACACGTCGAGCCCCAACTTCGGGGGCACCCCGCGCCCGCGCCGTATCGACAACGCCACCTGCTGGGACCTGCCCGTCGAGGGCCCGCACGTCATCGGCGTCTCGTCGGTCGGCCCGTCCACCTCGAAGGCGGACTACTCGAACTACGGCGTGGAGCAGATCTCCGTGGCCGCCCCCGGCGGCTTCCGCGGCGACGGCTACGGCACCAGCTCGTTCAACTCGGTGTCCAACCAGATCCTCTCCACCTACCCGCTGAAGGTCCTCCGCGAGGAGAACAAGGTGGACTCCGCCGGTAACGTGCGCTCCTCGTACGCGAGCTCGGTCTTCAAGCGATGCACCACCGGCGGCGCCTGCGGCTACTACACCTACCTGCAGGGCACCTCGATGGCCGCACCGCACGCCAGTGGCGTCGCGGCGCTGATCGCCAGCAGGTACGGCACGCGGGACGCGACCCGCGGCGGGATGAGCATGGACCCGGCCGCCCTCGAGCGGCGCCTGTACGAGACCGCCACCAAGCGCTCCTGCCCCAGCCCGCGGCTGCGCACGTACACGCGGGAAGGCCGGTCGGCCGAGTACAACGCCTACTGCTCCGGCGACTCGAGCTTCAACGGCTTCTACGGCTACGGCATCGTCGACGCGTACGCGTCCGTCACGCGGTAACCCGGCACCACTCGTGAGCGGGTGTCCTCTCCGGAGGGCACCCGCTCATTCGTGCGCTCAGCGGCGTTCACCGGCGTAGGCGATGCTCAGAATGGCGTTCGCGACCCAGATCGCCTGGGTCCGGTTGTCATAGGGCCCGACCCGCAGCTCCACCGCCTTGTCGCCGAACAGCGCCCGCACCGTCCAGCTGTCCGGATGGCGATCGTCCTCGCGGCTGTGGTTGACGATGACCTGGGTGGCGGCGCGGACGTTGACCGCGGACCACTTCTCGTCACCGCTGGGCCAGGCTCGGAACCATCCGGGCGCGATGGCCACGACCTCCTTGTTCGCCTCGTCCAGCGCCCATTCCAGCTCCTCCGGCACCGGCAACTCCGGCTGTGCGTGCGTCATGGCCCCCGCCCTCACCTCTGCCCGAAACGACAGGATAAATGCATTTCGTTCCGGGGGTGGCCAGGTCGGCCGCACGACAACCGGCCGCGGGCTGTCGTGCGGCCTCCGGCAGAGCCGGAGGGTGGGGCCGCTCAGCCGGCGAGGGCCGGCGCCGTCTGATCCGCGGCGATGCGGAGCGCCTCGACGAGCTGGCGGTACAGGGCGTCGGAGCGGTACAGCTCCGCGTGCGTGCCCTGAGCGCGGATCCGGCCGTCCTCCATGACGATGATCCGGTCGGCGTCGAGCACAGTGGAGAGCCGGTGGGCGATGGTGACGACGGCGCCCGCGGCGGCGCGTTCCCGGATGCACTCCTGCACGGCCGCCTCGGTCAGGCCGTCGAGCTGCGCGGTGGCCTCGTCGAGGAGCAGCACGTCCGGCGTGCGCAGCAGCGCCCGGGCCAGCGCGATCCGCTGCCGCTGGCCGCCCGAGACGTCGGTGGAGGTCAGGGACGTGTCGAGGCCGTCCGGCAGGTCGCCGATCTTCTCGTCGAGGCGTACCGCCCGCAGGACCGCGTGCAGCTCCTCGTCGTCGGCGTCGGGATGGGTGAAGCGCAGGTTGTCGCGGATGCTGCCGGGCACGACCGGCGTCTCCTGCTCGACGTAGGAGAGACGGGCGCGGACCTCGTCGTGACTCCAGGCCGGATAGGGCCGGCCGTCGAGCAGGATCTCGCCGCCGTCGGGTTCGAGGAAACGCAGCAGGAGCGAGAACAGGGTGGTCTTGCCGGCTCCGGACGGTCCCACCACGGCGGTGTGGCCGCGGCGCGGGATCTCGAGATCGATGCCGCGGACGGCGGGCGGTGTGCCGGGGCCGTACCGGGCGGTGACGTCCCGCAGTACCAGGACCGGGCCGTCCTCGCGGCGGGCCGGGACGGTGTCCGTCGCCGCCGTGCCGCGGACCGCCGACTCGGCGGCGATGGTGTCCAGCTCGTTGATGCGGCCCGCGGCGGCGATCCCGGCCTGGAGCGCCGTGACGTTCTGGGTCAGTTCGCTGATCGGCCCCATGAGCTGGAAGACGTAGAGCAGGAAGGCGATGAGGCTCGACACCTCGAGCAGGCCGCGCTGGGCCCGCCACGCGCCGATGGCCAGGATGAGGAGCACCGACAGGTGGATGCCGGACCAGGCGAGGGTCCAGACGGACGCACTCACCTTGGCGGCGCGGATGCTGTGCGCGGCGGCGTCGCGGGCGTTGCCGATGATCCGTTCGCTCTGGCGGCCCTCGGCCCGGCTCGCCTTCACGGTCCGGATCGCCCGCAGGGACCCCTCGAGGGTGCCGCCGAGTTGTCCGACGGACTCCTGCGCCGCGGTCTGCGCCGCGCTGATGCGCGGCATGAGGAGGGCGATGAGGGCGCCGACGACGACGACCGCGGCGAGCGTGCAGCCGAGCAGCGTCAGATCCAGCACGCCCATCAGCACGAGGGTGCCGGCCAGCCCGATGCCCGCGTTGATGAGACCGACCAGGCTGCCGGAGGCCTCGTGCAGCAGGCCGGTGTCGGAGGTGACCCGGGTGACGAGCTCCCCGGTCGGGCGGCGTTGCAGGTCGCCGATCCGAGCCCGGAAGTATCTGCCGATGATGGACGTGCGGGCGTCCAGCACGATGCGCTCGGCGAGAGTGCCGAGCAGGATCCATTGCCCGAGGGTGATGGCGGCGCCGACGACCACCAGCACGAGCAGGACGACGATCGGTGCGGTCAGGTCGACGCCTTCCCGGAAGGTGTCGAGCACCCATTTGGTCACCATCGGCGTGGCGAGTCCGGCGGCGTTCGCCACCAGACCGAGCAGCAGGCCCGCCACCAGGGTGCGGCGGTGCGGGCGGAGGAAGGCGAGGAGGGTCGGGAGTCTCCTGGAATCCGGCATGACCGTAGTGGAACACCGATGTTCCATAAGAGGCAACTGGTATTCTGCTTCGGTGGACATCGAGACGGGCAGCCGTGCCCGCACCCGGCAGGCCATCATCGATGCCGCCATCGAGGTTTTCGCGCGCAACCCCGCCTCGACGCTCGGTGACGTGGCCACCGCCGCCGGGGTCGGACGTACCACGCTGCACCGGTACTTCGCCGAGCGCGGCGACCTGGTCGTCGCGCTCCGCCGGGAGGCGGCCGACCGCCTCCACCGGGCACACGAGCGCGCCAGGCTCGCCGAGGGGACCGGCGCGGAGGCCGTCCGTCGGCTCTGCCAGGAGTATTTCGACCTGGGCGACGTGCTGTCGCTGCTGTTCAGCGAGCAGGTACTCGCCGACGGTGACACCTGGCACGAGGTCGGCGACTGCGCCGAGGACTTCGAGGCGATGGTCCGCCGCGGCCACGACGACGGCACCGTCGACCGCGGGCTGCCTGCCGACTGGATCTCCAGCCTCGTCTGGTCTCAGCTCTATGCGGGCTGGAGCTACATCGGGGAGCACCAGGTGTCCCGACACGAGGCGCTACGCCTCATCCTGCGCAGCATCGAGGGCGCCCTGGCGCCACGCTGATGCCCGTGCCGCCCGTCGATGTTGCGGGCCCACGCTACCGTCGCGCTCCGTGAGTTTCACGCGGGTCCGAGCCCTCATCCTCGTCGGTTTCCTCGCCGTAGCGGCGATCGTCGTTGTCGTTCTCGCGGTGGCCCGCGACTCGCAGGGCGGCGTCGTCGCCGGGCCCGGCTGCCCGGCCGGGGCGCCCGTCGCCAGCCTCCGGCTCCCGGACGGGCCGCCGCAGGTGACGGTGAAGGTCTTCAACGGCACCGCGACCCAGGGCCTGGGCGCCGGCGTGTCCGGCGCGTTCGCCGATCGCCGGTTCCGCGTGGAGAAGCCGGCGGTGAGCAAGAAGCGCTTCGGCGACGTGGCCGAGCTCCGCTACGGCCCGGAAGCCGTCGGCGCGGCCCAACTCGTGCAGGCCTACTTCCTCGGCAAGGCGACCCGCGCGTACGACCCGGGGCGCAAGGGCGCCGTGGTCGACGTGGTGGTCGGGGCCGCATACCAGCGGCTCGGCACGTTCACCGAGGTGAATCAGTCGCTGGGGTTCCTCGGCGAGGCGAAGCTGCCACCAGGGGCCTGCGCCGCCACCGCGTGACGCGCTGCTACGGGCGTACGGGATGGAAGCCGTAGGGAAGCTCCAGCCGGTGGGCGCGCAGCAGCTCCTCGTCCGCGAGAATGTCGGCGGTCGGCCCGTCGGCCGCGATGCGGCCGCCGTCGAGGATGACCGAGCGGGGACAGAGCTGCATCGCGTACGGAAGATCGTGCGTGACCATCAACACCGTCACCGGCAGGCTCTGGAGGATCTCGGCCAGTTCGCGCCGGCTGGCCGGGTCCAGGTTGGACGACGGCTCGTCCAGGACCAGCAGCTCCGGCCGCATCGCCAGCACCGTGGCCACGGCGACCCGCCGCCGTTGCCCGAACGACAGGTGGTGCGGCACCTGGTCGCGATGCGCGGACATGCCCACTGCGGCGAGGGCCTCGGCGACCCGCTCGTCCAGCTCGGGGCCGCGCAGGCCCAGGTTGGCCGGGCCGAACGCGACGTCCTCGGCGACCGTCGGCATGAAAAGCTGGTCGTCCGGGTCCTGGAAGACGATGCCGACCCGGCGGCGAATCTCGGAGAGCCGGCCCCGGTCGCGGGCGTCCACCCGCAGATCGCCGATCTCGACCGTGCCCGCGCCGCCGTGCAGAACCCCGTTGAGGTGCAGCACGAGCGTCGTCTTGCCGGCGCCGTTCGGGCCGAGCAGGGCGACGCGCTCACCCTCGGCGACGGTCAGGTCGACCCCGCGAAGGGCGACGCTGCCGTCCGGGTACGCGTACGTCAATCCGGTGACCCGCAGGCTCATCGCAGCACCGCCACTACGGCGATGGCGGCGGCCGCGACGGGCAGGGCCGCCGATTGTGCCCACTGCGCCGCGCTCGCACCGCCCGAGTCGGGGCGGGGCATCCGTCCGTCGTAGCCGCGCGACACCATCGCCAGATAGACCCTCTCACCCCGTTCGTACGCCCGCAGGAACAAGGATCCCACGCTCACCGCGAACGCCTTCACCTGCCACAGGAACCGGGGATCGTAGCCGCGCGACAGCCGCGCGATCCGCATCCGCCGCGCGTCGTCGACGAGGATGTCCAGGTAGCGCAGCATGAACGTGGCGATCTGGGTGAACACGGCCGGGCAGCGCAGCCGGTCGAGCCCGAGGATCAGGTCACGCATCGTGGTGGACGCCGCGAGCAGCAGCGAGGCCACGACCCCCAGCGTGCCCTTGGCGAAGATGTTCCACGCGCCGTACAGGCCGTCGACGGAGAGCGACAGGCCCAGCCAGTCCACCCGTTCACCGTGTCCGGCGAAGGGCAGGGCGACCGCCAGCACCACGAACGGCAGCTCGATGGTGGCACGCTTGGCCAGCCACGACGCCGGCACCCGCGCGGCCGCGGCGACCGCGGCGAGCAGCAGCGCGTACCCGCCGAACGCCGCGAACTCCTCCCGGGGCGTCGCCACGACCACCACCGTGAACAGCAGCATGGCGAGGATCTTCACCTCCGGCGCGAGCCGGTGCACCGGGCTCGGCCGGTCGAGGTGCAGGGGATGGGCGTGACCGGCGCCCACTAGGCTCCGGCTTCCGTCCGGGTGCGTCGCCGGGCCAGCCAGAACACTCCGCCGCCGAGCCCGAAGGTGACGAGCACGCCGAGCACGCCGGAGAGCCCCGTCGACAGCGGGCCCTCGCCGAGGCCGCGGATGCCGTAGTCGGCGAGCGGGCTCCCGGCGAGCTGGTGCTCCTGCTCCTTCTGGAGCATGCACGTGCCGCCGGTGATCTCGTCGTCGGCGTTGAACGTGCAACCCTGCCGCGCGGTGGCGTCGAGCCCGTCGGGGTGGCCTGCGGCGAAGCCGCTGACGACCCCGGCCAGCAGCAGGGCCACGAGAAGCCCGGAGGCGAGGAACCACCCGAGTCGCCTGGTCACAGGACACCTCCGGCAACGGGAACCGGCTCGACGGCGGGCGCCGTGCGGAACCGGCGCAGGGCATAGACCAGATCCGGGCGGACGCGCGCCACGGTCGCGACCGTGGTGGCGGCGATCAGACCCTCGCCGATCCCGATCAGGGTGTGCATCCCGGCCATCGTCCCGGCGATCGCGGGCATGGAGAGCTCGGTCGTGCCGCCCATCCAGTACTGCAGGACGAAGCCCTGCGAGGCGACCACGACACCGACGACGGAGGCGATGAAGGCGGCCGTGCCGACCCCGGCGGGAGTCTTCGGCAACATCCGCATCAGCCCCGCGACGAGCAGGTAACCGACCGCGGTGCCGAGAATCGCCATGTTCGTGATGTTGAGCCCGAGCGCGGTGAGCCCGCCGTCGGCGAAGAGCAGGCACTGCACGATCAGCACGGTCGAGACGCAGAGGGCCCCGACCCACGGTCCGACCAGGACCACCGCGAGGGTGCCGCCGAGCAGATGACCGGAGACACCGGGCAGCACCTGGAAGTTGAGCATCTGTACGGCGAAGATGAAGGCGGCCACGAGGCCGGCCATGGGAGCCAGGCGATCGTCGAGATCGGCGCGGGCCCGCCAGACGCAGACCGTCAGCGCCCCCGCGGCGAAGGCGGTGAACAGGGCCGACACCGGTCCGTCCACGATCCCGTTGGCGATGTGCATCGCCACAATATCCATCGTGCCTCCCGGGGCTGGAACTGCGGGCCAGCATATTGGGCATCCGATGCTGTTGCATAGTCTTGGCAACTAGGTCACAGCGGCGGGCACCCGGACGGGGTCGGCTTTCATGATCATGTAACGGTCGTGCCCGCCCGGTTCGCCGGGCGGGCACGAGGGTTTGCCGTATACGAGCAGTTGTCGATCAAGCGCGCGGAGTGACTGCACGACCCTGGTGAGGGCCTGCGGCGGCTCTGACGGCGCAGACGCCGGTGGGGCGATCGGTCGTCAGCGGGTCGTCAGGGCGCGGGCGCGCTCGGGCCAGGCGCCGAGGCTGGGAGCGGGGCGCATCCCGGCCGCCGTGATCGCGGCCCGGATCGAGACCTCGTCGGCCTTGGCGAGCTGCTCGTAGGTGGTGATACCACCGGCCGCCAGGGCCATCGCCATCTTGGGCCCGATCCCGGCGATCTTCGTCAGGTCGTCCGGCTCGTGAGCGGGCGCGACGTCCGCCGGACCACTCTGCACCGGGATCGTCGCGACCGGCTCGGCCACGGGCTCGGCGATCACGGTCGGCGCCGCCGTGACCCGCTCGGCCGCGGCGACGGGCTCGGGAATGGTCACGGGCTCGGGCGTGGCGACGGGCTCGGGCGTGGTCACGGGCTCGGCTGCGGCGACGGGCTCGGGCTCGACGAAGGGCTCGGGCTCGACGAAGGGCTCGGGCTCGACGAAGGGCTCGGGCTCCACGAAGGGCTCGGGCTCGACGACGGCCGTCGGCTCGGTCACGGTGGCCGGTTCCAGGTCGGCGGTGGGCTCCCGCTCGGCCGTCGGCGTGGGCTCCTCGGCGACCGGCTCGGGTGTGGCGGCACGCTCCTCGCTCGCGGACGCGGGTTCGGCGGCGTGCTCCTCGCTCACGGCCGTGGGCGCGACGGCGTGCTCAACGGTGACCGGCTCGGGTGCGACGGTTTCTGCGGTGACCGGCTCGGGTGCGACGTGTTCCGCGGTGACCGGCTCGGATGTGGTGGTGCGCTCGTCGGTCGCGGTCGCGGCGTGCTCTTCGGCGACCGGTGCGGGCGCCGAAGTGTGTTCGACGGCGGGTTCGGGTTCGGGTGCGGCGGGCGTGGCGGTGCTCGTCGCGCTGTGCTGGGCTGCGGTTACCAGACGTCCTCGCAGCAGCCAGCCGGCGAGCACACCGACCACCAACCCGGCAACGAGGTAGAGGAACGATGCCACGACTTGCCTCCGGACGGCTTCAGATGCGGATGTAGCGCGCATCATAGGGGAGCGCTTGGCCGGGGCTGCACGCGAACCGCCGTCGATCCCGTCACACCCGGGTCGGTTCCCCCGGGAGGGAACCGTCGGAGCGGGAGCAACCAGGTCACTTCGACCGCGCGGAGCCCCGGCCCGGCGCCGGCCGGCGCCGCGCCGGCACTGCCGATGGTCCCGCCGGCGACACCATAGTGTTGCCGGCTCCATGGGTGGCGCCAGAGCTTGGCCGGGTCAGTCCGGCGTACCGAGAGCCTGGACCGGGCTGACCCGGGTGGCGCGGCGGGCCGGCAACAGCCCGGCCAGGGCGGTGGCGGCGGCCAGTGCCGCGACGACAGCCGTGAGCCGCCCGGCCGGAAAGACCAGTGGTGCGCCGAGGTTGAGCGCCCGCACGGTCAGCCACGCGTACGGCACGCCGAGGAGAAGGCCGAGGATGCCGCCGAGCACGCCGTACAGGCCCGCCTCCATGCCGATCATGAGGCGGAGCCTCGCCCGGCCCAGTCCCAACGCGCGCAGGAGCCCGAACTCGTGGGTGCGCTCCTGCACGCTGAGACCGGTGGTGGTGCCCACGCCGACGACGGCGATGAGGACGGTGAGGCCGAGCAGGCTGAGCGCGATGGTCGAGATCAGCTCCAGCGTCTCGCCGTCGCCGTCCCGCTGGTCGGCCAGCACCTGGAGGTCGGCGCCGGCCAGGCCGCCGGCGGCCCGCTCGACCGCGGCTCGGGCCGCGGTGCGGCCGGTCGCACTGTCGTCGGCGCTGTCGGCCAGCACCGCGAGAGATGCCGCGGCGACGCCGAGCCGGTCCAGATCCGCCGGTACGGCGATGATGTCGGCGTTCAGCGGGGCGTCACCGGACAGGGTCGCCGCGACGGTCAGCCGCACGGACCTCCTGCCGCCGCCGACGTCGAGCGCGTCCCCGGCCCGCACCTCCAGTGTCGAGGCCAGTTCGTCATTCACGACGACCCGTCCAGGACCGAGGTCTGCCAGGTCTCCCGTCGCCGCGTACAGGTCCTTCAGTCGAGGTAGGGCGGCAAGGTCCAGGTCGATCGCGCTCGCGGCGAAGCGACCCATCGTGACGTCGGCCCGCCGGTACGTCGTCACGTCGCGCAGGTGCGGCAGCGCCCGGAGGTGACGTACCACCTCGGGCGGGACGCCGGAGTCGCCACCGCGGAGATGCAGGTCGGCCGGGGCGCGCACGGCCATGCCGCGGGCGGCCCAGCCCTGCAGGCCGGCGATGGCCACCATCGTGCCGGCCACCAGGGTGACGCCGAGCGCGACGACGGCCGAGACGGCGGCGGCCCGGCGGGGAGTGCCGCCGACACCGCCGACCGCGAGCCTGCCGAGGGGACCGAACCTCCGCAGTGCCCGGCCCGCGACCGCGAGCGCGGGGCGGACCAGCAGCGGCCCGAGGGCGATGAGCGCCAGGAAGGCCAGCGCACCGGACACGACGATCAGCATCAGGGCGGGAAAGCTGTCGTACTGCTGGTCTCCGGGCGCGGGGATCTGGTCGACAACCATCCCGACGATCGCGGCGGCGCCGGCGGCGAACAGCATGCCGGCGAGGAGGCGCAGCACCCCGATCCGGCGCTCGGCCGCCATGGTTCCGGCGGTGCGGAGCGCCTGCAGCGGGGCGACGCCGGCGGCGGACAGCGCCGGGGCGAGCACCGCACCCATCGTCACGACGACGGCGCCGGCCACGACCGCCAGGGCCGCGACCACCGGCGGTACGGGTGCCGGCAACTGAGCGCCGAAGACGCCGGCGACGGCCGGTGCGGCATATCCGGCGCCGAGGGCGAGCAGGACGCCGGCCGTGCCCGCGCCGAGACCGGTGAGGGCACCTTCGGCGGCCAGCGCCCGCACGAGCTGGCTTCGCTGTGCCCCGATCGTGCGGAGCAACGCAAGCTGACGCAGCCGTTGCGTGAAGACGATGCGGAAGGCACTGGTGGCGACGAGTGCCGCGGCGACCACGGCGACGGCGAGGAACATGGCGACCGCTCGGAAGAGTTCGTCCAGGTCGCGTACCCGCTCGCGGGCTTCCCGGTCGCGTACCAGATCTCCTGGAACGACCGAGACGCCGCCGGTGCGCGGCAGTGCGGCGGAAAGCCGCGCGGACAGCGCGGCGTCCGCGGCGCCGGGTGCGGCTTGCACGTCGAGCCGCTGGTAGCCCCGCACGCCGACGATGCCGGCGACGAGGTGGGCGGGCGCGTAGCCGGTCGCCGCCTCGCCCGTCGGTCCCTGCACGATCGCGGTGACGGTGACCGCGACGCTCCTGCGGTGTCCACCCCGGTCCTCGGGAAGCCGCAGGTTGACGATGCCACCCGGCGCCACGTTGAGCTGCGCCGCGGCAAGCCGGTCGACCGCCACCTCGCGGAGACCGTCCGGGTAGCTTCCGGACACCACGCGCACCCGCGACAGGGCACCCGTGCCCGGGTCCCCGTCGAGGCGCAGGAAATGCTCGGTGAGACCGCCTCCGGCCACCGGCAAGCCGTTGTTCAGGCGGGGTGCGACCGCGCCGACGCCGGGCACTCGCCGTACGGCGTCCGCCTCGGCCTGCGTGATGAGCGGTTCCTCCTCGGCCGTCACCACGAAATCGGCCGCCGGCGAGGTCCCGCTGAACCGCTCGAGCGTGGTCCTGACCGCGATCTGCTGCGCCAACACCGCGGCGAACACGACGAACGCGGCGATGAGAACCGACAGGCCGGTCATGACGAGCCGGCCCGGGCGGCTCAGCATCCCGGCCAATTGGGTACGCAGCACGGCCCGCTGCGGTTCTCGGCTCACCGGGACCCCGCCACGGTGCGCAGGGCGGAGACGATCGGCGGGAAGGTCAGGGTGCGTCCCGCCTCTTCGCAGTGGCCGTTGGCCTCGTCGCGCAGGTCGGTCACCTCGCGCGGAGCGGGCGGTCGACCCTCACCGGTGGCCGAGGCGACGGCCCATCCCTCGTACTGGGCGACGAGCGCACCCAGGTAGCCGTCCTTCATCCCCGTGATGCGCATCTGCCGGGTCTCCGCGGCCCACTTCTCGGCGGCGGCCTTGTCGCGGGGGACCTGCCGCGCCCGGTCGATGATCGACTGGGCGAGGGCGCAGTCGGCCGCCGACGCCTGGCTCGGTGCCTGGTATCGGCGCCACAGGTACGCGCCGGCCACCACCGCCCCCACCATCAGTACGACGGCGATGAGGCCGGCCACCAGCAGCGGACGCTTCTTGTTCGGGGTCGACGACGGAACGGCCATGAGGCACCTCGGAGAGCTTGACGGGCGACACGGTTTTCCGTGTTCCGCAAAGTCTCGGCGGGGCGTGGCCCGGGCACATCGGAGCAGGATCTGATCTCGGAACCGCGCGGTGCGCCACCGGTCGTACGACCGTGGTCGTACCCGGGGCCGGACGTCGGTCGCCGGGCTGGACGTGCGTCGCCGGGCTGGACGTGCTTCTCGGGGCTGGACGTGCTTCTCCGGGCTGGACGTGCTTCTCCGGGCTGGACGTCGGGCCCCTCGCCGGGCGTCAGCCGCCCGGCCGGACCAGGCCGAGCCGGTAGGCGAGCACGACGGCCTGCACCCGGTCCCGCAGTTCGAGCTTCATGAGGATCCGTCCGAAGTGCGTCTTCACCGTGGCCTCGGCGACATGCAGGCGGGCCGCGATCTCGGCGTTCGACAAGCCCTCGGCCACCAGCTCGAGAACCTCCCGTTCCCGCTCGGTGAGGATGGCGAGGCGGTCGTTCTGCGGCTCCGGCGGGGGAGCGAGCCGCCCGGCGAGCCGGTCCAGCAGCCGCCGGGTCACGCGCGGCGCCACGACCGCGTCACCGGCGGCCACCACGCGGATGGCGCTCAGAAGCTCTTCCGGAGGAGCGTTCTTCAGCAGGAAACCGCTCGCGCCGGCCTGCAACGCCGCGAACGCGTCCTCGTCGGTGTCGAAGGTGGTCAGCACCAGGACGCGGGGCGGCGCGGCGCGCTCCGTCAGCCGGCGGGTGGCCTCGACGCCGTCCATGACCGGCATCCGGATGTCCATCACGACGACGTCGGCGACGACCCGGTCGAGCAGGGACAGTGCCTGCGCCCCGTCCTCGGCCTCGCCCACCACCTCGATGTCGGGCTGAGAGGACAACACCATCGCGAACCCGGCCCGGATCAGCGGCTGATCGTCGACGACCACCACCCGGATGCCCGCCGAGTCGCCGCTCACGCGGTCCTCACCGGGAACTCCGCGCGTACCTGCCAGCCCGGCCCCACCCGCGGCCCGGCGGTGAACCGGCCTCCGACGGCGGCGACGCGCTCACGCATACCGACCAATCCGTTGCCTCCCGATCCGGGTACCCACGGCGCATCACCGGCCAGCCGGCCGCCGCCGTCGTCAACAACCTCCACCATTGCGGCACCCTCGCCGAACCGCAGCGTGACGGCCGCACTGGCCTCCGGCCCGGCGTGCCGCAGCGTGTTGGTCAAGCCCTCCTGCGCCAGCCGGTACAGGGTCGTCTCGTCCGCGGCCGACAGGCCCCGCGGCTCACCCTCCAGGCGCAGCTCCACCCGCAGCCCCGCCGCCCGAACGCCGGCCACCAGGGCATCGAGCTGCGCGATGCCGACCGGACGACGGTCCTGCTCCGCATCGCCCGCATTCGTCCCCCGCAACACATCGACGATACGGTGCATGTCCTCCAACGCATCACGGCCCGTCGCGGCGATGGCCCGCAGCGCCTCCGTCGCACGGTCGAGGTCCGCCTGGACGAGATACCGGGCCCCGTCGGCCTGCAAGATCATGACAGCGAGGCTGTGCGCCACCACATCGTGCAGCTCCCGGGCGATCTCCGCCCGCTGCTCGACCGCGGCCAGCCGGGCCAGGTGCGCGCGCTCACGCTCCGCCGCGGCGGAACGCTCCTCGAGGCTGAGCACGTACAGCCGGCGCGTGCGCAACACGAAGGCGGTCAGCCACACACCCGCGACCAGCCCGGTGACCGCCAGCAGCTCGGTGACGTCAACGGACCAGGAGTTGCTCAACGGCACCGGGATGGCGAACGCCACCACCACCCCGAGCACTCCTACGACGCCGGCGGCGTAGACCTGCCACACCCGCTCGGCATGGGTCACCACCGACACCATGGCCACCAGGACAGCCACGTCGTAGCCGGTCGGTGCGCCCGCCAGAGGCTCGGACGCCGGCACCGCCGCCAGCAGCCATTGCACCAGCGCGAGCACGGCGACGACCGCCATCACCACGAGGGGAGCACGCCGCCGGAAAACGACCGCCAGCGCCATGGCGCACCCGATCGCCGTGTCGTAGCCCTCGTCGTAGAACGACGTCGCATAGGCCACGACCAGCGCGATCGTCACGTCGTACGCGGTGCGCGCCCGCGGATCGGCCAACATCCGGCGCACCATACCGACACCCTACGACCAGCCGTCACCCAATGTGGCGACCCCGCCTTCCCGCCCCGACGTCAGACTTCGGCTCGATTCCGGTAGCGGCCGCAGGGAGGGCGGCTTTGTCGCTTTGGTCAGGTGGGCGGGTGCCGCTAGAGGGTGGCTGGCCTGGTCGCTTTGGTCGGGTGGGCGGGGCCGCCGGAGGGTGGCTGGCCTGGTCGCTTTCGTCGGGTGGGCGGGTGCCGCCGGAGGGCCGGTGGCTCGGTCACTTCGGTCGGGTAGGAAGGGCTCCGGCTAGGAAGCCGGCCTTCAGCAGGGTGCGGCTCAGCGGCCGGACCAGCTCCGCCAGTCGGACGCAGCCGTCGGTGCCGAGGCTCTCGTATGCCGGTGTGGCCAGGCGGTCGGTGTCCGCTTCGAGGCGGGCGCGCAAGGCGCGGCCCTCGTCGGTGATGTCGTCGCCGGTCATCAGGCCGCGGGAGCGCAGGGTCTCCGCGGCGGCGGCCCATTCGTCTCGACTCCAGCCGCGGCTGGAGCGCAGGAATCCCTCGCTCGCCTCGCCCGAGGCGGTGTGTAGGACCATCGACTCGAGCCCGGACAGCCCGGCGAGTAGCAGCGCCGCCACGTGGCCGTCGCCGCGGAACTCACGGAGCAGGGTCTGGGCGTGCCACAGGACCAGGTGGGGTTCCTTCGGCCATTCGAGGTCGGCGTGGGCCGCGTAGAGGGGGCGGCCGGCCATGTGAGCGGTCGCCGAGTCGGCGGCGCGCCGGGCCAGGGTGGCCGCCTCCGCGACCTCGTCGCTGCGCAGGGTGTCGCCGCCGAGGCCGCGCTCCAGGGCCGCGTCGGCCGCGGCGAGGCGTGCCTCGATCGCGGCGGCCGGGCTGACCTTGGTCCAGATCTCCGGGAGGAAGCGCGCCACGAGGCCGGGATGGAAGTTGTAGAAGCTCGCGATCACCGGACCCGGGCCGACGGGGCCGAAAGCGCCGCCGCGAGCCGCGAAGTAGCCGGCACGGGAGGACAACCCCAGGGCCTCGAAGCGTTCGGCGGACTCGGGCACGAAGTAGACCATCGCGTGCAGGGGCTCGGCGAACCGCCATGCCTCGCGGGCAACCGCCGGATCGAGCGTCGTCATGCGGGCCATCCTTTCATTACCGACGAGTATGTGCGACGTGCTGTGGCTTACGAAGCTCTTACCGTTCCGCGCAAAGGCTGGCCGGGGGAAGGGCGGCCACGGAACCATGGCGAGGAGAGGGCATCGAGGGGAATGACTGCGACGGAAGGAATGCGAGGGGAGGGCAGCAAGGAGGGGCGGCAGGAGAGGGCAGAGAAGAGAGAGGGCAACGACGGGATGAGGGCGAGGGAGGAGAGCCAGCGGAGGAGGACGGTGAGGGAGGACGGTGAGGGAGGACGGTGAGGGAGGACGGTGAGGGAGGACGGTGAGGATGAACGGCAGGGAGGGTGGCGGAAGAACTCCGGAGGAGGAGGGCGACGGAAGTTCGGCGACGGGGTCGATAGGCTGCGGGGGTGGACGACCTGGCGGACCGGATCGCGGCGCTGACGTTCAGTGGGCTCACCCAGGAGCAGGTGACGGCGCTCGTGATCGACACCGTCGCGGGATGGGGTGAGGCGCAGGGGTGGCGTGTCTACCGACGGGCGCCCAGCGTGATGCGGCTGCCGCCGCCGATGGAGCGGCAGCATTCCGTGCTCGACGTCGCCCTGGCGAGGCCGGCCGCGCCGCCGATCGTGGTCGAGGTCGATCACACCGATCGACGGCGTACGGTCGAGAAGCTGCTCGCCGAGGCGGAGGAGGGCCGCATCCCCATCTGGGTGCGCTGGGGTCCGGGCCGCATCGCCGAGGCGCCGCCGCCGATTCACGTCATCGCGTTGCACGTGACCCGCCACCAGGGCCGATACTCCCGCAACGATCTGCCTGCGCCCGAGCACTCCGCGCGGTCCGGCCTGCCGTCGGAGGCCGCCGAGCTGCCCCTGCCCGCCTCCGAGCACTCTGCGCGGCGGGGCCAGTAGTTGGCGGGCGTCGCGTCGCCGTGCCCGCTCCCGAGCGCTCTGCGCGGCGTGGTCGGCGGTCGGGAGGTGCCGAGCCGCCTCTGGCCGCGGCGGAGAGCGACGCCGGCGGTTCTTAGCGGGTGCGGCCCTTGAGGTGCCGGCCCATGGCGCGGGCGATTTCCCGGTTCGCGTCTCGCTCGGCGATCGCCTGGCGCTTGTCGTACTCCCTCTTGCCCTTGGCCAGGGCGAGTTCCACCTTTGCCCAGCCGTCCTGGAAGTACAGCGACAGCGGCACCAGAGCGATGCCCGGCTCGCGGAGCTTGTCGAGGATGCGGGCGATCTCCACGCGGTGCAGCAGCAGTTTGCGGGTACGCCGCGGCGCATGGTTCGTCCATGAGCCGAACCCGTACTCGGCGATGTGCAGGTTGTAGAGCATGATCTCGCCCTCGTGCTCCTGGGCGAAGGCGTCGACGATGGACGCGTACCCGGCACGCAGCGACTTCACCTCCGTGCCGGCCAGCACGAGGCCTGCCTCGTAGGTCTTGAGGACCGCGTAGTCGTGCCGTGCCTTCCGGTTCGACGCGATGACTTTGCGGCCGGTCTCCCTGGGCGTGGCCGACCTCCTCACTCGCTGCGGCTGATCGTGCGAGCTTACGACAGGCGGCCGATGTCTTACTGCGAGCCGAGGACGACCCAGCCCGGGGCGTGTCGTCGCGGAGCCCATGCGGGCGGTCCGGGTGAAGGCGGGCGGTCCGGGACGGGGCTGGGGTCAGGGGCGAGGGGCGGATGGTCAGGGGCGAGGGGCGGATGGTCAGGGGCGAGGGGCGGGCGGTCCGGGACGAGGGGCGGGCGGTCCGGGACGAGGGAGGGCGGTCCGGGACGAGGGCGCGGCAGGCTGCGCGCCGACCGGGATGTCGCGGAGCGGCACCTTCGCGACCTCCCGGCCGGCCAGCTCTCACCCCGCGCGCTGCGGCGGAACCTGCGCCTCGGCCTGCCGGCCGCCGGCTTCCTCCTGCAGGGTCAGATTCCTCCCGGTACGCGGATCGAACAGCAGGATCCGCGACGGGTCCAGCCACAGCGAGGCCTTCTCCCCGTCGCGCACCCGGCTCGTCGGGTCCAGTGAGACCACCATCTGCGTGCGCATCTGTTCGCTGTCGAGCTCCCGCTGCAGGCCGGCGAGCTGTTCGGCGATGTCGGCGGGCGCCTCGTACGGGATGAAGGCGTATTGCTCGTTGCCCAGCCACTCCGTGACGTCGACCTCGACCTCGAAGATCACACCGCGGTCGCGCTTGCGTTCCTCGACCAGGGTGGCGTCCTCGAAGTACTCGGGGCGGACGCCGGCGATCAGCACCTGGGCGTCGCCGACCCGGTCGGCGATCTCGCTGCGCAGGGGGCAGGTGAGGAACGGCAGCCGCAGCTCGTCGCCGCGTACGGCGGCCGGCAGGAAGTTCATCGGCGGCGAGCCGATGAATCCGGCGACGAACAGGTTGGCGGGCTTCTCGTAGAGCTCGCGCGGGCTGGCGACCTGCTGGAGCTCGCCCTTGCGCAGCACGGCGACCCGGTCGCCGAGGGTCATGGCCTCGGTCTGGTCGTGGGTGACGTACACCGTCGTGGTGCCGAGCCGGCGCTGCATGCGCAGGATCTCGGTGCGCATCTGGCCGCGCAGCTTGGCGTCCAGGTTCGACAGGGGCTCGTCGAACAGGAACGCGTCGGCCTGCCGGACGATGGCGCGGCCCATGGCGACGCGCTGGCGCTGCCCGCCGGAGAGCTGGCTGGGCTTGCGGTCGAGGTGCTCGTGCAGTTCGAGGGTGTCCGCGGCGGCCTTGACCCGTTCGTGCACCTCGGCGTCCGGGGTGTGCTTGAGCCGCAGCGGGAATGCGATGTTCTCGAAGACCGACAGGTGGGGGTAGAGCGCGTAGTTCTGGAACACCATGGACAGGTTGCGGTCGCGGGGCGCCTTCTGGTTCATCCGCTCGCCGCCGATGAGCAGGTCGCCGGAGGTGATGTCCTCGAGTCCGACGATCATCCGCAGCAGGGTGGACTTGCCGCAGCCGGACGGCCCGACGAGGATCATGAACTCGCCGTCGGCGATGTCCAGGCTGACGTCCTTCACGGCGTGGTAGCCGTCGGGGTACGTCTTGTCGACGTTCTTGATGGTGATGGCTGCCATCTCGGGCGTTCCTCTCTCGCTTCGCCGGGCTCAGCCCTTGACGGCGCCGGAGGTGAGTCCGGCCACGATGCGCCGCTGGAAGATCAGCGTCACGATGACGATGGGGACGGTGACGACCACGGACGCCGCCGCGATCGCCGCCGTGGGCTGCTGGAACTGCGACGCGCCGGTGAAGAACGCCAGCGCGGCGGGGACCGGGCGGGCGGCGTCGGTCGAGGTCAACGAGACGCCGAAGACGAAGTCGTTCCAGCCGGCGAAGAACGCGATGATCGCCGTGGTGAAGACGCCGGGCGCGGCGAGTGGGACGATCACCCGCCGGAACGCCTGCCATGGCGTCGCCCCGTCGACCTGGGCCGCCTGCTCCATCTCCCAGGGGATCTCGCGGAAGAACGCCGACAGGGTCCAGATCGACAACGGCAGCGTGAAGGAGATGTACGGGATGATCAGCCCGAGCCAGGTGTCGAACAGCCCGACCGCGCGCCACATGTCGAACAGCGGCCCGATCAGCGAGATCACCGGGAACATGGCGATCGCCAGGGCCACGGACAGGATGACCTTCTTGCCGGGGAAGTCCAGGCGGGCGATCGCGTACGCCACGAACATCGCGATGATGACACTGAACGCGGTGGAGATGAACGAGATGCCGATCGAGTTGCGTAGCGCGCTGGTGAACAGGTCGGTCTGGAACACCGTCCGGTAGTTCTCGAGGCTCCAGTCGGTCGGCAGGAACTGCTTGTTGTAGATGTCGTCGCCGGGCTTGAGCGACAGCGAGATCATCCAGGCGATCGGGGTCAGCGTGTAGAGCAGGATCAGGATCGCGCCGATGATCCAGGCCACCTGGGAGCGTCGGGTCGTGGTCATCGGCGGTCCCCCCGTACCTGTCCGAGGTCGGTCTTGAATCCCTTGATGAAGATGAACGCGATCAGCAGGACCGAGAGGAAGAGCAGCACCGAGACCGCCGAGCCGACGCCCAGCGCCACCCGGGTGATGTTCTGCCGGTAGGCGAGGAACGACAGCGTCTCGGTGCCGCTGGCGCCGGCCGTCATGACGAAGACGTTGTCGAAGACGCGCCAGGCGTCGAGGGTGCGGAACAGCAGCGCCACCATGATGGCGGCCTTCATGTTCGGGATGATCACCTTGAAGAGCCGTTGCCGGAACGTCGCGCCGTCCACGTGGGCGGCCTCGATCAGCGAGCCGGGCACCTGGGCGAGGCCGGCGAGCAGCAGCAGGGCGATGAACGGCGTGGTCTTCCAGATTTCGGAAGCGCAGATGGCGACCAGTGCCGACCAGCGCTGGCCGAACCAGTCGAAGTCGCCCAGGCCCAGCCAGTTGTTGACGAACCCGGAGTCCAGGGCGAACGCGTAGCGCCAGGCGAAGGCGGAGACGACCGTGATGATCCCGTACGGGACGAGGATCGAGGTCCGGACGGTCCGGCGGCCAAAGATGATCTTGTGCATGACCATGGCGAGCGTGAAGCCGATGACGAGCTCGAGCGAGACGGTGACCAGGGTGATCAATGCCGTGGTCCCCACGTCCTCCCACCACAGCGGATCGGTGAGCACCACGAGGTAGTTGTTGAGCCCCACGAACTCCTTGCCGGCCGGGTCGGTCAGCCGGTAGCTGAATGTGGAGAGATAGACGGCATTGGCCATCGGATACGCCGTCACCGCCAGCATCAGGATGAACGCGGGAGCGGACAGCAGCCAGCCGAGCCGGCGCTCGTGCAGCGCGCGGTCGGTGAGCTCGAGCGGGGGTGCCTTGCGGCGCGCCGACGCCCTGGCCGGTGGTTCTCGGGTGACCGTCACCGGGACCTCCTCTCCGGTTCGCGGGGCCGTCACAGCAGCCGCCGGTCGTGCAGGACGTCGTCGATCAGCTTCGCGGCGGTCGCCGGGGTCGTCTCCGGGTTCACGCCGGCCGGCGTGTGCCAGGTGCGCTGGACCGCCGCGGAGACGTCGCCGTAGTACGGGGTGATCGGGCGGGGGCCCGCGTCGTTGATGGACTCGCGCATGAGGTCGGCCATCGGGTACTTCGCCCGGACGTCCGGGTCGTCGTACACCGAGCCGGTCGCGACCGGATCGCCCAGGCCGAGGAAGCGGATCTTCTGCATCGGCGGCGAGATCAGGCACTTGACGGCCTCGACCGCGAGCTCCTTCTTCGTGCTGAACTTGCTGATGCCGATGTTGGCGCCGCCGATCGGCGGCTTGCTCGGCACGTCGGCCTTGACCCGGGGATAGCGCGCCCAGGCCACGTCCTCGAGCACGGAGGGATCCGTCGTGCCGTCGGCGACGTTGCCCTGCAGGGAGGCGTACGCGTACGGCCAGTTCAGCATGAACCCGCCGCGCTCGCCCTGGAACGTGATCCGGCCGACCTCCTCGTCCGCGGTGGACAGCGCCGGATCCGCGGCGGGCGAGTTCGCCAGCTTGGCGATGATCCGGGCGGCCTCCCTGCCCTCGGGCGAGTCGATGGAGACGGTGGCGTCGCGGCCACGCTCGTTGTCGCGGATGATCGAGCCGCCCGCGGACTCGATGAGCCCGTTGACCCACACCATGTAGCCCTCGTAGCGCTTGCCCTGCTCCGAGATGATCGTGTTGGTCCTGACCGCCGCGTCGATCATCTGATCCCAGGTGAAGGTCGGCGAGGTGGGATCGACGCCGGCCTTCTGTGCCACCGACTTGCGGTACCAGAGCAGTTGGGTGTTGGCCGAGTACGGCACCCCGACCAGCTTGCCCTTCCACTCGGCGGTCTTGATCGGCGACTCGAGGATGTCGGTCAGCAGCTCCGAGCGCTGGGCGTCGGTGAACTCGTACAGCCATCCGGCGCTGGCCAGCTCCGGGTTGTACGGCGGGTCGATGGTCATGAAGTCGATCGACGGGTCCCCGGCGGCGAGCCGGCGGACGATCTGTTCGCGCTGGCCGTCCGCGGTCGCCGGCAGTACCGAGGTGGCGATGGTGTAGCGCCCGCCCGAGTTGCGGCTGCACTGGGCCGCCGCCTCCTGGGTGGCGCCGGTGTTGTCGGGATTGATGTACCAGTTCAGCGTCCGGGCGCCGCCCGCGTCGCCGCCGCATCCGACCAGGGCGGAACAGGCGAGGGCGGCCGCGGCGGCCGCCGCCACCGATCTGCGGTGGCCGGCCGTTCTCCTACCGATCACGGGCGTGCTCCTTATCGGCTCCGGGTCAGCGCGGGCGATCACCCGCCAGCAGACCGACGGCGGGCAGGGCCAGGCCCGCCTCGGTCAGGTCGTGCAGCAGCCGGCGCAGCGTGGCCGGGGGCATGCCGGCGTGCGCGGGAGGTACGGAGGCCGGCACGTTCAGCGCGCGCGCCGCCCCGACGGCCAGGTCGGTGATGGCCGCCTCGAGGGCGCGCAGCCGCACCCCGCGCGGGCCCGGCCGGGTGTCGGTGCGGAGTTCGTCGTGCTGGAGCAGCAGCCGGCGCAGGTCTGTGGCGAGCTGCTCGATGGGTGGGCTGTACCTGTACGTACGCAACGGGTAGTCCCGCCGCCGGGCGAGGTGCCACAGGGCCCGGGCGACGCGTGGAGCGTAGAGCGCCACGCCCACGGCCAGCGTGGGCGAGAGCATGATGACAGCGATCTGTCCGGCTCTGGCGAGGTCCACGGCGGATCCTCAGCGGTTGTTCACCGATCGAATGCAACAAATGACTGCTCGTAGCTAACGCGCATTGATCGTGGGTGTCAACACTGGTTCGATTTAGCGCGTTCTCATCATCTGAAGGGCAAGATGGACCGAGCGGCCCGCCGCCCGTGATCGCAGGAGAGAGAAGCGAAGATGATCTTTATTACGGCGAAGTTCCTCGTCAAGCCGGAGTCCGCGCAGCGATGGCCGGAGATCACCGCCGCGTTCACCCGGGCGACCCGGGCGGAGCCGGGCTGCCTCTGGTTCGACTGGTCCCGCGGCCTCGACGACCCGCACGAGTACGTCCTGGTCGAGGCGTTCCGGGACGACGCGGCGGGCGCGGCGCACGTGAACTCCGCGCACTTCCAGCAGGCCCAGCGGGAGCTGCCCCCGCATCTGCAGTCGACGCCGAGGATCATCAGCCAGACGGTGGACCGGGACGACTGGTCCGAGCTGGGCGAGCTGGCGGTCGGCTGACCGCGGCGAGCAGGGCCGGATACCACCGTACGGCGATCTTGCGGTCGCCCGCGCGGTTCGGGTGGACGCCGTCCGGGGTGTCGGTGGCGGTGTCGAAGCCGGACCACTGGTCCACGACCGTGATGGGCGAGCCCGCGGTGGCCAGGGACGCGGCCCAGCCGGGCACGGCCGCGTTCAGCGCGGCCACCCGCCGCCCGCACGCGCCGCAGCCGGCCGGGTCCATCGGCAGGATCTGCGCGACGAGGATCCTCATCCGCGGGTTGGACGCGCGCATCTGAGCGACGAGCGTGGTGAAGGCCGTCAGGATCGCCGCGACGGGCCGGTTGCGCCAGACGTCGTTGGTGCCCAGGTGCATCATCACCACGTCCGGGTGGGTGGCCGAGAGCCAGTCCGGCAGCAGCTCACGCGCGGCCACGTCGGTGGCCAGGAAGCCGCTGTGTCCCTCGTTGCGGCCGTCGTGGGCGAACCCGCACCGCCGGGCGGAGCGCGTGCCGACGAAGTCCACGCCCGGCAGTCTCCGCCACAGCAGCGCCCGCCAGCAGCCGGGCGAGCCGGTGATCGAGTCGCCGAGCGCCATGACCCGGACCGGCACGCGGGGCGGCGTGGCCGGCGGGGGAGTCCCGGCCCGGGCGGCCGGCGGGGACGGCAGGCCCGGGGCGGGCTCCCGCCCGAGGGTGACCATGAGGGCCGGCGGCAGCAGCAACGCCGCCGCGCCAAGTGCCAGCCTGCGTCGCTGCACGGATGTCCTCCCGGGAATCGGGTTCGCCACGCGAATCCCATTTGCTCACACATCCGCCGGACCCGGCGCGGCGATTCGTGAACCCGGCTCGAATACTTAGCGTGTCTCGCGGCGCGGGAACAGCGTGTAGCTGAACGAGATGACGAAGTCGATCACTACCGCCAGGCCCCAGGGCCTCATCACCGACCACAGCGGCAGGGTCCGGTCCACATCGCCGACCAGCAGGGTGAAGAGGCTCAGGATGGCAGCGGTGGCGGCGTACGCGAGCAGGTGCTCCAGCCAGGTCCGGCGCTCGTGGGCGGCGCGGGCGGCTCCGGTCCGCGGCGCTCGCACCGGCGGGGGGCCACCCCCGAAGCGGTGATGTGCCCGCTGGTCGGCCCACCGGATCATCCGGTGCCCGAGGACGATCGACACGCCCAGGTAGACCGCGGCCAGCCCGTGGGCGAGGTGCGCCTCGCCGCCGCCGCGCAGATCCACGACGGCGATGGCGAGCAGCGCCACGTCCACCAGGGGCACCGACCACAGCAGGACGGTGCTCAGCCTCCGGCGCCTCAGCAGGTAGCGGGCGGCCAGGCCGGCCACCAGCAGCACCCAGAAACCGACCTCGCAGGCGATGATCGCGGCGATCAATGTGTCCTCCCGTTCTCGCACGATCGTGCTACTACCTTGATAACACAGTCGTGCGATAATCGGGAGATGCCGAAGGTCGTCGATCATGCCGCCCGCCGCCGAGAGCTGGCCGCCGCGGTCTGGCGGGTCATCGCCCGCGACGGGGTGGCCGAGGTCTCCATCCGGACGGTGGCCGTCGAGTCGGGATGGTCATCCGGCGCCCTGCGGCACTACTTCGCCACGCGCGCCGAGTTGCTCGCCTTCGCCTGCGAGGAGGTGATCGCCACGGTCACCCGCCGTCTCGAGAATCTGCGGCCGGAGGGCACCGCGCGCGAGGCCGTCGAGGTGCTGCTGTGCGAGACCATGCCGCTGGACGAGCGGCGCCACCTGGAGTCGTCGATCGCCTTCGCGTTCCTCGCGCTCGGCCTCGGTGACCCGGAACTCGCGCGGGTCCAGCGCCTGCACTTCACCGGCATGGCCGGGTTCTGCCTCCAGTTGGTTCCCCATCTGCTCCCCGCCGGTGCCGACCACCAGCGGGCGGCCCGGCGGCTGCACGCGGTCGTCGACGGCCTGACCGTGCACATCCTCGCCGGCCATCTCACCCCGGACGAGGCCGTCGCGGAGCTGGCCGCCTATCTGGACGACCTCGGAGGCTGAGCCCCCAGCGCGGCGGGATCGAGGCCGCGCAGCGACGCGTCCAGCACCTGGGCGGTGTGCGCCGTCGCGACCTCCCCGCCGAGGCGCCGGACCGCGGCGGCGACTTGCATGAGACAACCCGGATTCGCCGTGACCAGCAGCCGCGCGCCGGTGGCCAGCACGTTGCGGGCCTTGCGCTCGCCCAGCTCCGCCGCCGGCTCGGGGTGCAGGACGTTCCACACGCCCGCCGAGCCGCAGCAGATCTCCGGGTCGGCGATCTCCCGTACCGTCAGCTCCGGTATGCCGGCCAGCAGCTCCCGCGGCTGGGCGCGGATGCCCTGGGCGTGAGCAAGATGGCACGCGTCGTGGTACGCGACCGTTACCGGCAGGGGGTACCGGGTCGCGACCGGGCCGAGCTCGACCAGCAGCTGCGACAGGTCCCGCACCCGAGCGGCGAAGGCGGCGGCGGGCGCGGCGTACGCGGGATCGTCGCGCAGCAGGTCGGCGTACTCCTTCATCGCCGAGCCGCAGCCCGCCGCATTGACCACGACATGGTCGACGCCCGCGCGGGCGAACGTGTCCACGATCCGCCGGGCGAAGCGCTGCGCCTCCGCGCGGCGCCCGTTGTGGACGCTGAGCGCGCCGCAGCAGCCCTGCGCCGGCGGGACGACGACCTCGCAGCCCTCGGCCGCGAGGATCCGGATCGTCGCGGAGTTCACCTCCGGAAAGAAGGCGCTCTGGACGCAGCCGGTCAGCACCCCGACGACGGCCCGCCGCGCGCCCACGGCCGGCACCAGCCGCGGCGGGCGAGGAACCGTTCGCAGGCGCGGGGCGAGGGACTCCAGCGTGGCGAGGGTGGGCCCGAGCCGTTCCATCAGGCCGGTGCGAGCGGCCAGGCGCCGCAGGCCGCTGGCCTGGTACGCCCGCAGCGGCCCGCGCAGCAACCGCAGCCGCCGCGGGTACGGGAAGAGCGCGAAGATCGCCGCCCGCAGGGCCCGCTGCCGGGGCGTACGGTCGAAGCGCCGTTCGACCTGCGCCCGGGTGTCCTCGATCAGCCGGTCGTAGCGGACCCCCGACGGGCAGGCGGTGACGCATGCCATGCAGCCCAGGCACCGGTCGACGTGCCGGACCATCGAGGCGCTCATCGGCTCGCCGTCCAGCCCCGCCTGGATCAGATAGATCCGGCCCCGCGGCGAGTCCGCTTCCTCGCCCCAGAGCGCGTACGTCGGGCAGGTGGTCAGGCAGAAGCCGCAGTGCACGCAGTCGCCGGCGACGGCGGCGCTGGGCGGGCGGTCGTCGTCGAAGGCGGGGGTGCCCGCGATCGGGCCGAGGACGTCGGGCGGATCGTCGTGCGTACCCCGGGTGGCGTCGACCATCAGATGCCTCCTACGAAGCGGCCGGGGGCGAAGCGGTGCCCGGGATCGAAGCGGTCCTTGACGCGGCGCATGAGGTCCAGGGCCGGCACCGGGCCCCACATGTCGACGCGCTGCCGCACCGGCTCCGGCGCGGTCAGCACCACCGCATGCCCGCCAGCCCGGGTCGTGGCCGTCCGCAGCCTCGCGATCGTCGCCGGAATGTCCGAGCTGACATGCGCGTAGAGCACACCCGCTCCCGCGGAACCCCGGATCGTGACCTCGGGGGCGGCCGCCAGCAGCGAGGGTAGCTTGGACAGCGCGGCGGTGAGCTTGACGCCGACGCCGTCCGGCGGCCACGGCAGGGTGCCCCACCACGGCGGGAGATCGCCGGTCGCGCCGGACAGGCACTTCTCGAGCCGGGCCGCCCGGTCCCGGACGCCCGCGGCGGTGCCCTCCACGAGCACCGCGACGGTGACGGGTCCGGAGCCGGTCCGGTCGACCTCCACGGCGCTGGGTACGACCTGCTCCGCGCGGACGGCCGCGAGCAGCGCGCCCACCTCGGCGACCGGGGCCTCGCCGAGCACCACCGCGCGCTCCGGTGGCACGGGGTGCAGGCGGAAGGCGCATTCGGTGATCAGCCCGAGGGTGCCGTACGAGCCGGCGAACAGCTTGCCCAGGTCGTACCCGGCGACATTCTTGACGACCTTGCCGCCCGAGCGGGCGACCGTGCCGTCGGGCCGGACCACCGTCATGCCGATGATCAGGTCGCGGGCCGCGCCGTAGTGCAGGCGCCGCGGCCCGCTGGTGCCGGCCGCGACCGCGCCGCCGACGGTGGCGCCGGGCAGCGGCGAGTCGAGGGCGAGCTGCTGGGTGCCGAAGTCCAGGTCGCCCAGCGGGGTGCCGGCGCGGACCACGGTGATCAGGTCGCCGGCCGCATGCTCCACGACGCCGCTCAGCCGGTGGGTGTCGACGATGAGGTCGAGCCGGCGCGGGGGCATGCCCCACTCCAGCTTGGTGCCGCCGCCGCGGATCACCACGGCGAGGTCCTGCTCCGCGGCCGCGCGCAGGATCCGCGACGCCTCCTCGGTGGTGGCCGGGGCGGCCACGAACCGCGCGGGCCGGCCCGCGACCACATCGCCGTCGACGGCGGGTTGCCAGCGCATCAGAAGATCTCCGCCGCGGCGCCCGGATCGGTCGCGCGGTGCCGGCGCGGCACCTCGCCGCAGAGGCGCGGGGTGGGGAACACCTTGCCGGGGTTGGACAGTCCGGCCGGGTCGAAGGCGCACCGCAGCAGGTGCATGGTCTCCAGGTCGTCGGCGGTGAACATCCGCGGCATGTACTTCGCCTTGTCCGCGCCGACGCCGTGCTCGCCGGTGATCGAGCCGCCGTACTCGATGCAGAGGTCGATGATCGCGCCGGACACCTCCTCGGCCCGCTCGGCCTCGCCCTCGACCGCGTCGTCGAAGAGCACCAGCGGATGCAGGTTGCCGTCGCCGGCGTGGAAGACGTTCGCCACCCGCACCCCGCGCGCGTGCGCGACGTCGGTGATGCGGCGCAGCACCTCGGGCAGCGCGGTCCGCGGGATCACCCCGTCCTGCACGATGTAGTCGGGGCTGATCCGGCCGACCGCGGCGAACGCCGACTTGCGGCCCTTCCAGATCAGGGTCCGCTCGTCCGTGTCCGCCGCGATCCGCAGCTCGGTCGCGCCGGCGGCCTCGCACAGGGCGGTGACCTGCGCGAACTGTGCCTCGACCTCGGCCGCCGGACCGTCCAGCTCGACGATGAGCACCGCCCCGGCGCCCGGGGGATAGCCACAGGCCACGGCCGCTTCCGCGGCCTCGATCGCGAGGGCGTCCATCATCTCGATCGCCGCCGGGACCACACCGGCGGCGATGATCGCGGAGGTGGCGGCGCCGGCCTCGTCGGTGGTCGCGAAGGCCGCGAGCAGCGTACGCACGGACTCCGGCAGCCGGGTCAGGCGTACGGTGACCCGCGTCGCCACCCCCAGCGTGCCCTCGGACCCGACGAAGGCGCCGAGCAGGTCGTAGCCGGGCGTGTCCGGCGCCCGCCCGCCCAGCTCGACGAGCGTCCCGTCGGGCGTGACGATCTGCGCGCCGAGCACGTGGTGGGTGGTGAAGCCGTACTTCAGGCAGTGCGCGCCACCGGAGTTCTCCGCGACGTTGCCGCCGATCGAGCAGATCTGCTGGCTCGACGGGTCGGGCGCGTAGTAGTAGCCGTGCGCGGCGGCGGCCTTGCTGACGTCCAGGTTGATCACGCCGGGCGCGACGACGGCCCGTTCGTCCTCCGGTGCGATCTCGACGATCTCGCGCATCTTCGAGGTCACCACCAGCACGCCGTCGGCGTGCGGCAGCGCACCGCCGGACAGGCCGGTGCCGGAGCCCCGGGCCACGAACGGCACGCCGGCCGCGGCGCAGGCGCGGACGGTCACGGCGCACTCCGTCGCATCGCGGGGTAGCACGACGAGCCCCGGCGTGACCTTGTAATGGGCGAGGCCGTCGCACTCGTACGTCCGCAGCTCCTGGCGATCGGACAGCACCCGGTCGGGGCCCAGCGCGACCCGCAGCGTGGCGGCCAGTTCCTCGAGCGACGTCATCGGCGACCTCCCTGCACGACAATTTAGCAAGCGCGCGAGGGAATCGATCGACGTCATTGTCACAACGGAAACGTTATCTATGAACGTCTATGTTCCCGTAAGGTTTCGGTTCGTCTGGAGAGATCCCCCAGGCCGATCCCAGGAGGCTTGCGTGCGCATACGCAGACGGTCCGCCGTCGCCGGAATCCTCGCCGCTACCACGATCCTCGCGTCCGCGCCCCTCGGCGCGAGCGCGGCGCCCTCCCACCCGATGCCCGCCATGGCCACGCCGCTGACCGGCGACCACCTCGACGAGGCGTACGCCTTCGTCGACAACCGCGGCGGCACCGCCGCGCCCACCTCGGCCCAGCGCGCCCAGATCCGCGCTGACAACGTCGTCACCCGCTGGAACAGGCTCGGCACGCCCGCCTCGGTCACCCCGGTCAAGGGCCGGCTCGCCACCGGGCCGGCGGGCGCCGCCGACACCGTCGCCCGGCGCTACCTCAAGAACAGCCGCGGCCTCTTCGCGCTGCGCCAGGCGGCGGTCGACGACCTCGAGACCATCGCGACCACGAAGGTCGGCGCCGGCACCGTCGTGCTCCTGCGCCAGCGGTACGGCGACCTGCCCGCCGCCCACGACGGCCTGGTCGCCGTCGCGGTCAAGGGCGGCGACGTCCTGCGGGTCACCTCGTCGCTGAGCCCGCGCACGGCCGAGCCCGCCGCCGCCCGGCTGCAGCCCGCGGACGCCCTCGCCGCCGCCCTCACCGACGCCAGGATCGAGCGGGAGAAGCTCGCCGACTCGCGGGTGCGGCTGGTCGCCGTGCCGATGCCCGGCGCCGATCCGCGCGCCGCGTACGAGGTGGTCGTCATGTCCAACGACGCCGACCATCCGCTGGGGTACACCACCTATGTGGACGCGATCGACGGCCGCATCCTGGTGCGGGAGAACCTCGTGAACTTCGCCGAGGACGACCCGCACTGGAAGGTCTTCCCGGCCACCCCGCCCGCCAACGGCGCGGACGCCCGGCAGATCTGGTGCGTCGCCACCGCCACCGGCTGCAGCCGGCAGGTGCTCGACCCGGCCACCGGCAAGCCCTGGGACGTCGACGCCACCACCGGCACGCCGAGCTTCACCACCAGCGGCAACTCGGCCGACACGGTGCGGCTGTGGGGCAACGGCAACCCGGCGGTGCCCGCCGCCGCGCGGCCCGACCGCGAGTACCTCTACCCGTTCACCAACCAGTGGAACACCAGCAAGTGCGACCCGAACTCGCTGGCCTCCCCCGAGCAGGCCGACGGCGACGCGGCCACCGCCAACCTGTTCGCCATGCACAACCGGATGCACGACTGGTCGTACCGGCTCGGCTTCACCGAGGCGACCTGGAACCTGCAGAAGGTCAACACCGGCCCGTACGGCAAGGCCGGCGACCCCGAGCGCGGCAACGCCCAGCAGGGCGCGGCCACCGCGACCACCCGCAACAACGCCAACCAGGCGACCCCGCCGGACGGCATGCAGCCGACCACCAACATGTACATGTGGCAGCCGTTCGCCGGGGCCGTGTACCCGCCGTGCGTCGACGGTGACTTCGACATGACGGTCATCGGCCACGAGTACACCCACGCCATCAGCAACCGCATGATCGCCGGCCCGGACAGCGGCATCAGCTCCTCGCAGGGCGGGGCGATGGGGGAGAGCTGGTCCGACCTCCTGGCGATGGAGTACCTGTTCGAGAGCGGCTACACCCCGCGGGGCAACACGCCGTACATCACCGGCGGCTACGTGACCGGCGACGTCGTCGCCGGCATCCGCAACTACGACATGAGCAACAGCACCCTCAACTACTCCAACTACGGGTACGACCGTGGCGCGGCCGTCCACTCCGACGGCGAGATCTGGAGCGCGACGAACTTCGACGTCCGCCGCGCCTTCATCGCCCGCTACGGCGCGGGCACCCGTGCCCAGCAGGAGAGCTGCGCGGCGGGCACCACCCCGGTGACCGAATGCCCGGGCAACCGGCGCTGGGTGCAGCTCGTCTTCGACTCGTTCCTGCTGGCCGCGACCGGCACGATCAGCATGCTCGACATGCGCGACAACATGATCACCGCCGACGCGCTGCGCTTCGGCGGGGCGAACGCCGACCTGCTGTGGAACACGTTCGCCACCCGCGGCATGGGCGCCGGCGCCGCCAGCGGCCCGTCGGACGGCGACCCGGTGCCCAGCTTCGCCTCGCCGTACGTGGAGAACTCCGAGGTGACGTTCAAGGCGCTCGGCGAGGCCGCCGGCAAGCCGGTCCGCCTCTACGTCGGTGACTACGACTTCGGCTCGGTGCCGGTCGCCGACACCGACCCGGCCACCGCGCTGCCGGCCACGCTCACGCTGGCCCCGGGCACGTACCGCTTCCTGGCGATCGGCGCGGGCTTCGGCCACAAGCGCTTCACCCAGACCGTCTACCCCGGAGTCACCGCCGACATCGGCGTGGTCATGCCGACCAACCTCGCCTCGGCGGCATCCGGCGCCACCATCACCGGCGACGGTGCCGCCCCCGCCCGGCTCACCGACGACGCCGAGGGCACGGCCTGGACGGCCACCGGCGGCGCCGCCGGCCGCCAGGTCACCGTCGACCTGCCCGCGGACGCCCCCAGACTGGTCTCCCGCGTCCAGCTCAGCGCCTTCCCGGGCGCGGGCGCCCCGACCTCCACGATGTACAGCACGGTTCGCCAGTTCGAGATCCTCACCTGCAACGCGGCGGCGGGCGCGGACTGCGCGAGCGACGCCGGCTACAAGGTGGCCTACACCAGCCCGGCGAACGCGTTCGACACCGGTTCGTACCGGCCCAAGGTGCCGAACCTGGTGCTGAAGTCCTTCCCGGTGCGCCCCACCCCGGCCACGCACGTCAAGCTCCGCATCCTCGGTAACCAGTGCACGGCCAACCCCCTGTACGCGGGCGAGCAGGAGAACGACCCCCGCTCCGCCACCGACTGCGCCTCGGTGTCCCCGGCCGCCGGCACCGCGGTCGCCGCGGAGTTCCAGGTCTTCAGCAGCTGACAGGTAAGGGCCGTGGGGTGCGCGGTGGCGGCCGCACACCCCACGGCCCGCCGTGGGACCTCTTCGGTCAGACGGTGAACGTCTCGGTCAGGCCGCGGATGGAGGCGGCCAGGTCGCCGAGGTTGGTCGCCGAAGCGTTGACCTGCTGAGCGTTGGTCGCCGCGCCGGTGGCACCCGAGGAGACGGTCCTGATGGCCTCGTTCATCGTGCTGACCTGGCTGGTGGTGGTCACGGCGCTGTCGGAGAGCAGGGTGGTCGTGGCGGCCTGCTGCTCGACCGCGGCGGCGATGGTGGTCTGGTAGTCGTTGATCTGCTCGATCACGCCGGTGATGCGCTCGATGGCCTGGACGGCCGCGCCGGTGTCGTCCTGGATCGCGGTGATCCGGTCGACCACCTGCGCGGTGGCCTTCGCGGTCTCGTTGGCCAGGTCCTTGACCTCGGTGGCGACCACGGCGAATCCCTTGCCCTGCTCGCCGGCGCGGGCGGCCTCGATCGTGGCGTTGAGCGCCAGCAGGTTGGTCTGCTTGGCGATGGAGTCGATGAGGGCGATGACGTTGCCGATCTCGGCGCTGGAGGTGCCGAGACGGCTGATGCTGTGGGTGGCGTCGGTGGCGACGGCCACGGCCTCGTTGGCGATGACCGCCGCGTCCGCGGCGTTGCGCGCGATCTCGGCGATCGAGGCGTGCATCTGCTCCGCGCCGCTCGCCATGGTGGTGACCTGGTGGGTCATCGCGTCGGCGGCCGCGTTCATCGACTGCGCCTGGCCGGCGGTGCCGGCGGTGACCTCGGTGATCTCGGCGCTGGCGGCCTCGAGCTGGGTGCTGTTCGCGGACAACGTCTCCGCGGCGGCGTGAAGCTGCTGGATGACCTCACGGTTGTTGGCGACGGCCGTGTCCACGGCCCGCGCCATGCGGGCCAGGTCGTCGTTGCCGGCCAGTTGCACGCGGGCGGTCAGGTCGCCGGCGGCGACCCGCTCCAGGGTGCGCCGCACGGCGCCGAGCGCGGTGCCGATCCGCCGCACGCTGCGCCACGCCACGAGCATCAGCAGCACCAGGCCGATGCCGCCCGCCAGGGCCTGTCCGCGCGCCGCCACCCATGCCGCGCTGTCGATGTCGTCGACCCAGAGGCCCGACCCGACCACCCAGCCCCAGTGGGGCACGCCCTGGACGTAGGCGATCTTCGGCTGCGGGCTGTCGCTGCCCGGCTTGGCCCACTCGTACTCGACGAAGCCGGCCCGCTGGCTCTTCACGACGTTCACCATCTCGACGAAGAGATGCTTGCCGTTCGGGTCCGCGTCGTCCGTCAGGTCGGTGCCGTCGAGCTCGGGCTTGACGGGGTGCATGACCATCTTCGGGGCCATGTCGTTGACCCAGAAGTAGTTGTCGGAGTCGTAGCGCAGCACCTTCAGCGCGGCCGCGGCCTGCTTCTGCGCCTGCTCACGAGTCAGCTCGCCCGTCGCCTCCCGCGCGATGTAGCCGTCCACCACGCCGATGGCCGTCTCGACCAACTGCTGGGTCTGGCGCTCGCGCTCGGCGTACAGATTCTCCCGGGTCGTGATCATCGACGCGGCCAGCATGACGACGACGCTGATCGCGGCGATCATCGTCAGCGTCGCGAGCCGTGCGGTGACGCCCGGCTTGGTGACGTGCCGCAGCCGGTCGGTAATCGCGTGCATGAAGAAGCTCCTTGTGATGCCGGCGCGCCGGCCGATTCGGGGAAGGGGGGATGGCAAGGGTGCGTCAGACGGTGTCGGCGTCGCTGGAAACGACCCGGGCGAGCAGCGCGGCGAGCTCGCGGCGCTCCTCGGCGGTGAAGAGCGCGTGAACGTCGGCGGTCGCGGCATCCAGGTCGTCGCGGACCTGCGCGACCAGTTGCCGGCCGGCATCGGTGATCTCCGCGAGGACGACCCGCCGGTTGTCGCTATCCCGCCGGCAACGCACGAGCTCCCGCCGACTCAGCAGATCCGCCGCGACCGTCACCGACGACGCCGGCAGCCCACCGCGCCGAGCCCACCGCCCCAGCGGCAGCACCGTGCCGATCCCCGCGTCGCTGAGCTCGGTCAGCACCCACCACGCGTTGGGGGTCAACCCGCGCTCTCGCAGCACCCGGGTCAACGGCGCTTCCATGCGCCGCCCACTCAACGTCAACAGCCGGCCCAGCACCGCGGGGCGGATGTCCGGGCTCGTCGCTTCGGTTCTCACCCCATGCCAGTCGGCCGCGAAACTTCCGCGCTGAACGGTTCCGTCCTGACGACCATGAGAGCCGCAGCACAACCCGCGCACCCCGACAACCCAACGGCAACCATCAGTACGCGAGCCGCACCCGGCCGGTGTCGATCTCCGGTGATCAGGGTCTAGTCATCAGGCCCGACGACATACCCGAACTGCGCGATCGAACCGGCGCGATCGATAGCGTCAAGGTCCTCGGAGGCGAAGCTCGGCATCGGCGGCCGGTCCGCGAGCTTGCGCCACAGACCTACGCGCACGGACAGGTTTTCGAGCTCGATGAAGCCCTTCTCGAAGTGGAACCCGCCATCGCGCTCGAAGAGGAGGATCAGCGGCTCGAAGGGATCGTCCAGATCCGGGGGTAGATCGGCTCCGTGCCTGCCGCGCAACGCCGCCCAGTGAAGGATGAATGGCACCACCTCGGTGATGGCGTTCACTGGCCCGCGGCCCACCGTCCGGAGAACGCTCTCCACGACCTCCGGGTCGGCACGGATCCCTGGGTCGATGCATTGGGCGAGGTCGAAGAACGGATTGCGGGTATCACATCCGTAGGCGTCGACCCACTGTGCAATCCGGCGAAAGTACTCCTTGAGCAGCGCCGCCTTCGACCATGACCGGTGCCCATGGCGCGCGTAGTCGATGGCACTCAGGCGATCGGCCATGGCGAGGACGGATTCGTCGGCTGTCATCGCCCCAATCCTCGCAGAGTGGCGTCGACGATCTCATCCAGGTTCGAGAGGTCGTCGGACATCCGGAGCGCCGAGCCGTCCAGGCCGAACTTCCTCCAATGCTGGAACGGAGCCTCGGGCCGCCAGCGGTTGGGAGCCAGATCGTGCGCTCCGGGATGGTCGCGGCTGAGGATGTTAACGCCATCGGCGTCGAACGCGTCGGGATGTGCCGACCGGTAGGGCAGTCCCGCCTCCATCAGCTTGTTCTCCACATACTCATGGGCGGCGAGATCCCGGAAGCGGCTGATGTCTTCCGCGTCGAGGGTGCCGCGGGTTGCGCCTTCCCAGAGGTCGGCGATGTCGTCGTGCGGGGTGAAGTAGCCACGCTCCACCTGATCGGGGCCCAGCGCGACGTCGTGTTGCTGGACGAAGAGGTTCTGGCGCATGCCCTCGACGATCCGGGGGTCGATGCCGGTGTTGGCCGCGACGGCAGGGGTGTCGGCCGGGCTCTCGCGGATGCGGCGGTAGGCGTCGGCGGCCCGCTCGCTGAAACCTTCGCCGTCGTCGATGAAGTCGCTGCCGTGGGGGAAGTCGGGGCGGAACTCGTGGGGTGGAGAGGTGTTGGCGGTGGGGCGGCGGCGGAGTTTGGTGAGGATCTCGGCGAGGTTGTCGAGCATGGGGTGGAGGCGGCGGAGGCTGTTGAGCAGGGCGCGGATGAAGTGCTGGATCTTGTCGACCCATCTGGTGACGAGGGTGGCGACCTGGGAAATGACCAGCGGGGTGGCGAGGCCGAGGGTCAGGCCCGCTTCGGCGAGCCATTGCGGCAGCCGGGCCGCGAGCGTGCCGATGAATTCCGCGATCAGGTCGCGGACGATGCCTCGGACCAGGGCGACCAGCAGGCCGGCGCCCTCCACCGCGTACGAGATGCCGCGTGCCGCGGTGGCGATGCCCTCCAGCGTGTTCAGGTGCATGGTGGCGTGTTCGCGGTAGGCGTCGCCGGATGCGCCGAACCAGCCGGAGACCTCGGCGCGCAGCCGGTCGGCGTAGTCCTGGCGGGCCTGGTCGGTGAAGGCGGCGACGTTGGTCCAGGTGGTGGCGTGGGCGGCGACCTCGTCGGCGTTGCCGGCGAGCCAGTCGAGGGCGTCCTTGAGGGGTTGGACGTGTTCCATCAGCCAGGCGACGCCCCAGGAGGCGAGGGTGCCGAGGGGGTCGATGGCCAGGGAGAGCATGTCGAGGGAGGCGCCGACGCCGCCGAGGCTGGCGTCGACCCAGCTGTTGCCGCGGATGCCGGCGGTGATGTCGGCGGCGTCGCCGACCAGGCCGAGGCCTGTGGACCAGGTGGTGGAGTCGTGGCTCTGCGCCACGAGCGGGTTGGTGCTCACAACGGCAGGTCGGGCGGCGGGTCGAGCGACGATGGGACGTGCGGCGGCCGGTCGGAGGGTGGCAGGTCGAGGAGTGGCCCGCCCGCCGTGCGCACCCGCCGGCTTGTCGCGTTGTCCGTGGCCGTGTGGTCCGCGGCGGCGGCGCGGAGGTTGTCGGCGGTGTCGCGCAGCGTATCGCCGGCGTCGTCGAGGGCGTCGAGGGCGAGGGCGAAGACAGGGCTCAGCAGATTCGGCAGGAACTGGCAGAGCTGGCCGTACGCCTGCGTGTCCATGGTGACCTCGTGCACGGCCGATCGGGCCCGGCCGACCGCCTCGGCGATGCCGTCCACGCCGGCGGCGTGGTGCTCGACCGCCGCGGCCGGGAACCGGACGTCGTCAGCCGGCATGCCGGTCGTCCGGGGCGGGCGGCCGCGACGGCGGGAACCGCTCGGCGCCGGCTGCCGAGGACTCCAGCCACTCCGGGGCCGCTGCTATGTCCCTCATGGAAGTCCTTCCCCGATTTGCCGCACTCTATGGCGGCCGGCGAGCGGGCAGCAACCCCGTCGATGGAGTGGTGACCGTGCGTCGTGCTCCGAGCGCGGGGAGGCACTTCACCGGGACCTGACACGGTGAGGGCCACCATGTCGGGTCATGTCGATCATGCGTGCGCTCACCGCGGTGACGGCGGCCCTGGTCCTCGCGGGTTGTTCCGCCGGTCATACGCCGGAGGCCAGGGCCGGTGCCGGGCCGTCACCCGCCGCCGCGCCCTCCGCGTCCGGTCCCTCCGCCACGGCCCGTCCCGACCGCCAGCACGACGGCTGGCGGGACTCGGACATTCCCGTGTTCGGGCCCGCTCCCGCGCCCGAGAAGATCACCCTGCCGCCGGGTGGGAGCGCGCCTTATCTGCTGCGGATTCCGACGAAGAACAAGGTGGCGTTCCTGACGATCGACGACGGCTTCCTCAAGCACCCCGAGGCGCCGAAGCTGATCGCCGCGGCGGGCGTACCCGTGACGTTGTTCCTCACCACGGATGCGATCAAGGACGACCCGGACTACTTCCGGCCGATGATCAAGGCTGGGGCCGTCGTCGAGTCCCACACGATCACCCACACCAATCTGCGCGGCCAGTCGTACGCGTTCCAGAAGCGCGAGCTCTGCGGCGCGGCCGACAAGCTCGGCGAGTGGTACGGGCGCCGCCCGACCCTGTTCCGCCCGCCCTTCGGCAACCAGGACGCGACGACCCTGAAGGCGGCGCACGACTGCGGCATGAAGGCGGGCTTCATGTGGAAGCAGACCGTCCACGAGGGCAAGGTCCGCTTCCAGGAGGGGCGCCGGGTCCGGCCGGGCGACATCATCCTCATGCACTTCCGCAAGGCGTTCGTGAAGGACTTCCTGTCCGCGCTGCGGGCCATCAAGAAGGCGGGACTGACGCCGGCCCTCCTCGAGGACTACGTCCCCTGAGCCGCTCGGCCGTCCCGGCCGCCAGTCCGCTGAGCAGCACCAGCCAGCCGACCATGAGGACGACACCGGCGGCCCAGTCCTTCGGGGACATGTGCGGCCCGCCGCCCGCGCCGGCGGGGGCCGCCCGGACCAGGCCGAGACGGTCTTCGACCATCGGTACCGGCTCGTCGTCGGTGGCGAAGCCGGCGACCCGCTGGCGCCCGCCGACCAGCGGGGGACCGGCCACCGGGGTGCCGTCGGGGCGTTCCAAGTACAGGTATTTCGCGCACGTTGCGTCGCGGTCGCCGGCCGGCCCGGTCCCGCTCGCGCCGCATGCCACCTCGCTGTCGACCACCCTGGCGGCGACCGGACGCCCCAGCAGGTGCAGGTAGCCGCTGCGGGTGGCCTCCGATCCGGCGCAGAACGCCGTCGGTCCGACGATCAGTTGCCCGACGAGCACGACCTTCAACCAGCGGACGGGTAGGTCGAGGAACAGCAGGAGGACCGGAGCGGCGAGAATGCCTGCGAAGCCGGTCACGAACACGACCGTGGTGAGGAAACCCCGGCCCTCGCTGCCGCCGGCGAGCGCCAGCGGTGCGAGGAGATCGGTGCAGGCGGCGGTGAACAGCCCCGCCAGTCGCAGCCACCGTAGGGACCACGGCTCCGGCGCACCATCTCCCCTGTCCGATGTCATGACCACGAACCTAGGCACCCCATGTCAGCGAAGTCGCGGGTGCGATGTGAGAGTTCGGTAAGGATCCGCTACCGCCACTTGAAGAAGCGGCGCCGCGGTCGTGGCGCGTCGAGCCGCAGGCTGCGGGCGACCACGTCGACGACGCGGCGGACGCCGGTCTCGTTGCCCGCGGGTGCCTGCCCGGTGACCACCAGCAGGTCGCCCGGCGCGAGCACGGCGTACTGGTGTCGCTGCCACCAGGTCTCGCCGTCGCGGACATAGCCCAGCTCCAACCACATCTCCTCCGCGGACATGTCCGAGGAGAGCAGCTCCTGCCCGGGCCCGATCAGGTGGTCGGGTGGCGGAACGGACCCGCCGCCGGCGCAGCGGGGACCGCGCAGCATGACGAGAGCCCCGTTGTCGCCGTGCAGTTCCGTGCTCCAGACGCCCGCGCCGGGATCCGCGGTGACGACCCGCACCCCCTCCGGCCAGCGGCAGACCATGCCCGCCTGGGAAAGACTCCAGTACGGCTGGTCGTCGGCGGCCGGCTCGGCCACCGCGCGCAGCCCGCCCGCACCCGGCGCCTGCGCGAGCCCGGCACGGCCGCCGTCCACCGTCACGACATTGTTGCTGAGCTGTCCGTCCGCCGTCGATGCCGAGATCAGCGCGTCCGGGTGCGTGCCCTCGCCGCCGACCCTGCCGATCTGTATCGCACCCGTGGCCGTGAGCCGGGTGCCGTAGCCGATGATCTCCATGGCCGCAGGAGAATAGCGGCGTTCCTGCGGGATCGGTCAGTGGGTCGGCTGGTGCGGCAGCGTGGCCGGTGGGAGGCGAGGCCGTCGGCCATCCGCCGCATGACCCGGGGCATGACGCGCTTCATCGGCCAGCCGAGCCCCCAGCGGGCGTGGTACCTGCCGTGCCAGTGGATCGTGGTGCCGCCGTCGGACGTGGAGGCGAGGTCGACGACCGCCCGGTAGTTCCGGATGGTCGGGTTGAAGGCGTCCTCGTAGGACAGCCGCTTCTGCTCGACGAGTCCGGTCAGCCGTTCTCCGGTCACCGTCCGCCCGGTGCGGAACGCGCGGACGGCGCCGACGGGGTCCCGGCCGTCGGGATCGAGGCCGCTGGACCGCCGAGTCGAACACCGCGGCCGCCGTACTAGGAGAGCGGGCGGCGCATGGAGTACGTGACGCCGTGCAGGCGGTGCGGCTCATTGATCACGTGGATCGCGGCGCGGTCGTACGCCTGCCAGCCGGCCGCCCCCGCCCGGTTCAGGTGGCGCAGGTCGTCGAAGCGCTCGTCGGTGCCCCAGCGCAGCACCCCGCCCGGATGGTAGAACGTGGCCGTCCAGTCCATGAACCGGTCGGCGCCGAACGTCCCGGCCGCGCGGTATTCGAGGCGTGCGTACTCCCAGTTGGTCACAGTCAAGATTATCTCTGTGCGGCGCGGGGCCGCGCGTCGTGACGCGCGGCCCCGCGGTGATGCTGTGCTGCTGCGGCGGTTCAGGCCACGCTGACCGCGGACCATGCGGCGGCGGTGGCGTTGTACTCGGTGCTGCCGGCGCCGTAGAGGTCGCGGGCGGCGTTGAGGGTGGCCGTACGGGCCCCGGCGTAGTTGGTGCCCGAGGTCATGTACGTGGTCAGCGCCTTGTAGAAGATCGCGCCGGCCTTGTCGTTGCCGATGCCGGTCACCGTGCTGTTGTTGCAGGTCGGGCTGTTGTACTGGACCCCGTTGATGGTGTGGGCCCCGCTGCCGACCGCGAGCAGGAAGAAGGCGTGGTTGCCGACGCCGGAGGAGTAGTGCACGTTGAGGTTGCCGACGGTGCTGCTCCAGCAGCTCGCGGAGTCGCCGTCCTTGGACGGGTCGTCCATGTAGCGCAGCGGCGTGTGGTCGAGCGCGATCTCCTCGCCGATGAGGTAGTCGGCCACGTCCTCGCTGTTGTTCGAGTGGAACTCGACGAGCGTGCCGAAGACGTCGCTCATCGACTCGTTGATGCCGCCGGACTCGCCACTGTAGACGAGGCCCGCCGTACGGGAGGTGACGCCGTGGGTCATCTCGTGGCCGCCGACGTCGAGCGACGCGAACGGGCCGTAGTTCGTGCCGTCGCCGTCACCGTAGATCATGCAGAAGCAGGTGTCGGACCAGCCGGCGTTGTTGTACCGGTTGCCGTAGTGCACCTTGTTGAAGCTGCCCTTGCCGTCGCCCGCGATGCCCTGGCGGCCGAACTTCTCGAGGTAGTAGTCCCACGTCTCGGCGACACTGTACTGGGCGTCCACGGCGACCGTCTGCCGGTTGTTGAGCTGGCCGGTGCCCCAGACGTTGTCGGCGTCGGTGAACAGGGTGCCCGGGCCGAAGCGGCGGTTGTTCATGTCGACGGTGTAGTTGTTGCCGCGCTCGGGGTCCTTGAGCTGGTACGTCGAGCCGGACTTCGTCGTGTCCAGTTCCACGGCACCGACGTTGTGGCCGGTTCCGGTGCCCTCGACCGTCTGCACCTCGGCCCACTTGTCGACGACCTTGCCGCTGTGCGCGTCGACGAGGACGTGGGTCACGCCGTCGCCACCCTCGGGGTCCGGCACCGTGACGAGCGTGCGCCACACGAGCACCGGCGTCGCGGGAAGCGCGTCGACGGCCAGGGTGGTGGGCGCGCCGGCGATGGCCTTGCCGCCGAGCGCCCTCGCCGCGGCCTTGACCGCCTTGGCGGCGGTGAGCGTCGGGGAGGTGGTCATGGTGATGGGTGCGAGCTGCGTCTTGGTCACGGCGCTCAGCGCGCCGGAGCCGCTCATATGGGCGATCACGTCGCCGCCGATGACCGGCAGCCCCTGGTATGTGCGGTTGAGGTGGACGTGGCTCGCGCCGTTCTTCTCGACCAGCACGCCGCGCTGGGCGAACGTGTCCGAGGCGCCGGCCGCGAAGGCGGCGGCGTTGCTGCCGATGGCGCTTGTGGCGCGGCTGGCGGCGAGGGCGGGGGTGACCGGCTGCGGCTCGGCGGCGGCCTGCGCCGCGACGGGTGCGGCGAGTGCGGCCGAAGCGGCCAGCGTGGTGGCGGTGACGATGGCTCTGGTGCGCACCGATTCTCCTCTCGTGGCCGGCCGGATGCGGCCGACTGGCATAGATCTTTGTGAATACCTCGCGAAATGGGAAGGGCTTTTGGTGACAAACTTGTGACTCAGAGGTGCATATATGGACGTCGCTGACACAATTTCGCCGGTGATGTCTCAACCACGACGCCGCGGGGCCGATGAGGGCGGTCATGCAGTCGACACCGCGCGCCGGCATCCTCGGCACGGGCTCGTACGTGCCCGAGCACGAGATCACCAACGAGGACCTGGAGCGGCGGGTGCCCGGCGCCACCGCGGAGTGGATCTCTCGCAAGACGCTGATCGAGGCGCGCCGCTTCGCCGCGCCGGACGAGGCCACCTCCGACCTGGCCATCCGGGCGGCGGGCGCGGCCCTGCAGGACGCCGGCATCGCCGCGGACCGGGTCGACTACCTCATCGTGTCGACCTCGACCGGTGACTCGCCGCAGCCGCCGACCGCGTCGCTGGTGCAGCATGCACTCGGCGCGCACCGGGCCGCCGCCTTCGACATCAACGTCGTCTGCGCCGGCTTCGTCTTCGGTCTCGCCCTGGCCGAGAGCCTCGTCGCGGTGCGGCCCGATGCGGTCGTCCTGGTCGTCGCCGCCGACGTGTACTCGCGCATCCTCGACTTCGACGACCGCCGCACCGCGATCCTCTTCGGCGACGGCGCGGGCGCGGCTGTCGTCGGCGCGGTGCCGGCGTCGTACGGAATGGTCGACGTGGAGCTGGTGACCCGCGGGGACGCGCACGAGCTGATCCACGTCAAGGCCGGCGGTAGCCGCCTGCCCGCCTCCGCCGAGACGCTCGCCGAGGGTGGCCACTTCTTCCGGATGAACGGCCGCGGCGTCCGCGACTTCGTCATGGCCGGCGTGCCGCCGGTCCTGCACGATCTGCTCAAGCGCGCGGGTGTCACTGCCGAGGAGGTCGACCACTTCGTGCCGCACCAGGCGAACGGCGTGATGCTCCAGGAGCTCGTGGAGGCGGCGGGACTCACGCGGGCGCGTACCCATCTGGTGCTGGACCGCTATGGCAACACCGGGAGCGCCTCGGCGGCGATCGCGCTGGACGCGGCCGCGCGCAGTGGCGCGCTGCGCGACCGGGACCTGGTGCTGATCGCCGGGTTCGGCGGCGGCATGTCGGTGGGGGCGGCCCTGCTGCGCTGGTACGCCGCCTGACCGTCCGTCGGCGGTATCACGAACGGAAAGCCCGTTCCACCTGCCAGGTGGAACGGGCTTCGTGTTCTCCGATGGATGGATGTGCGGTCAGGCGGCGTTCTGGGTGGCCGCGACCGCCATGGTCGACCAGCGCATCGCCGCCATGACCGTGCCGGAGAGGTCGTCGCCGGAGTAGGCGGCGGCCACGGCGCTCAGGTCGCCGCGCTCGTACGCGTCGACCACCCGCAGCACCTGGCCCAGCGAGCCGGTCCCGCGCTCCAGGGCCTTGGTGATGTCCGTGCTCAGTGGAAGCTGGTGCGCGATCGCCGCCGGCGTCATCCCGATCATCTGGGCGACCGCGGTGATCAGCCCGGCCATGAACGCGGCGTCGGGGTCGGCGCCGAACGCCGGGGCCACGTGCTCGCAGAGCCGGGCCCGGGTCAGCGCGTCCGCCATCTGCACCTCGGTCGCCTCGGCGACATCGTCGACGACCATGAGCATCGCCCACTGGCGGATGTGCGCAAGGCCGAGCATGACGACGGCCTGGCGTACGGACGACACCCGGCTGGTGGCGCCGGCGGCGACCGAGTTGCTGGCCCGCAGCACCCGGAGCGTCAGGGCGGGGTCGCGCGCGATGATGGACAGCACCTGCTCGAGATCGGCGTCCGAGGCGGACAGCGCCCCGATCAGCTCCAGGCGGCGCAGCTTCGACGGGGTCAGGCTCGCCGCGGTCAGCACCTGCGGGCGGCTGAGCACGTAGCCCTGGCGCAGCTCGAAGCCGTACCTGTTGCTGAGCGCCAACTGCTCGCCCGTCTCCAGGCCCTCGGCGACGATCTTGATCTTGGGGTACTCGCGGCAGGCCGCGACGATCGCGTCGAGGTGATCCGGCTCGGCCGCCAGCAGGTCCAGCTTGACGAAGTCGGCCAGCGGCAGCAGCCGCTCGTGACCCGAACCCCAGACGAAGTCGTCCAGCGCGATCCGGTAGCCCTTCGCGGCGAGGGCGGTGACCCCGTCGACGACCTCGTCGTCCACGTCGACCGTCTCCAGCACCTCCAGCACCACGTGTTCGGGGCCGAACGGCAGGGTCAGCTCCCCGGTGAGGAACTCCCGGGTCATGTTGATGAAGCAGGTACGGTCGCCGACGACCTCGTCGATCCCGAACTCGGTGAACGTGTTGACGATGACCTGGCTGGTCGCGTACGTGTCGCGGCGCCCGGCCTCGACCGCGTCCATGCTGCCGCGGAACAGCAGCTCATAGGCGACGACGTCGCCGGTCACGTCGAAGATCGGCTGCCGGCCGACGTGCACGAGCTGTGTGCCCGGCAACGGGTACGGCACCAAGGGGTTCACGTCGTCTGTGATCGGCCGGCGTCGTCCCGGCTTGAGGTTTCTGCGAGCAGGGCGTAGAACAGGGGCACTTTCGGTGCGGACTCCGGAAGGCGCCACCAGCCGCGGGGCGTACGGTCCATGTGCGGCCAGCGCGGCCACGGCAGCTCGTCGCTCTCCCGCAGCGACCGGATCCGCAGCCCGGCGCCGCTCAGCGCGGTGACGACCTCGCCCAGCCCGTGCGCCCACTCGTAACTGGTCGTCGCCCGGGTCAGCGCCGGTCCGTCGGTGTAGGTGCGGGTGGCGTCGAGCTCGGCGGCGCCGCGCCCGCCGATCATGTCGCGGCGCAGCTCCAGCCCGGTCTCCCGCGGGTCCGCGGGGACCAGGCCGAGCGAGACCAGGGCGGGATGGAACTCGACGACGTACGCCCGGCCGCCGGGCCGCAGCAGCCCGGCGAGCACCCGGGCCCATTCGTCCAGGTCAGGCAGGTAGCAGAGCGCGCCCTTGCCGGTGTAGACGACATCGAACCGGCGGCCGCCGAGCAGCTCGGCGGCGTCGTAGACGTTGCCGTGCACGTACTCGACCGCGAGGCCGTGGCCGGCGGCGATCCGCCGGGCCTCGGCGACCGCGGCGCCGGACAGGTCCAGCCCGGTGACGCTGCGCGCGCCGCGCCGGGCGAACGCGACGGTCTCGGTGCCGAGGTGGCACTGCAGGTGCAGCACGTCGAGGCCGGAGAGGTCGCCCAGGTCCGCCCACTCGTAGGCGGCGAACCAGTCCTGCGGGTCGCGCCCGGCGACGTCGTAGAACCGGCTCGCCACGTGGATCGGGGTGCGCTCGTCCCAGTTCGCCTCGATGCTCGCCATCCGGGCCCGGGTCGCTTCGTCGAAGAGATCGGTCATGCCCTCGAGCTAAGCGTGTTCTGGTCGTGCACGAGAAGCCAGGTCCCGCCGACGCGCGCGAAGACCAAGGTCAACACATAGCTCATCGCGTACGGCCGGCCGCCCGCGTCCAGGTCGTCGTAGGTGACGGCGTACGTGGCGAGACCGGTGTCACCCGTCTCGACGCGGCGCAACGGCTCCAGCGTCCACGTCCAGTCGGGATCGGCGAACCAGTCCCGGTGGAAGGCGGCCACCTCCTCGCGGCCCGCCAGCATCCGCCCGTTCGGCGCGATGATAGCCACGTCGTCGTGCACGGTGGCGAGAAACGCCTCCAGGTCACGGGCGGCGATGGTGGCCAGGTGATGCTCGACGGCCTCGGCGAACTGCATTCGGTGGTCCCTTCCGCTGATGATGTGCCGGCGCAGCATGCCACCGGCGGAACGCCCCGGCACCACATTTACCTCGGCGGTGCGACGTGACCGTCGAGGGAACGCGCAAGGCGGAACCCCAGGTCGTCGATCCGAAGGCTGGGATGGGTGCGCCGGCGTACCGAGACCCGGCAGCTCCAGGGCTCGTCGAACCACCCGCCGCCGCGCAGGACCCGGTAACCGCCGTAGACCTCGGGGTCGTAGAGGTCCCAGCACCACTCCCAGACGTTGCCCAGCATGTCGTGCAGGCCCCACGGGTTCGGCCGTTTGCCGCCGACCGGGCGGGGTTGTTCGTCCGAGTTGCCGCGGTACCACGCGATCTCGTCGAGGGCCCCGTACCGCGGGCCGGTCGTCCCGGCCCGGCACGCGTGCTCCCACTCGGCCTCGGTCGGTAGCCGGTACCCGTCGGCGGTCGCGTCGCACTCGACGCTCTCGCCGCGGATCCGATACGCCGGGCGCAGACCTTCGTGGTGGGACAGGGTGTTGCAGAAGCGGACCGCGTCCAGCCACGACACGCCCACCACAGGCAGTTGGTCGCCGACTGCCGTGCCCGGCCGGTGACCGGTGCTGCGGGCGTACAGCCGCCGGGTCACCGGGACCGCGGCGAGCCGGTACGGCGTGAGCTCGACCGACCAGCGGGACTGCGTCCTGCGGTCCGACAGGGTCACCCGGCCGGCCGGGATGGTGATCATCTCGATGCGGGGATCGGCGTCCATCGACGAGTGAGTCTACCCACGGCCGGGCACTGCCCCGGGCGAGACGCCGGCCACCCCGCACCCGACCGGGCGTGAGCTCGCGGTGGTCAAATGGAGCGGCGTCGCCGGGCCACGAGGGTCAATGCCAGAAGCGTTCGTCGACCTGGCGGGCCAGGAGCACCGGGCTGTCCCGCCGGACGGACAGACTCACCGCGTCGTACATACCGGCCCCGATGCCCGGCGCGGCGTCCAAGGTTACGAAATCTCCGCTCGGCGGTCTGCGGCAGGATCAGCCGCCACGCGTGGTCGCCGGCCGATGGGTAGGCCGCGGGCCATATCCGCATGACCACGCCGCCGGCAGCCACGACGGCACGTTTCTCCACGGTGTACAGGTTCGTGTAACCCATCGGGACGGCGATGTCGCCGTCCCTGCGAACCTCGACACCGAGCACCGTGCAGGTGAAGCCGTCGAGGGTGGCGGGCTACTCGGGCGCGGCGAGGGCGTCGAGGACCTGCTGGCCGAACTTGGCCAGTTTGGTCTCGCCGACGCCGCCGACCGTGGAGAGCTCGGCGAGCGAGCCCGGACGCAGCGTGGCGATCTGGCGCAGGGTGGCGTCGTGGAAGATGACGTAGGCCGGGACGCCGGCCTCGCGGGCGGCCGCGGCGCGCCAGGCCCGCAGCCGCTCGAAGACGGCGGCGGCGGCCGGGTCGAGGTCGGCCGCCGGGGTGGCCTGCGGCGACGAGGAGCGGCGGGCACGGGGGGCGCGGGTGCGTTCCGGCTCCCGGCGCATCATCACCTGGTGCTCGCCGCGCAGGACGGCGCTGCTGGCGTCGGTGAGGGTCAGGGTGCCGTAGTCGCCCTCGACCGCGAGCAGGCCCTGGGCCAGGAGCTGCCGGACCACCCCGCGCCACTCCTGCTCGCGCAGATCCGTGCCGATGCCGAAGACCGACAGCTCCTGGTGGCGGAACTGGGTGACCTTCTCGGTGGTCTTGCCGAGCAAGATGTCGATCGATTGGCCCGCGCCGAACTTCTGGCCGCGCTCGCGCTGCAGCCGCAGCACCGTCGACAGCAGCTTCTGGGCCGGCACCGTGCCGTCCCAGGACTCCGGCGGGGTGAGGCACGTGTCGCAGTTGCCGCAGGCGGGGTCGGCCGTCTGACCGAAGTAGGCCAGGAGCTGCGCGCGCCGGCACTGGACCGTCTCGCACAGGGCCAGCATCGCGTCGAGGTGGGTGCCGAGGTTGCGGCGGTGCGCGAGGTCGCCGTCCGAGGTCTCGATCATCTTGCGCTGCTGGACGACGTCCTGGAGCCCGTAGGCGAGCCATGCCGTCGAGGGCAACCCGTCGCGCCCGGCCCGGCCGGTCTCCTGGTAGTAGCCCTCGACCGACTTGGGCAGGTCGAGGTGGGCCACGAACCGCACGTCGGGCTTGTCGATGCCCATCCCGAACGCGATGGTGGCGACCATGACCAGGCCGTCCTCGCGCAGGAACCGGCTCTGGTTGGCGGCGCGGGTGCGCGCGTCCAGCCCCGCGTGGTACGGCAGCGCGGCGATGCCGTTCTGGGTGAGGAACTCCGCGGTCTTCTCCACCGAGGCCCGGGAGAGGCAGTAGACGATGCCTGCGTCGCCGGGATGCTCGGTGCGCAGCAGGTCGAGAAGTTGGCGGCGCGGCTCGTTCTTGGCGACGATGCGGTACTGGATGTTGGGGCGGTCGAAGCTGGCCGTGAAGTGCCGGGCGCCGGTGAGGTCGAGCCGGGTCGCGATCTCCTCGCGGGTGGCGCTGGTGGCCGTGGCGGTCAGCGCGATGCGGGGCACCTCGGGCCAGCGCTCGTGCAGCATCGACAGGTTGAGGTAGTCGGGCCGGAAGTCGTGGCCCCACTGGGAGACGCAGTGCGCCTCGTCGATCGCGAAGAGCGAGATCCGCCCCCGGTCGAGCAGGCGCTGGGTGGCCGCGACGCCGAGGCCCTCGGGCGCGACGTAGAGCAGGTCGAGCTCGCCGGCGAGGAAGAGCTGCTCGGTCAGCCGGCGCTCGTCGGGAGCCTGGGTCGAGTTGAGGAAGCCGGCGCGCACGCCGAGGGTGCGCAGCGCGTCGACCTGGTCCTGCATCAGCGCGATCAGCGGGGAGATCACCACCCCGGTGCCGTCGCGCACCAGCGCCGGGATCTGGTAGCACAGCGACTTGCCACCGCCGGTGGGCATCAGCACCAGGGCGTCGCCCCCGCCGATGACGTGCTCGATGATCTCGCGCTGCCCGCCGCGGAACCCGGCGTAGCCGAAGATCCGGTTGAGCACGTCGAGGGCGGGGCCGGCGAGCGGGGGAGCGGAAGTCACCCCGCGAGTTTAGTGACCCCGCCGCGGGCGGGGTCGCACCCTGTGGACGACGGGTTCAGTCGAAGTTCAGCCCGCCCGTACGCGTGCGCTTGAGCTCGAAGAAGTCGGGATAGCCCGCCATCGCCACGGCACCGTCGAAGATGCGGAGCGCCTGCTCGCCGCGCGGAATGCTGCTCAGCACGGGACCGAAGAACGCGACGCCGTCGATGTGGATGGTGGGCGTGCCGACGTCCTCGCCGACCGGGTCCATGCCCTCGTGGTGGCTACGGCGCAGCTCGGCGTCGTACTCGTCGGTCTTGGCCGCCGCCGCGAGCTCCGCGGGCAGACCGACCTCGGCGAGGGACTCCGTGACCACTAGCTCCGGGTCCTTCTCGCCCCGGTTGTGGATCCGGGTGCCGAGCGCCGTGTACAGCGGGCCGAGGATCTCGTCGCCGTGTTTCTGGGCGGCGGCGGTGACGACCCGGACGACGCCCAGCGACTGGTTGATCAGCTCGCGGTATCCCGGCGGGACGTCCCGGTTCTCGTTGAGTACGTAGAGGCTCATCACGTGCCAGCGCAGGTCGATCTCGCGCTGCTTCTCGACCTCGAGGATCCAGCGCGAGGTGATCCAGGCGAACGGGCAGGCGGGATCGAAGTAGAAGTCGACTCTCGTCATGGTCCGACCATAGCCTCGCCCACCGCTCCCGCCGGGCGAACCGCCATCAGCGTGGCGGCGTCCGCCCCGCCGCGTCGGTGCGGTGCGGCAGCGCGACCAGGTCGAGCACGAGCTGCGCCGCGCTGCCCGCCGCCGCATGCAGGTCGAGGCCGCTGCCCTGCTGCCGGTGCTGTTCGGCCACCGTGTGCAGGGCGGACACGCCGGCGCTGGCCAGATGCGACACCCCGGTCAGGTCCACGGCCCGCGGGAGGTTGCCGCCGCGGGTCAGGCGCATCGGCTCCTGGCGCAGCTCGGCGGCGCTGGCGGCGTCGACCGTGCCTGTGACGCGGATCTCGGTCTCGCCGGTCTCCTCACGCCCTCGCGCCCGGGGTTCACCCGGGCCGGGGTGCGGCGGCCGTGGGCCGTCAGAGTCCGGGGATGTCGAGGGTGTGCGCGGTGTGCGTCGCCTTCGTCGCGAGATAGCGCAGGTTGGCCGGAGACAGGTGCACGCCGGTCGGGATCCGCTCCTTGATCTCGATCCCGTAGGCCTGGAGCTGGTCGGCCTTGTCCGGGTTGTTGCTGAGCAACCGGATCTTGTCGGCGCCGAGGGCGAGCAGCATCTGCGCCGCCGCCGTGTAGTCGCGCTCGTCCTCGCCGCGGCCGAGCGCCACGTTCGCCTCGTACGTGTCCAGCCCGGCCTCCTGCAGCGCGTACGCGTCGAGCTTGGCGTACAGGCCGATGCCGCGACCCTCCTGGCGCAGGTAGAGCAGCAGCCCGCCGGTGCCGGCGATGCGCTCCACCGCCTCGCGCAACTGGGGGCCGCAGTCGCAGCGCTGGCTGCCGAAGACGTCGCCGGTCAGGCACTCGCTGTGCGGACGCACCAGCGGGGCGTCGCCGATCGCGTTCTCCCAGTCGCCCAGGCCCAGGGCCAGATGTTCGCGGCCGTCGACGAGGCCGTCGAAGGTCAGCACGCGGGCCGTGGTGGCGTACCCGTCGGCGAAGCGCAGGGGAACGGTGACGCGGGTCCGTACGGTGGCTTCCGGAACGTCCTTCCAGCCCAGCGTGTCGGACATCGGGCCCCCATTTCGGTGGTCGGATTGAGGTTCAAGCACGGCGGTCAACGCATCACTCCTGGAACCGGTCGGAAAGGGCGTAGCGCAGCAGGACCACGTCGCCGATCTGGCGGACCGCGATCAGGTCGGCCCGGCGCTGCGGGCCCCATGGGAACGTGCCGTCGCCGACGAAGCGAGGCGCCTGGGAATCGCCGACGAAGAACGGCGCGACCACCAACTGGAGCTCGTCGGCGAGCCCGGCGGTGAGGAACTGGGTGTGCATGCTGCCGCCGCCCTCGACCATGAGGCGGCGGATGCCGCGGCGGGCCAGGTCGCCGGTGACGCCCGGCAGGTCGATCGGGTCGCCGGCGTCGATCACGGTGGCCCGGTCCTCCAGCCTGCGCCGCGCCGACGGCACCGCCGGGGTGGCGCAGTAGACGAGCTTCTCCGCCTCGCCGAGGGTGAAGAACCTGGCCTGTGGATCGAGGTCGCAGGTGCCGGTGACGGTGACCTTGACCGGGTCGGGCCGCTCGCCGCGGGCCACCCGGGCCCGGCGCCGGGCCTCGTCGCGGACCAGCAGCCGCGGGTTGTCCTGGCGGACCGTGCCCGCGCCGACCAGGATCGCGTCGCAGCCGGAGCGGACCTCGTCGACCCGGTCGAAGTCGGCGTCGTTGGAGAGCAGGAGCCGTTCGTCGCCGGCGCTGTCGACATATCCGTCGATGGACATGCCGCAACTCAGCAGCACGTACGGTCGATCTTCCACCGCCCCAACATAATCGCCATTCAGGGTGACGGCACACTCACGCACTGCTGCCAACCAGCTCCCGCGCGGGCAGCGCGATGGCAGGTCGCATCGCGACGATCTCGACGGCGACGGGGGCCGGCCGCGAGGCGATCGCGGCCGGGCGGGCGCTGACGGCCTTCGTCCGCTTGCGGGCGAGGAGGCGGGCCGCGATGACGACCAGGCCGGGCAGCGCCGCGACGAACGCGAACAGCCCGTAGACCACCGCGATGGTCAGCCCCTGGGTGGCGCTGAGGCCCGCGGCACCGAACGCCCACGCGGTCACGCCCTCCCGGGGTCCCCAGCCGCCGATGTTCACCGGCAGCGTCATGGCGAGCAGGGCGAGCAGCATCAGCGGGGCCAGGCGCAGCACCGAGGCCTCGGAACCGGCCGCCCGGGCCGCGACGACGAACGTCGCCAGGTGCCCGGCCAGCGCGGCGGTGGAGGCCAGCACGATGGCGGGCCACGTGCGCCGGGCGAGCAGGCCGGTGCGGATCTCGCCGACCGCGGTGCGGGCCGCGCGGGCCCACCGGGACGCGCCGCGCCGCAGCCGGCCCATCGCCACGATCAGCAGGACCGCCACGCCTGCGACGGCCGCGGCCGCGACCGCGAGCGTGCGGCCGTGCTCGTGCACCTGCGTCAGGACCGGCGACGGGACGGTCAGCAGCACGGCGAGGCCCACCGTGATGAGCACGATCTGCCCGGCCGTGCGCTCCAGCACCACCGCGCGGACGCCGCGGCCGATGTCACCGGAGTCCCGTCCGTGCTGCACGGCCCGGTCGACGTCGCCGAGCACCCCGCCCGGCAGCGCCGCGTTGACGAACAGCGCCTTGTAGTAGTCGGCGGTCGCGCTCCGCAGCGACAGGCGCAGGCCCAGGCCGCGGGCGACCAGGCACCAGCGCCAGGCGCTGAGCACCGTGGTGGCCACGCCGATCGCGAAGGCGGCGCCCAGCGTGCCCACGTCGATCACCCGCAGGCCGTCGAGGAAGGCGCCCGTGCCCAGGCGCCAGAGCAGCACGGCGAGTATGCCCACCCCGCCGAGCACTCGCACCCAAGCCCAGATCGATCGGTTCATCTGCCGTCCCCTCCGCGATCACCCATCCTGCATTCCATACGTCCGGGTGGCGGCGGGCGGTTCAGTCTTTCTGCGCCAGAAGATCTTGATGCGCGACCGTGACCCGCAGCTCGCCCGCCTCCGCGGCCGCGAGCCGGGCCGCGAGATAGTCCTCGGTGGGCAGGTCGGGGCGCTGCTCGGCGGCCGCGGCGACCCAGCCGCGCAGCCACTCGGCGGCCAGCGCGGCCTGGTCGGGACCCAGCCGCCACGGGCTCGGCCGCGTCGTCACGGCGGCACCGGCCGTGGCGAAGGCCTCCGCCGCGGCGCCGACCGCCTCCGGCCCGAGCAGCCACCGGCCGCCGGTCTCGCGGCGCTGGTGCTCGTTGAACGCGGCGGACACCTCGGCGTCGAGCGGGTGCGGCGGCTCGAGGTGCACCTCGCCGACCACCGAGAGGGTGAACAGCGCGGGGACGCCGGCCTCGACACAGACCCCGGCGAGCGCGCGGACCTCGTCGGCGGTGAACAGGTCGAGCAGCGCCGAACACGTGACCAGGGACACGCCGTCCAGGTCGGCCGGGGTGAGCGCCGTCACGTCGCCCTCGACCGTCTCGACGGTCACCGGGCTGCCGTCGGCCGCCGCCGGGGGCACGTGCGCCGCCGCGTACGCGAGCAGCGCCGGGTCGCGGTCGTGCAGGATCCACCGCTGCGGCCCGGGCAGCCGCGGCGCCAGCCAGCGCGCCATCGAGCCGGTGCCGCACCCGAGGTCGCGCACTACGAGGGCGCCGCCCGCCGGGAGCATATCGATCAGGTCGGTGGCACGGGCGGCCGCGTCGGCGGCCTCGCGCAGCGACAGCCAGCCGGTGCTGAATTCTCCGGTCATGGGTGTAGTACCTCGCTCAGTCGTCGAATCGTGTGGTCCCAGCCGCGCAGCGTGCCGCGGCGTGCCCGGGCGGCGGCGCGCCAGTCCCGGCGCAGGCCCTCGTCGGTGAGCCACCGTCGCAGGGCGCCGGCCAGGGACTGTACGTCGCCGGGCGGCACGAGCCCACCCGGCACGGTGCCGTCGCCCGCCTTGCCCATCGCCTCCGGAACGCCCTCGACCTGCGTCGCGAGCACCGGGATGCCGCGGGCGAGGGCCTCGGTGACCACCATCCCGTAGGTCTCCGCGCGCGACGGCAGCACCAGCAGGTCCGCCTCGGCGTAGCTGGCCGCCAGCGCGGCGCCGCCGCGAGTGCCGGGAAACCGCACTCGGTCGCCGGCGCGCGCCTGCACCCGGGCCGCGAAGTCCCGGTCGTCGTCGAGGGAGCCCACGCAGACGCACGTCCAGTCCAGGTCGTCGAGCGTGTGCAACGCCTCGACCAGCACGTCCTGGGCTTTGCGCGGGGTGACGGAGGCCACACAGAGCAGCCGACCGCCGGCCGGGCTGCCCGCCGTCTCGGGCGCCGGATCGACGCCCGGGGGCGCCACGTGCACGCTGCCCACCGGCAGGGCGTGAAGTTGCTCGACGCGCCGGGCGGCGCCCGCGCTGGTCGCCACCACGGCGTGGGCGGCATGCACCGTGCGGCGCTCCCGGGCCGGGAGGTCCGGCGCGGCGCCGGGCTCGTCGCCGAGCGGAAGGTGCACGAGCACGACCAGGCGCAGCCGAACGGCCTGCTCCTCGACGACCCGCGGTGCCGCGCAGGCCACCAGGCCGTCCATCAGCACCGTCGCGCCGTCGGGCAGGCCGTGCAGCTCACCCGCGAGCCGGGCCTGGTCGTCCTCCGACGGGTACGGCCAGGGCGCCGCGACCGCGATCTCGTGGACCGCGCGGGTCGCGGCGAGCCCGGTCAGGATCCGCCGGTCGTACGTGTTGCCGCCGCTGGGCGCCGCCGGGTCGTCGATGTCGCCCGGCAGCACCGCGTACAGCGGATCCGTCACAGGTCTCGCTCGTAGCTCGCCCACGCGATGTGTGACTCGTGCAGCGTCACGGCGATGCCGGTGAGCCCGCTCGCACCCGCGCCGAGCTCGCCCGCGGCGGCCTTGCCGGCGAGCCGGTCGGCGATCACCTTGGCGAGGAACTCGGTGGAGGTGTTGACACCGGTGAAGTCCGGTTCGTCATCGAGATTGCGGTAGCTCAGGCCGGCGCAGATGGCGTGCAGCTCCTGGCTCGCCAGGCCGATGTCGACCACGATGTTGTCGGCGTCCAGCTCGGGACGCTTGAAGGTCGCGTCCACCACGAACGTGGCGCCGTGCAGCTTCTGGGCGGGTCCGAAGACCTCGCCGGAGAAGCTGTGCGCGATCATGATGTGGTCACGGACGGTGACGCTGAACATTCACTCTCCTGTCGGATAGGTGATCAGGTGGCACAGCGCGGGTAGTTCCCCACCGGCCAGCCGAGGCATGACCGCAGGCAGCTCCGCGAAGTCGGACTCGCCGGTCAGCAGCGTGTCGAAGACCGGGTCGGCGAGCAGGTCCAGGGCGACGGCGAGCCGGTCCGCGTACGTGCGGCGCCCACGCCGGGCCGGGGCGATCCCGCCGACCTGACTGCTCTTGACGACCAGGCGGCGGGAGTGGAAGAACTCGCCGAGCGGGACGCTGACCTCGCGGTCGCCGTACCAGCTCAGCTCGACGACCGTACCCTCGGCGGCCAGCAGCTCGAGCGAGCGGGTGAGGCCGGCGGCCGTGGCGCTGGCGTGCAGGACGAGGTCGCAGTCGCCGGTGGCGTCGGCGGGGAGCGCGAAGTCCACGCCCAGGGCCCGGGCGACCGCGGCGCGCTCCGGGTCGACGTCGACGAGCTGGACCCGGACGCCGGGGAAGCGGGACAGGATCGCGGCGACTCCGGCGCCGACCATTCCGGCGCCGACCACGGCGATCCGGTCGCCGACCAGGGGAGCGGCGTCCCAGAGCCCGTTCAGCGCCGTCTCCACGGTGCCGGCCAGGACGGCCCGGGCGGGCGGTACGGAATCCGGCACGACGGTCACCGCCTCGGCCGGGACGACGTAGCGGGTCTGGTGCGGGTAGAGGCAGAACACCGTGCGGCCGAGCAGCTCCGCCGGGCCGCGCTCGACCACGCCGACGTTGAGGTAGCCGTACTTGACCGGGGCCGGGAAGTCGCCGTCCTGGAACGGCGCGCGCATGGCGGCGTGCTGGCTCTCGGGCACGCCGCCGCGGAAGACGAGCGTCTCCGTGCCCCGGCTCACCCCGGAGTGCAGGGTGCGTACCAGGACCTCGCCGGGTCCGGGGTCGGGCAGGGCCACCGGCCGGATCTCGCCCCTGCCGGGCGTGACCAGCCAGAACGCGCTCGCCGTACCTGTCATCGGGTGAAATCTCCTCGCCGGGGGTGAACCGAACGCGCGGGCCGTGCGTGTTCAGGGGCAACTGCGGCAACCATACGCGGGACCTGATCTTGCATACCCGGAGGCGCGTAACTATGAGTATCGACACGATGACCGCCCGCACCGAGCGGGGACCCCTGACCGGGGCGGTCGTCCAGCTCGTTCTCATGGCGCTGCTGGCGGCGACGACCGGGCTGAGCCTCGCCGGCTGGCTGGCCGGTACGGCCTTCGCCGTGGCGCTGTGCCTGCTGCTGCGCGGCGGGATGCGCCGGGCCGGGATGCGCGCGCTCGGGCCGGCCAACGCGGTCACCCTGGGTCGGGCGACGCTGGTCGGCGCGGTCACCGCCCTGGTGGTGACCTCCTTCGAGCGCCCGGTCGCCCTGCCGGTGCTGGTCACGCTCGTCGGTGTGGCCCTCGCCCTGGACGGCGTGGACGGCCAGGTCGCCCGCCGGACGAACACCACCACCGCGCTGGGCGCCCGCTTCGACATGGAGGTCGACGCGTTCCTGGTCCTGGTGCTGAGCGTCTTCGTCGCCGGCACGTTCGGCTGGTGGACGGTCGCCATCGGCGCCTTCCGCTACGTGTTCGTCGCCGCGTCGTGGATCGCGCCGTGGCTCGACGCCGCCCTGCCGCCGCGGTTCTCCCGCAAGGTCGTCGCCGCGCTGCAGGGCGTCGTCCTGGTGGTCACGACCGCGAACCTGCTGCCGGGCCCCGTCGCGCTGGCCGCGCTGGCGGCCGCCGTGATCTCGCCCACCTGGTCGTTCGGCAAGGACATCGCCTGGCTGTGGCGCACCGAGCAGGCCCGGCGGGCCACGGTGGCACCGGCCCGCATTCCTGTGGCGCGCCGCGCCCGGCCCTCCCGCCGTCCCGCGTCCGTCAGCGCCTGATCCTCAGCAGACCCGGGCGACGGCGCCCTCCGGGGCGGCCGGTACGGCGTCCGGATGCAGGATCGCCGCGATCGCCTCGACCCCGTCGACCACCCGCGGGCCCGGGCGCACGACCAGCGCGTCGCCGTCGATGGCCCACACCCGGGCCTCGGGGAAGTGCGGCACCACCGCCGCGGCCTGGGCCACGGCACCGTCCAGGTGGAAGCCGCAGGGCGTGACCAGCACCACGTCGGGCCGCGCGGCGGCGAGTTCCGCCCAGGTCGTCTCCACCGACTTGCGGCCGGGGCGGGCCGCCACCGGCTCGCCGCCCGCGGCGGCGATCAGGTCCGGCACCCAGTGACCGGCGGTGAAGGGCGGATCCACCCACTCGACGACCGCCACCCGGGGACGAGGCCGCCCCGCCACCGCCGCCGCCACGGCGTCCAGCCGGCCCCGCAGCGAGGCCACGAGCGCGGCGGCCCGCTCCGGCACCCCGGCCCGCTCGCCCACCTCGGTGAACGTCGCGAGCACCTCGTCCAGCGTGTACGGGTCCAGCGACACCACGTCCGCCCGGCAGCCCAGATGGTCCAGGGCGCCGGAGACCTGCCCGGACGGCAGCGCGCACACCCGGCACAGGTCCTGGGTGAGGATCAGGTCCGGGTCGAGACCCGCGAGGGCGCCCGCGTGCAGGGTGTACAGGTCGGCGCCGGCCGCCATCTGCGACTTCACGTACCCGTCGATCTCGGCCGGGGTCATGCCGCGGGTGTCCCGGCCCCCGACCACCACCGTCTTCTCGGTCCGGGCCGACGGCGGCTCGTCGCATTCGAAGGTGACGCCGACCAGATCGGCGCCGAGGCCGAGGGCGTACACGATCTCGGTGGCGGACGGCAGCAGTGAGACGAGGCGCATGAGGGGTCAGTGTGCCGTACGCCTGTCACCCGAAGTGGTTCTTCCCCCGTGTCCCGCACCGGGTTGGCCGTCCGGCCGTGGCAGGGTCGGTCCGTGCCGATGCCCGATCTGGACCTTTACACCCCGCACCGGACGGTCACGGACGCCGCGTTCGAGGGCGTGCCCGTGCCCGGCCTGCGTGCCGAGTTCTTCCACCGTCCCGACGGCGAGCGGGTCGCCTCCGCGGGCCGGTACTCGATGGACGGCCGCGATCTGATGCTGGCGTGGGGCTTCGCCGACGAGGAGCACTGCCGCTGGTCGGCGGTCCGGGACCCGGCCGGCTTCTGGCATGCGGAGACCGAGGGCTGCCCGGTGGTGCGGGTGCTGCGGGCCGGCGCGGCGCCGGACGACCCCGTGTCGGGGCTGGCCGTCCGGGCGCCGACCGGGGAGTGGGTCACCGTCGATCGCGGGCCGGTGCCGGCGCGCTGACCGGGCCGCGCCGGGCCACATGCAGCGAGGCGCCGGTCAGCGTCAGCGCGAGCACGAACAGCGTCAGATGCAGGTACGGATTCGCGATGGGCAGGAAGCCGATGACGGCGACCGGGACCTGGACGGCGCCGATGAGCGCGGCGAACGCCAGCCGGCGGGGCCCCCGCCACAGCAGCACCGTCCACACCGGCGCGGAGACTACCGCGAGGGTCAGGCCGTCGAGCAGGACGTGCATGCCGGCGTTGTGCACGGCGTTGTGGGCGAAGGCCTGGGCGGGCGCGGCGACCCAGAGCGCGGCGAGGACGAATCCGGTGAGGACGGCGGTACGGCGCATGGTTCCTCCGAGCGTTACGGAATCGTTGCACTGAGCACTGACGCTACGGAGGGTGGAGGGCGGCCGTAAAGGCCTGGGCCCATTCACTCGCGCGGGTTCACGCGCGCCACGAGGTCGAACGCGGCGGGCAGGAAGGTGCTCCGACAGCCGAAGTCGTGGCGTCCCTCGCGTATCCACCGGCCGCCTTGGGCTGCGGCAAGGCGCGCTCCAGCGCCTGCACGTCGGCGAGCATGCCATCGGATCATGCCCCGGCCGCGCCAGGTTCCCGTGGCGTCAGCAGCCGGGGCCGGTCGTCCTGCCGTCGGTGATCCGGTAGGCGGAGATGTCGCCCTTCACGAAGGGCGCGAGCTGCGCGACCCGGGTCGGCGCGGCGTGGTGTCGCGCCTCGTAGGCCACGATCGCCTCGTCGACGGTCCGGCAGGAGACCTGCTGCGCCACCTCCGTCGTCGCCCGCGTGACGCTCTTCGTGTTCAACGTAGCGTAAGAGACACCAGCGATACTCACGGTGATAGCGGCGGCCATGGCGACCTCGCTCAACTTCACGATAACTCCTGCATGTACCTCCGCAGCCCGGTGCCGCAGAAGTAGAAGGTGAAGATACCCAGCGTAGTTGTCCCTCTGCAAGGCTCACGCACAGTGAGATACGGCGAATTCGTGGTGGGCAACGACACGGAGGGAAATATTGCTGAACCGGCTCTGAAATCACCTTCATGCCGGTATGACCATTTCATGGTTGAGTTGACGAGGCGGGAAAAGCAGCTCATCGGCTGCATGGCGGTGGTGTGCCTGGTCTCCGGCACGGGAGCCGTCGTGCTCGGCGCCGGCGACGACGGGCGTGGCGGCGGCACGGCGGCCCCGGGGGACCGGACGGTCGCGGCGGGAGCGGCGCAGGAACTCGGGGCAGCGGCCCGGCCGGCTCCCGGCGTGGCGCCGTCCCGCCAGGCGGGCGAGCCGGTCCGGGCGCCCTCGCGGATCCTCACGCTGACCCCACCGCCGGGGACGACCACGGCGAACCCGGCCGCGGCGACCGGCACCACGCCCGCGGCGACGACGGCCGGGCCGCAGCGCACGACCGCCGCTCTCCGGCCACCGGCCTTCTCGCGCCCGGCGCCGCCGGTGCCCACGCCGACGCGGGCGACCACACGGCCGGCGCCGCAGCGGCCCGCGCCGGACGCTACGACCCCGGCGGCGCCGCCCGCGACCACTCCGGCCACGACGCCCGCCACGACCCCGGCGACCACCCCGGCCACCACACCCGCCACCACCCCGGCCACGACGCCCGCGACGACGCCGGCCACGACGCCCGCGACGACGCCGGCCACGACGCCGGCCACCGCCGAGCCGGAGCCGGCCAAGTCCTCGCCGCAGGCCGACGACCACGGGTTCCCGTGGGCGCCCGGCGCCGGTGGCCTGCCCGGTCCCGGCTCGGTGGACTGGCCGCCCGCGGTGCCCACGGGCGACCCTTTCGAGTAGCCGGGCGGCGGGTCATACGATCAGCGTCGGACAACACCCGTATGCACGGAGGGACGACATGAGCACCGAGACGCTGGAGTTCCAGGCCGAGGCCCGCCAGCTCCTGCAGTTGATGGTCCACTCGATCTACTCGAACAAGGACATCTTCCTGCGCGAGCTGATCTCCAACGCCTCCGACGCATTGGACAAGCGGCGCCTCGCCGGCCTGCACGACGAGGCGCTCAGGGCCGACGACCCGCACATTGCGATCGAGGCCGATAAGGACGCCCGCACGCTGACGGTCCGCGACAACGGCATCGGCATGTCGCGCGAGGAGGTCGTGGGGCTGATCGGCACCATCGCCCGCTCGGGCACCGCCGAGATGCTGCGCCAGCTCAAGGAGAACAAGGAGTCCGCCGAGCTCATCGGACAGTTCGGTGTCGGCTTCTACTCGACGTTCATGGTCGCCGACAACGTCTCCCTGGTGACCCGCAAGGCCGGGGAGGACACCGGCACGCGCTGGGAGTCGGCCGGCGAGGGCACGTACACGATCGAGGAGGTGCCGGACGTGCCCGTCGGCACCGCGGTGACCGTTCACCTGCGTCCCAAGGACGAGGAGGACGCGCTCTACGACTACGCCGACGAGTGGAAGATCCGGGAGATCGTCAAGCGGTACTCCGACTTCATCTCCTTCCCGATCCGCCTGGTCAAGAGCGAGGGCGAGCCGGAGACCCTCAACTCCATGAAGGCCCTCTGGGCCCGTCCACGCGCCGAGGTCAAGGACGAGGAGTACGCCGAGTTCTACCGGCACATCAGCCACGACTGGACCGACCCGCTCGAGATCATCAACCTCAAGGCGGAGGGCACCTTCGAGTACGAGGCCCTGCTCTTCATCCCGTCCCGGGCGCCGCACGACCTCTTCCAGCGCGACGGGCGCCGGGGCATCCAGCTCTACGTCAAGCGCGTGTTCATCATGGACGACAGCCGCGAGCTGATCCCCGACTACCTGCGCTTCGTCAAGGGCGTCGTGGACGCCGCCGACCTGTCGCTGAACATCTCCCGCGAGATCCTCCAGCAGGACCGGCACATCCAGATGATCCGGCGCCGGCTCGCCAAGAAGGTCCTGTCCACCATCAAGGACCTGATGACGAAGGAGCCGGAGAAGTACCGCACCTTCTGGCGCGAGTTCGGCCGCGCCGTCAAGGAGGGCCTGCTCGGCGAGGCCGACGACCGCAAGGCCATCCTCGACGTCGCGTCGTTCGCGACGACCGCGGGTGACGAGCCGACAACCCTCGCCGACTACGTCTCGCGGATGAAGGAGGGCCAGGAGGAGATCTACTTCATGACCGGCGAGAGCCGGGCCCAGGTCGAGAACTCCCCGCACATGGAGGCCTTCAAGGCGCAGGGATACGAGGTTCTGCTGCTCATCGACCCGGTGGACGAGATCTGGGTCGACGCGGTGCCCGAGTACGACGGCAAGAAACTGCAGTCCATCGCCCGGGGCACCGTCGACCTGCCCTCGGACGACAAGCCGAGCGAGGAGAAGGCCGGCGAGTACGCGCCGCTGCTGACCTGGCTGGGCGAGACCCTGGAGGAGGTCAAGGAGGTCCGCCTGTCCACCCGCCTCACCACCTCGCCGGCCTGCCTGGTCAGCGACGCCGACGACATCACACCGACCCTGGAGAAGATGTACAAGGCCATGGGTCAGCAGGTGCCGCCCGTCAAGCGCATCCTCGAGCTCAACCCGGAGCACCCGCTGGTCACCGGCCTGCGCGACGCGTACGCCCGGGACGCCGCCGCCGCGGACCTGCCCGAGACGGCCGAGCTGCTGTACGGCACCGCCCTGCTCGCCGAGGGCGGCGACCTGGCCGACCCGGCGCGCTTCGCCAAGCTGCTCGCCGACCGGCTGGCCCGTACCGTCTGATCATGATCTTCGTCGCCCGGGCCCGGTAGCGGGCCCGGGCGGCCGGAGACCCGGTCTAGGGTCGGATCATGAGCGTTCTTTCCACTGAGATCCGCCTCGCCGCCCGTCCCCGGGGCTGGCCGACGGCCGACACGTTCGAGACCGCCCGGGTCGAGGTGCCCGACCCGGGGCCCGGCCAGATTCTCGTGCGTAACCTCCTGATGAGCGTCGACCCGTACATGCGCGGGCGGATGGACGACCGCGAGTCCTACGTGCCGCCGTTCGCGCTCGGCAAGGCGCTCGAGGGCGGCGCGGTGGGCGAGGTGGTCGCCAGCGGGGCCGACGGGTTCACGCCGGGCGACACCGTCCTGCACGGCCTCGGTTGGCGCGAGTACGCGCTGCTCCCGGTCAAGGCCGTGGCGAAGGTCGACCCCTCGGTGGCCCCGCTGGGTGCGTACCTGGGCGTGCTCGGCATGACCGGGCTGACCGCGTACGCCGGCCTGCTGCGCAGCGCCGAGTTCAAGCCCGGCGACACCGTCTTCGTCTCCAGCGCCGCCGGCGCCGTCGGCCAGGTCGTCGGCCAGCTCGCGAAGCACCGGGGCGCGGCCCGGGTGATCGGCAGCGCCGGCTCGGCCGAGAAGGTGGCCTACCTGCGCGACGAGCTGGGCTTCGACGCGGCGTTCGACTACCACGACGCGCCCGTGCACGACCAGCTTCGCCAGGCCGCACCGGACGGCATCGACGTCTACTTCGACAACGTCGGCGGCGACCACCTCGAGGCGGCGATCTCGTCGCTGAACCTGCACGGCCGGATCTGCGTCTGCGGCATGATCAGCGTCTACAACGCCACCGAGCCGACGCCCGCCCCCCGCAACCTTCCCATGATCATCGCCAAGCGCCTCACGATGCGCGGCATGCTGGTCAGCGACCACGGCGACCTGCGCGACGAGTTCGTCCGCGAGGTCGCGCCCCTGCTCGCGAACGGCACCGTCAAGCATCGCGAGACCGTCTTCGAGGGCATCGGGGCGGCCCCGGAGGCCTTCCTCGCCATGCTGCGCGGCGACGGCGTCGGCAAGAACCTCGTGCGGCTCGCCTGATCCCGGTGGTACGCCGGGTGCCGGTGACGTGATGTCATGGACGCACCCGCACCCGGTGTGCCCCACAGGAAGGTTCCCGCAGTGCCGACGATCTTCTCCCAAATCATCAACGGCGAGCTGCCCGGCCGGATCGTCTGGTCGGACGAGCAGGTCGCCGCCTTCCTCACCATCGCGCCCCTGACGCCCGGGCACACCCTGGTCGTCCCGCGCGCCGAGGTGGACGAGTGGACGGACCTCGACCCCGGCCTGCTGGCACACGTGATGACCGTGAGCCACACCGTCGGCGCCGCGCTCAAGCGGGCGTTCGACGCGCCACGGGTCGGTCTCGTGGTCGCCGGGTTCGAGGTGCCGCACGCCCATGTGCACGTCTTCCCCGCCTGGGAGATGGCCGACTTCGACTTCGCCAAGGTGAACTCCGGCATCAGCGGCGAGGAGCTGGACACGCACCACAAGCGCATCCTCGACGCTCTCGGCTAGACACCCGGCGCCCGCGCCGCCACGACCCTCGCCATGAGGCTGATCGCGTCGGCGCCGGAACGGGCGGGCAGCCGTCTGCCGTCGCGCAGGCGCAGCGCCACCTCGCCCCGAGGAGCCTCCCGCGCACCGATCACCGCCACGTACGGAACCTTGCGCCCGGCCGCCGCCCGGATCCGGGCGCCGACGGAGCCGTCGTGGCACACCTCGGCGCGCAGCCCCGCGGCGACCGCGTCCCGGGCGAACGCCGCGGCCGCCGCGTCCTGCGCGGCGGCGACCGGCAGCACGACCACCTGGACCGGCGCGTACCAGGGTGGCAGGGCTCCCGCGTGGACCTCGACGAGGTGCGCGAACAGCCGCTCGAACGAGCCGACCAGGCTGCGGTGCACCATCACCGGCCGGGCCCGGCCGCCGGAGGCGTCGGCATAGGAGAGGCCGAACTGCGCGGGCTGGTGGAAATCAAGCTGCACGGTGGACAGGGTGGACTCCCGGCCCGCCGGATCGGCGACCTGCACGTCGATCTTCGGGCCGTAGAACGCGGCCTCCCCGGCGGCCTCCTCGTAGGGCACGCCGGCCGCCTCCAGGGCCTCGCGCAGCACCCGCCCGGCCTCGTCCCACGCGTCGTCGTCACCGGCGTACTCGCCACCGTCTCCGCGCAGCGACAGCCGGTACGAGCGGACCCGCACCCCCAGCGCGTCGTGCGCCTGTCCCATCAGCCGCAGCGCCGCGGCCACCTCCTCGCCGGCCTGCGGCACGGTGCAGAACACGTGCCCGTCGTTGAGCGAGATGGCCCGCACCCGGGACAGGCCACCCAGGACACCGGACCGCTCGGCACGGTACATCGGGCCGATCTCGGCGATCCGCAGCGGCAGCTCACGGTACGAGCGGTGCCTCGACCGGAAGATCAGCGCGTGATGCGGGCACAGGCTGGGCCGCAGCACCAGCTCGTCGTCGCCGAGGCGTACCGGCGGGAACATGTCGCCCGCGAAGTGCGCCCAGTGGCCGGACAACTCGTAGAGCTCGCGCTTGGCCAGCACCGGCGAATGCACGTGCTGGAACCCGGCGCGGCGTTCCAGATCGCGGACGTACGACTCCACCTCATGGCGGGCGGCGGCGCCGGGCGGTAGCCAGAACGGCAGCCCCGCGCCGATGAGCGGGTCGGAGTCGAAGACGTCGAGCTCGCGTCCGAGCCGGCGGTGGTCGGCTTGCATGGTGTCTCCTTCGGTCGGGCCGGGGAGACGCCACGGAACGCATCTGCCCCGGGCATCTCGCCCGGGGCCAGGTCGTCGCTGGAAGAGGATCAGCGGGAACGCACGCCGGGACATTCCGGCGTCGTGGTCACCATCCTCAGAAACATGCCGCCCATGCTAGGCCGCGGCAGGGCTCGGCCTCCACGCCTTTCTTCGGCTCGATCACCCCGATGGGGGCCACAGGGAGGATTCGACGGCGGTGACGAAGGCTTCGGCGGTGTTCGGCGTGCCTCCACGTCATCGACAGCGGCTGTCTGACCCCACGACGGAACGTCGCTTACGACAGGGCCGCCAGCCACGAGCGGGGGCCGCGGTGCCGGACGCGGATCCCGGCAATCGTGATCGCGTACCGGATGGCCTCGGGCGGGGTTGCGCCGCGCGCGAGCGCGACGGTGAGCGCGCCGTGGAAGGCGTCGCCGGCGCCGGCGGTGTCGACCGCCTCGACCGGCGGCACCTCGATCTCGCCGGTCGCGTCCCCGGACCACCAGCGCACCGGGTCCGGGCCGTGGGTGATCGCTCCGCGGCTCGCGCCGAGTTCGCGCAGGGCCTGCGCGACCGGCCGGTCGCCGGGCGGACGGAAGGCCGCGGAACAGGCCGTCAACGCGGCGCGGGGGAGCAGGTCGGCGAAGACCGGGCGCCAGCTTCCGGCGTCCAGCACCAGCGGGCGACCGCTGTGCGCGGCGGCCCGGGCCAGGGCGGGGTGATGGCCGTCCGCCAGCACGGCGTCCGCGGCACGCAGCGTGCGTTCCAGATCCTCCGGTACACCCACCTCGGCGCCGCGGGCGTTGCGGCTGACGATCGTCCGCTGGCCGGTGCGGTCCAGCACGGTGACCGCCGAGACGGGAGGCGGCGCGGTGGCCCGCGGTGCCGCGTCGAGCAGGTCGACGCCGTGTGCGGCCAGGTCGGCGCGGATCAGGTCGCCGAGCGGGTGGGCGCCGACCGCGCTGACGAGGGTGACCTCGGCGCCGAGCGCGGCCGCGGTGACCGCGGCGTTGGTGGCCGGACCCCCGGCGGCGACCTCCGCCGAGAGGGCCTCGGCCTTCTCGTCCACGCCGGGCACCCGGTCGACGCGCTGCACCAGGTCCACGGTGGCCAGGCCGACGCAGACGAGGCGCACGGCGGTCAGGATGCCAGGTCGGAGAAGAAGACCCCGATGTTGCGGAACACGTTGGCGACCCCTTCGCCGATGCCGCGCGCGATGTCCGCGGCCGGCCCCGGGTTGGTGCCGATGTAGAAGATGACCAGGGCGAGCACGATCCAGCCGACAGCCTTCTTCATCGCCGATTCACCTCCTCGCCGCGGCCGGGTGGCGGTCCCGGGCGCGATCTATGATCGTCGCACAGCGGCGCACGTCGGGCCCGCCGAATCGGGCCGTCACAGGCCGAAAAGCCGGGCCGCGTTGTGCCAGCAGACGGCCCGCAGCCAGTCGTCGCCGAGGGTCAGGCCGGCGAGCGCGTCGAGCTGGTGGGCGTACGGATAGGGAATGTTCGGGAAGTCGCTGCCGAGCAGCACCTTGCCGGCCAGGCCGAGGTCGCGCAGGCGCGGCAGCAGTTCCCGCGGGAACGGGGCCATGTCCTCGAAGAAGCGGGTGAACGCCATGGTGGTGTCCAGACCGGCGCGCTCGTAGCGCTCGGCCAGCTCGAGGAACCCCGCGTACTCGGGGGCACCGAGGTGCGCGGCGATCATGGTGAGGCGCGGATGCCGGGCGAGGACCTCGCCGATCGGGCCGGGCCCGGTGAAGCCGTGCGCGACCGGTCCCGAGCCGGCGTGCACGATCACCGGCGTGCCGGCGTCGGCGAGCAGGCCCCACGCCTCGCGCAGCTCCTCGTCGCGCGGGTCGAAGCCGCCGACCTGCAGGTGCAGCTTGAAGATCGTGGCGCCGCGCTCCAGCGCCACGCGGACGTCGTGCGCCGCCGACGGCTCCGGGAAGAACGTCGCGCTGGGCAGGCATCCCGGGGTGCGCTCCGCGAAGCCCAGCGTCCAGTCGTTGAGGTCGGCGGCCATGCCGGGCCGGTGGGCGTACGCGAGCGCGGAGAAGGCGCGCACGCCGAGCCGGTCCAGCTCGGCCACCCGCTCGGCCTCGGTGCCGCGGTAGCAGATCGGCCACGACCGGCCGATCAGCGGGCCCGCCTCGTCGAAGTGCGCCCAGACGCGGCGCTGCATGCGCTCGGGCAGGAAGTGCGTGTGCACGTCGGCGAGGCCGGGCAGCCCTAGCGTGGCGGCGAAGTCCGTCATGCCGGGATCCCCCGCTCCGCCGCGCCCCGGCCGGCGTGACCGTCGAGCCGGTCGACGCGCAGCTCGCGCTCCAGCTTGGCGATCACCGTACGGAGGTCGTCGAGGCGCACGATCGTGCGCAGGCCGGGCGAGAAGCGGACGAGCCGCAGCACCCGGGCGATGCGGATGATTCGCAGCACCGCGGTGTCGCCGTGCAGGCCGGGGATGAACACGGCGGCGATCACAGTCGGGGACATCCCGCCAGCCTACGGAAACGCGAAGGTCCCTCCGGCGCGGACCGTGCGCCATTCGGAGGCGAGCATGGCGAAGTCGAGCTCGGTGCTCCACTCGCCCTTGAAGAGCTCGTTGTGGACCAGGCGCGCCTCCTGGCGCATCCCCAGCCGGCGAGCCACCGCCGCGGAGGCCTCGTTGCGTTCGTCGATGCGTGCGATGACGCGGTGCAGGCCCAGCTCCTCGAAGGCCAGCCGCAGCAGGGCGGACGCCGTTTCGGTCGCGTAGCCGCGGCCTGCGAAGCGCGGGTCGAGGATGTATCCGATCTCCCCGCCGCGGTGCAGCCGGCTGGACCAGAAGAGCACCACATCACCGACGAGCTGACCCGTCTGGGCCAGCTCGGCGCCGAGCGTCAGGGATTGCCCCTCGTCGGTCAGCGCGGTCCGCGCCCACGGCCCGGCGAGCCGGTCGAGGACGGTCTCCCGGTCCTGCGGCTCGAAGGGAACGTAGCGGCAGAGCTCGGGAATGCTGCGGTAGGCGAGCAACGAGTCCACGTCGCCCTCCGTCAGGGGGCGCAGCAGCAGACGTTCGGTGCGGACGGGGTATGAGGGACGCAATTCGGCGTGGTTCTCGTTCGGCACGCGACCATGGTGCCTTCCCGGGGCGCCGCGTGCCCCATTTCCGCCGGCGGTGTCCCATGATGCGATGGGTGTCGATCCGGGTACGGCTCGCCCATGACAGCGCATGCCGCTCCGGTGCTGGCCGCGGAGGCGATCACCTCCGCCGGCAGGTGCTGGTGGACGCGGGCGCCGGCGACGTGGTGGCGGACGCGGCCCGGGATGCCGACATCTCGGCACTGCTGCTGGGCTTCCTGGTGGTGGTCGGCATCCGGGTCGCCACCGGCTCGGCGACCGTCGCCACCATCACGGCCGCCGGCATCGTCGCGCCGCTGGCCACGACCCTGGACCGGCCCGGGGTGTCCCTGCTCGCGCTGGCGATCGGCTGCGGGTAGCTGTTCTTCTCGCACGTCAACGACGCCGGGTTCTGGCTGGTCAAGGAGTACTTCGGAATGACCGTCGGGCAGACCATCAAGACCTGGTCGGTGATGGAGACGGTCATCTCGGTGGCCGGCTTCGCCAGCGTCCTGCTGCTCGACCTCGTCGTCTAGGGCGGGACAGCACCGGCGTGCCCCGCACCGGGTGGTGCGGGGCACGCCGGTGTCGTGCCTCAGGCGTTCTGTTCGTCGCGCCAGGCCAGCCAGTCCCGCAGCGGGGCGAGGTCCGGCTTCGGGCCGCCGATTCCGAGCGTGAACAGCGACACGCCCTGCTCCCGCAGTCCTGCCGCGGCCTCCGGCTTGCTGTCCGCCTGCACCCCGCTGGAGATCTCGATCTCGCCGGGGTCGCGGCCAGCGTCGGCGCAGTGCTGCCGCAGGACGCCCAGTTTGTGGCGCAACGTCTCGGCGTCGCCGAAGCTGTGCCAGATGTCGGCGTGCTTGGCGACGAGCCGTAGCGTCTTCTTCTCCCCGCCGCCGCCGATGAGTACGGGGATGTCGCGCGTCGGCGGCGGGTTCAGCTTGCCGAGGCGGGTCTCGATGCGGGGCAGGGCCTCGGCGAGGGCGTCCAGGCGGCCGCCGGCGGTGCCGAACTCGTAGCCGTACTCCTGGTAGTCCTTCTCGAACCAGCCCGAGCCGATGCCGAGGATGAGCCGGCCGTCGCTGATGTGGTCGACGGTGCGCGCCATGTCGGCGAGCAGTTCCGGGTTGCGGTAGCTGTTGCACGTCACGAGGGCGCCGATCTGCACTCGCGAGGTCGCCTCGGCCCAGGCGCCGAGCATGGTCCAGCACTCGAAGTGCGGGCCGTCGGGGTCGCCGTAGAGCGGATAGAAGTGGTCCCAGTTGAACAGGACGTCGACGCCGAGCTCCTCCGCCTCGGCGGCCGTACGCCGGATCGTCGGGTAGTCCGCGTGCTGCGGCTGCAGTTGCAGCCCGATTCTCACAGGCCTGTGGGTCATGAGCCGGAGCATATTCCGGCGGGCGCCGGACCGGCCGTGGACGACCACCCGGCTCACCGAATGTGATTTACCGCTCGTCCGCCTTCCCGAGGTCATCACAGCGAGACACCGCACACTTGTCACCATGCGTAGACGGACACTGCTGCTGGGGCTGGCCGGCGCCGCCGGGGCCGGAAGCCTGGCCGCCTGCACGAGCGGGACCACGCCGCCGGGCACTCCGGCGCCGAGCACCTCCGCCCCGGCGGCCTCCCCGGCGACCCCCAGCGCCTCGGCGGCGCCCATCCTCGGCTCGACGGCCGCGTCCTCGCTGACGCCGCGGCCGGTCACGGCCCCGTACGTGCCCGCGCCGGGATCCGCGCCCGCGCAGGCGTTCCCGCTGGGCCGCTGGATCCTGTCGATCAGCCGAGGCGACCGTGCCCTGCCGACCCAGGTCCTCTACCCGGCCGCCGGGACCGCTCCGGCCACCCCGGCCCCGGCCGACGGCGCGCCGCCCGCGCCCGGTCGCTTCCCGCTGGTGCTGTTCAGCCACGGGCTGACGTCGCACCCGGAGGGCTACGCCGCGCTGCTGGCCCGCTGGGCGCAGGCCGGTTTCGTGGTCGCCGCGCCGAAGTATCCGCACACGTCCTACGGCGCCGAGAAGCTCGACCCGACCGACATCGTCAACCAGCCCGCGGACGCCTCGTTCCTGCTCGACACGCTGCTCACCCCGGGTCACGCGGTGACCGCCCTCGTCGACCCCTCCCGGATCGCGGCGGCCGGGCATTCCGCCGGCGGCATCACCACCGTGGGCCTGCTCAGCGCCCGGCGTGACGAGCGTCTCAAGGCCGCCGTCGTGTTCGCCGCCACGGACTTCCAGGGCATGCCGTTCACCGGGCCGAGCGCCGCGATGCTCTTCGTGCACGGCCGCAGGGACACCACCGTCACCCACCGTGCCGGGCACACCGTCTTCGAGGCCGTGCCCTGGTCGCGGGCCATGCTCTCGATCACCGAGGGCGGGCACGTGACCCAGGGCGCCGACTTCGAGGCCTCGACCTCGGCCTCGACGGAGTTCCTGCGCTGGGCGCTGTACGGCGACGCGGCCGCGAAGGCCCGGATACCCGAGGCGGCCGCGAAAGGCCGCGTGGCCACCTTCGAGAATCAGCTCTGACCGTACGGGGCCGAACTCACCGGGAGCCGCTTTGCCGCACGAGCTGTACGACACCATCCACCGCCGCCGCGACGTCCGGGGCGAGTTCACCGGTGCGCCGATCCCGGCCGACGTTCTCGAGCGGATCCTGGCCGCGGCGCACGCCGCGCCCAGCGTCGGGCTGTCGCAGCCGTGGGACTTCGTGCTGGTCCGCGACCGCGACCTGCGCCGCCGGTTCCGCGATCACGTGGAGACCGAGCGCCGGGTGTTCGCCGCCGGCCTCACGGGCGAGGCCGCGGCGCGCTTCGCCCGCATCAAGATCGACGGTGTGATGGAATCCACTCTTTCGGTGGTGGTGACCTACGACGCGCGGCGCGGCGGCCCGGCCGTGCTGGGCCGGCACGCCATCGCCGACGCCGGGCTCTACTCCGTCTGCCTGGCCATCCAGAACCTCTGGCTGGCCGCGACGGCGGAGGGACTGGGCGTGGGCTGGGTCTCCTTCTACCGCGAGGACTACCTGCGCGGCCTGGTGGGCATACCCGAGGAGGTGCGCCCGGTGGCGTGGCTGTGCCTGGGGCCGGTCACCCATCTTGAGCACGTACCCGACCTGGAACGGCACGGGTGGCGGCAGCGGCGGCCTCTCGATACCGTCCTGCATTCTGACAAATGGGGTAACCCTCGAGAGGCGGTGCTGGATCTCCGTGGCTAACGTGGGCCGGGTGAGTTTCTGGACCCGAAAACGCGATCGCTCCATCTTTGCCAACACCGGATCCCTGGTGATCTGCGGCCTGCTCGCCGGGGTCGTGGTGGCGGCGGCCTCCTTCCCGGCCGTCGCGATGTCGGGGCTGGCGGCGAAGGCGGGCTCGAAGGGCTTCGCGGAGCTGCCCACTGAGCTGGCGCAGCAGTCGGCTCCGCAGGTCACGCGGATCTTCGCGTCCGACGGCAAGACGCAGATCGCGGTCATGTACGACGAGTTCCGCAGCGACGTGCCGCTGAAGGACATCTCGAAGAACATGCAGAACGCGATCATCGCGGCGGAGGACCACCAGTACTACGAGCACAACGGCGTCGACCTCAAGGGTGTGGCGCGCGCGTTCGTCAACAACCGCAGCGGCGGCTCCCAGCAGGGTGCCTCGACGCTGACCATGCAGTACGTGCGGATGACTCTGGCCTACTCGGCGAAGACGCCGCAGCAGGCCATCGACGCCACCAAGGACAGCGCCGAGCGCAAGCTGTCCGAGATGAAGTACGCCCTACAGGTCGACAAGGAGCTGGGCAAGGAGAAGATCCTCGAGCGCTACCTCAACATGGCGCCGTTCGGCAACGGCGCCTACGGCATCTACGCCGGTAGCCAGGTCTACTTCAAGAAGAAGCCGAAGGACCTCACCGTGGCCGAGGCCGCGCTGCTGGCGGGCATGGTGAAGGCGCCGACCTCGTTCGACCCGACGACGCCGAAGGGCCACCCGCAGGCGCTCGCCCGGCGTGACTACATCATCAAGAACATGCAGGACCTCAAGATGATCACCCCGGAGGAGGCCACCAAGGCCAAGGCGGTGAAGCTGGGCCGGACGACCAACCGCCCGGGCAACGGCTGCGTGTCGGTGGCGAAGAACAACTGGGGCTTCTTCTGCGACTACTTCTACCGCTGGTGGCTGAGCCAGGAGGCGTTCGGCGCGACCACCTACGACCGTGAGCGCCAGCTCAAGAGCGGCGGCTACCGGGTGGTGACGTCGCTCGACCTCAAGGCGCAGGCGGCGGCGCGCGAGCGGATCACCGAGCGGATCGGCGACAAGAACCGCAACGCCCTGCTGCTGGCCGGCGTGGAGCCCGGCACCGGCCGCGTCCGCACGCTGGCGGCCAACCGCAAGTACAAGCTCGACAATCCGGCGGACCCCGAGAACAAGATCAGCTCCAACCCGGAGCTGGCGGCCCAGGGCATCCGGGGCACCTACCCGAACACCACGAACCCGATCATCACCGGTGGCGGAGACATCGTCGGCTACCAGTCCGGGTCGACGTTCAAGATGCTGGCCATGGTGGCGGCGCTGGAGAACGGCTTCGGGCTGGACCACTCGATCACCGAGGGGAACCGCTACAAATCGGGCTACATCATCGATCCGAGCTCGGACGCGGCCTGCCCGGGCACGCACTTCTACTGCCCGGAGAACGCGTCCAAGAGCTTGAAGGGCACCTTCAACATGTGGAGCGGCTTCGCCCGGTCGGTGAACACCTACTTCGTGCCGCTGCAGGAGCAGGTCGGCGCGGAGAAGGTCGTCGACGTGGCCAAGCGCTTCGGCATCCAGTTCCGCGCGAAGTCCGACGCCGACATGGCCAACAACCCGGAGGCGGCGCACCAGTGGGGCGCCTTCACCCTGGGTGTCTCCGCGTCGACCCCGCTGGACGTCGCGAACGCGTACGCGACGCTGGCCGGTGACGGCATGTACTGCAAGCCGACGCCGGTGCAGCGGATCACCTCGGCGAACGGCACGAAGCTCGACGCGGGCCAGCCGGAGTGCAAGCGGGCGACGAGCAAGGAGGTGGCCCGCAAGGCGCTCGACGCGGCCCGCTGCCCGGTCGGCGACCGGGCCCAGCTCGGCAACTGCGGCGGCTCGACCGAGCCCGCCGCCCGGCCCACGGTGGGTCACCCGGTCTTCGGCAAGACGGGTACGACCGACAGCTTCCGTACCGCGTCGCTGGTGGTCGGCACGACGTCGCTGGTCATCGCCGGATACCTGGTGAACCCGGACTGGGCGGGGCACAACGACTTCATGGACCACAACATCGTCAATCCGGCGGTCTACCGCGCCCTGGCCGACTTCATGGAGGGCAAGCCCCAGGAGGAGTTCAAGACGCCGGACCAGTAACGCCGCGCCTCGATCCTGCCCTGGACACGAGGCCCCGCCACCCATAGATTGACTGCAATCTATCCCAGGCGGACGGGGGAGGACGCATGGTCGTCCGGGGCAGGATGGCGGCCGCGCTCGGCGCGGTGCTCGTCGGAGCCGGACTGGCCGTGCCGGCCCCGGCGCAGGCGGCGGTCAGCCGGGCCCAGCTCGCGCTGCGGTGGGCCCCCATCCACTACCAGGATGTCGACACGACGGGCAGCCACGCCCTCGGCGGCAGGTCGGACTACCTCACCAGGGTGGACTTCGACGGCGACCTGAACGGGCGCAACAACTGGGACAACGCCGGCCGGTCCGGCGTGTCGTTCGCCGCGCACGCGTACTACTCCGTCGTCGAGACGGCGAGTCACTGGTACATCACGTACCTCTTCTTCCACCCGCGCGACTGGATCGACCACCCGTTCTTCGAGAGCGAGCACGAGAACGACGGCGAGGGGCTCACCCTCGCGATCGAGCGCGACGGCAGCGACTACGGCGTGCTGCGCGCGGCGGTCACCGTGGCGCACGGCAACTTCTTCTCGTACACGCCGGCGGGCAGCACCTGGACGAGCGGCCGCGAGACGGTCGACGGCGCCCTGCGGATGCAGTCGTCGCCGCACGACGCGTTCCCGCACCCCGTGACGGCGCAGGAGCGGGGCGGGCACGGGCTCAAGGCGTACCCGCAGTACTCGATCAACGGCGACGGCGTCGTCTACTACCCCTCGACCACCGCGGAGACGCCCGCCCACGCCGACGACCGCGACGTACGGTACGCCCTGATCGACATCTTCGCCCCGGGCGGCCTCTGGGCGCAGCGGGGCAACGACAGCCTCTTCGCCCACCTCGGCACGTTCGCCGGGGACACCTCCGGCGGCTGCGGCGTGGGGACGTTCTCCTGCGGTACCAACTCGGCCAACGCCCCCTGGGGCTGGGACGACGGCAACGACCTGCCCGCCCGCGGTGAGATCGCCACCGATCCGGCCGCGCTGGCGGCGCAGTACTTCACGGTGCCGGGCGCGCTGGCCCGGTCGTACACGCACAACCCCTATGCGGCAGCCGCGACCCAGCTCGAGGAGGCGGCGAAGACCGCACCACGCGTCGTCGACTGACACGACACCTGGAGGAGCCCTTGTCCCCTCGCCGCCTTCTCGGCGCCCTCACCGTGCTCCTGCTCCTGCTCCTGCCCGTACCCACCGCGGCCCAGGCCGTCGCTTCCGGTTACCGCGTCGGCGTCGGCATCGGCGACATCACCGGGGAGGCGGCCGAGGTCGGCATGCTCGGGTACGCCGATCCCGGCCAGACGACCGCCGGCCTCGCCTCGCGCCAGTGGGCCCGCGCCTTCGTGGTGGCCGACGGCGCCGGGCGCCACGTCGCCTTCGTCAGCGCCGAGATCGACTTCGTCACCCAGGCCGTGCAGATGGAGGTCCTCAAGCGCCTGCGGGCGAAGTACAGCGCCACCTACTCCGACCAGAACCTGGTGCTGACCGCGACGCACACCCATGCCGGCCCCGGCGGGTTCTCCGAGTATCTGATGTGGAACCTGACCACCCTCGGCTTCGAGGCGCCGATCTTCGAGGCCATCGTCTCCGGGATCGTGCGCGCGGTCGACGCCGCGCACGCCGGTCTCGCGCCCGGCGCCGTCAAGATCGCCGAGGGTGCGCTCGCCGGCGCGAACGTCAACCGGTCCCTCGCGCCCTTCAACGCCAACCCGGCCGCCGACCGGGCGAAGTTCCCCGGCGCCGTGGACACCCGGATGACGGTGCTCCGCTTCGAGCGGGGCGGCCGAGCGGTGGGCATGCTCAGCTTCTTCGCCACCCACGGCACCTCGATGACCAAGCACAACCACCTGATCAGCGCCGACAACAAGGGCTACGCGTCGCACCTCGTCGAGGACGGCGCGGGGGCGGACTGGGCGCGCCGAGGCTCGTTCGTGGCCGCGTTCGCGCAGACCAGCGCGGGCGACATGTCGCCGAACCTGCGCAACGGCGGCGCCCAGGGCCCGACCGACGACGAGTTCGAGAACACCCGGATCATCGGCAGGCTCCAGGCCGACCGGGCCCGGCAGCTCTTCGACGGCGCCACCGAGGAGCTCACCGGCGCGATCGACGCCCGCGGCCGCTACGTCGACTTCTCGAACGTCCAGGTCGCGGAGCGGTACACGCCCGACGGCCGCGCGCACCGGACGTGCCCCGGCGCGCTCGGGCAGAACTTCACCGCCGGCGCGGAGGACGGCCCCGGCCCGCCGATCGTGGAGGAGGGCGACCTCAGCACCAACCCGTTGCTGCTGGTCGCGGGCATCGTGTTGAATCCCACCCCGGCCGAGGTGCGGCTCTGCCAGGCGCCCAAGGACGTGTTCCTCGGCAGCGGCAGCCAGAAGCCGCCGTGGACGCCGCAGGTCATGCCGCTGCAGATCCTGCGCATCGGCCAGTTCGCCATCGCCACCGCGCCCGGCGAGTTCACCATCGTGGCCGGGGAGCGGGTGCGCGCGGCCGTCGCCGCCGAGCTCGGCGGCGACGTGACCCACCACCTCCTGGCCGGGTACGCGAACGCCTACGCCGGCTACGTCACCACCCCGGAGGAGTACGACCTGCAGCACTACGAGGGCGCCGCGACGCACTTCGGCCGCTACACCGCTCCCGCGTACGCCCAGGAGCTCGCGAAGCTTGCCGCGGCGCTGCGCGACGGGCAGCCGACGCCGAGTGCGGTCCAGCCGCCCGCGCTGCCGCAGAACAGGTTCAGCATCCGGCCCGGCGTGGTGCTCGACACGCCGCCGCTGGGCAGGTCCTTCGGCAGCGTCGTGACCCAGCCGCTGGCCTCGTACGCCCGCGGGGCGACCGTCCGGGCCGACTTCGTCACCGGCCACCCCAACAACAACCTCCGGCTCGAGGGCACCTTCCTCGAGGTGCAGCGCCAGAACGGCACCGCGTGGACCACGGTGTCCACCGACGCCGAGTGGCAAACCACCTACCGCTGGAAGCGGGAGTATCTGGGCGTCTCCACGGCGCAGATCGGCTGGACGGTGCCTGCCGACGCGGTGCCGGGGACGTACCGGATCGTGCACCACGGCGACGCCAAGAGCATCACAGGAACGATCAAACCGTTCTCCGGTGTCACCCGCACCTTTACGATCACCCCATAGTGGCGCGAAATGCCCGTTTGTCCAATAATGTGACCCATTCGCCTGATCGGCGCTCGCATCCTCCGGGGTGCGAGCGCCGTTGACTGCTGGTGTGCTGAATAACCGAAGCCTGACATCCGCCAGGCGCAAGCTGGTCACCCTCGGCGTGGCCACCGTCCTGGTCGCCGTGGGCGGCGCGGCCCTGGCCGAGGTGGTCTCCGGTACCCCCGCCGCGACCCCGTCCTTCAACGGGCCGGTCTACGCCGTCGCCCACCGCGGCGACGTCGTCTACGTCGGAGGCTCCTTCACCGGCGCGATCGTCGGCGGCAAGACGATCGCCCGGCCACGGCTCGCCGCCTTCGACTCCCGTACCGGAACGCTGCTCGGCTGGAACCCCGGCGCCGACGGCACCGTACGCGCCCTGGCCATCGACGGTGCCACCGTCTACGCCGCCGGCGACTTCGACCGGGTCGCCGGCATGTCCCGCGACGCGGTCGCCGGCATCGACGCCACCACCGGCGCCCTCGGCACGCTCAAGCACACCGTGCTGGGCCAGCCGAACGCGCTCGCCGTGGCCGACGGCCGGCTCTACGTCGGCGGCCGGATCACCTCGGTCGACGGCTCCCCGCGTGCGAACCTCGCGGCGTTCAGCACGGCCACCGGCGCCCTCGACGCCTGGGCACCGACCACCGACGACACGGTCAACGCGCTCGCGACCGCGGGCGGCCGGGTCTATCTCGGCGGCAGCTTCCACAAGACCAACAACGTACGGTCCACGCTGCGGCTCACCGCGGTCGACGGCGTCACCGGCGTGCTGGACAAGAGCTTCGTGCCGAAGCCGGTGTCGCAGGTCTTCGCCCTCACCACGGATGCCGGCGGCGTCTACGCGGCGCTCGGCGGCCAGGGTGGCCGGGCCATCGCCTACACCTTCGCCGGCGCGGCCCGCTGGACCCGCGTCTTCGACGGCGACGCCCAGGCCATCGCCACCCTCAACGGCACCACCTACGTCGGCGGCCACTTCGACCGGGCGTGCACGACCACCAACAACGGCGCCCAGGGCCTCTGCACGGACGGCTCGGTGCCCCGCGTGAAGCTCGCCGCGATCGACGGCGCGGGCAACCTGACCGAGTGGGGCCCGCAGGCCAACGGCGTGGTCGGTGTCCGTACGCTCGCCGCGAACCCCGCCACCGGGCTGCTCAGCGTCGGCGGCGACTTCACCACCGTCGGCGGGGTCACGCAGAAGCGGTACGCCTCCTTCGGCGGCCCCACCTCCCGCCAGAGCGTCCCACCCGCGCCGCCGTCGCCGTACGTGGCGTCGTACAACTTCGACTCGACCGTGCCGGACGGCACCTACGACGACGGTTCCGGCAACGGTCATCTGCTCCGGACCCTGGCGGTCAACGGCGGCGAGCTCACGACCGTGGCACACGGCAACGGCCAGGCCATCGTCTTCCCGCCCAAGTGCACGGGTACCACCTGCCCGCGGGTGGTCCTGCAGGCCACCGACGCGCCGGACCTCAACCCGGGCAGCAAGAACCTGCGGTACGGCGCCCACGTACTGCTGTCGCCGGCGGAGACCTCGACGGGCGAGAACATCCTCCAGAAGGGCTACTCCACCGCGGGCGGTCAGTACAAGCTCCAGATCGACGGCGTATCCGGCAAGCCGAGCTGCGTGATGAGCGACAAGGACGCGACGGCCATCTACGTCGCCAAGAGCGGCAAGTCGATGGCGGACGGCTCCTGGCACACCATCGAGTGCCGGCGCGCCGGCACCACGCTGACCATCCTCGTGGACGACAAGGCGGAGGGCAGCGCGACGCTGCCGGCCGGACTCTCGGTGGTCACCACCCAGCCGCTCAGCCTGGGCGGCAAGGGCACGGGCGTCAACAACGACCAGTTCCACGGCAGCCTCGACGACGCGTGGGTCAGCATCGGCTGACCCACCGCAACGACGACGGCCGGGACCTCGTGTCCCGGCCGTCGTCGTTGCGGTCGCCCTGCCAGACGGCGGGGCTGGTGCCCCATCCTCAAGAACGGGCGCGCCCGCGCCATCCGGTTCAGCACCCTGACCGCACTCTGCGACGCGCTCGACTGCCAACCCAGCGACCTGATCACCGTCCGACACCGGCCACCGGCGTCCACTACGAAAGACCAATGACGTCTGGGCGACGGGTCTCAACATCCACCCGATCGAGGTGGGTCCCGAACCAGCGACCAAAACGCAGGTCACCGCACCCGAGCCACCTCCAAGGACCTGCGGGGACGTCAGGGCTGTCGCCAGCGCCATGGACAAGTTCGTAAGCACGTTGTGAGCATCTCGATCCGTCAGTAACGCCACGAGCCGATGGCGCCGGTCAGCCGGCGGGTCAGGTTCGCGGTCGACGACCCTCGTGCGGCACGAGATCGGCGCGGCCATCGCGGTGCGAGCGGAGGAGATCATCAGGTACGAAGCGCGCGGCACGGTCTGGACCCGCTGACCGCGCGTCCAGTAGCGGTCCAATAGCGGTCCAGTCGGGATTCAGCGCGGCCTTCGAAGCTGTGGGCAACCGCAAACCTTCGGCAAGGAGGCACACATGATCACTCAGAGGAACGGGCTACGAAGCGTGCTGGTGGCTCTGGTCTTGGCCCTGGCGTTCTTCGGGATCTCGACCATCACCGCCGGTGCGGCGTCGGCCGCCGAGCGTCCGGTCCTGGCCGGGCTATCGGCGGCCGACGCGGCCAAGGCCCGGCCGATGACCGTCCAGCGCAGCAGCCCCATCAAGGCCGGTGTCGGCACCGAAGCACTCCCCGGCTTTTGCAGCTTCGAGGGCGTCACCGGCGCGACGCAGTGGCTCTCCTGTTCCGTCGTCATTCCCGCGACCGTCTTCGTCTACTGCACCAACGGCCTGATCTTCTACGGCTACCTTCCGGCGCCCGGCATCTACTCGCTCAGCGCCACACCCTGCGTCGCCTACGACTACGACCTGATCGGCTAGCAGCACAGCGCGGGGCGGGCGGTCACGCTGCCGCCCGTCCCGTCCGGGGATTACACTCGGCATCGACGCACTCACGCCCACCACTGCCGCGAGCGTCGCCGCCGATCCCGCCCTCGCCGCGCCGTCCATGCGGCGTGTCACGGCCACCACCGGCCCGGACATCGCCGCCCGTCTCGTCCCCGACGGCCGCCGGATGGCCGGCCGTTCGTCTCCAGCGAGGGCGAAACGGGCCCTTCGAGCGGCGCCACCCACGCCGAAGTGCCACCATCCATCGGCCAACCCGTGACGGTGCGTTACAGCCGCCATGGCACCGGGTCCCCTCGGACAGTATCCGCTTCTGCCGAGTTCAGTACGTCTAGCCGGCGAGTCGAACACGCTCGCCGGGCAGCGGACGTCGGATGTCGGCGTCCATGCGCTCGGCCTCGGTCCGCAGTACGCCGTCGAGTACCTGGAGGCCCCAGTCGTTAAGGAGACCGTCGTGGATGGCGTAGGCACGTCGGGGCGCCATCCGGCGTAGATAGTCGATCATGTCTGGGATGGTCATCCATGGTGCCTGGCCGGGTATGAGCAGTGTCGGCGCGTCCGTCATGGTCAGTGCGTCACCCGGGTGGAAGACCTCGTCGTCGACCAGGAAGCCGACGTTGTCCACAGGTGGGACGTCCGGGTGGCTGCGGTGGTGCTTCTCGCCGACCGCCCGTAACTGGAAGCCGGCCACCTGCACCACGTCGCCGTCGCGGACCACGCGAACCTGGTCGCCTAGATCGGTCAGGTGCCGCACGACGCCGGGACAGGTGTAGACGACGAGCGTGGGGTTGCCCGCCGCGGCGGCCCGGAGCCGCTCGGGCTCGAAGTGATCGAAGTGCTCATGGGTGATGAGCACTGTGTCCACGTCTGTCAACGCCTCAGGTTCGGGTGTCATCGCGCCAGGGTCGATGACGATCGCGCGTCCCTCCTTCTCCAGGCGGACACAGGCGTGGCCGTACTTGATCAGATCCATCGCTCCCTTGTAGCACCCCATGCGCCGGAGCTGACCTGTGAGATCCGCTGCAGTGTCCGTATCTGCCGCGGACAACGCGCGGTTGGTACCCGCTCCATCCGCGCCCTGATCACTGCGTGTCACGCCAGTCGAGGTTGAGTAAGGCGACGACCGCGTCCCTGTCGACGCCAGGCCGCAACGGAGGTCAAACGCCAAGCTAAGCCTGTTATTTGACCGGTGGGGCGGGGTGGTGCCCTGCTTGTGGTGAGCCGGTCGCTGGTGCGGTGCGCCTGCTCGATGATCAGCACCAGCATGAAAATGGCCGCTGTGCGGACGCGTCCGTCAGAGCAGGCCGGTCACGCCGCCCCGGTGCTACCGGAGGCGCCGGCTGACCGCGCTCGACAAAGTTGATCTAATCGCGGCCATGTTCAATGTCATGGATGTGGAGTTGCACCCCGCAGAAGCCGCGGACTACGACGAGATCATCGCCGTCATCGACGACTGGTGGGGACGCGAGGTCACCGGCTTGCTCCCGCGCCTCTTCCTCGACCATTTCCACCGCACCAGCCTCGTCGCGCGCGACCCCGATGGTGCGCTCACGGGATTCCTCATCGGCGTACTCTCGCCCTCGCAACCCGGCCGGGCCTACATCCACTTCGTCGGCGTTGCGCCCGCCGCTCGCGGCTCGGGGCTCGGTCGGCGCCTCTACGAGGAGTTCTTCGCACTCGCGCGAGCGGCCGGGAACATCGGAGTCGGGGCAATCACCTCACCGTTCAACGCCGGGTCGATCGCTTTCCACCAGAGCATGGGTTTCACGGTGACGGGACCGATCGGAGGTTATGACGGACCCGGCAAGGACATGATGGTCTTCGACCGGGCACTCTGACCGCTGCACACTGGCCGTGTATCGCCGTCTTGCTGCACGGCCAGATGGCTGGCCCGACTCCCGTCGTATCGACGGTCGTCAGTCAGTCGTGACTGGTCATGCCTCCGATCTCGTTGCTCTGTCCGGGTTCCGTCGCGATCTTTACCGGTGCCTGACTGCCCGAGCGGACGCGTTGTTCGAGCTGACCGATGCGGTGCTCTGTGTGGATGGGCCGGTCAAGGCGTTGGTGGATCTGATGCTGACAGCCGAACACCGGCGCGGTCACGGGGCGATGTACGACGGCCTCAACCGCGGGCGCATCGACGTCGACCGGCCACGACGCTGACCGGCCTGCCCCTGCCGCGGTTCCCGGACGGGCGGATCGTGCTCGCGGTGGACGTGAGCCCGTGGCTGCGCTCGGACGCGGCATGCAGCCCAGACCGGCTGTTCTGCCACGTGTACGGCCGGGCCAAGAGTGCAGCTCAGTTCATCCCGGGCTGGCCGTACTCGTTCGTCGCCGCCCTCGAACCCGGCCGCACCTCATGGACGGCGGTCCTGGGACACGGTCCGGCTCGGTCCTGCCGACGACACGACCGCTGTCACCGCAACGCAGCTGCGCACCGTCGTGCAACGCCTGACCGCCGCCGGGCAACACACCTCGTCCGACCCGGACATGCTGATCGTCTGCGACGCCGGCTACGACGTGACCCGCCTCGCTTACGTGCTGCGTGACCTGCCCGTCGAGGTCTGCGGGCGGATCCGCGCCGACCGGGTGCTGCGCCTACCCGCCCAACCCGCGTTGCGGGAACCAGCGGACGCCCACCCAAGCACGGCACCGAGTTCGACCTGAAGAATCCCGCCACCTGGCCCACCCCGGCGGTGACCACCCTGACCGCGACCACCAGCTACGGCAACGCGGAAGCCCACGCGTGGGATCGGCTGCATCCCCGGCTGACTCACCGCGCCGCCTGGCTGGACCACGACGGCGCCCTCCCGGTCATCGAGGGCACCCTGATCCGCCTGCAGGCTGAGCACCTGCCCGGCGACGCGACGCCCCACCGATGTGGCTGTGGTCGTCGAGTACTGGCCTCACCGAAGCCGACGTGACCCGGCTCTGGCAGACATACCTGCGACGATTCAATCTGGAGCACACGTTCCGGCTGTTCAAGCAGACCCTCGGCCGGACCAGACCGAGGCTGCGCGACCCCGCCGCGGCAGACCGCTGGACCTGGCTCGTCATTGCCGCCTACACCCAGCTACGCCTCGCCCGCCCACTCACGGCCGATCTCCGCCGCCCCTGGGAACGGCCCCTTCCCACGGGGCAGCTCACCCCCGCGAGGGTCCGTCGAGGGTTTCGGAACCTCCGCCCGACATCGGCGAGGCTGTCGCACAACGTTCGATCTTGGGCTGTCAAGGCGTGTCGGAGCAGGGCCTTCATGGCCATAGATGGTCGACTATGGGGTGAGGTTCAACTTCATCTCTTGCGATCGTGAGCGCGTTCTCTCGCTCCCGCCCGATGTCCGGCAGTGGTTACCACCGCAGCACCTGTGCGGGAAGGTGCTCGCGGCGGTGCAGAAACTGGATTTGTCGGCGTTCCTGGCCGGATACCGTGCCGATGGACAGGGCCACGCAGCGTATCCACCGGATGTGGTGCTGTCGTTGGTGTTGTACTGCTACAGCAAGGGCATCCGTTCGTCACGGCGGATTGAGGCTGCCTGCCTCGACGATGTGGGCTGCCGGATCATCGCGGCCAACCAGCAAATCGACCATGCCACGATCGCGCGGTTTCTGCGTCGGCATCGCCACCGCCTGGAGTCGCTGTTTCTTCAGGTGCTGGCGTTGTGCGGCCGGCGAGGAATGGTGGACCTGTCCGCGGTCGCGGTGGACGGCTCGCCGATGCACGCCAACGCTGCCCGCTCGTCGAACCGCACGCTGCAGCAGTTGGAAGCCGTTGTCGCTGACGGCGAGGCGCGTATCGCCCGATCAATGACGGGCCTGGCGCCGGATACGACGACGGCGTCGGCCCAGCCCGCAGGCTTGCGGCGAGTAGGTCGCAACGAACTGTCGTGGGGACCATTGGCACGCCTCGGTGACCGGATCGCACGGGCCCGCACAGCTCGGGACAACTTGTATGAGCGGGCGTTGCCGTCGTCGGGCGAGATCCAGCTCAAGGTCGAGGCCGCCGAACGCATGGTGGCCCGAGCCGAGCAACGGCTGGCCGCGGTCACCGCCGCTCACACGACAACGCTGCAGGCCTACGCCCGTCGGACACGGCAGGACCAGGCCGTAGGACGCCAACGCGCCAACGGGCGCCCACCGGTGGCGTTGCACGCCAAAGCCTCAGTGCTACGCCAGCGGGAACGGCTCGCCAGGGCACAAGCAGGGCTGCAGAACATCCGCAATCCCCACCCGACGCCTTCGCCGAGGACCCGCGCCTCGCTCACCGATCCCCAGTCACGGCTCATGCTCGGTAAACGCGGCGGCTACGTGCAGGGCTACAACGTGCAGATCGCCTCCACCCGCAACCAACTGCTGCTCACCATCGAATTGCAGGACAACCCCTCGGACATGACCGCCTTGGTCCCGGTCGTGAAACGAACCCAGCACAACTGCGCCGCCGCAGGCATAGACGGCCAGGTGGCAGCATGGTTAGCCGACAGCGGGTACGCCAGCGCCGCCAACTTCGCAGCACTAAACGATCTTCCGCTGTTTGTATCGGTCACCCAGGAATACCGCCAGACACACAGCCCGCACCCACCGCAGCCCGCCAGCGTCCCTGCCGGTCAGCGCGACATGGCCGCCCGCCTGGCCACCCCCGCCGGCCGCGAGTTCTACGCCCGCCGCAGCGCCCTGGTCGAGCCCGGCTTCGCGCAACTCTTCCAACGCTTCGGACGCCATCTGCACTACCGCGGCGCGACCAGCGTCGACGCCGAGATCAAGCTGCTCGGCGCCGTGCACAACCTGAACAAGCTCTTCCGCCACGACGCGAAACGTCCGTCTTGACAGTCCAAGATCGAACGTTGTGCGACAGCCTCGCCCCACACCGGCCGAAGCACCGAAACCCTCCCGGCCAGGTCCAGGGCGGCCACCCGGCTCTTGTTGGTCAACTTGCCGCCGCTGGCCGTGTTTGGTGAGTAAGGCATGATCAGGTATGTGGTAGCGCGAACCGAGGAACACTGGGCTGCTTACAACGACGACCAACACGACAGACAGCCTCGGCCCCTGTGCGAGGAACTTGTTGCGCTCGCTGGCCACGGTGAGGGTCGTCCAGCACTCGATATCGGGTGCGGAGCGGGCGTAGAAACGTCAACTCTGCTGCGCGCCGGTTGGCGGGTTCATGCCATCGACTCAGCTCCCGGCACGCCCGAACGCGTGTGGCGAACGGTCGGCGACCGCGACGGCCTCACCATTGAAGTGAACGATCTTTCCACCCTTGGTGAGCTTCCCGCTGTGGATCTGGTCTACGCCGGTTACTCCCTGCCCTATCTTGCACCCCGAGACTTCCCCCGTATCTGGGCGATGATCCGCAAGAGCCTCCGTCCCGGTGCATGGTTAGCAGTGAACCTCTTCGGCGAGCGCGACTCCTGGGCATCGAACCCCAGCGAGACCTTCCTCACAGAGGCTGCGGCACGTTCGCTCTTTGACGGGCTCCATATCGTTCGATTCGTTGAGGAAGATGCCCCCGGAGAGTCGTACAGCGGCTTGAAACACTGGCATGTCTTCGATGTGATCGCTCGCCTGCAACCCTGACTGTTCGCGATGTCCCCGGGGTCCTTCAGGTCGAACTCGCCGCCGTGCTTCGGTGGACGGCCGCCGTACGGGTGGTACTCGTACGCCGGGGCCGGTAGCCGCAGGACCCGGTCGGCGCGGATACGCCGGACTTCGGCCGCCTTCAGCGGCGTTTCGGCGTGCACGCGCCGGCCGCCGCCCTGGCAGCGCGCCGTGCCGCTGACGGTGTACCTGTTCGACCTGCTGCGCCTCGACGACCAGGACCTGACCGGCCTGCCGTACCAGCAGCGACGCGAGCTGCTTGAGGGCCTGGGCCTGCACGGCGGCGGGTCGAGGCGCCGCCGTGCTTCGTCGACAACGCCGCCGCCGTGTACGCCGCCGCGCAGGAGCACCACCTCGAGGGAGTGGTGTGCAAGCGGCTCGACGCGCCCTACCGGCCCGGACAACGCTCCCGCGACTGGATCAAGACGGTCATCAGGTCGGAGTCGGAGATGGTGATCTGCGGATGGGTTCCCCGGTCAGGGTCGGCTGCGGGGCACCATCGGCGCGCTCCTGGTCGGCGCCTACGACCAGGACGGATGCCTGCACCTGGGTCGACCCGCAGATCGTCACCCGGGTCAGTTACCGCTCGTGGCAGGGCACGCACCTGCGGCATCCCGTTTCGCGGGCTTCTGGAAGATCGAGACGCCTCGACCGCGCGGCTTCCGGACTGAGCAGGGGTGCCGGAGCCTCTCGATGAGGTCAGGGCACGACCGACGGCCTGAACCCGCGGGGATCGCTCATCTCAAGAAGTACCTGGCGAGCTGACTGGCAATCGCGGAGGGCACGGTGGCCGCCTCCGAGCGGTAGCCAACGGCGCGAACCGGTCCAGTCGGCGCGGGCCTGCATGACGCACGCCCACCGATCGTCGTCGGCGAGGTGGCCGAGCCGGCGTCCGGCCGGTGTGCGCGTCGATCATCACGCCGGATTCCTTGGTTCGGGTACTCGATCTTCCGATAATCCTGGCGATCCGTCGCGGCATGTTCCCCCCGGCGGTCATCACCCCCGGGAGTCGCACATGTCCAATCGCCAGTTCGTCACCTTCGAGGTCGCCGGCCAGTTCTTCGGCGTGGACGTGGACGCTGTGCAGGAGGTGCTGTCGTACGGCGAGTACACGCCGGTGCCGCTGGCACCAAACGCGATCGGTGGACTGTTCAATCTGCGCGGGCAGGTGATCGCCGCGGTGGACCTGCGTGTGCAGTTCGGGTTTCCGCGCCGGGACATGTCCGGCCTGGTGATGAACGTGATCGTGCGGTACGCCGGCGAGCCGGTGAGCCTACTGGTGGACCGCATCGGGCAGGTCGCCGACCTGGACGTGGAGTTGTTCGAAGAGCCGCCGGCAACACTGACCGGCCCCTCACGGGCGCTGGTCACCGGCGCGTACAAGACCGAAGGTCCGCTGCTGCTGGTGCTGGACGTCGCCGAGTGCTTGAACACCGCCCGCGTCACGGCCTAAGAGGACGCCTGATTAACGTATTTTGTGGTGTTATGTAGTGGGGAGTCTCTCCAGGTTGGGGTGGTTTCGTCGGTGATTCGGCGAGCGAGGTTGTCGATCATGATAAGGGTGATCATGGCTTCGGAGTTGCTGGGCCGGGTTTCGTAGTCGCGCACCAGGCGGCGGTGGTGCATGAGCCAGCCGCGGCCAGCTCCGGTCGTAGCCCGGCCAGGGGCACCCCGACGAGTACGAGTCCGAGCCGGCCGTCGGCGATGGTCCGCCGCAGGTGCGCGACGTACGCCGCGTCCGCGCGCCGGACCGGCATCGGCAGGATCGTGACGGCGGCACCGGACAGCCAGACACCCTGAATCGCGGTGACCAGCCCGACGCCGGTGTCGGAGAGCAGGCCGACCCGACTGCCTGGGCCGACGCCATGACCGCGCAGCAGGGTCATCAGCCGTCGAGCCCGGTCGTGGACGGCGGCCCAGGTGACCGACCGAACGACGGCGTCGCCACCCAGTACCGTCAGGGTGCCCCGGCCGCCGCGGCGCTGGGCGACAAGGTCCACCACCGTGGCTGGATGGGTACTGGCTGTCGAGGTCACGTCGTCGTCCTTCCGTCTTCTCCAGGCCCGGGTCGGGCAACGGCCGCGCGAGCGCCAACCGCGGTCGGCGCGGCCGCTGCGCACCGAGGATGGCCGGCAGGCCTTGCGCCGTGCTTGCGCGGCCGGACAACACCGGCACCGGCACGCCGCAACCCCGCCGGCGCGCTGGCTCAGGGGACGACGATGATCTTTCCGCGGGTGTGGCCCTCGCGGTTCAGCCGCTGAGCATCGGCAGCCTGCTGGAGCGGGAAGGTGGCGGCTACTTCCACCTGCAACTCTCCGCGCTCCGCGAGCTCGGTGAGAGCTCCCAGGTCGCCCGCGTCGGGTCGCACGAAGACATACTGGCCACCGAGCCCGAGCACGGCACCGTCCACGGCCGAGGCCAGGCGGCCGCCCGTGGCGAGCAGCCCGGGCGAGACCTTCAGGGCCTCTCCGCCGACGAGGTCGAGCACGGCGTCCACACCCTGCGGCGCGAGGGCGCGGACCCGGTCGGCGAGGCCCTCGCCGTACGCGACCGGTTCGGCGCCGAGGCCGCGCAGGTAGGCGTGGTTCCGTTCGCCCGCGGTGCCGATGACCCGGGCGCCGAGCGATCTGGCGATCTGTACGGCCAGGGAGCCGACGCCGCCGGCCGCCGCGTGCACCAGCACGGTGTCGCCGTCGCGGACCTGCAGGGACCGGGTCAGTGACTGGAACGCGGTGAGGCCGGCCAGTGGGAGGCCGGCGGCCTCCTCGAAGCTGAGGTTCGCGGGCTTGCGGGCGAGTGTGCGGATCGGGGCGGCAACGTACTCGGCGAAGGTGCCGCGTGAGACGAAGTCCTCGCGGACGTAGCCGATCACTTCGTCGCCCGGGGCGAACTCGGTGACGCCGACACCGGCTTCCTCGACCACGCCCGCGACGTCCCAGCCGGGGATGACGGGGAAGACGGCGTCCATGAAGCCGTCCAGGTATCCCGCCTGGATCTTCCAGTCGACCGGGTTGACGGAGGCGGCCTTCACGCGGACCAGGACGGCGTCCGGGCCCAGCTTCGGGTTCGACACTTCGCGGTATTCCAGGACTTCCGGGCCGCCATAGGTGCGGTAGGTGATGGCCTTCATGGTGGTTCTCCTTGGTGTAGTGGTGTGTTTGTCTGGTGTGCAGATCACGGTGCGGTCGGGCGGGCGGGGCGCAGCGGCCCGCACGTCATGCGCGGGCGGCGACCGGCGCTTCCAGGTCGGCCGGGGTGCCCGGTTGGCCCGGCTCCACGTCCGCCGTGAGGTCGGCGCCCGCGCCGTCGCCCGCGACCTCGCCTGCCTGCGGAGCCGGCGCGGTGCGCAGACCGACCAGGCAGATCACCCCGACCAGGCCGAAGGCAACCCCGGCGATAGCGAAGCTGATCGTGAACTGCCGCTCGGCGGGCAGTGCGGGCACGCCGGCCGGCAGGTTCGCGATGGTGTTCGCGGCGAGCAACGAGGTGACCACGGCGCTGCCGATCGAGCTGCCCGCCGTACGGGAGATCGAGTTGATGCCGTTGGCGATGCCACTCTGATGCAGCGGCACGCTCGCCATGATCAGCGCGGGCATCGCGGCGTACCCGAGGCTGATGCCGGCGCCGATCGCCATGCCGGCGCCGATGACCGAAGCCGGGGTGTCGTGCGCCACGGTCAGGGAGGCGAAGCCGCCCGCGCCGGCCGCCGCGCCGAGAGCCAGGGTCGACCGGGTGCCGATCCGGCGGACGAGCGCGCCGGCGAACTGCGCGGCGAACAACGACACGATCGTCGCCGGCAACAGGTACTGCACCGATGCGCGCAGCACCGAGGCGCCGAATCCGTAACCGGCGAGCGAGGACGGTATCTGCACGAGGTAGGACACGCCGATGAACTGGGTGAACATGCCGAAGCCCACGAACAGCCCGGCCAGGTTGGTGAACAGCACCGGGCGGTAGACGAACATCCGCAGGTCGACGAGGGGCTCGCGCACCCGGCGCTCGACCAGTACCCACACGGCGGCCATCAGCGCCGAGCCAGCGAAGCAGCCGAGGGTCCGCGCGCTCGTCCAACCCCACGCCTGTCCCTGGGAGATCGGAAGCAGGAGCAGGAGCAGGGTGGCGGCGAGCGTCACCGCCCCGAGGACGTCCACGCGGCCGCCGGTGCGCGAGCCCGTGGCGGGAACCAGGCAGACCACCGCGGCGAGGGCGAGGACCGCGAGCGCCGTGGCGAGCCAGAACACCCGGTGGTAATCCGCCTCGGGGCCGCGGGTGAGCAGGCCGGTGAAGACCAGGGCAAGGCCGCTGCCGAAGGCCAGGGTGCCGCTGATCAGCGCCATGGCGCCGGGCAGCCGCTCCGGACGCACCTCCTCGCGCAGCACGGACAGGGCGAGCGGGAAGATCGCCGTGGCGGCGCCCTGCAGCACCCGGGCGACGATCAACCAGCCCAGCGAATGGGTGGTCGCGGCCAGCACACTGCCCGCCACCATGACCACCATGACGGCGACCAGGGTGGACTTCTTGCCGTACTGGTCGCCGAGGCGGCCGAGCAGCGGGGTGAAGACGGCTGCGGAGAGCAGAGTTGCCGTGGTTACCCAGCTGACGTTCCCGGCGGTGGTGTGCAGCGTCTGTTGGATCAGGCCGAGGATCGGCACGACGAGGGTCTGCATCGCAGACACGATCATCGTTGCCACACCGAGGGCCAGGATCAACGCGGTGTCACCGCCGCGTCGCGACCGGACGCCGGAGGAGGGCAGTTGCACTGCACCGTATCCCTTCGCAGGCTGTGTCTGGCCAGGTCCACGCCCGCCAGCGGATACTTGATGAGTTGGAAACTTGATCTCCTCAAGCAAATCGACGGTAAACCTCTATGGTTGAGGTCGTCAAGCTTTTGTTCTACGCTTGCGACGTGAGCCACTCCTCTTCGGCCGCATCAGCCGCACCGACCACCCTGCAGCTCATGGAGCTGTTCGCGGTGGCCAGCACCGCCTACTTCCAGGAATTCACCGCGGCCGCGGCGCACCACGGCCTCACCCCGATGCAGGCGAAGCTGCTCAGCCAGCTGCGTCAGCCGCTGCCCATGCGACAGCTCGCCGAGCGCCTGGTCTGCGACGCCTCGAACATCACCGGCATCGTCGACCGGCTGGAGGCCCGTGGACTCGTGCGCCGGGAGATGAATCCCGACGACCGACGGATCAAGAACGTCGTGCGCACCGACGCCGGCACCGACGTCGTCCGGCGGGTACGCGCCGAGATGCAGGCCACCCACCAGGCGCTGGAAGACCTCAGTGCCGCCGATCGCGTCCTCCTGACCGACCTGCTGCAGCGCCTGCGAGCCTCCCTGGACCACCGCGGCTGACCGCCCGGTGGTCCGCTCTGGCCGGTGGCCGGCCGACGACATGGGCGTGCATGGTGGTGCGGTGACCTCCCGGCTTTCCGCGTTCGGATCGGCGTCATCGTGACGGTGACAGCCACGGCAGAGACTGAGCTCAGCCGGCCAATTCTCGCGCCAGCTATGGAAGCGGCTTGCGAGACTTGGCGACGGCATCCGCATCGCCTTACTCGCCCTCATCCCCCTGCATCCGGACGAGCTAGCGTCAAGATCGAAGGCGGGACTGAGGCGTTGATTGAAGTGCTCGATCGCGGTCGCGTCACGGAGTTGCTGGATCCACTCCGGCCGTCGTACGCCTGACACCTTGATCACGGTGTCCTGCAACGTTCAGGTGCGCTGATCTGCCGCCGAGAGCGGAATCGGCCGCTTGGTATCGGCCAGGCGTCGGAGCAATCAACTGCCAGGGATGCCGGCTTTCCGCTCGGTGCCGGTGTCGAGGAAGGTGGTGAGGTAGGCGTCCGGGGCGAGGGCGCTGTCTCGCATCAGGAAAAGACCTCGATGCCGTGACCGGGGCATTCCGGCAAGCGATACGCCTGAGCGAGACCGATGAAGACGCACCCGGGGATCGAACCGGCATGGTCATGGGCTTCGGACTCGGCGGCCTCGACAGCCGTCTCGAAGTCGGGAGCCGCCCATAGAGTCAGCCGCTCCTCGTAGGTGCTCAGGTCGGGCCTGCCAAACTGCAGCACCGTACGAACGCAGTACCAGTCGCGTTGTCCATGCTGATCGGCCATGTATCGAGCATCGCGCAGACCGAAGAAGGCCCGGTCCCATTCGGGCGTATTCTTCTGCCGCCGTCCGTGCACGGCGAGCAGCGCAGGCCGACACACGCCGTGATCGGCCGCCTGCTGCCTGATCTGCCGAAAGTAGTGCGTCGATCAGGCCAGGAGAGTCAATGCTGTCCTTGCCAACATCCTGACCTGATTCCATTCCGTTCTCCTGGCCAAGGCCTCGACTTGCCACAGGCCGGCGTTGTGCTCTCCGCTCATGAAACTGAGGTGTTGGTCGATCTCGGCCAGTACGGGCAACGCCGTGGCGTTCAACCAGCCACGCTCGATGAAGGTCGGTACCAGCCGGAAACCGTCGTCAAACTCCAGCGCCAGCTCGTCCACCAGTGGGAGACCTTTCTCTCCGAGCCAAGCGATCTGCGCGTCGCCCTCCAGGGCAAGCACGGCGACACAACGGACGAAAGCGGCAACGAATCTGGGGCCGGGCTGTTCCACGAGATCAGCCTATTGGCTCGCCCCGAGGGCTGACGCGGCGTGCTCATTTCGCCGCTGAGCACTCGCCGACGTCCGTCCGCCGTCACTCGCCGTAGGGCAGCGCCGACCCCTCGCGCGGAGGCGCACTTCTGCCGATGAGCGGACCGCCCGGTCGGACTCACTCTGGGGGGCCGTCTCCCGTTCGCGCCAAGCGCTCGCGACTCAGATACCGAACCGGCTTGCCGAGCGACTCCGCGTAGGCAATCTCCCGTCGGGTTGACTCACCTACGTAGCCGCCCGGATCCACGATGTACACCTCGTCAGCCATGCGAATCTTTTGGAAGTGCACGCCGCCGAGCCGCCCCTTCAGGTCCGAGCTGTCGGCTGTCCAGTCGTAGTCCGGCAGATCGGGGAGGCTGAACATTCCGAGGCTGATCACGACGCAACCTTCCATCGTGAGCCGCTGGTTGACCTTCGCGAACTCAGCCTCAAACTTGGTCGAGCCGCAGAGCGTGATGACCTTCGCCTCAGCCTCGGCCGACTGCGGCGCCTGCTGGTCCTCCATGCGGTTCATGATCGCTGAACGGCAGGACGGGTCTATCGCCGCCTCCTGGACGTCCGCTGATGGCCGCAAGTCGCGCGCTACACAGCGTTACGGCAGCCTACGCTGACCGGTGCCGGCTCGTGCCGAGTAGCGGGAACATGCGTGCCACGCCCGTAAGATCCGCGGATGCCGCCTTGTATGGACGTGTACGTTTGGCTGCCTCGCCCCGACGCGGGCCTTCTCCACCAATTCATCGAACGCTACGTTAACCGCGAGGATCCAGGCGATGACCGGCTCGCCGCCTTCAGCCGTGTCTATGTCGAGAACGCTGCGAGCGATGACGATCGAGCGGCTCTCGCTGATCTCAGACGCGGCGATGCGCTCGGCGACGGCTTTTCGCTGTACGTGAAGGCACGTACGCACTACGGAGCAATTCTCACGATCACGCGTGAGGGGGCCGCAGTGCTCGGCCTAAGCATCGACGATCCGGACGGCTCTGCGCATGTCCAACTACAGGCCCGCGCCTTGATCGAGCACCTGCGCGCTGAGTTCGCGTCTCCGGCCGGATGTGCGGGCGTGGAGCTAGCTCCACCTCACTCCCGGCAGGAGTGGGAGGACGATGGGCTGGTGCAAATTCGAGTAGGCCAGTTGCACCAGAAGGCGCCGTAGGCGTCCGGATCCGCCGCGATCCGCACGTGCTGAGGTTTGCCGTGGTTAACGGTCAGGGGTTGCGCGGTCGCCGGCCCGCAGCCTTTTCGGGCGCTGTACGCGGAAGGGCGACAACTTTCACGGTGCGGCGGAGGCCGGCTTGAGGCGTTTTCTCTCGACGATCGTGGTTGCCGTTACCACACTCAGCGGCGGCACGTCCTTGGCGACAACGGCGCCCGCGCCGACGACTGAGCCGTGACCGATCGTCACTCCCGGGGTGACGGTGGCTGCCGCGCCGATCCACACGTCGTCTTCGATGACGATGGGCGCATGCGTGATGAATTCGCGCCGCTCATCGAGTTCGACGGGGTGTCCGGCGGTGCTCAGAGTAACGCGGGGACCGATAAGGACGCGGTCTCCGATGGTGATGCCCCCGAAGTCGAGAAAGAAGCATCCCTGGTTGATGAAGACACGTTCGCCGAATGTAGCGCCCAGCCCGTAGTCGCAATGGAATGGGGGCAGGATGGACAGCGAATCAGGGACCGGCCGTCCGAAGATCTCTGTCAGCATCGTACGGCGTGCGTCGAGATCGTCGAACGGCAGCATATTGAGGCGGGATGTCAGCTTCATGACGATCTGCACCCGTTCCGCGAATGCTCGTGATTCGGGCGTCCGTGTCGGAAGGCGTCGCTCGTTGCGCACGAGCCGATGTTGGCACGGCGAGTCAACGACTGACTTCCTCATCTGCCGCCGCCCGTGCGCGCTGGCTGCCACCTCAGGGATCACGCTGCGTGTGCTCACCTCCGGCTCGCCGGCGCGAGCTCTTGGCTCCCCTCTGTGTGAGTACATGCTCACGCGATCCCACACAGTGGTGCGTCGTATGACGGTCATGGCTTGCGCGGCAGAGGCTGGCGCGGCGGCGTAACCTGTGAATTCAAGGCAGTTGATGGTGAGTAGGCGTCGATGCGCCGTGTCCTTTCGGCTGGTCCGAGCCCGGTGCCGAACGGGCGAGCGCTGCCCCGCCCCGATGGTGTCGCCGACGGACGACAGCGACAACGAGGCTGGTCCACAGCAGAAGGGCAATTGCTCCCTTCCCCACTCGCTCAAACGGTGGCCGGCCATCGCCTGCTGCCGCGTCACCCGTCCACATGAGCAGCATGAGCAGCAGCGGCCAGTACTTACCGGGACCCGGTAAGTGACCGGCTTTGGTGCGAATCGCGGCGGCCAGTACCCCGAAGCTGCCAACCACCGCCAGAAGAACGGCCAGCCCGTAATGCCACGTCTCAGGACGAAGGTTCACACCACCAGTATCAACAGGCCAGTTGCGCCGCCGTGCTCGCTTTGCCGTCGAACCCGCGTCCGTATCCTCAGTCGTCAGGTGCATTGATCTGCCGCCGGCCGTGCGTGCGGCGGGCACGGCCGTCACACTCCGTACGACCAGTTCCGGGCTCAGGCGCACGCTCGTGCCGAGTGGAGTGCGTCCGCCATGCCGAGGTTCGAACCTTGGTCAGAACGACGATCACGTCAGCACGCCTCTTCGATCACGAGCATGATTTGTCGATCTTCGTTACGAAACTCAGCCAGCCAGAAGGCGCTGTGGGGTGGGGCTTCGCCAACGGCGAACCGGTTCACTCGCTCCAGAAGCGAGTGGCGCTCCTGGTCGGACACCTCCCGTGGATGGGGACCGTGGGCGTGTATAACGCGTAGGCCGGACCGCTTCAGCAGTCGCCGCAGTGCCGGATTCCTTGCCAATGGGGCAGGCGCCTTGCCGGCCAGGAATTCCATTCAGCCAATAGTTGCCGTCGAACTCATCTTTTCATGGCCTTACAGGCCAGATGCCCGTATGGGCGCACTGTGATCAACAATCAGACTGAGGTGGCCTGATGGAAACGGCCAATTGGTATCTGTGGCAGAAGGAAGAGTCCCATGACCCCCCGGTGGCCCAGCGGCGCCATAAGCGCGCTGGGACCGGAGGGCAGAGACGACGCCGCTGAGCACAGCGTAGACGCATTGCCCCTCAGGGGAACCCTCAACGGCACCGGCCGACCTGGGCTGCTCGCGCCTTTCTGGGAACGCCGAGCCGGCACCAGCGCCCGCCGCGTCCCCGCCACCTACGCCGTCGCGGGCTCCGTCGCCAGGTTCACCGTAACCGGGGCCGCGTCGTTGGCCGGGTCGACATCGCGGCACTCGGCAGCGTCGCAGTTCAGGTGGGCGGTCAATGAGCCGGGCAACACCTCCGCCTCGTTGATCTTCAGGTCGAACGTCCACGTCCCGATTTGCCCAGGCATGTAGCCGTCCAACTCGATGACCGGTCCCTGGCACCAGTACATCGACTGTCCCGGCATCCGCCAGTTCGCGATATCGATGCGGCCGTCGACAACGGCGATGCACCCGGACGGGACAGCCGTCACCGCGGTGCCGCTGGGCACCGCGAAGAAGGCCCCCGGCTGGTCAGCGGCCTCGGTCGTCGCCGGGTAGATGTAGGCCGTGCCGGCATGGCGGATCTGCAGCGACAACGGCACGGTCTCACCAACGACGCCCGACACGGTCGCGGCATCCGCGACGAGGTCCACAGTCTCCGCCGGCTGATCGGCCGCGAACGCCGGGCCCGCGCCCACCGTGGCAGCGAGCCCCGCGGCACCGGCCGCGGCCGCCAGCCATTTCATTGAATTGATGAGCATCATGCAGTGCAGCATAGTAATCCGCGCAAACGATTAAACCCGGCGCTGCCAGCGTGACAGCCTCTTCTGCCGCCGTGCGTGTGCGCTGGGTAGCGCGGGCGGGTAGCGGTCGGTAAGCCGGCGGGGTGACTTCTTGCGGGACGGCCCGCTGTAGACCGGCGCCGCGCAGCTGGGTAGACCTGAACTGCCGGGACTGTTCGCTCAGATCGCCACTATCCTGTGACGGATGCCGTCTCCTGCACAGGTCGAGGTAAACGATCTCCGCCTAGAGGTCCACCAGGTCAAGGTCGACGCCAGCGGATCGCTCGTCGCGATCGTCCGGTGCCTAGCCGAACCGGTACCCGTGAGAAGCAGGATCTACCGGATCGGCGCGACGGGCGGAGCCGTAGACCTTGAGCTGACTGCCATCCACCGGTACGAGCGCAGCGTTGACGAGCTCGACACTGCGCATTCCGCCTGTGTCACGCTGAATGGCATCGGCGTCGACCTCGTGGCGGCCGGCCAAGTCCTGCACGCCCTAGCTGCCAATATCTAACCTCCGCTCCGATTCGGGCTGATTGACGAACGTTCGTCGAGGTGCGCTCATTTAGCCGGGACGTGGGCGGGGGTGTCCCAGCCGTGAGGCCCGCGATCAGACGGCCCGTCAACATTGCCAGAGGAACGCGGCGGTCGTGCATGCGCGGCAGTGGAAGCCATAGCCGCATCCGCCGCCGCCAAAGTTCATCGAGGTGTGGTGGTCGTGACCTTCCTCAAGCTGTACGACGAACGTCATCGGTTGCGCGCAGCTATCGCAGGTAGGCGTCTCATCGCTCTGCAGCCACGCGGGCCGGCCACCAACTGCCGGGTCAGCGACTCGACATCGATGCGGCCGTGGTGGAGCGCGTCATACATGGCACCGTGGCCGCGGCGGTGCTCCGGGGCAAGCGACAACCCGACCAGCGTCTTGACCGGCCCGTCGGTGCACGACAGCGCCTCGGTCAGCGCGAACGAGGCGTCTGCCCGCCGGGTCATGCATTGGTAGAGCTGCTCACGAAGCTCCGCCAACACATCGATCGCTTCTGCTCGGTCAGCCTTGACCGCCGCGACGATCATCGATAGGAGCGGACACGGTTCCGAGCGCCTCAGCATGCCGAAGCGTCACCCACCCAGGCACGAGATGACGCTCAGTCACAGTCAGCCGGCTCGAAGGCGGACCCTTCGAGTGCACGGATCTGGCCGATGTGCGGATGCCGACGACAGTCGTCCGCCGGTCGACAGGAGCGCTGTTGTCTCGTCGTATCCTCGCTAGGTGACAGAGGAAGAAGCTGCGGAGAGTGTCATCGATCGCCTGCTCCTGGCGCTGGCGGCGCAACTCGCTCTGTCAAAGGAGCCGGTCCTAGCCGCATAGAACGCGCGCTCGGCCCCACCTCTGCCCGCACAGGGCTCGCCCGTCGTACCTACCGTGGTCACCCGTAATGACGCTCGTGCTAGTCCGAGGGGACGCCGGGTAGGGCCGGAGGTTAAACGGCAAGCTCAGGTAGGCTCAGGTGTCGGTGGTGAGCTGATGCCATCCTGGGCCGGGGGCGCCGAAGAGCTTGCCTACCTGGCCGATCCTCCTGACCCGCACGTACGCGACACCCTCGCAAGCACCCTTCGGGTGTACCGCGGCCGCCAAGCGCGACGGCTCCGCGAGCGGCGGCAGCTCGACGACTCATCGGCGTCCGATCCCGGCACTCGCTGATCGACACCCTTGCACGACGCTCCACACGCGCCGGTGGCCCGCCGGCCGGCTCGCGGAGCTCCGGCCACAGCATCGCGGTGCCGTAGAGGCGTGAACTGCTCCGACGCCCGAAGCCGGCATGCCCGGGCCCCACGCCGCCCCGGCGAGAGGTGGCGGCGTGGGGCCGGTTCAGCGCCGGGAGTCCCAGCTGAAGACGCGTACGGCCACCGGGGTCACGACGGCGGCGAGCAGGACCAGCGCCGCGAGGGCCCCCGCCGAGCCGCTCGGCTCCGCCTCGTGCCAACCGATCCGGGTGAGCTGGGTGACGCCGACGCCGGGCAGTGCCAGCATCTTTGCTCCCACCTCGGCCGCCGGGATGGTCAGCGCCCAGAAGCCGCCACCGACGAACGCCAGCGCGATCGGTGTCGTCGTCAGCTGCGCGAGCTCCGGCGAGGAGGTGTACGCCGCCGTCGCCACCGCCATGACGCAAGCGACCGCGATTCCGGCGCCGAGCGCGGCGAGCAGTGGCAGCGGCCGGAGCGACGGGGGCCCGTCCGCGACGACCACGATGCCGAACAGGACGAGCGACTGCAGGACGGTCAGCAACGCGTACGGGGTCAGCACCCCCGCGATGACGGCCAGGTCGGGCGCTCCCGACGTCCGGAGGCGCTTGAGGACGAGCTGCTGCCGTCGCGCCGCCAGGGCTGTCGTGCCCGGCACGTAAGCGGTGAACACCAGCAGAGTGACGAGCAGCAGCCCCACGGAGCCGCCCCGGCCGGCCTTGCCCGTGTCGCCCTCCGCCCAGATGATGAGCAGTCCGATCGCGAACGGCAGCACGGCCGCCATCACCACGGCGAACGCACTGCGCCGCAGGGACCTCAGCTCGGCGCCGGTGATCAGCAGCCAGGCCGCCGGGCCCGCAGCTCGGCTCATCGGGTCCCCCGCTCGGTGGTGGGGCAAGCGGCTACCCGGTCGAAGGCCTCGGCGAGCGTTCCGGCGCCGCGCACCTGCGGCACCGTGCCGGCGACCGCGACGGTTCCGGCGTTCATGATGGCGACGTGTGAGGCTGCTACCTCCGCCTCCTCCAGGTAGTGGGTGGTCAGCAGGATGGTGACGCCGCGGTTCACCCGATCCCGCAGCACTCGCCAAGTCCTGGCCCGGGACTGCGGATCCAGGCCGGAGGTCGGCTCGTCGAGCAGCAGCAGTGGGGGATCGCCGCAGAGCGCGACGGCCAGGTCCAACCGGCGACGTTCGCCGCCGGAGAGCTGCCGCACCGGCACGTCGGCACGGGAGTTCAGGTCCAGTTCCTCGATCAGTGCTTGCACCGTACGGGCCACCGCATGCTGTCCGCGCAGGCGTAGCCACAGCCGGACCGTCTCGGCCACCGTCAGCTCGGGGCTGCAACCGCTCTCCTGCAGCACGACTCCGACGTGCGCGGCGAGGCGGCGCCGGTCCCGAAGCGGGTCGTGTCCCAGCACCCGAATGGTGCCCTCGGCGGGACGGCGATGTCCGAGCATCATCTCCATCGTGGTCGTCTTGCCGGCGCCGTTCGTGCCGAGCAGTGCGAACAGTTCGCCCGGACCGACGTCCAGGTCCACGCCCCGCACCACTTCTGATGCACCGTAGGAGTAACTCAGCCCATGACAGACGATCGGATTCATGCCCTTGAGTCTCGGCAGCGATCAGGCGAGGCCGTAGTGGCCTTCGTGCATCGGATCTGATGACAGATGTCATCAATGTGCCGGGCGAGGCGGCTTCCGCGCCGTGCCAGCGCGCAGAATGGTGGCGTGACCGCGTCGACCGAACCCTCCACTGGCCTGGTCCTGCTGCGCAAGCTCACGTGGTGGGGACTCGTCGGCTGCCTGGTGGGAATGGTGGTGATCCTCGCCTCCGAGGTGCGGACCGACCCCGCTCCGGCGGCCGCGGGCATGGTGCTCGCCGTCGCGCTGACGGTGTGCGCGGTCTCCGGTCGCCTCTTCGCCGTGCCGGTCCTCGGTACTCCGCCCCCGCCGGCCGTGGTCACCGCCGTGGCCGCGACCGGCGCTGGCGCGATCCTGCTCTACGCGCAGCGGGTGCACTCCGGCGGATTCCCCTGGGCACTGCCGTTGGCCGCGGTACTCGCCGCAGTACATGCCGGTGCCGGATGGCCCGGCCGCGTCGTCTGGCCGGCCGGGACCGCACTGGCGTTCGGCGCATCGCTGGCCGGCTCCTGGTCGATCGAGCCGGCCGCAGCGGCAGACGCCCTGACCGATGCGGGCATCACCGTACTGTGCGCCGCGGCCCTGTACGCGCAGGTGTGGATGTCTACTGTCGCGGAGCGCCTCGAGCAGGCCCGCAGAGCGGAACGAACCACCGCGATCACCGACGAACGGCAGCGTTTCGCGGCCGAGCTGCACGACATCCAAGGGCACAACCTGCAGGTCATCGCGCTCAAGAGCGAGCTGGCGGAACGGCTGGCTGACATCGATCCGGCACGGGCCGTCGCGCAGATGCGTGAGGTGCAGGTGCTGGCCCGCAGAGCCCTGGGCGACACCCGCGAACTCGTCCGCGGCTACCGCGCGGTGTCGCTGGAAACCGAGATAGCCAACGCCGCCCGGGTACTCGAGGCCGCCGGCATCGAGTCGACGATCTCCCGTCCCGACGGCCTACCGCTCCTACCGCCCACGGTGGGGAACCTGCTCGGCCTGGTGGCCCGGGAGTGCACCACCAACGTGCTGCGGCACAGCACCGCCCGTCGCTGCGACATCGTCCTGATCGCCGAAGCCGGCACCCTGGTGCTGCGCTTCGTCAACGACGCGCCGCTGGAGCCGACCGGGCCGGCGGGCGGCCTGGCCGGGTTGCGGGACCGCCTGACGGCCGCCGGCGGCTGCCTGCGATCCACCCGCACCGCGGACAGCTTCACCGTCCAGGCCAGCCTACCGATGCCGGCCGCCCGATGATCCGGCTGCTGCTGGCCGACGACGAGGACCTGCTCCGCGGCGCGCTGGCCGCCTTGCTCACGCTGGAACACGACCTGACCGTGGTGGCCGAGGCGTCGGACAGCGTCGCCGCGGTCGAGGTGGCCGTACGGCAACGGCCCGATCTGGCCGTCCTCGACCTGGAGATGCCCCCAGGCGACGGATTGCGTGCCGCATCCGAGATCCGGACCCGGCTGGCCATCCCGATAGTCCTGGTCACCCGGCATGCCCGCCCGGCGGTACTGCGGCGCGCACTCACCGCCGGGGTCAGCGGCTTCGTCCCGAAGACCACACCGGCCGCGCGGCTCGCCGAGATCATCCGGACCGTGCACGCGGGCCGCCGGTACGTCGACCCGGAGATCGCGGCGAGCGCCCTGACCGAGAACGAGTGCCCACTGACGCCCCGCGAACTGGAGGTCCTCGGAGCCGCCCGTGGTGGCGCCCCGATCGCCGACATCGCTGCGGCGGTCCACCTGGCGCCCGGCACCGTGCGCAACTACCTGTCCGCGGCGATGGCCAAGCTCGGCGCCGACACCCGGCACGCGGCGGCGTACCGAGCGTGGGAACAAGGCTGGATCTAGGGCGTGTATCGAAGTCATAGCCACTCGTTGATCGCGGCGATGGTCACGGTTGCTGCGTAGCGCACGGCGAGTTTCTCGAAGCGGGTGCAAGCGCCCGCGGACCGGCTAGTCCCGGGGCGCGGGCCGTGCGGGGAGCAGAGTTGCCACGACGGCGCCCACCGCGATCACGGCGGCGCCGACGATGACCGCCGGCACGACGCCGTCCACGAAGGACTGCGGCGAGGTGTAGCCACCGTACTCGCTGAAGACCGAGGCCAGGACCGCGACGCCGACGGCGATGCCCAGCTCGCGGATGGTGTTGTTGGCGCCGGAGGCGACGCCGTTCTCCTGCGGCCGCACGCTTGCCAGGGCCATCGTGCTGATCGGCGCGAAGGTCAGGCCCATGCCGACCCCGGCCAGGACGAACGCGACCACCAGGTCGCCGTAGGAGACGGTGGTCGTGGTCGCCACGGCGATCCAGAGCACGCCCGCGGCGAGCAGTGCCTGCCCGGCGACGATGAGGTTGCGCAGTCCGAGGCGGTCGGCGAAGATGCCCGCCAGCGGAGCGACGACCATCGGGGCCATGGTCCACGGCAGCGTGCGTACGCCCGACGCCAGCGGGCTGAGCCCCTGCACGACCTGGAAGAACTGGGCGAGCAGGAACACCGCGCCGAACGTGCCCGCCGAGAAGGTCAGGGTGACGACGCTGACCAGGCCGAACCCGCGGGAGCGGAACAGGCTGAGGGGCAGCATCGGCGTGGGGTTGCGCCGCTGCCACGCGACGAAGAGGGCGAGCAGGGCGCCGCCGGCGCCGAGCATGCCGAGCACCCGGGCCGACGTCCAGCCGTGCTCGGGGCCGTCCACCACGCCCCAGACGAGCGAGAGCATCCCGGCCGCGGACAGCAGCAGGCCGAGGGGGTCCAGCCGGGGTGCACCGCCGCGCGACTCGCGCAGCACGGTCGTCGCCAGCACGACGGCGAGCACCCCGACGGGCACGTTGAGCCAGAAGATCCACGACCAGTGCAGACCCTCCACGACGGCGCCGCCGACCACCGGGCCGACGGCGACGCCGAGGCCGTTGATGCCACCCCAGATGCCGACCGCGGCGTTGCGCAACTTCTCGGGTACGGCCTGGGCCAGCAGCGTCAGCGACAGGGGAGCGACGGCGGCGCCGGCCAGCCCCTGCACCGCCCGCGCCGCGGTGAGCATCCACGGCTCGGTGGCGAGCGCGGCGGCCGCGGACGCGAGCGTGAAGACGACGATCCCGGCGATGAACACCCGCCGGCGCCCGAGCCGGTCGCCCAGGGCGGCGGCGGTGAGCAGGAAGGCGGCGAAGGGCAGCGTGTACGCGTTGACGAACCACTGCAGGTCGGCCAGGGAGGCGCCGAGCTCGGTGCGGATGACCGGAAGCGCCGTGGTGACCACGAGGTTGTCGAGGGTGACCATGAAGGTGGGGATGCCGACGGCGGCCAGCACCGCGGCCAGCGGGCGGGTGGCCGGAGGTGCCGGCCGGTCGAGGACGGCGGTCATCGCGCGCTCCTAGTTGTTATTCACTGATAACTAACGACGCCGCCACCTTAGTTATCAACCGATGCCTTGGCAAGGTAGCGTCGGGAACGTGGCCCGCACCCGCCTTACCGCCGAGGAACGCCAGGAGCAGTTGCTCCGCGCCGCCCTGACCGCCTTCTCCGCCGGCGGCTACTCCGGCACCACCACCGACCAGGTCGCCCGGCTGGCCGGGGTGTCCCAGCCGTACGTGATCAGGATCTTCGGCACCAAGCAGCAGCTCTTCCTCGACACCGTCCGGCGCGCGGGCGACCGCATCGAGCAGCGGTTCCGGCGGGCCGCCGCCGAGGAGCCCACCCTGGCCAGCCTCGGCGCCGCCTACGACGACCTGCTCGCCGAGCGGGAGCTGATCACCGTGCTACTGCACGGCTTCACCGCGAGCGCCGACCCCTCGATCGGGCCGGTCGTGCGGGACTGCTTCGGCCGGATCTACCGTACGGTCCGGGAGCTGACCGGCGCCGGCGAGGACGAGGCCCGCGGGTTCCTCGCCGAGGGCATGCTGCTGACCTGCCTGGGCGCGATGCGCGTGGTCGGCCCGGACGCGGTGCCCCGCGAACCGTGGATGATCGAGCTGCTCGGCCCCGACAAGGCCTAAGGCATGTTGTGCCGGGTGTACGCCGGCTCGCGCAGTCCCAGCATCGCCTCGGTCATCCGGACCGCCTCCACCGCCGGACGCACGTCGTGCACGCGGACGATGCGGGCGCCGCGCAGCACGCAGAAGACGACCGCCGCCAGGGTGCCGGAGAGGCGTTCGCGCTGCGGCAGGTCGAGGGTCTCGCCGATGAAGTCCTTGTTGCTCACCGCCGCCAGCAGGGGATGGCCGATGTCCGCGATCTCGTGCAGGCGCCGGGTCACCTCCAGCGTGTGGAGCGTGTTCTTGTTGAGGTCGTGGCCGGGATCGATGATGATCTGCTCCGGGCGTACGCCGCGGTCCAGCGCCAGCCGGACCCGCCGCCGCAGGTAGTCCGCCACCTCGGCGGTCACATCCCCGTACGTGGGACCCGGGTACGGCGTCCGCGGCGCGGCCAGGCTGTGCGTGATCACGAGGGCGGCGTCCGTGCCCGCGACCACGTCCGCCATCGCGGGGTCCCGCAGGCCCGACGTGTCGTTGACGACCCCGGCACCCGCCTTGATCACCTCGCGGGCGACCTCCGGCCGGAAGGTGTCGACCGAGACCACCGCCATCCCCTGCGCCGCCTCGACCACCGGCAGCACCCGGTCGAGTTCCTCGCTCGTCGACACCTCCGGCCCCGGCGCGAACGGCACGCCGCCGATGTCGATCCAGTCCGCACCCGCCTCCGCGGCCGAGCGCACCGCCTCGGTGGCCCGGTCCAGGGCGAACGTGCGGCCCCGGTCGTGGAAGGAGTCCGGCGTACGGTTCACGATCGCCATCACCGCCACCCGGCGGGAGAAGTCGTACCGGCGGCCGCCGATGACCCGTTCGGCGCTGATCAGCGGGGGTGCGTAGTCACTCACGCCGGGAGACTAGCCCGGAAGTCCCGGCGACGTCCGCCGATGGGATGATCATCATCATCATGGAGCCGAGGTCATTGACCCAGCGGGAGCAGGCCGTGCTCGTGGCGCTGCTGGCCGTCGACTTCGCCGGTGTCGAGAACCTGCGGCGCCAGGCTCCCGAGGCGAGGGTGGTCGGCGTGTGCGGCTGCGGTTGCCCGTCCGTCGACTTCCAGCAGGACCTCGGCCGGGGGATGACGATCCAGGTCGACGCGGGCGTCCGTGATGGCTCGGACGGCCTGTTCCTGTACACGGTCGAGGACGCCCGGCGCGGGGAGCTCCTCGGTGGCATCGAGTGGGTCGGCGCCGAAGACGAGCATCCGGACGAGTTCCCCCCACCGGAGCTGCTGGACGTCCGGCCGGCGTGATCCTCCGGGATTCGGCGAACGCGCAGGGCCGGCCCGGGTCCTCCGCAAGGATGGGTACGTGTGGGGGTGGCTGCGGCGCCGCGTGCTGGCGCCCGTCGACATCGGGTTCATCGCCGACGACCCGGCCCTCGAGTACGAGGGTGCGACGCTGGCCGGTGAGCCGGCCGTAGTGGCGGCGCTCGCCCGGGCGCCGCGGGTGTTCCTCGCCATCGCCGACGACCCGGGAAACGCGGAGCTGGCCGTCGACCGCGAGGATCTTCCCGGCCTGCTGGAGGTGGTGACGGCCGACGGGCGGGCGTGGGAGCTTCTGATCGACTGCGGGGTCAAGGCCATCGTCGACACCGGCGGTTACACCGAGGTCTCCGACGACCTCGTGGAGCTGGCGCTCGCGCGGGGGCCCGGCGTCATCTCCACCGCGCACCTCGAGCGGGAGGTGTACTGGCTGCGCCTGACCCGGCCCGAACCGCCGGAGCGTGTGCTGGCGCGCTTCGTCGGCGCGGTCGTCGACGCACACCGGGAACTCGCCCGGCGGCTGGACATCACGCTGCCCGGCTGAGGCGGCACCCGCCGGGAGTGCCGCCTCGGGATCCGGGGTCAGGCGTAGCTGTAGTTGAGGGTGCTGATGTCGCGCACCGCCGACGGCGTCCGGCCGGTGGCGAACGGGCGCATCGTCTCGGCGTTGTCGATGACGCCGGTCGTGCCCGTGCGCGGCAGGTAGGTGTCGACGCCGCGGCTGCGCTGCCACTGCCACCACAGCCGGTCGACGTTGCAGTGGTGCAGCCAGAAGACCGGGTCGTTGGGCGCCTCGCGGGTGCCCATGTGACCGCCCACGTAGTTGTGCACCCGGTTGTGCAGGTCGATCTCGTTGCGGTTGCGGTAGCTGTTGATCACCGTCGAGTTCCACGGCGACTGGTCGTACACCGAGTAGCCCTGGACCGTGCTCACCGTGGTGGCGGTGGGGCGGGTGGCGTTCTGGCCGAGCCGGCGCTGCAGGAACGTGGTGGCGATGCTGCTCCGGTAGATCGCCCAGCCCCAGGACGGGCTGAAGTTGCCGCTGGAGACGCTGCCGCTGGTGATCGCGCCGAGGAAGTCGGCGGTGAACGGCGTGGCGCTGGCCGTCCAGTCCCAGTACGGGATGAAGATGTTCGGGTTGTCGCTGACCGTCTGCAGGTCGAACTCCAGCAGCCGCAGACACTCGCGGTGCCACGGGAAGAACGACGGTGACTGGTGCGCGTGGCTGATGTTGTCCGAGGTCCGGGCGAAGAATGCGATGTGCTGGTCGATGTACCAGTTGTAGTTGCGCCCGTTGGCGGACGTCGTCTTGAACTGGCGGAGTGCGTTGATGAACGCGGTCTTCTCCGTGGAGGTCAGAGCGGCGACACTCTTGCGTGCGACAGCCATTGTTCGGTCACCTTTCGAATGGTCGAGGAGGGGGGTGGGGCGTGTGGACACCGTGGTCAGTGGTGGTGCGCCAGGCCCGCCTCGTCGCTGAGCTCGAACTCGCCCAGGGTGTCGACCACCTTCTTGGCCAGCTTCTTCAGGCCGTCCTTGTGCTTGTCGCCGTCGATCTCCATCGGGTCGTAGTGGTTGACGGCGCTGATGTAGCCGACGCCCACGTGCGGTGCGGACCCGTCCTCCGGCACGAACAGCGTGTCGATGGGGGTCAGCGCGAGCTTCTTGTTGTTGATGTGCAGCTCGTGCTTGCCGTTGGAGTTGTGTTTACCCTTGATCTTCTTGCCTTTGTAGATCTCGTCGAAGTCGCGCGGATCCGCGGCGGCGCGCTGCGGTGCCGCGTCGGACCGGGCGGCGGTGATGCTCTGCACCCCCACCGCGACGGTCGCGGCGCTCACCGCTGCGGCGGCGCCGTAGCGCAGGACCTCACGTCGGCTCATGTCGGCCATAGGAATCCTCTTCTGGAAGAAAGCCATTCGGTACGGGCATCTTGTGGTCGCCCTTTTCCATCGACCGCGTCGACTGGAGAAAAGCTACTGCCAGTAGCCGGTGGCTCGCAATTGGACGGTCGTGGCGGATGACGAGCCTTTCAGCCATTGGGGATCGACATTCGTCACTGATAGGTGGACGATGGACTGCCCGTGCCTGGACGGAAAACAGGCAAGAATCCGAGGAGTTTCCATGCGAGCAATCCCCACCCTGGCGGCCGCGCTGGTGGTCACTGCCGGCCTGGTCGGCACCGCCGGCCCCGCCGGCGCGGCCGCCGCGCCGGAACCGGTCGCGCAGGCCGTCGCCGCATCGGCCGGCGCCGACCGGACCGGATTCTTCGCGCAGCGCTACGGCGGCCACCACATCATGGGCTGGGGCCGGGACGAGTCGGCCTGCGCCTACATCGACGGGATACAGCTAGTGCTCTACCCGCTCGGTAACAACCGGTATGTGAGCGCGCTGCAGGCGTACGAGGACGAGCGGGGGGTCAGGAACATCACCAAGGCCTCGGCGGACGTGCTCGGCGATGCCCACCTCGTCCCGCCCGCGGATCCGGTCGCGCACTGTCCCGTCTTCGTGGCCGGCCTGCCCGCGGGGAGGTAGTCGCCCCGGCGGTCGTCCTCAGGGCGACCGCCGTTCTCTTGCCAGACGCGAGCTCGACGCGTCGCGCTTCGCGGACCTGATCGCGTGGCTGGGCCGGTTCACCCGCCCCACGGGCGGGGAGCACCGCGCGCTGGTTCGGACCGTGGGAGGGCGACGCCGCTCCCGGCCGCACGATCAAGATGCAGAGGGCGAACGAGGACCAGGCACCCTGGTTCGACGTACGGATCGACGCCTGCGACCCGCCGCACCGGCTGGCCCTGCCGACGACCGGCGATTTCCGGAAGTTGGCGGATCGAGCTGCTGCTGTCGCGCGCCGGCGACCGGACCGAGCTGAGGCTCGTGCACCACCTCGACACCACCGACGGGGTCGGCGAGATGGGCCCGGGCTGGGAGTTCTACCTCGACATGCTGGTGGCGACGCGGGGAGGGCGCACCGGCGCCGAGCTTCGACGACTACTACGCGGCGATGAAGCCCTACTACGAGGCGCTCCGAAAGTGACCGTCTCCTGTGCACGATACGCAGCGTGATCACCGGGCGCGGCGGCGCCGGGCCTGGAGAACCGCGGCGCCTACGGTGGTGAACCGCCCGGGATACCCCGGGAGAGGCGAATCATGCAGCGAAAATACATTCATTGTGCCATGGCAACTATGTTCGGCGGGCCGCCGCGATGGGTAGCGAAAGGAGCGATGCACCAACGGACGAACCATCATGGAGGTAGCGATGAGTGACCCCGCTACGGGAGCCCGTGCACCGGACGCCACCCTCGGCTACGGCGAGGTGCCGGTCCAGCCGGTCGTCCCGGCCCACCCCGCCACCGAGGTGCCTTCCGGCACCCGGACGGACGAGGGAACCAGGGAGCAGGTCAAGCAGGCCGCGGGGGAGAGCGCGCACGCCGCCGGACAGGCCGCGGGCGAGGTCAAGGACACCGCCAGGGAGCAGGTCCAGCGGGTCGGTGCCGAGGCGAAGACCCAGATGAGGTCCGTCGCGTCCGACGTCCGCGACCGGGTCGGCAGCCAGGCCCGTGACCAGAACGACAAGCTCGTCGGGAGCCTGCGGCAGGCCGCCGACCAGCTCGACGAGATGCGCGGCGACCGGCAGGACTCGCCGGCCGCGGCGGTCGTCTCCCGGATCGCCGACGGCGGCCGGCAGATGGCCGACTACCTGGACCGCAACGGCCCCGAGGGCGTGCTGCGCGAGGTGACCGACTTCGCCCGCCGCCGTCCGGGCGCCTTCCTCGCCACCGCGCTGGCGGCCGGGTTCGTGGCCGGCCGGCTCGGCAAGGGCATCATGAAGGCCGACGAGCCGCGGGCGGGCGACACCGGCAAACCGCGGACGGACGCCTTCGTCTCCGGCACGGGCACCAGGAACGACGGCGGCTACGGCACGGGCGACCCGTACGACAGTGGCTACGGCACCGGCTCGACCGCCGCACCCGGTGCGACCACGGCGTACACCGACCCGGCCGGCACCACCACCGGCGGATATCCGGTCGCCGGCACCGAGTACGCCTCCACCGGCACGGGCAGGCCCGTGGTCGTGGACGAGGAATATCCGGGTGGCACCCGATGACCGTGCCGTACCCGACCGGCCACGACCGCGCCGAGGAGGTTTCCGCGACCTCCGTCGGCGAGCTGATCGGCAACATCAGCGACGACCTGTCCCAGCTCTTCCGCCAGGAGGTGGAACTGGCCAAGGCCGAGCTCAAGCAGGAGGCCGCCAAGGCCGGCAAGGCCGCCGGGATGCTCGGCGGCGCCGGGTTCGCGGGCTACCTCGCGGTGGTCCTGCTGAGCCTCGCCGTGGTCTTCGGACTGGGCAACGTGATGGACCTGGGCTGGGCCGCCCTCATCGTCGCCGTCCTCTGGGGCGCGGCGGGCGCGGTCCTCTACGTCACCGGGCGCAAGCAGCTCAAGACCGTCGATCCCATGCCCCGGCGCACCGTCGACACGATCAAGGAGGACGCGCAATGGCTGAAGAACCCGACCGGCTGAGGCAGGAGATCGAGCAGACGCGGGCCTCGCTGACGCGTGACGTGGACCTGCTGACCGAGAAGACGAGCCCGCGGCAGGTGGCCAGGCGCCGCTGGACCGCGGTGAAGGAGAAGGTCATGGGCACCTCGGAGCACGGAGCGCACGCCGCCGCGGGCATGGTGCAGGACACCAGGGCGCAGCTCGGCGACAAGGCGTCCCAGCTCGGCGACAAGGCGTCGGAGCTGGGCGACCGGGCCTCCGAGAAGGCGCACGACGTCGCCGGCGCCGTGAAGGGTGCACCGCAGGCGGTGACCCGGCAGACCCAGGGCAACCCGCTCGCCGCGGGCATCATCGCCTTCGGCGTGGGGATGCTCGCCGCCACGCTGATCCCGGTCACCGAGGCCGAGAAGCAGGCCGGGGAGCAGCTCAGGGAGCACGGCGGCGAGCTGACCGACCGGGTCAAGGAGGCCGCGACGGAGCTCAAGGACGACGTCACCGGCACGGTGCAGCAGGCGGCGGGGCAGCTCAAGGAGACCGCCCGCGACGCCGCGGAGACCACGAGGGAGCAGGCCCGGTCCTCGGCGCAGGACGCCAAGGACCAGAGCAAGCAGGCCGTGGCGGACGCCCGCTCCTAAGGCACCCACCACCGCGTTTGCCGCTTCCTGCCCGGGGCACACCTGGCAGGAAGCGGCAGACGAGGGGGCGGCATGAAGATCGGGTACAAGCTGGCGTCCGAGGGTTTCGGGCCCCGGGAGCTCATCGCGCAGGCGGTCGCCGCCGAACGCGCCGGGTTCGACTTCGTCGAGATCAGCGACCACTACCACCCCTGGCTGGACGCCCAGGGGCATTCGCCGTTCGCCTGGACGGTGCTCGGGGCCATCGCGGCGCGTACCGAGCGGATCGGCCTGGCCACCGGCGTCACCTGCCCGTCGGTGCGCTACCACCCGGCGATCATCGCCCAGGCCGCCGCCACCCTCGCGATCATGTCGGACGACCGCTTCACCCTCGGCGTCGGTTCCGGGGAGCGGCTCAACGAGCACGTCGTCGGCCAGGGCTTCGGCAACGTCCGCGTGCGCCAGGAGCGGCTGCGCGAGGCGTTGGAGATCATCAGGCTGCTGTGGCAGGGCGGCTACCAGTCGTACGAAGGAAAGTATCTGCGGCTCGACGACGCCCGCGTCTTCGACCTGCCCGACCGGCTCCCGGTGATCGCGGTCGCCGCGGGCGGCCGCGACGCCGCGACGATGGCGGCCGAGCTCGGCGACGGCCTGTTCGTGACCGAGCCGCGCGCCGACCTGGTGGAGACCTACCGCGCGGCCGGCGGCGCCGGTCCGCGCTACGCCGAGGTGCCGGTGGCCTGGGCGCCGACCGCGGAGGAGGGCGTACGGGAGGCGCACCGGACCACCCGCTGGGCGCTGACCGGCTGGAAGGTGATGAGCGAGCTGCCGAACCCGGCGAACTTCGAGGCGGCGTCGCAGACCGTCCGCGAGGAGGACGTCCGCGAGAAGTTCGCCGCCGGGCCCGACCCTGAGCCGTACGTGGAGGCGGTCGGAAATTACCTGGCGGCCGGCTACGACCACATCGTCCTGCAGAATGCGGGCCCGGACCCGGACGGCTTCATCGACTTCTTCCACAAGGAGCTCGGCGACCGGCTGCGCCACGCCGAGGGCTGAGCCCCCGCTCACCAGCCGGTGGGCGGGGCCTCGAGGTGGACCGCCTTCGTCACCGTCAGCTCGTCGAGCAGCTCCGGGCCGTACCCGAAGCCCTGCCCGCTGCCGCGGCGCGGGTGCGCGGCGCCGCCCGGGGCGCCGCCGAAGACCGCGTTCACCTTCACCGTGCCGACCGGCAACTCGCGCCAGGCGCGCTGAGCGTGGCTCATCTTGCCGGTCAGGACGGTGGCGGCCAGCCCGTACGGCGAGTCCGCCGCCCGCGCCAGCGCCTCGTCGAACGAGTCGACGGTGACCACCGGCGCGACCGGGCCGAACGTCTCCTCGCGCACCACGGCCATGGCGTCGGTGCAGCCGGCGAGCACGGTCGGTGGGTAGTACGCGCCCGGCCCGGTAGGCACCTCACCGCCGGCGAGCACGCGTGCGCCCGCCGCTACGGCGTCGCTGACCTGCGCGTGCACCGCGTCGCGCAGCCGGGTGTCGACCAGCGGGCCGATGGTCCAGCGCCGCGCCTCGGCGCCGAGTGCCGCCAGGAAGGGCTCGGCCACGTCCCGGTGGACGTAGATCCGCTCGACCGCCACGCAGATCTGCCCGGAGTTGGCGAACGCGCCCAGCGCGGCCTGTTGCGCCGCCCATTCGGGGTCCACATCGGCGTCCACGACGAGCGGGTCGCTGCCGCCGTTCTCGAGCAGCGCCTTCGCGCCGGTGCGGGCGCACGCCGCGGCGATCGACCTGCCGGTCGCGGTGGAGCCCACGTGCGCGACGACGTCCACCTCCGCCGCCGCGAGTGCCGCGCCGACCGGGCCGTCGCCGTGGAGCAGGGAGAGGACCCGGGCGGGGAAGTGCGGGGCGAGGAGCTGCGTCAGCCGCCAGCCCGTCGCCGGGGTGCGCTCGCTGGGCTTGTAGATCACGGTGTTGCCGGTGACCAGGGCGGCGCCCAGCAGTCCGCACGAGACCGCCACCGGGTCGTTCCAGGGGGTGACGGCCGCGACGACGCCGCGGGGGGCGTACGCCATCAGATCGATCGCCTCGTCGTTGCCGGCCAGGGCGCGTCCGCGGTGGACCGGGCCGAGCTCGGCGTACTGGCGCAGCGTACCGACGCCCGCGCCGATCGAGTCCCTGGCGTCGCCGGTGGGCTTGCCCATCTCCGCGTTCATGAGGCGCGCGAGCTCGTCCGCCGCCGCCTCCACCGCGTTCGCCGCCGCGTGCAGTGCCGCGGCCCGCGCCGCCGGTGCCGTACGCGCCCATCCCGGCGCGGCGTCGCGCGCGGCCTTCACCGCCGCCGACACGTCGGCGTCGGAGGCCACCGGCACGGTGGTGACCGGCTCGCCGCTCGCCGGATTCAGGACGGTCGTCGTGCGTGTGCCGCTGCCCGGACCCCAACTGGCATTGATGAGATGCTCCACGTTCATGCGCGCGGGGTTGCCCCCTCCGCCGTGGTCCAAACCTGACAAGTGCTTCTATCAGTGCTGGTCAGTGACTCGATCAAGAAGTTTGAAGAAGTCGTTGATCATGTGAGTAAGTCGGGGAGAGTGGGGTACCCGGGCGCCCATGCGTGTCCTGGGAATCAATGCGATCTTCCACGACCCGGCCGCCGCCCTGATCGTGGACGGCCGGATCGTCGCCGCCGCCGAGGAGGAACGCTTCAGCCGTCGCAAGCACGGCAAGCGTCCCGTGCCGTTCGCCGCCTGGGAGCTTCCCGAGCTCTCCGCCGCCTGGTGCCTCGAGGAGGCCGGGTTGAAGCCGGGCGATCTCGACGCCGTCGCCTACTCCTTCGACCCGGGACTCACCCGCGACGCGGCGAGCCTCGGGCTCAGCGACCCGTGGGACCACCTGCGCGTCGACTACGCCCGCCGGGCACCGCAGTTCCTCGCGGGCGCGCTGCCGGGGCTCGACCCGGAGCTGGTCCGCTTCGTGCCGCACCACGTCGCGCACGCCGCCTCGGCGGGACTGTCCGTCACCGAGGACAGCGCGGTGCTGGTCCTGGACGGGCGCGGCGAGGTCGCCAGCCACCTCGCCGGCGCCTACCGCGACGGGCGGCTCACCACGCTGGCGAGCCAGGAGCTGCCGCACTCGCTCGGCCTGCTCTACGAGGACCTCACCCGCCACCTCGGCTTCCTGCACTCGTCCGACGAATACAAGGTGATGGCGCTGGCCTCCTATGGCCGGCCGAGGTACCTCGACCTGTTCCGCGAGTGGGTGCACGCGAACGACGACGGCGGCTTCACCGTCGAGCGCATCGACTGGTCCGCGCTGGCCAAGGCGCGCACGGCCGAGGGCGAGATGACCGAGGCCCACGCCGACCTCGCGTCGAGCGTGCAGGTGCGCCTGGAGGAGGTGTTGCTCGACCTCGCCCGCTGGACGTACGAGGCGTCCGGTGGCCTCAAGACCCTCACCATGGCCGGAGGCACCGCGCTGAACTGCGTGGCCAACGCGCGCGTCGCCGCCGAGGGGCCGTTCGACCGGGTCTGGGTGCAGCCGGCCGCCGGCGACTCCGGCACCGCACTCGGCGCCGCGTGCGCGGTGGCCCGCGATGCCGGCCCGATCGCCGCGTTCACCGGCGCCGACCTCGGTCGTGGTTGGAGCGACGAGGAGCTGGAGGCCGAGCTGAGGCGGGCGGCGCTGCCGTACACCCGGCCGGAGTCCATCGCCGCCGAGGCCGCGCGGGTGCTCGCCGCCAACGGCATCGTGGCCTGGTACCAGGGCCGCAGCGAGTACGGCCCGCGCGCCCTGGGGCACCGCTCGCTGCTCGCGCACCCGGGCGACGCCGACACCCAGACCCGGATGAACAACGTCAAGGGCCGCGAGCAGTTCCGCCCGATCGCGCCGATGGTGCGCGCCGAGCGCTTCGCCGACATCTTCGACGGGGTCTACCCGAGCCCGTACATGCTCTTCGTGCACCGGGTCAAACCGGAGTGGAAGGACCGCATCCCGGCCGTCACGCACGTCGACGGCACCGCGCGGGTGCAGACCGTCCACACCGACACCGAGCCGGTCGTGGCGGAGATGCTGGCCGAGTTCGAGCGCCTCACCGGGCTTCCCGTGGTGGTGAACACCTCGCTGAACACCGCCGGTCGGCCGATGGTGGACACGCCCCGCGAGGCGATGGAGCTGTTCGGCTCCGCGCCGGTCGACCTGCTCGCGCTCGGCCCCTTCGCGGTGCACCGCGCGAAGGCCTTCGGAGACGGCCGATGAGCGGACGGTCGATGACCGGAATCTCGGTGGTGGTGCCCACCCTCGGCCGGCCCAGCCTGACCGCCCTGCTGGCGGCGCTCGCCACCGCGGAGCCGGCGCCGGTGCCGGTCGAGTTCCTGCTGGTCGACGACCGGCGCCACCCGGCGCAGGAGCTGCCGGTGCCGCCCGGCATCGACGTCAAGGTCCTCACCGGCCGGGCCGCGGGCCCGGCCGCCGCGCGCAACGTCGGCTGGCAGGCGGCGAGCCACGAGTGGGTGGCGTTCCTCGACGACGACGTGGTGCCGGACCCGGACTGGCTCGCCCGCCTGCACGACGACCTGACCGGCGCCGGCCCGCACGTCGGGGGAGTGCAGGGCGTCCTGCGGGTGCCGCTGCCCGCCGGGCGCCGCCCCACCGACTGGGAGCGGGTCACCGCCGGGCTCGCCGACGGCGCCTGGATCACCGCGGACATGGCGTACCGCCGCGGCGCGCTGGCCGCCGCGGGCGGCTTCGACGAGCGGCTGCCCCGGGCGTTCCGGGAGGACGCGGAACTCGCGCACCGGGTGCGGCAAGCGGGCTACCAGCTTGTCCAGGGGGTGCGGACGGTCACCCATCCGGTGCGTCCGGAAGACCGTTGGGTGAGCGTACGCACGCAGCGCGGCAACACCGACGACGCCCTCCTGCGCCGCCTCTATGGCCGCGACTGGCGTACCCGTCTCGAGATTCCACCGGGCCGCCGCCGCCGGCACCTGACGGTGAGTGCCGCCGGGATCCTCGCCGCGGCGTTCACCGTTCCCGCCCTGCTCACCCGGCGCCGGGCCTGGTCCGCCGCCGTGTCCGCCGCGGCCGTGGTCTGGGCCGCCGGGACCGCGGAGTTCGCCGCCGCCCGGATCGCGCCCGGACCGCGTACCGCCCGTGAGGTCACCACGATGGCGTTGACCAGCGTGGCGATCCCGCCGGTCGCCACCGTCCACTGGCTGCGGGGCTGGGTCCGGTGGCGCGGCGCCCGCCCGCTGGGGTCCGCCCGGTGAGCGGGCTGTACGACGCCGTCCTGTTCGACCGGGATGGCACGCTGGTCGTGGACGTCCCCTACAACGGCGATCCCACGCTGGTGCGGCCGATGCCCGGCGCGCGGGCCGCCCTCGACCGGCTGCGGGCCGCCGGACTGCGGCTGGGGGTGGTCACCAACCAGTCCGGGTTGGCCCGGGGCCGGTTCACCGCCGCGCAGCTCGACGCCGTCCACGCGCGGGTGGAGGAACTGCTCGGCCCGTTCGACGTGTGGCAGATCTGCCCGCACGACGACGCGGCGGCCTGCCGCTGCCGCAAGCCCGCGCCGGGGATGATCGAGGACGCCGCGGCCGCCCTCGGCACCGCCGCCCCGCGCTGCGTCGTCGTCGGTGACATCGGCCGGGACATGGTCGCCGCCGGTGCCGCCGGCGCCACCGGCATCATGGTTCCCACCGCGGTCACGCTGGCCCCCGAGATCGCCGCCGCCCCCGCCGTGGCCAGCGACCTGGGCCGCGCCGCCGACCTGATCCTGCAGCGGCAGGCGCTGGTCACGCCGGTCGTCGGTCGTCCACGCGCGGGCACGGTGCTGGTGGTGCGGTCCGACTCCGCCGGTGACGTGCTGCTGACCGGTCCCGGCATCCGCGCGGTCGCCGCGGGCGCCGAGCGCGTCGTGCTGCTCTGCGGCCCGCGCGGCCGGGCCGCCGCCGAGCTGCTGCCCGGCGTCGACGAGATCGTCGAGGCCCGGCTGCCCTGGATCGACCCGCAGCCGCGGGACGTCGACGCCGCCTTCGTCCGGCAGCTCACCGATCGGCTCGCCGCGACCGGCGCGGAGGAGGCCGTCGTCTTCACCTCGTTCCACCAGTCGGCGCTGCCGCTGGCGCTGCTGCTGCGCGCCGCCGGGGTACGCCGGATCACCGCGATCAGCGAGGACTATCCCGGGTCGCTGCTGGACGTGCGGCACCGCGTGCCCGCGGGACTGCCGGAGGCGGAACGGGCCCGCTCGGTCGCCGCCGCGGCGGGGTTCGCGCTGCCGGACACCGACGACGGCGGCCTGCGGGTCATCCTCGGGCCGGTCCGCGACGACGGCGACTACGTCGTGGTGCACCCCGGCGCCTCCGTCGAGGCCCGCTCGTGCCCACCCGAGACGATGCGGGCCGTCGTCGCCGCCCTCGCCGCCGACGGGCACAGGGTCCTGGTGACCGGTGGACCGGGGGAGCGGGATCTCGCCGCCTTCGTGGCCGGCACCGTCGCCACCGACACCGGACCGACCAGCATGGCCGGCCTCGCGGGCCTGCTCGCCGGGGCGGCCGCCGCGGTCGTGGCCAACACCGGGCCGGCCCACCTCGCCGCCGCGGTCGGCACCCCGGTGGTGAGCCTCTACGCCCCGACCGTCCCCTTCGGGCAGTGGGGTCCCTACCGCGTGCCGCACGTGCGCCTCGGCGACCCCGCCGCCGCCTGCCGGGACACCCGCGCCACCCGCTGCCCCGTCCCGGGGCACCCCTGCCTCTCGACCATCCGGCCCGCCGACGTCCTCGCCGCCCTGCGGCTGCTCGGCGTGCGGACCCCCGAGAACCGAACGGAAGAGGTCGCCGCGTGAACATTCTGCTCTGGCACGTGCACGGGTCCTGGACGACGGCGTTCGTCCAGGGCAAACACCGCTATCTCGTGCCGGTCAACGCCGGGCGCGACGAGTGGGGGCGCGGCCGGGCTCGCACCTTCGACTGGCCGGAGACCGTCGAGGAGGTCGACGTGGGCGCCCTGCGGCCGGACGACGTCGACGTGGTCGTGCTCCAGCGTCCCGAGGAGCTGGAGCGCGTCGCGCACCTGCGCGCGCCGAAGATCTACGTCGAGCACAACACCCCCAAGGGCGACGTCCCGCACTCGAGGCACCCGATGGCCGACCGGGACGACCTCGTCGTCGCCCACGTCACCCACTTCAACGAGCTGTTCTGGGACACCGGGTCGGCCCGCACCACCGTGATCGAGCACGGCATCGTCGAGCCCGCGGTGCGCTGGACCGGCGAGCTCGCGCGGTTCGCGGTCGTCACGAACGAGCCGGTCCGGCGCCACCGGGTCACCGGCACCGACCTCATGCCGCGGTTCGCGGCCGTCGCCCCGCTCGACGTGTACGGCATGGGCGTCGCCGGACTGCGCATGGAGAACGTCACCACGTACGACGATCCGCCGCAGGCGCGGATGCACGAGGCGATCGCCCAGCGGCGGGCGTACCTGCACCTCTGTCGATGGACCTCGCTGGGACTGAGCCTGATCGAGGCCATGCAGATCGGGATGCCGGTTCTGGCGCTGGCCACCACCGAGGCCGTGGCCGCCGTGCCCCCCGACGCCGGCGTGCTCTCCACCCGTGTCGACACCCTGGTCGAGGCGGCGCAATGGTTGATCGACGAGCCGGAGGCGGCCCGCCGGCTGGGCGAGCGCGCCCGCCAGGTCGCCCTGGCCCGCTACGGCCTCGACCGCTTCCTCGCGGACTGGGACCGACTGCTGGAAGAGGAAACATGCGCATCGCGATGATCTCGGAGCACGCCAGCCCGCTGTCCGCCCTCGGCGGCGTCGACGCCGGCGGTCAGAACGCCCACGTGGCCGCCCTGGCCGCCGCGCTGGCCGAGCAGGGCCACGAGGTCCGCGTCTACACCCGCCGCGACGACCCCGCACCGCCCCCGGTCGTCGAGGTCCACGGCTTCGAGGTGGTGCACGTGCCGGCCGGGCCCGCCATGACGCTGGCCAAGGACGACCTGCTGCCGTACATGGGCGACTTCGCCGAGTGGACCGCCGCCGACTGGCGCGGCACCTGGGCGCCCGACGTCGTGCACGCGCACTTCTGGATGAGCGGGCTGGCGGCGGTGACCGCCGCCCGGGCCTGCGACGTGCCGGTCGTGCTCACCTACCACGCGCTCGGCTCGGTGAAGCGCCGCCACCAGGGCGCCGCCGACACCAGTCCGGCGCACCGGATCTCCTACGAGCGCCAGCTCGGCCGGGTCGTCGACCGGGTCGTCGTGCAGTGCCAGGACGAGATCCGCGAGCTGCTGCTGATGGGCGTGCCGCGCACTCAGATGACGCTCGTGCCCTCCGGCGTCGACACCGCGCTGTTCTGCCCCGAGGGGCCGGCCGAGCCCCGCGACCCGCAGCGGCCGCGGATCCTCACCGTCGGGCGCCTGGTCCCCCGCAAGGGATACGAGGACCTCATCTGCGCCCTGCCGTCGGTTCCCGGCGCGGAGCTGGTGATCGTCGGCGGCCCGCCCGATGGCCGCCTCGACGACGACCCGTACGCCCGCCGCCTGCGCGCCCTGGCCGGGCAGTGCCGCGTGGCCGACCGGGTCCGGCTGGCCGGGGCGGTCGCCGCCGCGGACATGCCGCGCTGGTACCGCTCGGCGGAGGTGCTCGCCGCCGCGCCCTGGTACGAGCCGTTCGGGCTCACCCCGCTCGAGGCGATGGCGTGCGGCGTACCCGTGGTCGGCACCGCGGTCGGCGGCCTGACGGACACGGTCGTCGACGGCGTCACCGGCGACCTCGTGCCCCCGCGGGAGCCCCGCGAGCTCGGCCTGGCCCTGCGCCGGCTGCTCGGCGACGAGGTGCGCCGCATCTCGTATGCGGCGGCCGCGGCCGACCGCGCCGCGCACTCCTACTCGTGGCGGCGCGTCGCCACCCGGCTCGCGGCGGTCTACGCGTCCGTCGCCGGCCGGCACCTGACCAGCACGGAGTCCCGAGAGGCGGTTGTGTGATGGATCCGTTGGACACCCATGTGCGCGGCATGGCGGCGGCGCTGGGGCCGTACCGGGCCGCGGCGTCCGGGCGTCTCGCCCGCTGGGGCGCCCAGCTCGCCCGCCACCTCGGCACCGGCGGACGGCTGCTGGTCGCCGGCAACGGCGGCAGCGCGGCCGAGGCCCAGCACCTCGCGGCCGAGCTGGTCGGACGGCTGCGCGACGAGCGGATGCCGCTGTCCGCCATCGCCCTGACCCCGGACTCCTCGACGGTCACCGCGATCAGTAACGACTACGGCTACGACGAGGTGTTCGCCCGCCAGGTGCGCGCGCACGGCCGCCCCGGCGACGTGCTCATGCTGATGTCGACCAGCGGCCGCAGCCCCAACCTGGTGCGGGCCGCGCACGCCGCCCGGGAGCTGGGCGTGCGCACCTGGGCCCTGGTCGGCAACGGCCCGAGCCCGCTCGCCGAGGCGTGCGACGAGGCGCTGTGCTGCCCGTCGGACGACTCGCAGGTGGTGCAGGAGCTGCATCTCATCTCGGTCCACGTGATGTGCGAGTACCTCGACCGCGCGCTGCCCGCAGTGCTGGGAAAAGCCGTGGCCGCCCGGCGCGAGGCGGTGCTGGTGTCATGAGCGGCCGGCCCCTGCTGGTCGTGGTCGGCGACACCCTGCTCGACCGCGACATCGACGGCGCCGTACGCCGGGTGGCGCCGGACGCGCCCGCCCCGGTGCTCGACGAGAGGTCGGTCGCCGACCGGCCCGGCGGCGCCGGCCTCGCCGCCCTGCTCGCGGCCGGCCAGGACCACGACGTCGCGCTGGTCACGGCCCTCGCCGACGACCCTGCCGCGGCCCGGCTCAGCGAGCTGCTCACCGCCGCGGGCGTCGCAGTGTACGCGCTGCCGCTGCCGGGCGCCACCCCGGAGAAGATCCGCCTGCGCGCCGGCGGCCAGGTCCTCGTGCGACTGGACCGCGGCGGCGACCCGGAACCGCCCGGCGCCGCGCCCGAGGCCGCCCTCGAGGTGCTCCGCGCCGCCACCGCCGTCCTGGTCAGCGACTACGGCCGCGGCGTCACCCGGCACCCGGAGCTGCGCCATGCCCTGGAGCAGACCCGGGCGCCGATCGTGTGGGACCCGCACCCGCACGGGCCCGCGCCGGTGCCGAACGTGCGCCTGGTGACGCCGAACGAGTCCGAGGTCCGCGCGCTCACCGGCGACGCGGGCGGCGGCTCGATGCTCGCCGCCGTCCAGCGCGCCGGACATCAGCTCCGCCAGCGCTGGCGTGCCGGCGCGGTGGCGGTCACCGTCGGCCGGGCCGGCGCGGTGCTCTGCCACCACGGGCCGACGCCGCTGGTGGTGCCGGCCCCCGACGAGGCGGACGGGGACACCTGCGGTGCGGGGGACAGGTTCGCCGCCACCGCCGCCCTCGCCCTGGCCCGGGGCGCCCTCGTCTCCGAGGCGGTCCAGGAGGCCGTCGCCGCCGCTACCGCGTACGTGGCCGCCGGCGGTGTCACCGCGGCGCTGGCCCCCGAGCGCAAGCCCGAGAGCCCGGAGCGGATCGGCGCCGAGGAGGTGGGTCGGCTCGTCGCCGAGATCCGGGCGCGAGGAGGCACGGTGGTGGCCACCGGCGGCTGCTTCGACCTGCTCCACATCGGACATCTTGCGACCCTGAAAGCGGCACGCAAGCTCGGCGACTGCCTGGTCGTCTGCCTCAACTCCGACCGCAGCGTCGCCGCGCTCAAGGGGCCGGAGCGGCCGCTGACCGGACAGGCCGACCGGGCCCGGCTGCTGGCCGCCCTCGACTGCGTCGACGCGGTCGTGATCTTCGATGAGCCGACGCCCGAGGCGGTGCTCACCTGGCTGCGCCCGGACGTGTGGGTCAAGGGCGGCGACTACGCCGACGGCGGTCCCGACCTGCCCGAGGCCGCACTCATGCACCGCTGGGGCGGCCAGACCGTGATCGTGCCCTATCTCGACGGCCGCTCCACCACCGGAACCATCGCCGCGGCACGGGCCGCCACCAGGAGGTAACCATGGATGCAGTCATCGTCACCGGCGGCTCGAGCGGCCTCGGCGCCGCCGTCGTCGACGCCGTCACCAAGGCCGGCGGCCGGCCGTTCGTCATCGACCGGCAGCCGCCGAAGGAGGGCGTCGACTGGATCGAGTGCGACCTCGCCGACACCCGCGCCGCCGAGGCGGCCACCCGGGAGCTGATCGCACGGGCCGGCGGCAGCATCGACGGCGTGGTCACCGCGGCCGGCATGGACGTGCCCGGTGCGCTCGCCGACATCCCCGGCGAGATCTGGGACCGCATCGTCACCATCGACCTGCTCTCCACCGCCGCGGTCATCCGTGCGGCGGTCCCGGCGCTCGAAGAGACGCACGGCGGCGTGGTCACCATCGCCTCCACGCTGGGCATCAAGGCGGTCAGCGACGCGACCGCGTACTGCGCCGCGAAGTTCGGCGTCGTCGGCTTCACCCGGGCGCTCGCTGCCGAACTGGCCGGTCAGGTCAACGTCACCCTGGTCATCCCGGGCGGCATGCGTACGAAGTTCTTCGACGACCGCGACGAGCAGTACAAGCCCGGGGCGGACGCCATCCTCAACGACCCTGCAAACGTGGCGAACGCCGTCATGTTCGCCCTCGGCCAGCCGGCCGGCTGCGCGGTGCGCGAGCTGGTCATCGCCGCCGAGCAGGAGACCTCGTACCCGTGATCCTCGTGCTGCGCGCCCTCGGCGTGGGCGACCTCGCCGCGGGCGTGCCGGCACTGCGGGCGCTCCGGTCCGCCTTCCCGGCCCGGACCCTCGCGCTCGCCGCACCCGCCTGGCTGACGCCGCTGATCGAGCTGGTCGGCGGCGTCGACCGGATCGTGCCCGCCGACGGGCTCGGCGCGCCGCTGCCCGCGCTGCCGCCGGTGGAGGTGGCGGTGAACCTGCACGGCCGCGGCCCGCGGTCGCACCGCCTGCTGCAAGCGGTGGAACCGGCGAAGCTCTGGGCGTTTGCCAGCCCGGAGGCGGGGCATCTCGACGGTCCGGCCTGGATCGAGGAGGATCACGAGGTGCATCGCTGGTGCCGGCTGCCGCGTCACTACGGCGCGGCCGCCGATCCGTCGGACCTGATGCTGGCGGTCCCCGCCGTGGACGTGCCGCACGACGTCACCATCGTGCACCCGGGCGCGAAGTCGCCGTCGCGCCGGTGGCCGCCCGAGCGGTTCGCGGCCGTGGCCCGGGCCCTGGCGGCGGCCGGGCACCGGGTGCTGGTCACCGGTACGGACGCCGAGCGGGAGATCGTCCGGCGGGTGGCCACCCGCGCCGGACTGGGCCCGGACTCCGTCGTGCGCACCGGCCTGGACGAGTTGGCCGGCCTGGTCGCCCACGCCCGGCTGCTGGTCAGCGGCGACACCGGCATCGCCCATCTCGCCAGCGCGTACCGTACGCCGTCGGTGGTGCTCTTCGGCCCGATGCCGCCGCGGCGCTGGGGGCCGCCGCCGCGGCCGTACCATCGCGCGATCTGGCACGGCACCCGCGCCGAGCGCGGCGACCAGCCCGGTCCGGACGTCCACCCGGCCCTGCTGGCCGTCACGGTGGAGGAGGTTCTGGAGGCCGCCCGCGACGTGGAACGTCATGCGGTTAAGGCGTAGCGACCTCACCCGGCCGGGCTTCTCCCGCCGGCGCTGCGGCAAGGGCTTCCGCTACCTGGACGCCGACGGCGAGCCGCTGAAGGACGAGGCGGCGCTCGCCCGGATCAAGGACCTCGTCATCCCGCCGGCCTGGACCGACGTATGGATCAGCACCGACCCGCGCGGGCACGTCCAGGCCACCGGGCTCGACGCCGCCGGGCGCAAGCAGTACGTCTACCACCCGCGGTGGCGCACCGCCCGCGACGAGAAGAAGTTCGACCACGCCCGGGCGGTCGCCGAGCGGCTGCCGGAGATCCGATCCCGCTTGTGCACCGACCTCAGCGGCCGCGGCCTCAGCCGCGCCCGGGTGCTGGCCGCGATCACCCGCCTGCTCGACATGGGCATGTTCCGGGTCGGCAGCGACCAGTACGCCCAGCGCGAGGAGGACCCGTCGTTCGGCCTGTCCACCCTGCGTCCCGAGCACGTACGCACCCGCGGCGCCTACGTGGTGCTCGAGTTCACCGGAAAGTCGGGCAGGGAGCATGCCCACCCGGTGAGGGACGGCGAGGTCTGCCAGGTCCTGCGCGACCTGCGGCGGCGGCGCCGGGGCGAGGAGCGGCTGTTCGCGTACTGGGACCCGTCGGCGCGGCGTTGGCGCGAGATCCGCGCCGAGGACGTCAACGACTACCTGCGCGAGATCAGCGGCGAGGAGATGACCGCGAAGGTCTTCCGCACCTGGCACGGCACCGTCAAGGCCGCCGGGGAACTCGCCGAGGTGGGACCGAAGGAATCGGACACCGCGCGGAAGAAGGCCGTGTCACACGCCATGGAGGAAGCCGCCGGATTGCTCGGCAACACCCCGGCGGTGGCACGCAGCTCCTACGTGGATCCGAAGGTGATCGAGGCCTACGAGGAAGGCCGCACCGTGGCGGAGCCCACCGAGGAAGCGGTGATCGACCTGCTCACCGACTGAATCGGTCGCCGTGTCCGTTCGGGTGATTTCCCCCGTCCCCGCCGGACCGGGGAGGATGGTGCGGTGAGCGACGCATCGGTGACCACCGGCAAGCTGCTGCTCGTGGAGTACGAGCGGCTCAAGGAGGAGCAGAAGACCCGCATCGGCTTCCGCGACAACCTGATCTACGCGACGCTGGCCTCGATGGCCGGCGTCGTCGCGGCGACCCTGACCCCACGCGGCCACAGCGGCCTGCTCCTGCTGCTGCCGCCGGTCTGCGTGGTGCTCGGCTGGACCTACCTCGTCAACGACGAGAAGGTCTCGGCACTCGGGCGCTACCTGCGCCTGACGCTTGCACCCCGGCTCGCCGAACTGGCCGGTGCCCCGGGTGAGGAGGTCTTCGGCTGGGAGATCGCGCACCGCTCGGACCCCGAACGCCGGCTGCGCAAGGTGTCCCAGCTCGTCGTGGACCTGGGCACCTTCTGCCTGCCCGCGGTGAGCGCCCTGGTGGTCTTCTGGGTGGACGGCCCCGGCCGCGGCGACCTCACCGTCGTGTCGGTGATGGAGCTGCTGCTGGTGCTCGCCCTGGGCGTGCAGATCGTCCGCTACGCCGACCTCGCCCAGGGGCGCTGAGCGCCCTTCTCCGGTGGCCGGTGGGGCGCTCCGGCCAGACCTTGGAGTCTCACCCTTGAGCTTGTGATCTAACCTCCGGCGCCAACCCGACGTCGCTGCCGGCCACCCCGCCTCGTCACCAAGAGTGACTACGATGAGTGCCGGTGGAGGAGTCTGCGCGGGGTGGTGACGAGACCGAAGGTTCTCGTCGACGACCAACCGCCGGCCCGCCTCGGGCAGCGCCGGCGGCAGCGACCCTGGCTCGCCGGTGTCGCAGGGCACGGGCCAGTTCGTTGACGGCCCGGTGCAGCGCGGTGGCGTCGGCCGGGTCCGGCCCGTGGGTCTGCCAGCCCTCGTCCTGGGCAGCGTGGACCACATCGCGGGCGCGCCTAATCGCATGGTCGCCAAGAAGGAGGACATCTGGCGGAGGTAGTTCCCTAGCGTCGTCGAAGGAGGCAGAGACAGTCCATCGCGCAGCAGCCCCTGACTACAGCGGATCTCACCGGCCGCATCCACCGAAGGCGCTCAGCGGGTCTTGGCCGTCCTAGACAGCGCTTGGGTCCGCGTTGCTCGTCTGGCTGTCGATCTCGCGCTGGTCCGCGTCCCTGTCGCGGCTGTCAGCCTGGCTGTCCCGCTCGTTTGCCTGCCGGTCGCGTTCGTCGGCTCGCGCGTCGCGTCGGTTGGCCTGCCGGTCGCGTTCATCGGCTCGGCTGTCCCGCCTGTTTGCCTGGTGGTCGCGTTCGTTAGCTCGACCGTCTCGCTCATCGTCGCGCGCATCACGATAGTCCTGCCGTTCGTCCAGCCGCCGCTCTCGGCCATCCAATATCGCGGCGCGGTCATTCAACGCCGCGGTACGCAAGACCCTCTCAGTGTCGCGCTGCTCCGCGTCGATCTCCCGCTGTTCGTCGGATCGCTCCATGCAGAAAATATCGCTCAGGCCGAGCACCAACGCTACTCAAGCGCCTATTGATCGCCAGCGCTCGCACCGCAGTCACGGATTGCCTGCCGGACCTCTTCCGATGGCAACTTGTGACTTCGGAACGCTGAAGCTGATGCTCTCTCCGCCGCAGCGAAGCGGCGGGCGCGTGCAGCATGCTCGATCGCGCCCGGAAGGTGCGCCGCCGCGTTCTCGTAAAACCCGGCGCGCTCCTCCTCCGTGCACGCGATGGCGTCGGCCGTCTGCGCCAGCGTCTCGAAAAGTCTGGCCTGCTGGCCTTCAGCCCGGCCCGGGTAGCCTCCGCCGTGGGCAGCCGAACCTGAGCCGGCTGTGTTGCGTCCAGTCCCATCTTGATGACTATCCACTAGTCGCGTCGGTGCGCCACCGCACCCGCAGCGCTCGGCGGGCCGTGGCGGCAGTATTTCCGGAGTCGTCGAGGGAGGCGGAAGCTAGACAGCGCTTGGGCCCGCGCTGCTCGTCTCGGCATCGATCTCGCGCTGATCAGCGTCCCTGTGTCGCTCGTCGGCCTGCCTGTCTCGCTCGTCGGCCTGCCTGTCTCGCTCGTCGGCCTGCCTGTCTCGCTCGTCGGCCTGCCTGTCTCGCTCGTCGGCCTGCCTGTCTCGCTCGTCGGCCTGCCTGTCTCGCTCGTCGGCCTGCCTGTTGCGCTCCGATGCCTGCCTGTCGCGTTCCTTGGCTCGATGGTCCCGCTCGTCGTGACGGGCATCGCGATAGTCCTGGCGCTGGTCCAACCGCCGCTCTCGGTCATCGAGCTCAGCATGTCGCGCGTCAGCAAGAGTGTCGCGCTGCTCCGCGTCGATCTCGCGCTGGTCGTCGGCTCGGCCCATCCCAGGAATATCCCTCAGGATGAGCTCCGGCCGCTACGCAGGTCGCTGAGCTGCAACAGATCGATGGAGTCGGTAACTCTGGCGTCGTCGAGTGAGTCGGAAACACACCCGAGGCCGGCCGAGTATTCGCAGGTAGGGCAGCATCCGGTCGGTGGGCGGGCCTTCAGGCGGTCATAGAGGCGAACAAAACCGGACCATATCGGCGTACCCGAACGGACGAGACAGCGTTCGACGAAACGTGAGTGCTCCAGATCGGCGATCGCGCGATGATCACTTCATGACTGTGTTCGCCTGCCTGCGGTGCGGTGCCGTGCTGACAGAGGACCTGGAGGCGTTACCCCTCTCGGAACTCGACGAACCGGTGGCACCGTGCGACCTTGAGCCTGGTGAGGACTGTCCGGCATGGGTACCGCTGGGGAGGTTTGCCGTCGATCCCGATCCGTTCGGCCCTCCCCACGTGCCCAGTTCCACGGACGAGAGGATTCACGTCTCCGCGGGGCCCCGGAACACGGTTCTGATCCACCCGGACGATCTGATTGTGCGTCGTCTGCATCCTGACCTCAGCCGGCGGAATGGCTGCTGCGGCCTGGACGGATGCGACGGTCCCAATCTCGTGTGTGACTGCGGCAACGAGATTGCGACCGAATCGTCGGACTGCTGGACCTCGCGCGTTGTGCGCCTGGAACCGCTCGCCGTCGTCAGGACCGCGTAGCCCTCAGATGTGGCGACGCCATCCCGCTCGCCGCCGGTCCTGCCCGGCGGTGCACGTCCACTTCCTGCCCCAGGTCGACTGGCGGCGCCCGGGTAGGGCCGCGTCAGGGTTCTGGGTTCTGGCCCACTTCCGGTGATCGCTCCGGCTCGTCCCCGGACGCCGTGTGGGGCTTCTGTAAGGTTTCCGCGAAGAATCGCCAGCGGTGGTCGGACATCCTGATCTGTCGCCGGGCGTGCGCGGCGGTCCCTCACCGGGAGCCCAGGCGGGCGCTCGCGGCGACCGTCTCCTCCGTCTCGGCACGGCGGCGGTCCTCGTAGGCGGCGAAGGCGGTCGTCGGGTCGTCGTGGTCGTGCAGCGCCGTGGCCAGGGCCACGGCGTCCTCGATGGCCATCGACGCGCCCTGGGCGGCGGCGGGGACCGCGGCGTGGGCGGCGTCGCCGGCCAGGACCATGCGGCCGTTGTGCCAGTGCGGGGTGGTCGGGATGTCATAGGAGTCGCCGCCCACGATGTCCGCGCCGGAGGCCGCGATGAGCGCAGGGGCCGGGGTGGCGTCGTCGCGGCACATCGTCAGGGCCAGCTCGCGCCACTGCTCCGGGCGGAGCCCCGCGGCCGGCTCCTCGCCGTGGACGCGGGCGAACCACCAGGTCCGGCCGTCACCACCGGGCACGGTGAGGCCGAAGAACGCGCGGCTGCCGCGGACCATGTGGTACTCGTCCGGGTCGAGACCGGCCGGGTTGCCGGGCGCGTAGCCGTACACGACATGCTGGCCGGAGTATCGGGGCTCGGGCGCGTCCGGGTCGATGAGCCGGCGGGTCCGCGAATGGATGCCGTCCGCCCCGACCAGCACGTCGCCGGTGACCCGGCTGCCGTCGGCGAAGCCGACCTCGACGCCGTCGGGGCCGCTCGAGGCCCCGGTCATCCGCTTGCCGTGATGCACCCGGATGCCCCGCGTGATCGCGAGCTCCTGCAGGGCCCGGTAGAGCGCGGCGCGGGTGAGCGATCGGGCCGGGCCCTCGATCGGCCGGTGCCCGAGCCGCCGGCCCTGGGCGTCGAGCAACGCCACCGCCCGCGCCGGGAACGACACCGCGTTGACCGCCTCGGCCGCGCCGATCCCCGCGAGCGCGGCCATGCCGTTACGCATCACGGTGAGGAAGGCGCCCGCATCCGCGCCTCCGGACGCGTGTGCCTCGTACACCTCGGCCTCGATGCCGGCTTTCCACAGAGCGAGCGCGGTCGCGGTCCCCGCGACACCACCACCGGCGATGATCACTTTGTGGACGGTCATGCCCCCATCCTCCCGTACGATCCACTTCGTCCGCCGCCCTCACCCGCAGCGGATACGGAGGCTCCGATCGCCCATGCCCCGCGGACCCTGCCGATCGCACCCCTGTCCCGCGCGGAGCGCGGTGTGGGCGCCGCTGCGCGTCGCCGACCCGTTCACCGAATCTCCAGCGTCGTCCCGTCCGCGCGGGCCGCGACCAGCTCGCCCACCACCGGATAGCCCGGCACGACCCCGGCGACCAGCAACCCGCCGGAGGTCTGTGCGTCCGCCAGCAGCAGCAACTCGTCGGCGCTCACGCCACCGGCGTCGGCGTACGGCAACACCCAGTCGAGATTGCGTCGCGTTCCCCCGCTGACGTACCCGGCCGCCAGCGCTTCGCGCGCGCCGTCGAGGTACGGCACCGCCGCCGCCTCGATCCGGGCCGTCACCCCGCTGGCCCGGGACAACTTGTGCAGATGACCGAGCAACCCGAACCCGGTCACGTCGGTGGCACACACCGCCCCCGCCTCCAGGGCCGCCTCAGAGGCGGCCCGGTTGAGCTGGGTCATCGCGGCCACGGCCTGCGGAAAGACCTCGCCGGTCGCCTTGTGCCGGCTGTTCAGCACACCGATTCCCAGCGGCTTGGTCAGCGTGAGCGGCGTCCCGGCCACGCCGGCGTCGTTGCGCATCAACCGGTCCGGGTCGGCGACGCCGGTCACCGCCATGCCGTATTTGGGCTCGGGATCGTCCACACTGTGGCCCCCGGCGACATGACACCCGGCCTCCCGCGCCACGTCCAGCCCACCCCGCAAGACCTCACCGGCAAGCTCCATGGGCAGCTTCTCCCGCGGCCAGGCCAGCAGGTTCACGGCGACGACGGGGCTGCCGCCCATCGCGTACACGTCGGACAGGGCGTTGGCGGCGGCGATCCGCCCCCAGTCGTACGCATCATCGACCACCGGCGTGAAGAAGTCGGCGGTGGCGACGACCGCAAGTCCGGCCCCCCACCGCACCACGGCGGCATCGTCGCCGTCGTCGAGACCGACCATCAACTCCCCGGGCCCGTCCGGCGCCGCGGACCCGATCAGCCCGGCGACCACGGACTCAAGCTCGCCGGGCGGAATCTTGCAGGCGCACCCGCCACCGTGCGCGTACTGGGTGAGTCGTTCGCTCATCGTCACCCCCGCACTGTCCCACGCCCCACGCCTACCCGCGGGGCGCCTCGTGCCTGCTCTGATCCGGGGACATCATGGAAGGGCCTCTCCCGGGATGCAGCGAAGCATCTCGCGATATCCACGGGGGCTCGTCAATGGGACCGCCGCTGCGGCATTGCTCGCCGCGACGGTCGCGACGGGCGGTGGGCCCGCGCGCGCCGTGGGCGCGGCGACCACGGCCTCGGGCTCGCGTCATGCCCACGCTCCCGGCTGCAGGGCGCGGTGGGCCCAGGGGCTAGGGTGATCAACGGAGGCGTTCAGGTGGCTGGTGCCCCTCCCGGTCTTCAACACCGGTGTGACGCGGTATCCGGGTCAGGCGGGTTCGATTCCCGTCCGCCTCCGCCAACCAGCGAACACCCCGCCTGAGCTGCTCACAAGCGCCCAGGCGGGGTCTGCGGATCAATCTGGTTGGGATCTCACTAAGTCCCACTCATGACCGCTGTGGCCCACCGGTTGTGGCAAATGCGTGGCAAAGTTTGGCTCGGGATCATGTGTCGAGTTCGTTCGCGCCAAGGGCATGTTCGATGCGGCGACGAGCGGCCTCGTCCTGTCCCTCGATGCATTTCGCGTACACCTTGAGCAGCACGTTGACGCTGTGGCCCGCCCACTCCGCGACCTGAGTCGCCGGCACACCCGCATTGAGCCACAGGGACACGGCTGCGTGCCGAAGGTCGTACGGGCGTGCCGCGAGAGGAGAACGCTGCTGCGCTTCGGTGAAAGTCGCCCGGCGGGCGTGGCGCCACGCGTAGGCATAGGCCCACTTCGAGATGGGCCTCCTGCCGTAGGTCGAGCTGGAGAACAGCCTGCCGTCAGGTGCGGTGCCGTAACACGCGACGTGCCACCGCAGGGCCCGAACCAATATCGGAGGTGCCGGGACCGGGCGAGTCGCGGTCTTGGCGCGATGCTTCAACTCACGGTCCTCCAGGATCACACCGGGATCGTCGCCCCAATCCAGACCTGCGTGCTGAGTAGACCCGGTGAGGCGCAGGAGACCCCAGCCGGAGTCAGGCAGCTTGCAGTCATCGATCCGAAGGTGCACGACCTCTGCTGGACGCATGGCGGCGTAATACATGCAGGCGAAGAACGCGACCAGCCGTGGCGCCTGACGGCTTACGGCGGTCAAGAGTTGCAGCGCTTGGGCGGGGTTGATTACCGAGCGGCGGTCGACCTCGTCCTCCGACCGCGGTGCGATCCACTGAACGTGTTCCATCGGATGCGACGGCAGCCGGCGGAGCTCAACGGCGTACCGCAACGCGCTGTAGAAGACGCCTCGTTTGCGCGCCACTGTGGTGGCGGCAGCCGCTCTGCCATCCTGTCTGAGGCTCAGAGTATCGAGCGCCTTCCTAATGACCTCTGCATTGTTGAGGTCCGTAAGCTTCATCGTGTGGGCTTCGAGCCAGCGCACGGTTGGTGCCAGCTCGGCGGGTGGTGATCCGCCCTCACGGCGGGTCTTGTTGAACGACCAGGCGTAGAGCGCGCGCTGGATTTCAGCGTCGCTGGGAGATCCGTGGGTGGACGCGAGCAATGCTGGTGTCACGTTGGCAAGGGTCTCGGCGATGCTCCGGCGATGGCTCGCAGCAGCCCGCGGCCACTTCATGTCTACGAATTCGACGGCGTGCTCGTACCAGGACTTGCTGTTCAGCTTGCGGGCCATCGGTTCGGGCAGACCACTTGCGGTATCAAATGCAATGCCCTCGCGCTGGGCGGTGAGCAGCTTGGCCCGGAAGCTCTCAGCCAAAGGGCGAGTCTGGAAGGTTTCCCCGAAAGGCCGCGCTTCCACTCGCCATCGAGCGCGGAAGCTGTTGCGGGGCTTGCCCGTCTTGCGATCTTTGCCTTTGTGCTCGCGGATACCCCAGACGCGAACGTCGTAGGTGGTGTTCATGCGGCTTGCGGCTCCTCTCGACTCTCCAGCCAGGTGTCGTAGTCGGTGCGTCGGATGCGGAGTTGGCCGTTGGGCAGCTTGTAGGTGCGGGGTGCTTGGCCGAGGGCTTTCCAGCGGAAGAAGGTCGACTTGGGTACGTCCAGCTCGGCGAGGAATTCGGGCAGGGTGAGGAAGGTGCGCGCCATCGGGTTGGCCTCCCACTGCGGTGCGGTGCGGGGGCGCAGAACGGCCCTACGCGCCCGTCCTGCGCCTGGGGGTGATGCGTCGAGGGCGGCGGGTTCGCCGTGGTGAAGGGCTTGAGAGTGGCCCGTTGAGAGCGCCGTTCAGCCATGATCCGACCCTCGGGTGGGTGGTGGGGTGCGTCGATGCGGCTGTGGGGCTCTCAGCGGGCGGTCTTCGCGGGTTCGTGGAGGGGTGGTACGGCTTGTGGGGTGCTGTGGAGGGGGTCAAGCCGTACAAGCCGTACCGGGGGCCTGTTTTCGCAGGTCAGCCCCGGTACGGCTTTTCGGGGCTGGTACGGCTAAGCCGTACCGGCCTGGTCGTGGTACGGCTCAAGCCGTACCGGGCGTAGTAAGCCGTACCGGGGGTGAGCTGCGGATACGTCGTCTTGGTACGGCTTGTACGGCTCGGTGACTGCGTCCGGGTCAGGTGGCGGGCAGTAGCGTTCCCACGCGTCGGTGAACGCGTGCCGGTAGAACCCCTTGACCCGGCCGGTCGGAAAGCGGATGTTCTCCGAGCCGATCTCGTACTCGCGCAACAGCACGCCGAGCTTCATCGCAGTCAGGCCAATGCCGTTGAGCTCGGCCCACGGGGACTCGGGCAGGGCCTTGAGCCGCTCGAGCAGCACGATGGACGGGATGACGTCGAGGTCCCCGAACGCGGTGCGGCAGTCGATGAGCAGACGGAGCCGGTCGGAGTATTCGGCGTCGCCGTCGCGGGCCGCGTTCAAGGCGAGCGCGGCGGTGCGGGCGCGGGCGGGCCAGTTGCCGCCGGCCAGGTCGGCAACCGCGATCAGCGGCTCCCAGGTGTCGGCGGCCCGGTCTTCCAGCGGCATCGCCGGTTCGGCCTTCTCCAGTTCGATCATGTTGGTGCGCAGCCAGGCGGTGAGGTCGGCGGCGATGGTGCGCAGGGCGGGGCCGTCGCGGCGTTGCCGAAATGGGGCGACCTTCTCCGCCGAGGTGCGGCGGCGCATCTTGATGACCACGGCGCGGTCCTCGATGGTGTCGGGCATGGAGCCGATCCCGGCGAGCGCGGCCATGGCGAAGGTAGCGATCTGTTCGACCTGCTGTTTCTGCTGGTTCCATCGGATGGTGGGTCGTCCGCGTTGGTGGCCGGCGTTGAGCAGGCCGCGGAGGTCTTCGTTGGCTTCGGCTTGTTTGCCGCCGAAGATGGTGTCGGCCTCATCCAAGAGGATGGTGGGTGGGTCGTCGGTGCCGATCGACCGGTAGATCGCCGGGGTGGACGCGTTCACTGTCATGATCGGCTTGTGGCAGGTCTCGCTGACCACGTCGAGGAAGCGGGATTTGCCGCACCGCTTCTCCGGCGCTTTGATCACCATCCGTGGGGCGTGCGTCCACGCCGGTTGGGCGTGGCTGGCGGCGATCCACAGTACGGCTGCGTCGATGGCCTCGGGCGAGGGCAGGATCACGTACCGGGTGAGGGCACCGTGGAGGCGGTCGAGGATGGCGGCGCCCTCGATCGGCTGGGGGTCGGTCATGCGGCAATCCCTTCGGTAGCAACGGATTCCGCGCGGAACCCGCCGACGATCGCGGCGTGAATGTCGCGGTGGACCTGTTCGGCGCGCAGCCCGGCGTCGTAGAGCGCCGCGTAGGCGTCGTGGTGGGTGAGCGCGCCGGCAGCGACCATGCGGGCGACGCCGCGTGCGGCGCCGTAGAGGGTGGTGCGGCGACGGCCCTCGGGGGCGCGGGCGACCGCGTCGAGGTGCGCGGCGAGTAGGGCGGGCGGGGATGAGATGCCCTGCCCGTTCGTCGTCGGGGTCGGGCGGGCGGCGGGTGTTGCGGCCGGCGGCGCCTCGGCGGGTCGGGCGGAGGCGATCAGCGGCGCGGGCATCTCATTGACCGGCCAGTGACCCACCCACCTGTACGGGCGTCGAGTGCTCGGGTGAAGGGAGGGTGGGGCGACGACGTAGCCGCCGTCGGCCTTGATGTCGATGCCCGGGTACCCGCGCAGCTTGGCGGCGAGGGTGCCGCCGGGGTGGCGGTAGTACAGGTGCCAGCCCCCGGAGCCGGTGTAGACGCACCGGGTGGGCGTCATCAGGTCAGGCAGGATTCGGCCGCCGTTGCGTGGGTCGATGTCGATGACCGCCAGGTCACTGACGTGGCCGGTGCGGATGGCGAGCATGCCGCCGGGCACGGCGTGGACCATGGCGGTGATGCGGTGGGGGTCGCGGGTGGCGGCGTAGAAGCCGTGGCAGGTCAGGCACTCGCAGGCCTCGGGGTCGTGGCGGGTGTGCTGGCCGGCTTTCGGGCAGGCGGGGCAGTTGGCGACGGGTCGTTTGGTGCGGCCGAGCAGGAACACGGGCCAGCCGTCACGGGCGAGCGTGAGGGCCGCTTGGAGCAGCTGCGGAGGTTCGGGCATGGGTAACTCCCAGAACGAGGTCGGGGCCGCGGACCCGGGCGGGTGGTCTTCGGGCCGGTGGGCGGGGTGAGCCGCCGCGGAATCCGGCGGTGTATGCCGGAACCGCGGCGGGATAGGCGCGGTGCATAACGCCGTGGCGGGCCATGCGGGCGGTGTAGCCGTCGACCGGATCGGATAGCGACACGGCGGTGGCCGGGCAGGCGAAGCGTTCATGCAGGCGGATGAACGCCATGGCCATCGCGGAGGAACCGGCACGGCCGTTGCTGGCGCAGTACACGCAGGCCCACCGCACTTGCGGCGGACCGACTGCCGCGGCTTGCGGGTCGCATCCGGGGTGGGTGCTGTGCCCGCCCGCGGCGGCGGCCGGATGCAGTGGCACCCCACACCCGGCGGCGCAGAGACGCCACCCGTCCGGGCGCGCAGGTGGGCCGCTGATGGGTGGGCGCATTAGAGCAGGCAGTAGACGACCGTGCCGAGCACGCCGGCGAAGGCGATCAGGATGGCGGCCAGCGTGGCGAGCCGGGGCAGCCCAGCGCGCAGCTCCCACCGGTAGCGGTGAGCGAGCCCGGTGACGAGGACCAGGGTCGCGGCGAGGGCAGCGACCGCGGCGAGTCGGGGCAGCCACCAACCTGCGGTGCGCACCGCGAACCACACCGCGGCGGTGAGCAAGACGAGGAACAGCAGGACGGGCAGGGCCCGCCGGAGGGACCAGCGGATGATCTCGAAGGCTGCGAACCAGCGCCACAGACGCCGACCGAATTCGTGGGCGGCGCCGCGCCGGGCGTGACGGAACCAGGACATGCCGGAATGTCACTTTCTGTAGATGCCGGTGAGATTTCACGGACGGCACTTCACGGACTTCACGGGAGGCTTGCGCGCGCGCACGCGCACGCATAGACGGGCCTGTACGGGTATGCGTGAAGTCCGTGAAGTGCGTGAAATACCCGCCCGCACCCGTGACCGTGCGTGACGGGCAACGCGGGTTTGCGCGGGGGCGGATTGGGCTAGCCGGTGCCGACGCAGCGGCGGCAGCCGTGTGCGCGGCTGCGGAACTCACGCGGCCGGCGCCAGGTGCTGCACAGCGGGCAGCGGATTGCGGTGATGCGGGCGCCGCGGGCGCCGGGCCACCGTGCGGCAGCCCGGCGGATCCGGGCAGCGAGGCCGGTCATGCGGTGGCGCCCGCAAGGGCGGGCACGCCGTCGGGTTCCGGCGGCACGATCTCGTACACGCCCCTCGCCTCGGAGCGGCGCAGCAGCGGCGCCGGTCCATGGCAGAACTCGCCGAGGATCTTCGTCAGGGTGGGCGGCTTCAAGCCTTCCTCCCCGACCAGACCAACGATCGGGGCGAAGTTCGACGGGCGGACTTCGCGGCGGCCGTTGCCGTAGGCGGTGACAATCGCTTTGCGGATCATCGCGCGGATCTCGGCCGGGCTGTACGTGCGGCCGTTCTCGGGTTCGAGGTCGAGCGGGATCCGCCGCCGGGGTGGGACGGTGATCGGTTCGTGCGGGTCCTCGTCCGGCGGGCAGTCCGGATCGACTGGCGGCGGCGCCAGTTCGGGATCGTTGTCGAGGTCCGGGTCGTCGCGATCATCAGCGGTGTCCTGCGCCGCAGCAGTGGATACCGCTGGCGCGACCGGCACGGCGGTCGCCGCGGTACCGGCCGGGGCCTCGCCGATGCTGGCCAGGTAGGCGACCAACTCAGCGACCACCTGGTCCCGATCGATCTTGTAGGTGCGTCCGGGCAGGGACCAGTCGTCGGGGTCGGTGCCGGGTAGCTCGGCGTAGAGGGCGCCGGGCTTGCGGTTCTTCCACGACGGGTCGGCACCTGCTTCGATGGTGTCCTCCGACAGCACCCGGGCGGCCTCGGCGATGTCGCGCACTCCCATGCAGAGCACGCCACCGATGGTGGAGCGCACTGAGGTGGGGAGCCGGTCGCCGGTGGCGCGTTGGATACCGAGCAGCACGAACATGCCCACCGAGCGGACGGATTCGGCCAGCTCGACCAGGGTGTCTTCGGCCTCGATGAACTTCGACGCTTCGTCCACGATGACCACCCGGAACTTCGGGCACCTCGCGCAGCCGGCGACCCACTGGTCATGGCCGTGCCCGCCGATCTGCGCGGCCCGCTTCGCGACCTCCGGGATGAGCCCGTCGAGGTAGCGCTCGCCCTCGGCCGGGTCGTGGATCATGACGTGCATGGCGTCGCGGAACGCCTTGGGCAGTTGCAGCCCTTTGCGGCCGTCGATGTAGACGACCTCGGCGTCGCGGCGTGAGCGGGCCTCGCAGGCCAGTTCGAGTTGCAATGCGGTCTTGCCCGAGCCGGCTACGCCGAGTGCGACCAGCACACCGATCGCGTTGCGATCCTGCTTCGGGTCGCCGGGCAGGATCAGCGGGATCACCGATCCGGTCTGATACACGGCGATCCGGATGGGTGCGGCGATGGATCCGCCGGGCGCGGACAGGCCGGGCCAGGCGGGCGGGTTTTCCAGCATGTCGACCGGGGAGACCTCCATACGCCCGACCCGAGGGGTGTTGCGGTCCGGGATCATCCGCACCCCACCCACCGGCACATCCAGCGACGACGCGATGGCGGTGCGGACCTCCTTCTTCGCCAGGTCACCGAAGTTCCCGCCATGCACCATCTCGGTGTGGGTGACGATCCGCCCGTCAACCACCTTGGGTTTGCCGGTCTTGCCGATGTCCTGCAACTCCCGGACCCGCTCACCCAGCTCACCGAACGCAGTGCCGCGGGCGTCGTCGCCGTGCCCGCGCAGCAGTTTCGTGGTGGCCAACAGGATCGAGGCGGTGACCATCACCAGCAGGTACACCATCACCGAGTCGCGGCTCCAGCCGCGGAAGGTGAGCACGAACAGGCCGACACACGAGCAGCTCGACATGAGCAGCGATGCCACTCGTAGCTCGAGTTTGCGGGCGCGGCCGACGCCCCAAGTGGTCCACACGATGGCCGCGGAGCAAGCGACGATCAGCGCCGAGCGCCACGCGGCCTCCCACACGGTGGGTTGGGCGTAGGCGCCCCAGATCAGCGACAACACTCCGGACAGGATCAGGTTGATGACCGCGGCGAGGGGTGGGACGACGTAGGGCAGCGGGTTGCCCTTGACTTCGTACGCGGCGCCACGGGCCACATCGCCGTAGCCGGCAGTGCGATGGGTGCGGCGGGTCATCAGGCCGCCTGCCCGTTGCGGTTGTCGCGGCTGGTCACGGTGAAGTCCGAGACGCCGGGCCTTTCGTCGTCGAGGGCGATCAGGAACGCCTCGAACCGGTTGCGGCACACCCGCGCGTAGGCGGCGATGGTCAGGAACTCGTCGGCGGCCTTGACCAGGGGCCGGGCGACCTGGCGGCCCCAAAACTTCGCGCGCATCCGCGACAGGCCGTTGCGCCGGCCGTAGCGTTCGATCTTCATCCGGATCAGCCCGGCCAGCTCGTCGATCTCGTCGTGACCGGCGATGCCGAGCTGCCGGAGGCCTTCCAGCAGGTGCAGCAGGTCTTCATCGGTCTTGATGTCCACGTCGGGCATCAGGCGGCGAGCCATCACGTGTCCTTCCATGAGGGTCCGGGCAGCGCCGCGCCGAGGAGACGCTCCCGGCGCGGCGCGGCCCATCACGGGCTACAGGGCAGGCGCTACACGGCGCCGGGAGCGGTGGAACTGGTGAAGCGGGTTAGCGGGGCAGGTACTCGGCGCCCTTGTCGGTGAGCCGCACGATGAAGATCTCGGTGCACCGACGCGCGTCGGGGGTCAGTTCGAACTCCCCGAAGTCGAGCAGTTCCACCGCGATCAGCCGGCGGCGCTGCATGGTGATCACGTCGTCGATGACGATGGTGTTGCCGACGAACAGCGTGGACAGCCGGATCGGCGTCCGGTAGGCGCCGAGGGTGAACCGGATTTGGTTGCCCGGGTCGTCGAGCACGGTGTGCAGGCCGGGGCGGCTCAGCCGCAGCCGCAGCCGGGCGACGAGCGTGGTGTTCATCAGTGCGGCCAGGCCGGCTCGCTGGATTTCGTCGTTGCCGAGGATGGCGGTGATCAGGCCGCGGTCTTCCAGGTCGATCAGGTCGGCGTCGCCGACGTACTGCAGCTTGCGGAGGTGCAGCAGGGACGGCCGTAGCGTGTGCATCTTGTGGTGGTGCAGGTAGTTCAGGACGCGCCATTGTTCCGGGCTGAGCGGTGTCACGGCGAGGTTCCTTCCGCACAGGGGTGGGCTGGTCGGTGGCTGGCTCAGAGGTAGGCGAGGAAGGCCCGGCCATGCTTGGTCATCAGTGCGTGGGCGTGGCTCGGACAGTCCCACATCTGGCTGACCGACACCTCGATGTCGGTGCCGAGCGCATAGGCGGTGATCAGGCCGTTGTTGGCGATGTCGCACAGCTCGTCGTGGCTGACCGGCGTGGCGAGCCGGTGCATCAGGAAATCGAGGCTGAGCGTGCGGTGCACGCGTAGGGCGCACAGCACCAGGTGTTGCGGGTCGTGGTGTGCGCGGTAGATCCCGGCCCGGGTCAGCCGCAGCCGGATGGCCTTCTCGGGCAGCCGCTTGAGCGGTCCGCGGGTGCACTCCTCGCCGCCGACGCGGCTCTGCACGAGGCCGCGCTCGACGACCTCGACCACGTCGTCGCGTGCGACGGCCTGCTTGGTCATGACGTCGGCCAGGCTCGGGCTGGTGCGGCGGCTGAGCTGGTCCGGGTGGTACAGGTAGCTGATCACGCGCCATTGCTCGGCGCTGAGTTTGCAGGTACTCACGAGCAGAGGTCTCCGATCAGGTGTCGGATGGTGCCGGCTCGAAGCTCATGCCGGCCGCGGGTGCGGCCGGCGAGCCAGATCAGAACGGGGGCTTGTCGTCGGCCGCGGTGCCGGCCAGGGCGCCGACCGTGGCGGGCACAGAGAACGGGTCGTCGGCGGATCCACCACCAACGACGGGCGCCATCGCGCCGCTCGGCGCGGCGCCGGTGCGGGTCAGCTTCATGACCTTGGCGCGGGCGTAGCGCAGCGACGGGCCGACCTCGTCGGCTTCCAGCTCGATGACGGTGCGCTTCTCGCCCTCGCGGGTCTCGTACGAGCGTTGCCGCAGCCGGCCGGTCACGATGACCCGAGCGCCCCTCTTCAGGGACTCGGCGACGTTCTCCGCCGCGTCGCGCCAGATGTGGCAGGACAGGAACAGCGGCTCCCCATCGCGCCACTCGCCGGACTGGCGGTCGAGCTGGCGTGGGGTCGAGGCGATGCGGAAGTTGGCGACCGCGGTCCCGGACGGGGTGAAGCGCAGGTCGGGGTCATCGGTGAGGTTCCCGACGACCGTGATGGTGGTCTCTCCAGACACAGCGGATTCCCTTCAGAGGGTGGGATTCAGGGCGCCGCCGGGCGGCCGCGCCCTGCAGAAAGGGCGGATCAGGAGGGCGAACCCGAGGACGGTTCAGGCGGCCGTGTCGTGGCGGGCAGCGCCCTCGGCGACCTGCCGGCGGTAGTCCTGCGCGCGTGGGTAGCGGGCGTCCGGGTCGGTGTACGGCCGGGACTCGGAGTCGACTGAGGCCAGCAACCGGACGGTGGCCGGGTCGACGCGTCGGCGGCGCATCAGCCGCGTGAGCGCGGCCGGATCACCGGCCGCCGGTGCTCAAGGGCAAGGGTGTCGCAGCCGTGCGGGCAGCGTGCTGGGGCGGTCGTCTGCGGGACGCGGGCGGTGTGGCCGCAGGCGGAGAACGTCGTCTCCACCAGCAGCCGGACGGGAACGGTGGTGGCGGACATACTGAGCACCTCTGTGGTCTCAAAGGGCTGTCGAAGACGCGGCACAGCACGGTTTGCGGGCCAGGACTGTGCCGCCGGGCGCGGTTACGCGGCTCTGCTGCGGGTGAAGAAGTCCGGTGCGGCGGCGCGCACCGCGCGTACCGTGCGGTCGGTCGTGCCGGCCAGCGACGCGATGTGTTTCTGGCTGGCGCTCGGGTTGTCCCGGTAGGCGGCCAGAACTTTGAGGACCGTTTCGGGGCTGGTGCGCGCGACGGCCGGCAAAGGCCGGCCGTCGAACTGCGGCACGGCTCGAGCCGCCGCTAGTTGCTCGCGCAACACGGTGACCTGCTCGTTCATACTGCTCAGCGCGCTGGTCAGTCGGTCGCGCTCACGGCCGCGGTCCGCGGCGGCCTGCTCCGCGACCAACGCTCGGGACTCGGCCAGCGTCCGGTCTTGCTGTTCGCGGATCACCTGCTGGCTGAGCCGCTCGACGTCGCGGCCGATCGTGTCGGTCTGCCCGCGCAACTGCGCCGCCCGGACGGTCTCGGTTTCGACGCGGTGGCGCAACGCGGTCAGGGCTGCTTCCGCTTCCTGCCGACGGGCCACCTCCGCCCGGGCCGTGGCGGCTTCCGCGTCCGCCCGGCGTTGCGCGTCGCCGCAGTGAAGTGCTTCTGCTTGCGCCCGTTGCCGCTCAATGGCGGCCGATGCCGCTTCCGTTTCCGCCCTGGCGGTTGCAGCGGAAGCACGTGCTTCCGCTTGCCCGAGCGCCATGCGCGCCGCGTCGGCTTGCCTCCGCGCCGTCTGCGCGTCGAGGTGCGCCCGTGACGGCAACGCCAGCAGTGGCGCCGGGGTGCCGGTGTGCGACAGCCGGACCAGCGCGGCGAGCGCCGCCCCGGCGTCGCCCTTGCCCGCCGCCTTACAGGCCGCGCGGCGGGCCAGCCTAGCGACCTCTTCCGCCAGCTTCCGGCGGTGCCGGGCGGCGGCCTCCGCCTCGATCCGGCGCCGCCGCGCGGCCGTGGCCTGCTCGACGCGAGCGATCAGGCCGGCGGCACCGGGCGACAGCCGGTCCCGCACGTCGAGCTGCCACGCGGCGAACGTCTCGCGCGGAAACGCCAGCCACCGGCGGATCCCGAACCGCTCCCCGGGCTCGGCGATCATGCCCATGGCGCGCAGGGCCTTGCGGTGCTTGGCGCCCGAGCGGATCTCGAACACGATGATCCCGACCGCCGACAGCGCCGACAGCCCGACGGCCTTGACCATGTCTGGCTGGTGGCCGAGGTAGTTGATCGCGACCGCGGCGGCCGTCGCGACCGCCACCAATGCGCGCGCCGCGACGGCGCGTTCCCCGGCGAGTCGCTGCTGTTGCGCGGTCAACGCCATCGCCAGGCCGGTGCCCTCAATCGCGATCGAGGCGACGACCGCGGCCGGCATCCACACATGGTGGATCCGGGCCGCGTCGATCTGCCCGTACACGGCGCCGGACACCGCCAGCCCGTAGATGGTCGAGGAGTAGACCGCGGCAGCGTTCGCGCGCACGTACCCGCTCGCGGCGGCCCGCCGGTCGGTCCACCGGGCGTGAGTAGCCTGCCGGCGTTCGCGCTTGCGGGCACGCCGGGCCTCGCGCTTGGCCGCCCGACGCTCGTCACGGCTCGCCTTCAGCTTGTCACGCTCGGCGGACAGCCGTAGCTTGCCCTGCGCCTCACGGAGCCGACGCTCGGCCGCCGCATCCTGATCGGCGCGCCGCTGTTCGGCCTGCATCCGGGCGAATTCGCCGTCGGCCAGCGACCGGGCAATCCGCCGGTTCGACGCGGCCAGCTCCGCTAGGCCCGGCGTGCCGGTCGTCGGGTAGAGGCTCATGGGGCCGCCTCACGGGGAACCCACGTGCCGTTGTGCCAGGCCGGGTCCCGCGGGTCGGCGCCCTCGGGCGGCTGATACTTGGCGAGCTTGCACAGTGCCGCCCAGTACCGGTCGCGCTGCTGGTGGTGGTGGAGCACTGCCGGGGTCTTGGCCAGCCAGCGGCGGATGATCTCGAAGCCGATCCGGGAGACCGCTTCCCCGGCGAGGTAGTCGCCGTGCGGCGCCGGATTCGCCTGCGCCACATGCCACAACATCGCCAAATGCTCATCGGTGTAACGAGCAAGCCGGTCTAGATCGAGGCTGATCGTGATGTCCAGGGCGGTCACCGCGCCACCGCCGTCCGGATTTCCGAAGCGTCGCGAAACACGCACGGGTACAGCGGCTCGCCGTTCTCGTCGCCGGTCGGCCGGGCGCCGTCCACGCAGACGTCCCACTCGTTCGGGCCGCACTGGCCGAGGATGTAGCCCGGCACCCACGGCCACGTGTCGCGGTCACCGTTGCACTGCTCGTCGGTGAGCGGGTACCGGACCTCGACGGCGGACTCGTCGGGAAAGCTGCCGTCGTTCTCCGCGTACAGGTTCATGGATTGGTTCTCCTCACCAAGGGTCAGGCCGCGGACCGCAGCTCGGCCACCGGCCGCGTCGCGCGGGTGGCCGTGCGGGTTACCTGGGCGGCGCTGCGGCGCGTACGCCGCCAGTCCAGCTCGGTCGGGCCCCCGCGATCCGCGGCGTAGATCTCACGAATTTCGGCGTCCAGCTCGGCCAAGTCCGCCTCGATCTGCGGCCACTCGGCCTCGATCGCGGCCAGTTCACCCGGCGACGGTTCGCCGGTCTCGAAGTCGATCGACATGGGTAGGAAGTCCTTCCGGATTAGGCGGCCCGGACCGGCCGGCGGCGCGTCGCGCGCTGCCGCGGCCGGTCCTGGCACCCCAGGCAATGGGTCTCGTTCGGCGCCAGCGACGCCAGGCCGCCACAGCCGTCACATTCACGCCAGCACGTGCCTTGAGGTGCAGAAACACGGAGCATCGAAGCGAGAGCAGGCATGGCACTGGCCTCCTGGCTCGATCGGAAAGTCGAAGAAGAAGGGCGCCGCGCGGCGGCGCACCCATGTTTGGGCGCTGCCTGCCGCGCGGCGCGGCACAAGATGTCAGCGACGGCTTCCGGTCTCGCTCGCCTCGCTCACCCGGGACCTACCGGGGTCGGCCGCCATGCGGCTCAATGCGAGGTAACTACCGCTTACGGCGTAGCCCTGTCGCTGTGCTGCTGGCGCCGCCCGCATGCCGTCTCCCGACGGACTGGGTAGAGCGCCTGACCGTTCGGTGTGCAGGTCCGGTCAACGCTGCCTCTATGGAATTCAGCAATGAACAAGCCCAGCCGTGCGGCCCGAACTGGTCCTCAAAGGAACCGTGTAGAGGCACAGTACTAACAAAGTTAGTACTGTGCAACCGGCCATTCTGCCGCCGTTGGCGTCAGTTGCTGGCTGTGAGTTCAGCTTGGCGGACCGAAGGGCTGCCGGGCAGAGGACTCCGGGGGACTCCGGGGGACTCGTCCGCCGGGCGGCTGCCTGCCATGATGGCCGAAGAGGGATCGTGATCCGCCGATGGGTGGGAGCCGCCGCGGTGATGTACGGAACCGATCTTGATGAGTTGTGCAGGGAGCGCGGTTGGGTGAGCCGCGCTCGGCTCATGCACGAGCTTCGAGCGGCGACGCGCCGCTTGGCAGCTACTGCGCCCACCGGTCACAAGAGGCGCACGGAACTGCCTGGCGACGACAGCCTGGCGAAGATGATCCGTGACTGGGCACGCGGAAGACGCGCACTCGGAAGTGAGTACGCAGAGATCTTCACCGAGACGTTCGGCGTGCCGTTCTCGACCGAAACACCCGCGGCCGTAAGCGAATCTACAGGCATCGACTTGAATGCCGAGCTGGCGGCACGACTGACCTCCTCGGCCGCACTCGACGCCAGCCTCATCAAGCTGTTCGAGGATCAGACATCGTCGTTCCGCGTACAGGACCGGCAGCTCGGGGCCTCCAGGCTGATGCAGCAAACCGAGGCCCACGTGGCACAGATGACCGACCTGTTGGAGTACTCGCTACCCGGCGCGCTTCGCACCGCGCTGGCCGCCGCCGTCGCTGAGGCAGCGGCGCTGGCCGGCTGGCAGGCACTCGACCTCGGCGACCCAGGCAAGACGTGGGCCATGCATGAGAAGGCGAAGAGCGCCGCTCGGGAAAGCGAAGAGCCATCGATCATTGCGCACGTCACCGCGCAGCAGGCGTACGCGCTGCTCGATCTCGATCGCGCTCCGGAAGCTGTGAACTTGATTCAGCACGCCCGGCAGGAGGCTGCCGATCGAGTGCCGTCCCTGCTGCGATCGTGGCTTTGGGCGGCCGAAGCGGAAGCGCTCGCCTCAGCGAGGGAACCGGACGCGGCCAGGGTAGCGCTCGACAGTGCTGCTCAGTTCCTACCCTCGGGCGGTCCTGACGAGACGTTGCCGTTCCTCTTCCTCAGCGACGTTCACTTGGCTCGCTGGCGCGGGCACTGCCTCGCTCGACTTGGCATGAGCGAGGCCGTCGATGATCTCTCTGTAGCAGTCAAGAGCCTTGATCCATCATTCACTCGCGCCACCGCGGGTCTCCGGTGCGATCTAGCCTTGGCCTATTCCGTGCGGGGCCAGCACCACGAGGCACGCGCCGAGGCCCGCATGGCCGACGAGCTGGCCACGCGAACCTCGTCGGTACGTCAGCGCAGGCGGATCAACCGGCTGCTCCAGAGCGGTACGGCGCACTCGGGCCGCTGATCGCGAGGACGTGGAGCAGCGCGACCAGCGTCCCCGAGTTGCTGACTTGTCCCTCAGCGATGATGCTCGGGACCTGGGGGAGCGGCACCCACTCCATGCGCTGCATCTCCGTGGTCTCCGTCGGCTCGCCGATTCGTTCCGCACCGCGCGCGATGAACACGTGGTGAGGCGTGTTCGCCATTCCGATCATGGGCTCGAATGTCACGAGGTGTTCCACGTTGCGCGGCCGGTAGCCGGTCTCTTCCTCGACCTCGCGGGCAGCGGTCACCGCGGGTTCTTCCCCGGCGTCGACCAGCCCTCCGGGGAGCTCCCAATTCCACAGGTCAGGCACGAAGCGGTGACGCCACATCAACAGCACATGCGTGAGGTCGTCATTCAGTACGGCGGTCATCGCGGCGGTAGGCATCCAGACCGTGTGGTGCTCGAATCGCTGGCCGTCAGGCAGCTCGACATCGGTCTTGTAGAGATTGATCCACTCGCTCTCGTACAGCGGCCGACGGCCGTGCACGATCCAGCGACTGTCGTCGTCAGGCGCAGGCGTCTTGATCGGCGGAAAGTCGGCGGCCGAAACCGGTCGTCCCTCGCCACGAGGCCGACCACCGACACCGGCACGCGTCCGCGAGGCCTGCCAACTGGTGATCCGAGCCGGCTTCCACAGGTGGGTACGGCTACCGATGGTCTGATCCGGCGCGGGCATCTGCCCGCGCTTGCGATAGCTGCTGACGGCCCCCGGCTCAATGCCGAGGTAAGCCGCAACGTCCTTGGTTGTCCACCAGTCGGCTGCCGGGTCCGGCCGCGATGTCGTAGTCACCCACTCATCCTCTCCGATCGCGGAGGGTACTCGACCGACTAGCGGCCCGCTCGCTTCGTTTGACAGTCGGCATGTTGGCACCTGACCTCAAAGGCGCCGGAAGGCGTACGCCAAGTGATCTTGACTTCGGGAAGCCTCGGTCGGTCCAAGACGACGGGCTTCAGTAGAGGCGGCGTGCCACATGAGTGTCACTTTAAGCGCGACGCCCTCATCGGGTCATACATCTGCCTCAATCAGCAGCTCGTCACCGAGCAGGCAAAACACGTCCATTCCGAGCGCATGCACAGCAGCAATCAATGCGTCAGTTGGCGGCCAAAGTTAGCTCCTATCCATGGCTGGGCCTGCCTAGGCCGGATCCCGAAGGGCCTGACCCAGGCTCATCGCAGCCTAGAGCAACGTCCTAGCGGCATTGCAAGAACCGTAGAATAGCTTTGGGAGCAAGACTTTCCAATTGCTGAATTCTCTCCATTGCCCCGCCGCACTGTGAGGCCGACGGACAGCGGGAACCCTCTGCCATGAACTCGTTTATGTTTCGCCCGACCTCGCTCACGATGGACAACGCGCTCTCAAGGGTGAGTGAACCCTCGGTTATCCCCTTCACGCTTGTCAGTCATCGGCTTCCCTTTCCCTGAGTCAACCGCTCGATCAATGATCGGCGGGCTTTGCGCAGACTGCTCCTGACTGCCTCGGGGGTAATGTCGAGTTCTTCGGCGATCTCAGCCGGAGCATATCCGTCGTATGTCCAAGCCATGATCTGCCGCTGCCTGGGTGGCAACTCCTGGATCGCAGCGACAATTCGTCTACTTTGCTCGGAAAGATCGGCGTTGTTTGCCAACAACGCAGGACGTTCGGGGACTTGGTCCGTCAAGATCTCGTAGTCCAGCTCCGCCACTCGACGCGCTAGCTCTCGCGCCGCAACGCGGCGGGCCCAAGCGCGCGGCGTCGCAAGCGACGGGCCCTGCGGGCCGCCCTTGACCTTGGAACCTCTGCGGACCCTCGGGCAGATTGGTCAATGGGCAGGCCGATGGCCTGCCCCATCAGGTCGCGCACCGCCGCACCCGGCACCGACTCGGCAACCATGTGGGCCGGCGTCAAGACAGGATCGACACCCGGGCGCAGCGGACAACAACGTCCACTTCCCAAGTCAGGCATCGTTGGTTGTGGAACCCTTTTTTACCATCTTGAGCAACACATCTAAGTAGTCACGTTTAGCGAGCTTTGCGGCCTTGGCTGCCCTTCGTGCAGATAAAGCCGAGATCAATGTCGAGGCTGCGGCGGACGCGCCTGCAACGACGGTCGCAATCACTTCCGGGTCCACCGCGCCACCTCCGCTTCAGCGTCTCTGCCTACGCCGATCATGATGTTTGCGATAGTGGCAATTGCGGTTACGACAGTTGCAACAATTGCGCTGCCCCATTTTTCGAAGAACTGCACCTCATTGGACCCTGATGCGGATAGGGCCCAAGCAAGAACCAAGTATATCATTGCGCCAGCATTTGCGCCCAGCGAAGCGTGCATCCGGCGATGATGCTTATTTCCTTGCGTCAATGCTTCGCCGAAGCCGGACAACAGGATGCCTATGTTGAGTGTGTAAAGATTCTGAACTTTGATGGCTTCGACGTGCAGGAGGCCGCCGAGCACCAGAAGCACTACAGGCAAGCCTAGTGTCCAGACGGTAAAGCTCGTGAGCTTATCGCCAAGCTTTTCCTTATATAGCTCCTTCTCGGTTTTTGGTGTGCCGTTTTCCGTGACGTTCGGATCTGGAGGAGGTGTTGAGCCTTCCATCTATAGGCACCTATGTGATCATGTTTGGATGGCGGACGACTCGGAACTTCGGGACAGGATTGTACGCCACAACCTGCATAATTCATCGGGCACCACCCGAACGATTCCTCGGGGCTGGTGCCGGACCGCTATGCCCAGAGGGGGCGGCGGCAAAGCGGGATCCTGGTCACGGCAGCCGCAACGGAGCCGGATCATGGCCACGGCCGGACATCCGCAGGCGTGGATGAGCGTTAGGAGCGTCCACAAGCCTTGAAGGGTGTCCTTTATGGCCCGTGTACGCCTGAAAGTACGATTGCGGTCTAAAGGGGAGGCGCTCATGATGAGATACGCCTGAGGGGAGCAGTCCGTGGCGGTCAGCAAGCGTCTGCGCTTCGAGGTCTTCCGAAGGGATAACCATACTTGTCGGTACTGCGGTCGTACCGCGCCAGAAATTGTCTTAACTATCGATCATGTAACGCCTGAGGCGCTGGGTGGTCGTGACGAACCGAGCAACCTTGTCGCGGCCTGCTCCGACTGCAACGCCGGCAAGACTTCTGTCCCGCCCGGCGCAGACTTAGTTGATGGCGTGACTGATGACGCTTTGCGGTGGAGTAGAGCGCAGTGCAGAGCTGCTGCTGCGATGCTCGCTGACCTGGAGAGAAGGCAGGCGGTTAGGTCCGCTTTCGAGGAGGCATGGAGCAAGTGGGGATCGGGCGAGGGTAAGGGCCGGGTCCCGGTTCCCAAGCCGACCGGTTGGGTTAATTCCGTCGATAACTTCGCTGCGGCAGGACTTCCGGTGCCGATCCTCCTTGAATGCCTTGATAAGGCAATGAGAACCGAGAAACTTGCACCGGATTCCATCTTCCGATACATGTGTGGAATAGCGTGGAATAAAGTGACGGAACTTCAAGAAGCGACGGCTGGCATCCTCATCTCTTCCGACGATGACGGCGACGCTGGAGATCTGCAACCCGCAGAAGATTTCGCGAAGGAACTATTGCAGTATTTTGAAGATGATGAGGTTGAACGGTTCACTGCGGTAGCAACCGACCTAGCGGAGGAGTCAGCCGACAACATCAAAAATACGGCCGTCTTGACGCAGGCTCTTGACGGTCTATTGTACGAGCGTCACTTTGTGCGACATGCAATATCGGGCCTTCTCGAAAACCTGCCCAGTGAAGAAAGGGCTAGGTACGGGGAGGCAGTGAATGCCGAGGGTCGGGACAGCTCAGAGTCCGAGCGACTTGCCTCCATGTTGTGGCACGTTGCCGCCCAGCTTGCAACCGAGTTCTTGATGCGGCTGCCGAAGGCTGAACGGATTGAGTGGCTACAGGGGGCTGAGGCGGGCTCGCCTTACGCTGCTCCGCACATGCTTCTCGTATCTGCGGCTAGAGCCGCCCGACTATGGAAGTTTGAAGGCCGCGTGGCCACCGGTATGTGCCATGGTCCCGGTGACCATGGTGGGCGATGCCCCACGAAGGCTAAGTATAAGGTTTGGTACGAGGCCTGCGCGGATTGCCAAGTAAGATGTGTTGGTCACGTCGACTACTGCGAGAGGCACTTGGGACAGCTTGTCGACAATGCACCGGATGGGTCGAGCAACATCGCAAACTATGAGGAAATTTCAGATGACCCTTGGGCGTTCTAACTTTGCACAGTTCGCCCGACGACGGCTTTCGTAATTGTAGTAAACGCGGCGGCTCCAAAAGTTGCCTCGATTCCGCGACCGGTCGGCGTAACCGATCACGGGGATTTCGAGGCTCTGCCCCTCGATACCGGTAGCACGTCCCCGACGAGTAATACTTCGGGGGCCCGGGGGATCGACCAGCTCAGCCACCCGATCGGGATATGACTGAACCGGTTCGGTGCTGGGCTGGTCATACTCAGCCGCGCCCATAGGACGAGGCGGTACCGCATCGCTCCCAGGCGAGCCGCCCCCAGTCGCCACATATTGGGGGTGGAGGCTTCACCACGGAGGCGATCAACGCGCCTTTCCGTAAAGATGCCCGGACTGGGGAGACGGGCGGTGGCCGATACTTCTGCTGCTCAGATCAGGTCAAGCTCGACGCTGACACTTGACTGCTGTCCTCAAGCCGGGAGAATGGGCCCCTGTCGAAGAAGCTGCCGGAAGAACCGAACTTTGACTGTGTCGTCGCTACAGACTGGGGCTACCGGAACCAACAGATCTGGACGCGAGAGTCGACAGACGTATGGACCAGCAGCTCATACGGGTACCTCAGTTGGGCCGAACTCCAAGAGCAAGGCGAGATCACCATCCTGACGCCAAGCAACCCTGACGCATTCGAGGCCGGCCGCAAGGAAGGCCGGTTCGAGGTGTTGCGAGAGGTTGATGCAAGCCTCAGGAAGATCGGCGAAGCCACGTACAAGATTCAACAGTGATGCGCTGGCCTACGCCCGAGTCAGCGCCGCTTGGGTGACTAACTGAGTTACAACACGACGCTACGAGGACGGACGAGCACGGACGTCGGCGGACCGTCTCCGCAGTTCATAGCGGGGAAGCCCACAGCTGAGTACGCCATGATCGTTCCTTGACAGGGAAGAGTTAGCAGGCCCTAGGCTCGGCGATCTTGCCGACCATCGCCCTAGCAGTGGCGATCGACATCGTAGTGGATTCTATCGGTGCGATGTCCCAATGGTTGATTCACTGCCCGTGGTGTGCGTCAATGATGATCCTGATGATGCGGTCGAGTTCTGCCCAATCCTCGTCTGGGAGTGGGCCTCCCCGAGCTATGGCGGCCTCAGCTTTACGCTGAAAGTTCCGCTGGATGGCCCGTTTGTTCGTCACTTCGCCCTGGTAACGCCCAAGGCGGCCATCGAAGCCTTTCAGCTCTACAGGAAGCAAGTTCCCATCGTCTCCTGTCAGGACGTCTCGGCCCACATACATCTCGATGCTGCAAGCAACACCGTTGACGTCCGTTGTGCGCAACATGCCGCCAGCAGACATGCGAGAGCCGGGAGGGTCGACAGTGGGGTACTCCCTCCCCAGGTCTAAGGTGGGGTACCGCCGAATAGCGATGTTATCTGCTACGTCCCTCTGGTTCAGCGACCGCAGCTCGTGTTCCGCTGCGGTGTCGTTATCGAAGAGCGCTACAACCCGGTTCGAGACTCCGGCAGAAGAGAACGCTTTCACCATCCGTACCAGTGCTGACGCTCCACCCTCAGGCTTAGCCGGCGAGCGAAAGTCCATGAACTTGATCAGATCGCTCATGTGAGGATAGAGGACTTGCAGGGCTGCGCGGAGGATCGCTACGTCGGTAGAGCCTTCCGTCAGCACCACAGTTGGCGAGTATTTAGAGCCTGCCGCCTGGAATGCTCGAAGGGAGTCAGAAACCGCTGTGGTCGCGTTCGTCAGGGGTTGGCTAAGCAGGTCATTGGGGATACGAAGCGTGACCTCTTCTCGCGGGAAGGCGAGAAGTAGTAGTCGGAATGCAATTAGGCAGTCCAAATCGCGGAGCAGTCCCACAAGCCATTCGATGCGGTCAGGGGCGATACCTACCATCAATCCGCGGTGTGCCTCACGCTTGGCTGCAGCCCGTACCAGCGAGATCCATTTTGGCAGGTCTAGATTGAGTAGAATTAGCTCTTGCCGAGCGTGATCTTCGAAGTGCCGCCATCTCTTCTCTGTCTCCTCCCACAGTGGATCGGGATAGAGAATATCTAGATCGGAGACTTCCCGATCCTTGCCGCCGGCTGATAGGGACTGCGTCAGTTTCGCGTCAAATGCCGCCTCAGCCTCGGCTGGGCCAATGCCTAGAAGGTCTAAGCGGTCAGCTATCTGCTGAGCCGGCATCCTGTAGCGAGTCTCTCCCACTGAATGCTCCACCGCGTCGTCGCGAAGCGCGATGAGGAGTCTCGGCAACTGGTCGCTGCCGACGTTGAAGACTCTGTGGTGGCCGATCTCCAGTCGAGTCGACCTCAGTCGGATGCTAGCCACGACAGGAGTAAGAACAGCCTTCCACGGCTGGGGTCGGCGTTTGCCGAGCCACCAGAGGCGCACGGACCGAGTCAACGACCGAGGGCTCCGTCGCACTGTCAGTGCCACCATCGGGCTGGTAGGTGGGAGTTATGACCAGCTGTTTGCTGCATACAACGCACTGTAGGCCGATCCTGACCTACCGTGCGGCTATAGAGGGCTCGGCCGTTGCCTGTTGCCCACGGCGTGGGGAAGATCAATAAGGCATCGACGATCATTAACACTGCCGGCACTGTCATCCTTGCGGCGTTCGGCGGAGGAATGACCGTGGCTGGCCAGGGCGGTGACTTGTCGGCCGTACCACTGCCGGCAGCCCCTTATGCAGCGCCGGGAGCGTGAGTCATGACCAGCGATCCGATCGATGACGAACTGAACCGGATGGCCGGTAACCCGAAGGTGGCCAAGGCGATCAAGGAAGGCCTTGAGCGGCTGGGCAAGGGGGCCGCCGGGCCAGACCTGCAAGAGATGGCGTAGGAGCTGCTGGCCGGGCGGACCAGCTTGCGGACTGTCGGTGCCAGCTCGGCCTATGCGGCGCAGCTGACTTCAGCCACTGAGGCCTTCACCAGGTGGCGCGCCGAGCTTTCACCTTAGGAGCGTCTGGAGATGGAGCGGGCGGCGAAGGAAGAGTTCGGTGCTGGAAGACGCGGGACCCTCGATAGAGTAGGCGACGAAGATCGCTAACCATTGACGAAGCAGGGCGGGGACGTTCACGCAGCACCTCGGCACCTGAGTTGTCAGCTGCCGGCTCCCTGGGTGACTAAGTGAGTGACAATCGCCAGTGATTTCGCCGGACACCGGTGGACGGCGGTGGACGCTTAAGAGTAGCTCAAACGGCCAATGTGCCTGGCTACACAAGATCCAAAAGTGCCTGGGGTCAAGGAGTCCCTTAGGGGACAGTAGGGCGGAGCCCGACGTACCACCCGGACCCTGATAGGACCGGTCACGGCTCAATCCGAATGAAGGTCCCGGCCGTAGCTTCGTACACGCAAGCGATGTTGACGCTGCGAAGCAGGTCCACCAGGTCCGGCCCTGGGTCGGAGGGCAGCAGGACGGCGCGGGACTGATGTTCGACATGCCGCGCGTAGTCCAGCACCTGGCCCAGCGCCAGCCGGACGTGATGCCGTGCGGCCGTACTCTTCGCCTCGACGAGCTCGAACCGGCCGCCGTCATAGAGATCCGTGTAGAGAGCATGCCCAAGGTGGGGGAGCCGGATTTCCTTGCGGGTAACCGTTGAACCGGTCGCCTCGAGCCACGCGGTGTAGCGGCGGACAAGGTCCGCCTCGCGTCGTTCTGCGATCGTGGGCTCTCTCCGTGGCTCCGTCTGGAACGTCTCCGCTTGATAGGCCTCCATCGGTACATCCCGGACCGATGGCTTCGTGGCCGCTGGTGCCACATTCGAGCTTGTCGGTTCCTCGGCGTTCACCGGTAGAAGCCGAAAGACGATGACCTTCCGCAAGTCGCCCAGGCGGTCCGACGCCTCCTCTGGGTACCAAGGATGGTCCGTGTCAACGCGGAACTCGCCGACATAGCGCACACGAGACCGGCCTGCCTCCCTGAACAGCCGCGGTCGGAGCCCGAGCTGCTCGTGGTCGCGTAGCTGCAGATTGCCCCGAGTGAAGACCTGGTCCTCGAGCTGTCCCTCCCCGGTGTAGTGGAAGGCGCCGTCCGACTTCCAGTCGTCGAAGTTGTAGCCGTATCGGGTGCCAGCGGAGGACGAGAAGAGCAGCAGGTTGTCGCTGTAACGAACTCGAGTCATGCCGTTTTGACGCGAGCCGCCGCCTACGAGCTCGTGAACCTCGCGACGCGACAGCTCGTCGCCAGGGCTAAGATCCCATGCCATGTCGGGACCGTACGGCACGCGTCCGACACTCTTGGTGGCCCCGCGCTGACCATCCGCGGCAAATGCGTGGCAACGAGCTGGCGGCTGATAGCGTTTGCGCAGCTACGGTGGGGGAGCGGCCCCGGCCTTCAACACCGGTGTGACGCGGTATCCGGGTCAGGCGGGTTCGATTCCCGTCCGCCTCCGCCAAGCAGCCCGCACCCCGCCTGAGCTGCTGAAAGCGCTCAGATCAGGGTGCGCGAGTCGTCCTCCGCCCGGTACCACCGAGTCGCGCTCAGGACCATCACGGCCCACTGCTCGCGGCAGATCCGCGGCAACGTCTGGCGATGGTCAGGCTTCGGCTGCCTCGTCTCGCTCGTCGAGTGCCCGCTCGATCCTGCGCCGCGCGGCTTCCTCCTGGCCGTCGATGCACTTGGCGTAGACCCGAAGCAGCACATTGACGCTGTGGCCCGCTCGGCGACCTGGGTCGCCGGTACCCCGGCGTTCAGCCCCACAGCGACACGGCCGCGTGGCGTAGGTCGTACGGCGTGCTGCGAGGGGAGAACGCTGCTGTGCTTCCGTGAGCGTCTCCACACGGGCGCGACGCCGCGCACGGTCGGTGGCATCGGCACGAACTCGGCCCCGTGTATTTGACGGCATTGGGTCTTGAAGCGACCGTCAGGCTCCTCGCAGAAGGACGAACGGTACGTCGGCGGGGATCCCTTCTGCGGTGCGGCAGGCGACCACGACAAGCCACATCGCGCCCGACCTGACCTGATCCCGGACCGCGCATCGGTGGTTTCCGGGGCCGTAACCGCTCACCATCGCGTCGCCGGCCAGCGTGTCGAGGGTCGGCAGGCGGACGAGGTACTCGCCGGTGCCGACACGCTCCACCGTGTTGTGATCACCGGTGGAGTTGTACTGGTACGCGAGGTCCGGCTGATAGAAGGACACAGTCGGCCGGGTGGCCCGAAGGTAGGCGCTCGGCTCCTCGGACCGCGGCGGCCGGCCCGGGGCCGTCAGCGCGAGGTAGGTGTAAGTCAGCGCAAAGGTAGCGTTCACGGCGACGCCCGCCGGTGTCCCGCCGGGGGTGGGAGAGACGCTCACGGTGAGGGAACCGGCGCTGAAGCAGGCGACCTCGATATCCGTACCAGGAACGTCCCGGTCCATGATCGCCACAACGTCGGTAACGCCGCAATAAGCGCCGTGCCCGGCGCCGTTCACCTCGGTGATCACCGCGACGCCGCTGGAATGGAGACCTGGAAGCCACACGGTGTATCGCCCGATGTCGGTGCGTATGACGTAGTCGATGTACCCGGTGGAGTCGTTGGAGCCCGGTCCGGCCGCGTACCATTGCCGCGCCGGATGTACCGCCACGTCGTTCACCACGTACGCATGCCCGTACGTGGCGCCGACCATCTTGACCCCCTGCGCGGGCGGGGACGGCAACGCCGCCGCCGCGGGCGTGGCGCCCCACAACGTGACCAGCGTCGCCGTGATCGCCAGGGCGGCTGTGGTCGTCTGTCGTTGAGCCATCGTCATCGTCCTCCCATGCCGGTGCGAGGGCACCTTGTTCTGTCGACATCAAGACGGCACGCTGGCGCCTGCCCGGCGGCGGCGGCGAGCCTTTGTCGACAGGATGGCCGCGCCCGTCATAGCGGGATCAAACCAGCTTCAAACCGGCCGCCGCGGCGCCGGACCACCCGGGAGGCAACCATGCCCGCTCTGGCGACCAACCCGTTCGCCGGCCGGGTCACGATCGTCCTGGCCGCCGCCGGCTACGGCAAGACCCGTGCGGTACGCGCGTGGCTCGGCGACACCGCAGCCACCTGGCACAGCGGCGCCGACCTCGCCGGCGAGGCGGCCACGGGCGACGGCGATCGGGTCACGGTGGTGGACGACCTGCACCTGGCGTCCGCCGGCGCGCTGGCGGCGTGGCTGGCGCCGGCGCTGAAGGCGGGTTCCCGCCTGATCCTGGTCACCCGCAGTCCGGTACCCGGTGCTGTGCTGAGGTCGTTTCCCGATGTGGCCGTCGAGGTGGGGCCGGCCCGGCTCGCCTTGACGCCGGAGCGCACGGCCCGGCTGTTGCGTCGCCGCTACGGCCTGGCCGACCGGGACCTCGCCGCGCGGGTGCACCGGCTGACCTGCGGCTGGCCGGTGCTCACCCACCACCTGGGCGCGGCCCTCGCGGCCGATCCTGCGCTTGCTGATGCCGGTGGCCCGAGCGAGGAGACGCTCGCCGTACCGGGCACGCCGGTCGCCGGGTACCTCGCCGCGGAGGTCCTGGACGTGCTGCCCGCGGCCGGACGCCGGCTGCTCGCCGACGCCGCCCTGCTCGGGTATATCTGTGCCGAGCTCGCCGCCGAGCTCGGCTACCCGCGGCCCGGGCAGGCGGTCGGGGAGCTCGCCCGGGTCGGCCTGGTCACGTCCCCGACCCCGGGCCACCCGTGGTACCGCCCGGTGCCGATGGTCGCCGCGGTGGTGGGTGTGGGCGGGAGGCGGCCGGCCAGCCGGTCCGCGCGGGTGCTGGCCGTCGCCGCCGACTGGCATGGCCGTAACAACCGCCCGGCCGAGGCGTTGCGGCTACGACTCGCCGCCGACGACCACGCCGGGTGCGCGTCCATCGTGGCCGCATACGGCACGGAGCTGCTCGCTGGTGGGGCAGCCACCGAGGTGGTCACCGCCGTACGCGCCCTGCCACCGAGGTTTCGCGACCACCGGATCGAGTTGCTGCTCGCCGAGGGCCTGGAGATCATCGGTGATTCAGCCGGTGCGGTGGCGGCGTACGCCGTGCTCGCCGGTGACGCCGAACGGCTCCCGCCGGCCATCGCCTGGCGGTACGGCGTCGCCGTCTACCTGTGGGGCGATCCGCGCCAAGCACTCGACATCCTGCGGCGCGGCGCCCTCGCCCGAGAGGACACCGCGGACGAGGCGCTGCTGCTGGCCTGGACGGCCGCGGCTCACTGGCTGGCCGGCGACACGGCATCCTGCCGGGACCGGGCCGTACGGGCGCACCGCGCCGCCGCCGCGGCCCGCGACGACCGGGCGCTGGCCACCGCCCACGTGGCCTTGGCGCTGTGTGCGAACCTGGATGGCGATCCGGTGGCGCTACGGACCCACTACGCGCGGGCGCTGGATCTGGCCGAGGCGGCGGGCGACGTCGTACAGGCGATCCGGATCCGCGCTAACCTCGCCGCCGGACTGGAACGCGAGGCCCGCTTCCCGGAAGCCCTGCAGATGGTACGCCCGGCGGTGGCGCTCGCCGAGCGCTGCGGCCATGCGAGCATGCTCGCGATGTCGCTGTGCAACGAGGCCGCCCTGCTGCATCGGCTCGGCCACCTCGACGACGCGGTCGGGCGGCACCGGCGGTCGGTCGAGCTCTACCAACGGATCGGCTCCGACAAGGTCGCGTACCCGCTCAACGGCCTCGGCGACATCCACCGGCAGCGTGGGCGGCACAGCGAGGCGCGGGCTGCGTACGAGGAGGCGGTGCGGGCGGCGACCCGGGACGGCAACAGGCAGAGCCTGGTCCCCGGATTGGCGGGGTTGGCGCGGGTGATCGACGGTGATCCGGCGGCCGCGGCCGAGATCGCGGCGCGGGCGCTCGGCGTTGCGGTCGGGCCGCAACGCACCGCGGCGCTCCTCGCCGCCGGCTGGGTCGCGCTGCGGTCCGGTGATCGGTGCTACGTGCAACGGCAGTCAATGGCCGCCGCCGACTCCGCGCGGTGCCACCGCGATCACACCGGGCTGGCCGAGGCTTTGGAGCTACGCGCGGCCGCCAGCGACCCGCATGAGGCCCGGCAGGCGCTCGCGGAGGCGCTGGCCATCTGGCGGAGCGGGGACGCGGTACTGGACGCCGGCCGGGTGAGCATTGCGCTGGCGGCACTGCCCGGGACGCGCGCCGAGGACCGGCTGGCCGCCCGGCTGGCCACCACCCGGCTCACCGCCGCGGGCGTCATGCTTCCCCCGCCGTCCCCGCCCGTCGTGGGCGAACCGGCCGCCGTGCGGATCCGCGTCCTCGGCGGGTTCACGGTGCTCATCGACGGCGAGCCGGTGCCGGCGTCGACCTGGAAGTCCCGCAAGGCTCGTGACCTGCTGCGTATTCTGATCGCCCGCCGTGGCCGGCCGGTGCCCCGGGAGGAGCTGATCGAGCTGCTGTGGGGGGAGGCGGCCGGCGATCCGGGCGTCGGACACCGGCTGGCGGTGGCGCTGTCCACCGCGCGCGGCGTGCTCGACCCGCGCCGCTGCGCTCCATCGGACCACTTCATCGCCGCGGCCCTGGCGAACCTGCGGGTGAGCCTCGACCGGCTGGATATCGATGTCGAGGCGTTTCTCCGGGACGCGGCCGACGGCCTCCGGCTGCTCGCTGACGGCGCGGGCGACGACGCCCAGATCGCGCTCGCCGCCGCGGACCGGCGGTATACCGGCGACGTCTACGACGACGAACCGTACGACGACTGGGCGCGGCCGCTGCGGGAACACGCCCGGGCGGTGCGCCTGGATGTCCTGCGCGCGATGGCCGATCTCCGCCGCGGGCGCGGCGAACTCGACGAGGCGGTGCGCTACCTGCGGCGGATCCTCGAGGTCGAGCCGTACGACGAGCGCGCGCACCGCACCCTCGTCGGTGTGCTCACGGACGACGGCCGGCACGGCGAGGCACGGCGAGCGCTCGCCCGGTACGCCGCCGCGATGCGGGAGATCGGCGTCGCGACACCCGTGATCCAGGCGTCCCCCACGTCCTTCTAGCAACGTGGGGAACGCCTGGATCATGGATGGGTTGGTGCTATTCGGGCGGCGGCGGCGGTGGGTTGACCGTAACCTGGCAGTCATTGCACTTGACCTTGATGATGATCTGGACCTGGCTGGGCCACGTTCCACTGGTCAGCTCGTCGAGCGTGAGGTCGAGGCTCGGCCCGTCGATGAGATGCACCATGGCGTAGCTGGGGACGCCACGCCCGCCGTCCACAGTGATCGACAGGTCGCTCGCCGGCACCGACCTGCCCAGGGCGTTCTCGGCCCGCCGTTTGAGGTTGCGCAGGGTAAGCGTCGGCGGTGCGGCGTCGACCGCCGCCACCTCGACGTACACCTCCTCCGCCGGGACGGTGGTCACGCTCGCCGCCTCCCCTACCGTGGGTGCCATGAGCAGTCCTCCCAGCATCGCCAGCAGGAGGGCGATCGCCGAGCCGATCCGGCGGTGCCTACTGTTGCCCTTGTTCACGGGGGATTCTCCTTCCGCCATTGCGCCGCCTGCAGTGGCGGCGACTGCCCACGAGGTTCGGCGGCGACGTCATGGCGCCGTCAAGTCCGGCTCAAATGGCAGCCCCGCTGACCCTCTCCCCGTGATCCACGCGTTCCTCAAGTCGTGAGTCAGCGTGTGGCAGCTCGTCAAGGAGTGCACCGGAAGGGCCTGTCGGCGCTGCGGGGGAGTGAGGTCAGCCGTGCGCGATCGAGCAATGCTCGGAACCTGTGGATGAGCGTTGGGAGGCGTACCCTCCCGACGAGTCCAGTCCAGGGAATCGAGTAGGCCCGCGTTGTTAGCGCGGGTTGGGAAGGGTACGCCGATGCTTACCGTAGTCACTGACAGCGAGCCGACGCCAGCGGACCTGACATCGTCGGTGGCCGACGTCGCTCCGATGGCGGCCGGATCGTCTGGTGGGTCGTTGATCGACGAGATCGTGCGGGATGGAGCGCGGCGGATGCTGGCCGCCGCGTTGGAGGCCGAGGTCGCCGCGTACATCGCCGCGCATGTCGGCGAACTGGACGAGCGGGGTCGGCGGCTGGTCGTGCGCAACGGCCATGCGCAGCCGCGGCAGGTACTCACGGCGGCCGGGGCGGTCGAGGTGGTCGCGCCGCGGGTCAATGACAAGCGCGTCGACGAGACGACGGGCGAACGGCTCCGGTTCGCCTCGCTGATCCTGCCGGCGTGGTGCCGCAAGTCGCCGAAGATCACCGAGGTGCTGCCGCTGCTGTACCTGCACGGTCTGTCCAGCAAGGACTTCGGCCCCGCGTTGGAAGGCTTCCTCGACACGGATGCGGGCCTGTCCGCGGCGACGATCACCCGGTTGACCGTGCAATGGCAGGACGAGGCCCGCGCCTTCGCAGACCGTGATCTGTCCGGTGCGGACTACGTGTATCTGTGGGCTGACGGCATCCACCTCAACGTGCGACTCGAGCAGTCGAAATTGTGCCTGCTCGTGATGATCGGCGTGCGGGTCGACGGCACCAAGCAGCTCGTCGCGCTGACCGACGGCTACCGCGAGGCGACCGAGTCGTGGGCCGACCTGCTACGCGACTGCAAGCGCCGCGGCATGCGCGCCCCGGTACTGGCCGTCGGTGACGGCGCGCTCGGCTTCTGGGGCGCGCTGCGCGAGGTGTTCCCCGAGACGAAGGAGCAACGCTGCTGGTTCTACAAGATCGCCAACATTCTGGCCGCGCTACCCAAATCGGCCCACCCCGCCGCCAAGAAAGCTCTCGCCGAAATCTGGAACGCCGAGGACCGCGAGCACGCCCGCCGCGCCGTCGCCGCATTCAAGCTCGCATACGGCGCCAAGTTCGCCAAGGCCGTCGCCAAGCTCACCGACGACCTGGACGAGCTACTGCGCTTCTACGACTACCCGGCTGAACACTGGGTGCACCTACGCACCACCAACCCGATCGAGTCGACCTTCGCCACCGTCCGTCATCGCACGAAGGTCACCGAAGGACCCGGGTCGAAGGCCGCCGGCCTCGCCATGGCGTACAAACTCATCGAGGCCGCACAGGCCCGCTGGCGTGCCGTCAACGCACCCCACCTCGTCGCCCTGGTCCGCGCCGGCGCCCACTTCGAAGGCGGCAAGCTCGTCGAACGTCCACAACCGGCCACCCCGCATGGCAGGGCGGCGTGACCGCCACCCGGCCGCTGGCCGCCACCACTGCCGAACTGCCCGACGCCCAAGCGCTCGTGTTCGAGTACATGGCCAGCACCCTGCACGAGGCGGGACACGCTCACTATGGATCTTGAACGGCGCGGTTACGTCTCCATCGGACCCAGGCCCTACCTCGACCGGTTCATCGCGGCGTACCGTCTCAGCGACGCGGACCGACGTGACAAGATCCGATCTCGCCCGGCCACCTACCAGATCGGAGACCAGCGGTTCGATCGCGAATTCCTGGTGCACCGGTCAGTCCTCCGCCCGCATGGCCAGTTTCGGTGTGCAGGAGACGCCGAAGCCGCCGACTTCTGCGCGGAGATCGTGGATGAGTTGGTGGCCCGATTCGCGGTGCCTCGCGAGGAAGCCGTCGCCAGAGTCAACCAACAGTGGACCCACATGTGGATCGTCGGACTCGATCTCGTCTATCACCGCACGCCAGATGACTGGGCAGCGCACATATACCAAAGGTGAGCTTCGGATGTCCCGCATGCCGCCAGACCATGGCCATTACCGGGTCGTGGCACACCCCCGACAACCGGTAGGTCACCGACTGGGCCACCGGCAAGCCCAGTACGGACAGGCGAGTGTTCGAGACCCACCAAGATCACTTATCCACAGGTATTGACAATTGCTCTGCGCGATCTGGGCAAGGTCTGTCACGGCCTCACCCGCCTGCTTTGAGTAGCTGCGGGACTTCGACCGGACGCTGCGAGCCGGAAACCACCCCGAGACGACGCGGTACAACTAAGTGCCGCGAACACCGTCGGGCAGGGTCCGGTAGTCGTTGATCTCCCAACCTTGGGACTGCCACTTGTCGTGGACTGTGCGGAGCGCCGCGACGTGCTACTCCGCAGGCATCGTCACGTGGGCGAAGCCGGCGAGGTCCCAGCGACCGTCGCCTGCGATCTCGCCGAATACGAACATTCGAAAGATCGGGTTATGTGATGGCGCGGTGATCTGTCGGATATCGCTTGCGGAACGCCTGGCCACCCGTCGGCGCCTCCTCTACAGTCACATTGATCGATGGCAATGTCCTATCTGGTCGGACCTTTGTGCTCCACTGTGCATTCCGTGGTGCGGGAACAGGGTCCCCGGTAGGTCTGCCTACACACCGGACATGAAAGAGGTGGACATGCGCAGTCGTGCATGGAGAATCCGCGCCCGGGCCGCAGTGGCAATCGCCGCCGGTGTCATGGCCTTGGCCGCGGGTGGCACTCAGGCTGCCGCCAGCCCGGCCGCCGTCGCCGGCTCGTCGAATTCGGCGGCGATCGACGTCGTCCATGGCCCGCTCAATCTCATTCTTCCGGGCGTCGAGGTCGGGAACCCCACCGGAGGGCTGGCGAGCGCCGACACCGTCACGGCGTTCCACGGCTTCAGCACCTTCCGGAGCATCAGAATCGAGTCCCAGGGCTTCGACCTCGAAGGACGCATCCAGGGTAGGCTCCGGACCCACAATTTCGAGAGCCTGTGGCAGGTCTACAACCTCCCGTCATCGTCCGGCTGGAGCGCGTGGGTGTTCAAATTCAAGCAGGACACCAGTCAGAGCGTCCTGAAGGAGACGTTCCACCGTGAAGAGCTGATCGATGTCAACATCGATATCAGCTTCAGGGTCTCCGCGGCCGCGTTGAGGAACGTTTCCACCCTCCGCGTCGGTTTCGAAACGCTGAGACTGGAACTTGACGGAGAGACCAAGGACTTCACGGTCGTCAACGGAGCCTCCGGCGGCGCCAGGGATCAGAACGGCAACGAGGTTCCGGTGGAATTCGAGCCGGTCTGACAGGCGAAGAGCGGCGATTGGTGCCGAGGCGTGTCCCGGCACCAATCGCGCGTCGAGACGACAAATGTGTCAGTCGAGGGGCCAGCATGCTATCCATTGTGAGCACACCGGTGTCACTGCGGGCGTGGCGGCGGAGAATGGCGAGATTCGCCGCGGTCGCCGTCACCACCACGGCAATCCTCGCGGCGCTCCTGGCCGGCGGCTCCGGCGCCGCATCGGCGGCCGGTGCGCGCTTCGTGCCGGAGGCCACCGATGCCGACTGGGACGGCGCCGTCGCCACCGTCGTCTTCCAGGAGGTGGAGGTGGCGTTGGAGAGTGGCGTCACCTCGATCTCCGTCAAGGCGACCGCCGACGTGGACATCGTCTGCACACGAGGCGAGTCGACGATCACCATCCACAGGTCCGCGACCGCCACGGAGGTCGACGACTATCCGATCAGCGACGACGGTACCGTCGCAGGCATCGCCAGGTTGCCGCTCAAGGTGACGGGGTTGCAGGTGCCCGGCTACTCTTGCGCGGCACAGCGCTGGTCCGTCACCGCCGTCCTGGAGGACTTCTGGACCGGCGCAACCCTCGTCCACAAGGCCTGATCCGGTAGGTTGGTTCTGCTGCATCGGCCGCGGAGGAGGAGCGCTGTGGGGCAGACGCCGGCGGACCCGCGGCGGCGGATCCCGCGGACCGACGCCGTGCTCGGCGATCCCCGCCTCGTCGCCGCCGCGGAACGGCTCGGGCGGGCCCCGGTCAAGGCCGCCGTCGTCGCCGCTCAGGGGCGGGCGCGGGCCGGGGACATCGATCCCGGAGACGTCGTCGCCGTCGCTGTCGCCGCGCTCCCGGCGGCGCCCGGTGGCCTGCGTCGCGTCATCAACGCCAGCGGGGTCGTCCTGCACACGAATCTCGGCCGCGCCGCGCTGTCGGCCGCCGCCGTCCGGGCCGTGGCCGCCGCCGCCGGGCACACCGACGTCGAGCTCGATCTCGGCACCGGCCGGCGGGCCCCGCGGGGCCGAGACGCGCTCGCCGCGCTCGCCGCCGCGGTGCCCGCCGCAGGCGGTGTGCACGTGGTCAACAACGGTGCCGCCGCGCTGGTGCTGGCCGCCACCGTGCTGGCCGCCGGGCGGGAGATCGTCGTCAGCCGCGGGGAGCTGGTCGAGATCGGCGACGGGTTCCGGCTGCCGGACCTGCTCGTCTCCACCGGCGCCAAGCTGCGCGAGGTCGGCACCACGAACCGCACGTCCGTCGACGACTACGCCGTCGCGGTCGGGCCGGAGACGGGGTTCGTGCTCAAGGTGCACCCGTCCAACTTCGTCGTGCGCGGGTTCACCCGGGCCGTGCCGGTGGAGCGGCTGACCGGGTTCGGCGTCCCGGTCGTCGCCGACATCGGTTCGGGACTGCTCGGTCCCGATCCGCTGCTGCCGGACGAGCCGGACGCGGCCACCACCCTGGGGCAGGGCGCCGATCTCGTCATCGCCAGCGGCGACAAGCTGCTCGGCGGTCCGCAGGCCGGGCTGCTGCTGGGGGAGGCCTCGCTGGTGAAGCGGCTGCGGCGGCATCCACTCGCGCGGGCACTGCGGGTGGACAAGCTCACCCTCGCCGCATTGCACGCGACCGTGACGGGTCCGGAGACGCCGACCTGGCAGGCTCTGCGGACAGACATCGACGACCTTCGGGTACGCACGGAGCACGCCGCCGCCACCCTCGCCGCCGCCGGGGTGCACGCCGAGGTCGTCACGTCGGTGGCCGTGGTGGGCGGGGGCGGCGCGCCGGAGCTGGAACTGCCGTCGTGGGCCCTGGCGCTGCCCGAGGGTTACGCCCAGCCCCTGCGTCTGGGGGAGCCACCGGTCGTGGGGCGGGTCGCGCGCGGCCGGCTGCTGCTCGATCTGCGCTGCGTACCGGCCGGAGAGGACGCGGCTGTCGTCGCCGCGGTCTCCGCCGCGGCGCAAGCGTCCACACTGCCGGCGGCGGAGTGACGATGCACGTCGTCGCGACCGCCGGGCACGTCGATCACGGCAAGTCGACGCTGGTCCGTGCCTTGACCGGGATGGAACCCGATCGCCTGGCCGAGGAACGCCGCCGCGGCATGACGATCGACCTCGGGTACGCCTGGACCACCCTGGACCCGGGCGGCACCGTCGCGTTCGTCGACGTCCCCGGCCACGAGCGGTTCGTGCCCACCATGCTGGCCGGGGTGGGGCCGGTGCCGGCCGCGATGGTCGTCGTGGCCGCCGACGAGGGCTGGATGCCGCAATCCGCGGAGCATCTGGCGGCGCTCGACGCCCTCGGGGTACGCCACGGGTTGCTGGTCGTCTCGCGCGCCGACCTCGCCGATCCGGGGCCGGCACTGCACGCGGTCGCCGCGCGGATCGCCGCGACCTCGCTGGGTGCGGTCGAGGCGGTCGCCGTCAGCGCGGTGGCCGGGACGGGCATGACCGAGCTGCGGGCCGCGCTCGGCCGGCTCGTCCTCGGGCTGCCCGCGCCGCCGGAGGAGCCCGTACGCCTGTGGGTCGACCGGGCCTTCACCATCCGGGGCGCGGGCACGGTGGTGACCGGGACGCTCGGCGCGGGCGAGCTGCGTACCGGTGACGAGCTGGAGCTGACCGGAGCCGGACGGCCGGTGCGGGTGCGGGGCCTGCAGTGCCTGGGCGAGCCGGTCGCGGCGGTCCGCGGCACGGCCCGGGTCGCCGTCAACCTGCGCGGGGTGGCCAGGGACGAGGTCGCACGCGGGGCCGCGTTGCTGGCGCCGGGGCGTTTCGTGCTCACCGACCTCGTCGACGTGCGGGTTCACGGCGATCCGGTGGCCGAGCTGCCGGGCTCGCTCACGCTGCATGCGGGGTCGGCCGCGGTGCCGGCACGGGTACGTCCCCTCGGCGCGGACACGGCACGTCTGCGGCTGGCCCGGCGCGTGCCCTTGCGCGTCGGCGACCGGGTGCTGCTGCGAGACCCCGGCCGCCACCACGTCGCGGGCGGGGTGACCGTGCTCGACGTCGTACCCCCGGCTCTGCGGCGGCGGGGTGCGGCCGCGGCCCGGGCGGTCACGCTGTCCGGGATGGACGGCGTGGCGGACCTCGCGGGCGAGCTGCGGCGCCGGGGTCTGGTCCGCCGCGACGACCTGGAGCGGATGGGGGTCCCGCCGGACGGCGAACCGGTGGCGGGCGCTTGGTTCGCGGACCCGGAGCACTGGGCCCGGCTGCGGGAGCGGCTCGCCGAGGAGGTCGGCGCCTACGCCGTGGACCGTCCGCTCGAACCCGGGGCGCCGCTGGAGGCGTTGCGGCACCGGCTCGGCCTGCCGGAGCGGTCGCTGGTGGAGGCACTGGTGGCGCCCCCGCTCGTGCTGCGGTCGGGGCGGGTCTCGGCCGGAACCACCGGCGTGCCGGCCGAGCTGGTCGCCGCGGTGGAGCAGGCCTTCGACGCCGCTCGGCCGTTCGCGGCGCCGGAGACCTACCGGCTGGCCGAGCTGGGGCTCGGGACGCGGCAGCTCGCCGCGGCGGTACGGGCCGGTCTGGTGGTCCGCCTCGCGGAGAACGTGGTGCTGCCCGCGGACGCGCCGGAGCGGGCGGTGGGCGTGCTGGCCGGCCTCACCCAGCCGTTCACCCTCAGCGAGGCCCGCCGGGCGCTGGACACGACCCGGCGGGTGGCGGTGCCGCTGCTCGGCCTGCTCGACCGCACCGGCGCGACCCACCGGCTGAGCGACGACCGCCGTACGGTCGCCTGAGCGGGGTTGGTGCGGATTCGGCCGGGGTAGGTGCGTGCCATGACCGCCACCGGCACGCTGAGCGCCGTCGAGGGGACGATCGCATGAGGATCTGGCCGGGCAATCCCTATCCACTCGGAGCCACCTACGACGGCGGCGGCACCAACTTCGCGCTCTTCTCCGAGGTCGCCGAGCGCGTCGAGCTGTGCCTGTTCGACGACGACGGCGTCGAGACCCGCATCGAGCTGCCCGAGCGTGAGGCGCTGGTGTGGCACGGATACCTGCCGCGGATCGTGCCCGGGCAGCGGTACGGCTACCGGGTGCACGGCCCGTACGACCCGTCGCGGGGTGTGCGGTGCAACCCCCACAAGCTGCTGCTCGACCCGTACGCGAAGGCGATCGAGGGGCAGCACGAGTGGGACAACGCGCTGTTCTCGTACCACTTCGGCGATCCGAGCTCGTACAACGACGCCGACTCCGCTCCGTACGCGATGCGCTCGGTGGTGGTGAACCCGTACTTCGACTGGGCCAACGACCGGCCGCTGCGGATCCCGTTCCATCAGACGGTCATCTACGAGGCGCACGTCAAGGGCATGACGATGCGCAACCCGCGGATTCCCGGTGACGTCCGGGGCACCTACTCGGGCCTGGCCCACCCCGAGATGATCAAGCACATCCAGCGGCTGGGGGTGACCGCCGTCGAGCTGATGCCGGTGCACCAGTTCGTGCACGACAGCGGGCTGGTCGAGCGTGGGCTGAGCAACTACTGGGGTTACAACACCATCGGCTTCTTCGCCCCGCACAACGACTACGCCTCGTTCGGCGGTCGGGGCGGGCAGGTCCAGGAGTTCAAGTCGATGGTCAAGGCGCTGCACGCGGCCGGCATCGAGGTGATCCTGGATGTCGTCTACAACCACACCGCGGAGGGCAACCACCTCGGCCCCACCCTGTCGTTCCGGGGCATCGACAACCCGGCGTACTACCGGCTCGTGGACGGCGACAAGCAGTACTACTACGACACGACCGGGACCGGGAACAGCCTCAACGTGCGCCACCACGAGTCGCTGCGGTTGATCATGGACTCGTTGCGCTACTGGGTGACCGAGATGCACGTCGACGGCTTCCGCTTCGACCTGGCCGCGGCGCTGGCCCGCGAGTTCCACGAGGTCGACCGCCTCGCCGCCTTCTTCGACCTGGTCAACCAGGATCCGGTGGTGAGCCAGGTCAAGCTGATCGCCGAGCCGTGGGACGTCGGCGACGGCGGCTATCAGGTCGGCGGCTTCCCGCCGCTGTGGACCGAGTGGAACGGCAAGTACCGCGACAGCGTCCGCGACTTCTGGCGCGGCGAACCTGCCAGCCTCGGCGAGTTCGCGTCGCGCTTCACCGGCTCGTCGGACCTGTACGAGATCGACGGCCGCCGCCCCATCGCCTCGATCAACTTCGTCACCGCGCACGACGGCTTCACGCTGACCGACCTGGTCTCGTACAACGGCAAGCACAACGAGGCCAACGGCGAGGACAACCGCGACGGCGAGAGCCACAACCGCTCCTGGAACTGCGGCGTCGAGGGCCCGGCCGACGACCCGGAGATCATCGCGCTGCGCGAGCGGCAGAAACGGAACTTCCTCGCCACGCTGTTGCTGTCGCAGGGCGTACCGATGATCGCCCACGGCGACGAGCTCGGCCGCACCCAGCACGGCAACAACAACGTGTACGCCCAGGACAACGAGCTGAGCTGGATCGACTGGGCCGACGCCCGGCACCACGACGTGCTGACCCTGTTCACCCGGAGCCTGACGAAGCTGCGCGCCGAGCACCCGATCTTCCGCCGCCGGCGGTTCTTCACCGGCGGACCGGCGGGTGAGTCCAAGCTGCCGGACATCGCCTGGCTGCGCCGCGACGGCGAGCCGATGACGCCGCAGGACTGGACGGCGCAGTCCGGCATGACGATGACCGTCTTCCTCAACGGTCACGGCATCCCGGAACGCGACGCCCTCGGCGAGCCGATCATCGACGACTCGTTCCTGGTGCTGTTCAATCCGCTGCCGGCGCGGGTCACCTTCCTGGCGCCGCCCCGCGACTACGGCCGGACCTGGGAGAAGGTGATCGACACGGCCGACCCGCTGCTGGCCGGCCGCCGCCGGTCGGTCCGGGCGGCGGGAGCCCTGGAGGTCGGCGGCCACACCATGGTCGTCCTGCGCTGCAGCTACTGAGAGTCACCTTTGCGGCAACGTGGACGTCGTCTTGCGGTGGCCTTGAGAGTCTGCTGGCATCGTTTCTCACCTCGGAACACGATGGGAAGGAATGAGCAGATGAAGCTGGCACGCCTGGCCGCCGTCCTAGGGGTGGCCGTGACGGCCGTCCTGGTGGCCCCGCATCCGGCCTCGGCTGCCGCGACCATCCCCGGCACGCCGATGGGCCTGCGGAACGTGCGCTCGGCCCAGAACGCCGCGCAGACCCTGGTGTACTGGAAGCCGGTCGCCGGAGCCACCAACTACCGGATCAGCGTTACCGACGGCGCCACCAACTGGTCCTACGTCGTCGCCGCGACCCAGCCGCTGAACGCCGGCGGCACCCACCAGGTGACGGTCGCCACCCCGGACAAGTGCTCCCGCTACAAGATCACGGTCGCGTCGCGGGACGCCGAGGGCCAGGGCAGCAGCATCTCCGTCACGGAGAAGTCGCTCGCCCCGACGACGGTGATCAAGGCGAAGGCGGTCCGCACAGGCGACGGCACCAAGGCGACGTTCACCTACACCGCGCCGCAGTGGAAGGGTTACCTGGGCGGCCCGACCGGCGGGGCGCAGGCCGACGACACGGCCAACCCGAAGATGAGCTTCACCAGCACCGCCCAGCTCATCCGGATCGTCGACAACAAGGTCATCGCCACCAACACCGCCACCGGTGCCGCCTGGACCAAGGCGCGGGCCCTGAACTTCAGCGGGCTGGACCTGAAGCGGGCGTACGTTCTCAAGATCACGAACTCCAACAAGTGGGGCAGCTGCGCCGCACAGACCGGCCGGATCCTGCTCAAGGCCAACTGACGTCATCCCATCCCCCCGCGGACTCGCCCGGCCCTCGTGGCCGGGCGAGTCCGCGTGTCGGTCGCCAACCCGACTGTCACGCACCCGGCGACCGGTCATGGCGCAGGATGACGGGATGGCGGATGTCATCGTGGTGGGCGGCGGGATCATCGGGATGACGGCGGCGATGCGGCTGCGCGAGCGCGGCCTTGACGTGACACTCTGGAGTCCGGACGCGCCCGCGGACACGGTCTCCGCGGTCGCCGCGGCGTCCTGGTATCCGACCGGGCTCACCTTCGAGCCCCGGGTGCTCGCCTGGGCCGCGGCGACGTACGCGCACTTCCGCCGCCAGGCCCGCGACGGCGTGCCCGGGGTGATGGTCCGCGAGACCCGCAACCTCGAGCGCGACGGCGCGACCGGCGAGCCGTGGTGGGCGCCGGCCGCCGGCCGGGTGCGCTACCTGCCGGCCGATCCGCCGTGGACCCGCGAGGTGCGCTTCGACGCCCCGGCGGTCGAGATGGACGTCTACCTGCCGTGGTTGCGGCAGCGGTTCGAGCGTGCCGGCGGGCGGGTGGTGCGCCGCCGGGTCGACCGGCTGGAGGAGGCCCTCGCGGAGGCGCCGGTGATCGTCAACGCCACGGGCCTGGCCGCCGGCTCGCTCTGCGGCGACCCCGACGTGTACCCGGTCCGCGGGCAGATCGTGCTGGTCGCCAACCCGGGCGTCTTCGTCTCGGTGCGCGACCTGACCCGGCCCAGCACGTACGTGCACCCGCGCACCCGCGACGTCGTGCTGGGCGGCACCTTCGACGAGAACAGTTGGAACACCACCCCCGATCCGGCGACCCGCGCCGCGATCGTCGAGCGATGCCTGACGCTCGTGCCGGAGCTCGCGGGCGCACCGGTGGTGGGGGAGAAGGTGGGCCTGCGCCCGGCCCGGCGCGGCGGACCGCGGGTCGAGGTCGAGAAGATGTCCGGCGGGACCGTCGTGCACGCGTACGGCCACGGCGGCGCCGGCATGACCCTGTCCTGGGGCTGCGCGGACGAGGTCGCCTCGCTGGCAACTTGATTGCCGAGCGTTAACCTTTCGTTTACACAGAGTCCCGCTTAGACTCGCCGCAGTCGATCTGCGAGGAGCTCTGAGGGTGATGTCCGGACCACCGAGGCCCAAGCCGATGCCGCTGCTGTCCACCCACTCCGGCCGCGACCCCATGACGTGCCTCCACCGGTGCGGCAACGCCTGCGACCATCCGGTTCCCAACACCTCCGCCAACCCTTACCTCGGCGACCTGGTCCGTGCCGGGATGACCCGGCGGGGCCTCGTCCGGCTCGGTGCGGCCGGCGCTCTGGTGCTCGGCTTCGGCGCCGGGTCGGCTCCGGCCCGGCCCGCGCAGGCCGCGACCGGTCCCGCGGCCGCCGCTCCTCCCTCCGCGGGCGGCGAGCTGACCTTCGTCCCGATCCCGCCCAACACGCTCGACGCGGTGATCGTGCCCCACGGCTACGACTCCGCCGTGGTGATCCGGTGGGGCGACCCGGTCCTTCCCGGCGCGCCCCCGCTGGACGTGCATCGGCAGACCGCCGACCGGCAGGCTGCGCAGTTCGGCTACAACAACGACTTCGTCGGGGTGCTGCCGGTGGGTCGGGACGGGCGGCGGGCGCTGCTCGTGGTGAACCACGAGTACACCAACGAGGAGCTGATGTTCCCCGGCTTCACCACCCTCGAGGCGATGACCACCGGCCAGATCCAGACCGCCATGGCCGCGCACGGCCTGTCCGTCGTGGAGATCGAGCGGGTGGGCCGCACCGGCGAGTGGCGCCCTGTGCGCGGCAACCGGCTGCCGTACAACCGCCGCATCACCGCCCTGCGCACGCCGTTCGACTTCACCGGCCCGGCCGCCGGGTCGTCGCTGCTGCGGACCGCGGCGGACCCGAAGGGGCGGACCGCGATCGGTACGCTCAACAACTGTGCCGGTGGTGTCACGCCGTGGGGCACGGTGTTGTCGGGTGAGGAGAATTTCAACCAGTACTTCGTCGGCGGTGATCAGGCCCCGGAGGCGCTGAAGCCGAAGCTTGCCCGGTACGGCATCTCGATCACGGCGCGGTATCCCAGCGGGTCGCGGCGGTGGGAGCGGGCGCAGGAGCGGTTCGACCTGGCGAAGCACCCGAACGAGGCGCACCGGTTCGGCTGGATCGTCGAGGTGGATCCGCACGATCCGCGGTCGCGGCCGCGTAAGCACACGGCGATGGGCCGGTTCAAGCACGAGGGCGCCAACGTGATCGTGGCCAAGAGCGGTCACGTGGTGGCGTACATGGGTGATGACGAGCGTTTCGATTATCTGTACAAGTTCGTCTCGGCGAAGAGGTTCATTCCGGGTAACCGCCGGCACAACCTGATGCTGCTGGAGTCCGGCACCTTGTATGTGGCCAAGTTGACCGGTGACAGCCCTCCGGCGGAGATCGACGGGACGGGCAAGTTGCCGTCCGACGGCGCCTTCGACGGTACCGGCCGCTGGATCAAGCTCGCCTCCGGCCAGCGGTCGCACGTCCCGGGCATGAGCGTCGTGGAGGTCCTCACGTACGCCCGCCTTGCCGGGGACGCGGTCGGCGCGACCAAGATGGACCGCCCCGAGGACGTCCAGCCGAGCCTGGTCACCGGAAAGATCTATGCGGCGCTGACCAACAACACCAACCGGGCGGTCGGCACCTATCCGGGTGTGGACGAGGCGAACCCGCGGGCGGCGAACAAGCACGGCCAGATCTTCGAGCTGGTCGAGGACGGCGGCGACCACACCGGGGACAGTTTCACCTGGTCGCTGCCGATCGTCTGCGGCGACCCGGCCGACCCGTCGACCTACTTCGCGGGCTACGACAAGGGGGCGGTCTCGCCGATCTCGTGCCCGGACAACGTCGCCTTCGACAGCGCCGGCAACCTGTGGATCTCCACCGATGGCAATGCGCTGGGCAGCAACGACGGTCTGTTCGCCACCGCGATCGAGGGTCCCGAGCGCGGCCATCTCAAGCAGTTCCTCACCGTGCCGATCGGCGCGGAGACCTGCGGGCCGTTCATCACCGGCGACGACCGCTCGGTCTTCGTCGCGGTGCAACACCCCGGCGAGATCTCCGGCGCGTCGCTGGAGAAGCCCGCCTCCACCTGGCCCGACGGCGACTTCGCCAAGCCGGCGGTGGTGGTGACCTGGCGCCTCGACGGCGGCCCGGTCGGGAGCTGACAGGCCGGTGCAGGCGGGGCTGGAGACGGCCCGGCCCGGCAGCAGGCCGCCGGTGTGGGCCGGGCTGGAGACGGCCCGGCCCACACCGGCGACCTCGGACTCTCCAGGTCGTCAGCGGCCGGCCTCATGGGCGGCGTACCGATGGCCCAGGGGTGGCATCGGCCGGTCGACTCCGACGGCCTGTCGGTACGCCATGACGAGGGCACAGATGTCCGCCACGGCCCGCAGGCAGGTGCGTTGCGCGGCGGTGAAGAGGTGCCCGCCTTCGTCGTGAATGACGCCGATCGCACCCATCGGGACGCCGCGGACCATCACCGGCACGGCGGCGAAGGCGCGTCCCCACAGGCCGCCGGCGGTCGGGTACGCGGCGGCGATCTCGGCCGCCGACGACAGCCAGACCGGCCGCTCCCGGGCGATCGCGTCGGTCAGCGGATACCGCGGTCCCACCCGGAGGGCGCCGCACCGGCTGATGCGTCCGCCGCCCTCGGTGACCATTGCCAGGTCGAGCGTGCTGCGGTCCCGCAGGGTGCCGAGCACCGCACTGCCGGCGCCGGTGGCGGCGATGGCCTGGCTCAGTCCGAGTTCCAGCATGTCCGCATCGGACGGTGCGGCGGCCGCCGCACCCAGCAGTAGGTGCACCCGGGACAGTGCGTCCGCGGATCCGCTTTCCTCATCCGGGCTCATGTGGCGCATCCCTTCCCGAAGCAGTGAACCGGCCTGGAATGCATCCTGCCGCGTAGCCGGAGGATCTTTCTACGCCGTTCACCCGAATGATTGCCATATGGCAAGCACCGTGCGGAGGGTGGACGATCGGTCGGTCAGACGGTGCGCAGGTCCAGCGTGTGCCAGACCAGGGAGTCCTGGTCACCGGTGGACCACCACAGCACGCCGTTGCGGGCGTACGCCGCCTCGGCGGCCGCGCTGACGTCGACCGTGCGCCCGTCGCGCAGGTCGTGGACGAGCAGGCCCTCGGTGCCGGTGAGGGCCGAGTTCGGGTCCGCCTCCGACAGGATCTCGAAGCGGTCCAGGACGGCCACGTCCGGGACCGCCGCGCCCGCCGTGCCGTCGGCGATGCGACGCCGCCCGGTGCCGTCGGGCCGCATGGCGTCGATGCGGGCCAACCCCTCCGAGGTCAGCACCAGCACCCGGCACCAGGCGGGGCCGCAGGTGGCCAGCTCGGTGCCCGACGACGCGACCCGCACTTCCTCGGGGGAGGCCAGGGACCGCAGCCTGGTGGTGCCGGTCTGGTCGCCGCTCCCGTCGGTCAGCCAGGGCCAGGTCGTCAGGGCCCAGGTGCCGGGCTCCCGGCGTACGGTGACGGCTCCTCCCGCCAGCGGGACCGACCGGATCTCGGTGACCTCCGGGTCGTCGGCGGCCGCGGCCCACCAGGCCCGGCCGTCGGCGATCACCACGTCCCACTGCGAGCCGAAGAAGACCGCGTTGCCGGTGTCGCGGGTGAGGCGCCGGACCTCGGTGCCGGAGGTGGTGGCCGCCCAGACCTCGGTGGGCCCGTCGCCGGCGGACTCGGTCCACACCAGATCGGTGCCCGAGACGGCCATCGTGGCGAACTCGGGATGCGACTCCAGCGGGCGCCGGCGCAGCTCCCGCGGCGTGCCGTCGGCCCCGCGCAGCACGAGCCGGAGTCCGGTGCCGTCGGGGCTGGGCGCGGTGCCGGCGCTGGTGCGCGCGTCGAGGAAGATCAGCGGTTGGTAGACCGGCCCGTCGGGCAGGTTGCCCGGGATCTCGGCCCGAGCGGCGCCGGGCCACGCCTGCGCCAGGCTCGTCCGGCTTGCGGGCGCGGGCTCGTCACTGCCCGGGGGATACGCGAGCAGCAGCCCGGCGGCCACCAGCGAGACCGCGAGCGCCACCCCGGTCGGGACGCGCCACCGCCGGCCACCGCTCATTCGTACTGCTGCTTCGGCGCGGCGATCTCCTGCCAGCTCTGCACCTGCAGATACGGCACCTCGGCGCCGTTGACCGGATCCTCGCCGACCCGCTCGGAGTATGTGCCGACGACCTGCACCCATGTGTCCGGGGCGACGCCGGCGGGGCCCTTTCCGGCCAGCCCCACCTTGATCGGGCGGCCGTCCGCGGCGCAGCAGGACAGGACCATCCGGGCCAGCATGGGCTCGCCGTCCGGGCCGGGGGTGACGAAGCCGGAGAGCCGCAGCGTACGGCCGGTGAGGCTGCGACCCTCGTCGAACACCGCCCGGGACGCGTAGTCCAACAGGCCCACGTCGACGGGATCGCCGGCCGGCAGCGGCGGGTAGTCCGACTCGGAGCTCTGCGCGGCCAGCACGCTGCCGGCCTGAGCGGCGGCGTACGACCCGAGCGCGGGTGGCGCCACGAGCAGCAGGCCGAGCACCGGCAGGATCAGCAGCCAGCCGACCCGAGGCTCGTGGTGGTGGTGCTCCTCGGGTTGCGGCCGGCGGGGGCGCAGCTCGTACCAGAGCGTCATGACGCCCGCCGCGACCAGCAGCAGGCCCGCGCCGATGAGGAAGGGCCGCAGGCCCTCCTTGACGTAGCGCAGGTAGAGGTCGCCGAAACTGGCCTTGAGGATCGCTCCGCCGAAGAGCATCATGATCACTGCCTGGGCCTGCCGGTTCACAGCAGCACCGCCCCCGCGACCGAGCCGACGAGGACCGCGACGGCGAACGTCACCGGGGCGAAGCGCGCGGCGAAGCGGCGGCCGAACACGCCGGTCTGCATGCTGATCAGCTTGAGGTCGACCATCGGGCCGACCACCAGGAACACCAGCCGCGAGGTCAGCGAGAACTGCGACAGCGAGGCGGCCACGAACGCGTCGGCCTCGCTGCAGAGCGACAGCAGGACGGCGAGCACGGCCAGCGCCAGCACGGACAGCACCGGGTTGTCCGCCAGGGCGTTGAGCCAGGCCTCCGGCACCACCACGTTGATCGTGGCGGCGGCCGCGGCGCCGAGGACCAGGAAGCCGCCGGCGTGCATGACGTCGTGGCGTGCGGCCGCCCAGAACGCGTTGCCGCGGCTCATGCCCTCGAGGTCCGGGCGGTGCGGCAGCTTGATCCACTCGGCCTTGCCGAGGCGGAGCCAGAGCCAGCCCATCACGACCGCCACGATCAGGCTGGCGCCTCCGCGGGCGACGACCATCGCGGGATCGTCCGGGAAGGCGACCGCCGTCGCGGTCAGCACGATGGGGTTGATCGCCGGTGCGGCGAGCAGGAACGCCAGCGCCGCCGCCGGGGTCACGCCGCGGCGGATTAGCGAGCCCGCGATGGGTACGCTGCCGCACTCGCAGCCGGGCAGCACCACGCCGGCCAGGCCGGCGGCCGGCACGGCCAGGGCGGGGTGCCGGGGCAGTGCGCGGGCCCAGAACGAGCGGGGCACGAACACGGCGATGACCGCGGACAGCGCCACGCCGAAGACCAGGAACGGGACGGCCTGCACCAGCACGGAGACGAAGACCGTCGTCCAGGTCTGCAGCCGCGCGTCGGAGACGAGCGTGGCCAGCGGTCCCCGGAGGACGACGAGCAGCACCAGCAGGACCGCGAGGACCTCGACCGAGCCGAACCGGCGCCCGGTGTCCGGTGCCGGCGCGGCGGCCACCTCTTCGTCGATCTGTTCGGTTGCTGTCACGGGGGGCGCTCCGGGTCACGGTCGGGTGCGGGCCGCGCCCCACCCTACCGGGTCGCCCCGCCCGCCCCCGCCCCGCGATCGGGTGAAGTCATCTATGCTGAGCTGCGCATATGCGCATCCGGCCCGGCGCCGGCGCCGGCGGCCACGACCCGGTTGCGCCCGGCCGCCTTCGCGGCGTAGAGCGCGCCGTCGGCGCGCGCGACGAGCTCGTCCGAGGTCTCGGCGCCGTCCCAGAGGGCGACGCCCGCCGAGAACGTCTGCCCGAGCGGCGTCGCGGCCAGCGCCCGGGTGACCGCCGCCCGCGCCCGGTCGAGATCCGCGCCGGGCAGCAGCACGGCGAACTCCTCGCCGCCGTCGCGGGCGAGGGTGTCCACCCGTCGCAGCGCCCCGTGCCAGGCCGCGGCGGCCGCCTTGAGGAACCGGTCGCCGGCGGCCGGCCCGTGCTCGTCGTTGAACTGCCGGAACCGGTCGAGGTCGAACACGGCGACGCACACCGGCGTGCCCTCGCGCCGCGCGTGCTCCAGAGCGCGGGGCAGCTCCTCGTTCCAGGCGCGGCGGTTCGGCAGGCCGGTGAGTTCGTCGGTGCGCGCCAGCTCGCGGATCTGCCGGGACTGCCCCGTGACCTGCCGCGAGAGCCGGGCCGTCAGGACGACCAGCACGGCGAGCAGCGCCAGGGCGGCGACCTGCCAGGCCGTCGTCCACCTCGGATCGTCCGGCAGCAGCCGGAATCCGGCGATCACCGCCGCCGTGGCGGCCGCGACGGCCATCCAGCCTCGTCCTCGCATCGAACCGCCTCTCGCACGCGTCGCTCGTCGTGGTGCACCCAGGGGCCGCCCGGTCAGGCGGCCACGACCGTGCCGGTCAGCGCGGGGATCTCGGGCGCCCACACCGGACGGGAGAACAGATAGCCCTGGCCGTACGGGCAGCCCATGTCGGCGAGGACGGCCCGCTGCTCCGCGTCCTCGATGCCCTCGGCCACCACCGCCAGGTGCAGGTTGCGGGCCAGCGTCACGATCGCGTCGACCAGCGCCCGCTGCTGCTCGCTGCCGATGATGTCGTCGATGAACGACTTGTCGATCTTCAGTACGTCGACCGGGATCTGCCGCAGGTAGCTCAGCGACGAGTAGCCGGTGCCGAAGTCGTCGATCGCCACGCGTACGCCGAGCGCGCGCAGCTCCTCCAGATCGGCGCAGACCTGCTCGGCGTCGCGCAGCACCAGACTCTCGGTGATCTCGAGCTGGAGCCATCCCGGCTCGGCCCCGGCCGCGGCGAGGGCGTCACGCACCTGATCGACGAAGCCGGGCTGGCGGAACTGCCGTGCCGACACGTTCACGCTGACGTAGCGCGGCGCCGGTCCGGCGCTGTCGGCCCGCCACTGCGCCAACTGGCGCAGGGACTCGCGCAGGACCCAGGCGCCGAGCCCGACGATGGCGCCGCTCTCCTCGGCCAGCTCGATGAAGTGGTACGGCCCCAGCAGACCCCGCTGCGGGTGCTGCCACCGGACCAGCGACTCGACGCCCACGACGTCGCGGGTGCCCAGGTCGACGATGGGCTGGTACTGCAGGACGAACTGTCCCGCCTCGACCGCCTCGTGCAGCGCGGTGCGCAGGGCGAGCCGCTCGACCATCGCGGTGTGCAGCTCGCTGCGGTACCGCTGCCAGGTGCCCTTGCCCGCGCCCTTGGCCAGGTAGAGCGCCAGGTCGGCGTGGCGCAGCAGCCCGGTGGGACTGTCCGCGTCGCGGTTGGTGGCGATGCCGACGCTGGCCGCGCCGCTGACCACGTGGCTGCCGCCGAGCCCGTCGCTGACCTCGATCGGCGCGCTGAGCGCGGCGACGATGCGCGTCGCGACCTCCTCGGCCGCCCCGGCGTCCGGGGCCGCCGCGACCAGGACGGCGAACTCGTCGCCGCCCATGCGGGCCGCCGTGTCGCGTGCGCCGATGGCGCCGGCGATGCGCTGCCCGACGGCGACCAGCAACTGGTCACCCACGGCGTGCCCGAGCGAGTCGTTGACCTCCTTGAAGTCGTCGAGGTCGACGAAGAGCACGCCGAGCTCGCTGCCGTCGCACGCGGCGGCGGTGAACGCCTGCTCGAGCCGGTCGCGGAAGAGCACGCGGTTGGCCAGGCCGGTCAGGCCGTCGTGGAACGCCTGGTGGGCCAGGTCGTTCTCCAGGCGGCGGCGCTCGGTCACGTCGCGCACGGTCAGCACCAGTCCGCGTACGGTCGGGTCGTCGCGCAGGTCGCGGGCGGTGCACTCGACCTGGAGCAGCCGGCGGTCGGCGCAGACGGCGGTGAGGTCCGTGCCGTCGCCGCGCCCCGCACGGGCCCGCTCGAGCAGGGCGGCGAGGGCCTCGTGGTGGGTGTCCGCGATGAGCCGGGACAGCGGGGTGTCCACCAGGTCGGGGCGGCCCAGGACGGTGCCGGCGGCCGGGCTCGCGTACCGGATGCGGTCGTCGTCGCCGACGATGAGGATCACGTCGGAGGCGCTCTGGATCAGCGTCCGGAAGTAGGCCTCGCCGTCGCGGCGGCTGATCTCGGCGGCCAGGGCGATCCGGTCCACGACCATGCCGACCTGGGTGAGCAGCGCCTGCATGGCGGGGCGTACGGCGCGCAGCGTGCCGATCCGCGCGGCGAGCTGGAGCGTGATGCGCTGCGGCGGCGTGCCCGGCACGACGATCGCGGCGTGCAGCGCGCACGGGAAGCCCGTGGCGGACGGGTCGGTGGAGGCGAGCGTGACCTCCAGGTCGAGCGTGTCGTCGTCGGCGACCGGCACAGGCTCGCCGGTGAGCAGCGTGTAGGGCTCGTCCGGCGGCATGATCGTGGCGATCGCGGTGCGCACCGCGGCGAGCACGTCGTCGGTGGTCGCGGCGCCCGCCAGCGTGGCGGCGGCCTGGCGCAGGGCCCGCTCGCGGTGGTTGGCCCGGCGCTGGTCGGTCAGCAGCCCGCCGACGCGGGCCATGACCAGCAGGATCAGCGCCGCGGAGCCGGCCGCGATGACCGGGGCGTCGACGACACCGCCGGTGAGGTGCTGGGTGATCAGGACACCGGGCGCGATGAGCACGGCCATGGTCAGCAGGGCGAGGCGGCGCCAGCGGGCGGTGACCGGGGCGGTGTCGGCCGGGGTGGCGTCCGTGCTGAGCCAGGTCATGGACGGGTGCAGCGCGGCCAGGCCCATGGCGGCGTAGAAGACGACCCAGCCGAGGTCGATCGCGCCGCCGACGTCCCAGGAGTTGTCGAGGCGGGCGAGGCCGTAGACCACGTCCGAGACGAGCACGCCGACCACGCCGGCGCAGAGCAGGCCGACGGCGGCGGGCTTACGGCCGGGCGCGGTGAGCAGCCGCAGCAGCATCGCGAGCGCGAGCACGTCGCCCAGCGGGTACGCGATGGAGATCGTCTTCTCCATCAGCGTCAGATCGGTGGCGCGGGTGTACGGCGCGATCAGCCAGATCCAGCACAGCAGGCCGAGGCTGACCGTCGGCACCAGCCCGTCGAGCAGCGCGGCCCGGTTGCGGTCGCCGGAGCGCGCCCGTACGAACAGCACCAGCCCGCCGGCGAGCAGCGGGTAGACGAGGATGTACAGCACGTCGGACACGACCGAGACCCATGCCGTACGGCCGCTCGTGAGCCCGATGAAGCCGAAGGTGTCACCGGCGCTGAAGAACAGCAGCGCGGTCGCGAGCAGGTACCACGGCGAGCGACGCTCGGGCCGGTGGATGCGCACGCCCAGCAGGATGCAGGCCACGCCCGACAAGCCGATCGCGGCCCAGGAGTACATGTGTGACTCGGGCCAGGCGTAGAAGATCGCGGTGAGGAGGGTGAACCACGCGACGAGGCATCCGCGAGCGAATCGCGTCGTCATGCGGGCTCCTGTTCCGGCCGGGTCTGGGGGTGACACCCTCTCCATCGGCCCGGCGGCGGCGTTCCTGACCCGCCGCGCGCATCGCAACCGGATTACGCCCGACCCGGCGTGGGCGTTTGCGACCCCGCTGCCCGTATCGTCACCCGCTTGCGCCCGGCCCGGCGGACGCCCGGGAGCCGTCCCCGGGCGACGACCGGGCGTGACGTCCCGGGTCCGGCGACGTCTCGCCGGACCCGGGACGCGGCGGGGTCGAGCGCAGGCGGTAGCGCCGCGCGACCGGCACCGCCCGATCGGGGCCGGTGGGGACCTCCCTGCAAGCACGGTGCCGGACAGATGTGACGTACGGGTGAACACGGCGTCCGCCGGTTGTCGGAGGGCGGCACTAGGGTCGGTGCCGTGACCGAACGACCTCTGCTGGCCGTGGACGCCCCGAGTCTGTACTTCCGGGCGTTCCACGGCATCCCCGAGTCGGCCGCCCGGACCGCCGCGGGGGAGCCGGTGAACGCGATCCGGGGCTTCCTGGACATGCTCGCGCAGCTCATCCGCACGCGCCGCCCGGGGCGGGTGGTGTGCGCGCTCGACGCCGACTGGCGCCCAGCGTGGCGGGTGGCGCTCGTGCCCTCGTACAAGCGGCATCGCGTCGCCCACGGCGACGTGGAGGAGGTGCCCGCCGCGCTGGAGAAGCAGATTCCGGTGTTGTTGCAGGTGCTCGAGGCGGTCGGCATCCCGGCCTTCGGTGTCGCCGGCTACGAGGCCGACGACGTGCTCGGCACGCTGGCCGCCACCCAGCCGGGGCCGGTCGAGGTGGTCTCCGGCGACCGCGACCTGTTCCAACTCGTCGACGACGCCCGCGGCACCCGCCTGCTCTACTGCGGCCGCGGCGTGGCCAAGCTCGAGGACAGCGACGACGCGGCGGTCCAGGTCAAGTACGGCGTCCCGCCCCGGTGGTATGCGGACTTCGCGGCGATGCGCGGCGACCCGAGCGACGGCCTGCCGGGCGTGCCCGGGGTGGGGGAGAAGACGGCGGCCCGGCTCATCGCCCGCTACGGCGGTGTCGAGCAGATCGTCGCGGCCCTGGACGACCCGGCGTCGGGCTTCGCACCCGGGGTGCGGACCAGGCTCCTGGCGGCGAAGGACTACCTCGCGGCGGCGCTGCCGGTGTGTCGGGTGGCGCTGGACGTGCCGCTGCCGGCGTTCGACCCCACGGTGCCGAGGGCGCCGGAGGATTCCGACGCGCTGCTTGCGCTCGCCGAGAGGTGGAATCTGGCCGGTTCCGCCCGGCGCCTGATCGATGCCCTCGGCGTGACGGCGGAACCTAACGGCCGTTAAGCTTGCGGGCGTGACGGTCGAGCGGATTCTTCCCACCGAAGAGGCATACGAGTTGCTGGGGCTCACCCGGGAGATCGCGCAGGGCGAGCTCGCCCCGCAAGTCGCCCGGTACGAGCAGAAGGGTGAGTTCCCCCGCGACATTCTGCGGACCATCGGCCGGGCCGGCCTGCTGGGCCTGCCCTACCCGGAGGCCGATGGCGGCGGGGGCCAGCCCTACGAGGTGTACCTCCAGGTCCTGGAGATCCTCGCGTCGTCGTGGGTGGCCATCGCCGAGGCCGTCAGCGTGCACACCCTGTCGTGCTTCCCGGTGGCCGCGTTCGGCACCGAGCGGCAGCGCAAGTCCCTGCCGGAGATGCTCGGCGGCGAGTTGCTGGGGGCGTACTGCCTGTCCGAGCCGCAGGGCGGCAGCGACGCGGCGGCCCTGGCCACCCGTGCGGTGCGCGAGGTCGACGAGTACGTGGTGACCGGCACCAAGGCGTGGATCACCCACGGCGGGCGCGCGGACTTCTACAACATCTTCTGCCGCACCGGCGGCCCCGGCCCGGGCGGCATCTCCTGCCTGCTGGCCGACGCGGCCACCGGGGGACTGCTGCCGCAGGCGCCGGAGCGGCTGATGGGCCTGCGCTCGTCCGCGCCGGCCCAGATCGTGCTCGACGGTGCCCGCATCCCGGCCGACCGCCTCGTGGGCGAGGAAGGCGGCGGATTCCGGATCGCCATGCAGGCGCTGGACGCGGGCCGCCTCGGCATCGCGGCGTGCGCGGTGGGACTCGCCCAGGCGGCCGTCGACTACGCGGCCGCGTACGCGAAGGAGCGCACCCAGTTCGGCAAGCCGATCGCCTCCTTCCAGGGTCTGGGCTTCATGCTGGCCGACATGGCCACCCAGGTCTCGGCGGCCCGGGCGCTGATGCTGGAGGCGGCGCGGCTCAAGGACGCCGGCCGGCCGTTCTCGACGGAGGCCGCCAAGGCGAAGCTCTTCGCGACGGACGTCGCGATGAAGGTGACGACGGACGCGGTGCAGGTGCTGGGCGGATCGGGTTACGTGAACGACCACCCGGCCGAGCGGTGGTTCCGCGAGGCGAAGGTGCTGCAGATCGTGGAGGGGACCAACCAGATCCAGCGGCTGGTGATCTCCCGCTCGCTGACCCGCGACTGAGCCGGCCCGTCTCGTATGGACTTTCCGCAGGCCGGGAGCGGTATGCCGGAATGGGTGCGGGGCGGCTCAGCGTCGACCGGTATCTTGACGCGGTGGAAGAGATCGACCGGGCGATCGTGGGCGCCCTCACCGCGGACGGCCGGCTGTCCTACACCGTGCTCGCCGAGCGGGTCGGGCTGAGCGTGTCGGCCGTGCACCAGCGCGTGCGCCGCCTCGAGCAGCGGGGTGTCATCAACGGGTACACGGCCGTGGTCTCGTACGAGGCCCTGGACCTGCCGCTGACCGCCTTCGTGGCGATCCGCCCGTTCGACCCGTCGCAGCCGGACGACGCGCCGGAGCGGCTGCGCCACCTCGCGGAGATCGACTCCTGCTACTCGGTGGCGGGGGAGGATTTCTACCTGCTGTTGGTCCGGGTGGCGAGCCCGGCCGACCTGGAACGGCTCCTGCAGGAGATCCGTACGGCGGCCAACGTCACGACGCGCACGACGGTGGTGCTGAGTACCCCGTACGAGAACCGCCCGCCGCGGATCGCCGATACTGACTAGCCTCCTAGGATGCCCCAGGCGGTGTGATCGTCCCTTCCGATCGGGGTAGCGCCGAACGCTATGCCGCCGACGGCATAAGCCCGGATTGAGATAAACGTGCGACCCTGACCGCCCGCCGCTACCCACTTCATCCTAGGATGCTCTACGCGACGTGATCCGGCTCTCGGTAAAGCGAATTGCCCCGGGCGGCGCCGGGGGTGAGGATTGACGCCGATCGACTTCGGGGGTGTCGATGATTGCTGCCCGCCTGCGGCTGTTGCGTCTGTTGGCCCGCGGCGGCGTCGGGCTCGCCGTCCTCCTCGTCCTTCTCCAACTCATCCGAGCCGTCGTGCCGGTGGCGCTCGCGCTCGCCGTGGGCCGGCTGGTGGCCGACCTGCTTGCCGCGCGGACCGGGGCAGACGCGGCCGTCGCCGCGGTCCTGGTCGCCGCGGCGTTCCTCACCGACCAGATCGTCTGGCTCCTCATCGATCCGGTCCGTACCCTGCTCGTCAAGCGGATCGACGGCGACCTACGGGCCCGGGTGCGGGTCCTGGCGGCCTCGGTGCCCAGCCTGGATGTGCTCGAGAGCGAAGCGTTCCAGGACCGGATGGCCCGGGCCGTGGACTCCGGAACCGGCGTCGCCCGGGACCGGTCGGTGGGCAACGCGGCGGCGGGCCAGCTCGAGTTGACCGTACGGATGCTCAGCGCGGGTGCCGCGGCGGCGCTCTTGGCGACCTGGTCGCCGCCGCTCGCGGCCGGTCTGCTGGTCCTGGCCCTGGCGGTCCGGGCATGCGTCCGCCGGCAGTGGATGCGCATCATCGACAAACTGGATGCCGACACGGCGGGCCAGCGATACGAGTTCTACCTGGCGTCACAGGCGGTCGTCGGCGCGCCCAAGGACGTGCGGCTCTACGGCCTCAGCGACTGGTTCGCGGGTCGGTTCCGGGCCGCGGTCGCGCGGACGTACGCGCCCGTCTGGCGTGAGCTGCTCGGGGTGCTGCCACAGCAGTGGTGGGCCGCGGGCATGTTGCTGGTGGCGAGTGCGGCGGCCCTGGGCGTGCCGGCCGTCGCGGTGCTGTCCGGCGACGCGGATCCCGCGCAGCTCGTCACCGCGGTCATCGCCGGTCTCGCGGTCCTGAACATCAGCGCCATGGGCATGGAGGCATACGACATCGAGTACGGCCTGCGCGGGCTGGCCGCCGCCGACGAACTGGCCGACCGGTGCGCCGCCGCGGCGCCACGCCCCGAGGTCGTGGCCGCCTCGCAGGCTCCGGTCGTACGGTTCGACGACGTCGTCTTCTCCTACCCGGGATCCGACCGTCGCGTCCTCGACGGCCTGAGCCTGACCCTGCGCCCGGGCGAGGTCGTCGCCGTGGTCGGGGAGAACGGCGTCGGCAAGACCACCTTCGTGAAGCTGATGGCGGGTCTGTACCGGCCGGATTCCGGACGGGTCACCGTGGACGGGGCCGACCCGCACTCGCGCCGCCCGCCGATCACCGTGCTGTTCCAGGACTTCGTGCGCTATCCGGCGAGTCTGCGCGACAACGTCACGCCGGCCGTGCCCGAGCGCGGCGCGGATGACGATGCGGTCCGCGACGCGCTGCGCCGGGCCGGCGCGACCGGCCTGCCGGAGGACCTCGGCACCCTGCTGTGGCGGGAGGGTGCCGGCGGCACCGATCTGTCCGGCGGCCAGTGGCAGCGCGTGGCGCTGGCCCGCGCGCTCTTCGCCGTCGGCGCCGGGAAGCGGCTGCTGGTGCTCGACGAGCCCACCGCCAGCCTCGATGTGCGGGCCGAAGCGGAATTCCACGAGCAGGTGATGTCCCGGGTGCGGGACACGACGACCGTTCTGATCTCTCACCGGCTGTCCACGGTCCGGTATGCCGACCGGATCCTGCTGTTGCGGGACGGCCGGGTCGTCGAGGACGGCACCCACGACGAACTGCTCGCGGCCGGCGGCGGCTACGCCACGTTCTTCACCACCCAGGCGGCCGCCTTCGGCGGGGAGGACGCATGACCGACTGGTTCCGGCTGCTGCGGGACATGGTCCGGCTCACCGTGCGGGCCGGGCGGCGGCCCGCCCTGATGCTGGCCCTGTGCACCGTCGCCCAGGCCGGCGTCATCGCCGGGATCGGCCTGAGCCAGCGCAAGCTCGTCGACGACAGCGCGGCCGGTCGCGGCGCCGGGGTCGTGGTGGCCGTCCTGCTCGGCGCGGCGGCGTACGCCGTCTCGGCGACGGCCGGCCGGGTGCGCGGCAACCTGCAGGTCTACCTGGTCGGCCGGGTCCGGGGCATGCAGAACGAGCGGACCCAGCGCCTGGTCTCGTCCATCCCGACGCTCGCCCACCTCGAGCACAGTCCCTTCATCAACCGGTGGGACCGCCTCTTCGAGAGCTCGCAGGCGCTGGCGGCGATGCCGTGGTCGGCGCTGAACGCGGTGGTGGCCGCCGCCGGCCTGGCGGTCACGGTCGGGCTGCTCGTCTCGGTGAGCCCGTATCTCTGCCTGCTCGCGCTTCTCGGGGTGCCGCTCTATGCTTCGGCTCGCCGCGCGGACCGGCTGCTGCGGGAGGCCCGGGACGCTGCGACCGAGGCGCTGCGCCTGCACCACCGCCTGCACGACATGTGCGTCGAGCCGGAGTCGGCCAAGGAGGTGCTGCTGACCGGCGGCGCCCAGCGGTGGAGCCGGCGGGCCACCGATCTGTGGGAGGCGGCGGCCGGGGGCGAGGCGGCGGCCCGGCTGCGCGGCGCCGCCTGGCAGGCCGGCGCTTGGGTGCTGTACGCCGCCGGGTTCGCCGCCGCTCTGGTGCTCGTCGCCCAGGAGATCCGGTCGGGCCGGACCGGCGTCGGTGCCGTCGTCCTGGTCGTCTCGCTGGCCACCCAGCTCCAGGGTCAGTTGCGCATGGTCCTGGAGAGTCTCACGGAGACGGCGGAGGCCGGGCAGGTCGTGTCGCACTACTGGTGGCTCAAGCGCTACGCGGCCGCCGCCGAGCGGCCGGGTGCGCCGGTGCCGGTCGTGCTGCGCGACGGCATCACCCTGTCCGGTGTGGGCTTCCGGTATCCCGGGGCCGAGACCGACGTGCTGCACGACGTCGACCTGCATCTTCCCGCCGGTGGCACGGTGGCGATCATCGGGGCGAACGGCGCCGGTAAGTCCACCTTGATCAAGCTGCTCACGGGCATGCACGAGCCGAGCACCGGCCGCATCACGGTGGACGGGATGCCGCTGGCCGGGCTGAGCGGCATCGGCTGGCGGGCTCGGCTCTCCGGCGTCTTCCAGGACTTCGCCCGGCTGCGGCTGCGGGTGGGGGAGACGGTCGGGGTGGGCAACGTCCGCTTCGTGCGGGACCGCGCCGCGGTGGCAGCGGCGATCGACCGGGCGGGCGCGCCGTTGCTGCGGGGGCTCGACACCCGGCTCGGCGCCGCCTTCGGCGGGGTGGAGCCGTCGCTCGGGCAGTGGCAGCGTCTGGCTCTCGCCCGCTCGTTGATGCGCGAGGTGTGCGGCGACCGTGTGCCGCTCTGCGTCGTGCTGGACGAGCCGACGGCCTCGCTGGATCCGCTGGCCGAGCACGAGCTGTTCCGGCATTTCGTCGGCCAGTTGAGCCGCGCCCGGCGCGCCGGTGCGGTCACCGTCGTGGTCTCGCACCGCTTCACCACCGTACGGATGGCCGACCGCATCGTGGTCCTCGACGGTGGCCGCGTGGTGGAGCAGGGCAGCCACGCGGAGCTGATGGCCGCCGGTGGGGGATATGCCGAGTTGTACCGGCTGCAGGAGCGCGCCTATCGGTGATGGCACCCGGTGTCTAGCCTGGGCACATGGAGAAGCACGCCGAGGAAATCAAGCCTGAGCAGGACTTTCGGCACCTGCCGCCGCGGATCACCCCCGAGGAGATGGTCCCGGTGCAGCCGCTGGTACAGGCCGCCCATGACCCGATGAACGGCGACGCCAACGACTGGCACGTCCGCCAAGGCTGGGCCGTCTGACGGCCCTTCCCTATATCTCAGGATCCTAGGATGCTTTACGCGGCGTGCGCCCGGTTACACCGGGTTTCACACAGGAGCCCTTCGGGCACTGAACTCACCAGCAAGAACAAACAAGTTCGAGCGGTGAGAGGTTGACGATGAGCTTCACTGACAAGGTCAAGAACAAGGCCGAAGAGCTGACCGGTAAGGCGAAGCAGGGCATCGGCGACGCGACGGACAACGAGCGGCTCATCGCCGAGGGCCAGGCGCAGGAGACGGCCGCGCACGCGAAGCAGGCGGGTGAGCACGTGAAGGACGCCGGCAAGGACGTGCGGGACGCCTTCAGCTAGTGCGCTGTCCATGAACGTTCACCGGGTCTGAGCGGTCAGGCGGCTTTGGTGCGGGGTCGGCCCCAACGCTGTTGGCGTTCGCTGCGGACGCGGGCTCGTTCACGGCGTTGAGCGGCAAGGACGTCGGGGTGGCGGGCGTTGGCGTTGCGCCAGCGCAGATACCTCTGCAGCTCGCGGGTCTGGACGGTGTGGTTCGGGTGGTTCGAACCGGCCATCGTGAACGTTCGGAGCGGCCCGAACTGCGCCTCGATCGGGTTCGCCCAGGACGTGCTGGTGGGGGTCAGGCAGAGCTCGACCTTGTTCCGGGCAGCCCAATCTCGGATGGTCGGGGTCTTGTTCGCCGACAAGTTGTCCATGATGACGTAGATCGGTGCCCCGTCCGGCCGCGCGGCCCGGATCGATTTGAGCGCGGACAGGGTGTGGTCTGCGCCCTTGCGGCGGCGAACCACACCCCAGAGCTGATCGTCAGCGAAGCTGTAACAGCCGTGGAAGTAGCGGATCCCGTGCGTGCGCGTGTAGGTCGCCGGTAGCCGGTCCGGACGCTTGCGCTTCTGCCAGGTGGTGCCATGGTGCGGGCGGATCGACAACGGCCCGAACTGGTCGAACGCGAAACACCGCTGCGGGAACTGTGTGGTGACCCGCTCAATGCGATCGAGTTTCGTGTCGAAGTCCGGATCCGTGGATTCCTTCCACGTCCTCGTGCGCTGCCAGCTGACGTCGTTGGCGCGCAGCAACTGCCGCAGCCGTTCCCGGCCGCAGACCACCCGCCGATCAGCGTCTCGGGCAAGATAGTCGGCGAGTTTCCGCAGGCTCCAGCGGGTGAACGGGCGTCCGAGTTTGCTCGGGCGCGTGGTGGCCGTCGCGACGATGAACGCCTCATCGTCGTCATTGATCCGGCGGGGACGGCCTCCCGCCCACTGAGGGTCCAACGCGCGAAGACCCATCTCATTGAACAGATGGATCACGTCGCGGACGGTGTCCTCGTGCGCCGCCACGAGACGAGCGATCGACACCACCGGCGTCCCCGAAGCCGACGCCATGATGATCAGCGCCCGTCGCACCCGAACCGAGTCGTGCTTACCGCGCCGCACCAGTTGCTGCAGTCTGCGGCCCTCATCCTGCGTCAACCGCCGTGCCCGAACCGGCTCGGCCAACCCGCTCACCCACTCTCAACGGCGAACATCACCGCCGTCGAGAGTGATCCCCCCAGCCCCATACCGCCCGGACGCCACACGGCGTGTCACCAACCCGGTGAACGTTCATGGACAGCGCACTAGGCCGCTGCGCAGACACACGAAAGGGCCCCGGGAGCTTCTCCCGGGGCCCTTTCTCACGCGGCTCGTGTCACTCGGCGCTCTGCTTGCGCCACCATTCCTGGCCCGCCTCGGGCAGCGTGTCGATCGGGTCGTAGTACGCGTAGAGCTTGTTCAACGCCTCGGCGTCGTCGTGCTCGATGGACGTGCGGTAGTTCTTGCTCCAGTACGAGATGCCGTTCTCGCGGTCGTACTCGGAGACCATGTGCACCCAGCGCTTGCCGACGAACGGCACGTCGCAGACGATGCGCGGGGTGGCGTATCCCGGCAGGTAGCCCATGATGTCGTGCTGGAGCTGCTGGGCGTGCCAGACCGGGACGCGCCAGTGCTCGGCGTTGGGGATCATGTCGCACATGTAGAAGTAGTACGGCAGGATGCCCGCTTCGCCCTGGAGCCCGAAGCAGAGGTCGAGCAGGTCGGTGCTGGTGGCGTTGACGCCGCGCATGAGCACGCCCTGGTTGCGGACGTCGCGGACGCCGACCTCGATGAGCGTACGGGCGGCGCGGGCGACCAGCGGCGTCAGCGAGTTGACGTGGTTGACGTGGGTGTGCACCGCGAGGTTGACGCCGCGCCGTTCGGCGGTGATGGCGACGCGGTGCAGGCCCTCGACGACGTCGGGCTGGATCCAGTGCTGGGGCAGGCCCATGAGCGCCTTGGTGGCGAGGCGGATGTCGCGCACGGTGGGCACGGAGAGCAGGCCCATGAGGTAGGTCTCGAGCTGCTTCCAGGGGACGTTGGCGACGTCGCCGCCGGAGACGACCACGTCGCGCACGCCGGGGTGGGACTTGAGGTAGGCGAGGTGGGCGTCGTAGCGGTCGACGGGCTTGAGGGTGAGCTTGAGCTTGTCGACGACGGGGGTGCTGTTGCCGACGAGGTCCATGCGGGTGCAGTGGCCGCAGTACTGCGGGCAGGTGCTGAGCAGCTCGGCGAGGACCTTGGTCGGGTAGCGGTGGGTGAGGCCTTCGGCGACCCACATGTCGTGCTCGTGGAGGCTGTCGCGGCTGGCGTGCGGGTGCGACGGCCAGTCGAGGCGGCGGTCGGTGGCGACCGGGAGCATGTAGCGCCGGACCGGGTCTGCGTAGAACGACTCCGTGTCGGGGGTGCGGTCGGGCACCATGGTGTTGAGCATCTGCGGCGGGATGAGCATCGACATGGTGGCGAGGCGCGCCATGTCGGTCTCGAGGTCGGTGTAGAAGCGCTCGTCGAGCAGGTCGCCCATGACGTTGCGGAGCTGCTTGACGTTCTTGACGCAGTTGACGCGCTGCCACTGGGCGGATTCCCACTGGGCGGCGGTGATGTCGCGCCAGCCGGGGAACCGGGTCCAGTCGGGCTCGACGAGGGGCCGGCGCCGGTACTCGTACGGCTGGCCGGCGGGAGTTTCCGGAGCGGTGGCCGGCTGAGTCACCGGTGGCCTCCTGGGGGGTCGGGGGTAGTCAGCGATCACGATACTGGAGAATCTTCGGTCTAGAAACCGTAGGTCCGGAGGATTTACGGTGTAGCAGCGTTGCAGCGCCTTGTTTCTCGTGAGGATGGTGAGTATGTCGTTCGCTGTGGGTCTGTCCCGGGTGCTCGAGCCGGCGGGTGTGCTGCCGCAGGCGGCGTGGCGGTTGGACGCGCGGCCGGAGATCGGGCCGGACGAGGTGCGGATCCGGGTGGAGCGGCTGAACCTGGACGCCGCCAGCTATCGGCAGCTCGCCGGCAAACATGACGGCGACGGCGCCGCCGTGCGTGCCGAGGTCCTGGAGATCGTGCGGACCCGCGGCAAGATGCATAACCCGGTGACGGGCTCGGGCGGCATGCTGATCGGGGTCGTGGACGAGGTGGGCCCGGAGTCGCCGCTGCCGGTGAAGGTGGGCGACCGTGTGGCGACGCTGGTGTCGCTGACGCTGACCCCGCTGGTGATCGACGACGAGCTGGCCGGCTGGGACGGCCTCGGCGAGCAGGTGCCGGCGTCGGGGCACGCGATCCTGTTCGGGCGCTCGGTGGTGGCGGTGCTGCCGCAGGATCTGGCGCCGGAGCTGGCCCTGGCGGTGTTCGACGTGTGCGGTGCGCCGGCGCTGACGGACCGGGTGGTGAAGGCGTACGTGGGTGCGGCCGGGATCGCCGGTGACCGCGAGCCGGTGACGGTGGCGGTGCTGGGCGGGGCCGGTAAGAGCGGGTCGCTGGCGTTGACGGCGGCGCGGCTGGCGGGTGCCCGTACGGTGGGGGTGGTGGTCTCGGAGGCCGAGCGGGACGCGCTGACGTCGGCGGGCCTGGCCGATCACGTGGCGATCGCCGACGCCCGGGATCCGGTGGCGGTGTCGACCGCGGTGGCGGACGCGCTGGGTGCGCCGGCGACGGTGACGGTCGTCTGCGTGGACGTGCCGGGCTGTGAGCACGGCGCGATCCTGTCGACGGGTCACGGCGGCACGGTCATCTTCTTCTCGATGGCGACGAGCTTCTCGGCGGCGGCGCTGGGCGCGGAGGGCCTGGCGGCGGACGTGACGATGCTGGTCGGTAACGGCTATCTGCCGGGGCACGCGGAGTTCGCCCTGGATGTTCTGCGGCGTACTCCCGCGGTGCGCGCGTTGTTCGAGGCGCGGATCGCGGCACACTGACGTTCATGACTCTCCCCTCGACGCTCTACCGCAATGGCCGGTTCTTCTCGGCGGCGGCTCCGTGTGCCGCGGCGATGCTGGTCCGTGACGGCCGGATCGCCTGGATGGGTGCGTCCGCGGACGCGCCGACGGCCGACGCGGTGGTGGATCTGGGTGGTGCCCTGGTGACGCCGGCGTTCGTGGACGCGCATGTGCACGCCACGGACACGGGGCTGGCGGCCGACGGCCTGGATCTGTCGGGGGTGCGCTCGGCGGGGCAGTTGCTGGCCGCGGTGGCGGCGTTCGCGCAGACGCGGGCGCCGGACGCGGTCGTGCACGGGCACGGGTGGGACGAGTCGACGTGGGCGGATCAGACGCCGCCGGACGCGGACGAGTTGGGCCGGGTCGCCGGTGGGCGGCGGGTGTACCTGTCGCAGGCGTCGGTGCATTCGGCGCTGGCGTCGCGGGCGCTGCTCGCGGCGTGCCCGGGCATCGAGGCGACCGGCGGGTACGACGCGTCGGGGTGGCTGCGCGAGCACGCCCATCATGCGGTGCGCGCGGTGGCGCTGGGGTCGTTGACGCCGGCGCAGCGCGAGGCGGCGCAGCGCTCGGCGTTGCGGCTGGCGGCGTCGCGCGGGGTGGCGTCGGTGCACGAGTGCGCGGGCCCGGGCACGTCCAGCGAGCAGGATCTGGCCTCGGTGCTGGCGTTGTCGGGCCAGGGCTTGCCTCGGGTCCTGGGCTACTGGGGTGAGCTGGGCGGTGCGCAGCGCGCGAAGGATCTGGGTGCGGTGGGTGCGGCCGGCGACCTGTATGCGGACGGGGCGCTGGGTTCGCGCACGGCGTCGGTGGGCACGCCCTACGCCGACGGCGGCGGGTGCGGCGAGGCGTTCGTGTCGGCGGAGCAGGCCGGGGCGCATCTGCTCGAGTGCATCGAGCTGGGTGTGCAGGGTGGCTTCCACGCGATCGGGGACGCGGCGATCGCGAGCGTGCTGGACGGGTTCGCCATCGCGGCGCAGGCGGTCGGCGTGGAGCGGGTGCGCGCGGGCCGGCACCGGATCGAGCACGTGGAGCTGGCGGACCGGGCGATGATCGCCCGGATGGTCGAGTTCGGGGTGGTGGCCAGCGTGCAGCCGGTGTTCGACGCGCTGTGGGGCGGCCCGGACCGGATGTACGCGCAGCGGCTGGGTGTGGACCGGGCGCTGGCGTCGAATCCGATCGGGGCGATGCACGCGACGGGGGTGGCGCTGGCGTTCGGCTCGGACGCGCCGGTGACGCCGCTGGATCCGTGGGCGGCGGTGGTCGCGGCGGCGGCGCCGCGCAATCCGGTGTTCCGGATGGGTGTGCGGGCGGCGTTCGCGGCGTCGACGCGCGGTGGCTGGCGGGCCGTGGGGATCGACGACGCGGGGGAGCTGGCGCCGGGCGCGCAGGCGACCTTCGCGGTGTGGGACACGCCCGCGGGTCTGGACGGGGGCTTGCCGGCGCTGCTGCCGGGGCCCGACGGTGACGTACCGGCGCGGCCGGTGTGCCGCCGGACGGTGTTGTCCGGCGAGACGATCTACGAGGAGTGACGGTGCGGAAGCTGGGTCTGGACCCGGAGGTGGTGCGGCGGGCACGGGAGCTCGCCGCGCGGGCGGGACAGCCGGTCGTGGATCTGGCGCGGTCGCACACGACCGTGTCGGTGGAGCGGGCCGTGCTGCGGCTGGCGGGTGTGCGGGGCGCGGACTCCGACGGCATCCCGTGGGTGAACCGGCTCGTGGACGCGGTCCGCGCGGACGTGGGCCTGGGGCACGGGGTGGCGGTGCCGGTGTTCCATGCGCTCGCCGCCGAGGGCCTCGACGACGTGACGGTGCTGGCGCAGAAGGCGGCGGCGGGTGCGGTGCGCTTCGCCGTACCGGAGAAGAAGGCCGAGGTGACCGCGGCCAAGCGGGCCGCGCGGCGCGCGGCCAACGCGGGTCTGAAGGTGGTGGACCGGCGCCGGGTGGAGCGGGACCGGCTGATCAAACGGTACGGGGATCCGCCGCGGCGGCCGTGGATCTATCTGATCGTGGCGACCGGTGACATCTACGAGGACATTCCGCAGGCGCAGGCGGCGGCGCGGGCCGGCGCGGACGTGATCGCGGTGATCCGGTCGACGGGGCAGTCGCTGCTCGACTACGTGCCGGAGGGTGCGACCCGGGAGGGTTTCGCGGGTACGTACGCGACGCAGGAGAACTTCCGGCTGATGCGGGCGGCGCTGGACGAGTCGTCGAAGGAGCTGGGCCGCTACGTGCGGTTGACGAACTACGCGTCGGGTCTGTGCATGCCGGAGATCGCGGCGCTGGCGGGCCTGGAGCGGCTCGACATGATGCTCAACGACTCGATGTACGGGATTCTGTTCCGTGACATCAACCCGATCCGGACGTTCGTGGACCAGCGGTTCTCGCGGCAGGTGCACGCCCGGGCGGGCATCATCATCAACACCGGTGAGGACAACTACCTGACCACGGCGGACGCGGTCGAGGCGGCGCACACGGTGACGGTGTCGCAGCTTCTGAACGAGTTCTTCGCGCACGAGGCGGGCCTGGAGGACTGGCAACTGGGTCTCGGGCACGCGTTCGAGATCAACCCGGAGCTGCCGGAGTCGTTCCGGCTGGAGCTGGCGCACGCGCTGCTGGCACGGGAGCTGTTCCCGGATGCGCCGCTGAAGTGGATGCCGCCGACCAAGCACATGACCGGCGACGTGTTCCGCGGCAATCTGCTGGACGGCTTCTTCAACCTGGTGGGCGCGCTGACCGGTCAGGGGATCCTGCTGGTGGGGATGATGACCGAGGCGGTGGTGACGCCGTGGCTGTCCGACCGCGACATCGCGCTGCAGAACGTGCGGTACGTGCTCGACGGCGCCGGCAACCTGCACGAGGACTTCGTGCCGGCGCCGGGCGGTTTCATCCAGCAGCGGGCGCACTCGGTGCTGGGCGAGGCGGTGGAGCTGCTGGAGCGGGTCGTCGACGACGGCATGCTCAACGCGATCGCGGACGGCACGTTCGGCATCATGAAGCGGCCCGCGGACCGGGGCAAGGGCCTCGACGGGGTCGCGAAGCACGACGCCGACTACTTCAACCCGGTGACGGAGGCCCTGGAGGCATGAGCATCGTCCGGCCCTACGGGGACACGACCGGTGACGGCATGGTGCAGGTGTCGTTCACCCTGCCGCTGGTGCACGACAAGCGGGCCGAGGGCGCCGCGATCCAGTTGGCGAACAAGATGGGCATGGACCCGGCGATGCTGGTGCACGCCAAGCCGATGGGCGAGGGCTTCACCTTCTTCGTCGTGTACGGCAAGGTGAACCACCTCGTCGACACCGAGAAGGTGCAGGTCGTGGAGCGCGACTTCCCGCTCTTGTCGGCCAAGGAGGTCAACGCGGTCATCAAGCGCCGGATGCGGCGCCGGATGAATGTGGTGGGCGCCTGCATCGGCACGGATGCGCACACGGTCGGCATCGACGCGATCCTCAACCTCAAGGGCATCGCGGGGGAGAAGGGCCTGGAGTCGTACCGGGAGATGTCGGTGACGAACATGGGCGCGCAGGTGTCGGTGCCGGACCTGGTGGAGACGGCGAAGGCGTGCAAGGCCGACGCCGTGCTGGTGTCGCAGGTGGTGACGCAGCGCGACGCGCATCTGCTGAACACGCGGCAGATGTCGGCGGCGTTCCGGGAGGCGCTGCCGGCGGGCAAGCGGCCGCTGCTGATCGTCGGCGGGCCGCGCTTCGACGAGTTGATGACCGAGGAGCTCGGTGTCGACCGGATCTTCTCCCGGGGTACGACGCCCCGGGAGGTCGCCTCGTACCTTGTTCACGCGCTGACCGGGAGTTCCGCATGATCACTGTGAAGCATCGTCGTTACGTGCCGTACGCGCACGCGCACTACGCGGGCAATCTGGTCGACGGGGCGTACTCTCTGGGCCTGTTCGGCGACGTGGCGACCGAGGTGTGCATCCAGCTCGACGGCGACGAGGGTCTGTTCGCGTCGTACGACGACGTGCAGTTCAAGGCGCCGGTGCAGGCCGGTGACGTGCTCGAGGTGGCGGCGACGGTGGTGAAGATGGGCACCCGCTCGCGCAAGATCGAGTTCTCGTCGACCGTGGTGTGCCGGGGCTCGGGCGGTTCGTCGGCGGCCGTGTTGGACGAGCCGATCGTCGCGGTGACGGCGACGGGCACGGTGGTCGTGCCGCCGAAGGCGTGAGCGAGGCCGTTTGCGTGGACGTCGGGTCCACGTACACGAAGGCCTTGCGGGTGGATCTGGGCTCCGGGCGGGTGCTGGCCCGCTCGGAGGCGCCCACCACGTCGACGTCGGACGTGCTGCACGGCTTGGACGCGGCGGTGGAAGCCGCCGGCGGCGCCGCCGACGAGCTGTTCGTGTGCTCGTCGGCCGGTGGTGGACTGCGGCTGGCCGTGGTGGGCTACGAGTCGTTGGTGACGGCCGAGGCCGGGCACCGGGTCGGTCTGTCGGCGGGCGCGCAGGTGGTGCACGTGGCGGCGGGTCTGCTGGACGGCAAGGCGATCGCGGCGCTGCGTGCGGCGCGACCGGACGTGATCCTGCTGGTCGGTGGGACCGACGGCGGTGACGAGGAGACGCTGCGGCACAACGCGGGGCGGCTCGCGACGTCGCGGATGCGGGTGCCCGTGGTGGTGGCCGGCAACGCCGACGCTCGTCCGGATGCGGCGCGGGTGTTGACCGAGCGGGGCGTGCCGGTGGTGGTGACCGGCAATGTGCTGCCGCGGATCGGGGTGTTGGACGCGTTGCCGGCGCGGGCGGCGATCCGGGAGATGTTCCTGCGGCACGTGATCGGCGGGAAGAGGCTGTCGAAGGGCAGGCGGTTCGCGTCGTTGGTGCGGTGTGCGACGCCGGACGCGGTGCTGGCCGGGGTGTCGCTGCTGGCCGACGAGACGGCCGCCGGGGTGCTCGTGGTGGACGTGGGCGGGGCTACCACCGACGTGTATTCGGCGTTGGTGCCGGACGGGGAGTTGGAGCACGGCCCGCAGCGGGATGTGGCGGGCACGTTGTGGCGGTCGCGGACCGTGGAGGGTGACCTGGGCGTCGGGGTGGGTGCGGCCGGGGTGGTCGCCGCCGCGGCCACCGAGAAACTGCCCGGGCCGGATATTTCGGGTGGAAGGCCGTATGACGTGGCGGTCGACCGGGCGCTGGCGTCGACCGCGGCGATGATCGCGCTGCGCCGGCATGCCCGCGGCCATTCCCCCGGGCCGGGGCTGCCCCGCACGGGCGGGCGCGACCTGCGCGACGTGCGGCTGGTCGTCGGTTCCGGCGGGGTGCTGCGCCACGGCGGCGGGCAGGCCGTGCTGGATGCGGTTCTCGGCGACACCGCCGGCGGCTGGGCGGCCCCACGCCAGGTCCGGCGGGTGGTCGACACCCGGTACGTGCTGGCGGCCGCCGGCATGCTCGCCGAAGATCATCCGGCGGTCGCGGCGGCGTTGGTCAACAGCCTGTGACGGCGTGTCGCCGCGCTTCGCCCGCGCGGCGACACGCCGGAGAATGCGACACGCCCGGGCACGGGTGACCTGGTTGACAAGGCGGCGGGGGTGCGGCGTACCGTCGATGGGTCCTTTTCCGGGAAGCGGTTGTTGTTCGCTTCGTTCCTTCGCTCAATGGCCACGCGGCAAGACCGAACGCGCGTACGCCAGGTCCAGGGGGTGGGGGTCGACGGGGCGGCGCGGACCGGCCGCGACTTTCCGGGGCGGGCGGGGTGGAACGGGGCCAGTAGACAACGGCACGACGCCGGCAGCCAGCCTGCGGCGGGTCGGTCCGAAGGTCACGCGACGCCACGCCGGCGCACCGGCTCGGAACGGGATCTCTGGGAGCAATCGGGGCACGGCCCGCGGGCCGTGCCCCGATTCCCTCGGCCCCTCGGCTCACGCCCCCTCGGCCTGACGGGCGGCGTTTCCCGGCGTCCTCCGCGTCCGGCCGGTGGCGCGACGGTTTCGTGACCGCTGCCGGGTAGCCTTCCGCGGGTGGATTTGTCGACGCTTCAGCCCGCACCCGCGCCGGCCGGCGCCGTGACGGCCCCGCCGCGCGGGCCGCGGCCGCTGCCGCGGTGGGCGTCCGTCGTGCTCGCTCTCGCCGCGGGCGCCGGGCTGCTGCTGTCGTTCCCACCGTACGACCTGTGGTGGCTGGCGCCGGTCTCGGTGGCGCTGCTGGCCGCGGCGGCGCACCGCCGGCGGCTGCGGGCCGGCTTCGGCGTCGGCATGCTCGCCGGGCTGGTGCTGTTCGTGCCGCTGCTGGACTGGACCCACATCGCCGCCGGGTGGCTGCCGTGGATGCTGCTGTCGCTCGCGCAGGCCGGATACCTGGGTCTGCTGGGCCTGGCCACGGCGTGGCTGTCGCCGCTGGTCGACCGGTTCCGCGCCGCCTGGCCGTGGGTGGCCGGGCTGCTGTGGGTGACACAGGAGGCGCTGCGGGACCGGGCGCCGTTCGGCGGGTTCCCCTGGGGGCGGTTGGCGTTCGCCGCGCAGGATGCGCCGGCGCTGCGGCTGGCCGTGCTCGGCGGCGCGCCCCTGGTGACGTTCGCGCTCGCCGCCGCCGGCGGTGCCCTGGTGGCGCTGGCGTGGCAGGCGGTGTCGTCATGGCGCGGCCGCACGCCCGCGGTCGGCGACAGGGACCCGCGGGCGTGGCTGGGCGCCGCCGGGTTCGCGGTGGCCGCCGCGGCGCTGCTCGCCGGCCCCGCGTTCGTGCCCACCGCCGCGCCCGCGTCGCAGACCCGTACGGTCGCCATCGTGCAGGGCAATGTGCCGCGTCTCGGGCTCGACTTCAACGCCCAGCGCGCCGCGGTGCTGCTCAACCATGTACGCGCCACCGAGAGGCTCGCCGCCGAGGTGCGCGCGGGCGGCAAGCCGCAGCCGGCGCTGGTGATCTGGCCGGAGAACTCCAGCGACATCGACCCGCTGCGCGACCAGGACGCCGCGCAGAAGATCGCCGGGGCGGCGAACGCGATCGGCGTGCCGATCCTCGTCGGCACGGTGCTGCGCGGCGACGTGCCGGGGGAGATCCGCAACGCCGGAGTGCTGTGGATGCCGGTCACCGGACCCGACCTCGCCCAGTTGTACGTCAAGCGGCACCCCGTGCCGTTCGCCGAGTACATGCCGATGCGCCCGATCGCCCGGCTGGTCTCCACCAAGGTCGATCTGGTGCAGAACATGCTGGCCGGCAGCACCCCGGGCGTCATCCGCACCGAGGCGGCGACGATCGGCGACGTGATCTGCTTCGAGGTCGCCTACGACGGCATCGTGCGCGACACGGTGACCGGCGGCGCACAGATCCTCGCGGTGCAGACAAACAACGCCACCTTCAATGAGGCAGAGGCACGTCAGCAGCTTGCGATGGTGCGGCTACGCGCTGTCGAGCACGGCCGGGAGGCGCTGATGGTATCGACGGTCGGAGTGTCCGCGTTCGCCGGCCCGGACGGCCGGGTACACGCCTCCACGGGATTCAATGTGGACGCCGTGGTCCTGCGTGACATGCGGGTGGGCGGACCGCGTACGCTGGCCACTCGTCTGGGACAGTGGCCGGAGCTCGCTCTGGTCGCCCTGACTTTGCTCGTCCTGGCCGGGGCGGTACCACTCCGGCGACGCCGCCGGAACAGCGACATGATCGACGCACAGGGAAAGACGGAGGAACGGTGAGCGACGCGAACCCGATGGCAGCGGGCTCGGACGGGTACCCAGGGGTCGGCCGTGTCCTCGTGGTCATCCCCACCTACAACGAGGCCGACAACCTGCGGTTGATCACCGAGCGGGTGCGCACCGCGGTGCCGTCGGTCGACATCCTCGTCGCCGACGACAACTCACCCGACGGCACCGGCGCCATCGCCGACGAGATCTCCGCCGCCGACGACCACGTGTTCGTGCTGCACCGCGCCGGCAAGGAAGGCCTCGGCGCCGCGTACGTCGCCGGATTCGCCTGGGCCAAGGACAAGGGCTACGACGCGGTCGTCGAAATGGACGCCGACGGCTCGCACGCCCCCGAGGAACTGCCGAAGCTGCTCGACGCCCTGCGCGACACCGACGCGGTGCTCGGCACCCGCTACATCCCCGGCGGCAGCGTGCACAACTGGCCGCTGCACCGGCTGCTGCTCTCCCGCGGCGGCAACATCTACATCCGCATGGCGCTGGGCATGCCGTTCAAGGACGCCACCGGCGGCTACCGCGCCTACCGCATGCCGGTCCTCGACGCGATCGACGTGTCGACGGTCGCCTCGCAGGGCTACTCGTTCCAGGTCGAACTGGCCTGGCGCACCTACCGGCACGGTTTCCGGATGGCGGAGGTGCCGATCACGTTCACCGAGCGCGAACACGGCGTCAGCAAGATGAGCGGCAACATCTTCAAGGAACAACTGCTCAGGGTCACGCTGTGGGGTGCGGCGGCCCGCAAGGAGACGCTGCTGAACAAGTTCGGGCGTACGCGGAAGCAGCCGTCGACCTGGCCGTGACCGCGCACCGGCGTGTCATGCTGGACGAGCCGGTGTGACATGGGATGGCCTCGCCGCCCGATGCCCCGCCGGCCGTCGGCCCGTCGTCCTGTCCCGCGCGGAGCGCGGGTTCGTGCGTGGGTCGCCGCCGTCCGTTCGTGCGTGGGTCGCCGCCGTCGGTGAGGGAGGGTGACGGAGTTGCGTCGAGGCCTGGCTCTACTTCCGCTGGGGCTGTTGCTGCTGGCCGTGGCCGAGATCGCCGTGTTCGCCGCGGTGGCGCACGCCCTGGGCGCGGGCTGGGCGGTGCTGCTCATCGCCGCGTCCAGCATCGCCGGGACGGCGCTGCTGCGCCGTGAGGGCATCCGCGGATGGCGGGCGTTCCGCGCCGCCGCCGAGCAGAGGCGCCCGCCCGGACCCCAGGTCAGCAACTCGCTCGTCGGTCTGCTCGGCGCGCTGCTGCTGGCGATGCCCGGTTTCGTCTCGGCCATCGCCGGCCTGCTGCTGATCGTGCCGCCGGGACGGATCCTGGCCCGGCGCGCGGTGGAACGCTTCACCGAGCGGCGGGTGCCGTCGGCGGTCGCCGGTGACCTGTTCGGGCCCCGGCGGGTACGGGTCCACCAGGCCGACCCGGTCGGCGAGCCGGCGCCGCAGTCCCCGACGGTCGCGACAGGGGTGGTCTCGCCCGGGGAGGTCCGACCCGGGCCGGTCGTCACCGGTGAGGTCGTCGAGGGCGAGATCATCCGCTGACCCGGGCGGGCTGCATCCGCTCATCGCACTGTCGGGAGCTCGCCCGCGCTGGTGCTTCCCCGCGCGCTGTCCCTTCGGCGGTCCGGTTTCCCGCGTGGTGTCCCTTCCGCGGTCCGGTTCCCCGCGTGGTGTCTGTCGCGCGTGGTTGTTCCCTGCGTGCCTATTCGTCGGGCGGCGTTGTGTCCCGTTGGGCGGACACAGCAAATCGCCGTCCCGCCCTGGTGTGGCGAAACGGCGATCAGATGCCGTGGATCAACGACCGCGGCGGGTGCGAACCTCCTGGAGCCGCTCGTTGAGGATGTCCTCCAGCTCCGAGATCGACCGCCGCTCCAGCAGCATGTCCCAGTGGGTGCGCGGCGGCTTCGCCTTCTTCTGCTCCGGCTCGTTGCCGTCGACCAGGCGCGCGACGCTGCCGTCGAACTTGCACTCCCAGGTGATCGGCACCTCGGCGTCGACGGCGAACGGCACCTCGAACTGGTGACCCTTCACGCAGAGGTACTCGCGGGTCTGCCGGGGGGCCAGCTCCGTGTTGCGGTCGGACTCGTAGCTGACTGCGCCAAGTCGGCTGCCGCGCAGCATGCGTTCGCCCATGATCGGCTTTTCCCCTCGCTCGTGGTGCTGCTTCCGTTGGTGTAACGAAAGGGGCGGTCGCGAGATTCCTGGCGACCGCCGTGTGTGTGTCGGCGGTGTTAACGCTTCGAGCGTAACCGGCAGCGTCCCCTATCGGCCGTCTCCGCCCGTCCTGAAGTGGACCTTGGTCCACTTTACGGCACAATGAGAGATCTACGGATAGTGCGATGCCGGTCACGCGGGAGCAAGGCCCCGCTCGCTGACCGGCATCGGACGAGGGACCCGCCTCCGCCCTGCGGCCCTAGCCTATCCCGCCCCCGCCAGCCCGGCAGCCGCGCCCCGCCCGTGTCCCCGCCAGCCACCTACCTACCAGCCCGGCCGCCACGCGCCTCCACCAGCCTGCGGCCGCGCCCTCCCGCGTCCCCGACAGCCCACCTACCTACCAGCCCGACCTCCACCAGCCTGCGGCCGCGCCCTCCCGCGTCCCCGACAGCCCGGCCGCCGCGACCCCACTTCGGGCGGCGCTGGACGAGTCGTCGAAGCTCGCCCGACCCGCCCGGGGCACCGCAATCGCGGCGCCCGGACATCTCGGGCGGGCGGCTGGATCCGAGCGCCTTCGGGAGTTGCGTGCGGCCCAGCGTCGCCTGAGACGCGCGGGACCCGACCGCGCGCTTCGGGCCCGACCGCTTTGGGGCCGAGCGGACTATCGGTTTGAGCCCAGGGCTGCGAGCGCCGAGGCCAAGTCGCTGACCTGGGCCGACAACTGCGCCACCCGCTCGTGTGCGGCGTCCACGTCCGTCCGCGCCGCGTCCAGCCGCCGCCTCAACTCCTCCGCGTCGCGTTCGGCGGCTCCCCGCACCTCGGCGATCTCGGCCGTCGCCCGTTCCCGCGCCTGCCGGTCGCGGTCGGCTCCGGCCCGCACTTCGGCGAGCACACGCTGCGACGACGCGGATTCCTCCGCCGCCCGTGCCGCCTGCGCCTGGGCCTCGGCAACCTGCCCGACGGCCCGTTCGACGTCGGCGCGCGCGGCGTTCAGGGCCGCCGTGGCCTCGTCCCGTGCCGTGCGTGCCTCGTCGCGCTCCTGCAGCGCTGCCTCGCGTGCGGCGTTCGCGCCGTCCCGGTCACTCCGGGCCGCACGCAGATCGGCTAGCGCCTGGTCCAGTTCGCGGGCGCGGGTCGCGGATTCGTGGCGGGTGTCGGTCAGCTCCCGGCGTACGGAATCGATCTGATGGCGGGCCTCGTCGCGCTCCTGGCGCATCCCGTCGGCCTCGCGGCGGGCCGCGTCGCGGTCCGCCTCCGCGCGCATCCGCAATGCGGCGGCCGCGTGGGCCTCGGCCAGTGCCTCGTCGCGGGACGCGACCGCCTGCCGCGCATCGGCCGCGGCGGACTCCGCCAGCCGGTGCGCGGCCTGCGCCGCCTGCAGCGCCTCGTCGCGTTCCGCGCGGGCGGCCAGGGCCTCCTGCACGGCGGTGGCGGCGGCGTCGGCGGCCCGGTCGGCATCGCGCCGGGCGTCGTCGCGCTCGGCGTGCGCGGCCGCGACCTGCCGCGACGTCTCGGCGCGCACCTCGGCGACCTGCCGTTCGACCCCGGACGGGGACATCTCGGCGTGCAGGGCCTCGCTGAGTGTGCCGACGAACTGGTCGAGGCGGTCGACGAGTTCCCAGGTGCGGGCCACCTGTCCGGCCAGACCTGGCGAGGAACGATGCCGCATCCGGACGTTGCGGGACGCGCGCTGGCATTCGCCGTCGTTGTCCCGGCAGTAGCGGAACGGCCGTCCGGCCGAGGCCCGTTGCGGCACCGGCCGGCCGCAGTGCGCACACGGCCGCGTCTCCGGCGGCGGCTCGGCCGCGTCGAGCTCGCTGCGCGACCGGTCGTAGGTCGCGACATCAGACTCGGCCGCGTCACGTTTCGCCGCGTCAGGTTCGGCCATGTCAGGTTCGGCCATGTCAGGTTTCGCCATGTCAGGTTTCGCCGCGACCTGCGTCGCCGCGACCGGGGGCACCGTGGCCCGGGGCGCGGCGGTGCGGCCCGGCGGCTCGCCGGGGATCGCCACGGTCAGCACGGCCTGCTTCGGCACCGGCCGCGTCGGCGGGGAAACGTCGTCTTCTGCCATCGCGACCCGACCCTAGCGCCACCCACCGACAACATTCGGCCACCGCGCCGATCATGGGCACGGTGCGGTCATCCCGCGGCGGGGAAGTGCAGGTGCCAGCGATGTGCCCGGTAGGTGAGGCGGGTCAACGACAGCGGTGCCACGTCCAGGCTCCAGATCGCGTCGTCGGGCAGGGCGAGGGCGTGGGCGATCGCCGCCCGTACCACGAGGGGGTGTGCGACGGCCACGACCCGCTGGCCGGCCATCGCGTCCAGCCAGGCGCCGGTCCTGCCGCGGACCGAGGCCAGCGATTCGCCGCCGTGGGGTGCGGACCGGACATCGGTCAGCCACTGCTGCAGGCCGGCGGGATCGGCCGCGGACACCTCGTCGAGGCTGCGGCCGTTCCACTCGCCGAAGTCGGGATCGGCCAGCGCCCGCTCGACGGCCGCCGAGTGGCCGAGCGCCTGTGCGGTCTCGCGGGCCGCCCGTGACGGCGCGCAGACCCACAGGTCGCCGCGGCCCAGCGGGGACATGGCGAGGGCGGCCCGGCGGCCGCCCTCGTCGATGTCGTCGTCGCCGCCGAAGTGCGCACCCCGCAGGGCCGCTGTCGGGGCGTGTGCGAGTAGCCGCAGGCCACTCACACCGGCACGGACTCCGTCCTCCCGCGTCCCGTGACGGCTTCGCTCGAAGCGGAGCGCGGCAGCAGGGCGGTGAACGCCAGCCCCAGCGCCGCCCAGAGCGTCACCTGGGTGCCCAGCGAGGTGACCCGGAAGTTCCACAACAGGCTCGGCGGGAACGTCTCCGGCACCTCGTCGATGTTCGGCAGCAGCACGTAGCCCACGACCACGACCACCAGGAAACCGCCCAGGCCCGCGGCCGCACGGACCCAGTCCGCGGCGCCGGCGTGCGGTGCCCGGGCCGCGATCACGGCCGCCCAGACGGCCGCCAGGCCGATCACCACGATCGACAGGTAGCTGATCGTGCGCTGGTTGATCGTCGCCGGGTCGCCGACAGCGGGAGGATTCGGCGGATACTTCACGAACGGCACCAGCACCATGCCGAGCAACGCCGCCGCGGCCAGGCCCAGCGCCGCATGGGAGTCATGCTCGGTGCGCAGCCGCCGGCGCAGCAGCGTGTACGCCGTGGCGAGCAGGCCGCCCATCGCCACGCCGAACAGCGCGGTGGCCAGGAACAGCCCGCCCTTCTGACCGTGGCGGGACACCAGGGCATCCTCGCCGTGGTGGTCCTCGGCGGCCGGCGCCCCGGACGCCGCCTCGGCGTGCGCGGCGGCCTCCTCGATCGCGATCGCCGCGTCGACCTTCGGCTCGCCCAGCGCGTACGCGAAGGCGCCGGCGAGCAAGCCGGCGATGAGGCCCGCCAGCAGCCCCCGCAGCAGCAGGACGCCGTAGGTGGGCGCGGTGCGGCTCTGCGTCAGTGACACGGGACGCCGAGCAGGTGGCGGCCGTCGTGCATCAGCTCGTGCAGGAACATCCCGCTCTGCGAGACCGCGCCCTGGTCGAACGCGACCAGGTAGGCGAGCAGCAGCAGGGTCGCCACGACGCCGAACGCAGCCCCCAGCACGCGGGGGGAGACGGTAGTGGGGTGCAGCGGGCGAACCGTCTGGACCTTGGGCATAACGGAGAGGACCTCCTTGCGGGATGACGCGTCCCGATCGACAGGCCTGCGGCGCGTGAGCGTCCTGACTCACGGATCCGACGGATCCGTTCACAGTGGCGCGACCGCACCGGAGTTGCACCGGTTTCCCTCGCGACGCCGCAGATGGTTCCCACAACCTAGCGGCGCGCCGGTGAGGCGGTCAATCGCGGCCCCCCGCACACCAATTCTGACGATGTGCCCACCGTCCCGCCGTGGATCTCCAGCCCCGGCCCGGGACCGGTAGCATCCAACGCGGTCGTGGCACAGGAGTGAGCATGCGGATGAGAAGGGCGGCACTGGCCGTCGCCGTGGTGGCCGGAGGGCTGATGCCCGCCGCGCCGGCACAGGCGCGCGCGTTCACATGCCCCGACAAGCAGGCCGTCGCCGCCCAGGTCAGCAAGGCCCAGCCGTACGAGGACAAGATGTTCGCCCCGGACAGGTTGGCGCCTTTCGCCACAGGCGCCGGGGTGCGGGTGGCAGTGATCGACTCGGGTGTGGACGCCGACCACCCCCAGTTGCGCGGCCAGGTCGACAGCGGCCGTGACTTCCTGCACGGCAACCCCGACGGCCGGCAGGACTGCGTCGGCCACGGCACCGGTGTGGCGAGCATCATCGCCGCCCGTCACGTCGACTCGGCCGGCCTGCGCGGGCTCGCCCCGGATGCGACGATCGTGCCGGTGCGGGTCAGCGAGCAGACCGACACCGAGAGGCCCGGCGGGTCCGACCCGGTCGATCCGGGGAGGTTCGCGGACGCCATCGACTGGGCCGCAAGCCCGTCCGGTGGCAACGCCGACGTCATCAACATGTCCCTGGTGATGACCGACCCCAGCGACCAGGTGCGCTCGGCGGTCGAGCGGGCCGCCGAGCGCGGTGTGGTCATCGTCGCGGCGGCGGGCAACCGCGGCGGCGCCGACGCCGGCAATCCCACGCCGTTCCCGGCGTCCTACCCCGGCGTGATCGGCGTCGGCGCCATCGACGCGGGCGGCGCCCGCGCCGGCTTCTCCCAGCGTGGTGACTATGTGGACGTGATGGCACCGGGCGTCGACATCACCGTCGCCGCCCGCCGCGGCGGTCACACCTCCGCCCAGGGCACCAGCTATGCGGCGCCCTTCGTCTCCGCCACGGCCGCCCTCGTCAAGCAGCGTTTCCCCACCGCGACCCCGGCCCAGGTGGCACGCCGCATCCTGGCCACCACCGACCCGGCCCCGGGCGGCGCCCGCAGCGACGAGTACGGCTTCGGCGTGCTCAACCCCTATCGGGCCCTCACCGAGACCCTGGGCCCCGAGAAGCCGGCCGCCCCCGCGCCGAAGGTGGTCGTGACCGACGACCCGGCAGCCGTGGCCCTCAAGGCCCGCCGCGCCCGCGCCCAGGACCTGTCCTTGATGGTGGCGGCCGCCGGCGCCGGAGCGATGGTGTTGGTGATCATGCTGGCGGCGGCGCTCCGCCACGGCCGCCGCCGCGGCTGGCGTCCGCCCACCCCACCACCCCCGGGCGGCGGCTGAGCACCGCAGGCGCGCCCCGGACACCCGCAGCCCCTCCGATGGACGCCGCCCGCGCCACCGGCCACCCCGAGTATCGGACCCGGCCCGAACGGCGGCCCCGTAGCCCCTGACCGGACGTGGCCCGAACGGTCCCGCAGCAGCCAGCGGACCCCGGCACCCGACACGGGCACCGACGCGGGCAGCATCCGGACGGAGCCGGCCTGATCGGCGACGCCGCGATCCGGACGGAGCCCGAGGCCTGGACCGAGGAAGATCGGTGCCGGACGGACGCTGACGACAATCTTCACTGCCGGACGTCGTCCGGCGCTGCTGACCGAGATGCGTGGCGGCCCGACTACCCTGCTGCGCTGCCAGATCACCCGCAAGCCGCTGACCGCGCGGACCGGACATGGGCCTGGTCCCGCCGATGCGGCGCCGCGCACGCGGAAGACGGAGTAGTCGCGGATGCCGACCAGGCGCAGCCCTCGGTGACGCGGGGCCTGGCCGACAGCGGGGGAATGCCAGTTGGTGTCGGCCTGGGGGAGAACCGGACGAGGGCGACGGTCCGCGCCGCGGCGGGCACCGCCGGCTGATGACGGAGGGGGCAGGGTGACCGGCCGTCCCCGGGAGACCACCGCGCGCAGCTCCCGGAGCGCCGTGACGTCTGGGGCGGGGTCGCCCACGTCACCTCGCGGCCGAGGTGGAGGCATCTCCACACCTGGGACAGGCTCCTACCGAGCTATGCGGACTGGCTCCCAGACAGCCTCCTGCCAGGCTCGCTGCAGCAGGCTGGTAAGCGCCTCGTCGCCGGGGAAGACTGTCTCGTCCACGGCAGCGATCGGCTGGGCTGAGCAGTGCGAGTTGGTCGCGGCAGCGGCTCTCATGCCGTTTAGTGATTCGCCCGTCAAGCGCCGTGTCTCGTCGGGAATGCCGAGCCTTCGCATGCCCAGCCGCAGAATTTGCATGGTGATGCCGGCCAGCATCGGGGCTTCAGGCCAGATGACTCGGTCGCCGTCCCAGAAAGCGATATTCCACACCGAGCCCTCACGCAGAAAGCCGTCCTGCCCCGCGAAGAGCACGTCGTCGAATCCGGCGCGGCGAACCTGCAGGGAGTGGTAGGTGAGCCCCATCGTCGCCAGGTGCTTGAGGTGAGGCAACTCCCGCTCGTACCGAACGGTGCGAACCCGCAGCGGTGGGCGTGGAGTGTCCCGGGCCGGCTCGGAAACGGACACCATGACGTCAGTACCGGTACCGTTCGTCAGACTCGGAAGAACGGTGACCCGCACGGAGGCGTCCTGCTGATCCCGCAGCGCGTGGTCGATGAACGCCCTGATCTCGTCGTCGGAGGGCGGCGTGGCATCGGGGAAAAGCACGGCCGAACTTTCGCGCAGGCGGCGCAGGTGAAGGGCCAGGCCGGCTACTGCACGGCGACGCACCTGCATGGACGTGAAGTGGCCGTAGTTCCAGGTCGCTGCTCGATACACCGCATCGATATCCGCCGGGCCGCCGTTGATCTCCACATGCGTCACCGGGCCCATACTGTCATCCGATGCTCTGGCCGGCCCCAGTGGCGGGGCAGCGCATGCGGCCATCCCTGCGTTCGGCGCTCACGCTGATCGAGTATCCGGAGTAGCCGCAGACAACACGCGCCCGACCAATCCTGTGCCCCATTTGGCCCACTCGCCGGACACGGACCGTAGTCGGGGCTATCGCTGCGCGGTCTCGTCCGCCTGACCCTTACCAGGCGCCGGAGGTTAACGGCAAGCTGGCTCCTGGCGAGACTGGTGATTGTCAGCTGCGCTGGCGACTCATGCGGTGTCGTCGTATATGTGAGACCTCAACCGCAAGATCATTCTCAGCGCTAACCGCTGCACCGCTCTTCCCCAACCCCGGGCTCAAGTTCGGCGATGGATCTTGAGAGGGATCGATTGGTCGGTTCTATTCGGCGAGAACGAAGATGAGATCCTCGATCCCATCCTCAGGATCGGGCGTTTTGGCCTCGCGTGCACGGTCTCGTTGGAAGCCGCACTTCTGCAGGACGCGGATCGAACCGGCGTTGTGGGCGGCGACGTAGGCATACAACGGCCGGTCCGGCACCTCGTTTACGAACTGCTTGAGCGCTCGCGTCGCTACGGCTTGCCCCCAGTGCTCGCGCCCGATCCAGTAGCCGACCAGCCGCCGCCCGTCGTCGTCCTGCCAGCTGCTGATGCCGCCCGCGACGACGCCATTGGCCACGATCGTCCGTAGGACCACTGCATCATCGAGACGGATCTTCGCCCAGTGCGCGTCGAACTGCTCCCGGTCGCGCGATACGAAGGCAGCCATCTCGGCTGCCTCCGGATCTGCCTGGTGGCCGAAAAGCACATCGAGATCGCTATCTTCGACGGCCCTGAGGCGCACCCGGTGTGATTCGCCCGGATCTACGGTCACTCTCAGTCCTCCTGCTCGATTCTTGGCACCTGCGGTAAGACCGGACAGATCTCCATGCGCAGCACACTGGCGCAGCCACGCTGACACCGCAAGACCGGGTCGCTGCTGGCTCGGCAAGGCGGGTCAGCGGCAGCCAGGGGTTGAGAAGGATCGGGGCCTTGGTCTTTCGCAGTACAACGATGATCTTTGTCAAGGACTCCCTCCTCACCGGGCTGTTGGGTCTCGCCTGCCTTATCAGCCTGGCGCCCCGGATCACCGAGACGAGCGTCGCCTTCGACGCGGCCGGCCGCACGCTTGACCTGGATCGTCACATCGGAGTCCGCCGCGGACCGGTCCGCGGCGGACTCCGGTGGTCAGCCGGCGGCCAGGCAGAACGGGTGACCGGCCGGGTCCAGCAGGACCCGCCACCGGTCGCCGCCCGGCTGGTGGTCGGGCCTGACCGCGCCGAGTTCCAGCGCCTGCTTCTCCGCGGCGTCAAGGTCCTCGACTCGGAGGTCGAGGTGGAACTGTTGCGGCACGTCCTGACCGGGCCACTGCGGGGCCCGGTATCCGTCGACTCGCTGGAAGCCCAGGTCGCAGCCCGAACCGGCGGTCAGGGCGACGAACTCGTCTGCGTCATAGCTGAGGGCCATGCCTGTCAGCTCTTGGTAAAACCGGGCCAGGGCCCGGGGATCGGCGCAGTCCATAGTCATGCCTCGTACCGTGGCGATCGGCATCGTTCACTCCTTCTCATCCAGGTCCGCGGGGCCACGCCGTGGCCGCGGGTAGTGGTCTATCCGCACTGTCGTGGCCCGGCTCCACTCACTTTTCGGCGCCGGACAGCGCTCGTCCCGGGCCTCGGTCGTGGCGCGCCGTTGCAGCAGCACCCCGGCGGGGACGGCCCCGGCCGGTTCGCGGGCGACGGCGAGCGGGACGCGTGTGGTGGCGCGGAGCACGGTGCACGTCCAGTCACGCCGCCGGAGTCGGGCGCCGGTTGACCAACGCCAGCACGACGGCTGTGGCCGTCAACGCGCTGGCGGCCCCGAACGCACGCGACATTCCGTCGATCGGCGCGGTCGCCGACGTTGCGACGGTGACCAGCACGGCCAGCCCGAGCGCGCCGCCCACCTGCTGCATCGCGTTGAGCAGGCCGGCCGCCGCGCCGGACTCGGCCGGCTCGACCCGGGAAAGGATCGACGTGGTCAGCGGCGCGAAGACGAGTCCCGCGCCAGCGCCGAAGAGCAGCACCGGGCCGAGGATGCCTTCGGCGTACCCGGAGTCCCGCGAGATCTGCCCGAGCCAAACCATGCCGGCGGTGGTCACCACACCGCCCGCGATCGCCAGCCTCGGAACACCAACTCGGGGCAGGAGCCGAACCGCGAGCGCGGATGAGGCGAGGATCAGGATTGTTATCGGCAGGAACGCGAACCCGGTCCGCAGCGCGCCGTAGCCATGCGTCTGTTGCAGGAACTGAGTCAGGAAGAAGAACATGCCGAACATGGCCGCCGGGGAAGAGCAGCACCGTCAGGAACGCGCTGGCGCGCGCCCGGTCGGCGAACAGCCGCAGCGGGACGATCGGCTGCCGGACGCGGACCTCCACGACGAGGAACGCCCCGAGCAGCGCCACCGCGCCGGCGAGGGCGGTCAAGACGACCGGATCGCCCCAGCCGTCGGTGGAGGCTACGGCGATGCCGGTGACGAAGACCCAGCGCTGGCCGAGGATGTCACCGGCCCGCCCGCCCAGAAGCAGCAGGCCGCCAAAGGCCAGCGTGTACGAGTTGACCACCCAGGACAGGCCGCTTGCGGTGAAGCCGAGGTCGGCCTGGATCTTGGGGAGCGCCACGTACACGACGGTGCTGTCCAGCACCACCATCCACTGGCAGGCGGCGATGATCGCCAGGACGGCGCCACGCCGGGATGTGGATGCGCCCGGCGTGGGTGCCGTGCTGATAGGCGCGGTGGCCCTGGTCGACATGGGAGTCCCCTCGTGGCCGGCTAAGCTGAGGTTGCCTCGACAACATATTGAGGCGGCCTCAACTTAGCAAGGGGTTACCGTGAACGCTGCGAACACGCCCTACCGCCCGATGCGTGCCGACGCCCGCCGCAACTACGAACGGCTGCTTGCGGAGGCGGAGGTCGCCTTCCGGGAACGGGGCACGGAGGCGTCGCTGGAGGAGATCGCGCGCCGTGCCGGGGTGTCGATCGGCACCCTGTACGGGCACTTTCCGACCCGGCAGGCGCTGCTCGAAGCGATGCTCCACGAAAGCATCGACCGGCTCGTCGCCACCGCCGAGGAGTTGCTCACGCACCCGTCGCCCGGCGAGGCGCTCACCCGGTGGGCCCGCGCGACCGCAGCACACATGTCCGCCTACCGAGGACTGGCCACCTCGCTACTGAGCAGCCTGAAGGACGAGAATTCCCCGCTGTACCGGGCCTGCCAGCAGATGACCGCCGCTGGCCAGCGGCTGCTCGACCGAGCGCGCGCGGCGGGTCTCGTACGGGCCGAGGCCGGCGCCGACGACATGTTCGCGCTCATCAACGCGGCCGCCTGGGTCCGCGAGCAGGTCTCCGACGAGCAGGGCAACCGCCTGCTGGCGTTCATGCTTGACGGACTGCGCCCGGTGCCCGCCAAGACTCGCCGTCCCGCCGACCCAGGCCCATGAGGTGACGGGGCCGCGGGGCGCCGAAGGGCGAGTGCCGGCTCGCGGGCTCCCACTCGGCTCGCCGCCGCACGTGAGACCTCTCGCCAACGTGTCAGTGCTGATTCTCACCGGGACGTCAGTAGGTCTCTCACAAGGTGTCAGTGGCGGGCGTGACGGCCGTTGCGGTGGCGGTGGTGGATCAATGCTGCGATCCTCAACGGTCTGGTCGCCATAGTGAGGCGGTTGACGGCAAAGCTCAGGTCATCCCGCCCCGCCGCTGACGTCAGCATTTGCACACAGCCGCGGGAGGAGGAAATCTGGCATCGACTTTCAACATGCCGAACCGCCCATTGTCACAATCTTCCTCCGGACGTCGGATGACCATGAATATAGACTTGAGCAGCACGTTAGCCGGGTGCAGATTCACACCCGGCGGTCAAGTACGTACAATTCTATTGACGAGGCCCATTAGCCTCACCGAGCGCGGCACACCGCCGGTCCGGGTCACGGTGTCCTTCTTCGCCGGTCCGTGCTGAACCGGGTCAGGATCGGCCGGCCGGCGCCTCGTACACGAACTCCAGCCCGTCCTCGTCGTCCCACTGCTCGCCGACCTTGCGGAAGCCGTACTGGGAGGCGAGTTGGTAGGAGGCGACGTTGTCCGGGGCGATGCTGACCCGTATGCGGCGTACCCCCGGCTCCCGGGCCGCCCGGGCGAGAAGGATCTCGAGGGCGGCGCGGGCGTAGCCCTGTCGCCGGTGTGCCGGGTCGACGGCGTATCCGATCTCCACCATCCCGTCGGCGTCCGGCGGCGCGTGGAAACCGGCCCGGCCGACCGCCGTCCGCCGGCGCTCGTCCCAGATGATGCCGGTGACCCAGTCCGCGGCCTGCGGGTCCTCCCCGGCCTGCCGACTGCGCATCCGCCACACACTCCGGCACGCGGGGCCGGCGAGATAGTCCGAGACGGGTACGGGGCTGAGCGCGTTCGCCGCCGCGACGTCGCCGTCGGCCAGGGCCTGAAATGCCGGGCCGCTCAGGTGCACGACCCGGACGCGCGCCATGAACTCCTGGGCTCCGCGCAGCCGGGTGCGGAGCACCGACTCGGCCGTGTCGGTGCGCAACCGTACGTCGGCGGGCAGTCGCAGGCCCCGCTCGGCGATCGCGCCGGCGGGGATCAAGGCGGGATCGAGGCCGTCGCGCCGGGCGACGAGTAGGCCGAGGTCGTAGCGGCTGATGACGTCCGGGCCCGCCACGTTGATGATGCCCGGATACCTGTTCGTCGCCAGCTCCAGCAGGGCGTCGGCGAGGTCGTCGACGTGGATCGGCTTGCGGAGCTGATCGGTGAACAACACCCCGTCGGCCCGGCCGGAGGCGAGCTGGTGGGTGAGGACCTCGTGGGCTCCGCCGCCATCGCCCAGGATCGTGGAGGTGCGGACCACGGCGGCCGTCGGGTCGATGGCCCGGATCGCCGTCTCGGCCGCGGCCTTCGCCGCGCCGTACCGGTACACCGGATCCGGTGGCGCCGTCTCGTCGTAGTGGACCTCCCGGCCCGAGAAGATCGCGTCGCTGGAGACGTGCACGAGCCGGATGCCCAGGGCGGCCGCCGCGACCGCGACGTGGGCGGCGCCGTCGGCGATGGCGTGCCAGTCGTCGCGGCCGGCGGCGGTGTGGATCACCGCGTCGGGGCGCAGGCGGTGCAGCAGCTCGCGCACGGCGGCCGGGTCGCGGATGTCCAAACGTTCCCGGGCGATCGCCGACGGCGCGGTGAGGTAGGTGCCGGACACGGACCAGCCCGCGGCTACCGCCCGTTGCACGGTCGTGCGCCCGAGGTGCCCGGTCGCGCCGGTGACCAGCAGTCGATCAGCCATGGCCAGGGACCCTAGCGCAGAGCGTCGGCGGCGGCCGCGCGGACCGCGGCCGTCAGCGCCGACAGCACCGGCGACTCCAGGCGCCAGTACTGCCAGTACAGCGGCACGTCCAGGTGGTGCCCGCCGGCCAGGTCGACGAGCCGTCCGGCGGCGATGTCGGTACGGGCGGAGGCCTCGGGAATCAGCCCCCAGCCGAGTCCGAGCCGGATCGCCGCGGTGAAGCTCGCCGATGCCGGCACGAAATGCGTCGGCGGGTCGATGTCGCGGCGGGTCACCGTACGGGCGAAGCGGTGTTGCAGGGTGTCCTTGCGGTTGAAGCGGATCATCGGCGCGGCCGCGAACGCCGCCGAGAGCTCGCGGCCGGCGAACCATGCCGTGTGGCACTCGGGGGCGGCGACGGCGAGGTATCGCATCGCGCCGAGCCGGTGCACGCGGCAGCCCTGCACCGCGACCCTGTCGGTGGTGACGGCGGCCATCACGGTGCCGTCGCGCAGCAGCTCGGCCGTGTGCCCTTCGTCGTCGGTGCGCAGGTCGAAGTCCACGTCGGGCAGCGCGGTCAGGGCCGGCAGGAACCAGCCGTCCAGGGAGTCCGCGTTGACGACGACGGCCACGCGGGTGCGGGCGCTGCCGCTCAGGGCGCCGCGCGCGGCATCGAGGGCCTCGGCCTCCAGCAGGGCCAGTTGCCCGCCGAGGCGCACCAGCGGCCGACCGGCGCCGGTCGGCACGCACGGCCGCGCCCGGCGTACGAGCACCTGCCCGACGACCTGCTCCAACGCCTTGATCCGCTGGCTGACCGCGGACGGGGTGACGTGCAGCATCCGCGCCGCGGCGTCGAAGCTGCCGTGCTCGATGACGGCCTGGAACGTGGCGAGCTGCACGGGGTCGAGCGTCATAAGCGATTTTAACCGTACTGAAGAATCTTTAGCTGGAGTGACAGCGGGCCGCCGCCCTAGCCTGGCGGTCATGGGTTCCGTCCTGGCCGGCTTCGGCTTCTCTCTCGCGCTGATCGTCGCCATCGGGGCGCAGAACGCCTTCGTGCTGCGCCAGGGGCTGCGTCGCGAACACGTCCTGCCCGTCGTGGCGGTCTGCGCCTGCGCCGACGCCGTCCTGATGACCGCCGGTATCGCCGGCCTGGGTGCGGTCCTGACGGACGCCCCCACCGTGCTGAGCGCCGTACGGTGGGGTGGTGCCGCCTTCCTGATCGGGTACGCGGCGCTGGCGGCCCGCCGGGCCTGGCGACCCGCCGCCCTCTCCCCGCTCGACCGTCCCCCGGCCACGCTGCGCGCGACGCTGCTGGCCTGCCTGGCCTTCACCTTCCTCAACCCGCACGTCTACCTCGACACGGTGGTGCTGCTCGGCACGGTCGCGCACCACGACCCGCACCCGTGGCCGTTCGGCGCCGGTGCGGCGGCGGCGAGCCTGCTGTGGTTCGCGGCACTGGGCATCGGCGCCCGCCGGCTGGCGCCGCTGCTCGCCCGCCCGGCGGCCTGGCGGGTCGTGGACGGAGCGATCGCCGTGATCATGACGGCTCTCGGGGTGTCACTGGCCGTCGGATGAGAGCGGCCAGGCGGCCGGGGCCGCACCGTACGCCGCGGGCAGACGCGGCCAGCTCAGCGCCCGCCCGTCGAGCATTCCGGGCGGGCTGACGCCGCTCCACCCGCCGCCCAGGTCCACCCGGTAGGCGTCCGGATCCACCTCGCCGGCCGTGGCGGCGACGGTGTCGTGACCGAGCAGCCACCGGGCCGTCCGCTCCAGCGACACGGACACGTGCGTGGCTGCGCCGCCACGGCACCGGCGGGTCAGGGCATCCAGCACACCCGCCGCGAGGAAGTAGCCGGTGGCGTGGTCGAGGAGCTGGCACGGCAGGGCGCCCGGCCGGTCCCCGTCCACGCTGGTCATCGCGCCGATGCCGGTGGCGATCTGCACCAGGCTGTCGAAGCCGCGGCGGGTGCCCCACGCGCCCGCCGTACCCCAGGCGCTCAGGGTGGCCACGATCGTGCCGGGGAAGCGGTCGGCGATCCGGCCGGGCGCCAGCCCGAGCCGGTCCAGCGCGCCGGGACGGCCCGCGGTGACGACCACGTCGGCCTGCGCCACGAGCCGGTCGAGAACCTCTCGGCCCGCGCCCGTACGCCCGTCCACCGTGGTGCTCGCCTTGCCGACGACGCCCTCGACCTGCAGCGAGTCCAGCTCGGGCCGGGCCGGGTCGTCGACGCGCAGCACGTCGGCGCCGAGCGCCGCGAGCATCCGGGTCGCGACGGGCCCGGCGATGACCCGGGTCAGATCGAGGACCTTCACCCCGGAGGCGGGCAGCTCGCCGGGCGCCGGTAGGACTCCCGCAGGCCCCAGCGCGACCGCATTCACCAGTGGTGTATCGTCCGGCGGGTTCTCCGCCCGCCACTGCCCGGCGGTGCGGGCCGCGACGGCGAGCCCGCCCGCCGCGTACACGCGTTGCTCGATTCCGGTAGCAGGCAGCGCGGCGATCGTCTCTCCCACCGCGGCCGCGACGACGTCGTCGGGCCCATCGGCCACCCCGAGGGCGGCGAGCAGGGCGGATCGGTGCCAGGGATAGTTCGCATGGGTACGCACCCAGCCGTCGGCGGCCCGCCACAACCGCGACAGCGGCGCGAATCCGGGTACGCCCCGACCGGCCGGATCCCGGAGCAGCACCTCGCTGCGCACCGCCGCGGCGACGTGCGCCGGGTCCAGGGTGATCTCGGGCCGCCGGCCGGTGCGCGCGAACGCCAGCTCGGCCGCGGCCGTCAGACAGGCCGACACGGAGGCGACCGCGCACTCGGCGACGGGCAGCGCACTCATGCGGCGAACACCCGGCTTGCCTCGGCCAGCACGGGCTCCGAGGCCAGGCCCTGCCAGGTGGTGAAGACCGAGCGGAAGTACGGGCCGTGCTTCTGCGCCACCGACGCGTCATGCTCCGCGACGTCGAGCTCGTTGACGATGCTCAGGTCGGCGAAGCCCGTGGCCAGGTCGTCGGGCAGCGGCGCGGCGACGCCGGTCCAGCGGTTCCACACCTGGCGGTTCTCCGGCAGGACCTTCCACGTACGGGACCGGTCGCATGCGCCGTACAGGTACACGAGCGCCTCGGCACGCTCGCCGACGAGGTGCCGCAGCGGGGCCCGGTCGCCGGGGTCCAGCAGCGTCAGGTCGAACCCGTCGGTGCCGTAGACGGCATGGGCAAGACCGGCGAGGCAGACGTCCGGGCCGTGCCCGAACCCGGCCAGCCGATCGTGGACACGGCCAAGATGGGCATACAACGTCCCACCAGGATGGTCGATCGTCTCGGTGCCGCGCTCCCGCAGCCAGAACTTCACATCGCCGGTCGTCACGGCTTCATGCTTAGCAAGCGATCATCCCGGAGCGGTATCACCAACCTCACTGAGGTGTCCGTCGACACGACCGGACGGGCCACGAAGCTGATGTCTCGTTCCGGTGTGCGGTCGGTAGGGTGGATGCGGTGCGTGGCACTTCGACGGCAAACACCGCAGCGAGGGATCGTGTCCGACCGCGACGACGTGCAGCCCGGCCAGCAGGAGCAGGCGCTGGCCGAGCTCGAAGGCGCGCTCGCCCAGCGGGAGCGGGAGGTGGACGCTCGGACGCGGGCGGCCGACCGGCGTGACCGGGTAGCTGATGACCGGGATCGCCTGTCGGACGAGCGGGAGCGCGCCGCCGACGAACGTGAACGCATCGCCGACCGCCGTCAGGATGTCGCTGATGCGCGCGAGGACAGGCTGAGCGAGTGGCAGGGGCGCCTCGACGAACGGGCCCGGTGTCTGCAGCACGTCGCGGACCATCACATCGACAACAGCATGGAGTCTCTCGAGCTGGCTCGAGCGGCACTGCAGCGTTCACGGCAGCGGCTGGAACGCGCCGACGCCGCCCTGGTCAGCAGTACGCGCCGGACGAACCGCGAGCAGGCCGAGATTGATCGGGAGGTCGCGTGTAGCGAACGCGAGGAGCACGGCCGTGCGCCGCAATGACCGTTGGTGGAGGGTGTGCCGGTCGCGGCGGCGGTGAGGTGTCTGTCGGATGTGGGCCAGGGGGTGGAGGTGCCGGTGAGGCGGTCGACGATGGCGGCTTCGGCGGCCTGCCCGGTCCCCACCTAGGCGACGAAGAGGGCGCGGCGGCGACGGGCGGTCAGCACGCCCACCGCACCGGCGCCGAGCAGCAGCAGGCCGGTTCCACCGATCAACCCGGCCACGGGGCCGGTGACCGCCAGGCTGTCACGGCCACCGACGATGCGGACCTTGCTGGTGCCGGTGATCGGCGTCAGTCCCTTGGCGGAGAACGTGATGGTCACCGTACCGGTGTCGCCGATCTCGGCGGTCTTGGCGGCTTTCACCATCACGGGCAGGTAATGCTCGATCGTCGTTCCCTCGAACGAGAGCACCCGCGGATCGGAGCAGACGACCCGGGTCCGTGACGGTGTGACGCATTCGCCGCCGCCGTCTCTGCTCGGGGTGAGCTGAACCCCGGCGACCCCGCTCAGGTCATAGGCGACCTTCACCTGCGTCAGCTTCGTCGGGCCCGTGGACCAGACGTTCGGTCCCAGCGGATCGATGGCGGTGCCGCCCGCCGGCACCTTGATGTCCGGGAAGGCGACCGAGATCGGGTCGCCTCGGTGGATTCCCCCGGCCTGGGCCGGGCCCACCACGGTGGCGAGGAGAACGCCGGCCACCGCCAGCACGCCCGTGAGGTGTCGCGCGTACGGATGCCGCATTGCCGGTGTCTCCCTGCCGACGGTGGATCAGGCCTATGCAGCGTAACCAGTGCCCGGAGAAGTCGCGTGATGTGACACGCGTCGGGAATGAGTGGACCGCCGAGATGATCTACGCGGTCCTGGATCGGGAGTGGCGCGGCTGAAGCCGGGCCGTCAGCTCCGCCACGCCGGGGCCGGTGAGCTGCGGCAGGGCGGCCAGCCGTCCTGCGGAGACCAGCAGGATCGCCGCGATCGGCCCGCGGACCTGCGGACCGTCGCCGCCTGACCAGGTGGTGTCGGTGGCGGTCACCCGGAACGCCTTCACCACGGTGGTGGCGGGGCTGGGCAGCGGCCAGCGCATCGACCACGCCCGACTGGCGGCGGTGGCGGCCGCTTCGACCGGCAGCTCGAGCCGGCGTCCGAGCGGGATCGCGATGTCCTGGCTGTGGACCAGGGCGTCGATCAGCGCCTCCAGGTGGGTGACGCCGATGTTGCGCCGCGGCGAACCGACCATGCCCCGGATCCGGGCGGTGATCTCCATCGTGGTCAGCGCGGCGGCCTGCCGGCGGGCGGCGTGGTCGATCATCCGGTCCATGCCGCCGGGAGCCCGGAGCATCATGCCGAGCGCCTCGCCGAGCCGTATCTGCTGCAGGGTCAGGTGGGCGGCGACGTCGCGCACGGTCCAGCCGGCGCACAGCGACGGGTGCTGCCACTCCGCTTGGCGTTTTACCTCCGGCTCCGACCCGGTGCCACCGGAGGCGGGTTCGTCGCGTTACTAGCGTTGACTACATTGGGTGACGCGCGGTGCCCCGAGCGCGGCTGGAGCGGGTACCGGGCGCGCGTTGTCTGCGGCCAGAAGACTCGCCCGGTGGGGCACGCCGTTGCCGACCAGGCCGCCGAGCAGATTCGACTGTGGGTCCGGCATGGCGTGCCGGACCGGACTTGACGTGCATCAGACGCCTTGCCCTTCTGAGGCCTAGGAAACTACATCGGCTGCTGGGTAGCTGCGCGTTGTCCAACTGTTCCGGGCCGACCTCGCACCGCACTATCGTCGACAGAAGTGGATACTGTTCGAGCGGACCCTCGCGGCGGGGCGGCCGTAACACACCGTACGTACTGCTGGTCGACAGTGACACTTCAGCATGGGTGGTGCCGGGCTCGAAGGCCCGGTGTCACCGAAGCGGCGCCCCCGTTGAGGGCGGGCGGAGGTTTAGGAACCCCGGCGCGACGAGGGCCTGAGCAGCGCGTGTACGTAAACCTCGGTTGTCCCGGTCATCGGCGCCGGCCGGTTTCTGAAGCCAGCAGCGAGCTCCTCGCTACGACGCGGGTTCATCCTGGTCACCGGCCAAGGCGCATCCGCGCACCGCCCGTAGTAGGTGGAACATCAAGCCGCGCCAGAGGTTGAATCACAAGCTCAGGGGATGAGCACCTCGTCGAGCCAAAGGCGCCGCGCGAACGCACCACGCTCGGCGGGCTTGCTGGCGGCCGCCTCATCCACTTCGGCCTCGGTGAAGCCGAGTGCGGCCGTCAGAGCGGCGAGCACTTCGTGGATGTCGGCGAGTTCGCCAAGTCGCGCGGCCGGCTCGGCGGAGGCGACTTCCTCCGCCTCCTCGTGCAGTTTCGCGATCAGCGCGGGAAGTAGCTCTTGGGCGCCCAGCACCCGGACCTTTGGAGTCTGACCACCGGCGGAGATGATCTCCGGAATACGATCACGCACGAGCTTGCCGCTGTCGCAACCGTGCCGATCACCGCAAGATCATCCTTAGCGCTACTGGCCGTTCCGTTGTTCCCCAACGGCCGCTGCCCGACGCGGCGGGACCACGCCCAGGTCCGTCTCGCCCACACCGATCCCGGCGATCTCAGCGATCCGCTCGATCGCGCCGGCCAGCGCCATGCCCGAGATCCGGGTCGGGCCGCGCCGCAGGCGCTCCAGCTCCGAGATCCGCTTGCCTCATGGCGGATGTCGATGTGGCTGGTCGGCGGAGTTGGACCCGGCACAACGAGCCGATCATCGATACGTTCCGCCTGCTTACTGCCGTTGCAGTACTAGCCGACTGTGGCCCATCCGGCGTGGTGTCTCAGCCGATCAGGCGTACCGGTCGTTCGCACGGCTGAGAAGCCTTGGCGTCGCGGTGGAGAGCATCACTCCTGCGGATGCTCATGTTCCGGTCGCGCCCGCCGTTACTCCGGTCGCACCCGGACGGCAACCCGCCGGGAACCGACGACATGGAGTGGACTTGACTCACGAACCCCGACGGCCGATGCGCATGGCGCTGCGTGTGCTGCCCGCTGTCCTACTCACGGCTGCTGCACCCGTGCTGCCTCTGGGCACGAGTGCGGCGCTGGCCGCGACCGACCTGCCGGATGCGCCGTACTCGCTGGACGCCACCGTGAGCCCGGCGCCGTTGACCGGCTGTGCCACGGATGTGCGGTGCAAGCTCGTGTTCGCCCCGACCGGCGCCGACGACTGGAGCAAACTTCAGGGCGAGCTGACCGCCGCCGGCAGCCGGGCCCAGGCCCCGGTGCTGGACGCGAACGGCACCGTGGTCACCCCGGCCGTGCCGGCGACGGTGCTGCTCCGCGCCGGCACCTACTCGGTCACCAAGCCGCTGAAGGTACCGGTGAACGTCAACCTGCGCGGCGCGGGCATCAAGACGACCGCCATCAAGATTGACGACGCCGCGCCGTGGATCAACTTCAACTACTCGTTCCTCATCAAGCCAACCGTCGACCCGGACAGTGAGAAGGATCTTGCGCCGGGCAGTGTCAACACGGTCTCCGACCTGACCCTCAACGGCCGGTGCATCAAGGGCAAGGGCGCCTACACCGACGGCGCCAGCCAGGAGCCGACCATCTGGACCGACGCGCAGTCGAAGACCGGATGTGAGAGCGACTTCGCCACGGAGAACAACGCCGGCGGCGGCATCAAGGCGGGCAACCGCTGGACCGTCCAGCAGGTCCGCTTCACCAACTTCAACTACTTCAAGCTGTGGGTCAGCAAGACCCGCGACGTCCACATCATCGACAACCGGTGGGACAACTGGGGCGGCGCCGGCAGCGGCGACGAGGACAACATCGGCGGCGGCGGCGAGAACACCGGCACCGTGATCGAGCACAACCAGTGGGACCAGACGATCCGGGGCAACAGCTTCGACTTCACCCACGCCAAGAACGTCACCTTCAACTGGAACAAGGTCGTCGCGAACCGGTACTACGCCAAGCTGCGCGACGTGGAGGGCTACGGCTCCGTCTACTTCGAGTCCGTGGTCGGCGGCACCGTCATCGGCAACAAGCTGAAGGGCGCCAACATCGTCCTCAAGTCGAACGCGAACTACGAGCACACCGGCGAGAACTTCCACGTCACCAACAGCCGCGACTTCGTGGTCAGGTGGAACGAGATCCGCGACACCTACAACACCGGCATCTCGCTCGTCTACGACGACTACCCGCAGGACAGCCTCAACCCGCACAAGCGTTACCCGGGTGGCAACAACACGATCACGGAAAACGGGATCATGAACACCGCCAAGAGCGCGATCCTGATCACCGGCGTGAAGAACTCCGACAAGGACGCCCCGGACACCATCACCGGCAACAGTATCTTCAATGTGGGCATGGACGGCACCACCGAGTACGTCGGCTACGACCCCGTCGGCATCGCCATCGGCATCGGCGACGGCGACAAGGTGTACGGCAACAGCATCAGGGATAACCAGGCCCAGCACACCACCTGGTACGGCCTGCAGATCGGGTCGAGCAGCAACAACGACATCTCCGTCACCAACATCCACCTCACTGACGCCTACGGCAACGGGAACACAACCCCCTTCCAGCATGAGATCATCGGCGGCCTGATTAAGTACGGTGCCCTCGCGGCCCTTCCGCCGACCAACCTGACCAGCTCGGTGACCACCACCTTCGTTGCGGGGGCGGCGGGCTGGTCTAACGGCGTGGTCACCTGGTCGGAGTCGGTGCCGCAGAACCCGGCGCTCGGCTACCGCCCGATCGCGGGCTACCGGGTCTACCGCGGCGCTTCTCTGGCGGCAGACCTTCCGGTCGGTAGCTCCGTCGTCCCGGGCAACCTGCTCACCGCCGAACAGGCCGACTTCGAGTCCGGCGTCACCGGGTACACCGTCTACGGCGGTACCGCCGCGGCCAAGACCGGTGACGCCGCCATCGGCAACGGCTCGCTGCTGGTCACCACCGGCGCCACCAACCGCACCGTCACGCTCAACGGCCAGGCGGTCCCGGTCACGGCCGGCACCACCTACACCTCGGTGGCCTCGTTCAAGGCGGTCACCAGCGGCGGCCGCGTGGTCCGCGCCGGCATGTCCTGGCGCGACGCCAACAACAAGTCACTCGGCCAGCCGGCGACCCAGAACAAGTTCACCATCGCCTCGACCGGCAACTGGATCACCTCTTCGCACACCGAAAAGGCCCCGGCCGGCGCAGTGACCGCCCTGCCGTTCCTCGTGATCGACAACTCGATCGCCGGCGAGCAGCACCTCATCGACCGCGTCGGCCTCGTCGCCGGCACCAACACCGAGGGCTGGACCGACAGCGGGCGGACTTACCGCTACCACGTGGTGGCCTACCGGGCCGGCGACCTTCAGAACTCCACGCCGGCCACGGTCATCGGCTGACCGGCGAACACCCGCACCATCGAACGGCCCCGATCAGCACCGCTGATCGGGGCCGTGCCGTCAGGTCGCGCGTCGGTGACTGGCTACCCGCGGTCCCTGACGGCCATGATCCGCGGGACAGAACCCTCCCGCCCTGTCGACCGTCCGGCAGCTCAATGAGGGCGACCACCTGCTCGATCGCGTCCTGGATGGTTGTGGCTGTCAACCCTGTGGATCGTCGAGGTCCGCTGACTTGAGGCGTGCGGTGAGTTGTTCAAGCGCGAGCAGTTCGGCGCGGAGAGCGCGGCGACCATCCTGGGTGAGTTTGAGCCAGGTTCGGGGCCGGTTACCTTCGTAGCCCTTGTTGACGGTGACCAAGCCGGCATCGGCAAGGACCTGCACATGACGGTTGAGATTGCCGTCGGTGAGCTGCAATTCGTTCCGCAGGGTGGAGAAGGCGCATTCGGGAATCTCGGCAAGCATGACGAGCATCCCTAGTCGCACTCGCTGATGGATGACGTCGTCGAGCCCGACTGCAGGGTGTGGAGGTGCGTCGCTCACGTCAGATGTCCGCGGGATCGCGCAGCGCGGTAAAGGCCGCTCAGCGCGAGAGGCAGCGCCATCATCATCAGGGCAGGCGCGGGGCGATCCATGCCGAGCAGCGTCAGTTGTCCGCCCAGTGCGGGCCCAGAACCGCCGCCGAGGATCCATGTCTGCCAGCCGAGCAGGCCGCCGACCTGGCCGGTGGCGCAGAACTGCCAGGCCAGAGTTGCCATCCAAGCCCCGGATACCGTGATGGCGATGCTGCGCTCGACGAGCCCGAGGACGATCGCGGCGATGGCGATGCTGAGTAGGGGAGTGAGCAGCCCCTGCCACCACGAGAACGAGGCGGCCCACGCCCGTGCCGGTTCTCCGGTGGGAGCGGCGAAGAGCGCCAGAAGGCAGAAAATGCCGACTGTTCCGGCAGCGATAGGCACGCGCCAGGGCACCCGGATGCCGTGGTGGTGCTCGCGGTAGCGGTACCACTGTGCGACGAGGACGAAGGCGAGCGGCGCAGCCACGAGCCAGAAGGCGTAGGACGCGAGGCTCGCGCGTTGCGTCTCCGGCAGGCCGGCCCAGTACGGAAACTGGACGAGGCCTCCGCCTCCCGCATCGCCGCCGGAGTTGATGACCGAGGAGAAGGGGTGCTGGTAGAGGACGATGCTTGACAGCGGTAGTGCGGCCAGCGCGAGAGCAGGCAGCCAGGCGCCGCCATCGGCCAGCCGTCGGCTCCGGGCCTTGAGCTTGTTCATGCAAGGGCAAACTCCGCGGCAAACAACCCAAGCTGCCCGAGTCCGCCCAACGCTCCATCCGCTCCCGCTACGCCGAAGGCGGCCTCTCTCTGGCCGACGTCGCCGAGGAATACAGCGTCGGCCGCTCCACCATCCACCGAGTCATCCAGGCGACCCAGTAACCGACAGCCGCGAAGCAGCAGGGTCCTCAAATCAGCCACATGCCTTCTGACCAGCCTTACCGCTTGTTTTCACAAGGTCGTCAGTCGAGGGCCAGGACCTGCGGCGCGAGGTCGCGCAACAGGTCCCCGAACGGCTCGGTCACGAACCCCACTCTCACATGTCCGTAGGAGGCTCATCCATGACCCGCCGGACCTCCATCGGGTACTCGGTCACCGCGACCACCTGCGAGGCGATCTCGACCGCCCGTTCGTAGCTGCCCTCTATGACCCAGTATCCGGCGAGACTCTCCTTGGTCTCCGCGAACGGGCCGTCGGTCGGCACGGGCGCGCCGTCGACGAACCGGACGGTCGTGGCCTGCGTCGGGTCGGTCAGGTGCCGGCTCTCGATCACTTCGCCGGCCTGGCGTAGTTCGCGGTCCATCCGCATCATCGTGGTCTGCATCTCGGTGATCCACTCCGGGCTGCGGTCGGCGCGCGACGCCCCCATCCCGCTGAACATCATGACCATGTACTTCATCGGTTGCTCCTTCTCGTCGCGCGCCCGGTCGCTGGGCGTCGGCTCTCGGTCGGAGCCGGCACCCTGGTTCTCGACATCCCGGCCAAGATTTTCCTTCGGGCTGCCACGACCGGCAGGGTGCCTGTCTAGAGGCGTCCCGGAAGCGAGGGAGCACGATCTCGTCGACGCCGGTCAGCCGGCGCTGGCGCTTCTTCACGATCTGCGGTTCGAACGTTCCGGCCCTGTCTCGCGGTACCTCGATCTCGACGTGACCGGTGGCATCGGTCAGTACCGTCTTCGACCGGCTGCCGTTGCGCACGTTGCCCGACCCGGCACCGACCGGATCGCGTTTGGCGTAGCCGAGGTGTTCGGTCATCTCCTCGTTCAACGCGGTCTCCAGGACCGTCTTGGTGAACTGTTTGAGCAGCCCGCCCGGGCCGGTCAACGACAGGCCCTGCTCCTTGGCCAGGGGCACCAACTCCGCTGCGGCAGCAGCCTCCGCGGACGGCTCCGGCTTCTTCTTCCGAGGGGTCACATCATCCAATGTCGTGGTCATCACGGCACCTTCCTCGCCGGGCTACGCCCGGCGGGTCAGGCCGGAAACACCGAAAGATCCACAGTCCCGCCGACGGCGATGACGTCGTCGCGGGTGACTTCGCGTAGGTGATCGAAGCGGGTGGACCAGTCGAGCAGCACGGGCTGGATCTCGTTGAGGTAGCCCCAGACGGTTTCCAGGCGGCGGGGCCGCGACCGCGGGCCGCCGTGGTGCAGGGTGCGTAGCCACTGTTCGACGTCGACGCGGATGCCGAGCGTGACACCCGTGAGCCTGCGCGCCAGCCAGGTGTCGAACTGAGAGGGCCGGTCGTCGTGGAGCAGTCCGAGGAGGCTGAGGATCTCGGCGGTGCGTCCGACACTGAGTCCGTGCGTGTAGCGCGGGAAACATCTCGCTGTAGTGGACGTTGTCGCCGCCGGTGTGGCCGGAGAGCCGCATGACCAGGGCACGGTCGACATCGCTTGCGGCCCAGTGGCTCCAGCCGTGCGATTCGGTCCACCGCTTGGCCGACACGTTGCCGTCGAGGACAGGCCCGAGTTCTGGGATCTGACCAGGACCACCGTCAGCTCGAGGCGACGGACTTCCAGAGGTCGGGGTTGCGGTAGTGGTTGCAGGCGCCGGTCTGCAGGACGGCACGGAGCTGGGGCAGGTGCTCGGTGTCCGGGGGCAGGGAGAGCTGGTCGAGTACGGTGCGGGCCTCTACAGGATCCAGGTCGCCGTAGAAGTCGTGGTAGCTGGTCAGGAGGCCACGGAAGACGGATCGATGCAGAGCCGGGACGGTCGCGGTGGCCCGGTAGATGTCGTGTTTCCTGAGCCAGGAGACCGGGCCGGAATGCTCCAGGACGCGGGTGGCGCGGCGGTGCAGGGCACCGGTAGCTACTTCGACCTGAAGAAGTAGGCGGCGGTTTCGGCCGGCTGGTTGGGGCTGCTGGTTGTGGTGGCGCGGTGGTGCCGGGTCGTTGTCGTTATTCGGCGAGGGCGCTGATCTTGGTGAGGTTGTGGGTGAAGACCCCGTGTCCGCACCAGATCCGGGCGCCGGTGAGGCCGTCGAGCATGGTGCGGTCCCAGCCGGATCGGCGTTTGAGGTGGGTGATGCGGCCTTCGCATCCGGTGCGCCATTTGACCAGTTCGCGGAAAGGCCGGCGGTGTTCGGTTTCGCGGCGGGCCGGTCCGGGTGCTCCCTTGCGGGGGATGGCGACGGTGCGGACGCCGAGTTCGTGCAGAGCGGTGTCGATGCGGGCTTCGCCGTAGCCGCGGTCGGCGGTCACCGCGCGCGGCCTGGCGCAGCCGGAGTCGGGAGTTGATCTGCCGGGCTCGGCGGCCGGCGGCTCTGGTGCGATCCCGCCACGGGGTCCGTGCTGCCGCACCGGCGGTCTTGATCCGGGCGATCTGGCGGTTCATGACACCGATCGCCTTCGCCAGCAGGCCGGAGTCGGTCGGGCGTTGCACGTTGGCCGTGACCACGGTGGTGTCGGCGCGGACCCGTCCCACCCGCAGCAGTTTCGCCTCGGCCGCCTTGGCCAGCAGTGCCTCGTTGAGCTGCTCGATCACCTCGCTGCCGCACCGGGTGGTGATCTTCATCAGGGTGGTCGGATGCGGCACCCGCCCCTCGAGTCCGATCCGGCAGAACAACCGCCACCCGATCGAGTCGGCCACCTCGGCGCACAACGACTCGTAGCCCAGCCGGTAGCGGACCTTCAAAAACATCAGCCTCAGATAGGTCTCGACCGGGATCGACGGCCGCCCGAACGTCAGGTCGACGTAGGCCCGGAACGGGGCGAAGAACCGCTCATCGTCCAGCAAGGCATCCACCCGCGCGAGCTGCGCCGGTAACCGCAGCACCTCGGGCGGCAGGACCGACTCCCACAAGGTTGGCTGGTCATTGCGTGTGCGCAGCATCCGGGCCTCAACCCCTTACACGGCAACGCCTCCAGCCAACTTTCCCAGTTCACGTCCGACGAACGTGGTAGCCACGCCGATCGATTCGCCCGCCGCAGGATCCACCAGTTGATCTTAGTTTTTCAGGGCGAAGTAGCTAGGACTCTGTCATCAGGTAGAGCAGGTCGCGGAGGGTGCGGCGCTGAGGTTCGGTGAGCGCGACGAGCGGCTCGCTCGCGAACCGGAGGTGGCCGCGCATGGTGCTGTGGACCGACCACGGCCGAGCGGGTCCAGCGCAGGCACCAGGGTGTCACCGGGATGCATGAATGTGGCCAGCTCGGGCCGGTCGGCATCCCTGGCCGACGGCTTCTCCGCGAAGAAACTCCCGACAGCCCAGGTGCCGGCGACGTCGATGGATACTGGATCGTGGCCCTGTGGACCCGGCTGGTTGATTACGCGGAGCGCATCGACGGTGAGGTGTGCCGTCGTGAGGCGGCTCCGGCCGGCGTGCCGTTGATCTTGTCTTGGTCCGGAACAGTGACCGTGCCGGGAACCGGCGGGTTCACCAGGGGATTCGTGGCCGGCCCGACCGACCGGTGGACCGATACGGTCTGCCGCGGCGACGCGGCCGGCGTGCAGGTCGACTTGACGTGGACGGCGGCCCGCGCTGTGCTCGGCCTGCCGCTGATTGAACTGCGGCACACGACGGTTGCGGTCGAGGACATGTGGGGGGCCTCCGGACGTCGGCTGGTCGAGCAGCTCGCCGAGGAATTGACGCCAGCCGGGCGGCGCCGGTTGGTTGAGGTGTTCCTACGGCGGCGCGCCGAAACGTCGGTGCCTGCCCTGGTGACCAGCGCCGCGGCCATCCTCGACCAGCAAGCCGGCCGGATCAGCGTGGCCGACCTCGCCGCCGAACTCGGCTGCGGGCGCCAGTACCTGCACCGGCAGGTGAGCCGGCACCTGGGGCTGGCGCCGCATACGCTGGCGCGGTTGGTCCGGTTCCGGTCAGCGCTGACGGCCCTGCGCACCAGCCAGCACTCGACGGGCTGGGCCGGCCTCGCCGCCGACTACGGCTACTACGACCAGTCGCATCTGTACCGTGAGTTCCGCGAGCTGGCCGGAGTGACACCGGGCCAGGCTCGAGCAACGTGGCGCCTGGCGCCAGTGAAGGCGACATCTGTACATGACGAGGCGTTCGGCGACGCCGTAGCGTCGTCGCCATGAACACTCTCACGCCATATCTGTGCTGCGCCGACGCGGCCGCGGCGATCACCTTCTACCAGGTCGCGTTCGGCGCGGTCGAGGTCGAACGGTGGACCGCGGATGATGGCCGGATCGGCCACGCTCAGCTCGACATGCAGGGCAACCCGGTCTACCTCGCCGACGAGCATCCGGAGATCGGCGTCGTGTCGCCGACCACCCTGGGCCGCACGCCCGTCTCGTTTGTGCTGGAGGTGGCTGACGCTGACGCGGCGGTGGAACAGGCGGTCGCAGCGGGCGCCACCCTTGAGCGCTCGGTGACCGACAGCCCCGATGGCCGGCGCGCCGGCTGGATTGTCGATCCATACGGGCATCGCTGGAACCTGAGTGCGCAGAGCGCGCAGGCAGCGGCCTTGCCTGATCGGGTGGGAGAGTACAAGGTTACCCAGGGCCGCTGAGTCGATCGGCCAGCACCCGCCGCCATGTCTCGCGCGGAGCCCGGCCCTCGACTGACGACCTTGTGAAAACAAGCGGTAAGGCTGGTCAGAGGGGCATGTGGCTGATGGTCAGCCGTGTAGCCGGGCTGTAGTGCACATGCGGATACGCATAGTGCCGAGATGCTGGGTTTTCCATGTGGCAGTCCCGGTGTCGCCGGGGTGCACGGTCTGGCCGATGTCTTTCCAGGTGATGGTGCTGAACGGCTGATGAGGTAACTGCATGCTGGTCCCTATGCTCCTACGGCTGGCCCGCTGTGGGGCGTCGGGATGCTGAGGCCGGTCCTTCGGCGTGCTGGATGCTCGGTCGTCAGACGGTGGCGAGGCGTCCGCCGTCGATGACGATGGTGGTGCCGTGCAGAAAGCTGGCCTGCGGTCCGGCAAGGTAGACGGCCGCGCCGGCCACCTCTTCGGGGGTGCCGGGTCGGCCGGCCGGGAAGGTGCTGGTGAAGTCGTCCAGCGTTGTGCCCATGGGGGCGGTGCCGGGAGTGCGGGTGGGGCCGGGGGCAATGGCATTGACGTTCACGCCGGCCGAACCGAACTCGGCGGCCCAGGACTTGGTCAGATGTTCCAGGGCTGCCTTGCTGGCCCCGTACAGCGGCCAGGTGGCGCCGCCGAGGTGCGCGGCGATGGAGCTGATGTTGATGACGCGGCCGCGGCCGCGCTGGGCCATGGCGGGGGCGATTGCTGCGGTGAGCAGGAACGGTACTCGGACGTTTAGGTGCATGGTGGCGTCGAAGGTGAACTCGTCGGTATCCAGCGTGGACATGAACGGGTAGCTTCCGGCGTTGTTGACCAGGATGTCGACCGGTCCGTGCGGGCGTGCGGCGTCGAGCAGGTGCGTTACACCTTGGGCAGTGGCGAGGTCGGCGATCAGCGCGGTGGCGCGGCCGCCGGCGTCGGTGATCGTGTCGACGACCTGCTGGGCCCGGTCGGCGTCGCGGCCGGCGACCAGTACGTGCGCACCCTCGCGTCCGTATGCCTCGGCGATGGCCCGGCCGATGCCGGAGGTGCTGCCGGTGATGAGTGCCGAAGATCCGGTGAGCTGCATGGAGACCCCTATAGTCGTAGAACTGGACTGGTCGGTCCAACAGTAGAGTGGACTGGACCGTCCAGTCCAGAAGGGTTTGCGTGACGCATGTCGCAGGAGCCGAAGACCGTGCGCGGGCGACGAACCCGCGAGCGCATCGTGGCCAGTGCCGTGACACTGATGGCCGACCATGGAGTCGAGGCGACCAGCCTCGATCAGGTGCTGGTCGCGGCCGGCGCCAGCAAAAGCCAGCTCTACCACTACTTCCAGGACAAGCAGGAGCTGGTACGTGCGGTCATCGCCTGGCAGGCAGAGACCGTCCTGCGCGTGAGCGCGCAGGAGCTGGCCGCGGTCGACAGCTGGCCGGCCCTGCAGGCATGGTTCGACGCCCTGGTGCAGGCGCAGCGGCACAGCCAGTGCCGGCTCGGATGCCCGATCGGCTCGCTCGCTGCCGAACTCGCCGACATCAGCGAGCCGGCCCGCCAAGACCTGGCAGGCGCCTTCGACGCTTGGACGCGACAACTCGGCGCGATGTTCGATCGGCTACGCGCTGGGGGGCTGCTGCCCGGCGACGTCGACGTCATGACTCTGGCCACCGCCACCCTTGCCACCATCCAGGGCGGGATCCTGCTGGCGAAGACGACACGAGACCCGGAGCGGCTGCGAGCGGCCCTGACCGCCACCACCGGCTATCTGCAGGCCCTGGCTCCCGGGGCCTGACAGTCGTCACGGCCGAAGAAGGTTTCGACGGGGGTACCGGTCCGGCTGCCACCGGGTGCGGGCTGGGGTAGCGGCAGCGATGTCAGACGGACACCGTCACCTGCCCACCGTCCGGGGGCCCGCCACTATCCGTCGGACACCAGCGACGCCGAATGGCAGGTCCTCGCCCCGCACGTCCCGACCGGCCGCGGCCGCCCGATCGTCTACCCGCGCCGCGACATCGTCGACGCGATCCGCTACCTCGACCGCACCGGCTACCAATGGGACGCCCTGCCCGCCGACCTCCCCCACCCCAAACTCGTCTACCACTACTTCAAGGCGTGGGCCGCCGACGGCACCCTGACCCGGATGCACAACAGCCTGCGCGAGCAGGTCCGTGAACACCTCGAAGGTCGTAACCGGCAGCCATCGGCGGCTTTGATCGACTCCCAGTCGGTACGCGGCGCGGAGACCGTCGCCCGCACGAGCCGCGGCTACGACGCGGGCAAGAAAGTGAACGGCCGTAAACGGCACGTCGCGGTCGACACCTGCGGACTGCTCCTCGCGGTCCTGGTCACCGCCGCCCACACCCCAGACCGCGACGGCGCGAAGCCCCTGCTCTGGGTGCTGCACGCCTGCTCCCCGAGCGTCCGGCACGTATGGGCCGACTCGGACTACGCCGGCAAAGTCGTCGACTGGGCCACCGCCAGTCAGGCTCAACGCCAATCTCTGCGCCGCTGGTCCTCAACCCCAAGTTCGTCCGGCTGGGTGCGTAGACCGGACGCAGAGCGGCAACACTGGGCGTTGGAGCCGTTCGTGGTGGTGGGCCGTTGCGAGGCACTTCAGGACTTCTCTCAAGATCTACAACGTCCGACCTAGTTCACGGAGGGAACCGTCGTCGCGTTGACGATCTCCCGGAGCGCGGCGACATGCCCTTTGTACGCCTTCAACCCCCGGCGTGTCATCGACAGCCACACCCGCCGAGTGTCCGAGCCGAGACGCTCCTGCTTCACGTAACCCGCGTCGACGAGGGCGGCGACCTGTTTGCTCAGTGCCGACGGGCTCAGATTCAGATGTTCCTTGATGACCGACAGCTCCAGAGTGCTGCCGGCGACGAGCATCGCGCAGATACGCAGCCGGTGCGTCGGGTGGATGATCGGGTCGAGGTCCGCGGTCACCGGGGCGCCCCTGTCGACCGTCGGTGCGCTACGCCGCCTGCCAGGTAGAAGGCGGCCGCCGCGATGGCCAGGACGACGATCGGCCATGGCTGCGCGGTGAGGTCGGCGGCGATGAACGCGGTGAGCACGCACGCGCCTGCGGCGCCGGCCGAGGCGAGGAAGGCGCGGCTGGTGGGCAGGGTGAACGGCGCACCCATCCGGTACCCGGCCAGCATGTTGACCGCGATGAGCGCAGCGCTGGTGGCGAGGAGGAACACGAAGCCGTCGTCGCCCAGCGCGAAGGTCAGCGTCATGGCGCCCAGCAGGAGGGCGTTGACCGGGTAGATCCACGTGGGCCACGGCGCGTCCCGCACGGCACGCTGGGCTGTGTCTATGTGCGCCAGCGCCTCGCGGGCCTCGACGGAGTTCGGGACGTGCGGGTTGTTTTCCATAGCGGAAACTATCTCAGATGTTTTCCGCTATGGCAACTTTCAGCCACTCGGAAACCATGTGGACCCGCCGGCGGCGGAGTCGATGCCGAGGGTCCAGTCCGGGTCGCCGGCATCGGCGTCCATTCCCGGAACAGATGAGGCTGCAACGGCGCCCACATCTCATCAGAGGTCCATCGACGAACCCTCACGTCCCATCAACGAACCACTGATCCGAGACGCTCCCTAGCCGGCCGGCCGGTCGAACTGGAGTGGGGTTAGCCTCACCCTGGTTCGGCCGGCTGCCCGTATCGCTCTTGGAGTCGTTACTGACGAGGCTTGGGCGGTCCCTGTCGCACCGTCCGAGGAGCGTCCTTCGTGTACCGTCGTCATCCCCTGCCGCCGACCGATCTTTCCGGCGCCCGGCGCCCGTCGCGGGCCGCCCGAACATTGACGGCGTTGGCCGCGGTAGGTGGCCTCGCCTTGGCCGGCGTTGCGCCGGCTGCGCCCGCACATGCCGGCAAGCCCTTCGGCGCCGTCGAAGCCGACCTCAACCGTCTGGTCGCCGAGCAGGGGTTCCCTGCCGCGCTGGTCAACGTCCGCGGGCGCGATGGCGAGACCCGCGATCTCACCGCGGGTGTGGCCGAGCTCGGCAAGCGCAGGAAGCCGCCGGTCGACGGTCGGGTGCGGATCGGCAGCAACACCAAGACCTTCGTGGCCGTGGTCGTCCTGCAACTGGTCGACGAAGGCAAGATCAAGCTCGACGATTCCGTGGAGACGTACCTGCCGGGGCTGCTGCGCGGCGACGGCATCGATGGTCGACAGATCACCGTACGGCAGATGCTGCAGCACACCAGTGGCCTGCCCGACTACAGCCACCACATCCGCGACTACCGCAGCACCTACTTCGAGCCACGGGACCTGCTAGACGTGGCCTTGGCGCACAAGGCGGGGCCGACGCAGTGGAGGTACAGCAACACCAACTACGTCGTCGCCGGACTGCTGGTGCAGAAGGTCACCGGCCGGCCGATCGCCGAAGAGATCACCCGGCGGATCATCAAGCCGTTGAAGTTGCGAGACACCTACTTCCCCGCGCAGGGCGACAAGACGATCCAGGGCCGGCATCCGCACGGCTACCAGGCCGACGAAGCGGGGACGCCGCGCGATGTCACCGAGATGGACCCGTCCGTGGCCTGGACCGCCGGTCAGATGATCGCAAGCCCGAGTGACCTCAACCGCTTCTTCGCCGCCCTGCTCTCCGGCAAACTGCTAGCGCCGGCCCAGATGGAACAGATGCGCACCACCGTTCCCGCCATCCAGCCGGGACTGCCCGCCGGCAGCCGCTACGGGCTGGGGCTGCTCAGCAAGCCACTGCCCTGCGGCGGAATCTACTGGGGCCACGGCGGCGACATCGACGGCTACGAAACCCGCGGCGGCGTGACCGACGACGGTCGCGGCGTCAGCCTCGTCGTCACCGTCAGCCCTTCGGGCCCGAACGCCCTTGGCGCCGTCGCGGCGGTCGAAGAAGCTGTGGCCACGACCCTGTGCCGGTAACGCGCCGCGGCACCTCGGCACAGCCGCGGACAAGGGGCGACCCCGATCCAACCACCGGCTGGCCGCTCCTGGAGGCTGAACCGCCAGAAATTTCGATCTTTGATTGCGAAGCCGCCGACCAGGACGTGGTTCGCGTAGCCGCCTCATTGAGGCACACATTGAAAGGGTTGTTGTGTCCCACACCATCTCTGCGCCGCCTCTGGACGACGCCGCCTCCGGCGGTCCTAGGCGGCCGCTGAGCCCTGCACGGGCCCGGCGAGACGTCTGGCTGTTCCTCGGCATCGTCATGACCGCCACCGCGGTGATCAGTACGGCGGTACTACGAGGTGGCTCGGTCGCGTTGGTGCTCCTGCTGATGTGGACGCCGGGCCTGGCATCGGTGGTGCTGCGGCTCGCCGGGCGTCAGGGATTCGCCGACGTGTCCTTCCGGTTTTACCTGCGCCGCTCCTGGCCCTGGTATCTCACGGTGTGGCTGATGCCGGTGGCGGTCGGCGGCCTCGCCTACAGCGCCGCGTGGATGACCGGCATGGTGGACATGGCCGCCGGCGTCGGCGGCGCAGCCGTCGCACGAACCGTTCTGGGTGCGCTCACCGTGGGCGTACCGCTTGCCGCCCTGACGGCGCTGGGTGAAGAGCTGGGCTGGCGCGGCTTCCTGGTACCACGACTGGCGCAGGCAGGCGCTCCCCGGCCGGCGCTGATGACGGCCGTCGCCTGGTGGCTGTTCCACGTCCCGCTGATCCTCGGCGGAGTGTACGCCTCCGGCTCACGGCCGTGGCTGCACGCCCTCATCTTCGGGATCGTCATCCTGTCGCTCAGCGGCCTCGCCGGCTGGTCGCGGCTGGCCACCGGCAGCGTATGGCCCGCGGTGCTGCTGCACTCGTCGTGGAACGCGGTCATCCAGTCCGCGTTCGACGCCTCCACGGCGGGCGCCGGCCCGCGAGCGGCGGGCAACCTGTGGGTCGGCGAATCCGGACTCTTCGTCGCCGCCGCGGCGCTGCTCGTCACCGGCATCGCCGCCCTGATCCTGCGACGATCGACACCGGCAGGTCCCTCGTCATGAGCAGATGAATGCACCGCCCTTTCCCGGCGGTGCATTCATGCATCCGCGCCCGTCTCGCGCCGCACGCGGCCGAGGCCGCTGTGCGGATCGCGTCGCTGCGCGCCGGTGATCGCTCGGCCCGCTGGAACGCGGTGGGCTGAGCCCTGTGGTCAGGCCGCAAGCTGCATGCGTAACCACTCCTGAACGGCTGGCCGCCGAGATCTGGGTCAGCACGTCGATGCAGTAGGTGTCCTCGTCCACCATCCGCTGCAACCCGCGAACCTGACCCTCGACCCGCTTCAACCGGGCCAGCAGAACCTGCTTCTCCGCGGAGTACCCGTGCGGACCCACCGCCAGATCCTCGTCCATGCCGACAATGATCCCAGTAGGGGTATGTACAGGCAGTGCCGAGGATTACAGCGGCGGCCGGGTGGAACACTCCTTCTCGGGTTCGCGCTGGGCTTCGTGCCGTTGACCCTCACCGCCGTGCACGGCGTGCGCCCGCAGGACTCCGGTATCGCCTCGGCCCTGCTCAACGCTGCCCAGCAGATCGGGGTCGCCATCGGCCTGGCCATCGTGTCGACCGTGTCGGTCACCGCGACCGCGGCCCGACTCCCCGACGCCCTCGGCGCGCTGCACCACGGCCGGACCGCCGGCGACAGCACACTGATAGCTGCGGCCAGCGACGCCCTCGTGCACGGCTACAGCACCGCGCTGGTGGTCGGGGCGCTCGTCCTAGCCGCCGCCGCGGTGATCACCGCGCTGCTGGTCAACGCGCCGCGCCAGCACACCGCGGACCAGGCAGCGGCCGGGAACGAGGCTCCCTGAGCCGCCGCGGCGCTTCGCTGGGCTAGGGCGCCTGCACCTCTACCGGGGCAGGTGAGGCCTCCCCGGGGCGGGCGGCGCGTCGGGCGTAGGCCCGGGCGGCCCGGGCGCGGTCACCGCAGCGCACGGAACACCAGTGCCGCCGCCGGTGAGTGCGCAGCAGATACCGGCGGCAGGGAGGCGACCCACACGCCGTAAGCAGCTGGGCGTCGTCGCCGGTAAGCAACTCGGCGGCGTCGGCGGCCAGCACGGCGAGAGCGTGCTCGACAATCTGCGTGGTGGGATGCGCCGCCTGCCGGTGCAGCCCGTGTGCGCTGTCCCAGCGCAGCACAGCCGCGGTCGACACGCGGGTCATCGCCTCGTTGATCGCCTCTATCGCCGAGCCCGGTGCAGGGCGCCCGGCGACCACAGCGGCGATCAATGAGCGGATGTGCTCGCGCAGGCGGCGCAACTGCGCCGCGCACTGCTCTCGCATGCCGGCCTCGGCTGGCGCCAGGTCCCGCTCGGTCAGCCATCGGTTCGCGGCTTGGGGAGTATCGAGGAGATCGAGCACGTGGCCCCCGGCCACGGTGACCACACTGTTGGCGAAGTCCAGCGCGACGTAACGGTCCGCGCCCGGAGCGGGTGACACGTCGCGACCACTGCCCCGTGGCTTAGCAGATTCCCTCACACATCTCACGGTACCCGTGGCAGATTACCGTGAGAAGCAGCTACCGTGGTCTCACGGCAAAAAGCCGAAAAGACCATGAGAGGTGCCCATGACCGAGCACGCCCAGGTTCCCGTCCGCGTCTTCGGCGGTCCCACCGCCCTCATCGAGTACGCCGGGCTGCGCCTGCTCACCGACCCCACCTTCGACGCCCCGGGCGACTACGAACTCGGACCAGGGCTCGTGCTGACCAAGACGGCGCCGTCCGCGACGAGCCCGGCAGAGCTGGGCCGAGTCGACGCCGTCCTGCTATCGCACGACCAGCACCCCGACAACCTCGACACCTCCGGCCGCGCCCTGCTCAGCGACGTACCGATGGTCCTGACCACGGCCAGTGGCGCCCAGCGCCTCGGCGGCACCGCCCGCGGCCTCGCACCCTGGGACAGCATTGAGCTGGCCAGCCCCGACGGCGGCACTGTCACCGTCACCGCCACACCCGCGCAGCACGGCCCCAAGGGCTGCGAGCCGATCACCGGTGACGTCATCGGGTTCATCCTGTCGGCCGACGGCCAGCCCACCGTGTACATCAGCGGCGACAACGCCTCTGTCGACGTCGTCAAGGAGATCGCCACCCGTGTCGGGCGCGTCGACACCGCGGTGATCTTCGCCGGCGCTGCCCGGACTCCGTTCTTCGACGGTGCGCTCGTCACCGTCGACGGCTCCCTCGCCGCCGAAGCCGCGCAGATCCTCGGCGCCCGCCACGTCGTACCAGCCCACACCGACAGCTGGGCACACTTCACCGAGACCCGCGAGCAGTTCCAGGCCGCCTTCGACGCCGCCGGAATCAGCGACCGCCTCCAGCTCGGCTGACCACCCCGTCTGCCGCGGGCCCACCGGACCCGGTTCACCCAGCGCGGCCCTCGCCCCGCAACGCCAGCCGCTTGGTCATGTTCAGCTTCACCTCGCCGTACGGGGCGACGTGCGTCCAGAACAGCGGGGTCAGACCGCGCCGATCCTCCGCGGTGAGCGCGTCGGCCCAGGCCGGTTCGGCGAGGACGTCCTGCACGAGCAGGGTGTTGACGTAGGCGACGGCGGCCTGCAGCACGTGCAGGCAGGCCACGGACAGTTCCTGCTCGTCGCGGCGGTTGGTGGCGATGTCGCCGCCCTTGCCGTAGAAGAGCACCTGGTTGCCGCCGTTCCAGCCCTCGGCCACGTTCAGCCCGTCGTGGATCTCACGTTGCAGGTCTCGGTCGCGCAGATACCGGGCCACGAAGATCGTCTTGACGGCCCGGCCGACCTCCAGCATCGCCTGATACGTGGAGTGGGAGGCGGCGCGGGTGAAACGGCGCAGGATCGCCTCGGTCGACGCGGTCCCCGTCCGGATCGCCGTCGCGTACTTGATCATCTGGTCGTACTGCTCGGCGATGAGGTCCCAGCGGATCGCGCGGCCCATCATCGCCGGCGCCAACTGCGGCCAGGCACCCGCTTCGCCCGGGCCGGATCGGTAGAACTTGACGTGGCCACGGCACTACCCGTCGGACACCAGCGACGCCGAATGGCAGGTCCTCGCCCCGCACATCCCCGCCGGCACCGGCCGCGGCCGTCCGATCATCTACCCGCGCCGCGACATCGTCGACGCCATCCGCTACCTCGACCGCACCGGGTGCCAAGGGGACGCCCTACCCGCCGACTTCCCGCACCACAAACTCGTCTACCACTACTTCCAACGCTGGACCGCCGACGGCACCCTGACCCGGATGCACAACCACACGCGAACAGGTCCGCCAGCACGTCGAAGGCCGTAACGCGCAACCCACCGCCGCGCTGGTCGACTCCCAGCCAGGCAGACCACCTTCATCGTCCTGCACCGCAGATGGGCAGTCGAGCGGACCTTCTCCTGGATCAACCGCTGCCGACGCACCGTCCGCGACTACGAACGCCTACCGCAGCACCACGCAGCGATGGTCCAATGGGCAATGATCATCATCATGACCCGACGCCTCGCCCGCCACCGACACACCTGAACCCCTTATTTACCAGGGTCTTAGGGCCAGATTCCGTCCCGATGTTCCTCGACGGACTTACCGGGAGGCCCTGAAGCCACGGGAACGACCGGGCGGGCCGGGCGCCACGACGGCGCCCGGCTTGTCACGCGATCACCGTCAGAGGCGGCGGCACATCACGTTGTCGATCAGTTTCCAGGCGGCGTCGTGCGTGGGCGTGTCGGCGCTCGTCGAGATCGAGATCACGACGGTGGTGCGGCCGTCGGCGCTCACGCCGTTCTTGGTGCTGAATCCCGGCACGTCGCCGTCGTGGAACCAGTACCCGCCGCCGCAGGACAGCGGCGTCCACTGGATGCCGAGACCGTACCGCGTGCCGGGCTGGTCCTCCTCGAACGTGGTGGCGGGCACCGTACGCCGCATCTCGTCCTGCTCGGCGCGCCGCAGCAGCGTCCCACGACCGATGGCGCTCCAGAACCGGCTCAGGTCGTCGGCGTTGGTGACCAGCGCCCCGGCGGCGTCGGACCAGTTGACCGCGGCGTCGGCGGTCTCCACGCGGGTCTGCGCGTCGAGGAACAGGTAGGCGCTGGCGTGCGGGTCCGGCAGGTCGGCCGAGTCGCCGGGTGCGATGGTGTGGCGCAGGCCCAGCGGCCGCACGATGCGGTTGTGCACCTCCACGTTCCAGGGCCGACCGGAGACCCGCTCGATGATCATGCCGAGCAGCACGTAGTTCGTGTTCGAGTAGCTGAACCCCTGCCCGGGCGCGAACTTCGGAGCGTGCGCCATGGCGATACCGACTAGCTGGTCCGGCGCGAACGACTCGAACCGCAGCTTCTGGTACTCCGCCACCGAGGTGATCCGCTGCGACAGGTCCTCCGCGTAGTTGTGCAGGCCGCTGGTGTGCTGCAGCAACTGCCGCACGGTGATCGCCTGGCCGTCGTTGCCGTTGCCGGTGACCACGCCGGGCAGCCACCGCTCGACCGGATCGTCGAGCGACATGCGGCGCTCCCGCACGAGTTGCAGCACGACCACCGCGACGAACGTCTTGGTGTTGCTGCCCATCCGGAAGTACCCGTCCGGATCGACAGCGCCGCCGGCGTCGAAGTCGGCCACGCCGCTGGTGCCGCTCAGCCGGCGCTGGCCAGACCGGACCTCGGCGAACACCCCGGACACCCCGGTGTCGCGGATCGCGTCCAGGTCCCGCTGCAACTGCGCCTGCCCGTACCCGTGCGGGGCGTCGCCGCCCCACGCGACGTGCCCGACGGAAACCGTCACGACGACCATGACCGCCGCGGCCGCGGCTTTGAACCACCGCCTGCTGACCCATCGTGCATCGAACACCGTCATCTCCCCTTTCGGACCGGCGCCACTCTGCCGAGGGCACAGCATTGGTGCCCCCTTGGTGGTCAGATCTCAGGTTTCCGTGGCCGGGCCGCGCCGTCATTGGGGTGTGCGCCCCGTTGAGGGTGGGGTTTTCCCCACCCTCAACTTGTCGTTTAACCAGCTCGGCGGGGTTTGGTGCCCTTCTGGTGGTGGGTTGGCCGCTGATGCGCCTGGCCGGTGACCAGCATGAGCCCCACGTCGTAGCGGGTGGCGGTGTGCCGGTTAAGTGCCCGTCTCTGAACCTCAAACCAGTAGCGAGCCGTGCGACGACGCTCGGACGGGTGCCGGAGCCGTCAGGGCGGAAGCTGGACGAACGGGTATCAGCGTCCGGATCCGAGGAGCGGTATCCGGCTGGCGCCGTGTCTTGGCAAGAACGACACCAAGGCACTGGAGGATCTCTACGCTGGATGACGTGCTGGTGGCCAGGAAGATGGATCGCACCTGGCACAGCCGGTATGAGCTCACCATCGACGACCAGCCAATCGGCGTCTGGAGGGGTCGCTTCTACAGGCTCGGCGGTGACCTTGAGCTTCAGGGCCATTGCTATCAGGTCCGCAGCCCTAGCTGGTTCTCTGACTGGTGCTTCATGCTCGACGCGCACGGCACAAGACTCGCTACGGCAAGCAGGGGGAAAGGCAGACGGCAAATCATCGAGGCGCAGGGGCAGACCTACCACCTGTCGCCGAACTTGCTGGGTACCGCGCACCAGGTGCACGTCGGCTCTGTGTGGGTGGGATGGGTGGAGCGAGCCAGCTTCTGGCGTCGAGACCTGGGCGCCGCGGAGCTGCCGGGTCTGCCCCTCACGGTGCAGGCTTTCATCCTCGCCGTGGTCATCGACTCATGGACCAAGGGCGTAGGCGGAGGCGGGGAGGCCGGAGGCGGGGAGTGACTGAGTGCCCGTCCTTGAACTTCAAGATCGCCCTTGGGTTGGTCGTACGCTCGCGGCATGATCGGTGGCGCGCGTCGTGCTCGGGGTTGGTCGTCGCTGGTGCCGCAGCCGGCCGGGGGCCGGCCGGGGGCCGGTGGAGCCGGCAACGCGGCGGTGTCCCGGTCTGTGGTGGGGGTTGCCGGGGAAGGCGCGCGCGTCCATGGTGTTCTGTTCGACGGCGTGCCGATCGCGGCATTGGCGTACGTCCGGCGGAGCCGGACGCGGATCGCTGCGGCGCGGCAGGATCAGCGGGTGGGGTGTCTGCAGTGCGGCGCTGAGTGGGTGGTCGGTCTTGACCGGCCGGTGTCTTCGGTGTTCTGTTCGCCGCGGTGTCGGACTCGGGCGTGGCGGGCGCGGTCCCTCGGGCAGGGTCGGGCGGATGGGTGACCGCGTGTGAGGGACTGTGACCTAGCTGATCTGCGGTTCAACCTGGACGAGTATCGACCGTAGTTGCTGACGGCGGCCCACGCCGCGCTGCGGCCCTCGGGTGGTGAAGTGATGCCAGCCATGATCGGTAACGTGACGCAGGCCCGTTACGAGCAGATCGTGACCGAGTGGCGCGAGTTGATGCGTGAGCACACTCGGATCCAGTTCCGGATGGGTGAATGGGCGCTGGATCTCTTTACCGACCGCCGGAGCCGGTGAACCGAATCTGACCTGCGGCGATACATAAATTACATGTCCACGACGGCGCGGTGGGGGCAGCCGCTGTAGTCCGTCTGGGTGGTCGTCAGGATGAGGGCGGCCGGCAGATGGGACGGATGGCCCCGCACCTGAAATTCGTCGGCTACGCGACGTGACGGTGGGCGGGTCCGCCAACATCCGGATCTGCCGAGAAGAGTGCGTCTGTTAGCCGATGGTTGCGCTGTGCGATGAGTCGTTCGCGCTGCCAGAGAGGTGAATGATCACCTTGTGCTCTGTCACAGCGAGTCCGACGCATTCGATGGTCTGGTTCAGCAGCCATCCGATGGGGCGACACCCTGAGCCCCATCCGCGCTCTTTGACGTGCCGCTTCACCTCGTTATAGAGATCATTATCGGCTTGCCCGGTGCGACCGGTGACCGTAATCGTCCGCGTACATGATTGCGAGCCGCAGTCTGCATCGTCGGCGGGACGGACTGTGGCATGCAGGCCATCGGGCAACGGCAGCACTCCGCCGGTCGCCGGGAAGAACGGCGCCGGCCGCCAGAGAATCGCGCCGCAAAGCAGTGCCACTAACGACCAGCCAGCTAGGAGGTGCGTCGCTGCGCTCACCCTGGCCTGCCGTGCAGGGCCGAGCCGGCGCCCTTCGACAAGGCGGCCGGTAAGAGCGGTCGCCAGGGCCAGAACCAGGACCGACAGGGAGATCTCGAAGAAGCCCCCCGGAAAGAAGTGAACGAGCATGGTTGCGATCGCCGCTTGACCGGCAAGGCTCGCGGCGATGATCCACCGCATCCGCGGCTCGCGTGACATGACCAGCCAGAGCAGCAAGATCGGCCCGATTAGTATCAGCACCAACAACATCCAAACGATCATGCCGGGCGCGCGCAACAGGCAGCCGCCAGCCAGCGCGAGACACTGCCCTGGCCTCAATGCCACAGCGGTACGGCGCCCAAGTCATGCCTTCAAGGGCCGCGGACCGGTGCGCGCTCATTTGGCACCCCTCTGGCCCTGCTTGGTGATCGGCCCGCGATGCACGACCGTGTCGGACTCGCGATGCTTGGGCGTCAGCCCTGCCCACGACGTCAGATGCGCCGGCGTGGCGAACCGGGTGACGTCACCGATCTCGGCGACGAAGATCGCCGCGAGACCGGACCCACGCCCGGCACCGCCTGCACCGCGGTGAACCCCGGGTGGTCGGCCAACGCCACCCGCAGCGGTCCGGCGACCGCGCGGATCTCGAAGTGGATGGCATCGATCAGCCGAAGCAGGGCGTTGACCCGTAGCCGATACGCCGTGTCCAACGGCGCCGCGGTCAGCCATCGGCGCCCGGCGACACCGAACAGATCCGTCACCACCGGATGCAGGCCCTGCTAGGCCAGGACCGCGTGGATCGAGGCTTTCAACCCGCTGCGCCAGGCCACCAGCTTCGCCCGGTGCCGCACCAGCTCCCGCAGCTCCCGCACCGCCGGCGGGGCGATCCACCCCTCGGGCAGCCGTCCCATCCGCAGCAGGTCCGCCAGATCGGCGGCGTCACGAACGTCGTTCTTGACCCGCCGGTAGGCGAACCCTTTCACTCCCAGCGGATGGGCCAGGTGCACCTGTGCGTCGGCGTCTTGCAGCACGTCGACGGCCCAGTACCAGCCGTAGGTCGCTTCCAGCACCACCTGCGGATGTTCTCCGGCCTTCGCGATCTCCGCCGCCAAGGCCATAGGGTCATTGTCGATGCGCTTGCTCTCCAGCCGTTGCCCGGCCTGGTCCATCCGCACGATCACCGACCGGCGCCGATGCAGATCGATCCCGACGTACTGCTGCTCGTCGTACGCTGCTGACACAGGGGCCTCCTTCGTCGTTTGACGTGAGCACCCCGAGCATCCCGCCGGGAGTCACGCGGAGCGAGGCCCCGCTCCTTCATGCCATCAAGAGGTGGTGGGCAGCGGTGCTCTAAAGTGGGGTTCGGCGGGTCCGGGAAGTGACTTTTCCGAAGTGTCGATCTTGGGGTTCGGGTCGGCCGCGCTGGATTTCGAAGTCGCCCCCATGTGTCCTCCCGGACCCGTCCTGAGCAGCTTGGCGTCGGCGACCATCAGCCGATAGACGATGTCGGACAGACGCCGTTTCAGCGCGCGTAGGGCCTCCATCGGGGTTTTGCCGGCCGCGAGCCTGCGCCGGTAGTAGCGGCGGCCTTCGGTGTCACGGCGCAGTTGGACGATGGCCATGATGTGCAGCGCCCGGTTGATGCGCCGGTTCCCCGCGCGCGACAGGCGATGTCGGTTCTGCTCGCCGGACGAGGCATCGATCGGTGCAGTGCCGTTCCACGAGGCAAAATGAGCGCGGCTGGAGAACCGGACGATGTCGCCGATGTCGCCGAGCAGTCGGGCTGCACCAGAGGGCCCGATGCCAGTCAGGTCCATCAGCCTGCTGCCAGTGCTGCTGACCAGCTCGGTGAGTTCCTGTTTCGCGATCTTGATCTTCCTGTCGATGACGACAAGCTCGTGGATCAATTCCGAGGCGAGCCAGCGGCGAGTCTTGCCGACCACGGCGCGGGGACGGACGGTGTTGAGCAGAGCGCGGGCCTGCTGAGCGGAAAGGTCCTTCTTCGCGCCGCCGGGGACCAGTTCGAGCAGCAGGTGATGCAAGCGGGAGACCACCTCAGTGCGGGCCCGGCCGAGCTGGTCACGGCGGTCGACCAGCAGCCGCAACGCGACCGTGGTGTCGTCGGTGACAACGCGCCGTAGGCCTTCGGTGCGCACGGCGACTACCGCGACGCTGCGGGCATCAACCGGGTCCGTCTTGCGGCCCTGCCCGGTGGCGAACACCCGTGCCCGGGCGGACAGCTTCGCCGGCACATCGATGACAGTTTCGCCGTCTGCGACCAGGCGCTGGGCGACGTGCCGGCCGATACCGTTGCAGCCCTCGACCGCCCACAGGCGGTCTTTGTGCTGGCGGCCGGCGGCAAGCATGGCTTGGTAACCGACGCGGTCGGTGTTGAACCGGCCCTGCCCGACTGTCTTCTCCCGCGTGGTGATGACCTCGATGGTGGCGGAACGCTTGTGCGGGTCCACGCCGATGATGACCTGGGCCATCGTGTCCTCCCTCGATTCGACAACGGTTGTCGACGGGAGGGCAGCGCTACCTTGAGCTGGGCAGTCCCCTCTTGAGCCTCTCGCCGCCGCGGTGACCGGCGGGGCGCACGCCAGATGAGAGCCACACCAAACTGCGGTGGGCAGCCGCGATGAGAGCGACTCCACCGGTCACCTCGACCCAACCTGGCCGGGCTGCGGTCGTGCAATCACTCAATAGGTAGCCGCGATCCGGGCGTCGACCCGCTTCTCCTGGTAACCCGGAGTAAGTAGAGGAGCGGAATCACGTGGATGGTGCTGGGTCGGCGAGGCGGGCCTCCAGGCGCCATCCTGGCGGCGCTGATCGCCCATGAGCTGTACGGAGACGATCATGCGGGCAGCGATCCCGAGGGTAGCCCCGAACGGCATGGCCCGTACTGGCGCGAGCGGATCACGCCCGCCTGCTACGACTCGATCGACACCGACGCCGCCGAGCGGCACCTACGAGCCTGGGCCGAGCAAGTCGCGCCGCTTCCGGAGCATCTGCGACCTGTGCTGGAGCAGCAGGCGTACCAACGGCTGCGCACCGCAGACCGGGTGTATAAGCTCCGAGACCTGGGCCATGGCGCCTTCCACGACTGGGGCGGCGTTCACAACGATTTCCACGAGCTGGTACTCATCGACCGTGCGAACCGCGTCCTGACCCTGATCGTGGCAGCCGATGACTGAGCAACCTCACGACCGGCAAACTCCACTGCCGAGCACGGTGGCGGCCTGGTTGGTGCTCGGCGTCGGACCCACCGAACGCGTTCCCTGGTGGGCCGCGCAGTGGCTCGCAGACGGCCATGACGGCCAAGCGCTGCGGGAGTTGGCCGGGCTCAACGGCCGTGACCCCCATGCGGTCACCGACCTGCTCCCGGATGCCCTGGCCGACATTGGGCGTCGCCCTACCAACCACCACCGTGGCAGCCGCCAACGAAGCCTTCCGAGAGTTGGCCGAGATGTGCCTGTCCGGACGAGCAGGCGAGCGATGGGTCGCGCAACAGGTCGAAGAAATCGTGAGGCAGACCGACTACAACGACGGTGTGATTGACCTTCCCCTCGGGCAGCTCTACGGCACTGAGGACGCTTGGCAGGGCGGCTGGGGCCCACCGATCGAGGAACTCAGGGCCACCGTGCGCGCTTGCCGCACGGCACAACTGCATGCCACCAAGCCGTAACGATTCACCGCCACTTATCAGCGAAGGTCACACCCAACGGCAGAGACCCCGCGCCGAGCGCCCGGTGAAGGACCCTCAAACGGGACAGCAGCGACAACGCTTCTCCGTAACTGTCCGCGATAACTGCAAGATCAACTATTTGCCGGCTGGTGGCACGTTCGTTACCGGCACCCAAGGTCTACGGGTCGGCCGACCCCCATCCCAACCGGCAATCAAGATCCCCTACCTTGCGGTTCGCCGTAGCTTCGGGAGTCTCGGGCCTTGCAGGGCCAGGAGCGCCTTGAGGTGTTTTGTGGCTTCTTGCGGGAGATCGGTCGACGTTTGGGCAAGCCGGTGCTGATGGATTCGGAGTTCGGCTATGGCCATCCGGTGCTCGGCTTCGATGTCGAGGCTGATCGAGTGGTTCTCTTGGCGGAGCCGCTAGCCAGGTGATTTTTGGTAGCCGGCTGTGAGGATCAGTCGGTGGCGCCAGCTGAGCGGAGAGAGCGACCGAGATCGCCGACGAGTAGGCGAGGGTGACGCCGCCACCACCACATTGTGACGGGATCGAATCCGCTGATCCGGTGGAACTGTGCCAACGAGATGCCGTCGTCGAAGACGGTGGCGGCCCGAAAACGGTCGTCGAGGGCTTTGATCTGTGGGGTCCGTAGGAGGATTACACGGTCGGGAAGGATTGGCCACGCCTCGTGCAGCCAGTTCCGGCTGTAGAGGTCGTTGGTGTATTCGTCCACCAGGTCGCTGTAGCCGTCCTCGACCTTATCGACGAGCCAGGCCCATTTGTCGACCATCTCTTGGACGGTGAATGCCTTGCGCCAGCCGCGTTGATGCAGGACTTCTCCTGCGGCCTGCTCGTTGTGGGGTTCCATAGGGCCGGAGCCTGGCATATGACCCGCTCCGGTGACCAGCAGTTTCGTTGATCACCGAAGCGAGCGGCAACTCCCACTACCGGTTCAGGTTGCCTGCGATTTGGGCTTCAAGGTCAGCGACGCGTCGATCCTGGAATCGAAGGTGGGAACGGGCGGCCTTGAGTCGTTCGTCGAGGGCCCGGTTGTCGGCGGTGAGCTGGCGGACGCGTTGCTTGAGAGTGGCGTTCTCGATGGTGATCCGATGGATGGTCTCCTCGGTCCATTCGGCCTGCAGGTCGCGGATCTGACCGAAAAGTTCACCGATCCGGGTCCGCTGCTACACAGTGCGCGCCTCGGCCCACGAACCGGCGGCTCCCGGCGGACCCGCTAGCTCCGCCGTCGCCGGCCGGTCAGTGACCGGCGACCGCGACCGGTTCCACCTGCTCGGCGGGGAGGCGGTGCGGCCGGACTACCAGGAAGCAGACCAGCGCGGCGGCGAGCATGCCGCCGAAGACGACGACGGCCATGGCGACCGCGCCGATGCCGAGGACACCGACCAGGGGTGCGGCCAGGGCACCGACGCCGAACTGCACCGCGCCGAACAGGGCGGCCGCGGTGCCGGCCACCTCGCCGTGACGGGACAGGGCCAGGGCCGGCGCGTTCGGCATGACCAGCCCCACCATGGCCAGCACCAGCCACAGCGGCACCAGGATGCCGACCAGGCCGCCGACCTCGGTCACCGCCAGGATCAGCAGCACCAGGCCGGAGGCGAGCCCGGCCAGCAGCGAGCCGGCCAGGATCTGTTGCTGCGTCCAGCGGCGCAGCAGCCGTACGTTGCACTGGGTAGCGCCGATCAGGCCGACCGCGCCGCCCGCGAAGACGAAGGCGAACTGCTGCTCGCTCAGGCCGAAGCCGTCCTGCAGCACGTACGACGAGCCACTCACGTAGGCGATCAGCGCCGCCATCGCCAGCCCGGAGACCAGGATGAGGCCGACGAAGACGCGGTCGGTCAGCAGGCCGCCATAATCGCGGAACGTGCCGACGATCCCGCCGTTGCGGCGCTGCGCCACCGGCAGAGTGTCGGGAACCACGACCGCGGCGGACGCCAGGATGGCGGCGGCGACGAGCGTGAGCACGACGAAGACGCCGCGCCAGGAGGTGAACTGCAGAACCTGGCCGCCGATGGTCGGGGCGAGGATCGGCGCGACGCCGACCACGAGCATGAGCCGGGAGAACAGGCGCGCCGCGGCAAGGCCGCTGAACAGGTCACGCACGATCGCCATCGCCACCACCGACGCCGCGGCCGCGCCGAGGCCCTGCACGACACGCAGGGCACCGAGGACGGCCAGGGTCGGTGCGACCACACACAGCACCGAGGCGAGCACGTGGACGCCGACGCCGACCAGCAGCGGCACCCGGCGCCCGACCGCGTCGGAGAGCGGGCCGACCAGCAGCTGGCCCAGAGCGATACCGACGAGCGTGCCGGTCAGCGTCAGCTGGACGGCGGCGGCGGTGGCGGCGAGATCGTCGGTGATGGTGGGCAGCGCGGGCAGGTACATGTCGATGGTGAGCGGGCCGAGGGCCGTGAGCAGCCCGAGCACGAGCACGACCCGGAAGCGGCGCCCCGCGGGGAGCAGCTCTCCGGGAGAGAGGTCAGCGTCGGGCGGAGCTACGGTCTCGGTGACAGCCACGACTGCGATAAGAGGTCGGGCGCCCGGACTGTTCCGTTCGGGCCGCGACGGTAACCACCGTCACAAGATCTGGGTTCCGCGTCCGGGCGGCTGATGTTGTGCTTGCGCGCCATCGCGACCGGCGGTTCAGCGCACCGCGGCGCGCTTGGTTCCCACTGGTTTCACCTGGCCGAACTCAGGCTGTGTCGCCCAACTCCATCGCCGTGATCGGACGGCGGCCCGTTACCGGCCTGAGCAGGCGGAGAAGCACTGAGAACGCGGCGCTACCCCCGCGGGGGACAGGGCCGTCAGCGAGGCTGACCGCAGGCGCCGGCGCATTGATCAAGTTATGGTGGCTATGTGGGATACGGGTTCACGGCATATCAGGTAGACCTCGAACGGCTGGGCGCTTTCGTCGATGGTCGCGTCGACGTCGAACCCGTCATCGCCGCGATGAGCGACCTGATCGGCGAGCTTGACGAGGACTTTGCCGACGACATTGACGACGGCGCGCCCTCCGTGGCGCAGGCGTTGCGTCATGGGGGCAGCGAGCAGATGGATGAGGAGTTCGGCCAAATTTACGCCTACGCCTTGCAGGTGCTGTGTGGTTACGCCGGCACCGAGCTGGCCAACCGTGGGCTTATGCCGATCCCCGGCGGGATGACCGGCGTTCAGTAGCTCAGCAGTGCTCTGCGCGTCGCCAAAGTGAGCACGGTGTTGCCCGACGACTTCACCGGTTTCGAGCCCCCGGTGGAGCTGCCGTACCCCGATGGGCACCCAGGAGTGGGCACGGTAACCCGCGAGGAATGGGGGCGGGCCGAGCGGCAGTACGCCGACGCGATCCCTATCCTCGCCGAGCCGCGGTGGCGGGCGGCGGCCGAGCAACTGCACGCATGGTTCACCGCCTGCCGTCAGGCGCAGCGCGACCTGGTCGTGTTCTACTCCTGACCCCGCGGCCCTCCCGGCCGCCGATCGTGCTGACGATCGCCTATTACGATCGTGTCGCATGAGCATGCTCGGGTACTGGCTGCGGGTCTCCCCGGCAGAGCTTCAACGCGCTGTCAGCGACCTGGAGTGGGCGGCCGCGCTGGCCGAGCAAGAGGATGTCTCGCCGCCGACCGTGCGGCGGCAGCGCCTGCTGGACCTGGACAAGACCTGGGACGGCCTGGACTTCCTGCTGCGCCGCCGCGGCTTCCCGGTGTCGGTCGTGCGCGGTGAGGAGGTTTTCCCGTTCAACCCCGGCGACATCCCCGACTGGGGTTACGGCCCTCCGCAGTACCTCACCCCCATGCAGGTCGTCCGGGCAGCGCAGGCGCTGGTTCCGCTCACCGAGCAGGACCTGGTTGCCGACGTCGACCCGGCCGAGCTTGCCCGGACCGGGGTCTACCCCGCCAACGTGGGACAGCCCCGACGAGCTGCGTTGGGCGGTCTCGCGACTGTCGAGGGTCAAGGAGTTCCTCTCCGCAGCCGCAGCCTCTGGCGACGCGGTCATCTGCTGGATTGCCTGACCAGGCGATCCAGGGGATGGCTGGCCGCCGGCGGCGTCGACGCGGCTGCGCCGCCCTGCACCCGTGCACATCGCCGCTATCAGCGACATGGATGCAGGTCTCAGGTGCGCTTCTTCCTCGTCCAGATGACGTAGACGGCGCAGAGGATCAGCATGATCACGGCGATGGCGGTCCAGGCCCAGCGAGCGAAGGGCTCGTCGGCCACGAAGGCGCGGACGCCGGCCACGACGGCCAGCGCGAGCGGGCCCAAGCCGAACCACTCGGAGTGGTCCGAGACGGTCAGGTCTTTCAACGCCTGCCGCATGCGGCCAGTTTAGGCAAGGGTCGGCGGCCCCGGAAACGGCTGGCGAACTGCGCGATACCTGATCGACCGCCACGAAACACACCGCCAGGTACCTACCAGCCGCTTCGTCATCTGCCGATCGCTGGTGCGCCGCGGGCTCATCCATCATCACCGAGACGGGCGGCTGCTAGTTGACCCGCGCTGGTCATGCGGCGGCCTACTGAACGGGCGACCGCTGGCCATCTGGTTACCGGGTGCTCCGCTGGCAACGGTCTGGCTGGCTTGGCACCGGAGATGCCTCGTCCGCTGCTGCGGCGGCGGTCCGGCGTGCGGGCAGGCTGGCCGCGGCCTGAGCGCGCCGCAACCCGTGCATTCCGCGCTCAGGCACGTGCGGCGGGCTTGGCCGCAGCTCCAGGCCGAACTTCGTCTCCTCGACCTTCGCCTGGGTGATAGACGGCCAGCACGGTCGGGAGCTGGGCCAAAATGTTGCGCTTACTCTCGGCCACCGCGCGGCTGCGGGCGCGGTTCGGGGCACCGACATTCGGGCAGGCCGTTCTTGCCGAACTGCGCGGTGAGTTGTTCCCACGTGAGCGTGACCGGCTTGGTGAGCTGCCGCAGTCGGTAGGTGAGCCAGGCGTACAGGTCCATGGCCAGTGCGCTGTCGCCGAATATCCGCAGGGCATCGAGATTCAGCGGGAACGAGTGATCGATGATCTCGTCGTAGAAGTCCCTGGACAGCTCGATATACGACCCTTCGACCGGGTGGGTTGGGTTCTCTCCGCTGCGGTCCCACCACACCTTCCACGAGCGGGCGATGCGCATGCCGGCGCCCTCGTCGGTGAGGTAGCGCGGGTCGTCGTCGAAGTCGTGCTCGACGACGAGCTGGGCGCGCACCAGGCGCCGAACCTGCTCACCGACGAGGGTCTTGGATCCGGTGCGGCCGCCGGAGGCGGCCAGGCCGAGTTCTTTCATGGCTGGAGGCGGTGATCTCAGCGAACTGAGCCGGCCCGGCCCGCGCCGGCTCGCCCAACTCGCCGCTGTCGCCACGGCGCTGATACCGGCAGCACTCATGACCGCAACAGTCATGACCTGAGCGTGGAGAAGAGGCAAGCCGACTAGGTCGCCTCACGCAGCGTCCCCGCGCAAACTCGCGCTCGAATTAGCGGATTGCCATTACCAGTAATCCGATAATCCAAAATCGGACATAATCCCTGCTACACCATAATGACAGTTATGGTGTACGCCGCATCGGGCGCGGGATGAGTTCCTACCTCTTTGGGCGCTGGAGCACGACGACCCGAAGCCGCTCCGGACCGTCCTGCGCTTCGGTGGCCCTGTCCCGAGTGGTGCACCTGCTCGAGCGCGTGGCCACGGGCGAGCGAAGGCCCGTGACCCATCATGTGTACGCTCGTACACATGATGGGTAGGACGATGGGCGCTCCAGGACCATCGAGGCGCGATGAGTGAGGCCACCGCGACCAGTGCGCCGCCCACGCCGCCCAGGCCTCGCCGGGCGCGGCGGCACGACCCTCGGCGGCGCGACCGGCTGATCGACGCCGCCCTGGCCGTGATCGCCGAGCGCGGGGTGGCCGGCACCACGCATCGCGAGATCGCCCGGGCGGCGGACGTGCCGCTGGGGTCGATGACCTACCACTTCACCGGCCTCGACGAGGTCCTCGTGGCGGCGTTCACCCGGCACGCCGAGTCGGTGGCGGCCGTCTTCGATCAGCGGCTGGCCGCGGCCGTCGATCGCGACGAGGCGATCGAGGCGGTCATCACCCTGGTCAGCGAGGACGTGTTCGGCTCGTCTCGCGACCTCGTGCTCACCGTGGAGCTGTACGCGGCGGCGGCACGCAATCCCACGTTGCGCACCGTCACGCAGGCATGGATGGAGCGCAGCCGGCGAGCCCTGGAACGCCACTTCGACCCGGCCACCGCCCGCGAGGTCGACGCCCTCATCGAGGGCCTGACCCTGCACAACTCGTTGTCGACGCAGCCGATGACCGCCCGGCAGATCCGCCACGCCATCGAGCGTTACCTGCGCTGACCTTTCGGCACCTCATTTCGTCCCGCCCGTTCCGTCCCGCTGCGAAGGGTTCGCCTTGTCCACCTCCACCACGGCCGCGCCCAGCCGGCAGGCACGCCGGGCACGCGCGGCCGTCGCCGCCGTGTTCCTCACCAACGGCGCCGTGTTCTTCAACGTCGTCCCTCGCTATCCGCAGATCAAGGCCGACCTCGGCATCAGCAACGCGGTGCTCGGCACCGCCATCGCCGGCTACTCGATCGGCGCGCTGGTGGCCGGGCTGCTCGCCGGCGCCGCCATCCGCCGCTTCCGCTCCGCCCGCGTCGCGGCGTTCGGCATCGTCGTCACCACCGTCGCGACGCTGGCCATCCCGCTCGCGCCGCACTGGGCCGTGTTCGGCGCCGTGCTGTTCGTGATCGGCGCCCTGGATGCGATCGTCGATGTCGCGCAGAACGCCCACGGCCTGCGCGTGCAGCGCCTCTACGGCCGGTCCATCCTCAACTCGCTGCACGGCGTATGGAGCATCGGCGCGGTGATCGGCGGCCTGATGGGCTCGGCCGCCGCCGGCCTCGACATCCCCCTCGGCATCCACCTGGGCATCTCCGCAGCGACGTGGAGCCTCGTCGCTCTGATCGCCTACCGGTCTTTGCTGCCCGGCCCGGAGGACGCCGAACGCGAATCCGAGGCGCAGGACCTCGCCGCCGCGGACGGCCACCCGGGTGCCCCGCCGGCCCGGCACGGTGGCCGGCGCTCGTGGGGCGCTCCCGCCGTGCGGATGCTCGCCGCGCTCAGTGCGCTGGCCGCGTTCGGCGCCCTGGTCGAGGACTCCGGCGCCTCGTGGGGCGCGCTCTACCTCACCAGCCTGCACGCCAGTGCCGCCGTCGCCGGCTTGGCCGTCGTGGTCTTCCAGGTCGCCATGACAATCGGTCGCCTCTCGGGCGATCGCGTCGTGGACCGTTTCGGCCAGCGTACGGTCGCGCGCGTCGGAGCGGCGCTCGCCGCTGTCGGCATGGGTGCCGCACTGGCCGTGCCGTCGGTCGGTACCGCGCTGGCCGGGTTCGCCTTCGCCGGACTCGGGTTCGCCACCCTCGTGCCCGCCGCCATGCACGCCGCTGACGAACTCCCGGGGATTCCCCACGGAACCGGCCTGACCATCGTCAGCTGGCTGCTGCGAATCGGATTCCTGCTGTCCCCACCGCTGGTCGGCTTCGTCGCCGACCTCACCAGCCTGCGCGTCGGCCTGCTCACCGTGGTCGTGGCCGGCACCGCCACCTTCGTCCTCGCCCGTGTCTTCGCCCACCGAAGCGCCTGAACCTCGACCTCGATCAGGACGGGCCGGTGACCCGGCCATGGCGCGTGGCGTCGGCACCGGACGACGTCCGGATGCCGTTCGACGCTGCCGGCGACCCGGTCGACCGGCCTCGCGGCGCGGCGCTGACGGTCACGGCGGCGCCGGTGAGTGCGCCCTCGCGGCCTTCGACCGGCCCGCGCGCACGGGACCGATCATCGATCGTCCGCTTCCGCGCGCGGGCGGGCGGGCGGACGAATGGTAGGTCCCGTGACGTCAGACGCCGGCGAGGCCCGGCGGCGCGCAGGACCACGTCGAGGACTCGGGCCGGGTCGGCGGCGTAACACGAACTGAACCACGCCATGTTGGCCTCCACCACCGCCCAGTGTTCGTCACTGCGGTCGGCGTCACTGGCCAGGCCGACATCGATGACGACGGCGCTGGGCAGGCCTTCGGCGCCGGCATCGAGCAACGTAGCGGCGAAGTCGTGCACCGCGGACTCGTGCGGGCCGTTCTCCAGCGGCGCCGGATCGAGCCGGCCGAAGGTGGCGTATCGGCTGGCCGCGTACACCGCCGCGTCCAGCACGAAGAGCCGGTACTCGACCGCGAACGTCACGATATCGCTGACCAGAACCTGCGTGTCCGCCGGGAGGGCGTCCGCGCCGGGAAGGCGGCTCCCGTCCGCGTACACGCCGGCCGGCAGCGTCTTGTCGCGGGGCTGCTTGACGAACATCGGCGCACGCGAGCGGCGGGCCTCGCCCAGAGACGTCAGGACGATGTCGCGTCGGACGAACTCGTCGGGCAACCCCACCAACCAGTCGTCGGCAGGCTCGAGCAAGGCGACATCGAGCTCGTCCGCGACGGTGCCGGCGAACCGGGGTCCGCCGTAGAGATGTCCGCCGGTGGCGCCACGGAGCCGTTGCGGCACGCCGCCCGTCCGGAACCGTTCCACGGCCATGCCGCGGCGTTCTGCCGCGTCGGCCAGCAGTTCCGCTGTGCTGTTCGGGCGCGGTGGCAGGACGAGGAACTCGGGGGCCGACTGGGCAACGATCATGATGGCCATTCTGGCGATCACCCGGCGTCCCGTCGCCGCCTTTTTCTCAGTCTGAGGCACCCCAGGGTCGGCGTCAGGGTCATGGCTCCACCCACCGGGCAGACGACACCGCATATATGGCTGGCGGATGGGTGGGGCACGCGTGATGATCCGGCTCATGACGGGGATTGCCGCGCCTGAAGTCCGCATCGCTGGTGGTCGCTTGCGAGGCAACTGGGAGGACGGCCTGGCGGTCTTTCGCGGGATTCCCTATGCCCGGCCGCCGGTCGGTTCCTTGCGGTTCGCGGCGCCGCGGGCGGTGCAGGGATGGGATGGCGTACGGGAGGCTCTGGCCTTCGGGCCGGCCGCGCCGCAGAGCGACGTGCTCGGTGATGCGTCGTCTTCCGATGGGGGCGACGACTGGCTGACCGTCAACGTGTGGTCGCCCGGCGTCGGTGCGGGCGCTCAGCTTCCGGTGATGGTGTGGATCTACGGTGGTGGCTACGCGCTCGGTTCGGCCGGTCGGCCCGAATACGACGGCGGCCGCCTCGTACGCGACGGCCGGGTCGTTCTCGTGACGTTCAACTACCGACTCGGGGTGGAGGGGTTCACCTGGATCGAGGGGGCGCCGCCCAACCGGGGCCTGCTCGACCAGGTCGCGGCGCTGGAATGGGTGCGCGACAACATCGCGGCGTTCGGTGGCGACCCCGGCCATGTCACCGTCTTCGGCGAGTCGGCCGGTGGCGGTTCGGTGGCGGCGCTGCTGGCCATGCCGCGCGCCTCGGGCCTGTTCCGCCGGGCGATCGCGCAGAGCGTGCCGGGCCCGTTCTTCTCACCGGCCCTGGCCGGTGACATCGGCGCCGCCATCGCGGGTGAGCTGGGCGTTCGTGCCACGGCCGCCGGCCTGGCCGAAGTGGACCCGGCGTTGCTCTGCGCCGCGGGGGACTCGCTGGCCGCCAAGATCGATTCGCGGGGCGACCGGTGGGGCCAGGCCGCGCACGGTGCGATTCCGTTCGCTCCGGTGGTCGACGGTGACATCCTGCCGGCTACGCCATGGCAGGCCCTGGCCGCCGGCGCCGGCCGTGGCATCGACCTGATGGCCGGTCACACCCGTGACGAGCAGCGCTTGCTCACCGCCCTGACCGGCATGCTCGGCCGGGTCACGCCGGCCCAGGCCGCAGAGGCGCTCTCGATCTTCGCGCCGGGTCGTTACGACGCCCTCGATCCTGAGGCGAGCCCCGACCGGCTCTACGAGCTGGTCCACTCCGACTGGCTGTTCCGCATGCCGTCGCTGCACCTCGCCGAGGCGCAGCTCGCGGGCGGTGGGCGGGCCCACCTCTATGAACTTGCGTGGCCCGCTCCGGGAATGGGCGGTGTCCTGGGCGCATGCCACGGCTTGGATGTGCCCCTGGTCTTCGGCAACCTGACCGCCGGCCAGCCCGCCATGCTCATCGGTGACCCGCCCACCGCCGAAGCCGTTGCCCTGTCCGCGGAGATGCGCTCCGCCTGGACTCGGTTCGCGGCGAGCGGCGATCCGGGCTGGCCCGCCTACGATGTCGCGCACCGTCTGACGCGGGTCTTCGACCGTCCCTCGGCCGTCGTGCCCTACCCCGAGGAGCGCTCGCGCGCCCTCTGGCGGGGCCACTCCTTCGATCCGCTGCCGCTTCTCGACGCCTGAACACCATCCGGCTTGATGACCGGTCGACGCCGAGCGGCGGCCGTGGCAGCGCTGGGCTTTCTGCTCGGCGGCCTGCTCGCGACCGCCTGGGCGATCACCACTCCGTTCTGGATCGCCGCCGTGGTCATGACGGTCATCACGGCCTGTGCCCGGCGACCGCTGCGCGGCGCCTAGTTGGGGCGCCGGTCAGAATCCGCAGATGACCTGGGCCACGATGTAGTCCCAGTCCGTTGACGTCGGGGTGTTCTCGATGGCGCTCACATGGACCTCGTCGAGTACGTCGTCAAGGGCGACCCAGCGCAGGGATGTCGCGCCCGGCGCGGTGAATGCAACCGCGCCGCCGCCGCCGAACGGGATTCTGCCGTCCAAGCACGTGGCCTCTGCCGCCTTGCTCGACTCAGAGTCGTCGCCGTCGGAGGGAACGTTCCTGACCGCGTACCCGTCGATCATGTCGGCGCAGACGGCTACCGCCATCACGAACCAGCTGCTGGCGTAGCCGTCGGCGTCCTCGTGGCCCTGAGCGTAGACGACCTTGCCCGTCATCGAGGCGCGCATGACCTGAAGGCCGACCTGGCCGCTGGAGTTGGCGTAGATGTACGCCCCGGTACCGACGACCACCTCCTCGTCGGGGCAGGTGGCCTGCGCGAGCTGGCTGGAGGCCGACGACGGCGTGCTGGCCGCCGTGACGATGTGCAACCCGGGCAGCGGGTCCGCGCAGACCGCGTAGGCCTTCACCGACCAGTCGGTGTCGGTGCCGCCGTTGATCCGCTCACCCGTGACGACGAAGCTGTCGGCGCCGGTGAACGGGTGTACCGGCTGCATGCGCGTGAGCACGACGTCGTGGGTGTAGTCGTTGAGGAACCACTCCACGCCGCCGCCACCGCCGATGACCCGCTTGCTGGTCGGGCAGAATGCCTCGGCGGTCTCCGTCTGCGACAACGGATCGTTCGTCGAACTGGCGCTCCAGATCTCCAGACCGGTTACGGCCGCGTCCGCAGCCGCGGCCGGGTGAACCGTGGCCACCTGAACCAGCGCGGCGGCGGCGAGTACCGACGCCGCATCGGCGCAGTTCACGACCCACCCGCAATTGCGCAAAGGTCGAGCCTCCACCCGGACTGCGGCTCGACACACAGGGGAGCCCAGATCCGGATGGTCGGCGAGCAGCAGTTGCCTGCCGCGGGCCGTGGCCATGTCGGTCTGCTGGCCCCGCGCCGCCGATAGTCTGTGTTGATGCGGGTCATCATGCCGTTGCCCGACCGCGACTTCGACGTCACCGAGGTCGCAGTGCCGTGGCGGTTACTCACCGACGCCGGTCACGAGGTCGTCTTCGCCGGCGAGCGGGCCGGTGCCGACCTGGCCGCCGATCCCAGGCTCATCTCAGGCGTGCTCTTTGGCCAACTCGGTGCCGAACCCGAACCGCGCCGGTTCTATACGCAGCTGACCGACGCGGCGGCGTTCCGGTCGCCGATCGCCTGGGCAGACCTGCGACCCGACGAATACGACGGAATGATCCTCGCGGGTGGCCACGCACCGGGGATGCGGCAGTACCTGGGCAGCGAGCTGTTGCGCACCAAGGTCGCCGAGTTCTGGTCCCTGCGCCGGCCGGTGGGTGCCATCTGTCACGGCGTCCTGGTCCTGGCCCGGACCCGGGACCCGGTGTCGGGACGCAGCGTGATCGCCGACCGGCAGACGACCTGCCTTCCGAAGTACATGGAGCGCGGCGCCTACTACCTGACCGCTTGGCGGCTGGGCCGCTACTACCGCACCTATCCTCGCTATGTCGAGGACGAGGTCACCGCGGCGCTCGATGATCCGGCGCAGTTTCACCGGGGGCCTCGCACGTTCGCCCGCGCGACCATGACCGATGACCGCCTCGCGTTCGTGGTGGAAGACGGAAACTACGTGTCGGCGCGCTGGCCGGGCGACGCGTACCTGTTCACCAAGCGATTCCAGGCGCTGCTGGCCGACCCGCGCCACCGGGAAGGCCTCGCCGGCAGGTGACCCACAGTTTCGGCAGCAGAGGCGGCGGCCGGTTCGACGACAGCGTGCAGACGTACTGCCATCGACTGTGAGGCTCCGGCCGGAAGCACGGCGACCGAGATTGTGCGAGGGCGCGGAGCCGGCAGAGGCTGTCTGGGACTGTTGCTCATGAGGAGCGCGGTTCCCACCGGCGCGGCGGAGGCCGCTGCGGGACCCGTCGGGGCGACGAGAGCCAATGCCAGGACACCGGTGACAGAAGCCGTCGCCACAAGGGGACGAAGGCCTCTCTCGGGCGCCGGGTGCTGGGTGGCGTGGGCCAGGGGGGTGACTCCTTTACAGAACGGTGCGGTGCATCGGCGGGGATCCACCCTGGACGGTGTGGAGGCGAGCGTGTTGCCAGCGCGCGGGCGATGTCAAAGATGTTTGACTCCTTAGGCCGGGATGCCATACAGTCGCCGTGTTAAACATTTTTGACACTGGAGGACGGTATGGCCGTTGACGAGCCGCTCCCGGACGACGACGGGCCGATCCCGATGACCGCGCAGGAACGGACCGTCTGGGCCTCGCTGGTCACCGTGATCGTGTCGTCGGGGGCCTACTTCGCGCTGATGGTGCCCCGGCTGGTGGCCCGGCCGGTCCCGGAGATCTCCTGGGTGACCCCGATGCTGTGGACCATCGGCCTCTCCGTCGTCGGGGCCGTCGTTTTCACCATCGCATTCGAGATCATCGCCGCGGCGAGCCGCCGCGGCTGCGGTGCACCGGCGGAGCGCGGCGAGGTGACCTCCGACGTCCGCGACCGGGAGATCGGCCGGATCGGCTGGGGCGCCTCGATGACCGTCATCAGCGTCGGCTTCGGCGGGGCGCTCGTCCTGGCGATGCTCGACGCCGACACGTTCTGGATCGGCAACCTGCTGTTCCTGTTCGGCACGGTCAGTGCGGTCGTGGAGACCGTCACGAGGATCCGCCTGTACCGCCGAGGGTTCTGATGAGCCCCAAACCCACCCGGGTGACCAACCGCATCCGGCAGCTGCGCTCCGACACCGACCAGATGACACAGGCAGAGTTGGCCCGCCGCCTCGGCGTCACCAGGCAGACGGTCATCGCGATCGAGCAGTGCCGCTACTCGCCCTCGCTCGAGATGGCGTTCCAGATCGCCCGGGTCTTCGGCGTACCCCTCGACGCCGTCTTCCAGTACGACGCACCGCACGACTGACGCGCGCACCCACCCCATCGCGACCCTGGAGGCCTCCATGATCGACGCCAGACGCACCGCCCGGATCACCGGCCTGGCCTACCTCGGCCTCGCCGTCTCCGGCTTGTTCACCTTCCTGTTCATCCATGCGCAGCTCTACGCGCCGGACGACGCCGCACGGACGGCCGCGAACCTGGTCGCACACCAGGGGCTCGCCCGCCTCGGCATCGTCGCCGACGTCACCGTGGTGCTCACCCAGGCCGCCACCGCGGTGTGGTTCTGGAGACTGTTCCGGCCAGTGCACCCCCTCGCCGCCGCGTCGATCGCCGCGTTCGGCCTGGTGAACTGCGCGCTGATCCTGGTGGCCACGATGTTCTCGGCCACCGCGCTCAAGGTGGCGCTGCGCGCCGACGCGGCCTCGGGCGGGAACGCGCTGCTGCTCTACGACCTCAACACCGCGGCGATCAACCTGGCGGGCCTGTTCTTCGGGCTGTGGCTGGTGCCCATGGGATGGCTGGTCGGCCGCTCCGGCTACATGCCTCGGCCGCTCGGTTGGATCCTCGTCGGCGGTGGCATCGGGTACGTCCTGAGCGTTCCCGTCGCCGCCCTTCTCCCCGCCGCGCCCGGTGTGGCGTACGCGCTCACCACGCCCGCCACGATCGGCGAGTTGTGGATGGTCGGGTACCTGCTGGCCAGGGGCGTGTCGGCCCGGGCAGCGGCGGCGGGCCGACCGGCCCCCAGCCACGAGGTGGCACTCACCTGAGCCGCCGCGCCAGCGCCCGCGCCACCACCGAGGTGGCCGGGGCGCTGGCGCATCCGCGCGGGTCTACCCGGGCGTCGCCGACCGGTCGTGGACCGGGCGATCGCTACCAAGGCGGCGCGGTGGGTGGAGTTCGCGCTGCTCGCCCCGTGGAGAGGCGGGTCACAGTGCTCGTTCGTTGACCGGTTGACCCCCAGGGTCTCGGGTATGGCTCAGTGCCTGTTGCCGCGGGATGGCTTCAAAGACTTCCTCCAACTGCTCGCCGCGCACCGCGCCGGAGACGACGCCTTACGTGCCGCTCGGGAGACGGGACACCCGCGAGCCCCGCTCCAGAGCCGCATTTTTGTGAGCCGAATTCGAATTCGGGCAGAATGGCGCCGCTCGCTGCTCCGCGCAGGACCGGGCGGGTCCTCGATGGTCCGGATGGTGTCCACTTCAGGTCCGCGCCTGGCCCTGGCCAGGTCATTCTGTCGCCCCGGACCATAACGGAAGGACCCGCGCAGCTCGAGATCGGATCTGCAATGAAAAAATCTCTGTCCAGAGGTGAGTCGATGAAATCGACGACAGTTCTCGTCTCGCATCTCCTGGCCGTCGCAGTAAGCGTCGCCGAATTCGAGAACCTCCAGACGCCTGTCGTCGTGTGCAGTGCACTGTCGGTGTTGGTGCAGATCTCGCTCGACATTCAGCGGCGGAGTGCGGACCGCCGACCGGCCCCGCAGCATCCGGGACCCGAAGCCACCTGTCCCCGCGCCTGACACGCCGATCTGGAGGACGACTCATGCTGGACGGTTCGGTCCACGTCGCCAAGAACGATCACACCATGTCCATCCGCCAGGCCGGAGATCGACTCGTCCGCGATGTCGTACGGACGCCGGTGCACCTTGTCGGCGCCGACGTCTGGCTCAAACGAGAGGACCTCCAGCGGGGGTCGTCGTTCAAGATGCGCGGCGCGGCCAACGTGGTGCGCACCGCACGGATCGGTCCGCAGAGTCCGGGCGTGGTGTGCGCTTCCTCCGGCAATACGGGCCTGGCGCTCGCGATGCTCACCAGAGAACTGGCCGTGCCGGCGTACGTCTTCGTGCCGGCGAGGGCGACCGGGGGCAAGGTCGAGGCGTTGCGGCGTCTCGGTGCCCGGGTGGTGCACGTACCCGGCGATTTCTCCGGCGTTGCCCGGGCCGCGCGCACCTTTGCCTCACGCCACGATCTGCTGTACTGCTCGTCCGCAACGACCTGGGACTTCATCTACGGCAATGCCACCGTCGGCGTGGAGCTCCTGGAGCAGTGTGCATCGCTGGACGAGGTGTTCGTGCCGATCGGTGGTGGGGGACTGGCGGCAGGCGTGGGTCTCGCCCTGTCAGTGTTGCCGTGGTGTTCCCGGCCCAGGCTGGTCGGCGTCGAACTCGAAACGTCGTGCCCGGTCCGTGAGTTTCTGCGATCCAGCCCGGCCGTGTGGTCCCCGTGCGTCTCCGTCGCGGACTGCCTGGACGGTGACCTCGAATCCGGAGCGATCGTCCTGCAACTGGCCGAGGACGTCCTGGACGACATCGTCCTCGTGTCCGACGCCGACCTTCTCCGTGCCCAGTGGGAGCTCGCGCGTTCCGGGATTCTGGTGGAGCCGGGTCCGGCCGCCGCGTTCGCGGGTTACCGGGCGGTGGCCGGACGCCGGCCGGCCGGGCGGACCGCGGTCCTTGTCACCGGGTCCCGCTAGCCGAGCTCATCCCAGGACCTGCCGCAGCGAGGTCTCGGAGAACACTTCGATGTGTTCCTGCAGGTCGGCCGAGACCGGCGTATCGAATGAGTTGAGCTTGCGGTGGACGAGATGCATGGTCTTCACGAGGTCGTGGATGCGGTGTTCGGGCGGCAGGGCCAGGACGGGCCGCAGCGAATCCGCGACGCCGTCCAGCTCGCCCCGGGACGCGCGGGCCAGCGCGAGGCTGATCTGCGAATCGGCCAGGCAGGTGAAGTCCCAGTGCGGTTGGGTCGGGTCGGCGTACGCCTCGGCGGCCTCGATCGAGAAACGCTCAGCGGCCGCGAATTCCTCCGGAAGACCGGCCAGTGCCCGGGCGGCATAGTAGAGATATTTCGGATGGCTGAACGTGCACAGGCCGCCGATGTTGTCGACCTCGTCGGGACGGGCCAGCTCTTGCGCCGTCTCGGCCTTGTGGAGGAACGCCTTCGCCTGTCCGGCGTTGCCCAGCGCCGCCCAGGCGCGGGCCTGCCCGGCGAACAGCCACGCCGTCGCGCTGCCGGTGGTGGCGCTCGCCGGGGCGGCGCCCAGCTCGGCGTAGCGCAGGGCGTCGCGGGGGCGGTCGGCCCAGAAGCAGATGAAGGACTGGAGGCCACGGATCCAGGTACGCAGACCGTCGTGGTCGGTGTAGTCCGCCCACAGGTACGCGGTTCTCGCGTGTGTCATGGCGAGTTCCGGTCGGGAGACGTCGTTCGCCGCGTTCGCGAGCAGGCCGGCGATCACCGCGGCCAGGAAGTACAGCTCGCGAGCGTTGTTCGGTGTCTGCCGGCGTTCCAGGAGCGACAGGATCGTGGACTGTGCCCCGATCAGGCGGCCGAGAATGGTGGGCAGGGGTCGATTGACATAAAGCCCGGCCAGTTCTTGCACCTCGTCGTGCAGGCTTCCGATCACTTCTCCACCGACCGGTAACTCCCGGCCCATGGCAAACTGACGTGCTTCGTCGGCGGCCATCTGCAGCAACTCCGTTTCCTTCTGCAGGGCCGGAGCGGGGCTTCGGCCGGCCACCTCGACCACCTGATCGGGTCGCCACGGCCGCAACAGCTCATCGCCCGGCACATTGAACATGGCGTGTAGTACGCGACGGGTTGCCGGCGTGGTGCCGGTACGTTCGTGCGAGGCGAGCCGGCGCAGGTGGCGGGCGGAAATGGTCAATCCTCTCTCGCCCTGCATCCGTGCCACCCGCTCGAATTCGGCAGCTACCTCCTCGTACGTCCGTTCCTGCTGCCGCAGCAGATGTTCCAGAACGGTCCGTGGCTCGTGCAGGTTGCTACCGGCCATCGTGGCGCCTCTTTCGTACTACTCACTTCATGATGCACGCCGGGAAAGGCAAAAAGCCGAATGGTCCTCACATGGTCCGGAGGTGGTCCGCAAGGTCCGCCGCGGATCGGTCGGCTCTTGGCGAGCGGGGGGATCTTCGCCTCGGATCCGATTGATCAGAAGCGATCGGTGATCGATAAGGTGACGGGCCACCTTTGCGTTCTCCGAACTATAACGGCTCGTCGAAGGTAAAGGCTCTGTCGTCCGTTCCTGTACGGCAGATCGAGGCCGTGCACCCACGGCTTCGAGACGGGCGGCGGGGAGTCGTCGATCACCGGCCGGAGGGCACCGGGCCGATGCTTGTCGGCCGTGCGCATAGGCTTGGCCGCAGGTACGTCGCCCTCCGCGTGTTAAAGGATCGCCTGTTTTGTCTCGTCCGCGCCGCATAGCCGCGGGGGTCGCCACCGGCCTCTGCGCGCTGCTCGTCTTTCTCGCCCTGGTGGTTCCCGAGCAGATCACCCGCCTGCCCGCCGGGACGTCGCCCTGGGCCGCGCTGGTACGCCTGCCCGTGGAGGCGCTGCTCGCCGCCGCCGTGCTGATCGTGCTGCCGGCGCGGGCGCGGGTCATCACCGCCGGCGTGCTCGGTGGGGTGCTGGGACTGCTCACCGTCGTGAAGATCATCGACGTGGGGTTCCTGACCACGCTGGACCGGTCCTTCGATCCGGTGCTGGACTGGCCGCTGTTCGCCGACGCGTACCGTTTCGTCCGGGATTCGTTCGGGACCGCGGGGGCCGTCGGTGCGGTGGCCGGGGCGGTGCTGCTGGCCGTCGGCCTCCTGGTCGGCATGGTGTTCGCCGTCCGGCGGCTGGCCACGGTCATGGCCCGGCACGACGCGGTGGCCCGCGCGGGTGTGGGTGTCGCCGCGGTGGCGTGGCTGGTGCTGGCGCTGCTCGGCACGTCCCTGGTGCCGGGGCTGTACGTCGCCTCCGACAGCGCCGCCGTGCTGGCGCGCCGGCAGGTGCTGCGGGTGCCCGCCGCGGTCCACGACCGCAAGCAGTTCACCGCGGAGGCCTCCACCGACGCGTTCCGGGACACGCCGCCCGCCTCGCTGCTCACCGGGCTGCGGGACAAAGATGTGATCTTCGCGTTCGTCGAGAGCTACGGCCGGTCGGCGATCGAGGATCCCCGGCTGAGCCGCCGGGTCGACCCGGTGCTGTCGGAGGGCACCGCGCGGCTGGCGAAGGCCGGCTACGCCGCCCGTAGCGGTTTCCTGACCTCGCCTACGACCAGCGGCTTCAGCTGGCTGGCGCACGCGACGCTGCACTCCGGCGTCTGGATCGACAACGAGCAGCGCTACCGCGGTCTGGTCTCGGGTGACCGGCTCACCCTGCCCGGCGCCTTCCACAAGTCGGGCGCCTGGCGGACCGTCGGCGTCGAGCCGGGCAACACGTTCGACTGGCCCGAGAGCCGCTTCTACGGCTTCGAGCGAATCTACGACTCGCGCACGCTGGGTTATCAAGGGCCGTCGTTCGGCTGGGCGCGGGTGCCCGACCAGTTCACCCTGAAGGCGTTCACCGACTACGAGTACGCCCGCGCCGGTCGCGGACCGCTGATGGCCGAGATCACGCTGATCTCCAGCCACACGCCGTGGGCGCCGACCCCGTCCCTGGTCGGCTGGGACGAGATCGGCGACGGTGCGCTGTACCGCGCTCAGCACGCCCGGGGTCGCAAGGCCGCCGAGGTGTGGAAGGAATCCGCCCAGGTGCGCTCCGAGTACGCCGCGTCGGTCGCGTACTCGATCGGCAGCCTGGTGTCTTGGGTCCGCGAGTACGGCGACGACGATCTCGTGCTGGTGTTCCTCGGCGACCACCAGCCGGCGCCGATCGTGGTCGGGAACCGGGCGAGCTACGACGTGCCGGTGACGATCGTCGCGCGCGACCGTACGGTGCTGGACCGGATCTCCGGCTGGGGCTGGACCGAGGGGCTCGAGCCCAGCCCGCAGGCGCCGGTGTGGCGGATGGACGCGTTCCGGGACAAGTTCCTGACCGCGTTCGGTCCCGGCCCGCGCTGACCTACTGCTCGGTGAGGACCGCCTCCATGCCGGGCCAGGTCAGCAGCGTCGATCCCCAGGTCAGCCCGCCGCCGAAGGAGGTCATCAGCAGGCGGTGACCGGCGGCCAGCGAACCGTCACGGACCGCGTCGGCCAGCGCCAGCGGGATCGACGCCGCGCCGGTGTTGCCGACGGAGGCGACGTTGCCGAGCCGGCGTTCCTCGCCGACCCCGACCTCCTCGGCGACCCGGTCGAGGATGCGCTGGTTGGCCTGGTGCGCCACGAACCGGTCCACGTCGGCGACGGCGACGCCCGCGGCCTCCAGCACGCGCTGCGACGACCGGGTCATGTGGATCACCGCCCGCCGGTAGACCTCCTGGCCGGAGACCGCCCAGTAGAGGTCGTCGTAGGGATCGTCGCCGCCCGGCGCGCAGCCCGCGGCGCTGCGGGCCCGCTGCCGGCTGCCGCCGGACTCGATCCGGATCAGGTCGGCGTGGCCGCCGTCGCTGCCCAGGTCGAACGGGCCGACGGCGCCCGGCTCGTCCGCTGTGCCGGCGCGCAGCACGACGGCGCCCGCGCCGTCGCCGAACAGGATCGCCGGTCCGCGGTCCTGCGGGGTCCGGCGCAGGAAGTACGAGTTGGTCTCCGCGCCCACGAGCAGCACCCGCTGCGCGATGCCCGCGGTGATCAGCCCGGCGCAGGTCGCCAGCCCGTACACGAAGCCGCTGCACACGGCGGCGAGGTCGAACGCGGCCGCCGGGGCGACGCCGGCGCGCCAGGCGACCTCGGGGGCGGTCGCCGGGCTGAGCCGGTCCGGGGTGGTGGTGGCCACCACGACCGCGTCGGCGCTGTCGACGCCGGCGGACTTCAGGGCGTTGCGGGCGGCCGTGCTCGCCAGGTCCGCGGTGGTGGTGCCGGGGTCGACGACGTGACGCCGGGCGATGCCGGTACGCCGGCGGATCCACTCGTCGGTGACGCCCAGTTCCGCTTCCAGCTCCGTGTTGGGTACAGTACGCGTCGGTAACACCGCGCCGAGACCCTCTACGACGGCCGCTGCCTGCATGCTCTCTCCTTCGCACCGTGGGGCGTCGCCACCCCAAGAATGGTCTGCGTCCGGGGGAGCCGGCGCACCGATACACACCCCCGGGCCCGAAATCCGCCATCCGTGGCTGTTCGGGCGCAGAAAACCGATGGTGGTCGCGCGTCGCCCGCCACTACGGTCGGGCCATGGGATCACGCACCATCCGAGTCACCGTACGCGGCGCCTTCGACGGCCTGACCGCCGAGCAGCGTGCCGCCCTGCTGGCCGACGCCGCCGCGCACGACGTCGCGTTCGCCGCGTTCACGGCCGAGGGGTCGCTGACCTACGACATCGCGGCCCGGCCGTTCTTCACTTTCCGCTTCGCCGACTCCGTCGACGAGGAGCGGGAGATCCCGGCGGCCACCGCCCGCGCCGAGGCCGCGGCGGTGCAGTGGCTGACCTCGCACGGGTACGCCTTCAAGAACCTCTCCGCGCAAGCCGTCGACATGTCACAGACGCCGCTGGGCAAGCGCGGCCGCCGCGAGGCTGCCCGCTAACGGGAACGCAGGTGCAGGTGCCCTTCGTACGGGAATGGGTGCTCGGCGGCGTACGTCTGCTCGTACGCGTAGCCGGTCTTGAGCGCGACCCGGCAGGACCCGGCGTTGCCCACCTGGTGGAGTAGCCGCAACCGGGGCAGCTCGGGGAACTCGGCGAACGCCCAGCCGGTAAGGATCTTCAGGGCGCGGGAGGCGACACCCTGCCCGCGGGCCGCGGCGGCGGTCCAGTAGCCGACCTCGGCGCCGGGCTGCTTCAGCACGGCGTGCCCGAGCAGCCGCCGGTCGTCGAGCACGGCGAAGGCGTAGCGGGTGCCGGTCTCCCAGCCGTGGTGCTGGATCCGCAACCAGGCGGCCGCCGTGGCCTCGTCGCTGACCCGTAGCGACGTCCAGCGGCGCAGCTCCGGGTCGGTGGCCACGGCGATCAGGGCCGCGGCGTCGCTGTCGCGCCACGGGCGCAGGGTCAGCCCGTCGTCCTCCATGGAGCGTGAGCCTACGCGTCAACCACTCGTTGACGATAGCGATACCGTCAACCTATAGTTGACGGCATGACGCAGATCACGCCACCGGTCCGGCTCGACGACCTCATCCACGCCATCACCAGCAACCGACCCGACGCCCCGCTCGAGCGGCTCTCCGACGCGGTCCTGCTCGCCGACCACCTCGGCGAGCTCGCCGACCACCTCATCGGCCACTTCGTCGACCAGGCCCGCCGCTCCGGCGCCTCCTGGACCGACATCGGCCGCAGCATGGGCGTCTCCAAGCAGGCCGCGCAGAAGCGCTTCGTCGCCAAGGCCGACCTCGACCCGTCGCAGGGATTCAGCCGCTTCACCGACAACGCCCGCAGCGCCGTCGTCGGCGCCATGAACGCCGCCCGCGCCACCGGCCACCCCGAGATCCACCCCGAGCACCTGCTGCTCGGCCTGCTCGACGTGCCCGGCGCCCGGGCACACGACGCCCTCGGCGACTTCGGCCGCGTCCGCGAGGCCGCCCTCGCCGCCCTGCCCGAGGCGCCCGGCGGCGAGCTGCCACAGCTCATCCCGTACGACGCGCGCTCCCGCAAGGTCCTCGAGCTCACCTTCCGCGAGGCCCTGCGCCTCGGCGACGACAGCGTCGGCACCGGCCACATCCTGCTCGCCCTGCTGGAGGAGGCGCAGGGCGGCGGCGTGCTCGGCGGCCTCGGCCTCGACAAGGCCGCCGTCGAGGCGGCGCTGGGTCAGTCCGCCAGGTAGGTCTCGATCGCCTCGACCACCAGGGCGTGGTCGTCGGCCTGCGGCAAACCCGACACGGTCACCACGCCCACCACACCGACGCCGTCCACGCGAACGGGGAAGGCACCGCCGTGCGCCGCATAGTCGGCCGGGTCCACCCCGTACTTCGCGTCCAGGGCGTCGCCCTTGGCCGCCAGGCGCCGGCCCACCAGATACGACGACGCCGCGAACCGTTCCACCACCCGTACCTTGCGGGCGACCCAATGGTCGTTGTCCGCCGTGCTGCCCGGCAGCGCCGCATGGAACAACTGCTGGGCGCCGCGCCGGATGTCGATGGCCACCGGCAGATCGCGGCCGGTGGCCAGATCCACCAGCAGGCTGCCGAGATGCCACGCGTCCGCGTTGTCGAAACGGTCGAACGTCAGGCGCTGTTCCTGCTCCTCGAGCCGGGCGAGGAGATCGTCGTCGGTCATCCGCCCATTCTGGAGCAAGATCAGCCCCGGCGGCGCCGCAACCAGATCCCGACCAGCCCGATCAGCACGAACACCGTCGCCGCGCAGCACACCGCCTTGAACACGAGCCCACCTCCGTACTCTTGATCCGTGCGCCTGGCCACCTTCAACCTGCTGCACGGCAGGTCCCTCTCCGACGGCAACGTACACGCCGACCGCGTCGCCGCCGCCGTCGCCGACCTCGATGCCGACGTCCTCGGCCTGCAGGAGGTCGACCGCGCCCAGCCCCGCAGCGGCCACCTGGACCTCACCGCCATCGCCGCCGACGCCCTCGGCGCCAGCGCCCACCGCTTCGCCGCGGCCATCGCCGGCACGCCGGGGGAGACCTGGCAGCCCTGGCGCTGCGAGGAGGACAACGTCCACCCGCTCTACGGCATCGCCCTGATCAGTCGCTACCCGGTGGCCCGCTGGCAGATCACCCAGCTTCCCGGCGCCCCGGTCCGCTCCCCGGTCTGGGCGCCCGGGCCCGACGGCGGCCTGCTGCTGCTCAAGGACGAGCCCCGGGTCCTGATCGCCGCCGTCATCGACGCACCCACCGGGCCGATGACCGTCGCCACCACGCATCTCTCGTTCGTGCCGGGTTGGAACATCCGCCAGTTGCGCGCCGCCGTCCGCGCCCTGGGGTCGCTGCCCGCGCCCCGCGTCCTGCTCGGCGACCTCAACATGCCCGCGGGGCCCGTACGCGCCTTCACCGGATGGCGCGCCCTCGCCCGCCGGCCCACCTACCCCAGCCCGGCACCGCGCGCGCAGCTCGACCACGTCCTGGCCCACCCCCGCGGCGCCGCCCGGCTCGGCCCGGTGGTGCAGATTCGCACCCCGGCGGCCGCCATCTCGGACCACCGCCCGCTGGTCGTGCACCTCGACCCGCCCGCTCACACCGCCCGCTCGTAAACGGTCTTCAGGCCGTCCACCCCGTCCCACTGCTCGCCGACGGGCACGAAGCCGAACCCGGACCACCCGCACCCGGGGGTCACCCTCGGCCCGCCGGCCACCGCGCTCGCCGTCTCCAGGTCGTCGACGACCAGGGTCCGCAGCGCCGCCACCGGCAGTCGGACGAAGGTGATCATTCACACCTCGTGTCCGGTTGTGCACAACTTAATCGCGTACTACTGTTCTGGTCATGCAACAGAGCACCGGTCTCGAACAAATGATCTGCTTCGAGCTGTACGCCGCCTCCCGCGCGATGACCAGCCTCTACCGGCCGGCGCTCGACACCCACGGACTCACCTACCCCCAGTACGTCGCCCTGCGCGTCATCTGGCACCGCGGGCGCATCACCGTCCGCGACCTCGGCACCGCCCTGCGCCTCGACAGCGGCACCCTCTCACCCCTGCTCAAACGCCTCGAAACCCAGGGCCTCATCCGCCGCGAACGCGGCACCGACGACGAACGCGTCGTCTGGATCAGCTCCACCCCCGCCGGCACCGCCCTGGAACAGCAAGTCGCCGACCTGCCCCAGCGCCTCGCCTGCGCCCTCGACCTCACCGTCGAGGACTTCACCACCCTGCAGCACCTGCTGAGCCGCATCCGCGGCGCGGCAACCACCACCCCCAGCTGAACGGGAGACCCCTCATGCAGTCCCTCTACACCGCCTCCGCCACCGCCACCGGAGACGGCCGCGGCGGACACACCCGCTCCAGCGACGGCGTCCTCGACCTGGAGCTCGCCGTCCCCAAGGAGCTCGGCGGCCCCGGCGGACAGCAGACCAACCCCGAGCAGCTCTTCGCCGCCGGCTACGCCGCCTGCTTCCACAGCGCCCTCAAGCTCGTCGCCGGCAAGCAGAAGATCACCCTCACCGACACCGCCATCACCGCCGACGTCGGCATCGGCCCCAACGGCACCGGCGGCTTCGGCCTCACCATCGCCATCGAAGCCGAGCTCCCCGGCCTCGACGAAGCCACCGCCAGGCAGCTCCTCGACGCCGCCCACCAGGTCTGCCCCTACAGCAACGCCACCCGCGGCAACGTCGACGTCAGCCTCACCCTCGCCTGAACGGTCCCACCACGCCCCGCGGGAACCCTCCGCGCCGGCATCGACCCGCACCACCAGGACCGCGGCGGAGCCCCTGATCGCCGTCCTGTGATCCGCCGGTGATGGCGGGCGCGACCGGTCGCGCCCGCCATCACCTATTGCAGCCGGCCCAGAGCCCTGTTCGTCCGGTTGGCGCGCACCGCCGCCCGCTGCTGCGCCGCCGTCACCTCGATGTATCCCTGCGACGTCGTCAACGAGGCATGACCCAGCAACCGCATGATCTCCGACGCATTCGCCCCGTCCTCGGCCAGCCGCGTCGCGAACGTGTGCCGCAACGCGTGCAACTGCGCACCTCGCGGCACCCGGTCCGACACGCCCGCGCGCCGGAAACACGACTGCACCAGGTACTGCAGGCCGCCCCGGCGCAGCGGCTCACCCCGGCGATCCACGAGCAACGGGTCTTCCGGCCGTACCCGCCCGAACCGCAGCCGGCGGCTCTCCACATACCGCGCCACCACCGCATCCAGCTCCGGCTCGATCGGCACCGTCCGCGGCCGCCCACCCTTGCCGGCCACCTCCACCCGCCGCTCACCGTCGCGGCCCACGAGCGAACCGGCACGCAGCGCGAGCAACTCGGACAGCCGCAACCCGGCGCACAACGCCAGGGCCAGCACGGCCACATCCCGCTCCGGCCACGGATCCCGCTGCCGCTCGTCGGCGCGGTTCACCGCCTCCAGGAGCCGTTCGGGAGTGTCCTCGCCGCGGAGGGGCTTGGGGGAGGGCGCCGACATCCGCGGCTTGCTGACCGCGGGCATCGGGTTGCCGGCCACCACGCCGTCGACGACGAGGAAGCCGAAGAACGAGTTCCAGCTCGACCAGGCACGGTAGACGGAGGCGGGGGAGCGACCGGCGGCGAACGTGGCGAAGGCCGCCCGGAGTGTACGGGGGGAGAGGTCACGGAGGGTGATCTGCTCGCGCTCGCCGAGGAGGCGGAGGACGGCGTGCAGATCGCGGCGGTAGGCGAGGAGGGTGTGCTCGGACGGTTTCCGTACGGCTCGGGCCGCGAGAAACTCCTCGATCAGGCCTTCGACCGGAATGTCTTGTTCATCCTGCATAAGGAATATTATGCAGGAAAGTCCCGTCTGGTGGGTCCGCTGATGCCGTCGGGTGGGCGGTCCCGTCCGGTGGGTCCGCTGATGCCGTCGCCGGTGGGCGCTGGTGCCGTTCTCCGTGGGTGCGCCGTTCGGCTGTTCTGCGGGTGCGCCGTTCTGTAGACGTGAAGCGCGTGTGCCTTCACGGAGCGCGCCGCCCGGCGGTGACGCCGCCGTTGCCTCGGCGCGGCAAGGATTTCGTGTGTACGTGTTTCGTGGTTGTCAGCCCCGTTTTCACGCTCAGGTTGACATAATGTCAATTATCGACCAAGCAGATTGTCGCCGGATTCCTCAGTCTGACGGGGCGGCCGCACGGTCTTGTCGGACGGTCCTGGTAGAACTGACGTCGTTGGAACACACGTTCTAGGGCGAGGGGTGGGGACGATGGCGGCGGCGCGGACCGGGGTGCGAGGGCTCGGAGCGGACGAGTTGCAGGTGATCCGGGACGCGGTGGCGGCCGGACGCAAGCCGAAGGTGGTGTTCACCGAGTCCGCGGGTCAGATCGCGGGCCAGCTCGGCCAGGTGGTGGCACTGACCGATCCGGCGGAGTCGGACGAGTGGGTGGTGGTGCGCTTCGGCCGCGACGAGCTGCCGTTCGCGCCCGCCGACCTACGGGTGGCGCCGAAGGGCGCGACGGCGAGGAAGGCGGCTCCCCCACCGCCGGCGCCGCCGAGTCGACCGGAGCCGGAGTTCGTCATCGACAAGCCGGTGGTTCCCGCCCGGGGTGGTCGGCCCGGCGCCTCCCGCGCGTCGGATGCCTCCGGTGCTCCCCTGGCTTCCGGGGTTTCCCGCGGCGCGGGTCGGGTGTCAGAGCCGCGATCGGGAAACGGCGCGGAGTCGGCGCGGCCCAGTGGTGGTGTGACGAACGGGCGGGCGAGCTCGCATGCTTCCGGCTCGGCGTCCTCGGCTCTCTCTGCGCAAGCTGCGACGTCGGGATCCTCCCCAGGCGCTGAGGCGCCGCCGTCCGGGTCGGCGGCGTCCTCGGGATCCTCTCCGGGTGCTGCCGCGTCGGCGTCCGGGGCGGCCTCGGCAGCCGCCGGCGAACGGCGGGCTTCGGGGACCGCTCCAGCGCCTCGCAAGTCGTCCGGCCGGGCGGCGCGGCCGAAGCCGTTGCCGGAGCTGACCGTCACGCTCGCCTACGCCGAGGGCGAGTGGACGGTGGCGGCCAACCAGGGGTCGAAGGCGCTGGCGAAGCCCTACATCATCCGCCCCGCCGAGGCGCTGCGGATGGCGTCGCTGGTCGACGTGCCCGGGGTGCAGGAGGCGGTGGAGCAGATCATGGCCGCCGAGCGCGCCCAGGCGGAGCAGCAGGCGCAGCGGTTACGGGCGGAGTTGGCGGAGATCGAGGCACGGTTGCAGGAGCTGGGCGAAGCCGGTTGAGCGCTGCCGAGACGTCGTGGGATGCGCCCGAGCCCAGCCGCTACCCGGGGGGTGTCGTTGAGCTGCCGCCGTCGCTGCCGAGCGGGACCGCGGTGTGAGCGTCGGGCTCGAGCGTGGGGCTACTGATAGCCCTGGGGTGCCGGACTACGCCCGGGCGGCGCGGGCCTGGGCTCGGACGTGAGCGCGGGGCCGTCGGCCGGCTTGGCGGACGGCGGCCGGGCACGGGCGCGTACCAGTCCTGGGCCGGACGCGGCACGTCCCGGGCGCGGGCCGGGGCAGGGCGGGGCGGGCTTGGGGGCCAGGGGCGGCCGCGGCGACGGAGGGGGCGTGCGATCATGGCGGCCTGATGGATGCGTCATGGCGGGTGCCGGTGCTGTGGCGGGTGCTTCTGCGGTTCTCGCGGGTGCTCGTGCCGCTGATCTGCCGGTTGCGGGTCTCCGGGCAGGTGCCGGCCGGGTTGCGGCACGGACCGTTGATCCTGGCGGCCAACCATGTCAGCCCGGTGGATCCGATCATCCTGACCGCCGCATGCAGCATTGCGGGGGTGGCGCCGCGGTTCATGGCGACCGGCGGGTTGTTCGATGCGCCGGTCGCCGGGTGGGCCATGCGCGCGTCCGGGCATCTGCGGGTCGACCGGCATACCGCGCAGGTCGCCGAGGCGCTGCCGAACGCCGCCGCCGCGCTGCGGGCCGGGTCGGTGGTGCTCGTGTATCCGGAGGGCCGCATCGGCCTGGACCCGTGGATGTGGCCCGAGCGCGGCAAGACCGGTGTGGCCCGGATGGCGGCGTTGTCCGGCGCGGACGTCATCCCGGTGGCGCAGTGGGGATCGCATGCGGTGCTGCCGTATACGGCGCCGAAGGATGTGGTGCGGTCGGTGCTGAGGGCGATGCGGCGCCGGCCGGTGGTGCAGGTTCGTTTCGGTGAGCCGGTGGATCTGTCGGGCCTGACGGGTTCCGCGGGGGCGCAGGCGATGCGGGCCACGGATCGCATCATGCAGGCGATCACGGACACCTTGATGCCGCTGCGGGTGGATGAGCCTGAGATGCCGAGCATCGTGGACCACACCCGTCCGGCCGACATGGCCCGGGTCCGGCGGCGCCCGGCGGGGGTCTCCCCCGGGCCGCAACGACGCAGCGGGCACGGCACACCGGTACGGCAGGACACGCCCGAACGCGACGACTCGCCGGGATGGTAGGGCGCCGCCGACAACGGCCGGGAGGGCCGCCCCGCCGGGCCGGTGTGAGACGCGGAAGCTGATCCTGGGGCCCGCAGTGGTGCGGCGGGCTGCGCGGCCCCGCCTCTCGTCGAGCCTGGCTGACAATCCGACCCGGGCGCCGGGGCTGCTCTGCTTGTCGTCGGATGGCAAGCTCGTGTCCCGTGATCGATGATCTCGTGAAGGACTACTTGCACGGCCAACTCAGGTCGACACGTCGGGCACTGGTATGGAAGCTCGATGGCCTGTCCGAGTACGACGTCCGGCGTCCTCTGACGACGACGGGAACGAATCTCCTTGGCCTGGTGAAGCACTTGGCGACAGTGGAGGCCTGGTATTTCGGTGAGGTCTTCGGCCGCCCGTTCCCGGAGCCGCTGCGGCGATGGCAGGACGCGGATGGCAGCGACCTGTGGGTGATCCCGACCGAGAGCCGCGAACAGATCATCGACTTCTATCAGCGTGCCTGGGTACATGCGGGCGCGACGATCAACGAGCTTCCCATTGACGCGCCTGGCCACGTGCCATGGTGGTCGCGGCCCGACGTCAATCTGTTCACCATCATGGTCCACGTTCTTCAGGAGACCGCCCGGCATGCCGGGCACGCCGACATCCTGCGTGAGCAGGTCGATGGCCGGACCGGGGTGATGGCTGAGTACGAGGAACAGGTCGACACGGAGGCCCGCGAGGCGCACTGGGCGACGATCGAGCGGGCTGCACAGGAAGCGGCCGGCGGCTCGCAACATGCCGAGCTATCCGACACTCATCGAACGGTGGGGCCCGCGTTGTGAGAGTTCCCGATCTCGTGGAGGCTCGCCCGTGAGGGCGGTCATCGTCGCGGCCGCCGTCGCGTTCATCATCTCCCTGTTCGGCACGCCGGTGGCGATCCGGGTCTTTACCGCGCTCAAGGCCGGACAGCCGATCCGCTCCCTCGGGCTCGCCTCGAACCAGGGCAAGAAGGGCACCCCTGCGATGGGTGGCGTCGTGTTCATCGTGGCGACCCTCTTGGCCTACGTCGCCGGGCACCTGGCGCTGACCACGCTGCCCGAGCGGCAGATCGCGCAGGAGAAGCCGACCATGACGGCCCTCGTCCTGCTCGGCCTCTTCGTCTTCTGCGGCGCGGTCGGCTTCGTCGACGACTTCCTCAAGGTCCGCAAGCGCAACTCCGACGGCTTGTCCGCCAAGGGCAAGCTGCTCGGCCAGGCGATCATCGGCACCGGGTTCGGCATCGCCGCCCTCTACGTGGCCAGCACCAACGGCCAGACGGTGGCCAGCGAGCACATCTCGTTCATCCGGGACATCAGCTGGTGGAACGTCGGCAAGGTCGGCTCGGTGATCGTGTTCGTCTTCGTGATCACGGCGATGTCGAACGGCGTGAACCTCACCGACGGCCTCGACGGCCTGGCCACCGGCGCGTCGACCCTGGTGCTCGGCGCGTACGCGCTGATCGGGTACTGGCAATACCGGCACTGGTGTGCCGACGAAACGTACGCCCGTGCGAACGACTACTGCTACCAGGTCCGGGATCCCCTCGAGATCGCCATGATCGCGGCGGCGGCCGCTGCTGCCTGCGTGGGCTTCCTGTGGTGGAACACGTCCCCGGCGCGGATCTTCATGGGCGACGTGGGCTCGCTCGGGCTCGGCGCCCTGATCGGCGGGCTCGCGGTGGCAACCCGCACCACGCTGCTCTCGATCCTGATCGGCGGTCTGTTCTTCATCATCACCGTGACCTGGGTGATCCAGATCGTCTCGTTCCAGACCACTGGTAAACGTGTCTTCCGGATGGTGCCGCTGCACCACCACTTCGAACTGGCCGGGTGGAGCGAGGTCAACATCGTGGTCCGGTTCTGGACCGTGGCGGGTGTCTGCGTGGCGGCTGGTCTGGGCCTGTTCTACTCGGACTTCCTGGCGGCCGCCGGATAGGGCCACGCGACACGCCTGGGTCGTGCCATTCAGTCAGATTCCCTGCGTCCGCCTGATCGATGGTCAGGGCGCGTGGGCGGCCGCCCACGCGCCCGCGCCCTCGGGCGCGGGCGGCGTCGAGGCCCTCACGGGTTCCTTCGACGATCTGCTGACGTGGGACTTGGCGATGGCCGCGAACACAGTGAAGGTCAATCCGTCGTCGGAGCGCTGCGTCGGTTACCGCATGACGGCTTCGGCCAGTTCGGCCTCGATCAAGTCGGCCGCGTGCGCTGCGCTGCCTTGCTCACGCACCTGGCGCTGGATGGCGGCGCAGCGGGTCGTCACGGTCGTGTCGGACGTGAGGTGCAGCAACGCTCGGCGTAGCTCGTCGGGGGTCACGGTCGCTGGATCGACGATGCGGGCCACGCCGAGTGCGGCGAGTTGGTCGGCGTTGGCGAACTGGTCGGTGGCCTGGGGTGCGGCGATCATGGGGGTGCCGCAGTACAGTCCCTCGCTGCTGCCGCCCATCCCGGCGTGGGTGAGGAACGCGTCCGCCTGCTGCAGGACCGCGAGCTGGGGAATCCAGTTGTGCGCTTCGACGCGGGCCGGGAGGGTGCCGAGCTCGGCGGCGTCGACGTGCCGGCCGATCTGCAGGACTGTGTGCCAGCCGGGGAGTGTGCCGAAGGCGGTGATACAGCGGCGGTAGAAGTCGGGGTGGCGGGTGTTGGCCGATCCGAGGGACACGAGCAGCACCTTGTCGGCAGTTGCGGGGCGGGTCCAGCCGCCCTGGTCGCGGCGGTCGCCTAGGGCGGGGCCGACGAAGCTGTAGACGGCGGGGTCGACCCGGTCCGCGTGTGGCTGCAGGGCGCGGGGCACCAGGGCGAGGCAGCGGGGCGGCCGGCCCTGGAAGGCGACGCTGTCCGTGGTGGATGATCCGTTGGCCGCGAGCCAGCCGGCGAATCGCCGGTAGTAGTCCGCGCCGCGTGGGTCGGCGCGGATGGCGTCGACGACCGGTGCCATCTCCTGCTCGTATCCGTCCCAGGCGACGAAGGTGGGCGAGAGCTGGACGGCGGGGATGTCCCACTGTTCGCCGAGGAGCCGGGCCGGGGCGCCGGCGATGTCGTAGAGGAACAGGTCCGGTCGGTCGTCGGCGTACGCGGCGCGGAGCTGCGGGAGCATGGCGACCGCGTCGTCGAGGAACAGCGTTAGCTGCTCGATCGGGTCCTCGGGCCACATCTTGTCGGTGCTGGGCAGGGTGGAACGGTACGGCTTGAGTTCGGCTCCCGTACGGGCGATGACGTCGCCGAACGAGGCGGCGTTGGCGTAGGTGACCCGGTGGCCTCGTGCCACGAGCGTGTGCACGACGTCCAGGCTGGGGTTGACGTGCCCGTGTGCCGGGATGCTGACCATCGCGATGTGGGCCATGGTTCTCCTTCACGAAAGCGAGACGAGACGGTTCGTCTCGTTAGAGTGCCTCCGACGCTTCCACCGTGTCAAGACGAGACGGTTCGTCTCGTCTGCGGTAAGGTGCCCGGATGCCCACTCCCGATCCCGGCCGTCGCAACGAGCGTGCGCGCAGGGCCGTCCTCGACGCCGCCCTCGGCCTGTTGCCGGAAACCGGATACGCCGACCTGACCGTCGAGGCGATCGCCGCACGCGCCGGCGTGGGCAAACAGACCATCTACCGGTGGTGGCGCGGCAAAGGCGCGGTGATCCTGGACGCGCTCGTGGAGGCGGTCACGGCCGCCGGGCCCGTCGCGCTGCCCGACACCGGCGACCTCCGCACCGACCTGCGCGCGGTCGTGCGGAGCACTGTTGCGGAGTTCGCCGACAGCCAGTTGTCCGCGACCACCCGCGCGCTGACCATCGAGACGCTGGCGGACGACGCGCTCGCCGAGCAGGCCCGCGACCGGCTCCTGCGGCCCCAGCTCGACGCGGTGAAGGACCGTCTGCGCGCCGGCCAGCACGCCGGGCAGGTGCGCGCCGAGGTCGACCTCGACCAGGCGGTCGAACTCCTCTTCGGTCCGATCTACCACCGGTGGTTGTTGCGCACCGGGCCGCTCACCGACGACTACGCCGACAGCCTCGTGGAACTGGCCCTGGCCGCGCTCGCCCCATGAGACCTGACCGCTCGTCCATGAGTTCCTCGATCCGTACGGGTTGATCTCTACGGGTGTGGGGCGTGATGTGGCGTGACGTCGATCGAGCGGACCGCGTATCCGAGATTCAAGCGGTTCTTGTCGGCTCGGGAGTTGCACGTGTTCTACACGCCGCAGCCGGAGGAGATCGGGTGGGCGAGTGGGCAGGTGCGCTCGGACGGGCAGCAGGTCGGGCCAGTCATCGGGGCTGGTCAGGAAGTGCGCGCCGGCGCGCCACACCGTCGTGAGGACCACCGCCGCAACCTGACGCCGCCCCCGCAGCCATCGAGAACGCCGACTCTGACCCTAACGATCCACATCTCGGACATCCTGTGCCGGTCGACGAACCGCTCCTGACCTGATCCTGATTCAGGAGAAGAGGTCCAGGCGGAAAGCGGCGTCCCGGGCGAGCAGGAATCCGACTATGCCTACGATCCACGCCACGGCGTTGCTGCGGACCATCCAGTCACTCAGCCGGGTCAGCAGCGGGATGACGTGCTGCCCGGCGGCCAAGCGAGCGACCAGCAGCACCAACGCCGGGATGATCATCACCAGGCAGTAGCCGGCCATCACCAGCGCGATGTGCGCTGCGGGCAGCGCCGCCGTGGTGACCATCCCGATCGCGGCGAGGTAGGGCAGCATAGTCGTCACCTCGGCGGCGCCCGCCGTGAGCGCCAGCCCGGCGAGGGCCGCGACGCCGCCGCCGTCCGCCAGGGCGCGATCCCGCCAACTGAGCAGCCGGCCGCTGCCGGCCGTCGTCTTGTTCTTGCGCTCCAGTCGGAAGCTCCAGAAGAACAGTGCGACCCCGACGACGAGTTGCGCCCACAGCACCGGCCGGGTGTCGAGCAGGCGGCTGATCTGCGGCAGGAAAGCGTCCGCGCCCAGCGCGACGGCCACCCCGACCGCGAAGTAGAAGGCGGCGACCGTGCCGAGGAAGACCAGCATGCGCGCGGCCCGGACCCGGCCGGGATGCATCAGCAGCCAGGCAGGGATCAGCAAGGTCCCGAAGCTGGTGGAGTCGATCAGTGCAAGGACCGCCAGCGAACCCAAGAGCGCGAATTCCATACCGCAGACTCTGCGGCGCGTCGGCCGAGCGTCGCGTCGGCCGAAGGATGTCCGGTCTCCGGGCGCGTACAACCTTCGACGGACGCCGTTCGGTGCGGCCCATGATGGGATAGGCCCGTGGGAACGGCACAGGTGCGACACCGGCTCGTCGGGCACTGGCGGAGCAGCACCCGGTTCCAGGACGTGATGACCGCGGCCGGCACGTTCGCCGTCGGCCTGGCGTTCAACCTCGTCGGCCTGATCGATGTCTGGTCCTCGACCCAGGCCGGTAGCCTCGCCGGCGTTCCGGGCTGGTGGCACACCGTCTTTCTGACCGCCGGCTGCCTGGCCATGCTCGGCAAGCGCCGACACCCGATGCTCGCGCTCGGCGCTGCCACCGTCGCGGCCGGCGCGGACGTGGCGCTCGGCGGCAGCATCGCTCTCGTTCTGGTCATGTTCGACCTGCTGCTGTCGGTCGGCCTGTTCGCCTCCGCCCGCGCTCGGGCTGCGGTGACGACCGCGGTGTTCGTCGCCATCGGCACGGCAAGCGTCGTGGGTGGCCTCGCCGCGGGCCAGTTCCGCATCGCCGTGTTCATCAGCCTGCAGCTGACCACGTTGCTGTTCGTGCCGCTGTGGTGGGCGGCGAACATGCGCCAGCAGCGTTCGCTGGGCGCGCTCACCGCCGAGCGGACGGCGCACGAGGCCGTCCTCGCCGAGCGCGCGGCGATGGCACGAGACCTGCACGACGTCATCGGCGCCCACCTGTCCACGACTGCGATCCACTCCGGCGCCGTCCTGGCGCTGCCGCCCGAGACCGAACGCGACCGGGCGGCGCTGCGCGAGGCCCGCACCAGCAGCCTGGCCGCCCTGGAGGAGATGCGGTCGATGATCCTGCTGTTGCGGGCCGAGGACGCCACAGAGAAGGACCCCACGATGCCCGGCGGCCTGGACCGGGTGCCCGACCTCGTCGAGGCGGCCGTGGCCAGCGGGTTGCGGGTCGACGTGCACACCCGGGAGATTCCGCGGATTCCGGTGCTGGTGGCGCACGCCGCCTATCGGATCGTCCGGGAGGCATTGATCAACGCGCGCAAACACGCGCCGGCCTCGGAGGTACGCCTCGACGTACGCGAGGCCGGCGACCGGGTGACGGTGACGGTTGTCAACACCCTGACCCGCTCGGACGATCTCGGCCATCACGCGCTGAGCGCGGGCACGGGCCTGACATCAATGCGCGAGCGGGCCACGCTGCTGGGCGGCGAACTGATGGCGAGCCGGGACGGCGACCGCTGGCGGGTCCACGCGACGCTGCCCCTGCATCCCCGGGAACGCCCGTGACGCAACCCCAGATCCGCGTCCTGCTCGCCGACGACCACGCCGCAATCCGCGCCGGGCTGCGCCTGATGCTGGAACAGGCCGCCGACATCGCCGTGGTAGGCGAGGCCGCCGACGGCGCGATCGCGATCCGCCAGGCCGCCGCGCTGCGCCCGGACGTGGTGCTCATGGACATCCGCATGCCCGGCACCGACGGCATCACCGCGACCCGCGCAATCACCGCGACCGGCGCGGCCGACGTACTGATCCTTACGACGTTCGACATCGACGAATATCTCTTCGATGCGCTACGCGCAGGCGCGGCGGGCTTCCTGCTGAAATCGGTGGAACCGGCCGCCCTGGTGGACGCCGTGCGCCGGGTCGCAGTCGGCGACGGCGTCCTCGCGCCGGAGGTGACCCGCCGACTGCTCGTCGTCTTCGCCGCCGCCGAGCCGACGCCGGCGCCGCCACGCCCGCATCCGTCACTCGACAGCCTGACCGCCCGCGAACGGGACGTGCTGGCAGCGCTGGGCCGCGGCCTGTCCAACGCGGACCTGGCGGCGACCTTCGCGATCACCGAGGCAACCGCGAAGACGCACGTATCCCGGGTCCTGGCCAAGCTCAGCTGCACCTCCCGGGTGCAGGCCGCGATCCTTGCCAAGGAGGCGGGCATAGCCTGACCTCGCACGACCAGCCCGCAGGTGCAGGTGGCCTGCCGCGAAGGGTCCGCCGCCTACACGGCCCCACGCTTGTCTAGCTGGCCCAGCACCACAGATCTTTGATCTTGTTGGCGGCGCCGGCGGCGGCGTGGGCCTGTTCCATCTGGGATGCGCCGGCCCGATCGCCTTGTTGCAGTCGGCAGGATCCGACGTTGACGAGCGCGTGCATCTCGGTTTCGAGGTCGCCGATCCGGCGGGCCAACGCGAGTGCCCGGCCTCCCCAGTGCGTCGCGTCGCCCGTCGGCATCGACGCCGGCGAGTCGCTCAGCCAGTGCGCCGCGGAGGTGGCGAGTAGTTGGGTGAGGCGGTGGCGGGTGCGTTCGGGACTGGCTGGAACACCGGGACCGGGAACCCTACCCATCGGTGGTCAACCTGCGTCCCGAGTCGGACTGGCCCCGGCGGTACAACGTCGTGGCCGACGTGGCTCGGGTGGTGGCCATCTTGCGGCGTATCGCCTACGACATGCTGCGTGAGTGCGGCGCGGAAGCCGTCGTCCGGTTCGTAGGACGTCATGGTCACCGATTGTTCTTGCCAACTCGCCGCCCGGCCGGCCCCATGGCGCGGCGGCCGCCAGGGCCTACGGGCGGGGGCTACTGTTGTCCGCCCTCGCGGTCGATCAGCTGGCCGAGCAGTCCCACGATCTCGGTCAGGCTCGCGCCGTGCTGGTCGCGTAGATGCCCGACCGTCGCGGTCAGCTGATCGACCTTCTCACCAAGTCCGGTGATCGCCTGTCCCTGGTCGAGCTGGGTCTCCCGCAACGCGGACAGCACACGGGTGTGCCCGCGCAGCTCGGCCCGGTAATCCGCGACGTCACGGTCGGCGCCGGCCGCGAGAGCGCGGGCCGCGGCCGCCTCCTGGCGCAGCACACCGACCTCTTCCTCCAGCGCGGCGACCCGCCGGGCCAGCTCCTCCAGGTTCATGGCGCTTACGGTACCTGCGCCGACCCGCACGGCATCCTCCGCGCAGAGGACGATGCTGCCGGCACGGGACTGACAGCATCGTGAGCGGCCACGGTACTCGCGCGCAGCGCGGACGGACAGCGCCCTATCCAGTGATGGCACGGGGGAACATTGCCTCCCCCAGTACTTTCCGTCACGATCGACCCCCGAGATCCCTTCCGGGTCGGCGGAGATCAGCACCTTCATCGATGCGGATCTTATCGACAGGGGTGGCCCTGCCGTACGGGCGGCTTTCAGTCGGCCGCGCGGCGCTGGCGCAGGTACGCCAGGACGGCCTCTCGGGTGGTGCGGACGCCGAACAGGGCGCGGGCTTCGGCGATGCGGCGGTTCGCCGTACGCAGGGACAGGAACTCCGCTGCCGCCGCCGCCGCGATGGTGTCGCCGGCGGCGAGACGGTCGAGCAGGGCGCGCTGTTCGGGGATGAGCTCGGCCAGGGCGTCGCCGGCGTCCGCGGGGGACGCCGTCTGGTTGCCGGGACCGAGCTGGACCGGGCCGAGGCGGCTCAGGTCGTCGATCAGCGCGCGGCCCAGGGCGCTGTCGGCGTCGCAGACGGCGACGATGCCGGCGCCGCGCGCCGCGGCCAGGACGGCGAGCTTGAGGGTGTCCCGGTCGCCGATGCGCCCGTACAGCACGAGACGTTCGAGGGTGACGTCCCAGGTGGAGCTGGGCAGGGCGTATCCCTCGCGGACGGTCCAGCCGTCGCGCAGGAGGCGGCGCACCACGGTGTCGGCGTCGGCGCTGGAGGCGACGACGTGGCGGAGGGCGTCAGGTTGTCGGCTCACCGGCCATCCTCACGGTCGGATCGATCGGATCGATCGGATCGGTCACGCGGAGCACCGCGTTCAGGCGGCGGGGAACGGTCGGGCGAGCCGGGATGGTCGCGCCCGGCGGGCGGGGGGTGAAAGCGGCCGGATTCGAGCTGGGTCAGTGCCAGTGCTGCCGCTTCCGTACGCGTGCGGGCCCCCAGCTTGCGCATCCCCGCGCGGATGTGGGTGTCGACCGTCTCGGCCGCGATGCCGAGCTGGCCCGCGATGCGCCGGGTCGGTTCGCCGGCCGCCACGAGGTGCAGCACGTCCAGCTCCCGGCGGGTGAGGTTGGTGCCGGAACGGGGGCTGCGGGTGTCGCGGTGCACGCGGTGGCGGCGTAGGCCGCGGCGGGCGCGGCCGGCGAGGACGACCAGGCCCGCCTCGTCGGCGAGGTGTTCGGCCTCGAGCAGGGCGGCGACCGCGCGGTCCGGGTCGGCTTCCTGCAGGCCGGCGGCGAGCAGGCAGCGGATCTGTTCGCGCCGGGCGGTCCCGGCCCACGCCTGGGCGGCGGCCGTGAATCCGGTGCCGGTGGCCCAGGCGGTCAGGGTGCGGCGGGCGGCGTCGGGCAGTCCGGCCGGGATGGCGGGTGCGGCGTCTCCGGCGGGGGTTCGAGACCGGCCGCCCGTGTCGTACGCGGCCCAGCGGGAGGTGATGTGCTGCAGGCCGGTGAGCAGTCCCGCGGTGCAGGCCTCGGCGGGTGCCGCCGCCCGTTCCGGTTGCCCGTCGAGCCAGGCGGCCTCCCGGGCCACCCAGGCGGTGGCGGGATGCTCCTGCGGGGTGGCGAGCCGGGCCCGGGCGGCGGCGAGGAGCCCGGTGTCGGCCTCGACCAGCGCGGTCGCCGCGAGGGCGTAGGCCCGGGCGTCGGGTGGCAGTGCCCGGTCGGCGAGGTCCGCGCCCTTGCGGACGACGTCGTCCGCCACCGACGTCGGGGCCGTCGCGACAAGGTCGGCAGCGGAGGGCGGGAGGGTGTGGCCCTGCAGGACCTCGGCCCATCCCGCGACGGCCAGGAAGCGGGTCTGCCAGCTGTACGCCAGCGCGGCCCCGCAGGCCGCGGCCGCCGACCGGGCCGAGCGGGCCGCGTCGGCGAGGCGCCCGTCGGCGATCAGATGGCCGACCAGCAGCCAGGCGCTCCACCGGGCGGTGAGCGGGTCGGTCGCGGCCGACGCCGCCGCGGCCAGTTCCCGTTCCCAGCCGGGCGTGCGGTGGGCGGCGCGGACCGCGGCCAGGGCCGCCGCCACGCCGGGTGGTGGCGTCGGGTGGCGGGCGATGATCTTCTCCGCGGTGTCGGCGGCGGTCACCGGATCGCAGGCCAGGTCCGCAAGGAGCAGGACCCGGTCGCGGGCCGCGACGACGGTGGCGGCGGCCGCGTCGGGTACGGGGGCGACGGCCGCCCGGGCCGCGACGGGGTCGCCCGCCTGCAGGAGCGCCTCGCCGCGCAGGACGTCGGCCTCGACGCCGAGCGGGCCCGGGGTGGCCAGCACGGCGGCCGCGGCGTGCGGGCGTCCGGCGGCGAGCAGCGCGTCGGCCGCGGCGACGCGGACCCGGGCGGTGACGGTGACACCGGGGCAGGCGCAGGCGAACAGAAGCAGGTCGGCGCGGTCGCCGCCGGTGGTGTGGTCGGCGGCGGCGAGGGCCTTGCGGTAGGCCTGCGGATGGTCTCCGGCGGCGGCGAGATGCCGGGCCGCTTCCGCGTCGGGTACGGCGGTGGCCAGGGCGCGGTGCAGCTCGGTGCGGGCGTCGGCGTCGAGCAGGCCGGCGGCGATCTCGGCGACGTACGCCGACACCGCCACGATGCCGTCGCCGGTGTCGTGGACGAGCCCGGCCTCGTGCAGCGCCTGCGCGCCGGCGCCGAGCAGTGCCGGCGGGGCGGGGCGTCCGAGCAGGCCGAGGGCGGCCAGCGCGGTGCGGGCGGCGCGGGGCAGGTCGGCCAGGGCCGTGGCGATCGCGTACGCGACCTGGTCGATGTCGGTGTCCGGGGTGCCGCGGCCGGCGCCGGCCGCGCGGGCGAGGGCGGTGATCGCCAGGGGGTTGCCGCCGGCGCGGGCGACGACCGCGGCCACGGCGGCCCCGTCGAGGTGTCCCGCGGTGCGCCGGACCAGGTCGGCGGCGGCGGGCGGGTCCAGCGGGGCGATGTCGAGCCAGGCCGTGGCGGCGCCGCGCAGCGCGGCCACCGTCGCCTCGGGGATGCGGTGCGGGGTGCGCAGGGCGGCGACGACCCGGATCCGGGTGGCGAGGTGGGGCAGGGCGGCGAGGGTGGCGGGGTCGGCGTACTGCAGGTCGTCGAGGACGAGCAGCCCGGTGCGCACGCGGGAGCGGACCGCCTCGGCCAGCAGCGGCACGTCGTGGGCGGGCAGGCGGGCCTTGACCGCGCGGGACAGGGCGAGCGCGGGCACGCCGGCGAGCATCGCCAGGCCGCCGCCGGCGTGGACCGGGCCGGCCGCGGCCTGCGCGACGCGGCGCAGCAGGGTGCTGCGGCCGGCGCCGGGTACGCCGGTGAGCACGACGAGGCCGGGGCGGCGCAGGTGGGCGGCGGCGAGACCGGCCAGGTCCTGCTGTGACACCCACACCCCCATCCCGCTGCGCCCCCCGGCAGCGTCCGTTGGCACGAACTCGGGATCCGCGCGTGTTCGCGCATCCGTAGTGTGTGCTGCGGCAGGCGATCCGCCCTGCCCGGGAGGGGAAGGTCACTCGCCTTGTCTGCGTCGACGGCCGCGGTCAGCACATTCTCGCCGAATGTGTGCTCGGCTGACGAGTCATGACCGTGGGCCCGCTCTCCGCCCGCGTGGCTACCTTGTGTGACGAGGTTGTTGCCACGGTGGGCCCGGAGGCCGCTGGCCAGGTGCGACACGTTCGTGACCGGCTCGCCGAGCCGTTACGGGTCGCGATCGCCGGGCGGTTGAAAGCCGGAAAGTCGACACTCGTCAACGCGTTGATCGGGCGCCGGGTCGCCCCGACGGCCGTCGGCGAGTGCACCCGGGTGGTCACCCGGTTCCGCTACGGCACGGCCGACCGGGTCGACGTGGTCGGCCGCGACGGCAGCCGCGCGAGCCTGCCGCTCGACGACGACGGCATGATCCCGCAGCGCCTCGGGATGGGCGCCGGGCGGGTCGCGTACGTGGATGTGACGTTGACCAGTGAGAAGTTGCGCGACCTGACCGTGGTGGACACGCCGGGCCTGGCCTCGGCCGACACGGTGGTGTCGGCGCGGGCCGCGGCCGAGCTGGGCGCCACCGCCGCGCCGTTCGACGCCGCCATCGACGCCGATTCGGCATCGGAGATCGCCGCCGCGGAGGCGGTCGTCTACGTGTTCACGCAGGCGGTCCGCGCCGACGACGTGCGGGCGCTGGAGGCGTTCCGGGCGGCGTCGGCGCGGCTGGCGAGCAGCCCGATCAACGCGCTGGGCGTGTTCGGCAAGGTCGACACGCTGGTGGGCGGGGCGGCGGACCCGTGGCCGGTCGCCGGTCCCCTCGCCGAGCAGCAGGCCGGCTTGCTGGCCCGTACGGTGTCGCAGGTTGTGCCGGTGGTGGGGTTGCTCGCCGAGACCGGGGAGGCGGGCCGGCTCACTGCGGGTGACTGCGCCGCCCTGAAGGAGCTGGCCGCGCTGCCGGCGGACGAGCTGCGGGTGCTGCTCGCCTCGGTGGACCTGTTCCGCAGCCGGCCCGCGCCGGTCGGCCCGGAGCGCCGGGAGCGGCTGCTGGGGCTGCTCGACCTGTACGGCGTCGGCTTCGCCCTGGCGCAGCTCGCCGCGCAGCCGCAGTTGGGCACGGGCGAGCTGGTACGCCGCCTCGTGCTGGCCTCCGGCTTCCCCCGGCTGCGGCACACGCTGGACCGGTCGTTGCGGTGGCGCGCCGACGCGATCAAGGCCGGGTGGGCGCTGTCGCGGCTGGAGCGGATCGCCGGGCACACGAGCGAGCGCCGCGACTGCGAGGCGCTGCGGGACGCGACCGAGCGATTGCTGCGCGAGCCGGCGTATCACCGGCTGCGGTTGCTGGAGGTGGCGCAGCGGGTGGCGACGGGCCGGGTGGAGCTGCCGGTGGCCTGGGAGCAGGAGCTGACCCGGCTGGCCACCTGCGAGGACGCGCGTACCGTGCTGTGCCTGCCGCACGCCGGTGCCGACGAGCTGGCGGCGGCCGCGGTCGAGGCGGCCGGCCGGTGGCGGGTGTACGCGGTGGCCGGTGCGGGCCCGGCCCAGGCCCGGGTCGCCCAGGTCGCCCACCGCGGCTTCCACCTGCTGGCCCAGTCGATCCGTGAGACGGCCCGGGAGCACAGCGCTCAGGAGGCCGGCTCGTGACGGCACCCCGCGACCTGGCCCAGGCCCTCGACTCGGCCGTGTCGGACGCGCTCGCCGCCGTGCGCGCCGCCGACGCCGACGCCGGTGCCGAGCTGGCCGAGCTGCGCCGCCGCCGGCTGACGCGCCCGTCGATCGTCCTGGTCGGCGAGACCAAACGCGGCAAGAGCTCGCTGATCAACGCGTTGCTGGGGGTGCCGGGCCTGTCGCCGGTCGACGCCGCCGTCGCCACCGCCGCCTACCTGCACTTCTCCCCCGGTGCCACGGCCGGCGCGGTCGCGTACGTGCCGGGCCTGGGCGAGCCCGTCGACCTGGAGCTGCGGGAGCTGGGTGACTGGGCCACCGGCCGCGGTGGTCCCCGCGCGCCGCGGCGCATCGAGGTGACGCATCCGGCGCCGCTGCTGCAGTACGTGAGCCTGCTCGACACCCCGGGCGTCGGTGGCCTCGATCCCGCGCACACCGCCGTCGCGCTGGACGCGGTGGAGCGGGCGACCGCGCTGCTGTTCGTCGCCGACGCGTCCGCGCCGCTGTCGCAGCCGGAGCTCGACTTCCTCGTCGCCGCCAGCGAGCGCGTGGACACGGTGGTGTTCGCGCTGACCAAGGTCGACGCGTTCCCGGGCTGGCGGCGCATCGCCGACGACAACCGGGTGCTGTTGCGCGCGCGGGCGCCGCGGTTCGCCGACGCGCCCTGGTTCCCGGTGTCGGCGCGCCTGGCCGAGGTGGCCCTGGGCGTCCCGGCCGGCGAGCAGGCCGCGCTGGTCGAGGCCTCGCACATCGCCGCGCTGCAGCACGCTCTGGTGGAGCTCGCCGGCCGGGGTCACCAGCTCCAGCTCGCCAACGTGTTGCGGGCCGCCCGCGCCGAGCTGGTCCGCCTGGAGCAGGCCGCCGAGGCGCGGGTGCGCGCGGCCGAGGCGGACCCGGGCGAGACCGCGCGGGTCCGCGAGGAGCGCGGCGCGCTGGCCGCCCGCAAGCGCACCGAGCAGCGGCAGTGGGCGCTGCTGCTGAGCACCGAGACGCAGCGGGCCCGGGTCGAGGTGGTGGGCCTGCTGCGGACCCGCGTGGCCACGTTGCAGCAGGACGTCGCGGCGCGCATCGACACGCTGCGCGGCGGCGCGCTGGCCGCGCTGCCGGACCGGGTGGACGCCGAGTTGCAGGCGGTGGCCGTACGGCTCTCGGAGGATCTGCGGGCGACGTTCCGCCAGGTCGGCGAGCGGGTGCTGGCGCAGGTCTTCGACGACGAGGAGCTGGCCGGGATGCTGGACCGGCTCAACGCGACGCTGCGGCACACCCTGGCGGCGGGGCCGCCCCGCGACGGTTCCGGCGACAGCCTGCTGGTCGCGCTGTCCGCCGGTGGCATCGCGTTCATGGCCGGTCGTGGGGCGATGTTCGGCGCCTCGGTGCTGGGCGCCGGCGGCGCGGTCGCCGGCGGGCTGCTGGTCCCCGTCGCCGGGCTGGGCCTGGGGCTGGCGGCCGGCGGGTACGTGCTGTACCGCCGGCGGGTGCAGACCGACCGGCAGCAGGCCCGGGCCTGGCTGCGCGACGTGCTGGCCGAGGCCCGCGCCGCCCTGCAGGACGAGATCTCCCACCGGTTCACCGACCTGCAGTACGCGCTGAGCGTCGCCGTCGACGACGCCGTCGAGCGCCGGCTGCGCGAACTCGACGCCCACATCGCCGAGCTCGACGCGGCGGCCGCCGAGGACGCCGCGGGGCGCGCCCGGCGGCGCTCGCGGGCCACCGCGGAGCTGCAGCAGGTCCGCGGCCGACTCGCGCAGGTCGACGAGGTCCTCACCCGCGCGCGTGCCCTGGCGCCCGCGTCCGCACCCATCGGTCAGGAGAACGCATGAGCGACGAGTACGGCTGGCCGGACTTTCCCGACCCGGGCCACGACGACGCCGGCCACCATGATCCGGTCCCGCACGACACACCGGTCGCGGACGCGGACCGGTGGCACGACGACTTCGAGGATCACCAGGGGTACGGCGACATCACCCCGCAGGTGGACGAGGGCCACGATGCCGGGTGGGAGCACCAGGACGCCCCGGGCACCGCCCCCGACCAGCCGCAGCCGGCGTCCGCGGAGACGGCCGACGCGCACGGGCTGGGCCCGGTCGGCGCCGACCCCGACGCGGCCGGTCCCGCGGGCGAGCCGGTCAGCGCGTTTCCGCCGGTCGTCGACGTGGGGCCACTGCCGGAACCGGTCGACGGGTTCCCGTGGATCGACACCGGCAGCCTGGGCCTGGTCGACGCGGCTGCGGCCGCGACCGAGCCGGTGAGCCCGCAGGAGCTGGCCGCGTACGCGGCCGAGGAGCTGCCACCCGGTGCGGACCCGTGGGCGGCCCTGGCCGGCTCCGAGGACCCGGCCACCGCGGCGCTGGCCCGCTGGTGGGCGGTGAACGGCTGAGACAGCGGTACCCGCGCGGGCCGGGAAGGTGACATCATCTCCGGCCATGACCGACACCACCGCGGCGCCTGTCGCGCGGCGTGAACGCACCGGCTGGTACATGTACGACTGGGCCAACTCGGCGTTCTCCACCACCGTCATCACGGTGTTCCTGGGCCCGTTCCTGACCTCGGTCACCGAGCAGGCCGCCGGGTGCGGCCTCGGCGCGGACGAGTGTCACGGCCGGGTGTACCCGCTGGGCATCAGCGTCGCCGCGGGCTCGTACTTTCCCTACCTGGTGTCACTGTCGGTACTGCTGACCGTCTTCGTGCTGCCGGTCATGGGCGCGATCGCCGACCGGGCGGCGCGCAAGAAGCCGCTGCTGGCCGCGGCCGCGTTCACCGGCGCGGGCGCGACGATCGCGATGGCCTTCGTGACCGGCGAGCGGTACCTGCTCGGCGGGGCGCTGTTCATCGTCGCCAACGTGGCGTTCGGCGCGTCGGTGGTCGTCTACAACTCGTTCCTGCCGCGGCTCGCCGGCCCCGACGAACGTGACCGGGTGTCCAGCCGCGGCTGGGCGCTGGGCTACCTCGGCGGTGGCGTCCTGCTGCTGGCGAACCTGGTCGTGGTGACGGTCCTCAGCGTCGAGGGCGACAACCAGCGCACCCTCGACCTGGCCCGCTGGTGCATCGTGTCGGCCGGGGTGTGGTGGGCGGTGTTCACCCTGCTGCCGCTGCGCTGGCTGCGCGAGCGTCCGACGGCGGTGAGCCTCGGCGGCAACGTGCTCACCGACGGCTTCCGGCAGCTCGTCCACACCGTGCGCGGCCTGCGGGCGTACCCGCTGACCCTGTTCTTCCTGGTCGCCTACCTGGTCTACAACGACGGCATCCAGACCGTGATCGCCCTGGCCAGCCAGTTCGGCACCGAGGAGCTGCGCCTGGACCAGCCCACCCTGATCGTGACGATCCTGATCGTGCAGTTCCTGGCGTTCGGCGGGGCGCTGCTGCTGGGCCGGGTCGCGGAGCACATCGGCGCCCGCCGTACGGTGCTGCTCGCCCTGGCGTTGTGGCTGCTGGTCATTCTCGGCGCGTTCTGGCTGCCCGAGGGCGAGCCGGTGCCGTTCATGCTGCTCGGCGTCGGGATCGGCCTGGTCATGGGCGGCAGTCAGGCGTTGAGCCGCTCGTTGTTCAGCCAGCTCATTCCCGAGGGCCGCGAGGGCGAGTACTACGGCTTCTACGAAATCAGTGACAAGGGCACGAGCTGGCTGGGCCCGCTCGCGTTCGGCCTGGTGTTCCAGCTCACCAACAGCTACCGCATCGGGATCGTGTCGTTGGTGGTGTTCTTCGTCCTCGGTGGCATTCTGCTGGCGATGGTGCCGATGCGCCGGGCCATCGTCGCCGCGGGCAACACCCCGCCGCGGCTGCTGTGACGGACGGGGGGCCGCGCGTGGACATCGTGATCGACCCGGCGTCGCCGGTGCCGCCGTACGAGCAGGTGCGCACGCGGATCGCGGCCCTGGCCGCGCAGGGGGTCCTCGCGGCGGGCACCCGGCTGCCGCCGGTGCGCCGGCTCGCCGCCGACCTGGGACTGGCGGTCAACACGGTGGCCCGCGCCTACCGCGAGCTCGAGCAGGCCGGGCTGGTGGAGACCCACGGCCGGGCGGGCACGCTGGTCACCCCGGCGGCGGCCGGGACTCCGGTCGCTGCCCACGCTGCCGCGCAACGGTACGCGGACGAGACCAGAGCCCTCGGACTGACACCGGAGGCGGCCCTGGCGCTGGTCCAGGCCGTTCTCCGCCGTCCGGGCTGAGCGTCGTGGCCGGGCGTGGCCCCTAGGCCCGCGTGAACGTCTGCTGGCCGACGACGGCGAGCAGGCGCAGCTTCTCGTGGCCCTCGCTGCCCGGCGGGGCGGTCAGCACCAGCAGGGCCTGCGACTGGTCCTCGGTGAACAGCACCTGGCAGTCCACCTCGATGGCGCCGAGCTCCGGATGCAGCAGGACCTTGTGGTCGGCGAACCGCCGGCTCACCTCGTGGCGTTCCCACAGGCCGGCGAACTCGGCGCTGACCTTCTGCAGGGCCCGTACCAGCTCCCCGGCCCTGCTGCGCGGACCCATCGCGCCGTAGGCGGCCCGCAGGTTCGCCACCTGGGCGCGGCTCTGCCGGTCCCGGTCGTGCTCGGGATAGCGCAGCCGTTCCGCGGGCCGGGTGAACCAGCGGTAGACCTCGCTGCGGTCGAGGCCCGTGTCGCCGGAGCGGTCCCCGAACAGCGCCGCGGCCAGGCGATTCTGCACCAGGGTCTCCCCCAGGTTCGACAGGATCAGCGCCGGCGTGTCGTCGAGGCGGTCGAGCACGCGCAGCAGCGCCGGGGCGACGTGCGAGCTCGCCGGCACCGACGAGGGGCCGTGACGGCCGGCGACCTGGAACAGGTAGTCGCGTTCGCCGCTGCTGAGTCGCAACGCGATCGCCAGCGAGGCCAGCATCTGGTCGCTGGGCTGCGGGCCGCGCTGCTGCTCCAGCCGCGTGTAGTAGTCGGCCGACATCGCGGCCAGCGCCGCCACCTCCTCCCGGCGCAGGCCCGGGGCGCGGCGGCGGGCGCCGGCAGGCAGCCCCACGTCGGCGGGGCGCAGCCCCTCACGGCGGCGGCGCAGGAAATCGGCGAGGGCGGCACGGTCCATCGGCCCAGTATCGTCGCTCGCCGCGGCGCATCCAGGGATCGCCGATCCCCCGATGACCGCTCTCTGCCGCGCACGCCGCGGACCCGGCAGATTTGCGGCCATGAACATCTCCGGCAACACCGTCTTCATTCCGGGAGCCACCAGCGGCATCGGCCTGGCCCTCGCGCTCGCCCTGCAGGAGCGCGGCAACACCGTCATCGTCGGCGGGCGCCGCACCGCACTGCTCGAACGGATCGCGGCCGAGCACCCCGGCATCGACACTGCGCAGATCGACACCGCCGACGCCGCCAGCATCGAGGCGGCCGCCGCGCGGGTGCTGGCCCGCCACCCGCGGCTCAACGTGTTGATCACGATGGCGGGAATCATGCGGGTCGAGGACTGGCACCGACCCGAGTCGTTCCTCGCCGACGCCGAACAGGTCCTGACCACGAACGTGCTGGGCCCGATCCGCCTGATCGGCGCGTTCATCGGCCACCTGCAGACCCGCCCGGACGCCACCATCGTCACCGTCTCGTCCGGTCTGGCGTTCACACCGCTGAGGGCCACCCCGAGCTACAACGCGTCGAAGGCGGCGATCCACATGCTCAGCGAGTCCATCCGGCTGCAACTGGCCGACACGTCGGTGTCGGTCGTGGAGCTGGTGCCGCCGGCGGTACGGACCTCGCTGCTGCCCGGCCACGAGAACAGCGACGCCGCGATGCCGCTCGACGAGTTCGTGGGCGAGGTCGTCGGCCTGCTGGAGCGCGAGCCCGAGGCCACCGAGATCCAGGTCGAACGGGTCAAGTTCCTGCGCTACGGCGAGGCCCGCGGCGACTACGACCAGGTGGTGGCCGCCCTCAATGCCACCGACCCGCACGCCACGCATCGATAGGTGCCGGACGCGGCCGGGCGAGCCACCCGAGCGTCTTGAACGAAGTGACGGACAAAGACGATCGGGTCTCCGTCGTCACGCCACATCGGGATCGACGGCCCTTGGCCGGGCGCCGACTCTGGTTCGTCAGCGTACGGTGATCGCCCCGGAGGGACACCGGGCGACGGCCTGGTCGAGCAGGTCCTCCGGTGCGTCGGCGGGGTCGGGGTCGAGCACCTTCACGAGGCCTTCGTCGTCCTGGTCGAAGACGCGGGGCAGGGTCAGGACGCAGTTGCCCGCGCCGACGCAGATGTCGCGGTCGGCGGTGATGCGGGCGGTCACCAGGTCACCGGGAGTTCGGCGACGCCGTACACGAGGGAGGTGTCGCGTTTGGGCAGGCGGTCAGGGTCGGTGGCGACGGTGAGGGCGGGGAAGCGGCGGGCGAGCCGGGTCAGCGCCACCCGTAGCTCGGCGCGGGCCAGCGGCTGACCGATGCACTGGTGCACGCCGAAGCCGAACGCTAGATGCTGATGGGCCTGCCGGTACGGGTCGAACTCGTCGGCATCGTCGAAGACCTCGTCGTCGCGGTTGGCGAGCGACAGCAGCGCGGTGACGGGTTCGCCGGCGCGGATGAGTCGGCCGCCGATCTCGACGTCGCGGATCGCCTGGCGCGGCAGGCCGGTCCGGACGATCGTCAGGTAGCGCAGCAGTTCCTCGACGACGGCGTCGGCGGCCTGGTCGTCGTCGCGCAGCCGCTGCCACACGTGCGGGTGGCGCTGCAGCAGAAGGACGCTGAGTCCGATCATGTTGGCGGTGGTCTCGTGCCCGGCGACGAGCAGCAGCACCGCCATGCCGATGAGCTCGTCGATCTCGAGCTCGCCGGTGCGCACACGTTCGTCGACGAGGCGTCCGAGCAGGTCGTCGCCGGCCCGGCCGCTGGTGCGTTTGGCCTCGATCAGGTTGCCGAGGTAGGCGCGCAGGCCGAGGAGGGCCTCGCGGGCCCGCAGCGGGTCGGCGGTGTGGTCGAGCAGGGTCGCGCTGTGCCGCTGGAAGAGGGCGTGGTCGGCGTACGGGACGCCGAGCAGGTGGCAGATGACCAGCGACGGCACCGGCAGCGCGAACGTCGCGACGAGGTCGGCGGGTGGCCCGGCCGCCTCGGCCGCGTCGAGGACGCCGTCGACGACGTCGGCGATCAGCGGCTCCATCCGCCGGATATTCCTGATCATGAATTCGGCGGTCAGCATCCGGCGCAGCCGCAGGTGCGCCTCGCCGTCCATGCGGACGAACCCGCCCGGGGTGCTCTGCGGGGTCTGCGGGGTCGGTGCGCGCAACAGCGGGAAGCCGGGCCGGGTCGCGTCGGCGCTGAACGCGTCGCTGCGCAGCATCTCCTTGACGTCGCCGTGGCGGGTGACCAGCCACGTCCAGCCGCCGGTGGGCAGCCGCACCCGGGTGACCGGGCCGTCGAGGCGGCGACGGTCGGCGGCGGCCACCGGGGTGAACGGGTCGTCGCCGGGGCTGCGGAACGGGAACAGCGGGAGGCGGTCGGTCGCGAGGTCGGCCATGGCGGCCCTCCCCAGTCGTAGCGGTACGTACCGATAGGCACGCGCTACGTTATCGCCACATCGGGCAAAGAACAACGAATGTCGATGAAACCCGCCGGGTCACACGGTCACTTCGGCTCGATCACGTTCGTCGCGAGCAGGACCATCAGCACCGCACCGAGCACCAGCCGGTAACTGATGAAGATCGAGTACGAGTGCCGGGCGATGAACTTCAGCAGCCACGACACCGCGAACCAGCCCACCACGAAGCTGGTCACCGTGGCGACGATCGTGGGCAGCCAGCCGACCCCGCCGTTGTCGGCGGAGATGTTGTCGTACTCGGTGACGGTCTGCAGCACCGTCGCGCCCATGAGCGCCGGGATGCTGAGAAAGAACGACAGCTTCGTCACCGTCACCCGGTCGAGGTCGCGCAGCAGGCCTGCGGTCATCGTCGCACCGGAGCGCGAGACGCCGGGGACCAGGGCGAGACACTGCACCACACCGATGATCAAAGTGTCCTTCCAGGTGACGTCCTCGACGTGGCGCACCTGGGTCGCGGCGTGGTCGGCGAACCACATCACACCGCTGTAGACGATCAGCGCCCCGGCCACGAACCACAGGCTGCGCAGCGTCGTCTCGATCGTGTCCTGGAACAGCAAGCCCACGATGCCGATCGGGATCGAGCCCAGAATCACCGCCCAGCCGAACCGGTAGTCGGCGTTGGCGCGCAGGTCACGGCCGAGCACACCGCGGATCCAGGCGGTGACGATCCGGATGATGTCGTGCCGCAGGAAGATCACGGTGGCCAGGACCGCGCCCGACTGGATGATCGCGGTGAACGCGGTGATGTCCCGCGCGTCGATCTCGTAGCCGAGCAGCTTCTCCAGGATGGTCAGGTGGCCGGTGCTGGAGATGGGCAGGAACTCGGTGAAACCCTCCACCGCGCCCAGCAGCACCGCTTCGAAGATGTTCAACCCAACCCCGCCCCGTGATCGACTTGCCGGACCGGTCGAGGATAGGGGGTCGCTCAGGGCCCGGTGCGCCGGACCCGTGCGGCGGCGAGCGTGTACGCGGGGTCCCGGTCCAGGTTGTGCCGGTCCCGGTCGTAGCGCCGGGTGGTGCGCGGGTCGGCGTGTCCCATCGCATCCTGCACGTCCTCCAGCGGCACCCCCTCGGCCCGCGCCGAGGTCGCGAACGCGTGCCGCAGCGAGTGCGGCGACAGCCGCGCCCACCCCTCGATCCCGGCCTCCCGGGCGAGGCGGCGCACCAGCCGGAACACGGCGTGCCGGTCCAGCCGCGCGCCGGTGGTGGTGACCAGCAGCGGCCCGTCCAGACGGTCGGCGGTGGTCCCCTCGGCCGCCGCCCGCTCGGCCAGGTACGCGTCCAGCGCCGTCCCCGCGTACGGCGTCAGCGCCCGCCGGCGAGGGCGCCCGCCCTTGCCCACGAACCGCACGCTGCGGTGCCCGCGCTCCACCCCGAGATCGGCGACGTCGAGGCCGACCAGCTCACCGACCCGCAGGCCCAGATCGGCGAGCAGGGCGATCACCGCCCGGTGCCGCGCCGCCGCCGCGCCGGTGCCCGTCTCGGCGGCGGCGATGACCGCGTCGACCTCCTCGGGACTCAGGCCCACCGTCGCCGAATGGTCCCGCGAGACGTACGGGCGGTCGGCGCCGGCCACCGGATTCGCCTCGACCGCCCGCAGCTTGACCAGGAAGTCGTACCAGCTCGACAGCCCCGACAGCTTGCGCGCCACCGTCGCCGGGGCGAGCTGGCGGGACTCCAGGCCCCGCGCGTACGCGTTGACGTCCAGGAACGAGGCCCGCAACGGATCGGCGTCGCGCTCGGCACACCACGCCAGCCACGCCGTCACGTCGCGCCGGTACGCGTCGCGGGTGTGCGCCGACAACCGCCGGTTCTGCAACCACGCCTCGGTGACCTGCTCGGCGCCGCCGACGGCCGCGACCGTCCCGGCGTGCTGACGCGGAACCAGGGACATGCCCCCATGATCTCAGCTCTCCCGCACGCCGCCGTCCGCGACATGCCAGCGACGGGTGTGCCCGACCGCCGCCGCGAAATACCGGTCGTGGGTGACCGTCACCAGAGTCCCCCGGTACGCCCGCAGCGCCTCCTCCACCACGTCGAGCGCGTCGAAGTCGAGAAAGTTCGTCGGCTCGTCGAGCAGCAGCACCCGGGCGGGACTGTTCACCATCACGGCCAGCAACAGCCGCCGCAGCTCTCCCGCCGACAGGCTGCGCAGGGTGGCGTCCCACTGCTCCGGACCGAACTGGTGGCCCGCGAGCAGCCTCTCCGCGTCCTCCGCGTACACCGGGACCCGGGAGCGGAAGAAGTCCACGACGCTCACCGCCGACCGCAGGCCCTCGTCGGTCTGCGGCAACACCGCCACCGGGACATCCGCCCCGGCCTGCAACGCGCGCAGCAGCGTGGTCTTGCCGGCGCCGTTGCGCCCGGTGATCAGGATCCGGTCGCCGCGGCGTACGCCGACGTCGACGCCGTCAAGCACGGTGCGCCCGCCGAGCGTCACGCTCAGGTCGCCGACCTCGATCAGGGTCTCGCCGGGCGCGGCGTCGTCGCCGGGAAACGCCAGCGTCAGTGGCGGCCGGGTGCGCGGCTCGGCGATCCACCGTACGGACTCCATCTGCCGCCGCAGCCGCCGCTCGCGCACCTTCGCCTTGCGCGCCACCAGGCGGGCGACCCGGCGCAGGTGCGGCGCCTCCACTCCGGAGCGTACGGTCGTCTCCACCTGCAGCGACTGGGCCTTGGTACGGGCGATGTCCTCCTCCCACCGGCGGCGGTCCTTCTCCTGCGCTTCGTAGTCGAGCAGCAGCCGCTGCCAGCGGCGCGCCTTCTCGGCGCGGTAGTGCCGGTAGCCACCGCCCGGATAGTCCTGCGGGCGGTCGTGGATGCCGTCGAGCTCGATGACGTGGGTGACCGCGGTGTCGAGAAAGGCCCGGTCGTGGCTGACCGCCAGCACCCCGCCGGGGAAATCCGCCAGCCAGTCCGCCAGCCACGCCGCACCCTCGGCGTCGAGATGGTTGGTCGGCTCGTCGAGCAGCAACACGTCCGGCGCGTCCAGCAGGGCCCGGGCCAGCAGCAGCCGGGCCTGCTCCCCGCCGCTCACCTCGCGCAGCGGCCGGTCGTCGCCCAGATGGGCGATGTCCAAGCGCCGGCGGACCTCGTCCAGGCGGGCCTCGGCGGTCCAGCCCTCCAGCACCGTCCACCGGTCCTGCGCCTGCCCGTACGCGTCGAGCACGTCGCCACCCGCGGCCAGCTCCCGCTCGAGCCGGCGCATCCGCGCGGTCACCTCGGCCAGCTCACCGAGGCCGGCGGTGAGGAAGCCACCGACGGTGCCGGCGTCGGCGGCGAGCTGCTGCGGCACGTATCCGACCCGGGCGCCCCGGCGACGGGTCACGGTGCCGCCCGCCGGGGCCAGGTCACCCGCGAGCACCCGCAGCAGGGTGGTCTTGCCGGCGCCGTTGGGCCCGACGACACCGATCCGGTCGCCGGCGCCGAGCACCAGGTCGAACCCGGAGAAGAGAAGATCGCCGTCATGGGCGGCGCTGAGCGTTACAGCCTTGATCAAGGGAGTCCTCCGCGGACGTCATACCGACGGGAATACGGCGATCCGCACGCATCCGATCATCGGCGGCGCGCTCGGATCGGGTCGGTATCACACGGAGGCGACGGCTCCCTTGGACGGCGACGGGCTCAGTGCCACCCTGCCGCACCGACGGCACAGGCCGCCACCCAATATCCGCGGGTGGCGGCCTGTGCCGTCGCTTGCTGCTGGTCAGGCGGCGTAGGCCACCGAACGGTTCACGCCCTGCACGTCGGTCACGGCCAGCCGCGTCGTCATCGTGCTGCGGCTCGCGATCTGCGCCGCGTACGCGGCCCGGCGCCGCGCCACGACACCGTCGCCCTTGACCGCGCCCTCGTTCTGCTCCATGTGCGTGCTCAGGCCGTCGCGCAGCAGCGCCAGCGCCTCGGTGCGCAACTGCGACACCCGCGACTCCGTCACGCCCAGCTCCGCGGCGACGTCCGCCAGCGGACGCTCCTGCAGGAACGACGCCTCGACCACGAACCGCAGCCGCTCCGGCAGCACCGCGACCGCGTCGTGCAGGTAGCCGATCCGCTCCCGGTGCAGCAGCATCTCCTCCGGGTTCAGCGACGCCTCGGTGACCATGTCCTCGGCCGCACCGGCGGTGAAGCCCTGCAGCGACAGCACCGCGGCCCGCTGCACGTCGTCGTCGACCGACGCCAGCTCCGACACACCCACGCCGAGCAGCTCGGCCAGCTCCGTCGGCGACGGCGTCCGGCCCAGCTTCGCCGTCAGCTCCTGCCGGGCCACGTCGGCCCGCCGGGCCCGCGCCCGCACCGAACGGCTCGCCCAGTCCATGCTGCGCAGCTCGTCCAGCAGCGCACCCCGGACCCGCACCGCCGCGAAGCGGCCGAACGGGATACCCCGGCTCGCGTCGTACGCCTGCGCCGCCGTGACCAGGGCCGCGTATCCCGCCGAGGCGAGGTCGTCGCGGTGCACGTGCGCCGGCACCTTGAACAGCATCTCGCGCACCAGGTGGCCCACCAGCGGCATGTTCTCGCGAATCAGGTTCTCCAGCTCACGGCTGATGGTCTTCGGCGCGGTCACTGCGGACATGTGGTGTTCCCCCTCGTATCCCGTCTCCCGGTGACGGCTCACCGGCTGACAGGGGGAACTTTTCGTTGCGCGGGGTGCAGCACGCGGTCACAGATGGTTGCCGACCGGTTGCACCTCAAGAAAACCTAAAGTCCGCACAGCCACTTCCCAGGCAGCGCCTACCCGGGGCACAGCCGCAAACCGCTGGACACCACCTCGCCCCCACCACGCACAATCGCCACCATGACTCCCACCCACACCGCGCTGATCGTCCCGATCCCCGCCGCCGAACCCGCCGTGGCCCGCCACCGGGCACGGCTCGACCGGGCCGCATCCTGGGGAGTCCCGGCCCACATCACGATCGTCTACCCGTTCCTGGCGCCCGCAGCCGTCACCGCCACCGTCCCGGCCGAGCTGCGCGAGGCCATCGGTGCGATCCCCCGCTTCACCGCCACCCTGACCCACGTCGACTGGTTCGGCACGACGGTCGCCTGGCTCGCACCGACACCCAGCGCGCCCTTCAAGGCCCTCACCCACGCCGTCACCGCGCGATTCCCCGAGGCCCAGCCGTACGAGGGCGCCCACCCCGACGTCGTGCCCCACCTCACGATCGGCCACGACCACCCGCACGACACCCTGCGCGCCGCCGCCGACGACGCGGCCACCCACCTGCCGCTCACCGCCGACATCACCGCCGTCCACCTCATCCAGGGCATCCCCGCACCCGGCGGCCCCTGGCGCACCACGGCCACGTTCCCGCTCGGCGCATGACCCCGCTCCGGGGTGGGCGCGCCCTCAGCTCAGGAATCCGGTCAAAGCCTCACGCCACTGCTGCGGACTGTCCAGGTGCACGTCGTGGCCCGCCCCGGCGATCCGCACGGCGCGTAGCCGCACAGCCCCGGCAGCAACAACACGACCGGCACCACCGAAATCGTGCAGAGCCAGGCGAGTGCCGTCCGGAGCACGCATCTCGATCATGGGCATGCAGGATAGTCAGGCGGCCACGCAGAACTCGTTGCCCTCCGGATCCGCCATCACCACGTGGTGGCCCTCGAACTTCGCCAGCACCCGGCCACCCGCCGCCACCAGCTCCGCCACCTTCGCCAGGATCCGCTCCCACTGATCCGGCGACTTGCCCACCCGCACGTCGATGTGCAGCCGGTTCTTCGCCACCTTCGGCTCCGGCACCTCCAGGAACGTCAGCCGCGGGCCCGCCCCCGACGGATCGTGCAACCACGCCCCGTCACCCTCGTCTTCCTCCTCCGGCACACCGAACGACGCCACCCACTCCTCCCGCGTCGCGAACGGCGCCGGCGGCGGCTCGTCCTCGTAGCCCAACGCCAGCTTCCAGAACTCCGCCAGCGACCGCGCACCCGCGCAGTCGAACGTCAGATCCACCCGCAACGCCATCGCACACCGCTCATCTCCGCGCCACCCACGCACTCGCATTCCGCCGACAGCGATAGCGTTCCGCCGACAGCGATCACATCTTCCACCCCGGGTACGACAACCGGCATCGTCGCGCCCATGCATCTGCTCGTACTCGGGGGAACCGGATTCGTCGGCCGCACCGTCGTCGACCAGGCCCGCGCCCGCGACCACCACGTCACCGTCCTCAACCGCGGCCACCGCCCGGCACCGCCCGGCGTCACGGCCCTCTCCGGCGATCGCACCGCACCCGGCGGACTCGCCGCCCTCGACGGCCGCACCTTCGACGCCGTCATCGACACCTGGTCCGCCGCACCGTCCGCCGTCCGCGACGCCGCACGCGTCCTGCGCGGACGCGCCGGCCACTACACGTACGTCTCCAGCCGCAGCGTCTACGCCGACGGCGGCCCCGTACCCCTCACCGAGGACGCGCCCGTCGTCGACGCCTCCCCCGACGCCGGCGCCGACACCGACTACGCCGCCGCCAAGCGCGGCGCGGAGATCGCCGCCGGACAGTCCTTCGACGGACCCGTCCTGTTCGCCCGCGCCGGGCTCATCCTCGGCCCGCACGAGGACATCGGCCGCCTGCCGTGGTGGCTGCTCCGCCTCGCCGCCGGCGGACCCACCCTCGCCCCCGGCCCCCACGACCTGCCGCTGCAGTACATCGACGCCCGGGACCTGGCGACCTTCCTGCTCGAGGCCGCCGCGGCCGGGCGCACCGGCGCCTACAACGTGGTCAGCCCGCCGGGACACACCACCATGGGCGAGCTGCTGGAGCTCGGCAACGAGATCACCGGCGGCCGGGCCGAGCTGCGCTGGACCCCGCCGGAGACCATCCTCGCCGCCGGCATCGCGCCCTGGACCGAGCTGCCGATCTGGCTGGCGCCGGGCTTCGACCACGCCTTCATGCACGGCGGCGACGTCCGCCGCGCGGTCGCGGCGGGTCTGACGGTACGCCCGGTGCGCGACACCGTAGCCGACACGTGGGCCTGGCTCCAGAGCCTGGACGGCCCGCCACCGCAACGCCCCGACCGTCCCCGGGTGGGCCTGGATCCGGCCAAGGAAGCCGCCCTCCTGGGCTGACCCGGTCTTTTCGGGGTATCGATGAAATTCCGGTCTATGGGTGTGCGGATGCACACCCTGTAAGCCGTCCTAGGATGTTAGGGGCCAGGGGGTGAACCGCGGGCCCGGTGCCGGAGAATGGGCGTCGTGCCCACCCCCGACTCCGACCGGACCCGCCTCGAACTGGGCACGCTCCGTCCCGGGCTGGTCGCGGCGTACGACCGGGCGCTGCCCCGGGCCCGCGCGGAGATCCTCGGCCGCCTCCTCGGCGCGCTGCACCGCGAACCGCTGCCCGGCGTCGCCGCCCGCGCGCCCGGCACGGTCACCCTGGCCGACGGCCGCGTCCTGACCCACCCGGCCGGGGCGGCGACGCCGTTCGCGACCCCGGCCGCCGGCCTCACCTGCCGGCTCGCCGACGGCGGCCGCGCGCCCGGCGCGAAGCCGGCCGGGCAGGCCGCCGGCGACCGAACCCCGGACGGGAGGTCGCCCGAGCAAGCCGCCGGCGACCGGGCGCCGGGCGAGACGCCGTCCGAGCAGACCGACCGCGACCGGGCGCCGGGCGACCGGCCGGCCAGGCCGGACGATCGGTCGGCGCCCGGGGAGATCACCGATCCCGCGGCGCTGATCCGGGCGCTGGGCTGGGCGACGGGCCTGCACGACGAGATCGCCAACAGCGTCGCCAACCTCGCCCTCGCGTACGCCGACCCGCCACCCGCCACCGCGGCGCCCCTGCTGGCGACCGCACCGCCGCTGGCCGACGTGGAGCAGCTTGTCCTCGACGGACACCCGCTGCACCCCTGCTGCCGCACCCGCGCCGGCATGGACGTCGCCGACGTGCTCGCCTACGGCCCGGAACACCGCCCCACCCTGCGCTTGCGGCGGCTCCGGGTCCCCGCCGACCGCTGGTACGGCGACGGTCCCCCGATCCTGCTCGCCCACCCGTGGCAGGCGGCACACCTGCGCGAGCGGCACACCTGGCTGCGCGACGACGGCGAGACCGGGCCGGTACGACCGCTGATGTCGCTGCGCACCGTGGCCACCGGCACCGAGCACGTCAAGACCGCGGTGGACGTGCAGATGACCTCGGCCGTACGTACGGTCTCCCCCGCCGCCGTCCACAACGGACCCCGGCTGTCGGCGCTGCTGCGCGACGTGACCGCCGGGCTGCCGCTCACGGTCCTGGCCGAGTACGGCGCGGGCGCGGTCCTCGTCGACGGACGCCCCGACCGCCACCTCGCCCACCTGCACCGCGCCGCCCCCCGGCTCGACCCCGGGGAGACGGCTGTGCCGCTGGCCGCGCTCGCCGCCGCCGACCCCTACGACGGGCGACCCCTGCTGATGCACGCCGCCGCCGATCCGTACGCGTGGTGGCACGACCTCACTCGTCTGCTCTTTCCGCCGCTGCTGGCGGTCCTCGATCGGGGCGTCGCGCTGGAGGCGCACGGGCAGAACACCCTCGTCGTGCTGCACCACGGCCGCCCCGCCCGGATTGTCTATCGCGACCTCGGCGGCGTCCGGGTCAGCCCCGCCCGGCTGCGCGCCGCCGGGTTCGACCCGCCGCCGCTGGAGGGTGACCTGCCCTGCGACGACCCGGCTGTGCTGCGCACCAAGCTGGCCGCCGCGCTCGGCACGGTCGCCGGGCAGCTCGTCGCCGTCCTGGAGGGTGGCGGCGCCGATCCGGTGAAGCTCTGGGCGAGCGCCGCGGCGGCGCTCGCCTCGGCCGGCACCGTGGACGCCGCGGCGATGCTGCGCGCACCGCTGCCCGTCAAGGCGACCACGGCCATGCGGCTGGCCGCCGACCCGCTCGACGACCTGTGGACCTACCTCGACAACCCGATGGCGGCATCATGACTCCTTCCGTGGCCGACCGCAGACTCGTCGTCGGCGCCGCCGACGCGGGCGCGTCCCTGGCGGTGCACGCTCCGCATCTGCTCGGCCCGTTCGCCGCGGCGCTGCCCGTCGCCGCCGACGTCGTCGGGCGCCGGTTGCGGAGCGCGCTGGTCCGGGAGGGGCTGCTGACCGCCGCGCCCGGCGACGAGATGCACGCCTTCCGCCGCGTCGAGTACGCGCACGCCGGCGCCGACGACCCCGTTGACCTGCTGCCGACCGGGCTGCCCGGCAACGCCGCCGGGTTCGCCGCGGAACTGCGCAACGCCGTGGTCAATCTGGCGATCGCGCTGGCCCGGCAGGCACCCACCGCCGGCGCCGGAGACCCCGACGAGCAGGCCGTGGCCGCCGAACGGCTCGCCGTCGCCGGGCACAACCTGCACCCGTGTGGCCGGACCCGGCTCGGCTGGGAGCCCACCGACGTCCTCGCCCACGACCTGGAGGCCGGGCGGACCCGGATCGGCTTCCTCGCCGTCCGCGACGACGCCCACCTCGGCGACGACCTCGGTGCCGCCCTGCGCGCCGCGTATCCGGGCCTGGCGCCGGTGCCCGCCGGATACCGTCTGCAACCCGTGCACGCCTGGCAGCGCGACACGGTCGTGCCCGCTCGCCACCGCGACCTGCTCGCCGGCGGCGCCGTGCGGATCCTCGACGACGAACTCGACGCGATCCCGACCGCCGCGCTGCGTACCCTGCTGCTGCCGGCCGCGGCCGACGGCCACCGCCGTTATCTCAAGCTCTCGCTCGACATCCAGGTCACCTCGACCCGGCGGGGGATCTCGGTGGCCAGCACCCGCAACGGCCCGGCCGTGTCGGCGCTGCTGCACCGCCTCGTCGCCGACGACCCGGACGCCGACCGGCTGCTGCTCATGGCCGAGACCGCCGGCGCCGCCGTGCCGGCCGCGGACCGCGACATGTCGGCGATCCTGCGTGACGGGCTCACCGGCCGGCTCCAACCCGGCGAACAGGCCGTCGCGGGCGGCGCGCTGCCGGTGCTCGCCGCCGGGCTGGTCGCCGCGTACGCCGCCACCACCGGGCGCCGCGACGACGCCCGGGCCGCCGCGGGTTTCCTCGACGCGTACGCGAGGCTGCTGCTGCCGCCGCTGCTGCGTCTCACCCTGCGCGGGGTGGCCCTGGAGGCGCATCTGCAGAACTGCCTGCCCACCTTCGTGGGCGGCGTGCCGCACCGGCTGGCCGTCCGCGACTTCGCCGGGTTGCGCCTGCACCCGGGCCGCCTGGCCGCCGCGGGCCACGAGGTGCCGCTCTGGCCCGGCTCGGTGGTGGGCACCCGCGACGAGGCCGTGCTCCGGGCCAAGATCGGATACACCGCCTTCCAGGCCCACCTCGGCGAGCTCGTCCTGCGTCTCGGCGAGTCGCACGGCCTCCCCGAGGACGCCGCCTGGCGCATCGTGCGCGGCGTCGTGGACGAGACCTACGAGACGACGGGCGACGCCGGCCGCGCCGACCACGCCGCGTTCACCGCCCCGCTCGTGCCGCACAAGGCGCTGGTGCGGATGCGGCTGGCCGGCGCCGGGGACGAATACCTGCCGGTGGAGAATCCGCTGCATGCCGGCTCCTGAGCGGATCCTCGCCGCGCTGCGCGACCTGCCGTCGCCGGTGTGCGCGTACGTCTACGACCGGCGGTCCCTGCGCGAGCGGGCCGCCGCCGTGCGCACCGCGCTGCCCTTCGCCACCCTGCTGTACGCGGTGAAGGCCAACGGGCACCCGGAGGTCGTGCGGACCCTGGCCCACGTCTGCGACGGCTTGGAGGTCGCCTCCGGCGGCGAGCTGGAGCTCGCGCGGGCGGCGGGCGCCCGGCGCATCGTGGTCGGCGGGCCCGGCAAGACCGACGCCGAGCTGGCCGCGGCGATCGCCGCACGCGCGCAAGTCAACGTCGAGAGCGGTCAGGAGCTGCTCCGGCTGGATCGCCTCGCCCGGGCGGCGGGGGTCGTCGTGGACGCCTGCGTACGGGTCAACCGCGCCGGCGCCGCCCTGCCCGGCAGCCACGCGATGACAGGCGCGCCGACCCCGTTCGGCGTCGACGAGACGCAGCTCGGCGAGGTGCTGGCGCTGCCGCACGACCACGTGAGCGTCACCGGGTTCCACCTGCACGCGGTGTCGAACAACCTCGACGGCCCCGCGCACGCCCGCTTCCTCGCCGACGCGCTGGCCTGGTCCACCGAGACCGCCCGCCGGTACGGCCTCACGCTGCGCACCGTCAACGCCGGCGGCGGTCTCGGCGTCGACTACCTCGGCGACGCCACCGTCGACCTGGCCGCCGTCGGCGCCGGCGTCACCGTGCCGCCCGGCGTGGAACTGATCGTCGAGCCCGGCCGCATCCTCGCCGCCGACGCCGGCTGGTACGCCGCCGAGGTCCTCGACCTCAAGCGCACGCACGGCCGCCGGTTCGCGGTGCTGCGCGGCGGCACCCACCACTTCCGGCTCCCGGCCGCCTGGGGCTACAGCCACCCGTTCACCGTCCTCGCCCGCGACCGGTGGCCGTACGACTGGCCCCGCCCGCGCTGGCACGACGTGACGCTCGACGTGGTCGGCGAGCTGTGCACTCCCCGGGACGTGCTCGCCCGCGACCGGCGCGTGGCGGAGCTGGCCGTCGGCGACGTGCTGGTCTTCGGCCGCACCGGCGCGTACGGGTGGGACATCTCGCACGACCGGTTCCTGCGCCATCCCCCGCCGTCGTTCATCGTGGTCTGATGAACGTCATCCACCGCCCCGCCGCCCGGATCGTCTGCCTCGACGCCGACGACCGGGTGCTGCTGCTGCACTGGCGCGACCCGGTCGACGCGCACGAGGTGTGGGAGCCACCCGGCGGCGGCCTCGACCCCGGCGAGACGCACTGGCAGGCGGCCCGGCGGGAGCTGGCCGAGGAGACCGGCCTGGATCCGGAGGCCGTACGGGAGCGCTGGGTCGAGGTGCAGCGCGACTTCGTGTGGAAGGGCCGGCGCTTCACCGGCCCGGAGCACTTCTTCCTGGCCCGCTTCGGCTCACCGCGCCCGGCGCTGGGCCGCGACGGGCTGCTGCCCGACGAGCGGGAGGTCCTGACCGGTCACCTGTGGCTGGACCTGGACGAGCTGCCCGGCCTGCCCGGACTGGACCCGCCGGACCTGCGGGAGATCATCCGGCGGCTCTGAACTCGGCGCGCCAGCGGGCCATGCGCGGATCGCGGGCGTCGCTGAGATGCTCCACCGCCACCGGGGTGAGCCCGGCACCGAGGGCGTCGACCTCCGCGCGGGTCAGCGGCCAGGGCGGGCCCTCGTGCGCCGGAGCCGTGGCGGCCGCGATCACCAGCAGGGTGCCGCCGGGCGCCACCATCGGCGCGACGGCGGCGATCGCCCGGCCGCGCACCGGCTCCGGCAGGGCCTGTACGTTGTTGCTCTCCACGACCAGGTCGAAAGCTCTCCGCCACGCATCCGGCGGATCGAGCAGATCCGCGACGACGTACGTGACCGGCGAGTCCGGATGCCGCTCTCGGGCCGTGCGCACCGCGGTGGCGGAGATGTCGAAAGCGGTCACCGTCAGGCCCAGGCCGGCCAGGAACTCGGCGTCGCGCCCCAGGCCGCACCCGATGACCAGGGCACGGCGGCCGGCGGCGGGGACGGCACCGCGCCGGGCCCACTCGGCGAGGTAGCGGCTGGGCTCGGGCACGTCCCAGGGCACCACGGCCGTGCCGGCGCCGGCCTGCACATACAGGCGCTCGAACCAGCCGGTCGGGTCGCCGGCGGCGAGCGACTCCGCGGCCAGGCGGGTCGGGTCCGGCCGCGGCCCGGGGCTGGTCATGCCGGCATGGGGCGGGTGCGGCGCAGCTCCCGCAGTGCCTGGCGACGGGTGTCCCCGGTCAGCGTGTCGATGTAGAGGCGGCCGTCGAGGTGGTCCGTCTCATGCTGCAGCGCCCGCGCCAGGAAGCCGGTGCCCGCGATCGTCAGCGGCTCGCCGTGCTTGTCGAAGCCGGTCGCGGTGACCGTCATCGCCCGCGGCGTCGCGAAGCCCATGCCGGGCAGCGACAGGCAGCCCTCCTCGTCGTCCTGCTCCCCGTCGAGATCGGACAAGACCGGGTTGACAAGGTGACCCACGACGCCGTCGACGTTATAGGAGAACACTCGCCGACCCACCCCGATCTGAGGTGCGGCGACACCGGCTCGACCGGGCTCGCGCACGGTGTCCTCCAGGTCGGCGACGAGCCGGCGCAGCTCGTCGTCGAAAACGGTCACGGGCTCGGCCGGGGTGCGGAGCACGGGATCGCCGAAGAGCCGGATGGGACGCACAGTCATACTCCGATCCTATCGATGAGCGGTATGCACCGGCAGCCCTGTCACTCGTTACTGCCCGGGTCCGCTGCCGGCCAGCGCCGACCGGATGGGGCCCGCCTTGGCGGCCGCCTCGTCCACCTCCGCCTCCGGGTCGCTGTCCCAGGTGATGCCGCCACCGGCCCAGAGATGCACCCGGCCGCCGGTGACCGCAGCGGTGCGGATGGTGAGCCCGAGGTCGAGGTGGTCGGTGCCGACCCAGCCCAGGGCGCCCATGCTGACGCCGCGCCCGACCGGCTCCAGCCCGGCGATCACGTCCAGGGCGGCCAGCTTGGGCGCGCCGGTCACCGAGCCGCCCGGGCACACCGCGCGCAGCAGCCCGGCCAGGCCGAGGTCGCCCTCGACCGGCGCGGAGACCTGCGACTCGGCCTGCCAGAGGCCGGACCAGCGGCGCACGGCGAACAGCTCGTCCACCCGCACCGGGCCGACGCCGTCCAGCCGGGACAGGTCGTTGCGCTCCAGGTCCACGATCATCACGTGCTCGGCCCGCTCCTTGGCGGAGGCGAGCAGCTCGCGGCGGCCCTCGGCGGTCGCCGCTCGGGTGCCCTTGATGGGCCGCGTGACGACCCGGCCGTCCCGGACCTCCACCAGGGTCTCCGGCGAGGCCGTCGCGATGGCCCAGTCCCGCCCTGTCAGAATCCCGCCATACCGCGCGCCGGGCAGTTTGGTTACCCGCTGTATGGCCGGGCCGGGATCTCCCGTGTACGGGGCGCTCATGTGCCCTACGACGTTGACCTGATAGACGTCCCCCCGGCGGATGGCCGCACGGACCTGACGGACCGCGTGTGCGTGTTCCTGCCGGGTCCAGCTGTCCTCCCAGGGGCCGAGGGCCCAGTCGGCCGGTGGCGACGCAGCGTCACCACTCGGCAGCGCCGGGAGGTGGCCCGGCGGAGGCGTGTCGCCGTCGGCGTGCCGGTAGAGAACCGCTACCACGTCGGGGATTCCAGGCACTGGGCTCGGCCGTCCGTACGCCCCGCCGGCCATCACCGAACCGGCCGCGGCCGATACGTACAGTGACGATCCGCAGGGGGTCCCGGCGCCGAACGGGTGAAAACCACTGGCCGTTCGGCCCAATTTTCGCACCGGCAGTCCGTTGTCCTCGAGCCACGCTGTCAGAAGCTCAGCAGGGTCACCACCGTCACTCAGGTACCACTCGTACCGGCATGACGGACGGTGACGACGCTGGCAGGAGGCCGGAGAACCCGGTGGAAGGGCTGGCGCGGCTGTCGCACAGTGGTCGTATCCACGGCCGCCGTGGAACATCTGAACAGTGGATTCGCTCAATGGGGCACCGTCACTCGCTCCACCCGGACTCGTTCCGATGGGAGTAGTGTTCGCCACCGTTGATGTGAAGAACGACACAACCCCCGACACGGAGACCTTCGATGTGCCAGCACCAAGTCACCTGTCCCTCCGCTGAGGCTGTGGACCGCGAGGCGGCCCGCATCGTGGCGACCTTCCCCGAGCAGGGATGGAGCCTGCTCTGCAACGGCGTCATCCTCTTCGAGGACACCGGCGAACTCCTGCCCGACGGCAGCAAGATCGAACCACACCGCGGCCCCGCCCGGCACGCCCTCGCCGCCTGACCGGCCCCTCCCGCACACCGAGGGCCGGCCGGCCCGGCGCGACACCGCCAGGCCAGGCCCGACGGCGCCGCGCACACCGGCCCGGACCGGTCTTCCGGCGCGACACCGGCCGGTGAAAACGCCCACCGGCCCGGCGCGCCGAATCTCAGTCCTCGAACGCCTCCGGCGACGGGCAGGAGCACACCAGGTTCCGGTCCCCGTAGGCACCGTCGATGCGACGCACCGGCGGCCAGTACTTCGCCGCCCGGTCCACACCCTCCGGGAACCCGGCCAGCGACCGCGGATACGCGTGCGGCCACTCGTCCGCCGACACCGCCGCCGCCGTGTGCGGGGCGTGGTGCAACGGGTTGTCGTCCCGCGGCCACTCCCCCGCCGCCACCCGGTCGATCTCACCCTTGATCGCGATCATCGCCGCGCAGAACCTGTCCAGCTCCGCCAGATCCTCGCTCTCGGTCGGCTCCACCATCAGCGTGCCCGCCACCGGGAACGACATCGTCGGCGCGTGGAAGCCGTAGTCGATCAACCGCTTCGCCACGTCGTCCACCGACACGCCCGTCGCCTTCGTGATCGGCCGCAGGTCCAGGATGCACTCGTGCGCGACGAGGCCCTCGTTGCCCGCGTACAGCACCGGGTAGTGCTCGCGCAGGCGCACCGCCACGTAGTTCGCCGCCAGCACCGCCACCGACGTCGCCTGCGCCAGGCCGTCCGGCCCCATCATCCGCAGGTACGCCCACGAGATCGGCAGGATCCCCGCCGAACCGTGCGCCGCCGCCGACACCGCATGGTGATCGCCCGGCTCCAGCGGGTCACCCGGCAGGAACTCCGCCAGGTGCGAGCGCACCGCCACCGGACCCACGCCGGGGCCGCCGCCGCCGTGCGGGATGCAGAACGTCTTGTGCAGGTTCAGATGCGACACGTCCGCGCCGAACTTGCCCGGGCGGGCGAACCCGACCAGCGCGTTCAGGTTCGCGCCGTCGACGTAGACCTGCCCGCCCGCGTCGTGCACCTTGCCGCACAGCTCCGCGATGCCCCGCTCGTACACGCCGTGCGTCGACGGGTACGTCACCATGATCGCGGCGAGCGCGTCACGGTGCTTGGCGATCTTCGCGTCCAGGTCGGCCAGGTCCACGTTGCCGTTGTCGTCGCAGGCCACCACGACCACCCGCATGCCCGCCATCACCGCGCTGGCCGCGTTCGTGCCGTGCGCGCTCGACGGGATCAGGCACACGTCGCGATGCACGTCCCCGCGGGCGCGGTGGTAGCCCCGGATCGCCAGCAGGCCCGCCAGCTCACCCTGCGAACCCGCGTTCGGCTGCACGCTCACCGCGTCGTAACCGGTGATCTCCGCCAGCCAGGCCTCGAGCTGCGCGACGAGAGCCTCGTAGCCCGCCGTCCGCGACGCCGGCGCGAACGGATGGATGTCCGCGAATTCCGGCCAGGTGACCGGCTCCATCTCCGTGGTCGCGTTCAGCTTCATCGTGCACGAGCCCAACGGGATCATGCCCCGGTCCAGCGCATAGTCGGAATCGGACAGCCGGCGCAGGTAGCGCAGCATCGCCGTCTCCGAATGGTGCGTCGAGAACACCGGATGGGTCAGGTAGTCCGTCGTGCGCGCGAGCGGGCGCGCACCGCACTGCGCGGCCACGGCCGGCGCGGCACCGAAGGCCGCCAGGACGTCCGCCACGACCGCCGCCGTGGTCGTCTCGTCGCACGAGACCGACACCCGGTCCTCGTCGACGAAGCGCAGATCGATGCCCGCCTCGGCCGCGGCCGCGACCACGGCCGCCGCCCGCGCCGGCACCACCGCGGTCACCGTGTCGAAGAACGCCGCGTGCGCCACCTCGACACCCGCCGCCGCCAGGCCACCCGCCAGCGCCAGCGCGTGATCGTGGACCCGCTGCGCGATCGCCCGCAGTCCTCGCGGGCCGTGGTAGACCGCGTACATGCTCGCCATGACCGCCAGCAGGACCTGCGCGGTGCAGATGTTGCTCGTCGCCCGCTCCCGGCGGATGTGCTGCTCCCGCGTCTGCAGGGCGAGCCGGTAGGCCGGGGCACCGTCCGCGTCCCGGGACACGCCGACCAGCCGGCCCGGCAGCGAACGCTCCAGCCCGGCGCGCACCGCCAGATACCCGGCGTGCGGACCGCCGAAGCCCAGCGGCACGCCGAACCGCTGCGTCGTCCCGGCCGCGATGTCCGCCCCGATCTCACCCGGCGCCCGCAGCAACGCCAGCGCCAGCAGATCCGCTGCCACCGTCACCAGCGCACCCGCCGCGTGGGCCGCCTCGACCAGCGGCGCGTGGTCGCGCACCGCGCCGGAGGCACCCGGATACTGCAGGTGCAGCCCGAAGTACTCCGCCGGCAGCTCCCCGCCCGCATCCAGATCCACCAGGCGCAGCTCGATGCCCAGCGGCTCCGCCCGGGTCCGCAGCACCGCCAGGGTCTGCGGCAGCGTGTCCGCATCCACCGCGTACACGTTGCTCTTGCTCTTCGACGACCGACGGGCCAGCGTCATCGCCTCCGCGACCGCCGTGCCCTCGTCCAGCATCGACGCGTTCGCCGTGGCCATGCCCGTCAGGTCGGTGACCATCGTCTGGAAGTTCAGCAGCGCCTCCAGGCGCCCCTGGCTGATCTCCGGCTGGTACGGCGTGTACGCCGTGTACCACGCCGGGTTCTCCATCACGTTGCGCCGGATCACCGCCGGCGTCACCGTGCCGTAGTAGCCCAGCCCGATCATCGACGTGGTGACCGCGTTACGCCCGGCGATCTCCCGCAGCTCGGCGATCGTCTCCTCCTCGGAGGCGGCCGGCGGCAGCGCCAGCGTGCCGTGCCAGCGGATCACCTCCGGGATCGCGGCGTCCATCAGCGCGTCCAGCGACGCGTACCCGATGGCCTTGAGCATCTGGGTCTGCGCGTCCGGATCGGGACCGATGTGGCGAAGTGCGAACGTCATGGCGGCTCCAGAGGCAACGAGGTCGACGGGCAACCTCCCCCTCTGTCATACCCACGAGCGCACTCCAGAGTCGCCTGCCCCCGCGGTCCTTTTGCCTGAGAGGTTCCGGGGAGGATTTGCCCCTTCGGCGCCACCGGCGAACCGGCGGTCTCTCCCGCGTGGGTGGTACGGCTGCGGACAACCTACCAGCGGGGTTGTCCCGGTCACTCCACCTAGGCTGTGGCATGTGACCTATCCGCCCCACACCATCCTCGCGGTGGTGGTCGGCTCCCGCGCGTACGGCCTCGACGACCCGGACTCCGACCACGACCGCCGCGGCGTCTTCGCCGCGCCGACCCGCGCGTTCTGGCACCTCGACAAGCCGCCCACCCACCTCGACGGCCCGCGCGAGGAACAGTTCTCCTGGGAGATCGAACGCTTCTGCACCCTCGCCCTCCAGGCCAACCCGACGGTCCTGGAAGTGCTCTGGTCACCCCTGATCGAACACGCCACCCCCGACGGCCACGAGCTGCGCGCGGCCCGCACGGCCTTCCTCTCCCGCAAGGTCGCCCAGACGTACGGCGGGTACGCCCGCGACCAGCTCAAACGCGTCGCTTCCCGGCGCGCCCGCACCGGCGAGACCAACCACAAACAGGCCATGCACATGATCCGCCTGCTGCACGCCGGCGCCCACGTCCTGCGCACCGGCGAGATCCTCGTCGATGTCAGCCCCCTGCGTGAGCGCCTCCTGCGGATCAAAACCGGTGGTGAGAGCTGGGAATCCGTGGTCTCGTGGTCCGAAGACCTGCAAGCCGAACTGGCCGAGGCCGAGGCCGCCACCACCCTGCCGGACGAGCCCGACCGCGCAGGCGTCGACGCCCTGCTGACCGGCGTACGCGAAAGAGGCCTGACATGACCGTCGACGTGCCCGCCTGGGCCGCGGAAGCCGTGGCCCTGCCCCATCCCACCGTCTTCGTCACGGTCAGCGGCGCCCACCTCTACGGCTTCGCCTCCGTCGACAGCGACCTCGACCTGCGCGGGAGCCACCTCCTGCCCGCGGCCGACGTCGTCGGCCTGCGTACCGGCCCCGAAACGATCAACACCGACAGCTTGCGCGACGGGGTCGAGCTCGACGTGGTCAGCCACGACCTGCTCAAGTTCGCCCGCCTGTTCCACAGCCGCAACGGCTATGTCCTCGAACAATTGCTGTCCCCGCTCGTCGTCAAGACCTCGGCGGTGCACCGCGAACTGATCGCGCTCGCGCCCGCGATGATCACCCGGCACCACGCCCACCACTACCTCGGCTTCGCCGCCACCCAGGAACGGCTGTTCGCCAAGACCGGCGAGCTCAAGCCCGCCCTGTACACGCTGCGCGTCCTGCACACCGGCATCCACCTCATGCGCACCGGCGAGGTGGTCGCGGACCTCGGCGCGCTCTGCGACCTGCCGTACGTGCCGGAGCTGATCGCGATGAAGCGCGCGGCGGAGCACGGCGCCTTCCCGCCGCATCTTCGCGAGGCGGTGGCGGAGGACGTGAGCCGGCTGCGTGCCGAGCTCGAGACCGCCCGGGAGTCCTCGACCCTGCCGGACCACGCCGACCCGGAGGCGGTCGAGGCGCTGCACCAACTGGTGGTCCGCGCCCGCCTCTCCGGCTCGGTCTCCGGAGACTGACCCGACCCGGCTGTTTGTCCGGCAGTCGGCGTAGCCGTCGTGTTTCGGGGTGAGGTGGCGCTCCGCGTGTAGAGCATCCTAGGAACCTAGGGGTTACCCGGCGGTGCCGGCCGGCGTTTACGCTGGTCCCCATGTCCACCCGCGCGCTCGACGACCCGGTCGTCCATCTCGCGCGTCCGCACCGGCCCGTGCTGGTCGCCGGAACCCTCGCCGAGCTGACCGGTCCGACCCGCGGCCTGGTCGAGCTGCCGCTGCGCCTCTGGTGGCACCCCCACCGCGCCTTCGACCTCGGCGAGCACACGATGCTGCTGTGGATGTACGAGAACGTGCTCCGCGAGGCGATCCGCATCGACGAGCTGCGCGCCCACCTCGACGGGCCGACCCTGGTGCGGGTCTGGCCCGAGCTCAACCTGCCGCGCGGCGTCCGTGCGGCCTGGGAGGCCCGCCACCCCGGCCTGCGCCGGAGAACCCCCGCGTAGGGTCACCCGTCCCAGTCGGCCGTCCCCTGCACCCGACGGCCGTGCAGCCAGTCGAAGAGGTCGTCGACCTGGCTGTCGGTGAGGCTGCACAGGAAATCCGGGATGAGTCGCCTGCGCAGCGAATGGTCCCGGTCGAACGCCGGGTCCTGCTCGAGGGACCGCACCAGGCGCTTCATCGGGCCCGGCAACAGGGCGGGGTCGGATTCCAGGAGTTCCGCCAGCCGGAACACCACCAACCTCAGGGTCGCCTTCTCCCCGATCTCGCGGTCACCGACGACCCGCGACGTGAGGACGTGGCCCCTGATGGCCTTCAGGACCTGGATCTCGTGCCACTTCGGGCGGCTCAGACCGATGAACGGCCCGCCGGGCCAGTGCGGTTCGCCGGGTGCTCCGGGCGCCAGACGCACATCGGCGATGTATGCGCCGATCATCTGCGAGCAGTGCCAACGGACCCGGCCGATCTCGTCGGCGAGACCGGTGAAGGGCTGGGGAACCGCCCGCAGCAGCAGTTCACGGACGGTGACGAGCGCCTGCTCCATGAGGGACTTGTCGAAGTACGCCTCGTAGTCGGCGGCGAGCTTCCTCTTCAGAGACACGACGGTCTCCGAGCTGTCATCGATCAGCTCCCGTGCCGCCTCGACGTCGACGACACGGGCGAGGAAGAAGTCCTCCAGGTCGTGGATCGCCGAGCTGATGTCGTCGGCCACGTCCATGATCGAGGCCTCGAGGGTCTGCACCTCGTCGGGAAGGGCATCGCAGAAGGAACGGGCGTCGGCAATCTCGGCGCCGTCCTCCGCGTACGCATTGAACTTGCACCAATGCCGGCGGTAGTCCGGATCCCCCTCGACGAAGTCGTCGTGGTCCACCAGCATCGGCCGGCGCACCCACGGGTACTTCAGAATGGCGGCGCGCGTCGCGCTGGTGAGGTCCATTCCCGGAGCGTCCTGATACTTGCGCTCGAGCCGGGAGACTATCCGCAGGGTCTGGGCGTTCGGATCGAACCCGTCCGCGAGTCCCAGTTCCGTCCGGGCCACCTCGTCGAGAATCCGCTCCCCCACGTGGCCGAAGGGCGCATGACCCAGATCGTGGGCGAACCCGGCGGCCTCGGCGACGTCGACGTCCAGCCCGCCCAGCACGCGCAGCTTGTCCCGGCGCTCCATGTCCGCCTCCGTGTCGCCGATCAGGAGCTGTTCGGCGATGCTCCGGGACACCTGGGCCACGCGCAGGCTGTGGGTCATCCTGTTGTGCGGCAGGATCGGATCGGAGGGACGGGAGTTGACCGCCTGCGTCACGCCCGTGAGCCGCATCCACGCCGAGGAGTAGAGGATCCGGTCGCGGTCGCGCATGCCCTCGGTCCGGGGATCGGTCGGCGACGGGTCCTGGTGCCAGCGCCGGCCGTCCCGCAGCTCCTGGTGCCGCATGTCGCGGGCGACGCGTCTCGGTGAGGAAAGAACCGCCACGGGCAGGGCCGTCGTCATCGCTGGGGTCGCCCTTCGTGTGCCAACACACCGCTGTCCTGCGGTCAAAGCATGGCATGACGAGGGCGCCCGCCCGGCGCATAGACGAGATGCGGGAGGCCGTGGATCCGGCGTCTCGCCACAGAAGTGAACTGGGGCAACGCCAGCCTCACCAGGAAGTCAGTGCGGCCCCACCGCGATGATGCGGATCGCCGCGGCGCCGGCCTCGTCGCTGGCGGCCAGGTCGATCTCGGCGTCGATGCCCCAGTCGTGGTCGCCCTCCGGGTCCTCGAAGACCTGGCGGACCTTCCACACCGCCGGGCCGGCGTCGATGTGCAGCAGCGCCGGGCCGCGGGCCGCCGGGCCGGTGCCGACCACCGGGTACTCGGCGTAGTAGTCCTCCAGCGCCTCGATCCAGCGGTCCGTCGTCCAGCCCGACTCCGCGTCCAGCTCGCCCAGGTCCTCGGCGCGGCGCAGGGCGAAGAGCTCGACGCGGCGGAACATGGCGTTGCGGACCAGGACGCGGAAGGCGCGGGTGTTGCGGGTGACCGCCGGCGGCCTGTCGTCCAAGGGGGTCGGTTCGGCGATCTCCGCGCCCGGGTTGCGCAGGCGCTCCCACTCGTCGAGCAGGCTGGAGTCGACCTGGCGGACCAGCTCGCCGAGCCACTCGATGAGGTCTGTCAGCTCTTCCGTACGCGCGTCCTCCGGCACCGTCTGGCGCAGCGCCCGGAAGGCGTCGGCGAGATAGCGCAACACGAGGCCCTCGGAGCGGGACAGGCCGTAGAAGGAGACGTACTCGGTGAAGGTCATCGCGCGCTCGTACATGTCGCGGACGACAGCCTTGGGCTTGAGCTCGTGGTCGGCCACCCACGGGTGCCCCCGGCGGTACGTCTCGTACGCCGCCTCGAGCATTTCCACCAGCGGCTTCGGGTACGTGACCTCCTCGAGCAGCTCCATGCGCTGGTCGTACTCGATGCCCTCGGCCTTCATGGCGTTGACCGCCTCACCCTTGGTCTTGAACTGCTGTGCCGAGAGCACCTGGCGGGGATCCTCCAGCGTCGCCTCGATCACCGACACGACGTCGAGCGGGTAGTCCGGCGACTCCTTGTCGAGCAGCTCGAGGCAGGCCAGGGCGAACGGGGACAGGGCCTGGTTGAGGGCGAAGTCGAGCTGCAGGTCGTCCACGAGACGGTAGGCCCCGTCGGCCTTCTCGATCACACCGCCGGCGAGCAGCGCCCGGGCGATGGCGATGGCGCGGCGGATGTGCCGGCGCCGGGCGGCGGGCTCCTCGTGGTTGTCGGTGAGCAGATGCCGCATCGAGGAGAACGGGTCGCCGCCGCGGGCGATGACGTTGAGCAGCATCGCGTGCGAGACCTGGAACGACGAGGTGAGCGGCTCCGGATCGGCCGCGACCAGCCGGTCGAACGTGGGCTGGCCCCAGCCGATGGTGCCCTCCGGCGGCTTCTTGCGGACCACCTTGCGGCGCTTCTTGGGGTCGTCACCGGCCTTGGCGAGCGCGCGCTCGTTGTCGATCACGTGCTCGGGCGCCTGCACGATGACCGTGCCCAGGGTGTCGAAGCCGGCCCGGCCCGCGCGGCCCGCGATCTGGTGGAACTCGCGGGCCTTGAGCAGCCGGGTCCGCACTCCGTCGTACTTGGACAGCCCGGTGAACAGCACCGTGCGGATCGGGACGTTGATGCCGACGCCGAGGGTGTCCGTACCGCAGATGACCTTGAGCAGGCCGGCCTGGGCGAGGGTCTCCACCAGGCGGCGGTACTTGGGCAGCATGCCCGCGTGGTGCACGCCGATGCCGTGGCGGACCAGGCGCGAGAGCGTACGCCCGAAGCCCGCGGTGAACCGGAAGTTGCCGAGCGCGGCGGCGATCGCGTCCTTCTCGGCACGCGTGCACATGTTGATGCTCATCAGCGACTGCGCGCGTTCCAGGGCGGCCGCCTGGGTGAAGTGCACGATGTACACCGGCGCCTGGCGAGTGGTGAGCAGCTCCTCGATCGTCTCGTGCAGCGGCGTCATCGCATACGAGAACAACAGCGGGACCGGCCGCTCGGCGTTGGCGACCACGGCGGTCTGCCGGCCGGTGCGCCGGGTCAGGTCCTCGACGAAGCGGGTGGTGTCGCCGAGCGTCGCCGACATGAGCACGAACTGCGCCTGGGGCAGCTCGATGAGCGGCACCTGCCAGGCCCAGCCCCGGTCGGGCTCGGCGTAGAAGTGGAACTCGTCCATCACCACCTGGCCGACGTCGGCGTTGGCACCCTCGCGCAGGGCCAGGTTGGCCAGGATCTCGGCGGTGCAGCAGATGATCGGGGCGTCGGCGTTGACGCTGGCGTCGCCGGTCAGCATGCCCACGTTGTGCGCGCCGAACTGCGCGCAGAGGGCGAAGAACTTCTCCGACACCAGCGCCTTGATCGGCGCGGTGTAGAAGGTGGTGCGCTTGTCGGCCAGCGCCGCGAAGTGCGCGCCCGTGGCCACCAGGCTCTTACCGGAGCCGGTCGGGGTGTTGAGGATGACGTTCGCCCCGGTGGCGATCTCGATGAGCGCCTCCTCCTGGTGGGGGTAGAGCGTCAGGCCCTGCTCGGTCGCCCAGGTCTGGAAGGCGTCGAAGACGGCGTCGGGGTCGGCGGTGCCGGGCAGGCGTTCGGTCAGCGTCATGATGCGTGCAGTCTATGAGCAGCCCGGCGCCGCACAGCACCGTGGCCGGGCGCGAACCGCGCCCGGCCACGGAAGGGACCTTGCTGTGGAGTGGAGCGTGACCTACGCGGCGAACGCCGCGTAGATCGGGCCGGCGACGCTGCCCGCGAGGCCGATGACGGCGGCGAAGACGGCGATGGTGGAACCAATTCTCAGGCGCATGTCGGGAGCCTTTCCGGTGTGACTGGCCTCGCTGACAGCAAGATTCGGGGTCGCCGGTTGCGGCGTGGGACCCGCTCGGTTGCTAACAGGTTGCCGAGGGCCGGCCCGGACACCGGGCGGCCGGACCCCGTGGTCAGCGGGGCCGCGCCAGCCGGCCGCGCCAGCCGGGCGGGCTCCGGTCAGCGGGGCCAGGGCGCCAGGCGGCCGCGCAGCGCCGCCACCTCGGCGGCGCCGAGGCCGTAGACCGCGAACCGGGCGTCGTCGAGGCGGTCCAGGTAGCGCCCGGCGTCGGCGATGTCCTCCGGCTCGAGGGAGTCGTCGAGCGCGTGGGCCAGGGCCAGCACCCGCTCCAGCGGATAGCGCTCGAGGGCGGCGGCGACGTCGATGTAGTCGCGGACCTCGCGCCGGTTGACCAGTGCTGCGACCTTGGACGCGACCAGGTCGTCGAGGTGCATGACCGGGCCGACGTCCATGACCACCGGGGCCCTGCGCCGGTCGAGCCGGGTGAGCGTCAGCCGCAGCGCCCGGCGGCCGTCGGCGACGTGATACTCCCGCAGGTCCTCGTCCATGCCGGCGAACATCTCCTCGCCGGTCTCCCGGAACACCTGGTATCCCGCCGCGGTGAGGGCCTGCGTCACCTCGACGGCGGCGGCCCGCACCGCGCCCGCGGTGTCGGTGAACAGGTCGATGTCCTCGGTGTGGCGCCGGACCAGGCCATTGACCAGCCAGGCGACGCCACCACCGAGCACGAACCCGTGCTTCTCCCCCACCCCGAGCGCGATGGTGGCGACATCGCGGTAGAAGTCGTCGATGTGTGCGGTCACCGCCAGACCGTAGCGCCCACCTCCGACAGAAACGGTCGGAGGTTTTTTCACATCCGCCTCACAACCGCTTCTCTATCTTCTTCTCTCTGCCTGACACCCGCGGCGACGACAGGAGAGACACGATGTGTTGCCGGAGCGTGACCGAGCCGGCGGCGGCGTGACCAAGCGCTCAGCGCACCGGCGCCCGAGCCGATGGTCAGGCATGACACGGTCCTGGTCGGTGCTGGCGGCGTTGCTGCTGCTCGTGCTGCCCGGACTCGTCCTGATCGGCATCGCGGTCCGCCCCCCACGCGCGCCGGCGGCCCGGCCGGCGATCGCCGCGCCGCTGCCCGCCCCGGTCCGCCCGACGCCGAAGACCGACCGGGCCACCCGAGTGGAAAAGATCACTTACCCGGCGCGCGGAGGGGGCGCCTGGCGCACGGCGCCCGGCGCGAACCGCACCGGCGGCAGGAGCGGCACGCTTCTGCGCTACCGGGTGCTCATGGAGACCGACATCAAGGGCATCGGCGTGGGTACGTTCGCCGACGCGGTCACCACCACCCTCGACGATCCGCGCGGCTGGACGGCCGGGGGCACGCTGCGGCTGCGGCGCGTCGGGCCGGGGCAGCCGTACGACTTCACCATCTACCTGGCCACCCCCGTGACCCGCGACGAGCTCTGCCAGGACGCCGCCGACGGCTACACGTCCTGCCGCAACGGCGACAGCGTCGTGGTCAACGTCGCGCGCTGGGCCAAGGGTGTGCCGGGCTACGGCGCCGCGCTGCCGGTGTACCGGCAGTATCTGGTCAACCACGAGGTCGGCCACCGGTTGGGCCACGGCCACGAGCTGTGCCCGGGCAAGAACGAGCCCGCGCCGGTGATGCAGCAGCAGACCCTGGGGATGCACGGCTGCACGGCGAACCCGTGGCCCTACCGCAACGGGAAACGCTATGCCGGCGATCCCGGGGCGTACGACGACGCCTCGCCGGCACGCGAGGGTGGCCGCGGCGCCTGACCAGAGCCGTGGCCGGAACGGCGGTCAACCATCAGGATCGCCGAATCATCCCTTCACCGCACCGGCGGCGGTCTCGAGTGACCACGCCGTCGCGTTTCCACCTGCACCCTTTCGGGGCTCAGGGCTTCGAGGCGCCCTCGCGTGGGGGTACCTCGTCCTCGTACGCGCCCGAGGCGCCCGCGTAGCGCTCGCCGTCGCGGTACGGCCAGGAGTTCGGCGTGCAGCCGTGCATGCCGAGGGTCTGCTGCTGCATGACCGGGGCCGGTCGGCCCTTTCCCGGGCAGAGCTCGTGGCCGTGGCCCAGCCGGTGGCCGACCTCGTGATTGACCAGGTACTGCCGGTAGACCCGCAGGCCGGCCCGGTAGCCCGGCACACCGTTGGCCCACCGGGCGACGTTGAGCACGACCTTGTCGCCGTTGCGGCAGGACGTGTAGCCGTCCCCCGCGTCCTGGCACAGCACGTCGCGGGTGCCGGGGGTCACGAGGTAGACCGTGAAGTCGTGCGGCCGGCCGCGGCCCACCCGGCGGAATGACAGGTCGCCGCCGGCGGTCCAGCCCCGTGGGTCGGCGAGCGTCGTCCGGACGGCGTCGGCGAACGTACCCGCACTGATGCCCTTGATGTCCTTCTCCACGAGCACTCGGTAGCGCAGCAGCGTGCCCTGCCGCTCCCCGGCAGGCTCACCCTCCGCGGCGGTGAACGCCTCGGCGCCCTGCGCCGGATAGGTGATCTTCTCGGGGCGCGGCTCGGGGGCGGCCGCGGCGCTCTTCGACGGCGACGCGGGCACGAACACCGGTGTGGCCGCACCCGCGTCGCCGGCGGCGGGAGTGCATCCGGCGAGCAGGGCGATGGCAACGGCGGCCGGCGCGACGGAACCGCGTACGGACATGGCTTCTCCTTCGCACGAGGGGCAGTGCGACAGAGAAGACCCGTGAGGCCCCCGAAAAGTTGATCTCGATCCTTGTCAACCTTTTCCGGACCTCGCCCGTCCTGGGGACGGACCTCAGCAGGCGGCCGGAGTGACCGACGCAACCGCGGCCGGCGGCCGGTCGGGGGCCGGGGAGGGGGTCGGGGCGGGGGCCGGGGCGGGGGTCGGGGCGGGGAGGGGGCGGGTGCCGGTGCGTTCGGCGCCGATGCCCGCCGCCACCACGACGGCGATGCCGGCGATCGGGCCCCACCCGGGCCGCTGCCCCAGCGCGAGCAGGCCGATGACCAACGCGAACGCCGGTTCGAGGCTCATCAGCGTGCCGAAGGCCGACATGGTGAGCCGGCGCAGCGCGAGCAGTTCCAGCGCGAACGGCACCACGGGCAGGAGCACCGCCAGGGCGAGCCCCGCGAGCATCACCTCCCAGGTCAGGTCGCCGAGCACCGACGGGCCGGCGACCACGGTGGCGACCAGGGCGGCCACCGGCATCGACACCGCCAGTCCGCGCAGGCCCGAGACCTCGTCGCCCACCCGCTGGGTCAGCACGATGTACGCCGCCCAGCACACCGCGGCACCGAGCGCGAAACCCGCGCCGACCGGGTCGATGCCGCCGTGCCAGGGCTCGGTGAGCAGCACCACGCCGACCGCTGCCAGCGCCGGCCACAGTTTGGTGCCCCGCCGCCCGCGGACCACCGCGACGCCGAGCGGGCCGAGGAACTCCAGGGCGCTGGCGGTGCCGAGTGGCAGCCGGGCGACGGCCGCCATGAACAGGATCGTCACGCCCGCCGTGACGACCCCCAGCGCCACACAGGCGAGCAGCGCCTTGCGGGAGAACGAGCGGGCCCGCGGCCGCACGAGCACGAGGAGGATGACCGCGGCCCAGGCGAGGCGCAGCCAGGCGGTGCCCTGCGCGCCGAGGCGGTCGAGCAGGGCGGTCGAGGCAGCCAGGCCGAGCTGGACGAGCAGCATCGCGGCGAGGGCCATCGCGGTGCCGGTACGGGCGTCGTTACGCATGCGGCCCAGTGAACGTCCGGTAGACCGTCCGCGTCCACGTGAGAATCATGGACAAAACGTTCGATGATGACGGACGATAGGGCCATGGAGACCCGCCGCCTGCGCCTTCTGCTCGAACTGTCGCGACGCGGGTCGATGCGCGACGTCGCGGATGCGATGCACCTCACCACCTCGACCGTGTCCCAGCAGCTCGCCGTCCTGGCCAAGGAGGCAGGCGCGACCCTGCTCGAGCCGGAAGGGCGGCGGGTCCGGCTCACCCCGGCCGGGCGGCGGCTGGCCGAGCACGCGGTGACCATCCTCGCCGCGGTCGACGCCGCGCGCCTCGACCTGGATCCGGGGGCGGTGCCGTCCGGGGAGGTGCGGGTGGCCGGCTTCGCGACCGCCGTACGCCGCTCGCTGCTGCCGGCGGCGGCCGTTCTCGCCCGCGACCATCCCCGGGTCCGGCTACGCATCCACGAGCACGAGCCGTCCGAGGCGTTCGCACTCCTCGCCGCCGACGCGGTCGACCTCGCGCTGACCTACGACTACAACCTCGCCCCCGCGGCCTTCGACGCCACCGTGGAGACGGTCCCGCTGTGGTCGGCGCCGTGGGGACTGGCCGTGCCGGCCGCGGCGCCCGGCAGCGGCTTCGCCGACTTCGCCACGGCGGACTGGATCGTCAACTCGCGCAACACGGCGGACGAGGAGGTGGTGCGTACCGTCGCGTCCCTGGAGGGCGTCGTGGCCCGCATCGCGCACCGGGCCGACAGCCTGGACCTGGTCGAGGATCTCATCGTGGCCGGGCTGGGCGTGGGACTGCTCCCGGCCGATCGACCCGCAGCGCCCGGCGTACGGCTGCTGCCGCTGCCCGGCACTCCCGCGTTGCTGCGCAGTTGGGCCGTGGTCCGACGAGGCCGGGCCGGGTGGCCGCCGCTCGCCCTGATGCTGCGTCTGCTGCGGTCGGTCCCGACCGCATAGGAAGGATCCGTCAGCCGGCCCGGCGGCGGGCGCGGCGGGCGGCCAGCTCGTCACCGGCCGCGGGCTCGGCCGGTGAACCGACGGGTTGCGGTGCGGCGGCGGGCTCGGCGGGCAGGTGCGACAGCGAGCCCTGAATCTCCTTGAAGGCCCCGCCGATGGCGATGCCGAAGACGCCCTGGCCGCCCTGGAGCAGATCGACGACCTCCTCCGGCGAGCGGCACTCGTACACGGTGGTGCCGTCGGAGATCAGCGTGATGCCGGCCAGGTCGTCCACCCCGCGCGAGCGGAGCGTCTCGATCGCCTTGCGGATGTTCTGCAGCGACACCCCGGCGTCGAGCAGTCGCTTGACCACCTTGAGTACCACCAGGTCGCGGAACGAGTAGAGGCGCTGTGTGCCGGAACCCGACGCGTCACGGATGCTGGGCACCACGAGCGTGGTGCGGGCCCAGTAGTCGAGCTGGCGGTAACTGATGCCGACCGCCTGGCACGCGGTCACACCGCGATAGCCGACCTCACCGTCCTCGCCGACGAGAGGACCCTCCTGAGGATCTGAGCCGTGCACGCGACTACCTCCCCGCTGCGCGGTGCCGCTTCACCTGGACCTGACGAGCCTATAACTCAGCGTGCCCGGAAGCAGGGAGGTAATGCCGCGACACGCCGCGGACGGACGACCGGACATGTGGCGAACGTCGATACAAACAGGCGAAAACGCCACTCGGCGCCGGCGTGCGCGATCAGCCTGCGAAGTCCTCCGGGCGGACCTGGTCGAGGAATTCGCGGAACTTCTCGACCTCGTCTTCCTGCTCGTCCGGGATGACGATGCCGGCCTCGGTCAGCACCTGGTCCGCGCAGCGGATCGGGGCGCCCACCCGCAGCGCCAGTGCGATCGAGTCGCTCGGGCGCGCGGAGATGCGCAGGCCCTCGCCGATCAGCAGGTCGGCGTAGAAGACGTTCTCTTTCAGCTCCGTGATCTCGACGGCCTTCAGCGGTGCCTCCAGCGCCGCGAGGACATCTCGGAGCAGGTCATGGGTCAGGGGCCGCGCCGGCTTGACGCCCTGCTGCTCGTACGCGATGGCGGTAGCTTCCACCGCGCCGATCCAGATCGGCAGATACCGATCGCCGTCGACCTCCCTGAGCAGGACGATCGGCTGGTTGCTGGGCAGCTCCACCCGAACCCCGACCACGCTCAGCTCGCGCACCGCCCGCCTCCGTGTCGCACGTCGTTCGCCGCCCCGTCGGTCACCGCGCCAGCGGCGATCGTCAGGCTGTATCCCGCCCTATCCTGCACGGTACACGGGCGCCGCGGGACAGGCGCCACACGAGGTCCGTGTCCGATCCCTGTGGCCATACCCCGCCGCAACGGTCCGAACCGCAGGTAGGGGGCCAGATCGGCCGCCGCCTGTCCCCGCCGGCGCCGCACCGGGGCGACCGGGGCGGTTAAGCGCTCGGCGTAACCCGCCCGCCGTTCAGCGACCGAGGGTGTCGCGCAGACCCGAGCGCACCAGCGCCGCGTGCAGCCGCTGCGACAGCGCCTGCAGCTCCCGGGCGGTCTCCGCCGCCCTGGCCCGCGCCGCCGGGTCCTGCTGGCGCACCAACGGCGCCAGCAGTTGGGCGAACAAGCCCACCTCACGGTCCGCGCCGGCGCGGAAGGCGCGGAGGTGGCGCACCTCGAGGCCGTGGCGGGTCAGGCCGGCGACCGCCTCCACGATCACCACCGCGTCGCCGTCGTACCAGCCCGGCGGGCGGGAGGTGACCAGGCCGATGCGTTCGAGTTCGCTGAGCAGCGGCTCGGCGACGCCCGTCCGTTCGATCAGGTCGGCGCGGGCCACCCGGGCGTCGGCCGCGTCCGCGGCGACCTCCGCCTCCGAACCCACCGCGACCAGCGACGGCCGCTGGCGGCTCAGCGGATCGTCGCCGCGTTCGAGGGCCTCGAGCTGCTCGCGGATGACCCGCAGCGGGAGATACTGGTCCCGCTGCGCGGTCAGCACGAACCGCAGCCGGGCCACGTCGTTCCACGAATACTTGCGGTAGCCGGAGGCGGTGCGCTGCGGGTCGACCAGCCCCTCCGCCTCCAGGAACCGGAGCTTGGAGATCGTCGTGTCGGGGAACTCCGTGCGCAGTTGGGCCAGCACCTCCCCGATGCTCATCAGCGCGACGTCACGACCCGGGCGCGTGCCCGGGTCGTGTGCGGCCGCCCCCGCCGGGTTCACGCCCCGCCGCCCTCGCCCTCCGGCCGCGGACCGGCGATGAAGACCAGGCGGAACTTGCCGATCTGGACCTCGTCGCCGTTGCTCAGGGTCGCGGACTCGACCCGCTCACGGTTCACGTACGTGCCGTTGAGCGAGCCGACGTCACGGACCGTGAACGTACCTCCGTCACGGTGGAACTCGGCGTGTCGGCGCGACACCGTCACGTCGTCGAGGAAGATGTCGCTGTCGGGGTGCCGCCCGCTCGTGGTCACGTCATGGTCCAGCAGGAACCGCGCACCCGCGTTGGGACCCCGGCGCACCACCAGCAGGGCCATCCCTGGCGGCAGCGAGCCGGACATGCGGCTCGGCACCACGTCGGTCTCGGGACCCTCGAGCACCTCGTCGAGCGCTCCGAGGTTCAGCGTGGACGTGACGTCGAGCGGGGGGAACTCGTCGTCTGGGCGCGTCATGGACCACCTCACGGATCTGTTTCGGTCGCCGCCCGACGACGAAGGGTGAGCGAGCCGGACGAGAGGTCCGGAGCGCAGCGCCCCCGCCGCCGCTGCCCGGTACTCCGGACGTACGACTATCGGTTTCGAAGTAATAACAGTTCTACATGTGCCCCGCGAGCCTAGTCAGCGCCGAAATGGCGGGCAACCGGACGCGCGGGCGACGGGCGGACCGGTCCGGCTCAGCCGTCGGTCAGTGCCTTGTAGGCCTCGGCGTCCAGCAGGCCGGAGAGCGCCGCCGGGTCCTCCGGGGCGATCTCCACCAGCCACCCGGCGGCGTACGGCTCGGCGTTGATCAGCTCCGGTTCGTCGGCGAGCGTCGCGTTGCGGGCGACCACGGTGCCCGCGACAGGCGCGTAGATCTCCGACACGCTCTTGGTCGACTCGATCTCGCCGAGCTGGTCACCGGCCTGCACCGTGGTGCCCTCCTCGGGCAACTGCACGAAGACGATGTCGCCGAGCGCGTCCTGCGCGAAGTGGGTGATGCCCACGCGCACGGGCCCGGTGCCGTCACCGGACACCCACTCGTGCTCGGCCGTGTACCGCAGATCCTCGGGAATCACGCATTCCTCCGTTGAGAAGCGCGCCCGCTCAGGAGACCGGACGCGCGTACTGCAGGCTGGCTGGCTGACGCACCGCGGTCACTTCGACCGTGGTGCGCTGCTCCATGGTCACGTTACCGCCGGCCTGGCTCACCAACGCCACCACCCCACCGGGGATCTGCAACGCGGTCTGCATGGTCGCCGGCACGCCGATCACCCAGAGCGTGTACGGGCCGCTGAGCTGCTTACCGTCGACCATGACATCACCGCCGTCGGCATCGACGAAGTACGACGACGCGACGATGCGCACCGAGACGCCGTTGTTGCCGATGAGCTCCATCACTTCCCCGCCGGCACCGCGCAGCTCCTGCACGGCGTTGAGGATCGCCGACGCCTTCAGCGGCTGCCCGCGCGGGTCAATGGTGATCTTCAACCCGGGTCCGCGGGCGGGGAGCGTGCCGGAAAGCAGGCCCAGCTCCTGCGCGCGCTTGCCGGCCTCGGCCAGGGCGGCCTGGCGCCCGGCGACGCCGGAGGTGAGCTGTTGCTGGCTCTCCTCCAGGGTGTTGATCTCCTGTTGCAACCGCTGGTCGCGGGCCTCCAGATCGGACAGGATCCGGACCAGGTCCTCCTGCCGGGCCGAGGCCAGGCCGGAGTCCGCGTCGTTGCTGCGCAACTGCACCACGAGGGTGAAGCCGAACAGCGCCAGCAGCACCCAGATGAGCGCGCCCGCCGACGACAGGCGGCGCCACGGCGCGGCGACCGGCTCAGCGGCCGGCGCGGCGCTCACCGCTTCGGGTGACTCCGCGGGCGCCGGCTCATCCGGGACAGGCGGATCTTCGGACTTCTCCGGTTCGTCCGGCTCAACGGGCTCGGCCGCTGCCGTCTCTTCGGTGGCCGGCGGCGTCTCGGCCGGCGGCGTCTCGGCCGGCGGCGTCGTAGTGTCGCCCGGCCGGTCCTGGGGGTCCTTCTCGTCGCTCATCGCCCGCCCCTATGCCCGGAACAGGTGCCGGCGGATCGCCGCCACGTTGCCGAAGATGCGCACGCCGAGGACCACCACGACCCCCGTGGAGAGCTGGCCGCCCACGCCGAGCTGGTCACCCAGGTAGACGATCAGCGCCGCCACCACCACGTTGGCGATGAACGACACGACGAACTGCTTGTCGTCGAAGATCCCGTCGAGCTTCGCCCGAACCCCGCCGAAGACCGCGTCGAGCGCGGCGACGACCGCGATGGGAAGGTACGGCTGCAGCGCCGGCGGCACCGTGGGATGGAACACGATCCCGAGGACGACACCGGCGATCAGGGCGAGTACGGCGATCATCAGCCGCCTTCCGACGGGGAGCTGGACGGGGACGCCGTGGGCGGCGTGGACGGGGTGGCCTGGCGCAGATTCGGCTCGGTGGCGGCGTCGAGGGTCACGTCCCGCACCTCGGCGACGTCGTACGACATGCCGTACTTGGTGTGCAGGGCCCGGAAGAACCGCCCGGCCGTGCCGTCGCGGAAGTTCTCCACGAGCGACTCCGGCCCGATCGCGACGACCTGGTACGGCGTGGTCACCGGCCGGAAGTCGACCAGGATCGCCTGCCCGGCCTGGCGGATCGTCGAGGTGGAGGTGAGCCGCTGACCGTTGACCGCGATCGCCTCGGCGCCGGCCGCCCAGAGCGCGTTGGTCGCGAGCTGCAGGTCGGTGTCGCGGACCCGGGCCTCGCTGCGGCGTTCCCCGGTGGCCGGGTCGATCGGGGTCGGTCCGTCGCCGACGGTGACCCGGGCGCCCGAGCCGCGTACCGGCGCCAGCCCGGTCTCCGCCTCCAGGTCGCGCAGCCGTGCCACGGCGGCGCCGCCGAGCTGACGCTCGCGCAGGTCGGCGACCTCGGCGCGGAGCCGCTCGGCGCGGGTCTGCAGCTCGGCGGTCTCCTCGCGGCGGTTCTGCACCTGTTCGATGAGGGTGTCGCGGGCCCGGGCCCGGGCCGGCTCGTCGGCGACGGTCTGCCGGTAGGCCACGACCAGCAGGAAGCCCACTCCGGCCAGGGTCAGCGCGCTGATCGCACTGAACAACTTGCGGCGGGCGGCGGTCGGGCCTTCGCCGCGGGCCCGGCGCGCGGCCGCGTCGGCGTACCCCGGGTCCAGCGGATTGCGGAACAGCTCGGTGAGGAAGTCCGGGGTGAAGGTCCGGGGCTGCGCGCCCCCGCCGTCGGGCGAGCTCATCCGGCGACTGCCTCGCGCCGCTCGTGGACGCGGTCGGCGCGCAGCAGCGCACGGGCCTGCACCAGGTAGAGGACGGCGGCGATCCAGTAGAGACCCAGGGCCCACCACGCGATGGCCCAGCCGAGCGGCGCGGTGACGTCGGCGATCGACGGGACCGCATGGGCCAGCAGCAGGACCGGGAATGCGGCGAGCAGCATGAACGTGCCGGTCTTGCCGACGTAGTGCACGGGCGGCGGCCCGTACCCGTGGCGGCGCAGCACGAGCAGGACGACGCCGAGGAACGCCTCGCGCAGCAGCAGGGCGCCGGTCAGCCACCAGGGGACGACCTCGCGCACGGTGAAGCCGGTGAGGGTGGCCAGGATGTAGAGCCGGTCGGCGAACGGGTCGAGCAGCTCCCCGAGCCGGCTGACCGAGTTCATCCGGCGGGCGACGTACCCGTCGACCCAGTCGGTGGTGCCGCCGAGCGCGAGCACGACCACCGCCGCGACGTCGTTCTCCGCGCCGAGCAGCAGGTAGAGGAAGAGCGGCACGCCCAGCAGCCGGACGAAGCTGATGATGTTGGGGAGCGTCCAGATGCGGTTGCTGGCGGTGATGGGCGCAGCCTGCTGCGACATGGCGCCCCCCTCTCCCCCGGACCGGCCGCGAGCTCGGCGCCGTTCCCCTGGCTCGCTCGCCGAATCACTATATCCAGCCTTACCACGGCCGAGGAGCACCCCGTGCCGGGCGCCACCACGCCTAATTCATCCTAGGAAGATAGGCTGAAGCCCCTTACCGCCGACCGCGTCGGCTGCGCACGTAGTCGTCCACCACATAGCGGCCGAGCTCGCCCACGTCCGGGCTGAACACCCGCCCGCCGCTGCGCTGGGCCACGGCGTCGACGAACCGCCGCAGGCCCGGCTCCTCCCCGAGCATGAACAGGTTCAGCGTGGCGCCGTACCGGGTGAGCTGGTCCACCTCGCGCACGGTGAGCCGGACGGTCTCCGGATCGGTCGGCCAGGTGAAGAACGCCTCGCCGTCCGCCTCGAGATGCGCGGTCGGCTCGCCGTCGGTCACCACCAGCACCACCGGCTCCGCGCCCGGATGCCGGCGCAGGTGCCGGCCGGCCAGCTTGAGCGCGTGCTGCAGATTGGTGCCCTGGACCAGGTCCGGCTCGACCGCGGCCAGTTCGCCCTGCGACAGCGGCATCGCGTGGCGCCCGAAGCCCACGATCTGCAGCGAGTCCTGCGGGAACCGGGTCGCCACAAGGTGCGACAGGGCCAGGGCCGTCTGCTTCATCGGGCCCCAGCGGCCGTCGGCGAACATCGAGTACGACAAGTCGACGCAGAGCGCCACCACCGCGGAGGCGCGCCGCTCGGTCTCGGCGACCTCGAAGTCCTCCGGCTGCAGGCGGACGGGCAGCAGCGCGGCGCCCCCGCCGGCGCGGCGGCGGACCGCGTTGCCGACCGTGCGCACCACGTCGATCGGCTGCTCGTCGCCGAAGTGCCAGCGCCGCGACGAGCCGGTCAGGTCCCCGGCCGCGCCGGCGTCGCGCAGGTCGTGCTCGCCGCGCCGCCGTCCGCCGAGGTCGTCGAAGACCCGGGCCAGCGCCGTGCGCCCGAGCCGCCGCAGCGCCTTCGGCGACAGCGTCAGCCCCTGCTCGTCGCGGGTGACCCAGCCCTGGCGCCGCAGCTCGCGCTCCAGCTCGCGCAGGCGCCGGACGTCGTCCGCGGCGTCCCGGCCGAGCTGGCGTTCCACCGCCTCCACGTCGACGTCGTCGAGGGTGGCGCCGGAATGTTCCTGGCTCAACTGGTCGAGCAGCTCGTCCAGCTCGCCGATCTCACCCAGTGCCGCGGCGGCGTCGCCGTAGCCGAGGTCGCCGGGACCGCGCACGCGCTCGCCACGGCCCCAGGCGAGTCCCGGTCGCAGTGCCCGCAGGTTCTCGGTCAGCTCGGCGAGCCGGTCGCGCAGAGGTCCGCCGCCCAACGCCTGGTCCATGAGCCGCGACAGCTCCTCGCGCTGCTGCGGGCTCAGGGAGCGCAGCAGCCGCTCGGCCGCGGCGGCCCGCCGGGCCAGCGAGTCGATCAGCTCCTCGACGCTCGCCGGCCGCTCCGGGAAGAAATCGCCGTGCCGGGCCATGAACCGCGCGAACGCGTCGCCGGTGTCCTCGCCACGGGCATGGCGACGGAGCAGGTCGTTGAGGTCGCCGATCATCTCGGCCACCCGGGCCTCGGCGGACGGGTCCCCGAGGGCCTCCCGCAGGCCGGCGAAGCGCTGCTCGACGACCTCGCGCCGCAGGCCGGCGAGGATCTGCTGGTAGAGGCCGCGGGCCTCGGCGCTGGCCCAGTCGTAGCCGGAGAGTTCGTCGACCGCGCGCGACGTGGAGCGCGGCAGGTTGTCCAGGACCGCCTCGCGGAAAGGGTCGCCGCGGCCGCGCAGCTCGTCGCGTTCGGCGGCGAGTGCCTGGTCCAGGAGCTGCCGCGCGCGGGTGACCGCGCCGTCGAGGTTGCCCCGGCGCAGCGCGTCCCGGCGCAGCCGCTGGGCGCGGGCCCGCAGATCGTCGAGGCCGCGGCCGTCGCGCGGGCCACGGCGGATCAAGTCGCGCAGCGCGTCGTGCAGGCTCTCCCCGCCCAGGACGCGCTCGCCCACCTCGTCGACCGCGGCGCGCACGTCGTACGGCGGCGCGAGCGGGTCCGGCCCGTCGCGCCACGCCCCGTAGCGGAAGCGGCTGCCGCTCACGTCAGCTCCCGTACCGGGTGCGCCCGTCGCTGGTCAGCTCCTTGGCCAGCCGGCGGGTGAGGTGCAGACCCTCGAGGACGAACTCCACACCGGACGCGGCCTCCCCCGGGCCCGGGGCGTCGCCGAGGCCGAGCCGGTCGAGGACCTTGGCCAGCCCCGGCACCGTGCCGATCTGGGCGAGCAGCTCCTCGGCCGAGACCAGGTCGCCGGTCTCGATGGTCGTGCCCTCCGCGACGAGGCCGGTGAAGCCGGACAGGTCGAGACCGGACAGCCGGGCCCGGAACGTCTCCGCGGTCGCCAGGCGCAGCAGGTGAGAGAGGATCTCGGTCTCGCGGCCCTCCTCGCCGCTGTCGAACTCGACCTTGCCGCGCAGCGTGCTGGTGACCGACACGGTGTCGCCGATGCGGGCGACGGCCTCCCGCTCCCCGCGCAGCCCGGACCGGCGCAGCGCCGACGCCGCCACGGTCTCGGCCGCGGCGATGGCGAACCGCGCCGAGACGCCGGAGCGGGAGTCCACCGACGGCGACTCGCGCACCTGGCGGGTGTACCGGGCCAGGACGTCGATCAGATGGTCGGGCACGGTGGCGACCAGCGCCGCCTCCTGTCGGATCAGCGCGGTCTCGAGGGCCAGGTCCACCGGGTAGTGGGTCCGTACCTCGGCGCCGAAGCGGTCCTTGAGCGGGGTGATGATGCGGCCCCTGTTGGTGTAGTCCTCGGGGTTGGCCGTGGCGACCAGCAGCAGGTCGAGCGGCAGCCTCAACTGGTAGCCGCGCACCTGGATGTCGCGCTCCTCCAGCACGTTGAGCAGCGACACCTGGATCCGCTCGGCGAGGTCGGGCAGCTCGTTGACGGCGAAGATGCCCCGGTTGGTGCGCGGCACCAGCCCGAAGTGGATGGTCTCCGGGTCGCCCAGCTCGCGCCCCTGCGCCACCTTGATCGGGTCGACGTCGCCGATGAGGTCGCCGACGCTGGTGTCGGGGGTGGCCAGCTTCTCGCCGTAGCGCTCGCGGCGGTGCAGCCAGGAGATCGGCAGCCGGTCGCCGGCCTCCTCCGCGAGCCGGCGCGACGCCGGGGTGAGCGGCTGGTACGGGTGCTCGCGCAGCTCCGAGCCGGCGATGACGGGCGTCCACTCGTCGAGCAGGCCGGCCAGGGCGCGCAGCAGCCGGGTCTTGCCCTGCCCGCGCTCGCCGAGCAGCACCATGTCGTGGCCGGCGAGCAGCGCGCGCTCGACCTCGGGCAGCACGGTCTCGTCGTAGCCGACGATGCCGGGGAACCGCGGCTCGCCGCGGCGCAGCCGGTCGAGCAGGTTGTCGCGCAGCTCCTGCTTGACGGTCCGGAACTCGTGCCCGCTGGCGCGCAGGTCGCCGAGCGTCCGCGGAAGATCGGTGGGCTTGGTCACCCCCGAGACGCTACTCCCGGCGCGCGGCGGGAGACCAAGACCAGAGGCCGCCGATTGGCCCTGGTCGCCCGCGCCGGTGCGCGGCAGGCTCGACGCCATGACAGACCTCGAGATCCTCCGGTACGCGGCCTTCAGCGCCGACCCGGCCGGCGGCAACCCGGCCGGCGTGGTCCTGGACGCCGCTCGCCTGCCGGACGCCGAGATGCTGGCCGTCGCCGCGAAGGTGGGCTACTCCGAGACCGCTTTCGTCACCGAGGACCGCGGGGACGGGGTCCTGCGCGTGCGCTACTTCAGCCCGCTCGCCGAGGTGCCGTTCTGCGGTCACGCCACCGTCGGCACGGCCGTGGCGCTCGCCGACCGGCGCGGGCCGGGCACGTACGTCTTCGTCACCAACGCCGGTGAGGTGCCGGTCACCGTGGACGAGCACCGGCGCGCCACCCTGACCAGCGTGGGCACGCGGGTCGCGGAGCTCGACGCCGACGACCTGGCGGCGTTGCTCGCCGCGCTGCGCTGGGCGGGGTCCGACCTCGACGCCACCCTGCCGCCGCGGGTCGCGTACGCCGGCGCGTACCACCCGATCGTGGCCGTGAGCAGCCGGCAGCGCCTCGCCGACCTGGACTACGACGTGCCGGCGCTGACGGCACTGATGCGGCGCCGGGACTGGACCACGATCCAACTCGTCTGGCGCGAGGACGAGCACCACTTCGACGTCCGGAACCCGTTCCCGGTCGGCGGCGTCTACGAGGATCCGGCGACCGGGGCCGCGGCGGCCGCCCTCGGCGGTTACCTGCGGGAGCTGTGGCTGGTCGAGGGCGACGCCGTCATCGAGCTGTCGCAGGGCACGGACCTGGGGCGCCCGGGGCGGCTCACCGTCACTCTCGTGCCCGGCGAGGCCGGAGTACGCGTCAGCGGCACGGCGGTGCCGATCCCGGACTGAGCCGGCGCTAGAGTCGGGCCCCGATGAGCGCCACGATGATCGCCCGGGACCTCGCCGCGGGGCACGGCGACCGCACCCTGTTCCACGGCCTGGACCTGGTCGTCGCCCCGGGCGACACGATCGGCCTGGTCGGGGCCAACGGGGCCGGCAAGACGACGCTGCTGCGGACCCTCGCCGGCCTGCTGCCGGTGGAGTCCGGCTCGGTGGCGCTGAGCCCGCCCACCGCCACCGTCGGCTACCTCCCGCAGGAGCGCGAGGCGCGCCCGGGCGAGACGGTCCGCGACCTGCTGGCCCGGCGCACGGGCGTGGGTCCCGCGCAGGCGGCCATGGAGGCGGGCGCGGAGGCGCTCGCCGCGGGGACGGAGGGCGCGGAGGAGGCGTACGCCGCGGCGCTGGAACGCTGGCTGGACCTCGGCGGCGCGGACCTCGACGAGCGCGCCGAGCAGGTCACCGCCGACCTGGGGCTGGCCGTGGCGCTGGACCACCCCACGACGGCCCTGTCCGGCGGCCAGGTGGCCCGCGCGCAGATGGCGTCGCTCCTGCTGAGCCGCTACGACGTCTTCCTGCTCGACGAGCCGACCAACGACCTGGACCTGGACGGGCTGCGCCGGCTGGAGGAGTTCGTCACCGGGCTGCGCGCCGGGACGGTGCTGGTCAGCCACGACCGCGAGTTCCTGTCGCGCACGGTCACCGACGTGCTCGAGCTCGACCTCGCCCAGCAGCAGGTGCGCCTCTACGGCGGTGGCTACGAGGCCTACCTGGAGGAACGCGCGACCCTGCGCCGGCACGCCCGGGAGAACTACGAGGAGTACGCCGGAAAGGTGTCGGCCCTCGAGGATCGGGCCCGGATGCAGCGCAACTGGATGGAACAGGGCGTGCGCAACGCCCGCCGCAAGAGCAAGGACAACGACAAGATCGGCCGGAGCATGCGCGCCGAGTCCACCGAGAAGCAGGCGGCGAAGGCGCGCCAGACGCAGCGGATGATCGAGCGGCTGGAGGTCGTGGAGGAGCCCCGCAAGGAGTGGGAACTGCGGATGGAGATCGCCGTCGCGCCCCGCGCCGGCGCCGTCGTGGCCGCCCTGAGCGACGCGGTGGTACGCCGCGGCGCCTTCACCCTGGGCCCGGTCACGCTGCAGGTCGACTGGGCGGATCGGGTGGCGATCACCGGCGCGAACGGCTCCGGCAAGTCGACGCTGCTCGCGGCCCTGCTCGGCCGGCTGCCGTTGCAGGAGGGCAGCGCACATCTTGGACCGCAGGTGGTGGTCGGCGAGGTCGACCAGGCACGCGGGCTCTTCCTGGGCGGGGAGCCGCTGCTGACCGCGTTCGGCGCGGCCGTGCCGGACCTCGCCGACGCCGACGTGCGGACGTTGCTGGCGAAGTTCGGGCTCAAGGCGGCGCACGTGCGGCGCCCCGCGGGCACGTTGTCGCCGGGCGAGCGGACCCGGGCGGCGCTGGCACTGCTGCAGGCGCGCGGCGTCAACCTGCTGGTGCTGGACGAGCCGACGAACCACCTCGACCTGCCGGCGATCGAGCAGCTCGAGTCGGCCCTGGCCGGCTTCCCGGGGACGCTGCTGCTGGTCACCCACGACCGGCGGATGCTTGCGGCGGTGCAGACCAACCGCCACTTCGAGGTGGCCGGCGGCATCGTCACCGGCTAGGGCTCGATGCGCTGGCCCTTGCCGACGACGACGATGCCGCTGTCGCTGACCGTGTAGAGCTTGCGGTCCCGGTCGAGGTCGACGCCGATCCGGGCGCCCTCGGGAATGGTCACGTTCTTGTCGATGATCGCGTTGCGGACGACCGCGCGCCGGCCCACCGACACGCCCTCCATGATCACCGAGCCCTCCACGTGCGCCCAGGAGTTGACGCGCACGTTGGGAGAGATCACGGAGCGCTCCACCAGGGATCCGGAGACCACCACGCCGGGCGAGATCATCGACTCGACGGCGCGGCCCTGGCGGTCGTCGTACCCGTGGACGAACTTCGCCGGCGGCCAGGAGCCGTAGTTGGTGAAGATCGGCCAGTCCATGTTGTAGAGGTTGAAGACCGGCAGGGTCGCGATGAGGTCCATGTGGGCCTCGTAGAACGAGTCCAGCGTGCCCACATCGCGCCAGTAGCCGCGGTCGCGCTCGGTGCTGCCCGGCACCTCGTTGTCGCGGAAGTCGTAGACGTTCGCCTCGCCCTTCGCGACGAGCATCGGAATGATGTTGCCGCCCATGTCGTGCTTGCTGTCGGGGTTCTCCGCGTCGGCGGTCACCGCCTCGCACAGGGCCCGGGTGGTGAAGACGTAGTTGCCCATCGACGCGTAGATCTCGTCCGGGGAGCCGGGCAGGCCGTCGACCTCCGTGGGCTTCTCCCGGAACGCGCGGATGCGCCTGCCGTCCTCCGCCACGTCGATGACGCCGAACTGGTCGGACATGGCCTTCGGCTGGCGGATCCCGGCCACGGTCACCGCGGCGCCCGAGGCGATGTGGTCGTTGACCATCTGCTTCGGATCCATGCGGTAGATGTGGTCCGCGCCGAACACGATCACGTAGTCGGGGTTCTCGTCGTTGATCAGGTTGAGGCTCTGGTAGATCGCGTCGGCGGACCCGGCGAACCAGCGCGGACCGAGCCGCTGCTGCGCCGGCACGGGCGTCACGTAGTTGCCGAGCAGGGTCGACATCCGCCACGTCTTGGTGATGTGCCGGTCGAGAGAATGCGACTTGTACTGCGTCAGCACGACGATCTTCAGGAACCCGCCGTTGGCCAGGTTCGACAGGACGAAGTCGATCATGCGGTAGATGCCGCCGAACGGGACGCCGGGCTTGGCCCGGTCCGCGGTGAGGGGCATCAGGCGCTTACCCTCGCCCCCGGCCAGAACGATCGCGAGCACCTTGACAGCCATGACGTGACGCTAACTTTCCCGCCGCGCTCCCGCCAGTCGAAAGGCTTATTCTGCCTGACGTGACTGACTCGCGTACGACACTCCGCGTCGACCTTTTCACCCGGGAATACCCGCCGGAGGTGTACGGCGGCGCGGGCGTGCACGTCGAGTACCTCGCCCGGGATCTGCGCCCGCTCACCGACGTCCGGGTGCACTGCTTCGGCGGCGCTCGCGACGAGGCGGGCGTCACCGCGTACCCGGATCCCGCCGGCCTCGCCGGGGCCAACGCCGCCCTGCGCACGATGGGCGTCGACCTGGAGATGGCGGCGGGCGCCGAGGGCGCGGACATCGTGCACAGTCACACCTGGTACGCCAACCTGGCCGGGCACACCGCCAAGCTGCTGTACGGGGTGCCGCACGTGGTCACCACGCACAGCCTGGAGCCGTTGCGCCCCTGGAAGGCCGAGCAGCTCGGCGGCGGCTACGCCCTCTCCTCCTTCATCGAGCGCACGGCGATCGAGGCGGCGGACGCGATCATCGCCGTCTCCGCCGGGATGAAGCGCGACGTGCTGACCGCGTACCCGAGCGTCGACCCCGGCAAGATCCGGGTGGTCCACAACGGCATCGACACCGCGCAGTACGCCCCGGACCACGGCACCGAGGTGCTCGAGCGCCTCGGCATCGACCCGGACCGGCCCAGCGTCGTCTTCGTCGGGCGCATCACCCGGCAGAAGGGCCTGCCGTACCTGATGCGCGCCTGCCACGACCTGCCCCCCGAGGCGCAGATCGTGCTGCTCGCCGGCGCGCCGGACACCAAGGAGATCGCCGCCGAGGTGGAGGGCCTGGCGATCCAGCTCCGCAACGCCCGCGACGCGCGCGGCGTGGTGTGGGTGCAGGAGATGCTGCCCAAGCGGGAGGTCGTGCAGGTGCTGACCCACGCGACCGTCTTCGTCTGCCCGTCCGTCTACGAGCCCATGGGCATCGTGAACCTGGAGGCGATGGCCTGCGAGACCGCCGTGGTCGCCACCGCGACCGGCGGCATCCCCGAGGTGGTGGCGGACGGCGAGACCGGCCTGCTCGTGCCGATCGACCAGGTCGCCGACGGCACCGGCACCCCGGTCGATCCGGACAAGTTCGTCGCGGATCTGGCCGACGCGATCCGCGCGCTCGTCGAGGATCCGGACCGGGCCCGGCAATGTGGCCTCGCCGGGCGCCGCCGCGCGGTGGAGAAGTTCTCCTGGGCCACCATCGCGATGGACACCCTCGAGGTCTACCGCACAGTGCTCTGAGAACCGGTGCTCTGAAGCAGGGCAGCGGCGACCGCGCGTCCGGACGCCCAGGCGGTCTGGACGCGCGGCCGGCCGAACGCGTCCCCGGCGAGCCACACCCGCCCGTCGGTGGCGTAGGGGGCGTCCGTCGGGGCCGGCTGGGCGTAGGGCCAGTGGTGAATGTGGACCCGCGGCTCGGCGGCGATGCCGAGCAGCTCACCCGTCGCGCGGGCCATGACCGCAGCGGCGGCGTCCGGGTTGTCGAGGTGGGCGCGGGCGAGCCCCGGGGTCGAGTGCGCGACCAGGACCGGCGCGCGGTCGCCGCGCCGGTCGCCGTCGTCGCACACCGTCGCCAGCACCGGATGCTCGTTCACGAACGCGCCGTGGAAATCACCCCAGACCCTTTCCGGGTACGCCAGGACGGCCGTCAGCACCGGCTGCCACCGCTGGCGCCGGGCGGCGTCGGCCACGGCGGCGGGTGGGCGCACGCGCAGCGCCTGCGGGCCGGGCATGGCGAGCACCACCGCGTCCGCGTCGCCGGGGACGGCCCGGACCTCCTGGTCCAGCCGCACGTCGAGTCCCTCGGCGAGATCCGCCGCGAGCGAGCGCAGGCCGCCCGGCGCCGCCCACCGCACGGGTCCGCGCGCGGGCGAGCCCGGGTGCACGGCGAACGTGTCCGTCCAGGGCCGGGCGAGCCCGCGCGAGCGCCAGCGCTCGGCGAGGGCCGCGAAGTCCGGGTCGTCGGCGACGAAGTAGGCGGCGCCGATGTCGGCGTACCGGCCGCCGTGGCGCCGGCTCGCGAGGCGCCCGCCGACCACCCGGCCGCGCTCGTGCACCCGGACCCGGGCACCGGCGGCGGCGAGCTCCCGCGCGCAGGACAGCCCGGCGATGCCGGCCCCGACGACCACCACGTCCATGCCCCGACTCTAGGAGCAGGCACACTGGGTGGGTGCCCCGTCCCCCCGTCAGGCTCGTGTTGATCATCTCCGTCGTGCTGCTCGCGGTGGTTGCGCTCGGTTTCGCCCTCGTGCGGGCCGCCTCCCACGACGCACCGGAGCCCGCCCCGACCACCGGCCAGGCGGCGGCCGGCGCCCCCGGCCGCTGCGGCGCGGTGCCGGTGCGGGCCACCCGCGAGCTGCGCGGCATGTGGCTGACCACGGTCATGAACATCGACTGGCCCAGCCGGCCGGGCCTGGGCGAGGCGGAGGTCCGCGCCGAGTATCTGCGGTGGCTGGACCTGGCCGTCGCCCAGCGCCACAACGCGATCTTCGTGCACGTCCGGCCCTCCGGCGACGCGTTCTGGCCCTCGGCGTACGCGCCCTGGTCGGAGTGGCTCACCGGCAAGCGGGACGGCCGGTCGCCCGGATGGGACCCGATGGCGTTCATGGTGGCCGAGGCGCACGCCCGCAACCTCGAGTTCCACGCCTGGTTCAACCCGTACCGGGGGACCCAGCCCGGCCCCGGCGGCCCCGGCGCCGACTTCGCGAAACTGGCGCCGAACCATCCGCTGCTCAAGCACCGGGACTGGGCGATCGCCTACCCCGACGGCGAGCGCGCCAGGCTGTACTTCGATCCCGGCAATCCCGCCGCGCGCAAGTTCGTCGAGGACGCGATGCTGGAGGCCGTCGAGAAGTACGACGTGGACGGCGTGCACTTCGACGACTTCTTCTACCCGTACCCGGAGGGCGGCGGGAACACGTTCCGCGACGACGCCAGCTTCGCCCAGCGCTCGGACAAGTCGATGAGCCGCGCCGAGTGGCGCCGGCAGAACGTCAACACGCTGGTCCGGGAGATGAGCGAGCGGATCAAGCAGCTCAAGCCGTGGGTCAAGTTCGGGATCAGCCCGTTCGGCATCTGGCGCAACAAGACCACCGACCCGGAGGGCTCCGACAGCCGGGGCCTGCAGAGCTACGACACCATCTACGCCGACACCCGCACGTGGGTGCGCGAACGCTGGCTCGACTACGTGGTGCCGCAGCTCTACTGGGCGATCGGCTTCGACAAGGCCGACTACGCCAAGATCCTGCCCTGGTGGACGGAGGTGGTCGAGGGCACCGGCGTGCAGCTCTACATCGGCCAGGCCGACTACCGCGTCGGCGAGAAGGGGCCGTGGCGCGAGCCCGGCCAGCTCGAGCGCCAGCTCGCCCTCAACGACACCTACGGCGTGCACGGCAGCGTCCACTTCAGCGCCAAACAGGTCCGCGCCGACCGGCTGGGCGCGGTCACCCGCTACCGCACCCGGCACTACGCGACGCCCGCCCTGCTGCCGGCCATGGACCGGCTGTCGGCGCGACCGCCGGCCGCGCCCCGGGTGACCGCCGTCCGGCGCGCGAACGGCGTGACGGCCGTGGAGTGGCAGGCCGGCGGCGGCAGCGAGCCGGTCTCCTGGGCGCTCTACCGGGTCGACGGCGCGGCGGCGAACCTCGTCGCCACCGGCCGGACAGGCACGCAGCAGGTCGTGGATCCGGCGCCGCCCGCCGGGGGCGCCACCTACTGCCTGAGCGCCCTCGACCGCTCCGGCAACGAGAGCGCCCCGAGCAACCCCGTCACCGGCTAGGCGACTCACCGCCGGTTGCCGCCGCGCTCGCGGACGTCCACCGGGCGGTACGCCGGCGCGGCCACGCGGCGTTGGTCACCGCCCGCAGCACCCATTCGAGCGGACCGTGGGGATGCCGGCCCATCCACCACTTGCAGGCCGCGAGCTGCGCGGCGAACAGCACGATCGCCACCGCCAGCACCCATGGTGGGGACAGCCGGCCGACCATCGCGGCGCCGTAGCCGGTGAAGACGAGCGCGCAAGCCAGCGACTGGGTGAGGTAGGCCGTCAGGGTCATCCGGCCGGCCGGCGACAGCACCTCAGCCGCACGGCGACCCCGTCGGCTCGATGTCCACCGCAGCAGGGTGGCCGCGTAGGCGGCCGCGAGCAGGGGCGCGGTGAGCATGTCCAGGCCGAGTGCGAACATCTGATACGCGGTGCCGGGATACTCCAGGCTCGCGTGGGCGTAGACGATGCCGCCGATCAGCCCTACCGGCGCACCGATCCACTGCAGCCGGCGCAGCACGCGTCCGATGCGACCGAGGTCGGTCAACACGCGGCGCTTGCCGGCGGCCAGGCCCAGCAGGAAGGCGGCCAGGGCGGCCGGAGCCTGGAAGAAGACCAGAAGCTGCACGACCTCCGGCAACTGGTCCAGATAGGTGGCGATCACCGAACCCGGACCGCCCCGCAGCCCCTCGGCGGTCCGCTGCACCTGCGGGCTCACCGCGGCGGCGTCGACGCCGCCGCCGCCGGCCGCCATCTGGACGGTTGCGAGGGCCAGGTAGCCGGCGGCGGTGGCGACCAGCAACGCGATCGCCGTACGCACTGCCGTGCGCGGCCGGACGCGGCGCGCGGCGAGCAACAGCAGACCCAGGCAGGCGTACGTGGTGAGGATGTCGCCCGGGAAGAGCAGGACGGCGTGGAACGCACCGATCAGGAACAGTGCCGAGAGGCGGCGCAGGAAGCGGGGGACGAATCGGCTTCCGGTGCGCGCCGCCGAGTCCATCTGGAGGGTGAAGCTGTAGCCGAACAGGAACGAGAACAGCAGATAGAACTTGGTCTCGAACAGGATCGTCACCAGGTAACGCACACCGCGGTCGAGGGGCGCGGCGAAACCGGGATCCTCCAGCCCGGTGCCGTGGTAAGCCGAGGCGAAGTAGGTGATGTTGACCATCAGAATGCCGAGGAGAGCGAAGCCGCGCAGCGCGTCGACGACCGGGATGCGACCTCCCCCGCTGCCGTGCGGTGAAGTCCGGTCCCGCCCCTTCGTCGGTGCCTGTTGATGCATGCCCGCTCCAAATCTATCGCTACTCAAACGATCGTTGCGTCGATGAACGTATACCGGATGATAGAGTTTGGGAAGTGAGCACAGCGGGTGAGGAGACGTGACGGTGCACACCGGAGACGGGAGCGAGACGCACGGCGCCGAGGGCGGCGCAATCACCGTGCGGCGAGACGTGCCCACGGGCACCGAGGGGCGCGTGGCCGAGCTCTACTGGGAGGCCTTCGGGCGCAAACTGGGCGCGGCACTGGACCCACCGGACAAGGGACGGCGTTTCATCGCCACCCACCTGCACCGTGATCGCGGAGTGGTCGCGCTGGCCGGAGACCACGTGGTCGGCGTGGCCGGCTTCCAACTCGGCGGCCGGGGGCTCACCGGCGGCGGCCCCGCCGATGTCCTGCGCACCTACGGCGCGGTGCGGGGCCTGCCTCGGCTCGCGCTGCTCGCGCTGCTGGAACGCACCCCGGCACCCGGGCAGCTCGTCATGGACGGCATCGCCGTCGACGCGGGCCACCGCGGCCGCGGCATCGGCAGCGCCCTGCTCGAGGAGATCGCCCGCGTCGCCGCCGGCAGCGGCTGCGACCGGATCCGCCTGGACGTCATCGACGTCAACCCCCGGGCGCGCGCACTGTACGAGCGGCACGGATTCACCGCGGTCCGCACCGAGCAAACCCCCTACCTGCGACGCCTGATGGGATTCACCGCCGTCACCACCATGCACCGCAGCGTCGGCGACCGGCGGGACGAGACGCGATGAGCCGCGCCGGCGCCGGGCCGGGTCCGTCGAGGACGGACACCAGCGCGGTGATCACCACCCGCCTGCTGGTCCACGCGATGGTCCGCGAGGACGGCACGGTCGACGCCGACGGGCTGTACACCGTGGCGGGCGCGCTGGACATGACGGATCAGCAGGTGCGCCTCTGTATCAAACGGCTCGTGGCGGAAGGGCGCTTCACCCACGAGGGCCGGGGCCGCAAGGCGTTGCTGCGCACCACCGCCGACATCACCGGCACCATCGCCCCGGAGACCGGCTACGTCCGGTACGCGTACCGCCAGGACCGCGGCGACGCCCCCTGGGACGGCACATGGCACCTCATCGCGTTCGCGATTCCCGAGTCGGCCCGCGCGGCCCGCGACACCCTGCGCGACACCATCCTGCGACTCGGCGCGGCCGCCGTCCAGGGCGGACTGTACGTGACGGCCAACCCCGTCGCCCCGCGCGTCGAGGCCACGGCCCGCCGGCTCGGCGTCCTGGACTCCGTCACCTTCCTGACCAGCCGCGACCTGCGCATCGGCGACCATCGCGACCCCGCCACGCTGGCCGGCACGCTCTGGCCGCTCGGCGACATCGCCGCCCGCTACGACCGGCTCGCCGCCCTCGCCCGGGCCGGGCTCGACCGGCTCGCAGGCGCCACCCCGCTGACCGACACCGGCCATCTGGTCCTCGCCCTCGAACTGGCCGCCGAGTTCACCCGCGCGATGGACCCGGATCCGCTCCTGCCACCGGAACTGCTTCCCCGGCCCTGGAGCGGCGCCCACGCCCGGCGCCTCGCGGCCCTCTGCTGGACCCGCCTGCTCGAGAGTCGCCCGCCGACCGGCGGACAGCCCCGATTGTTCCGGCTGTACGCCGACATCATCCGCGAGGCGGCCCAGCCATCCTGAACCGGCCCGGCTACCCGCGGTCGCCGCGCAGGGTCTGGGACGGGGAGACGCCGTAGCGGTCGCGGTAGGCGCCCGCGAAGCGGCCGAGATGGGTGAAGCCCCAGCGGTAGGCGACCTCGCTGACGCTGACCTCGCTCCGGTCCGCCCGGGTCAGCTCGGCGTGCACCCCTTCCAGGCGCAGCCGGCGCAGATAGGTCAGCGGCGGCACGCCCACGTGCTGGCGGAACGACTCCTGCAGCACGCGGATGCCGACTCCGGCGATGCCGGCCAGCTCCGTCGCGGTGAAGGCGCGGCCCGGTTCCGCGTGCATGGCGTCGAGCGTGCGCTTGACCGTACGCGGACGCCGCGCCGTCGGCTGGCCCGGGACGCCGTCGCCGGAGGCGTGTTCGACGGCGCCGGCGAGGCCGCTGATCACCAGGTCGCGCCAGCGGCGCAGCAGCCAGGGCAGGGCGATCAGCCCGTCGGTCTCGCGCAGCTCGGTGTGCAGCAGGCGGATCAGCCCCATCCAGCTCCGGCCCGGGCCGGCGGCCGTGCCGAAGGTGGCGCCCAGCGGCAGCGGCGCGCCGCCGGGCGGATCCAGGGCCTCCAGCTCGCGTTCGAACGCGAGCCGTTCCACTTTGACGCTGTAGAGCCGGCAGTCGGCCGACCAGCGCAGGTCGATGTCGCCGACCGGCTGGAACACCGCGGCGCGGCTCGGATCGGCGGTCGTCGCCGCGCCGCGGTGCAGCACCTGGACCTGCCCGGTCAGCGGCGCCAGCACGTGATAGGCCGTGCGCAGGTCGCCGATCGCCACGCAGATCTCGACGCCGTAGCTGACCTCGCCCACGGTCAGCGGGCCGAGCTGCACGACGTCGCCGGAGAAGGCGAAGCCCTCGATGCCGCCGGTCGGTTTCACCTCGAGCGGTCCGTAGAACATCCGGCGGCAGAAGGCCCGCGCCTCGTCCACATCCGTCGTTCTCAGCGCGGAGCGGCCCGCCACGTCCGTCAGCACCGGACCAGGATCCCGACCGGCCTCCCCAGGCGTGTCCATCAGCTCACCCTAGACCGACACGGGGGTCACCGGCAGTTACAGAATGGCCGCTTCCGGCCATTCGTACTCGGCGACGGCCCCGCCGGCCACGTCGACCTCGGCCAGCGCCGTCACCGGATCGCGCCAGATGACGTACCGGCCGGCCGGCAGGCTGTCGATGACGACACTGAACATGACGCCGTCGCTGACGTAGCGCGCCCGGACCGCCGCGTGGGTACGCCGGGTCGCGTCGTCCACCGGGCTGACCTCGATCTCGTGCCCGTGCAGGCTGCCCGGGGTGTGGATGACCAGGGCGCCGATCCCGGCTCCGATGTTGAGCACCACGGTGCCCTGGCCGGAGGGGGCGAGGGTGTGGTGGTGGTGAACTCCGACGCTCACGGTGTCAGTCCTCCGCCGGGGGGTTGTTGAAGCCGTCGAACGGCACGCCGAGGTAGGGGAACTTCTTGAGCAGCTTCGAGCTGGCGTCCTTGATCGTCAGGCCCTGCTCCACCAGCGCGGCCGCCTCGTCCGGCTCGAACTTCTCGTCGACCAGCGGCACGGTCACGCCGGCGATCGCCCGCAGCGAGATCGACACCACGTCGTCGGCGACCCGCCGCCCGTTCGGGAAGCCGGCCAGGTCCCCGCCGAGGATGCCGAAGCCGTTCTCCTCCTTGGTCGGCGGCACCGCGGTGTTGAGCCGCAGCATGTCGGCCTGGGTCTCGCCGGTGTTGTTCTGGAAGTCGTCGATCAGGCCGTCCGGGATGCCGGTCAGCAGGATCGCGACCAGGTCGGCGCGGGCGGTCTTCGCCTCGTTGAGCGCGGCGAGCTTGTCGAACAGGCCCGGGTAGAGCACCGGCAGCAACTGCGCGAGCTCCGGCTGCTCGACGAACTCGGCGAAGCGCTTGTCCTCGCTCGGTGGCAGGCTGTTCCACAGGTCCTTCTGCGCCATCGGCACGATGACCTCGTTGAACAGCGGGTTGCCCAGGCGCGAGACCTGCACGTGCGGGCCGACGTACACGTCGTCGTCGTTCTTCTTGCCGTGCCGGACCTGGACCTGGCGGCGGCTGGCCGAGGTCCACACGCCGATGACCGCGCCCGCGTCGCGCCCGCGCACCTTCTTCTTGCCGTCCTTGCGGACCATGTGCAGCGGAAGCTGGATCGCGATGCTGTGCACGTTCATCTTGTCGGTGGCGTTGACCGCCTTGCCGGCGTAGTTGAACAGCTTCTGGCCGACGAGATGCTTGTCCTGGAACGGGCGCAGCGTGCCCAGGTCGAAGATGGCGCCGAGGTCGACGAAGAACGGGTCGGCCCGCTGGCCGGCGAAGACCTTCTCCCCGGTCTTCAGCTTGTGCACCGCGTCGGCGGCGAGCTTGTCGTAATCCGGAATGGACAGCGGACCGACGTTGCACGGCGGGCACGGCAGTTTCTCGGCGAGCACGGTGTGCTTACCGTTGGCGTCCACCCGGGTCACCGAGTAGAACTGGCGGCGGTTCCAGTTCTCGCTGTCCAGCGATTCGATCGGCCCGGTGTTGTAGAGGAACGTCCGATCGTTGCGCAGTTCGGTGCGGAACCGGAACTGGTACGTCAGATCGGGGCGCCCATCACCGTTGTTGTCGACGTGCACCTCGTAGAGCACGTCGTCGCCGAATTCGAAGAAGTTCGGCCCGCTCGCCGGCAATTGCAGCGGCACATAGTTGGCGATGAGCGTCACCGTGTCCGGGTGGTCCGGGCTGACGAACGCGTACAGGTCGGAGCTGTCGGCCACGGGATCCTTGCTGATCTCCGGGGCTTCGCGGTGCGAGGACATGAGTTGCCTTCCTGATCAGCGCTTGACGGCTTTGAGCAGCTTCTTCGCCAGTTCGGCGTCGGTGATCGTCACCTTGTCCCCGCCGGAGAACACGTCGAACGTGCCCTTCTCGGCGTCGCGCAGGGAGAGCACCAGCGGCTCGTTGTCGCCGGCCTTGCCCGCCTTCTCGCCGGCGAGGCTGAGGCCGGCCACCCCGGCGGCCGAGGCAGTGACTCCCACGGTCGCGGCGATCGTAAGAACCCGACGGCGGGACAGGCGGGCGACCGCCCGCGTGCCGTAGTGGACACGACTCATGCTCGGCCTTTCGTCACGCGCTCCGGAGGTCTCCCCCCGGCGGCGCAAATCGGGAATGTTGCCCGGACAGACGTCGTCGACAGCCATCAGTACGAAGCGGCCCGCGAAGCGGTTCAAAGCAATTTTCCAGTAAAGGTTTCCCACAGGTTGGCGGCCGGCGTGAGCGTGCGACCATGCCCGTCGTGTCCACCGAACAGTTCAGCCACACCTTTTGGGCGCCCGCACCGCCCGGCCGCATCCACGCGCATCTGAGCCGCCCGGAAAGCTACGTCGGCCTGTCACCGCTCGTCGTGGCGGTCCGCGACATCCGGCGTACGGACCAGGCGGTGTCGTACGTGGCGGTGGAACGGTTCCGTTTCGGGCCTCTGAGCTGGCACAACCCGATCCGCGTGACGATGACCTCCCCGGTGCCGGGGCGCCGGCTGACCAGCGACGTCCGTAGCCCCGGACGGGTCCACCTCGTCGCCACGGTGGATCTGACCCCGGAGGGCGAGGGCACCCGGGTCACCGAGGCCGTGACCGTGTCATTCCCCCGGCTGCTGCGCGGCTTCGTGCTCGGCCAGGCACGCTCGGTGCAACAGGCCCGGGCCGCGGAACTCGTCCGCCGCATGACGGCCTGACCTCTCGCGGCCATCGGCCGGACCGAGCCGGGCTGTCGGCGGGAATCGACGGAGGTCCACGGCCCCGGCGGGTGGCCCGGCACAGCAGCGGCACGGGACGGGGCCGGCCGGCCGCACGCGGCACGGGACAGGGCCGGCCGCACGCGGCCCGGCGGTTGACCGCCGGGCCGGGAGGGCGAGCGGTCAGACGATGGGCAGACCGGCGGCGGCCGCGTTGGTCCAGTCGTCGTCGACGGCGACGGCGGTGCGGCCGGCGCGGGTCAGCAGGCTTGCCGCCGCTGCCGCGCGGTAGCCGGCCGCGCAGTGCACCCAGACCGTTCCCTGCGGCATCTCGGCCAGGCGGGCGGTGAGCTGCGGCAGCGGGACGTGGATCGCCCCGGCCAGGTGGCCGGCCTGCCATTCGCCGTCGGCGCGGACGTCGAGGACGACGTCCGGCTCGCTCGCCGCCAGATCGGCGAAGGTGGCCCGACGGCCCTCGGCGAGGTCGGCGGGACCGCGGGCCCAGTCGTCGGGGGTGCCGGCGGCCGCGGCGGTCGGGCGGTCGATGCCGATGCGGGCGAGTTCGCGCTGGGCGGCGGCGACCTGCTGGGGCGAGTCGCCGAGCAGGGTCAGCGGGGTGCCGTGCGGCAGGGTCCAGCCGAGCCAGGTGGCCAGTGGGCCGTCGGTGCCGAAGCTCAGCGTCCCGGTGAGGTGGCGGTACGCGTACGCCTTGCGCGAGCGCAGATCGACCACCCACTCTCCCGCGTCGATGCGCCGGCGCAACTCGTCCGGGTCGGCGCGCCGGGCCGGGGTGAGATCGATCAGGTCGGCGCCCTGGGCGTTGCGCACGCCCATGTGCGCGTAGTAGGCCGGGTATGCCCCTAGCCCCGCCAGCAGGTGCTCGACGTACGCGTCGGCGTGCAGCCGCAGCACCGGGTTGACGTTCTTCTCCCGGCCGATCGTGGAGGTGTCGGCGTCCGGCGGGGTGGCCGAGCAGAAGCTGCCGAAGCCGTGGGTAGGCCAGACCGGCGTGCCGTCGGGCAGCAGGTCGGCGAGGCGGCGCGCCGAGGCGTGCTGGTGGTGGGCGAGGGTGCGGGCATGGCCGGCGCCGAGCAGGTCGGTGCGTCCGGTCGTACCGAAGAGAAGGGAGCCGCCGGTGCAGACTCCCGCGACCTCGCCGTCGTGGGTGACCACGTACGCCAGGTGGTGGAAGGTGTGACCGGGGGTGGCCACCGCCGTGAGGGTGAGCCGGTCGGAGACCGCGATCCGGTCGCCGTCGGCGACCGGGACCCGGGCGAACTGCACCTCCTCGGCGGCGGCGACCAGGTAGGCCGAGCCGGTGATCCGGGCCAGGGCGAGACCGCCGGAGACGTAGTCGTTGTGCAGGTGCGTCTCCGCCACGTGGGTGATCCGGACGCCGAGCCGGCCGGCGAGGGCCAGGACCCGGTCGATGTCGCGTTGCGGGTCGACCACCACCGCGACCTCGCCGTCGTGCACGAGGTAGGTGCGGTCTCCGAGGGACGAGGTCTCCACCACTGCGGTTCCGAGTGTCATCGCTTCCTCTCCGGACCTGGCGCCGTTGCCGTCCGAGTGCCGTCAGATTAGCGATCCCGGACCATGCTCCGACAGTCCGCGACACGCCGGACAGAAATCCTATCTTGCAGGTAGAGTTTCCAGCGATTACCGTCTGACCCATGGTCAGCGTCCTGAGCCCCACTGAGGTCAAACTCCCCGACGGCAGCAGCGTCGAGTTCGCCAACCTCGACATCGCCGCCACCGCGCCCTGCCTCGACGTCGTCGCCGCGGCGGTGGCCGACCTGCTGCCCTGGTACGGCAGCGTCCACCGAGGAGCCGGGGCCCTCGCCCGGCGCAGCACCCGCGAGTACGAGCAGGCCCGCGAAACGCTCTACGAGCATCTCGGTTGCGGCCCGCAGGACACCGTGGTCTTCACACGCAACACCACCGACGCGCTGAACCTGCTCGCCCATGTCGTGCCCGCCGGCACCACCGTGGTGACCTTCGACGCCGAGCACCACGCCAACCTGCTGCCGTGGCGCGAGCCGGTACGCCTCGGCGTGCCGCGCTCGGCCGCGGAGGCGGTCTCCACACTGGACGGGGCGCTGCGCCGGCTGCCCGGCCCGGCGCTGGTGGCGGTCACCGCGGCCAGCAACGTGACGGGCGAGCTGTGGCCGATCGCGGAGCTGGCCGAGACCGCGCACCGCCACGGCGCCCGGATCGCCGTCGACGCCGCACAGTTGGCCCCGCACGGGCCCGTGGACATCACCGCGCTGGGCGCCGACTACGTGGCCTTGTCGGGACACAAGGTCTACGCCCCGTTCGGCGCGGGCGTGCTCGCCGGGCGCGCCGACTGGCTCGACGCGGCACCCCCGTATCTCTCCGGCGGGGGCGCGACCGCGGCGGTGTCGTCCGACTTCACCGTACGGTGGCACGACGGCCCGGCCCGGCACGAGGCCGGCACGCCCAACCTGATCGGGGCGGTGGCCCTGGCGACCGCCTGCCGCGCCCTGGCCGAGGCCGACCTGACCGAGGAGCACCGCCTCGTGGCACGCCTGCGCGCCGGCATCGCCGCGCTGCCCCGGGTCGAGGAACTGCGCCTGTTCGGCCCGGAGGCGCCCCGGGTCGGCATCGTGTCGTTCGCGGTCCTCGGCCGCGACCACGACCAGCTCAGCACGATCCTGGGCCGCGACCACGCGATCGGGGTACGGACCGGGCTGTTCTGCGCCCACCCACTCACCCGCCGCCTGCTGCGCGAGGCCACCGACCGCCTCGACCCGGCGGCCGAGCCGCCCGGCGCGGCGATCCGGGCCAGCGCGGGCATCGGCACCACCGAGGAGCACATCGACCGCCTGCTGGCCGTGCTGGCCGACCGCACGTAGCCGCACCCGGCCCGGACCGGGCCCGCACCACGTCACGGCCGGTCCCCAAGGCGCGCCAGGCGATGGTGTCCGTCCGGATCAGACCCCTGAGCCAGGCCGTCATCGACGCGTTCAAGACGTCGGCGGCGCGGATGCCCGAGGTGCTGAGCGTCTTCGGTCTCCTGCCCGGGCCCGCCTGAGAGCGGGCGCGCTCAGACACGTACCGGAAGCTCCAGGGTCTCGCCCCGCTCCACCGACCGGATGCCGGTCAGGCCCGCCCGGCGGGCCCGGTTCAGGTACGCGGACAGCGGCGCCTTCTGGACCTTGTAGTCGTCGTTGTGGATCGGCACGGTCAGCCCGGGCCGGATCAGCTCGGTGGTCGCCACACCGTGCCGGTCGTCCATGGTCAGCAGCATGCCGAGCACCCGCGTGCCCCCGAGGTGGATGAGCATGGCGTCGATCGGGCCGCACCGCCGCGGGATCTCCTGGAGCCACGGGCCGTAGAGGGTGTCGCCCGTGACGTACATCCGCAGGCGGCAGCGCCCCTCGGTCTCCAGTTCGAGCACGGATCCCATCACCGCCGGCAGCAGCCTGTCGACCGGGCCGGGTCCGTGTCTTCCCGGCACGGCCGTGACGCGCAGCCGCTGGCCGCCGCGTTCCCAGTCGCAGGTCTCCCAGGTCGCGAGGCCGCGGGCCTCGGTGAACCGCGTGCGCCGCAGCCTGCGCTGCGCCTGCGGGGTGGTGACGATCGGCAGCCCGGGCGGCAGATCGCGGCGCGCGGACCGGTCGAAGTGGTCGCCGTGCAGATGCGACAACAGGACGGCGTCCAGCGCCGCGACGTCGACCACCTCCAGGACCGGGTCGAGCACCCGCTTCGTCCACAGACCCTTGCCGAGGTAGACGCGGCTGCCCGCCGGTCCGAAGGCGGGGTCGGTGAGCAGGGTGAAGCCGCCCAGGCGCAGCACGGTCGTCGCGTTGCCCACGAAGGTGACGCTCGCGTTCACGGTCATCTCCGGCGCGTACCCCGGAGCGACCCGTTCATGCGGGCTCGCGCGCGGGTCAGCCCCGGTTCTGGCCGGCGAGAGCGCGGGTCACGTAGTCCGCCAGGTCGGTCGCGACCGTACGACGCTCGCCGGTCCGCCGCTGCCAGGCGACGATGCCGCAGGACGGGTCCGTGGGGACGCAGCCGACCAGCTCCGTGTCACCGCCGCCGAAGAACAGGAGAGCGCCGGAGGGAGCATCGGCGCGGAGTTCGAGGTTGTCGCGCACGATGCGCTCCACCGGCCATACCACGGCCACACCGTCGCGGCCACGCACGCCGCCGGTGTCGCGCAGCAGCTCGGCGAGGTCCTCCGGGAGCGCCGCGCCGAGCCGCTCCCCCGCGGCCGCGACCGCCTGCGCGGACGCGCCGCCGGCGAGCGTGGCCGAGGGCAGCACCGCGAGGACGACGTCACGCCAGGAGACCGCCAGCATGGTGGCATCCTACGAGAACCGGGACCCCGGGACGAGTGCGCGGGGGCCGCGCCTGCCTCACGGAGGCGGGATGGCGGCGTCCGGCCCGGACGCCCGGGCCGCCCGGATCCGCACGCCGAGCTCGTACAGTCGCCGGGCGTCGGTCTGGGCGAATTCGAGTGCCCGCGTGGCGAGTTCCTCCGCGGCGCGGCTGACCGTCTCGGCCAGTTCCCGGGCCATCTCGTACGCCGCCTCGGCCTGGTCGACCTGCGCCACGAGCCTCAGGTTGGCCGGCTCCTCCCGGCGTGCGTCGCGCAGCACGCCGAGCAGTTCCCAGGCCAGGCGTTCCTCGCGGTGGGCGGCGTGCTGGGCATCGGCCGCCGAGAGGGCGGCCAGGTCCCGGTTGACGGCACGCACCGCGATGTCGTCGCGCAGCGCCTCGTACTCGGCCAGGAGCTGACGCCGCTCCTCCTCGGACATCCCCGAAAGCTCGGACACCCCAGCAAGCTAGCACCGCGAGCCGCGGGCGCGTCCACCCTCGACCCGAACGGGTACACGGACATCGATCGGCTCGGCTCCGCCCGGCTCGGCCCGGCGGCTCAGCGACCGGCGGCCCGGCTCGGTCACCAAAGGCTCAGCGACCGGAGGCGACCAAAGGCTCACGACCGGAGGCCGGCGACCGGAGGCTCAGCGACCGGAGGCCGGCGACCGGAGGCTCAGCGACCGGAGGCGGCGAAGGTGCGGAACGCCTCGACGGCGCGCCCGGTCAGAGCGGGTCCGTGGCCGAAGACGGCGTGATCGAAGTCGAGGCCGGCGAGCCGTGCGACGCTGCGGCGCTGGGCGTCGAGATCCGCCGAGACCATCTTCGGCGCGCTGCCGATCCGTCCCCTGCCCCGCCCGGCCGCCGCGTCGCCGGCGAAGAGCACCCCGCCTGCGCGATCCAGCAGGTACGACAGGTGGCCGGGAGTGTGCCCGGGCGTGTGCAGCGCGGTGAAGCCCGGCACCGGTACGGCGCCGTCCACGCTCACCACCTCGTCGACCGTCGCGGGCTCGGCCTTGCCCATGAAGAGGCCGACCAGCTTCACCACCGGGTGCCGGGAGACGGCCTGGGTCTCGCCGGTCACGTACGGCACGTCGTCGCGATGGGCGACGACCCGCGCCCCCGAGCGGCGGCGCACCTCGGCGAGGCCGCCGGTGTGGTCGGGATGGTGGTGGGTGAGCAGCACGGTGGTGACGTCGCCGATCGTGCGGCGGATGTCGTGCAGGGCCCGGCCGATCCGCGCGGACTTGCCCGGCAGTCCGGTGTCGACGAGCACGACGCCGTCGTCGGTGACGACCAGATGCACGTGGACATAGCCGATGCCGAGCTCGAACACGCCGTCCACCACTTCACGCATGGCGTGATGATGCCATCCGGAGCCCGGGCGCGGGAGAGGATCAGCGATGCCGCGCGACGACCGACGCCGCCAGCGCGGCCAGGGCGGCCCGCGCGTCCGGGGTGAGCGGCGCCCGGTCCAGGGCCGCGGTCGCCGCGGCGGCGCGCCGGCCGATCAGGTCCTCGATCCCCTCCCTCGCCCCGGTCGCCTCGATGATCGCCCGCAACTCCCCCGCTCCCGCCTCGTCGAGGCCGGGTGCGCCGAAGAGCTCGCGGATCCGCGCGTGCTGGGTCCGGTCGGCGCGGTCGCGGGCCATCGCCAGCATCGCGGTGGGCTTACCCTCGCGCAGGTCGTCCAGGACCGGCTTGCCGGTGACGGCGGGGTCGCCGAAGACGCCGAGCACGTCGTCGCGCAACTGGAAGGCGTCGCCGAGCGGATCGCCGAACGCCTGCAGCGCCGCCTGCAGCCGCGGCCCGGCCCCGGCCAGTCCGGCGCCGATCTGCAGCGGCCGGGTGACGGTGTAGCGGGCGGCCTTCATCCGGATCACGGTGAGCGCCCCGGCGACCGAGCCGTCGCCGACGCCGGACACCAGGTCCAGATACTGCCCGGCGATGACCTCCGTGCGCATCACCGTGAACACCCGGTAGCCGCGGTGGATCCACTCGATGGGTAGCCCGCAGTCGTGGAACATGTGGTCCGCCCATGCGGCGCAGAGATCGCCGCAGAGCAGGGCGGCGCTGTGGCCGTACCGGACGGCCTCGCCGCGCCAGCGGTGGCGGGCGTGCAGGTCGGCGAAGTGGCGGTGCACGGTCGGCTGGCCGCGGCGCAGCGCGCTGCCGTCCATGATGTCGTCGTGGATCAGGGCGAAGGCGTGGAACAGCTCGAGCGCCGCGGCGGCCGCGACGATCGCCTGGCCGTCGGGCTGCCCGGCGCCGCGCCAGCCCCAGTAGCAGAACATCGGGCGCAGGCGCTTGCCGTCGGCGAGCACGAACCGGCGGACGGCGTCGAGCACCCCGCGGGGCGTGCCGTCGGGCCAGTGCGGGCGCTGCCGGTCCAGGTACGCGACGAGCACCGCCTCGCACCGGCGGGCCAGCCCGGCGGCGTCGGTCTGCGCGGCCGTCCCGACCGTCACGACGTCAGCCCCGCGAGCTCGAGCAGCAGTCCCTTCACCTCGGTGGCGCCGACAGCCGCCCGCTCGGCCGCGGGGTCGGAGCAGAGCAGCACCGGCGCGTCGGCCGGGTCGGCGGGCAGGCGCCCGTGGGAGCCGCGGACCGCGCGGGCTCCGGCGTCCAGGCCGACCACGCTCATCGTGTAGCGCATCCCGAGCTTCTTGCGCAGCAGGGCCAGCGTGGCGCGGCCCCGGGCGGCGGCCGGGCCGGCCGGGTCGAAGAAGAGCTCGGCCGGGTCGTAGCCCGGCTTGCGGTGGATCTCGACCAGCCGCGCGAAGTCGGGCGCCGCGGCGTCGTCGAGCCAGTAGTAGTAGGTGAACCAGGCGTCGGGCTCGGCGACGAGCACGAGCTCGCCCGAGCGTTCGTGGTCGAGCCCGTGCGCGGCCTGGGCGGGCCGGTCCAGCACCTCGGCGACACCGGGCAGGCCGGCGCAGAGTTTCGCCACGGCCGGGACGTCGTCGGCCGCCGCCACGTAGACGTGGGCGATCTGGTGGTCGGCCACGGCGAAGGCCCGGGAAGTCCAGGGGTCGAGGTATTCCATCCCGGCCTGGGTGTACACGTGCAGGAGGCCCTCGGCGCGCAGCAGCCGGTTGACGTCGACGGGCCGGGACACGTCCGTGATGCCGTATTCGGACAGGGCGACGACGGTCGCGCCGCGGTCGGCGGCGGCGTCGAGCAGCGGTCCCAGGGTGGCGTCCACCTCGGCGGCGGCCGTGGCCGCCCGCGGGGCCGAGGGACCGTGGCGTTGCAGGTCGTAGTCGAGGTGCGGGACATAGACCAGGGTCAGGTCGGGGTCGTGCGCGGCCATGATCCGCCGTGCCGCGCCGCAGATCCACGCCGAGGAGGCGATCCCGGCGTTCGCGCCCCAGTAGCTGAACAGCGGGAAGGTGCCGAGCTCGCCGGTCAGGTCGTCGTGCAGCTCCGGCGGGTACGTGTAGCAGTCCGGATCCTTGCGTCCGTCGGCGTGGTAGATCGGCCGCGGCGTCACCGTCCAGTCGGCCGGGGCGCCCATCGCGTACCACCAGCAGATGTTGGCGACGGTGTAGCCCGGGGCGAGCGCCCGGGCGGCGTCCCACACCTTCTCGCCCCGGACCAGGGCGTGGTGCTGGCGCCAGAGCAGCACCTCGCCGAGGTCACGGAAGTACCAACCGTTGCCGACGATGCCGTGCCCGCTGGGCATGGTGCCGGTGAGGAAGGTCGACTGCACCGAGCACGTCACCGCCGGCAGCACGGTGCCCAGTGGCGCCTGGAAGCCGGACTCGGCGAGCCGCGTGAGGCGGGGCATGTGTCGCAGCAGCCGCGGGGTCAGGCCGACGACGTCGAGCACCACCACGGGCCTCACGACGGCACCCCCTGGGCGGTCGCGAGCCCGAGCGCGGCGAGCTGGGCGCGGGCGAAGAAGAGCTCCGCGGCGATGCCGGAGGCCAGCTCCGCCGGGCCCGCCGGTCGCGATGCCGGCGGCAGCACATGCCAGGTGTACGTCTCCACGTCGAGGTGGTCGCAGTCGGCCGTGTCGCCGCCGAGCAGCTCCCGCAGGGCTTCGGCCAGCACGTCGACGGTGGACCGCAGCGGCGGGACGGGCGGGGAGTGCAGCGGTACGTGGTAGTGCACCCGCCAGGGCTGTGCGTCGCCGCCGGGCGTGGCCAGTGCGGCGTCGAGATCGTCGGCGCGCAGCCCGGACGAGCCCCGGGTCTGGTGCAGGAAACGCGGTTCGGCGTACTCGCCGAGCACGGCGGCGTCGCGGCGCGGGTCGGCGCTGGCCAGCGCGGCGGAGATCTGGGTCTTGACCACCGGCAGGCCCGCCTCGCGCAGCCGCCGCAGGGCCTGCGCCGGTTCCTCCCACGCGCAGGCAAGATGGGCGAGGTCGAGGCAGACGCCGAGCACCGACGTGTCGGCCTCGCCGAGCAGGGCGACCGCCTCCTCGGTCGTCTCGATGATGCAGCCCGGCTCGGGCTCGAAGGCCACCCGCACCGGCCTCGGCAGCTCGTGCAGGTCGCGGGCCAGTTCGTCGAGGGCGCGGCGGCAGGCACTCGCCCGCCCCGCGTCCCAGGGCTCGTGCCAGGCCAGTGGCAGCGTGGAGATCGACCCGCGCGCGGCGTCGCCGGGAAGCAGGTCGGTCAGAACCCGGGCCAGGTCCCGCGTGTACGCGAGCCGCTGCGGCGTGGTCCAGTCGGGCTGGTAGACGGCGTGCTTGACCACGGGCTCCTGGAACGCCTGGTACGGGAACCCGTTGAGGGTCACCACCTCCAGCCCCCGGGCGTCCAGGGCGCGGCGCAGGCGCTGCCGGTCGCCCGGCGCACCGGCGAGCCCGGCGGCCACCGGCGCGGCCAGCCACAGCCCGAGTCCGAGCACATCGGCGCCGAGGCGCTCGCGGACCGGCACGGCGTACGTGTCGAGCTGCGCCAGGATCCCCTCGAGGCTCTCGGCGGCATGGACATTGGTACAGTACGACAGATGCACAGTGGTCCCGTCGGGGTGGTACAGGCGCATCAACTGCCTCCCCGGGCGATCGAGCTGCCGGCGTACGCCCCCGATCCGTCGGGCGCGGAGAGGTCGAGGCGCCCCGACCGGCCGTAGAACTCGGCGGGGTTGCGCCACAGCACCCGGTCGACGTCGTCGGCGGTGAAGCCGGCCGCGAGCATCGCCCGCCCGGTGGCGACGGTCAGCAGTGGATCCGAGTGCCCCCAGTCGGCGGCGGAGTTGACCAGCACCCGCTCGGTGCCGTACTCCTTCAGGATCTCCACCATCCGCGACGGCGACATCTTGGTCTCGGGGTAGATGGAGAAGGCCGTCCAGCAGCCGGAGTCGCGCACCGCCGCGACGGTGACCTCGTTGAGGTGGTCGACGGCGACCATGCCGGGGTCGATGCCCGAGGCGGCGACGACGTCCAGGCTGCGGCGGGTGCCCGACGCCTTGTCGCGGTGCGGGGTGTGCACCAGCGCGGGCAGCTCGTACCGGACCGCGAGCTCCAGTTGGGCGGCGAAGGCCTCGTCCTCGGCCGGCGTCATCGCGTCGTACCCGATCTCGCCGACCGCGACCACGCCGTCCTTGTCGAGGTAGCGCGGCAGCAGGTCGAGCACCCCCTTGCAGCGTGGGTCGTTGGCCTCCTTGGGATTGAGCGCCAGGGTGGCGTGGTGGCGGATGCCGAACTGCGAGGCCCGGTACGGCTCCCACCCGAGCAGCGAGTCGAAGTAGTCGGTGAAGGAGCCCGGGTTGGTGCGCGGCTGCCCGAGCCAGAACGCGGGCTCGACCACCGCCCGTACGCCGTGGTCCGCCATCCTGCGGTAGTCGTCGGTGGTCCGTGAGGTCATGTGGATGTGCGGGTCGAAGACGCGCATCAGTCCTCCTTGCGCAGAAGGTGCCGGTTGAGCAGCCCGACGGCGTCGGCGCTCAGCCGGCGGCCGGCCGCGGCGCGCTCGGTGGCCAGGGCGGCGAGCATCGCGACCAGGGTCGCGTCGGTGCGGTCGTCGAGGCGGTCGACATTGCTGAGCGGGATGCCCATGAACACGCATTTCACGACGCCCTGGCGCCAGGTGGCGGCGTCGAGATGCGCCGCGTACGGCCCGAGCGCGGCCGCCACGAGCCGCGGGTCGTTGCTGCGCAGTGCGTCCTCGGCCAGCGGCACTCCGGCGGCACCGATGTCCAGCAGGGGCAGGGCGTGCAGCACGGCGAGGCGTTCGGCGGCGTCGCCGTACCAGTAGAGCTCGGCGACCCGGTCGGCGGCGGCGACGGCGAGCAGCAGCAGGACCCGCCCGGCCTGCCCGGCGGTCCAGCCGGGACGGTCGGGCAGCGGTTGGCGGCCCAGCTTGCGCCCGGCCCGGGCGAACAGCGGCCCGGCCGAGTCCGGGTCGGCCCGGACTCGGGCCTCCGCCTCGTCGAACCACGCCTTGCCGGGTACGGCGGCCACCACCGCACGCAGCTCCTCGAGGGTCATCACCGCACCTCCCGCTCGGCGGCCCGCAGGTAGGCGAGCGACTCCCGGGCGACCGTGGGTGCCGCGTGGGAGTGCCGGGGCAGCTCGACGGCGACCAGGCCGCGGTATCCGCCGTCGATCAGGGCTCGCAGCACGCTCGGGAAGTCGATTTCCCCGGCGCCGAACTCCAGATGCTCGTGCACGCCCCGCCGCATGTCGTCGATCTGCACGTTGACCAGGTACGGCGCCGCCTTCGCGACGCACTCCGCGACGGGCTCGGGCTCGAGACAGCGGCAGTGCCCGATGTCGAGGCTGAGCCCGAAGGCGGCGGGGGCGCCCAGCTCGTCGCGCAGCCGGTGCCAGCCGGCGAGGTCCTCGACGAGCATGCCCGGCTCGGGCTCGAAGCCGACCGGCACGCCGCGCGCGGCGGCCACGCCGGTGATCTCGGCGCACCCGTCGACCAGGCGGCGCCAGGCCGTGGGCTCGTCCACCTCGGCGGGACGCACCCCGGCCCAGAACGACACCGCCTCGGCGCCGATGTCCGCGGCGACGGCTACGGCCCGGCGCAGGAAGTCGAGCCGCAGCTTGCGGTCGTCGTGCAGCAGGGTGGGCGCATGCTTGCGCCAGGGGTCGAGCAGGTAGCGGGCGCCGGTCTCGACGACCACGCCGAGGTGGTGGTCGCGCAGCCGGTCGGCGACCGCGGCGACCCGCCGGGCGAGCCCCGGGGCGAACGGATCGAGGTGCTGGTGGTCGAGGGTGAGCGCGACACCGCGGTAGCCGAGGCCGGCGATGACCTCGATCGCCTCCGCGAGGCGGTGACCGGCGAAGCCGTTGGTGCCGTAGCCGTACCGCAGGGCGCTCATGTCGGCGACACCCGACGGGCGAGCAGCCGGCCGACGGGCACGGCGGCCGCGACGGCGAGCCCGGCGAGCGCTCTCCCGGCACGGGCGGTGAGCGCGCCCTGCAATGCGGGCAGTGCCGTGATCCCCGCGCCGACGGCGGCGCGCACCCGGGCGGGTGCGGGGTCGGAGATCAACACCGTCTGCGCCTGGCCGAAGCCGGCGGCGTACTGCCCGGCGAGCAGCACGGCCGGCAGGCCACCCCGGGCGGCCGTCACACCGGCCACCGCCGTGGTGGTCGCCAGGGCCGCGGCGGGCAGCAGCGGCGTGGGACAGCCCGCGACCTCGTGCCGGGACATGACGGTGACCACGTAGGTGTGCACGGCGATCGTCGCGGCGGCCGGGAGCGCCCGGACGGGATTTCCGCCGCTCGCGCCGAGCAGCACGTCGAGCGCCCGGCAGGCGGCCATCCCGGCCGGCCCGGCGGCGGTGTTCTTGAGGCGCAGGTCGTAGGCCCACACGGCGGCGGCCAGCGGCAGCGCGACGGACAGCGCGCGGGAGCCGCCGGCGCGGCCCGCCACGGCCAGCCCGGCGGCGGTGAGACCGGCGGCGACGCCCAGCGCGACCGGCGCGCTCACCCGGCCGGACGGGACGGGGCGCTCCGGGCGCTCCACGGCGTCGAGGTCGCGGTCGGCCCAGTCGTTCGCGGCCATCCCGGCCCAGTAGAGGCAGACCGACGCGGCCGCCAGCCCGGCGCTGCGGGCGCCGAGCGTGCCCGCGGCGGCGGCGCCCGCCACCACGTCCCCGGGCACGGACAGCGCGGCGGGCGCCCGGACCAGCTCGGCGAGGGTCCGCAGCGGCGCCTTCATCGGGCGAGCCCGGCGGCGAACCCGGCGAGCGTGTCCCACTGCGCGGCCAGCGCGGACGGGCCGTCGCCGAGCGGGTCCTTGAAGAAGAAGCCCAGCTCGGTCAGGGGACCGTGGCGCCCGGCCCGGTGCGCCGCCGCGGTGAGCCGGGCCAGGTCGAGCACGAGCGGGGCGGCGAGCGCGGAGTCGCAGCCGTGCCAAGTGAACTCCATGCGCATCCGGGTGCCGAGGAAGCCTGCGAACGTGACGAGGTCCCAGGCGGTCTTGAAGTCGCCGAGCTCGGCGACGTGGTCGATGCGGCTGGTGCCCTCCGGCCGGTAGCCGAGCGCGTCGCCGAGGACCCGCTGCTTGCTGGCGACCTTGGCGGCGTTCGCGGCCGGGTCGGCGAGGTTGGCGCCGTCGCCGCCGCCGAGCAGGTTCAGGCCGGACCAGCTCGTCACGCGCAGGTGGCGCTGGGCGAACATGGGCGCGAGCACGGACTTGACCAGCGTCTCGCCGGTCTTGCCGTCGTTGCCGGCGTAGGGCACCGCGGCCGCGGCGGCGAGCTCGGCGAGCGCGGGCAGGCGCGCACCGGTGGAGGGCGTGAAGTCCACGAAGGAACATCCGGCCGAGAAGGACGCGTACGCGGCGAGCGAGCTCGGCGGCAGCACCTCCTCCGGACCGGCGAGCGCGCCGCGCAACGCCGCGAGCGAGGCGTGGGCGGGGTGCCGGGCCGCGGTCGGCTCGGTGGTGGCGACGTTGAGGACCACGATCCGGTCGAGGGCGTGGCGCCGGCGGAAGGCGCGCAGGTCGGCGGCGATCGCGTCGGCCGTGCGCGCCTGGGTGCCGCCGTCCGGCAGCGCTCGCAGCTCCTGCTCGGTGCGGCCGAGCTCGTCGGCGAGGGCGGCGACGAGGCGGCCGGGCACGACCCCGGCCTCGGCGAGGTCCTCGGCCTTCTTGGCCACCGGCAGGGTCACCACGTCGTGGCCGCCGAACACCAGGTCGGCCCAGCCGGGAAGGGCGGCGCCGCGCAGCTCCGGCAGCTCGGTGACGCAGCCGGTGGGCCCGGCCAGGCGGGCCCGCAGGGCGAGGGCGCCGGTCAGTGCGGTCACCGCGACGGAGCCGCGCGCGCCGATCAGCCAGACTCCGGTACGCATGCGGCATCCCCTCCGGGAAAGGACATGGACCCGACTCGCGGTAACACGACGTGTCTTCTGTGTTACGTGAGGCGACGCTAACCCAGTGGCGGCGACAAAGGAAACCCTCAATATCGAGAAACTTCTCTATGCGCCGGGAGAACTTTCTTGTCCTCCGTACGAAAGTGGGTCGGCATCGTAGGGTGTCGGCATGGCTGTCGAGGCGGGACCCTGGCACGGACTCATCTCCGAACTTCTGGACCGTTCCCACCTGTGGCAGCCCGAGGACCTCGGCGGCGTCCTGGATCGCGCCGCCGGCCGGCTCGGCCTGCGGATGACGGTGTACGTCGCGGACGCCGAGCAGCGCATGTTGCGGCCGCTCCCCGTGCCGGGCCGGGCCGGGGCCGTCCCGCTGCCGATCGACGCCCATGCCGCCGGGCAGGCCTTCGCCCTGGTCGAATCGGTGGTCGCGGACGGCCGGCGGTGGGTGCCCATGGTCAACGGCACTGACCGGATGGGCGTCCTCGAGGTGGAGACGCCCGCCGGGACGGCGCCGGACGAGCGGCTGGCCCGGCCGTGCGAAACCGTCGCCGGCCTGGTCGGACACCTGATCACCACCACGATGCCCCGCGGCGACCACCTCCACATGGCCCGCCGGTCGAGGCCGATGACCGCCGGGGCGGAACTGCTCTGGCACCTGCTGCCGCCGCTGACCGTCAGCGTCGCCGACTTCGCCGTCGCCGCGGTGCTGGAGCCGGCGTACGACGTCGGTGGGGACGCGTTCGACTACACGGTGGACGGCCGGCGCCCACAGTTCGTCGTCCTCGACGCCGCGGGCCGCGGCATGAAGGCCGCGCTGGCCGCCGCGGTCGCGCTCTCCTGCCTGCGCGCGGCGCGACGCGCGGGCGGCGACCTGCCGGCCCAGGCACGCGCCGCCGACAAGGAACTGCTGCGGCAGTTCCCGGACGCCCGGTTCGCCACGGCGGTCCTCGCCGAACTGGACCTCGACACCGGCGTGCTGCGCTACCTCAACGCCGGTCATCCACCGCCGCTCGTCCTGCGGGCCGGCACCGTCGCCGGCACGCTGACCGACGGGCGACGGCTGCCGCTCGGCATCGCGGACCCCCGCGCCACGTGTGCCGAGATCATCCTGCAACCCGGTGACCGGCTGCTGCTCTACACCGACGGCGTCACCGAGGCTCGGGACCCCACCGGCGCGCAGTTCGGCCAGAACCGCCTCGCCGACACGCTGGAACGCCACGCCGCCGACGGGCTCCCGGTCCCCGAAACCCTGCGGCGGCTGTCGCACACCGTCCTCGCCCACCAGAGCGGACCCCCGGCCGACGACCTCACCCTGCTACTGGTGGAATGGTCGTCGGGCGCGGCCCGGCGGACGGTGCCCCCGACCTCACGAGCGGACGAGCAGGAATCATGAATCCCGACATCCTCAGCGTGACCACGCAGGACCCGGCGGACGGGATCAGGGTGCTGTCGGTGGCCGGAGAGATCGACCACGACAGCGTCGAGGTGCTGCGCGCGGCGGTGGAGCAGGCGCTGGCCGACGGCCGGGACCGTCTGGTGGCCGACCTCTCGGCCGTGCCGTTCTGCGACTCGGGCGGCCTGAGCCTGTTCGTGGAGACCCACCGCCGCACCACGGCCCGCGGCGGCTGGCTACGGCTGGCGGGCCCGCAGCCTTCGGTCCGGTTCGTGCTGGACGTCGCCAACCTCGACGGCTACCTGAGCGTGCACCCGACGCTCGGCGAGGCGCTCCCGCCGGCCGGAGAGTAGTGGCCTCGGCGGCCGGTCAGAGCTGGCACACTCCCTAGCCGACCTGTCGGCGCCGACTCACGACGGTCGCCGCCGCCGTGGCCACCGTGGCCCAGGCGAGCAGGATCGCCGGCACCAGCAGCGCCGCCCGGCCGGCGTCGGCGGTCACCGACACCGCCACCGGATGGCTCGACGGCGGCGCGACCACCCCCACCCACAGCAGGGAGGGTGAACCCATCGACGCATGTCGACCATCGTCCCGCAGCCGGGCAAGGCGCTCATCGAGGAGCAGCGCACCTCAGGTGGACCATCGGCTCCTGGTCATCCGAAGAGGGCGTTGACGAGCACTGTGGCCAGAGCGCAATAGGCGCCGGCCACAGCGGCGGCTACGGCGGTCGTCGCCAGTCGGCCCCGGCCGCGGCGCCAGCGCAGGGCCACGGCACCGGCCAGGGCGACGGCGGCGACGGGGCTGCACAGCAGGCCGGCGACCGCGGCCGCCAGCGTCGTCACGGCGACCGCCGTGGTCGCCCGGCCGGACGCTACGTCCGGCCCGGTCTCCGGTGGGGCGGCCGCCGCCTGCGGCAGGGCTCGACGGGCGGCGACGGCCTCGTCGAGCCACCACTGCACCGTGGGCGCGGGACCGTACGGCCCGGTGGGCGCGTACCCCCGGTACGGCCGGACCGACGCGGCCGCAAGCCGCAACTGTGCCCGGCTCAGGCGCGCGGCGCCGCGGGCGGTCTCGGCGCCGTGCTCACGGCGGATCCGCCACCAGGACGCCAGCCGCGTGCGGACGCCGGCCAGGATCGGTACCTCCTCGGGGCGGATCGCGGCCGGGGCCAGGGCAGCGGCCCCGGCCAGCAGCGCGCGGGCGTCGGCGCGGCGGGTCCGCTGCAACCACCGTAGGGCGGGTACCGCCGCTCCCGTGACCACCAGCAGGTAGCCGGCCATGGCACTGGAGCCGGGCACGGTGGCCAGCAGCTCGGTGGCGCCCGCTGCCACCGGCGAGTTCACCACGGCGTGCATCAGGGCCGCCCCCGACGCGGCGGCGGCCAGGACGCCGAGGCGGTGGCGGCGGGACCGGTCGCGGCGCAGCCAGGCGTACGCGATCCCGGCGCCGGCTGTCGCGGTGAACAGCGGGTGGCCGACCAGGCCGGGTACGGCCATCCGCAGCAGCAGGGTCGACACCGCCGCGCCGGCGTCGTCGGGAAGCACGTCGTCGGCCGCGGTCAGGGCGTAGCTGACGTCCTCGGCCAGCGCGAAGCCGACGCCCACCACGGCGCCGTACAGTGCGCCGGACCAGACGGTGATCACGTACGGCCGCCCCATGAGCAGGACCAGGACGACGCCGGCGCCCTTGCCGATCTCCTCCGCGTACGGTGCGACGATCGCCGGCCCCCACTGCGCGGCGAACGACGGGCCGATCGCCTTGGCCAGCAGCAGGTCCGTGACGTAGCCGCCGGCCGCGCCCACCGCGACCGCGACCGAGGCGCCCCAGGCCAGCGCCGCCGCGACCAGCCACACCGGCCGCCGTTCCACCGGATCGACCGGCCCGAGCAACGCCGCCAGCCAGAACGCCGCGAAGACCACCGCCAGAGGCAGGGAGACCGCCGCCGCCCGGGGCGCGCTGACCGCCAGGAACACCGTCAGCCCGATCACGCCGAGTGTGGACAGCGCGCCGATGCCGCCGAGGATCCAGAACGCGGGCGTACGCGCCGGCGACCACGGTGGGTTCGCCATCACCACGGGTCCACCGCCTCGAAGGTCATGCTCTCGACGAGGGTCCAGATCTCCGCCGGTACCGCCGCACATCCCGATACCGGGGAGATCACCACGACGGCGCCCGCGCCTTCGGCGACCGCGGCACCGTAACAGCCGGGTTCGCCGGCGGTCGTGTCCTTCCCGGCGACCAGGTCACCGCGCTCGCCCACCACGCCGCCGCCGAAGCGCAAGGGCGCGGGAGGCCCCGGCGTCCACCCGTCGTCGCGGGCGAACTTGTGGCGGGTGTGCGCGAGGAAATCCGCGCGCCGCTCGGGCACGGGCACGGACGACACGGCGACGTCCGTCGAGCCGAGGCGGAGCGTGACCGCACCGGTGCCGGGCCGGGACTCGCCCCGGTCCCACCGGGCCCCCGGCGGCACGGTCAGCGCGACGCCGTGACCGACCTCCAGCCGGCCGGCCGGTGCCGGGCCGTCATCCGGGAGCAGGGCACCCAGTCCCGCCGGCACCGCCACCGTGGCACCGAGACCGGCCAGTAAGCCCAGCGTGACGACCGCGTTGCGTCCCGGGCCCACCCGTCCACACTCCCGCCCATGCTCCGTGCCCCCGCCGTACCCGGATGATCGTACGAAGGCGCCGCACGCAGGCCACCGCGAGCCGCCAAGCGGGCTCAGGCCGGGGCGGTCAGGCGGAAGCCGACGCCGCGCCGGTTCTCGATCCAGGCGGGATCGCCGAGCTTGCGGCGCAGGCTGGCCACGTGGAAGTCCAGCGTCCGGCCCGGCCCGGCGAACTCCGGCCCCCACACCGTCTGCAGGATCCGGCGACGGTCGACCACGGCACCCGGGGCCTCGGCCAGCAGCGCCAGCAGATCGTACTCCTTGGGGCTCAGCGACACGGGAATCTTGTGGACCCGTACCTCGCGCGTGCCGAGGTCGATGGTGAGCGGGCCGCAGGCGCGGACCGGCGTCGCGGTGGACCGTCCGGGGCGGCCGCCGACCGCGCGCATCCGGTCCACGACGTCACGGACGCTGACCGGCTTGGGCAGGTAGTCGTCGGCGCCGAGGGCCGTGCCGAGGATCCGGTGCGCGTCGTCGCCGGGCGCGGTCAGCATGATGAGCGGGGTGTCGCCGGTGCGCCGGCGGACGTCGAGGCCGTCGAGGTCCGGCAGCCCGGCGTCGAGCAGCACCAGGTCGGCGGGGCGCGCGGCGAGCGCGGCGGCGCCGGTCGTGACGTGCTCCGCCACGATGCCGTAGTCGGCCAGGCCGCCCACCAACGGCTCGGCGATGGACTCGTCGTGTGCCACCAGCAGGACCCTCATGGCCGCTGATACGGACGGCACGCCCGCACGGTTCAGCGCGGCGTCGGCAAAAGATCTCGGCCGGGTCAGCGGGCGGCGTCGAGCATGAAGCGCAGCGCCGAGCGACGCAGGCCCCGGGGCGTACGGGGCGCGTGCTTGCGCTCGGGGTCAATCTCGGACAGTCGCGCATGCAGCGACTCGCGCGCCCACGGCCCGCCGGTGCGCAGCAGCCCGCCCGCGACCTCGCGACCCTCGACCTGACGCCGGACGAGCCGGGTGTACGCGGGCCCGAACCAGCACCACTCCGGCGGCCGCGGGGGCAGGCCCAGCCAGTCACCCATCGGCGCGAGGTAGGGCTCCTCCGGCCGCTCGGCGGGCCCCACCAGCATCGCGCCGTCGAGGATCTTGCCCCGGGCGATCGACGCGGAGACGTACACCGTGCCCGGATGGGTCAGGGCGAGCGCGAACCGGCGTACCCGTTCGTCGTCCGCACCGAGCACGGCGTCGAGCGTGTGGGACTGCACCGGACCGCGCGGCAGGGCGCCCGCCGCGCCGAACGAGGCGTGGTACACCGGCGGGGTGCCGTCGAGGCCGAGCAGGGTGTCGGCCTCCCCGTACGCCCGGGCCAGCCCCTCGTCGCCGACGCGGTCGAACCGGCCGCGCAGGGGTTCGGTGTGACCGAACCGCCGTGGCACCGCCTCCGGGAGGTGCTCGCGGGCGGCCTCCAGCCAGCGGGGCACGATGGCGGGCGCGCCGCGGTGGCGCTCGTACCAGCGCACGACCAGCACGTCGACCCGGCGTTCCGTCATCGCGCCGAGCTTAGATCTCGTACGCGAGGTTGGGGCGCAGCCACCGCTCGACCTCGTCGACCGAGAGGCCGCGCCGGGCCGCGTAGTCCTCGATCTGGTCCTTGCCGAGCCGTCCCACGGTGAAGTACCGGGACTGCGGGTGGGCGAAGATCAGGCCGCTGACCGCCGCCGCGGGGGTCATCGCGTACGACTCGGTGAGGCCGATGCCGAGGCTCTGCGCGCCGAGCAGCTCGAAGAGGTCCTTCTTCTCGCTGTGGTCGGGGCTGGCCGGGTAGCCGAGCGCCGGGCGGATGCCGCGGAAGCGCTCGGCGTGCAGGTCCTCGATCACCGGGTCGGCGTCCGGCTCGAACCAGTCGCGGCGGGCCTGCAGGTGAAGATGCTCGGCGAAGGCCTCGGCGAGGCGATCGGCGAGCGCCTTGACCATGATGGCGCGGTAGTCGTCCTGCTCGGCCTCGTAGCGGGCCGCCAGCTCCTCGGCGCCGTGGATGGCCACCGCGAAGCCGCCCAGGTGGTCCTGCCCTTCCCCTTCATACGGGGTTTCACTCGGTTTTCCGCCGCGGGAAGGCGCCGGGGCGATGTAGTCGGCGAGGCAGCGGTTGGCGCGGCCCTCGGGCTTGGCCGTCTGCTGGCGCAGCATCGGGAAGCGCACCCCGTTGTCCAGGACGATGTCGTCGCCCTCGGCGTGTGCCGGCCAGAAGGCGTATGCGCCCCGCGCCTGGAACGCGCCGTCCGCGATGATCTTGTCGAGCATGGCGTTGGCGTCGTCGTAGAGCTCGCGGGCGACCGGCTGCTCCAGGATCGCCGGGAACTTGCCCTTGAGCTCCCAGGCCAGGAAGAGGAACTGCCAGTCGATCATCCCGCGCAGGGCGGAGATGTCCGGCGTGACCGTACGGACGCCCGTGAAGGCCGGCGTCGGCAGGTCGGTGAAGTCGACGGCCTCGCGGTTGGCCCGGGCCTGCTCCAGGGTGAGCAGCGGCTGGCTGTGCCGGTTGGCGTGCTGTTCGCGCAGCCGCTGCTGCTCGGCGCGGTTGGCCGTGTCCAGCGTCCGGGCACGACCCGGGTCGAGCAGGTCGGAGACCACGCCGACGACCCGCGAGGCGTCCAGGACGTGCACGGTCATGCCCTCGTACGCCGGGGCGATGCGCACCGCCGTGTGCTGCCTCGACGTGGTGGCCCCGCCGATGAGCAGCGGCAGGGTGATCTCCCGGCGCTGCATCTCGGCGCCGACCGCGACCATCTCGTCGAGCGACGGGGTGATCAGGCCGGAGAGGCCGATCGCGTCGGCGTCCTCGGCGATCGCGGTGTCGAGGATCTTCGCGGCGGGCACCATCACGCCGAGGTCGATCACCTCGTAGTTGTTGCAGCCCAGCACCACGCCGACGATGTTCTTGCCGATGTCGTGCACGTCGCCCTTGACCGTGGCGAGCACGACCTTGCCCTGACCGCGCCCGCCGGCCTTCTCCTTCTCCATGAACGGCTCGAGGTAGGCGACCGAGCGCTTCATCACGCGGGCGCTCTTGACCACCTGCGGCAGGAACATCTTGCCGGAGCCGAACAGGTCGCCGACGACCTTCATGCCGTCCATCAGCGGGCCCTCGATGACGTCGAGGGGGCGGTCCAGCAACTGCCGGGCCTCCTCGGTGTCCTGCTCGACGAAGTCGACGATGCCGTGGACCAGGGCGTACGAGAGGCGCTCGGCGACCGGGGCCTCGCGCCAGGACAGGTCGACGGTGCGCTTGGTGCCGGCGCCGGTGACCGTGGAGGCGAAGGTGACCAGCCGGTCGGTGGCGTCCTCGCGGCGGTCGAAGATCACGTCCTCGACGAGCTCGAGCAGGTCGGCCGGGATGTCGGCGTAGACGGCGAGCTGACCGGCGTTGACGATGCCCATGTCCAGTCCGGCGCGCACGGCGTGGAGCAGGAAGGCCGAGTGCATGGCCTCGCGGACGACGTCGTTGCCGCGGAAGGCGAACGACAGGTTGGAGATGCCGCCGCTGGTGCGCGCGCCCGGGCAGCGCTCCTTGATCAGCGGCAGGGCGTCGATGAAGGCCCTGGCGTAGCCGTTGTGCTCGGCGATGCCGGTGGCCACGGCCAGCACGTTGGGGTCGAAGATGATGTCCTCGGGCGCGAAGCCTGCCTGCTGCACCAGCAGGTCGTACGCCCGCGCACAGATCTCGACCTTGCGCTCGGTCGTGTCGGCCTGGCCCTGCTCGTCGAAGGCCATGACGACCACGCCGGCGCCGTAGTCGCGGATCCTGCGGGCCTGGGCGAGGAACGGCTCCTCGCCCTCCTTGAGGCTGATCGAGTTGACGACGCCCTTGCCCTGCACGCATTTGAGGCCGGCCTCGAGCACGCTCCACTTCGAGCTGTCGATCATGACCGGGATGCGCGCCACCTCGGGCTCGGTGGCGATCAGGTTGAGGAACGTGGTCATGGCCTGCTCGCTGTCGAGCAGGTCGGCGTCCATGTTGACGTCGAGCAGGTTGGCGCCGCCTCGCACCTGCTCGAGGGCGACCTCCACGGCGGCCTGGTGGTCGCCGGCCTCGATGAGGCGGCGGAACTTCGCGGAGCCGGTGACGTTGGTGCGTTCACCGATCATCACGAAGCCGGTGTCCGGCCCGATGGCGAACGGCTCGAGGCCGCTGAAGCGGGTGGTGCGCACGGGCTCCGCGACCTGGCGCGGGGCGCTGCCTCGTACCGCACCGGCGATCTCCGCGATGTGCGCCGGCGAGGTGCCGCAGCAGCCGCCGACGATGTTGACCATGCCCTCGGCGGCGAACTCGCGGATCAGCCCCGCGGTCTCGGCCGGGGTCTGGTCGTAACCGCCGAACGCGTTGGGCAGGCCGGCGTTGGGGTGACAGGCCACGTAGGTGCCGGCCAGCCGGGCCAGCTCGGCGACGTGCGGGCGCATCTCGGTGGCGCCCAGCGAGCAGTTGACGCCGACCACCAGCGGTTCGGCCCGCTCGATCGAACGCCAGAACGCCTCGACGGTCTGGCCGGACAACGTGCGCCCGGACAGGTCCACGATGGTCACCGAGATCCACAGTGGCAGGTGCGGTGCGACCTCGCGGGCGGCGGCGATCGCGGCCTTGGCGTTGAGGGTGTCGAAGATCGTCTCGACCAGCAGCAGGTCCACGCCGCCCTCGGCCAGCGCCTGGATCTGCTCCGCGTACGTGGCCTTGACCTGGTCGAAGGTCACCGTACGGTAGGCCGGGTCCTCGACCCGCGGGGAGAGCGAGAGGGTGACGTTGAGCGGACCGACCGACCCGGCGACGAACTTGCCGCCCGCCTCGTCGGCGGCCTGCCGGGCAAGCTGGGCACCGCGCACGTTCATGTCGCGCACGAGCGACTCGAGGCCGTAGTCGGCCTGGGCGATGCCGGTCGCCGTGAAGGTGTTGGTCGTGGTGATGTCGGCGCCGGCGGCGAGATACTGCCGGTGGACGTCGAGGATGACGTCGGGCCGGGTCAGGTTGAGCAGGTCGGGGTCGCCGGTGACGTCCTTGGGGTGTTCGGCCGCGATGAGGTCGCCGCGGTAGTCGGCGGGGGTCAGCTTCGCGCCCTGCAGCATGGTGCCCCAGGCGCCGTCGAGCACCAGGACCCGCTCGCCCATCAGCCGGCGCAGCGTCGCCGTCACGTCCCGGCTCTGCGTTGTGACTGACACAGTGACCACCTCCGCGGAAATCTCGGAGGCGCCCTTGTGTCGGTGTTTCCAGTCCGAGCGTGGCGGGTCGTCCCCGTCGCAGCGCCCCTCGGCCTGGCGCACAAGGTTACCCGAAGGCGGTCGTTTCGCCTCCGCCGGCGGCTGCCGTCCCGTCAGGTGGACCGCGCGGCGGGCGGCCGCCAGGGGCCTCACCATCGACGGCCGACGATGGAGAGGCCGAGATCACTCCCTTGATCATCCGGAAGGGCGCCGACGGGTCGTCCCAACGGCCGGTTCTGCCCTAATATCCCCTCGCTGATCGCCCAAGCTTCGCCTTCACCGGGCACGATGCATCGGTACGCAGATTCGGGGAGAAGACCGACATGGAGATCCACCACTTCGAGCAAGGCTGGGTGACCCCGGTCGCCAGCTATCTGCTGTCGGTGCTCGGCTCGCTGCTCGGGCTCATGTGTGCGTCGCGCCTGCGCGCGGCCCGGACCCGCGGCGGCCGCGCCTGGTGGCTCTCGCTCTCCGCGGTCGCCCTCGGCGGCACCGGCATCTGGACCATGCACTTCGTGGCCATGCTCGGCTTCGGGGTGGTCGGCACGCCGATCCGCTACGACCCCGGGATGACCGCCTCCAGCGCGGCCCTGGCGATCGTGGCGGTCGGCGCGGGCATGCTGGTCGTCTTCGGCGGGGAACGCGCCCGCACGCTGCGCCTGCTCGGCGGCGGCCTGCTCGCCGGGCTGGGCGTCGCCGGAATGCACTACGTGGGCATGGAAGGCGTACACCTCAACGGCGAGATCCTGTACGACGCGACGAAGGTCACCGCCTCCGTGATCATCGCGGTCGTGGCGGCCACCGCGGCGCTCTGGCTCACCGCCACGGTGCGCAGGCCGGCCGCGATCGCCGCCGCCGCCCTGGTCATGGGCGTCGCCGTCAACGGAATGCACTTCACCGGCATGTCGGCGATGTCCGTGCGCGCCGGGGCGCCCGACGGCTCGCCGTCCGGCGTGACCGCGACGTCGCTGCTCATCCCGATCGGCCTCGCGGCCGTCTTCGCCATCCTCGGCCTGGTGTCCGCGCTGATGGCCGTCCCGACCGACGAGGACCGTGAGGCGGCCATCTACCCGGCGTCCCGGCCCCGGCGGGGCGCGAGCGCCCCGGCCCCCGAGCCGCACCCGGTGTTCGGCGGCACCCCGGGGAGCGCCCCGGCCCCGGGCGCTCCCCGGGGCGAGGGGCGGATCCCGCAGCCGCGCCGCTCGTCGCTGGGCGACGCCAGTTGGACGTACCGGGACCGCACGCCGCGGCAGTGACACCCGGGTCCGGGGTGCAGCGCACGGCCACGTCCTGGACGAGGCAGTCGCCGTCGACGCCGGTGGTCACCCGCCTTCCACGCCATCTCCACGATCCGGCCGGACCGGCAGGCCCGTGAACGTCAGCCCCGCGTAGAAGCCGGGGCGTCGCCCTCGTCCATCCCCGGGGCGTCGCCCTCGTCCATCCGCCGTACGGGCGAGCCGGCGGCTCGAGACGGCGCCGTCGAAGCCGCCGGTGCCCCCAGTGCATGGTGGTCCCACCGCGGGGCCGTGCGGATCGTGCTGCAGGAACAGGCGGTAGACGCCGTCGTCGTACAGCGGCGCGTTGGTGTCACTCATCCCACCGCCGGCCGGGCTGAATGCACCTGGCCGCGGTGCGGCTCGTCGCGGGCGGTCGGGGCGTAGGGGAACTGGGGACAGTTCGCCGCCGGCCCGCTCCCCGGGATGGCCATGACCGGCTCCGTTACAGCATGAGGGCGCATCCTGTCGCCAGCCGTTTGGACGTGAAAATTCTTGCGGCCACGGCAACTCTTACCCATCGACATACGCGAGTGAATAATGGCCCCTGGTCAGCGCATGGGCACCTTACGTTTTATTAACCTTCCAACTTTCCCGTCGGTCCGGTGCCGAATCGTTACTTGCTTGATCAATCGGAAACATTGCGAAAGCCAGCCGCCCGCTCTTGACTGACAGCCGGGGGAACCGGAGACAGTGACGGTCTTGTCACGCACCGGCGTGATGTGACATAGGGAGAGGGATGTTCGGTCAATCCAGGAGTCAGCGCCTGCGGGGCGCGCTCGCCGGCACGCTGGGCCTCGGCCTCGTGGTCGGCCTGGCCGCCTGTGGCGGCAGCGGCGACTCGGACGACGATTCCACGGCGAAGCAGTCCATCGACTGCTCGCAGTTCAGCTCGTACGGCGATCTGAAGGGCAAGAAGGTCACGGTTTTCGCGAGCATCGTGACGCCGGAGGACAAGGCGTACACGGACTCGTACAAGCCGTTCGAGGACTGCACCGGCGTCGACATCGTGTACCAGGGCGACAAGTCCTTCGAGACGCAGATCCTCGTGCAAGCCAAGGCCGGCAACCCGCCGGACATCGCGATCGTGCCGCAGCCGGGCCTGCTCAAGCAGCTCGTCGCCACCGGCAAGGCCGTCGAGGCGCCGGCCGAGGTCGCCGCCAACGTCGACAAGTTCTGGGACAAGGCCTGGCGGGGCTACGCGACGGTCGACGGCAAGTTCTACGCCGCGCCGTCCGGCGCCAGCGTCAAGTCCCTGATCTGGTACTCGCCCACCGAGTTCAAGGAGAAGGGCTACCAGGTCCCGACCACGCTGGACCAGCTCAAGGAGCTGTCGGACAAGATCGCCGCGGACGGCGGCCGCAAGCCGTGGTGCGCGGGCATCGCCAGCGGTGAGGCCACCGGCTGGCCGATCACCGACTGGATGGAGGACTTCATGCTCCGGCTCAACGGGCCGGAGGCGTACGACAAGTGGGTCAAGCACGAGATCCCGTTCAACGGCCCCGAGTCCACGGCGGCCCTGGACGGCGTCGGCGCGTACCTGAAGAACGACAAGTACGTCAACGGCGGCCTCGGCGACGTCAAGAGCATCGCCACCACGACGTTCCAGGACGCCGGCCTGCCGATCGTCGACGGCAACACCTGCTCCCTGCACCGCCAGGCGAGCTTCTACGCGGCGAACTTCCCCAAGGGCACCAAGGTGGCCGAGGACGGCGACGTCTTCGCGTTCTACCTGCCCGGCAAGGACGCCAGCAGCAAGCCGGTGCTCGGCGGCGGCGAGTTCAACCTGGCGTTCGCCGACCGGCCCGAGGTCAAGGCCTTCCAGACGTACCTGTCCACCGACACCTGGGCCAACAACAAGGCGAAGGTCTCGCAGGGCTGGGTCAGCGCCAACAAGGGCATCGACCCCAACAACCTGAGCAACCCCATCGACAAGCTGGCCGCGAAGATCCTGCTGGACCCGAACACCGTGTTCCGGTTCGACGGCTCGGACCAGATGCCGGCCGCGATCGGCTCGAACGCGTTCTGGAAGCAGACGACGAGCTGGATCACCGGCCAGGACACCAAGACCACCGTCGACAACATCGAGAACGCGTGGCCCAAGTGATCTAGAACCATCCGGGGCCGGTCGCCGCGCGGCGACCGGCCCCGCTCTCCCCGAAGGAGGTACGGGTCGCGTGTTAACCGCCGAGACCAACACCGCGAAGATCGGGCTGATGCTCGCCGCGATCCTGCTCTTCGCCGCGGTCGTGGGCGTCATCCTCTTCGTCGCTACCCTGTTCCGCGGCCGTCGCGCCGACCGCTGGGTCGCGTACGCCTATCTCGCTCCCACCCTGGTCATGCTCCTGGTCGGCCTGGTCTATCCGGGCCTGCGCACGATCTACCAGTCGTTCTTCAACGCCGCCGGCAACGCGTTCATCGGCCTGGACAACTACCAGACCATCTTCACGGACCCCGACCAGCTCACGGTGCTGCGCAACACGGTGTTCTGGGTGCTCGTCACGCCGTTCGTGGCCACCGCGGTCGGGCTGCTCTACGCCATCCTGGTCGACAAGTCGAAGTTCGAGTCGGCGGCCAAGGCGCTGGTCTTCCTGCCCATGGCGATCTCGTTCGTCGGTGCGTCGATCATCTGGAAGTTCGTCTACGAGTACCGGCCCGACCAGGGCAACGTGAAGCAGATCGGTCTGCTCAACCAGATTCTGGTGTGGCTCGGCGGCAAGCCCCAGCAGTGGCTGGTCGACTCGCCGCTCAACACGTTCCTGCTGATCGTGATCATGATCTGGATCCAGGCCGGCTTCGCGATGACCGTGCTCTCCGCGGCCATCAAGGCGATCCCGGACGACATCGTCGAGGCCGCCCGGCTCGACGGCGTCACCGCCTGGGGCATGTTCCGCTTCGTCACCCTGCCGGCGATCCGGCCGGCGGTGGTCGTGGTGCTGACCACCATCGGCATCGGCACGCTGAAGGTCTTCGACATCGTGCGCACCGCCACCGGCGGCCAGTTCGACACCAGCGTCGTGGCCAACGAGTTCTACAGCCAGAGTTTCCGCAGCGACAACCAGGGCCTGGGCGCGGCGCTCGCGGTCCTGCTGTTCCTGCTGGTGATCCCGATCGTCGTCTACAACATCCGGCAGCTCCGCCGATCGGAGGCGCTATGACCACCACGACCCCGCCCGCGGCCGCCCTGCCGGTCGCCGCGGAGCAGCCCTCCGCGGCGGCCGTCGCGAGGCGCCGGCTCAGCTCGCCGTGGGCCTCGCTGGCGGCGATCGTCATCGCGGTGCTGTGGACCCTGCCGACCTTCGGCCTGCTCGTGTCGTCCTTCCGCCCGGAGCGGGCGATCAAGACGACCGGCTGGTGGACGTTCTTCACCGACCCGACGGTCACCATGGACAACTACCGCGAGGTGCTCGACGCGGAGAGCGGGGCCGGGCTGGGGGCGTACTTCATCAACTCGCTGGTGATCACCATTCCCTCGGTGCTCATCCCGCTGACCCTGGCGACGATCGCGGCGTACGCCTTCGCGTGGATCAAGTTCCCGGGCCGCAACATCCTGTTCCTGGTGATCTTCGCCCTTCAGATCGTCCCATTGCAGGTGACGCTGATCCCGCTGCTCACCCTCTACGTGGACGCGGGACTGGCCAACACCTTCTGGACGATCTGGCTCTCGCACTCCATCTTCGGCCTGCCGCTGGCGATCTACCTACTGCACAACTTCATGCGGGAGGTGCCCTCGACCCTGCTGGAGGCGGCCCGGATGGACGGCGCCGGCCACGTGTCGATCTTCTTCCGGGTGCTGCTGCCGCTGCTGCGCCCGGCGCTGGCGGCGTTCGGCATCTTCCAGTTCCTCTGGGTCTGGAACGACCTGCTGGTCGCCCTGGTCTTCGGCGGCGGTGGCGACGCGATCGCCCCGGTGACGGTGGCGCTGGCAAATCTCAGCGGCACCCGCGGCACGGCGTGGCACCTGCTGTCGGCGGGAGCCTTCGTATCCATCCTGGTCCCGGTGACGATCTTCCTGCTGCTGCAGCGGTACTTCGTCCGCGGCCTGCTCGCGGGCAGCGTCAAGGGCTGAACGCACGAAGACCGCGACCGCCCGGTGATCCGGGCGGCCGCGGTCTCGTGTCAGAACGGCTCAGGCGTCGGCGCCGGGCTCCGGCGTCGGCGCCACGGTCGGCTCGACCGAGGGCTCCTCGGTCGGCTCGACCGTCGGCTCGGTCGTGGGCTCGGTCGTGGGCTCGGTCGTGGGCTCGGTCGTGGGCTCGGTCGTGGGCTCGGTCGTGGGCTCGGTCGTGGGCTCGGTCGTGGGCTCGTCGGTCGGGCTCGGCTTGGGCTTGACCACCTTGCCCGTGGTCACCACCTTGGTGGCGGTGTAGACGGAGCCGCTGCGGGTGCCGGTCACGACGATCCGGTGGCCCACGGCGACGAGGGCGAGCGTGCCCTTCTTGCCGTTCACCACGACCATGGCCTTCTCGGCGACCACGACGCTGGTGACGACGGTCTTCTTGGTGGTCTTCTTGCCCTTCTTGACCGTGACCTTGGTCTGCAGCGTCACGGCTCCGGTCGCGGCGTCGAGGGCGGTCACGACGCCGGAGGCCTGGAAGCGCACGGCCTTGACGGGCTTCTTGGTCGTCTTGGTGGTCTTGGTCGTCTTCGGCGTCTTGGCCGAGGCGGTGGACGTCGACTTCGGCTTCGCGCCGCCCTTCGACGCCGACGCGGACGACGACGCCGGCGTCTTCGCGGCGGCGATCGCGACGGTCGAGACGGCGGGAACGACAATCCCGGTGGCGAGCAGGGCGGCGACAGCAGTACGGCGGATACGCATCGGGCAAGACTCCTCGAATCAGGGGAGACTTCAGCTTCGGCGGCACCGGTTGCAGCCGGGTTGCCGGTCCCGGTGTACCCCGGTTGCAACCCGGCCGGCCGTCAGGCCGGCGGCGGTCGCAGCGGCAGCGTGACGGTGAAGGTGCTGCCCTGGTCCAGCTTCGACTCCACCGCGAGCGTGCCGCCGTGCTCCGTGACGATGGTGCGGACGACGGCCAGGCCGAGCCCCGAGCCTGCACCGCCCGGTCCATGGCGTTGGCCGCGCGGTGGAACGGGGTGAACAGCCCCGGCAGGTCCCCGTCCGGGATGCCGATGCCGGTGTCCGTCACCGCCACGACCGCGCGGGCGCCGTCGGCGCCACCTCCGCGTGCACGGCCGCGGCCACGGCGGCGAGGTCCTCGGGGACGGCGTCAACGGTGGTCGTGCGCTGGCTCGGATCGATGCAGTACGGCGGTGTTGGCGTCGCGGGCGCGCTCAAGCCGGGCGGTCCGACCGGCCTGTGCGACCCGCAGCCGGTCACCGACCACGAGCTGGACGACCACGACCGCGCCGAACAGCGTCAGGAGGGGGTGATGAAGGCGGCGTACGCCCGTCGGCGCATGGACATGTCAGGCGCCCGGGAGGGTGAAGGCGATGGTGGTGCCGCCGCCGGGTGCCCCGTCCGCCCAGATGTGCCCGCCGTGGCGCTCGACGATGCGCTGGCAGGCGGCCAGGCCCACGCCGTGGCCGTGGTCGGCCACCTCGCCGAGGTTCGCCTTCTCCCGGCGGCAGGGTTCACTGCCGGCCCGGGCATAGGTCAGCAGCGCCCGGATGACCCAGGGGGTTGGCGGCGTACGTGGGGTCGAGGCTGGCGTCGGGCACATAGGTGAACTCGCCGGTCTCGAACCGTACCGCGCACATCGAGTCGGTCCGGGCGGAGTCGGCGCCCGTGAAGCCGGTCGTGGTGAGCTGGCACTGGCGGTGCTCGTCGATGAGGTTCAGCGTCGCGGTGGGCACGCCGGCGATCATCGCGGCCACCCGGACGACCGCCTCGAGCTCGTCGTCGGCGGGCGCGTCGAGCAGGCGATACTCGTGCAGCGCCGCCAAGCGCCGCCGCTCGTCTGCGCTCACCGGCCGCCGTCCTCCCGTTACATGGTCCCGACGTGAGGCATTTCGGCACGGATGGCCGGGATCTGCACTGGGGCTCGACGCACGGATAGTGCACAGACCTGTGAGCTTCCTGAAAGTTGTTACCGATCCGTAACCATTGATGTTCGCGTACGTGTGGTGACGGTCACATGTGACTTAGCTGACCCATGTGTCCAGAATCGACACATCTTTTACGGCCGCTCGGAAAAAGTCGTGACTGTACGTAACCGCTTTTGTGTCGGGCACGTTACCGACGGGTAGCGGAGCCTCTTGTTCCCGTCACCCGGTAGAGGCAACATTCCCCCCACGTTCAGACGGCCGCATTGACGGGTCTCACTTCCGGACCGACCAGGAGTCGACCGCGATGCGGACCGCATGGGGCCGGGCCGTTCCCATTGTGTACGAGGAGGATCCGTGAAGGATGCGCAAGGCGATCCGGCTTACGGTCGCACCAACTGGCGCCGTTTCGCCGTAGCGGCGGCGGTGCCCACCGCGGCCGCCGGTGCCTTGGTTTTCGGGATGGCCAACGGGGCGTTCGCCGCCTCGTTCACCGTCTCAGGTCAGGCGTTCAAGATCTCCGCCGACCGGCTCGAGGGCACGGGCTTCGCGCAGTACGGCGGCTTCGACGAGACGAAGGACGGCAAGAAGATCCCCGTCGCCGTCTCGGGTATCGCCTCCGCCGAGCTGTACAACCTGTGCCAGTCGGTGAAGACGCCGGGGCTGCCCATCGTGCTCACCATCCGGGCCGGTCGCGACGCCGCCAAGCCGGCGAAGGCCACCGACCTGGTGCTCGGTGTCAGCGAGCTCAGCGGTGACGCGAAGTTCACCGACATCAACATCGGCCAGGACGCCAGCACGCTGGGACTGGGCGGCAAGAACGCGCACGGCGAGAAGGGCGGGTTCGGCCAGGAGGCCAAGGCCGTCACCATCACCGGTCTGAAGCAGACGGCCGTGTCCACCACGGCGGGCACGTTCACGCTGAGCGGGCTGAACATGAAGGTCAACCTGCCCGACTCCAACGGCAAGCCGCCGGCGGAGTGTTTCTGACGCACGATCCGAGGCCCGCGGAACGCACCGTCCGCGGGCCTCACCCATGCCGGGGGCGGCTGAGCACCACCTGAATCGGAGGAGTACGTGGCAACACCAAGGACCACGGCCGGCGGCGGCTTCCGCCACTGGCGGCGCACCCGGCCATTCTGGGGCGGTCTCCTGTTTCTGCTCTCCGGGTTGGAGCTGTTCCTCAGCGCCAACCTGACGCTGGGCGATCTGCAGGTCCACTTCGGGCCGGAGGGCTTCCTGTCCTATCTGCTGCCCTTGCTGCTTCTGCTGTGCGGGCTGCTGACCTGGTTAACGCCGGGCCAGCGGATCTTCTACGGCATCCTCGGGCTGCTGACCGCGGTCTACTCGCTGATCGGGCTCAACCTGGGCGGCTTCGCCGTCGGCATGCTCATCGGCATCCTCGGCGGCGCGCTCGTGCTGGCCTGGACGCCGCAACGGCCGCAGCCCGAGATCCCGATCCCGGCCGACGTCGACGAGGCCGCCGACCCCGCCGACCCGGACGGCGATGCGGCGCAGCCGCGGACGGCGTACGACGAGCCGGCGCCGCAGGACCGGGGGCCCGACCCGGACGAGACCGCGGTGCTGCGCCCGGCCGGCCACAACGGCCAGAACGGAATCGTGCCCGGCTTCCAGGGCGGCGAGGCGCGCCCGGACGACGACCCGGGCCAGCAGCCCCGGCCGTTCGGCGGCGTGCACCGCAAGGCGCTCGCGATCGGACTGGTGCCGCTGGTGGTGGGCGCGATCGTCGTGACGAGCGGCCGGACTCCGGCCCGCGCGGACGAGGAGTGCCCGGAGGGACTGCCGTCCCGCCCGGCCGCGGCCGCCAAGAAGGAGGCCGCGCGACAGTCGTCCGCTTCACTCTCCCCTTCCGGGTCCGCCGCGAAGGCGAAGACGGCCACGACCAAGACCTCCGCGCCGCAGGCGGCCCGCCGCGGTGCCACCCCGTCCTCGCCGAGCGACAGTGCGCCGGCGAAGGCGGACGACGCCGAGGAGGGTGACGGGGAATCCGGCAACATCATCGTCGAGGGCTGGAACAACCTCGTCGACGGCGTCGGTGACCTGCTCGGCCTGGGCGACGACGACGCCGCGGACGCGGCAGAGGCCACGGAGGAGGCCGGGAAGGCCGAGGAGGCCGGCGAGCCCAGCACGCCGCCGTCGGCCCCGCCCGCACCCGCACCCGCGCCGTCCGCCCCGGGGCCGGCCGAGCCGGCCGAGCCGACGACCCCCGGCAAGCCGGCCCCGGACGCCTCGGACGACCCGGCCCCCGGCACGCCCACGGGCTCGGCGAGCGCTTCCACGCCCGCGTCGGCCGCGCCGACGCCGAGCCTGCCGGACATCCCCTGCCTGGGTCCGCGCGTCTTCAAGGTCGCCGGTCCGGACGACGTGCCGACGGTGTCGCTGGGCGGCGGCATCCTCGAGAGCAAGTCGCTGACGATGTACAACTCGACCTACGACGGCGTGAGCGACCTGCCGACGGCGGAGGGCACCATCAAGGCCCTGAAGTTCAGCATGAGGAAGACGGTGACCAAGCCGTTCCAGCTCACCGTCCCCGAACAGAGCGGGGCCAGCACGGTGATCAACAGCGACGAGCTCATCACCGAGGGCAACGTCCGCTTCTACACCCCGAGGTTCCAGGGCAAGCTGTTCGGCCTCATCCCGGTCACCTTCACCCCGGACAAGCCGCCGCCGCTGACCCTGCCGATCCTGTGGTTCACCGACGTGAAGATCCAGTTGGCCTTCGTCCGCTGCGACACCCTCACCGCCGAGCCGCTGAAACTGACCGAGAAGTCCTAGGACGTACGCTCCGCCCGGCGCTCGCGCCAGCCGCGGACGACCTCGTCGGCGTCCAGTGGCGGCAGCAGCACCGGCGGGCCGTCCAGCAGGCCGGCCCGCGCCTTGCGCAACTGCTCGTTGAGATCCGCCACGTACCGGCGCACGTCCGCCTCCGACGTGCGCCGATCGACCGTCTCCCGCAGGTCCTCGGCCTCGCGGCGCAGCGCCAGCGTGGGCGGCAGCGCTCCGGAGGTGGCACCCTCGCGGCGCAGCCATTCCTTGATCCACCAGTCCTCGTCGTACTCCCGGCCGTGGTCGCTCAACGGCTTGCCGGCGCCGGGCAGGTCGTCGAACTGCCCCTGCTCCTGGGCCTCGCGGATCTTGCGATCGATATGCGACTCAGAGCCTTCCCGCGGCGGAGAACCGAAGCCAGACCCCCTTGAACAGCCCACCATGACCAACACTTTACGAGCGCCCGGCACAGCTACTTTACGAGCGCCCGGCGCTCCTCCCGGCGCCGGCGGGCTTCCTGCGGATCGGTGACGGGCACCGCCGCCAGCAGCTCGCGGGTGTACGGATGCTGCGGCCGCTCGTACACCTCGGCGACGTCGCCCAGCTCCACGACCGTGCCGGCGTGCAGGACCGCCACCCGGTCACAGATCCGGCGCACCACGGCGAGGTCGTGCGACACGAAGACCAGCGTCAGGCCGAACTCGCGCCGGACGTCCTCGAGCAGCGCCAGGACCTGCGCCTGCGTGGTGACGTCGAGCGACGACACGGGCTCGTCGCAGACGATCAGCCGGGGCCGCGGTGCCAGCGCCCGGGCGATGCCGACACGCTGGCGCATGCCGCCGGAGAGCTGGTGCGGGTAACGGTCGTACGCGTCCGGGGTCAGGCCGACGCGCACCAGCAGGTCCTCGACCGTGGCGCGGGGTGCCGGCTCACCGACCAGGCGCAGTGGGTCGGCGATGCTCTCCCCCACCGTGCGACGCGGGTTGAGCGAGGACATCGGGTCCTGGAAGACCATCTGCACCGAGCGGCCCCGCCGGCGGGCGACGTCCGTGCCGGCGAAGGTGATCGTGCCGGCGCCGGGGCGGATCAGGCCCACCATCATCCGGGCGAGCGTGGTCTTGCCGGTGCCGCTCTCGCCGACGACGCCGAGCGTCTCACCCTCCCGGACGTCGAGGGTGACGTCCGCGACGGCTCGCACCGGTGCGGGGCGTCGCAGGGAGCGGCGGCGCCGCTGCGGAAAGTGCTTGTGGACGCCGCGCAGCCGCAGCAGCGGCTCGCCCTCGATCGTCCGCGGCGGTCCGGGCCGGGGCACGGCCGCGAGCAGGGCCTTCGTGTACGCGGCCCGCGGCGTGGTCAGCACGGTGGCGGTGGGCCCCTCCTCGACCGCGACGCCGCCGCGCATGACCACGACCGACTCCGTGGCCCCGGCCACCACCCCCAGGTCGTGGCTGATCAGCAGCAGGGCGGCACCGGTCGTGATGCGGACCTCGTCGAGCAGGTCGAGGATCTGTGCCTGCACCGTGACGTCGAGGGCGGTCGTCGGCTCGTCGGCGACGATCAGCCGGGGACGGCAGGCCAGCGCCATGGCGATCAGGGCGCGCTGGCGCATGCCACCGGAGAACTGGTGCGGGTACGCACCCGCGCGCCGCGCCGGCTCCGGGATGTGGACCCGGCCGAGCACCTCGACCGCGCGCTCCCGGGCGGCCCGTCGGGTCGCGCCGGTGTGCAGCCGGTACACCTCGGCGATCTGGTCCCCCACGGTGTGGAAAGGGCTGAGCGCGGTGAGCGGTTCCTGGAAGACCATCGCGATCCCGGCGCCGCGGACCGCCCGCAGCCGCTGCTCGGTGGCGGTGGTGAGGTCGGTGCCGTCGAAGTCGATCCGCCCGCCGAGGGTGGCGTCGCGGTGCAGGCCGAGCAGGGCCAGCGCGGTGGCGCTCTTGCCGGAGCCGGACTCGCCGACCAGGCCCAGGGCGCCGCCCGCGGCGAGGTCGAACGAGAGGCCGTCGACCGCCCGGGTCGCGCCGAAGCTGATGCGCAGGTCGCGCACCGACAGCAGGGTCATCGCAGGTGCACTCTCGGATCGACGGCGGCGTACAGCAGGTCGGCGACGGCATTGGCCACGACGACGAGGAAGCCGGTGAGCAGGGTGACCCCCACGACGACCGGCAGGTCGATCTGGTTGACCGCGCCGACGAGGAGCCGGCCGACGCCCGGCAGGCCGAACACGGTCTCGGTGAGCACGGCGCTGGCCATGATGGCGGCCACGTCGACGGCGGTGAGCGTGACCAGCGGCACCAGGGCGCCGCGCAGCGCCCGGCGGAACACGATGCGGCGCTCGGTGAAGCCGTACGCCCGGGCCGTGCGCACGTGATCCTCCGCGAGCGTCTGCCGCACCCCGGCGCGGGTGAGCCGGGCGTACGCGGCGGACTGGATCACCGCCAGGGCGATCCACGGCAGCAGCAGATTCTGCGCCCAGGCGAGCGGATCGGTGCCGAACGGCACGTACGTGGGGAACGGCAACCACTGCAACTGGACGCAGAAGAGCATGAGCAGGAAGATCCCGACGAGGAAGACCGGGACGGCGTAGCCGGCGAGCACGAGGCCGTTGACGAACCGGTCGAGGACGCGGAAGCGGCGCAGCCCGGAGAGCAGCCCCGCGCCGATGCCGACGACGAGCGAGAGGACCTCGGCCCCGAGCGCCAGCGACGCCGAGACGGGCAGCCGGTCGGCGAGCAGCGCGGTGACCGGCTGGTCGGTCTCGAAGGAGTAGCCCAGGCATGGCGCCGGGCAGCGCCGGACCTCCGGCCCGGCGGGATAGTCGCGGCCGAGGACCAGCCCGCGCAGGAACTCCCCGTACTGGGCGACCACCGACCGGTCGAGACCCATCGCGGCGCGGACCTCGGCGAGGCGTTCCGGGGTGCAGCCCCTGCCGCAGGTGAGCACGGCGGGATCCTGCGGGGCGAGATAGAACAGCCCGTAGACGACGACGGAGAGTCCGAGGAGGACGAGCACGGCGCCGCCGCCGCGGCGCAGCAGGTAGCCGATCACCGCAGCAGCTCGCTCTGGCGGGGGTCGAGGACGCGACGGACGCCGTCGGCTACCAGCACGAAGGCCAGCAGGGTGAGGAAGAGCAGACCGCCGGGGATCCACACGTACGCGGGGTCGGCGCGGAACCACGTCGTGGCGCTGGAGAGCATCTGCCCCCAGGACGGCGTCGGCGGCCGGACCCCGACGCCGAGGAACGACAGCCCGGCCTCGGCGATCATGTTGGCGGGCAGCACCAGGGCCGCGTACGCGAGCACCGGCGCGGCCAGGCCGGGCAGGATCTCCCGGCGCGCCACCCGCAGCGGCCCGGCCCCGGAGACGCGGGCGGCGGCCACGTAGTCGCGGGTCTTGAGCGACAGCGTCTCGCCCCGGGTGATGCGGGCCATGCCGCCCCAGCCGAGCACCGCGATCACCACGGCCAGCAGGGCCGGACGGGGCCAGCTCTGCGGCACGATGGCGAGCAGGGCGATGGCGAGCACCAGGCTGGGGAACGCGAGCACCAGGTCGGCCAGGCGGCTCAGGGCGGCGTCCGCCCACCGCCCGCCCAGACCCGCGGCGACGCCCAGGCCCACCCCGAGCAGCAGTTGCAGCAGCAGCGCCGAGACCGCGACGCCGAGGGAGACGCGGGCGCCGTACACGACCCGGGCGAAGAGGTCGCGGCCGGTGCCGGGCTCGACGCCGAGCCAGTGCTCGCCGCTGATTCCGCCGAAGCGGCCGATCGGCACGCCGCCGCGGGCGGAGTCGAGCAGTTCGCTGTGGAAGGTCGTCGGGTCCTGCCCGGACAGTGCGGTCAGCAGTGGCGCGATCAGGGCGACGAGGACCATGATCGCGGCGACGACCGCGCCCGTGAGGAAGGCGCGGTCGTCGAGCAGGCGGCGCAGGACGGTCACTTGACCGAGATCCGGGCCAGGTCGTAGGTGCCCCGCCAGCCGTCCGGCACGGCGTTCTTCACGTTCTTGCCGTACAGGTAGACGTCCTTGGGATGGGTGAGCGGAAGGACCAGGGCGAGCTTGCCGAGCTTGGCGTCGAGGGCGCCCCAGCGCGACGCTGCGGCGGCCGGATCGGTCAGCGCGTTGATCGCGTCGATCTCGGCGTTGACGGCCGGGTCGTCGTACTGGGCGAGGTTGAAGTTGCCGCCGGCCTCGATGATCTGGCGGCCGTCGAAGATGGGAATCAGGAACGGGCCGCCGGAGGGCCAGTCGGCGCCCCAGCTCTGCAGGGACAACGCGGGCTGGGTGGATGGCTTGCCGGTGACGTCGCGGTAGGTGGCGCTGTCGATGGCGTTCAGCGTGACGGTCACGCCGGCCTGCTTGAACGCCTCCTGCACGGCGGCGGCGACCTTCGGGCCGAGGCCCTGCGCGTCGTCGTTCTCGTGGGCGAGCTCGATGGCGAGGCCGCTGTGCCCCGCGGCGGCGAGCAACTCCCTGGCCTTGGCCGGGTTGCCGGTGTCGCCGGCCGGGAAGTAGTCGTACGGCTGGTGGCCCAGGGCTGTCTGCGGGGGCAGGAAGGTGGTCGAGGGGCCGGCGACCGCGCTGCCGCCGAGCGCGTTGACGACCGAGGTGCGGTTGATCGCGTACGACAGCGCCTGGCGCACCCGCACGTCGTCGAACGGCTTCTGCGTGGTGTCGAAGGCGAGGTACGTGGTCGACGGGAACTCGCCGCGGGCCACCCGCCGGTCCAGCTCGGACCCGGTGCCGAGCTGGACGAGCTGCTCGGGTCCGACGACCGCGTCGGTGGTGACGGCGTTGGCGTCCGCCCCGGCGCCGGTGCTCAGCCGCTGGTTGATGACGGCGGCGTCGAGGCCGGCGGTCACCTTGATCTTGTCGGGGCAGGCGTACCGCAGGGTGTCCGACGAGCGCTTCCAGTGTGGGTTGCGGACCAGCGAGAGGGTCTTCTTCTGCTCGTACGCCTCGACCATGTACGGCCCGGACGAGATCGGGTGCTTCTCGTAGCCGACGCCCTTGTCCTTGCCCTTGGGCACGGGCGCGAACTGCGTGGCCGTGGCCAGGAACGGGAAGTCGCCCTCGGGCTTGCGCAGCCGGAAGACGATCGTCCGCTCGTCGGGCGTCTCGATGGCCTTGAGCCCCTCGGGCTGCTTGTAGGGCCCCTGGTATCCGCTGGCGTCGGCCAGCCAGTCCCGCAGGTAGGGAGCGCCGCCGGGCAGCTCGGGCGCGAACGAGCGCTCGATGCCGTACTTGACGTCGGCGGCGGTGATCGGCGTGCCGTCCTCGAAGAGGATGTCGTCGCGCAGCTTGTAGGTCCACGTCCGGGCGCCGTCCGACGGCGTGCCGAGGTCGGTGGCCAGGTCGGGGGCGGGCTTGGTCCCGGCATCGCCGGGCAGCCGGTTGCGCGTGGTGAGGGTGCGGAACAGCAGCGACGGGATGTTGCCGCCGCCGGAGGTGTAGAGGCGGGCCGGGTCGAGGTGGGTGATGCCGCCCTGGTTGAGCACCGACAGTGTGCCGCCCTGGCAGGTTGCGGGGTCGAAGGCCGCGGAGGAACCGCCGCCACCACCGCCGCCCTGACAGGCGGAGAGGGCTCCGGCCATCAGCGTCGCGGCGAGAACGAGGGACACGTGTCTGCGCATGGCCCACCTTACCTACTTTCCTGCTAGGCAATGCAAGCCGATCGATATCAGGGGAGACGCTACCCACAATCCCTATGGGTGCGATAGGATTCCGGACCATGATGCCGCTGACGGAACGGGCCGCCGAGATCCTCCTCGCCGGCAGTGCGTTCGCCCCCGCACGGCCGGGCTTCGTCGGTGCGGCCGTGGACCTGCTGCTGTCCCAGCCCGGCCTGCCCGGCTCGCTGACGGGATCTCTGGTCGAGGAGCGGCCCCGGCTGCGCCACGGCTATCTGACGGCGCGATCGCCCCGGGTCGCCGTCGTGAGCGGGCCGCCGTCGCCGGGCATCGACGCGGCCCTCGCGCGCCTGACCGACGACCTCGCGCTGCCGCTGCCGCTGTTCGGCGGCCACGGCCTGGCGATCCTCGAGGAGGCGTCGGACACCGTCGACCCGGCCGCGCCGGGCGCCTCCGCGGCGTGGGCCACCGCGGGCGTGCGCGTCGCCCTCGAGGCGGGTCTCGACGAGGACGGGCTGCTGGGCCTGCGCCGGCGCTGGGCCCTGGCCCACGCGCTGGCGCCGGTGCTGGCGGCCGCGTTCGCCAACTCCCCGCTGCGGCACGGGCGGCCGACCGGCTGGCGCAGCAACCGTCAGGCCCTGCGGCGGCTGCCGCCGTGCACCGCCGACCCCCGCGCGGACTGGGCCGCCCGGGTGCTGGACGCGCCGGTGGCCCGCACCTCGCGGACCTTCCGCGAGTGGACCCGCTCCGCGTCCGGCCACCGCCCGGGCCTCGCCGGCCTCGGCCGCCACCTGCGGACGTTCCGGCCGCCGATCGCCGCCCGGCGGCACCTCGAGATCGACGTGGCCGACCGCCAGCCGGGCGCCGGTTGGCGGATCCCGATCGCGGTCACCGCCGCGCTGATGGACGACCCGACGGCGGCGGCCCGGGGGCTGACGGCCGTCGAGCCGCTGCGGACCACGCCGGGCCTGTGGGAACGCGCGTCCCGCGACGCCCTGACCGATCCCCTGCTGGGCGTGGCCGCGCGGTCATGCTTCGTGGCGGCGTACGAGGGGCTCGCCCGGCTGGGCGCCGAGCGTGAGCTGCGGGACGCGGTGGCGACCTTCATCGAGCGCTACGTGATGCGCGGCCGCTGCCCTGCCGACGACATCCTGGACCGCGCCACCGCGCCACACCACCGCTGAGCTGGGCTGCGGCCGCCCGGGCCGTAGGCTCTCGGGCGTGGATGACCTCGCGTACGCCCGGGCCCGGGCGGCGGAACTCGGCCCGCGGTTCTGCCTGACCTTCGTCAAGGGCGCCGACGAGCGCACCGCCCTGGCCCGGATGGGCGCGTACCCGGACACCGTCGCGGAGCGCACCGGCGCCGAGCTCGACGGCGCCGCCGCCGCGATCGGCCTCGGCCGGTGGAGCGTGGTGATCGAGCCGGGCGGCGCCCAGGGCGCCGACCACGTGCTGCTGGAGGCGGTCTCCCGCGGCACGGAGGCGCTGTCGGTGCTGCGCGACGACGCGGCGTCGCCCCGGTTCACCTATGCCGTGGCCGGCACCACGTCGGTCGCGTTCGACCCGGCGTACCCGTCGCCGGAACTCACCTGGGGCGCCGACCCGGAGCTGCTGCGGCATCTGATGCGGGCGATCGGTCTGCGGGAGCCGGCCGGCGAGGACGAGGAGACGTGGCGCGACGCCGAGGCCAGGGCGATGGTCCTGGCCCAGCGCCTCACCGGCGCACGGATCCCCGAGGACCCGCTCGGCGTCTCCCGGCTCTCCGCGCGGATCGAGCCGTGGTTCGTCGGCCCGGCGCGTCCCGGCGACCTGCTGCGTCCCGGTCGCCGGTTCGCCGAGGTGTTCGCCGCGGTGGATGCGGCGGGCGAGGAGCGCCGGTGGGAGGTGGCGGTCGCCCAGGTTCGCCGGCTCGCCGGGGCCCTCGGCGTCGCGGACGCGCCCGGCCTCTCCGAGGCCCTGGAGCAGGCGGCGCGCGGGGCCGGGCGGCCGGTCACGATGGACTCGGCGCTGGGCCGCGAGGTGCGGCGCTGGCTGGAGGGACCCCCGACGGAGCTGCGGACGCTCGCGGTGGCGCTGCGGGGCGTGCTCGGCCGCGACGCCGTCGTGGCGCTGCGGGCCGCCCTCCGGCCGCTGCTCGCCGGGCCCGGCGCGGAGGAGATCCAGGCCGGGACCGTCGCCGCCCTGCGGGCCCCCTAGCTCGTCGGGACCTTCTCCGCTCCGCTCAGGATGCGGAAGCGGGCCTTCTCCATGCCGGAGACGTACTTCTTGATGGCCGGGTTGGAGGTCGCGTACCCGAGGCCGTCGACCTTGAGGTCGTAGCGCCGGACGCCGCCGGAGCGGTCGCCCTTGATGAACGCCTGGATCTCCTGGAAGACGCCGTTGTCGACGCGCTTGAGCATCGAGGTCAGGATCCGGCTCTTCACCTTGCCCTCGGCCGAGGCGTACTGGTCGCTGTCGACGCCGATCGCCCACACGCCCTGGGCGGCCGCCACGGCCTCGAACGAGCCCTGGCCGGAGCCGCCCGCGGCCGAGTAGACGACGTCGGCGCCGTCGTCGATCATCGCCGCCGCGGCGGCCTTGCCCTTGTCCGGCGACCCGAAGCCGCTGAAGTCCGGCGGCTTGGTCAGGAACCGGCTGTCGACCCGGATGCTCGAGTCGACGCTCTTCGCGCCGGCCTCGTAGCCGGCCCAGAACTTGCGGATGACCGGCACGTCGACGCCGCCGATGAAGCCCACGCGCCCGCTCTTGGAGGCCAGCGCCGCCGCCACGCCGACCAGGAACGAGCCCTGCTCCTCGGCGAAGATCAGCGACACCACGTTCTTCGCCTGCACCGAGTCGTCGTCGATGATGGCGAACAGCCGGTCCGGGTGCTCCGCGGCGACGGTCTTGACGGCGCCGGCGTAGAGGAAGCCGACGGCGATGATCGGGTTGCTGCCGGCCTGCACGAGCTCGCGCAGCGCCGCCGAGCGGCCCTCGTCGTCCTCGGACTTCGTGGTGACCTCGGTCGCCTGGACGAGCAGGTCCTTCTTCGCCCGGTCGATGCCCTGGCCGGCCGCGTCGTTGAAGCTCTTGTCGCCGCGGCCCGCGTGGTCGTACGCGATGCCGACGTGGATCGCCTCGCGGCCGAGCCCGATCAGCTTGGTGTCGGTCTTGTCGTGGACCGGCGCGGCGGTGCACGCCGACAGCGTCGCGACGGCGGCGGCCAGCAGGGCGGCGGTGATCCTTCTACGCATCTGCATCCTCAGTACCGGAACTGCCCGACGGCGTCGCGCAGCGTGGTGGACATGCGGGTCAGCTCGGCCGCGGCCTCGCGGGCGCGGGCCACCTCCGCCGAGGTGACCGAGGTCGCGGCGGCGACGGCACGGATGTTCTCGGCGATGCTGGCCGTACCGCTGGAGGCGGCCACGGCGCCGCGGCTCATCTCGACGGTGGTGGCCGTCTGCTCCTCGACGGCGCCCGCGATGCTGGTCTGGTAGTCGCTGATGCGGGCGATGACCCCGCCGATGTGCCCGATGGCGACCACGGCCGCCTCGGTGTCGCCCTGGATCGCCTTGACCAGGCCGTCGATCTCCTCCGCGGCCTTGGCGCTCTCCTGCGCGAGGTCCTTGACCTCGCCGGCCACGACGGCGAAGCCCTTGCCGAGCTCGCCGGCGCGGGCCGCCTCGATGGTGGCGTTCAGCGCGAGCAGGTTGGTCTGCTCGGCGATGCTGGTGATCAGCCGTACGGCGTCACCGATCGCCGACGACGACGAGCCGAGGTTGGCGACGGTGCCGTTCGCGGTCTCGGCGGCCGCGACCGCCTCGGCGGCGACGTTGGCGGCGTCCGTGGCGTTGCGCGAGATCTCCTGAATGGAGATGCCCATCTCCTCCGAGCCCGACGCCATCGTGTCCACGTTGCGGTTGACGTCCTCGGCCGCGCCGGCGACCAGGTCCGCCTGCAGCGACGTGTCACCGACGCTCTTGGCGAAGGCCGCCGAGACGGCGTCCAGGTCCGCGGACGTACGGGTGAGCGCGTCGGCCTGCACGGCGACGTCGGAGACGATGGCACGGACCGAGTCGACCGCCTGCCCGAGCGCGGCGGCCATCTGACCCACCTCGTCGTGCCACTTGCTCTTCGGCGTCTCGGTGAGGTCACCATTGGCCACCCGGCGCAGCGCGTCACGGGCGGCGCCGACCGGGCGCACGATGCTGCGGGTGACGACCCACGCGGATCCCGCGCCGAGCAGCAGGGCCACGATGGTCGCGATCCCGATGACCCACTGCGCGCGCTCGGCGTCGTCGGCGGCGACCTGCACGGCCTGGACGCTGCGGGCGTCCACCGAGCTGGCGAGCTTCTGCGAGTGGACCATGATCCGGTAGTAGCTGTTGAAGCTGTCGTTGATGGCGATCTGGTCGGCGTTCCACAGCGCCTGCGGGGTGCCCGGCTTGTACGCGGCCACGAGCTTGTCGTTGACCGCGACGTAGGTGTCCAGCTCGGCGCCGACCTGCTGGAACAGCTCCTTCTCGGCGCCGGTGAAGGCAGCGGCGTCCACCTGGGAGAGGAACGTCTTGAAGGTGTCGCGCTCCTGTTGCCAGGCCTTGAAGGCGACCGAGTCGCCGCCGATCGCGCGTCCCGCGCCGAGCCGGTAGATGTCGTTGATGTAACTCGCCTGCCAGCCGTTGAGCGTGGCGGCGTGGGTCTTGATCTCCTCCGCCTGCCGCGTCAGCACCTCGAGCCGCCGGACGTCGTTGGCGGACCCCCGCTGGGCGACGATCGTGGCGAAGCCCATCGCGGCGACGCCGAGCAGCAGCACGAGGACAGCGGCGAAGGTCCCGAACAACCGGGTGCCGATAGAGAACCGCCGCACGTGGTCATCCCTCCGCTTGGGTGACGGCGCATAGCTGCCGCCCTTTCTCCGATCGGCACCCGGTCACCGCGGCTGAGGGCTTGAGCCGATCTCACGGCGCGGCGCCCGGAGCGGGGTGATCCTGCGTGCCACCCGGTTCCGGACGCCGTTGCCGGTACCGGCGTCGTCAGTCGTCGTTGACGCAGCTGGCGGCGGTGCTGGCGATGCCGAGGATCGCGAGGCCGTTGCCGCAGACGTTGACCGGGATGTGCACCGGGATCTCGACGCTGTTGCCGTTCAGCAGGCCCACGTTGGTGTTGCCGTTGTGGTCGTCGTCGTCGTGCGCGCTCGCGGGTCCCGCACTCAGCACGAGTGCCGCGGCGGCTACACCGGCGCCGACTGCCAGACGTTTGACCAGTTTCATGTCGTACCTTTCGCTCTTTTCCGACAGATGCCAGGACTCACCGTAGTTCCGTTATCACAATCGGTGGTCATTTCGGCGGTACAACCCTCTGGGGGGATGTCTGCTACGGTCGGCACTGGTCATGAGTGCCAGCGACAAGCCCCGGCTAGCTGGCCGGCAACCCTTGCGTCCGCGATGGGGTGCCCCGGGTGAGGACCGGGCCGGCGTCGATGACGACGCGGGCAAGCGCGGGCCCCGGCGGGGTCCCCGACCCCGTGGAGGTTCCTGTGATCTTGACCGTGCGACACGACCTGGACGTCGTCGACCCCAACGCCAACGTGGCACTGGCCAACGGCGAGAGCATCCGCTTCGCCCACCTGGACTATGCCGCGTCGGCACCCTGCGTGCGGGCCGCCGCGGACGCCGTGGAGGGCCTGCTCCCCTGGTACGGCAGCGTGCACCGCGGCACCGGCGTCCGCGCCCGAACCTCGACGCTGGCGTACGAGCGCGCCCGTGAGCGGGTGGCCGCGTTCGTCGGCGCCCGGGCGAGCGACGCCGTCGTCTTCACCCGCAACACCACCGACGCGCTGAACCTGCTCGCCCGCGCCCTGCCCGCCGGCACCACCACGATCGTCTTCGACGGCGAGCACCACGCCAACCTGCTGCCGTGGCCGCGGCAGTTGCGCCTGGCCTGCCCGGAGACCCCGGACGCGGCGGTGGAGGCCGTGGCGAAGGCGCTCGCGACCGTGCGCGGACCCGCGCTCGTCGCGGTGACCGGCGCCAGCAACGTCACCGGGGAGGTGTGGCCGGTGCAGCGCATCGCCGCCGTGGCGCACGCCCACGGCGCCCGGGTGGCCGTCGACGCCGCCCAGCTCGCCCCGCACTCCCCCGTGGTCCTGGCCGACCTCGGCGCCGACTATGTGGCGTTCTCGGGGCACAAGCTCTACGCCCCGTTCGGCGCGGGTGTGCTGGCGGGCGCGGCCGACTGGCTGGACGCGGCCGAGCCGTACCTCAGCGGCGGCGGCGCCAGCGCGACGGTCGGCGACCGACCGGGCGAGGTGACCTGGGCGACCGGGCCGGCGCGGCACGAGGGCGGCACCCCGAACCTGCTGGGCGCGGCGGCCCTCGGCGCCGTGTGCGCGGCGCTGGGACGCGCCGACCGGGCGGCGCTGCACGAGCGGGAGCAGGAACTGCTGGCGAGGCTGCGCACCGGGCTGGCGTCGGTGCCGGGTGCGGTGGAGGTGACCGCGTTCCGCGGGGCCGCGCCCCGGGTCGGCATCGTGTCGCTCGCCCTGCCGGGCCGCGATCCGGCCGTCGTGGCCACCCAGCTCGCCGACAAGTACGGAATCGGCGTGCGCGCCGGGCAGTTCTGCGCCCACCCGCTGACCCGCAGGCTCACCGCCGACCGGGCCGCCGCGCCGTGCGAGGCCGGGTCCCCGAGCCTGCTCCGCGTGAGCTTCGGCCTGGGGACCCGCGACGACGACATCGACCGGCTGGTGTCCGCCCTCGCCACGCTCACCGCGGCCCGTTCGTAGCGCACGGCGTCCGGTGCGCGGCCCCGGCCCGGCGAGCCGACCGGCCCGAACCCGGCTATCCTCGCTCAGATGTCCAGGAACACCTTGGTCGCGTACGAGCCGGTCACTCCCGACGGACTGCTCGCCGCGGCGCTCGACGGAGACCTCGACCTCGACTGCGCCGACGAGGTGCGCGACAGCCTCGCCTCGGCCGCCCGCGGCACCGGCTGCCGCCGCCTGCACGTCGACGTCAGCCGGCTGACGTTCATCGATTCCTACGCCCTGGGCGCGCTCGTCAGCGCCCGCAACTCGGCGGCCGCGGAGGGCGTCACGCTGACGCTGATCAACCCGTCGCAGCCGGTGCGCAAGGCGATCCAGGTGACCGGCCTGGCCGACGTGTTCGGCCTGCCGCCGCTCGACTGACGGCGCATCCGCCGCGACGGGTCAGGGCGACGGCGGGTGGGTGACCACCACGACCGGGCGCGGCGATCTCTTGATGAGATCGAGCGGCACGCTGCCCAGCAGGCGCTGCGTCACCGCCGGCCGGGTGCTGGAGCCGACCACGATCAGGTCGGCGCCCTGCTCCTCGGCGAACTCGAGGATGCGCTCGAGCGCGCGGCCGGACAGCACGGTCCGGGACGCCTCGACGCCGGCGGCGGCCAGGCGTTCCGCGGCCGCCGCCGCGGCCTGCTCGGCGCGGGCGGTGAAGACGCTGCGCGGCGCGGCCGCCAGCCGCTCGAGCTCCACCTCGTCCACCGCGACCACCGCCACCGTTCCCCCGGTCTGGCGGGCCAGGTCCGCGGCGGCGTCGGCGACCCAGGGCTGGTCGGCCTCCGGGTTCGCGGCGAGCACGATGCGCATGACATCGATCCTGGTGCACGGCTCCCCCCGGGACAAGCCACACTCGACAGATCCGCCGATGTGTACGAGGCTCGAACGACAACACCACCGCGGCACACGACCGGAGGTACGCGGCCATGGCAGAGGCGGGCACTCCGGAGGCGACCACCACCCCGTCCGGCCAGCCGGCGCTCAACCGGGTCATCGGGCCCGGGTTGCTGCTGCTCTTCGTGGTCGGCGACATCCTCGGCACCGGGGTGTACGCGCTCACCGGCAAGGTCGCGGCCGAGGTCGGCGGCGCGGTGTGGCTGCCCTTCCTGCTCGCCTTCGCGGTGGCCCTGCTGACCGCGTTCAGCTATCTCGAGCTCGTGACCAAGTATCCGCGGGCGGCGGGCGCGGCGCTCTACACGCACAAGGCGTTCGGGGTGCACTTCCTGACCTTCATGGTCACCTTCGCGGTGATGTGCTCGGGCCTGACCTCGGCGTCCAGCGCGTCGAAGGCGTTCGCGGGCAATTTCGCGCAGGCCTTCGACCTGTCGATCGGCGCGGGGCTCGGGCTGACCGCGGTCGCGGTCGGGTTCATGACCCTGATCGCGCTGGTCAACTTCCGGGGCGTGGGCGAGAGCGTCAAGGTCAACGTGGTGCTGACCCTGGTGGAGCTGACCGGCCTGCTGATCGTCATCGGCATCGGGGCCTGGGCGCTCGGCGGCGGCGAGGGCGATCTGTCGCGGCTGGTCGAGTTCGACGCTCCGCCGGGCGAGAGCGCCGTGCTGTCCGTGACCGCGGCGACGGCCCTGGCGTTCTTCGCCATGGTCGGCTTCGAGGACTCGGTCAACATGGCGGAGGAGACCCGGGACCCGGTCCGGATCTTCCCCAAGGTGATGCTGACCGGGCTCTGCATCACCGGCCTGATCTACGTGCTCGTGGCGATCTCGGCGGTCGCGCTGGTCTCCCCGACGGACCTGGGCGAGGGCGACGCGCCGTTGCTCAAGGTCGTGTCCGCGGGCGCGCCGGCGTTCCCCCTGACCGTCTTCGCCTTCATCACCATGTTCGCGGTGGCCAACTCCGCGCTGATCAACATGCTGATGGCCAGCCGCCTGCTGTACGGCATGGCCAACGAGCGGGTGCTACCCCGGGTGCTCGGCCTCGTCCACCGCTCCCGGCGTACCCCCTGGGTGGGGATCGTCTTCACCACCCTGGTCGCGTTCGCGCTGATCTGGTTCGCCGACCTGGCGGCGCTGGGCGGGACGACCTCGCTGCTGCTGCTCTGCGTCTTCACGATCGTCAACGTGGCGGTGCTGGTGCTGCGGCGCGACCGGGTCGAGCACCGGCACTTCCGCGCGCCGACGGCCATCCCGGTGCTGGGCGCGGTCCTCTGCGCGTACCTCGCGAGCCCGCTCTCCGGCCGCGCCGGTAGCGACTACCGCGTGGCGGGCGTCCTGCTGCTCGTCGGCGTGGTCTTGTGGGCGGCGACGTACGCCCACCGCCGCCTCACCGGCGACTGAGGGCCGTCAATGCGCCCGCATGCGCCGCTCGACGCGGTCGGCGACCCGGATCAGATACGGCCCGCGCAGGTGGTCGACCTTGGCGTTCCAGGACTCGGGCCCGTGCCGGCACAGCATCTCCTCGTGCCGCCTCGCGGGAGTGACCCGTTCGCCGCGCGGCCCCACCGTCTGGTCGGCGTAGGTCAGCGCGTCCGACAGCATGCCCTCCTCGTACGGGTATGCGGCGAGCCGCTCCCCCAGCCCGCGCGCCGCGGCGACGAACCGGGCGCCGGAGTGGTGGGCGACGCGCGCGGTCACGGACAGCGGCCAGCCCCGCGCGGCGAGGTGGTTGGCGCCGTCGAGCGGGTGGAAGCCGGTGACGACGGTTTCGCGGGCGTACCCGATGTCGTGCAACCAGGCGGCGGCGACGAGGACGTCCGCGTCGAGGTCCAGCGCGGGCGCCAGCTCGGCGGCGCGCTCGGCCACGCCCCGGGTATGCCGCCAGCGGTCACCCATCGTGGCGAGGAGCGCCTCCGCGATCTCGCGGGCGGACGCGGCGAGGACCGGTGTGCGTACCGTCATCGATGGATGGTCGCCCGTCGAGATGAACGGCACGTGACGCCGTCATGAGCGAAGCCTTAAGTGGACTCCGTCACATGCCCTGTCGGATACTGGTGAGGACGCGAGCACGAGGAGTGATCGATGACGACTGGGCTCTCCGCGGCCGGCTCGCGGTCCGACGACGCCGACGCGACGAATCTCGCGCTGGTCCGGGCCGCCGAACCGGGCACCACCGTCGTCATCGGAGCGTCCCGCGAATCAGGGGCCGCCGTCGTCGCGGCCGTGGACGACGACGGCAACTGCGGCCCGCTGCTGCGGTACGCCGCCGCCGAGGCACGCCGGCGGTCGGTCCCGCTGCGGGTCGTGCACGTGTGGGGAGCGCGCGGCGACGCCCGCCCGGGCGTCCGGGGCTGTCCCCGCATGTCCGACGCCGACCGGCTGCTGTCCGCGGTCCTCTACGATCACCTCCCCGCCGAGGTGGCCGCCGAGGCCGAGCGCGAGATCCTGCACGACGACGACCCGGTGCGGGCGCTGGTCGCCCTGAGCGCCGGCGCCTCACTGCTCGTGGTGGCCGCACGCGGGCGCTGTGGCGACACCGCGGAGTCCGTCGGCCGGACGGCACGCGGCCTGCTCGGGACGACGCACTGCCCGCTCGCCGTGGTGATCCCCGCGGCTCCCACCCCCTCGGTGCCGGCGCCGCGCGGCGCCGCACCCCACCCGGTCCCGGCCCGCCGGGACCGCGACCACTCGCTGGAGGAACGATGAACGCGCACGTCGGTGACCGGCTCGTCCTGGAAGGCATCCACGTCGGCGATCCGCGGCGGGTCGGCGTGATCGTCGAGGTGCCCCACCCGGACGGCACCCCGCCGTACCGCGTGCACTGGGAGGACAGCGGCCACGAGGCCCTGGTGTTCCCGGGGCCGGAGGCGCGCGTGGAGCCCGGGACGGGCCACCCGGCGTCGTGAGCGGGCCCGCCCAGGGGCCGCTGGCCGGGGTCCGGGTGGTGGAGCTCGCGAGTCTGGCGCCCGCACCGTTCGGGTGCATGGTGCTCGCCGACCTGGGCGCCGACGTGGTGCGCGTCGACCGGCCCGGCCCCGGCGGCGGGTTCGCACCGCCCGCGCGCGGCCCGCTGCACCGCAGCCGCCGGGTCACCGCCCTGGACCTGAAGTCGCCCGCGGGCGTCGCCGGTCTGCTGCGGCTGACCGCGCACGCCGACGTGCTCGTGGAGGCGTACCGGCCGGGCGTCGCCGAACGACTCGGCTTCGGTCCCGACGTGTGCCTGGAGCGCAACCCCCGCCTGGTGTACGCCCGGATGACCGGCTGGGGCCAGCAGGGACCGCTGGCGCACCGGGCCGGGCACGACATCGACTACATCGCGCTGTCCGGCGCCCTGGAACCGCTCGGCCGGGCCGGCCAGCCCCCGCACGCCCCGCTGAACCTGCTCGGCGACTTCGCCGGCGGCGGCATGCTGCTGGCCGTGGGCGTGCTCGCCGCCCTGCTCGAACGGGAACGCTCGGGCGCGGGGCAGGTCGTGGACGCGGCCATGGTGGACGGTTCGGCGCTGCTGACCGCTTTCCTGCACGGGATGATCGCCACCGGTCAGTGGTCCGGGCCGCGGGGCACCAACCTGCTGGACGGCGGGTCGCCCTACTACGACACGTACGCCACGGCCGACGGCGGGCACATGGCCGTGGGCGCGCTCGAGCCGGCGTTCTACGCGCAGTTGCTCGCCGGGCTCGGCCTGGACGGCGACGCCACCCTGCCGGACCGCGACGATCCGGCGGGCCGCGACGCGCTGCGGCGACGCTTCGCGGACCGGTTCGCCCGGCGTACCCGGGCCGAGTGGACGAAAGTCTTCGAGGACCTGGACGCGTGCGTGGCCCCGGTGCTGTCGCCCGCCGAGGCGCCCGGCCACCCGCACCACACGGCACGCGGCACCTTCGTGGACGTCGGCGCCGAGGTGCAGCCCGCCCCCGCGCCGCGCTTCGGCCGCACCCCCGCCGCCGCGCCGCGGCCGGCACCGGACCCGGTCCGGGACCGGGTAGAGGTGTCGGCCGTGCTCGACGAGTGGAACCGCTGAGGAGCAGGTCAGCGGTTCAGAGCCGAGTGGCGGCGGCCGTAGGCCAGGTAGATGACCAACCCCAGCAGGAACCACACCCCGAAGCGCAACCACGTGACCGGGGCCAGGAACGTGATGAGCCAGAGCGAGAAGATCACCCCGAGCGCCGGGATCACCGGCATCAGGGGCAGCCGGAAGGAGCGCGGCAGGTCCGGGCGCCGGTAGCGCAGCACGATCACCGCGATGCAGACCACGACGAAGGCGAGCAGGATGCCGATGTTCGTGAGCTCGGCCGCCTCACGGATGGGCAGGAAGCCCGCGATGACGGCGGAGGCCACGCCGGCGATCCAGGTCACCCGGCTCGGCACCCGGCGCACCGGGTGAAGGTGGGCGAACCAGCCGGGGAGCAGGCCGTCGCGGCTCATCGCGTACCAGATGCGGGTGACGCCCAGCATGAACGTGAACATGACGGTGAGGATGCCGACGATCGCGCCGACCGCGATGACGTCGGCCAGGCCGGAGAGGCCGACGGCGGCGAAGGCCGAGGAGAAGCCGCTCTCCGGGTCGATGTCGCGGTAGTTCTGCATGCCGGTCAGCACTAGCGTCGCCGCGACGTAGAGCACCATGGAGAAGACCAGTGAATAGATGATCGCCCGGGGCAGGTGCCGGCGGGCGTCGCGCGACTCCTCGGCGGCCGTGCTCATCGCGTCGTAGCCGAAGACGGCGAAGAACACGGTGGCCGCGCCGGTGATCGCCCCGCTCACGCCGAACGGGAAGAACGGCTGGTAGTTCTCCGTACGGATGTAGAAGACGCCGACCGCGACGACCAGCAGGACCACCGCGACCTTCAGCGCCACCACCGCCGTCTCGAAGCGGGCCGCGGCCCGGATCCCCCGGTTGAGCAGGTACGCGATCAGCAGGCACAGCAGCACCGCGAACAGGTCCACGACGTGCCCGTCCCCGGTTCCGGGCGCACCCAGCATCCAGGCCGGCAGGCCGACGCCGAGCTCGCCCATGAGGAACGAGAAGTAGCCGGAGATGCCGATCGCGACCACGGACACGATGGCCGTGTACTCCAGCAGCAGGTCCCAGCCGATGAACCAGCCCACGATCTCGCCCAGCACGACGTAGCCGTACGTGTAGGCGGAGCCGGCCTTCGGGATCAAACCGGCGAACTCCGCGTAGGACAGTGCCGCGGCGGCGCTGGCGACGCCGGCCAGCAGGAAGGAGATCAGCACGGCCGGTCCGGCGGTCTCGTTGGCAACCGCGCCGGCCAGCGCGAAGATGCCGGCGCCGATGATGCCGCCGACGCCGATCGCGGTGAGCTGCCACAGGCCCAGGGACCGGGACAGGTCCGTCTCCCGCTCGTCGGTGATGTCCTCGACCGGCTTGCGCCGGAACATCCCGGTTCCACGGCCGAACCGTTCCGGTGTCGTCGTCATGGCCCACGCTCCCTTGCGGTACGCCACGGCGGCCGCCGACCGGGCCGCCTCTGCCATCGATCTATCACGCATCCGGATCCGGCGCATCCATGAATGTAGATGGAACGCGACAGCGACAGGGTGAACGATGTGGACGCGCGGCCGCGCGGCCCTATGATCGTGCAGGTGGCTGCGCATCATCCGGTGAAGATGCACGTTTGGATGCACGTGCATCCGGTAAAAACACCTCGCGAGGGGACGGACGGCCGATCGGGGTGAAGCGGATGACCGCGCTGGGCACAGACGGCGGCACCGGCTCCCTGGTGCTGCGCATCCGGCTGGGCGCCCAGCTCCGCCACCTGCGCAAGCGCCGCGAGATCACCCGGGAGGCCGCGGGCTGGGAGATCCGCGCCTCGGAGTCGAAGATCAGCCGGATGGAACTCGGCCGGGTGCCGTTCAAGGAGCGCGACGTCGCCGACCTGCTCGCCTTCTACGGCGTGCCCGAGGACGAGCGCGACGACCTGCTGACGCTCGCCCGGCAGGCCAGCACGCCCGGGTGGTGGCAGGAATTCGCCGACGTCGTGCCGCCGTGGTTCCTGGCGTACCTGGGCCTCGAGGAGGCGGCGGCACTGATCCGCTCGTACGAGGTCCACTTCGTCCCCGGGCTGCTGCAGACCGGCGACTACGCCCGTGCGGTGATCGCCCGCGGGCACGCCGGGCTCCCGGCCACCGAGATCGACCGGCGGTTGGCACTGCGGCTGGGCCGCCAGCGGGTGCTGCACCGGGCGAACCCGCCGCAGTTCTGGACGGTGATGGACGAGACCGTGCTGCGCCGCCCGGTCGGCGGGCGGGCGGTCATGCGCGGCCAGCTCGAGGCCCTGATCAAAGCCGCGGACCTGCCGAACGTCCGCATTCAGGTCGCACCACTGGGAGCCGCGTCGCACGCCCACGCCGGCCTGCCCTTCGCGATCCTGCGGTTCGCGGAGCCGGAGCTCTCCGACATCGTCTACATCGAGCAGCTCACCAGCGCGCTCTATCTCGACAAGCCGAACGATGTGGACCACTACTTCGAGACGATGGAACGCGCCTGCGTGGCGGCCGAACCGCCCGATCGCACGCCCGCGATGCTGCGCGCCATCCTCGACGAGACCGCCGGTCCGGCAGGCTGACCATCCGGCCGGTGTCCACCGATCGGTACACGACGCATCGCCGAACCTTCCGTTTCCGACTCAATGTGCATATGCACGTGCAGCAGTACTTGCATCGGCCTGCGCATATGGCCATGCTTGGGCGCGTGCCCGCTATGGGGCGCCGTCGCCGACGATCGGCGACGACGGCGAGCACGGCGTCCGGGCGAACGGACGCGGTGACCATGGAGCGATGGATGGACAGGAATCGCGGCCCGGCGGCCCCGGTCAGTCACTTCCCCGAGTCGGACTACCGGTTCGGAGCCGGCACCCTGCGGATGCGCGTCGAGCGCATCGACTGGAACCGGCCGGTGCTGTACGACAACGACAACTGGTACGAGGTGGACGGCGTCGAGGTCACGGCCGACGGACGCGAGATCGGCCGCCGCCAGGCCCTGGTCCGGGGCCGCAGCCTCGCCGCGCTGCCCCGCAACAGCCGTCCCTGACCGCGCGTCGTGATCCCGGCCATAAAACAGGACTTTGAGAGTCTCTTTTCCGTAGGGTCCTCGGTGTGCGACTCCAGCGCTCCACGGACATCGGCCTGCGGATCCTCATGCTCGGGGCGACCCGCGACGACCGGCTCACCATCGACGAGCTGGCCGAGGCCCTGGCCGTGCCCCGCCACCACCTCGCCAAGGTGGTGCAGCGGCTCCACCACCTCGCTCTGATCGAGACCGTACGGGGCCGCAGCGGCGGCGTCCGCCTCGCCGCCACCACCCCGGCGGCCTCGCTCGGCGGCATCGTGCGCGCCCTCGAGGGCGACAGCGAGGTCGTGGACTGCGACGGCGAACCGGCCTGCCCGCTCAGCGGCGGCTGCCGGCTCCGCGGAGCGTTGCGCCGCGCGCAGGAGGCCTTCTACACGAGCCTCGACCCGATCACGGTCGGCGACCTCGCCGCGCCCCCGGCCCGGAAGCTGCTGCTGAGCCTCGGCCGCCGCTGACCGTGCCACCACCCCCTCGACAGGAGGACCCATGCTGTCCGCCACCAGTGCCCCGGTGATCGACGCGACCCTGCCGGTGGTCGCCGACCACCTGCCGGAGATCTCCGCCGTCTTCTACGACACGATGCTCGGCGAGAACCCCGACCTGCTCGACCTGTTCAGCCGCAGCGCGCAGGCCACCGGCGAGCAGCGCTCCGCACTGGCCGGTGCGGTGGCCGCCTTCGCCGCCCACCTGGTCGGGACCGGGCCGGCACCGGAGGTCGTCGCTCACGTCGTCGAGCGGATCGCCCACCGGCACTGCGCCCTCGGCATCCGCCCCGAGCAGTACACGATGGTCGGTCGCTACCTGATGGGCGCGGTCCGTACGGTGCTGGGCGACGCCGTCACGCCGGCGGTCGCCGCCGCCTGGGACGAGGTCTACTGGCTGTTCGCCGCCCGCCTGATCGGCCGTGAGGCACGCCTGTTCGCGGAGGCGGGGGTCCACGACGACGATCCGTGGCTCGAGACCACTGTGGTCAGCAGGATCCCGGAGGCCGACGACACCGTGTCGTTCGTGCTGGCCCCGGCCGGCGGCGTCCCCGCCCCGGCCTTCCGGCCCGGGCAGTACGTCACCGTCGCCGTCGAGCTGCCCGGCGGCGGCCGCCAGCTCCGGCAGTACTCGCTGTCGCAGGCGCCCACCGGGGGCACGCTGCGCATCACCGTACGCCGGGTCCGCGGCACCGGGGGCGCACCGGACGGCGTCGTGTCCGGTTTCCTGCACGACCGGGTCCGGCCCGGCGACCGGCTGCGGTTGAGCCGCCCGTACGGCGACCTCGCCCTGCGCGACGACGACACGCCGCTCGTGCTGGTCAGCGCGGGGGTGGGAATCACGCCGATGGCGTCCATGCTCGACCACGTGGCCCGGACCCGGCCCGAGCGCGACGTCACCGTCGTGCACGCGGACCGCGGCCCCGACCGGCACGCACTGCTCGCGGACATCCGCGGCCACGGCTCCCGGCTGCGGACCTTCCGCCACCTCGTCTGGTACGAGAACCCGGCGGGCGCCGTCGGCGCGTACCCGGGACGCCTCGACCCCGACCTGATCCCGCTGGACCCCCGCGCCGAGGTCTACCTGTGCGGGCCGGTGCCGTTCATGCAGCTCGTGCGCGCCGGCCTGCACCGCCGCGGCGTCAGCGACGAGCGGATCCACTACGAGGTGTTCGGCTCGGAGCAGTGGCGGCCCACGCCGGTCGCAGTCTGACACCTCCAACTTTGGTTAGGGCTTCCGCTCGGTCCGCGGCCCGATGGCGGACGGGTGCTGACCCCATACGGTGGAATCGTGGGTAGAACGCAGCACATCCGCCGGGGACATCTCGTGGTCGCGGCCCTGCTGGCCGGCGCCGCCGGCCTGGGCCTCACCGCAGCGGGCTGGTGGATCGCCGGCTGGGAGCCGCGGGCCGACTGGGGCCGGCTGACCGATCCGTCGTGGTGGACCGGCGCCCTGGTGCGCGCCGTGGCCTTCCTGTCCTTCGGCAAGGCCGGATTCAAGGTGGCCCTCCTGGTCGTCCTGGGCGCCGCCGCGGCGATCACCTGGCTCCGCACCCGGCGGCAGAAGGGGGGCGAACGGCCGGAGTCCGACGACGACCCCACGTTGGCGGCCTCGGGTGAGTCGGCGACGGGCCCGGCCGGTTCCGGCTGAATCGCGCTCCTGGCGCCCATACTCGGATCATGAGACGCGGGCGGGCGGCGATGCGGAAGTGTCCCCGGTGCGGGCATCCCACCCGCGCCGACCGCATGGTCAAGGGTTTCGGCCGCGACTGTGCGGCGCAGCTCGGCCTCGTCGGCCGGACGGTCGACACCGGCCATTCCGGACCGGATCTGCTCGACCTGCTCGGCCCGGGCGATCCGTCCGGCCACGAGGGCGACCGCTGCGACGGCTGGGACCGTCCGGCCGACCGGGCCTGAGCGGCGCTCCTACCGCGGCTCCGGCTTTCGACGGCGGTTCCGGTCCGGCGCGCCGTTCGACCACGGCTCTGGTCCCGGTGGTGGTCCGAGGCGGAGAATGCGGTGGAGGCCTGCCGCGGGACAGGCCCCTCGGGAGGAGTGGCCATGAGCCACCACGCGGCGGCGACCGCCGCCCAGCGCACCGATCTTCTACACCGCATGCTTCTCGTCCGGCGGCTGGAGCAGCACCGGGCGATCCGGCCCGGCGACGAGGCCGTCGCGGTCGGCCTGGTGTGTGCCCTCGGGCCGCAGGACGCCCTCGTCGCGGCCGGCGACGACGGCCCGTGGCGTGCCGTCGGGGCGGCGGCCCAGCTCTTCGGTGGTGACGTCACGGCGGCGCGCAGCCCCGCCGAGGCGGTCGAGACCGCCCGGGCCAAGGCTCGCGGCGGCGGGCGGCGCATCGTCGCGGTGTGCGTCCCGGGCACGGACCAGGTCCCCGAGCGCCTGGCCGATCTCCTTGCCAGCCTCTCCGACGGCTCGGTCCCGCAGGTGGAGACCGGCCTGCCGGTGTTGTTCTGCCGCGGCGACCGGCTGGCACCCGGTGACCCGCCCCTCGTGCCGGTGCTGTCCGTGGACGCCGGCGACGTCGAGGCGGTCGCCGGCGCGGTGACCGCCGAGATCGCCACGCTGTGGTCCGCCGCCGGTCCGTGCCTGCTGGGGCTGCGCGCACCCGGGCCGGACCACGATCCCGTGGCGTTGCTGGCGGCGCGGATGCGTACCGATCACCAGCTCGACGACAACGCGCTGCGGGCGATCGACCGGGACGCCGCGGTCCGGGTCGAGGCGCTGCTCGACACTCTTGCCGTCCGCCGGTCCCCGACCGTCAGAGGTGCGGGCCGAGCAGGGTGAGGTCGGCCGGGGAGAGCCGGTCGCGGGCCGTCTTCGCCTGATGCCAGTACGGGTACATTCAATGTGATCCGTACGGAGCCGCCGCAGGCTCGCCTCGCACCCGGCGACCACGTGATGGCGCGACAGCCCGGCATCATTGCTTGCCGCCGAAGGTCATGGTGCCCATGGTCAGGACGGAGACTCTGAGCCCGGACCGGCCGAGCCGGCGGTGTTCCATAGGTCTCAACCTATGCCCGGTCGCCCGCGCCCGCCTCTCCGTCTCCGTCTCCGCAGGCTGACCCGCCTTGACGGTGCCCGGCCGGCCTGGAGGCGGCCGGGCGGGCCGTCAGACGCGCTCGCCGGTGATGTAGCCGCTGAGGGCGGTGGTCTCGATCTCCAGCTCGGTGATGCGCTTCTTCACCACGTCGCCGATGCTCACGATGCCCGAGAGCCGCCCGCCGACGACGACCGGCACGTGCCGGAAGCGATGCTCGGTCATGAGCCGCTCCACCTCGGCGAGGTCCGCCTCGGGCTCCACGGTGTGCACCTGGGTCGTGTGGATCGCCGACACGGGCTCGGTGAGCACCGCGGCACCGCGGACGGCGAGCTTGCGGACAATGTCCCGCTCACTGACGATGCCCTCGACGGACGCGCCGTCGGCGGACACGACCGCCGCACCGATCCCGTGCTCGGCGAGGGTGGCAAGCAGGTCCTGGACGGTGGAGTCGGGCGTCACGGTGACGACTCGGTCGCCCTTGTCACGCAGTATGTCGCTGATGCGCATCTATCCTCCCGGGTCATGCGGAAGTTCCGTCCCTACCCACCCTAGAGCGCAAGAACGCTTCCAGCCGAGCTCTTGCCGGTGAAGATCGGAAAAGACCGATCCCGGACGGCCGATGACGGCACCGCGCTCCGGCGCTAAGTTGCTTGCGGTGAGTCGCACCCTCGGAGGAGGCCGGATGAGCCGGGACAGCGGGTCGAGGACCGTCACGACGAGGTTCGTCTGGCTGCCGCACGGGTCCGCCGCCGGCTGGCTGCTGCTGCACCGGACGGTGACCGATCACGTCGCCGGGGACAGCACCGACGAGTTCTGGCGATCGGAGCGAATCTCCCCCGGGGCGGTCGCCTCCGGCGCGTTCCAGGACTCCGCGCCCGAATGGCACCGGATCGTCACGGGCGAGCCCGTACCGTTCCTGCTCTGGCCGTTCTTCCTCGCTGCGGTCACCGACCGGGAGCTGCCGGCGGTGCGCGAGCAGATCATCCGCTCGCCGATCCGCCCCCTCGCGGACATCAGCGCCGAGGTCGCCGGGACGCCCGGGGGCCCCGCCGTGACCGCGCCCCGGGTCGTGCTCGCCGGTGACCCGTTCGGGCCGGTCCCCGACGACCTCGACCTCGGCGACGGCTGGGACGTAGCCGGCCTGGAACGGGAGGGAAGATGCGAGGCTCTGCTGGCGGCGGTGCAGGGGCGCATCCGGCACGCCGGCATCGCCGGCAGTCCGCACGGCGGCGCGGTATGGCTCAACCGCTTCGTGGCCCGGCCGGAAGTCGCGGGCAGGCCGGGCTCTGTCCCGCCGCAGTCCGTTCCCGGCTCCGTCCCGCCGCAGTCCGCTCCCGGCCCGGTCCCGCCGCAGTCCGCTCCCGGCCCCGTCCCGTCACAGTCTGACTCGCCTGGCTCTCCCGGCTTTTCTTCGGCCGCCCCGACCCCGGTCCAAGCGGTAGTGTCCGGCCCCGGCCAGGCCGGCCTCGATGAGGTACTCACCCGCGAGCCGGTGCGACGGGCCATCGCCGACCTTCTCGCCTCCCCGGGCGACGAGGCACCTCGCCGCGCCGTCGTGGCCGAGCTGCGCGAACACGGTTGGACGCTGGCCGCGGAACCGCTGCGCCTCGGCGGTGACGAGCCTGCTCCGGGCTTCCTCGGCCGGCTCGTCCTCTTCTGCGCCGAGGACGGCACCGCACACCATGTCGTCACGACGCTCACGTGTGCGGAGACGCTACGACGCGACGACGACTTGGCGGCCACTTTGACCTGGCATCTCTGTCCACTCCGCGCAGCGCCGCCCGGCTCGGACCCGGCCGGCGACGCACTCCACGAAGCGTTGCACAACCTCCCCGCCGAGTGGGACGAAGCGCACGCGGGCACACCCGGCCTGGCGCCACCGGCGTGGGACGAGATCACCACGGTGACCCGCGACGAGACTGTGCCCGGATCACGCCGGCCGGTGGAGATCAGCCACGTCGAGCTGGTCGACAGCAACGGCCGCCACAGCTGGCGCATCGACTTGTCGGCGCCGGCCCGGCCCCGTACCGACGCTGACCGCTGACCACCGGCAACCGCGACACCGCCCACGACCGTGAACCCATCACCGCGCCCGCCACCGCGCCACCGCACCACGACCCCTGACCCCACCGCGCCCGCCATGCACCGCACCACGGCCCTGACCCCACCGCGCCCGCCACCATGCCACCGCGCGCGCTCACCCCTCACCCGACCGCGACCGAGCCACCGACCGCGGTCGTGAACCTCTCACCGCGTCCACGACCGAGCCACCGACCGCTCTCCCTCCGACAGCGATACAGGGCAGCGACCGCCACGTTGACTTGAGTCCCGGCTTCCGGCCCGATCCCGGAGCCCGGACCCGGCCGGCGCGGCGACGCCGCCCGCGAGCGCCAGGCTGACAAGAACCCCCACGGCGACGGCGGACCGGCGCCGTCGAAGATTGGAGCACCGATGCGCGCCATCTGGATCACGAAGCCGGGCGGAACCGAGGTCCTCGCGGTACGCGAGAGCACCGACCCGCAGCCGGACCGCGGCGAGGTGCGCATCACGGTGCGCGCCACCGGACTGAACTTCGCGGAGGTCATGGCCAGGCAGGGCCTCTACCCGGACGCGCCGAAGCCACCGTGCGTCGTCGGCTACGAGGTGGCCGGCGTCGTCGACGCTCTCGGTGCCGAGGTGACCGGTCTCGAGGTCGGGCAGCGCGTGCTCGCCCTGGTGCGGTTCGGCGGCCACGCCGACTCGGTGTGCGCGCCCGTCGAGCGGGTGCTGCCGATGCCCGACGGCCTGAGCTTCACAGACGGGGCCGCGCTGCCGGTCAACTACCTCACCGCGTACCACATGCTGTTCCGTGTGGCGAACCTTCGTCGGGGCGCCCGGGTTCTGGTGCACATGGCCGCCGGCGGTGTCGGCATCGCGGTGCTGCAACTGTGCCGTACGGTGCCGGACATCGTCACGTTCGGCACCGCATCCGCGGCGAAGCACGACGTGCTGCGCGAGGAGGGCTGCACTCACCCGATCGACTACCGCACCGAGGACTACGCGGCGAGGGTGCGGGAACTCACCGGCGGTGAAGGCGTCGACCTCGTCCTCGACCCGCTGGGCGGCCGCGACTGGAAGCGCGGCCTGCGGTTGCTGCGCCCGGTCGGGCAGCTCGTCGCGTACGGCTTCGCCAATCTCAGCACCGGCGAACGTCGCAGCATCCGCCGCATGGCCGCGCAGCTCACCGGCGTACCCGTGCTGACCCCGTTCGGCATGATGGACCGCAACCACACGGTCAGCGGCGTCAACCTCGGACACCTATGGGACCGCTCCGACCTGCTACGCGAGGAACTCGCTGCCCTGCTCGACCTGTGGCGCCAGGGCGCCGTCAAGCCGCGCATCGACGGGGTGTACCCGTTCGCGGAGGCCGCAGCCGCGCACCGCCGCATCGGCGAGCGCCGCAACATCGGCAAGGTCGTCCTCGTCCCCTGACGATCCTGGACTCGCCCGGCATCAGACGATCCTGCACTCGCCCGTCACCGTGTCCGCTTCGGAGGATCATGGTGGCATGAGGGTCGCCGTTCTCGCTGGCATGCTCGCGGAGCCCGTCAATACATCGATCGCCGCCGTGCCGAGCTGCGCTGGAGCCCGCCGGAGATCATCCTCGCCGCCGTCCACCCGTCCACCATGAACGCCACAACAACGATTGACAGCCCCGAGACGCGGCTCCACAGGTCTGCGCACCTGGCGCCCCACCCGCACGCCCCGCTCACCATGTCGAGTCTGCACGACGACAGGTCGGCGGCAGACCGACGGCTGGTCGGCGGCAGACCGACGGCTGGTCGGCGGCCAGACCGACGGCTCAGAGGGACGTTCACGCCTGGATCCGGCCGAGGAAGCCACCCTCCTGGGCGCCGCGGCTCATTGAGCCGCCCAGTACAGTGCCCGGGCAAATTGGGCGTACAGACCCTTGGGGTGTGCCCGGAACAGGGGTTCGGTGCCGAACAGGACGGCCCGGCCGCCTCGCGCCGTGACGCCGGAGACCACCGCGGCCTGGCCCGCCGCCTGCTGCGGTCCGCCGGCGCCAGGAGTCACCGGCAGCCAGTGGCCGGCCACCAGCGGGTCCGCCGCATACCGCTGCTCGACCGTGAAGCCTGTGCCGGTGAACCAGAGCGGCGAGTATACGAACGAGTGCGGCAGTGAGCCCGCGCCGACCACGGGACCGGTGTTCTGCACGGAGACGACGCCGTTCGCGTCGCCGCGCGCCGCCACCGCCGTCGCGGGCAACAGGCCGGCCGCCGCGTTGAAGGCCGCGCCCGTGGCGCCGCGTGTCACCACACCGCCTCGGGCCAGCAGCGCGTCGACCGCGGCCTTGGCGGCCGGGTTGAGCTGACCGTAGGACAGACCGGACGACACGACGAGCGCGTCCACGCCGGTCAGGCCGGCGCCATCGTTGAGCAGCGCCGTCGACACGGGCCGCACCTCGAAACCCATCTCCCGCAGGGCGAACAGCTCATCGGCCGCGGCGGCCGCGGCGATCACCGGCTTGCGGAGCGGGGTGCCGGCGGAGCCGCGGGGTGCGACGCTGAACCGTACCCCGAAACGCTCGGCCACGACCGCGGCCTCGCCGCGCGCCGCCGCCGGGACCAGCACGGTGGCCGCGTCCGCCCGTCGCACGGCAACGCCCGTGTCGATCAGGACGTTGACGGCCCGGACGTCCGCGCCGTCCCGCAACGACAGCGCAAGGTCCCGGCCCTGCGGGGCATCGACTCCCCCGGTCGGCGACGCCACCGAGACCGCAGTGGCGGCGACCCGGGGAACGGCGGTGGCGCTGATGTCGACGGAGGCGCCCCAGAGCAGGCGATGGCTCCAACCCGAGATGTCGTACATCTGCGGCACCAGCGCGGAGATGTCGCGGCCGGCTTCCAGGAGGACGTTCGCCAGGCCTCGCTTGGGCTGACGCATGTCCACGATGTACGAGCCCGCGGGGTAGGCCCGGCCGGCGAGCGCGAACGCATGCCGGGCCCGGGTCACCCGGACGTCGTGAACGACCAGGTGGTCCACCAGCCGGGCGGCGGCCGCCGGAGAGCGCTGGGCGGATCCCCCGGGAATCACATAGGCCCGCGGGAAGGTGGTGGTGTAACGGTCCTCGGGGCCGAAGCCCTCGACGAACCCGTCCGGGATGGACGGCGACGGCTCACCGGCCCAGCCCCGGCGGAACTGTTCGATCTGGTCGGCGAGCAGCGCGGTGCGGTTCGTGTCGGCGTACGCGATCGCGGCCTCGATGGTCGCCGCGGCCACGTCGGTGTTCACCGCCGAGCGGCGACGCAACTCCTCGACCGGGAGGGTCTCGTACGCGTTGCGGTTGACCTGCCACGGGATCTCCACGGTGTGCCCGACCGCCCCTTGGTAGATGGCGTACATCGGGGTGAAGATCGGCGGCCAGTCGTCCCAGTCGCCCGGTGCGTAGTCCCGGAACGGGATGTCGGCGCGTGCGGTCTCCGGGTGACCGAGCTTGCGGATCGCCTCTTCCATGCCCTCCGCGTTCGGCAGCGCATGCTTGATGTACAGGTCGTATTCGTAGTTCTGCCCGTGCGGCGGCGTGGCCGGCTCGATCAGCGTGGTACCTGTGTAGCCGTGCTCGTCGAGCATCACGAACGGCTGGGTGGCGACGACGACGTCGCGCACGGCCCTCGACTCCGGCTGCGAGCTGGTTGCGTGATCGCGGTTGATGTCGAATCCGGCGCCGTTGGCCCGGGTCCCGGCGACGCGGCCGTCCGGGTTGTTGGTCACCGTCACATAGATCCGCGTCCGGGAGAGGAGCCGCGCCGTCGCCGCGTCCCCGGCGGTGGCGAGCCGCTCGATCACCCGCAGCGCCCCGTCGGAGCCCTCCCACTCGTCGCCGTGGATGTTCGCGTTGATCCAGACCGGCGCCTTGTAGTGGCGTCGCAGCCGCGGATCACGCTCGGCGGCCCCGGGACCGTTCTCGATGAGCGCGCGCCACCGGTCCTGCCTCGCGGCCTCGGCCGGCGTCTCCGGCGCGGTCACAGTGACCAGATACAGGTCGCGGCCGAGCGCGGAGTGCCCGACGACCTCCGCCGAGACCCGGTCGGACTCCTCCTGCAGTGCATTCAGGCGCGGCGCGATCCCGTGATAGGGCACCAGTCCCAGCTTGATCGACTTGTCTGCCGGATTCTCCGGCGGAAGCGGCAACTCGGTCTGGCGCGGGTAGCCCTGGCGCGCCGGAGCCCATCGCCGGGGCTGCACCTCGGGCAGCGCGAAGGCGGACGTCCCGCGGTCCGGGGTGGCGGCGGCGACCTCGTTGCGTTCCGCGCCGTTACCGAAATCCCGCGTGGTGTGCGACGCACGATCGGGACCTGCGGGCGCGGGCCCGGGCTCCGCCGAAGCGGGGGCGCTCAGAAGCCCGGCGGCCACCACGGCCACCGCGAGCAAGGCGGTCGACGAACGGGACAGATTCACGAGGCACCTCCGTCAGCGTCCCTCGACCTTCTCGTGCCGGAGGCGTCGAGGCAACGATTCTTACGAAGATCCATCGAATCGTATGATTGTCACCCGGCGGCGTTGTCCACAGGGCCGCCGCAGGGCGTCGGACGAGCCGCCAGGTTCCCGGACATGGAAATCCGCACCGGACCGCCACCGCCGTCGTCCGCCGATCAAGGTCCGGCCGAGCCGGCACTCGGCGGCGCGCATCCGGCCGCCATGACGCAGAATCGATGACCATGAGGGAACATGACATCGTCGTCTACGGGGCCACCGGCTTCGTGGGTGTGCTCGTCGCCGAGTATCTGGCCGCCCATGCCCCCGCCGGCACCCGCGTCGCCCTGGCGGGCCGGTCCGAGTCGCGGCTCGAGGCCGTACGGCGGCGGCTGGGCGTCGAGTGGCCGCTCGTCGTCGCCGACGCCGCCGACAGTGACGCCCTGGCCACGCTCGCCGCCGCCACCCGCGTGGTGGTCACGACGGTCGGGCCCTACGCGAAATACGGCCGCGCCCTCGCCCGTGCCTGCGCCGCGGCCGGCACCGATTACACCGACCTGACCGGCGAGGTGCTCTTCGTCCGCAGCAACATCGACGAGAACCACGACCTCGCCCGCTCCACAGGCGCCCGGATCGTCCACTCCTGCGGCTTCGACTCCATCCCATCCGACCTCGGCGTGCACGTCCTGCATCAGCGGGTGACCGCCGACGGCGCCGGGGAGCTGACCGACACGACTCTGGTCGTCACCAGCATGCGCGGCGGCGTCAGCGGCGGCACCATCGACTCGTTGCGCCACCAGATCGACGTCGTGCGCAAGGACCGCGACCTCCGGCGGATCGCCACGAGCCCGTACTCGCTGAGTCCCGACCGGGCCGCCGAGCCCGACCTCGGCCGCCAGGGCGACCTCGTCTCGCTGCGCGGCGCGGACGTCGATCCCGCTCTGCGGGGCAGTCTCGCACCGTTCTTCATGGGCCCCTACAACACTCGCATCGTCCGGCGCAGCAACGCGTTGCGGCAGTTCGCGTACGGCCGGAGCTTCCGTTACCGCGAGACGATGAGCACCGGCACCTCGCCGCTGTCCCCGCTGCTCGCCGCCGGCGCGAAGGTCGGTATGGGTGCTTTGGTCGTCGGCCTCGCCCTGCCGCCGACCCGGTTCGTGCTCGACCGGGTGCTGCCCAAGCCGGGCGAGGGTCCGGGCGAGCGGGCCCGCCGCGAGGGCCACTTCACGATCGACATCTACACCCGGACCACGACCGGCGCCCGCTATGCGGCCCGCTTCCGGGCCAAGGGCGATCCCGGGTACGCCGCCACGGCGCTGATGCTCGGCGAATCGGCGCTGGCCCTCGCCTGCGACCGGGACTCGCTACCGCCGTCCGGGGGCGGCGTCCTGACCCCGGCGACCGGCATCGGCGACGCGCTCACCGACCGGCTCCGTGCCGCCGGTGTCGAGATCACCACGCGGGTTCTGTCAGACCCCTCCGGTAAGAAGTAAGCACCACGAGGGGAAGGTGCCAGATGTCCACCAGTCACGAGGTCGCTCCGGTCGTCGACGCCGCACATGCTGCGCCGCATGCCGCCCGCGACGAGTACGCCGCCGCCATCGGCCGCATCCGATCGGCGGCGGAGGCGTACTACGCCGGCAGCGAGCTCGTGATGGACGACGCCACCTACGACGCCCTGCTCGCCCGGGTCACCGCCACCGAGCGGGACCGGCCCGAGTGGGCGGTTCCCGACTCGCCCGCCACCACGGTCGCCGCCGGGATCGCCGGCGGCGACGTGCCGCACAGCACACCGATGCTGAGCCTGGACAACGTCTTCGACGCCGAGGAGCTCACGGTCTGGGCGACCCGGCTGGAGCGGCTGCTCGGACGGCCGGTCAACGGATACACCGTCGAGCCGAAGATCGACGGCATGGCGATCGCCGCCCGGTATGCCGGCGGGAGGCTCGTGCAGGTGGCCACGCGCGGCGACGGCCGGGCCGGCGAGGACGTGACGGTCAACGCGCGGCTCGTCGCGGGGCTGCCCGCCGAGCTGACCAGGCCTGTCACGGTGGAGGTCCGCGGCGAGGTCTTCATGACCGACGCCGACTTCGTCCGTGCCAACGAGCTGCGCACCGGCCACGGTGGCACCGCCTTCGCCAACCCGCGGAGCGCGGCCGCGGGCACGCTGCGCGCCCAGGACCGGGCCTACGAGGCGCCGCTGTCCTTCTTCGCCTATGCGGTGCACGATCTGCCCGGCGGCGAGGGCCTGTTCCATTCGGCCGCCATGGCCGCGATCGCCGAGCTGGGTGTGGCGACCACCGCCGGTTCACCCGCCGGAATGCCCCGCTGCGCGACGATCGACGACGTGCTGAACGCGATCACCGCGCTGGGCGCGCTCCGCGGCACCCTCGGCTTCGACATCGACGGTGCGGTGATCAAGGCCGACGATCCAGCCGACCGCGACGCGGCGGGCTTCTCCAGCCGGGCACCCCGCTGGGCGATCGCCCACAAGTTCCCGGCGGACACCCGCACCAGCCGGCTGATCGGCATCGAGGTGCAGGTCGGCCGCACCGGCCTCGTCACCCCGGTGGCCGTGCTGGAGCCGGTTCAGGTCGGCGGGGTGGTGGTCACCTCGGCGACCCTGCACAACTTCGAGGACCTGGTGCGCCGGGACGTCCGGGTGGGCGACACGGTCTTCGTCCGCCGGGCCGGCGACGTGATCCCCGAGATCACCGGAGCCCTGCTCGACGCCCGGCCGGACGACGCCGTCGCCTTCACCCCGCCTGCGACCTGTCCCCGCTGCGCCGGCGAGATCGACCGCTCCCAGAAACGCTGGCGCTGCGTGCAGGGCCGGGCCTGCGGCGCCGGGGAGTCCCTGGCGTACTTCGCGGCCCGCGACTCCATGGACATCGAGGGCCTCGGCGACAAGGTGATCGCCGCCCTGGTCCGGACCGGCCTGGTCACCGACCCCGCCGACCTGTACGACCTCGAGCCCGAGGCCCTCGCCCAGCTCGAACGGCTGGGCCGCACCTCGGCGGCCAAGCTCGTCGCCAACATCCAGGCCTCGAAGTCCCAGCCGTTGTCCCGGGTGCTCACCGGCCTCGGCGTCCGCATGACCGGCCGGTCCCTGTCCCGCCGCCTGGCCCGCCACTTCGGCTCGATGCAGACCCTTCAGGCGGCCACCGTCGAGGACCTCCAGCAGGTCGACGGGGTCGGCCCGGAACGCGCCACGACGATCGCGGCGGAGCTCGCCGACCTCGCCCCGGTCATCGCCAAGCTGATCGCCCGCGGCCTCACGATGACCGAGCCGGGTCTCCCTCCCGGGCTGGTGCCCGGCACGCTTCCCGGGTCGCCGGCGAGTTCGGACGGCTCCGACACCCCGGCCGCGGAAACGCCCCGCCTGCCACTGCAGAAGGAGGACGGCACCCCTATGACGGTGGTGGTGACGGGTTCGGTGCCCGGCCTCACCCGCAACGAAGGCAACGAGGCCGTGGAACGCCTCGGCGGCAAGTCGTCCGGCTCGGTCTCCGCGCGCACCGACCTCGTGGTGGTGGGCGACGGCGCCGGCAGCAAAGCGGCGAAGGCCGAACAGCTCGGCATCCGCATCATGCCGGCCGACGAGTTCGCCCGGCTCCTCGGCTAACGGCGGGCCTCGGCCGGCCGCCAGGCCGGGGCCGCAGGGACACCGAGCCAGGCCGGGGCCGCAGGGACACCGAGCCAGGCCGGGGCCGCAGGCACGCCAGGCCAGGCCGGGGCCGCACGACGCCAGGCCAGGCCACGCAATGCCAGGCCAGGGCCGGGCCACACAACGCCGGGACAGCCCGCACGACACCAGGCCGGAGCCACACAACGCCGGACCAGCCCGCACGACACCAGGCCAAAGCCGCATGACACCGGGCTCGCCGCAGGGTGCGCGTCAGCTCGGCGGATGGTTCCGGTTGCGGCCGCCTCGGCGGTCGCGGGCCGGCGACGTTCGGCTGCCCGGGCGGTGTCCCGGCGGGTCGGCGAGCTGGCGGCCGGTGTCCTCCTCCGGAAAATCGTCCATGGACACCAGAGACGCCTGCATGCGCTCGATCGCCTGCCGGTCGTCGAGCTGGTGCAGGACCACAAGCAGCTTGCCGGCCGTGGTGTCGTAGCGGGCCAGCGCCTGGACGCGTTCGCTGCTTGCGCTCTCGGTGAGGGTACGGCGGCGGTGTTCGAGGCAGGTGGTCAACAGGCGGCGGGCGGCGTCGTGTTCGCCCAGTTCGGAGTGGGCCGTGGCGAGCGACTCCATGGACGACAGGGTGGAGGGGTGGCCTTCGCCCAGGGTGTCGCGGCGGGCCTGGTACGTCGCCTCCAGGACGCGGCGCGCCGTGGAGAAGTCTTCGAGCTGGCCGAGGACGACGCCCAGGTTGTGGGCGGCGTTGAGGGTTTCCGCGTTCCGTTCGCCGAGCAGTTCGCGGCGGGTGGCCAGGACGTGCTCGTAGAGCGCCCGAGCGATCGGCAGGGCGCTCTCCTCGGTCAGCTTGCCCGCGATGTCCGCCATGACGCGCAGGGTGGCGAGGTGCCGTCTCCGTTCTGCCCGGACCGCATCGGCCTGGTCGTCGTGTGCCATCCGAGGCTCGGGCACCACGTGGCGGTCGCCCGCGACGGACGGCGCCGGCTCGGTCGCGCCGATGCGGTCCCAGGCCGCACCGACGTCGTCCATGAGGTCGTCGGGGACGCCGCAGAATCGGGCCAGCGGCAGGAGTACGGCCGGGCCGGGGATCGGTTTGCGTCCCGCCAGCAGGTTGTTGACGCTGCTGCGCGACAGCCCGCTGGTGCCCTGCGCCCGATCGGCGACCTGCCGTTGCGTGCGTCCGCGTCGTTGCCGGACCCAGTCGAGCACACCCGCCAGGGCGACGACGGTGTCCGCCTCCCGCAGCCTGCGCGGCAGTTCGTCGCCCAGCCTGCGCAGGAACTCATCGTCTCTCATGACCGGGCAACGCTTCCGACCCGCGTCTCGCAGCGACCACAGGTGCGTCTCGTCCCGTCCACCGGCGACCCGGGGACGCGGCGGGGACGACCCGTGGCCGTCCCGAGCCGGCTCCCCGCCGCCCGTGGACACCGAGACGCGAGCCGTGGCCGTCTCGTGCGTCCAGTGCCGGGTCCACCCGCCGGGACAGCCTCACATTTCTTGGTATCCGCGGCACGAGCTGCGGCAACATAGCAAGATCCGAAAAGAGGGATCCTTCGGTGATCCAGTTGCTCATCTTCTCCCCCGCATTCTCCGACACCCACCATCCGAAGAAGATGCCCGTTCATCCGCCGGGCGATGCCTGGCCCGGCGCGGGAACCGACCCGCATGCCCGCGTCCACGACGCGAAAGGCGGAAAGACACCGGCGCCGATCCCTGCATCGTGGCAAGCCAGGAACCCGGCCGACCACACCGCGAGTCCGCCGCTCGCCGGTCGACCGCGGCCCCGGGCCTGGACCACGGCCCGGACCACGGCCCGGACCACGGCGGACCACGGCCGGAGACGGACCACGGCCCGAAGACAGACCGCGCACCACCGGCAGCGTAGGCACCCGACCGTCACCTGTACCCGGGCGGATCCCGGCATCCGAGAGGACCTCACCCACGAGCCGAGGCCCGTCGCGGCAACGACGCCGTCGACGTCCCTCGGGCCCGCCGCTCCGCCGAGGACCCGTGTCCGCCGAAGACCCGTGGCAGTCACCCGATCGGGGTGCGCCTCTCATCCGATCCCGGGTATGCGTCCGTATTCAGAGTCGAACGGCCATCAAGGACCGACCGCGATCACGGTCCGGACGGCCATCAAGAACCGGACCTCGTCACGACCGGAACGACCGGAGAGGCCAGAGAGGACCGAACGACCGAAGCGGACCGGACGTCATCAAGGTCCGAACGCCTCCGCCTTGATCGCGGAAAGGAACCGGAACCACTCCAGTGGATCGAACTCCAAGATCGGACCGTACGGATCCTTACCATCTCGTATCCGCACTGTGAATTCGGAGGTGGACACTTCTACGCAGTTACCCTCACCGCAGCGGGAACTTTTCCGCCACCCGGCCTGCGTCGACGGCTTATCGCCCAACGTGCCTCCCCTATTGGCGGCCGGCCGTTCTTGCGCACGCGCCGGTCAGCGATCTGTGTTCCCGCGGAGATCGGCGGCCCGGCGTAGCAGATAAATCGGATCGCCGACGGTCAAGTATCTGGCAGGCAAGAGTGTAGATTCCTTTCGATGGCACGGCTAGTCTGATGAGGACGGTTCAAGAACGAGAAATGAACGTCCCCGATCGGGGTACGCCGTAGGGACGCAAAATGACGTACTGGCCTGGTGCTTCTTATACGATCCAGGTCGTCAGGAGGACAGATCGCCGCGCGCGGTCTTTGGTGCGATGAGGTGGCTGGTGCGTAGTAGCTCTACCCACGGGCGGACGCCCGTTCGACGGAAGGAGCCACGCATGCAACAGCGGCCGAAGGACGACCCGGCGTCGCCCGTCCGGCTCGCCGTCTACGGCACCTGTGCGGGGACCGCCGCCATCGGGCTCGGTCAGGGATTGGGATCAGCGCTGTTCAGCGCCGCGACGGCGAGGATGATCGCCCTCGCCGTCATTGCCGCGCTGGTGAGCGTCGCCGCGGGGATGGTGTGTGATCCCATCCTGTCGCGCTGGCAACGGATCGCTAATCTCCTTCATCGTCGCGACAGTTGACGTCTTCCCGGCGTGCGCGCCGCAGCGCCCACACGAAGAGCGTCACCATCGAGGTCGCCATCGCGGCCAGGATCTGCGGTGAGCCGGACAGCGCCGCCACCAGCAGGATGAACGGGTAGATCAACGCCAGGGCGTGCACCAGCATGCGGGCGTTGGTCAGCACCCCGTGCAACAGGCCGACGAAACCGCCGGGCGTCCGGGCGGACGCCGGCGCGCCGCCGAGGCGCGGGGCGGGTTTGCGGAAGCCGAGCTCCCGGTCCGTCTCAGCCACCGTCGGCCACCGGTTCGCGGTTGCGCACCGGCGGACGTGAGCCGAAGCCGGCGTTCACCGAGTCGACAGGGGACGACGGAGGCGCCGCGGACCGCAGCATGCAGGAAGCCGTGCCGATGGTCGTCCAGGTCATCCGCGTTTCCTCCCGTCAGTCCACCCTGGTGTCCCGCGCCGGTGAGCGCCGGCCGGGACCGGTCAGCCGATGGCGGCCACCACGTCGTCGAGCAGCTCGTCCAGCTCCGCGCCCTGCAGCGCACAGGCCTGCAGACTCTCGAAGTTCGCGGCGAAGCGCCGTACCTGCCGCTGGTCGTGCTTGGTCAGGAACTCGCCCGCCGCGTTCTCGAGGTAGAGCAGCGGGAAGTCGTCCGGATCGGGGAAGTCCAGGATGACGAAAGGCCCGCTCATCCCCACGTGGCTGCCCGCACCGAACGGCACCACCCGCAGGTCCACGCGCGGGTGCCGGCTCATCTTCTTGAGGTGCTCGATCTGGGCGCGCATGACGCCGGCGTCACCGGACTCCGCGCCGACCACGCGGCGCACGGATGCCTCGTCCAGCACGAACGACGCCTTCGTGATGCCGCCGTCGTTGAAGATCTGCTGCCGCAGGGCACGCAGATCGACCATGCGGCGGATACGGTCGAGGGCCGTGTCGCGCTCGTCGTCGGCGAGCGAGGAGATCTGCAGCAGGGTCCGCAGAACGGCATTCGCGTACGCCGGCGTCTGCAGCAGACCCGGGATGTACGAATTTTCGAACTCCCGTACGGTGTCCGCCGTGATTTCGGCCTCGAGATAGTCCCGGAAATCCTTCGAGTGGATGTCGCTGATCTCCGGGAGGCTGCGTTGCCGGGCCAGTTCGGCCATTTCCGTCAGTTCCTCCACTAACTCGTTCTCGCGAATGCCGTAGATCTTGAGTAAGGCGAGAAGGTCCGTGTACGAAATGCTGTTCTCGCCGCTTTCTATCCGGTGCACCTTCGACTGCGACCACCGCAGCTTTCCGGCGACCTGCGCCTGGGTGTAGCCGATTTTCTGCCGAATTTCGAACAGTTTGCGGACGAGGCGTTTGCGCTCCAATGCGGATCTGCGCCGCTCTCCTATACCCATGTCATTATCCCGCTACTCTCTGTAAGGACACGTGTCCGCGGGTCATCGCCGTGCGTCCAGCCTAGCTCAGCAGCGCCGCGGGTATCGCAGTCTGCATATCGCAGCTCGAATGTCGCAGAAAGTTCTGACCAGTAGGTTTAGCCGACTCGTGGGTGGGTACGCGCGCCGCGCCACCGCCGGCGCGGTCACCGCCCTCGACTCACGTGGCGTACAGGCCCTCTGCGGGGACGCCGGCCGTGAGGGATGCTCGCATCGGCGCCGGCCCGCGGTCGCCGATGCGTTTTCCGTCGCTGTGAGTGATGCCGGACGACCCCGGTCTCACAGATTAGTCCCGGGAAAGGCTGGGGCGATACTCTCAGGAATTTCTCAGTTACTCAGCCGGACGGCGCAACGCCGGTCGAGTGCCATTAAGCCCAGCCAATGTGCGGCCCTCAGGCGGCGGCGCCGCGCAGGACGGCGTCGACGAGCGCTTCCGCGTACCCTTCGATCGGGATAGCGGGGTTCCAGTTCAGCATGTTCTGCGCGATCGTCGGGCCGACGAGCATCAGCAGAGTCAGCTCCACGTCGAGGTCGGGGCGGAGTTCGCCGCTCTCGACGCCGCGGCGCAGCACCTCGCGCATGACCGCGCGGCGGGGCTCGATCACGGCCTGGAAGACCGCGTGCATCTCCGGGCTCTTGACCATCTCCGGCACGAGGCAGGCGGTCACCCGGCCGTACCGTTCCATGCGCGCGTTGCGGGCCGAGGCCACCAGCATGATCAGGTCCTCACGGACCGACTCGCCGGTCAGGGCCGGCAGCGGGCCCTTCATCCGGGCCACCGCGTCGATGAGCAGCGCCTCCTTGTTGGGCCAGCGGCGGTAGATCGTCGCCTTGCCCACCCCCGCCCGCGCCGCGACCGCCTCGATCGAGATCGCGGCGGAGCTCTGGCCCTCCGCCAGCAGGGCCGTCACCGCGTCGATGATGGCCTCGGCGGCCCGGGCGTCGCGGGGCCGGCCGGGTGCCTTGCGGCCCCGGCCGGCCTCCTCGTCCACGCTGACCGTCGTCATGCGCTCCATTGTTACCGAGCCCTCATCGCCTTACCACGGCGCCCGTCATGCCTCGACCAGTTCCCGGCCCTGCTGCTCCGGGAGTCCCGCGGAGGTCCCGGGCGCCGGCGTGCCGGCCGGACGCCGACCGGGCAGCCAGATCGCCGCCACGACGGCGCCGAGCAGCGCGAACGCCGTGGTGCCGACGGAGGCGTAGTGCATCGCGGTCAGGAAGGCGTCGTTGGCCTGCGCGACCAGCGCGGGCCCCGCGGGTCCGGCCTGGGCCGCGACCCCGTACGCACCGGCGATGGACTCGGCGGCGGCGTCGCGGGCGCCGGCGGGCAGCGCGGCCGTGGCGTCGCCCATGCCGTCGCGGTACGCCGCGGACAGCACGGCGCCGAGGACGGCGACGCCGAGCGCGCCGCCGACCTGGCGCACGGTGTTGCTCACGGCCGACCCGACGCCGGCCTGTTCCCGGGGCAGCGCGGCCATGATCGCCTCGGTCGCCGGCGGCATCACGTTGGCCATGCCGACACCCATGACGAAGAACAGCGCGCCGACGATCCAGATCGGGGTTTCCGCGCCGATGAACAGCCAGCCGCCGAGCCCGAGCGCCACCAGCAGCAGGCCGGCCGTGCTGACCGCCCGGGCCCCGAAGCGGGCGACCATCGCGGCACTACGCGGCGCGAACACCATCTGGCCGACCGCGAAGGGCACGAACAGCACGCCCGAGGCCAGCGGGCCGAGGCCGCGGACCAACTGGAGGTAGAACGCGCTGAAGAACATCGAGCCCATCGCCGCGAAGAAGACCAGGCCGATCATGCCGGTCGAGGCGGAGAAGCGGCGGTTGGCGAAAAGCCGTACATCCAGCGACGGGTACGGGATGCGGCGCTCGTACAGGACGAACAGGGCCAGCACCAGCACCCCGGCGGTCAGCGTGGCCCAGGCCCGCGGCTCGCCGAAGCCGGCCTCCCCGCCCTCGATGACGCCGTAGGTCAGCAGGCTCAGGCCCAGGATCGACAGCAGCACACCGATCACGTCGATGCGGCCGGGCTTCGGATCGCGGGACTCGGGGACGAGCACGCGGACCAGCACCACCCCGGCGACGACCACCGGGACGTTGATCAGGAAGACCGAGCCCCACCAGAAGTGCTCGAGCAGCAGGCCGCCGACGATCGGTCCGATCGCGACGCCGAGCCCGACCGCGCCGGCCCAGACGCCGATGGCCCGGCCCCGCTCGTGCGGCTCGAAGACGTTGGCGATGATCGACAGGGTCGCCGGCATGACCGCGGCGGCACCGAACCCCATCAGCGCCCGGGCCCAGATGAGCTGGTCGGGCGTGCCCGCGTACGCGGAGAGCAGCGACGCCAGCCCGAAGAGCGCGAGCCCCACCATGAGCGTGATCCGCCGGCCGAGCCGGTCGGCGAGGATGCCGGCGGTGAAGAGCAGGCCCGCGAAGACCAGCGTGTACGAGTTGATCGCCCATTCGAGCTGGCTCTGGCTGGCGCCGAGGCCGGCATGCGGGTCGGCGATGGTGCGCAGCGCGACGTTGAGGACGGTGTTGTCGAGTACGACGACGAGAAGGCTGATGACCAGCACGCCGAGAATGGCCCAGCGCCGCGGGTGCCCGGTCTGCGGTTCGTCCATGTGGTGGCCCCCGAGGCTACTTACGATACGAAACAGTTCCGTATCTGAGCTACACCCTAGGCCGGAGGTCATCGATACGGAACGGGCTCGTATCGTAATGTGGCCGCCGTCACCGCCTCTGGGGAGCCGCGCGGAGCCAGGCATGGACGCCGGTGACCTCGAGGACCCGGCGCACGATGCCGCACGCCCCCTGGGTGCGCAGCCGGACACCGCCGTCGGCCGCGGCGAGCGCGGACCTGACCACCGCCGCGACCCCGGCGGCGTCGAGGAAGGTGACCGCCGTGAGGTCCAGAACCACGTCGCTCACGCCGGCCTGGCGCCCCGCGCGCGCGACGGCCGCCTCCAGCGCCTCGGCCGCCTCGGCATCCACCTCCCCGTGCAGTGCCAGGCAGGCGACCCCGGCGTCGGCGGGGTGCGCGACGATGGCGAACGGCGGCATAGGCATCGAGGTGCACTGTAGAGGCTCAATGCTTGCCATAGAGCAACGGTTACGCATCGACGCGCCCGGCTCGCCCGAAAGGGTGGTCGATCAGGCGTCCGGCGGCTGGCGAACCAGCGTGAACCCATTCCCCGAGGCGTGCAGCAGCAGGAACCGTGGCGCGGTCCGCGTACCGTCGGGGTTGAAGCTGACCTTGCCCGACATCGCCGTCATGTTCGTCTCGGCGATCGCCTTGCGCACCGCCGCGCGGTCCGTGCTGCCGGCCCGCCGGATGGCGTCCAGCGCGACGGTGACGGCGTCGTACGCCTCGACCGTCGACGGACCCGGCTCGACGCCCACCGCCGTGCGGTAGCGCTGCGACCACTCCTTCAGCTCCGGCATGAGCTCCGGCCACAGCATCGCCGTGCCGTAGAGGTCGCGGGTCTGCGCCGCCCCGAGGCCCTCGAGCAGCGGACCGTCGGTGGCGCCGTCGCCGACCAGGATCTTGCCGTCGAAGCCGCGGGCGCGCAGGTCCGCGATGAGCTGGTTGGCCTCGGCGTAGTACCCGGTGTAGTACGCGACGTCCGCACCGCCGCGGATCACCGCGTCGGCGATCCGGGCGTAGCTGGGCGCGCCCTGGCTGAGCTCGAGTTCGGCGCTGACGGCCAGGCCCTTGCGCTTGGCCGACGCCGCCGTGGAACCGGCGAGGGTCATGGGGAAGCTGGTGCCGTCGTGGACCAGTGCCAGGCGACTGCCCCCGAGGCGCTTCATCCAGTCCACCGCGAAGTCCGCCTCGGCCGCGACCGTGCCACTGAGCAGGAAGACGCTGTCGTACTTCGGTGCCAGCAGGTCGGTGGAGTTCGACTGGGAGATCACCATGGGTACGCCCGCCGACCGGAAGATCTTCAGCGTGGGCACGGTCGCGCTGGAGCAGTAGCCGCCCACCGACACCGTGATGTCCTGGACGACCAGGTCGCGGGCCGCGGTGACGGCGGTGCCCGGGTCGCAGGCGTCGTCGCCGATCACCAGCTCGACGCGCCGGCCGAGCACGCCGCCCTTGGCGTTCGCCTCGTCGACCGCCAGCCGGGCGGCGTGGACCATGGCCTCGCCGGACGGGCTGCTGCGCCCGCTCAGCGGGGCGAGGGTGCCCAGGCGGATCGGCTCCGCCGCCGGGGCGCTCGCCTTGTCCGGCTCCCCGGAGCTCGCGCAGCCGGACGTCACCGCCATCAGGAGTGCCGCAACGGCACCGGTCACCAGACGCATGGCCTCCTCATCGGTCCGGCCCCCGGACATCTGAGAACTGCATTCGCCTTGAGCCCGGCCGCGGATTGCCGATCAGAGCCTCCGTGGTCAGGCCCCTGGGTGGTGCGTTGCGCACCCGCGTCACCGGCTTCGTACGCCGCGGCGCCGCAACCACCGCTGCCCTGGCCGCGGTGCTGCTCGCGCTGGCGGCGTACGTGCTGCAGGGCACCCTGCACACCACCCGGGCGACCGAGGAGCAGCAGCGCGCCCTCGTGGTCGCCGCCCTGTTCACCGAGGCCCGGATCGCCATCGCCATGCAGGAGGTGAACCTGCGGCACTACCAGGTCGAGCCCTCGGTCGCCGTGAAGCAGCGCTTCCAGCGGGTGGCGGAGGAAGCGGACCAGACCCTCGCCGAGGTGATCCGGGCTGGTGGCGAACAGGCCCGTGCGGACGCGCGGCGCCTGCGAGACCAGCAGACCGGCTACCGTGACCTCGCCGAGCGCCTGATGGTGCTGGTCGCCGACAGCGACCCCAGCCACGCGCAGCTCGACCGCCTCGAGGTCACGCCGGCGTTCTACTCGTTGCAGGACGACGTCGACCACGTGGCACGCGCCTACCACGACGCCGCACAGCAGCAGGTGACCGCGCTGCGCGAGACCCAGGGACGACTGCTGGTCGGCACCGCGGTCGGTTTCGCCGCCGGGCTGGCCTTGGTCGGCATGATCATGCGGCTCGTGCTGGGCTATCAGCGCCGGCTCGTCGAGCAGGCCGACGAGAGCCGTCACCTGGCCCTGCACGATCCGCTGACCGGCCTGCCCAACCGGACCCTCTTCGGCCGGAGCCTCGACGCCGCGCTGTCCGACGCGGCCGGCACCGGCGAGCACCAGGTGGCGCTGATGGTCGCCGACCTCGACGGCTTCAAGGCCGTCAACGACACCCTCGGCCACCACGCCGGCGACCAGGTGCTGCTGGAGGCCGGGCGGCGGCTGAGCGCCGCCGCCGGTGACGCGGGCGTCGTGGCGCGCCTCGGCGGCGACGAGTTCGCCGTGCTGCTACCCCGGGTGACGTGCATCGGCGAGGCGACCGCCCTGGCCGAGAGCATGGTGGCCGCGCTGCGGTGCAACTTCGCGCTGGAAGAGGGCCCTGCGGCGATCAGCGGCAGCCTCGGCATCGCGCTGAGCGCGGCCGAGGGGCTCGGCGAGGAGCTGTTCCGCCACGCCGACGCGGCCATGTACCGGGCGAAGGCCGGCGGAGGCGGGGTCGCCGTCTACGACGCCGGCTCGGACACCGGCTCGCAGGATCGCATGCAGCTCCTCGCGGAGCTGCGCGGTCTGCTGGACGACGGGGACCCGCAGGGCCGGTTGCGGCTGCACTACCAGCCCCAGGTACGGCTCAGCGACGGCGCCGTCACCTCGGTGGAGGCCTTGGTCCGCTGGGACCACCCCGAGCGGGGGCTGCTGCTCCCGGCGGCGTTCCTGAGCATCGCCGAGACCAGCGGCCTCGAGGTGCGCCTGACCTGCCACCTGCTCGCCCTGGCGGTCCGTCAGGCCGCCGCGTGGCGGCTCGCCGGAAGCCCCTACTGCGTGGCGGTCAATGTGTCACCGGGCTGCCTCGTCGACGCGGGCTTCGTGCCGGCGGTGCTGGCCACCGTTGCCGGGGCCGGGCTGCCGCCGGAGCTGCTGCGGCTCGAGCTCACCGAGACCAGCATCATGGCCGACCCGGCGAGCACCGTACGGGCCCTGTGCGAGATCCGCGACCAGGGCATCAGCGTGTCCGTGGACGACTTCGGCACCGGCTTCAGCTCGCTTGCCCAGTTGCGGCACGTGCCCGCCGACGAGCTGAAGATCGACCGGATGTTCATCAAGGAGCTGGGGCAGGACGACGGCACGCCGGACGCGGTGATGGTCCGCAGCGCGATCGACCTGGGCCACAACCTGGGCCTCTCGGTGGTCGCCGAGGGCGTGGAGGACGTCGGCGCCCTGATCCGCCTGCGGGACATGACCTGCGACTTCGCACAGGGCTACGCGCTGAGCCGCCCGGTCCCGGCGGACAAGCTGCCGGAGGCCTGTGAGCGTGCCGAGCGCACGGCCCGCGCCGCGACGGCGCCGGGCCACCGGGCCGGCGGGCCGCCGGCGACGGGCCGTCACCGGGCCGCCGTCCGCTCCTGAGCCACGCTCAGTCAGGGCCGCCGGAAGATGCGGATGGAGTGCCCGACCTCGTCGATCGGCTCGCCGCTGGTGCGCAGCAGCGCCGCGAGCCGCCCGGTGGCCTTGGCGATGGAGCTGTCGGAGACCACGAGCAGACCGTGCACGTCCTCTTCCGGCGCCTTGAGCGGGTTGCGCGCGCTGATGCCGTACGCCTCGGGCACACCGGCGCCCTTGTAGACCAGCCATACCGGTTCGCCCGGATATTTCTCGCGCAGCCGGTCGGCGAGCCGGCCGAGGTCCTGCCCCCAGTCGACGTTCGAGTCGTGCAGCCGCAGGTGGGTGCGGGTCGGCCCGCCGAAGGCCTCGTTCGAGTACGGCAGATAATACGGAAACGTCCGCAGCGAGCTGACCGCCACGAGGACGACGAGCACGCCGGCGGTGAGACGCGCGCGTCGCCACCGGACGGCCACGACGGCTGCGGCGGCGACGGCCAGGAACATCGGCATGAAGATCGCGTACCGGGTGCCGAAGTCGCGGGCGCCGGTCATCGCCACGGCGAGCAGCAGCGCGGGAACGACCAGGACGTACGGCGCCGCCGGGCGCAGCCGCGGCACGGCGAGCATCGCCACGGCCCCGACCACCCAGAGCGCCAGCATGCCGAGCGGCGTCTTCACCAGCAGCGCCGCGGGCAGGTAGTACCAGAGCGAGCCCTGGTAGTGCCGGCCGAAGAGGAAGCCGCTGAACGTCGAGTCCTCGAAGGCGAACTGGATGCGCATGCCGTCGCGGTACGCCTCCGGCAGCGGCAGCAAGCCGGTGAGCAGCCCGCGCAGCCCCTCGTCGGGCAGCCCCGCCGGAGGGGTCCAGCGCAGCCCGGGGTCGACGGCGAGGTAGGCGAGCCACACGATCCCGACCGCGACGACGCCCACCCCGGCGGCCAGGGCCAGCCCGCGCAGCCGCTCCCCCGCCGCCACCCGCCGGCGCCACGCGGGCGTCGCGAGCAGGGCGAGCAGCAGCACGACCGGCACGGCGGGCAGCACGCTCATCCGGGTGGCGAGCGCCGCGCCCAGGGCCACGCCCGCCAGCGCCAGGAGCAGCGGGGTGCGCGCACCCGTGCGGGCCCGCCAGGTCAGCCAGACCGCCGTCAGCAGGAAACCGATCGCGGGCACGTCGAGGGTCGCCAGCGAGCCGTGGGTGATGACGTCGGGCGAGAAGGCGTACAGGGCCAGGGCGAGCACGCCGCCGGCGGGGCCGGTGAGGTCGCGGGCGAAGGCGAAGACCACCAGCCCGAACAGCAGGGTCAGCAGGATGATCGGGAGGCGGGCCAGGAGCATGAGTTCGTACGGGTCGTTGCCCGCCTCGTACAGCACGTGACGGCCCAGCGCGGTCTGGTCGCCGCGGAACGCCGGATCCAGCTCCGGCGACGCGAACGCCAGCCCGGCGGCCATGAGCAGCTTGCCCAGCGGCGGGTGTTCCGGGTTGTAGCGCAGGCTGTGCTGCTCGAGGTAGGTGACGGCGGTGCCGACGTACACCGGCTCGTCGATGGTGGGGGTCTGCTGCACCGCGGTGGTGACCATGGCGGCCGCCATCTGGACGAGCAGCAGCACCGCCAGCAGCGGCACCAGCCACCGCCGGCGCCGCCGGACGGGGGCCGGCCCGGCGGTGCTGCGCTCGTCGAGGTCCGCGGTCACCGCTGAAACCTACCCGGCGCGGATACGCTCGGCCCATGTGCCGAAACATCCGCCCGCTGCACAACTTCGCGCCGCCGGCGACCGCCGACGAGGTGCACGCGGCCGCGCTGCAGTACGTCCGCAAGGTCGCCGGGTCGACGAAGCCCTCCCAGCGCAACCAGGCCGCCTTCGACAAGGCGGTGGCCGCCGTGGCCGCCGCGACGGCGGAGCTGCTCGGCGAGCTCGTCACCGCCGCGCCGCCGCGGGACCGGGAGGTCGAGGCCGCCAAGGCCCGCGAGCGGTCCCGGCAGCGGTACGCGTCCTGAACCTCACCCGGTCCGCAGGGTCGCGTCGTACAGCGTCAGGTACCACGGCGAGTCGGTGAAGCCGGGCCCGGTCTGCTCGCCGATGTAGGCGTCGACGTGCTTGTCGCCGCCGAGTCCCGGCGTGAACTCGTCGGTCACCGTCCAGCGGGCGGCGCGCAGGGCGGCACAGACGTCGGCCGCGGCGCGGGAGCCGTCGTCCTGGTGGCCGCACCCGACGATCCGGAAGCGGGTGCCGCGGGCCAGCACCTGCGGATCGGCGGCGGCGGAGACGAACGGTCGCAGGGCCTGGCCGGCGGCGTCGCGCGGCCGGGTGTCGAGCCAGTAGCCGATGTCGTGGGACCAGTTCAGATAGTCGCCCCCGGCGGTGCGCCCGGTGCCCTCCTCCTGGACGGCCTCGACGAAGTCGGACTTGTACTCCCCCAGGTCCTCGTCGCCGTGCGCGCAGTCGAGCCGCGGGCAGCCGGTGACCGTCTCGGGCTGGCCGGAGTGGTAGTCCTCCACGGCGGTGTAGTAGACGGTCACCTCCCAGCCGCCGGTGGCCGGCGCCGCGGTGGTCGTGACCGGCTCCCGGGTGGTCCGGCTGGGCGAAGGGCGCGACGGCGCGCCCCACCCGGTGCCGGCCGAGGCGGTCCGCAGCGGCGCCGGCTCCGCCCGGGGCGCATCCTCCGCCCGGGGCGCATCCCCGTCGCAGCCGGCCAGCAGCAGGACGGCCGCCAGGACCCGCGCCGATCGCATGGCCCGATCCTGCCAAGGACGGGTCCGCGACAGGCATGATTCAGCCTTGGCTTATATAAGCTCGCCCTGATAACCTCGCCGCGTGCATGCGTTCGACGTGCTCGGCGACCCGGTGCGCCGCCGCCTGCTGGAGCTGCTCGCCGACGGTGAGCGGTCCGCCGGGGCGCTCACCGAGGTCATCCGGGCCGAGTTCGGGGTCTCGCAACCGGCGGTCTCCCAGCACCTTCGGGTGCTACGCGACAACGGCTTCGCCACCGTCCGCGCCGACGGCGCCCGGCGGCTCTACGCGGTGGACGACACCGCGCTGCGCGAGGCCGACGCCTGGCTGGACCGGTTCCGGCGGTTCTGGACGCCACATCTGGACGCGCTGGCCACCGAGGTGGTCCGCGGCAAACGGCAGCGGCGGCTCGCCGCAGGCGACGACGACTCGGGAGTGACTCCATGATTCAGATCAAGCAGCAGATCAACGACGTACGCCGGACCGTCGGTGACCGCCACCTCGAAGCCGGGGAGGCGAAGGTCGCCACGATCAGCCAGGTCTACGACACCGGCATCGAGGACCTGTGGGAGGCGGTGACCAGCGCCGAGCGCATCCCGCGCTGGTTCCTGCCGATCACCGGCGACCTGCGCGAGGGCGGAAGCTACCAGCTCGAGGGCAATGCGGGTGGCACGATCAGCCGCTGCGAGCGCCCGACCGGCTTCGCGGCCACGTGGGAGTACAACAACGAGGTGAGCTGGATCGAGGTCCGGCTGACACGAGAGGGCGACGGGCGCACGCGCCTCGAGCTGGAGCACGTCGCGCACGTCAGCGCCGAGATCTGGGAGCAGTACGGGCCCGGCGCCACCGGCCTCGGTTGGGAACTGGGCCTCTGGGGCCTGGCCAATCACCTCACCGACCCCGCCACGGCCCTCGACCCGAAGGACGGCCCCGCCTGGATGGCGTCGCCGGAGGGCAAGGAGTTCATGCGGCTCGGCGCGGACGCCTGGGCCGAGGCCGCGATCGCGGGCGGCGACGCCCCGGAGCAGGCCCGGGCCGCCGCCGAACGCACGTACGCCGCCTATACCGGCTCCTGAGCGTCAGCCGGCACCCGTCACCCGCTCGTCCGCGCCGGCCACCTGGGCCGCCAGGTCCTCGCGGGCGCGGGCGACCCGGGACCGGATGGTCCCCACCGGGCAGGCGCAGACCTCGGCCGCCTCGGCGTACGACAGGCCGAGGACCTGGGTCGCCACGAACGCCTCCCGCCGCTCCGGCGCCAGGCCGGACAGCAGGTCGCGCAGGGCCACATGCTCCTCGAAGCGCGGCCGGTCGGCGGCCGTCGCCACGTCGGCGGCGGCCTGCCAGTCCTCGACCGGGGCGAGCCGGGGACGCACCACCGCCGCGCGCACCTGGTCCACCGCCACCCGCCGGGCGATCGTGTAGAGCCAGGTCCGCGCGCTCGAACGGGCGGCGAAGCCGGGCAGGCTGCGCAGCGCCCGCAGATAGGTCTCCTGGACCAGGTCGTCGAGCTCACCGGGGCCAGCGAGGTGGTGCAGGAAGCGCCGGACCTGACGCTGGGTGGCCCGGACGAACGCCGCGGCCGCGTCCGCGTCGCCGCGGCCGGCGGCCAGCGCCCAGCCGGTCACCTCCTCGTCGGTCACTCCGCCGGGGTGCCGGTCGGCTTCGCGCCGGAGGCCGCACCGGAGCGCCGGTACGCCAGCAGGCCCAGCACCAGCGCCGCGAGACCCAGCCCGATGCCGACGATGCCGGCCCACGTGCCGTTCCCGTCGCCCTCGGTGTCGGCGGCGGCCGTCGTCACCGTCGGGCCGCTGGCCGCGGCGTGCGTGTCGCCCGCGGCGGCCGGGGAGAGCTTCAGCACCGGCGCGGGCTTCTCCGGCTCGGTGCCGTCGGTGGTGGGCTCGTCGATCCACCGCACGATGGTGTTGTCGGAGTAGGTCTGCAGCGCCTTGAAGACGACCTTGTCGACCTTCGGCAGCGGGCCGATCGACACGTCGAACTCCTGGAACTGACCCGGCTTGATCGCCGCGTCGCCGGTGGCGGTCCAGGTGATCTTGGAAACGGCCTCGGTGATCGGCGTGCCGTGCGAGTCGATCGGCTGGGCCAGCTTCGCCTTCTCGGCCACCATCGTCCACCCGGCGACGGGCTTGAGCGACACCGACGCGAACGGCGTCGCGGTCGGCAGGTTGACCTCCACCTTGGTGGTCGAGGTCGTGTCGGACTCGTTCGGCACCCGGAACGTGACCTTGGCGTACCCACCCTGGACGGCGGAGTTCGCGTTCACGGTCACGTGCGCGGCGGCGGGGGTCGCCATCAGGGTGAGCGCGGCGACGGCGGCAGCGCCGATCGCGGCCGAACGCTTCAGCAGGGACATCTCAGGCCTTCCGACTCAGGTGCTCCCGGCCGGGGCGCCGGGCACGGTCATTGGTCGGCCGGGATCCCGGAAAAGTTCCCACGATCTTTTCACCGCACGACGGCGGCGGTCCCCGCCGACGGGGAAACCGGGGCGCCCCGGGGCAGGCGCACCTCGGCGTGCAGCCCCGGCGGCGGGTTGGTGCCGCGCAGGTTGACCGTGCCGCCGTGGCGGCGCACCAGCTCGCGCACGATCGCCAGGCCGAGGCCCGAGCCGCCGGCGTCGCGGGCCCGGGCGTCGTCGAGGCGGGTGAAACGGTCGAAGACCCGCTCCCGGTCCGCCGCCGGGATGCCCGGGCCGTCGTCGGCCACGGCGATGCGCAGCTCCGCGCCGTCCGCCGCCGCCTCCAGGCGCACCGACGACCGGGCGTGCCGTACGGCGTTGTCCAGCAGGTTCGCCACCACCCGGCCGAGCGCGTCCCGCTCGCCGATCATCGTCAACGGCCCGTCCGGCCGCTCGTACGTCACCTCGGGATAGCGCGCGGCCACCTCGTCGAGCAGGCCGCCGAGCTCGATCTCCTCGGTGGCCGGCCGCACGGCCCGGGTCGTCGCGTCATCCGCGCGCGCGAGCAGCAGCAGGTCGTCGACCAGGCGGCTGAGCCGGTGCACGTCGGTGAGCAGGTCGCCGGCGAGCTCCGGCCAGTCGGTGCTGTCCGGCAGGCGCTGGGCCACCTCGAGCTCGGTGCGCATGTTGGTCAGCGGGCTGCGCAGCTCGTGCGCCGCGTCGGCGACGAAGCTCCGCTGCCGGGCCCGCGCGGCGTCGAGGCGGTGCAGCATGTCGTTGAGGGTCACGGCCAGCCGATGGATCTCGTCGCCCGAGTCCGGCACGGGCAGCCGCCCCGGCCGCGCCCCGCCGGTGATCTCCTCCGCGCCGGCCCGCAACGCCTCCACCGGGCGCAGTGCCGCGCCCACGACCCGCCAGGCCACCAGCGCGAGCAGGGCCACCAGCGGCGGGAACGTCGCCAGCAAGGTGATCTGCAGCAGGCGCAGGCTCTGCGTCAGCTCGTCCGTGGGCCGGGCGACGAGCACCGTGACCCGGTCGTCCGGCGGTCCCGCCGCGAGCGCGACCACGCGGACCCGCCCGTCGAAGCCGATCCGGGAGCCGGGGATGAACGTCCCGTCGCCGTCCGCCAGCTCCCGCAGTTCCCGTGGATACAGGATCGGCACCAGCCGGTCGGCGCCCGTGGAGCCGAACAGCACCTGGCCTGCGGAGTTGACCACCTGCACGCGTACGGCGGGAGCGGCCGGCACCGGGTCGGACAGCGAGCCGGTGTCCACCAGGGCGGCCACCGACCGGGCGGTCTCCAGCGCCTCGGTGTTGGCGGCGCGCATCAGCACGTAGTGCATCGTGGTGACGAGCACGACGCCGCCCGCGGCCAGCCCGGCGAAGAGGACGACGACGGAGACGAGCAGCAGCCGCGCCCGCAGGCTCAGCCGGCGCGGACTCAGCCGGCGCGGCAGGCGCGGCCGGGTCACGGCTAGGCCTCGGTGGCGCCGGTCGCGGCGAGCCGGTAGCCGGCGCCGCGGACCGTCTCCAGCCGGTCCCGGCCGATCTTGCGGCGCAGGTAGCCGACGTACACCTCGACGGCGTTGGCGGCCGTGTCCACCGCCGCGTCCCACACGTGGTCCAGCAGCTCGGTCTTGGAGACGACCTCGCCCGGGCGGCGCAGCAGGTACTCGAGCAGGGCGTACTCGCGGGCGGTCAGCACCACCTCGGCCCCGGCGACGGTGACCTTGCGCAGTGCCGGGTCGAGCTCGACGTCGCCGTGGCGCAGCACCGTGGGGCGTTCCGGGGTGCCCCGGCGCAGCAGGGCGCGCAGCCGGGCGAGCAGCACCACGTACGAGAAGGGCTTGGTCAGATAGTCGTCGGCGCCGCAGTCGAGCCCGTCGGCCTGGTCGTATTCGCCGTCCTTGGCCGAGAGCATGAGCACCGGCAGCCACTTCTGCTCGGCGCGCAACTGCCGCACGACCCGGTATCCGGAGAGCCGGGGCAGCATGACGTCGAGGATCATCGCGTCGTAGTCGCCGTGCCGGGCCATCTCCAGGCCGTCCTCGCCGTCGGCGGCGACGTCCACGGCGAAACCCTCCGCCTGCAGCCCGCGCCGCAGCGCGCTCGCGAGCCGCGCCTCGTCCTCCACCACCAGCAACCGCACACCCCTACCTTGGCATGCGCGCCCCAGCGGCTGAATCCGTTCTCAGCGCGGTCACAGCCGCGGCGGGTGGATCAGGCCTTCACCGAGACGGCGATCAGGTCCTCGACGGCGCCGAGGGCGGTGTAGGCGGTGATCCGGATGTGCAGGGCGTTGCCGCACATTCCGACGCCGCCACCGCGGACCAGCATCGCCTGCGCCATCGCGGACAGCGCCGCGGTCGTCGTCTCCGAGCCCGCCAGGCCGGTCTGCGCGAGCAGCTCGCTCCACACCGCGTCGGGGTTGTCCACGCTGGCGCGCAGGCTCTCCCGGGCGTCGGCCAGGGTCGGCCGGCGCAGGCCGTACACCAGACGGTCCTCGAGTTCGGCAGTGATCGGCACTGTGGTCTCCTTCGCGACGCTCCCCGTTGCTGTCAGGGGAGAGATCGGCGCGGAGTCTCAGCACCGGCTCAAGGCCGGCTCTTGTCCCGGTACGGCTTAGTGACGGAAGCTCTCGACCACCTTCGTGAGGTCGGACGCCAGGCGGGTCAGGTCGCCCGCGGCCTGGTGGGTGGCCTTGGCGCCGTCGGCGGTCGCGCTGGCGACCTCGGCGACACCGGCGACGGTGTGTGCCACCTCGCCACTGCCGTTGGCGGCCTCGGCGACCGAGCGGCTCATCTCGCTGGTGGTGGCGGTCTGCTCCTCCACCGCCGAGGCGATCGTGGTCGTGTAGTCGCCGATCTGGGCGATGACCGTGGTGATCTCGCCGATCGCCTGTGCCGCGGACCCGCTCGATGCCTGGATGTTGGCGATCCGGTGGGTGATCTCCTCGGTGGCCTGCGCGGTCTGCTGGGCGAGCTCCTTGACCTCGCCGGCCACGACGGCGAAGCCCTTGCCGAGCTCGCCGGCGCGGGCCGCCTCGATGGTGGCGTTCAATGCGAGCAGGTTGGTCTGCTCGGCGATGCTGGTGATCAGCTTGACCACGTCGCCGATCTCGGCGCTGGCGGTGCCCAGATCGGCCACCTGCGAGTTGGTGCTCTCCGCGACGCTCAGGCCCTGCAGGGAGATCTCTGCGGCGCGGGAGGCGTTGACGGCGATCTCGGCGATCGAGGCCCGCATCTCCTCGGCGCCGGCGGCGATCGCCTGCACGCCGGCGTTCACCTCCTCGGTCGAGGCGCTGGCGGTGGTCGCCCTGATGGCGACGTCGCCGGCGCCCGACTGCAACTGGGTGCTCACCGCGGAGAGCTGCTCCGACGCCGCGGACAGCGTCGCGACCGACCCGCCGATGGTCATGACGGTCTCGCGCAGCCCCGTCACCGCGGTGTCGAGCGCGGCACCCATCTGACCCGGCTCGTCGCGGGAGGTCAGCCCGGTGGTCACGGTCAGATCGCCCGCGGCCAGCCGGTCGCAGACGTCCTTGACCCGGCCCAGCGGCCGCAGGATCTGCCGGGCCACGACCAGCCCCGCGAGCAGCGCCACGATCGCGCCCACGACCATCACGGCGATCGAGACCATCCGGTTGGTCGTGTACGCGGAGTCGGCGTCCTTCGCCGATGTCGCCGCGTCGTGCTCCTCGGCGACGGTCAGCCCGTCGAGGTGTTTGTTGATCTCGGTGAACAACGGCACGACCTCGGTGTCGCGGGTTTCCTGCCAGGCCTTCAGGTCGTTGCGCTCGCTGGCCGGAATCTGCTTCTCCTGGACGACCTTCGCCCAGGCGTCCCAGTCCTCCCGCAGGTCCGCAATCATCGCGGGATCGGTCGCCGGATTCCCGGCCTGATACGCCGTGAAGGCCGCGTCGACGGCCTCCAGGTTCTTGGCGAACGCCGCGCCGTAGCTGTTCATGTGCTCGTCGTCCTGCGAGAGCGCGTGGTTGGCCACGTCCAGCCGGGCCTGGGCCATGGCCTGCTGGAGATCGCCCAACGCCTCGATGCTGGTCACATTGGTGCCGTAGATCGCCTGCGCGGTATCGCTGGACTGTCTCAGCGCCATCAGGCCGACGACGCCCACCACGAGCGAAACGACCGTCCCGACCAGGACCGCCGCGAGGATCTTGAATTTGACGCTGAGGTCAGCGAGAGGAGGTCGTTTTACGCCCACGACACCCTGTTCGGCACTCCTGCCACATCACTGAGCCGCCGTCCCCTAGGGGACTTTCTCAGCGGCGTCACAGCACACCCCCGGCAGGATGGGCGGCACACAACGGGAGGTGGACATCGTGAGTGTCTTCAGGTCGAGGCCGGCGCTGCGCTGGCTGGTTCCGGCGGCCGCGGCGGCCGTCGTCATCGGTGGCGGCGCGGCGGCGGGCACGATCGTGGCGAGCGCGGACCCGGCGCTGCCCGAGCGCAGCGCGGCCCAGCTTCTGGTCGACGTGCAGAACGCCAAGGTCGAGGGGCTGTCGGGCACGATCGTGCAGACCGCGGACCTGGGGCTGCCCACGCTGCCCGGGATCACCGGGGGCGCCGGCAGCAACGCGGACCTGATGAAGCTGGTCGCGGGCAGCAACACCGCGCGGGTCTGGTACGCCGGGCAGGACAAGGTCCGCCTGGCGGTGCTCGGCACCCTGGGCGAGACGGACGTCATCCGCAACGGCTCCGACGTCTGGGTGTGGCGCAGTTCCGGCAGCTCCGCCACGCACTACAAGATCCCGGCCGAGGCCGGCAAGCACGAGAAGCAGACGCCGCCGCTGGGCGTGCCGTCGACCCCGCAGGAGGCCGCGGACGCCGCGCTCGCCGCCATCGACCCCAGCACGGAGGTCAGCACCACCGGCGCGGCGAAGGTCGCCGGGCGCGACGCGTACGAGCTGGTCCTCAAGCCGCGGGACACCGCCTCGCTGGTCGGCCAGGTCCGGCTGGCGATCGACGCGGAGCACCGCATCCCGCTCGGCGTGGACGTCTATGCCAAGAACGCCAACGACCCGGCGGTCCGGATCGCGTTCCAGCAGGTCAGCTTCGCCGTTCCGGACGCCGAGCAGTTCACCTTCAACCCGCCGCCCGGCACGAAGGTCGACACGGCCGACGAGTCCGAGCTGCGCGCGGAGGCCGAGAAGGCCCAGAAGGCGGAGAAGGCGGCGCGGGACAAGGCCGCCAAGCCGGAGGCGCCCGAGGGCACCAAGGTCGTCGGCAAGGGCTGGGCATCGGTCCTGGTCGCCAAGCTGCCCACCGGCGACGCCGGCAAGGGGTCCGGCGACGGCGCGCAGCAGCTCGAGGCCATCGCCGGCGTCCTGCCGAAGGTGAGCGGCACCTGGGGCAGCGGCCGGCTGCTGCAGAGCGCCCTGTTCAGCGCCCTGCTCACCGACGACGGCCGGGTCCTCGTCGGCGCGGTCGCCCCGGAGAAGCTGTACGAGGCCGCGGCGCAGAAGTAACCGGCGCGGTCCAGGGTCGCAGCCAGGTCACGGCGGATGCCGTGGCCTGGCTGCCGCCGTTCGGGGTTCGGCCAGCGACGCAATCGTTCCGGGTCCGGCCAGTGACGCGGTCGTTCCGGGTCCGGCCAGTGACGGATCCGCGGCGGGCGTCAGCCGCGGTGCCGGGCCCGCCGGGCGGTCCCGTCCGGGCGAACGGCTCGCGCCGGCGTTGCACCCAGCTCGGCCACCAGGGCCGCCAGCCCCGTCGTGATCGGCACGGACGCCACCAGGCCGATCGTTCCCACCGCGCTGCGCAGGATCTCCTGCGCCAGGAACTCGCTGGTCAACAGGTCGCCGATCGGTTCGCTGCCCGCCGCGATCAAGAGCAGCAACGGCAGAGACGCTCCCGCGTACGCGAGCACGATCGTGTTCACCGCAGACGCGACGTGGGCGCGGCCCACCCGGATTGCGGCCTGGAAGAGCTCCCAGCGGCCGGTCGCCCCGGGGGCCATCTCGGCGACCGTCACCGCCTGGGTGACCGTCACGTCGTCCAGCACGCCGAGCGCACCGATGACGATGCCGGCCAGCAGCAGCCCCCGCAGATCGAGCCCCGCCCGGGTCACCGACAGATAGGCGCTGTCGTCGCTGCCCGTACCGGTGAGATGCATCGCCGAGGTGAACACCGCACCCAGTACTCCCGTGAGCACCAGGCTCGCGAGGGTCCCCGCCACCGCCAACGACGTGTGGACGTTCACGCCGTGGGTCAGGTACAGGGCGGCGAACATGATGGCCGACGCGCCGACGACCGCGACGAGCAGCGGCGGGGAGCCGTCGAGCACCGCCGGCACCACGAAGAACAGCAGTACCCCGAAGCTCACGGCCAGCCCGGCCAGCGACGTCACGCCGCGGCGGCGGCCGAACGCCAGGATCACCGCGACGGCGAGGCCCACCAGCCAGATCATCGGGGTGGCGCGCTGCCGGTCGACCACCGAGTACGCGCGCCCGCCCGGCACCGCGCCCGGGAAGTGCAGCAGCACCACGTCGTCGCCCGGGCGCAGGGTCGTCGTGCCCGGCCCCTGCGGCAGATCGACCTCCTGCCGGGAACCGGCGCCGGGCCCCTCGGTGACCTGGACGGTGGCGGAGCCGCACCGCCGCTGCGCCGACCCGGCCGGGCAGACCCGCTCGGCGACGGCGCTGACCGTGCCGAGTGCCCGCTGCCCGCCGCCGGTCCCGGGATCCCCGGACCCGTCGCGGACACTGCCCGGCCAGAGCAGCACGAGCGCCAGCACAGTGACGACCGCCGCCGGGACGAGGACGGCGGCGAGAATCCGCCGGGTGCGCCGGGACGCGGCGGGCATCGCCCCGTGACCGTGGCTGTGGCTGTGGCCGTGGCTGTGGCTCACCGGCGCGAGGCCGGGAGTGGCACGCGGCGGTGGACCGGGGCGTCGCTCATGACAGGCGATTATGCCGGGCGGGAACCCCAGCTTTTCGCGGCCGGACCCTTGGATGTCCGGCGGCCCGGTCGATGGTGGGTCTACCGTGCGCGGACGCGCCGGCCCTGCGACTAGGCGAGGACGACGAACGTGAGCAACGCGATCGTGGCGAGAGCGGCGGGGTTCGCCCGCTACGGGGTGACGCACCTGCTGGTGCTGGCCGCCGTCCTCGTCCTGCGCCGGTTCGAGCTCGCCGGCGACGTGCCGCTGTGGGCCATCGTGCTGCCGCTGGTCGTGAGCGCGGTGTGGACCCAACCGCAGGTGCAGCACCGGCTGTCCGGGGGCGATCCGCGCCGCCGCCTGTGGATGCGCATTCCCGTGCAGATCGTGACCGGCACCGCGATCATGTACATGATCGGCTGGGGCGCCCTGCTGGCCGTGGCCCATCTGCACATCCTCTCCGTGCACCTGCGGCGCTCCGGCTCGCGGGCCTGGAAGCCGGCCGCGGTCTCCGGCGTCCTGGCGCTCGCCGGCGGGCAGCTCCTGGTCGCCCTGGGCGCGGTACCGAGCTACCTCGGCGGCTACCAGACGCATGGCCTGGCGCTTCTGGTCGCGGTCGGCACCGCGACGACCGCCCGGGCGCTGGGCGAGCTCGTCGCGCAGCGCGAGCGGGTGGAGGCGGCGGCGAAGCTGAGCGAGGACCGGTTCCGGGCGCTGGTCCGCGACGGCTCCGAGGTCATCACCCTGAGCGATGCCGCCGGCGACGTCTCCTGGGTCAGCCCGGCGGCCCGCCCGGTGATGGGCTACCAGCCGGAGGAACTGCGCGGCAAGGTGCTGCGCGGGCTGTTCCACCCCGAGGATGAGGCCGCCTCGGTCGAGCTGTTCACCCGGCTGCTGACCTCGGACAGCACCGTCGAGCACTCCGCGGAACTGCGGGTGCGGCACGCCAACGGCTCCTGGCAGTGGCACGAGATCATCGCTCGCAACATGCTGGCCCACCCGGCGGTTCACGCCATCGTCAGCCACCACCGCGACATCACCGCGCGCCGGATGACCAACGACGGGATGGCGTACGCGGCCTCGCACGACGGCCTGACCGGCCTCGCGAACGGCCCGACCCTCGAGCGCGACCTGGAGCGGGCCCTCGCCCAGGGCACCCGCTACCAGTACCCTGTGGCGCTGCTGAGCTGCGACCTCGACGGCTTCCGGGCGGTCAACGACACCTACGGCCACGACGTCGGCGACCGCCTGCTGCAGACGATCGGGCAGGTCATCAAGCGCACGACCCGCGAGACCGACACGGCGGCCCGGATCGCCGGCGACGAGTACGGCGTGCTGCTGACCCGGATCCGCGACGCCGGCGAGGCCCTGCACGTGGCCCGGCGCATCGTCGAGGGCGTCACCGCGCACGCGTCCGTCGCGGGGCTGCGGCTCGACGTGGGCATCAGCGTGGGCATCGCGTTGGCCTACCCGGGCGGCACGGACGCCAAGACGCTGATGCGGCACGCGGACACGGCGATGTACCGGTCGAAGCGGCGCGGGCGCGACAACGTGACGGTTTACGTGCAGGAAGAGGTCACGGCACCCTGGATGTGAGCCGGGTCCGCTCTCAGCGCAGCAGCGGCCGCAGGGCGAGCGCGACCTGCAGCGCCCGGCCCGGGGTCGTCCCGCCGCCCTCGGCGTCCCACACCTCCGAGAGCACCGCCTGGACGAAGCCCCAGGCGACGACCCGTGCGGTCGCGACGCCCAGCCCGTCGGCGAACTGCTCGACGCGGGGCATCAGCAGCGACAGCGTCGGCTCGTCGCCGTCGAGCGGGTTGTAGAGGACCGGGCCGATCTCCGCGGCGGGGTCGCCGACGACGCCGTGCGGGTCGATGGCCAGCCACGGCTCCCTGCCCGCGGCGAGGACGTTCTCGTGGTGCAGGTCGCCGTGCAGGACGACACGCGCCTCGGCCGAGGCGCACAGGTCGCCGTACAGGTGCATGGCCTGGGTGACGAGGCGCCGGGGCAGAGGTGCGTCGCCGGGGCTGCGGTCGAGGTAGGCGGCGAAGTCGGCGGTGCGCGCGGCGAGGTCCTTGAGGACCAGGCCCGCAGGGGCCGGGCGGTGCAGTCGGCGCATCAGGTCGATGAGGACGGCGGTGGCTCGGTCGTCGTGGTGGCGGACCAGGGTACGCAGCGTGGTGCCCGGCTCCAGGCGTTCGATCAGCAGGGCGCCGCGCTCGTCGTCGCACGCGAGCAGCCGGGCGGCGGCGCGGCCGTCGAAGAAGGCGAGGGCGGTGGCCTCGGCGGCGAGGTGGCCGGCCTCGGCCAGGCCCAGCTTGAGCACCGCGGCGGAGCCGTCGGCGCGGCGCACAGGGGCGACCCAGTTGAAGCTCAGCGGGTACGCCGGACCGACCGTGAGGTCCCACTCCCGGGCGAGCGCGACGACCAGGCCGGGCAGCTCCGCGAGCCAGGCGCGCCCGGCATGGCCCCAGTTTCCGGTGACGTTATGGACGAACCTGGCGGGAAGCACGGCGCTCATGATCGTGGAAGCTACTGGAACGGCCACGCCGTCAGGGCCTTGCCCAGCCACGGCACCACCACGATCACGGTGGGCACGACGAGCAGGCCCGCCGCCATCGTCAGGCAGAGCGCTGACCAGCTCCGCGACCGAGCGTCCGCACCGGCGAGCCGGTCCGCCCTGCGGCGCCGCTCCTGCTCCGCGTCGCCGCGTGCCTCGGCGGGGGCGTCCGGGCTCACCGCGTCCCCGAGCACGGTCAGGGCCGTGCGCAGCGGCTCCGCGCCGCACCGGCGCCGGGCGGCATCGTCGGCCACCATCTCCAGCAACAGGTGGACGGCGTCCAGCGGCGCCCGGCTGCGCAGCGGGCGCGGCACGGCGCGGTAGAAGGCGGTGAACGACTCCATCACCAGGTCGTGGCGGTGGCGTAGATGCGCCTGCTCGTGCGCGATCACGGCGGCGACCTGATCGCGGTCGAGGATCCGCAGCGCTCCCCCGCTGAGCACCACCCGCGGGCTGCGGCCGGGCAGGCAGTACGCGAACGGCAGCGGGCCGTCGAGCACCCGCAGGCCGGGCGGCACCTCGGCGGGCAGCTCGCCGTGGCGCTCGGCGTCGTCCAGCAGGTCCACGAGCATGCGGTGCCGCGCGCGGCGGGTGCGCGAGCGGTGGGTGACCCCGGCGAGGGAGGCCAGCAGCCGGATGATGATGACCGCCGCCACGCCCAGCGCCGCGATCAGGGCGGCCGCGTTGCCCGGCGTGCCCGACCCCAGCGCGTGGACCAGCTCCTGCGGGGCCGCGAGCACGACCCCGAGGGCGCAGAGGATGCCGGTCAGGGTGATGCTCTGCCAGAGCACGACCGCCGCGGCCGGCGCGCGGTCCGGCCAGCGCGCCGCGGCGAGAACACCCGGCACCACCAGCGACAGGGTCAGGCCCAGGGCGCCGAGCAGCAGCGCGGTCACGATCCGGCGGCCGTTCCCTTCCGGGCCGCCTCGATCGCGGCGGTCAGCGCGGACGGGTCGATCCGCCCGACGAAGTGGGCCAGGGCCGCGTCACGAACGCCGTCGGGGGCGGTGCTGAGCGCGTCGAGCATCAGCGCCGCGGTCATCTCCTCGCGCGACTGCGCGGGCGCATACCGATAGGCGCGGTCGGCCTTCTGCTGCAGGACCACGCCCTTCTTGGCGAGCCGGTCCAGCACGGTCATCACCGTCGTGTACGCGAGGTCGCGGGAGCGGCTGAGCCGCTCGTGCACCTGGCGCACGGTCAGCGGCTCCCCGGCGTCCCACAACTGCTGCATGACCTCGCGTTCGAGGTCCCCCAAAGCCATGTGACCCACTCTACTGCACGACGTCGTACTACGGGTCGTAGTATCTACTACGAGTTGTCGTAGAGGGGATGACGGCGTGGACGTGCTCGACCTGACCCGGCTGCAGTTCGCGGTCGTGACGATCTACCACTACTTCTTCGTGCCGATGTCGATCAGCCTCGCCGCCACCGCGGCCGGGCTCCAGGTCGCCTGGCTGCGGACGGGCAGAGAGCGATATCGCGATCTCACCCGGTTCGTCGGCAAGCTGCTGATCGTGACCTTCGCCGTGGGCGTGGTCACCGGGCTGGTGCAGGAATTCCAGTTCGGCATGGGCTGGAGCGCCTTCGCCCGCTTCTACGGCGACGTCTTCGGGCCCACCCTCGCCATCGAGGGCATGCTCGCATTCTTCCTCGAGGCCACGTTCCTCGCGCTGTGGTACTTCGGCTGGGACCGGCTGCCCCGCGCCCTGCACGCCGCCACCATCGTGATCGTCGCCGTCGGCACCGTGCTCTCCGCATTCATCATCCTGGCCGCGAACTCGTTCATGCAGAACCCGGTGGCGTACTCGCTCGACCCGGTCACCGGCCGCGCCCGCCTCGACGACTTCGGCGCGCTGCTGTTCAACGAGGTCAATCTCGCCGCCTTCCCGCACACGCTCGCGGGCGCCGCGATGGCGGGCGGGTCGCTGCTGCTGGGCATCGGGGTGTGGCGGCAGCGGCACGGCGGCGAACCCGCGCACCGCACGCTCGCCCGCCTCGGCGCGTGGCTCACGGTCGCCGGCGGCGCGCTCACCGCCCTCACCGGCGATCACCTCGGCAAGGTCATCACCGAGGTGCAGCCGATGAAGATGGCCGCCGCCGAGGCCCTCTACGCCACCACCACCGGCGCGCCGTTCTCGCTCTTCGCCGTCGGCTCCCCCGGCGGCGGCGAGCCCTCCTTCAGCATCGAGATCCCCCGCCTGCTGTCGATCCTCGCCGCGGGCTCCCCCGGCGCGGAGGTCCAGGGCATCGACGACCTCCAGGCCCAGTACGCCGCCCAGTACGGGCCCGGCAGCTACATCCCCATGATCCCGGTGGCGTTCTGGTCCTTCCGGCTCATGATCGGCATCGGCATGCTGGCGGCGGCCCTCGCCGCCTTCTACCTGTGGAGCACCCGCAAGGGGCGGCCGGGCCACCCGCTGCTGCCCCGCGTGCTGCCCCTGGTGCCGATCCTGCCCGCCGCCGCCAACTCCTTCGGCTGGATCTTCACCGAGACCGCCCGCCAGCCGTGGCTCGCGTTCGGCATCTCCCGGGTCGCCGACGGCATCTCCCCCGGCCTCACCCGCGCCGAGGTCGCCGCCTCGCTGATCGGCTTCGCGGTCGTCTACGGCATCCTCGCCGCCGTCTGGCTGCGCCTGATCCGCCATCTGTCGCGGCAACCGCTCGCCCCGCGGGCCGCTCCCGTCGAGGCCGCGCAGCCGCCGGCCCCCGTCTACTGAGGAGGAGACCGGCATGATCACCGCCTGGTTCTCGCTCGTCGTCCTCTGCTGGGTGCTGTTCTTCGTGCTGGAGGGCTTCGACTTCGGGGTCGGCATGCTCGGCCCGGTCCTCGGCCGCGACGACCACGAGCGCGGCGCCGCCGTCCGTACGATCGGGCCCTTCTGGGACGGCAACGAGGTCTGGCTCGTCGCCGCCGTCGGCGTGACCTTCGCGGCCTTCCCCGCCTGGTACGCCGCCCTGCTCTCCGGCCTCTACCTGCCGATGGCCGCCCTGTTGCTGCTGCTCGCCGCGCGGGGCGTCGCGCTGGAGTTCCGCGGCAAGGGCGACGGGGCGCGCTGGCGGCGCCGCTGCGACACCGCCCTGGCCCTCAGTTCGGCAGGCATCGTGGCGCTGTGGGGCGCGGTGCTCGGCGTCCTCACCCACGGCCTCGCGCTCGGCGCGGACGGGGAGGTCACCGGCCGCGGCCCGGCCCGCAGCCTCGCACCGCTGGCCACCTGGCCCGCCCTCGCCGGGGCGGTGCTGGCTCTCTTCGCCGCCGTCCTGCTCGGCGCGACGTTCCTCGCACTGCGCACCACCGGCCCGGTCCACGCCCGGGCCCGGCGCGCGAGCGTCCGCCTCGGCGCCGGCGGAACGCTCGCGCTCGGCGCCGCCGGAATGCTCGGCCTGTCGCGGCCCGTGCTCGCCGCCGCCGTGCTCTGCCTGGGCGTCACGCTCGTCGCCCGGCACGGCCGCGAACTGGTCGCCTTCGGTGCCACCGCCGTCGGCGTCGCGGGCGCCGTCGTCGCCGTCTTCACCGTGCACGGCGACGTGGTGCTGCGCAGCACCCTCGACCCGGCCTGGTCACTGACCATGACCGGCGCCGCCGCCACCGCCCCGGCGCTGCGACTGCTCAGCGTCGCCGGCGCGGTCGTGCTCCCGGGAGTGCTGGTCTACCAGGCATTCTCGTACTGGGTGTTCCGCCGGCGGGTGGCCAGCGAGCGGGTGCCGTCGTGAGGCGGGGCCCGGTCGATCCCCGGCTGCTGCGGCACGCGCGCTCCGGGCGTACGGGAATCGCGGTCATGACCCTGCTCGGCGCCGGACAGGCGGCCGCGACCGTCGCGGTGGCCGTCGCCCTCGCCCGGATCGTCACCGGCCGTGACGCGCTCCCGCTGCTCGCCGCCGCCTTCCTGGCGCGCGCCGGCCTCGTCTGGGCGGAGCAGGTCGTCGCCCAGCGCACCGCCGCCCGCGTCACCGACGACCTGCGTCGCGCGACGCTGCACGCGGCACTGCGCCGGGGCCCCGCACGGGTCGCCTCCTACGGCAGCGGCCGGCTCACGGCCGCGCTGACGGGAGGAGTCGACGCCCTGCGGCCCTGGTTCACCGGATATCTGCCCGCGCTGGTGCTCGGCGCCGTGCTGCCACCCCTGGTGATCGTCGCGATGGCCGTGGTGGACCCGCTGTCGGCGGTGATCGCCCTAGTCACGCTGCCCCTGGTGCCGGTGCTGGGTGCGCTGATCGGCTGGGCGACGCAGCGGCGCGCGCGGCAGGCGTGGGCCGCCGACGCCCAGCTTGCGGGCCACTTCCTCGACGTCCTGCGCGGCCTCGCGACGCTGCGGGTCTTCGGGCGGGCGCAGCGGCAGACCGCGGTGGTGCGCGAGCTCACCGACCGGCACCGGTCCGCGACGGTACGGGTGCTACGCGTGGCGTTCCTGTCCTCCACGGCGCTGGACCTGCTCGGCACGCTGTCCGTCGGACTCATCGCGGTCGAGGCCGGACTTCGGGTGGCCTCCGGCAGCCTGGACCTCGGCGCGGCGCTGCTGGTGATCCTGCTGGCGCCGGAGGCGTACCGGCCGCTGCGCGAGGTCGCGGCCCGGTTCCACGCGAGCGCGGACGCGACCGCGGTGATCGCCGACGTGGACGAGATGCTCGGCGGCGAGGAGGCCGCCTACCTTCCCGCGCGGGGTGGCGACGGCGAGCGGCCGGGCGTGTACTCCTCCCGACTGCGCGTGCGCCATCCGGGCATGACCTCGGACGCGCTCACCCTCGACGCTCTGGGCGTCCGCGACCACGAGATCGTCGCGCTGCGCGGGCCGTCCGGGGCGGGCAAGACGACGCTGCTGCGAGTGCTGGCCGGGCTGCACCCGGCCACGCCGGCCCAGCCCCACCCGACCACGCCGGCCCAGGCCCACCCGACCGCGCGGGCCGAGCTCCACCCGGGCGCCGGTGGCCGGGTGGAGCTGACCGGCCCGGGAGTGCTCTACCTGCCTCAGCGGCCGGCGCTGCCGCACGTGCGCACGGTCGCGGACGTCTTCCCCGGCGCCGGCCCGGCGGAGATCCGCGCGGCGCTGCGCACGGCCGGGCTCGACGGCGAGGTCACGCCGGCGACGGTACTCGGCGAGCACGGGTCGGGGGTGTCGGCCGGGCAGCGGCAACGTCTGGCCCTGGCGGCGTTGTTGCGCGCGGCGGCGCGGCGGCCGGTGGTGCTGCTGCTGGACGAGCCGACGGCGCACCTCGACGCGGAGGCCGAGCGAACGGTGATCGCACAGCTACGAGCCGCGGCGCGCCGGGGATGCGCGGTGCTGGTGGTCGCGCACCGGCCCGCCCTGCTGGCCGAAGCCGACCGCGTCGTCGACGTGCTGCCGCCCCGGACCTCCACCGCTACTTCCGCCCTCGCCTCCGCCTCCACTTCCACCCCTACCTCTGCTTCCACCTCCACCTCGGCCTGCACATCCACCTCCACCTCCGCGGCCACGGTCGTGTCGTCGGCTCCGGCGCCGCGGCCGGACTCACACGGCGCAGCGCGTCCTAGGAAGATGTGGCTTCTACCCACGGCGGCGGTCTCGCCCACGGCGGCGGTGGCGCTCGGGGCGGCGGCGTGGCTTGCCGGACTCGTGCTCACCGGCGCCGCGGCCTGGCTGCTGGTCCGGGCGGCGACGCTGCCGCCGGTGCTGACCCTGTCGGCCGCCGTGGTGCTGGTCCGCGGTGCCGCCGTCGCGCGGCCGCTGCTGCGCTACCTCGAACGGCTGGTCGCGCACGACGTGGCGTTCGCACGGCTCGGCCGGTGGCGCTCACGGGTCTACGCGGATCTCGTCCCCCGCGTGCCCGGGCCGCGTTCCCGGCGGCGCGGCGACCTGCTCACCCGGGTCGGCGCCGATGTCGACGCGCGGGCCGACGGGCTGCTGCGCGGTCGGTTGCCCGCCCTGAGCGCGGCGCTCACGCTGGCGGTCGCGACGGTCGCCGCCGTCGCGGTGGCGCCCGCCGTGGTGCTGCCGCTCGGGGCGGGCCTGCTGATCTCGGCCGTCGCGGCGCCCGCCCTGGCCGCGTGGCACGCCGCCCGGGCGGAGGCGGCGACCGGACGGGCCCGCGCCGAGCTGCGGGACGCCGTCGTGGAGACGGTGGACGGGATCGAGGAGCTGGCCCTGCGGGGCGGGGAGGCCCTCGACGTACCCGATCGGCGCAGCCGCGCGCTGGCCCGGCGGGAAGCGCGCGCGGCCCGGGCGGCCGGTGCCGCCGCGGCGCTGAGCCTGGTGGGCTGGGGCCTGGCCGTCACGGGAACGGCGGTGGTCCTGCAGCGCACCGGCGGGATCTCACCGGAGTGGGCGGCCGTCCTGCTGCTCGCCGTCGTGGCCCTCGGCGAGCCGGTGGCCACCCTGCCGGAGGCGGCGATCGCGCGGCGCCGCGCGGCCGGGGCGCGGTCCCGCCTGGCCGCGCTCCGGACCCCACGCCCGCCGGCCACGCAGACCCCGCCCGAGTCCGCCGGAGTGACCGTGCGCGGGCTGGTCGCGGGCTGGGACCCCGGCCGCCGCCCGGCGCTGCGCGGCGTCGACCTCGACCTGCCGCCGGGCGCGCGGGTGGCCGTGCTCGGGCCGTCCGGCGGCGGCAAGTCGACCCTGGCCGCGGTCCTGGCCGGATTGCTCGACCCGCGGGAGGGAACGGTACGCCGGCCCGCGCCCACGGTGCTCGTCGGCGACGAGAGCGACCACGTTTTCGCGTCGACCGTACGGGAGAATCTGCGCCTGGCGAACCCGGCCGCGACCGACCCGGAGCTGACCGCCGCGCTGGACCGCGTCGGTCTGGGACCATGGCTCGCCGGGCTGCCCGGTGGGCTGGACACCCGGCTGGGTGCCGGCGGCGGCACGATCTCCGGCGGGCAGCGGCGCCGGCTCGCCACCGCCCGTGCCGTGCTCGCCGGCCCGCGGCTGCTCCTGCTCGACGAGCCGACCGAGGGTCTCGACGAGGCGGGCGCCGCGGCGCTGATGGCCGACCTGCTCGACGCCGCCGGGGACTGCACGGTCCTGCTGTTCACGCACCGCACCGAGGGGCTCGACCGGGTGGACGCCACCTATCGGCTGAGCGACGGACGGCTCGTGGGGTGCGACGTCCGCACGCCGGTGGGGTAGGACGTGCGCGATTCGGCAATGCGGGCGGGAAACGGGCCGGACCGGCGAGACAGCGCTCCGTACAGTAAGGCCATGCGTACGTCTCACGTCGCGCCGACAGCCGCCGTCCTTGTGCTGTCACTCATTCCCGCCGCGCCGGCACTCGCCGCGCCGGCCGCGGACACCACGCCGCCTCAGGTCCACTCGATCACCTTCGCGAAGGCGTCCTCCACCGTCTCCGGCCTGCAGACCGAGCTCGTGGGGGTGCGGGTCCGGCTGACCGACGAGACCGGGGTCCAGCCCATCGAATACCAGGCGAGTCAGGAGCTGGCGTCCCCCTGGCTGAAGATGAGCGCCGCGCCGAACAGCTTCGTCCTGCTGCGGTTGGCGGAGGGCACCGAACAGGACGGGATCTGGACCGGTGCCATCCCGGTCACCTCCGCCTGGAGCGGGACGATCGAGCCCGTCGGCATCTATGCGATGGATCAGACCTTCGCGAACGCACTGGACATCGATCCGCGGACGGTCATCGACACACCCAGCCTCCAGGTACAGAGTTCCCATCGTCCGGGGCTCGACATGATCTTCTCCCCGGAGCCGCTCCCGGCCGGCCAGCCGGTCACCCAGCGGATCCGGGCCTGGGACACCACCACCGGCCAGCCGTGGGCCAACCTGCCGGTCTCGCTCAGCACCGACAACGGCTGCGTGGAGCCCGGCGGCGTCGTGTCGGTGCGGACCCGGTCGGACGGCACCTACCAGCGGACCCTCAGCGCGGAGGTGGCGCAATGGCTGCAGTGCGCCTGGGTGCCCGGGGTCAACCAGCCGACCATGCCGTATCCGATGACGGTCATCGCGTCGGACGGCGGTCACGTCCGGACCCAGCGCTACTCGGTCGGCGCGACGCCCGCCGCCACCTCGGTGCCGGCCGGCACGAACGTCGACGTCAACGGCAACGTCACGCCCCTGCAGAAGGGCAAGGTCCTGCAACTGCAGCGGCTCTACCCCGACAACAGCTGGCGCAAGGTGAACACCGGCAAGGTACGCGACAGCGGCCGCTACACCATCGTGGCGACCCCGCCGGGCAAGGCGACCTATTCCTACCGGGTCTACGCGCCCGGCGACGACCTCGCGGTCGGCGGCGTCTCCAAGGTCTTCACCATCCGCGGCACCTGAGCGGCACCGGCGGCACTCGAGCGACGGCGGCGCCTGAGCGCGGTGGCGCCCGAAGCGACGGCGGCGCCTGAGCGGTGGCACCCCAGCCGAGCCTAAGGCCGGGCGCACTCCCGCAGCACCTCGAGCAGGCGGCGGGCCGGTGGCGCGGACTCGACGGCGGTCTGGACGAGCGCGAAGATCGACCGGACCGGCGTCGGCGCGGTCACCGGCACCACCGCGACGCCGGCGGGCAGCCTGGTGGCGCCGAGGCGGGGCAGCACGGTGATGCCGATGCCGGCGTCGACGAACGCGATCGCCGTCGGGTAGTCGTGCGCCTCGACGCGGAAGGACGGGCAGAAGCCGGCGCTCTGGCAGGTCTGGAGCAGGTTGTCGCGGCACCAGCCCCGGGCGAAGTCGTTGTCGATCCAGCTCTCCGCGGCGAGTGCGGCCAGCTCGACCCCGGCCTCGCCGGCGATCGGGTGCGTGGCCGGGACCACGGCCACGTACGGGTCGTCCAGCAGGTGGTGGGCGCGGGCCTCCTTCGTACCCTCGAAGTCCGCTCCGGCGACCGCGATCTGGACGTCGGGCCGCTTGCCCGGCCCGGTCGGGAAGTCGTCGCGCAGCTCGAGGGCGAGCCGCAGGTCGGGGAAGTCGGTCAGCAGCGCCCGGGTCACGGCCGGCATCCAGGCCCCGCCGACCGACGCGAAGTAGGCGATCGACAACGAGCCGGTGCGGCCCGCCCGCAGGTCCGACACCAGGGCCTCGACGTCGCCGAGATGGGCCAGCACGCCGTCGATGCGCCTGGCCAGCGCGAGCCCGCTCGCCGTCGGCTCGACGCCGCGCCCGTTGCGGGCGAGCAGCGCCAGACCGGTCTCCCGCTGCAGCGCGGTGACGTGCTGGCTGACGGCCGACGGGGTGTAGCCGAGGTTGGCGGCGGCGGCGTTGACCGAGCCGCTGGCCACGACGGCCCGGAACACGCGAAGTCGATGCACGTCGAGCATGCCGTCGACCGTACAGTGCGGCTTAATGGTTGGGAAGAATTACTTGCTGGTGCTGAAGTCCTGGGTGTCGCAGGGTGGAGGCATGACCGCCACGACCGCCCGGCCGCGCCGGACGACCGCCGCGCTGCCCCTGATCGCCGCCGGGATCACCATGGTCCTGTGGGCGTCCGCCTTCATCGCCATCCGCTCGATCGGCCTGCACTACAGCCCCGGGTCGCTCGCGCTCGGCCGGCTCGCCGCCGGGTCGCTCGCCCTCACCGCGGTCGCGCTGCTCAGGCCCCGGAGCATTCCGCGCGGCCGTCCCCTGCTGCTGGTCCTCGCGTACGGAGCCCTGTGGTTCGGCGTCTACGCGATCTTCATCAACGCCGCCGAGCACCATCTCGACGCCGGCACGACCGCGCTGCTGGTCAACGTGGGCCCGATCCTGATCGCGGTGCTCGCCGGCGTCTACCTCAAGGAGGGCTTCCCGCGCGGGCTGGTCACCGGCCTCGCCATCGCCTTCTGCGGCGTCGCCATCATCGCCGCGGCCACCTCCACCGGCCGCCGCGACATGACCGGAGTGCTGCTCGCGCTGGGCGCGGCCGCCCTCTACGCGGTCGGTGTGGTGCTGCAGAAACAGGCCCTGACCAGTGTGGATCCGTTCACCGCGACCTGGCTGGGCTGCCTGGCCGGAACCGCGGTCTGCCTGCCGTGGGCGGGCACGCTGATCCACGAGCTGACGGTCGCCCCGGCCGCGGCCACGCTGGGCGTCGTCTACCTCGGCCTGTTCCCGACCGCGGTCGCGTTCGCGACGTGGGCCTACGCCCTGCACCGGATGACCGCCGGGCAGCTCAGCTCCTCGTCGTACCTGGTGCCGGCAATCGCCGTCCTGATGTCCTGGGCGCTGCTGGGCGAGGTGCCGACCGGGCTCGCGCTGGCCGGCGGAGCGCTCTGCCTGCTCGGCGTGGCAGTGGCCCGGTCACCCGGCCTCGCCGCCCGCCGGGAGGACTAGCCATTGGCGACCATCACTGTGTGGGGTGATCTCCGCGGCGCTGCGCCAGGCGTTCGCGCTGCGGGACGACCGTGTACCGGGGGTCCTTCGCCGAGGCGACGCCGCCGTCGAAAACGCCGAAGCGGGTCGCCAGCGACGCGGCCAGCATGGACAGACCGGACAGTGCCGACACCACCGTGCTGCGCCGCCCGAGCAGGGCCCCCGCCGCACCGGCCGCCGTCAGCAGGCGGCCGGCCTTCAGCAGCCGGCCCGCCCGCCCCTGCCGGTAGGGCTCGCTGAGCAGGCCCAGGCCGGTCTCGATGCGGTGGGTGCCGTACAGCTCCATCGCCGCGCCGCACACGGCCATGCGACGGGCCGGGTTCGCCCGGTCGCCGGGTGCGGCCAGCAGACCCACCCCGGCGCCGCTGGCCAGCGCGCTGCCGGCGAAGACGAAGGGCAGATCCGGGTACGCCTCGTGCCAGCTCGGCGTCGCCGTGTCGGCGAGCAGCACCGCCGTGTACGTCGCCAGCGCCGGAGCGAGGACGGCGGCGCCGTACTGGCCGGCGGTGCCGATCGGGGACAGGACGCGGCGCACGAGGCCCGGCACGCCCCGCCGCGGCAGCAACGGTGCCGCCTCCGCGACGGCCGACGTGCCGGCGGCCGCACCGAAGGCGCTGAGGATCCACGTACCCATGGACATGGGCGAGGTGGGCTTCGCGACCCGCAGCATGTTCGCGAAGCGTTCGGGACGGCCGAGGTCGTGGATCAGGAAGTAGGTGCTGGCGCCGAGCGCGCCCAGCGCGGTCAGCCGGCCGGCGCGGCGCAGCGCGGGCCGTCCGGTGGCGTCGCCGCCGGCCGCGAGCAGGGCCGATCCTGCCGCCAGCCCGCCGGTGAACAGGTACGCCGCGATGTCGTGATGCCACACCGGCGCCTTGACGATCGGCCGCCCGTAGTAGGAACGGAAGTCCGCCGGCGGCACCATCGCCCGGTCCCCCCGACCACCTCGCCCGCGCCGTCCAGCATCCGGGCCGGTGTCTGGAGTGCGGCCGGACGGCTGGTCCCGGGGCGAGCGCGACGTCATGGGCGGCGTCCCGCGAACGACACCACGACGGCGGCGGCCATGGCGAGCCCGGCCAGTCCGGCGCGTTTCCACATCGCCTTCAGGTCGCGGGTGGGCACCACCGGGTCCGGCGGCAGGCCGTAGACCTCCGGCTCGTCGAGCAGCAGGAAGAAGGCGCCGTCGCCGCCGACGCCGTCGTTCGGGTCGTGGCCGTACAGGCGTGCCTCGGTGACGCCCTGCTCGTGGAGCTTCTCGAGGCGGTGGCGGGCGCGGCCACGGAGCTCGTCGAGTTCGCCGTACTGGATGGACTCGGTCGGGCAGGCCTTCGCACACGCCGGCGTCAGGCCGTCGCCGATGCGGTCGTAGCAGAGGGTGCACTTCCACGCGCGGCCGTCGTCCTCGCGCTGGTCGATGACGCCGTACGGGCAGGCCGGAATGCAGTAGCCACAGCCGTTGCAGATGTCCTCCTGCACCACGACCGTGCCGAACTCGGTGCGGAACAGGGCGCCGGTCGGGCACACGTCCAGGCATCCGGCGTGGGTGCAGTGCTTGCACACGTTGGACATCATCAGCCAGCGGAAGTCGCTGCGCGGCGCGTCGGCCGTGCGGCCAGGAAGGTCCCGCAACGGCATCCCCAGGAACCGGGTCGTGCCCTTCGGCGGCGCGGCGGTGGCGGGCTGTTCGATGAAGGCGACGTGGCGCCACGAGTTGGCGGTCAAGCCTCCGGTGTTGTCGTAGGACGTGCCGAGAAGGTTGAAGCCGTCGTCGGGGACGAGGTTCCACTCCTTGCACGCCACCTCGCACGCCTTGCATCCGATGCAGACGCTCGTGTCGGTGAAGAAGCCCATCCGCGGCGGCGCGTCCACGTGGCCGGCGTCGGGCGCCGGGTCCAGCGGCCCGTAGAGGCTGTTCGCTCCGGCCACGTCAGCTCTCCCCCGGCTCGTCGTCGGTCACCGCGGGCTCGAGGCCCGCGCGCCGGCGGTAGCTTCGCACGTACGCGAGGAGCTCGGGCCCGGTGGGTCGCCGGCCCGGCCGGATGTCGCACGTGCCGACCTTGCTCTCCTGGATCAGGACGTTCGGGTCGAGCGTGATGCCGATGAGGTCGTTGGCCGAGTCGCCGGTGACGAGGCCCTCGCCGCCCCAGTGGTACGGCAGCCAGAGCTGGTGCACGACGCGGTCCTCGATGCGCAGCGGCCGCAGCCGCTCGGTGACCAGGACCCGGGCCTCGATCGCCGCCCGGGCCGTGACGATGTGCGCCCAGCCGAGGTGCTCCAGCCCGCGCTCGGCGGCGAGGTCCGGCGACACCTCGACGAACATCTCCGGTTGCAGCTCCGACAGGTACGCGAGCTGACGGCTCATCGCCCCGGCGGTGTGGTGCTCGGTGAGCCGGCTCGTGCTGAACACGTACGGGAAGACCGTGGTGTCCGGGCTCGGGTTGGTCAGGTTGTCCGACCGGTCGTAGACCTTACGGGTCGGGTTGGCCTGCTGCGCGTAGAGCGGGTTGCGCACCGTCGACTCGGCCGGCTCGTAGTGGGTCGGCAGAGGGCCGTCGATCAGCCCGCTGGGCGCGTAGAGCCAGCCCTTCCCGTCGCCCTGCATGATGAACGCGTCGTCGCCGGCGATCGCCTCGACGCCGGTCGCGCCCGGCGGCGGCCGGTACGACGGTGGCTTCGTCCTCTCGAAGTCGGGCACGTCGAAGCCGGTCCACTCCCCGGCCTCTTCGTCCCACCACACGTATCTCTTGCGCTCGGACCAGGGGCGGCCGTCGGGGTCGGCGGACGCGCGGTTGTAGAGCGTGCGCCGGTCGGCCGGCCACACCCAGCCCCATTCGCGGGCCACCCAGTCCTGCTCGGTTCGCGGCTTGCGGCGTGCCGCCCGGTTGACGCCGCCCGCGTAGACGCCGGTGTAGATCCAGCAGCCGCCGGCGGTGGAGCCGTCCGGCCGCAGCTCGGTGAAGGTGGACAGGGGCCGCCCGGTGGCCACGTCGAAGCCGTTGATCTCCTTGAGGACCGTCTCGGCGTCGGGTTCGTCGCCGCGCGCGCCGTGCAGCGGATAGTCCCAGGTCAGGCGAAGCAGGCCCTGGTCGCGCCCGGCGGTGGACCCGGCCAGCCGCTCGCGCAGGAGGCGGCCGAGGTGGTAGAAGAACCACAGCTCGGAGCGGCAGTCGCCGGGCGGCTCGACGGCCTTCTCGCGCCACTGCAGCATCCGCTGGGTCTGGGTGAAGGTTCCCTCCTTCTCCACGTGCGAGGCCGCCGGCAGGAAGAAGACCTCGGTCCTGCACCGCTCGGGCACGATCTCGCCGGTGGCGACCTCGGGGCCGTCCTTCCAGAACGTCGCGCTCTCGATCATGAACAGGTCGCGGACCACCAGCCAGTCCAGGTTGGCCATGCCGAGGCGCTGGGCGCGACCGTGCGCGGAGCCGACCGCCGGGTTCTGTCCCAGCAGGAAGTAGCCCTTGATCTTGCCGTCGATCATGTCGAGAACCTGTTGGTAGGTGCCGTGATCGCCGGTGAGCCGGGGCAGCCATCCGTACCCGAAGTCGTTTGCGGCGGTGGCGGCGTCGCCGAAGTAGGCCTTGAGCAGGCTGACCGCGTAGGCCTCCGCGTGGGCCCAGAAGCCCTTCTGATCCGGGCGCCGAATGGTGTCGACCCACTGCCGGAACGTCTCGTGTCTCTTGTGGTGCGGCATCGGCAGGTAGCCGGGCAGCAGGTTGAACAGGGTCGGGATGTCGGTGGACCCCTGGATGCTGGCGTGCCCGCGCAGTGCCATCACGCCGCCGCCGGGCCGGCCCATGTTGCCGAGCAGGAGCTGGATGATCGCGCCGGCGCGGATGTACTGCACGCCGACGCTGTGCTGGGTCCAGCCGACCGAGTAGACCAGCGCGGTCGTCCGCTCGCGGCCGGAGTTGGCGGTCCACGCCTCGCAGACCTCGAGGAACTTGTCCTCGGGCACGCCGCAGAGCCGCTCGACGGCCTCCGGCGTGTAGCGGGCGTAGTGCCGCTTGAGCACCTGGTAGACGCAGCGCGGATCACTCAGCGTCGGGTCGCGGGGTACGCCGGCGGGGATCGGCGGGCCGTGCGACTCCTGCTCGAGCCCGGCGGCGGTCTCCCGGTCGATGCGGGACTCGTCCTCTTCCTGGCCGTGCTTCCGCTGGCCCGCGTACTGCCAGCTGCTCTGGTCGTACACACGGGTCTCGGGGTCGTAGCCGGAGAACAGCCCGCCGAGATCCTCGGTGTCCTGGAAGTCCTCACCGACCAGCATGGACGCGTTGGTGTACGCGAGCACGTACTCCCGGAAGTCCTTCTCGTGGGTGAGGATGTAGTTGATCACGCCGCCCAGGAACGCGATGTCGGCACCGGCGCGCACCGGCACGAAGGTGTGCGCCAGCGCGCTGGTCCGGGTGAACCGCGGGTCGATGTGGATGACCTTGGCACCGCGGTTCTTCGCCTCCACCACGTACTGGAAACCCACGGGGTGGGCCTCCGCCATGTTGGAGCCCTGGATGACGATGCAGTCGGCGTTGGCCAGATCCTGGAGGAATCCGGTGGCCCCGCCACGGCCGAAGCTGGTCCCCAGACCGGGGACGGTGGCGGAGTGTCAAATACGCGCCTGGTTCTCGATCTGGATGGCGCCGAGCGCGGTGAAGAGCTTCTTGATCAGGTAGTTCTCTTCGTTGTCCAGCGTGGCACCGCCCAGGCTGGAGATGCCGGTCGTGCGGTTCAGCGGCCGGCCGTCGGCGTCGGCGTCCTGCCAGGTCTGCTCGCGCGCGGCGAGGACCCGGTCGGCGATCATGGACATCGCCGTGTCGAGGTCGAGCTCCTCCCAGTCCGTGCCGTACGGCCGGCGGTAGAGGACCTTGCGCTGGCGGCGGTCACTGGTGACCAGGCTCTTGCTGGCCGAGCCCTTGGGGCACAGCCGGCCCCGGGAGATCGGGCTGTCCGGGTCACCCTCGATCTGGACGACCTCGCCGTCCTTCACGGAGATCCGCTGGCCGCACCCGACGGCGCAGTACGGGCACACGGACCGGGCCGTCGAGTCGGCCGTCTCGGTGCGCGCCGTGAGGCTCCGGGACCGGCCGGACTGCGCCGCCGCGCCCCGGCCCAGCGGGTCGGGGCCGGTGAGCTGCCGGTAGACCGGCCAGTCCCGGATCCACGTACGGACGCCCATGAGATCGACCTTAGACCACGGTCAGCCCTTCAGTTTGGCAAGGTAGGCGTCCAGCGCGGCGTAGCTCTGCTCGGCACCGGCCTCCATGCCCGACTCGATCATGCCGTCCCGGTCGGCCTGGGAGGTGAACGTCGTCGTGCTGGTCACCGTGGTCTTGCCGTCCTGTTCGGTGAAGACGTAGCGCTCGACGGCGACGTGCCCGGCCATGGGCTCGTACTCGAAGGTCCAGGTGAAGGTGTCCGGCGCCTGGATCTCGCGGAACTCGCCGCGGAAGGCGTGCTGCTGAGCGTCGGCGGTCTCGACGAAGCGCCAGGTGCCCCCGACCCGGAAGTCGATGGTGACGTCGAGCGGGTTGCCCCGGCCCCACCAGTGCCGGATGTGCTCGGGCTGCGTGTGCGCGGCGAAGACCAGCTCCTTCGGTGCGTCGAACGAGCGGCTCATGACGAGCTCGGTGTCGGACGGGGTGCTGATGGCGATGGTGCTCACGACTCCTCCTTCTGCTCCTGCTGCAGGGTGTCCAGGTAGCTGCCGAGCGTGTCGTAGCGCTCCTCCCAGAGTCGCCGGTATTGCGCGACCCAGCCCGCGATGTCCCGCAGCGGCGTGGGCTCGATCCGCACGCGCCGCCACTGCGCCTCGCGGGTCCGCACGATCAGGCCCGCGCGCTCCAGCACGTTGAGGTGCTTGGAGATCGCCTGGGCGCTGATCGGGAACGGGGCACCCAGCTCGGCGACGGTCGCCTCGCCCCGGGCCAGCCGGGCGAGGATCGCCCGGCGGGTCGGGTCGGCGAGGGCGGCGAAGAGGCCGCTGAGGGGATCCGCTGTCATTGCTCTCAACCACCCGGGTTATCAACCAGTCGGTTTATCAACCGATAGGTTGACAGTAGCGTGGGCGGCGGTGATGTCAAGCCCTGCGAGTGCCGCGAATGAGGCGGTAGGAGCGGTGCAGGTGCACGGCCCAGACCGTCACGAGCTCGCGGGCCACCTCGACGCGGCTCTGCGGCTTGTCGTGGACGCTCCACCGGCTGATCGGCACCATGTCCACCAGCCTGGGCCACCGCGGCAGCCGGCCGGTCGCCCCAGGGATGCATCCCGGGTGCAGCGTCAACCGTTGCGGTGATGCCTCTTCACGTAGGTGAAGCCGGGAGCCAGCGGCCCCGGACCGGCCTGCTCGTCGTCGGCGGCCCGCTCGTGGAGAATGCGCTGCCTTTCCGACGCCTGCGCCCCGGGCGGCAATCTGCGCACGAAACCATTGACCCAATGGTCCTGGCGCTCGGCGCTTCCGGAATCGTCCTCGTCCGGAAATGGAGCGGGCTCGACCAGCGGCGCGTAGAACAGCATCTCGGCGGTTTTCTGGCCCTCGGCGGCGGGATAGGACGGATATCCCGACGAGTCGGTGCTGCCGGTCAGGCGGGTGAGAAAGCCCTCGCGGACCAGTTGCTCGACGGCATTGCGGAGCAGGAACGCGCCGCGGGCACCCCGGCCCAGCCCGCAGTGCGCGGCGAGCTCCGCCTCGACGAGCACCGCGCTGCCGTCGGCGAACACGCGGCCCTGCCGGCGCACCGCCGACAACACCTTTGCCCGGTTGGACTCGTCCGCGACGAACTCGCGGGTGACGACCTTGGGGTCGTACTCGTGGAAGTAGACGGCGCCGTCGACCCGCAGCGGCTCGTCGAGCGCGGCCGTCCGCACCACGACCTCGTCCCGGGCGGCCCGCCAGGAGACGGTGACCAGGACACCGGGCCGCAGGTCGGCCGGCCAGTCGATTCCCGCGAACTGCCACTCGACGTCCTGCTGGAGCGAGCTGCGAAAGACCCGTTTCGTGGGTGCCCCACCACGGTCGCGGTGCTCCAGCACGACGGTGACGGGTCCGCTGTCGCGCAGCAGCTCGGCGCACTCCTCCGGGGCGGCGCAGACACCGCCGTCGAGGTCCGCCCGCCAGAGAGCGAGCCGACGGGTCACTCTCTTCACATCCACCTCCGCGCGCCCGGCGAAACGACCTTACCCGCGGACCCGCCGGCCCGCGACGCCCCGGCTACGGCGATTTCTCGTGAACAAATGTTCCGCCGTCGAAATCGGTGTCGAAATCGCATTTCATCGCCAATTGAAAAACCCTTGTGGCGGGACGCCGCCGGATGCAGCCTTCCATTGCTATACGACAATGTGTTCCTCGAAGGGAGAAACCGTGGGCACAGCTCCAGGGCATTCCGGGATAGCGCGTCGCGCCGTCCTGCGGGCCGGCGCCGCCACCGCCGGCATCCTCGGTGCCGCCGCCGTGGCCTCCGGCCCCGCACTGGCCGGCGAGTCGGGAACCGCCTCCGTGCAGTCCCAGTGGCGGTGGTGCAGCCGATGCCAGTGCCTGTTCTTCGGCGGCGGGACCACCACGGGCTGGTGCATCGTGGGCGGCGGCCACGACTACGCGGGCAGCGGTAACTACATCGTGACCCACACGTCGGGGCCCGGGCAGGTCGGCTGGCGCTGGTGCAACCGCTGCTACAGCCTCTGGTACGGCGGCAGCGCCTCCGACGGCCGCTGCCCCAACGGCGGCGTCCACGTGCGCACCACCACCGACTACCGGGTCTCGTACGGCACTCCCCCGTCCGGCGAGCAGCCGGGCTGGCGCTGGTGCAACAAGTGCTACTGCCTGGCATACAGCGGCAGCGGCGCCGGTTACTGCCCCGCGAGCGGCGGCCACAACTTCAGCAGCAGCGGCACGTACTACCTGCCGTACGGCTGACGAGGCCACGCCGAGCCACGCCGGCGCCGCAGCGGGCAGACTCGAGGACATGCGCGGCAACCATCCTGAGTCCTCGGCCATCCGTGGCGGTGCGAGCAGCAGCGCTGCTGCTCGCACCGCTGCCGGCCGCGTGCGCTCCGGATGCCGGCGACGACGGCCTGGCCGGTACGGCCGTCGTCGTGAGCGACATGGGCATGTCCGACTCACCGATCGACGAGGGCTGGATCATCGCCGTGCCGGCCGATACCCTCGACGACCTGTGGACCGCCGCCGATGTCCAGCCGGTCGACCAGACAGCGATGCGATACATGAGCGTCCCGCTCAGCCGCGACCAGGCGACCCGGGCCGGCGGCGAGATCGCCCCCCTCGACGACGACGGCGAGTTCGTCCTACCGCCAGGGAGTGCGATCACCTGCTCTGCCGCCTCGAGCTGAACCCGGCCGGGCGCGAGGTGACCGAAGGTTGCGCGTTCCTGACCCTGCCCGCGGCCGGTGAACTGGAAGTATTCGACGGGGAAGGCGGCTTCGGCGCGGCGGTGAAGGAGTAGGACCTCAGGCGTCGGGGGCCGTGAGCAGGTCGACCACCTGGTCGACGTAGCGGCGGCGCTCCGCCTCGGCGGTCGGCAGAGTGCCGGGCGCGACGTGCGCGAGCTGCGCGTAGCCGAGGTACGCGGTCACCGCCAGCAGCCCCCGGCGCCGAGCCTCCTCGGCCGGCCAGCCGAGCGCCGCGAACAGCCCGGCCGTGTACGCCACCCGCCGCTCGGTCACCCGGGCCAGCACCGGCGCGACGTGCGGGTGGTCGGCGGTGGCCAGCATCGCCAGCTCGATGGAGCCCTCGTCCGGCACCACGGTGGAGTCGAGGACCAGGCCGATGAGCAGCCGGAGCCGGCCCAGAGGCTCGGGTTCGGCGTCGACGAGGCCGATGACCGCGTCCGTGTGCTCGCGCTCCCATCGCAGCACGGCCGCCTCGATCAGGGCGTCCCGGTTGGCGAAGTGCCAGTAGAAGCTGCCCTTCGTGGCGCCGAGCCGGGCCGCGAGCGGCTCCACCGCGATCGCCGCGAGGCCCCCGCCGGCCATCGCCTCCAGGGCCGCCGCCGTCCAGTCGTCGGCGGTCAGCCGCTGTGCCGCGCGCTTTCCGACGCCCCGGGAAACAGGTCGCTCGCTCATCACTGTACGGTAGCGTATGGAAAACATACGGGACCGTATGGAGGCGAAGATGACAGCCACGGTACGCAACGTCCACGAACGAGAGTTGCCGGTTCCCGCGGCGGTGGTGGGCCGCCTGCTCGACCGGATGGGCGCCGACGACGACCCGCTCTGGCCGGTGCCCGCCTGGGTGCCGATGCGCTTCGACCGGCCGCTCGGCGTCGGCGCCGACGGCGGGCACGGCCCGGTCCGCTACCACGTCACCGGCTACGAGCCCGGCCGCCGGGTGGAGCTCACCTTCCACCCGCGCACCGGGCTGATCGGCACCCACACCCTGGAGATCGAGGGGCGCGGCCCGCATTCCTGCGTGCTGCGGCACCGGCTCGTCGCCCGCCCGGTCGCAAGCATGCGGCTCCTCTGGCCCGCCCTCGTCCGCGTCTGCCACGACACCGTCATCGAGCATCTTCTGGACAACGCCGAACGCGCCGTCACCGGCACCGTCGCCCGTCCCGTTCGGTACCCGTGGCGGGCCCGGCTCGCCGTCAGCCTGGAGAGCGCGCGGGTGCGGGCCGTGCCGGTGCCCGCCGCGACCCTGCTGCACGGCACGATCGACCGGCCGGAGCTGGCCGACGCCTTCGCGCTGCGAGTGCCGCCCGGCACCACCACCGACCCGCAGGACTGGGCGGACGCGGTGTTCCGCAACCCGCCCCGGGTGGTGGTCGGGCTGCTGCGCCTGCGCAACCGGCTGGTCGTCCCGCTGGGCATCGAGCGCGGCGACGAGTCGGCCTTCGCCACCATCACCCGTACGGACCGCGAAGTGGTGCTCGGCACCGACGCCGGCCACCTCGACTTCCGGGCCGGTGTGCTCGTCGAGCCGGACGGCGACGGCACGACGGTCACCGTGACCACCCTGGCGGCGACCCGGTCCCGCGCCGGGCGTGCCTACCTCGCCGTCGTGCGCCTGGTGCACCCGCTGGTGGTCAGGGCGATGCTGCGCCACGCCGGCCGGACCACCGTCGCGCCGTGGCGGTCCTCCGGGCCGGCCCGGGTCACTGCCCGGACACCCACCTGAGGCGTACCGGCCGCCGCGGTCATCGCCGGTGCGACACGGCGTGATCCTGACGGTCCCGCACGGCCGTGCATTCGCGCACGTCGGCGTCGGTGAGCTGCGCGAAGTCCTCGTAGAAGCGGCCTACCGCGCCGAAGCGCGCCGGCCGCTCCAGGCAGATCACCAGGTCGGCGTCGGCGGCCAGCGAGTGGTCCGCCTCGCGCGAGCAGACCGGCGCGGCCAGCACGAGCGGATGCGCCCCGCGCGACCGGAGCCAGCGCAGGGCCGCCCGGGCGGTCACCCCGGTCGCCACCCCGTCGTCCACCACGATCGCCAGCCGGTCGGTGACCTCCGGCGGGGGCTGGCCGTCCCGGTAGACCTCGATCCGGCGGGCCAGCTCGCGACGTTCGGCCTCGACGATCCCGGACAGGTCCGGCGGCGTGAGCCCCAGCGTCGCGAGCAACTCGTCATCGAAGACCGGCTCGCCGTCCTCGGCGATCGCCCCGACGCCGAGCTCCGGCCGGCCCGGCGCGCCGATCTTGCGCGCGACGACGAGGTCGAGGTCGGCACCGACGGCGGCCGCGACCCGCGCGGCGACCGGCACGCCGCCGCGCGGTAGCGCCAGCACGAGCGGGCGCCGGACCAGGCCGAAGTTGCCGAGGTGGCGGGCCACCATGGCACCCAGTCGTCGTCCCGCCGCGGAGCGGTCGGTGAAGCAGCACTCAGACACCGGAGGGGAACGCCTCCGGCTCGCGCACGTCGACTCTCAGGGTGTGCAACGGGCGGACGGCGCTGGTGTCGTCGAACCACAGGAAGGCGTCGTACCGCTCGCCGAGGATCGTCGGGACGTAGTTTCCCCAGCGCTCGCGCTCCGGGCGGTAGACCACACCGATCGCGCGGTGGGTCAGCTCGTCGGTCAGCAGCGGCGGCTGGTCGTCGACCGGCGGGAAGACGAGGAGCGCCGGGCTGGGCGCCGTCGCGTGCAGGACGTCCTCCAGCGAGTCCGGGCGGGCGGGCGGCACGCCCATGACCTCCATCGGCGCGCCCCAGGCGTGGCCGGCCACGACGGTGCCGCGGTGCCCGCCGAAGCCCACCAGCAGCACCCGGTCGGCGCCGTAACGGTCCCGGGCCAGCTCGCCGATGGTCACCTCGCCGTGCAGCGTCTGGTCGGTCGCCCGGGAGTCGCCGACGTGGGTGTTGTGCGCCCAGACGACCGCCCTCGCGTCCGGCCCGTAGTGGCCGAGCAGGCGGTCCAGGGTCTCGTCCATGTGCCGGTCACGGATGTTCCACGAGTCCGGCCCGCCGTTGACCATCGCCCGGTAGTACCGCTCGGCGCCCACGACGACCTCGGCGTTCTGCCAGGTGGCGAACTCGCCGGACTGCGACGCCGCCCGGGAACGCAGGCCGACCAGCAGGTCGACCACCTCACGCTCGCAGGTGGCGCCGACGAAGCGGGTCGCCCAGGCGTACGACTGCGGGTCCTCCGCGTACGGCTCGAAGCATCGGTACGCGTCCAGCGCGGCCGGCACCCCTTCGGGGTCGTGCTCGCGCAGGTACACGAGGATCTCGCGCATCGACTCCCAGAGCGAGTACACGTCGAGCCCGTGGAAGCCCACCTTCGGCTCCCGGGTCGCATTGTGTGCGCGCAGCCACCGGCAGAAGTCGACGACCTCCTCGTTGGCCCACATCCAGGTCGGCCACCGGTCGTACGCCAGCAGCGCCTCCCGCGGATCCTCCGGCGAGCCGGGCAGCGCCCGTACGCTGCGGTCGACGCGCTCGCAGTCGGGCCAGTCCCCCTCGACGGCGACGAAGGAGAAGCCCAGCTCCTCGATCAGGCGCCGGGTGACGGCGCACCGCCAGGTGTAGTACTCGTGCGTACCGTGGCTGGCCTCGCCGAGCATGACCACCCGCGCGCCGCGGGCACGGTCGAGGAGAGCGTCGAGGTCACCGGGATCGGTGAGCTCGGCCGCCAGCGAGGCGACCTGGTCGCCGTAGCGGGACATGACCGTCGCATACCCCGCCGGGCATCCGTCATACGTCCGATGATTGCCGGATGCGGTGCACGCAAGGCGACACCGCGGAAATCCGGCTACGGCCGCCGGGGCTTGGTCGCGCCCAGGAAGTGCCGCAGGTCCTGGGTTTCTCCGGTGATCGGGCGGACCGCCAGGATGCAGGTGTCGTCGTCCGGGTTGGCCCGGCGCAGGCGGCTGAGGAGTTCGGCCAGCGGTTGCCGGGGTGCGGCCGCGACCGCCTCGTCGACCGTGCGGATGACCGCCGCGAGGCCGTCGTCGAGGCCCCGGCCGCGGTGTTCGACGAGCCCGTCGGTGTAACAGAGCAGGACGTCGCCGACCTGGAGGTCGAGGACCGCGCAGCCGTACTCGGCGTCCTCGACCACGCCGAGCATGGGGCCGGCGGGGCGTTGCAGCGGCGCGGTGCGCCCGCCGCGGCACAGCAGCGGGGGTGGGTGGCCGGCCTGGGCCCAGGTGAGCCGGCGGCGGGCCGGGTCGAAGCAGGCCACGATCGCCGTGGCCGCGGTTTCCGGGGTCTCCTCGTCGAGATCGCAGGTCAGGCGGTTGAGGTGGCCGAGCAGGACGCCGGGGTCGTGGGTGGTGACGGTGAGGGCGCGCAGGGAGTGCCGCAACTGGGCCATGGTGGTGGCGGCCTGGGTGCCGTGGCCGGCGACGTCGCCGACGGCGAGCAGCACCGAACCGTCGCGCAGTGCCGCCGCGTGGAACCAGTCGCCGCCGACCATGCCTTCCTGCTCCGCCGGGAGGTAGCGGACCGCCACCTTGAGGCCGGGCAGCGCCACCGCACCGTCGGGGATCGGCAGGATGATCTGCTGGAGCCGGGAGGCCAGTTCGTGCTCGGCGGCGAGCGAGCGGCGCTGCTCGGCGAGCTGATGCTCGACCTCGGCGAGGCGCTGGACGCTGGTCTCGCGGGCGGTGACGTCCTGGACGATGCCGAAGATGCGCAGCGGGCCGCCGGAGGCGTCGCGGACGGCGTCGACGACCGAGCGCAGGTGCTTGATCCGGCCGTTGACGCGGACGCGGGTGGTCACGTCGACCTGCTCGCCTCGCTGGAACGCCTCGGCCGCGGCCATCCGCAGCGGCAGGTCCTCCGCGAGGGCGAGGGCCTCGGACTCCTCGCGGGCCAGCGGGCCGAGGGCCGGGTCCCGCTCGTAGATGCGGTAGAGCTGCTCGGACCAGCGGACCTCCCCGCTGACCAGGTTCCACTCCCCCCAGCCGAGGTTGCCGAGGCGCTCGGTGGCGGCGATCCGGTCGCTCTCGACGGGGCGGTGGCCGTGCTGCTCCCAGGTCACCAGCAGACCCGGCCCGAGACGGTAGGCGCGCACGCTGTAGCGGTTCCCGGCGTGCTCGAACGGCCCGATCTCGGCCGGTTCGCCGGTGTCCAGGACCCGTTCGTAGACCAGCCACCGGCCGGAGACCAGCGTCTGCGGGAAGTGCGAGCTGATCCGGGTGCCGATCAGGCTCCGGCCGTGGCGTCCGTCGGCGGCCGTGGCCTCCGGGCTGGTGGCCGCGAATTCCAGGTCGGCGAGCCGGCCGGCGTGGTCACGGACCGGGATCAGCAGGGCGTGCTGGCCGGGCATCGCGTCGAGCACCGCCTGGACCAGGGGCTGCCACGCCTCCGGCCGGCGCACCAGCCCCGCCGCGGGTGACGAACCCGGCGCGAGCGAGGGATCGGAGGCGGGCGACGGTCCGGGGGTGGGCGAGGAGTACGGCGGCACGAGCAGCGCGGCGCCGTCCGAACGGTGCTCGGGAACGTCCAGCAGGCTGATCACCCCGGCGGCCACGTCGGCGAGGTCACGGCACTGCTCGGCGCTCATCCGCAGCAGGTGCCGGTGGGCGTCGGTGAGCCGGCACCGGGTCCGTCCGGCCAGGAGTCCCACGGCGCGGTCGACGACGGCGCGGGCGGCGTCCTCGGAGGGCCGCTTCGCGGCCGTCCGCAGGCTCTCCACCGCCTCGATGTACGCCTGCCGCCCGCCCATTCGCCGTCCCAGCCCCCTCCCACACCTGGCTCCACCGGACACCATCGTCATCCTGAATACGCCAGGGCGCTTGGCAGCGTCATCCCCCGAACACCCCCACCCGTATCCGACCAGCGGCGCAACCACGGCGGGATCACCCGGACGGGCTACCGCGAGCAGACGCCGGGTCCGGCCGGTGCGGGTGTCACAGCTCGAAGAAATCCCGCATGGCCTCGGTCAAACGGGCCATGCTGGCGCCCGTCACCATGCCGATGCGCTCCGCGCCGACGGAGGCGGGAAGCCGGCGCATCCGGTTGATCACGACGACGCCGGTGATCGGGTCCTGCTCGGTGAGGGCCACCGCGTACGGCGGCAGCTCGGTGATGCCGCGCTGGCGCACGATCGGGGCGCAGAACGGAGACGCGTTCGTCCGGTCGTTGTAGCTGTCGGCCGAGAGCACGAGGACCCGGTAGCGCAGGTCGGTGCGGCTGCCGATGGTCCAGATCTCGCCGCGCTTCACGCGCCGAGCGTACCGTCGGGCGGATCTGTCGGTCGCGGCGCGACCCGGCCCGGGCCGGGTGAGGGATCCTCACGAGCGGTCGAACCCCGGACGTGGTGAATCCGTAACAATGAGCGCAACGGCTTGCGACGGACGGGATGCAGCCCGCCTCTCGCGTGGAGGAAGGACGTTCATGACGGAAAAGGCCCAAATCGGGGTAACCGGCCTGGCGGTGATGGGCCGCAACCTGGCCCGGAACTTCGCCCGCCACGGCCACACGGTCGCCGTACACAACCGCAGTTACGGGCGGACCAAGGAGCTCGTCGAGGAGTTCGGCCACGAGGGGGCCTTCCTCCCCGCGGAGAGCGCCGAGGACTTCGTGGCCAGCCTCGAGCGGCCCCGCCGCGTGGTGATCATGGTGAAGGCCGGCAAGCCGACCGACGCGGTGATCGAGGAGTTCGCGCCGTTGCTGGAGCCCGGCGACATGATCATCGACGCGGGCAACGCCCACTTCGCCGACACCCGCCGGCGCGAGGCGGCGCTGAAGGAGCGGGGCCTGCACTTCGTCGGCACCGGCGTCTCCGGCGGCGAGGAGGGCGCCCTGCACGGCCCGAGCATCATGCCCGGCGGTTCCCCGGAGTCGTACGAGGCGCTCGGCCCGCTGCTGGAGGACATCGCGGCCAAGGTCGACGGCGAGCCCTGCTGCGTGCACGTCGGCCCGGACGGCGCCGGCCACTTCGTCAAGATGGTGCACAACGGCATCGAGTACGCCGACATGCAGCTCATCGCCGAGGCGTACGACCTGCTCCGGCAGGCCGGCGGGCACACGCCGGCGGAGATCGCGGACGTCTTCCGGGGCTGGAACTCCGGGCGGCTGGGCTCGTACCTGATCGAGATCACCGCCGAGGTGCTCCGGCAGGTCGACGCCGAGACCGGCAAGCCGTTCGTCGACGTCGTGGTGGACCAGGCCGAGCAGAAGGGCACCGGCCGCTGGACCGTGCAGTCCGCGCTGGACCTGGGCGTACCGGTCAGCGGGATCGCCGAGGCCGTCTTCGCCCGCGCCCTGTCCGGCGGCGCGGAGGTGCGCGCGGCGGCCGCCGGCAAGCTGCCCGGCCCGTCGGCCGGCGCCGGTGCCGGTGCCGGTGCCGGCGGTGCGGACCTGCAGGCGGACGTGGAGCAGGCGCTCTTCGCCTCCAAGATCGTCGCGTACGCCCAGGGCTTCCAGCAGATCCAGGCCGCGAGCGCGGAGTACGGCTGGGACATCGACCCCGGCGCGATGGCGAAGATCTGGCGCGACGGCTGCATCATCCGGGCCAAGTTCCTCGACCACATCAAACGGGCGTACGACAAGCAGGCCGGCCTGCAGACGCTGCTGGTGGACGACTACTTCCTCGACGCGGTCAGCGGCGCCCAGGCGGCGTGGCGGCGGGTGGTGGCGCTCGCCGCCGAGCAGGGCATCCCGGCACCGGGCTTCGCGTCGGCGCTGGCCTACTACGACGGCCTGCGGGCGCAGCGGCTCCCGGCCGCGCTGATCCAGGGACAGCGCGACTTCTTCGGTGCGCACACGTACCGCCGGGTGGACAAGGAGGGTGCGTTCCACACCATGTGGGGAGCGGACCGCAACGAGGTCACCGCCTGAGGTTCAGGCCGCGACGGGCGCGGTGGCGGGTCTGGTCATCAGGACCGCCACCTCGCCCGGCGGCAGCGGCTTGGCCAGGTGGTAGCCCTGCCCCAGCCGGTAGCCCATCCGCCGCAGCCGCTCCGCCTGCTCGGCGGTCTCGATGCCCTCCGCCACCGCGTACAGGTCCAGGTACTCGGCGAGCTGGGAGACGGCGGCCGCCACGGCGAGGCGGCCGCGGTCCTCGCCGTCGCAGATGCCGTCGACGAAGGACTTGTCGAGCTTCAGCACGTCCACCGGGAACGCGCGCAGCAGGCTCAGGCTCGACTGGCCGGTGCCGAAGTCGTCGAGCGCCAGGCGCACGCCGAGCCCGTGCAGGGCCTCGAGGGTGTCGCGCACCTGGCGGCCGTCCACCACGGAGGACTCGGTCACCTCGAGGACGAGGTTCGCCGGCACCAGGCCCGTGTCGGCCAGCACCGCCGTGACCTCGTCGACGAAGCCCGGATCGCGCAGTTGGCGTGCCGCCACGTTGACGTTGATCGAGCCGATGGCCGCGTCGCCGTACTCGGCCCGCCACGCGGCAAGCTGGGTGCATGCCTCGCGCAGCACCCAGGAGCCGAGCGGGACGATCAGCCCGGAGCGCTCGGCGACCGGGATGAAGTCGTTGGGCGGCACGTTGCCGCGGGTCGGATGGTTCCAGCGGACGAGCGCCTCGACGCAGGCCAGGCGACCGGTGACGAGGTCGAAGACCGGCTGGTACGCCAGGTACAGCTCGTGCCGGATGATCGCGTTGTGCAGCTCGCTGCCGAGGCGGGCGTGGTTGACCACCTCGTGGCGCATCCGCGGTTCGAAGCGCGCCCAGGACGCCTTGCCGGCGGCCTTGGCCTCGTACATGGCGATGTCCGCGTTGCGCAGCATCTCGTCGGCGCTGTCGCCGGGACCGGCCAGGGCGACCCCGATGCTGGCGTGCGCGAGCAACTGGTGCTCGCCGACCCGGAAGGGCACCGCGAGCGCCGCCAGGATGCGCGCCGCCCCCTCCTCGGCCTCGACCGCCTCGTCGGTGTCGAGCAGGACGCCGAACTCGTCGGCGCCCAGCCGGGCCGGAAGGTGCGTGACGGCGCTGTGCTGGCACAGCCGCTGCGCGACCTCGTAGAGGAGCTGGTCGCCGACCGCGTGGCCCATGGTGTCGTTGACCATCTTGAAGTCGTCGATGTCGACCAGCAGCACGCTGGCGGCCCGGTGCGCGTCCAGCCGCTCGCCGAGCACCGCGCTGAAGCGGGCCCGGTTGGCCAGTCCGGTGAGCGGGTCGTGCATCGCGAGATGTTCGAGCTCGGCCTGCTGACGGCGGACGCCCTCCAACACCCGGTCGTTGGCGCGCCGGCCCAGCAACTGCCGGGCGACGACGAAGGCGGCGATGAGGACGGCGCCGATGATGACGACCCGCGGGCCGGCGTCGAGCTGACGGGCGGAGACGGTGACCACCAGGGCGGCGGTCGCGACGACCGAGATCAGCGGCAGCGTGTGGTAGATGCTGCGGCCACCGGCCGGCTTCGGCTCGGCCCCGGGCCGGCACAGGACCAGTTGCTGGCGGTACGCCGCCAGCGTCATCGCCGCGCCGACGGCCGGTACGGCGAGCACGGACAGCCACAGCCGCCCGGTCTCCCCGCCGATGATGATCAGCACCGACACCACCACACCGATGAACGGCGCGACGGTGAGGATCCGCAGCGACAGCGAGTCCACCACGCTGGCCGGGCTCATCGCGGCGCGCCCGATCACCACGAACGCGATGAGCCCGCCGACGCCGACGACGGCGGCGCCGTACTGGGTCAGCGAGTCCATGCCGCGCGGCGCGAGCTGGAGCACCACGTACCAGAAGATCAGGGCTCCCGCGACGGCCACGGTCGCGCCGTCCAGCAGGAACTGCGTCCAGCGCAGCATCGACCGCTTCTCGCGCGGCAGATGCAGGAAGGCCAGCATCAGCAGGGCCACGCCGAGCAGCATCGGGCCGGCCACGTACGGGGAGATGCCGGGCCGGTTGTTGGACAGCGCAAAGCTCACGGTGGCGCCGATGCCCACACAGACGGCGGCGTGGGAGTAGAGCCGCCAGAACCCGCGGACCGGCCGGGCCACGATGATCGTCGAACCGATCCGGTGGCAGGCGAGGAACGCGGCCCCCATGGCGACCGGGCCGGCGGCGTAGCCGAGCCGGATCGGGGCACCGGCGTCGCGCACCAGCAGCCACACCAGCACCGCGACCACCGTGCCGGCGGCGACGGCGAGCGGCAGCAGGTCCGGACGGGCCTGTTGACGCACCCGCCGGCGGCCCACCTGGGCGGCTGGTGGCGGCATGCTGGGCACGGTTACCTCTCGCTGTTCCTGGATTTCTGGCGACAGAAAAGTCGGCCCGGCGGACTGGAAGCTGAGAATTCCGGCATCCGGCGGCAACCTGTGGCACTGAGCGTGACGGGGGGCGGACACACCCCGACCCCAACCTCGGATAGAGAACACGGTGGCACCCGGGGCCGATGTGGCGCGTGCGCGCGCCGCCTAGGGTCTCAGTGGTCATGAAACGGATCTCCACCTGGCTGGTGCCCGCGCTGCTCGCCGTGCAGCAGTTGCTGGCGTGGCCCGGCCTGCCCCTGCTGGAGGGCGAGTCGGTCACCGCCGTGCAGGTCTGCACCGTCCTGGCGGTCACCGCGGTGACGTCGGTCGCACTGTTGTGGCGGCGTTCCGCCCCGATGGCGGTTCTGACGGTCGTCGTGCCGGCGCTCGCGCTCGGCATGTGGGGGCTGCCGGCCGACGCGACGATGGCGATCTCGAACGCCGAATTCATCGCGCTCTTCAGCGTCGCGGTGTGGCGTACCCAGCGCACCGCCGTGCTGACCGCGCTGGTCCTCATCGTCTGGGAGTGCCTCGCGTACGCGGTGTTCCAGCCCTTCGGCCCCGAGTATCCGCTGGTCGTCGCGGTGATCGTGGTTTTCGACGTGACGGTCGTCGCGCTGGGCCGGGCCCGGCACCGCTGGCACGCCGACCGCGCCCGGGCGGCCATCGAGCTCGCGGAGGCCGAGGACCGGCGGCTGCGGGCGGCCGACACCGAACGCCACCGGCTGGCCCGTGAGCTGCACGACGTGACCGCGCACCACCTCACCTCGATCGTGGTGATCGCGTCGGCGGCGCAGCGGATCGGCGGCTCCCGACCCGAGCTGATGGCCGAGGCCCGCGACTTCGCCGCGCGCACCGGGCGGGAGACCCTCGCCGCTCTGCACCGCCTCGTCGCGCTCCTGCAACTGCCGGACCAGCGCCCGGACGCCCACGGGCTCGAGGAGCTTGCGGAGGGCTTCCGCCGCCTGGGCCAACGGGTCACGGTGACCGGCACGACGGCGCTGCCGCCGGGCGTCGCCGAGGCGGCGTACGGCATCGCCCGGGAGGCCCTCACCAACACGCTGCGGTACGCCCCGGGCGCCGCGGTGGCCGTCCGGCTCGGCGACGGCCCGGGCGGCGTCGAGCTGACCGTCACCGACGACGGTCCCGCCGCGGCGGACCGGCCGCCGCAGGGTCAGCTCGGGTCCGGGCGCGGGCTCACCGGGATGCGCGAACGCGCCGAGGCGCTCGGCGGCAGCCTGGAGGCGGGGCCCCGCGACGGCGGAGGCTGGCGGGTGCGAGCGGTCCTGCCCGCGGCCGGCTGTCCCGGGCCGCGGCGGCCCCGCGCCGAGCGGGTCATCGACGCGGCGGTGCTGCTGCTCGCGCTGTTCGTCCCGGCCAGCGCCGTACTCCTGCTCATCACCGATCCCGAGCTCGGCCCCGGGACGCCGCCCGGGTCGAGGTGGGTGCCGCTGATCGCGCTGACCCTGATCGCGCACGCCGTCCCGCTGATGTGGCGGCGCGACCGGCCGTGGATCGTGCTGGCGGTCGTCGTGCTCACGACGTGGGTGTGGCCGGCCCTCGTGGCCACGCACGTGCTCCCGGAGCACTTCGGCTGGTTCGCGCTCGCCGGACTGGGGGTGGAGGTCCTCGCGGTGCACGCCGTCGCCCGATACGGCCGGGACACGGTGCTGACCTGGCTCGCCATGGTGGCGGTGCTCTTCAGCACGATCCCGGCGGCCACGCTCATGCTCATCCTGGAACCGCCCGAGGACTTCGCCGGCGAGCCGCCCGGGGCGCTGTTCCTGTTCATGACCGTGATGTGCGGCCTCTCGATGTCGCAGCCGCTGTTCGCCGCCTGGCTGACCGGCTTCCTGGTGCGCCGCCGCCGGGACCGGGCCCGCGCCCGGCAGGACCACGCCGTCGCCGCCGCCACCGCCTGGGCCCTCGCCGACGCCGCCGCGGAGCGGGCCCGGGTCGCCGCGGGCCTGCACGCGGCGGTGCTGCGCGACACCGCCCTGGTCGCCGAGGCCGCCGACCGCGGCGACCTGGACCAGGTCCTCTCCCGCGCCCGGGCTGCCCTGGACGGGATGCGGGGCCTGCTCAACAACCTGCGCGAGGCCCCCGCCCAGGCGGACCGCACCCCGCAACCGACCCTGGCAGCGCTTCCCGCGCTGGCGGAGCGCTGGCGCGCCAACGGCCGGACGGTGACGATCGAGACGACCGGCGCGGGCCGTACGCTCAGCCCCGACGTGGACCTTTCCGCCTACCGGGTGGTGGAGCTGCTGCTCGCCGGGGACACCGGGCCGGTGACGGTGGGGGTGGACCTGTCCGGCGACCCGCTGCGGATCACGGTGACGCCGATGCCGTCGGACCCCGGCGGCGAGGTGGCCGCCGGGCTGCGCGCCCGGCTGGCGGCCGTGGGCGGCTCGCTGGCCACGACACCTGCCGGGCGACCGGAGATCCGGCTTCCGGCGACGCCCGCGGCGGCGCCGGCGCGGCCGGGCGGCGGGGCGGGACAGGAACGCGACGGGGAGAACGAGGAAGAGGTGACGTCATCGCAACCCGGGTGATGGTCGTCGACGACCAGTTGATGGTGCGGGCCGGCATCGCGGCCATCGTCGACGCCGAGGCCGATCTGACCATCGTCGGCGAGGCCGGCGACGGCGCGGCGGCCCTCGAGGTCGCGGAGCGGGTCCGGCCGGACGTCGTGCTGATGGACATCCGGATGCCGGGCATGGACGGGCTGACCGCCACGGCCCGGCTGACCGCCGCGCCGCGGCCGCCGCGGGTGCTGGTGCTCACCACGTTCCACCAGGACGCCTACGTCTTCGAGGCGCTCAAGGCGGGCGCGTCCGGCTTCGTCCTCAAGGACACCGAGCCGGCCGACCTGCTGGCGGCGATCCGGGTGGTCGCCGACGGCGAGGCGATGCTCAGCCCGGCCGTCACCCGGCGGCTGATCGACGCGTTCGCCGGCGGCGCCGTGATCGCCACTCCCGGCGAGGATTCCCGGCTGGCGGGACTGACCCCGCGCGAGCGCGAGGTGCTGGTCAGCATCGCCCGGGGGCTGTCCAACGCCGAGATCGGCGCGGCGCTGGGCATCACGACCGGCACGGTGAAAGCACACGTCAACGCCCTGCTGGCCAAGCTCGGCGTCCGCGACCGGGTGCAGGCGACGATCGTCGCCTACAACCTCGGCCTGGTGCGCCCTAGCCCTTGAGGGCGGCGGAGACGACGGCCCGGGCCTCCTCCTGGATCCGGGCCAGCGCCTCCGGGCCCCGGAACGACTCGGCGTAGATCTTGTAGACGTCCTCGGTGCCGGAGGGGCGCGCGGCGAACCAGCCGGACTCGGTGACCACCTTGAGGCCGCCGATGGGGGCGTCGTTGCCCGGCGCGGTGGTCAGCACCGCCGTGATCGGCTCGCCGTCCAGCTCCCGGGCGGAGACCTGCGACGGCGACAGCTTCGCCAGGACCGCCTTCTCCTCGCGGGTCGCCGGGGCGTCGATGCGGGCGTACGCGGGCGCGCCGAAGGTCTCGGTGAGCTCGCGGTAGTGCTCGCTGGGCGTGCGCCCGGTGGTGGCCAGGATCTCCGAGGCGAGCAGGTTCAGCAGGATGCCGTCCTTGTCGGTGCTCCACGGACCGCCGTCGCGGCGCAGGAAGGACGCGCCCGCGCTCTCCTCGCCGCCGAAGCCGATAGAGCCGTCCAGCAGGCCGGGCACGAACCACTTGAAGCCCACCGGCACCTCGTCGAGCGGGCGGCCCAGGTCCGCCGCGACCCGGTCGATCATCGACGAGGAGACCAGGGTCTTGCCGATCGCAGCGCCCGACGGCCAGTCGGTCCGCACCCGGAACAGGTAGGAGATGGCGACGGCCAGGTAGTGGTTCGGGTTCATCAGCCCGCCGTCGGGCGTGACGATGCCGTGCCGGTCGGCGTCGGCGTCGTTGCCGGTGGCGATCTGGAACCGGTCCTTCTGCTCGATCAGCGAGGCCATCGCGTACGGCGACGAGCAGTCCATCCGGATCTTGCCGTCCCAGTCCAGGGTCATGAACCGGAAGGTCGGGTCGACCTGCGGGTTGACCACGGTCAGGTCCAGCCCGTACCGGGCGCCGATCTCGCCCCAGTACGCCACCGACGCCCCGCCCAGCGGATCGGCGCCGATGCGCACCCCCGCCGCCCGGATCGCCGCCATGTCGATCACGGAACCCAGGTCGTCCACGTACGCGGAGAGGTAGTCGTAGCCGGACACCCACTCGCAGGCCCGGGCGCGGGCGGCGCCGGACCGGCGTACCTCCTTGAGGCCGCCGGCGATCAACGCGTTGGCCCGGTCCTGGATCCAGGTGGTGGCGTCGGTGCCGGCGGGTCCGCCGTTTGGCGGGTTGTACTTGAAGCCGCCGTCGTCGGGCGGGTTGTGCGACGGGGTCACCACGACGCCGTCGGCGAGCCCGGACGTGCGGCCCCGGTTGTACGTGAGGATGGCGTGCGACAGCGCCGGCGTCGGGGTGTAGCCGTCCCGGCTGTCGACGAACACCTTCACCTCGTTGGCGGCGAAGACCTCGAGGGCGGAGACCAGGGCGGGCTCGGACAGCGCGTGGGTGTCGCGGCCGAGGAAGAGCGGACCGTCCGTGCCCTGGTTCCTGCGGTACTCGACGATGGCCTGGCTGGTGGCGACGATGTGGTCCTCGGTGAACGCCGTCCGCAGGCTGGAACCCCGGTGACCTGAGGTCCCGAACGCCACACGCTGCGCGGTGACGGTCGGATCGGGATGTTCGGTGTAGTAGCTGAGGACCACCCGAGGCACGTCGATGGTGTCACGGGAGTCGGCGGGAGTGCCGGCGCGGGGGTGCACAGACATCGAAGGCCTCCTTCAGGTGCGTAATAATGCCCGGGATCGTATCGTCGCTGCCGTACCCGGCGACCACGATCCGTAAGCCGCGGCGCGCGGATTGAACCTTTCCCGGCGGAGATCCGAACTACCTGTCGTGACACGGGTCTGGGCGGCCGGGGGGCCGCGGACGATACGCGTACTCATCCTCCTGGTCGTGGGACTCGCCACCTTGGTGCTGCCCGCCTCGCCGGTGAGTGCGCACGCGGCGCTGGTCGGCGCCGCCCCGGAGCCGGGCTCGGTGATCGACGCTCCCCCGGCCGAGATCGTCGTCCAGTTCACCGAGGCGGTCACCCCCGTCACGAGCCGGATCCAGGTCCTGGCCCCGGACGGCAAGCGGATCACCGGTACGGTCACCGCGTCCGGGCCGACCCTGCGCATCCAGGTCCGCCGCGCCGCCCAGCCGCTGGGCACCTACCTGGTCAGCTACCGGGTCGTGTCGGCCGACAGCCATCCGATCGGCGGCGCTATGACCTTCTCGGTGGGCGCGCCGTCGGCACGGCCCGCGGAGAGCGACCCCACCGGCGTGCACCCGTCGGTCGCGGTCGCCGGCCCCGCCTTCAAGGTCATCGGGTACGCCGGCCTGGCGCTGATCGCCGGTCCGGCGCTGCTGCTCGCCCTGCTGTGGCCCCGGCGGGTGTCCCGGCGCGGCCCGGTCCTGCTGGTCCGGACCGGGCTGATCGGCACCGCCGCGGCGACCCTCGGCGCGCTGTGGACCCAGGCCCCGGCCAGCAGCGGCGCGCCCTGGTGGGACGTCTCGGTGACCGAGCTCGCGGACGTGCTGGCGAGCCCGTACGGGCTGGCCCTGCTCGCGCGCCTGGCGGTGCTGGCCGTCGTCGCGGTGCTGCTGCCGCCGGTCCTGCGCGGCGAGGGTGGCCGCCGGCGCGGCGCGGCGCTGCTCGTGCTCGGCCTCGGCGGCCTGGCGACCTGGCCGCTGACCGGGCACGCCACCGAGTCGCCGCTGTCCGGCGCGATCGTCGCCGCCGACGTGATCCACATGGCCGCGATGGCCGGGTGGCTCGGCGGCCTCGTGACCCTGTCGTGCTTCCTGTTGCGCCGGGCGCACCCGCGGGTGCTCGGCCGGATCCTGCCGGTCTGGTCGCGCTGGGCCGCGCTGGCCGTGGTCTGGCTGGTCGGTGCCGGCGTGGTACAGGCCGTGGTCCAGCTCGGCTCGGTCGGCGCGCTGTGGAGCACCGCGTACGGCCGGCTCCTGCTGGGCAAGGTCGCGGTCCTGGCGGCCGTCCTCGGGCTGGCGGCCGTGGCCCGCTCCTTCGTCCAGCGGTCACGGGTGACCACGGCGGGACCCGGGCCGCTGCGCCGTACGGTGCGCATCGAGGTCGCCTCGACCGTCGTGATCCTCGGGCTCAGCGCGGTGCTGGTGCAGACGACGCCCGGCCGCGCCGCCGGGCCGGAGCAGGCGGCGACCTCCGAGCGGGGCGTGTCGCAGACCCTCACCTCGGAGCTGTTCACCCTGCAGTACTCCGTCTATCCCGTGGAGCTGGGCGAGAACAACACGGTGCACGGCTTCACCTACACGCCCGAGGGCAAGCCGCTGCCGGCGCAGGAATGGACCGTGACGACCCGGCTCCAGGGACAGGACCTCGAGCCGATCACCCAGCCGATGCTGCCGCTGCACCCGCGCAACGACGCCATGGGGGCGCTGACCTTCCCGCTGCCGGGAACGTACGACGTCACGTTCACCGTGCGCACCACGGAGATCGACCAGGCCACGGTCCGCACGACGATCACGGTCCCGCAGGTTCCGCGACGCCCCTGAGTGGGCAGACAGAAGTCTCCGTCGATGCGAGGAGACCGCCGTGCACGTGTCCGTCATCGGCAACCCGGACGACACCGTCGTCGTGACCGTCCGCGGCAACCTGGACCTGGACACCGCCCCGGTCCTGCGGACCACCCTCCATCAGGTGCTCGACCGCCCGCTGCCGCGGATCGTGATCGACCTGTCCGGGGTCGAGTTCTGCGACTCGACCGGGCTGAGCGCCTTCGTGATCGGGCATCGCCGCGCGGCCGCGGTGGGCGGCTGGCTGCGCCTCGCCGCGCCGGGCGGCTGGCTGGACGGTCTGTTGCGGACGGTCGGCCTGGTGCCCGCCCTCGCCGTCTATCCCAGCGTCGCGGAAGCCCTCGCCGACGAGCCCGATGCGTCCGGCTTATAACCTCGCGGCGTGCTCATCCTGCTGCCGCCCTCCGAGGGCAAGACCGCGCCCACCGCCGGGGAGCCGGTCGATCCGGCCGCCCTCTGGCTGCCGGGGCTCGCCCCCGCCCGCCGCCGGGTGCTGCGCCGGCTGGTCGCGATGAGCCGGCGCACCAGCGCCCGCGCGGTCGCCGAGTCGCTGGAGGTCCTCGGCCTCAGCGCCGGCCAGCACGGCGAGCTGATGCGCAACGCGGCCCTGGCCACCGCCCCGGCCGCGCCGGCCGCCGAGGTCTACAGCGGGGTGCTCTACGAGGCGCTCGACGTGGCCACGCTCGCCCCGCCGGCCCGGGAGTGGGTGGACGCGCGGGCCGTCGTCTTCTCGGGGTTGTGGGGCGTCGTGCGGCTCACCGACCGGATTCCCGCGTACCGCTGCTCGGCCGGGGTCACGCTGCCCGGGATCGGCGGGCTGACGCCGTACTGGCGGACGGCGCTGGCCACGGCGCTGCCGGACGACGGCCCGGTGCTGGACCTGCGCTCGGGGGCCTACGCCGCGATGGCGGCGCCGGGGCCGCGGGCCGTGGCGCTGCGGGTGCTGCACGAGCGGATCGTGGACGGCGCGCCGCGCCGCTCGGTGGTCAGCCACTTCAACAAGGCGACCAAGGGCCGGCTGGTGCGGGCCCTGGCCGCCGCGGACGCGGCGCCGGCCTCGGTGGACGAGCTGCTCACGGCGCTGCGCGACCTCAAGTACACCGTCGAGGAGCGGCCCGACGCGGCGGGCCGCCCCCGGCAGGCGGATGTGATCGTGCGGGAGCTGTAGCGGCTACTGCGCGGCCAACACGTCCACGACGAAACGCAGGTCACCGGCGGGACGCCCGCCGGTGGCGTTCTCGCCGTAGGCCAGATCGGCGGGAATGTCGAGCTGCACCCGGCTGCCCACCGGCACGCCCACCAGACCCTGGTCCCAGCCCTTGATGAGCTGACCGACGCCGACCGGGAACTCGGCGGGCTCCCCGCGGTCCCAGGACGAGTCGAACTGCTTGCCGTCGGCGTAGGTCACGCCGACGTAGTGGGCCCGGATCGTCTGGCCGGCGGCCAGCTTCGGGCCCTTGCCGGCGATGAGCTGCTTGACGACGAGCTTCGTGACGTCGCCCGAGCCCGCCTCGACGACCGGCTTCTTCTGCAGTGCCGGGTCGACCGGGGCCTGCGCGGGCGGCGCGCTGGGCGCGGGCTGCGCCGGCGCGCCGGCGGCCGGTGCCGTGGCGGCGGCCGACTGCTTCTCGTCGTCGTCCGACATCTTGATGCCGACGAAGACCGCGACGAGGACGGCGATCACGGCGACTCCGGCGAGCGCGCCCGTGAGCGCCTGGCCGCGACGCTTGCCGGCGGTCTTGTCCTGGACACTCATCTGCTCTGAATTCTCCCTCATCGGATGGGAACCGGACCCCGCCGGAAAGGACACGCGGGAAACTTCGGACACCGTACTCGCCCTGACCGCTCGGGCGGCGTCTACCTCCACCGAACCGCCGAGCCGGGTGATCAATAAAACGGCTGGTTACTCAATTCGCTCTTCTCCATCACTCACAGAAGGTGAGACGGTGTACCTCCTCGCTGCGAAGAATGCATCCGTACCAGGGACAACTCGCTTCGGGCGCCGACGGCGTCGCCCGGGCGAACCGCCTACGAACGACCGGGAGGGTCGGTGCCGGACGACGACCGTTCGACAGGTCGCCAGCCACAGCCCGAGGGACAACCCTCCGAGCCGGCGTTCCGCCGCCCCTATCCGGCCCCGTCGAGGGCCGGCTACGGCTATCGGAACGCCGGACGACGAAGCGCGGCGGTGCCACCCGAGCTGCTCGAGGACCGTACGCGGCGGCTCAGCGAGGTCCTCCTGCCCGCCGCGGTGATCCTCGCCGGGGTGCTCATCGTGGTGGCCTTCGGCTTCATCATCAGCGGCACCGCGCGGGACAAGAAGCAGGCGATGCCGCCCGTGCAGCCGCCGGCGCTCGCCGACGTGCCGCTCAACCCGCCCGACCAGTTCCCCATCCCGCTGCCGAGCGCGTCCGACAGCCCGTCGCCGACGCCCAGCAAGAGCGCCTCGAAGCCGCCGACGAGCAAGCCGCCGGCGCCGTTCACCGGCTCGGTCACGATCGCCCGCACCGCCATTCCCGCCGGGGTCAACCTCGCCAACGAGGGCACCCGCGACTGGGTGCACTGGGGTGAGCAGGGGACCTTCTCCATGGAGCGCAAGGCGGACGGCGACTTCGCGATCCTGGAAGGCCCGCCGACGGCACCCCGCTTCCGGCACGCCTTCAGCCCCCAGCGCTTCGTCTGGAGCGGCGGCTCCCCGGTGAGCAACTCCGACGGCACGCCGACCGGCATCCGCACCTGCGGCAAGGGCAACGGCTTCACCCTGTCCGCCCCGGCGGGCACCTCGACGTCGACGCTGAAGGTCTACGTGGGCGCCCTCGCCGGGCGCGGCAAGCTGACCGCCAAGCTGTCCACCGGCGGCCCGACGGCCACCGCCAGCTTCGAGGAGCGGGGCAGCAACCTGGCCACGGTCGCCTTCGTCGTGACCTACCGCGCGCCGAAGAGCGGCAAGATCAACCTGAGCTGGGTCACCGAGGACTCGTTCGATTCCGACTGCGGGGGCGTCGCGCTGGAGGCGGCGACGCTGCGCTGAGCCCGTACGCAGGGTTCGGAAAGAGGGGTTCCTTTGTTCGCCGGGTGGGGTTCGTTCGTGGCCCGGTTCCGCTGGGCGGTGCTCGTGTGCACCGTCGCCGCCGTCGCGGCGGCGGGCGCCTGGGGCACCGGCGTGTTCGACAAGCTCTCCGAGGGCGGTTACACCGACCCGGGCAGCGAGTCGAGCCGGGCCACCGAGGTCGCCGCCGCGGAGCTGGGCATGCAGAGCGGCGACGTCGTGGTGATCTACCGGCCCGCGAAGGGCACGATCGACGACGCGGCGCTGGGCCACGGCATCGAGAAGCGGCTCGACGCGCTGCCCGAGTCGGCGGTCACCGCCGTCACCGGCTACTGGCCCGGCAAGGTCGCGCAGTACGCCGCGGCGGACCGCAAGAGCGCCGTGGCCGTGCTGACCCTGGCCGGTGCGGACGACGGCGAGAAGCTCGCGGCCTACCGGGAGATCGACGACAAGCTGACGGTGCCGGACGCCACCGTTCAGCTCGCCGGCGGGATACCGCTGGCCGACGCCTCCGGCACCCGCTCGACCCGGGACCTCGCGTTCGCCGAGGCGATCTCGCTGCCCGTGGTGCTGATCCTGCTGCTGTTCATCTTCGGCTCGCTCGTCGCCGCCTCCCTGCCGGTGCTGGTCGGCGGCTGCGCGGTCCTCGGCTCGCTGGGCGTGCTGCACGCCATCGCGTCCGGCCACGACGTCAACCCGTTCGCGGTCAACGTGGCGAGCCTGCTCGGGCTCGGCATGGCGATCGACTACGGGCTGTTCATGGTGGGACGGTTCCGGGAGGAGCAGAGCTCCGGGCGTACGCCCGCGCAGGCGGTCACCCGTACGGTCGCGACCGCCGGGCGTACCGTCCTGTTCTCCGCGTGCCTGCTGATGATCGCGCTGTCCGGGCTGCTGTTCTTCCCGCAGGGGTTCCTGAAGTCCCTGGCCTACGGCGGCCTTGCCGCCGTGGCTCTCGCGGCTCTGCTGTCGCTCACCCTGCTGCCCGCGCTCCTGGCCGTCCTCGGTCACCGCGTCGACAAGCTTCCGGTACGGCTGCCGCGCCGCCGCGGAGGTCGTCCGGAGGGCACGGGCTGGGCCGCCCTCGCCGGGTTCGTCCTGCGCCGCCCGGTGCTGGTGGCGCTGCCGATCCTGGCCGGCCTGGCCGTGCTCGCGGCGCCGATCCACGGCGTGCAGTTCGGCGAGAACGACGAGCGGGTCCTGCCCGCCGCCGATCCCGCCCGCCGCGCGATCGAGACGCTCAAGACCGACTTCCCCGTCCTGAGCAGCGCGGGGATCCAGATCGTGCTGCACGGCACGGGCGAGGCGCCGAAGGACGCCCCCGCTTTCGCGGACAAGGTCGCCAAGATCCCCGGCGTAGCGGCGGTCACGCCCACCGGCGCGGGCGGCAAGGCCGTCACCTACACCGCGACCCTCACCGCCACGGATCCGTTCGGACCGCAGGCCCGTACGGCCGTCGAACGCATCCGCGACCTGCCCCCGCCCGCCGGCGCCCGCGTGCTGGTCGGCGGCACCACGGCCCGCAGCGTCGACAGCCTCTCCGCGACCGCCGACCGCCTGCCGCAGATGATCGGCCTACTCGTCGGCGCGACGCTGCTGCTGATGTTCCTGGCGTTCGGCTCCATCCTGCTGCCGGTCAAGGCGGTGCTGATGAGCGCGGTCAGCCTGGGCTCGACCTTCGGCATCCTCGTCTGGATCTTCCAGGACGGCCACGGCGCGGACCTGCTCCGGATCACGCCGGCGCCGCTCGAGGTGGGCATCGTGATCCTGATGGCGGCGGTCGTCTTCGGCCTCTCCACGGACTACGAGGTCTTCCTGCTGTCCCGCATGGTCGAGGCCCGCACCCGTGGCGCGTCGACGGCCGAGGCGGTGACGACGGGCCTGGCCCGCACCGGCCGGGTGATCAGCGCGGCGGCGGTCCTGCTCATCGTGGTGACCGGCGCCTTCGCCCTGTCCTCGGTGACGACCATGCGCTTCATCGGCATCGGCATGATCGTCGCCCTGTTCCTGGACGCGACGGTGGTCCGCATGCTGCTGGTACCGGCGGTGCTGCGCCTGCTGGGCGACGCGGCCTGGTGGGCACCGGGTCCGCTGCGGCGGCTACAGGAACGCGCGGGCCTGGCGGAGTACGAAGACGAGCTGTACCCGACGGTGTCGGCGGGCCGCCACGCGGCCCGGGCGCTCCCGCCCGCCTCGCCTTCGCACGCGGAGGATCTCCCTTCGCCGGCGGTGCTCGGTAGCGCAATGCCCGAGGTGGCGGCGATGGTCACGCCGCGACTGCCATCGTTGTCACCGTCACCGTCATCACCGTCATCACCGTCACCGTCACCGTCACCGGCGGCGCCGGCTCTCGGCGGCGGATGGGTGTTCGGTGCGGTCGTGCCCGGCCTGCCCACGGCCGGGTCCGCGCCGGTGCCGATGCCGGAGCGGGTCACGCTGGAGGAGCAGGTACCCGGCCTTCCCTCCCCCGCCACCGCGCCGTCCCCGGCCGCCGCGCCCTCCCCCGCCACCACGCCGTCCCCGGCCGCCGCACCCTTCCCTGCCGCCGCGTGGTTCCCGGCTGCCGCGTCGTTCCCGGCCGCCGCGCCTCTCCCCGCCGCGCGGCCCGAGAACTTCGCGGCCGTCCCTCTTCCCAGGCGCCCCGTGCCGCCCGGTGACCTGCCCAGGCGGCCCGTGCCGCCCGTCGCGCCGCCTGCGGCGCCGGTGTCGCCTCCGGCGGTACCGGTGTCGCGACCTGCGGTACCGGTGTCGTCTCCTGCGGCGCCGGTGTCGCCGCCTGCCGGTCCCGCCTTCTTCGGGCCGGTGCGGGCCACGGCGCCGGTGCCGCGGACCCCGCCGGACCGACCGCTTGTCTCGCCGGCTCCGGCCGCCGCACCACCACCGGCGCCCCCAGCGACCCGACCGGCAGACGCGGAGTTCGCGCCGGACCCTCTGGTGCGCGGCCGACGGCCGCGGGACCTGTCCGAGCTCGCACCCGTGGCCGACCTGCCCAGCCGTCGCGGGCCCGCCTCCTGAGGCGTCCGTGCGGCGTCGCGCGCCGGCCGGGTGGCCGGTCCGTGATGGCCGATACGGGCGGAAAAGCCGCGCTGTCCCCCGCCGGGCGGCCGCGCGGGCGTCGTGGAAAGTACAGTGCCCTGCGGACCATGGGTACTACCGCGACGGGATGAGCATGACCGCGACAGTTGACGAGACCGCCCGGCCCGACGGCCGCCCCGAGACGCCCGGGATCGACGCCGAGCGGCTCGCCCTGTGCCTCGCCGTCATCGCCGAGGCGGAGGCGCTGGACCGG